>OZ244891.1:2327500-3111988 GCA_965221475.1 Alphaproteobacteria bacterium | reverse complement strand
GCTGCTGCCCCATGTCGAGGCCTGCATGAAGCGGGTGCCGAGCTTCGAGAATGCCGGCATCAAGGACATCGTCAACGGCCCCATCGCCTATACGCCGGACGGCAACCCGATGGTCGGCCCGGCCTTCGGCCTGGAGAATTTCTGGCTCTCCGAAGGGCACAGTTTCGGCGTGACGGCGGCCGGCGGCGCCGGCTGGCAGCTCGCCGAATGGATCGTGGAAGGCGAGCCCTCGGTGGACATGATCGGCGTCGATCCGCGCCGCTTCGGCGTGGTCGCGAAGAATTTCGCCCGGATCAAGAACGAGGAGGCCTACGAGCACGTCTTCATCAACCACTATCCGATGGAGGAGCGGCCGGCCGGCCGGCCGGCCAAGGCCCCGCCCTGCCATGGGCGGCTGGACCGGGCCGGCGCGGTCTGGGGGGCGCGCTTCGGCTGGGAGCGGCCCAACTGGTTCGCCCCGGCGGGAGTCGCGCGGCGGGACGAATATTCCTACCGGCGCTCCAACTGGTTCGCGCATGTCGGCAACGAGGTCCGCGCCATGCGCGAGCAGGTCGGCCTGATGGAGCTCGGCAGCTTCGCCAAATATCTGGTCGAAGGCCCCGGCGCCCGCGCCTGGCTGGACGGCACGGTCGCCAACGCCGTGCCGCACCGGGTCACGCGCATGACCCTCGCCCACGCGCTCAACCCGTCGGGCTCGGTACGCAGCGAATTCACCATCCTGCGCCTGCCCGACGGCCTCTATGGCGAGCGCTTCTATCTGGTCGGCCCCGGCGCCGCCCACGATATGGACTGGGACATGCTCGCCCGCTCGGCCCCGCGCGACGGCTCGGTCTTTCTGCAGGATGTGACGACCCGGTACGGCGTTTTCGTCCTCGCCGGTCCGCAGGCCCGCCTGGTGCTGGAGAAGCTGGCCGATGCCGATGTGTCGAATGCGGCCTTCCCCTGGCTGACCGGGCGGGACATTCCGGTCGGCTTCTGCCCGGATGTCCGGGCGCTGCGGGTCAATTTCGTCGGCTCGCTCGGCTGGGAACTGCACCATCCCATCGAATATCAGAACCATCTCTACGATGCGCTGATGGAGGCCGGCGCCGAATTCGATATCGCCCCGGTCGGCATGCGCGCCATGGAATCGATGCGCCTGGAGAAGAGCTACCGGCTGTTCGGCACCGATCTCAACGCCGAGAACACGATTCTGGAAGCCGGCCTGGAGCGCTTCGTCCGCTTCGGCAAGAATGCGGACTTCACCGGCCGGGCCGCGCTCATGAAACAGAAGCGGGATGGCGTGCCGACCGTCTACCGGACCATCGAGGTCGAGGCCGAGGATGCCGACCCGTTCGGCAGCGAGCCGGTCTCTATCGACGGCGAGACGGTCGGCCGCGGCACCGCCGGCGGCTACGGCCACCATGTCGGCAAGAGCCTGCTGCTCGGCTATGTCCGCAGCGATGTGGCGGAGATCGGCCGGGCCTGCGAGGTCCGGGTCCTCGACCGGCTGCTGCCGGCCCGCATCGTTGCCGAAAGCCCGTACGACCCGGAAAATGCCGCGCTGCGCGCCTAGGATCGACCGCACCATGAACCGCCGCCGTTGCACCCCGTATCGAAGCCTGGCCGCGGCCGGAGGCCGGCCATGAGCGAAGAACGCAGCCGGGGGCGCGGCGCGCGGGCCGGGCGGCGCGGCGGCGGGCGCGAGAGCCGGCGGGCCGCGCGGACCGCCGGGCCGGTCGAGCAGCTCGGCGCCATCCAGCGGCAGATTCCGAAGGTGGAGCTTCTGTCCGCCGAAGGCCTCGAACTGGTCGAGCGCAATGCCGATACCATTCTGGAAGAGATCGGCATCGAATTTCGCGACGATGCCGAATGCCTCGACCTGTTCCGCAACGCCGGCGCCGACATTCGCGGCACCCGCGTCCGCTTTCCGCGCGGCCTCGCCCGGCAGCTCTGTGCCACTGCACCGGCCCGCTTCACCCAGTACGCCCGCAATCCCGCGCGTTCGGTCGAAATCGGCGGCGACAGCACGGTCTTCGCCCCGGTCTACGGCCCGCCCTTCGTGCGCGATCTCGACAATGGCCGGCGCTATGGAACCATCGAGGATTTTCGCAATCTGGTGAAGCTGGCCTGGCTGTCGCCGGCGCTGCACCATTCGGGCGGGACGGTCTGCGAGCCGGTCGATGTGCCGATCGCCAAGCGCCACCTCGATATGGTGTATGCGCACATGCGCTTTTCCGACAAGCCGTTCATGGGCTCGGTCACCCATCCGGAGCGCGCTGCCGATACCGTCGCCATGGCCAAAATCCTGTTCGGCGACGATTTCGTCGACCGGCACTGCGTCTGCATCAGCCTGATCAACGCCAATTCGCCCCTGGTGTTCGACGCCACCATGCTCGGCGCGCTGAAAACCTATGCCCGCGCCGGCCAGGCGACCGTGGTCAGCCCCTTCATCCTGTCCGGCGCGATGGCGCCGGTGACCGTAGCCGGCGTGATGGCGCAGACCCTGGCCGAGGCGATGGCCGGCATCGCCGCAACCCAGCTCATCCGGCCGGGCACGCCGGTCGTATTCGGCAGCTTCTCAAGCTCGATCTCGATGCAGTCCGGCGCGCCGACCTTCGGCACGCCGGAGCCGGCGCTCGCCCTGTTCGGCCTGGCGGCGCTGGCCCGCCGGCTGGGCGTGCCGTTCCGCAATGGCGGCGCGCTCACCGCCTCGAAGCTGCCGGATGCCCAGGCAGCGTACGAAAGCGCCAATACGCTGATGCCGACGGTGCTGGCCGGCGTGAACTTCGTCCTCCATGCCGCCGGCTGGCTGGAAGGCGGCCTGGCCTCGGGCTATGAGAAGCTCGTCATGGATGCCGACCAGCTCGCCATGCATCAGGTGCTGGCCGGCGGCTACGATCTGTCGGAGAACGGCCAGGCGCTGGATGCGGTGCGCGAGGTCGGGCCGGGCAGCCACTATCTCGGCTGCCGCCACACCCAGGATAATTTCGAAACCGCCTTCTGGCGCTCCGCCGTTGCCGACAACAACAGTTTCGAACAATGGCGCAGCGACGGTTCGAAGGACAGTGCGGTGCGCGCCAACGAGCGCTGGAAGGCGATGCTGGCCGGCTATGAGGCGCCGCCCATCGATCCCGGAATCGACGAGGGGCTGAACGACTTCATCGCCCGCAGGAAGGAAAGCCTGCCCGACGGCATCGGCTAGCGCCCGCGCCGGCGGTTGCGGCGGCGGCCGGGCGCTTCCGGCGCGCTGCCGGCGTCGGCGAGGCGGGCCGGCAGGCGGACATGCCGGCCGAGGTTCGGGTAGTCCGCGCTCGCGTGCGGCAGCGCCATCGCATCGACGAAATGGCGCTGGAAATCCGCCTCGACCGCGGTTTCGACCTTTTCGATCCGGCGCACGACCCGTTCGATTTCGTCGCGCGCGCCCCGGTTCAGCAGCGCGATTCGCGCGCCGGTGCCGGCCGCGTTGCCGGCCGAAATCACCCGGTCGAGGGCGCAGTCCGGGATCATGCCCAGGATCATGGCGTATTTCGGCTCGATATGGGTGCCGAAGGCGCCGGCCAGCACGATGCGATCCGGCGCCGCGATGCCCATCCGGTCCATCAGCAGCCGGGCGCCGGCATAGAGCGCCGCCTTGGCGAGCTGAATCGCCCGGACGTCGATCTGGTAGATGCGGATATCGCGCTCGCCGGTCCGGTAGAGGCGATAGCTGAAGGTGCGATCCTCGGCCTGGAGCCGGTCGGTTCGCGCCGCCAGGCCGCCGTCGATGGTGCCGTCCGGGCGGATCAGGCCGGCCAGATACATTTCGGCCAGCGCCTCGATGATGCCGGAGCCGCAGATGCCGGTGACGCCGGTATCGGCCGTCGCCTGGGCGAAACCGGCCTCGTCGGACCACAGATCGCAGCCGATCACCCGGATGCGCGCCTCCAGGGTCTGCGGATCGATGCGCACGCGCTCGATGGCGCCGGGCGCCGCGCGCTGGCCGCACAGAATCTGCGCGCCTTCGAACGCCGGCCCGGTCGGCGAGGATGCCGCCAGCAGCCGGTGCCGGTTGCCGAGCACGATCTCGGCATTGGTGCCGACATCGACGATCAGCACCGTCTCGTCCGAAAGGTGCGGCGCTTCCGAAAGGATGACGCCGGCGGCATCGGCGCCGACATGGCCGGCGATGCAGGGCAGGAAATAGACCCGCGCCGCCGGGTTGACCGCCAGCCCGATCTCCGTCGCCGGCAGGGTCACGGCGCCGTTGGTCGCCAGGGCGAAGGGCGCGCCGCCAAGCTCCACCGGATCGATGCCGAGCAGCAGATGATGCATGATCGGGTTGCCGACGACGGTGACGCCGAGGATATCGTCGGCCGATACCGCCGCCGCCGATGCCGCCTCGGCGGCCAGCCGGTTGACCGCCTCGCGCACGGCGGCGGTCAGTTCGCCGGCGCCGCCAGGATTCATCATGGCGTAGGAAACCCGGCTCATCAGGTCTTCGCCGAAGCGGATCTGCGGGTTCATGACTCCGGCCGATGCCACCACCTCGCCGGTCGCCAGGTCGGCGAGATGGGCGGCCACGGTCGTCGAGCCGACATCGTAGGCCAGGCCATAGGCCTTGTCGCGAAAGCCGGGCCAGATCGCGGTGATCCGCTCCTGCCGGTGCACGGCGACCGTCGCCTTCCAGTCGCCCTCGCGCAGGGTCTTCTGCAGCGTGTGCAGTATCTGCAGTTCGCAATCCAGCGCGCCGAGGCCCCACTGCTCGCGCAGCGCGCCGGCGAGGCGCTCGAAATCGCCCGTCGGCTTGTGCATGTCGGGCTTCTCAACCTCGACATAATGCAGGCGGATGGCGGGATCGATGGTGATGTTGCGCACCTCGGCGCGCTTGCGGACGACCTGCTTGTGGACCTGGCTGTCCGGCGGCACATCGATGACCAGATCGCCCTGCACGGTGGCATGGCAGCCCAGCCGGCGCCCGTCGGCCAGGCCGCTGCGATCCCGGTAGCGCCGCTCGTTGGCGCTGAAGGCGCTCAGATGGCCGGCCGTGCTCTCGATGCCGAGCTTGGCGAACCGGCCGGAGCCGACGTGAATCTGGCAGCGGCCGCAAATGCCCCGGCCGCCGCACACCGAATCCAGGTCGACGCCAAGATCGCGCGCCGCCTGCAGCACGCTGGTGCCGAGCGCAAAGCGGCCGCGCTTGCCCGAAGGCGTGAAGACGACCGTCGCCTGCACTGCGGCGGCCCCGTCCGTACCGATGGACCGGCCCTCAGGCACGGCGGCGGCGGCGCCCTTCCCGGCCGCGGCGGCTTTCGGTCTCGGCGGCCGGGTCGCGGAATTTCTTCAGCCAGCGCCGGCAGTCCGGATCGTTGCCGTTCATCACGTCGGCCGCCATCACGGCCTCCACCTCGCTGGCGTGCAGCGGGTTCATGATCGCCGAGGTCATGCCCGAACAGGCGGCCATGCCGAGAAAGGCCGCGTTGAGCCCCGGCCGGTTGGGCAGGCCGAAGCCGATATTGGAGGCGCCGCAGGTGCTGTTGACGCCGAGCTCGTCGCGCAGCCGGTTCAGCAGGTAGAAGACCTGCCGGCCGGCCCGGTTGATCGCGCCGATGGGCATGACCAGCGGATCGACGACGATATCCTCCTTCGGGATGCCGTGGTCGGCCGCCCGCTGCACGATTTTTCTGGCGACGTCGAAGCGGACATCCGGGTCTTCCGAAATGCCGGATTCGTCGTTCGAAATGGCGACGACGGCGCAGCCGTATTTCCGGACCAGCGGCAGGACGGCCTCCAGCCGCTCCTCCTCCCCGGTCACCGAGTTCAGCAATGGCTTGCCCCGATAGACCTGCAGCCCCGCCTCCAGCGCCGCGACGATGGAGGAATCGATGGAGAGCGGCACATCGACCAGCGACTGCACCAGCTTGATGCAATCGGCGAGGATTTTCGGCTCGTCGGCCAGCGGCACGCCGGCGTTGACATCCAGCATGTGCGCCCCGGCCTCGACCTGGGCGACGGCGTCGGCGGCGACCCGGCTGTAGTCGCCGGCCCGCATCTGCTCCATCAGCAGCTTGCGCCCGGTCGGGTTGATCCGCTCGCCGATAATGCAGAAGGGCCGGTCGAAACCGAGCGCGACCTCGCGGGTCGCGGAGCTGACAACGGTTCGGCTCATGATGTGGAAGACCCCCGGCTCGGGCGCTCAGGCCGCCCTGTCGTCGCTGCTTTCATCGCTGCCTTCGTCGTCCTTGTGTCCTTCTTCGTCAATACCGTTGGCGCGCACCAGCCGTTCGACCCGTTCCTGCGGATAGTCCCGCTCGATCCGTTCGGCGGCCTGGCGGACAGCGGCTTCCAGATCGTCGCCGCAGGCGACCGGCGCGCCCCGGCGCCATTGTTCGAGATAATCGTCGGTGCCGTGCAGCTTCGCCCGGATGGCCGCCCGGTCGATGGCCTTCTCGAAACGGACATCGAGCTGCCGGCGCGCCTTGCGCCGGCCGGCCGAAACGATCGCCTGGGCCGGAATATCGCGCCAGTAGATGATCTGCAGCTTCGCCATGGGTTCAGGCCCGCCCGCCGGGCCCGGCATCCGGCCCCGCTTGCGCGGCGGAACCGGCGGCCCGGTGCAGAAATTCCTCCAGCTCGCCAAAGCCGACATGGCGGAAGGCATAGGCGAGGCCGAGCCGAGCCGCCGCCGCCCGCGCCTTCAGCTGGAGTTCGGCATCGCGCGTCTGGGCGATATAGAGGCAGCGCGTATAGTGCGCGAAATAATCGTCGCGCAGTTCGGGAAAACGGTCGAGGCCGAGGCCCTCGACGATCAGCCGGTCGAAATGCCGGACCATGTAGTCGGTGAGATAGAAGGTGCCGGTTTCCGCTTCGTCTAGGGCGGCGAACGCAGTTTGGCCGGTATAGAAGGCATAGCAGTGCGGACCCGCGATGCGCTCGACGCCCTCCTCCGCCAGCACCCTGTCGAGCAGGCCGCCGGTGCCGCAATCGGCGAAGGCGACGAGAATCCGGTCGTAGCCGGCCCGGTGTTCGCGGATTTTCGCGCGGACCCGTTCGGGAATGAGCGCCGGCCGGTTGTGGATCCAGGCCGGCAGGCAGGCGACATCGAAGGCAGGAACCGCATTCATGCTGCGGAAATGGACGATCTCCCTGGCCAGCGCGCCGCAGGCAATAACCATGGTGGCGGCGCGGCGGCGCCCGGTCAGCGTCGGCGCGCTGTCCGGCGGCGCATCGAGGGGTTCCGCGCGCTCCCGGTCGGGCGTCGCCGGAACGCCGGCCGCCGGCCGGGCGGCAGCGGCCGGCGCAGCCGACGGGCTCCGGCGGCGGGCGCCCCTGCGGGTTCCTGCGGACGGACGACGCGCCAGAACGGCCTCCATCGGTCAGGCGATGACCGCACCGCCAAGCTGGTTGTGCTTGCGCTTCATGAACTCGCTGGCGATCTCCACCGCGACCGCGGCGTCCGGGCAATAGGCATCGGCGCCGACGGCCTGGGCGAATTCCTCGTTCAGCGGGGCGCCGCCCACCAGGACGGTATAGTCGTCGCGGATGCCCTTCTCCTTCAGGGTTTCGATCACGACCTTCATATAGGGCATGGTGGTCGTGAGCAGGGCGGACATGCCGAGAATATCCGGCTCATGCTCCTCGATTGCCGCCAGATAGTTCTCGACCGGATTGTCGATGCCGATATCGACCACCTCGAAGCCGGCGCCCTCCATCATCATCGACACCAGATTCTTGCCGATATCGTGGATATCGCCCTTGACGGTGCCGATCACCATCTTGCCGACCCGGGGCGCGCCGGTCTCCGCCAGCAGCGGCCGGAGAATGGCCATGCCGGCCTTCATCGCGTTGGCCGACTGCAGCACTTCGGGCACGAACAGGATGCCGTCGCGGAAATCGATCCCGACGATGCGCATCCCCTCGACCAGCGCTTCGGTCAGGACGCGATAGGGCTGCCACCCCCGTTCGAGCAGAATGTGGACACCCTCCTCGATCTCTTCCTTGAGACCGTCATAGAGGTCGTCGTGCATCTGCTCGACCAGTTCCTCGTCGTTCAGTTCCCGGAGAACGACATCGTCGTCGTCATCGTCGGACATGGCGGTTCCATCCCTTGAAGCTTCCCGCCGAGGGGAATGCCCGGTGCGCCGCGGAAGGCGCGGGAACATGCACATAAGCGCCTGCCGCGTCACGCAAAATCGGCGGCCGGCCTGCGACATAAACGTGCGGCGCCCTGTCGCTGGTCCGGTGCCGGCGCAGCCCGGAGCGCCGTGCGCCTTTCGGCGCCGCCGCTGCGATGCTACAGCCGGCGCTTCAAGCCCCGGCCGCAAAGGAGAAGACCATGTCCGGCAACCGCTACGACGCCTATGAACGCCTGAAGTTCGACTGGCCGGCCGACGGCGTGCTGCGGGTCACCATGCACAACCCGGACAATCCGCTGAACTCGACCGATATCGCGATGCACAGGGAGCTGGCCGCGGTCTGGCTGGATATCGATGCCGACCGCGATGTCGGCGCCGTCATCCTGCGCGGGTCGGAGCGGGCCTTCTCCCCCGGCGGCGATTTCAACATGATCGGCGAGATCATCGCCGACCACGGCTATCGCATGCGCGCGCTGAAGGAGGCGCGCGATATCGTCTACAATGTCATCAACTGTTCGCGGCCGACAATCGCGGCCATGAACGGCGTCGCGGTCGGCGCCGGCCTCGCCGCCGGGATGGTGTGCGACGTGACCATCGCCACGAAGAGCTGCCGCATCATCGACGGCCACACCAATCTCGGGGTCGCGGCCGGCGATCACTCGGTCATCTGCTGGCCGCTGATGTGCGGCATGGCCAAGGCGAAATACTATCTGATGACCTGCGATCCGCTGACCGGCGAGGAGGCGGAGCGGATCGGCCTGATCTCGCTCGCCGTGGCCGACGACGCGCTGGAAGCGGAATCGCTCCGGGTCGCCCGCCGCCTCGCCGACGGCGCCCGCACCGCGATCAGCCACACCAAGATGGCGCTGAACAACTGGCTGCGGGCGCACGGCCCCGGCTTCGATGCCTCGCTCGGCCTGGAATTCCTGGCGTGGGACGGGCCGGAGGCGAAGGAGGGGCTGGCTGCGCTGAAGGAGAAGCGCAAGCCCGCGTTCGGCAAAATGCCGGTATAGCCGGCGGCCGGGTGCGGCCCTGCAATCGGGCCGCCCCGGTCAGGCCGCGACCGGCACCGCCGCCCGGCCCTGCA
Organism: Alphaproteobacteria bacterium; assembly: GCA_965221475.1. Taxonomy (GTDB): domain Bacteria; phylum Pseudomonadota; class Alphaproteobacteria; order Bin65; family Bin65; genus Bin65. The sequence goes on along the minus strand of OZ244891.1, from coordinate 3,102,808 downwards.
GATGGCCGCGCAGCCAGTTCAGCATGGTATCGGCGTCCGACACTTCGAACGGGTCGGTCGGGCATTCGTCGTCGAAGCCGGGCTCGACGAAGAGCTTGCCGATCTCGCCATCGTCGATGAAGGCCGAGTAGCGCCACGAGCGCATGCCGAAGCCGAGATTGTCCTTCGAGACCAGCATGCCCATGCGGCGGGTGAAAAGGCCGGACCCGTCGGGCAGCATCGTGACCTTTTCGATCCCCAGATGCCGGCCCCACTGGAACATGACGAAGGCGTCGTTGACGCTCAGGCAGACCACTTCGTCGATCCCCAGGGCCATGAAGGCATCGTGCAGCGCCTCGTAGCGCGGCAGATGGGTCGAGGAGCAGGTCGGGGTGAAGGCGCCCGGCAGGGCGAACAGGACCACCCGGCGGCCGCGGAAAATGTCGCCGCCGGTCCGGTCCTGCCACCGGTAGGGGTTCGGCCCGCCGATGCTCTCGTCGCGAACGCGGGTCTTGAAGGTGACGTCAGGGACGCGCATGGGATCGATCCTCCGATATAGCGATGCAACCAATACTTAGAATAATTATAAAATATTTCAAGGCAGGCGGCGATGTTTCGAGGGTTCGGCGGCGGAGGCCGCCTGCCGCGACGCTCAGCCTGGCGGGCCGCCGGCCGAAGGCGCCCCGCCGGGCCGCCCCGGCGCGAACCGGCACCGGTTCGGCGGGCAAATTCCCTTCACAGCGACGTGCCCGCTGTCTAGTCTTGGCGCAGGCGCCCACCGGCCGGCGTTCCGGTCTGCCGGCGGGCCGCTGGCAATGCCGGAGGCGCAGAGATGACAGCACAACGACCGACGCAGGCCCAGCTCAAGGAAGTCGTCGCCGAACTGGGCATGGACATGCCGGACGACCGGATCCGGGAGTTTCTCGACACGATGCAGGCAACGCTCGACGCCTACGATGTCGTCGAGGCGCTGCCGGATCATCTGCCGCCGGTGAAATATCCCCGCCGCAGCTTCGCCCACCCTGCCGACGGCGAGAATCCGTACAACGCCTGGTATGTGCGAACGGACATTCGCGGCGCGGCCGAAGGGCCCCTGGCAGGCCGCACGGTCGCCCTCAAGGACAATGTCTGCCTCGCATCCGTCCCGATGATGAACGGCGCGTCCACCCTGGAAGGCTATGTGCCCGATGTGGACGCCACCATCGTCACCCGGCTGCTCGATGCCGGTGCGACCATCGTCGGCAAGGCCCATTGCGAGTATTTCTGCCTCTCCGGCGGCAGCCATACCAATGCCGCCGGACCGGTGGAGAATCCGCACAGGCCGGGCTATTCGGCCGGCGGCTCATCCTCGGGCTCGGCCGCGCTGGTCGCCGGCGGAGAGGTCGATATGGCCATTGGCGGCGATCAGGGCGGCTCGATCCGGATTCCGTCGGCCTATAGCGGCTGCTACGGCATGAAGCCGACCCACGGCCTCGTTCCCTATAGCGGGGTCATGCCCATCGAGACGACCATCGACCATACCGGGCCGATGACCGGGAATGTGCTCGACAACGCCACCATGCTGCAGGCGATTGCCGGCGCCGACGGTCTCGATCCGCGCCAGTATGCGCCGCAGGTCGATGACTATGTCGCGGCGGTCGGCCAGGGCGTGGACGGCCTGCGCATCGGCGTGCTGAAGGAGGGATTCGGGCACGAATCCTCCGAACCCGATGTCGATGACCGGGTCCGGGCGGCGGCCGATGTCCTGGGCGGCCTCGGCGCTACCGTCGAGGAGGTCTCGATCCCGGCGCATCTCGAAGGGCCGGCGATCTGGACGCCCATCGCCGTCGAGGGGCTGACCAACCAGATGATGCACGGCAACGGCATGGGCACCGGCTGGAAGGGCATGTACACGACATCGCTGCTCGATTTCCATGCCGGCTGGCGCCAGCGCGCGGACGAACTCTCCGACACGCTGAAAATCTGCATGTTCATCGGCCAGTACTATCTCAGGCATCGCGGCGGACACTATTACGCCAAGGCACAGAATCTCGGCCGCAGCCTCACCGCCCGGTATGACGAGGCGCTGCAGGGCTGCGATCTGCTGCTGATGCCGACCCTGCCGCTGAAGGCAACGCCGCTGCCGCCGGCCGACGCGCCGCTCGAACTCTACTGCCAGCGCGCCTTCGAGATGCTGCCCAATACGGCGCCGTTCGATGTGACCGGGCATCCGGCCATGTCGATCCCCTGCGCGATGAGCGACGGTCTGCCGGTCGGGATGATGCTGGTCGCCGCCAAATGGCGGGAAGCCACGATCTACCGGGCGGCCGCCGCGTTCGAGGGTGCCGGCGACTGGCGCAGCCGCTGAAGCGGCGCGGTTCCGCCGTCGCCGGCGGCGGCCGGAAAGGGCGGGCCGGAAAATTTCAGGACGGGGCTTCGGGGTCGGTTTCGACCGGCGTGCGCGTCTTCAGTTCGATCGGCTGGCCGTGGGGCGTATGAAGGGTCGCTTCGGTCCAGTCGTGCACGAGCGTGGCCAGCTCCGCCTCCGAGCCCAGCCCCTTCTCGACCACCAGCTTTTCCAGGGCATTCAGCCAGTGCTCGTAATAGCGGTCGCCGAGATCGGGATCGCCCCGCGCCTTCGCCGCGGCAATCTCCGCCGAAAGCCGGTCGACCCACTCCGTCCAGGTGAACCGACCTGCTTCCGACAGCCGGACCGCCATCGCAAAGGCGCTCGCTTCCCACGGTTCCCTGAAGACCGGCCCGTCTTCCGCGTCCCAGGGCAGCTGCGGCAGATGATCGGACAAGGGCGGCGCCCTTACGCCGGATCGAGATAGTCGTCGAACAGATCGATATAGAGGCTGGTGTTCGTGTTGGCGTCTTCGCCCCACAGGTCGCGGCTCTCGAAGCGCACGCTGTAGACATGCTGGGGATCGCTGTGGACGCCGGAGACCGACGTGTCCGGCAGGGCGAACACGCCATGGTCGCGCGTGACCGTCCCGCTCCGGCCCCGGATATAGCGGGGCAGCCGGGTGTGGGTCAGCGGATTCACATCGCGGGCCCGCACTGTATCGCCGACCTTGAACCTGGGCGCCACATCCGCATCCATGCGGCACGACGCGCCCCCGGCGATGAGGCCGGGAACGATTTCCGGTGTCAGAGCTGGCATCGTCACACTCCCCCGCGGCGAAGGCTCGCCATCTTCTCTTCGATTTCGGCCTCGGTCAGCACGCCGCGTTCCACCAGCAGGGTTTCGAACGCATGGAGCCAGTGCTCGTAATAGGAGGTCTCGAGATATTCCGCCGGGCCCATCCGTTCGATGGCGTGGCGGAACATGTCCACATTGAAATGGCCTTCGGCGAAATTGGTGAAGAACATGCCGAATACGCGGCCCTCCCAAGCTTCGTGAAACCGCGGCTCGTTCTCCTCGCGCACGATCGGGCCCATGCACTGCATGCCGCCCATGTCATGAATGCCGTTCATCCTTGCCTCCCCCGGCAACAGGCTAGCCGGCCGGCGCCTCGACCAGCGCCGTGCCGATCATCGAGTCGCGGGTCACCAGCGCCGCCAGTTCCTCCTCGCCCATGCCTTCCGTGCCGGCCGGCCGCTGCGGCAGCACCAGATAGCGCAGCTCCGCATTGCTGTCCCAGACCCGCACCTCGACATCTTCCGACAGTTCGACGCCGAACTCGTCCAGCACGCCGCGCGGATCGATGACCGAACGGGCGCGGTACGGGGCGCTCTTGTACCAGATCGGCGGCAGCCCCAGGGTCGGCCACGGATAGCAGGAGCACAGGGTGCACACCACCAGGTTGTGGACAGTGTCGGTGTTCTCGACCACCACCATGTCCTCGCCCTGCACGCCGCTGAAGCCGAGCTCGGCAATCGCCGCGCTGCCATCCTCCATCAGCCGCTGCTTGTAGTCGGCGTCCGTCCACGCCCGTGCCACGACCCGGGCGCCGTTGCGCGGGCCGATGCGGGTCTCATAGGTTTCGACAAGGGTGTCGATGGCGGCGGGATCGAGCAGGCCCTTTTCGGTCAGGAGCGTCTCCAGGGCCTTCACCCGCATCGCCGTCTCGGACGGCGGGCCATTGTCTGCATGATCGTGTGCCATATCCGATCTCCATGGCTGGCGATCCTGGCACATCCTACCCGCCCGGCGGACTCCGTTCAATGCATTTATGCGAATACACGTCCCGCCGGGCAGCGGCGGGGCGTCTGCCCTGGCAAAAGGAGCGCCGCCGGGCGGGCCGGTGCCCTACTCCACCCGGATCGTCTTCATCGCCCGCAGCGGGCGGCCGGCGACCGAGAGGGCGCTGTGATCGTTGGCGTTCAGGGTGACGGCAATCGAAACCGTGCCGCGCGGCAGGGCGCCGAGATGGAACCAGGGGCCGTAAACCCGCGCAACCTTGCGCCCGTTCACATAGATATGGGCATGGCCCTCGCCGGCCCGGTGCGCCGCGCTCGCCCGTTCCGGCGCGAAGCGGAAGCCGGTGGTCGCGATCTGCAGGTTCCAGCCCGACATCGCGTCCCGCACGATGTGGAAATCGAGGGTGGGCGCATCGGGGCCGGCGGCAAGCGCGATGGTCCGGCCGTCATGATGGCCATGACCGCGGTGCGCTTCGCCGCCCTGCCCGGCAGCCGCGGCCCCGCCGGCCGGACCGTGACGGTGGCCGTCCAGCGCGACATTGTTGGCGGCGGCGAGCAGAAAGCCGATGCCGCCGCCGAAGAGCAGGCCGATGATCAGAAGCGCAAGGGATCGCGGCATGACGATAAAGACGGATGGCGGAGCGCAACGGAACCGGCGCCGGACCGGCGACCCCTCCCTCGCCCGGCGGAGCCGGCCGTGTCGGCCGTCAGGCGCCCAGCGCCACGCCCTCGGCGCGCCGGCCTTCGCGCAGCCAGAAGAAGGCGGCGAACAGGCCGAGCAGGGCCCAGGCGACCAGGCCGACGCCGAGCGCCCGGCCGGCAAACAGGCCCGCCAGTTCCGGCGGCACCGGGCCGGCAAAGCCGTCGGCATGGGGTGCGCCGACGATATGCGGCGCAACGATCAGCAGGACAGCGGCGCCCCAGGCGATCCACCCCCGGCCGAAGGCGATCAGGGCCAGGCCGGCCGCCGTGGCGCCGACGGTGCCGAACCACCAGACCTGCCGCAACGCCACATCGGCGGCAGCCGAGCCCGGCAGTTCCGGCGGCAAACCGACCGCCGGGGCGAAATGGACGGCGAGGAACCCGGCCAGCCCCCAGAGCAGCCCCTGGCGGACCGAAATCCGCACGCCGCGCTCCGCCGCAAGGGCCATCGCCGCGACCAGGATCAGGGCATAGCCGCAATAGATCAGGGCGCTGAACAGCACGCTCAGCCCGTCGCGCATCGGGTCGAGGCCGGCGGGCACGGCCGCGGCGCCGGCGGCCTGCGTCGCGCCGAAATGGGTCAGCTTGCCGGTCTCGTAGAGCTCGGCGTGCAGCAGTACCGGCTGCAGGAAGACCAGCTGCAGGGCGGCTGCAATCAGCCCCGCCGCGAAACCCGCGAAGAGGCCGCTGACCAGAATCCGGGAAAACATCCGCTAGTGGCAGGGAAAGCCCGTGGCGTGGCGCGTGTCGTGGGCAGCGGCATGCAGGGCGGATGTCTGCACATGACCGGCGATCGTGACGATCGACAGGCCGATGAAGGCACTCAGGGCAATGGCCGCAAGGCGGGCCGAAAGCCCCGTCCCGCTGTGGGTCCGGCTTTGAGTCTGGGCAGTCATTCCATTCTCCGTCGTATCACCCGACAACGATTGGGTCCCGATTGCCCGGCAGGTTTCCTGGCTCGCGGTTTTCGGCCCCTTGCACCCGCCTTCCCGGACAGCGTGTCCAGTGGCATCCGGGCGCGGCCAACCGCCTACAGTTGCGGGGACAGCTCCGGCCTTGATCCGCAGACCGCACCGGATTCCCTATTCTGCCCCTCCCGGTCGGTGGCCCGGGCGAGGCACCGAGCCTGCAAGGCATAGCCCCGCGCCCGGAAGCCTGTCAAGCGCCAGTCCTCCGGCAACGGGCGCCGCGGTAACCTCAGACCTCCCGCGCGATGGCGTGGAAGAAGGTTCCGGTGACCGTGCCGCGCCGGCCGCCGCCGCGGCCCAGCGGCCGGCCCTCGCCGTCGAAAACGGTGAGCAGGGCTTCGTCCGCCGCCGCATCGCGCACCGTCGCATAGTGGAACTCGTGGCCGCGCACCGCGGTTCCCGGCGGCCCCAGAACGCCCGCTTCCAGCGTCACCGCCCGGCGGTAGCCGAGCTGCAGCCTGCGCTGCCGGAAGCTCGTACTATGTCCCATCAGGCCGGCCATGGCATGGACCGTACCGTCGGCATCTTCCAGCGACCGGCCGAGCACCATGTAGCCGCCGCATTCGCCGTGCACCGGTCGCTTCCGGGAAAAGCGCGCCAGGCCATCGAGAAACCGGCGGGCGCCCGCGATGCGGCCGGCGTGAAGTTCGGGATAGCCGCCGGGCAGCCAGCAGCAATCGCACGCCTCCGGCGGCGCTTCGTCGTTCAGCGGCGAGAAGCGGACGATCTCCGCGCCCTGCCGGCGCCAGCCCGCCATCATGTGCGGATAGACGAACGAAAAGGCCTCGTCGTCGGCAAGGGCGATGCGCTGGCCCGGCGGGTCGAGCGACCGGGTGGCCGTGCCGCCGCCGGCCTCGCCCGGCGCAGCCGGCGGCCGGGCCAGGGCTTCGATCCGGTCGAGATCGACCGTCTCGCCGATCCGTCGGCCAGCGCAGCGACCTCGCGCGCCAGACCGGGGCGTTCGCGCGCCTGGACCAGACCCAGATGCCGGTCCTGAAAGGTAAATTCCGCCTGTCGCGGCAGCCAGCCCAGCCGCGGAATGCCGGCCCGCTCCAGCCCCTCCGTCGCCATGCGCAGATGGCGCGGGCTGGCAACCCCGTTCAGGATCGCCCCGCCAATGGCGAGCCCGGAATCGAAGGCGGCGAAGCCCGCCGCGACCGCGCCGGCCGATTGCGCCTGGCCGGCAATATCGAGCGCCAGAACGACCGGAATGCCGAAGCGGACCGCAATATCGGCCGCCGCCCCGGAGCGTCCGGCCGCGCCGGCGACCCCGTCGAACAGGCCCATGGCCGATTCGAGGATCAGCAGCGCTTCCGGTTCGGCGGCTGCCTGCAGAATGGCCGCGATGTGGCCGGGCGACATTGCCCAGCTGTCGATATTGGCGCATTCGGCGCCGCTGGCGGCGGCGTGAAAGGCGGCATCGATATAGTCCGGCCCGCATTTCAGGGCGCGCACCTGGCGCCCGCGCCGGGCGAGAGCAGCGAGCAGGCCGACGGTCACAGTCGTCTTGCCGGCGCCGGAGCGCGGCGCGCCGACGAGAAGCGCCGGGGCGATCAAACAAGCGCTCCGGCCAATGCCGGGGCGACGCGCAGCAGGCGCTTGCGGGTTCTGACGATCTCGCCGACCACGACGATTGCCGGCGGCGCAACCGGGTGGCGCCGGCGGTCTTCGGTCACCGCGCCCAGCGTCGAGACGAGGATGTCCTGGTCCGACCTTGTGGCGGAAGAGATGACGGCGACCGGCGTGTCCGCGGCCATGCCGCCGGCGACCAGCGCGCGGGCGATGCCGTCGAGCCGGCGCAGCGCCATATAGAGAACCAGCGGCTGCCCCAGCCCGGCGAGCGCAGCCCAGTCGGTCTCGCCGGTATCCTCCGCCGCATGGCCGGTGGCGAAGACGACGGCGCGGTTGACATCGCGCAGGGTGGCCGGGATGGTCGCCACCGCCAGCGCCGCCAGCCCGGCGGTGACGCCGGGGACGATCCTGAACGGAATCCCGGCCTCGGCCAGGTTCAGCATCTCCTCGCCGCCGCGGCCGAAGACCATCGGATCGCCGCCCTTGAGGCGCAGCACCCGCTGGCCGGACCGGGCGAGCGCGATCATGCGGGCGCACAGCGCCGCCTGGTCGATGGAGTGCACGCCGGCCCGCTTGCCGGAAAATATCCGCTGCGCATCCGGGCGGGCGAGATCGAGGATCCGGTCGTCGATCAGCGCGTCGTGCAGAACCGTATCCGCCTGCTGCAGCGCCGCGATGGCGTTGACGGTCAGATATCCCGGATCGCCCGGTCCGGCGCCGACCAGCCAGACGCTGCCCGGCTCGAAGGCCGGGCCGCCGCCCAGCATTCCCTCCAGCGTATCGCCGACGCTCACCGGGGCCGCCCCGAATGCCCGGCCCGGCGATGACAGCAGCACGCCGGGCGCCTATCTATTCCCCCATGGCCGAGGATCGCCCCCTGCGGCGCGGCTGGACGACCGGCGCCTGCGCCACGGCGGCGGCAAAGTCCGCCTTCGCCGCGCTCCTGACCGGGACCTTCGAAGACCCGGTAACCATCGCCCTGCCGCGCGGCGACCGGGTCGCCTTCGCGCTGGCGCGCCAGCAGCTTGCGCCCGGTGCCGCCACCGCCGCCATCGTCAAGGATGCCGGCGACGATCCGGACGTGACCCATGGCGCGCTGGTCGAGGCCACGGTGCGCAGGGCCGAGGGCGGCCTGCGCTTCCGGGCCGGGCCCGGCGTCGGAACGGCGACCCGGCCGGGCCTGCCCGTCGCGCCCGGCGAGCCGGCAATCAACCCCGTGCCGCGGCAGATGATCGCCGCCGCCATCGCCGAGGTGGCGCAGGCCCATGGCGTCCACGGCGATGTCGAGGTGGAGATTTCCATCCCCGGCGGCGAGGAGCTGGCGAAGAAGACCATGAACCCGCGTCTCGGCATCGTCGGCGGCCTGTCGATCCTCGGCACGACCGGAATCGTCGTCCCCTACTCCTGCGCCGCCTGGATTCATTCCATCTACAGCGGCATCGATGTCGCAAGGGCGAGCGGGCTCAGCCATATCGCCGGCGCCACCGGCTCGACCTCCGAAGCCGCCGTCCAGCGCCATTACGACCTGCCGGAGGTCGCCCTGATCGACATGGGCGATTTCGTCGGCGGCATGCTGAAATATCTGCGCCGGAATCCCGTGCCGCGGGTCACCATCGCCGGCGGCGTGGCCAAGATGACAAAGCTGGCCCAGGGCCGGCTCGACCTTCATTCCGGCAAGGGCGCGGTGGACCGGGCGGCGCTCGCCGCCGTGGCGCGGGAGGTCGGCGCCGGCGCGGCGGCCGCCGCCGCCATCGCGGAAGCGAACACGACCGCCCAAGCCTTCCAGATCGCGGCGGCCGAGGGGCTGGCGCTGGGCGACGCGATTGCCGCGGCCGCCTGCCGCCGGGCCGAAGCCGTGATCGAAGGTGCGACCGCGGACGGAGCCGCCATGCAGATCGACGTGCTGATTTTCGACCGCGACGGCCGGCCGGTCGGCGGCGCGCCCTTCCCGGCGGACCGGACCCCGGCAGATCGGCTCTAGGCGCATCCGGCCGGCCCTCCCCGAAAGCGGCGGCGGTATTCCGGATCGTACAGCGCGCTCTCCCGGAAATCCTCCGCCGCGAGGACCGGCCCGACCAGGACGGTCGCCGTCCGCTCCATCGGCGTCGCGGCGGCCAGCGCCTCGATGGAGCCCAGCGTTCCTTCCAGAATCCGCTCGTCCGGCCAGCTCGCCCGGCAGACGATGGCGACCGGGCAATCGGGACCGTAATGCGGCAGCAGCGCCGCCACGATCCGGCCCAGGGCATGGATCGACAGATGGATCGCCAGCGTGGCGCCCGAGGCCGCAAAGGTCTCCAGCGCCTCGCCCTCCGGCATTTTCGAGGCCCGGCCGGAGGTCCGGGTCAGGACGAGGGACTGCGCCACGCCGGGCAGGGTCAACTCGCGGCGCAGCGCCGCCGCCGAGGCGGCGAAGGCCGGCACGCCCGGAGTCATGGTGCAGGGAATGCCGAGCCGGTCGAGCCGGCGCAGCTGTTCGCCGACCGCGCTCCAGACCGAAAGATCGCCGGAATGCAGACGCGCGACATCCAGCCCTTCGGCGTGGGCGGCGCGGATTTCATCGGTGATTTCGTCCAGGCTCATCGGCGCGGTATCGACGATTTTCGCGTCCGCCGGGCAATGCGAAAGAATATCGCGGTGCACCAGCGAGCCGGCATAGAGGCATACCGGGCACCGGGCCAGCAGGGCACGACCGCGCAGGGTGATCAGGTCCGGCGCGCCCGGTCCGGCGCCGATGAAGTGGACGGTCATGGGGTTTTCGCAAAAGGCGGGGCGAACGCCAGTCTATCCGATCGGCCCGCCGCATCCAATCGGCCTTCCCGGCCCCGCCCGCTCGCGGTCAATCGCCGCCCTCGGGCGCGCGGACGATCCGGTCGACAAGAAGCTCCCAGTTGCCGCGCTTCTTCTGCGCGCCGCCGGCCTTCCAGGTGCCGGTCACGGCGCCGGCATGTTCGGCCGGCAGCACCATGCCGCGGAGGAAGCGGGCATGCATCGTCTTCGATCCCCAGGCGATGACCTCGTCGCGGCCGGATTCCCACCACGGATCGCCCGGATTGACGGCGCGAAAGCTTTCGCAATCCTGCTGGACGTTGAAGGTGCCCTCCATCATGCAGCGAATGCCGGGGCCGGGATGCTGGTGCGGATCGGTGACCCGGCCGGCCGGCGCGGTGATCCGGTCGAGGCGGAACAGCCATTCGCTGCCCGGCTCCATCCTCAGCATCCCGATAACCCGGCTCATGCGGTGCAGGCTGAGCACGCCCGTGCCGTCCAGCCGCGCCGGTTCGGCATTGGGCAGATCGACCTCCCAGCGCCAGAGCTGCGACCAGTCGGCGGCGCCGGCGACCGCCATATCGTCATCGACATAGCGCGACTGGCCGGCGGCCAGCGTCTCGCCATTGATTTCAACCGCGCCGAAGCGGCAGAACAGGATGCGCCGGGCCGCCGCCAGCGGCGCGGCCGTGCGGCCCTCTGCCAGAACCTGGTCCTGATAGAAATGGATACTGCCGGGCATCCGGCCGCCCTCCTGTCAAACGCGGTTGCGGATTTCCGGCCCGTCGGCGGCGTAGCGGCGCGAGCGGAAAATCCAGTTGATCTCGGTGAATACCGGATGGCCGTTCCAGTATGGGCTTATATATTGCCAGACGGTATCGCAGTCCGGCGTCACTTCGAGAATCGTCCCCTTGCCGCCTTCGCAGATCAGCGTGTTGCCGGAAGACAGACGCTGACAGCCGGAAATGTGCGGGCTGAAGAAATTCAGCGGATTGTGCTTCTCCCGATAGCGCCAGACGATCTGCCGGCTCGCGCGGTCGATCTCCCACACCTGCGAATGGATGAGATCCGGCGAATAGCAGCCGTTGGCGAAGACGAGCACGGTGCCGTCGGCGGTCAGCTGGGCATCGTGCTGGCCGCCCAGGGCGTCGTCCTGGAATTCCCAGATCGCCCGGCCGGTCGCGCGCTCGACGATCAGCAGCAGATTCATGACCTTGCAGCTGAGCAGATAGTTGCCGTCCGGCAGCACGTCGATGGCGTTGACATGGCCATAGTTGCGCCGCACCGCATTGCGGTGAAACGGGTATTTCGCAACGTCGAGCTCCGTGATGCGCCATTCCCAGACCGTTTTGCCGGCGGCATCGACTTCCCGGATCACCTCGCCATAGATGCCGTCGGCATGCTCGGTGCCGGGAATGCCGCCGGGAATCGCGGCCGCCAGCGCCGGGTCGATGAGTTCCCAGGCGCTGTAGACGGCACCGCCATTCGGCAGCCGGCGCGCATCGTGATGCTGCAGGTCGTCGCGATGCTGCCAGACGATGTTGCCGTCCCAATCGTATTCGCGCAGCCAGCCGGCGCCGCCGATGCGGATCGGCTTCGGCGTGTCGGACAGTTCGCTGATGAACAGATTGCCGTTGGGCAGCAGCATGCAGGCATTGGTGCAGCGCCCGGTCACGGCCCAGCTGTGGACGCAGCGGCCGTCCATATCGACGAGATGGACCTCGGAAGCCTGGGTCGGCGCAAACAGGTTCAGGCCGGGCGTGGCCCGCGCGCGGTCGTGATGGGTCACACCGGTCCGGTCTATACGGATGGCCCGGTCCTCCTGCAGGCAGCCGGCCGGCGGCGGGGCACTGCCGGTCGCGCCGGAATCGGACGGCCGGGAACGGCGGATGCCCTATTCGGCGGCCGCCCGGGCGGCGTTCCACAGGCCGACATGTTCCAGCGCGGCCTCGACCCGGCGCTTCGAGCCTTCGGCGATGTCGGTGAGCGGCAGCCGCGTCTCCGCCGACGCCAGCCCCATCAGGCTCGCGGCATATTTCACCGGGCCGGGGCTGGATTCGCAGAACAGCGCCTCGTGCAGCGGCATCAGCAGCTCGTTGATGCGGATCGCCTCCTTCAGGTCGCCGGCGCGCCAGGCCCGGTGCATCGAGGCCAGCAGGCGCGGCGCCACATTGGCGGTCACGGAAATGCAGCCATCGCCGGACTGGGCGAGCAGGGCCAGCGCCGTCGCATCCTCGCCGGACAGGATCGAGAAATCGGGGCCGCAGGCCAGGCGGGTCGCCAGCGGCCGTTCCAGCTTCGCCGTCGCATCCTTGACACCGACGATGCCGGGCAGCCGGGCCAGCTCCGCCATCGTCTCGACCGTCATGTCGATCACCGAGCGCGGCGGGATGTTGTAGATGATGATGGGCAGGTCCGCGGCATCGTGAAGCGCCCGGTAATGCGCCTTCAGGCCGGCCTGGGTCGGCTTGTTGTAATAGGGCGTCACGACAAGCTGAGCGTCCGCGCCGACCGAAGCGGCGTGGCGGGCGAACTCCATCGCCTCCCGCGTGCTGTTCGACCCGGTTCCGGCGATGACCGGCACGCGGCCGGCCGCCCGCCCGACGCACAGCTCGACCACCCTCATATGCTCGTCATGGCTGAGAGTCGGCGATTCGCCGGTGGTGCCGACCGGGATCAGCCCCTCGGTTCCTTCCTCGATCTGCCAGTCGACGAAGCGGCAGAACCCGTCCTCGTCCACAGCGCCATTGTCAAACGGCGTGATCAGGGCAACCATCGAACCCTTGAACATCGCGCAACCTCCGCGACCTGCATTCCGATATGTTTCGCCCTACCCTAACCCGGCCCCCGGCTGCCTTCAAGCTGACGCGAGCGGGCCGCGCCCGCCGGCGCACGGCCCTTTGGGCTGCGGCCGGCGCGCTCGTCGCCGCCGGGCTGGTGGCGGCTCAGCCGGCGGCCGGCACCGACCGGGCAGCAGCGCGGCCGGCCGGGCCGGCCGGGCAGGCGCTGGCGGCGATCCGCGACCGGCAGTTCCCGCGCGCCCGCCAGGCGATCCGCCGGATCCGCGATCCGTTCGCCCGCGACGCCGTGCTGTTCGCCCTCTATCGCCGGGCCGGCAGCGGCGCGCCGGCCGGGGAGATGCTCGATTTCGTCGAACGGCGGGCGGACTGGCCGGTGCCGCCCGTCCTGCGCCAGCGCATCGAGGAAGCCGATCCGGGCGATCTTGCCGGGAGGCGCCTGATCGCCTGGTTCGCCCGCTTCCCGCCGGTCACCGGGCCGGGCTGCACCCGCCTGGCCGATGCGCTCGACCGGCGCGGCGACCGGGCGGGGGCCGACCGGGCAATCGCCCGCTGCTGGAAGACCGCAGCCATGACGTCCGCCGCGGAAACCCGGTTTTTCCGGCGCTACGGTCGCCGGCTCGCCGCCGCGGACCGGGCGGTCCGGGTCCGCCGGCATCTGGCCGCGAGCCGCTATCGCGGGGCCGCCAGGCTGCTGGCGCGGCTGAAGCTGCCGGCCCGGCTCGCCGCACCGCTGAAGGTGCGCATCGACCTGCAACGCAGGCCCACGGCCAGAACGGTCCGCCGCGTGCGCAAGGCGATCCGGCGGCTGCCGGCCGGCGCCCGGAAGGACGCGGATTTCGTGTTCGACCTCGCACGCTGGTACCGGCGGCGGGGCAAGGTCGCGGCCGCGGCGGCAGCCCTCGCCGCCGCGCCGAAACGGCTCGATGCCGCCGCGCAGCGCCGCTGGTGGCGCGAGCGCAGCCTGCTGGTGCGGGAGCTGCTCGACAGGCGGCACCATACCCGCGCCTGGACGGTCGCCGCCGACCACCGGCAGACCTCCGGCCATCGCCTGGCCGGTGCGGAGAACCTGGCGGGGTGGATCGCGCTGCGCAAGCGCCGACGGATCGGGCAGGCGATGGGCCATTTCCGCAGGGCCTATCTCGCCTCCGAACGCCGCAACGTCCAGGCCATGGCGGCCTGGTGGCAGGGCGAGGCCTGGCGCGCCCGGCAGCGGCCGGACGAAGCGGCCGCCTGGCACCGCTCCGCCGCTGCCATGCCGTTCGGCTATTTCGGCCAGCTGGCGCTGATGCGCCTGGGCGCGCCGGGACTGGCCCTGCCGCCGGATACGGCGGTTGCGCCGGAAGCGAAGGCGGCGTTCGAGCGCGAACCGGCGGTGCGGCTGACGCGCTTCTACGCCGGAAAGAGTGCGCGGGCGGAGAGCCGCCGGCTGCTGTGGTGGCTGATCGGCAGGACCGTCCGCCCCTCCGGGACCGGTGGCGATGGCGGCGCCGGCGCCGATGCGCCATCGGCCGGCCGGCGCCTGCTGCTGCTCGCCATGCTGGCGGACGGGCTGGGCGAGCGGCATATCGCCGTCCGCGCGGCGCGCCTCGCCCTGTCGCTCGGTTTCGTGCGGGTCGGCCTCGCCTACCCGGTTCCGGCGCTGCCGCCGGCCCTGCCGGTGGAGCCGGCGCTCATCCTCGCCATCGCGCGTCAGGAGAGCGAGTTCAACGTCGCAGCGCGCAGCCGGGCCAACGCGCGCGGCCTGATGCAGCTTCTGCCGGCGACGGCGAAGTTCGCCGCCCGCAAGGCCCGCATCCGCTGGGATCCGAGGCGCCTGTCGCGCGATGCCGCCTACAATACCCGGCTCGGCGCTGCCTATCTCGCCTGGCTGCTCGGCCGGTTCGAAGGCTCCTATCCGCTGACCGCGGCGGCCTACAACGCCGGGCCGACGCGGGTGGCGCGCTGGATCGAGCGCTACGGCCGGCCCGGTACGGACATCGATCCGGTCGACTGGATCGAGGCGATCCCGTACGGCGAAACCCGCAATTTCGTCCGCCGCGTTCTGGCCAATGTCGCGGTCTACCGGGTCCGCCTCGGCGGCCGGGGCCTGGCGGAGACGCCGGTCGCCGCCTGGCGCCCCCGGCGCTGAAGCACGGCCGTCGCGCCGCCGGGTCCGGGCGGACATTCGCGCCCCTCGCGGCCGCGGTCCGGGGATGCTAAGGCTGGCGCGCCATTTCGTTGCGCAAAGAGACCCGCGAACGCGGCACAGGAGCCCATGACCGGACAGCCATATCGCGAATGCCGCTATCGCACCCAGGACGGGCTCAGCCTCCATTACCGCGATTACGACAGCGGCGGAGACGGCGGCACACCCCTGCTGTGCCTGTCGGGGATCACGCGCAATTCGGCCGATTTCGCCGCCCTGGCCGCGATCCATGCCGCCGGGCGGCGGGTCGTCTGCCCGGACTATCGCGGCCGCGGCCTCTCCGACCGGGCCGGCGACTGGCAGACCTATACGCTGGAGGCCTGCGCCAACGATATTCGCCACCTGATCGTCGCCGCCGGCCTGCACGATTTCATCCTCGTCGGCACGTCGATGGGCGGTTTCGTATCCATGATCCTCGGCGCCACGATCCCGTCCGCCATTGCCGGGGTCGTGCTCAACGATGTCGGGCCGGAACTCGATGGCAACGCGCTGGCGGAGATCGTCGACTATGCCGGAACGGACCGGCCGGTGGACGACTGGCCGGCGGCGGTCGCGGCGGTGCGGGAGCGTTTCGCCGGCTTCGACGCCTGGGACGAGGCCACGTTCGAAGATGTCGCCCGGGCGTCCTACCGGGCCGGGCCGGGCGGCCGGCTGCATGTCGATTGGGATGTCAGGCTCGTGAACCCGATCCGGCGCGGCACCGGCGCCCGCCAGGACCCGTGGGACCTGTTCCGCGCCCTGCATCATGTCCCGGTCCTGGCGATCCGCGGCGCCAATTCCGACCTGCTGACCGAAGCCGGCTTCGAGGCCATGCTCGACGACCACCCGCAGATCGCCGGCGTCACGGTGCCGGGCGTCGGCCACGCGCCGCGCCTCCACGAACCGGCGGCGGCGAGCGCAATCGCCGCGTTCCTGACCTCCATCGACCGGCAGCGCCATGACCGTCAGCACTGAGGCCGGCATGGCGGACGGCGGCGGGCCGGACTTCGACAGCATCGTCGATGCGGCGCGCACGCTGCACGGCATGGCCGCCGTCACGCCGCTGCTGCGCTCCGATGCCCTCGATGCCCGGCTGGGCTGCGCCGTCTGGATCAAGGCGGAATGCCTGCAGCGAACGGGCTCGTTCAAGTTCCGCGGCGCCTGGACGAACATTTCGCGGCTCGGCGAAGCGCGGCGCCGCCGCGGCGTCGTCGCCTATTCTTCGGGCAATCACGCCCAGGCGGTTGCCGCGGCCGCGCACCTGCACGGCGTTCCGGCGACCATCGCCATGCCGCTGGATGCGCCGGCGATCAAACGCGCCCGGACCGAAAGCTGGGGTGCTTCGGTCCGGCCGTTCGACCGCTATGAAGTGGACCGGGTCGAATTTGCCGGGGCGCTGGCTGAAAAGCTCGGCTGCCCCGTCGTCCCGCCCTACGACCACCCGGATACCATCGCCGGCCAGGGCACGGTCGGGCTGGAGATTGCCAGCCAGTGCCGCGCCCTCGGCATCCGCCCGGACGCCATTGTTGTCCCGTGCGGCGGCGGCGGGCTGATCGCGGGCGTGGCCACGGCGCTGCAGACCGCCATGCCGGGGGTGCCGGTCCATCCCTGCGAACCGGTCGCCAGCGACGACACGCTGCGCTCGCTGGAGGCCGGACGCCGGATTGCGCTGGCGGGTCCGATCCGCTCGGTGTGCGATTCCCTGCTCGGCAGCACGCCGGGGGAACTGACGTTCGAGATCAACCGGCGGGTGCTGGCGCCCGGCTTCGCCATTACCGATGCGGATGCGCTCGGCGCCGTACGGATCGCGTTCGAGGATATGAAGCTGGTGCTCGAGCCCGGCGGCGCCGCCGCCCTGGCCGCGCTGACCTCCGGGGTCATGCCGTGCCGCGGGCGCACCATTGTCGCGGTCGCCTCCGGCGGCAATGTGGATGCGGAAATCTTTGCCCGGGCGCTGACGCCGGACAGGCCGGCCGGCTAGCGCGATCCGGGCGCCGGCCGGCGGGAAACGGCAGCGGCCTCAGCCGGCGGGCGTCGCCGCGCCGGCGGGTTTGGGCGGCGCAACCGGCCGGACGGCAGCCTGGGGACGGGCCTGTTCGGCCGTCTGCGACGCGGCCGCGGCCCGCTGGTCCGGCGCCTTGCGGGCCGCCATCTTCGGCACTTCGAGCTCGCTGGCCGGCCGGCGCTGGCAGCGGCCCTGAAATTCGGCACCGCTCTCGATGGACAGCACATCGTGGAAAACGTCGCCAATGACATGCGCCATCCGGCCGATCGTCACCGTCTTGGCGCTGATCTGGCCCTCGACCGTCCCGGACACCGAAATCTCCTCGGCAGCGATCTTGCCTTCGACCTTGCCGGTCTGGCCGATGGTCAGCGCGCGCACCTGGATATCGCCGACGACGGTACCGTCGATCTGGAGCTCGCCGTCCGAAACGATGTTGCCGGTCACCTGCAGACTTTCGGTGATGACCGAATGCCCGGAAGCCTTGCGCTGCGGCGGCTCCGCCGGCTTGCGTTCGGCGGGGCGGTCGGGTTGCGCGGCCGGTGCCGGCTGTGCGGCGGCCGGGGCGGGGCGCGCAGCGGCGCTGTCCTTGGATTTGTCTCTCGAAAACATGTCCTGCCTGCCACGATGGGTATCACGGGACACCGCCGGCGGCCGCCCGCAATGTCCGGGTGCTCACTGGGATGCAATATGGGCCGGCCAGCGGCGGCTGACCAGACCCGCCCCCGATTCTCCCGGTCTGCAGGCGGCCGGCGCGCCGCCCGATAGCCAGGCGCGCGCCGGCACATCGCGGCAGGCAGGCGGGGCCGGCCCGCCATGGTGGGCGGTGACGGGATCGAACCGCCGACCTACTGGGTGTAAACCAGTCGCTCTCCCGGCTGAGCTAACCGCCCGTCGCGGCCGGCGCGGAAACGGAAAATGGCCATCCGGCTCCGGACGGCCATAATCCGCAGCGAACGGCCCGCCGGACCGGGGCCGCTCAGTTCAGCGCATCCTTGAGCCCCTTGCCCGCCTTGAACTTCGGCTGGCGCGAAGCGGCGATCTGGATCGTCTCCCCCGTGCGCGGGTTCCTGCCCGTCGACGCGGCGCGCCGCGTCACATGGAAAGAACCGAAACCGACAAGCTTCACCTCGCCGCCAGCCCTCAATGTGTCGGTGATCGAAGAGAGCGTCGCATCGATGGCGGCTGCGACGTCGGATTTGCTCATGCCCGTGCTGTCGGCAACGGCGGCAATAAGGTCGTTCTTGTTCACCTAAGTCCCCTCTTGCTCATGGTGTTTCATTGTCCATCCGCCGGATCGGCGCCGGGCCCGGCCTCGCTGCCAGCACGCCCCTGCCCCCTCCCGCTTGTCGAGCCCGAACAGCCGGACAGCCGCGAGTCTACGGCCTTCCCGGCGATCCGGTCAATCGCCAGAACAGCAGCAAAGCGTGCGGGCCGCAAGGATTTTATCGGCCGGTACGCCAACCGCCGCGCTAGTGGGTGACGACGCCGACCTTCCCGCCGGAGCTCTCCACCGGTACCGCGGCGACGCCATCCTCCGGCTCCACCCATTCGATGGGCGTCAGCGGCGCCGTCAGCGCGTGCTCCAGAACCTGATCGACCGAGCTTACCGGCACGATGGTCAGCCCCCGTTTCACATTGTCCGGAATTTCGGCGAGGTCCTTCTCGTTGTCTTCCGGGATCAGCACGGTCGAAAGGCCGCCGCGCAGGGCCGCCAGAAGCTTCTCCTTCAGCCCGCCGATGGGCAGGATGCGCCCGCGCAGCGTGATCTCGCCGGTCATGGCGATGTCCTTGCGCACCGCAATGCCGGTCAGGACCGAGACAATGGCGGCGATCATGGCGACGCCGGCCGAAGGCCCGTCCTTCGGCGTCGCCCCTTCGGGGACATGGACGTGGATATCCCGCTTCTGGAAGACGGTCGGCTTGATGCCGAAGCCGACGGCACGGGATTTCACGAAGCTCTCGGCCGCGTGAACCGATTCCTTCATGACATCGCCGAGCTTGCCGGTCGCCGAGACCTTGCCCTTGCCGGGCAGGGTCACCGCCTCGACCGACAAGAGCTCGCCGCCGACCTCGGTCCATGCCAGACCGGTGACGACGCCCACCGCATCCCGGTCCTCGGCGAGCCCGAAGCGGAACTTGCGGACGCCGGCGAACTTTTCGACGTTGCGGGCGGTGACCGCGACCCGCTCCGCCGTGCCGCCGACGATCTGCTTGATCGCCTTGCGGGCCAGATTGGCGATCTCGCGCTCCAGGTTCCGGACGCCGGCCTCCCGCGTATAGTAGCGGATCAGCGAGCGCAGGGCCGAATCGGAGACCGACCATTCGTCGTCCTTCAGGCCGTGCGCCTCCACCTGTTTCGGGATCAGGTGGCGCCGGGCGATCTCCACCTTCTCGTCCTCGGTATAGCCCGGCAGGCGGATGATCTCCATGCGGTCCATCAGGGGCTGCGGCATGCGCAGCGTGTTGGCCGTGGTGACGAACATCACGTCCGAGAGATCGTAGTCGACCTCCAGATAATGGTCGTTGAAGGCTGCGTTCTGCTCCGGATCGAGGACTTCGAGCAGGGCCGAGGATGGATCGCCGCGCCAGTCCGCACCCAGCTTGTCGACCTCGTCGAGCAGGAACAGCGGGTTGGAGGATTTGGCCTTCTTCATCGACTGGACCACCTTGCCCGGCATCGAGCCGATATAGGTGCGCCGGTGGCCGCGAATCTCGGCTTCGTCGCGGACGCCGCCCAGGGACAGGCGAATGAAGTTGCGGCCGGTCGCCCGGGCGATGGACTTGCCGAGCGAGGTCTTGCCGACGCCGGGCGGACCGACGAGGCACAGGATCGGCCCCTTGATCTTCTTCATCCGCTGCTGGACGGCGAGATATTCGATAATCCGCTCCTTGACCTTCTCCAGGCCGTAATGGTCCTCGTCGAGGACGCGCTCGGCCCGGCCGATATCGCGCTTGACCTTGGTCCGCTTCTTCCAGGGAATGCCCAGCAGCCAGTCGAGATAGTTGCGAACCACCGTCGATTCGGCGGACATCGGGCTCATGGAACGCAGCTTCTTGAGCTCGGCCCCGGCCTTCTCGCGGGCTTCCTTCGACAGTCTGGTCTTCTCGATCCGCTCCTCGATCTCGGCCAGTTCGTCCTTGCCGTCCTCGCCTTCGCCCAGCTCCTTCTGAATCGCCTTCATCTGCTCGTTCAGGTAATATTCGCGCTGGGTCTTCTCCATCTGGCGCTTGACGCGGCTGCGGATGCGCTTCTCGACCTGCATCACGCCGATCTCGCCCTCCATGCAGGAGTAGATCTTCTCCAGCCGGGCGCCGATGGGGGCGATTTCGAGCAGTTCCTGCTTTTCCGGGATTTTGAGATTGAGGTGCGAGGCGACGGTGTCGGCCAGCTTGCCCGGCTCGTCGATCTGGTTGATGGAAACCAGGACCTCCGGCGGAATCTTGCGGTTCAGCTTGATGTATTGCTCGAACTGCGCCACCGCCGTGCGCATCAGCGCCTCGACCTCCTTGTCGTCCTCCCCTTCCTCGGCCATCACCGTGGCGTAGGCCTGGAAGAAGGCCTCGTTCTCGACATAGCGCGTGATCCGGGCGCGCTGCCCGCCCTCGACCAGCACCTTGACCGTGCCGTCGGGCAGCTTGAGCAGCTGCAGGACCGTGCCGATGGTCCCGACCGAATAGATGTCGGCGGTCGAGGGATCGTCCTGCGAGGCGTTCTTCTGGGCGACCAGCAGAATCTGCTTGTCGTCCTTCATGACGTCTTCGAGCGCCCGGACCGATTTTTCCCGGCCGACGAAGAGCGGCACGATCATGTGGGGAAAGACGACGATATCGCGGAGCGGGAGAACCGGGAACAGCGTGCCGCCCTGAAGTTCCAACATGGACATCACCCGATTGGTTGACCGACGCCGCCGGAACGGGCGGCAGCCGCAAGGAAAATCCCGGCCGGTGCCGGCCAGCGGCCCGGTGTTAAATCGGTTCGATCCGCGCCGGATCAAGGGGCGGCAGGGGCGGTGCGACGCCGGACCGGAGCGGCCGGCCGGCAGCCCGGCCGGTCAGGCGCCGACCCCGGCCATGCCGGCCTTGCGGTCGGCATAGAGCAGCAGGGGCTGGGCCCTTCCCTCCACGACCTCCCGGCCGATGGCGACCTCCTCGATGCCGTCGTCGCCCGGCAGGTCGAACATGGAATCGAGCAGGATGTTCTCCATGATCGAGCGCAGGCCGCGGGCGCCGGTCTTGCGCGCGATGGCCTTGCGGGCGATCGCCCCGAGCGCGTCCTCGGTGAAGCTGAGCTTGGCGCCCTCCATGTCGAACAGGCGCTGATACTGCTTGACCAGCGCGTTCTTGGGCTCAGTGAGGATGCGCACCAGCGTGGACTCGTCCAGGTCCTCCAGCGTCGCGATCACCGGCAGGCGGCCGACGAATTCCGGGATGAGGCCGAATTTCAGCAAATCCTCCGGCTCCAGGTCGCGCAGCACCTCGCCGGTCTTGCGCTCTTCGGGCGCGCGGACATCGGCGCCGAAGCCGATGGACTTGCTCTGGCCGCGCGACGAAATGATCTTCTCGAGGCCGGAGAAGGCGCCGCCGCAGATGAACAGGATGTTCGTGGTATCGACCTGCAGGAATTCCTGCTGCGGATGCTTGCGCCCGCCCTGGGGCGGCACGGAGGCGACCGTGCCTTCCATGATCTTGAGCAGGGCCTGCTGCACGCCCTCGCCGGACACGTCGCGGGTGATCGACGGGTTGTCGGCCTTGCGGCTGATCTTGTCGACCTCGTCGATATAGACGATGCCGCGCTGCGCCCGCTCGACATTGTAATCCGCCGCCTGCAGCAGCTTCAGGATGATGTTCTCGACATCCTCGCCGACATAGCCGGCCTCGGTCAGCGTCGTGGCATCGGCCATGGTGAACGGCACATCGATGATGCGCGCCAGGGTCTGGGCCAGCAGGGTCTTGCCGCACCCGGTCGGCCCGACCAGCAGAATGTTCGATTTGGCGAGCTCGACGCCGTTCGATTTCGCGCCGTGCGCCAGCCGCTTGTAGTGATTGTGCACCGCCACGGAGAGGACGCGCTTGGCGTGATGCTGGCCGATCACGTAATCGTCGAGAACCTCGTTGATCTCGATCGGGGTCGGCACGCCGTCGCGGCTCTTGACGATGTTGGACTTGTTCTCCTCGCGGATGATGTCCATGCAGAGTTCGACGCACTCGTCGCAGATGAACACCGTCGGCCCGGCAATCAGCTTGCGGACCTCGTGCTGGCTCTTGCCGCAGAAGGAACAGTAGAGGGTATTCTTCGCGTCGCCGTTGCCGGATTTACTCATCGGTGTTCGGCCCCGTCTGGATCGGCTTGCCGGTCGATCGTGCGCATCGGCCGGTCCGGCCCCGTCTCGCAACGCCACAGCCCGGCATGCCGGGCCCGCGCGCATGATAGCGACCGGCCCGCGGCATGGCCAGATCGAATCCGGCCTGCGGCAAGCGGCGCTTCATGGGGTCCGGGGCGCGCGATCAGCCGTCGCTCCCGCCGCTGTCGTCGTCCTGACCGCTGTCCGCCGGGCGGCTGGCCACGACCTCGTCGATCAGGCCGAACGTCTTCGCCTCGTCCGGCGTCAGGAAGCGGTCGCGGTCCATCGCATCCTCGATGGCCTTCAGCGCCTGGCCGGTATGCCGGACATAGATGTCGTTCAGCCGGGCGCGCACCGCCAGAATCTCCCGGGCGTGGATTTCGATATCCGTGGCCTGGCCCTGGAAGCCGCCCGACGGCTGATGGATCATGATGCGCGCGTTGGGCAGGGCGAAGCGCTTGCCCGGCGTGCCGGCGGCCAGCAGCAGCGAGCCCATGGAGGCGGCCTGGCCGACGCAGACCGTCGAGACTTCCGGCCGGATATACTGCATGGTGTCGTAGACGGAGAGGCCGGAGGTGACGATGCCGCCGGGCGAATTGATATAGATCGAAATGTCCTTGGTCGGGTTCTCCGCCTCGAGAAAGAGCAGCTGGGCGCAGATCAGCGACGACATCTGGTCCTCGACCCCGCCGGTGATGAAGATGATCCGCTCCTTGAGCAGGCGCGAATAGATGTCGTAGGCGCGCTCGCCCCGGTTGGTCTGTTCGACGACCATGGGCACCAGCGTGTTCATGTAATGATCGGCGGGTTCGCGCATGCGGCACTCCCGGTTCGGTTTCGCCATTCGGCAGGTTCGGGCGGCCGGCCGGCTGCCCGTCCGGCACTATGCCGGCTGCGATTCCGGCTTCGCTTCGGATGTGGCGAGGATTTCTTCCATCGTCGCCTCCTTTTCCGTCACCTCGGCCAGCTCGACGATATAGTCGATCACCTTCTCCTCGTAGATCGGCGCCTTGAGGCTGTCGCGCATCTGCCCGTTCTTCCGGTACATTTCCATCACCTCGCGCTCGCGGCCGGGCCAGCGCCTTGCATCGCTGACGATGGCCCGGTTCACTTCCTCGTTCGACACCTCGATATTCTGTTCGGCGCCGATCCGGCTGAGCACGATGCCCAGGCGCACGCGCCGGGCGGCAATATCCCGGTATTCGGCCTCGAGCTCCTCTTCGGGCCGGTCCTTCTCGTCGTCCTCGAGCCGGTCTGCGGCCTTGCGCTCCCGGTAATGGTTCCAGATCGTTTCGTATTCGACCTCGACCATGCCCGGCGGCAGGTCGAATTCATGGCCGTCGGCAAGGATATCGAGCACATCCCGCTTGAGGCGGGTGCGGATCAGGCCGGCATAGCTCTGATCGATATCCGCCTTCACCGCTTCCTTGAGCGCCTTCAGATCGTCGAGGCCGAGGGATTCGGCGAACGCATCGTCGATCTCCGGCGGCTTGCCGACGCGCACTTCCTTGACGGAAACCTCGAACACGGCGTCCTTGCCGGCCAGGTTTTCCGCCCGGTAATCGTCCGGGAAGGTGACGTTCACATCCTTGCGGTCGCCCGCCCTGGCACCGGCCAGCTGCTCGTCGAAACCCGGCAGCAGGGTATTGCTGCCCAGATCGAAATGAAAATCCTCGGCAGCGCCGCCGTCGAACGGCTCGCCGCCGATCGTGCCGCGAAAATCGATGACGAGAATGTCGCCGGCCGCCGCCTTGTGCCCGTCCGGCGCCGGCTCGCTCTCCATGCGGCCTCTGGCCATGGTGGCGATGGCCTGTTCGATCTCCTCCTCCGCGACCGGAATGCGGAAGCGGTCGAGGCGGATCGACTTCAGGTCCATGAGCGTGAAGTCCGGCAGAACCTCCAGCGACATGGTGTATTCCAGGTCGCCGCCATCCTCATACTGCTCGATCTCGACCTTCGGCTGCATCGCCGGCTTGAGGTCCCGGTCTTCCAGGGTTCTGGCGACGCTTTCCTGCAGCGCCTCCTCCAGCACCTCGCCCAGCACCGATTTGCCGAAGCGCCGCCGCAGCACCGGCAGCGGCGCCCTGCCCCGGCGAAAGCCCGGAATCTGCAGGTCCTTGCCGGCCTCGGTCAGCTTGCTGACCACCTTGCCGTCGATATCGGTCGCCGGGATGGAAACCCGGTACTCGCGCTTCAGCCCTTCGGCCGTCGTTTCCGTTACCTGCATGATTCGGCAGTTCCAGTCCTTCGATCCGGCCGGATGGTGCGGGCGGAGGGATTCGAACCCCCACGACTTTCGTCACTGGCACCTAAAGCCAGCGCGTCTACCGGTTTCGCCACGCCCGCCCCGGCAGCGCCCGTCCGGCATGCCGCGATGCGCACCCGGCGCCGGGAGGCTATAAGGCCGCCCCGCCGGCGGTTCAAGCGCCGGCAGGCGATCAAGACGTTGCGCCGCAACATTGCGCCGGCCGGGGCGCGCGATCATTCCGCGACCGCGATCTCGTGCGCGACCGGAAAATCGCGCAGCAGCGCCTTCGCCCGCGCGCGAGCCGACTCTGCGGCGGCACCCTGCAGCACGATCCGCGCCGACAGGCCGGCAGACGATTGCGCGCCCGTCACCGAGACGCCGATGCCCTCTTCCGCCAGCGGCGCCAGCGCCTCGCCGAACACGCGCTCTATCGAGCGCAGGCGCAGGGCCGGCTTGAACACCTTGCCGAGCGCGGTCTGCGGCAGGTCCGGCAGGATGTGAACCCGTTTGGGCACGGCCGGCCGCTCGGCGATCAGCGGCGTCGCGAAGGCGAGGATATCGCTTTCGCTCGCATCCATGCCCGGCTTCAGAACGACATAGACCACCGGCAGTTCGCCGGCATAGGCGTCCGGCTGCCCGATTGCCGCGCTCATCGCCACGGCGGGATGCCGGTTCACCATCTCCTCGATCATGCCCGGATCGATATTGTGGGCACCGCGGATGATGACATCCTTCGATCGGCCGGTGACGTGGACATAGCCGTTGCCGTCGATATGGCCGAGATCGCCGCTGATCAGCCAGCCATTGTCGGTAAAGGTTCCCGCATTGCGCTGCGAATCGGTATAGCCCGGACTGACATTGGGGCCGCGCACCGCGAGCACGCCGGTCTCGCCGGCCGGCATCGGCTGCGAAACATCGGCTCCGTCCGGGCCGAACCGGGCGGCGATCACCTCGGTATGGGGCAGCGGCAGGCCGCACGAGCCCGGCACCCTGGCCGGCGCACGGCACGGCTCCATGGCGATGATGCCGGCGCTCTCGGTCATGCCGAAAATATTGCGCACCGGAATGCCGAAGCGCTCCTCGAACGCATCGGCCATCTCCGTCGGCAGGGGCGAGCCGCCGATGGTCAGGCGGCGCACGCACGAAATGTCCGCTTCCGGCGCCGGCATGGCGAGCAGGGTCGCCAGCACCGTCGGCACCGCGGACAGAAGGGTGATCCGGTTGTCGGCGACATGCTGCCAGTAATGGGCGACGATATCCGGGTTGCGCATGCCCGTCCGCGTCGCCAGCACGATGCGGCCGCCGCCGGCCAGAACGGCGAGGCCGTAGACCATGGAGCCGGCGACATGGAACAGCGGGAAACCGTTGATAATGGCGTCGTCGGGCACGATGTCGAACATCGCGCGGGCCGACCAGGCGACATGCAGCTCGTTGCGGTGGCTGTGCAGGGCGAGCTTCGGCGCCCCGGTCGTACCGCCGGTATGAAAGCAGGAGGCGATGTCGCCGGCCCCGACGGTCCGGCCGGAGACGAGCCGGTCGGCCGGATAGCCGGCCAGCGCGGCGGCAAAATCCTCCGCCCCGTCCTGCGCGCCGCCGATGGAAAGAACGGCGTTCAGCGCCGGCACCCGGTCGCGCACCTCCAGGGCCTTGTCCCAGATTTCCAGTGCCGGATCGGGGCCCAGCGCCACCAGCACCTTCGCGCCGGCGGCGCGGACCAGATCGACGATATGGTCGGCATTGAGCAGATTGTTGATCGGGCAGGCGCGGCCGGCCGCCTCGCCGCCCCACAGGGCGAAATGGGCCTCCGGTATATTCGGCGCCAGCAGGGCGACCGCATCGTCCGGCCCGACGCCCAGATCGGCGAACAGATTGGCCGCCGCGGTCACGCGGGCAAACAGGTCGGCATGGGAGAGATCGACCGCCGGGCCGCCGGGCAGGCCGGTCTCCAGCAGGCGCAGGGCAATCCGGTCGCCATAGAGGTCGCGGCCCCGCGCCAGCAGCTCCCAGGTCGAGGCGACCGGCAGGAAGCCGTCGCGCGTGGCGGCTTCCAGCGCCCGGACATCGTCGCGGTTGCGGATCGGCGCGCCGGGTGCGGCGTCCGGGGTTTCGTGCCGGCTCATGCCGCGTCCAGCCCCGTCTGCCAGAAGCCGATCTCCAGCCGGGTCGCTTCGTCGAAGATTTTCTGCACCCCGGCGAACCGGGCCGGGCTGCCGCGCCGCGCCCACAGATCGTCCAGCGTGGCGACCGCGCTCCGGGCGACTTCCTGATATTCCGACCCGGCGTACACGTCGATCCAGGCCCGGTAGGGATTGTTC
The DNA here is from genome assembly GCA_965221475.1 of Alphaproteobacteria bacterium. Taxonomy (GTDB): domain Bacteria; phylum Pseudomonadota; class Alphaproteobacteria; order Bin65; family Bin65; genus Bin65. Next base: position 3,075,821 of record OZ244891.1, on the reverse strand, counting down.
GACAGCGGTCCGTTCCCGCCGGCCCCCGGCGCACCCAGCGTCAGGCCGACTTCGCCATAGCCGACGATGCAGGGAGCGAGGGCGACATGCAGGTCGAGCAGGTCGCCGCGCAGGCCGGTCTCCAGAACATAGCGCGTATAGGCCAGGCAGCAGTCCGCTTCCGGGGCGGCCTCCATATCCGCCTCGCTAAGCCCCCAGGAGCGGCAGAACTCGATATGCAGGCGCATCTCGGTATCGGACACGGCGGCCAGCACCCCGGCGGCGGTGCGGATATCCGCCAGCGTCTCGCCCTTGTAGGCGGCGAGAGCCCAGGCCCGCGAGAAATGGATGAGGAACAGATAGTCCTGGATCAGGAAGTGCCGGAACGCCGCCTCCGGCAGCGTACCCGCGCCCAGCCGGTGGACGAATTCGTGCCCGGTATAGGCATCCCAGGCGGCGCCGGCGCCGGCGCGCAGCCGGTTGAACAGCGCGCCCTCGTACAGCGGGGCCGTGCCGTGCCCGGTCATCTCAGAGCAGCATGTTGCGAACGTCCCGCGGCAAGCGCACGACCAGGCCGTCGAGCGCTTCGGTCAGAACGATCTGACAGCCGAGGCGGGACGTTTTCTGAATGTCGTAGGCCAGATCGAGCATGTCCTCCTCGTCTTCCGACGGCTCCGGCAGGCGGTCGAACCACGCCGGATCGACGATGACATGGCAGGTCGCGCAGGCCATGGAGCCCTCGCACGCCCCTTCCACATCCAGGCGGTGTTCCCAGGCGATCTCCAGCAGGGTCTGCCCGGCCGGCGCCTCTATCGCCCGCGGATTGCCGTTGCGCTCGACGAAGGTGACTTTCGGCATGACAGTTCTTTCGACAGCCCTGCCGGGCCGCGCGCTGGCAATCGGAATCGGCGAACACGGGACGATCGGGGAAAGGCTAGACGGAGAAGGATTCGCCGCAGCCGCACCGCCCCTTCTCGTTGGGATTGACGAAATCGAACCGGGCGTTGAACCGGTCCTCGACCCAGTCCATCCGGCTGCCGAACAGGAACATGGTGGCCGAGGGCTCGATGAAAATCCTGACGCCCTTGTCCTCGATCACATCCTCGAACTTCTTCTGCTCGCGGGCGTATTCGACATAATAGCTCATGCCCGAACAGCCGGTGGATTTCACGCCGACGCGCAGGCCCAGAACGCCGTCCTCGGCCTTCGCCATCAGGGCCTTGGCCTGCTCGGCCGCGCGGTCTGTCAGGGTGACGATCTGGGGCATCATGGGCTTCGGCTCCTCTCGTGCACAGATAGGGCGGCGCTGGCGGCATTTCCAGTCATCGGATCGGCGGCGCGGCCCTCCCCGGCCGGCCGCGGCAACCGGCGGTTGCGATCAGAACATGTCGAGCAGCAGCTTCGCATCGTCGCTCATGCAGTCCGGCGTCCAGGGCGGCGACCAGGTCAGCGTCACCCTGACGGCGCCGACCCCCTCGACCGCCGCCACGGCATCGGCAACCTGGCCGGGCATCTCGCCGGCCACCGGGCAGTGCGGTGCCGTCAGGGTCATGACGATTTCGACATCGCCGTTCAGCCGGCGGTTGGCTTCGTAGATCAGGCCCAGATCGTAGATATTGACCGGAATTTCCGGGTCGTGAACCGTCTTCAGCGCCTCGATCACGGCCTCCCGGTCGGCCCGCCCGCCCGGATTGTCCAGCGGCGCGCCGGCGGTCGCCGTCAGCCCGTCCTGTGCCGGCCCGTCCATGAAGGCTTCGAGGCCGGGGCCGGCGGCAGCGCTCGGGCTCTCCGGGGTGCCGGCCACGGTCAGGCGGCCCCCGGGCCGGGCCGCGCGCCGGCCAGTTTCTGAATATGCTTCAGCATCGCCATCATGCCGACCTGGCGCTGGGTGGTCAGCGCGCCGAGATTGAGCCGGCGGACATGATCGAGGGTGATCTGCGACAGTTCCTGCGCGGTCAGGCCGCTGAAGCTGTCGGTCATCATGGCGACCAGGCCCTTGACGATGGCGGCATCGGAATGGCCGCGAAAATAGTGCCGGCCATCGGCAACCTCGTGCAGAATCCAGACCCTGGACATGCAGCCATGCATCAGATGAGCATCGTCCATCGCCGCTTCCGGAAAGGGCTCGCCCCGCTTCCGCTTCGCGATGTCGAGCAGATATTCGAAGCGCATTTCATCGTCCAGCGCTTCGAGCGTCCCGGCATAATCCTCATAGACCGTCAGATCCATCGCGCTAGCCCAGCAGCTTCTGCGCGTGGCGGATGCCGGCGGCCAGCGCATCGATCTCTTCCGCCGTATTGTAGAGCGCCATGGAGGCCCGGACCGTCGATTCGACGCCCATCCGCGTCATCAGCGGCTGGGCGCAATGGTGGCCGACGCGCACCGCGATGCCCTGCCGGTCGAGGATCGTGCCGACATCGAGCGAGTGCAGCCCGTCGACGACGAACGAGACGATGGCCGCCTTGTCCGGCGCCTCGCCGACCAGGCGCACACCGGGAATATCGCGCAGCACATCGAGGGCATGGGCGCACAGGGCGTGTTCGTGCGCGCCGATGGCCTCCATGCCCAGCGCCTGGACATAGTCGATGGCCGCGCCCAGGCCGATTGCCTGGACGAAGGGCGGCGTGCCGGCCTCGAAACGCTGGGGCGGATCGGCATAGACGGTCTCGTCGAACGAGACGGTCTCGATCATGTCGCCGCCGCCCTGCCAGGGCGGCATCGCCGCCAGCCGCTCCGGCCGGCCGTACAGCACGCCGATCCCGGTCGGCCCATAGAGCTTGTGGCCGGTGAAGGCATAGAAATCGCAGCCGATGGCCTGGACATCGACCGGCTGGTGGACAATGCCCTGAGCGCCGTCGATCAGCACGCAGGCGCCCGCCTGCCGGGCCAGCCGGGCCACCTCGGCGACCGGAACGACCGTGCCGAGCACATTCGAGACATGGGTTGTGGCGACCAGCCTGGTCCGTTCGTTCAGCAGGGCGGCGAAACGGTCGAGGTCGAAGTTTCCGTCGTCCTCCACCGGCGCGACCCTGAGCACGATTCCCTTGCGGTCGCGCAGCAGCTGCCACGGCACGATATTGGCATGGTGCTCCATCGCGGTGATGACGATCTCGTCGCCGGCCGAAAGCGCCGCCTCGGCCCAGGAACAGGCCACCAGATTGATCGCCTCGGTGACATTTTTGGTGAAGACGATGGTATCCGGGCCCGGCGCGTTCAGCAGGCCGGCGACCTTCTCGCGCACGCCTTCATAGGCCTCGGTCGCCACCCCGCTCAGATAATGGGCGCCGCGATGGACATTGGCATAGTCGCTGGCATAGCTGTTCTGCACCGCCTCCAGCACCGCCCGCGGCTTCTGGGCGCTGGCGCCATTGTCGAGGAAGCGCAGCGGCCGGCCGTAGACGGTGCGCGACAGGATCGGGAAATCCGCCCGCACGATGGCCGGATCGTAAATATTGCGGCCATGCGCCGGCGTCCGGCCGGGGGCGGGCAGCGCCGTCATGATCCGGGCCGCTCCGCCATCCAGCGCGCCACGTTCTGCGCCAGCGGCAGGCGCATGCCGGCCAGGGCCACCGCGTCGATGGCCTCGTTCAGGAAGGCCTCGACCAGCAGCTGCCGGGCCTGCCCCTCCGGCACGCCGCGCGAGCGCAGATAGAACAGCGCTTCGGCATCCAGATCGCCGGCGGTCGCGCCATGGCTGCACTGAACATCGTCGGCATGGATGAACAGTTCGGGCTTGGTATCGATCTCGGCGGAATCGGACAGCAGCAAGGCGCGGCACATCTGGTGGCCGGCCACCTGCTGGGCATCCTCGCGCACCACCACCCTGCCCTGGAACACCGCCCGCGCGTGCCCGTCCAGAACGCCCTTGTAGAGCTGGTCGCTGTGCGTATCGGGCGCGGCATGATCGACGACCGTGGTGTGGTCGCAATGCTGCCGCCCGCCGGCCAGCCAGGCGCCGTTCAGCCGGCAATGGGCCTCCGGCGCCTGCAGCGCGACGCGCAACTCGTTGCGCGAAATCCGCCCGCCCAGGGTGAAGCAGAAACTGTCGAACATGGCGCCGCGGTCGAGCGCCGCGTCCAGCAGCGCGATGTGAATCGCCTCCCGCGATTCGTCCTGGACCTTGCAGTGGCGCAGGATCGCGCCCGGTCCGGCCGCGATGTCGGTCACCGTATTGGCGAAATAGCCGCCGATGCACAGGCCGACATGGTGTTCGATGACCGTCGCCCGGCTGTCCGCGCCGGCAACGATCAGGTTGCGCGGCTGATAGGCCGGCGGCCGGGCGCCGCCGGTGCCGACCGACAGGATCTCGATGGGCATATCGACCGTCACCCCGTCCGGCACGATCAGCACATAGCCGTCCTCCAGCCAGCTGTCGTTCAGCGCCCTCAGGGCGCCGCCGCCGGCCGCCAGCCGCTGCTTCAGCAGGGAGGTCACCTTCGGGTTGCCGGCCGCCAGCGCCGCGGCGAGCGAGGTCAGGACGACTCCGTCCGGCAGGTCCGGCACCGTGGACAGGGCCGGGCGGACCTGGCCGTTGACCAGGACCAGGCGGCAATCCGCCTCCCGGCCCAGCACCAGGGCCGGCAGGCTCTCCTTCGCCACATCGGCCGGCGCCGGCGTCCAGTCCAGATCGAGCGCCGCCAGCTTCGACAGGCTGGTATAGCGCCAGTCCTCGACCCGCCGGTCGGGCAGGCCGCGGGCGGAAAAGCGCCCGGCCGCCTCGGCCCGTGCCGGGCCGAGCCAGTCCGGCGCCGGAACCGGGCCGGCCGCCGGGCCGGCGCGCCAGCCGCGCAGCCAGTCGCCGGATTCGGCGGTCGTCTTCATCCGCTCAGGCCGCCCTGGCGGCGAAGGCGCCATAGCCTTCGTCTTCCAGCTTCAGGGCCAGTTCCTTGCCGCCGGAGGTGGCGATGCGGCCGCCGGCCAGCACATGGACGCGATCCGGGACGATATGGTCGAGCAGCCGCTGGTAATGGGTGATGACCAGCATCGAGCGCGCCGGGCCGCGCAGGGCGTTGACGCCGTCGGCGACGATTTTCAGCGCATCGATATCGAGGCCGCTGTCGGTTTCGTCGAGCACCGCCAGGGTCGGCTCCAGCACCGCCATCTGCAGGATTTCGTTGCGCTTCTTCTCGCCGCCGGAAAAGCCGACATTGACCGCCCGCTTGAGCATCTCGTCGCTCATGCCCAGCGCCTTCGCCTTCTGCCGCACCAGCTTGAGAAACTGCATGGCGTCGAGCTCTTCCTCCCCGCGCCGGCTCCTGATCCCGTTCACCGCGTGTTTCAGAAAGGTCATGTTGGTGACGCCGGGAATTTCCACCGGATACTGGAAGGCGAGGAACAGGCCGGCCGCCGCCCGCTCCTCGGGATCGAGGGCGAGCAGGTCCTCGCCCCGGAAGCGCACGCTGCCGGCGGTCACCTCATAGCCGTCGCGGCCGGCGAGGACATAGCTGAGCGTGCTCTTGCCGGAGCCGTTCGGCCCCATGACGGCATGGACCTCGCCCGGCGCGACCGTCAGGTCGAGGCCGGTCAGGATCGGCTTGCCGCCGACGGCGGCGTGCAGATTCGAAATTTCGAGCATGTTTCCCGATCCTTCCGGGGCGCCGGTCAGCCGACGCTGCCCTCCAGACTGATGCCGACCAGCTTCTGCGCCTCGACGGCAAATTCCATCGGCAGTTCCTGCAGCACTTCCCGGCAGAAGCCGTTGACGATCAGCGCCACCGCATCCTCCTCGCCGATGCCGCGCTGGCGGCAGTAGAACAGCTGGTCCTCGCCGATGCGCGAGGTCGTCGCCTCGTGCTCCACCCTGGCGGTCCGGTTGCGGCTTTCGATATAGGGCACGGTGTGGGCGCCGCAGCGGTCGCCGATCAGCAGCGAATCGCACTGGGTGTGGTTGCGCGCGCCGGCGGCCTTCGGCCCCATCCGCACCAGCCCGCGATAGGTGTTGCGCGCCCGGCCGGCGGAAATGCCCTTCGAGACGATGCGCGAGCGCGTATTGCGGCCGAGATGGATCATCTTGGTGCCGGTATCGGCCTGCTGGGCATTGTTGGCGATGGCGACCGAATGGAACTCGCCGACCGAATGGTCGCCCTGCAGGATGCAGGATGGATATTTCCACGTGACCGCCGAACCGGTTTCGACCTGGGTCCAGCGGATTTTCGAACGGTCGCCGCGGCAGGCGCCGCGCTTGGTCACGAAATTGTAGATGCCGCCCCTGCCGTTCTCGTCGCCGGGATACCAGTTCTGGACGGTGGAATATTTGATGTCCGCATCCGCAAGCGCCACCAGCTCGACCACCGCGGCGTGGAGCTGGTTTTCGTCGCGCATCGGGGCGGTGCAGCCTTCGAGATAGGAGACCCGGCTGCCCTCGTCGGCGATGATGAGCGTGCGCTCGAACTGGCCGGTATCCCGCGCATTGATGCGGAAATAGGTCGACAGCTCCATCGGGCAGTGCACGCCCGGCGGGATATAGACGAACGACCCGTCGGAGAAGACCGCCGAATTGAGGGTGGCGTAGAAATTGTCGGTATAGGGCACGACGGTGCCCAGATAGCGGCGCACCAGTTCCGGATGGCTGCGCAGCGCCTCGGAGATCGGGCAGAAGATGACGCCGTGGTTCTCCAGCTCCTGCCGGAAGGTCGTGGCGACCGAGACGGAATCGAACACGGCATCGACCGCGACTTTGGGCGCGCCCTGCACGCCGGCCAGCACCTCCTGCTCCTTCAGCGGTATGCCCAGCTTCTCATAGGTGCGCAGCAGTTCGGGATCGACTTCGTCCAGGCTCTTCGGCCCGTCGCCGCTCTTCGGCGCGGCGTAGTAGTGAATGTCCTGGAAGTCGATGGCCGGGTAATCGACCATCGCCCAGGTCGGCTCCTCCATGGTCAGCCAGTGGCGATAGGCCCTCAGCCGCCAGTCGAGCATCCAGTCCGGCTCGTCCTTGCGCGCCGAAATGAAGCGGACGATATCCTCGTTCAGGCCCTTCGGCGCCGTTTCCGTCTCGATCTCGGTTTCCCAGCCATGGCGGTAGCGGCCGAGATCGCGAACCTGGGCGACGGTCTGTGCGGTGGCTGCCATGGCTAGCGCGCCCCTTCCGCCAGACCCGTCCGGGGCGGCGCTGCCGCCGCGTGGAACGGAACGCCGAACATGCCGGGCATGGCCATATCCTCCAGGGTCACATCCGCCAGCGCGCTGCTGATCGCGGTGTTGACCCGGTCCCAGTTGCCGCGCACCGGACACAGGCGTTCGACATCGCAATCGCCTTCGGCACCGTCGACGCAGGCGGTGAGCGCAATCGGCCCCTCAAGCGCGCGGACGACTTCGAGCATCGAGATGCGGCCGGCCGGCCGGGCCAGCCGGTAGCCGCCATGGGCGCCGCGCTGCGATGCCAGCACCCCTTCCCGCGCCAGCGCCTTCAGCACCTTCGCGACGGTCGGCGCCGGCACGTTCGATTCGGCCGCGAGCTGCGGCGCGGTCACCCGCCGGCCCGGCTCGTTCGCCATCTGCGTCAGCACCACAACGGCATAGTCGGTAATTCTGTTCAGGCGCAGCACGAACCGCCCTCCCCCGGAACAACCGGTGCAACCGGACCCGATCCCGGATGGTTCCGGCCGGGCCGGTTCGGGATCGAATTTCCGCGTCCGCAACAAACCGGACCGGATCGGTACGGATTGAGATAGGCCGCCCGGCGCGAATTCAAGGCCTGTCCGCGCCGGATTTTTCGGCCGCCGCCTATGCCGCAGCGGCTGCCGCGGCGGTCGCGACCGTCTTCTGCCACGCCGCGAGGAAGCGGTCGATATCCCGTTCGGTCGTATAGGGCCCCTGGCTGACCCGGATCGCCCCTTCGGCGAGCGCCGGCGCGATGCCCATCGCCGACAGGACCGGCGAAGCCTCCGCCTTGCCGGCGGCGCAGGCCGATCCGGCCGAGATTGCGATCCCGTCGAGATCGAGCCGCATCATCATGAGGGAAGCAGGCACGCCGGGCACAGCGGAACAGCTGGTGTTCGGCAGCCGCGATGCCGCCCCGCCGAAGACCCGGACCTCCGGCACCAGTGCGCGCATCGCCGCTTCGAGCCGGTCGCGCCGCGCGCCCACTGCGGCCCAGCCATCGGCCTCTTCGGCCGCCGCCCGCGCCGCCGCGCCGAAGCCGGCGATGCCGGGGACATTCTCGGTCCCGGCGCGGCGGCGCTGCTCCTGCCCGCCGCCGGCGATCAGGGCCGGGACGCCGTCCTCCCCCCGCACGATCAGGGCGCCGACCCCGGTCGGCCCGCCGATCTTGTGCGCCGACAGGCTCATACTGTCGCAATGGGCGCAGATTTCCGCCAGCCCCGCCTTGCCGGCCTGCTGCACGGCATCGACATGCAGGTGCGCGCCGTGCGCCCGGCACAGGGCCGCCGCCCCGGCGACCGGCTGGAGCACGCCGGTTTCGTTGTTCGCCGCCATCACCGCGACGGTCGCGATGCCGTCCGGCCCTTCGAGCAGGGACCGGAGCGATTCCAGGTCGATCAGGCCGTCGGGCAGAGTGCCGATCTCCCGCAAATCGCGGATATTTTCCAGGATCGACGGATGCTCGATCCGCGCCGCGGCGACCGGCCCGGCCGCCCGCTTCATCGCCATGGCATTGGCTTCCGTCGCGCCGCTGGTGAAGACGACCGCGGCGGGCGCGCAGCCGGCCAGCCCCGCCACATCGGCGCGGGCGCGCTCGACAATTGCGCGCATCGCCCGGCCCTCGCCATGGACCGACGAGGGATTGCCCTTCAGCGCCATGGCTTCGGTCATCGCCGCGGCCGCTTCGGGCCTGAGCGGGGCGCTGGCATTGTGATCGAGATAGACGCGGTTCATCGGCGGTAGAACTTTCGGCAGGCCGGGCGGCAGCGGCCGCGGGGAGTCGCGATCAGGCGGAGCGGGCGGCCGGCGGCTCGTCGCGCCGGTCGCGCTCGGCTTCGAGCTCCTCGATCCGCTCGCTCAGCGCCTGGACCTGGCTGCGCAGCGCCTCGAGCGCCGGCACCATCGGATCGCTCAGATCGTCGGTCGTGCCATAGGCGACGAACCGCTTCACCGTGCGCTTGTCCTTCGGCAGGACGGCCTTGGCCGGAATGCCGGTCACGGTGGTGTTGGGCTGGACATCGCGCACCACGACCGCATTGGCGCCGACCCGGGCGTGGGCGCCGACGGTAATCGGCCCGAGCACCTGGGCGCCGGAGCCGACGATCGCGCCGTCCATCAGGGTCGGATGGCGCTTCACATCGCGCTGGCTCCCGGAATCGATGCTGGGCGACGTCCCGCCCAGGGTCACATCGTGATAGAGGGTGACATCGTCGCCGATTTCGGCGGTCTCGCCGATCACCACGCCCATGCCGTGGTCGATGAACAGGCGCTTGCCGATCTTCGCCCCCGGATGGATTTCGATCCCGGTCAGGAACCGGCCCCATTGCGAGATCCAGCGGCCCGGCAGGCGGAGGCGGCGCCGCCAGAACCAGCGCGCCAGCCGGTAGAACAGCAGGGCATGGAAGCTGGGATAGGCGAGGGCGACCTCAAGCCGGCTGCGGGCCGCCGGGTCGCGGGCCATGATCCCGTCGATCTCTTCGCGCAAGGTGCGGATCATGCCGCGTCCGTTTCCGTCTCCAGGGGGCGACAGCCGCGCCGGGCGCGGCGATTCCGCTACAATCTGGCGCTTGAAACGGCGGCGGCCGGGCCGCATATCGTCCGGCGCCCAATCCATACCGGCGCCGGGGTGCACCGCCTGCGCTTCGCGCGCCTCTCAACCAGATAATGCGCGGCCCGGCGCGGTCAAGGCGCACGGTCCGGGCGCCGTCCCCGCCGTTTTCCGCCCGATGGAACGCGCCGGCCGCGGCCGAACCGGGGGATTCCTGCGGATGCCAGACGTGATTCTTCCCGGCCCGGACGGCCGGCTGGAGGGCCGCTACCATCACAGCAAGCGGCCGAATGCGCCCATCGCCCTGATCCTGCACCCGCATCCGCAGCATGGCGGGACGATGAACAACAAGATCGTCTACCGCCTGTACCACATCTTCGCCCGGCGCGGCTTTTCCACCCTGCGCTTCAATTTCCGCGGCGTCGGCCGCTCCCAGGGCGTCTACGACCGGGGCGAAGGCGAACTTTCGGACGCGGCGTCGGCGCTGGACTGGATGCAGCAGCACAATGAGAACGCCACCGGCTGCTGGATCGCCGGCTTCTCCTTCGGCGCCTGGATCGGCATGCAGCTCCTGATGCGGCGGCCGGAGCTGGACGGCTTCATCGCCATCGCGCCGCCGGCCAACATGTACGATTTCTCCTTCCTCGCGCCCTGCCCGTCTTCCGGCCTGATGGTCCATGGCGAAGCGGATACGCTGGTCCCGCTCGATTCGGTGGAGAAGCTGGCCGAAAAGCTCATGACCCAGCGCGGCGTCGTGATCGATCTCCGGGCGGTCGAGGGCTGCGATCACTTTTTCACCGACCACCTCGAGACGATGCAGGGCCATGTCGAGCAGTATCTCGATGTCGCCCTCGCCACCCCGCGCAAGCGCGCTATCGGCGGCCGCCGCTAGCCGGCGGCCGGTGGACGGCGCCGCCGCTCGTCGGCGCGGCAACGCCGGTGGTCGCCGGCAGGCTGGTCGGCCGGCCGTCCACGACCCGCAGGGCCAGCCAGGCGAAGGCCTGCGCCTCCAGCGCGTCGCCGTCCAGGTCCGCCGCCTCGACCGGATCGACCGGCACCTTCAACGCCCGCTGCAGGCTCGCCATGAGATAGCCGTTGCGCCGGCCGCCGCCGGTCGCCAGCCAGCGCCGCGGCGGCGCCGGCATCCAGGCGAGGGCGGCAGCGACCGAGCGGACCGTGAAGGCGGTCAGGGTCGCGGCGCCGTCGGCGACGCCGAGATCGTCGACTCCGGCGGCAAAGGCGTTGCGGTCCAGGCTCTTGGGCGGCGGTGCCCGGAACCACGGATCGTCGAGCCAGGCGGCGACCCGGCTCTCGTCCGCCGTGCCGCGCGCAGCGGTCGCGCCGTCCCGGTCGAAGGGCGCACCGGTCCGGCGCAGCATCCAGTCGTCGAGCAGCGCGCCGGCCGGCCCGGTATCGAAGGCCAGCAGCGGCGTCTCCTCGACGGCGGCCGGTGCGGCTGCGCCCGCCGCCGCATCCGGCTCGGGCCCGATCCAGGTGACATTGGCGACGCCGCCCAGATTGAGCACCGCGAGCGGCCGGTCGAGCCCGGCGCACAGCGCGGCGTGATAGAGCGGCGCCAGCGGCGCGCCCTGCCCGCCCCGGCGGATATCGGCGCGGCGGAAATCGCTCACCGTCGGGATGCCGGTCGCCGCCGCCAGCGCCGCCGCATCGCCGATCTGCACCGTCCGGCCGCGGCCGGGATCGTGCAGGACGGTCTGGCCGTGAAAGCCGATCCAGTCGATGGCGCGTGGATCGAGGGCCTCGGCCGAAAGGAAGGCGCGCAGCGCGGCGATATGGCCGTCGGTCACGGCGGCGCTGGCGGCCGGCGACGCCGCCTCCCGCCCCAGGCAAGCGCGGATCGCCGCCCGCTGCCCGGCGCTGTAGGCCAGGGTGCGCGCCGGGCCGGCCTCGATCCGCCAGGCGCCGTCCGAGCGGATGAGCGCCACATCCACCCCGTCGAGGGAGGTGCCGCTCATCGTCCCGATGGCGGTGCGCAGGGTCATGCGCCGGTCCGGCGGTGCGCAGGCGGCATGGCAAATTGTCCGGCCGGGCGGCCCGTGTTAGATCGCCCGCTTCGCATCGTTGGTATCGCACCGCCGGCCGGGTGGCCCGGCCGGCGACCGGGAAGACCGGGGAGATAGCGCGGCCCATGTCCGGCTTCAAATCCGATTTCATGCAGGTTCTGCACGAGCGCGGCTATGTCCACCAGTGCACCGACGCGGCCGCGCTCGACGAGCGGGCGGCTGCCGGCATCGTCACCGCCTATATCGGCTTCGACTGCACCGCGGACAGCCTGCATGTCGGCAGCCTGCTCCAGATCATGCTGCTGCGCCGGCTGCAGCAGACCGGCCACCGGCCGATCGTGCTGATGGGCGGCGGCACGACCAGGGTCGGCGACCCTTCGGGCAAGGATGCCAGCCGCCAGCTGCTGGACGATGCGCAGATCGCCGCCAACATGGCCGGCATCCGCTCGGTGTTCGAGCGCTTCCTCACCTTCGGCGACGGCCCGGCGGACGCCGTGATGGCCAACAATGCCGACTGGCTGAACGGCCTCGCCTATGTCGATTTCCTGCGCGACTACGGCCGGCATTTCACCGTCAACCGGATGCTGACCTTCGACAGCGTCCGCCTGCGGCTCGACCGCGAGCAGCCGCTCACCTTCCTCGAATTCAATTACATGATCCTCCAGGCCTACGATTTCGTCGAGCTGGCGCGGCGCTATGGCTGCACGCTGCAGCTCGGCGGCTCCGACCAGTGGGGCAATATCGTCAACGGCGTCGAGCTCGGCCGCCGCGTCGACCGGCGCGAGCTGTTCGGCCTGACCTCGCCGCTCATCGTGACCGCATCGGGCGCCAAGATGGGCAAGACCGCCGGCGGCGCGGTCTGGCTCAATGCCGACCGGCTCGGCGCCTGGGACTACTGGCAGTTCTGGCGCAATACGGAAGACGGCGATGTCGGCCGCTTCCTGCGCCTGTTCACCGATCTGCCGCTGGACGAGATCGCCCGCCTCGAAGCCCTCGAAGGCGCCGGCATCAACGAGGCGAAGAAGGTGCTGGCGACGGCGGCGACCGCCATGCTGCACGGCCGCGAGGCCGCGGAAGAAGCGGCCGCGACGGCGCACCGGACCTTCGAGCGCGGCGAGGCCGGCGCCGGCCTGCCGGTCGTCGCCGTGCCGGCAGCCGATCTGGCGCGCGGCATCCCGGCCTTCGACCTGTTCCGCCGCGCCGGCCTGGCGGAGAGCGGCGGCGCCGCGCGCCGGCTGATCCGCGGCGGCGGCGCCAGGATCGACGACGCCAGGGTCGAGGACGAGAACGCCCTTATCGACACGGCGGCCATCGGCGCCGACGGCACCGTCAAGCTTTCCGCCGGCCGCAAACGCCACATCCTGATCCGCCCAACCTGATCCGCCGGCAACCGGGCTGTTCCTCGATACGGCCCCGGTCCCTCGATACGCCCCCGGTCCCTCGATACGCCCCGGACTTCGTCCGGGGCTACTCGGGATGAGGGTATTTATTGTTTATATTCAATGAATTATACTCAAAACTATCCCCCGCCCTCATCCCGAGTAGGCCGCGTAGCGGCCGTATCGAGGGACGGCCGTATCGAGGGACGGCAGGAAACACCCGCTATTACCGGTCGTCGTCCTTCGCGTCGAACAGGCGGCGGATGGCGCCGGGCGTGAGCAGCGAGACCGGGTTCACATTGAATTTCGGCCGGTCGAGGCTGCCGGAAACGGTGAAGCGGGCGGCCAGCAGGCCGCTGCCCTTCTCGCCGACCAGAAAATCGCCGATCAGCGGCACCCGGCCGAACACGCTGTTCACCGCATAGAGCGGAACGAAGGTGCCGCGCAGCGCCACAGTGCGCTTCGCCTGGTCGATCCGCCCCGATCCGGTGACGCCGACCAGATTGCTGTAGGCCCGGCCGTTGCGGATCTCCACCCTGTCGCCACGCAGGGCGAAATTCATCTCGAGCCGCTTCAGGAACAGGCTGCGGCCGACGCTGCGGCGCTCGATGGAGGAGAAGAAGCGCAGGATGGCCGGCACCCGCTCGACGCGGAAATTCTCCAGCTGCAGGACGCCGGAGACCGGCCGGTTCCCCCCTGCCCCGGCGGCGTTCCGGCGCAGGGCGCGCACCGAAAGCGCACCGCCGCGCAGCCGGTCGACGATGCCGAGGGCGCGCAGCGCGCCGCCGCCGTCGCCGGCGGTCAGCACGATCTCCTGCCCGCCCCGCGCCGGGCGGATACGGAGCGCGAGCGGCTTGCCCGAAGGCAGCTTCGCGCCCAGGCGCAGGCGGCGCAGCGCCCCGCCCTCGACCCGGGCCGAGCCCCTGGCCGACCACAGGGGCAGCTCGCGCGTGACATACATCCGTTCCACCGCGAGGGTGAGGTTGAGCCGCTCCGATGCCGACAGGCCGGCACCGCCCGCTTCCTCGCGTTTCGGCTTCTTGCGTTTCGGGGCGGCCGGCCGCCGGGCGAGCAGGGGCGCGAGGTCCAGCACCGAACCGGTCAGCCGGACCGGCCGGCCGGCCTTGCCGCGCCGCCCGACGGCGACGGCGAGGCGGGTCCGCCCCGCGGTCAGCCGGTCGACGGTCAGGGTGCGCAGGGTCCGCCCGCCCGGCTCGAAGCGCGCCCGGCCGCGCAGCGCGAGCGGCGCCGATTGCAGGGCGAAGGCGGGAATGGCGGCCAGGCGGCCGTCCTGCAAAACCACGCGGGAAGAGCCATGGGCCGGCACGTTCGGCGGCTTGACGATGCCGGAGCCGGGCAGTGTCAGGCGGGCCTCGCGGAACTCGTACTTCGCGTCCGCCACGGTGCGGCCGTCGTCCCGGCCGGTGACGGCGACCTCGACGCCGACCGGACCGGCGACGAAGGGGCGCAGGACGCGCCCGGCCTCGCCCAGGGCCTCCGGGCTCACCGTGCCCTCGACCGACAGGCGCCGCCGCCACGATTCCCCGACCCGGCCGAATTTCTCATGCCACGCCAGTTGCGCCTCCCCGCCGGCGATCCGGCCGCCGCCCTTCAGCCTCAGGCCCGCCTTGTCGATATCGAGGCGGAACCGCCCCCCGGCCAGGTCGAGGCCGAACGGCGCCTCCGGCCAGGCGACATCCCGCAGGTCGACCCCGGCGGAGAGGGCGACATCCCTGAGCGCGAGCGGGCCGGTGGGCGGGAAGGAGGCCTTGAGCGCGATCCGCGCCTGCCCGCGAATGGCGGCCGGATCGACGCCGAGTTCCTGCGCGGAGACCGGCGCGTGCCGGCCGGCCTCGCGCAGCAGGTCCGCCACCGCGCCTTCGACAGTGGCGGCGAGGGTCACCCGTTCCCCCTTGCCGTCCAGCCCGGCGAGGCGCACCGTGGCATCGCCGATCCGGCCCGGCCCGATGCGGCCGCGGCCGAGCCGGAAGACGATCTTCTTCGCATCGAACCGCGCCTCGCCGCCGGCCTTGCGCAGCGGCGGCAGCGTGCCCGGCAGGCGCAGGTCCACACCGGCGAAGCCGAAGCGCCCGGAAATGCGGGCCAGCTGTGCCGACGGCCCGTCGCTGCCGCTGCGGACCGCGAGGCCGAGCTCCGCCTCGAGCCCGGTCATCCGGCCGCGCGGCACATTCTGCCCGACCCAGCGCCGTGCGTTGCCGCCGATCCGGGCCGGCCAGAGCCGGCGCAGCCCGGCGAGGTCGAGCGCGCCGAGGCCGGCACGACCGTCGAAGCGGACCGTGCCCTTGCCGCCGGCGACCCGGCCCTTCAGGGTGAACGCGGTTATGCCCAGATCGGCCCGCAGGCGTTCGATTTCCGCGCTGCGCCCGCCATCCTTCACCTTTATCGCGGCGCGCAGCCCCCTGACCCGCAGCGGCGCGCGATAGACGCCGGGCACGCGGATCGTGCCCGCGCCGCTCTCGATATCGAGCGAGGCGCTCTCGAAGCGGCCGCTGTCCGAACCGGCGAACGCGGCCCGGCCGGCGAGCTTCATCTTCAGATTGCCGAGTGCGGCCAGCGGCTTCCATGCGCTCGCCAGCACCGACGGATCGAGGGCGTCGAAGGTCAGCGTGCCGCGGACCGTGCCGCGCTCCGGCCGGTAGGTGCCGGTGCCGGCGATCCGGGTCGCCATGCCGCCGGTCTGCAGGGTGAAGGACAGGCGCGCGGCAAGGCCATCGGCGCCGTGGGTCAGGGCCGAGCGCAGCGGCGACGCCCGCCAGACCCGCCGGGTCGCCGCATCGGTCAGCGTGATATCGGCGCCGACGATCTCGATCGATGGCAGGGCGCCGAAGGACGCAGCCTCGTCCGGCGCGCCGGACATGCGGTCGCCCAGCATGGCGAAGAGGCGGCCCTGCCCGGCCGCCCGCGCCGGCCCGGACTGCAGGGTCAGGTCGCCGGCGACGCCGCGCTCCAGCGCAATTTCCGGCTCGACGACGCGGACGGACTGCAGGCGGACATTCCCGAACATCAGCGCAAACGGCGCCAGCGTCACGACCAGTTCGCTGAAATGGGCGATCTCGCTGCCGTCGGGCGCGAGGATCCGCAAATCTTCGCTGCGCACCGGCAGGCCGAACCCGTTCTCCGGCCAGATCAGCCGGATTCTGCCGACCCGGACCGACATGCCGGGCAGCGCGCGCGCCAGCCCGGCCCGCACCTCGCGCGACACGAAGCCGGCCTCGACCGGGCCGAGATAGAGGCGCCACATCAGCGCGCCGACGACGATGGCGACAAGCGCCAGCGCGAGGATCGCGGCCTTGACGGCGATGCGGATCGGCTTGCGAATCACCCTGACCGCGTCCTAATCAGGGGCCAACGCGACAGAAAATGGACCGACGGTGATCGAAAGCCCGTTCCTCCGCCCGAACCTGCCGCCGGCGCCGGCCGACCCGGACCTGCTGGCACGCAACATGGAGCGCTGGTCGGCCGCGGTCGAACAACAGCTCGAGGGCGACGAGCGCGCCGCCGCAACGCGCCTGATCGACGGGCGGAGCGGGCAGTTGCTGCAGGCATGTTTCGGCAATAGCCCCTTTCTTTCCGATTGTCTATTGAAGCATCCCGGTTTTGCGCTGGACTGCCTGACCGCCGGCTTCGATCCGGCCATCCGGGCGCTGCTCCAGTCATCGCGCCAGGCGCTCGCCGGGATAGACCGGATCGACGGTGCGGCGCGGATTTTGCGCACCACCCGGCGCCAGGTCGCGCTCGGCATCGCGCTGGCCGATCTTTCCGGCGCCTGGGGGCTGCCGGCCATCACGGCGACCCTCAGCGACTTCGCCGACTGGGCCATCGGCGCCGCGCTCGATACCCTGGTGCGCGAGGCGGCCGGGCGCGGCGTCTTCACCCTCGACCCGAAACAGATCGCGCCGAACCGGGCGAGCGGCCTGTTCGTCATCGGCATGGGCAAGCTGGGCGCGCACGAGCTCAACTATTCGAGCGATATCGACCTGATCGTCTTCTACGACCCGGAGATCGTGCCGGTCGCCCGGCCGGAGCGGCTGCAGCGCGAGATGGTCCGGCTGACCCAGGGCCTGGTCGACCTGCTGCACAAGCGCACCGCCGACGGCTATGTCTTCCGCACCGACCTGCGCCTGCGGCCCGATCCGGCCTCGACCCCGCTCGCCCTCTCCATCGATGCGGCGGAAGTCTATTACGAAAGCATGGGCCAGAACTGGGAGCGCGCCGCCATGATCAAGGCGCGCATCGTGGCCGGCGATATGGAAGCGGGCACCGGCTTCCTGAAGCGGCTGCAGCCCTTCATCTGGCGCCGCAGCCTGGATTTCGCCACGATACAGGACGTCCATTCGATCAAGCGCCAGATCAACGCCCGGCGCGGCGGCGGCGGCGCCATCCGCTCGCCCGGCGGCCTGCCCGGCCACGATGTCAAGCTGGGGCGCGGCGGCATCCGCGAGATCGAGTTCTTCGCCCAGACCCAGCAGCTCATTTTCGGCGGGCGCGACGCCAGCCTGCGCGACCGCGCCACCGTCCGGGCCATCGATGCGCTGGTCGCCGCCGGCCGGGTCGAGCGGCGCGCCGCCGCCGATCTGGACGCGGCCTACGAATTCCTGCGCACGGTGGAGCACCGGCTGCAGATGGTGGAGGACCGGCAGACCCAGACGCTGCCCGAAAGCGACGGGTTCGGCGCCTTCGCCACCTTCATGGGCTATGCCTCGGCCGACGATTTCCTCGCCGCCCTGTTCCATCATCTGCAGCGCGTCGAGAACCATTATGCCTGCCTGTTCGAGGAAGCGCCGCCGCTCGGCGGGCCGAGCAGCCTGGTCTTCACCGGCGGCGACCACGATCCCGATACGCTGCAGACCCTCTCGAAGCTCGGCTTCGCAGAACCGGAGGCGGTTTCGGCCGGCATCAAGGGCTGGCACCATGGCCGCTATCGCGCCACCCAGACCACAAGGGCGCGCCAGCTGCTGACCGAGCTGACCCCGGCCCTGCTCGAGGCCATCGGCCGGTCGCCGGCGCCGGACGAGGCCTTCCGGCGGCTCGATGCGTTCATCCGCAGCCTGCCCGCCGGCGTACCGTTGTTCTCGCTGCTGCACGCCAACCCGGAACTGCTCGGCCTGATCGCCGAGATCATGGGCACCGCGCCGGAACTGGCGGCCACCCTGGGGCGGCGGCCCTCCCTGTTCGACGCCCTGCTCGACCGCGGCTTCTTCGACCGGGCGCCGGACCGCGAGATGCTGGCCGAGGGGCTGGACGCTTCCCTGACCGAAGACTGCAATTTCGAAGAGGCGCTGGATGCGGTCCGCCGCTGGTGCGCCGAGTCGCGGTTCGCCGTCGGCGTGCGCTTTCTGAACGGCAGCATTTCGGCGGCGGAGGCCGGCCGCGCCTATGCCGATGTCGCCGATCTCGCGGTCGCGGCCATCCTGCCACGCGTCGAGGCAGCCTTTGCCGAACGGCACGGCCGTTTCCCGGACGGCGGCTTCTGCATCCTGGCGCTCGGCAAGCATGGCGGGCAGGAGCTCACCGCGACCTCCGATCTCGATCTGGTCTTCGTCTATGAGGACCGGCTGGCCGACGCTGCCTCCGACGGCGCCCGGCCGCTGGCGCCCAGCCACTATTATGCGCGCTTCGCCCAGCGCCTGTTCAGCGCGCTGACCGCACCGACCGCCGAGGGCGGGCTGTTCGAGGTCGATACCAGACTGCGCCCGCTCGGCGACAAGGGGCCGCTCGCCTCCAGCTTCACCGCTTTCGAGGATTACCAGGCACAGCAGGCCTGGACATGGGAGCAGATGGCGATCACGCGGGCCCGGGTCGTCGCCGGGCCGGAAAAGCTGGCGCGCGCGGTCATGGACGTGACGGCGCGCTCGGTCGGCCGGCCGCGCGAAGCCGCGCCGCTCGCCGCCGATGTCGCCGACATGCGCCGGCGGCTGGCCGAGAACCGGGCGGCGCCGAGCGGCTGGCACGTCAAGAACATGCCCGGCGGCATTCTCGATATCGAATTCGTCGCCCAGTACCTCATCCTGCTGCACGCCGAAGCGCACCCCGATCTGCGCCAGGCGAACACGTCCGGCGCCCTGCAAGCGCTGCGGCGCGCCGGGTGCCTGGCGGAAGAGGATGCCGAGGTGCTGCTGCGCGCCGCCGCGCTCTGGCAGACCGTCCAGGCCATCCTGCGGCTCACCGGCGCCGCGCGCGAGCTCGACGGCCGGCCGCCGGCCTCCCTGCACCCGCTGCTGTGCCGGGCGACCGGGCGGCCGGATATCGAAGCCCTCGAGGCCGACATGGCAGAGATGGCAACCGCGGTCCGCGCCCTCTATAACCGGCTGGTCGCCGACCCGGCGGCCGGCGCCGCGGCGGCCGATACCGGCCCGCTGCCGGCCCATACCCTCGAGGCTGGCGAAGGAGACTGATGCCATGACCCTTGCCGAAGGCGATCCCGCGCCCGATTTCGCCCTGCCGGCCGACGGTGGCGGCCGCCTTTCGCTCGCCGAGCTGAAGGGCCGGCCGCTGGTGCTGTACTTCTATCCGAAGGACGATACGCCGGGCTGCACGAAGCAGGCGTGCGGCTTCCGCGACGCCATGGCGGAGTTCGCCGCCGCCGGCGCGCGGATCGTCGGCGTCTCGAAAGATACGGTCGCCAGGCACGACCGGTTCAAGGCCAAATACGACCTGCCCTTCGCCCTTGCCTCGGATACCGACGGCAGCGTTTGCGAAGCCTATGGCGTCTGGGTGCCCAAGAAACTCTACGGCCGCGAATATATGGGCATCGAGCGGACGACCTTCCTGATCGACGCCGAAGGCATCGTGCGGAAAATCTGGCGCAGGGTAAAAGTCCCCGGCCACGCCGAAGCGGTGCTCGAAGCGCTCCGGCGCTGACGTTTCAGAACGTCTCCACCCAGGGCCGCAGCGCCACCTCCCAGGTCCACGCGCTGCGGTGCTGGCGATGGACATGCAGGTAGGTCTGCGCAATCGCGTCCGGGTCCAGCAGCCCGTCCTCGCCGCGGTCGTTGCGCGGATCGTCCGGTCCGGCGCGGATGCCGCCATCGATGACGAAATGGGCGACATGGATGCCCCTGGGCTGCAATTCCCGCGCCATGCTCTGGGCGAGGCCGCGCAGGCCGAACTTGCCCATGGCGAAGGGCGCCGACCCCGGATAGCCCTTCACCGAGGCGGAGGCGCCGGTGAACTGGATCGAGCCGCTGCCGCGCGGCAGCATGAGCTGGGCCGCCTTCTGGCCGACCAGAAAACCGCCATAGCAGGAAATCAGCAGCGCCTTGCGGACTTCCTCGCGGTCGAGATCGACCAGCGGGCCGCGTTCGCGATAGCTCGGATTGTAGACGACCAGATCGGGCACGCCGCGTTCAGCGACCGTCGCCTCGAACAGCGCATCGACCGAAGCGCCGTCGGCCGCATCGCATTCGCGCGCCGTCGCCCCGGTGGCGGCGGCCAGCCCGGCCAGCCTGCCGGGATTGCGGGCCGCGACGGTCACCGCCATGCCCTGCTGCGCGCACAGCCGGGCGAGCGATGCGCTGAGCCCCGGCCCGGCGCCGACGATAAGGGCGGAATCTCCGCTTCCGGTCATGTCTGCTCCTCCTGTCCGGTCGTTCGCTAGGCCCTGGAATCGCGCTTCGTGCCGACCTTCGCGGCCAGCGCAGCTTCCAGGAACCGGTCGATATCGCCGTCCAGCACGCCCTGGGCGTTGCCGGTTTCGACCTGGGTCCGCAGGTCCTTCACCATCTGGTAGGGATGGAGGACATAGGAGCGGATCTGGTGGCCCCAGCCGATATCGGTCTTGGCCTCGTGCGCTTCCTGCGCCTCCGCCTCGCGCTTCTGCAACTCCAGCTCGTAGAGGCGGGCGCGCAGCAGCTTCCAGGCCTCCGCCCGGTTGCGGTGCTGGGAACGGTCGTTCTGGCACTGCACCACGATGCCGGTCGGCAGGTGGGTCAGGCGGACGGCGCTGTCGGTCTTGTTGACATGCTGGCCGCCGGCGCCGGATGCCCGGTAGGTATCGACCCGCACCTGCGATTCGTCGATCTCGATCTCGATATCGTCGTCCACCACCGGATAAATCCAGGCGGAGGCGAAGCTGGTATGGCGGCGCGCGCTCGCATCGTAGGGCGAAATGCGCACCAGCCGGTGGACGCCGCTTTCCGTCTTCAGCCAGCCATAGGCGTTCTCGCCGTCGATGCGCAGGGTCGTGGATTTGATGCCGGCCTCTTCGCCGGGGCTCTCCTCCAGCCACGCCACCCGGTAATCGTGGGCCTCGGCCCAGCGCGCGTACATGCGCACCAGCATCCCGGCCCAGTCCTGGCTCTCGGTGCCGCCGGCGCCGGCGTGGATTTCGAGGAAACAGTCGTTGCCGTCGGCCTCGCCGGAAAGCAGGCTGGCGAGCTGCCGCTGGGCCGCCACGGCGTGCAGCGCAGCGAGCGCCTTCTCCGCATCCGCCAGGGTCTCCGCATCGTCCTCGGCGTCGGCCAGGGCGATCAGTTCGAGCGTATCGTCGAATTCCTGCGCCAGCGCCCGGAAGTCGGCCAGGCGCCGCTCGGTCGAGGTCCGCTCGCGCATGACCGTCTGGGCGCGGTCGGAATCGCGCCACAGGTCCGGGTCTTCGGCCTGCGCATTGAGCGCGGCGAGACGCTTCTTCAGCGCATCCGGGTCAAAGATGCCTCCTCAGCAGCGCGATCGACTGCCTGATCTCGTCGGCAACTGCCTGGGTTTCCGCTTTCATGTCGGCCTTCGGCGATGCGATGCGGCGCGGGCGGCCGGGACGGGCGACTGCACCTGTGTTCGGAGCGCTGCCGGAGCGGGCCTGCACCCGCCGTTCCGCAGCGGCGCCTCGCTCTATCACGCCCGCAGCCGCGCGACAAAGCCGGCGGCGCCCGCGCGATGCCGCAGCGGCACTGGCGGCGGTCAGTATTCCTCGCTCGCCGTCTCGTTGAAGTCCGAGCCGCCGGCGCCGGGCGCCAGCCCGTCCGGCGCCGATCCGGGCTTCATGCCGAGCTTGAAATATTCGAGATAGGATCGTCCGCCGGCCGCCGCCGGCGGCTCGACCCGGATCGCGACCAGGCCTTCGGGCGGACGGAAATCCTCTTCCGGCCCGGTGAGCGCCTTTTTCATGAAATCGCGGAAGATCGGGGCGGCGGTGCGGGCGCCCTCCTCGAACTCGCCCAGCGACCAGGATTTGTCGAAGCCGACCCAGACCGCCGCGACCAGGCCGGGCGACATGCCGATGAACCAGGTATCGACGGCATCGTTGGTCGTGCCCGTCTTGCCGGCGAGCGGCCGGCCGACCTTCGACACCAGCCGGCCGGTCCCGTGCTCGACCGCACCCTGCAGGATCGAGACAATCTGGAAGGCGCTCTGCCGGCCGACGACCTGTTCGCGGTCGTCGGGCAGTTCGGGCATCTCCTGGCCCTGCCATTCCGGCGCCCGGCAGGCGGCGCACGCCACCGGATTGTGGCGGAACACGGTCCGGCCACGGCGATCCTGAATGCGGTCCACCAGGGTCGGCGCCACCTTTCGGCCGCCATTCGCGATCATCGAATAGGCCGTCGCCATTTGCAGCGGCGTCGTCTCATAGGCGCCCAGCGCCGCCGACATGTTGGGCGGCAGCCGGTCCGCGATGCCGAGCCGGCGCGCCATCGCCGAGACCTTCCGCAGGCCGACGCGCTGGGCCAGCCGGATGGTCATCACATTGCGCGACAGCTCCAGGCCGCGGCGCAGGGTCGTCGGGCCATAGAATTTGCCGGAATGGTTGAGCGGCTTGTAGGTCTCGCCGTCGGGCTGGCGCACCACGACCGGCGCATCGAGCACCAGGGTGGAGGGGGTGAAGCCGTTCTCCAGCGCGGTCAGAAAGACCACCGGCTTGAACGACGAGCCGGGCTGGCGCCGGGCCTGGGTCGCCGTGTTGAACTGGCTGATCCCGAAGCTGAACCCGCCGCTCATGGCAAGGACCCGGCCGGTATGCGGGTCCATGGCAACGATGGCCGCCGTCGCCAGCGGAATCTGGCGCAGCGCGTAGGTCCGGTCCGGATAGGCCTTGCCATTGCGCGTCCGGCGCACCGGTTCGACCAGGATCACGTCGCCGGTGCGCAGCACATCCCGGACGCGGCGAATCCGCGGCCCGGTCGCGGTCGGCTCCTTGCGGCCGCTCTCGAGCGTCTTCATGCCCTGTTTGCGCGCCCAGGCGACCTCCGCCAGCGGCACGGTGCCACGGCGCCCGTCGGCAAAGCCGATGGTGGCCCGGCTGCGGCCGGTCTTCAGCACCGCCGCCAGCTGCCAGTCGCCGGCGCCGGCCGGCACGGCAACCGCCGCCAGCCGGCCGGCCCAGTCCGCGGTCCAGCCCGCGCCGTGAATCGCCGGCAGCCGGGCCACCGGCCCGCGATAGCCGTGCCGGCGGTCATAGGCGATCAGGCCGTCGCGCAGCGCCCTGTCGGCATGGCGCTGCAGCGCGGGGTCGAGGGTCGAGCGTACCGAATAGCCGCCCCTGGCCATCCGCTCCTCGCCATAGCGGGCGATGAGCTCCCGGCGCAGCTCCTCGACGAAATAGTCCGCACCGACGCTTTCGCCCCGCTCCGGCCGGTCGAGAGCGAGCGGCGCCTGCCGGGCGAGGCGCGCCTCGTCCGCCGTGATGAAGCCGTCGGCCTCCATCCGGTCGATAACGTAGGCGCGCCGGGCCAGCGCGGCTTTCGGGTTGCGGAATGGATTGTAGCGGCTGGGCGCCTGCGGCATGCCGGCCAGCAGCGCCGCCTCGGCAATCGAAAGATCGCGCAGCGGCTTGTCGAAATAGGTCTGGGCGGCGGCGGCCACGCCATAGCTGCGGTTACCGAGGAAAATCTCGTTCAGATACAGTTCCAGGATCTGCTGCTTGGACAGCGCCGTTTCGATGCGCATGGCCAGAATGATCTCGCGCACCTTGCGCTCGATGGTCTTCTCGCTGCTGAAGAAGAAATTCTTCGCCACCTGCTGGGTGATGGTCGAGCCGCCGACCAGCCGGCCGCCCCCGGTCAGAAACGAACTCGCCGTCGTCCAGGCGGCGCGCGCCGTGCCGATCCAGTCGACTCCGCCATGGCCGAAGAAGCGCTGGTCCTCCGCCGCGATGAAGGCATGGGCGACCGTCTTCGGGATCAGCCGGATGGGGACGAAAATGCGCTTTTCCGAAGCGAACTCGCCGATCAGGCGGCCGTCGCCGGCATGGACCCGGCTGACGATGGGCGGTTGGTAATCCGCAAGCCGCGCCAGGTCCGGCAGGTCCCGGCCGTAATACCAGAAGCCGACCCCCCCGGCTGCAACGCCGAGGAAGACGCCGACGGCGACCAGGCCCAGCAGACGGAGCGCCCAGCGGCGAAGCCGGGACGGCCGGCGCCGGCGCGCTTCCGCACGGCCGGAGCCGCGGCGCCGCCAAAGGCGCCACGGGGAAGGGCCGCGCGGCCGGCCGGGCTTCTGCGGCGGGCCGGCCCCGATCCGGTCTTCGGGGGATATTCTGAAGTCGCTCATGAACTGTCCGGCTCCGGCCCGCCGCGAACGGCGGCGGGTCGCGCATTGTTGGCGCAGTACTGTGGCCCAACTATGGCGCCGGTCGGCACGGTGCGCCTGCCGGGCAGCGCCGCGGTCCGGCGCGCGCCGCCTGCCATGGGGGCGCCGTTCCGCCCGAACGGTCGGGCAGCGGCATGCCGGCGAAATAGCGGGCGATCGAGCGCGCCAGCACGGCGGCAAGGCGCTTGCGGTATTTGCCGCTGCGCAGCAGCGCCTCGTCCTGAGGATTGGTGAGAAAGCCGAGCTCGACCAGGGTGGAGGGAACATCCGGCGCCCGCAGGACGGCGAAATCCGCCGAGCGCTGCGGCTTGCCCAGCAGCCGGACCCGGTTGCGGGCCGCGCCCACGATCAGCGCGGCAATCCGCGCCGAGCCGTACCGGGTCTCGCGCCGCACCAGGTCCTGCAGAATGGTCGTGACGGATTTGCCGGCGCCGCGCAGATCGACCCCGGCGACGGTGTCCGAGCGGTTTTCCCGCGCCGCCAGCCGCGCCGCCAGCCGGTCCGAGGCCCGCGCCGACAGGGTATGGACCGAAAGGCCGCGCTGGCTCGACAGCGGATTGGCATCGGCATGGACCGAGATGAACAGGGCGGCCCGGCGCCGGCGCGCGAATTCATAGCGCTCGCGCAGCGGGACATAGCGGTCGTCGTTCCGGGTCAGCAGCACCCGGAAGCGGCGGTCGCGCTGCAGAAAGCGCTGCACCGTCGCGGCGATGGACAGCACCACCTTCTTTTCCTCAAGGCCCGAGGGGCCGACCGCGCCCTTGTCGATGCCGCCATGGCCGGGATCGAGAACGACCGTCCAGCGCCCGGCGCCAGCGCCGCTCCGGTCCGGCGCGCGCCCGGCCAGCCGGGGGAGGCCGCCGCCCGCCGCCGCGGATGCCGCCAGGGCGTGGGCGGCATGGCCGGCCTCGTGGGCGGCCGCCGGCGCGCCGGCCGCTGCGACCAATGATCCTGCCGCGGCGCCGAGCAGGTGCCGCCGCCATCCCCTGGTGCCGAAATCCGTCATCCCGCGGCCCGGCATTGCCCCGTCATTACCCTGTCTTCGCCCTGCTCCTGCCACGCTGCTTCACTTTGTCTTGCACGCGGCAGTACACTCAAAACAGGGGCGTACCATTACTACAGACATTATTTCAATTTCCTTCCACAGGATATTGCCGATTGTCGCGCCGCCGGAGACTGCCTATGTATGGCGCGTTGCGGCCCGTGCTGGAAAACCGTCCGCGCCCTTGGAAAGAAGGGGAGCGTCATTTCCGGCAACGCGGAGCCGGCGGCGTCATTCGCATCGGAACCGACAACCGGGATGCGAAGCACCGCCGGAGGTACGCGTCGCGGCCAGGGCAACGAAACGCAATGGCGAATCCGCCGGACAGGAACCCCCGGCGCCGCAGGACGCCACCATCGGACGGATCGGGCGCCCATCCGGGCAGCCGGCCCCGACGATCGCGATACTGGCGATGACGCAGGCGCCACACCCAGGCCCGCATTTTCACCGGGCCGGACGTCAATAGCGATTCCGCAGGACACCCGTCCTGCGCCCTGTTCCCGTACGGCGCATTCGATGGAACCGGCCGGCACCCCGCCGGGGCGCGGCCGGACGGAGACATTCATGACAGCACGCATGTTGATTGACGCCTCGCACCTGGAGGAGACCCGGGTCGTTCTGGTGAGCGGCAACCGGCTTGAGGATTTCGACTACGAGACGCGGGAGAAGAGCCGGCTGAAGGGCAATATCTATCTTGCCAAGGTCACCCGCGTCGAACCGTCCCTGCAGGCCGCCTTCGTGGACTATGGCGGGAACCGGCACGGCTTTCTGGCCTTCAACGAAATCCACCCCGACTATTACCGCATCCCGATTTCCGACCGGGAGGAAATGCTCCGGCAGGAAGCGGCCGAGGCGGAAGCCGAGGAAGAGGAGATCGGAGCGGCCGGGAGCGCCGGCGAGGACGACAGCGACGATTCCGAGCCCGAACCGGTCGTGACGCTGGACGAGGAAGCCGGCGAGGCCGCCGGCGATGGCGAGGACGAAGCGGACGAAGAGCCAGCCGGCGCAGCGCCCGCCGACGACGACCCCGATGCCGGAGCGGCAGAAGAGGCGGAAGAGTCCGAAGCGCCGCCGGCCGACGCCGCCGCAAACGGCAGCGGCGAGCCGCGCCGCAGACGCAATCGCGGTGCCAGGGCCGCCCGCGCCACCGGCGTCGCCACGGTCGGCGGCGACGAGATCGAGGATATCGGCGAGCGCCGCCGCCGGCCGCAGCGCCGCTACCGCATCCAGGAGGTCATCTCGCGCCGGCAGATCATCCTGATCCAGGTCGCCAAGGAGGAGCGCGGCAACAAGGGCGCCGCGATCACCAGCTATATCTCGCTGGCCGGCCGCTATTGCGTGCTCATGCCCAACACGCCGCGCGGCGGCGGCATTTCGCGCAAGATCGCCAGTGCCGCCGACCGCAAGCGGCTGAAGAAAATCCTCGACGATTTCGACATTCCGGACGGCATGGCCGTCATCGTCCGCACCGCCGGGGCCAGCCGCACCAAGGCGGAAATCCGCCGCGACTACGAATATCTGCTCAAGCTGTGGGACGAGATTCGCGAGCGCACCCTGCAATCGACCGCGCCGGCCCTGATCCACGAGGAAGGCAATCTGATCAAGCGTTCGATCCGCGACCTCTACACCAGGGAGATCGACGAGGTGCTGGTCGAGGGCGACGAGGGCTACCGCACGGCCAAGGACTTCATGAAGCTCCTGATCCCGAGCCACGCCAAGCGGGTCAAGGCCTACAAGGAGCCGCAAATCCCGCTGTTCCAGCGCTATCAGGTCGAAGCGCAGATCGACAATATCCAGAGCCCGGTGGTCCAGCTCAAATCGGGCGGCTCCATCGTGCTGAACAGCACCGAGGCCCTGGTCGCCATCGATGTCAATTCGGGCCGGGCGACGCGCGAGCGCAATATCGAGGAGACCGCGCTCAAGACCAATCTCGAAGCGGCCGACGAAGTGGCCCGCCAGCTCAGGCTGCGCGACCTGGCCGGCCTCATCGTCATCGATTTCATCGACATGGAGGACGGCCGCAACCGCCACGCCGTCGAGCGTCGGCTCAAGAACGCCATGGCGAGCGACCGGGCGCGCATCCAGATCGGCCGGATCAGCGCGTTCGGCCTGCTGGAAATGTCGCGCCAGCGGCTGCGGCCCAGCGTCGTCGAGGTTTCGAGCAACGCCTGCCCGACCTGCGGCGGCACCGGGCTGGTCCGCTCCATCGAATCGACCGCGCTTTCGGTTCTGCGCGCCATCGAGGAGGAAGGCACCCGGCAGCGCGCCGCGGAAATCTCGGTTTCGGTGCCGTCCGGCGTCGCCTTCTATATCTTCAACCGCAAGCGCGCCGAACTGACGGCGATCGAGGAACGGTACGATTTCCAGGTCGTCATCGAGGCCGACGACACGCTCGTGCCGCCGGACCTCCGGATCGAGAAGACCGCGCCCCGCGCCGCCGGGCCGGCGGAAGAGGAAACGGAAACGGCCGAGGAGACCGATGGCCGGCGGCGGCGCCGGCGCGGCGGCCGCAGGCGCCGGGCCGACGATCCCCGGGCCGGCGAGGACGGGTCCGACCCGCGGGCCGAACCGGCGGCCGGGGCCGAGGCCGCCGACGACAGCACAGAATCCGCCGTTGCCGGCGAGCCCGGCCCGGAGGATGGCGAGGAGCCGCGGCGCCGGCGGCGCGGCCGGCGGGGCGGCCGCAAGCGGCGCGGTGCCGAGGGCGAACCGGACGGCAGCGAGGCCGCCGCCGGGGCGGCCGATACCGCCGATGCCGGAGCGGAAGCGGCCATTATCGAAAGTCCGGACGACGATCCGGCGCCGGCAGAACCGGCAGCGGACGAAGAGGCGCCGGCAGCGGATGGCGAGGCCGCCCCGGCGGCCGATACGGCATCCGGCGAGGCGGCGGCCGGCAACGGCCGGCGCCGCCGGAGCCCCCGCAAGCGCGCAGCGGCGCCGGCGAGCGATGCGGAAGCGGCGCCTGCCGACGACGCGCCGGCGGCGGGCGACGGGGCGGACGAACCTGCCGCGCCGGCCGAAGCCGAAGCGAAGGAACCGGCAAAGCCGAAACGGCCGCGCCGGACGCGCGCCAAAGCGGCGGCACCCGAAGCCGAGGCAGCTCCGGCCGGTACAGCCCCGGCTGAGCCGGTTCCGGCCGACAGCGAGGCCCCGGCAGCCGCAGCCGACGGTGCAGACGCCGTCCCGGCGGCCACCAACGGGTCGGGCGCTGCCGCGGACCCGGATTCGCTGGACGCGGACGAGGCCGGCGAAGCGCCCGCACCGGCGGCGGCGGAAGACGCCGCGGGCCCTGCGGAGCCCAAACGCCGCGGCTGGTGGAATGTCGGACGCTAGGCGCCGCCCCGGCGCGGCCGGCGACGGCTATCGGGACCAGCGCGCCAGGCGTTCCAGCGCGGTCTCGATATCCGCGGTCGAGGCGCAATAGCTGAAACGCATCTGGGTATGGCCGCGCGCGGCATCGAAATCGATGCCCGGCGTGGTGGCGATGCCGGTTTCGTCCAGCATCCGGGCGCAGAAGGCCCGGCTGTCGTCGGTCAGCCCGGCAATGTCGGCATAGAGATAGAAGGCGCCGTCGGCCGGTGCCAGCCGGTCGAAGCCGACGGCCGGCAGGCCCTCCAGCAGCAGCGCCCGGTTGCGGCGGTAAACCTCGAGATTGGCCGCGCATTCGTCGTGGCAGTCGAAGGCCGCGACCGCGGCGTGCTGGCTGAGCGTCGGGGCGGAGATGAACAGGTTCTGGGCCAGGCTCTCGACCGCGCGCAGCAGGTCCTGCGGCACGATCGTCCAGCCGATCCGCCATCCGGTCATCGAGAAATATTTCGAGAAGCTGTTGATGACGAGGGCATCCGGGTCGATGCCGGCTGCGGTCGTCGCCGGCGCCCCCCAAGCGATGCCATGGTAGATTTCGTCGGAGACGAAGCGCACGCCGCGGCTGGCGCACCAGTCGGCAATCGCCCGGAACGCCGGGCCGTCCAGCACGGTGCCGGTCGGGTTGGCCGGGCTCGCCACGATCAGGCCGTCGAGCGGCGCCCGGGCATGGGCCGCATCGAGCAGCGCCGGCGTCGGCTGATAGCGGTCGGCCGCCGAGCCCTCCAGGACGACCGGCTCGATGCCGAGGGCGCCGAGAATGTTCCGGTAGCAGGGATAGCCGGGCGCGACGGTCGCCACCCGGTCGCCGGGATCGAAGGCGGCGAGAAAGCCGAGCACGAAGGCGCCGGACGAGCCCGTGGTCACGGCAATGCGCGCGGGCGGGACATCGACGCCATACCAGTCGCGGTAGTGCCGGGCGATGGCTTCGCGCAGCGCCGGGATGCCGAGACTGTCGGTATAGCCCAGCCTGTCGCTGTCCAGCGCCTGCTTCGCCGCCGCGATCACGCCGCGCGGCGCGCCGGTGGCGGGCTGGCCGATCTCGAGATGAAGGGCCGCGCCGTGCGTCGCCTCCCGTTCGTTGGCGGCGCGCAGGACATCCATCACGATGAATGGAGCAATTCGGCCGCGGTCGGCGACTTTGATCACTGCGGCGGGGCTTCCTGTGGTAAAGGTCGGCGAGAGCGGCAGCGGCGCCCGAGGCGCATTCCCACTGCCCCGATGACGCGAAACCGGTTCCCTGCGCCCTACCCGATGATCCGCTGCTTTGCAATCCTGCTGGTTCTCGCCGCCGGTCTCGCGTCCGCCGTTCCGGCGTCGGCGCGCGGCCTGCCGCTCATCCGGGACGCCGAGATCGAGAACACGATCCGCGCCTACAGCGCGCCGGTCTTCAGCGCGATCGGCGTCGCCGAAGGCGATGTCAGGGTCCATATCGTCAACAACCGCCGGCTCAACGCCTTCGTCGCCGGCGGTCGCCATATCTTCATCAATACCGGCCTGCTGATGGAGGCCGACGATGCCGGCATGGTGATCGGCGTCCTGGCCCATGAGGCCGGCCATATCGTGGCCCAGCATCTCACCCAGCTGCGCGGCGCGATCCGGGAGGCCCAGGTCGAGCAGATTCTCACCTTCATCCTGGCCGCCGGCGCCGGCATCGCCACCGGCGACGGGCAGGCGACCGGCGCCGTGGCCAGCCTCGGCAGCTCGATCGTGAACGGCACCCTCTACCGCTTCACCCGCGGCATGGAGACGGAGGCCGACGAATTCGCCCTCGCGACGCTGGACCGGATCGGCATATCGGCGCGCGGCATGGCCCGGCTGATGCAGCGGCTGATGTCGCAGGAGGCGCTTCTGGGCGCCCAGCAGGCCCCCTATCTGCGCACCCATCCGCTGACCCGGTCCCGCCTGGACCGCATCCAGCGCCACATGAAGGAATCGCCCCATACCGACCGGCCGACGCCAGCCCGCTTCCGCCGCATGCACACGCGCCTGCGGGCCAAGCTCGAAGGCTTCCTCGCGCCGCCGGCCGAGGTGGTGGCGCGCTACGAGGCGGCGAAGCCGTCGCTGCCGGCACGCTATGCCCTGGCGGTCGCCCACCATCGCGCCGGCCGGCTGGACCGGGCGCTGGCGCGCATCGACAGCCTGATCGCCGAAATGCCGCGCGACCCCTATTTCCACGAGCTCAAGGGCCAGATCCTGCTTGAGCGCGGCAAGGCGCGCCGCGCCGCCCGCTCCTATGCCGAGGCCGTGCGCCTCGCGCCCGGCGAAGCGCTGATCCGCGCCGCCTATGCCCATGCCCTGCTGCAGACCGGCGCGCCGGCCGAGGTGCCGAAGGCGCTGCAGCACCTGATCGCGGCGACATCCCGCGACAAGACCTTTGCCGAAGGCTGGCGGCTGCGTGCCATCGCCCACGGCCGGATGAAGCAGATCGGCGAGAGTGCGGCGGCGCTCGCCGAATATTATCTTCTGCTGCGCGACCCGGGCGAGGTGCGCCGGCAGGTGCGCCGCGCCGAACGGCTGCTGAAGCCGGGATCGGAAGCGTGGCGGCGCGTTCAGGATATCAGGGCAACCCGGCTGCCGCGCCGGCAGGATCGCCGGTGACGCGGCAGGCCGGCAGGAGGCCGGACCGCCCTGCAGGAGGATTGCGATGTTGAAACGCCTGATTCCGCCGGCGCTCGCGCTGGCCCTGTCGTTCGGTGCGGCGGCCGCACCGCTGCAGGCCGATCCGCTGTTCTCCGCCGCCCAGAAGGAGGCCATCGGCAAGATCGTCCGCGACTATCTGCTCAAAAACCCGGAAGTGCTGGCCGAAGCAATGGCCGAGCTGACCCGCCGGCGCGAGGCCGCCGAGCAGGCCGCCGTGCGCAAGGCGCTGGAGGAAAGCCGCGACGCGCTGCTGCGCAACCCGGCCGACCCGGTCGGCGGCAATCCCGCGGGCAGCGTCACGGTCGTCGAGTTCTTCGACTATAATTGCGGCTGGTGCAAACGAGCCTATCCCCATATGCGGGCGGCGGTGAAGGCCGATGGCGATGTCCGCATCGTCTACAAGGAATTTCCGATTCTCGCCCCCTCCTCCCGCTTCGCCGCGAAGGCGGCGCTCGCCGCCCGCAGGCAGGGCCGCTACGGCGCGCTGCACGACCTGCTGATGACCCATCGCGGCGCGCTGGACGAAGCGCGGATCGTGGCGCTCGCCGAGCGGGCCGGGCTCGATCTCCGCCGGCTGAAGGCCGACATGGCGGCGCCGGAGATCGCGGCCGCGATCGAGGCCAACATGGCGCTGGCGAAGCGGCTCGGCATCCAGGGCACGCCGGCCTTCGCCATCGGCGGCCGGGTGATCCCCGGCATGCTGCGCGAGGCGGAGCTCATCGGCGAGATCCGGCGGGCGCGCAAGGAATGCGCGGCGGCGAAGGCGGCGGTGTGCTGAACCGGGCCGGCGGCGCGCCCGGCCGGCGGCGCGCTCAGATCTGGCCGCGGAACGCGTTGGTGATCGGGTAGCGGCGCTCCTTGCCGAACGCCCTCGTGCCGATCTTGACGCCGGGCGGCGCCTGCCGCCGCTTGTATTCGGCGCTGTCCAGCATTTTCCACACCCGGCGGACCGTTTCGATATCGTGGCCGCGCGCGACGATCCCGTCGGTGCCCATGTCGCGCTCGATCAGGCAGTGCAGAATGTCGTCGAGGACATCGTAGGGCGGCAGGGAATCCTCATCCTTCTGATCCGGCCGCAGCTCGGCCGAGGGCGGCTTTTCGATCACCCGTTCGGGCACGACCGGGCCGTCCGGGCCCAGCGCCCCCGGCGGGCGCTGCCGGTTGCGCCAGCGGCACAGGCGGAAGACATCGGTCTTGTAGACATCCTTCAGGACCGAATAGCCGCCGCACATGTCGCCGTACAGGGTGGCGTAGCCGACCGACATTTCCGACTTGTTGCCGGTGGAAAGCACCATGTGGCCGAACTTGTTGGAAAGCGCCATCAGCGTCAGGCCGCGCGCGCGGGCCTGGATATTCTCCTCGGTCTCGTCGGCCGGGCGGCCTTCGAACTGCGGCGCCAGCATGGCATCGAACGCCGCCATGGCCGGGCCGATATCGATCCGGTCGAGCCGGATGCCGAGCAGCGCTGCCGCGGCGGCGGCATCCTCCAGGCTCTCCTGCGAGGTGTAGGGCGAGGGCATCATCGCGCTCCACACCCGGTCGGGGCCGAGGGCATCGACGGCGACGGCGGCGGAAAGCGCGGAATCGACGCCGCCGGAAAGGCCGAGCACGACTCCGGGAAAGCCGTTCTTGCCCACATAGTCGCGCAGGCCCAGCACCATCGCCCGGTAGATCGATTCCAGCCCTTCGGACGGCGCCGTGCGCTCGCCAGCTTCGCAGACCCAGCCCGCGGCCGTGCGCCGCCACCGGGTGAGCGTGAGAAGCTCGGCAAAGTCCGGCAGCTGCACGGCGAGGGAATAGTCGGCGTTGATGGCGAAGGAGGCGCCGTCGAAGACCAGCTCGTCCTGCCCGCCGACCTGGTTGACGTAGAGGACGGGCAGGCCGGACTCGCGCACCCGGCTGACGACGACCTGGACGCGGGTGTCGTAGCGGCCGGCCTCATAGGGCGAGCCGTTGAGGACGATGGCAAGTTCGGCACCGGTCTCGGCCAGGCATTCCATCACGTCCGGCGTCCAGATGTCCTCGCAGATCGGGATGCCGATGCGCAGGCCGCGGAAATCGACCGGCCCCGGCAGGCCGCCGGCGGCGAACACCCGCTTTTCGTCGAACACGTCATAGTTGGGCAGATCGTGCTTGTGGCGCACGGCGACCTTCCCCCGGTCGATCAGCACGGCGGCGTTATGGGTCCGGCCGTCGGCGCGCCAGGGCGATCCGAACAGCAGGCCGGCCGCCCTGTCGCGCGAGCGCTCGGCCAGCCGGTCGATGGCGGTGTGGACGGCGTCGAGGAAGAAGGGTTTTTCGACCAGATCCTCCGGCGGATAGCCGGACAGGCAGAGTTCCGGAAAGACCGCGAGATCGGCGCCGTCTTCGCTCGCCGCCGTCCAGTGCTTCAGGATCGCCGCCGCATTGCCATCGACATCGCCGACGGTGGGATTGACCTGGGCGACGGCGACGCAAAGCGTGTCTGTCATGGCTGTCCTGCTTCCGGGCACGGGCGGCGGGGCCGCCCGGCGAAGAGTGTGCCGCCGGCCGCCGCGTCGGAAGGCGGCGGAATATCGCAATACGGCCGCAACGACGGCCCCGGCAGGCTGCCCGGCGCGGCCGTTCGGGCCTGTATTCCAAGGAATTTTCCTCTTGTATACAGAATCCCATGTGTTTTGCAGCCGGCGGGCGCCTTTCCATGCTACTGCGGCGCGTGCCGGGCATGCTATGGTCGGCGCACCGCCACCTGGGAGACCGCTGAGATGGCCCGGCCGCAGGCTGCCCGAGAACGCCCGGAACGCCGGGCGACCTACCGCGACGTAATCGACGCGCCGGCGCACATGGTCGCCGAGATTCTCAACGGGACCCTGTACACCCATCCGCGGCCGGCCATGCCCCATGCGCTGGCGTCGTCAGCGCTCGGCGCGGAGATCGGAAGCCCGTTCCAGAGAGGCCGGGGCGGCCCCGGCGGCTGGTGGATCATCGACGAACCGGAGCTTCACCTGGGCGAGGATATCGTCGTGCCGGACATCGCCGGCTGGCGGCGCGAGCGGATGCCGGAGTTCCCCGACGCGGCGTTCGTCACGCTGGCGCCGGACTGGGTCTGCGAAGTGCTGTCGCCCTCGACCCGCAGTCTCGACCGTCATGCCAAGCGGCCGGTCTATGCCCGCGAGGGCGTCCGCCATCTCTGGTTCGTCGATCCGGCGGCGCGCGACCTCGAAGCGTTCGAACTGCGCGACGGGCAATGGGTCCTCATCGCCGCGGCGCGCGACCGCGATCCGGTTTCGATCCCGCCGTTCGAGGCCATCGCCTTCCCGCTGGACGCGCTCTGGCCCTAGGGAGCGCTGACGACGGTGCCGCGCCCCGCCGCCCTGCCGATGCTCGCGACCGTCGCGCTGACGGCGGTGCCGGCCTGGGGCGGGCCGCCGATCTCGGTCGTCGATTACGGGGTTTACCGGCTCAGCGTCGAGCACCGGACCGCGGCGCCGCAGGCGGTCGGCAGCCAGCGCAATGTCGTCGCCAATGTGCGCATCTTCCGGCGCACCCGCACCGTATTCGCCCAGCTCGGCCGCAGTTTCGGCTATCGCTTCCGCATCGCCGATCCGACGCTGCTGGGCCGCCGGCTCACCCAGCGCACGACCTTTCCGCCGCTGCACGATCCGCGGACCGGGCTCCGGGGTACCTCGCAGTCGCGCCCCTTCATGCCGCTTTCCAGCGGCGTCTATTACGATGGCTACCGGTTCGACTTCCGCTGGGAGCTGGCCGAGGGGCTGTGGCGCTTCCAGCTTCTGGACGGCGAGGAGCTGCTGCACGAGGAGGTGCTGCATGTGGTCGTTCCGCTCAATTAGCGCAGCGGCGCTTGCAGCATTGCTCATCGCTTTCGCCGAACCGGGCGGCGGGCGGGCGCAGGACGGCGGCGCCTGGCAGATCCGGGAGGACGGCGCCATCGTTGCCGACTACGGCATCTATACCTATCGCGACCTCGGCAGCGTCGAGGCGCCCAACGATATTTCGGGCTGGCAGTTCGTGGCGGAGGATGTCCGGCTCCGGCACCGGACCCTGACCGTCCTCGCCCAGCCGATGCTGACCTTCGGGATGCGCTATCGGATCGTCGATGAGCGCCTGTTCGGCAGGAAGCTCCGGCTCGTCGTCCGCTTCCCCCGGATCACCAACCCGGCGAACGGCCGGACCGGCACGATGCTGAGCGAGGAATTCGTCGCTACCGGCCGGCTGGAGGAGACCCTGTTCCGCTTCGACCATCGCTGGGAAATGGCGGAGGGCCGCTGGTCGTTCACGGTGTTCGACGGCCGCCGGATCGTCGCCCGGGTTCCCTTCCGGGTCGTCGTCGCCCTCAACTGACCGGGCCGTTCGCGCCGCCGGCTATTTCCGCAGCAGGAATTCCCGGCCGATCTTCACCCGCGGCACGCCGCCATATTCGACGATATCGGCGGTGGCATAGGTCTCGTGCCAGTCCTCGGGCAGGAAGCTGCCGGTGCCGATGGCATCGACCGGCGCATGGGCGATGGCCATGACCCGGCACTTGGCCGGCCCGAAGCCCGAAGAAGCGACGATCCGCACCGTTCCGAATCCGGCCTCGTCGAGCTTCTCCCGCATCGTCCAGATCGCCGCCGCCGAGACGCCGGGGCCGATCAGATGGCGCAGCTCCGCCTCGCTGCGATAGCCGCGGATCGATTCCGGCGCGTTGCGGTCGAGCACGGTATAGGCGGTCGAGGGATCGAGCCCCTCGATATAGCGGCTGCCCGGCGTATCGAGCCGGATGGCCAGGCGGCCGGCCGCAGCAAGGTCCGGGAAGGCGCGACAGACTTCGAGCGCGTCGCTCACCTCGCGCCCGAAATAGTCGACCAGAACGGTCAGCTCTTCTTCCGGATAGGCCCGGTGGAACATTTCGGCGGCGCGCAGCGTAGAGCCGGCATAGCCGATGATGGCGTGGGGCATGGTGCCGAAGCCCCGGTCGGAGCCGAAATAATGCGCCGTCGCCGCGGTCGCATTGCCGACGAAGCCAACCGCGCCGACCTTGCGCCGGGCGCGACCGGAGCCGACGCTGGCGGCATAGGCCATCATCTCGGCCATGTCCGTCCCGGCGCAGTGGCGCGCATCGAAGCCGAGAAAGGCGACCTTCGGCAGTTCGGTGCACATGACATCGGCGTTGTAGGCGGCGACGCAGGCGGCGCCCAGCTTCTGCAGGAACAGCGTCTCGAGATCGACCAGATGCTCGAACGGGCCGGTCAGATAGAGGATCGGCTCGCCGGCGCCGACCCATTTGCCCTCCGGATAGCGCAGGTCGATTGCAAGGGCGACGCCGCGCGCCGCCGCCATCGCCTCCAGCCAGTCGATGGTCAGCCGCGGCGCCGAAACGACCGGGCGGCGCATGAAGATTGCATAGGTGACGGCGACATCGCCGAATTTCCGCACGATGCCCCTGGAGCGGTTGAAATAGGCGTCGGTCCAGGCCGCGACCTCGGCTTCCGACGGACGGATATCGCTCACCACCGGCCCCTTCGACGACATGCCCCGCTGCCGGCAGCCGCCTATTCCGCCGCCGCCTGCAGGCCGGCGCGCTGGCGGGTCGCCTTCAGCATTTCCGCGATCAGGAAGGCGAGTTCGAGCGCCTGGTTGGCGTTGAGGCGCGGATCGCAATGGGTGTGGTAGCGGTCGCCCAGCCGCTCCTCGGTGACCGCCCGGGCGCCGCCGGTGCATTCGGTCACGTCCTGGCCGGTCATCTCGAAATGGACGCCGCCGGCATAGCTGCCTTCGGCGCTGTGCACGTCGAAGAAGCCGCGCACCTCCTCCAGAATCCGATTGAACGGCCGGGTCTTGAAGCCGTTGGCCGCCTTGATCGTGTTGCCGTGCATGGGATCGCAGGACCAGACGACGGTGCGCCCCTCGCGCCCGACCGCCCGGATGAGCGGCGGCAGGCTCTCGCGCACCTTCGCGGCGCCCATGCGCGAAATCAGGGTCAGCCGGCCGGCGACATTGTCGGGATTGAGGATATCGATCAGGCGGATCAGCTCGTCCGGGTCCAGGCCCGGCCCGCATTTCAGCCCGATCGGATTGCCGACGCCGCGCAGAAACTCGACATGGGCGCCGTCGGGCTGGCGCGTGCGGTCGCCGATCCACAGCATGTGCGCCGAACAATCGTACCAGCCCCCGGTCAGGCTGTCCTGGCGGGTGAGCGCCTGCTCGTAGGGCAGCAGCAGGCTTTCATGCGAGGTGAAGACGCTGGCCTCGCGGACATGGGGCGAGGTCGAGGCATCGACGCCGCAGGCCGCCATGAAGTCCAGCGCCTCGGTGATCCGCTCGGCGAGTTCAAGATAGCGCCGGCCGAAGGCATTGTCCTCGATGAAATCCTGGGTCCAGCGATTGACCTGGTGCAGGTCGGCAAAGCCGCCGAGGGCAAAGGCGCGGACCAGGTTCATGGTCGCCGCCGACTGGTTGTAGGCCTGGATCATGCGCGCCGGATCGGGCTCACGGGCCGCGGCGTCGAAATCGATGCCGTTGACGATATCGCCGCGATAGGAGGGCAGCGCACGGCCGTCCTGCTCCTCGACATCGGACGAGCGCGGCTTGGCGAACTGGCCGGCCAGGCGCGCCACCTTCACCACCGGCAGCGACGCGCCGTACATCAGGACGACCGTCATCTGCAGCAGCACCTTGAAGGCGTCGCGAATATTGTCCGGCGTGAACTCGGCGAAGCTCTCCGCGCAATCGCCGCCCTGAAGCAGGAAGGCCCGGCCCTCCGCCGCCAGGCCGAGCTGGCGCGTCAGCTCCCGCGCCTCGCCGGCGAAGACCAGCGGCGGATAGCCGGCGAGCGTCGCCTCGACCTGCCGGAGCTGCGCCCCGTCGGTATAGACCGGCATCTGCAGCGCGCGCCTGCCGCGCCACGAATCCGGCGACCAGCTTTCTGCAGACATCGCACACCCCTGCCCTCAACCGGCTGCCCGCGCGGGCTGCCATCGGCGGGCCGTCAAAAACCCTGGCGCGAAGCTAGTCCGGCCCGGCGCGGAAGCCAACTGCGCCCATTGTTCCCGCGCCTCAGCCCGCCGGCTGGTTGTTCAGCCGGTTCCAGGCCGGCGAAATCAGGATTTCGTTCACGCAGACCCGCTTGTTCTGGCAGGCGACGAAGCGGATCGTCTCGCCCAGATCCTCCGGCTGCAGCATCCGCTCGCGCTCTTCGGCCGGCACGGGGATCGGGCGCAGGTCGAGGATCGGCGTATCGACCTCGCCGGGCATGATCGTGCAGCAGCGGATACCGTGCCGGCCTTCCTCCAGGTTCAGATGGGCCGCCATGGCGCACATGCCGTGCTTGGTCGCGTTGTAGGCCGGGCCGGTCAGCAGCGTATCGTAGCGGCCGGCCCACGAGGAAATCAGGATCAGCAGCCCGTCGCCGGCCTCGCGCATCGCCGGCAGGACGGCCTGCACCGCGTTGAACGAGCCGTTGAGATTGATATCGACGACCCGGTTCCAGCCGTCGCGGTCGATCCGGCTCCATGAGCGGTCGAGAATGTTGGTCCCGGCGGAATGGACCAGAATGTCGATCCGGCCGTGCGCCTCGCGGATGGCCTGCGCGGTGGCGGCCATTGCGGCATGGTCGGCGACATCGACCGGCATCGCCGACGCGGCCCCGCCGCTCTCCTGTATCCCCGCAACCACCCGGTCCAGCGCCTCCGCCCGGCGGCCGGAGACAATGGCGACAGCACCATCGCCGGCCAGCGCCTGCGCCGCCGCGGCGCCGATCCCCGTGCCGCCGCCGGTGATCCATGCAACCCTGCCCTGCAATGCGCCCATCGTCTCCGCTCCCGAACCGGTTTTCCTGCCGTCTCCGGCATTCCGGCGCAACGCTACGAAGCCGCGCCCGCCCGGTCAATCGCCGCGGCCGGCACGGCGGCCCGCTCCAATCTTCGGTATTTTATTACCACACATGTAAATCACTGGAATAACGGGAAAATTGCCCCTTGACGGTGCAATTTCGTGCCCCTATCTGAGGCGGCGTCGACCGGCCCCGCGGCCGGACCATGCCGAAATACCGGAACCCTGCCGATGAAGACCTACACGGCAACGCCGTCGGACATCGAGAAGAAATGGTGGCTGATCGATGCCGAGGACCTGGTGCTCGGGCGGCTGGCCGTCGAGGTGGCCGATCTGCTGCGCGGCAAGCACAAGACGACCTTCACCCCGCATATGGATTGCGGCGACCATGTCGTCATCGTCAATGCCGAAAAGGTCCACCTGACCGGCAACAAGCGGGCCGACAAGCGCTTCTACTGGCATACCGGCTATCCCGGCGGCATCAAGAGCCGGACCATGGCCCAGATACTGGACGGCCGCCACCCGGAGCGGGCGGTGCGCAAGGCGGTGCAGCGCATGCTGCCGCGCGGGCCGCTGGGCCGCCGGCAGCTTTCCCATCTGCGCGTCTATGCCGGCACCGAACACCCCCATGAGGCGCAGCAGCCGGCGGTTCTGAACCTCGGCGAGCGCAACCCGAAAAACAGGAAGGCCGCAGCCCGATGAGCGCACAGGAGACGACCGGGACCGAAGCCGAAGAAGCCGGCGCGGGCGAGGAACTCAGCGGCCTGGACAAGGCGGCGGCCACGCTGGCCTCCCTGCTGCCGACCGGCGCGGATGCCGGCCCGGCGGAGGACGCAGCCGGCCGGCCGGCGGAGCAGAGGCTGGATGCCCAGGGCCGCGCCTACGCCACCGGCCGGCGCAAGGATGCCGTTGCCCGGGTCTGGATCCGGCCGGGAGTCGGCCGGGTCACGGTCAACGGCCGCGACGCCGAAACCCATTTCGCCCGCGCGACCCTGCGCATGGTCATGAACCAGCCGTTCGACGTGACCGACCGCCGCGACCAGTTCGATGTGGTGGCGACGGTCTCCGGCGGCGGCCTCAGCGGCCAGGCCGGCGCGGTGCGCCACGGCATCTCCAAGGCGCTGGTCGATTACGAACCGGCCCTGCGCCCGGTGCTGAAGAAGGCCGGCTTCCTCACCCGCGACAGCCGCGTGGTGGAGCGCAAGAAATACGGCAAGGCCAAGGCGCGCCGCAGCTTCCAGTTCTCCAAGCGCTAGACGCGGGAACCCCCGCGGCCGGGCCGGCGCAGGAGCGCTCAGCCCTCCTCTTCCGCCGCCTCCGGCTCCTCCTCCTGCGGCAGGGGCTGCGTCGCGACATGTTCGACATACTCGCGCAGCAGGCGGATGCGCTTGCGCAGCGTGTGTTTCGGGATCGGCCCGAAGCCGAACATGTAGGCGTGGAGCTCGACGAAGGCCTCGTTCTGCGGATCGTCGTCGCTCTCGCGCAGGAAGACGGCGAATTCCGACGGGTTGCGGAACAGGCGGCCGAGCAGGCCGACATTCTCCCGCACATGGAAGGCCCAGCCGGAATCGTCGAGCACGCGAAAATGCGGCTGGTAGAACAGCGCGCGCATGAAAATGCTCAGGTCGTTCGCCGACCGGGCAACGGTCAGGGTTTCCGAGATGCGGGCCATCGTGCGCTCTGGACGTCGGGCGGCGGGGCGGCTAGTTCCGCCCCGACCTACAGCAATTCTTCGCCCGCGGGAACGGCGCGAAGCGCCCGCCGGGATATGAAACGGGGGAAGACGGCATGAGCGCAGAGCGGATCCGGGTCGGCGTCCTCGGCGCCAGCGGCTATACCGGCGCCGATCTCGTGCGCCTCGCCGTCGCCCATCCGAACCTGTCGATTACCCTGATGACGGCCGACCGCCATGCCGGCAGGCCGATGGGCGCGGTCTATCCGCATCTCGGCCTCTACGACCTGCCGGACCTGGTGCGCGTCGCCGAGGCGGACTGGGACGCCTGCGACCTCGTCGTCTGCGGCCTGCCCCACGGCACGACCCAGGAGATCGTCGCCGGCCTGCCCGGCCATCTGAAGATCGCCGACATGTCGGCCGATTTCCGGCTGCGCGACCCGGCGACCTACGCCGCCTGGTACGGCCACGAACACCGGGCGCCGCAGCTTCAGCCGGAGGCGGTCTACGGCCTCAGCGAACATTATCGCGAGGAGATTGCCGGCGCCCGGCTGGTCGCCTGCCCCGGCTGCTACCCGACCGCCGCCCTGCTGCTGCTGCTGCCGCCGGTGGCCCACGGGCTGATCGACCCGGCCGATATCGTGATCGACGCCAAGTCCGGTACCTCCGGCGCCGGCCGCGGCGTGAAGGAGGGCTCCCTGTTCTGCGAGGTGGCGGAGGGCATCCACCCCTATGGCGTCGCCGGCCACCGCCACGCGCCGGAGATCGAGCAGGAGATATCGCGGGCCGCCGGGCGGGAGGTGTTGGTGAATTTCACCCCGCACCTGATGCCGATGAACCGGGGCGAGCTGCTGACCGTCTATGTCCGGCTCGGCGCCGGCGTTTCCGCCGCGGATTTGCGGGCCTGCCTCGAGCGCCGCTATGCCGACGAGCCCTTCGTCCATGTCGCGCCGGAGGGGATGGCGCCGGCGACGCGCCATGTCCGCGGCTCGAACCATGTCCTGCTCCAGGTCTATGCCGACCGGCTGCCGGGCCGGGCGATTCTGGTGTCGACTCTGGACAATCTGGTCAAGGGCTCGTCCGGCCAGGCGATCCAGAACGCCAATCTGATGTTCGGTCTGCCGGAAACCGCCGGCCTGGAACAGGCCCCGCTGTTTCCGTAGCTCAGCGCAGCCAGTCGAGCGGGCCGCCGGCGAGCCAGGCGCGGGCGCTGGCGTAGAGCCGCTCGACCTCGCTGCCCTTCAGCCCCGGCATGTCGCGCTTCACCTCATAGCCGACCTGGGTCTGGAGATAGGCCAGATGGCGATAGCCGGCCGGGAAGCGGGCGAGGACCTCCGGGTCGAGCGCCACCGTCGCGCCGGGCCGCACCGGGTCCATCCGGTCCTTCTCATAGATCGGCTGGCGCAGCACGAAGCCCCAGCGCCCGTCGCGCCGCTCGATGAAATCGCAGAAGCGGCCGGTGCAGACGACATCGACCGTCTCGCCATGGACCTCGCCGCGCTGGGAGATGGTCATCTTGGTCTGGCACACCGCCCGGTCGCCGTTCAGGTCGATGGAGGTGCCGCCGAGAAAATGCAGGATGCTGACGCCGCGTTCCCAGCCCGCTTTGTTCATGGCGATGAATTCGTCGCCCGTCCCCTGGGTCCAGGTCGCCATCATCACGCCGTCCGGGTGCCAGACGGTGCGGAAGCGCTCCCAGTCGCCGGCGTCGCGCCAGACCGCCCAGTTTTCGATCAGGTCGCGCAGGGCGATCCGGTCCAGGATTTCGGCGTCCAACCTTCCTCTCCTCCGGCAGGGCGGGATGGTATCTTCCCGCGATCGCGGTAGGATAGCCGGAACAGGGGAGAAATCCAGATGACCGGCCCGCCGCCCGACGACCGCTTCCTCAAGAGCGCCTACCAGGTGCGCTCCACCGACGAGACCCGCGACCTCTACGACCGCTGGGCGGCCAGCTACGATACCGAGCTGATCGCCGAGAACAACTATGCCCAGCCGCGCCGCTGCGCCGAAATGCTGGTGCGCTGGCTGGACGACCGGCAGGCCGAAATCCTCGATATCGGCTGCGGCACCGGCCTCGGCGCCGCCGCCCTGGCGCAGGCCGGCTATGGCATAATCGACGGCTGCGACCTCTCCACCGGCATGCTGGCGCGGGCGCGCGAGACCGGCCTCTATCGCCGCCTGTTCACGGCCGATTTGAACGTGCCGCCGCTCGATGCGGCCGAAGGGCGCTATGGCGCTGCGGTCGCCGTCGGCGTCTTCAGCTTCAGCCATGTCCGGCCCGATGCCGTGGACGAGATATTGCGCGTGCTCGCGCCCGGCGCGCCGCTGGTCATCGGCCTGAATGCGCAGTTCTACGACGAAGGCACCCTGAGCGCGAAGCTGGCCGCGCTGGCCGATGCCGGCCGGATCGACCGGCTGGCCGAAGAGCATGGCGACCATATCCCGGCGGCCGGCCTGACCGGCTGGGTGATCGCCATCCGCAAGACCGCCGCGCCGGGCTGAACGCGGGCCGGCCCGGCGGCGGGCGCTACGCCGCCTCCAGCCGCTTCAGCGCCTCGGCCAGCCGGGCGTGCGCCTGCTCGGCCTCCTGCCGGCGCTCGCGGTTCTCCTCGACCACCTCCGCCGGCGCCTTGGCGACAAAGCCGCGATTGGCCAGCTTGCGGTCGATCTTCGCGATCTCGCCGGCCGCCCGGTCGATCTCCTTGCGCAGCCGCGCCCGCTCCTGCTCCAGATCGATAATGTCGGCGAGCGGCAGGACGAGCGTCGCCTCGCCGACCACATCCTGGATCGAGCCGGCGGGCACGGTATCGCCGAAATCGATGCCGGACAGGCGCGCCAGCCGGTCGAGCGGGGCGCGATGAGCGGCGACGCGGCGGCGCGTTTCCGCCGAGGCGCCCTTGAGGATCAGCGGGATGCGGGCGCCGGGCGGCAC
This sequence comes from Alphaproteobacteria bacterium, assembly GCA_965221475.1. Taxonomy (GTDB): domain Bacteria; phylum Pseudomonadota; class Alphaproteobacteria; order Bin65; family Bin65; genus Bin65. The sequence goes on along the minus strand of OZ244891.1, from coordinate 3,031,791 downwards.
ATTCATCTCGCCGCGCACGGTCCGGATGCGCGAGACGATCTCGACCAGCCAGCCCAGTTCGGCATCGGCTTCGCTGTCGATCAGATCGGGCGCGACGGAAGGCCAGTCGCTGGCGATCAGCAGCCCGCCCGGCCCGCCGGTCTGCTCCCACACTTCCTCGGTCAGGAACGGCATGAAGGGGTGCAGCATGGCGAGCGCCCGGTGCAGCGTCCACAGGGCGGTCGCCCGCGTTTCGCGCCGCATGGCCGGATCGTCCGACTGCAGCAGCGGCTTGGCGAGCTCCAGATACCAGTCGCAATAGCTGTGCCAGACGAACTGGTAGAGCGCGTGGGCGGCGTCGTTGAAGCGGTAGGCCTCGATGGCCGTGCGCACCCGCGGCTCCAGTTGGGCGAGCTGGCTGACGATCCAGCGGTTGACCCGGCCGGTATTGGCCGCCGGATCGAAATCCGCCTCCCAGGCGGCCTCGTTCAGCTCGCAGAACCGGGCGGCGTTCCAGATTTTGGTGGCGAAATTGCGATAGCCGGCGATCCGGCTCTCGGCCAGCTTGATATCCCGCCCCTGGACGGCGAGCGACGCCAGGGTGAAGCGCAGGGCATCGGCGCCGTACTTGTCCATCAGATCGACCGGATCGACGACATTGCCCTTCGACTTGGAATATTTCTGCCCCCTGCCGTCGCGCACCAGACCGTGAATATAGACATCGGCAAAGGGCACCCGGCCGTTGCCGTCGCCATCGCGCATGAAATACATGCCCATCATCATCATCCGGGCGACCCAGAAGAAGATGATGTCCTCGCCCGTCACCAGTACGCTGCCGGGATAGTAGCGGTCGAGCTCCGGCGTCTCGTCGGGCCAGCCCAGGGTCGAGAACGGCCACAGGGCGGACGAGAACCAGGTATCCAGCACATCGGTATCGCGGGTGAGGCTCGCCGGCTCGCCATAATGGGCATCGGCCGCCGCCTGGGCTGCCGCTTCTGTCTCCTCGACAAACGCCTTCCCGTCCGGCCCGTACCAGACCGGCAGCTGATGGCCCCACCAGAGCTGGCGCGAAATGCACCAGGGCTGGATATTGCGCATCCACTGGAAATAGACCCGGGCGAACGGTTCGGGCACGAAGCGGGTGCGGCCGTCCTCCACCGCCTCGATACAGGGCCGGGCCAGGGCCTCCGCGTCGGCGAACCACTGGTCGGTCAGCCAGGGTTCGAGCGGCACGCCGGAGCGGTCGCCATGGGGCACGCTGTGCCGGTGCTCGTCGATCCGCTCGACCAGGCCCTGCGCTTCGAGGTCGGCGACGATCTGCCGGCGGGCGGCGAACCGGTCGAGGCCGCGATAGGCTTCGGGCGCATCGCCGGCGATGCGGGCATCGGCATCGAGAATATTGACCATCGCCAGATCGTGGCGCCGGCCGACCTCGAAATCGTTGAAATCGTGCGCCGGGGTGATCTTGACCGCACCGCTGCCCTGCTCCGGGTCGGCGTGTTCGTCGGCGACGATGGGCAGGCGCCGGCCGACCAGCGGCAGCACGGCGTGCCGGCCGACCAGATCGCGATAGCGCGCGTCCTCCGGGTGCACGGCGACGCCCGTATCGCCCAGCATGGTCTCCGGCCGGGTCGTCGCGACGACGATATGCCGGCCCTCCTCCCCCTCGATGGGGTAGCGCAGGTGCCACAGATGGCCGTCGGTCTCGCGCTGTTCGACCTCAAGGTCGGAAATCGCGGTGTGAAATTTCGGGTCCCAGTTGACCAGCCGCTTGTCGCGATAGATCAGCCCGTCCTTGTAGAGCCGGACGAACACGCGCAGCACGGCGCGCGACAGGCCCTCGTCCATGGTGAAGCGTTCGCGCTCCCAGTCGCAGGTCGCGCCCAGCCGGCGCAGCTGCTTCAGAATCGTGCCGCCCGACCGTTCGCGCCATGCCCAGACCCGCTCGACGAATGCCTCGCGCCCGATGGTGGCGGCGGCATCGCCGGCCGGCGCCGTGCCGCGGTCGAGCGCGGTGCCCTCTTCGGCCAGCATCCGCTCGACCACCATCTGGGTCGCGATGCCGGCATGGTCGGTGCCGGGCTGCCACAGGACATTGCGGCCCTGCATGCGGTGAAAGCGGATCAGAATATCCTGGATCGTATTGTTGAAGGCGTGGCCGAGATGCAGGCTGCCGGTCACGTTGGGCGGCGGGATCATGATGGCATAGGGCGTGCCGCCGGCCGCCGGATCGGCACGGAACGCGCCCGACGCCTCCCAGCGCTCATATTGCCGGCCCTCGACGGTCTCGGGCCGATAGGTCTTGTCCATCATGATGTGCTGTGCCGCCGGCTTGCTGTTGTGCAGCGCACTATCCGGGCGCGGCGCCGCCGGTCAATGGCAGCGTTGTCGCCCGGCCCCGGCACGCCCGGCCGCCGCGCTACAGGCTTTTCAGCACCCGGTCGAAACTGTCCTTGGCATCGCCGAACAGCATCCGCGTATTTTCCTTGTAGAACAGCGGGTTATCGACGCCGGCATAGCCCGTCGCCATGCTGCGCTTGGCGACCACGACCGTCTTCGCCTGCCAGACTTCGAGCACCGGCATGCCGGCGATCGGGCTGTTCGGGTCTTCCTGCGCCGCCGGATTGACGATGTCGTTGGCGCCGATCACCAGAACGACATCGGTCTCGGGAAAGTCCGCATTGATCTCGTCCATTTCCAGAACGATGTCGTAGGGCACCCTGGCTTCGGCGAGCAGCACGTTCATGTGCCCCGGCAGGCGGCCGGCGACCGGATGGATGCCGAAGCGGACCCCGATCCCCCGTTCGCGCAGCCGGTTGGCGATCTCGCTGATCGTGCCCTGGGCCTGGGCGACCGCCATGCCGTAGCCCGGCACGACGATGACCTGCCTTGCATCGCCCAGCATGGCCGCGGTTTCCTCGACGGAAGTCGGCACGACCTCGCCGCCCTCGTCGGCCGCCGCGCTGCCGCCGGACGTGCCGAACCCGCCGAGAATCACGGCGATGAAATGCCGGTTCATCGCCCGGCACATGATGTAGCTGAGGATCGCCCCGGAAGAGCCGACGAGCGCGCCGGTGACGATCAGCAGATCGTTCGACAGCATGAAGCCGGTCGCCGCCGCGGCCCAGCCGGAATAGCTGTTCAGCATCGAGACCACGACCGGCATATCGGCGCCGCCGATGGCCATGACCAGATGCGCGCCGAGCACGAAGGCAATCGCGGTCATCGCCAGCAGCGGCCAGAGCCCGCCGGCAATATCGCCGGCGGCCAGGAAGACGCCCATCAGGACGAGCGAGGCGACGATGAAGGCGAGGTTGAGCAGATGCCGGCCCGGCAGCATCAGCGGCTTGCCGGAGATCGAGCCCTGCAGCTTGCCGAAGGCGATCACCGAGCCGGTGAAGGTGATCGCGCCGATGAAGACGCCGAGATAGATCTCGACCTCGTGGATCGTCTTCTCCGCCCCCTGATATTTGGCCGCGGTCGCCGGATCGACGAAGCTGCCGATGCCGATCAGGACGGCGGCGAGGCCGACGAAGCTGTGCAGGATCGCCACCAGCTGCGGCATCTGGGTCATCTCGACCCGCAGCGCCACCGAAACGCCGATCAGCGCGCCGACGATCATGGTCGGGGCGAGGATGAGCGCCGGCAGGCGGGCAGCATCGGATTCGAGGAACAGCGCGACCACCGTCGCCGCGATGGCGATGGCCATGCCGGCAATGCCATAGACATTGCCGCGCCGGGCGGTCTCCTGATGGCTCAGCCCGCCAAGGCTGAGGATGAACAGGACGGCGGCGCCGAGATAGGAAACGGCAATCAGTCCGGTCGCCATGGCGCTAGCTCTTCCTGAACATCTGCAGCATCCGCTGGGTGACCAGGAAGCCGCCGAAAATGTTGATGGTGGCGATCAGGCAGGCGACGGCCGCCAGCGCCAGCACGAGCACCGAGCCGCTGCCGAGCTGCACCAGCGCGCCGACCACGATGATGCCGCTGATCGCGTTGGTGACGCTCATGAGCGGCGTGTGCAGGGCGGGCGTCACGTTCCAGATCACCTGGAACCCGACAAAGACCGCGAGCACGAACACGGTGAAATGCGCCACGAAAGAGGGCGGCGCGAACGCCCCGACCAGGGCGAGCGAAACCCCGCCCAGAACCAGCAGCACGGCGGCGCGGACCGCCTTTTCGCGCACCGTCAGCTCCTTCGGGCCGATCCGGGCCGGCGGCTGCGCCGGCTTCGCCGCCGGCGGCGCGGCGGACAATTTGGGCGCCGGCGGCGGCCAGGTGATCGTGCCGTCCTTCACGACCGTGGCGCCGCGGATGACCTCATCCTCCATATCGACATGGATGACGCCATCCTTCTCCGGCGTCAGGTCGGTCAGCAGATGGCGCAGATTGGTGCCGTAGAGCTGGCTCGACTGGGTCGGCAGGCGGCTCGGCAGATCGGTATGGCCGATAATGGTGACGCCGTGCTTCGTCGCCACCCGGTCCGGCTCGGTCAGTTCGCAATTTCCGCCCTGTTCGGCCGCCAGATCGACGATTACGCTGCCCTCCTTCATGGATTTCACCATGTCGGCGGTAATCAGTTTCGGCGCCGGCCTGCCGGGGATGAGCGCGGTGGTGACGATGATATCGACCTCTCTCGCCTGTTCGGCGAACAGCGCCATCTCCGCCTCGATGAATTCCTTCGACATCGTCTTGGCGTAGCCGCCGGCGCCGCTGCCCTCCTCCTCGAAATCGAGTTCGAGAAACTCGGCGCCCATGCTCTCGACCTGCTGCTTCACTTCGGGCCGCGTATCGAAGGCGCGCACGATGGCGCCCAGGCTGGCCGCCGCGCCGATGGCGGCGAGGCCGGCAACGCCGGCGCCGATCACCATCACCCGGGCCGGCGGAACCTTGCCGGCCGCGGTGATCTGGCCGGTGAAGAAGCGCCCGAAATGGCTGGCCGCCTCGACGATCGCGCGATAGCCGCCGATATTGGCCATCGAGCTCAGCGCATCCAGCTTCTGGGCGCGCGAGATGCGAGGTACGGAATCCATCGCCAGCACGGTCGCCCCGCGCGCCGCCAGACGCGCCATCAGCGCTTCGTTCTGGGCCGGCCAGACGAAGCCGATCAGCGTGCCGCCTTCCCGCAGCAGATCGGCCTCGTGCACGCCCTCGTCCGGATGGTCTTCCGGCGGGCGCACCTTCATGACGATGTCCGACTGCCACACCTCGGCCGCCGAGCCGGCAATCGCCGCGCCGGCCGCGCGATAGGCGTCGTCGGAGAATTTGGCCTGCTTGCCCGCGCCGCTTTCCAGCGTCACGGCAAAGCCGAGCCCGACGATCTGCGCCACCGTTTCCGGCGTCGCGGCACAGCGCATCTCGCCCCGGTGAATCTCCTTCGGAATTCCGATCGTCATCGCCATGCGGATGGACTCCCCCGTCAGTGCTGGCACCGGAGCCGGCCGCGGCTTGCCCCGCACGAGGCCGGAGCCGGGCATATACCGGCCCTGCCGCCGGGCGACAAACCGACAATCGGTCCCATGCCGCCGGCGCGCCGGGGCCGGCGGCGGGGCTTCGAGCTATGCCGCCCGGCGGCGGCTGCCCGGCGGCGGCGGGTCGTTGGGCGGGCCGGCGAAGCACTGGGCGAGCGCCATCCAGCGCGCCGCCGCCTCGCCGCGCACATCGAGATCGACATCGGCGATATTGCGCGTCTGGGTCACGACCTGGCAGAAGCCGGTCGCCGGGCCGGCGACAAGATCGGCCTCGCTCGCCTCGTTCCAGGTCCAGACGGCGCCGGACGGGCCGGTCAGCCGGACATGGGGCTTCGCCGCCGGTCGCTCGACCCCGCGATTGGCGAAGGTCCAGCCGAAGGTGCGCACGCCGAGCTCGGCGATATTGCGGATGCGGTCGGCATCGCGGCGCTCAGCGCCGAACAGGTCGAACGCCGCCTGGCCGTGCGCCCAGGTTTCCATCTGCCGGGCGACGATGCTCATGCGAACGGTCATCGGCGGGCCGACCCATTTCACCCGCCGTTCGGGGTCGAGGCCCTGCCAGCGCGCGGCAATATCCCGGCTCAGGCCGATCCAGGCGGCAAGCAGGGCCCGGCCCTTCAGCCCGCCGGACCATTCGTGGGTGTAGGGGAAATGCTCTCCGCCGGCCTCCTGAAAGGCGTGCAGGAAATCGTCGAACGCCGCCTCGTCGCGCACCGAAAGATCGACGGCGTGGTTCCATATATGGAGATGGCCGAGCACATCGTTGACCGTCCAGCCCTTGAACAAGGTCGGACGTTCGAATTCGGCGTCCGCCCGGCCCTCCAGCAGGGCGTGCAGCGCCTCGCTCTCGGCACCGAAATCGGCGGCTTCGGTCAGCATGGCCTCTCCTCCCCCTGTTCCTCTTGCGCAACGTCGATCTCGACGAGCGGATCGCCGGCGGCGACCTGGACGCCGGCCTCCTGCAGAATGTCGGCGACGGCGCCATCGGCCGGCGCGACGATATCGTGCTGCATCTTCATCGCTTCGAGCACCATCAGCCGGTCGCCTCGCGCCACCCTCTCGCCGGGCTGTACCGCGATTTCGAGAATCCGGCCGTGCATCGGCGCGACGACCCTTCCGCCGCCCCCTTCATCGGGCTCCGCGCCGGCGCTGCGGCCGGTCGCGAAACGATAGTCGCGGCCGTCCGCGCCCAGATAGAGCGCATCGCCGGCGATGTGGAACCGGAAATCGCGGCGCGCGCCGTCGATGGCGAGCGTCGCCCGGCTCTCCCCGACCGAATGGACCCGGACCGAGGCCTCCCCGCCCTCGCCGCGAACGCCGTAATCGGCCGCGCCCCGCGGCGCGACCGACAGGTCGAAGACCGTATCGCCGGCGGTCAGGCGGCAGCGGCTCTCCAGGCTGCCGGCGCTGGTCCAGTTGAGCAGTTCCGGCACGACGTCGAGACTGGCGCGCACCGCCGCGTCGCGCCCGGCGAGGAACGACAGCACGGCGGCGGCGCAGGCGAGGCCGAAATCCGGCGGGCGGACCGCCAGATCGTCCTCGGAAAACTGTTCTTCGATGAAAGCGGTCGTCGCCTCGCCGGCGGCGAAGGCCTCGTTCTCCAGGCAATCGATCAGGAAGCGGCGGTTGGTCGTCGGGCCGAACAGTACGCTGTCGGCAAGCGCCCGGACCAGCCGGCGGCGGGCGATCTCCCGCGTCGCGCCATGGGCAATCGCCTTGGCGATCATCGGATCGTAGAGCGGCGAAACGGTCTGGCCGCTTTCCACCCCGCTGTCGATGCGCACGCCCTCGCCCGCCGCCGGCTGCCACAGGGCGATATCGCCGGCGGCCGGCAGGAAGCCGCGGCCCGCATCCTCGGCGTAGAGGCGGGCCTCGATGGCGTGACCGGAGGGCCGGAAATCCGCCTGGGCGAGGCCAAGCGGCCGGCCTTCGGCGACCCGGATCTGCAGGGCGACCAGATCGAGCCCGGTAATCGCCTCCGTCACCGGATGTTCGACCTGCAGGCGGGTGTTCATTTCGAGAAACCAGAAGCGGCGCTCGGCATCGAGCAGGAATTCGACCGTTCCGGCGCCGCAATAGCCGATGTTGCGCGCCGCTTCGACCGCAGCGGCGCCCATGGCGGCGCGCAGCTCTTCGTCCAGCACCGGGCAGGGCGCCTCTTCGAGCACCTTCTGGTGCCGGCGCTGCACCGAACAGTCGCGCTCGCCGAGATGGATGACGGTGCCGTGCCGGTCGGCGAACACCTGGATTTCGACATGGCGCGGCCGCTCGATGGCCTTTTCCAGGATCAGCCGGCCGTCGCCGAAGGCGCTTTCGGCCTCCGAGCGCGCCGCCGCCAGGGCGGCCGGCAGGTCCGACGCCTCCCGGACCAGGCGCATGCCGCGCCCGCCGCCGCCGGCGGACGCCTTGACCATGACCGGAAAACCGATGGCCGAGGCCGCTTCGAGCAGGGCCGCCTCATCCTGTTCGGGGCTGTCATAGCCCGGCACGCAGGGCACGCCGGCGGCGGCCATCCGGCGCCGCGCCCCGGCCTTGTCGCCCATGATCGCAATCGCTTCGGCATCCGGCCCGATGAAGGTGAGGCCGGCTTCGGCGCAGGCGCGGGCGAAATCCGCATTCTCCGAAAGGAAGCCGTAGCCGGGATGGACCGCGTCGGCGCCGGTCTGCCGGGCGGCGCGGAGAATATTGTCGATGGCGAGATAGCTCTCCCCGGCCGGTGCCGGGCCGACCGGGGCGGCGGTATCCGCCATGCGGACATGGGGGGCGCCGGCATCCGCCTCGGAATAGATGGCGGCGGTGCGGTAGCCGAGCGCGCGGGCCGTGCGCAGGACGCGCACCGCGATTTCGCCCCGGTTGGCGACGAGGATGGTGCCGAAGCGCTGCATCGCCGCTAGCCCGCGCCGCCCGGCGGCCGGCTGCCCGGTGCCGGCGTTCCGGCTGCCGGCGACCAGGCAGGCGGGCGCTTGTCGAGGAAGGCGGCAATGCCCTCGCGCGCTTCGTCGCCCAGCATGCAATCGGCGAAGCGGGCGGCGGCGAGCGCCGTCATCGCCTCGCGCGGCAGCAGCGGCGCCTTGAGCACGATCTCCTTGGTGACCGCCGTCGCCTCCGGCGCGCAGCGCAGGACGCTCCGGCGGAGTTCCGCCTCGATGGCCGCGAGCCCGGCCGCATCCGCCGCGACGAAATCGGCGAGGCCGAGCCGGCCGGCCTCGGTACCGTCGAAGCGCGCTCCGGTCAGCATCAGCCGGCGCGCCGCCGTCAGGCCGATGCGCCGCACGACGAAGGGTGCAATCTGCGCCGGCGGCAGGCCGAGCGAGGTTTCGGTGATGGCGAATTTCGCCTCCGCCGTGGCGGCGACGACATCGCCGGTACACGCCAGGCCGAGGCCGCCGGCAATCGCCGCGCCCTCGATCAGCATGACCACGACCTGCGGCATGGTATCGAGCTCGTGGAAGAATTCGCCGGCGGCGGCGTTGGCCGCCTCGATCTCCGCCCGGTCGGCGGCGCCCTGAAACCGGCTGCGGAAATTCTTCAGATCGCCGCCGGCACAGAACACGCCGCCCCTGCCGCGCAGGGTGATGCCGCGCACCGTGCGGTCGTCGCGCACCGCCGCCAGCGCCGCGCGCATGGCGGCCATCATCTCCGCCCCCAGGGCGTTGCGCACTGCCGGCCGGTTCATCCACAGGGTCAGCCAGCCCTCGTCGCGCTCGACAATCAGCTCGTCGGACATGCCTGCATTCTCTCTCCGGTTCCCTCCGGCCCTCTCCGGCCGCCGGCCTTTCAGATCCGCGCCACGCCGAAGCTGTTGGGCCGCACGGTACGGCGGCGCGCCTCGTCCACCGTCGCCAGCAGGAAGCCCAGGGTCTGACGCGTTTCGCGCGGGTCGATCATGCCGTCGTCCTGCAGATGGCCGGAGGTGTAGAAGGCGCTGGACTGGCTGTCGAAATGGCGGACCAGCATCGCCTCCTGCTTTCTGATCTGCGCCTCGTCGAGCGTCTGCCCCTTGGCGCGGGCGACCCCCTCGGCGACCATCGTCATCGTCCGGGCGGCCTGGTCGCCGCCCATCACGCCGGTGGTCGCGTTCGGCCAGGTATAGAGAAAATCGGGATCGTAGCCGTGGCCGCACATGCCGTAATTGCCGGCGCCGAAGCTGGCGCCGATCATGAAGGTGAGGCGCGGCACGCCGATATTGGCGACCGACTGGATCATCTTCGAGCCGTGCTTGATCATGCCGGCGCGCTCATATTCCCGGCCAACGATATAGCCGGTCGTGTTCTGCAGGAACGCCATCGGGATGCCGGCCTGGTCGCACAGCTGCAGAAACTGGGTCGCCTTGGCGGCGCCGTCCGGATCGATCGGGCCGTTATTGCCGATCAGGCCGCAGGCCCGGCCGTGCACTTCGGCGTGCAGGCACACGGTCGAGGCGCCGAAGCGCGGCTTGAAATCGAGGAACTCCGAACCGTCGACGATGCGCGCCACGACCTCGCGCACATCGTAGGGCTTGCGATAATCGACCGGCACGATGCCGGCGATCTCGTCCGGATCGTAGCGCGGCGGCGCGGCGGAACCGGGATCGGCCGGCGCCGCCCCGGCGTTCCATTGCAGGCGTCGGACGACCTCGCGGCACAGTTCCACGGCCTCGCCATCGTCCTCGGCCAGATATTCGACCAGGCCGGAGACGCCGGCGTGCATTTCCGCGCCGCCCAGCTCCTCCTCGGTCGCGATCTCGCCGGTCGCGGCGCGGAGCAGCGGCGGCCCGGCGAGAAAGGCCCGGCCCCTTCCCTTCACCCCGATGACATAGTCGCTCATGCCCGGCATGTAGGCGCCGCCGGCGGTCGAGGAGCCGTGCAGCACGGTGATGACCGGAAGCCCGGCCGCCGAGAGGCGCGCCTGGTTGGCGAACAGCCGGCCGCCGAGCAGAAAGCCCTCGACCGTGTACTGCATCAGATTGGCCCCGGCACTCTCGACCAGATGGACGAAGGGCATTTTCTGGGCGAGGGCGATTTCCTGCATGCGCCGGATGCGGTGGGCGGTGCCCTGGGTGAGCGCGCCGGCCTGGATGCCGCTGTCGTCCACCGCGATGGCGCAGCGCACGCCGCGGACGAAGCCGATGCCGGCGATCATGTTGCCGCCGGGCAGCGATTCCTCCTCCGCCGCCCCGTCGAGCAGATATCCCGCCATGTTGCCGACGACAAGGAAGGGCAGGCCCGGATCGAGCAGGCGGGCGAGCCGCTCGCGCGGCAGCAGCTGGTTGCGCGCCTCGAAACGGGGCTTGCGCGCGGCGGAGCGCGCAGCGCCGCGGCCGTTCAGCGCCGCCATCCGTTCGATCAGGGCGAGCATGTCGGCCCGGTTGGCCCGGAAGCCGTCGCTCGCCGGGTCGATCCGGCTCTGGAACACGGTCATGCGGCGCGCCCCTCCGCATCCGCCGCCGCCTGCCGGGCGAGCGCTTCGGGTACCGGAACCGGAGTATCGAGCAGCACCTGCGCATAGCCCTTGCCCTGGCTGTCGTTGCGCAGGCTGGCCACGCCGCCGCCGCCCAGAACGTCGTGCAGCAGAAAGTTGACCGCATTCGCCCCCGGCATCAGGAAGCGCTCGACCGGCCGGCCGGCCGCGGGATCGGCCAGGAAATGGGCAAAGATATCGGCGACGGCCCGTTCGGTCAGCGTGCGCCAGAGCCATGGCAGATAGGCGGCCCGGCGTGCAACGATCCCGATATTGGCCTTGTCGCCCTTGTCGCCGCTGCGCCCCCAGGCCAGGTCTTCGAGGCGGATCGGGACGAGATCGGCCGGCGGCGAGCCGGCGCAAGGGTCGTCCGGCGGCGCCGGCCGGACCGGCGCTGACGGTGCCTCGGCTGCATCCGCCTCCGCCGGTACGGGGCATGGCACCGGCACGCCATCGACCGCCACCTCCAGCGCCACCTGCGCCTTCGGCATCGGGAAGGAGAAGAGCCGCACCACCGGCGACGGGCGCGGCCGGGTGCCGGCAAAGCCGGAGAGCGCGGCCGGCGTCGCCAGGCCGAGGCCGGCGGCCTCGCGCAGCAGCGTCTGAACCCCGGCGGATTCCGGATGCCGGGCCGCCAGCTTGAGCACCACCTCGCGGGCGGCGCCTGCCTCGCCGCCCTGCCCGGCCGCGCCGAACTGGCTGCCGGCACCGATCCGCTCGACATCGGTTTCGGTGAAGTCGGCCATGTTGCGGCGGCGCAGGGCGGCCCGCGCCCGGACGATGGCGGCATCGGCGAAGGCCTGCGCCTTGCCGGCGGCGTTGCGGCCGGTGAAGGTGTAATAGCCGCCGGCGCGGAAGCCGTCGGCCCAGGTCGCGCTCACCTTGTAGTCCGGCGGCGGCGGCCGGCCCCTTGCGCCGCGCACCCGCACCCGGTCCCGGCCCGCCGGCGCGATCTCCACGCCGGCAAAGTCGCAGCAGACATCGGGCAGCAGATAGGCCTGGGGATCGCCGATCTCATAAACCAGCTGCTCGGCCACCGTGCCGACCGTGACCATGCCGCCGCTGCCTTCCGGCTTGCGCAGGGTGAAGCTGCCATCGGCCCCGATATCGGCGATCGGATAGCCGATATCGTGCAGGCGGCCGGCGATCCGCTCCCAGTCGGTATGGTTGCCGCCGGTCGCCTGGGGGCCGCATTCCAGAATATGGCCGGCCAGGCTGCCGGCGGCGAGCCGGTCCCACGCACCGGGCTGCCAGCCGAAGGCGTGGATGCAGGCGCCGAGCGTGAGCGCGCTGTCGACGCAGCGGCCGGCGATCACGATATCCGCCCCGGCATCGAGCGCCGCCGCAATCGGGAAGGCGCCGATATAGGCATTGATGCTGGCCAGCCGCTCGACGGGCGGAAACGGGTCGCCGCTGAACATCTCGCGCGGCGCCGCGGCGGCGATGCTCTCCTTCTGCGCCATCAGATCGTCGCCCCGGACGACTCCGACCTTCAGGTCCAGCCCGGCTTCGGCGACGACGGCGCGGACGGCCGCGGCGCAGCCCTCCGGGTTCACGCCGCCGGCATTGCTGACCAGCCGGACGCCCTGGGCGGCGATCTCCCGTATGTTCGGCTTCAGGACGGCGGAGACGAAATCGGTGGCATAGCCCAGCGCGGGATCGCGGGCGCGGGCGCGCGCCAGGATCGACATGGTGATCTCGGCCAGATAATCGTAGACCAGAAAGTCGACCGAGCGGTCGGCCAGCAGCTGCGGCGTCGCCAGCGCCGACTCGCCCCAATAGCCGCTCGCCCCGCCGACGCGGATCGTGTCTGGCACCGCTACCGCCCCTGTTGCCGCTGCCCCGGCGCCCGTCTCCGGGGACCGCCGGGCCGGCAGGTTCCCCGAACCGGACGGATTTGAAAAGGACCGATTTCGGAGACGATGACGCAGCGCCCGGCGGGACGGCCGTCAGGCCTGCGCTGCCGCGGCGAGGGCGGCGATGCCGGGCAGGGTCCGGCCCTCCAGCCATTCGAGGAAAGCCCCGCCGGCGGTCGAGACATAGGTGAACCCGGCGGTCGCGCCGGCGGCGTTGAGCGCCGCAACCGTCTCGCCGCCGCCGGCGACGCTCAGCAGGGCGCCGGCCCTGGTGCGCGCCGCGGCGTGCCGGGCCACGGCAAGCGTCGTCCCGGCGAAGCCCGGATGTTCGAAGGCGCCGAGCGGCCCGTTCCACAGCAGCGTCGCCGCCTCGTCCAGCACCTGGGCGAACAGGGTGCGCGACCGCGGCCCGGCATCCATGATCATCTCCGCTGGCGGGCAGGCGTCGAGGGCGCGCACGGTCCCGCTTGCGCCGGCGCCGAGGTCCGGCCCGGTCACGACATCGACCGGCAGGACGATCCGGCACCCCGCCGCCGCGGCCCGGCGGCGGATTTCGTGCACCGCCTCGACCCGGTCCGGCTCGCACAGCGAGCGGCCGACCGGAACGCCATCGGCCAGCAGGAAGGTGTTGGCCATGCCGCCGCCGACGATCACGGCATCGAGCTTGCCGACCAGATTGCCCAGCACGGCGATCTTGGTCGATATTTTGGCGCCGCCGACAATGGCGACCGAGGGCCGGCGCGGCGCTTCGAGAGCCTCGTTCAGCGCCTGCAATTCGCCGGCGAGCAGGGGGCCGGCCGCCGCCGGCAGCAGGGCGGCGAGTGCCGCCGTCGAGGCATGGGCCCGGTGGGCGCAGGAGAAAGCGTCGTTGACATAGATATCGCCGAGCCGGGCCAGTTCGGCGGCGAAGGCCGGGTCGTTGGCCGTCTCGCCGGGATCGAAGCGCAGATTTTCGCACAGCAGCGCTTCGCCGTCCGCCAGCTGCGCGGCCATGGCCCGGACGTCCGCGCCGGTGCACGAGGCGGCAAAGCGGACCGGGGCGCCGAGCGCCGCCGCCAGCGCCGGCCGCAGCCGCGCCACGGAGAGTGCCGGATCGGGGGCCGCCGGGTCCGGACGGCCGCTGTGGGTCAGCACGACCAGCCGGGCGCCGCGCGCCAGCAGCGGCCGCATGCCGGCGGCGAACCGGTCGATCCGGGTCGCATCCGCGATCCCGCCTTCCCCGACCGGGACGTTCAGATCGGCCCGGACCAGCAGCCGCCGGCCGGCCACCTCCATATCCTCAATGCGGGAAAGCTTCATCGCGCCGCTGCTCCGGGGCCGCTGCCGCCCTCGCCGCGCGCGATGGCGCAGGTGACCCCGTCGTGCGCGATCATGGGCAGCAGCAGGCGCGGGTTGCGCCCGGCGGCGGCCAGCGCCGCGGCTTCCGAAACCGCGGCCAGCCCGGTCGCTTCCAGGGCGGCCGGCGACCGCGCGGTGCACAGGGGCTGCACCCGTTCGAGACACGGGCGCCCGATCCAGCGCACCGGCAGGCCGAGCTGCCGGGCCGCCCCGGCGATGCCGGCTTCGCCTGACTTGAACGCCGGCGCCGCCAGCGCGTCGATCCGGTCCGCCGGCATGGCGAGCCGGGCCAGCGCCGCGCCGACCGCTGCCGCGATCCGGTCCGCCGGACTGCCGCGACGGCATCCGATGCCGACCGCGATCACGGCTTCGCCGCCCGGAACTGGGTGACCGTCATCGCCGGGCGGAAGCCGTGCAGGCCGCCGATCCGGTCCAGCCGCTCGACCGACAGGCGGGTGAGCGCGCCGCCGGTCTCCGCGACCAGGGCGCCGAGGACGAGATCGCTCTCCAGCGTAACGCTGTTCGCCACCAGCCGCCCGCCGGGCCGGAGCGCCCGCCATGCCGCTTCCAGCACGCCGCCGCCGGCGATGCCGCCGCCGACGAAAACGGCATCCGGCGCCGGCAGGGAGCCCAGCACGCCGGGCGCCTCGCCGGTCACGATGTCGAGATGCGGCACGCCGAGCGCGGCGGCATTCTCCCGCGCACGCGCCGCCCGGTCTTCGCGGCGCTCGATGCCGATGGCCCGGTTGGCCCGGTGCGCCAGCAGCCATTCGATGGCAACCGAGCCGGAGCCGGCGCCGATATCCCACAGCAGTTCGCCGGCGCGCGGCGCGAGGCTGGACAGGGTGACCGCGCGGATTTCCCGTTTGGTCAGCATGCCGTCGGAAGCGAACAGCCGGTCGTCCAGCCCGGCGCTGAGCGGGACGATGCGGGCCTGCGGCGACCCTGCCACACAGATCGCCATCAGGTTCAGCCGCGCGATGTCCGCCAGATCGAAGCCTTCGGCGCGGCGCTCGCGAATCCGCTCGTCCGGGCCGCCCAGCGCTTCGAGCACGACGATCCGGCTGGCGCCGAAGCCGTGCTCGACCAGCAGGCGCGCCACCGCTGCCGGGGTCGTCTCGTCCGCGCTCAGCACCAGCAGGCGGCGGAGCGGCTGCAGGCGCGGCACCAGCGTCGGCACCGGCGGGCCGCACAGCGATACCGGATCGACATCCTGCAGCGCCCAGCCCAGCCGCCCGGCCGCCAGGGCAAAGGACGATGGCGCCGGAAAAACCTCGAACTCGGCCGGCGCGATGCGTTCGGCCAGCAGCGGGCCGATGCCGTGATGGAACGGATCGCCGGAGGCCAGCACCGCGACCGGCGTGCCGCGCAGCGCCTCGATCCGGGCAACGGCGGACCGGATCGGCCGCGGCCACGCCACCGCCTCCCGGCGGATCAGGCTTGCCAGCAGGCGCAGATGGCGCTGCCCGCCGAAGACCGTCGCCGCCGCGCCCACGGCCTGGCGGGCCGCCGGGTGCAGCCCCTCGACACCGTCCTCGCCGACTCCGATAATCGAAAGCCACCGCCGGCCGGCGGCGGGATCGGCCGGCGCGGGAGACGCGGACGATGTCACGGCTGAACGTCCTTCTGCTCGGCGGAACGGCCGAGGCCGGCGCGCTCGCGCAGCGCATCGCCGGGGACGGCCGCTTCGCCGGCACCCTGTCGCTCGCCGGCGCCACCCGCGCGCCCCTCGCCTCGCCGCTGGCGACCCGGATCGGCGGTTTCGGCGGCGCCCAGGGCCTGGCGCGCTATCTGCGCGAACAGCGCATCGGCGCGCTGCTCGACGCGACCCATCCCTTCGCCACCGCCATTTCGGCCAATGCCGCGGCGGCCGCGGCGGACGCCGCCGTGCCCCATCTCGCCCTGTGCCGGCCGGCCTGGCAGGAGGCCCCCGGCGACCGCTGGATCCGCGTGCCGGACATAGCTGCCGCCGCCGCCGCCCTCGGTCCGGCACCGCGCACCGTGTTCCTGACCGTCGGACGCAAGGATCTGGCGCCCTTCCGCCAGGCGCCGCAGCACCGCTACATCGTCCGCTCGGTCGATCCGCCGCCGCCCGACCGCCTGCCGCCCGGCGCCACGACCATCGCGGCGCGCGGGCCGTTCGCCCCCGACGATGAGGAGCGCCTGCTGGAGCGGCATGGGATCGACACGGTCGTCACCAAGAATTCCGGCGGTTCGGCAACCGTCGCGAAGCTGGTCGCGGCGCGGCGGCGCGGCCTGCCCGTGATCATGGTGGACCGGCCGCCGGCAGCCGGCGAGGCCGTGCCGACCGTCGAAGACGCCTGGCGCTGGCTGACGTCGCATCACGATGCGGCGGCCCCGGCGCGGCGCGGCGTGTAGACCCAGACGCCGCCGCCGGCGCGGGGAATACTGCGCGTCGCGCCCGAACCGACGATCACGACCGTCCGCATGTCCGCAGCGCCGGGGACGGCCTCGGCCAGCGGCAGGGCGACGATCTCCTCGTCGGGCCGGCTCACCGCGGTGGCGAAAATAACCGGCGTCTCCGGCGGGCGCAGCTCGCGCAGCAGGTCGAGCGCCGCGCCCAGCTGCCATGGCCGCGCCCGCGAGATCGGGTTGTAGAGGGCCATGACGAAATCGGCCTGTGCGGCGGCGCGAATCCGCTCCAGGATCGTCGCCCACGGCTTCAGATTGTCGGACAGCGAGATGGCGCAGAAATCGTGGCCGAGCGGCGCGCCGATCCGGGCCGCCGCCGCGATCATCGCCGTGACGCCGGGCACGATGGCGATATCGAACCGGGCGGTATCGATGGCCGGCCCGCCCGGCGCCGCGGCGGCCTCGATCGCCTCGAACAAGGTTGCCGCCATGGCGAATACGCCGGCATCGCCGGAGGAGACGATGGCGACCCGCTCGCCGGCCGCGGCCAGGCGCAGCGCGTGGCGGGCGCGCGCCAGCTCGTCCCGATTGTCCGAGGCGTGGACGGTCTGGCCGTCGCGCACCGGCGTGCGCGCCAGATAGGGGCCGTAGCCGACGAGATGGCGGGCCCGCCGCAGCGCTTCGTCCGCCGCCGGCGTGCGGTGGCACGGGTCGCCGGGACCAAGGCCGACGACATCGATATGCCCCATGCCGGTCTCGCCGCTCACGAGACGGTCCGGCGGGTCGGGACGAGGATCAGGGAGAAATAGGGCGCATCGTCGCCCGGCTTCTCCGCCAGCTTCAGCACGCGCTCCTCCGGCATCGATCCGCGCTCGACGAAAATCGCCCGGTCGAGCAGCCCCGCCCGGTCGAGCGCGCGCCGGATCCTGGCCAGATGGCGCCCGACCTTCATGATCACGGCGGCGTCCGCCGCCTGCAGGCCCCGCACCAGCGCGTCCTCGTCCAGGGTGCCGGCCAGCACCGACAGCGTATCGTCGCCGCGCGTCATCGCCACGCCGGCCCGGCTCCAGCACGCCGTCATCGCGGTGATGCCGGGGACGATTTCGGTCTCGTAGCGGGCGGCCAGCCGGTCGTTCACATACATGAACGAACCGTAGAACAGCGGATCGCCCTCGCACAGCACGGCGACATCGCTGCCATCGTCGAGGCGCGCGGCGATGGCCTGCGCCGCTTCGTCGTAGAACGCCGCCATTGCCTCCCGGTAGGCGGGGGAGCGTTTCGGAATCTCGGTCGTCCACGGATAGGCGAAGCGCAGCTCCTCGGCGTCCGGCGCCAGATGACCGTCGGCGATGCGCCGGGCGTGGCCGGTCCCGCCGGCCCTGGCGAAGCTGGCCACCACCGGGGCGGCGCGCAGCAGGCGGGCCGCCTTCAGCGTCAGAAGTTCCGGGTCGCCGGGCCCGACGCCGAGACCGTACAGTTTTCCCGCCGCTGCCATGTCCGTCCGTGCCGCCTCTGCCGCCTATTCGCGGTCGCTGGCGAGCGCGTTGACCGCCGCCGTCGCCATGGCGCTGCCGCCCCGGCGGCCGCTGACGATGAGATGGGGCGGCGCTGCCCGGTCGGCCAGCGCCTGTTTCGATTCGGCCGCGCCGACGAAGCCGACCGGCACGCCGATCACCGCCGCCGGCATCGGCGCGCCGCCATCCAGCAACTCCAGCAGCCGGAACAGTGCGGTCGGCGCATTGCCGATGGCGACCACGGCGCCGGCCAGCCGGTCGCGCCACAGATCGACCGCGGCCGCCGAACGGGTCGTCGCCTGCCGGCGCGCGCGCTCCGCCACCTCCGGCGCCCCCAGGGTGCAGACGATCTCATTGTCGGCCGGCAGGCGCGCGCGCGTGATGCCGCTGGCGATCATGTTCGCATCGCACAGGATCGGCGCCCCGGCACGCAGCGCCGCCCGCGCGGCTTCGGCGAAACCGGGCGAGAAGCGGAGATCGCCGGGCAGATCGACCATGCCGCAGGCGTGGATCATGCGCACCGCCACCCGCGCCTCGATTTCGGAAAGGCCGGCAAGATCGGCCTCGCGCCGGACGGTCGCGAAGGACTCCCGATAGATCGCGGCGCCGTCGCGGATATAGTCGTAGCCGCCGCTCATCGGGCCGTCCCGCCGCCGGCCAGCGCCGCCGCCGCAGCCTGCCGCGACAGGCCGGTCCGCACCGGCGGGTCGCCGGCCCGGCCGCCGCGGACGAGATCGTAGCCGCCCGGCGCCGCCACCAGGGCAATGTCGGCCGCCGCCGGATGGGCGCAGCCCTTCGCGCAGCCGGAAATGTGGAGCAGGCCCGGCGCGGGCACCGCCTGCGCGGCGAGAACCGGGGCGAAATACGCCGCATCGGCGCGGGTATCCGCCAGCGCGCCGGCGCAGCGCGGCCGGCCGGCGCAGGCGACGATGCGGCGGCGCGGATCGGCCGGGTCCGCCACCAGCCCCGCTTCCGCCGCAGCGTCGCGCAGCGTGCCGGCCGCCGCCGGCGAAACGCCGCACAGAACGAAGGATTTCCACGGCGCAACCCGGATCGTCGCGTCGCCGAACCGGCGCGACAGGCCGGCGAGAGCCGCCAGCACCGGCGCATCGAGGCCGCCGAACGGCGCACCCATGAGGAAACAGCCGCGCGCCGCGCCCGCCACCGGCACGAAGCCGATAGGCGGCCGGCCGGCAGCCGCCGCTTCGCCCACCGCCGCTCCCTTCTGCCAGGCCCCGTCCAGCCCGGCGGCACGAAAGACCGCCCCGGCGCCGCATTCGGCGACCATCGCCTTCATGCGTGCCGGCGCCTCCGTGCCTCCGCGCGCGCGCAGCCACGACAGGAAAGCGGTCAGCAGCCGGCGCACGGCGTCTTCGACCTGCCCGACCGGGATGCCGAGCCGGCAATCCCCGCCGTCCAGCGCCAGAACCGCACCGCCGGCGCCGGACCGGATGGCGATATCGGCCCGGCAGCCGGCGAGCGGCAGGGCCTCCCCGGCATCGACCAGCAGGCCGAACTTGTCCGGCAGATCGTGCCATGCGACGCTGCTCTCCAGCATCGCTCCCAGCCGCCGCGCCAGATCGTGCGAATCGAAGTGCGCCGCCGGATCGTCCGGCCCCAGCGGATCGGCCAGTACGTTGCGCACCGCCTCGCCCCGGGGGTGGCCGGCGGCGAGGCCGATCTGCGCCATCCGCCCGGCGAAGGCGCCTGCGCCGTCGGCCGACAGGCCGCGAACCTGGAGATGGCCCCGGTTGGTCGGCTCGACGATGCCGTTGCCATGGCGTGCGGCGGCGGCGGCCACGGCCTCGGCCTGGCCGGCAGCGAGGGTGGCGGCGCGCGGCTTGACCCGCACCAGCAGGCCGTCGCCGGAGGCCATCGGCGCCATGAGCGACGGGCAGCGCCCGCGGATCGCCGGGCCGGTCATTCGGCGTCGCCGCGCAGGATCGCGGCGGTGGCGTTGCGGCGCGGCTGCCACAGGCTGCGCCGGACCGCCTCGTCGAACCGGTCGATCATGGCGCGCCGCGCCGCCGGATTGTGCTGTTTCAGAAAGGCATCGACGGCGCTGTCGCCCAGCGTTGCATCGAAAATCCGGTCGAACTGGCGGTCGAACCGGTCCGGCACGGTGGCGGCGAAGGCGAACAGCCCCTCCAGGGCGCGCGCGATTTCCGCGCCGCCGCGATAGCCGTGCCGCATCATGCCGGCGATCCAGGCCGGATTGGACGCCCGGCCGCGGACGACCCGGTTGATTTCCTCGCGCAGGGTGCGAGCGCGCGGCGCCGCCGGATCGGCGGTATCGACATGATAGACGCCGGGGGCGGCCCCCAAACGGCTCGCCGCGGCAGCGAACCCGCCCTCATGGGCGGCGAAATCGGTCGAATCGAGCAGATCGATCTCGCGATGGTCCTGGGCGTGGACCAGCGCTTCGGCCGCCTTCACCCGCTCGGCAAATCCTTCAGCATCGGGGCAGCCGTCCAGCCCCTGGCCGTAGGCGCTGGCCGAGGCGGCCAGATAGCTGTCGCCCAGCGCTTCGCGCCCGGTCCAGGCGCCGCTTTCGATCAGGGGCGAGACGCCGGCACCGTAGGCGCCGGGCGCCGCGCCGTAGATGCGGGCCGTCGCCCTGCGGTAGGCCGCCTCGTCCAGATCGCCGGCCGCACCGGCGAGCGGATTGACCTCGCCGCTCTCCGGCCGCCGGCCGATGGCCCGCACCACCGCGTCGAACATCGCGATCTGTGCCTCGAACGCATCGCGGAACAGGCCGGAAATGCGCAGCGTCACATCCACCCGCGGCCGCCCCAGGCGCTCGGCCGGGACGATCTCAAAGCCGGTCACCCGGCCCGATCCTTCGCCCCATACCGGCTCGGCACCGACCAGAACCAGCGCCAGCGCGAGGTCCTCGCCGCCGGTGCGCATGGTGGCGCTGCCCCACAGGTCGATCATCAGCGCGCGCGGCCAGTCCCCCTTCTCCTGAAGATGCCGCCGGATCAGCTCGTCGGCCGTGCGCCGGGCCAGCGCCATGGCCGAGCGGTTCGGCACCGCGCGCGGATCGACGGTGAACATGTTGCGGCCGGTCGGCAGCACATCGCCGCGGCCGCGGGTCGGCGCGCCGGCCGGGCCGGGGGCGACGAACCGGCCGTCGAGCGTATCGAGCAGCGCCTGGCGTTCCGCGCCGGCGCAGGCGTCGAGCCGCGCTTCGAGATCGTCCGCCCGGTCCGCCGGGCCGTGCCGGCGCAGCGCGGCCAGCAGGTCGGCGCGCCGGCCGGCGGCGGGGACGCGGCCGAAAATGTGCAGCCCGTCGCGAATCTGCAACTCCTTGACATCGCACAGATAGGCATCGAGCCGGGCCAGCCGGTCGTCCTCCGGCAGGTCGGCGCCGGCGCCGCACTCTTCGAGCAGGCCAAGCCCCTCGGCCCGTTCGAGAATTTCGCTGCGCAGCAGGGCGGTGCGCCGCCGGTCGAGCCCGTCGGCGCCGGCATATTCGTCGATCAGCCGCTCCAGCGCGAGCGCCGGGCCGTGGGCGCCGGCGGCCTTCAGCGGCGGCGTCAGATGGCCGATGGCGACCGCGCCGAGCCGGCGCTTGGCCGCCGCCGCCTCGCCGGGATTGTTGACGATGAAGGGGTAGGCGACCGGAATGCCGCCGAGCAGCGCCGCCGGGAAGCAGGCCCCGGACACGGCCACCGCCTTGCCGGGCAGCCATTCCAGCGTGCCGTGCGCGCCCAGATGGATCATGCCATCGATATCCTCGATGGCGCGCAGCCACAGATAGAAGGCGACATAGGCATGGCGCGGCGGCACATCCGGATCGTGATACAGGGCCTTGCGCTCCGCCGGCTGGCCGCGGTCCGGCTGGATGGCGACGATGGCCCGGCCGAAACGGGCGTGGCGCAGGACGAAGCGGCCATCCTCGACCGCCGGATCGTCTTCGGGCCGGCCCCAAACTTCGAGAATGCGCGCCTGCGCCGCCGCCGGCAGGGTCGCGAACAGCCGGCGATAGGCCGCCAGGTCGAGCACCGGCCGGGCCGGCCCTTCGCACAGCGCCGCCACCAGGTCGAGCCCGGAAACGCCGGCCGCCGCATCGTAGCCGGCCTCGTTCAGCAGGGCGAGAATCCCGGCACCGCTCTCGATGGCATCCAGGCCGATGGCGTGGGCGCGCTGGCCGGCGGCCGGATAGTCGGACAGCACCATGGCGATGCGCCGCCGGTCGCGCGGCCGCTGGCGCAGCCGGATCCAGCGCGCTGCCCGTTCCGCCGCCAGGGCGATCCCCTGTTCGTCCGGTGCATGGCGGGCCGGGGCATATTCGAGCCGGTCCTCGCGCGCCGCCGCCGATTTGAACGAGATCGCCGTCGTCGAAAGCCGGCCGTCCAGCTCCGGCAGCACGATCTGCATCGCCAGATCGGACTGGGACAGGCCGCGGGCCGACCCGACCCACGCCGCGCGCGACGATCCGGCCAGCATCAGCTGCAGCACCGGAACGCCGGCAGCATCGAGCGGCGAGCCGCGGCCGTCGCGCCGGGCCGAGAACGCGGTCGCGTTGAGGATGAGGTCCGGTTCGAGGGCCCGCAGGCGCGCCTCGACCCAGGCGGCGGCTTCGGGCTCCTTGAGGCTGCCGACATAGAGGCCGACAGTGCGAATCCCGCGCGCCGCAAGCTGCGCCGCCAGGCCGGTGAGCGGCGCAATATCGCCGGCGAGCAGGCTGGCGCGGTAGAACAGGATGGCCGCCGTCGCCGTCGCGGCGGCCGGTTCGCCGGCCAGCTCATGTTCGCCGAAGGGCGGGACCGGGCGCAGGCGGGCCTGCGGCGCCGGGCCGAGGCCGGCCAGATGCGCCATCCGTTCCAGGGCCAGGCCGACATTGTGCGGGCCGCCCTCGGCGAGGCAGCGGTCGAGCGCCCGGAGGCCGGCCGGCGCAACGGTCGAGAGTTCGGCGAGGCGCGGGTCCGGCCTGCCGTCGCCGGGCACCAGGGCGAGCGGAATGCCGCCATCGGCGCAAACCCGGGCGATCTCCTCAATGCCATAGCGCCAGTATTCCAGCCCGCCGAGCAGGCGGGCCGCCACAATGCGCGACCGGGCGATCACCTGCTCGACATAGACATCGACCGACAGCGGATGGCGCAGCCGGCCGATATTGGCCAGCCGCAGGCTCGGCAGGGCGCGACCGGGCGCGCGGCAGGCCGCGGCCGCGGCCGCCAGATCGGTATCCGCGAAGGACAGGAACACCATATCGGCCGGGCTCTGGCCGAGATCGACGGCGGTCTCGGTTTCGTCCAGGCTGTGCGCTTCGCGGAACAGCAGATGCATGGTTCAGGGTGCGAGCGCCGCCGCGATGGCCTCGCGATCCAGTCCGGTCTGCCCGATCACCACCAGGCGGGTCCGGCGCGGCTCGCCGGCCGCCCAGGGGCGGTCGAAATGATGGTCCACCCGGCGCCCAACGCCCTGGACGGCGAGGCGCATCGGCCGTCCGGCCACGGCGGCGAAGCCCTTGATGCGCAGAATATCGTGATCCGCCGCGACCTGCGCCAGACACGCAGCGAGCGCTTCCGGCGAGGCGACCTCGCCGAGGGTCAGATCGAAGGATTCGAAATCGTCGTGCTCGTGGTCGTCCTCGCCGTCATGGTGGGAGGGCCGGGCAGCCAGATCGTCCTCGGCCGCCGCGCCGAGGCCAAGCACGACCGCCGGATCGACCGCGCCGCCGCGCGTCGCGATCATGCGCACCGGCCGCCCGGTCGAGGCCGCGATCCCGGCGCGCAATCCGGGCAGTTGCGCCGCCTCCAGCAGGTCGGTCTTGTTGAGGACGACGATGTCCGCCGCCATGAGCTGGTCCTCGTAGAGTTCCTGCAAGGGGCTTTCATGGTCGATCGAGGGGTCCTCCTCCCGCATCGCGGCGATGGCATCGAGATCGTCGGCGAAGCGGCCCTCCGCAACCGCCGGCCCGTCGATGACGGCGATCACCCCATCGACCGTCATGCGTGAGCGGATTTCGGGCCATTCGAAAGCCTTGATGAGCGGTTTGGGCAGGGCGAGGCCCGAAGTTTCGATGACGATGTGGTCCGGCGGCTCGTCCCGGTCGATCAGCGCCCGCATGGTCGGGACGAAATCGTCCGCCACGGTGCAGCACAGGCAGCCATTGGCCAGTTCGACGATATTGTCCTCCGGGCAATCCTCGATGCCGCAGTTCCTGAGCGTATCGCCATCCACGCCCTCGGCGCCGAATTCGTTGACGATCACGGCAAGGCGCCGGCCGTTGGCGTGGCTCAGCAGATGGCGGACCATCGTCGTCTTGCCGGCGCCGAGAAAGCCGGTGACGATGGTGGCCGGTATCCTGGCGGCAGAGAACGGGGTCATGCGCTTTCTCGCGGTCGGTCGGAGTCGTCGGGATGGGCGGGCAGGCGGGCAATGATGACGTTGCGGAGCGACGGCGCGCGCTTCGACGGCATGACGACGCCGGTCTGCGACCGGTCGTAGACCAGGGCATAGTCGATCAAATCGTCGGCCAGCCCGGCGTTCAGGAAGCCGGCGAGATAGGCCCATTTGCCCGGCGCCGAAAGGGCAGCGCTGCAGCCGCGCTCGCAATTGGCCATGCAGGTGACGGGATTGACCCCGATCGACGCCTCCAGCGCACGCTCCCGCAGGCGGCGCACCACGGCATCGTGCATCGCCGCGCCGGCCGCCGGTTCGTCGGCGGCATCCGGCGCCTCAGGGGCGCTGCCCGCCGGCCGGCAGGTCAGGCAGATGTGCAGCACGGTGCGCCGGTCGGTCATCGAATGTCTGCCGCCCGCCGGCCGGCCGGGCCGCGCTGCCGGCAGGCGCCGGAGGCGATCCGGCAAATCCATCGCAGGGGTGCGGAACCGCGGCCGGGCGGCGGTCGATCCATCGCGGCCTCCCGGCGGCGAACGCCGGCAATTGCTGGGGCGGTTGCGGCAGCCGGCCGGGGGCCCTGACCGCCTTTCATTTTGCGCCTAGGTTAGCGGCGTCGTTGCGGCTACTTAGGCGCGCGCCGGATCGGGTGTCAAGCATGGGCCCGGCCCGGCCGGCGGGTCTGGCGAACGGGAAGCATCATGCCGGTGGAAAGCCTGTATCTGGTCCTTGGCGGCGCCCGGTCGGGCAAGAGCCGCCATGGCGAAGCGCTGATCGAGGCCGCGTCGCCGCCCTGGCGCTATGTGGCGACCGCCCGCGCGCTCGACGACGAAATGCGCCAGCGGATCGAGGAGCACCGGGCGCGCCGCGGCACGGGCTGGCAGACCGTCGAAGCGCCGCTGGAGCTCGCCGCCGCCCTCGATGCCTGTCCCCGCGATGCCCCGGTGCTGGTCGATTGCCTCACCCTGTGGCTCACCAATCTGATGCTGGAGCGGCGCCCGGTCGAACCGGCCGCCGATGCCCTGCTCGCGGCGCTGGCGGGCCGGCGCGGGCCGAGCGTGCTGGTCGCCAACGAAGTCGGCCTGGGCATCGTTCCCGACAACCGGCTGGCGCGGGATTTCCGCGACGCCGCCGGCGCCCTGCACCGCAGGGTTGCTGCGCAGGCGCAACATGTGCACTTCATGGTCGCCGGGATTCCGATGACCGTCAAAGGGCCACCATGAGCGACGACACGCCGAACCCCGATGCGGGGCAGAAGGACCGCCACAAGGCGAAGATGGCCCATCGCAAGGCCGTCCAGGACGCCGAGGTTGCCGGCAAGACCGTCGAGAAGGGCCTGCTCATGGTCCATACCGGCACCGGCAAGGGCAAATCGACCGCCGCATTCGGGCTCGCCCTGCGCATGATCGGCCGCGGCCGCCGGGTCGGCGTGGTGCAGTTCATCAAGGGTGCATGGTCGACCGGCGAAAAGCTGGCGCTCGAGGCGATGGCGCCGGACATGGTCGAATGGCGCGCCATGGGCGAGGGCTTCACCTGGGAGACCCAGGACCGCGAGCGCGACATCGCCGCCTGCGCCAGGGCCTGGCAGACCGCGCAGGCCATGATGGCGGACCGCAGCTTCGGCCTGATCGTTCTCGACGAATTGAACATCGCCCTGCGCTACGATTATCTCGCGCTGGACGAGGTGCTGGCCGGGCTGGCGGCGCGGCCGCCGGCGCTTCACGTCGCGGTCACCGGCCGCAACGCGAAACCGGCGCTGATCGAGGCCGCCGATCTCGTCACCGAGATGACCCTGGTCAAGCATCATTTCAAAGCCGGGGTCAAAACCCAGGAAGGGATCGAGTACTGATGCCCGCACGGGCGATCATGCTCCAGGGTACGGGATCGAATGTCGGCAAATCGCTGCTCGCCGCCGGGCTTCTGCGCGCCCTCGCCAATCGCGGCCACACGGTCAGCCCGTTCAAGCCCCAGAACATGTCGAACAATGCCGCCGTGACGGCGGATGGCGGCGAGATCGGCCGGGCGCAGGCGCTGCAGGCGCGGGCGGCGCGGGTCGAGGCCAGCGTGCACATGAACCCGGTCCTGCTCAAGCCGGCCTCGGAGACCGGCGCCCAGATCGTGGTTCAGGGCAGGGCGGCCGGCAATGCCTGCGCGCGCGACTTCCAGGCCGTCAAGCTGCGGCTGATGCCGCGGGTTCTGGAGAGTTTCGAGTTCGTGCGTTCGGCGGCGGAGTTCGTCGTCGTCGAGGGCGCGGGCAGCGCGGCGGAGACCAATCTGCGCCAGGCGGATATCGCCAATATGGGCTTTGCCGCCGCGGCCGATATTCCGGTCGTGCTGGTCGGCGATATCGACCGCGGCGGTGTGATCGCCGCCCTGGTCGGCGCCGGTGCCGTCGTCGCGCCGGCCGATGCCGCCCGGATCGGCGGCTTCATCGTCAACCGGATGCGCGGCGACCCATCCCTGTTCGCATCCGGCATGGCCGATATTGCCGACCGGACCGGATGGCCCGCCCTCGGCCTCGTACCGTTTTTCGAGCGCGCCCGCCTGCTGCCGGCGGAGGATTCCGTCGATCTCGCCGAACGGCACGGCAGTGCGCCGGCCGGCGGCGGCCGGGGCGGCGCCCTGCGCATCGCCGTGCCGCATCTGCCGCGGATCGCCAATTTCGACGATCTGGACCCGCTGGCCGCCGAGCCGGAGGTTGCGCTCACCCTGCTCGAGCGCGGCACGCCCCTGCCGGCGGAGACCGATCTCGTCATCCTGCCGGGCAGCAAGGCGACGATTGCCGATCTCGCCTGCCTGCGCGAGGAGGGCTGGGATATCGACATTCTGGCCCACTGCCGCCGCGGCGGCCGCATCCTCGGCCTGTGCGGCGGATACCAGATGCTCGGCCGGTCGATTGCCGATCCCGACGGCCTGGAAGGCCCGCCGGGGTCGGTGGACGGGCTCGGCCTGCTCGCGGTCGATACGGTGTTGACCGCGCCCAAGACGGTACGCGCGGCAACCGGCGAAACCGTCCCCGGCGGCTGCGCCGTCTCCGGCTATGAAATCCATATGGGCCGGACCGCCGGGCCGGATGCCGAACGGCCGCTGCACCGGCTGGCCGACGGCCGGATGGACGGCGCGCGCTCGGCCGACGGCCGCGTCGCCGGCACCTATCTTCACGGGCTGTTCGCTGCCGACGAACACCGCGCCGAATGGCTGCGCGGGTTCGGCGCGCAATCCGGGATCGCCTGCCACGACGCGCTGGTGGACCGGACGCTCGACGAGCTGGCCGGCCATCTGGAGGCCCATATCGATATCGACCGGCTGATCGCTATGGCGCGATAGCGGCGAACAGCAGAACCGCCGCGGCGATCTGGAGCGCGCAGGCACGGCGATAGAGGCGCAGCGCCCGGCCGATATCGTCCGCCGTCGCCGCCGTCCGCCCTCCGCCCAGCCAGGCATCCTCGACGATCCCGTCCGCATAGTGCCGCGGCCCGCCAAGACGCAGCCCGAGCGCGCCGGCCATGGCGGCCTCCGGCCAGCCGGCATTGGGCGAGCGATGGCGGCGCGCATCGCGCCGGACCGCACCGAGCGCGCCGCCGGCCGAGGCGCCGGGCAGCGTGAGCGCGGCCAGGACGATCCAGCCGGCGGCGAGCCGCGATGCCGGCAGGTTGACGGCATCGTCGAGGCGCGCGGCGCAGCGGCCGAACTGGCGGTAGCGCGCGTTGCGATGGCCGATCATGCTGTCCGCCGTGTTGACGGCCTTGCAGGCGAGCGCGCCCGGCAGGCCGAACGCACCGCACCACAGCGCCTGCGCCACCACACCGTCGGAAAAATTCTCGGCCAGGCTCTCCACCGCGGCGCGCGCCACGCCGGCCTCGTCGAGGGTTTCGACATTGCGGCCGACGATGTGCCGCACCGCATCCCGCCCCTGGGCCAGCCCGCCGGCGATGAGCCCGTCGCGCACCGCCGCCACATGGTCGTGCAGGCTGCGCTGGGCGAACAGGGACGAGGCGAGGACGGCCATGCCGGCCGCGGCCAGCCACCACGGCGCGACCGCGGTGGCTGCGCCCTGCAGCGCCAGCCCGGCGCCGGTCGAGACGATCAGCAGCCACAGAACGCAGCGGACACCGTTGAGGCGCCGGCGCGGATCGGGCAAGGTCGGCCGGTTCCAGCGCCGCTCCATCCGGTCGATGAGGGAGCCGAGCCACACCGCCGGATGGCCGATGCGGGCGAACAGGGCCTTCGGATAACCAAATGCCGCCTCGATAACGAGGGCGGCGGCGAGGAGAAGCAGATTGGTCTCGAACCCCATCGCCGCCGTCAGAACCGCCGGCCGGCCGGGTACAAGCCGACCGGCGCACGGGCCGCGCGCGGCCGCATGATCCCCCATGGCGGCAATATCGCCCGGCTGCGGCAGCGGTATCCGGACGCGCCGGAACCGTCCATCGATCTGTCGACGGGCATCAACCCGTTCCCCTACCCGCTGCGCTCCATTCCCGACACTGCGTATACGCGCCTGCCAGAAGATGTACATATCCGAAAGCTGAAGGAAGCGGCGGCGGCGGCCTATGGCGTGCGCGATCCGGCGTCGATCGCCGTCGCGCCGGGAACGCAGATCCTGATCTCGTCCCTGCCCCGCCTGCTGGCCGGCCTGCGGCCGACGGCGCAGGTCGCCATCCGTGCGCCGACCTATGGCGAGCACGCCGCCGCCTGGTCGGCCGCCGGCGCGGCGGTGAGGGAAGGCGCGGAGACGGATGTGCTCGAATCCGGCGATGTCGCCATCCTGTGCAATCCGAACAATCCCGACGGCCGGACGATGTCGCGGCAGGAGATCGTGGCGCTCCAGGCGCGGCGGGCCCGGCGCGGCGGCTGCCTGATCGTGGACGAGGCCTTTGCCGAATTCGACCGGGCGGATGCAAGCGCCGCGCCGGCCGTCCCGCAGCCGGGCCTGATCGTCCTGCGGTCGTTCGGCAAGGCCTATGGGCTGGCCGGCGTCCGGCTCGGCTTCCTGATCGGCGAACCGGCGGTCGTCCGGCAGGTCGGCGAAGGGCTGGGGCCGTGGCCGGTCTCCGGCGTTGCCATCCACCTCGCCACCGCCGCGCTCGGCGATACGGCATGGCGCGCCGCAACGGGCGACCGGCTGGCCGCGGCCGGCGGCCGGCTCGATTCGCTGCTGTCGAAGCACGGCCTGGAGCCGGTGGGCGGCACGGCCCTGTTCCGCCTGGTCCGGCACGAGAGGGCGGCCGCCATCGCCGACGCGCTCGGCCGCGCCGGCATTCTGGTGCGCGATTTTCCCGAACGGACGGACTGGCTGCGCTTCGGCCTGCCGCCGGACGAGGCGGCCTGGGCCCGGCTCGACGCCGTCCTGGGCGACGGCGTTGCGGCCGCCGGCCGGGCCGGATCGGGAAAGTAGCGAGCGCCGCCGCGCCCGGTGTACAATCGGGCGGCCGGCCGGCGCCCGTGCGGCGCCGGCGCGAGGGAGGCTCCATGTCGCGCTCCGCCGAACGGGCCTATGCCCGCATTCACGATGCCATCGTCAATGCCGACTATCCGCCGGGCAGCCACCTCAAGGAGGAGGAACTGTCCGCCGCCATCGGCGTCAGCCGCACCCCGGTCCGCGAGGCGCTGCGCCGGCTGGCGACCGAAGGCCTGGTCGTCTTCGCGCGCAACCAGGGCACCTTCGTCGAGCGCTTCACCGCCGACGATATCGACGAAATCTTCCAGCTGCGCGCGACCCTGGAGGCCCATGGCGCGGCCCGCGCCGCAACCCGGATCGGCCGGGGCGGCATTGCCGAACTCAAGCGCCTGACCGAAGAGATGGAGGCGCTGCGCGGCCGGCCGGTGGACGATTCCTATATCCACGAGTTCAACCGGCTGAACGCGGCGTTCCACCGGCTCATCCTGTCGGTGGCGCAAAGCCGCCGGCTGGAGACCATGCTGGAGACGGTGATCGATATCCCGCTGATTCTGATGAAGCATTTCAACTGGCACGCCATCGTCGATCTGGAACGCTCGTGCCGGCAGCATCGCGAGCTCATCTCGGCGCTCGAAAACCGCGACCCGGACTGGGCATCGTCGCTGATGCGCGCGCACATTCTCGGCGCGCGCGGCGACCGGCGGCGTTTTCCGGCCGAGCGGACCGAAGGGCAGGCAGGTCCGGCCGAAGCGGCGGAATAGCGCCGGGCCGGCAATGATTGTATACATGTGCCGGCGCCGGGCCGCAGCCTGCTGCGGCGGCCGGCCGGCACCGGCGGAAGGAGGGCAGCATGCACAGAACCGAATTGCACCCGGATGCGGTGCAGATGATCCGGGCCCGGCGCGGCGGCCGGCTTCATGTGCACGAGCGCATCGATCCGGCGCGCAGCGCGCTCATCGTGGTCGATATGCAGAAGGCGTTCCTCAAGCCGGGCCTGCCGTCGGAGGTTCCGGCGGCGCGCGACATCGTCCCCAATATCAACCGTCTGGCGGGCGCGTTCCGGGCCGGCGGCGGGACGGTGGTCTGGGTCCATACGACGTTCGACGAGCGCATTTTCACCGAATGGTCGTCCTTCCTGGGCGGCACCTGCAGCCCGGAAACGGCGCAGCGCATCGCCGGGCAGCTGATGGAAGGCGCCGAGGGGCACGCCCTGTGGCCGGACCTGGCGGTCGAGGACGGCGACATGCACATCGCCAAGTGCCGCTTCAGCGCCTTCATCCAGGGATCGTCCGATATCGCGGAACGGCTGCGGGCGCGCGGCATCGATACGGTCGCGGTCGCCGGCACGCTGACCAATGTCTGCTGCGAGGCGACGGCGCGCGACGCCATGATGCTCAATTTCAGCGTCATCATGGTGTCCGACGCCAACGCCACCTATACCGACGCCATCCACAATGCCAGCCTGACCAGCCTGTCGATCAACTTCGCCGACGTCATGACGTGCGACGAGGTTGCGGCGGCGCTGGCCGGCGGCGCCGTTCAGGCGGCGGAGTAGCCGGCCCGATGCGCATGGACCGGATCGACCGGCCGACCGTCTACGGCACGAGGGCGAAGATCGGCGTCATCGTCCCGCCGACCAACACGGCCAACGAGGCCGAATGGGCGCGCATGCTGCCGCCGGATGTCACCCTGCACGCCGCCCGGATGCCGCTGCATCTCGATACCGCGAGCGAGGCCGGCAAGGCGGCGCTCCACGCCGATATCGCGCGCTTTGCCGGCGATCTGGCCCAGGCGAGCGTCGATCTGATCGCCTATGGCTGCACCGCCGGCTCCATGGTCAGCCCGGTCCGGGCGCTGCCGGCCTTCATCTCCGAACGCACCGGCCGGCCGGCGGTGACCACGGCCCAGGCGCTGGTCGAGGCCCTGGGCGCGCTCGGCGCAACCCGCGTCGCGCTCGGCACACCCTACGACCGGGCGCTCAACGCTCACGAGGTGCGCTTTCTCGCCGACCACGGCATCGATGTCGTGCATGAGGAAGGCTTCGGCTATGGCGCCGGCGGCCCGCAGGAACACCGCAACATTGCCAGAATCCAGCCGGACGAGGTCTATGCCCTCGCCCGGCGGGTCGACCGGCCGGAGGCGCAGGCCATCGTGCTGTCCTGCACCGATCTGGCGACGCTCGACATTATCGAGAGGCTGGAGGCGGATTGCGGCAAGCCGGTCGTCAGCAGCAATTCGGCGACCCTCTGGCTGGCCCTGCGCGGGGCCGGCATCGAAGATCCGCTGGACGGTTTCGGAAAGCTGCTGAAGGAGCATTGATGACTGCCGCCGGCCTCTACCCCTCGCTGAAGGACCGGGTCGTCGCCATCACCGGCGGCGGCCGCGGCCTCGGGCTCGAAATGGCGCTCGCCCTGGTCGGGGCCGGGGCGCGCGTTGCCGTGACCGGCGCCCGCGAGGCCGCCGAACTGGCCGGCGTGGAGGCGCAGGCGGAGGCGCTCGCCGGGCCGGGCCGGCTGATCGCCATGCAGGCGGATGTGTGCCGCCATGACGATTGCGAGGCGGTGCGCGAGCGCATCCTGGCCGCTTTCGGCGCGGTCCACTGCCTGGTCAACAATGCCGGGCGCGGCATGAAGCTGATCCACCCCGACTATGTCGAGCAGCGGCCGAAATTCTGGCAGGCGCCGCTCGAAGGCTGGCGCGAGATCGTCGATACCAATATCAACGGCGTCTTCAACATGGCGCGCGCCTTCACGCCCTCTTTCATCGAGCAGGGCTTCGGCAAGATCGTCAATTTGTCGACCAGCGATGTCACCATGGTGCGGATCGGCTACTCGCCCTATGGGCCGAGCAAGGCGATGGTGGAGGCGATGAGCCGGGTCTGGGCCCAGGACCTGGCGGGCACGGGCGTCACCGTGAACGTCTTCCTGCCCGGCGGCGCCACCGATACCGCGATCCTGCCGGATACGGGCCGGAAGCGCGGCGCCGACGGCGGCCTGCTGCGGCCGGAGATCGTGCGCGCGCCGATCCTGTGGCTGTGTTCGGACCGGTCGAACGGCCATACTGCAGAACGCTATATCGCCCGGCTGTGGGACGAATCGCTGCCGCCGGACGAGGCCGCCGCCGGGGCGCGCGACCGGCACTGCGAGAAGCCGGGCATCCTGTAGCGGCGCCCCGGACCGGAATCCGGCAGCGCGCGGAGGGCGAGCGATGAAGACCCAGATCGTCGGCGACATCGCCATCGACCGGATCGTCGAGGCCGAAGGCCCCTTCCGCGAATACGGCTTCATCGTGCCGGGCGCGACCCCGGAACTGGTGGCGGCCAATGCCGACTGGCTGGTGCCCCGATTCATCGCCCCGGACGGGATGATGATCATGGCCTTCCACGCCCTCATCCTGCGCACGCCGCGCCAGACGATCCTGGTCGATTGCTGCGTCGGCAACGACAAGGAACGGCCGCAGCGGCCGATGTGGCACCGGCAGCGCACGCCCTTTCTCGCCGCCATGCGCACCGCCGGCCTGGCGCCGGAGGATATCGATGTGGTGCTGTGCACCCATCTGCACGCCGACCATGTCGGCTGGAACACGCGCCTGCTCGACGGACGCTGGGTGCCGACCTTTCCCAACGCGCGCTATGTCTTCGCGCGCCGGGAATTCGAATATTGGGAGCAGGTGGCGC
This sequence comes from Alphaproteobacteria bacterium, assembly GCA_965221475.1. Classification (GTDB taxonomy): domain Bacteria; phylum Pseudomonadota; class Alphaproteobacteria; order Bin65; family Bin65; genus Bin65. The sequence continues at coordinate 2,998,396 of OZ244891.1, read as the reverse complement.
GCAAGGCCAAGGCCGAAGGCGGCGGGGAGCCGCCCAACCATGGCAGTTTCGACGACAGCGTCCTGCCGGTGATGGAGGCCGGACAGGCGGTTCTGGTCGAGGCCGACCACGAGCTCGACCGCGGCATCTGGCTGGAGCCCGCCTTCGGCCACACGCCGGGCAATGTCAATGTCAACGTCCGCAGCGGCGGCCGCCACGCCCTGCTGTGCGGCGATACCGTCCACTCGCCCCTGCAATTGTGCGACCCCGGCCTGTCGAGCGCCTTCTGCGAGGATCCCGCACAATCGGCGCGCAGCCGCACCGCCATGGTCGAGCGGCTGGCCGATACCGGCTCCACCCTGCTCGCCGGCCATTTTCCGGCCCCGGTCGCCGGCCGCATCGTGCGCCACCGCAGCGCCTTCCGCCTCGACACCGGCGAATGACGGGCCGCGGCGCGCGGCTTGCGCCCGGCGATGCCGGCGGCCGGCGCCTCAATAATCCTGCATCAGGCTGCCCCAGCCATAGACCCTGTCCATGATGCCCTGCTGGCGCAGCGACCACCAGTAGGTCGCCGTGTTGATGGCGATCACCGGCTTGTCGAGCCAGAATTCCGCAATTGCCGCCACCCGCGCCATGGCCAGGTTGGTGCCGACCTGGACGATCGCCTCGACCCGGTTGTCGTTCACCTCCAGGATGGCGTCGCGCAGTTCGCGTTCGGAAACGTGGGCGATCAGCTGCGGGCTGGAACATTTCAGCCCCTTGAGATGGAGCACCTCGAAGCCGCAATCCTCGAAGAACTGCTGCACATTGCGGTCGCCGACCGGCATGTAGGGGGTGATGACGCCGATGCGGCGGATATCGCCATATTTGCGCAGCGCCGCCTGGCAGGCGTCCGAGCCCATGGAGACCGGAACGCCGGCCCGTTCCTCGCAGTTGCGGTGGAAGACTTTCGAGCCCTCCAGCCCGTCCCAGAAGGTCTCGGCCGACATGCCCATGATGACGGCGCCCGGCGAGCAGGTGACGACCCGGTCGATGGCCGTCATCAGCTCGGCGCGGATATTGATCATCAGCTGGTTGAAATCCTCGTCGCTGTGCACCGGATCGTCGGGAATGTGGATGCGCGCGAAATGGTTGCTCACGCCCCAGGGCCGGAGGGAATCGAACTCCGGCTGCACGGCGGTGTTGGTGGACGGCGCGACGACGCCGAACTTCATGCGGTGACCTATCGAATCGACCATGCCCTCATCTCCCCTTTTCCTTCCGTATCGCGGCGCGCCCGTGCCCTAAGGGATGGCCTCGGCCTCGCGCAATCCGGTAATCATCGAGCTGCGCAGCAGAAAGTCGCGCGCCCGCACCGGATCGTCGGCGATCCGGCGCATTTCGTCGTGGCGCTCCTGCCGCAGCCGCGGATCGGTCTCCATCAGGGTCTCGCGGTTGCGGATGGTGGATTGCTGGACGAAATCCAGCGCCATCGTCCGGCGCTGCCGCTCATAGCGGTCGAGCACGGCATCGTCGGCCTCGCCGCGCCATACCGAAACCAGCTTCCGGCACAGGTTGAAGGCGTCCTGAATGCCGCCGTTCATGCCCATGCCGCCGAGCGGATTGTTGATGTGCGCCGCATCGCCGGCCAGCAGGATGCGGCCGATCCGGTATTTTTCCGCGACCCGCTGATGGACCCGGTAATGGGTCCGGTGGACCACGTCGAACGGCCCGCAGCCCGGCGCGACGCTGTCCAGCCGCGCCTGCACCGGCCCGTCGGTCAGCGCCGTTTCCATATCCTCGTCCGGTCCGGTCGGGAACAGCACCCGCCAGGCATCGACGACGCGCAGCAGGACCAGCCATTCCTCAGGGTCGGAAAAATAGTTGACCAGGGTGAGATCGGGCATCGGGCCGCGGAACTCGAAGCGGGTCGAGACGGTGAGGAACAGCTCCGGGAAGGTCAGCCCCTCATAGGCGATGCCGAGCGAGCGGCGCACGGCACTGTTGGCGCCGTCGCCCGCGATAATCCAGCGGCCGGCGAACGTCGCCTCGCCGTCCGGCGTACTGGCGGTCACCCAGGCGCGGTCGCCGTCCTGGCCGGCGCCGGTCGCCTCATGGCCGAAGCGCAGGTCGAAATGGCCGACATCGGCCATCCGCCGGTGCAGGAGGCGGGTCAGCTTCCACTGTTCGGCCTGCAGCCGATAGGGGTGATTGGTATCTTCGGCGAGCAGGCCCATGTCCCAGGTCGCGACCGGCCCGGTCGCGCGGTCGCGATACTGCCAGGTCGGCGCGACCAGGCCCTGCGCGGCGAGATCGGCGGTCAGCCCGTCGAAGAAATCCAGCATGTCGAGAGTCGGCGGATGCCAGGTCGAGGCGCGCAGGTCGGTCGCCAGATCGTCGCCGGCCTCCAGCACCAGCACGGGAATGTCGTGCATGGCCAGAAAGGCCGCTGCCGTCATGCCGACCGGCCCCGCGCCGGCGACGATCACCCGGTCCGTTTCCACCATGCCCTGCGCTTCCCTTCTATTCCGCCGCAGCCTCGCGCCGGGCGATGCGCTCGACGACCCGGCGCGCCAGCGCCGGCGCCCGGTCGAAAGCCGCATCGACGCGCGGGCTGTCCGGAAAGCGGTCGTTGGCGCGCTGCACGCCTTCGATCACCGCCTTGTCTTCGAGAAAGGCCTCGCGGAACAGGTCCCTGACCCGCCGGCCGACCTGCGCGTCGCCGAGGGCGAAATTGCGCACATGAGTATAGAAATAGAAGCAGCTGCGCGCCGTCTCCGGGGTTATCAGATTGAAGGAGCGCAGTTCGATGCCCTGGCTGCGGTCGCCTTCCGGCGCGCCGGTGCCGGCGGCCGCGCTGCCCATATCGACGACCACCATGGAGGGCGGCGCGAAGGTGATGATCTGCCAGCGGTCGACATTGCCGGCAAAGCCGCCGAGCGCGGCATAGAGCGGCGCCGGCGGCCGGTCCAGAATCCAGCGCGTCATGCGCACCCGGTCGCCGTCGCGCTCGCTCCGCACCGGAATGTCGGCGACGCCCTCGGCGCCCAGCGTCGTCTTGTGGACGAAGGTGACGTGCGACCCGTCCATCAGATTGTCCACGACGAGCTGATGGTGGCCGGCGACATGCAGCGGGTCGCCCTCCGAAACCGCCCAGTCCGGATGTTCGTTCAGGGAACAGTCGGGAATGAGGGCCTCGTCCGCCAGCGCCGGATCGCCCATCCAGATCCAGATCCAGCGCCACTTCTCGACCGTCGGGAAAGCGCGCACGCGGGCGTCCTCCGGGATCGTCTCCTGGCCGGGAATGCGCACGCAGCGCCCGTTCGCATCGAGGGTGAAGCCGTGATAGCCGCACTGCAGCGCATCGCCCGTCACCGTGCCCATCGAGAGCGGCAGGCGGCGGTGCGGGCAGCGGTCTTCCAGCGCTGCCGGCGTTCCGTCCGCCTGCCGGTAGAGGACGACCGGCACGCCGAGCAGCGTGCGCGCGAGCGGCCGCCGGCCGGCGCCGGCGGACAGCTCATGATGCCACGCCGCCACATACCAGGCGTTGCGGATCGTGCCGTCGCCCATCGCTTCTGCCGCCCGCTCTCCCGTTTCCGCTTCCGGCCGCCTGCGCTTGCCGCGGGCGCGCCCGCCCGCACCGCGATCGCGTTGACTTGCCCCGGCCATTGTATACAATCTATTGCCGAATTGCGGCAGGCGCGCAAGCGCGGCGGGAGCATCTTGCGGAACCATGCAGTACGATTATGTGCCACTGCCCGCGCGCAAGCCGCTGAAATGGCCGAACGCCGCGCGCCTCGCCCTGATCCTCACCATCAATCTGGAATATTGGGACCTGGTGAAAGACAGCGACGCGCCCTACTATGCCGGCGGCCCGCCGGTGCTGCCCGATCCCCTGCCCGGCAATGTGCCGGACTATCACAATTATTCCTGGCGCGAATACGGCCAGCGGGTCGGCGTGTGGCGCATGATCGATACGTTCGACCGCGCCGGCGTGCCTGCCGGCTGCACGATGAACGCCAAGATGGGGCTGGAGCGGCGGCCGGTCATCGACGCCGCGAAGGAGCGCGGCTGGGAGCTGGTCGCGCACAATTACGAGCAGGGCGACCTGCTCACCAGCTATCAGTTCGACCGGGCGGCCGAGGCGGCGCTGATCCGGCGCACCCTCGATGTCTATGAGCAGACGGTCGGGAAGCCGGCTCGCGGCTGGCTCTCCTCCTCGCTGCGCGGCACGTCGCAGACCGCCGACATTCTGGCAGAGAACGGGCTGATCTTTCTGTGCGACTATATGAACGACGAGCAGCCCTATCTGATCCGCACCCCGTCCGGGCCGATCGTCTCCACACCCTATTCGGTCGAGATCAACGATTTCACCTTCTTCCACCGCCGCGGCATGTCGACCTCGATGGCGCTCGAGCTGCTCAAGGAGCAGTTCGACCAGCTCTACCTTGAGGGCGCGGAGAGCGGCCGGCTGATGAATGTCGGCCTTCACCCGCATGTCGCCGGCCATCCCTACCGGATCCGCGCGCTGCGCGAGTTCCTCGCCTATGCGAAAGCGTTCGACGGCGTATGGTGGGCCACCCGCGAAGCGATCGCGACCTGGTATCTGGAGCACCACCGCTCCCACATTCCGGCCTGACCGCCGGATAGCGCGCGCCCGGTTCTCCCTCCGATGGATCTGTCCCAGCTTCCCCAGCAAATCGTCAACGGCCTGATGCTGGGCGGCGTCTATGTCATGGTGGCGGTCGCCTTCACCCTCATCATCGGCATGCTGAATTTCCTGAATTTCACCGTGCCGGCGCTGTTCATGCTCGCCGCCGTGCTGATGTGGGCGATTCTCGAGGGCCACGGCATCGCGCTCGACCTCACCGCCATCGCCCTCGTCCTGGTGCTGTGCATGATGGCGGCGGACCGGCTGCGCGGCGCCCGGCTGCCGGCGCCGGTCAGGAGCGCCGGCGCGCTCGGCCTCGCCGTCCTCGCAATCGTCGCCATCTGGCTGACGCTCTCGGCCGGGCCCGGCGCTGCGGCCTTCTCCTGGCTCGACGGCGCGGTCGGCCGGGGCGGCCGATGGGTCCTCGGCATCGCCCTCGCCCTGTTCGCCGTGGCCGTGCTGTCGCTGCTGATCGAGCGTTTCACCTACCGCTACATGAAGGCGAAATACGGCGACGCGACGGAGCACGCCCTGCCCCTGGTCAGCTCCCTGGGCTTTCTCATCGTCATCGAACATACGGTCATCAGCACCTGGGGCTCGGACGCGCTGACGACCGAGGCGCCGTTCGGCAATGCGAGCTTCGAGCTCGGCCCGGTGCTGATTTCGATCCCGCAGCTCACCAGCCTGCTGCTGTCGCTCGCCATCGTCTTCGGCCTGTCGGCGATGCTGCGCACGACGAAGCTGGGCCGGGCGCTGCGCTCAATTGCCGAGCGGCCGGACACCGCCACCCTGATGGGCGTCGAGGTCGGCCGGATCGTCCCGGTCGTCTATGTCATCGCCGGCCTGCTCAGCGCGACCGCCGGCATCCTGTTCACGATCAACTATACGACCGTGGACGCCTATGTCGGCGATACGGTCGCCACGGTCGCCATCGCCGGTATGGTGCTGGGCGGCCTGGGCAATGTGTGGGGCGCGGTGGTCGGCGCCCTGCTGATCGGCATGGTGGAGGTGATGTCGATCTATGCGGTCGGCGCCACCTTCAAGAAAATACCCATCTGGGGGCTGCTGTTGATGATCCTGATCGTCCGGCCGACCGGCCTGTTCGGCCACACCGCCATCGGCAAGGGCAAGTTCTAGCAGGCGGCGATGAGCGGCTATCTCGAATCCCAGCTTATCATCCTGTGCCTGAACGTGATCTACGCCTATGGCATTTTCCTGCCGGCGGCCTCCGGGCAGCTCAATCTGGGCGCCGCGGGCTTCATCACCATCGGCGCCTATGCCAGCGCGTGGTTCAATGCATCCGGCATGCCGATCCTCCTGTCGGTCCCGGCTGCGATGCTGTTCTGCGCCGTCATCGCCTTCGCCATCGCCTTCCCCATCCTGCGCACCCGCGGGGTCTATATGGTGCTGGCCACCTTCGCCTTTGCCGAAGTGGTCGCCGGCCTGATCATCAATCTGGAATTTCTCGGCGCGGCGGCGGGCTATCCGGTCGAGGCCCATGCCGATTACACGGTCGTCGTTCCGGTCACGGTGCTGGTCGTGCTGCTGTGCTTCTTCCTGATGTCGACCCGGCTTGGCCTGGCGATGCGCTCGATCCACGACGACGAGGCGGTAGCGACCCTGTTCGGCGTCGATGTGCGCCTGGCGAAGGTCGCGGCCTTCGTGCTCGGCGCGGCCCTGATGAGCCTGGGCGGCGCGCTTTACGGACACCATTACAACTATATCGAGACCCAGACCTTCAACGTACTGCTGAGCATCTACATCCTGCTCTATGTCCTCCTCGGCGGCACGCAGACCGCCTGGGGGCCGCTGGTCGGCGCCGCCTTTTTCACCGTCGCGCCGGAGGCGCTGCGCCAGATCGCGCGGGCCAGCGGCCATGAATGGATCGGCGACAGCCGCTTCATCTTCTTCGGCGCGATCATCGTGCTGATGATGGTGTTCCGGCCGGAAGGGCTGGTGACCCGGACCCTCACCGACCGCACCGCCATGGCCCTCGGCGCCGGCCGCTCCGGCCGGGCCTCGCCGGCCGGGACGGCATAGCCGGGGGCGCGGCGATGGCGGGCGACGTCCTCCGCATCGACGGCCTGCACAAGAGCTTCGGCGGCCTCAAGGTCATCGACCATGTCAGCTTCGCCGTGGCGCGCGGCAGCCGCACCGCCCTGATCGGGCCGAACGGCGCTGGCAAGACGACGGTCTTCAACCTGCTGACCGGCGTCTATCCGGTCGATGCCGGCACCATGGTGCTGGATGGCCACGACATCACCGGCGTGCCGGCGCGCGACCGCGTCGTCTTCGGCATGTCCCGGTCGTTCCAGAACATCCGCCTGATGCCGCATCTCTCCACGGTGGAGAATGTCATGCTCGGGCAGCACGCCCGCGCCCGCGGGCCCGGCGATCTGCTCTATCCGCTCGGCCTGCTGCCGGGCAACCGCTGGGCCCGGGCGGCGCGGCAGGCGTTGGAGGAGGCCGGGCTCGAAACCTATCCCGGCCAGGTGGTCGCCAACCTGCCCTATGGCGTGCAGAAGCGGATCGAGGTGGTCCGCGCCATCGTCTCGCAGCCGAAGCTGCTGCTGCTCGACGAGCCGGCGGCCGGGCTGAACCGGGTCGAGGCCGAACAACTGCTGGCGCTGCTGCGCCGGGTTTCCGACAGCGGCGTCACCCTGCTGGTCGTCGAGCACGACATGCATTTCGTGCACGATCTCTGCGACCATGTCGCGGTGCTGAATTTCGGCCGGAAGATTTTCGAAGGCACGCCGGCCGAGGTGAACGACGACCCGCGGGTGCGCGAGGCCTATCTCGGCAGCGACACCAGCATGGCCGGGCCGCGGCACGCGCCGGACGGAACGGCAGGCGGCGGCGCTGCGGCCGGCAGGGCGGGAGCGGCCGATGCTCCTTGAGGTCGAGGCGCTGGACGTGCGCTACGGTCGCAACCATGCGATCCGGTCGCTGGATCTGCAGCTCGCCGAGGGCGAGATCGTCGCTGTCCTCGGCGCCAACGGCGCCGGCAAGAGCTCGCTTCTGAAGGCGGTGCAGGGCACGGTCAAGCCGGCCGGCGGCACGGTCCGGCTGAACGGCGAAACCGTGACCGGCTGGAGCAGCCCCCGGCGGGTGCGCGCCGGCCTCGTGCTGGTCCCCGAAGGCCGGCAGATTTTCGTCAGCCTGACGGTGCACGAGAATCTCCAGATGGGCGGCTACAGCCGCCGCGACCCGCTCGACCGGGATATCGACGCGATCTACGACCGCTTTCCCAATCTGGCGGCGCGCCGGCACATGCTCGCCTCCGTGCTCTCGGGCGGCGAGCAGCAGATGCTCGCCATCTCCCGCGCGCTGCTGGCGAAGCCGCGGATCATGATGCTGGACGAGCCCTCGCTCGGCCTGTCGCCGATCCTGGTTCAGGACCTGTTCGCGCTGATCGGCGGCCTGAACCGGGAGGGGCTGACCATCCTGCTGGTCGAGCAGAACACGCATATGGCACTGCAGACCGCGCATCGCGGCTATGTGCTGGAACTCGGCGCGACCGTTCTTTCCGGGACGGCCGGGGAACTTCTCGCCGACGATCGCCTCGTGGAGGCGTATCTGGGCGGGAGCTGACCGCCGTCGCACCCGGCTGCCGCGGCCGATGCCGCGGCCGGCAGGGGCGCGCCGGCAAACCTGGGGAGTGCGGGCACGCGCCCGCGGAAACGAGGATTGAGATGAGCATGAACAAAATTTTTCCGACCGTCGCCCTGGCAATGGCAGGGGCGATTGCGGCCGGTGCCGCCAGCGCGCCGGCGCTGGCGCAGAGCGAAATCGTGATCGGCGCCAGCCTGGGCCGGACCGGCATCTATTCGACCATCGCCAAGACGACGGAAGTCTCCATCGATGTCGCGGTTGCCGAGATCAACGCGGCCGGCGGCATCAACGGCCGCAAGGTCCGGGTGGTGAAGTTCGACACCGCCGGCGACCCGAAACAGGCCGTGGTGGCGGTGCGGAAATTCGCCCGCGACGACGGGGCGCTGGCCGTGATCGGCCCCTTCTCCTCGTCGGAGGCACGGGTCGCCTTCGCCGCCGGCGAGCGGGCGAAGATCGTGCAGATCCCGAACGCCTCCTCGGCGCCCAAGCTGGCGGACCGCTTCTCCTATGCCTTCCGCATGACGGAGAATGAGGGCCTGCAGTTCCAGCGGGTGATTTCGACGCTGAAGCAGCGCGGCATGCCGATCGGCTCGGCGGCGATTCTCTACGGCACCGACGATGTCGTCTCGAAGGCGGTCGGCCTGTTCATCATGAAGCCGATCCTGGAGAAGAACGGCGTCAAGCTCGCCAAGGCGCCGATCGGTTTCGAGACCAGGGCGGTCGATGTTTCCGCACAGGTCACGCAGCTGAAGGGCCAGAAGATCGATTATGTCGGCCTTGCCGGCATCACGCCGGTGGCCGTCCGGGTGCTCAAGGAAATGCGCCGCCAGGGCATTTCGACCCCGATCATCGGCGCCCAGATCTGGGCCGACCCGGAAATCACCCGGCAGATGGGCAAGGATGGCGAGGGCGCCGTCTTTTCCTCCTGGTTCTGGTACAAGAAGGACGAGCGGAGCCGCAGCTTCACCCGCAAGTTCGTTGCCGAGAACAAGAAGCGCGGCATCGACAAGCCCTTCCCGCACCATGTCGACGCCTCGGCCTACGACGCCGTCTATCTGCTGAAGCAGGTGATGGAGGAGCAGAAGGTGACCGGCGATCCGGGCAAGGTGGCCGAGGAGCGGCAGCGCATCCGCGACGGCCTCCACACCGTCGTCTATAACGGGGTGATCGGGCAGATCTGCTTCGAGAAGACCGGCGACGCCCAGCTGCCGGGCTATGTCATGACGATGCGCAACAGCGAGTGGATGCTGCTCGGCGAGCACAAGTCGCTGCCCTGCAAAAAATAGCGCTGCCGGGTGCAAGGGCGGCGGGCCGGGAAGCGAATGGCAGGCTGCCCGGCTCGCCGCTGCCGGAGCGCGCTTCGATTGCCGGTGCCGGTAATGGTCGGAGCGGCGGGACTCGAACCCACGACCTTCTGACCCCCAGTCAGACGCGCTACCTGGCTGCGCCACGCTCCGTACCGCTGCGGACAATAGGATGAGGCGGCAGCGGAGACAACCGGCGTCCCATGGGGCGTTCGGTCCGGCATGGGCGGGTGCCGCCGGCCGGCCGCGGCGGGAGCGTGCGTGCCAGCCTACGGCGCCGGCGGCGGCCCGCGCAGCCGGTCGCGGATTTCCTCAAGGCTCGCGATCAGCTCTTCGAGGCGCGCCCGCGGCACGACGAGCCGGTCCCCTGCCATCGATGCCGCAGCCGGGCCCGGCATCGAGGCGGGCGCGGGCGCCGATCCGGCCGCTTCCGCCCGGGCGGCTGCGGCGCCTTCCCCGGCCCCGCCATCGTCGATCCGCGCCGCGGGCGCGGGCTGGACCGGCGGTTCGGGCGCGGCCGGCGGCGGGGCCGGCGAATCCGCCGCCGCCCCGCCCTCGCGCAGCAGTTTCTGCACGCCCTTGATGGTATAGCCGTCATTGTAGAGCCAGACGCGGATGCGGTTCAGAAGGTCGATATCTTCCGGCCGGTAATAGCGCCGGCCGCCGCCGCGCTTCAGCGGCCTGATCTGGCTGAACCGCGTCTCCCAGAAACGCAGCACGTGCTGCGGCACGCCAACCTCGTCCGACACTTCGCTGATAGTGCGGAAGGCATCGGCCGACTTGCCGCGCCGGCCCGGCCCCGCACCCTTCTGCCCGTCATCGTCATGCGCGGACGCCATGGTCTTCCCGTCCTGCCCGCGGCCCGGCGCTAAAGGCCGGCGCCCGGCCGGTTCAGCCGCGCCTTCAACAGGTTCGACGGCCGGAAGACAAGGACGCGCCGCGGCGAAATCGGCACCTCCTCCCCCGTTTTCGGGTTGCGGCCGGTGCGCTCGCCCTTGTTGCGCAGCATGAAGCTGCCGAAGGAAGAGATTTTGACGTTCTCGCCGCCGGCCAGGGCATCGCACATTTCGGCAAGCACGGATTCGACCAGTTTCGCCGATTCGTTGCGCGACAGGCCGATCTCCTCATAGACCGCCTCGCCCAGATCGGCCCGGGTTATCGTATTCGCAACCATCGCATCTCTCCCACGCCAACAGGTTTAGCGGCTAACCCGCTTTAGCGTCAAGAAATTCGCCGAATTTCCGCCCGCCCGCCACCGGGGTTCCGCCCGGCGCCGCCGGCGCTCAATACGGCCCCGGCACGAGGGTGCTGCCATCGACGAAACGGGCGAAGTGGAACCGGTCGAGATCGTGACCGGGCGGGCGGTCGCGCACCAGGTCGGCCACGATGCGCCCGGCCGCCGGGCCGATGCCGAAGCCGTGGCCGCTGAACCCGGTCGCGACGAACAGGCCGGGCAGGCCCGCGGCCTCGCCAAGCACGGGCACCGCATCGGGCGTCACATCGATCGCGCCGGCCCAGGCCTCGGCGAAGCCGGCCTCCGCCAGCGCCGGAACGCGCTGCGCCAGCCGCGTGCGAATGCGCCGGACGGCGGGGCGCGACGGCGCCGGATCGAGCACCCGGAGGCGCTCGAACGGCGTCTGCCGGTCGGCGGTCCAGCGCCGCGCCGTGCCCCAGGCGCCGGGCCAGCCGCGCGGTGCGGCAGGCAGCAGGCGCACATCGCGCGCCGCCATCCGCACCAGCTTGCGAAAGCGCAGCGCGTGGCGGAAGGAGGGCGGCCCGACATGATGATCGATGAGATCGGCCGCGACGGTGTAGCCGCCATCGCTGCGCCGGCGCAGGGCGAGGCCCTCCAGCGCGAGGTTCGGCCCGATAACCGGCGGCGCGGCCCCGGTGCGCATGACCGTGGCCCGGACCGAAAGCTGCGGCAGCACCAGCCCCTCATTGGCCGCAAACAGGCCCGACCAGGCGCCGCCCGCCAGCACGACCCGGCGGCAGCGCACCCGGCCCCGCTCGGTCACGATGCCGGCCAGCCGCCCGGCCTCGCGGTCGAGCGCGCGCACGGCGCAGTCCTCGGCGATGGCGACGCCCAGGCGGCGCGCGGCGCGGGCGAGCGCCGGGACCGCCAGCGCCGGCTCGCTGCGGCCGTCGCCCGGTGTCATCATGCCGCCGATCCAGTCGCCGGCGACGCCGGGCAGCAGATCGGCGACCTCGCTCCCGGTCAGCATCCGCGTTTCGAGCCGGTGGCTGCGGGCGATCCCGCACCAGCGCTCGAACGCCGCCAGCCGCGCCGGATCGACAGCCGCGAAGACGCAGCCGGCCGGGGTGAAGGCGAGGCCGGGCTCGTCGCACTCCGCCGCCAGCCCGCGCCACAGCCGGTTGGCTTCCATCATGATCGGCAGTTCGGCCGCATCGCGGCCCTGCTGGCGGACCCAGCCCCAGTTGCGGCTGGATTGCTCGCCGGCGATCCGCCCCTTCTCGCACAGCAGGACCGAGAGGCCGGCGCGCGCCAGATAGTAGGCCGTGGCCGTGCCGGCGATGCCGCCTCCGACGATTGCCGCATCGACGGCATCGGGCAGCGGGTCGCGGAACGTCGCCGGCGTGCTGTCGTCGATGGTCGCCATATCCAGCCGTCCGCACGGCCGGCCCGGTGCCGCGCCGGCCGGCGCCCTACCAGCGAATCACGCTGGCGCCCCAGGAAAGGCCGCCGCCGATGGCTTCCAGCACCACCAGATCGCCCTTGCGGATCCGTCCGTCGGCGACGCCCTGTTGCAGGGCGAGCGGGATCGAGGCCGCCGAGGTGTTGGCGTGCCGGTCGACGGTCAGGATCACCCGGTCGGGGTCGATGCCCAGCTTCTTCGCCGTACCGTCGATGATCCGCTTGTTGGCCTGGTGGGGGACGAACCAGTCGACATCCTCGGCGTCCAGCCCGTTGGCGGCGAGGGCCTCGCGCACCGCCCCGGACAGCTTGTTGACCGCGTGCTTGAACACTTCCGGCCCCTGCATGCGGACATGACCGGTGGTGCCGGTGGAGGACGGGCCGCCATCGACATAGAGCAGGTCGTAAAAGCGCCCGTCGGAATGCAGATGGTTCGACAGGATGCCGGTGCGGTCGGCGCCGTTGGAGGGCCTGGCCTCGAGCGCTATGGCGCCGGCCCCGTCGCCGAACAGCACGCAGGTGGAGCGGTCGTTCCAGTCCAGCAGGCGGGTGAAGGTCTCGGCGCCGATCACCAGGGCCCTGGCGGCCTGGCCCGCCGCCAGCGCGTTGGCGGCCACGCTGACGGCATAGATGAAGCCGGCGCAGACGGCCTGAACGTCGAAGGCCGCGCCGCCGGTCATGCCCAGCGCCGCCTGGACCTTCGTGGCGGTGGCCGGGAAGGTCGAATCCGGGGTCGTCGTCGCCAGGACGATCAGGTCGAGATCGGCGCCCTCCATCCCGGCATCGGCGAGCGCCGCCCGCGCCGCGGCCAGCGCCAGATCGGAGGTCAGTTCGCCATCGGCGGCGACATGGCGCTGCTGTATGCCGGTGCGCGCCCGGATCCAGGCGTCCGACGTTTCGATCCGCGCCTCGAGCTCGGCATTGGTGACCGCGTTCGCCGGCAGATAGGCGCCGACCCCGGTGACGACCGCATCGATCCGGCCGCTGTCGTTCCGGCCGGTCATGTCAGCGATACCGTCGGGGTGCCGACGCCCGGCACGACGGCCGGCGCGGCGGCATCCGGCTGCACAGGCTCGGTGCGGGCCGGCGGGGCATGAAATTCCTGCGCCATCCGGTCGATGAAGCCGTGGCGGATCATATCGTGCGCCACGCCGATCCCGGTGGCGAAGCCGAGCGCATCCGAACCGCCATGGCACTTCACCACGATTCCGTTGAGGCCGAGAAAGGTCGCGCCATTGTAGCGCCGGGGATCGACCCGCGCGCGCAGCTTGATCAGGGCGCGGCGGGCGAAGAGATAGCCGATGGCGGCGAGCAGCGAGCTCTTGAAGGTCCGGCGCACGAACTCGTTGACCAGCTTGGCCGTGCCCTCGGCCGATTTGAGCGCGACATTGCCGCTGAAGCCGTCGGCGACGACGACATCGACGGTGCCGGCGGCGATATCGTCGCCCTCGACGAAACCGGTATAGGCAAGGCCGCTCTCCTTCAGGATGGCATGGGCCTCGCGCAGCTCGCTATGGCCCTTCACCTCCTCCGAGCCGACATTCAGCAGGCCGACCGTGGGGCGCAGCGAGCCCAGTACCGCGCGGGAGAACATTTCGCCCATGACGGCGAACTGGACCAGATTGCCGGCCGAACAATCGATGTTCGCGCCGAGGTCCAGCATCGCGGTCTCGCCCCGGAGGGTCGGGAAGAAGGACGCCATGGCCGGCCGGTCGATGCCGGGCACGGTCTTCAGCACCACCTTCGCCATCGCCATCAGCGCGCCGGTGTTGCCGGCGGAAACGATGCCCGCGGCCTCGCCGCTGCGGACCGCCTCGATGGCCTTGCGCATGCTCGAATTGCGGCCGCCGCGCAGTGCCGCCGCCGCCTTTTCGCCGGCGGAAACGGCATCCGGGGTGTGAACGATGGTGGCGGACCGGCGCAGGCGGATCATCCGCTTCATCATCGGCCTCAGGCGCGCCTCGTCGCCGAAGATCAGAAATTCGAGATCGGGGTGGCGGCGTTTGGCAATCGTCGCGCCGCGCAGCACGCTCTTGGGAGCGTTGTCGCCGCCCATGGCGTCCAGCGCGATGATGGAACGATCGCTCAATGTTTCGCCCGTATCGGTTCCTGTCCGACGGCAGCGTCAGACGCGCGGCGCGCCCGTTCCGCCGCCGTCTGTTAGCACAGGCGCATTCGGCATGTCGCGGGGAATGTCGCCGGAGCGCGCTGGCGGAACGGCCTAGACTTCCGCCACCTCGATCACTTCGCGGCCGTCATAATAGCCGCACGCCGGGCAGACATGGTGCGGCCGCCTGAGCTCGCCGCAGTTCGGGCATTCGGCGACATTGGTCGCCGAAAGACTGTCATGCGCGCGCCGCATGTTGCGGCGGGACTTCGATATCTTGGATTTCGGTACGGCCATGATCGGGCTCACGAAAAAGGCGCCCCGGCAGGCTGCGGGGCGGCGGCGATTGCCGGCGCAACCTAGGGATTGCCGGGCGTGCCGGCAAGGGCGGGCCGGCCGGAGACGGCCGGCAAGGGCCAACGGTCGCACGGCCGGCGGCGGCGGACCGTCATTCGCCGTCCGGCCGGCGGCGGCCAGGCGGGCGGGGCCGCGGCGGCGCCGATGCCGCCATGCGCTCGCGCAGGGCGGCGAGCGGGTTCTCCGGCGGCGCCGCCCCGGCTTCGCTTCCGTCCGCCGCGCCGTTGCGGGCCCGGAACGCCGCCAGGGCGGCGTCGGCACCCGGCCCGCGCGGCCAGGCTGCCATCGAGACCGCGGCAAGCTGCACCGCCAGTTCGGCCAGATCGACCCGGCCGTCCGGCGCGACCTCGTAATCCGGCCCGTCCGCACCGTCGTCTTCCGGTATGGCGCCCTCGTCGCCGACGACAAGGGTTTCGACCGGCCGGTCGAGCGTCTCTTCGAACGTCTCGTCGGTGACGACGCAGCGGCGCGTCAGCCGGGCCGTCAGCCGCCCGCCGATCCACAGGCCGCGGCCGGGCTCCGGGCGCAGGGCGAAGGCGACCGAAAAGGCTTCCACCCCCGGCAGTTGCAGGCGCTCGGCCATCGCGCGCCGGTCCGCCGCCCCGGCGCGCAGGTTCACCGCCATGCCGCCGGCGGGGACGGCGGCGACCTCGACCGTTGCGCCGCTCCAGGGCCGGTTCGGGGTCACGATGCGGAGTCCGGCGCCGGGCCGGCATCGGGGTCGGGGAACGACACCGAAGCGGCCGCGAAGGCGGAAAGGGGCAGGCCGTCGAGCGCGCGTGCCGCCGCCTCGATATAGTCCGCCATGCCGGCGACATGCTCCGGCGCCGGCGCCACCGTGCCATAAAGGTTGCGGGCGACCGCCTCCTCCAGCGCGGCGCGGCGGCCGCCGTCGAGCGCCGCGGCATAGGCATCGCGGCGGCCATAGAAGGCGCGGGCCATCTCCTTGATCCGCCGGCCGAGCGACGGATCGTTGACGCCGAGCTCGCGCAGATTGACCTCGAAATCCTCGATCATGGCGTCGAACAGATGCTGGCCCGGCGCCGCCCCGGCCTCGCCCTCCGCGGCCAGGCGGCGGCAGACCAGCACGGTGTGCAGCGCCACCAGCTCGAACCGGCCGTCCAGCGTATCCGGCACGCCGCGCGCCCGGTAGAAATGCTCGCGCCGCGCCGCGCCGACGATCCGCGCGTAGAGCTGCCGGGCCTGCGCCCGGTCGCGGCGGCTTTCCCGGCCGAATCCTGTGCCCAGACGGTTCAGCAGTGTCATGGGGTCAGCCTGCGCTCGCGGTGCCGATGCGGGAGGATCGCCTGCCGGAGATTGCCCCTGTGCGGCCGCGGACCGGATTGACTTCGCCCGGCCCCGTCCGATATTCGCACTCCGGTTATCGACAGGTATTTCCGCAAGCGGCGGCGGGCAAGCCATCGGGCGCACCGGTCGCGCGGAACCGGAACGATACCTGCAGGGGCGGCAACGATCGGACGATGAGGATGGCGGACCTTCGCACCCCGGAAATCCGGGCAGCGCATCGCTCCCGGCAGGCGCCTGCCCGCCGGCTGCGCCCTTCGGTGCGGCGCCTGATGCTGGGAACGGGCATCTGGGCGATGCTCGCCCTCGCGGCCTGTGCGCCGCGCGTTGACGTGCGCGGCAACACGGCGGAAGCGGAGGACCTGATCCACATCCGCCAGGGCGTCACGAAGGCGGAGGAGGTGCGACGCGTCCTCGGCCCGCCCTCGACCGTCTCGGCCTTCGACCGGAAAACCTGGTTCTATATCGGCAAGCGGGAAGAGACCGTGGCCTTCTTCAAGCCGGCGGTCACGGCCCAGCAGGTGATCGAGCTGCGCTTCGACGAGGCCGACCGGGTCCGCAGCATCCGCACCTTCGGCATCGAGGATGCGCGCGAGGTGGCGCGGGTGAACCGCACGACCAGGGCCGAAGGCGAAGAGCCCGGCATCTTCCGCAGCATGGTCGATCTGATCGTGCGGCGCCGCACGCTCGCCGGCAGGAGCCGGAAAACCTACGGCCTCTGAGCCCGCCCCGGACGGAACCGGGCGGCAAAACAGGCGGGAGCCCCGGCGCACCGCCGCCGGGGCCTGCCCGCGCTGCCTTGCTCCGCCGCGCCGGCGGCAGCGGTCAGTGGGCCAGCACCGCCAGCATGAGCAAGGCCACGATATTCGTGATCTTGATCATCGGGTTGACGGCCGGGCCGGCGGTATCCTTGTAGGGATCGCCGACCGTGTCGCCGGTCACCGCCGCCTTGTGGGCCTCGCTGCCCTTGCCGCCGTGGTTGCCGTCCTCGATATATTTCTTCGCATTGTCCCAGGCGCCGCCGCCGGCCGTCATCGACAGGGCGACGAACAGGCCGGTGGCGATCACGCCGAGCAGCATGGCGCCGACGCAGGACAGGGCCGCGGACTTGCCGCCGATCCCCCAGATCGCCAGGAACAGCACGATCGGCGACAGGACGGGCAGCATCGACGGCACGATCATCTCCTTGATCGCCGCCTTGGTCAGCAGATCGACGCAACGGCCGTATTCCGGCTTGCCGGTCCCCTCCATGATACCGGGGACCTCGCGGAACTGGCGGCGCACCTCGACCACCACCGATCCGGCGGCCCGGCCGACCGCGGTCATGCCCAGCGCGCCGAACAGGTAGGGCAGCAGGCCGCCGACGAGGAGCCCGACCACGACATAGGGGTTGGACAGCGAGAAGTTCACCGTCACATCCTCGAAGAAGGCGACCTTCGCCTCCTTGAAATAGGCAATGTCCTGGGTATAGGCGGCGAACAGCACCAGCGCGCCGAGGCCGGCCGAGCCGATGGCATAGCCCTTGGTCACCGCCTTGGTGGTGTTGCCCACGGCGTCGAGCGCATCGGTCGTGTTGCGCACATCCTCCTCGAGATCCGCCATTTCGGCGATGCCGCCGGCATTGTCGGTCACCGGGCCATAGGCATCGAGCGCCACGACCATGCCGGCGAGCGCCAGCATCGCGGTCACGGCAATGGCGATGCCGAACAGGCCGGCCAGCAGGTAGGTCGCCAGAATGGCGACGCAGATGACGATGGCCGGCAGGGCCGTCGCCTCCATCGAGATCGCCAGACCCTGGATGACATTGGTGGCATGGCCGGTCTCCGACGACCGGGCGACCGAGCGTACCGGCCGGTAGTTCGTGCCGGTATAATATTCCGTTACCCAGATGATGAGGCCGGTCACCACCAGGCCGATGACAGCGCACAGGAACAGCTCCATCCCGGTGAAGGACGTGCCGCCGGCGGTGTAGGCGGTATCGAAGCCGAGCACCATTTCGGTCACCACGGCGATGCCGACCAGCGACAGGACCGCCGCCGCGATGAAGCCCTTGTAGAGCGCACCCATGATGTTGTTCGACGCGCCGAGGCGGACGAAATAGGTGCCGATGATGGAAGCGACGATGCAGACGCCGCCGATGGCGAGCGGATAGATCAGGCCGGCCGCCATGCCGAAGATCAGCGCCAGCACCATGGTGGCGACGATGGTCACGGCATAGGTCTCGAACAGGTCGGCCGCCATGCCGGCGCAGTCGCCGACATTGTCGCCGACATTGTCGGCGATCACGGCCGGATTGCGCGGATCGTCTTCCGGGATGCCGGCCTCCACCTTGCCCACCAGATCGGCGCCGACATCGGCGCCCTTGGTGAAGATGCCGCCGCCGAGCCGGGCGAAGATCGAAATCAGCGACGCGCCGAAGCCGAGCGCCACCAGCGCATCGACCAGGCCGCGCTGGTCCACGCCCAGGGCGTTCAGGATCAGCAGGTAGCCGGCAACGGCGAGCAGGGCGAGGCCGGCGACCAGCATGCCGGTCACCGCACCGGCCTGGAAGGCGATGCGCAGGCCCTGGGCGAGCCCCTGGCGCGCCGCCTCGGCGGTGCGCACATTGGCGCGGACCGACACGTTCATCCCGATATAGCCGGCGGCGCCCGAAAGGATTGCGCCGATGGCGAAGCCGACGGCGACCCAGATGCCGAGCAGCAGGGCCACGATCACGGCGATGGCGACGCCGGCCACGGCAATCGTGAGATATTGCCGGTTCAGATAGGCGCGCGCGCCTTCCTGAACCGCGCCGGCGATCTGCTGCATCTTCTCGTTGCCGGCGCTGGCCGACAGAACCGAGCGGCTGGTGACGATGCCGTAGACGACCGCAAGCAGCGCGCAGACCAGCGCGAAATAGGGTACCCAGTCCATTTCAGGGGTGTCCTCTTGCCAAGCGTTTGTTCGCGGAATCCGGTGCCGGCCCCCTTGTCGAAAGCGGGGCGCCCGGGGATGCGGTATCGGTCGCGGCCGGAACCCCGGCCGGTCGTTGCCGGGCGGCCGCCAGGCGGATGGCTCCCCATCCCTGCGGCCGGCGTTCCGGCGATACGGGCGCGACAATGGCGAACCGGCCGGGGCCGATCAATGTGACAACTTTGCGGCGCGGGGGCGGCGCGGCGCGGTCCTACCGGTGCTGCCAGCCGGTACGGGCAAGGGCAACCGGCGCGCCGGCGCCGTCGAGCACCCGCACGCCGCTGCCCGCCGCCATGCGGCCGATGCGCGCCACCGGGATCCGGGCGCGCCGGGCGATTGCCGCCACCGCTGCGCGCCGGCCCGGCGGGGCGGTGAAGGCCAGCTCGTAATCGTCGCCGGCGGCGATCCGCTCCGTCTCCGGGTAATCCCGCGCCGCGCGCACGGCTTCCGACCACGGCACGTCCGGCAGCGCGATATCGGCCGCGAGGCCGGAGGCCTGCGCCAGATGGCCGATATCGGCGACCAGCCCGTCGGACACGTCGAGACAGGCGCTCGCCGTCCCGACCAGCGCCGGGCCGAGCCCGACCCGCGGCTCGGGCAGCCGGTAGCGGCCGATGGCGTAGCGCCGCTGCCCGGCATCGAGGCCGCCAGCGCAGCCCCGGCAGACACGCAGGCCGAGGCCGGCATCGCCGATCGTCCCGGAGACATAGAGATCGTCGCCGGCCGCCGCGCCCGACCGGCGCAGCGCCGGGCCGCGGTCGAGCCGGCCGATGGCCGTGATCGCCAGCAGCGCCGGCCCGCGCCCGGCCACCGTGTCGCCGCCGATCAGGACCGCGCCGAAGCGGGCCTGATCCGCCGCCAGCCCGCGCGCCAGGGCGGCGACCCAGCCATCGTCCCGCTCCGGCGGCAGGTGCAGCGCCAGGGTATAGGCCTCCGGCGTCGCGCCCATCGCCGCGAGGTCGGACAGGTTCGCCCGCAGCGCCTTCTGCGCCACCCGTTCGGGCGGATCGTCGGGGAGGAAATGGGTGCCCTCGACCAGGGCGTCGGTCGTGACGACCCGGCCGATGCCGTCGGCGGCATCGAGCAGGGCGGCATCGTCGGCGAGGCCGAAGGCGCCGGGCCGGTCCGCCGCCAGCGGGGCGAAATGGCGGGCGATCAGATCGAACTCGCCCGACCGAGACGGCCGGCCGGCCAGGAGTCAGCCCTCCGGCCCGGCCGGGCCGTCCGCGGCGGTTTCCGCCGTTTCCGCCGGGCCGGGCTGGGCAAATTCCGCCATGCGCACGGTGCGCGCCAGCCGGTCGAGCACCCCGTTGACGAAGGCCGGCTCGCGCCGGTCGAAGAAGACCCGGGCGACATCGA
Organism: Alphaproteobacteria bacterium; assembly: GCA_965221475.1. GTDB lineage: Bacteria > Pseudomonadota > Alphaproteobacteria > Bin65 > Bin65 > Bin65. Next base: position 2,978,135 of record OZ244891.1, on the reverse strand, counting down.
CATATTCGGCGATGATGACCCTGGCCGGCGTGCCGGAGCGGCCGAGCAGCTCCCACGCCCCGGCGTTGAGCAGCGCGACCAGCACCCGGTCCATGCGCTCCAGCGCCCAGTCGTCGGACAGCGATCCGTCGATGATCCGGTTCAGGGCCGCCCGGTCGCCGCACGCGCCGTGGACGATTTCGGCGAACAGGGCCCGGTCGGCCGCCGACGCGGGGCCGGCCTCGTGCATCCGGTGCGCGAGGAACTCGTCCACGACATCGTCGGGCGCCGCGTCGGTCGCGCCGAGCTGGTAGAGCGCCTGGACCGCCGCGATCCGCGCCTGGGTCCGCCGGTCGAGGCGGCGCGCGCCCTGCCGGCCGGGCGGGCCGCCGGCAGCGGCGGGGGCTTCGGTTCCTGCCGGGGCCGGGGCCATGGCCTCAGGTGCCGGTGAAGCGGCGCTTCACATCGATCATGCGCAGGCAGGCCTCGACGGCGTCGCCGCCCTTGTTCTTCTGTGCCGGATCGGCGCGCACGATGGCCTGCTCCCGGTTCTCCACAGTCAGGATGCCATAGCCGATGGGCGCGCGCTTGTGCAGCGCCAGTTCCTGCAGACCGCGCGCGCTTTCTGCACAGACATAATCGTAGTGGCTGGTCTCGCCGCGGATCACGCAGCCCAGGGCGACGAAGCCGTCGAACCGGTCGAGCGCGAAATTGATGGTGGCCGGAATCTCGAACGTCCCCGGCACGTCGATCCGCTCCCAGGTCGCGCCCGCTTCGGCGAGCGCCGCCTCCGTCCCCTGGCGCAGCAGGCCGGCGATCTCGGGATAGAACTGCGCCTCGACGATGAGGATGTGGTGCGGACGCCTGGTCATGTCGGCCACGGTCTCTATTCGGACGGGATGGGAATGCGGCCGCGGATCGACAGATCGTAGCCGTCGAGGCCGATCACGGTGCGGTTGCTGTTGGTCAGCAGGAGCATCTCGCGGATGCCGAGATCGGTCAGAATCTGCGCGCCGACGCCGTAATTGCGCAGCTCGCCCCGCGGCTCCGCCGCCCCGGTGCCGACCGATTCGCGATTGCCGAGATGGCCGGAGGTCGCCAGCGACATCGGTTCGCGGATCAGCACGGCGGCGCCGCGGCCGGCCTCGCCGATGGTGCGCATGGCACGCTGGAGCTCGCCGGACCGGCCGGTGCCGGCCTGGTGCAGCAGATCGCTGAAAACGTTGAGGGCGTGCATCCGGACCATCACCGGCGCGCCGTCGCCGATCTCGCCCTTGACGAGCGCAATATGTTCGGTGCCGGAAATCCGGTTGCGATAGACGATGGCGCGGAAGGTGCCGCCGAAATCGGAGGTGAAATCGCCCTCCTCCACCCGCTCGACGATCTTGTCGAAGCGCCGGCGATAGGCGATCAGATGGTCGATGGCGCCGATCTTCAGGCCGTGGAACTGCGCGAAGGCCACCAGCTGGGGCAGCCGCGCCATCGATCCGTCCTCGTCCATGATCTCGCAGATCACGCCGGAGGGGTGCAGGCCGGCGAGCCGCGCCAGATCGACCGCCGCCTCGGTATGGCCGGTGCGGACCAGCACGCCGCCGTCGCGGGCGACCAGCGGGAAGACATGGCCCGGCGTGGTGATCGCGCTGGCGCCGGAGGCCTCGTCGATGGCGACGGCAACGGTGCGCGCCCGGTCATGGGCGGAGATCCCGGTCGTCACCCCGTGACGCGCCTCGATGGAAACGGTGAATGCGGTGGAAAACCGGCTGTTGTTCGTCTGCGGCATCAGCTGCAGGCCGAGATGGGCCGCCCGGTCCGCCGTCATGGCCAGACAGATCAGGCCGCGGCCGTATTTGGCCATGAAGTTGATCGCCTCCGGCGTCGCCTTCGCGGCCGGGATCACCAGGTCGCCCTCGTTCTCCCGGTCCTCGTCATCGACCAGGACGAACATCCGGCCCTGGCGCGCATCCTCGATAATGTCCTCGATCGGCGACAGGAAAGCCAGATCGTCGGCCGCCCGGCCCGCATCCTGCGCCGATACCAGAGTGAGACGATCCCGGTTGCTCACGCCCTTGCTTCCCCGCCTGCCGGAGCGCCGCCGGCCCCCTCGAACGCCAGCATCCGGCGAACGTAGCGCGCCATCAGGTCCACTTCCAGATTGAACGGGCTGTCCTGCTGCAAATCGTCCAGCGCGGTCGCGGCCAGCGTGTGCGGGATCAGGTTCACGGAAAACGCCGTTTCGCTCGGCCCGTCGGCCACCGTATTGACGGTCAGCGAGACGCCATCGACCGCGACCGAGCCCTTGGCGGCGATATAGGGGCCGAATGCCCGGTCGATGGCAAGGCGGAAGGTTTCGCTGCCCGCCGCCGGCGTGCGCGCAACGACCCGGCCGACGCCATCGACATGGCCGGAAACGATGTGCCCGCCGAGCTCGTCCTGCGCCCGCAGCGCCCGCTCCAGATTGAGGCGCCGGCCTTCCCGCCAGCCGCCCAGCGTGGTGCAGGAAAGGGTTTCGTCCGAGGCCTCGACGGCGAACCAGCCCGGCCCCTTCGCAATCGCGGTGAGGCACACGCCGCTGCACGCGATGGACGCGCCGATGGCGATGCCGGCGGTATCGTAGCCGGTTTCGATCTCGAACCGCGTATCCCCGCCTTCGGGCCGGTGCCGGCGGCGCACCCGGCCGATATCGGTTACGATTCCGGTAAACATGCGGCGGCCATGGGCGGGTCGAGCGAGCGGGCTTCGGAGGCTGCGGAGCCGGCATCCGAGGTGCGGTCGCGGCGCCAGATTTCCAGCGCATCGTCGCCGCAGGGCTCGCGCGACTGCGGCCGCCAGGCAGCGGCATCGGCGAGGCGGCCGAGCGCCAGATCGCCGACGCCGGGCCGGGCATCGCCGCCCAGCACCGTGCCGGCCCGGAACCAGTAGAGCCGGTCGACCAGATCGGCGCGCAGCAGGCTCGCCGCCAGCTGCCCGCCGCCTTCGACCAGGACTTCGTTCAGCCCCTCCCGGCCGAGGGCGCGGGCGACGGCTTCCACATCAGCCCGGCCGGTGCTGTCGGCGGAGACGGCGAAGCGCCGGACCGGCGGCGCCTCCCCTTCCCCGGATACGCAGAACTGCCAGACCGGATGATCGGCCGCCGTCCGGGCGAGGCGGCTTTCGGCCGGCAGCCGGCCCTGCGAATCGAGAACGATGCGCAGGCTGGGCCGCATCCGGCCGGGCAGGCGGCAGGTCAGCAGCGGATCGTCGGCCAGCACAGTGCCGATGCCGACCATGACGGCGTCGTGGACCGCCCGCAATCCATGGCCGCGCGCCCGCGCCTGCGGCCCGCTGATCCACCGGCTGTCGCCGCCGGCCGTCGCGATCCGGCCATCCAGGCTGCTGGCCAGCTTGAGCGCGAAGCGCGGCCGTCCCGAACGCTGGCGCAGCAGATAGCCGCCGAGATCGTCGGCCGCTGCCGCCGCGCCGGGGCCGGCCTGCACGGCGATGCCGGCGGCTTCGAGCCGGGCGAGACCCGACCCGGCAACCCGCGCGTCCGGATCGACCAGCGCCGCCACGACCCTGGCGATTCCGGCATCGATCAGCGCTTCGGCGCAGGGCGGCGTCCGGCCGTGGTGCGAACAGGGTTCGAGCGTGACATAGGCGGTCGCGCCGCGCGCGGCCGCGCCGGCGCGGCGCAGCGCCCCGGCCTCGGCGTGGGGCCGGCCGCCGGGCGCGGTCCAGCCGCGGCCGACGACGCGGCCGTCCTTCACCAGCACGCAGCCGACGGACGGGTTGGGCGCAACGGTGCCGAGGCCGCGCCGGCCCAGCGCCAGCGCCGCCTGCATCCAGCGGCGGTCGGCGGCGCTATCGCTCAATCCTCCACCGCCGCCTCTTCGCCGCGCTCGCCCAGGCTGCCGAGAAACTGCTCGAAATCCCGGGCTTCGCGGAAGTTCTTGTAGACGGAAGCGAACCGGACATAGGCGACCTTGTCGAGGCCGGCCAGCGCCTCCATCACCAGCTCGCCGATATGCTTGGCGGGAATATCGGTCTCGCCGGAACTCTCCAGCCGGCGCGTGATCGAGCTGACGATCCGGTCGATCCGGTCCTCCGCGATCGGCCGCTTGCGCACGGCGATGGCGATGGAGCGGAACAGCTTGTCGCGGTCGAACGGCACGCGCTGGCCGCCCTTCTTGACCACCGTCAGGTCGCGCAGCTGCACCCGCTCGAAGGTCGTGAAGCGGGAGCCGCAGGAGGCGCAGAAGCGGCGCCGGCGGATCGACGAGCCGTCCTCGGTCGGCCGCGAATCCTTCACCTGGGTATCGTCTCCGCCGCAGAACGGACAGCGCATGGTTCTCCCTCCCGAACGTCGGCGCGCAGTTTGCCGATCCGCGCCGCTTCAGAGACCCGGATAGACCGGGAAGCGCCGGCACAGGTCGCGGACCTCCGCCAGGGCCGCCGCCTCGACCGCCGCATTGTCGCCGGGGCCGGCCGCCACCCCTTCGAGCACATCGGCGATCAGGTCGCCGACCCGCTCGAACTCCGCGATGCCGAAGCCGCGGGTCGTCGCGGCCGGCGTGCCGAGGCGGATGCCCGAGGTCACGGTCGGCTTTTCGGGATCGAACGGAATGGCGTTCTTGTTGCAGGTGATGCCGGCGCGCTCCAGGCTTTCGTCGGCGATATTGCCGGTCACCTTCTTCGGCCGCAGATCGACCAGCATCAGATGGGTATCGGTGCCGCCGGCGACCATATCGAAGCCGCGCGCGATCAGCCGGGCCGACAGCGCCTTCGCGTTATCGACGACGGCCTGGGCATAGAGCTGGAACTCCGGCTTCAGCGCCTCGCCGAACGCCACCGCCTTGGCCGCGATCTGGTGCATCAGCGGCCCGCCCTGGGAGCCGGGAAACACGGCCGAATCGATCTTCTTCGCCAGGGCCGGATCGTCGGTCAGGATCATGCCGCCGCGCGCGCCGCGCAGGGTCTTGTGGGTCGTCGTCGTCGTCACGTCGGCAACGGGCACCGGGCTGGGATGCACGCCGGCCGCGACCAGCCCGGCGAAATGGGCCATATCCACCATCAGCAGCGCGCCGACACTGTCGGCAATCGCCCGGAAACGGTCGAAATCCAGGAAGCGCGGATAGGCGGAGCCGCCGGCGATGATCAGCCGCGGCCGGTGCCGCTCGGCCAGGGCGGCGACCTCATCGTAATCGATCAGATGATCGTCCCGGCGCACGCCGTACTGGACGGCATCGAACCATTTGCCGGAAAGGGCGGGCGCCGCGCCGTGGGTGAGATGGCCGCCGGCCGCCAGCGACAGGCCGAGAATGGTATCGCCGGGCTTGAGCAGCGCCATCATGACCGCGGTATTGGCCTGGGCGCCGGAATGGGGCTGGACATTGGCGAAACGGCAGCCGAACAGCTGCTTCGCCCGTTCGATCGCCAGGCTTTCGGCGACATCGACCGGGTCGCAGCCGGCATAGTAGCGGCGGCCGGGATAGCCCTCGGCATATTTGTTGGTCAGCACCGAGCCCTGCGCCTCAAGCACGGCGCGGGAGACGATGTTCTCCGAGGCGATCAGCTCGATCTGTTCCTGCTGCCGGACCAGCTCGTCGCGGATGGCGGCGTGGAGCTGCGGATCGGAACGGTCCAGCGCGGCGGTGAAGAAATCCCGGTCCGCGGGCTGGATCGCTGCAGTGCTGGAATCGTTCATGGGGCCGGGTTCTTCGCGTTGTGCGGCGGCCGCCCGGTCAGGCGGCGCCCTCGTCGATCTTGGCGATCCGCGGCGCGTGCCGGCCGCCTTCGAACGGCGTTTCGAGAAAGGTGCGCAGGGCGTCGCGCGCCGTCTCGATGCCGGTCAGCCGCCCGCCGAGCGCGAGGACATTGGCATCGTTATGCTGCCGCGACAGGCGTGCCGAGAGGGTATCGTGACACAGGGCGGCACGCACGCCCCGGTGGCGGTTGAGCGCCATGCTGATGCCGATGCCCGAGCCGCATATGCCGACGCCCAGCTCCGCCTCGCCCGATGCGACCGACCGGGCGAGCGCATGGCCGAAATCCGGATAGTCGACGCTGTCGGCGGAGGCCGGCCCCAGATCCACGACGCGGTGGCCCATCGCCTTCAGGTCTTCGGCCAGGGCCGATTTGAGGGCGAAGCCCGCATGATCCGACGCGACGGCCACAATTTTCGGTTTCAATCGCCCATCCCCTGCCGGCCCGCCGCCGGCTGCACGATCCGTGCGCCCACCAGATATCGCGTCTCGCACCCGGCCGGCGACACGATCTCGTATACGCCGATCCCGGTGGGAAGGCAATTCCGCGGCCACGCCCTGAACCCGTGCGGCCGGGGCCGGCCGCCAGTACAGACGCAAGACCAGGGCGACACTGGCGCAAACAGGGGCGCAAGTCAGCGCAACGTCCGGCGCCCCGGGACGGCGCGGGATATGAGTATCGCATGAAGCAGATGGAATAACGCTTTGATATGGCCAAGAAAAGCTCCGGCTTCCGAAATTGACTTTCTGTCGATTCCGTGCAATAGGCTGGAGGGCGTGCCGGCAGGTCAACACCCGAAAAAGGGTGAGCCTGCCAATGCATTAATGCGCAAAACAAAAGGACGCGGGGTATGAGTAACGAGAGCACGGAGCGCGTCTCCCGAGAGGAGATGCTCCGAATGACGACCGATGTCGTCTCGGCCTATGTCGGCAACAACGCGACGGCGACCAACCAGCTTCCAGACCTGATCCGGGCCGTGCATACATCGCTCAGCACGCTGGGCGAGGGACAGCCGGCCGATGCGGCGCCGAGGCCGGCGGTACCGGTGCGCCGGTCGCTGACGCCGGAATATCTGGTCTGCCTGGAAGACGGCAAGAAGCTGAAAATGCTGAAGCGCTATCTGCGGACGACCTACGACATGTCGCCGGACGAGTACCGCCAGAAATGGGGGCTGCCGGCGGATTATCCGATGGTCGCGCCGAACTATGCCAAACGGCGCTCGGAATTCGCCAAGCGCATCGGCCTCGGCCGGCGCGGCCGCGGCGGACAGCCGGAAGCCCAGCTGGCCAGCTGAGCCCGGCGGGCCGGCGCCCGCCCGACGAAAAAGAGCCCGGCGGTCTCCCGCCGGGCTCCCCGTCGCTTGCGGTGCCGGCCCGGAAGCCGGCATCGCGCTTTCCCTTGCCCCCGGCTCCCGGCCGGGGCGGGATGAGGCTATTTCGCGTAGTCGTAGCCGCCCTTGCTCCAGACGTACCAGACATAGCCGGGCGCGGTGACATCGCCCTTCCGGTCGAAGCCGATCTTGCCGAGCACCGTATCGAACTGCTCGGAGCGCAGCGCCTTCACCACCTTGGCGAGATCGGTCGAGCCCGCTTTGGTCACGGCGCCGGCCCAGGCCTGGATCGCGCCATAGGTGTAGAGCGTATAGCCCTCCGGCTCGTATTTCTGCGCCTTGAACTTGGCGACCACCGGGGCGGCCGACGGGTTCTTGCGCGGGTCCGGCGAGAAGGTCATCAGCACGCCCTCGCCCGCATTGCCGGCGATCTTCCAGAATTCGTCGGTGACCAGCGCATCGCCGGAAACGAGCTGCGGCTTGTAGCCCATCTCATGGGCCTGGCGGATCATCAGCGCGCCTTCGGTATGGTAGCCGCCGAGATAGAAGGCTTCGATACCGGCCGCCTTCATCTTCGAGACCAGGGCGGTATAGTCCTTCTCGCCCGCCGTATAGGCCTCCACCATCGCGGCCTTGCCGCCGGCCTTCTGATAGTTCTCCAGCGTCGCATCCATCAGGCCCTTGCCATAGGCCGTCTTGTCGTGAAGGAACGCGATCTTCTTGCCGGCCAGCGACTTGGCGAGGAAATTGCCGGCGACCACGCCCTGCTGATCGTCGCGGCCGCAGACCCGGAAGACGTTCGGCCCGCCTTCGTCGGTCAGCTTCGGATTGGTCGAGGCCGGGGAAATCTGCAGGATCCGGCCGGCGGTATAGACCTTGGAGGCCGGGATCGACGAGCCGGAGCAGAAATGCCCGCCGACGAAGACGACCTTCTGGCTGACCAGCTTCTTGGCCACCGCGACGGCCTGTTTCGGATCGCAGGCATCGTCGCCGACGACCAGCCGGACCTTCTGGCCGAGGACGCCGCCGGCAGCGTTCAGATCCTTCACCGCCTGCTCGGCGCCGCGGCGCATCTGCTCGCCGAACGACGCATACTGGCCGGTCATCGGCCCGACCGTCGCGATCACGAGTTCGGCCTGGGCCGGCGCGACCGCCCCGACCGACGCCGCAGCAGCGGCCACGAGCGAAAGTTTGAACCGGTTCATCTCGAAGAGTCTCCTTATCTTCAATCGATGGATGGCTGCCGCTGCCCGCGCCCGGTGCGCCGGATTCATACCGGCGCCGCCGGCCGCTGCGCGCAACGGCAATTCGGCAATTATCCTAGCAGGATGCAGCGCTTTCGCAACGCGCAAACCCGCGCGCCGGAAGCGCCCATGGAGGCCGCCCGCGCGCGAAAACCGCGGCGCGCCGGCCGCTACCGTTTGTCCCGCCAGCCGAACGGGCCGGCGCGTTCGTAGAGCCAGGGATACTGGGCGACCATCCGGCGCGCCTGGGTCAGGCGGTAGGCGGCGAAGCCAACGGCCAGCAGCCAGGCGGTATCGATCAGATAGCCGGAGACCGAAAGCCCGTCGCCGCCGAACAGGCCCCAGACGAGGAACCGGTCGGCGATACCGAGCAGCAGGCCGTAGGGCAGCATCTGCCACATCGGCCGCCAGGTATTGGCCAGCGCCTGGCCGGTGATGAAGGCCGCGAAGCCGACGACGATCGCCGTGACGCACAGCGAGATCAGCAGGTCGGGCACGCCGAGCAGCGCCGCCATCAGTGCCCGCCCTCCAGATAGGCGGCGCGGACCTCGGCATTGGAGAGCAGTTCCGCGCCGGTACCGCTCAGGATGATCCGGCCATTGGCCATGACATAGCCGCGATGCGCCAGGCGCAGCGCGTGGTAGGCGTTCTGCTCGACCAGGAACACCGTGGTGCCGCGCCGGTTGATCTCGGCCACGACCTCGAAAATCTGCTTCACGATCATCGGGGCGAGGCCGAGCGAAGGCTCGTCGAGCAGCAACAGGCGCGGCCGGCTCATCAGGGCGCGGGCGATGGCCAGCATCTGCTGCTCGCCGCCGGAGAGCGTACCGCCGCGCTGGTCGGCGCGGTTGCGCAGGATCGGGAACAGGTCGTAGACCCGGTCCAGATCCTCCTCGAAATGCGCTTCCGCGCCGGTCGTCGCGCCGAGCTGGAGATTCTCGCGCACCGTCATGCGCGGGAAGATGCGCCGGCCTTCCGGCGCCTGGGCCAGGCCCATGCGGACGATCTCGAAGGTCGGCTTGCGGGTGATGTCGGCACCGTCGAGGACGATGCGGCCGGCGGCCGCCCTCGGGTCGCCGCACACCGTCATCAGCAGGGTCGATTTGCCGGCGCCGTTGGCCCCGATCAGGGTCACGATCTCGCCGCGGCGGACCTCGATATCGACGCCGCGCAGCGCCTGGATGCGGCCATAGAAAGTCTCGACGCCGCGGATGTCGAGCATGACGGCACCGGCGGCGGCCGGGTCGGCGGCCGCGGCGGTCATGCCGGCGCTCCGGCGGCGCCGTCCGGGCCGGCGATATCGGGCAGCGCGGGATCGTCCTCCTCGCCCAGATAGGCGCGGATGACCGCCGGATCCCGGCGCACGGATTCCGGGTCGCCGTCGGAGATTTTGCGGCCGTAATCGAGCACGACGATGCGGTCGGAAATCTGCATGACCACGCTCATATCGTGCTCGATCAGCAGAATGCCGATCCGGTGCTCGTTGCGGATGAAGGTGAGCAGCGCGTTGAGATCGGCGCTCTCGCGCGGGTTCAGCCCGGCCGCCGGCTCGTCGAGGCAGAGCAGCACCGGCTCGGTGCACATGGCGCGGGCGATCTCGAGCCGGCGCTGGTCGCCATAGGGCAGGCTGTCGGCATCGTCGTCGGCCCGGTCGACCAGGCCGATCCGGTCCAGCCAGTAGCGCGCCCGCTCGACCGCCTTCGCCTCCTCCCGGCCGTAGCCGAAGCCGAACAGGCCGCGCACCGTATAGCCGGATGCGCGCATGAGCCGGTTGTGCTGGGCGACGATCAGGTTTTCCAGCAGGGTCATTTTCGGGAACAGGCGGATGTTCTGGAAGGTGCGCGCGATGCGGGCCCGGCTGGCGATGCGGAACCCTTCCATGCGCTCCAGATAGATCGGCGGCCGGCCGGCCAGCGAAACGGTGAGGCGGCCGACCGTCGGCTTGTAGAAGCCGGTCAGGCAGTTGAACACCGTCGTCTTGCCGGCGCCGTTCGGGCCGATGATCGCGGTAATCTCCCGGTCGGCGGCGCGGAAGGAGACATCGTCGATGGCGACCAGCCCGCCGAAGCGCATGGTCAGATGCTCGACGGTGAGCAGCGGCGGCGCGCCCGCACCGTTTTCCGCGGCGGCATGGTCCGGGGCGGGGCCGGTCATGCCGCGGTCTCCGCCCCGGCGGGGGCCGCGCGCCGGTCGCGGCCGTGCAGCCGGATCGTCGGCTCGCGATGGGCCAGCAGGCCGGAAGGCCGCCACAGCATGATCAGCACCATCGAGCCGCCGAAGAACAGCATCCGGTATTCCTGCAGCTCGCGAAAGATTTCCGGCAGGCCGATCAGCAGGAAGGCGGCGACGACGACGCCGATCTGGCTGCCGAAGCCGCCGAGGACGACGATGGCGAGGATCACCGCCGATTCGATGAAGGTGAAGCTCTCCGGGCTCACGAAGGTCTGGCGGGTGGCGAAGAACGAGCCGGCGAAGCCGCCGAACATGGCGCCGAGGCCGAAGGCGGTGAGCTTGGTATTGGTCGGGTTGATGCCGAGCGAGCGGCAGGCGATCTCGTCCTCGCGCAGCGCCTCCCAGGCCCGGCCGACCGGCAGCTTGCGCACCCGCAGGGTGAAGAAATTGGTCACCAGCGCCATGACCAGAATGACGAAATAGAGCAGGACGGTGGTATCGGCCTGGTCGAATTCCCAGCCCATGGCGGTGTGGAATTCGGTGGTGTTCTCCAGCGTCTCCTCGTCCATCTTCGACTGGGTCGAATAGCCGAGCAGCGAGGGCGGCGGGATTTTGGAGATGCCGTCCGGGCCCTTGGTGAGGCTGTAGAAATTCAGCAGGGTCACCCGGATCATCTCGCCGAAGCCGAGGGTGACGATGGCGAGATAGTCGCCGCGCAGGCGCAGCACCGGAAAGCCGAGCGCGACGCCGGCCAGCGCCGCCATCAGCCCGGCAAAGGGCAGGCACAGCCAGAAGCTGATGCCCTCGGTCAGGCCGAGCTCCTGCAGCAGGGGCGAATCGGGCGAGGCGAACAGGGCGAAGGAATAGGCGCCGACGGCGTAGAAGGCGACATAGCCGAGATCGAGCAGGCCGGCGAGGCCGACCACGATATTCAGCCCCCAGCCGAGCATGATGTAGGTCAGCACCAGCACGGCGATATCGAGATATTGCAGGTTCACGCCGGGCATGAACGGGAAGACGGCCGCGAAGGCGAACAGGACGATGCCGATCCACAGCGAGGAGCGCTGCACCCGGGCGCTGAACCGGTCCATCGGGCTGTCGTCGTCCGCCCCGGCCGGGCGCGGGCCGGCGCGCGCCGTCCGCACCGCCGCGCCGATGGCAAAGCCGGCCGACAGCACGGCCAGCAGCCATTGCAGCAGCGGGGCCTGGAACGGCAGCCAGGGCTGCACCCCGGCGCCGCCGAACAGCAGCGAGACGACCAGGACCGCGGCGACCGCCCCGGCGGAGGCCGTGACGATGCGGGTGCGGCCGTGCCGCATCAGGATGAGCCAGCCGCGAACGATGACGGCAATCGCCACGGCCGAGACGACATCGAGGATGCGCAGCTCGAGCGCGATGCCGCCGGAGACATCCTTGATATGGAAGCCGACCAGCGAGACGGTGAGCGCGAACACGACCAGCGCGGTCGCGCCGAGCTCGATCAGGATGCCCCTGCGTTCGGCGGGCGCGATATTGGCGGCCACCGGCTCAGACCTTCTCGATATCCGGTTTGCCGAGCAGGCCGGTCGGCCGGAAGATCAGCACCATGACCAGGACGGTGAAGGTCGCGACATCCTTGTATTCCAGGTTGAAATAGCCGGCGAAGAACACTTCGATCAGGCCGATCAGCAGGCCGCCGAGCATGGCGCCGGGCAGCGAGCCGATGCCGCCGAGCACCGCCGCGGTAAACGCCTTCAGGCCGGTGAGGAAGCCGACGAAGAAATCGGTCGCGCCATAGCGCAGCATGAAGATCAGGCCGGCGACCGCCGCCAGCGAGGCGCCGATCACGAAGGTGAGCGAGATGGTGCGGTCGACATCGATGCCGAGCAGCGCCGCCATGCCGCGGTCCTGCTCGCAGGCGCGCTGGGCCCGGCCGAGCGCGGTGCGGGTGATGAGGAAGGTGAAGACGATCATCAGCACGATTGTCAGCGCGACGATCAGCATCTGCAGGAAGCTGAGCGACACGGCATAGGCCTGCCCGGCCTGGTTGGTGGTGTTCACCACCTCGATGCCGCCGGTGATCTGGGGCGGCAGCGGCTTGTTGCGCGCACCCTGCAGCAGCTGGACATAGTTCTGCAGGAAGATCGACATGCCGATGGCGGTGATCAGCGCGGCCAGGCGCGGCGAGCCGCGCAGGCGGCGATAGGCCACCCGCTCCAGCGTCCAGCCATAGACGGCGGTGAACAGCATGGCGCCGATCAGCACGATCAGGATCGCCAGCGGCAGCCAGATGCCGCCGAGCAGGCCGAACAGCAGGAAGACGATGAGCGAGACGAACGAGCCGATCATGAAGATTTCGCCATGGGCGAAATTGATCATGCCGATAATGCCGTAGACCATCGTGTAGCCGATGGCGATCAGGCCGTAGATCGCGCCCAGCGTGACGCCGTTGATCAACTGATCGAGGAAATAGGCGAGGTGATACACGGGTCTGTCAGCGCTCCCGGCGGACGGGCCGGCCATCCTGCACCGGCGTGTGGCGGAGCGCGGCGGCCCGGCTCATCGCGGAGTCTGTTGCGAACCCGGTCGCGGGTTTTGTCATGAGGCGCAAGGCGATCCTCCGGCAGGGCGGCGCCGGCCGGATGCGCCAGTCGCGCAAGGGCCCCGCCCGGAAACCGCGCCACCTTAGCCGCCGCCGCGCATCATGCAAGCCGCTTCGCGCACGACGACGCCCCACCGCCGGCGGCCCACCGGCCTTGACACTGTGCGGCGGCGGCCCGTAGATGCCCGTCTCCGGCCGCCGGTCCGGCGGGCCGGTCCAGGGCGGGCGCGTAGCTCAGCGGGAGAGCACTGTCTTCACACGGCAGGGGTCGCTGGTTCGAACCCAGCCGCGCCCACCATCGGCCGGCAAAGTCCGGCCCGCCGCCATCCGTCCCCGTTGCAGCAGAGCCTCGCCCCCTTCAATCCCCGCGCCGGGTTCGTTCGCGGCGCTCGTGGCGTTCCTGGGCTTCGATGCTGAGGGTGGCGATGGGCCGTGCATCGAGCCGGTCGACGCCGATGGGCTCGGCGGTTTCCTCGCAATAGCCATAGGTGCCGTCCTCGATGCGCTGCATGGCGGCGTCGATCTTGGCGATCAGCTTGCGCTGGCGGTCGCGGGTGCGCAGTTCGCGGCCCCAATCCGCCTCGAGCGCCGCCCGGTCGGCCATATCGGCCTCGTGCAGCGTCTCCTCCTGCATGGTGTGGAGCGTCTCTTCGGCATCGCCCAGCAGCCGGTCGCGCCAGCGCCCGAGCTTCTGCCGGAAATAGGCGGCCATGACCGGATTCATGAACGGCTCGTCCGGCGACGGGCGATACGTTCCGGGAACCTCTGGCCAGGTCCGACCCATGACACCACCATCGCAGCATCGGCAGCGGGGCGCGACTATAGGCAGGCGGCCGGGAAGCGGCAAGCCTCGCCGGCAACCCGCGAAACCGGCTTCCGGCAACCTTCCCGCTGCCCCAGCGGCATGGCGGCGCGCCGGCCCGTGCGATGAACTGTCGGGCGGCGGGGCCGGCGGCCGGATGCTATGGCCGTGCCGCAGCCGGGGGAGCCGGGCCGGCACCGGCGCCGGCCGCCCCCCGGTTGCTGAACTGGCGCAGGCGGCCGATGGAGCGTCGATGAACGACAGGGATTCTGCACCGGACGGGCACCGGATCGCCGGCCTCTCGGCGGTCGCCGACCGCTATGACGGCTTCATCCTCGACCTGTGGGGCACGATCCATGACGGGGTCGCGCCGCTGCCCGGCGCGGTGGCCTGCCTGCGCGCCCTGGCGGAGCGGGGCAAGCGGGTGCTGATCCTCTCCAACGCGCCCCGGCGCACCGGGGCGGTGATCGACCGGATGGACCGGGTCGGCATTCCGCGCGACTGCTACGGCCCGGTCCTGTCGTCGGGCGAGGCCGGCTGGCTCGCGCTGCACGCGCGCAGCGATGCGTGGCACGCCCGGCTGGGCGACCGGGCCTTCCTGATCGGCGAGGCGGGCGACGAATCGGTGCTGCAGGGCCAGCCGGTCGAGGCGGTCGATACCCCGGACCGGGCGACCTTCCTGCTCTGCGTCGGCGCGTTCCGGCGCGGCGACACGGTGGCGGACTATGCCGCCCTGCTGGCCGGGGCGCAGGCGCGGGCCCTGCCGATGCTGTGCGTCAACCCCGATCTCGAAGTGCTGCGCGGCCCGAAGCGCGAGATTTGCGCCGGCGCCATCGCCGCGCGCTACGAGGCGCTGGGCGGCGATGTGCGCTATCACGGCAAGCCGCACCGGCCGATCTACGAGCTTTCCTTCGCCCGCCTTGCCGGCATCCTGCCGGCGCGTATTCTGGCGGTCGGCGATTCGCTGCGTACCGATATTGCCGGCGCCAGCGCGGTCGGCATCGATTCGCTGTTCGTGACCGGCGGCCTGATGGCCGGGGAACTCGGCATCGCGCCGCTCGCCGAGCCGCCGGCAGCGGCCCTGCAGGCGCTCTACGGCCGCCACCGGCAGCGCCCGACCTGGGCCGCCGCCGCCTTCCGCTGGTGAGCGGCCGGCGCCCGGCGCCGGACGGGTGCGGCGCATCGGCCGGATTTCGACCGATTTTCGCCCGAATTGGTGTATATTCGGGCCCCTGCCGTTCGAATCGCGCGCTACAGGCCGGCGCCGCCCCGCACGCCGGAATACGGAAGATCGAGATGAACCGACGGATTCCGCCCCGCCCCGCCCGAACCGTGCGCACCGCACTCCTGGCAGCGGCCTGCCTCGCCCTCGCCGGCCCGGCCCCCGCCGCCGAAACCGCAACCGCGGAAACAGGCGGCGCGAAAGCCGGGAAGGCGAAGGCCGCCACCGCCCCCGCGGCCGGCCGACCGTCGCTGCCCGATCTGGTCGCCCGGCTGCTGCCGGCGGTGGTCAGCATCACGACGACCGGGTCGGACGGGCCGGCGGCCGGTGCCGAAGCCCCCGAAGGCTCGCCCTTCGAAGAGCATTTCAGGGAGTATTTCAACCGGCGGCGGCCGCCGGGACGGGGCGCTGCCGTCGGCAGCGGCTTCATCGTCAGCGCGGACGGTTTCGTCGTCACCAACCAGCATGTGGTCGGCAACGCCAGCATGGTCCATGTCGTGCTGGACGGCGGCCGGCAGCTCGACGCCCGGGTCGTCGGCCGCGATCCCCGGGCCGATCTGGCGGTGCTGAAAATCGGGTCGGAAACGCCGCTGCCGTTCGTCGAGTGGGGCGATTCCGATACCGTGCGCATCGGTCAGGATGTCGTCGCCATCGGCAATCCGTTCGGCCTGAGCCAGACCGTCACCACCGGCATCCTCTCGGCCCGCGGCCGCCATCTGCAGAATTTCGGCGGCATGTCGGGCAGTTCCTTCGTCGATTTCCTGCAGACCGATGCCGCCATCAACAAGGGCAACAGCGGCGGCCCCCTGTTCGACCGCAACGGCCGGGTCATCGGCATCAACACGGCGATCTTCTCGCCGCGCGCCGAAATCAATGCCGGCATCGCCTTCGCCGTTCCGTCCAATCTGGCGGCGCCGATCATCGAGCAGCTGAAGCGCTATGGCCGCACCCGGCGCGGCTGGCTGGGGGTGCAGCTCCAGGCGGTCGATGCCGAGCTCGCGCAGACGCTGGGCATGGCGCGGCCGACCGGCGCCCTGGTCGCCAATGTCGCGAGCGGCGGCCCGGCGGCCAAGGGCGGTATCGTCTCCGGCGACGTGATCCTGGAGTTCGACGGCCGGACGGTGGAGAGCGCATCGCGCCTGCCGCAGATCGTGGCGGCGACGCCGGTCGGCAAGCGCGTCGAGGTTCGCGTCCGGCGGCGCGGCGAAATCCTTGCGCTGAAGGTCGTGCTGGGCGAGCTGGAGAAGGCTGTGAAGACCGGCGCGGCGCGGAAATTCAGCGAGGAAAGCGTCTCGCCCGGCCTGTTCCCGGCGCTCGGCCTGCGGCTCGGCAGCATCACGCCCGAACTCGCGCAGCGTTATGGGACCGGGGAAACGGAAGGCGTCATCGTCCTCGGCGTCGAGCCGAAGAGCGATGCGGCGCAGAAGGGCATCGAGCCGGGCGACGTGATCGAGGAAATGGACCAGACCGCGCTCGCCGCGCCGGAGACGGTCCGGGAGCTGATGAAACAATCGAAGCAGGCGGGCAAGACCTCCGCCC
Organism: Alphaproteobacteria bacterium; assembly: GCA_965221475.1. GTDB lineage: Bacteria > Pseudomonadota > Alphaproteobacteria > Bin65 > Bin65 > Bin65. The sequence continues at coordinate 2,961,527 of OZ244891.1, read as the reverse complement.
TGCTGCTGGTCCGGCGCGGCGAGGACCGGCGCTATATCGTGATCCGCTTCCGGAAGCGCTAGGCCCCGGGCCCGCGCCGGCGCCTCAGCCGCCGGAGGCGGCGGCGAACTCGTCGCGCCGGTAGCCCTGCAGATACAGGAGGGCCGTCAGATCGCCATGCTCGATCCGGTGCTGCGCGGCCGCCGCGACCGCGGGCTTGGCCCGGAAGGCCACGCCGGCGCCGGCGACCTTCAGCATCGCTATGTCGTTGGCCCCGTCGCCGACCGCCAGCGCATCGTCGCGCCCGAGGCGACGGCTGGCGAGGCAGGCGTCCATCGCTTCGCGCTTGCCCTCGGCACCCAGCACCGGCTCGACCAGCCGGCCGGTCAGCACCTCGCCATCCAGCACGACATCGTTGGCGATATCGAGATCGAAGCCGGCGCGCCGGCGGACATATTCGGAATAGACGCGGAAACCGCCGGAAACCAGCGCCGCCAGCGCGCCGTGCGCCTTCATGGTGCGCACCAGGGTCCGCGCGCCGGGGGTGAATTCGATGCGGTAGCAGAAATTGTCGAGAAACTCCTTCTCGAGGCCGCCCAGCAGCTCGACCCGCTCGACCAGCGCCTTGCGGAACGGGATTTCGCCGGCCATGGCGCGCCGCGTGATGTCGCGCACCGTGGCGCCAACGCCGAGCAGATCGGCCAGCTCGTCCACCATCTCGTTGCGGATGATCGTCGATTCCATGTCGGCCATCAGCAGCCGCTTGCGCCGGTTGCCGGCAGCCGTCACCGCCACATCGACCGGCAGCCGGCCGACCGACCGCCGCACCGCATCGCGCACCGCAGCGGGCTCGCCGCCGGCAAACGGAATATCGCAGGCGATCTGCGGCGCCAGCCAGTCCGGCTCGCCGCCCTCGGCGCCGGCATCCTCCAGCGCCCAGCGTGCGGCCGTCACCGTTCCGTCGGAAATGCGCGGCAGGGCCGGATCGGCAATCAGCGTCGCGAAATGACTCATGACGGGCGGAAGCAATGGCGCCGATAAATGCCGTCGCCGCGGCGCGGGCGGCGACGGGATGAACCTGACCGGACCGGACGGGGCGCCGGAGAGGGTGCCGGACGGGCGAACGGACATCGTTGTCATCGGCGGGCCGACCGCCGGCGGCAAGTCCGAAATCGCGCTGCAGATCGCGCGGGAATTCGGCGGCGCGGTGATCAATGCCGACAGCATGCAGGTGTATCAGGAACTCAGAATCGTCACCGCGCGGCCCGATGACGCGATGCTGTCGGCGGCGCCGCACCGGCTCTATGGCGTGCTGCCGGCGCGCGAGCGCTGTTCGGCCGGGCGCTGGCGGCGGCTGGCGCTGGCGGAAATCGCCGCGGCGGGCCGGGCCGGGCGGCTGCCCGTGCTGGTCGGCGGCACGGGGCTCTATCTCCGCGCCCTGCTCGACGGGATCGCCGAGACCCCGGACATCCCCGACGCGCAGGTGCAGGAGGTCGCCGCCTGGATCGGCCGGGCCGGCCTCGAGGCGGCGCGCGCGCGGCTGCGCACGGTCGATCCGGCGCTCGCCGGCCGGCCGGCCGCGCTCGACCGGCAGCGGCTGATCCGGGCCCTTTCGGTCCACGCGCATACCGGCCGGCCGCTCTCCGCCTGGCAGGCTGCCGGGCAGGCCGCCGGGGCGCCGGCCCTGCGCGCCTTCCGGGTGGCGCTGCTGCCGCCGCGCGAAACGCTGTATCCGCGCATCGATGCGCGCTTCGCCCGCATGGTGGCGGAGGGCGGGCTGGACGAGGTCCGCCGGCTGGGCGCACTCGGCCTCGATCCATCCCTGCCGGCGATGAAGGCGGTCGGCGTGCCCCAGCTGCTGGCCCATCTGCGCGGCGAGACCGACCGGGCGGCCGCTATTGCGCGCGGCCAGGCCGCCTCGCGCCAGTATGCCAAGCGGCAGTTCACCTGGTTCCGGCGTCAATATCGTTCGCCGGACGCCGTTTTTGCGCAACTTTCGGAAAGGATGCGCGACGAATTGTTTATGAAAATTCGTCAATTCCGGTTGACGGCCTGAGGCGCGGACCGTATTTCCGCGCGGCCGGCCAACGATTACCCACAGGTTCGGCCCGCCGGCCGGCCGGGCCCGACGGTCCGGGCAGAAGGCGCCGCCGACGCGGGCGGCGTTTTTCGTTTCGGCCACCCCGCCGCCGGCCGGCAGACCCGGCGACGGCTCCCGGAGATGGATCGATGTCGCAACAGATGACAGGCTCGGAAATTGTGCTGCGCGCCCTGGTCGACCAGGGCGTGGACACGATCTTCGGCTATCCCGGCGGCGCCGTTCTGCCGATCTACGATGCGCTGCACCGGCAGAATTCGCTGCGCCACATCCTGGTCCGCCAGGAAGGCGGCGCGGTCCATGCGGCGGAGGGCTATGCGCGCTCCACCGGCAAGGTCGGCGTGGTTCTGGTGACTTCGGGGCCGGGCGCGACCAACGCCGTGACCGGGCTGACCGATGCGCTGATGGATTCGGTTCCGGTGGTCTGCCTGACCGGCCAGGTGCCGACCCACCTGATCGGCAACGATGCGTTTCAGGAAGCCGATACGACCGGCATCACCCGCCCCTGCACCAAGCACAATTATCTGGTGAAGGACATCGCCGATCTGGCCCGCGTCATGCACGAGGCCTTCCATGTCGCGCGCAGCGGCCGGCCCGGCCCGGTGGTCATCGACCTGCCCAAGGATGTGCTGCAGGCAAAGGGCGCCTATGCGCCGCCTTCGCCCAACGGGCACCGGTCCTACAAGCCGCGCAGGAAGGGCGATATCGGCCAGATCGAGAAGGCCGCCGCGGCGATGGCGAAGGCGGAGCGGCCGCTGTTCTATTGCGGCGGCGGCGTCATCAACGCCGGGCCGAAGGCGTCCCATCTGCTCACCGAGCTGGTCAAGATCACCGGGTTTCCCTGCACGCTGACCCTGATGGGCCTCGGCGCCGTGCCGGCCTCCAGCCCGCAATTCCTCGGCATGGTCGGCATGCATGGCACCTATGAGAGCAATCTCGCCATGCATGGCTGCGATGTCATGATCAATATCGGCGCCCGGTTCGACGACCGGGTGACCGGCAAGCTCGACGAGTTCTCCCCCGGATCGACCAAGATCCACGTCGATATCGACCCCTCCTCGATCAACAAGAATGTCCGGGCGGACATTCCGGTGGTCGGCGATGCCGGCCATGTGCTGGAGGACCTCATCAAGGTGTGGAAGGCGCGGCAGTATCGCGCCGATACGAAGGCGCTGCGCGCCTGGTGGGCGCAGATCGACGAATGGCGCAGCCGCGACTGCCTGAAATACACGCCGTCGGACACGGTCATCAAACCGCAATATGCGCTCGAACGGCTGCGCGCGCTGACCGCGGAGCGCGACGATCTCTTCGTCACCACCGAAGTCGGCCAGCACCAGATGTGGGCGGCCCAGTTCCTGCCCTTCGAAAAACCGAACCGGTGGATGACCTCCGGCGGCCTCGGCACCATGGGCTACGGCCTGCCGGCGGCGATCGGCGTGCAGATCGCCCATCCCGACGCCCTGGTGATCGATGTTGCCGGCGAGGCCTCCGTCCTGATGAACATCCAGGAGATGAGCACGGCGGCGCAATACCGGCTGCCGGTGAAAATCTTCATCCTCAACAACGAATATATGGGGATGGTGCGGCAGTGGCAGGAACTGCTGCATGGCGGCCGCTATTCCGAAAGCTACATGGCCTCCCTGCCCGATTTCGCCAAGCTGGCGGAGAGCTTCGGCGCCGTCGGCCTGCGCGCCACGAAGCCCGAAGAGGTCGATGGCGTGATCGGGGAAATGATCGCCGTGGATCGGCCGGTGATCGCCGATATCCTGGTGGACAAGGCCGAGAACTGCTTCCCGATGATCCCTTCCGGCGCGGCGCACCACAAAATGCTGCTCGGCCCCGACGACCAGGCCGCCGAGCCGGTTTCCGAAGAAGGCATGGTGCTGGTCTAGCGGCCCCGCCGCGAGGGCGGCAGCCCCCTGAAGCAGGCAACGACGAACGAGCGGGTATCGAGCGGGCGACCATGAGCGAACGACACGTGATCGCCGTGCTGGTGGACAACGAACCGGGCGTGCTGGCCCGGGTGATCGGGCTGTTCTCCGGCCGCGGCTACAATATCGAGAGCCTGACCGTATCCGAGGTCGATGCCGAGGCCGGCCTCTCGCGCATCAACATCGTCACCATCGGCACCCCGATGATCATCGAGCAGATCAAGAACCAGCTCGACCGCCTGGTGCCGGTCCATTCGGTTCACGACCTGACGGAGGAAGGCCCCCATGTCGAGACCGAGCTGGCGCTGATCAAGGTCGCCGGCCAGGGCGAAAAGCGGGTCGAGGCCCTGCGCATCGCCGATATTTTCGGCGCCAGGGTGGACGATACGACGCTCGATTCCTTCATCTTCCGGCTCGACGGCCAGAGCGAGAAGATCGGCCGCTTCATCGACCTGATGAAGCCGCTCGGCCTGGTCGAGGTCGCCCGCACCGGCGCCGTGGCGATCCGGCGGGGAAGCGGGGGCCTCTAGGCCCCGCTTGGGGCCGTTCGCCGCGTTGCACCGGGGGCCGGCGCCTTATAGAACAGCCCCGCCCGATACTAGGGGGAGAGCGGCGGGCCCCGGTTCCGCCGCTGCAGCGCCGGGCGCGGACGGAACAGCGCCGCCGCCGGCCTCCGGTTCCGACACATTCGCCAGGGAGTGGACGATGCGCGTCTATTACGATCGCGACGCCGATGTGAACCTGATCAAGGGCCGCAAGGTTCTGATCGTGGGCTACGGCTCGCAGGGCCATGCCCATGCCATGAACCTGCGGGATTCCGGGGTCTCCGACATTGCCGTCGCCCTGCGCGAGGGTTCGGCCACCCGCCGGAAGGCCGAGGAGGCCGGCTTCACCGTCCATACGCCGGCGGAGGGCGCGCGCTGGGCCGATGTCGTCATGATGCTGACGCCGGACGAGCTGCAGGGCGATATCTATGCCGCCGATCTGCACGACAATATGAAGGAGGGGGCGGCGCTCGCCTTCGCCCACGGGCTGAATATCCATTTCAACCTGATCGAGCCGCGGGACGATCTGGATGTCTTCATGATCGCGCCCAAGGGGCCGGGCCATACCGTACGGTCGGAATATGTGCGCGGCGGCGGCGTGCCGACCCTGGTGGCCGTAGCCCGCAACGCCTCGGGCAATGCGCTCGAAATCGCCCTCTCCTATGCCTCGGCCAATGGCGGCGGCAAGGCCGGCATCATCGAGACGACCTTCCGGGAGGAATGCGAGACCGACCTGTTCGGCGAGCAGGTCGTGCTGTGCGGCGGCCTGGTCGAGCTGATCCGCGGCGGCTACGACACGCTGGTCGAGGCCGGCTATGCGCCGGAAATGGCCTATTTCGAGTGTCTGCACGAGGTCAAGCTGATCGTCGACCTGATCTATGAGGGCGGCATCGCCAACATGAACTACTCGATCTCCAACACGGCCGAATATGGCGAGTATCGCAGCGGGCCGCGCATCGTCACCGACGAGACGCGCGCCGAGATGCGGCGCGTGCTCGACGACATTCAGAGCGGCCGCTTCGCCCGGGAATGGATGCTGGAGAACCGGGTCAACCAGACCAGCTTCAAGGCCACCCGGCGGCGCAACGACGCCCACCCGATCGAGGAGGTCGGCCGGAAGCTGCGCGCCATGATGCCGTGGATCGCCGAAAAGGCCCTGGTAGACAAAAGCAGAAACTAGGCGGAATTCGGCGCCGCGAACGAAGACTCCGCTTGCGGATTTTATGAATTTCGGCAAGGATCGAAAGTCGAATCGGCGCAGGTGCGGAATGCGGTTTCCGGTCGCGGCAGCAGCCGCCGGCAGGGTTGTTGCGCGTCCGCCCTTCTGCGCGTGTTCCCGCGCATATCGCCCGGGCGGCGGCCGGTGCGTCGGTCGGGGCAAGGGTGCTGGAGGAGAATGGTCAATATGCTGACAGGACTGCTCGGCCTGATGTCCGCCGACATGGCCATCGACCTGGGTACGGCGAACACCCTGGTCTATGTCAAGGGCCGGGGCATCATACTGAACGAGCCTTCGGTCGTCGTCCTGCGCGAGATCAAGGGGCGGCGGGAAGTCCTGGCGGTCGGCGACGAGGCCAAGCTGATGCTCGGCCGCACGCCGGGCAATCTGCGCGCCATCCGGCCGCTGCGCGACGGCGTGATCGCCGATTTCGACGTCGCCGAGGAAATGATCAAGCACTTCATCCGCAAGGTGCACAACCGGCGCAGTTTCGCCGCGCCCCAGATCATCGTCTGCGTCCCCTCCGGCTCCACGGTCGTCGAGCGGCGCGCCATCCACCAGTCCTGCACCAGCGCCGGCGCCAGCCGGGTCTATCTGGTGGAGGAGCCGATGGCGGCGGCGATCGGCGCCGGGCTGCCGGTGACCGAGCCGACCGGCTCCATGATCGTGGACATCGGCGGCGGCACGACGGAGGTCGCCGTCCTGTCGCTGGGCGGCATCGTCTATGCCCGCTCGGTCCGCGTCGGCGGCGACAAGATGGACGAGGCGATCATCGGCTATATCCGCCGCAACCATAATGTCCTGATCGGCGAATCCAGCGCCGAGCGGATCAAGGAGGAGATCGGCTCGGCCGCCGTCCCGAAGGATGGCGAGGGCAAGATGCTTCCGGTCAAGGGCCGCGATCTGATGAACGGCGTGCCGAAGGAGCTGATCCTTTCGGAGGCCCAGATCGCCGAGGCGCTGTCCGAGCCGGTCGGCCAAATCATCGAGGCGGTGAAGACCGCACTGGAGCACACGGCGCCGGAACTCGCCGCGGATATCGTCGACAAGGGCATCATGCTGACCGGCGGCGGCGCCCTGCTCGGTAATCTCGAAATCGTCCTGCGCAAGGCGACCGGCCTGCCCGTCTCCATCGCCGACGATGCCCTTTCCTGCGTCGCCCTGGGCACGGGCCGCTGCCTGGAAGATCTGCGCAGTCTCAAGTCGGTCCTCGTCTCGTCGCCATAGAAGCGGCGAGGCAGGCAGGCTCAGGTGGCGCGCAGAAGAAGAAGGCCGCACCGGGGCCGCGGCCATCCGGTCCGCAAGGGCAATCTGCCCGCTGCGCTGCGCGTGTGGACGCGCCGCCTCGCCTTCATCCTGCTGATCCTGACCGCCGGTTCGCTGATCGCCATCGACCGGACCGACTCGCCGGTCACGCGCGAAATCCGGTCGGCCGTGGCCGATGCGTTCGTGCCAGTGATCGAGACAGTCTCGGCGCCGATCGGGGCCGTGGCCGACTGGATCGACACCTTCGAGACCAGCGCCACGGTGCGCGAGCGCAATGCCGAACTGGCCCGCGAGGTGGAGCGCCTGCGCTATGCCCTGCGGGACCGGGCCGCGCTGGCGGAAGAAAACCGGCGCCTGCGGGCGCTGCTCAATGCCGGCCGGCGCATCGAAGGCCGCCATCTCACCACGGCCGTCATCGCCGATACCGGCGGCCCCTATGTCCGCTCGCTCCTCGTGCGCGCCGGATCGGCAGACGGCGTCCGGCGCGGCATGGCGGCAATCGATGCCAACGGCCTCATCGGCCGGATCGTGGCGGTCGGTCGCCGCGCCTCGCGGGTCCTGCTGGTCACCGACCTGAACTCGCGCATTCCCGTCAAGCTGGCCGCTTCCGGGCTGCGGGCGCTGCTGGTCGGCACCAACGGCCGGCTGATGCGGCTGAACTATGTCCCGCCGAACGTGAACGTGCCGGTCGGCGCCCGGATCGTCACTTCGGGCCATGGCGGCGTGCTGCCCCGCGGCATCCCGGTCGGCCGGGTCGAGAGCGTCGGCCGCGACACCATCCTGGTGCGCCCGCTGGTGAACTGGGACCGGCTGACCTTCGTCCGGCTCCTCGATTCGCGGACTCCGGGGCTGGTCGATATTTCGCCCGGCCGGACCGGGCTGCAGGAGATCGGCAGGCGGCCGGACGCGCCATGAGCGAGCCGCTCCAGCGCGCCATCGACCGGGCCGTGCGCCGATCCTTTCCGATGGCGACGACCGTGCTGGCCACGCTCGCCGGCCTGGTCGCCCTGCCCGTGCCGGAATACAGCCGCATCGCCCCCGCCTTCGTCCTGATCGCGGTCTATTGCTGGTCGGTCTGGCGGCCGGAGCTGCTGCCGCTCGCCGGCGTTTTTCTGGTCGGCCTGTTCGAGGATCTGCTGCGCGGGCTGCCGCTCGGCCTGACCGCGCTGATGCTGCTGGCGGTCGCCGGCTTCGTGCAAAGCCAGCGCGCCTCCATCTACGGCCGCTCGCTCATCCTGTTCTGGTCGGCCTTCGCCCCCGTGACGGTCGCCTGGATGGCGGTCGAATGGCTGGCCATGTCGGCCCTGCTCGGCCATCTGCTCGATCCGGAGGCCGCCCTGTTCCGCTATCTGCTCACCTTCGGCCTGCTGCCGGCCGGCGCCGCCCTGCTGCTGGCCGTGCAGCGCGGCGGCATGCAGAACGTGTAAGACCATGCCGCTGTCGGAGAATATCGACCAGCGCCGGAAATTCAGCCGCCGGCTGTTCCTGCTGATCGGCGCCCAGGGGCTGGCCCTTGGCGGGCTGCTGGCGCGCATGTACCAGCTTCAGATCAGCGATTCCGAACGCTATACGACGCTGGCGCAGGAAAACCGCATAAACACCCGCCTCCTGCTGCCGCTGCGCGGCCGGATTTTCGACCGGCACGGCCGGCCGCTCGCCGTCAACGAGGAGGACTACCGGGTCGTCATGGTGGCGGAGAAGACCGGCAATGTGGACCGGGCGCTGGACCGGCTGACCGGCATTATCGAGGTCAGCGCCGGGGATCGCGAGCGGGCGATGCGCGAGGTCCGCCGGCGCCGGCGCTTCCTGCCGGTCACCATCGCCACCGGGATGACGTGGGAAGAGGTTGCCCGGATGGAGGTGAACGCGCCCGACCTGCCGGGCATCCTGACCGAACGCGGCTTCACCCGCGTCTACCCCTATGGCGAGCTGGTTGCGCATCTGGTCGGCCATGTCGGGCCGGTCACCGACGAGGAGCAGGAGGTCGACCCGGACCGGCTGCTCAGAATCCCGGAATTCCGCATCGGCAAACAGGGCATCGAGAGCGTCTACGACCGCCGGCTGCGCGGCCGCGGCGGCACCCAGCGGGTCGAGATCAATGCGTCCGGCCGCGTCCAGCGCGAGCTCGGCCGCAAGGAGGGCAGGCCCGGCCACGACATCCACATGACGGTCGATGCCGCCCTGCAGCGCCGGGCCATGGCCCTGATCCGGCCGCACCGGGCCGCCTCGGTCGTCGTCATGGACATTCATACCGGGGACGTTCTGGCGATGGCGTCGACGCCGGGCTACGACCCCAACCTGTTCGCCCGGGGCCTGCGCCCGGAGACCTGGCGCGCCCTGCAGGCCAACCGGCGCGGGCCGCTGTTCAACAAGGCGGTTTCCGGCCAGTACGCCCCCGGCTCCACCTTCAAGATGCTGGTCGCGCTGGCCGGGCTGGAGACCGGCGAGATCCGCACCGACACGAAATCGCACTGCACCGGCGTGTTCGAGCTCGGCGAGGCGCGGTTCCACTGCTGGAAGGAGGAGGGGCACGGCCGGGTCGGGCTGCGCGACGCGATCAAGAAATCCTGCGATGTCTATTTTTACGAGCTGGCGCTGCGCCTCGGCATCGACCGGATCGCCGAAACCGCCCGCCGGCTGGGCATCGGCGTCCCGACGGGGGTCGATCTGCCGGGCGAGCAGCCCGGCCTCATGCCGACCAAAGCATGGAAGCGCAGCTATTTCCAGGGCCGGCACAACCGGACCTGGTTTCCGGGCGAAACCGTCATCGCCGGCATCGGGCAGGGCTATGTTCTGGCGACGCCCCTGCAGATGGCGGTCATGACCGCGCGGCTGGCCAATGGCGGCTACGCGGTCACGCCGCGCCTGACGACCGAACGGCCGGTCGGCTATCGCACAGGCTATCGCCGGGCGCCGGCCATGTTCCGCCGGCTCGGCTTCAAGCCGGCGAACCTCGAGCGCATCCTCGATGCCATGTCGGCCGTCGTCAACGAGACCGGCGGCACCGCCCACTGGACCCGGATCGTGGAGCCGGGCATGGAGATGGCGGGCAAGACCGGCACTTCCCAGGTCCGCCGGATCACGGAGGCCGAACGCGAAGAGGGCATCATCAGCAACGAAGACCTGCCCTGGCACCGGCGCGACCATGCGCTGTTCGTCGCCCATGCCCCGCTCGAAGACCCGCGCTTCGCCTGCGCCGCAATCGTCGAGCATGGCGGCGGCGGCTCGCGCGTCGCCGCGCCGATCGCCCGGGCAATCCTGCTCGATACCCAGCGGCGCTATGGCGCTTCCGCCGAGCGGGCCGGGCTGGATGCGGGGACAGGGCCGGCCATCGCCTCCCCCGGCGCCGGGGGCCGGACGCGATGACGCCGGCAACGGCCCTGGCGGAGGACCGCACCTCCATCCGGCACCGCTTCGCCGCAGTCGATTGGGGGCTGACATTCTCGACCTGTCTTGCCGCTTCCGTCGGCTTCGTGCTGCTCTATTCGGCGGCGGGCGGCGAATTCCTGCCCTGGACCGGGACCCAGATGGCGCGCTTCGGCGTGGCGCTGCTGGTCATGTTCGCGGCCGCCGCGATCCCGCCGCGGCTCTGGTACCGGCTGGCCTACTGGCTGTGGGTGCTTGCGGTCGGGCTGCTGCTGCTGGCCGAGTTCCGCGGCGTGGAGGGCGGCGGCGCGACGCGCTGGATCGGCCTCGGCCCAATCCGGCTCCAGCCGTCGGAGGTCATGAAGATCGTTCTGGTGCTCGCGCTGGCGCGCTATTTCCACGCCGCCCACTTCGAGCGGGTGCACCGGGTCCGCACGCTGGTGGCGCCGCTCATGCTGCTGGCGATCCCGGCGGCGCTGGTGGTGAAGCAGCCCGATCTGGGCACGACCGTCATCCTGACCGCGGTGGCCGGGGTCGTCTTCTTCCTGTCCGGCGTGCGCTGGTGGAAGTTCGCCCTGGTCGGGGCCGGCATTGCCGCGGCCATACCGCTGATCTGGCGCTACGGCCTGCAGGCCTATCAGAAGAACCGGCTGCTGACCTTCCTCGATCCGTCTTCCGACCCGCTGGGCGCCGGCTTCCACATCACCCAGGCGAAGATCGCGCTCGGCTCCGGCGGCATTTTCGGCAAGGGCTTCCTGAACGGGACGCAGATCCATCTCAATTTCGTGCCGGAAATGCACACGGATTTCATTCTCGCCGTGCTGGCCGAGGAGTTCGGTATCGTCGGCGCCCTCGGCCTGCTGGCGATCTACGGCCTGATCCTGTTCTATCTGCTGGCGCTGGCGATGCGCGCCGAAACCCAGTTCGGCCGCCTGGTCGCCGCCGGCGTGGCCTTCACCTTCTTCCTCTACGCCTTCATCAATCTGGCGATGGTGCTGGGGCTGCTGCCGGTGGTCGGCGTGCCGCTGCCGCTGGTCTCCTATGGCGGCACCTCGATGCTCACCCTTCTGTTCGGCTTCGGGCTGGCGATGAGCGCGGCCCGCAGCGACGAACCCGGCGACCGCCCGCTGACCGGGGATTAGCGGATCGGCACCGCGCCGCCCGTGCGGCCGGTCTGCGGCGGCATTGCCGGCCGGTGCCGTCTTTACAGGCGGTCCGCCCTGCCCCATATCTGCGCCTGCCGGAGGGCGGCGGGGTTCCGCTATCCTGCCGGCGCCGGGCGGGCGATTAGCTCAGTTGGTAGAGCAGGTGACTCTTAATCACCGGGTCCGGGGTTCGAGTCCCCGATCGCCCTCCACTTCCCCCGCCTCTCAGCCCGCTACATGCTCCGCCGACAGCACCGCCGCGTGCAGGAACGACCGGGCGGAGGAGCGCGGGCTCATCAGCAGGAAGCTGTCGGCGCCGTCGCGCAGCACGATGACCGACAGATGCTCCATCGCCGTGCGCGCCACCCGGCCTTCCGGGAAGGCGCGATCCTCGAGGTCGAGCGGGCAGATCCGCTCCAGCACCGTGCGGACGCCGGCGCCGCTCATCCGCAGCATGGCCCAGCTGTCGGACTGATCGGCGATGTAAGCGGCGGGGCCGAGCGCGGCCGCCACGGTTTCCGCCGCCCGGTCCGGGTCCGGCGGCTCGAACAGAAGGAAAAGCTGGTCCGGCTGCAGGCCGAGGACGCGCAGCGCGAACCGGTCGCCGGCGGCCGAGGTGCCGGTCGCCGGCCGCTCCGCCCCGAACCCTTCGGCGAGCGCCCGGGCGAACGCCTCGTCGCCGCCGAGCGGCACCGCCGCCGAAACCAGCGCGAGGCCGGCAACCTCGGCGAGCGCAACCGTGCCGACGGTGCGGGCAAAACCGTCGAGCGGCGTGCGGGCCCTGAGCGCCGGTTCAGCCACGAAGCCGCTCCCCCGCCGGGTCGTGGAAATGGGGCGAAACGATCTCCACCCTGATATCCGTGCCGCGCACCGCATCCCAGGCCCGGACGGTCTCGCCGATGCGGGCGCGCCCCTGGCGGATGAAGCCGAGGCCGATGGAGGCGTGCAGCGTCGGCGACCAGGCGACCGACGACATCCAGCCTTCGTCCGCCTCCATCGTCGCTTCGGCGCCGACGGCCAGGAAGTGGGCGCCGGCGCTGAGCTCGGCGCCGGCCTCGACCGGGCGGAAGCCCATCATCTCCAACCCGTCCGCGCGGTTCATCTCCGGCCGTTCCGAAAGGACATTGCCGATGCAGTCCTTCTTCTTCGACACCATGCGCTGCAGGCCCAGCATCCGCGCCGTCGTCTGGCCGTTCAACTCGTTGCCCGCCGCGTGGCCCTTCTCGATCCGCATCACGCCCAGCGCTTCCGTGCCGTAGGCGACCGCGCCGAATTCCTCCCCCGCCGCCAGCAGCGCCGCCATCAGGGCCTCGCCATAGCGCGACGGCACGGCGATCTCGTAGGCCAGCTCGCCGGAGAAGGAGATGCGGAACAGGCGCGCCGGCGTGCCGCCGCACACGCCGACTTCGCCACAGGCCATGAAGGGAAAGGCCTCGTTGGAAATATCGTGCGCCGGATCGACGATTTTGCGCAGCAGCCGGCGCGCGTTCGGGCCGGCGACGGCGAACTGCGCCCATTGCTCGGTCGCCGAAATCAGGTGGACATCCAGGCCCGGCCACAGGCACTGGCGGGCGAACTCCAGATTGCGGAACACCAGGGCGGCGTTCGCCGTCGTCGTCGTCATGACGAAATGGCTCTCGCCGAGCCGCGCCGCCGTCCCGTCGTCGCAGGCGATTCCGTCTTCGCGCAGCATCAGGCCATAGCGCACCCGGCCGACCGGCAGGCTGGCGAAGCCGTTGGCATAGACCCGGTTGAGGAAGGCTGCGGCGTCGCGGCCCTGAATGTCGATCTTGCCGAGGGTCGTGACATCGCAGATGCCGACCGAGGCGCGGGTCTGCGCCACCTCCCGGTCGACCGACTGGCGCCAGTGCGTCTCGCCGGCCTTCGGAAACCACTGGGCGCGCAGCCACAGGCCGGCCTCGACGAAGACGGCGCCCTGCCGGGCCGCCCGGTCATGGCCCGGCGTCAGCCGCACCGGGCGGAATTCCCGGCCGCGCGCCCGTCCGGCGAACGCGCCGACCGGCACCGGCGTCCAGGGCGGGCGAAATACGGTCGTCCCGGTTTCGGCGACGGTGCGGCCGGTCCGTTCGGCGAGGATGGCCAGCGCGGCGACATTCGCCGTCTTGCCCTGGTCGGTCGCCATGCCGAGCGTGGTATAGCGCTTCAGATGCTCGACCGAGCGGAAGCCCTCGCGCTGCGCCTGCTCCACATCCTTGACGGTCACATCGTTCTGCAGGTCGAGCCACGCCCGGCCGCGGCTTTCCCGGACATGCCAGAAGGGCGCGACGGCACAGGCCTCGTCGCCGGCCGCCGGCGGATCGCCCGCCGCCCCGGCGAGGCCGAGCGCATCGAGCGCATCGCACGCTGCCCGGTGCCCTTCGGCCAGCGCAGCCGCTGTCGTCAGCGCGCCGCCGGCCGCCCCGGCGACCGCCATGCCCGGCGGCAGCCCGGCACCGGGCACGAAGGCGGCGATCTCGTCGCGCCAGACCGGCCGGCCGCCCTGGTGGCAGCTGAGGTGGACATTCGGGTTCCAGCCGCCGGAGACGGCGAGGCAATCCATACCGATCCATTCGCCGGTCGCCAGCACGGCCCCCTTGAGGCCGTGGCGCCCCCGGGTCGCCACGATCCGGCCGCCCATGACAATCCGGGCGCCGGGCACGGAAGCGACCGGCGCGCGCTCCCGGACATCGATCACCGCGGCGACCGCCACGCCGCGCGCGGCGAGATCGGCGGCCGTGCGCCAGCCATCGTCATTGTTGACGAACAGGCCGATGCGCCGGCCGGCGGCGACGGCGAACCGGTTGGCATAGGCGCGCACCGCGCCGGCCAGCATCACGCCCGGCCGGTCGTTGCCGCCGAAGGCGATGGGCCGCTCGGTGGCGCCGGCGCACAGGACCGCCCGGCGGGCATAAATGCGCCACAGGACCTGCCGCGGCCGGCCGGCGCTGGCGGCCAGATGATCGGTTCGCCGTTCCAGCGCGCCGTAGATGCCGTGGTCCCAGGCCCCGATGACCGCCGTCCGGGGCAGCAGGCGGACCCGGTCCATGGCCGACAGCTCGCCGACGGCAGCCGCGGCCCAGGCGGCGCCGGGCGCGCCCTCGACCTCATGGGTCTCGGCATTCAGCCGCCCGCCCATGACGAAATCCTCATCGGCCAGGATCACGCGCGCGCCGCGCCGGCCGGCGGCGAGGGCGGCGGCAAGCCCGGCCGGCCCGGCGCCGACGATCAGCAGATCGCAATGCAGGAAGCCCTTGTCGTAGCAATCCGGATCGGCCTCGCCGGACAGGCGGCCGAGGCCGGCGGCGGCGCGGATCGCCGGCTCGTAGACCCGCTCCCAGAACGATTTCGGCCACATGAAGGTCTTGTAGTAGAAGCCGGCGGAGAGGAAGGGCGCCAGAAGATCGTTGAAGGCGAGCAGATCGCGGCGCAGCGAGCCGCGATAGTTCTGGCCCGCCGCCTCCAGCCCGTCGAACAGCTCGATGGCGGTCGCCCGCGTATTGGGCTCCCGGTGCGCCCCGGTGCCCAGCTCGACCAGGGCGTTCGGCTCCTCCGGTCCGGCGCTGAAAATGCCCCGCGGCCGGTGATATTTGAAACTGCGGCCAACCAGCCGGACCCCGTTGGCGAGCAGGGCCGAGGCCAGGGTATCGCCGGGATGCCCGTCCAGCCGCCGGCCCTCGAAGCGGAAGGCGAGGCTCCGGCTGCGGTCGATGGCGCCGCCTTCGAGCCGGAAGCGCCCGCTCACCGGCCGCGGCCCCGCGCCAGCGCGACCTCGCGCGCGAGTTCGACCGCGACGATCTCATGGGTCTGCGTGTTGCGGGTCACGACCAGCCACGACCGGTCGCCCTGTTCGTGAAACCACAATTCCCGGTGCAGGCCGGCCGGGTTGTCGCGCAGATAGAGATAGTCGTGAAACCGCTGCGCCGCATCGTCGGCCTGCCAGTCGGGCCGGTCGATCAGGCCGGCATCGCCCAGATAGACGAACTCCGCCGCATCGCGCGGGCCGAGGAGCGGATGGTCGATAATCATGCGGCCGCCCCGCGGCCGGCGGCGCTACCCATCGGTCTGGCGCCGGTGGATCGCCGCGATCCGGGCCATCCAGTCCTCGCGCAGGCCGGCCTCGGTCGCGCCGGCATCGTAGGCCGGACTGCGGATCGAACGGCAGGCCGCCACGTCGATGACGACGATGCCGTTGAACAGCGCCGCCAGCTCCTCGCCCCAGATCGCCGTGAAACGCGGCCGCAGCGCGGCATATTCGGGCGTGTCCCGGCCGAAGGTGCGCGCGGTCCCCTGGATCGCCAGGCCGGTGCGCGTCAGGACATCGACGAAATTGACCGCCACTTCCGGGCGGACGGCAAGGTTGCGCAAGGTGTTGGGCGAGCGCATCTCGGCGAAGGCGACGGTCCGCTCGTCGCAGACAATGAACGTGCCCTTGGGCGAGAGATTGGGCCGGCCGGCCGCGTCCGCCGTGGCGACGAAGCCGAGCGGCCAATCGTCGATCAATTGCCTGGCTTGCGCTGTCAGCATGGCATCGCCCTCCCCGTCCCGGGCCGCTAGTGCAGGTTCGGCTGGGCGCCGGCGCCCTTCTCGTCGATGGCCGCACCGCGGGCGAAGCGGTCGAGCCGCATCTCCGACGCCACCGGATGCGGCGCGCCGGTCGCGATCAGATGGGCATAGCACCAGCCGCTCGCCGGAGTCGCCTTGAACCCGCCATAGCACCAGCCGCCGTTGAAATAGAGCCCCTCGACCGGCGTCCGGTCGATGAAGGGCGAGCCGTCCATCGACATGTCCATCACGCCGCCCCACATGCGGACCACCCGCGCCCGGCCGATCGCCGGCATCAGCGCCATGCCGCCCTCGCACACATCCTCCACCGTCGGCAGATTGCCCCGCCGGGCATAGGAATTATAGCCGTCGATATCGCCGCCGAAGACCAGCCCGCCCTTGTCGGACTGGCTGATATAGAAATGCCCGGCGCCGAAGGTGATAACGCCGGGGACGACCGGCTTCAGCCCTTCGGTGACGAAGGCCTGCAGGACATGGCTCTCGATAGGCAGGCGCAGGCCGGCAAGGCCCATCACCCGGCCCGACCAGCCGGCCGCGCAGACCGCCACCCTGCCGGCCCGGATGGCGCCGCGGGTCGTCTCGACGCCGCGACAGACGCCGCCGGCAATATCGAAGCCGGTCACCTCGCAGTTCTGGATCAGGTCGACGCCGCGCCGGTCGGCGCCGCGGGCATAGCCCCAGGCGACCGCATCGTGCCGCACCGTGCCGGCGCGCGGCTGCAACAGCCCGCCCAGGATGGGGAAGCGGGCATTGTCGAAATCGAGGAACGGGCACTGCCGGCGCAGCGCCTCGCGGTCCAGCAGGACGGCATCGGCGCCGGCGAGCATCATGGCATTGCCGCGCCGGACGGCGGCATCGCGCTGCGCATCGGAGTGGAACAGGTTGACGATGCCGCGCTGCGAGACCATGGCGTTGTAGTTCAGCTCCTGCTCCAGGCCTTCCCACAGCTTCATCGACAGTTCGTAGAAGGGCTCGTTGCCCGGCAGCAGATAGTTCGAGCGGACGATGGTGGTATTGCGGCCGACATTGCCGGAGCCGAGCCAGCCCTTCTCCAGCACCGCGATATCGGTGAGGCCGTGCACCGTGGCGAGATAATAGGCGGTCGCCAGCCCGTGGCCGCCGCCGCCGACGATGACGATGTCATAGCGCGGCTTCGGCGCCGGCTCGCGCCAGACCGGCCGCCAGCCGCGGTTGCCGGTCAGGCCTTCCTTGAGCAATCGCAGGGCGGAATAGCGCATGACACCCTCTGCCGTCGCGGCGGCGGCGCCCGCCGGCCGAAACCGGGCCGGACGGACGGACCGGTCAGAACAGGCCCTGCACCCGGCCTTCGCCATCCAGCCGGATCGCCTCGGCAGCCGGCACGCGCGGCAGCCCCGGCATGGTCATGATATCGCCGGCGATGGCGACGATGAAGCCGGCACCGGCGGAGAGCCGGACCTCGCGGATATTGACGCTATGGCCCTCCGGCGCGCCCTTGAGGCCCGGATCGGTGGAGAAGCTGTATTGCGTCTTCGCCATGCAGACCGGGAAATGGCCATAGCCTTCGGCCTCCCAGTCCTTCAGCTGGTTGCGCACCCTGGCGTCGGCCGTGACCTCGCCGGCGCGATAGATTTCCCGCGCCACGGTCTCGATCTTGGCGAGCAGCGGCAGATCGTCGGCATAGAGCGGCCGGAAATCGGAACTGCCGCTCTCGCAGATCTCGACCACGGCCTGCGCCAGCGCCTCCGTGCCGGCACCGCCGTCGGACCAGTGCGAGGCGACGATGGCCTGCGCGCCGAGGCCGGCCGCGGTCTCGCGCACCGCATCGAGCTCGGCCTCCGTATCGGCGACGAAGCGGTTGACGGCGACCACCGGCTGGACGCCGAACTTGCCGATATTCTCGATATGCCGGGCGAGATTGGCGCAGCCGGCGCGCACCGCTTCGACATTCTCCGCGCCCAGCGCATCGCGGGCGACGCCGCCATGCATCTTGAGCGCCCGGACGGTGGCGACCAGCACCACCGCATCCGGGCTCAGCCCGGCCTTGCGGCACTTGATATTGAAGAATTTCTCCGCCCCCAGATCGGCGCCGAAGCCGGCCTCGGTCACGACATAGTCGGCCAGTTTCAGCGCCGTCGTCGTCGCCGTCACCGAATTGCAGCCATGGGCGATGTTGGCGAACGGCCCGCCATGGATGAAGGCCGGATTGTTCTCCAGCGTCTGGACAAGGTTCGGCATCAGCGCGTCCTTGAGCAGCACGGCCATCGCCGGCGCCGCCTTCAGCTCGGCGGCGCGCACCGGCTTGCGCTCCCGCGTGTAGCCGACGACGATATTGCCGATCCGCGCCGTCAGATCGTCCAGATCGGTCGCCAGGCAGAAGATCGCCATGATCTCCGACGCCACGGTGATGTCGAAACCGTCCTCGCGGGCAAAGCCGTTGGCGACGCCGCCGAGCGAGCTGGCGATCTGGCGCAGCGCCCGGTCGTTCATGTCCACGACCCGGCGGAAGGCGATACGGCGGGTGTCCAGGCCGGCGGCGTTGCCCCAGTAGATGTGGTTGTCGATCATCGCCGCCAGCAGATTGTGGGCGATGCCGATGGCGTGGAAATCGCCGGTGAAATGGAGGTTGATATCCTCCATCGGCACGACCTGGGCATAGCCGCCGCCGGCCGCGCCGCCCTTCATGCCGAAGCACGGCCCGAGCGACGGCTCGCGCACGCAGATCGCCGCCCGCTTGCCGATCCGGTTCAGCCCGTCGCCCAGGCCGACGGTCGTCGTCGTCTTGCCCTCGCCCGCCGGGGTCGGCGTGATCGCGGTGACCAGGATCAGCCTGCCGTCCGGCCGGTCGTGCAGCGAGCGGATGAAATCGTAGGACAGCTTCGCCTTGTCCGGCCCGTAGTGCAGCAGCCGGTCGGCCGGGATGCCCAGCCTGTCGCCAACCGCCGCAATCGGCTGCATGCTGGCCTCGCGCGCGATCTCGATATCGGATTTCACAGCCATGTAAAGCGACCCTCTGAAACGGCTTCGGCCCGGCGCCCGGCGCCGGCCGCATGATCGGCAATCGGGTTCATGAATGCAATGGAAGAGGCCGGCCGGAAGCGTGCGGCCGACCGGAAAACCGGCGCGACGAAAGCGGCCCGCCAGGGCTGGCGGGCCGCCTGTTTCCTGCCCGCTACCGGGGTGCCGGAAAGTCCGGCCGCCCCGGCCCGGTCATTCGAACGTTGCAGGAAACGGTTTCGTCATTGCCGATCTTTCTTCTGAACCGATCCCGGATCAGAATTCGGCGGCGAGCTGGACCGTGAGCGCGGTCGCGCTCTTGCCGGTGCCGCCGTCGTCCTCGCCATAGTCCCGGTCGAGGGCGAGCTCGACGCCAACGCCCACATTGTCGGTAATTCCGACCGAGACGCCGAAGAGATAGCGGCTTTCCGGCAATCCGAGCGCCAGTGCCTCACCGGTCGACTGGTAGCTCATGGCACCGGTCACCGTGCGCTTCATGACCTCGAACTCGACCGCCGCCTCGACCGACCAGGCCGAGGGCCTGGCGCCGACGGGCTCTCGTTCAGAGCCGCCGAACTGCAGTTCGGCGCCCTCGAAGCGCTTGAGGGCGGTGACATATTCGCCAATCAGCGAAACCGGGCCCCATTTGGCCAGAACGCTCGCATGGGCGCCGCCGACCGCCCGGCCCGCGGACGGATCGAAGTCTTCCGAATCCTGGAAGGCGCCGGCTTCGGCAATATCGTTGATATAGCCGGCGTTTGCGCCGAGCTCGAAATTGTCGCCCTCATGGGCCATGCCGAGCGCGAAGCCGAAATTCGAGATGCGGTCCTTGCCGCCGCGCTCGTTCTCGCCCTTGAAGACGAAGGCCGAGGCGGAAAACAGCTTCCCTGCCATGGCGAACTGCAGGCCGGTCGCCCCCACTTCGCCGATATCCAGCGTCAGCGGATCGGAGATGAGGTTGGTCTCGTAGGTTCCGAACGGCATGGTCTGAATGCCGCCGGTCATCGAGAACATGCTGTCCGGCGGCGCGATGGTGACGGTCGCGGTATCGACCTCCACCTTCTCGTCGTCGCCATTCCAGGCCAGGACGACCTCGCCGCCGACCCAGTCGTGGATTTGCGCAGAGATGCCGAGTTCGACCGTGGCCGCATCGAAATCGTTGGTCGCATCGCCCTCGAAACCGTCCTCATGAACGAATTCGAGCTCGATGGTGCCGCCGACCTCGATCTTGTTGAACC
The DNA here is from genome assembly GCA_965221475.1 of Alphaproteobacteria bacterium. Lineage (GTDB taxonomy): Bacteria > Pseudomonadota > Alphaproteobacteria > Bin65 > Bin65 > Bin65. Next base: position 2,941,201 of record OZ244891.1, on the reverse strand, counting down.
ATTTATCGGCCTGCTTCTTCTCCGCTTCGCGCGCGCCCTTGACGGCCGCCTTGTCCTGGTCGGCGACCCGGTTCTCCAGAGTGCGAATCCGCTGCTCCAGCTTGCGGATACGCTCCTCCTGCGATGTCTGCGCGAACGCCGGAGCGTGCCACACGCCCAGCAGCACAAGCGCTGCTGCCAGAGTTGCTGTCTTCATCATTCACCCAATTCCCTTGTTGCTGCGACCCGTCTTCCTGCCCACCCGCGGCCCATGCCGCGGCGGCCAGGGGAAGAAAGACGGTTGGAATATCGCACGATTATGGAATGCGACTGATACGCATTCGCATCTGATTCATGGCCGAATCATAAGTCCAGCAATAGCGGACGAACGATTGCCAGTTGAAAAATGACGCAGCGCGCAACCCGCCCGAACCGGCCTCGAACCGGCGGGACACAGGTGCAGCATGGCGGATTGCCGGCGGAGTCTGCCTTCCGTTCGCAGCCCTCGCCGTTGCGGCCATTCCCGGCCGTTCCGGTGTCCGGCCCGCTCTTCGCCGGGCCCGGTTCGGCCAGCCCGCTGTACCGGTTCAGAGCGGCGTCGGGCCGGCCATAATCGTTATTGCGGAAGGAAAATGGGGCGAATGATGGGATTTGAACCCACGACCCCCTGGACCACAACCAGGTGCTCTAACCAACTGAGCTACATCCGCCACACGCGGGCCCGGCCCGCGCCAACGCCGCCGGCCGGCAGCGCAGGAACGGGGATTTACGCAGCGCGCCGATGGCCGTCAAGGCGCGAAAACCCGCCAAAGAGACGCGATCAGCGGCCCAGCCAGGCGCCGATCCGCTTCAGCGCCTCGTCCAGCGTCGCATCCTCCTTGCAGAAGGAGAAGCGGGCGAAATGGCGGGGCGGATCGCGCTGGTAGAAGGCGCTGACCGGCACCGCCGCCACGCCGGCCTCGGTGGTCAGCGTCCGGCAGAAATCGACATCGTCGCCCTCGAAGCCGACCGAGCGGATATCGACCGCGATGAAATAGGTGCCGTGGCACTCCACCGTCGCGAAGCCCAGCGCCTCCAGGCCGGCCCTGAACCGGTCGCGGCTGCGCTGCATCGACCGGGCGAGGCCGGTGAAATAGCTGTCGTCCTTCTCCAGGCCGTAGGCGGCGGCGCGCTGCAGGTTCGGCGGGGTTGTGAAGGTCAGGAACTGGTGCGCCTTGGCAATCGGCGTCATCAGTTCGGGCGGCGCGGTGATATAGCCGACCTTCCAGCCGGTGAGCGAGAAGGTCTTGCCGGCGCTGCCGATGCGCACGGTGCGCTCGCGCATGCCGGGCAGGCTCATCATGGTGGTGTGCCGGCGGCCGTCGAACACCAGATGCTCATAGACCTCGTCGGCGACGCAGCAGGCATCGTGCTCCAGGCACAGGCCGGCGACGAGGGCGAGCTCGTCCCGGCTGAAGACCTTGGCGGCCGGGTTCATCGGCGTGTTGAGCAGGATCAGCTTGGTCCGGTCGGAGAACGCGGCGCGCAGTTCGGCCTCCGGCAGCTCCCAGCCCGGCGGCTCGATGCGGACCGGGCGCGGCACGGCGCCGGCGCGGCGGATGATCGGCAGATAGCAATCGTAGAGCGGCTCGATCAGCACCACCTCGTCGCCCGGCTCGATCAGGCCGAAATGGCTCGCCGCCAGCGCCTCGGTCGCGCCGCTGGTCACCAGCGTTTCGGTCTGCCAGTCGATATCGAGATCGTAGAAGCGCTTGTTGTGCCGGGCCACCGCCTGGCGCAGTTCGGGCAGGCCGAACATGGGCGGATACTGGTTCGGCCGGTCGTCCAGCGCGACATGGGCCATCCGGCGGACATCCTCCGGCCCGTTGCCGTCGGGAAAGCCCTGGCCGAGATTGACCGCATTGTGCTCGTTGGCCAGCGCCGACATGACCTCGAAGACGGTCGTGCCATAGCCGGACAGAATCGCGTTCGCAGGTTTCATGGGCCCCTGTTTGCCCGCAAGGGCGGCTGCGAATCAAGCCGCGTGCGGCGACGCGGCCGGGTTCACGGGCAATCGAGCCGCTCGGCGAGATCGACGAAATCCGCCGCGGCCAGATCGGCGCCCGGCCAGGCGGTCAGATCCTTCGTCTGGCCGCGATCCGCCATCTCGGTGCGCCGGGGCACGAAGACGGTGCGCAGGCCGGCGGCGGCCGCCGCCCGCAGATCGTCGTTATGGGCCGCGACCAGCGCAACTTCCGCCGGCTCCAGCCCCAGCATATCGGCGGCCGAGAGATAGGCACGCGGCATCGGCTTGTAGGCGCGCGCGACCTCGGCGCCGAGAATCGCATCCCAGGGGATGCCGGCCCGGCGCGCCATGTTCAGGATCAGCGCCACATTGCCGTTGGAGAGCGCGGCGAGCGGATAGTTCGCCCGCAGCCGGGCCATGCCGGGGATAACGTCGGGCCACGGATCGAGCCGGTGCCAGGCCCGGTTCAGATCGTCGGTTTCGGCCTCCGAAAGGCCGCTGACGCCGTATTCCTCCAGCACCTCGTGCAGATTCTCGCGGTGCAGCACATCCAGCTTGACGAAGCCGCGGCCGCCGCTGCGCACCCGCTCCATCGCTGGCTGGTAGCGCGCCCGCCAGGCGACGGCGAAGCCGTTCCAGTCCAGATCGAAGCCCCTGGGGCCGAGGATCGCCCGCGCCTCGCGCGCCACGCTGTCGCGCCAATCCACCACCGTGCCGAAGACATCGAACGCCAGCGCCTTCACCGCCGGCAGGGGAGGCGCCATCGCTCAGTCCGACGGTGCGGCGTCTCCGCCCAGGATGCGGCTTTCCTCGTTGGCCCCCGGCGCCTCGGACCGCGGGACCAGCCGGCAGGGCCAGTCGTCGGCAAAGATTTCGCGCAGCATGTTGCCCAGCCTGGCATACCACCGGCCGGCGAAACTCTTGTCCCGAGCGGCAGGCATGACGAGCTCGAAAGTCCCGCCGAACTGCATCGACGAACGGGCAAGCGCGCCGACCGCGACGATATCCGGCCGGCTCGCCGCCGCCCGGTCAGGCTGAACGAGGATATCGACATGGCGTGCGCAGTGCAGCACCGCCGCCTCGATCATCCGCGCCAGCGCGCCCTCCGCGTCCGCCTCCTCGATATCGCCGCGCAGGCGGTGCAGCGCCAGCTGGAAGAAGCGGTCCTCGAACCACTCGCGTACGAATTCGGCCGCCGCGCCCGGATCGACATCGTTTGTCAGCGCGGCAAGCTCGCGCTCCATCTCCTCGAGGGAGAGTTCCAGACGGTAGAACAGGCGGACGAGGCCGCTTTGCGCCGCCGTTTCGATCTCGGAACCGAGCTCGAGCCCGGTCAGGCTGAGATGCGCCGCTTCGGGACAGTGCTGGCCGAGGATGGCCGCCGGATGGCGTTCGAGCCACGCGCCGAGCGTCCGGTCCCCGGCCATCACCTCGGCGATGACCGGCAGCTTTTCCGGATAGCGGGCGAAGAGCGGGCTGTCATAGGCGGTCCAGTCCTCGATATCGGGATAGAAGTGCTTGCGCCACGCCTCGACCCGGGGCTCGATAATGCGACGCCACAGGGGCGGAAACAACGTGAGATAGTGGCAGACCAGATAGTTGAACGGCAGCTGGGGCGCCTCGTCCTCGTCATAGTGCTGCAGGAGCGGATAGGGCCGCGTCGGGCGGTAATGATGATCGGAATGGCGCTGCACATTGAACGCGAACCAGGCCGAGCACCGGTGCGCGGCATTCCACGAATGGTGCGGCTGGGTGCGCTCGAAGCGGGATTTGCCGATATAGCGGCGCAGCAGCGCATAATGCTCGATATAGTCGATGCCGCGCAGCGCGAACACGGCGACGATCGACGACCCGAAAAAGGCGACGACGCCCCACCAGCCGCCCATGGCGATGGCAATCGCAAGCCACACCGCCATGCCGAAGGCATAGCGCCAGAACGGGTTCGAACGATGCCAGACGGGGAGGCCGCGCCGTTCGAGCCGGTGGCGTTCGTAGTCCCAGCACGCCGCCAGGCCGGCAAAGGTCGCACGAAGGGCGAAGCTGTAGACATTCTCGCCCCGGCGCGCCGTCACGGGATCGCGCGGCGTCGCCACATGCGGATGATGCACATAGACATGCTCGGTGGCGTAGTAGCCGAGCGATACCGAACTCATCAGAAATTCGCCGCACCAGCGTTCCCAGCGGCTGCGCCGGTGGACGAGATCGTGGCCGACCGCGATGCCGATCGCCGTGGCCGCGCCGAGCACCCCGACGACGCCGACCTTTTCATGGATGGAAAGATGATCGCCGAGGAAAACCTGATACCAGACGTAAAGGATCGCAAGCGGCTGCATCGGCACCCACATCCATGTCAGCGCATGGTGCCAGAAGATCCGCCGCGACGGCGTCTCGACATCCCGGTTCGCGGTGTTGAGGCCGACAACCGCATCCAGGGCCGTCGCCACGACCCAGAACGGAAACAGGATCCAGAGCCCGCCCCAGGTGGCGGAGGCCCATACCCCCGGATAGACAAGAAATGCCGCCATGAACGGCACTGCCGAGAAAAAATCGATAACCGGCCAGAAACGCGGCCTTTCGGCGCCGACAGTTGCCATCGCAAACCGTTCCTCTGCTGCTGTAGCCAGGGCAAAGAGGGCACGAGCGTGCATAGTGAACGCCTTCGCCGGCATTTGCAACGGTACACCGGTGGCGACCGGCCGCAGGCGGCCGCCCGGCCCGCGCCTTGCGCCCGGCCCCTGCCGGTCGGGAGTCGCCGGAGCGGCAGCGGTGGGCTATGGTCCGCCGCTTCCCTGGAGAGAAGACCATGAACGCACCCCGGCTGGCCGCCCGCACCGGGCGGCTCGGCACCGAATCGGCCTTCGAGGTTCTGGCCCGCGCGACCGCGCTGGCGGCGGAAGGCCGGGACATTATCAATCTCGGCATCGGCCAGCCCGACTTCCGCACCCCGGACCATATCGTCGAGGCCGCCCGCAAGGCGCTGGCCGACGGCCATCACGGCTATACCCCGGCCGCCGGCGTGCCCGGACTGCGCGAGGCGGTGGCGAACGACATTCTGCGCCGCCGCGGCGTGCGGATCGATCCGTCGCGCGTGCTCGTCATGCCCGGCGGCAAGCCGACCATGTTCTTCGCCATGCTGATGTTCGGCGAGCCGGGTGGGGAGATTCTCTATCCCGACCCCGGCTTCCCGATCTACGAATCGGCGATCCGCTTTTCCGGCGCCGTGCCGGTGCCGATCCCGCTGGCGGAGGAGCGGGATTTCGCCTTCAGCGCCGGGGAAGTGCTCGACCGGATCACCGACCGGACCCGCCTGATCGTCCTCAACAGCCCGGCCAACCCGACCGGCGGCGTGACGCCGAAGGCGGAGATCGATGCGCTCGCCGCCGGGCTGGCGCGCTTCCCCCATGTCGCGGTGCTCAGCGACGAAATCTATTCGCGGCTGCTGTTCGATGGCGCGGCGCACACCAGCCTGCTCGCCTATGAGCATCTGCGCGACCGCACCATCCTGCTCGACGGCTGGTCGAAGACCTATGCCATGACCGGCTGGCGCCTCGGCTACAGCGTCTGGCCCGCAGCGTGGGTGGACACGGCCGAGCGCCTGGCGATCAACTGCCATTCCTGCGTCAACGCCGCCACGCAATATGCCGGCATTGCCGCGCTCGAAGGCCCGCAGGATTCGGTGGAGACGATGCGCAGCGCGTTCGAGACGCGCCGGACGCTGATCGCCCGCCGGCTGAACGCCCTGCCCGGCGTGCGCTGCCGCGTTCCGGCCGGCGCCTTCTATGCCTTTCCCAATATCGCGGGCACCGGCCTGGGCGCGCGCGAAATGCAGGACGGGATGCTGGAGGAGATCGGCGTCGCCGCCATCGCCGGCACCAGCTTCGGCGCCAGTGGCGAGGGCTTTCTGCGCTTCTCGTGCGCCAGCAGCGCGGAGAATATCGACCGGGCGATGGACCGCATGGCGGACTGGCTGGCTGCCCGTTTGTCCGGCAGCGTGCCCTGAAATTGGGCAGGCGGCGGCCGGCGCCGGGCGGATTTCCGCCCCGTCAGGCGGGGTTCACTTGACGCATTGCGGTTGGCATGAATGATGCTCTACTTGCAAGGCGAGCCGCAAACCGAAGCATCGCGGCAACTCCGAACCGGGCCGGACCTGCCATGAAGAAGATCGAGGCGATCATCAAGCCGTTCAAGCTGGACGAGGTGAAGGAGGCGCTTACCGACCTCGGCATCCAGGGCCTCACCGTCGTCGAGGCCAAGGGGTTCGGCCGCCAGAAGGGCCATACCGAGCTTTACCGCGGCGCCGAATATATCGTGGATTTCCTGCCCAAGGTGAAGATCGAGGTCGTGTTGCACGAGGATATGCTCGAACGCGCCGTCGAGGCGATCCAGCAGAACGCCCATACCGGGCGGATCGGCGACGGCAAGATATTCGTGACCCCGGTGGAGGACGTGATCCGCATCCGCACCGGCGAACGCGGGCGCGAAGCCGTCTAGCCCCCTCATAACAGGCACCCGATTGCGTTTCCCGTTCCGACCGTCCCCGCACGCCGGCGCCGGCAGCGGCCCGCCGGGGGCGGACCCCTACAAGCCAGGCCAATGAAGTGGAGCCCGACATGTCAGACGTGAATTCCGTACTGGAGAAAATCCGCGACGAGGACATTCAGTTCGTCGATCTGCGGTTCACCGATCCGCGCGGCAAGTGGCAGCACACCGCCCAGGCCGCGCACACGATCGACGAGGATACGTTCGAGGACGGCATCATGTTCGACGGTTCGTCGATTGCCGGCTGGAAGGCGATCAACGAATCCGACATGGTCCTGCTGCCCGATCCGGCCACGGCGGTGATGGACCCGTTCACCGCCCAGTCGACGCTGATCCTGTTCTGCGATATCCTCGAGCCGACCTCCGGCCAGCCCTATGGGCGCGACCCGCGCTCCACCGCCCGCAAGGCCATCGGCTATATGGGCGAGGCCGGGATCGCGGATACCGCCTTTTTCGGCCCGGAGGCCGAATTCTTCGTCTTCGACGATGTCCGCTTCGGCGCCGAGATGAACCACACCTTCTTCCAGCTCGATTCGGAGGAAGGCCCCTACAATTCCGGCACCGAATACGAGGACGGCAATCTGGGCCACCGGCCGCGCCTGAAGGGCGGCTATTTCCCGGTCCAGCCGGTCGACCAGGGCGCGGACATGCGCGCCGAGATGCTCACCATGGTGCAGCAGATGGGCGTCGAGACCGAGAAGCACCATCATGAGGTGGCGCCCTCGCAGCACGAGCTCGGCATCAAGTTCGGCCCGCTGGTGGCGATGGCCGACGCCATGCAGATCTACAAGTACTGCGTCCACATGATCGCCAACAAATGGGGCAAGACGGCCACCTTCATGCCCAAGCCCGTGGTCGGCGACAACGGGTCGGGCATGCATGTCCACCAGTCGCTGTGGCTCGACGGCAAGCCGCTGTTCGCCGGCAACCAGTATGCCGACCTGTCGGAGACCTGCCTCCACTATATCGGCGGGATCATGCGGCACGCCAAGGCGATCAACGCCTTCTCCAACGCGGCGACCAACAGCTACAAGCGGCTCATCCCCGGCTTCGAGGCGCCGGTCCTGCTCGCCTATTCGGCGCGCAACCGCTCGGCCTCGTGCCGCATTCCCTATGTCGCCTCGCCCAACGGCAAGCGGGTCGAGGTCCGCTTCCCGGATGCCGCCGGCAACCCCTACTACACCTTCACCGCCATGCTGATGGCCGGCCTCGACGGCATCCAGAACAAGATCCATCCGGGCGATCCGATGGACAAGGATCTCTACGATCTGCCGCCGGAGGAGCTGACCGACATCCCCACCGTGTGCGGCTCGCTGCGCGAGGCGCTGGAGAGCCTGGACGCCGACCGCGACTTCCTCAAGAAGGGCGAGGTGTTCAACGACGACCTGATCGACGGCTATCTCGACCTCAAGATGGAAGAGGTCCACTATCTCGAACACACGACCCATCCGGTCGAGTTCGACATGTATTACAGCGTATAGCCCCGACGCCGGGCGCCGCCCCGCAGGGAGAACCTGCCGGGGCGGCTTTCCCGGATACCGCGGCCGCCGGCCGCCCCCCCTCAGAACCGGTGGCGCCAGCCGGCGAGCAGCGTGAGATCGGCAGGCGCGGCCGCATTGTGGCCGGGGTGCCGCGTCCAGGCGGCGCCGAGGCGCAGTTCGCCGCCCCTTGTCAGGCGCCGCTGCCAGCGCACGGCGATATCGATCTGCCGGCCGGTCGGCGTCAGGCCGGCGGCAACGGAACGGCGCAGCACCTCGCCGTCCGGCGTGCGGCCGACCGGGACCGAGAAGCCGGCCCGGCCGCGCTCGACGCGCAGCGGCTGCGACACGGTCAGGCGAAGCGAGGTGCCCTCGCCGAGCGGCCGCTGCGCCCGCAGGGCGAAGGCGCTGCTGTAGACCGGCGACAGGCGGGTGAGCAGGCCGCCGCCGGACCCGGCCTGTGCCAGGCCGAGTTCGGCGCTGGCATCCAGCCGCCAGGCGCCGAGCCAGGTATTCCCGTCCAGGCCGACAAAGGCCGAGCCGGAAGCCAGCCGGCCGAAGGCGCCGCCGGCCCGGCTGCCGAGCAGGGTCTCGCGCTCCGCCAGCCAGCCGCCGCGCAGGCCGACCGATGCGCCGGGCGGCTGCCACGACAGCAGCGCGCCGGAGACCGGCGGCCGGTCCGCCATCCCCTCGCTGGACAGCGCGGTGAGCGAAAGGCCGCCGCGCCCGGCCGCGTTGACCGCCAGCGCCCCGGCGGCGAGCGCAAGATGGCCGCCGCCTTCCGCCGGCGCCCCGACAAGGCCGAACTGCAGCCGCTCCGGCCCGATCTCCACGCCGTTCGCCAAGCCGATCCTCAGGCCGGTTTCGGGGGCGAAAGCCGGCCCGGCGGGCGCGAAGCCGCCGAGCAGCGGGCCGGCGCCGCCGGCAGCCCGGTCCGGCGCCATGAAGGCATCGAGCCGCGCTGCGGCCGCCGGGGGAGCGGCGGCATGGGCGAACCCGTCGAGCCCATACCAGAACGGCGCGCCCAGCGCGTCGAACCCGGCCACCTCCTGCCCGGCGAAGGCCTGCTGCAACCCGTCGCCGAAGGCACGGCCGAGGGTCAGGCGGGTCTGCCCGAGCGGAGCGCCGGGGCCATCGACCCGGCTGCCGAAGGCCACGCCGACGAGGCCGACCGGCGATGTCGCGGCCCCCAGATCCAGCACGCCCCGGCCATAGATGCTGGCATTGGCATAGATGCCCCGGCGGTTGGCGGTCGCCATCATGCGCGCCACCAGTTCGGCATTGGAGAGCTGGCTGCGGAACAGCTGCTTCATGGCCGCGAGCGCCCCGGTCACCATGGGCGCCGCAAAGGACGTTCCGCTGGCTTCGCTCGTACCCCGGGCAACGACGGGATTTCCGTCGTCATCGAGTATGGGCCCGAAAAAGGCGGTCCTAACTTTCTCGCCGGGAGCGGTGAGGCACCAGTCGGCGGCGATGCCGCACCGGTTCGAGAACGAGGCGATCGTGCCGTTCGTGCCGAGCGCCGCCACCGCGATCACATGGCCGCGCAGTTCGGCAATTCTGGCCGGCAGACCTGCCATCACTTCCGGCGAAGTTGCATTCACCTGGCCGTTTGCGCAGAGCTCCGGCTTGAGAAGGCCGGCGAAATCGGTCGCGTTGCAGGGATCGCCATGGGCATTGCCGGCCGCCCAGACGAACACGGTCTTGTCGCTCTTCCCCGCCTGGGCCATGGTGGAAATCACGGTGGCAAGACCGGTGCGCAGCGTGGCTTCGTTATATTGCTCGATCAGGCCGGTAAAACCGAGGCTGAGATTGACAAAATCGATGGTGCGGCCGTTGCTGGACCATTCCATGGCGGCGTCCATCGGCGACTTCAGCCCGGCTCCGATTTCGTGGGAGAGCGAACTCGGCACATAGCGGTATGGATGGCTGGTTCGGTCGAGGCCGCTCAGGGACACGGCGAACATGGCGATCCCGGCCGCCGGCGCGACGCCGTAGGCAGCGAAGAGCGATGTGACTTCATCGCTGGGAGGCCGCCCCGCGATCACGCTCGCAACGGCGGTGCCGTGCGAAGTGACGCTGCCGTCCTCATCGGTGCCGCCGCTGTGGAATTCCTCGCTCACCTGCGTCTGGGCGAACCAGAAATGCGAGGTGTCGATGCCGCTGTCGATCACGCCGACCGTGATCCCGCTGCCGGCCATCGTATTGCCGCCCCGGACGAGTTCGATCTGCGCCCAGGCCCGGTCGGCACCGATCGTTGCCAGCCCCCATGAGTTTTTGAAAGCATCGAGGGCCTTGTAGGTATTCTGCAGCGCGGCGACACGGCTATCGAAGGCTCGCTCGCCCAGGCAGCCGAACAGCTGCGTCTGCACGCAAATCGCCGTGAAACCCGTACTGCGGCCTCCGCTGCCTCCGCCGCCGCCGGTACAGGCCGATACCAGCAGCGCCGCTGCCAGAATAAACCGGAATTTCATGAATCGGACCCCGCCCTTTCGCACCATGCTGCATACCTTTCTATCTCCGATCCGGCGCGCCGCCTAGGGCGGTACGGGCATTGCCCTGAGATAGTCGAACACCGACCGCGCCATGCGCCGGCGCTCGGCCTCCGGCTGCCGGTCGGCCAGCGGCGGCATGGTCGCGCCCTGGCGCACCGACGACGGATCGAGCACCAGGCGGATGAAATCCGCCGCCGCGTAGCCCCTGGCAAGCGCCGCCAGATCGCCGGGAAATTTCGCGCCGCCGAAGCCGTTGACCGTGTGGCACGTCAGGCAGTGGGTCCGGGTGAGCCCGGCGCCCTCGAAAAAGCGCGGGGCGAGCCCCGGCGGCCGCAGCGCCCCGTCCGACCGGGCGACGATGCCGATCTCCGCAACCTGATAGGGCCAGTTGCGCGCGCCTTCCGCCAGCAGGGCCGGATTGCCGACCGTGTCCCAGACCAGATAATAGGGGCCGAGCGGCACATCGGTCTCGTTCTGCTGAAGGTTGTCGACGGTGAAGGCCGCGCCGTCGGCACGGGCGAAGACGAGCCAGGACCGCACGCCGAGCAGCCGGCGCACCGCGATCCGCGATACATAGCCGTCGAGCGCGCGGAACTCGACCGTATCGCCGCGCTGCCGCCAGTCCGGGCCGAACAGGCGCGCCAGCACCGCCGTCGTCCGGTAGCCGGTATAGCGGACCCGGACATGCCGGTCGCCGACGCTGAGATGCGGCTCGTGGACGACGACCGCCTCCGCCGCCCTGCCCATGCGCTGCTCCAGGCTGTGCCGGTCCGGCAGTTCGGCGGCCCTGGCCGCGGCCGCGGAAGCGGCAATGGCGAGCACCGGGAGCAGCGCGGCCGGCAGCAGCTTCGCCCGGCTCATGCGCCCTGCCCCTGCGGCCCGGCTTCATCGGCCGCTTCGGGACCGTCGTCGCGGAACAGGCGGATTTCGCTCGCCATGCGCTCCGCGCCGCCGCCGGTCCTGACGCCGCGGACGGGACAGGCGGTGGCATAGTCGAAGCCGACGGCGGCGCGGATATAGGCATCGTTCGCGCACACCCCGTTGGCGGCGTCGAACGAGACCCAGCCCAGCCCCTCCACCCAGCATTCGGCCCAGGCATGGCCGGCGCTGAAGGGCTGGCCCGCCGCGCCGGTCCAGAGCCAGCCGCTGACATAGCGCGCCGGGATGCCGAGCGAGCGCGCCGCAGCGATCAGGATATGGGCGTGGTCCTGGCAGACGCCGCGCCCGGCGGCGAAGGCCTCGCCGGCAGCGGTCGCGACCGTCGTCGCCGTTTCGTCATAGGCGATGCGCGCATGGATCGCCGCCATCAGCCCGTGCAGCCCGTCCAGCCGGTCGGCCCGGCAGGCCGCGCGCCACCGGCCGGCGAAGGCCGCCAGGTCCGGCCCGGCCCGCGTGTAGCCGCCATTGCGCAGACAGGCGCGCGGCGGCAGCGCATCGGCCGGCGCCGGCGGCAGGACGCCGGCGGTATCCCGTGTGCTGACCGACCCGCCTATGCCGAGCCGCAGTTCCGAGCCCGGCCGTTCCAGGCTGAGCGTGTGGCAGCGATTGCCGAACATGTCGGTCCACGGCGCCAGCGTGCCGGGCGCCGAAATGCGCCAGTCGCCGACCGTCTGGCCCGGCCCGGACTGCGGCGTCAGCCGGAGATACTGCGTGCTGCGCCGGAACGGCCGGTCGTAGCGGTAGGCGATGGTGCTTTCGAGCCGCAGCTGCATCAATCGGGGTCGCAGACAGTGTTGGCGCACGATACCGGATGGCGCGGCGCCTTCCCATCGCCAATTCGCGGCCGGCCCGCGCCGCTGCGGCCGGGAGCGGGTCATTCGCCCGGCACCCAGGTGTCCTTGACCGCGACGGTCGCGCCGGCCGGCGAAACGACCCGCGTGACGCCGCAGGGCACGACCGAAACCGCCGCGCCCGACAGTACGAACACCCGCAGATCGACCGGCCGCGGCGCGACGCCGCCATCGACCAGCGCCGGACAGGTCGAGAGCGCCGGCGCCGGCCCGCTCGCCAGAACCGGCTCCTCGCCGAGATAGAAGCGGATGAATTCGGGCACGAAGCGGCCGATGGCCGGATCGCCGGCCAGCCCGGCACCGAGGGCGTTGACCAGCGAGACGCCGCCGCTGCGCACGACCGAGAGCAGACCGGCGACGCCCACCGCGGATTCCGGATCGAAGGCCAGCGGGTCGAGTTCGGCATCGCCGAGATCGCGAACGACGATATCGACCGGCGCCGGCCCGACCCCGGTGCGCCGGAGGAGCCGGCCGCGCTCGACGAACAGGTCCCGGCCCGCGACCGGCCGGAGGCCGGCGGCTTCAGCCAGAAAGGCCGCGTCGCCAGCGTCAGCGCCCGCTCCACCCGGCGCCAGCACAACGACCGCCGGGTCCGGCCGGCCGGGCGGCGCGAGGGCGTCCAGGGTCTCGCGCAGCCGCCCGGCCAGGCCGTCGATAGGGCGGACCTTCATCGCGCCGAACAGGTCCGGCAGCAGCCGTTCGGTCGCCTGCCGGGCCGCCAGCATGGTGCGAAGGCCGGGCAGCGCGCCCGGACAATCGTTCAGAACGCAGAACTCGTCCGGCCCGGTGCGCGCAAGATCGATGGCGAGGAGGGCGCAATAGACCTGCCCCGGCAGGTCGATGCCGGCCATTTCCGGACGCCAGGCGGGATTGTCGATGACGAGACCGGCCGGCAGCCGGCCGGCCTGCAGGATTTCCTGGCCGTTATGGATATCGTGCAGAAACCGGTTGAGCGCGCGCGCCCGCTGGATGCAGCCGCTTTCCACCGTCGCCCATTCGCCGGCCGAAAGGATGCGCGGCAGCGCATCGAGGCGGACCGCCCCGCCGCCGGGGCCCGGCAGGGTTTCGGCCTCCCCGTGCTTGCGCTGCAGCAGGCCTGCGGGGGCGCTGTCCAGCCAGGCCTTCAGCCCGGCCCAGGCCGGCCGCGGAGCGCCGTCCGGTCCCGTCGTTTCGTCGAATGGCGGTGTGGAAAACATGTGCCGCCGGCCCATATACCGGTAAAGCGGCGGCGGGAAGGGCAAGATGCCCGCCGGCGCGCAAGAGGGGATCGCTTCATGCTCACCATGCCCGCCCCGAACCGGGACGTGCTCGACCGCCGCGACGGCATCGTCGCCGCGCTGCGTGCCATCGTGCCGGGCGAAGGCGTGATCGACGACGAGACCGGCCGCCGGCCCTATGAATGCGACGGACTCACCGCCTATCGGCAGCTGCCGATGGTCGTCGTGCTGCCGGAGACGGAAGACCAGGTCTCGGCGGTGCTGCGCTATTGCCACGGCGCCGGCATCCGCGTCGTGCCGCGCGGCGCCGGCACCTCGCTGTCCGGCGGAGCGCTGCCGCTGGAGGACGGCGTCCTGCTCGGCCTCGGTAAGTTCAACCGCATTCTCGAGATCGACTACGACAATCGCTGCGCAACGGTTCAGCCGGGCGTGACCAATCTGGCGATCACCCAGGCGGTGGAGGCGGACGGTTTCTATTACGCTCCCGATCCGTCCTCCCAGATCGCCTGTACCATCGGCGGCAATGTGGCGGAAAATTCCGGCGGCGTGCACTGCCTGAAATACGGGCTGACGACCAACAATGTCCTCGGCGTCCGCATGGTGCTGATGGACGGCACGCCGATCCGCCTCGGCGGCAAGCATCTCGACGCGCCGGGCTACGACCTGCTCGGCCTGACCGTCGGCTCCGAAGGGCTGCTCGGCGTGGTCACCGAGGTCACCGTGCGCCTGCTCCGGGCGCCGGAAACCGCGCGCGCCCTGCTGATCGGCTTCCCCTCGAATGCCGCGGCCGGCGCCGTCGTCGGCGCCATCGTCGGCGCCGGCATCGTCCCGGCCGGGATCGAGATGATGGACCGGCCGGCGATCCACGCCGCCGAGGCCTTCGTCCAGGCCGGCTATCCGCTCGATGTCGAGGCGCTGCTGATCGTCGAGCTCGACGGTCCGGCGGCCGAGGTCGACCATCTGGTCGAACGGGTCACCGCGCTCGCCCGTACCGGCGGCGCCACGGAAGTCCGCGTCAGCCGGACGGAAGAGGAGAAGGACGCCTTCTGGGCCGGCCGCAAGAACGCCTTCCCGGCGGTCGGCCGCATCTCGCCGGACTATTACTGCATGGACGGCACGATCCCGCGGGCACGCCTGCCGGAGGTGCTGGACCGGATGGGCCGCATGTCGGCGCAGTACGGCCTGCGCGTCGCCAATGTCTTCCATGCCGGCGACGGCAATCTGCATCCGCTCATTCTCTACGACGCCAACGTGCCGGGCGAACTGGAGAAGGCCGAAGCCTTCGGCGCCGATATTCTGAAGCTGTGCGTCGAGGTCGGCGGCGTGCTGACCGGCGAGCACGGGGTCGGCGTCGAGAAGCGCGACCTGATGGGCACGATGTTCGACGAGGAGGATCTGAAGCAGCAGCAGCGGGTGAAATGCGCCTTCGATCCGGACCAGTTGCTCAATCCCGGCAAAATGTTCCCGACGCTGCACCGCTGCGCCGAGCTCGGCCGGGTCCATATTCACGGCGGTCGGACGCGGTTTCCCGATCTGCCGCGGTTCTGAAAGCCGATGGCTGTCGAAACCGCCGCGACCGCCGCCGGCGGCCTCGCCCCGCAAAGCCATGACGATATTCGCGACGCCGTGCGCGAGGCGGTCGCCGGGCAAGCGCCGCTGGAGATCGTCGCCGGCGGCACCAAGCGGGGCTGGGGCCGGCCGCCGGCCGCCGACCGGGTGCTCGATGTGTCGGCGCTCGCCGGCATCCGGCTGTATGAGCCGGAGGAACTGGTCCTGCAGGCAGGGACGGCGACGAAGCTGGCCGATATCGAGGCGGCGCTGGCGGCGAACGGCCAGCAGCTGGCCTTCGAGCCGCCGGACCTTGGGCCGCTCATGGGCGGGCTGGCCGGAGCGCAGACCCTGGGCGGCGTGCTGATGGCCAATCTGGCCGGGCCGCGGCGCATCAAAGCCGGCGCGGCGCGCGACCATTTCCTCGGCTTCGCCGCGGTCAGCGGCCGGGGCGAGAGCTTCAAATCCGGCGGCCGGGTGATGAAGAACGTCACCGGCTACGATCTGTGCAAGCTGATGGCCGGCTCGTTCGGCACGCTCGCGGTACTGAGCGAGGCGACGGTGAAGGTTCTGCCGGCCGGCGAGAAGACGCGCACCGTGCTGGTCCATGGCCTGGACGCGGCGCAGGCGACGGCCGCCATGGCGGCGGCGCTCAATTCGGCCCATGAAGTGTCCGGCGCAGCCCACCTGCCGGCCGGGATCGCCGCGCGCTCGGCAACCGGCCGGGTCGGCGGGGCCGGCTCGGCGGTGACGGCGGTGCGAGTCGAAGGGCCGGAACCTTCGGTCGTCCACCGGTGCGCGGCGCTGCGCGACCTGCTGGCGCCGTGGGGTACGGTCGACGAGCTGCACAGCCGGAACTCGGCCGCCCTGTGGGCGGAACTGCGCGATGTTGCGTATTTCGCCGGCGACGGGGCCAGGCGGGCGGCGGCGATCTGGCGGCTCTCCGCGCCGCCGGCCGCGCCGGCCGGCTTTCTGCACCGGCTGGCGGAAGAGACCGGCGCCGACTGGTTCGCCGACCAGGGCGGCGGCCTGGTCTGGCTCGCCGCGCCGGCGGAGGAGACGGCCGCCGCCGCGATCCGGGCCGCCGCCGACAGTTGCGGCGGCCACGCCACGCTGGTGCGCGCGCCGGCCGCCCTGCGCGCCGCAATCCCGGCGTTTCACCCGCAGCCGGCGCCGGTCGCCGCGCTTTCCGAGCGGCTGCGGGCGCAGTTCGACCCGAAGCGCGTGCTCAACCCCGGACGCATGGCATAGCCATGCAGACCGGCTTCACCCTGGCGCAGCTTGCCGACCCGGCCATCGAAACGGTCAACGACATCCTGCGCAGCTGCGTCCATTGCGGCTTCTGCACCGCGACCTGCCCGACCTATGTGCTGCTGGGCGACGAGCTCGACAGCCCGCGCGGGCGCATCTACCAGATGAAGAGCTTCATCGAGGAGGACCGGGCGCCGTCGGCCGAGGAGGTCCGGCATATCGACCGCTGCCTTTCCTGCCTCAGCTGCATGACGACCTGCCCGGCCTCGGTCCACTACATGCATCTGGTCGATCATGGCCGGGCGCATATCGAGCAGCGCTTCCGGCGCCCGGCCATCGACCGGCTGACCCGCCTGTTCCTCAGCCGGGTGCTGCCGCGGCCGGGCCTGTTCCGCTGGGCGCTGATCGCCGGCTCGCTGGCGCGGCCGTTCCGCGCCGCCCTGCCGAAGCGGCTGCGGACGATGCTCGATCTGCTGCCGGCCCGGCTGCCCGGACCGGGCTGGGCCGACCGGGCCGCCATCTTCCCGGCCGATCCGGCCGGCGGCAGCCCGGTAGCCACCGGACCGGCGCGCCGGCCGCGCGTCGCCCTGCTGTCCGGCTGTGCCCAGCAGGTGCTCGGCCCGCAGATCAACGAGGCCGCGGTGCGGCTGCTCAACCGGCTCGGCGTCGAGGTTGCGGTGACCCGGCCCGGCGGCTGCTGCGGCGCCCTGGTACACCACATGGGCAAAACCGCCGCCAGCCACGCCCAGGCCAAAGCGGCCATCGACGCCTGGCTCGCCGAGGCCGACGGTGCCGGCCTGGATGCCATCGTCGTCACCGCCTCGGGCTGCGGGACGACGATCAAGGATTACGGCCACATGTTCCGCAACGATCCGGCATGGGCGGAGAAGGCGGCGCGGGTCGCCGGGCTGGCGAAGGATATTTCCGAATTTCTGGCCACCCTCGATACGAGCGCGCTCCACGCACCGGCCGACCTTGCCGTGACCTACCATTCCGCCTGCTCCCTGCAGCACGGCCAGCAGGTCAAGGCGCCGCCGGTCGCCCTGCTGCGCGGTGCCGGATTCCGGGTGGCGGAGCCAGCCGAAAGCCACCTGTGCTGCGGTTCCGCCGGCACCTACAACATGCTCCAGCCGGCGCTCGCCGGCCGGCTCAAGGCGCGCAAGATCGCCCGGCTGCAGCAGACCCGGCCGGATGCGATCGCGACGGGCAATATCGGCTGCATGATGCAGCTCGCCGGGGATGCCGGCGCGCCGGTCGTCCACACGGTCGAGCTGCTCGACTGGGCGGCCGGCGGGCCGCGGCCGGCTGCTCTCGGCTGAGCGGTCCGGGAGCCGTTTGCGCAGCGGGAAAATTCGGGCTTTTCAACCCGGCAGCATCGGCGTATGAGCGCGCCCCTGAAAAATTCTTCCCCGCGCTCCGCCTCCTGCGAGGGTCTGCCATGAACGCGCCCGCTCCCTGGAAACCGGACTCCGCCGCGGCACCGGGCCGGCCGGCGGAGATCGCCGCCGCCGTCGCCGCGCTGGCGGCCGATCCGCAGCACCCGACCGGGCTGCCCGCCCCCTTCTATACCGACGACGCGATGCTCGCCGCCGAACGCGAGACCGTGCTGGCCAGCGGGTGGACGGCGCTCGCCTTCGGCGCCGATGTGCCCCGGACCGGCGACCTGTATCCGGTCGATCTGGCCGGCCTGCCGCTCCTGCTGGTGCGCGACCGGCAGGGCGGCCTGCGCGTTTTCCACAATGTCTGCCGCCATCGCGGCATGAAGCTGGTGGAGAGGGCAGGCAATGCCGGCCGGGTCATCCGGTGCCCCTATCACGCCTGGTGCTACGGGCTCGACGGCACGCTCGACGCCACGCCCCATGTCGGCGGCCCCGGCGTTCACGAGTGCGCCGGTTTCGACCCCGGCGATTTCGGCCTGATGCCGGTGCGCAGCGGCGTCTGGCACGATACCGTGTTCGTCAATCTCGACGGCGCCGCGCCGCCGCTCGAAGAGGCGCTGGCGCCGCTGAAAGAGCGCTGGGCGGCGTTCGAGGAGGCGGCGCTGGTCACCGAGGACGGCTTCGGTTTCGCCTTCGATCTGGCGACCAACTGGAAGCTGCCGATCGAGAACTATCTCGAAGCCTATCATCTGCCGACGATCCATCCCGGCCTCAACCGCTTCTCGCGGCTGGAGGACCATTACAATATCGCCGGGCCGGGCGGCATCGCCGGCCAGGGCTCGACCGTGTGCCGCCCGCCGATGGACGACCGGGGCCGCCGGCTGCCGACCCTTGAGGGCCTGCCGGGCGAATGGCTGGAAAGGGCGGAATATGTCGCCGTTTTCCCCAACGTCATGTTCGGCGTGCACCGCGACCACATCTACAGCGTCATCGCGATCCCGGTTTCCGCCGGCCGGACCCGCGAGCGCGCCCGCATCTACTGCTTCAGCCCCGAAGGCCTGTCCGACGAGCTGAAGCCGCTGCGCGAGAAGACGACCGGGGTGTGGCGCGGCATCTTTGCCGAGGATGTCATCGCGGTCGAAGGGATGCAGGCCGGCCGCCATTCGACGGCGTTCGACGGCGGCGCGCTGACCCCGGTGATGGACGCGCCGACCCGGCACTATCATGTCTGGCTCGCCCGCGCCCTGAGCGGGCAATAGCGGCCCTCCCGCGGCGTCAACCGCGCCGCGCGGCCATGCCGGGCACCAGCCGCACCCTGCGCGGCGCGCCCATCCACATGCCGAGGATGGAGAGGGCGCAGCCGCCCAGCGCGACCCACCAGGCGAGATCGTAGCTGCCGGTTCGGTCGTGCAGCGCGCCGGTGAGCCACGGGCCGCAGGCGGCGCCGATGGAGATGATCATGCCGAAGGCGCCGAAAATCTGGCCGAAGCGGCGGCAGTGGAACACCTCGGCCAGGATCGAGCCGAAGATCGACGACAGGCCGTAGCCGAGCGCGCCCTGCCCCGCCACCATGAGCCAGAGCAGCAGCCGGTCGGGGTTGTCGCGCATCGCCAGCAGCACCGCATAGCAGAGCGCGAAGCCGAGGATGGAGAGGGTCCAGCCCCATTCCCGGCCGATCCGGTCGCTCAGCCCGCCCATGCCGATCTGGCCGACGACGCCGAACAGGCCGACCAGGCCGAGGGCGAAGGCGGCGGCCCCCGGCGCATAGCCGATCTCGCCCAGATACTGGGTCTGATGGACCTGCACGGCATACCAGACATACATGCCGAAAAAGAGGCCGAGGCCGAGCCACCAGAAGCGCGCCGTTGCCATCGCCCCGGCCAGCGACCAGTCGCGCGCGGCCCATTCGGCATCGACCACCGGATCGATGGCCGGCTCTGCCGCCCCTTGCCCGGCCGGGCCGCCGGCCGGCGCCGCCCCGCCATTGCCTTCCGCCGCCCGGCGGCCGTCGCCATCCGGCTGCAGGCCGATATCCTCCGGCCGGCGGCACTGCAGCAGCAGATTGAGCGGCAGCACGAGCGCGAACAGGATCAGCGCCATCGCCAGGCAGGCCTCGCGCCAGCCGGCGGCGACGATTATGTCCTGCAGCCAGGGGAACAGCAGGATCGAGCCGATGCCGGCGCCGGAAAAGGCGATGCCGGTCGCCAGCCCGCGCCGGCGCACGAACCAGAAGGGCATCAGATAGGCATGCCCGGTATAGCCCAGAACGATGGCACCGCCGACCACACCGGAGCCCAGGCTGGCGAACAGCAATATCCGGTCGTCGACCGCGGTGGCGAGGATGAGGCCGCCGCCCACCAGGATCGACCCGGCCGCCATGGTGAGCCCCGGCCCGAACCGGTTGATCGCCGAGCCGAGAAAGGGGGTAATCAGCATTGAGGTGGCGAAACCGACCGAGAAGATCGCGGCCGTCTCGGCGCGCGGCCAGCTGAATTCTTCGAGAATGGGCGGAAAGAGCAGCGAGAAGGCGGTGCGCACGCTCACGCCGACGCCGATGGTGACGAAGGCGACCGCAACGACGACCCAGCCGTAATAAAAGGGCAGCCGGGCGAAGATGCCGGGCGGCCGGGCCGGAACGCCGCTCATCCGGCGTCGGCCCGGCCGGCCTTCTCCTCGGCCTGGCGGGCGCGCCGGCCGGCCTGGCCGGCCGCCAGCCGGACCCGGCGCGGCGCGGCCAGCCACATGGCGGCGATCGACAGGATGGCCGCCGCCAGCCCGACGGCAAAACCGGCCTCGTAGCTACCGGTCGCATCGTGGAGCCGGCCGGTCGCCCACGGCCCGAACGCGGCGCCGAAGCCGCTGGTCGCCCCGTAGACACCGAAAATCTGGCCGTATTTCGGGCTGTGGAACAGTTCGGCCGGCACGGTCGGATAGACGGCGGAGGCGCCATAGCCGATCAACCCCTGCATCAGGACCGCCACCCAGACCAGCCACAGCATCGGGGCATGGGGCAGGAGAATCAGGATGACATAGCAGCCGGCAAAGCCGGCAAAGGCGATGGTCCAGCCCCATTCCCGCCCGATCCGGTCCGACAGCGAGCCGATGGCGATCTGGCTCGCCACGCCGGTCAGGCCGACCAGGCCGAGCGCGAAGGCCGCGAGATCGGCCGATATGCCGATTTCGGTCAGAAACCTCGTCTGGTGCACCAGCACCGCATACCAGGCATACATGCCGGCGATA
This sequence comes from Alphaproteobacteria bacterium, assembly GCA_965221475.1. Taxonomy (GTDB): domain Bacteria; phylum Pseudomonadota; class Alphaproteobacteria; order Bin65; family Bin65; genus Bin65. Next base: position 2,920,280 of record OZ244891.1, on the reverse strand, counting down.
TAGCTGATGTGCAGCCACCAGAAGCGCCCGGTGCGCGCCGCCGCTTTCAGCGTCCACCCGCGGTTCGCCCAGGCGGGATCGACGACCGTATCCACCGGCGCCCGGCGCGCGGCCCGGCCGGGCCGGTTGGCGCCGTCCGGCTCCAGGCCGATATCGTGGGGATGGCGGCGCTGCAGCAGCAGATTGAGCGGCAGGACCAGGGCGACCATCAGAATGGCGAGGGCCTGGCAGGCGCGGCGCCAGCCGTCTGCACCGATGATCCCCTGCAGCCACGGCATCAGCAGGATCGCCCCGACCCCGACGCCGGAGAAGGCCAGGCCGATCGCCAGGCCGCGCCGGCGCACGAACCAGTAGGGCAGGAAATAGCTGTGGGTGACATAGGCGAGCATGACGCTGCCGCCGACCGTCATGCAGCCCATGGTAAGCGCGAGCCCGAATACCGTATCGACCCCGGTGGACAGCATCAGGCCGCCGGCGCAGATGAGCGTGCCGAGCGAGACGATCCGGCCGACGCCGAACCGGTCGATCAGCACCCCGGCAAAGGGCGAGAAGCCGAGCGAGACCAGAAAGCCCATGGAGAAGATCGCCGCGGTATCGCCGCGCGACCAGCCATACTCATCGAGGATCGGCGGAAAGAGCAGGGAGAAGGAGACGCGGACATTGGCGCCGATCCCCATGGTCACGAAGGCCACCGCCAGCACGACCCAGCCATAATAGACCGGGAAGCGGGCGAGCGCCGAAGACGGGCGGGAAGGATCGGGGGGCAGGGCCATGGCGCTGCTATATCGCCGATATCCCCGCATGGCGAGGGGGCGGCGCACATGGGCGGCATGCAGGGCGGCAGGGGGCGGGCGGGCACCGGCCGCAGCCGCCCTGCGCCGCCGCGCGCGGTTTACCGGTGCCGGGGCGGATCGTACAACCGGAACCCCGCCGCAGCAGCCGGTCCGGCCGCATGAACGACAGCCCCTCCATCACCGCGGAACTGGTCGCCGGCCACGGCCTGACGGCGGCGGAATACGGCCGCGCGGTCGCCATCCTGGGGCGCGAGCCGACGCTGGCCGAGCTCGGCGTCTTCTCGGTCATGTGGTCCGAGCACTGTTCCTACAAATCCTCGAAGAAATGGCTGAAGATCCTGCCGACCGAAGCGCCCCACGTTATCGAGGGGCCGGGCGAGAATGCCGGCGTCGTCGATATCGGCGACGGCCTGGCCTGCGTCTTCAAGATCGAGAGCCACAACCACCCGTCCTTCATCGAGCCGTATCAGGGCGCGGCGACCGGCGTCGGCGGCATCATGCGCGATGTGTTCACCATGGGCGCCCGGCCGATCGCCACGATGAACGCGCTGCGCTTCGGCGATCCGGCGCATCCGAAATCGCGCCATCTGGTCGCCGGCGTCGTCGCCGGGATCGCCGGCTATGGCAATTGCATGGGCGTGCCGACCGTGGGCGGCGAATGCGAATTCGATCCGGCCTGTAACGGCAATATCCTGGTCAACGCCATGACCGTCGGTATCGCCCCGGCCGACCGGATTTTCCGTTCCGCCGCCGCCGGGCCGGGCAATCCGGTGGTCTATGTCGGCTCGCCCACCGGCCGCGACGGCATCCATGGCGCGACCATGGCCTCGGCAACCTTTGAGGACGACAGCGAGCAGAAGCGGCCGACGGTCCAGGTCGGCGATCCGTTCACCGGCAAACTGCTGCTGGAAGCCTGCCTCGAGCTGATGGCGACCGACGCCATCGTCGCGATCCAGGACATGGGCGCCGCCGGGCTTACCTCCTCCTCGGTCGAAATGTCGTCGCGCGGCGGGGTCGGCATTGCGCTCGACCTCGACCGGGTGCCGACCCGGGAAACGGCCATGACGGCCTATGAAATCCTGCTGTCCGAGAGCCAGGAGCGGATGCTGATGGTCCTCCGGCCGGGCCGCGAGGACGAGGCCCGCGCCATTTTCGACAAGTGGGAGCTGGAATTTGCCGTCATCGGCCGGATTACCGATACCGGGCGCCTGACGGTGCGCATGGCCGGCGGGACCGTCGCCGACATTCCGGTCGATCCGCTGGTCGCCGAAGCGCCCGAATACGACCGGCCCCGGCAGGCGACGCCGCGCCCGGCGCCGGTCGATCCGGCGGGATGCGCGCCGCCCGGCAGCCCGGAAGACGCCCTGCTCTCCCTGCTCGGCAGCCCGGACCAGGCGAGCAAGCGCTGGATCTGGGAGCAGTACGACCATCTCGTCATGGGCCGGACCCGCATCCGGCCGGGCGGCAATGCCGCGGTCGTCGGCCTGCCGGACAGCGCCCGCGCCCTCGCCATCGCGACCGATTGCACACCGCGCTACTGCATGGCGGACCCGGAGGCGGGCGGCCGGCAGGCGGTGGCCGAAGCCTGGCGCAATCTGACCGCCGTCGGCGCCACGCCGCTGGCGATCACCGACAATCTCAATTTCGGCGATCCGACGCGGCCGCCGGTCATGGGCCAGCTCGCCGGCTGCATTGCCGGCATGGCCGAAGCCTGTACCGCGCTCGATTTCCCGGTCGTGTCGGGCAATGTCTCGCTCTACAACGAGACCGGCGGCCGGGCGATCCTGCCGACCCCGGTCATCGGCGGCGTCGGCGTGCTCGAAGACGGCGAGGCGGCCGTCGACCGGGGCACAACGGGGCCGGGCCATGCCCTCGTCCTGATCGGCGCGACGGCGGGGCATCTCGGCGCCTCGGTCTATCTGCGCGACGTGCTGGGCCGGGCGGAGGGCCCGCCGCCGGACGTCGATCTGGCGGCGGAGCGGCGCAACGGCGATCTGGTGCGCTTGCTGATCGGCCGCGGCCTCGTGCGGGCCTGCCACGATCTGTCCGACGGCGGCCTGGCGCTGGCGCTGGCCGAGATGGCGCTCGCCGGCTGTGCCGGCATCGCCCTCGACGACGATACCGGCGCGCCGCCGGAAGGGCTGCCCCTGCACGCCTGGCTGTTCGGCGAGGACCAGGGCCGCTACCTGCTCGAAACCGCCGACGGGGCGGCGGCGATGGCTGCGGCGCGAACCGCCGGCGTGCCGGCGCAGGTGATCGGCCGCACCGTTGCGACCCGTTCGTTGACCCTTCGCCGGGGCCGCCCTATATCGCTTGCGCGCCTCCGGGAGGCGCATGAGGGCTGGATGCCCGCCTGGATGGACGGTTCGGGGCCTGGCGCCGCGGCCTCCCGATCCTGATCGACCGCCGACCGCCGGAGCGCTGCACCCCATGGCCATGGACGCACGCGAGATCGAGGCCCTGATCAAACAGGCCCTGCCCGACGCCCTTGTGACCATCCAGGACCTGGCGGGCGACGGCGACCATTACGCCGCCCGGATCGTCTCGGCCGAATTCGCCGGCAAAACCAGGGTGCAGCAGCACCAGATGGTCTATGCCGCGCTCGACGGCCGGATGGGCGGCGTGCTGCACGCCCTTGCGCTCACCACCAGCGTGCCGAACGGCTGAGGCGGACCGCCATGTTCGGGCTGTTCAAACGCAAACCGATCCCGACGACATCCGATGAGGACCCTGTCATGACCCAGGCTGCCGCTGCCGGTGCGCCGGTTTCCGAGCGCATCAAGACCGAGATCGACGGGCAGGACGTCGTCCTGTTCATGAAGGGAACGCCGGTGTTTCCCCAATGCGGCTTCTCGGCAGCGGTCGTTCAGATCCTGTCGCATGTCGGCGTCAAGTTCAAAGGCGTGAACGTGCTCGACGACATGGAAATGCGCGAGGGCATCAAGGCCTACAGCAACTGGCCGACCATCCCGCAGCTCTATGTCAAGGGCGAGTTCGTCGGCGGCTGCGACATCGTCCGCGAAATGTTCGAGGAGGGCGAGCTGCAGCAATATCTGGACGGCAAGGGCATTTCGTCGGCGTCGTAGCGCCCGAAAGCTCCCCCCGGCCGGCTCCAGGCCGGCGGGCACCGCAATCCCCGGTAGGTCGCCGCCTATTGCGGCACGTGCTGCAGCGTCGTCAGGATGGCAGTCGCCAGCAGGATGGCGCAAACCGCCAGCCATTCCACGGCGATGGAGCCGCGCAGACGGGCCGCCGCCCGCCGGTCGCCCCGGCCGAGGGCCGGCACGAAGCGCAGCTTGTTGGCCGCCGCCGCGCCGAGCAGAACCGCCACGCCAGCGAATTTGGCGATCAGGGTGAGGCCGTAGCCGGTGGCCGGGTCCGGCGGGCCGCCGAGCAGGCGAAAGACCATGAAGCCGCCGGCAACGATCAGCACGGGCACGGTGAAGGCGGCGATGCGGCCGAAGCGGCGGCCGAGCTGCGCCGCATCGGTCAGGCTTTCGGAGCCCCCGGCCAGCCGGCGCAGCGGCGCCAGAACGCCGATCCAGAAAGCGGCCGCGGCCAGATGCACGACGAGCACGGCCTGAAGCCCGGAGGGCCCGGCATCCGGCACATGCCCGGCGCGCGCAAACGACCACAGGGCGAGAACGCCGCCGGCAAGCGCGATCCACAGGCCGATCCGCCGGCCGGCCGCGGCAACGCGCAGCCCGCACAGCATCAGCACCGCCCCCGATACCAGCAGCACGAGCTGCGTACCGGCCGGCGAGCGCCAGAGCAGGCCGAGCATTTCCACATCGGCCGCGCCGGCGATGCCGCCCGCCATCCTCGCGCAGCCGAGGAGGAAGCCGAGGCCGGCGGCGATCAGCGCGAGCAGCGCCAGCGCGCCGGCATCGCGCCCGATCGTCCGGTCGATGCTGCCGGTCTCGCGCGGGAAGGCGAGGCGCACCATGACCGATCCTGTACTCCCCAGCACGCCGAGATAGAGCAGGAAGCGGAAAAGGATCGCGAGCAGTTCCCAGAGGTCCGGCATCGGTCACTCCACCCGGAAGGCGAAGCGGCCGCGCATGGCATGGCCGTCCGCCGAAAGGCCGCGCCATTCGATCCGGTAGCGGCCCCTGCCCCCTTCCCCGCCGGCGCCGGGCAATGGAATCTCGAACCGGGTGGCAAACGCCTTCCCGCCGCCCGGCCGGAGATCGACCGCCGGGCGGTCGCCCCGGACCAGCCGGACCCCGGTCAGGCGAAGAGGATTGGCGAATGCGAGCACGATGCGCGCCGGGGCCTGCGCCAGCATCGCCCCGTCGGCCGGGACCGTCGCGACGATCCTGGAATGCGCCGCCGCGGTCGAGGCGGTCAGGGCGACGACCAGCGCGGCCAGGAAAAGCTGTCCAGCGGTTCGTCTCACGATCTGCCTCCCTCGCGCTGCCGCGCGCAAAAGTTGTGTCACTCGATGCCGTTCGCCCGCTGCAGTTCCCGGACATAGGCGACGATGCGGGCGACCTCGGCGCGCGACAGGCCCTCGACCGGCGGCATGTTGCCGAACGGCCAGTGATGGGCCCGCACGCCCAAAGCCACCGCGCGCTGGAACGACTCGTCGCCATGATGGCCGGGCTCGTAGACGATATGAACCAGCGGCGGCGCGACGCCCTGCCGGCCGGCCGCGTTGCGGCCGTGGCACGAAGCGCATTTGTCGGCAAAGAGCCGCTCGCCGGCCTGCGCCCCGGCCGACAGGGATTCGGGCAGGCTGACGGCGACCAGCGGCGGCGCGTCCGCGCCGGCTCCCTGCCCCGACGGCGTGCCGGAGCCGGGGCCGGCCCCGCGCTCCGGCCCGCCGAGAGCCAGATAGGCGCCGGCCGCGAAGGAAGCGGCCAGCAGGAGCGCGATGGCGGGCCGCTTCAGTGACATGCCCGGCCCAGCGCTTTCAGCCGCCAGTAATTGTAGGGCAGCGGGGTGAGAAACCCGACCAGCAGCATGACCGGCACGACCCACCAGGTGAGCATCGCGCCCCCGGTCAGCGCCACATCGGCGACATTCATCGCCGTCTCCATGGCGATCATCGAGATGAACGACATGCCAATGGCGGTGCTGAACGCGGCCCGCAAGCCCATCTGGCGCAACAGGATGCAGGTTTCGAGCGCGATGGAAGTCAGCAGCCCGTTGACGATGGCCAGAATCATGATCGCCAGAGTCGGCCACGGGATGCCGGTGAACTGGAAAAAGGCGATGGTGCCCAGATCGCCGATGGCGCAGCCGATCAGGCACCACATCGTGTTGTACGACGCGGCCCGCCAGGTGTGGCGGCATCGCCAGTCGATGGCGAATCTTGCGGCGATGGCGACCATGTTCGCACCCGTTGCCTTGCCCTCAAGAGCAAGCTAATCTTTCCAGCAGCTGGAAAGTCAAGGAGCCGGATCGTGAATATATCCGCCGTGTCGCAAGCCGCCGGCCTGCCGGTGAAGACGGTGCGCTACTATTCGGATATCGGCCTGGTGCCGGCGCCGGCGCGCTCGGCGAGCGGCTACCGGCGCTACGATTCCGCCGCGCTGCGCAAGCTGGTCTTCGTCCGCCGGGCGCGGGAGTTCGGCTTCGCCGTGGAAGAGTGCCGGGAACTGCTCGATCTCTACGGCAACCGGCAGCGCTCCAGCGCCGATGTGAAGCGCATCGCCGCCCGGCGGCTGGCGGAGATCGCGCAGAAGCAGCGCGAGCTGCAATCGCTGCACGACGAGCTCGCCCATCTGGTCGAAGCCTGCCGCGGCGACGACCGGCCCGACTGCCCGATCATCGACAGCCTGGGTGCGTGACGGCCGCCCGGCCGCACCGGCAAATCAGCGCTGGCGCACCCCGCCGTCCACATCCAGCGCCGCCTCGCGGACCGCTTCGTTATAGGTCGGATGGGCGTGGAAGCAGCGGGCGAGGTCCTCCGCGCAGCCGCCGAATTCCATGACGTTCACCACCTCATGGATCGTGTTGCCGGCTTCCGGCCCGACGATATGGGCGCCGAGGATGCGCCCGGTCGCGGCGTCGGCAAGGATTTTCGCCAGCCCGTCGGTCTCGCCGGTACAGATCGCCCGGCTGTTGGCCGAGAACGGGAATTTGCCGACCCGGTAGACCGTCCCCGCCTCCTTCAGCTGCTCCTCCGTCCGGCCGACCGAGGCGATTTCCGGCGCGGTGTAGACGATGCCGGGCACGGTTTCGTAATTCACATGCCCGGCCTGACCGGCGAGGATTTCGGCCAGGGCCACGCCCTCCTCCTCCGCCTTGTGGGCCAGCATCGGGCCGGGGACGACATCGCCGATGGCATGGACGCCCTCTGCCGTAGTCCGGTAGCGGCCATCGACCGGGATGAAGCCGCGCGCGTCGGTTTCGATGCCGACGGTATCGAGGCCGAGATCGCCGGTGAACGGCCGCCGGCCGATGGCGACCAGCACGCGCGCCGCCTTCACCGTCTCGGCATCGCCGCCGCCGACCGGCTCGACGGTCAGGCTCGCGCCGTTCCGGTTCGTCTGCACGCCCGCCACCTTGCGGCCGAGGCGGAATTCCAGGCCCTGCTTCTTCAGGATGCGCTGGACCTGCCGGGCGATCTCGCCGTCCATGCCCGGCAGGATGCGGTCGAGCGCCTCGATCACGGTCACCTGCGCGCCCAGCCGGGCCCAGACCGAGCCCATCTCCAGGCCGATATAGCCGGCGCCGATCACCGCCAGCGTCTTCGGCACGGCATCGAGCGCCAGCGCGCCGGTCGACGACAGGATGCGCTTCTCGTCGATGGCGACGCCGGGCAGCGGCATGACCTCGGAGCCGGTCGCGATGACGATATGCCCGGCCCGGTAGCGGGTGCCGCCGACCTCGACCGTGCCCGCGCCGGCGAGCCGGCCATGGCCCTCGAGCCGGTCGATGCCGTTCTTGCGGAACAGGAAGGCGACGCCGCCGGTCAGCCGTTCGACCACGCCGTCCTTGCGCGCCATCATGGCCGCCAGGTCGAGGGTCGCGGTGGCGCGGATGCCGTGATCGGCCAGCCCGTGCCGCGCCTCGGCGAATTTCTCCGAGCTCTGCAGCAGCGCCTTGGACGGAATGCAGCCGACATTCAGGCAGGTCCCGCCCGGCGTTTCGCGCCGCTCGACCACCGCGACGCGCATGCCGAGCTGGGCGCAGCGGATGGCGCAGACATAGCCGCCGGGCCCGGCGCCGATAACGATGACATCGTAGCGTTCGCTCATGGCAATGTTCCGGTCGTGCCTTGCGGAAAACGGGCCGGACGCGCCGAAGCGCGGCCGTGGCGCAGATATAGATACAAGGGCAGCGCCAAAGACAAGCCGACACAAAGGCCGGCCGCTGGTATCGGGCGGGCGGTGGGTTTATGTTGTGGCCGGCGTTGAAGCGCGGGAGAGCGGGGGGAGCATGGATGCGGTTTTGCAGAGTATTTTGAGCGGGGCGCCGTTCCTGCTGCTGCATGCCGGCGTGACCATCGCCATGCTGGTTGTCGGCGTCGCGCTCTATATGCGCATGACGCCGTATGAGGATATCGCCCAGATCCGCGCCGGCAACGGCGCCGCCGGCATTGCGCTGGGCGGCGCCATCCTCGGCATGGCGATCCCGCTGGCGATCACCCTGCGCGGCAGCGTCAATCTGTGGGACATCGTGCTCTGGGGCGTCCTCATCGTCATTCTCCAGATGGCGGTGTTCAAGGTGGTGGACCTCGTCCTGCAGGGCCTGCCGAAGCGCATCGAGGACGGCGAGACCGGCGCCGCCGTGCTGCTGGCCAGCGCCAAAATCTCGGTCGGCGCGATCAATGCCGCGGCCATCGCCGTGTAGCCGCAGCGCCGGCGGCCGATGACGCGCCTGTCCATCGCCTCTGTCCTGTTCATCGTGGCGGTCGGCCTCGCCGACCTGATGCTGGCGCGCGGCGGCGCCGGCCCGGCGCGGGAGGACGACCGGCTGCGCCGGCCGGAGCCGGGCCGTTTCGAACGGTCCGTGGCGCGGCAGCCGCCGCTGCAGGATGCCGGCCGGGACAGCCTGGATGCGCCCTCGGTCCGCGATCCGGCCTTCCGGGTCGCGATCCCGGCAGAGACGCGGAACTCCATCGGCACCGCCTTCTCCCTCGACCGCCGGGGCACCTGGATGACCGCGCGCCATGTCGTCGATGGCTGCGCCCGCGTGCTGATCGTGACTGAACCGCGCCGGGGCCTGCGGGTGGACCGGACCTACATCCACCCGCGCGCCGATCTCGCCATCCTGCAGACCCGCGCCGGCGCGGCGGCGCTGGCGCTGACCCGGCAGAAGCTCAGGCGCGGCCAGACCGGCTTCCATTTCGGCTTTCCCGGCGGCAAGCCGGCCGCCGTCCAGTCCGTCCTGATCGGCCGGCGGCAGATGCGCTCGGTCGGCCGCTATCACGTTGTCGAACCGGTCGTGGCGTGGGCGGACCGGGTTCGCGTGCCCGACAGTCATGGCGGTCTGGGCGGCATCAGCGGCGGCCCGGCCCTGGATGCGAACGGCGCCATCGTCGGCGTCACCGTCGCCGGGTCGAAGCGGCGCGGCCGCATCTACACCACCGCGCTCAGCTCCATCGCATCGGCGCTCGACCGGTCCGGCGTCGGCAGCGGCATCGGGGCCGGACAGGGCGGCGGCAGGCGGGACCGGATCGACGGCCGGAACTTCGCCAGCATCGGCGCCGCCCTGCGCCGGCGGCTCACCGTGGCGCTGGTCTATTGCGCGGCGCCGGCATGAGGCCCTGCCGGTGACCCCCGCGCCGCCGGAAGATAGCGCTGCGCCCGCTCCGCCCGGCCGCCGGGAGCGGCCGGTGGTCGGCGTCGGCGTCGTCGTCTGGCGGGGCGACCGGCTGCTGCTGATCCGGCGCGGCAAGCCGCCGATGCGCGGCCGCTGGAGCCTGCCGGGCGGGCGCCAGGAACTCGGCGAAACGGTGCGCGAGACCGCGATCCGCGAGGTCCGCGAGGAAACCGGGGTGGAAATCCGCCTCGGCGCCCTGCTCGATGTCGTCGATACGATCCGGCGCGACGAAACCGGCGCCGTCGCCCTGCACTATACGCTGGTCGATTTCGATGCCGACTGGATCGGCGGCGAGGCGGCCGGCGCCAGCGATGCCGATTGCGCCCGCTGGGTCGATGCCGACGAGCTCGGCCCCTATCGGCTGTGGAGCGAGACGCTGCGCATCGTCGCCCTGTCGCGCGCGCGCCGGCGCTGACCGGCCGGCCGCGCCGGGGCTTACGCCCGGGGCACGGTCGCCTGCATCGCCGGGCGGTCGGCATAGACGGCGAACCAGGCGGCAAGCGCCGGGCGGCCGGTGCGCCAGTCGCGGTCGGCAAAGCGGAAATCGAGATAGCCGAGCGCGCAGGCGAAGGCGATGGCGCCGAGCCCGGTTGCCGCCGCGGCCGGATCGCCGAGCGTCGCCGCCTCGGCATCCATCCGGTCGAGCGCCGCATCCAGCTTGCCGAGCTGGGCTTCGATCCAGCCCTCCCACTGCTTGTCCGCCGGGCGCACGGCCGCCTCATAGCGGCAGGCCACGGCGGCATCCATCGCGCCGTCGGCCAGCGCCTCCTGCCGCTTCGCCTCCCAGCGCGCCGCGCCCTCCGCCGGCATCAGCCGGTAGCCGGCCGCTTCGTTCAGATAGTCGGTGATGACGCCGGAATCGTAGAGCACGGCGCCGTCGCCGGTCACCAGGGTCGGGATTTTCTTCACCGGGTTGACGGCGGCCAGCCCGGCGTCCGGCCGGTTCGGCGCCGTCGTCACGAAATGCACCTCGATCCGGTCGTCGAGCCCGCATTCCATCGCGGCGACGCGCACCTTGCGCACGAACGGGGAAGCGGCGGCGGCAAACAGTTTCATGGTTTCATCCTGCAAAGAGCCGGTCCGCAGCGGACCGGCAGACAGTCGGGCCGGGGCAGGCGCGCCATCGGCGATCAGCCCCGGAATGCATCCTTGCGCTGCCGCACTTCGGCAAAGACCTCGACCGGCGGCCGGCCGGCCAGGCCGATGGCGGCAGCGAGGCCGGCATCGTCGGCGCGCAGGAACGGGTTGGTGCGCTTCTCGGTGCCGAGCCGGCCGGGCACCGTCGCCTCGCCGGCGGCGCGCAGGCGGTCGATCTCGGCGGCGCGGGCGGCCAGATCGGCATTCGCCGGATCGACCGTCACGGCGAAGCGGGCATTGGCCTGGGTGTATTCGTGAGCACAGTAGACGCTGGCGCTGTCCGGCAGGGCGCGCAGTTTGCCGAGGCTGTTCCACATTTGCGCCGGCGTGCCCTCGAACAGGCGGCCGCAGCCGAGCACGAACAGGGTATCGCCGCAGAACAGCGCATCGCTGCCGGCGAACCAGAAGGCGATATGGCCGCGCGTGTGGCCGGGCACATCGAAGATTTCGGCGCGGGCGGCGCCCAGATAGTAGCTGTCGCCGTCGCCGAGCGCGATATCGATGCCGGGAATGCGCGCCCGGTCGGCGCGCGGCCCGACAATGGTGCAGCCGGTCGCTTCCTTGATCGCCCGGTTGCCGCCGGTGTGGTCGCCATGGTGATGGGTATTGAGGATGTGGGTGACCGTCCAGCCGCGCCGGGCCGCCTCGGCCAGCGGCGGCTCGGCCACTGCGGGATCGACGACCGCCGTCAGCCCCTGCTCCGGCTCGTGGGCGAGCCAGACATAATTGTCGTTGAGCACGGGAATGCGGACGATCTCAAGCCGGGACATGGCGGGCGACTCCGGATGACGGGCGCGGAATGCCGCCTCATCTAGCACCGCGCCCGGACGGAGCCAACCGCCCCGGCTCCATGCCGGACGCCGCCCGCCGGGCGTTGCCCGCCGCCGGGCCCGCCCCATATGGTAGCCGCCATGTGGACCGACGTTGCCGACCTGCATGCCTTCTATGCCTCGCCGACCGGCCGGATGGCGCAGCGCCTGATCCGGCGCAAGCTCCGCCTGATGTGGCCCAATGTCGGCGGGGCGACGGTGCTCGGCTTCGGCTATGCCACGCCCTATCTGCACCGCTTCCAGAGCGAGGCGGTGCGGGTCTGCGCCCTGATGCCGCCGCAGCAGGGCATCCTGCAATGGACGGTGGAGGGCCGGGTGGCCGTCGGCCTGGCCGACGAGACGCTGTTCCCCCTGCCCGACCGCACCATCGACCGGCTGCTGCTGATCCACGCTGTCGAGGCGAGCGAGGCGGTGCGGCCGATGCTGGCGGAATGCTGGCGCGTGCTGGCCGACGGCGGCCGCATGATCGTGGCGGCGCCCAACCGGCGCGGCATCTGGGCCCGGCTGGAGCGCACGCCGTTCGGCCAGGGCCACCCGTTCTCAGAAGGCCAGCTCCGCCGCCTGCTGCGGGAAGCGCAGTTCACGCCGATGCGCAGCGAGGCCGCCCTGTTCGCCCCGCCGGTCCGCCGGCGCGCGATCCTTTCCACTGCCCACGCCTGGGAGCGGATCGGCGAGCGCTGGCTCGGCCCGGTGGCCGGCGTCATCCTCACCGAGGCGAGCAAGCAGGTCTATTCCGCCATCCCGCTGCCGGTGCGCGCGCCCCTGCGCCGGCTCGCCGCCGCGCCCCGCCCGGCCACGGCCCGGACGCCGCAGCGCGGCTGAGGTCGGCGCGCTGTCAGGCGCCTATTGCAAGTCTACGATGCTGCCGGGCGAACCGGCCTTGCGGAGAATTGGCTTCTTGTAGACCAGGAACTGACAGGTTCGGACATACAGGGGCAGGGCCTTGCCACAAATGTCCAGCGCGATATCCTCAAGTACGGTCGCAGACGCCTTGTAGCATACGAATTGCCATTTGAGACTTTCTGTACCCCCCATTGAAATCTGCACTTTTTGTCGGCTGTTTACGAGATCGGCTCCCTGCCGACACCGTTCGTAGGAGGGAGCGGTCGGGTCCAAAAGCCTGACCGCCCTGACATTTCCCAGCTGCTCATCGGCGCCTTCACCAACCACATTGACCGCGACAGCCATCACCTTGTGCTGATTATCGGCCATTGCCGGACCGGCCAGGAGCAGGGGGAGCACGGCCAGCACCCCCAGGAATTGCCTCATGGATCGCATCGTCCGGTCCTCCTCGCCACTGCGGCCCACCCACCGGACAGTGCGTCCGGCCCGGCGCGCGCGACCGCGCCCAAAATCGCTCAAAAGGCTAGGAAAGCGCCGGCCGATCTGTCAATCGGACACGATGGCAGCGCCGGCGCCTCCCGCCGCCCGGCGGGAGGCGGGCCGGAAGAGGCTGCCGGGTCACGAACGCCCGATGCGGTCGAGGTCGAACGGCGTCGTCTGGTACAGCTTGTTGATCCAGTTGCCCATCAGCAGATGGCCGTGCGCCTTCCAGCTGTTGCGCGGCGTCTTGGACGGATCGTCGCCGGGAAAATAATTCTCCGGGATGCGCACCGTATCCGGCCGGGCCTCGATATCGCGGACATATTCGTTGTAGAGCGTGCGCGAATCGTATTCGAGATGATTGAACATGTAGACCGCGTTCAATGCCCGGTCGGTCACCATGCAGACTCCGGCCTCGTCGGATTCGAGCACGATCTGCAGCGCATCGTGCTTCTCGATGTCCCGCGCCCGGCATTCCGTGTAGCGCGAGACCGGCACCGGCAGCACATGGTTGAAGCCGCGCACCATCGGGTCGGTCCGCCGGGCCACCCGGTGGGCGAAAATGCCCGACAGCTTGCGCGGCAGCAGATATTTCGGCACGCCGTAATTGTGGTAGAGCGCCGCCTGGGCGCCCCAGCAGATGTTGAAGCTGGCATGAACGTGGGTCTTCGCCCACTCCATGATCGCCTCGAGCTCGTCCCAGTATTTCACCTCCTCGAACTCGATCTCCTCGACCGGGGCGCCGGTGACGATCAGCCCGTCGAACTTCTGCTCGCGGATCGTCTCCCACGGCTTGTAGAAGGCGAGCATGTGCTCCTGCGGCGTGTTCGACGGGACATAGCCGGACGGCGAGACCAGCGTCATCTCAACCTGCAGCGGGCTCGCCCCGATCAGGCGCGAAAGCTGGGTTTCGGTCTCCACCTTCTTCGGCATCAGGTTGAGCAGGGCGAGGCGCAGCGGCCGGATATCCTGCCGGACCGCATCCTGCTCGTGCATCACGTCCACCCCCTCCTTCTGCAGGATGTTGGCGGCGGGCAGGTCGTCGGGAATCTTGATCGGCATGGGCGCATCCGCTCGCAGGCACGGGGCTCGGAGCGCTGATATGGCATCCGCCGGGCGGTTGTCGAGACGGCGCCGCCGTGGACGACACGGGCCCGGCCGGTGTAGGGGGAGGAGGCCGATCCGGCTCCGACCGTCCCCCCACGCCCGGCCGCCCAATGCCTGCGAAGCGCGAACAGACCGCCCCGCCGCCCGCCGACAGCCTCGCCGCACTGCGCGCACAGATCGATGCGGTCGATGCGCGGCTGCTCGAAGCCATTGCCGAGCGGATGCAGATCGCCGAACGGGTCGGCGCCGCCAAGACTGCAGAAGGCGCGACCGCCGCCGCACCGGTACACCGGCCGGGGCGCGAGGCGTCGCTGATCCGCAAGCTGATCGCCGGCCACGACCGGCCGGACGACGCGGCGGCGATTCATGCGGTGTGGCGCGAGCTGATCGGCGCCTCCATCGCCGTGCAGCAGCCGCTCACCGTCGCCACGGCGGACAGCGCGGCGGAACAGGCGGCCCGGCTGCATTTCGGCGCCAGCCAGCGCTATGCCTGGGCGGCCGGCCCGGTGCTCGATGTCGCCAACGGGCTGGCGGATATCGGGCTGTTCCCGGCCGGCGACGGCGCCGCCTGGCAGGCGGCGGCAGAGCTGCTGGCGGCGCGGGCGGACTGCGCCCTGCTGTGGCGCCTGCCCTTCACCCTGCCGGGCGGCCGCTGGATCGCGGTCGGCCGCGGCCTTGAGGAGGCGAGCGGCGCGGACCTCGCCATCGTGCTCGCCGATCCGGCCGCGGTGCCGGACGATCCGGCGGTCGAAACCCTGTGCCGGCTGGCCGACGGCCGGGCCGTTCTTGCCATCGACGGGGAGATTGCCGGCGATCCCCCGCCCGATATCCGCGCCGCCGGGCCGGCGGCGGACGTACCGGTGCTGTATCTCGGCCGGCTGCCGGCGCCGCTGGAGATCGGGGCCACGCCGCCCGATTCGCGATCCGCCCGGTAGCAGCGGGGCCCGCAGCGAAGCGCCGGCCATCGCGACCTTTCGGTCCCGGCGGGGCATGGCCATGGCGGCGCCGGGGGCGCTAGACTGCCGGCGCCGGCGAAACGTTCCCGACCGGCCGGCCCCGCCGCACCGGGGGAGCGCCGCCGGCCGCCTCCCACCGTTAAATATGGAGCCTGCGCCATGAGCGCTGCCGAATCGCGCCCGCAAGCCCGGCCGGAGCCGAAACCGGGCATCATGAAGATCGCCGCCTATGTCGGCGGCGAAGGCACGCTGCCCGGCATTGCCGAGCCGATCCGCCTGGCCAGCAACGAGAGCGCGCTGGGGCCGAGCCCGAAGGCCGTTGCCGCCTACGCCGCGGCGAAGGATTCGCTGCACCGCTATGCCGATGGCGGCGCGGCGGCGCTGCGCCGGGCGCTGGGCGCGCAGCACGGTATCGACCCGAACCGCATCGTCGTCGGCAATGGCAGCGACGAGATCATCGCCCTGCTCACCAGGGCCTATGCCGGGCCGGGCGACGAGGTGCTGTTCAGCCGGCACGGCTTCGCCATGTATCCGATTGCGACGCTGGCCGCCGGCGCGGCGCCGGTGATGGCGCCGGAACGGGACTACCGGACCGATATCGACGCCATGCTCGAAGCCGCGACCGACCGGACGAAGATCGTCTTCCTGGCCAATCCCAACAACCCGACCGGCAGCTACGTCACCGCCGACGAAATCCGCCGCCTCCATGCCGGCCTGCCGCCGCATGTCCTGCTCGTTATCGATGCGGCCTATGCCGAATATGTCACCCGCAACGATTACAGCGCCGGGCTGGAACTTTCCCGGACGCACGAGAATGTCGTGACGATGCGCACCTTCTCCAAAATCTACGGCCTGGCCGCCCTGCGCATCGGCTGGTGCCATGCCGCGCCCTCGGTGTGCGACGCGCTGCACCGGACGCGCGGGCCGTTCAACGTCAACGCGGCCGCCCAGGCGGCAGCGCTGGCGGCGCTGGACGATGTCGCCCATATCGACCGGGCGCGCGCCCATAACGATATCTGGCTGCCCTGGTTCGCCGAGCAGGTCGAGGCAATCGGGCTGACCGTCCTGCCCAGCATCGGCAATTTCGTTCTGGTCGGCTTTCCGGCCGAAGAAGGCCGCGATGCCGCCGCGGCGGAGGCCCATCTGAAGCAGGACGGCATCATCCCGCGGCCGGTTGCCGGCTATGGCCTGCCCGAATTCCTGCGCATCACCATCGGCCTGGAGAGCGAGATGCGCGCCGTTGTCGCCTCGCTCAGGCGCTTCGCCGGCCGATGAGCGCCGCCCCGCCGCATTTCGGCCGGGTCGCGGTCATCGGCACCGGCCTGATCGGCTCGTCCCTGCTCCGGGTGCTGCGGCGCGAGCGGCTGGCCGACGAGCTGGTCGGCTGCGCCCGCCGCGCCGAAACCCGGTCGCGCATCCTCGAACTCGGCATCGTCGACCGGGCGGAGGCGGATCCGGCGGCCGCGGTCGCCGGCGCCGATCTCGTCGTCGTCGCCATTCATCTCGGCGGCTATGCCGGACTGGCGCAGGCCATCGGCCCGCACCTGAAGCCGGGCGCCATCGTGACCGATGTCGGCTCGGCCAAGCAGGTTGCCATCGCGACCCTCGGCGCCGGCCTGCCGGCCGGGGTCCATATGGTGCCCGGCCATCCGATCGCCGGAACGGAATTCTCCGGCCCGGACGCCGGCTTTGCCGAGCTGTTCGCCGACCGCTGGTGCATTCTGACGCCGCCGGCGGGCACCGACCC
The DNA here is from genome assembly GCA_965221475.1 of Alphaproteobacteria bacterium. Lineage (GTDB taxonomy): Bacteria > Pseudomonadota > Alphaproteobacteria > Bin65 > Bin65 > Bin65. The sequence goes on along the minus strand of OZ244891.1, from coordinate 2,903,611 downwards.
GGAGGCCGTCGCCACGGTCGCCGGCCTGTGGCGCGCCGCCGGCTCGCGGATCGAGATCATGGATGCCCGGCACCACGATCTGGTGCTCGCCATGACCTCGCACCTGCCCCACGTCATCGCCTACACCATCGTCGGCACGGCGACCGAGCTGGAGGAGGATGTGCAGGCCGAAGTGGTCAAATTCTCGGCCGGCGGCTTTCGCGACTTCACCCGCATCGCCGCCACGAGGCCGGAATTCTGGCGCGACGTGTTCCTGACCAACCGGGAGGCCGTGCTGGAAATGCTCGACCGCTTCACCGAAGACCTGTCGGCCCTGCGCCGTGCCATCAGGCGCAGCGACGCCGACGCCATCTCGGCCCGGATCGCCCGCACCCAGCACGTCCGCGGCGACGTGATCGCCCAGGGCCAGGATAGCGAATGGCGGCGGTGAGAAGGGCGGCGGAGGAAGCTTCGGCGTCGCCGGCTAGCCTTCCATCGCCTCCAGCCGCAGGCGGGCGATGCGGTGGACCTGGGCCAGCGCGGCGGCGAGCGGATTGGCGTAATTCTACGGATCGAACGGAAATTTCGCGACACACGGTCACATAGATCGCGATACCCGATACCGGCGAGTCAGGGTATACTTTCATAAGGGCGCATTAGTCGATGCGATGACGAGGCTGGAGGACAGAGGAGTGATTTACTGTCTGTCGCTTGGAATGCCTGACAATGATTGACAAGCACTATAGAGAATCTGCGGGGAATTGGAATTATTCATCAAGGGGCAAGAAAGCCTTCTATATCCATAAGCGCAAAGAGAAGAGATTTTTCCATAATTTATATATGTTTACAGCAATTTCTATCGCTCTTGCCGCTCTGATATATATGTTTCACGATTATTTTACGCCGATTTTGAATTCACAAGGGCTTTGCAAAAATACTGTTTTCATTGGTGTATCGAATTGGCTCCTTCCCAAAGCTGTAGTGCATTGCGATTTGATCACAAATACTGATTTAGGACTTCATTCAAAGTCCAGCATTGCGGTTCCTATTGTTGTATTTGTCAGCCTTTATTGTGTTGCTTCTTTCTTTTTTGTTTTGAACCATTTGATTAAGATGAACAGAAATGATCTGGCGTATGTTCGCGATAAAATGGCCAATATTACTGGCAGGCTGAATTTAGTGATATGGTGGCCTATAATTTTTTTCGGCGCCTATTTGGGCTATAGTGCTTATATTGATGTATTTTTTGATGGTCCTTTACAAATAGTAAATCAGTCACCAGCCGGAGGCATTGGAAGACTCTTTGAATATCGTGCAACATTCTCTTCGATCTACGGCATTGGTCCAATGCTTCAGATCGTTTATGCATTTGCTGCTAATTTATTTCTTTATATTGTTATAAGCGATGCTCTGGCTCTTCTTTTTCGATCTGATAAACAGTGAAATTCGTAGCAGCATTGATTCAATTGAAAAACGCCTTTGTACGGGCAAAGACACATTCCTCGCTTCTCTGGACGTCCGGGCTGGATGGCGAGTACCAGCGTCGCCGGTGTGAAAGCCGAACTCGACGCCAGGCTTGAGGGCGTATCGGGCATTTGGGACTCTGGCGAACCGTACCGCACGGCCGGCTAGCCTTCCATCGCCTCCAGCCGCAGGCGGGCGATGCGGTGGACCTGGGCCAGCGCGGCGGCGAATTCGGCCGCCCGGTCGTTGCCGGCGCGGCGGCGGAAGGCGGCGAGAATGTCCTGCCGGCCCAGCCCGCGCACCGCGACGATGAAGGGGAAGCCGAAGCGGGCGCGATAGCGCCCGTTGAGGGCATGAAATTCCGCGAACTCCTCCGGCGTGCAGCGGTCGAGGCCGGCCGACGCCTGTTCGGCGGTCGAATCCGCCGTCAGCGCGCCGGCCACCGCCAGCCGGCCGGCGAGCTCCGGATGGGCGCGCAGCAGCGCCAGCTTCGCGCCGTCTTCCGCCGCCTCGACCGTTTGCGCCATGCGGGCGGCGAGCGCCGCCGCGCTGTCGTCCGCAGCCGTGAGGCCGGCATCGAACAGCGCCTCCGCCACCCAGGGCGAATGCTCGTAGACACCGCCATAGGCCGCGACGAAGGCCGCGCGGTCGAGAGTCGAAGGACGGGGAGACAGCATCGGGCGAGACAGTATCGACGGCGGGAAAAGGAGCGGCGAAGGCCAAGGGGCCGGCATATTGTAGGGCAATTCCGCTCGCGGCGGAATCGCCGGGACGCCGGCGCCAGCGGATTGTCAGACCGGCACAAATCGGCGCATAGTGCCGGATCGGGCAACAGGAAACCGGGGCGCAGCCAGGCTGCGATGGGCGTGCGATGGGCCGTCTGACCACACATGTTCTGGATACGGCCGCCGGCCGGCCGGGCGCCGGCATCGCCGTGACGCTGGACCGGCTGGAGGGCGGCGGCACCGTGCGGCTGGCCGAAACGCTGACCAACGACGACGGGCGCTGCGACGGGCCCCTGCTGAAGGGCGACACCTTCGTCGCCGGCATATACGAGCTCACCTTTGCCGTCGGCGCCTATTTCCGGGCGCGCGGGGTCGCGCTCGCCGATCCGCCGTTTCTGGATGCGGTGACGATCCGCTTCGGCATCGCCGCGCCGGACGAGCACTATCACGTGCCGCTGCTGATCTCGCCCTACGGCTACACCACCTATCGCGGAAGCTGAGGCGCATGACGGGCGCCATCGCCTTCCTGCTCAACGGTGCGGCGGAGCGGGTTTCGGACATCCCGCCGACGACGACCCTGCTGCAATATCTGCGCCGCCACAAGCGGCTGACCGGTACCAAGGAAGGCTGCGCCGAGGGCGATTGCGGCGCCTGCACCGTGGTGCTGGGCGAGCGGACGGCGGACGGCGCGGTGCGCCACCGCGCTGCCAATGCCTGCATCCTGTTCCTGCCCATGGTGCACGGCCGGTCGGTGACGACGGTCGAGGGCCTGAACCGCGCCGCCGGCGCCCATCCGGTGCAGCGCGCCTTCGTCGACCGGCACGCTTCCCAATGCGGTTTCTGCACGCCCGGCTTCGTCATGTCGGCCTGGGCCGCCTGGCTGGACGGCGAGCGGCCCGACCGGGACGGCGTCAACGATCTGCTGGCCGGCAATCTGTGCCGCTGCACCGGCTACGGTCCCATCGTCGATGCGGTGCTGGCGCTGGACGGCACCGCGCCGGACGAGGCGGAAAGCGATCTGCTGGCGGCCGATGCCGCACAACTGCCGGACCGGGCGGCGGGCGGCACGCTGGCCTATGAATGCGGCGGCCGGCGCTGGTATGCGCCGACCGGCCTCGACGAGCTGGCAGACCTGTATATCCGGCATCCCGATGCCACCATCGTTGCCGGCGCAACCGATGTCGGCCTGTGGGTGACCAAGCAGAACCGGCAGCTCGATACGGTGATCGATATCGGCCGGGTCGGGGCGCTGAAGACGCTCGCCATGGACGGCGGGACGATGCGCATCGGCGCCGGCGTCACCTGCACCGACGCGCTCGGGGCGATTGCCGCGCGCTGGCCGGATTTCGGCGAACTGCTGCGCCGCTTCGGCGGGCGCCAGGTGCGCAACGCCGGCACCCTCGGCGGCAATATCGCCAACGGCTCGCCCATCGGCGACAGCCCGCCGGCCCTGATCGCGCTCGACGCGACCCTGGTGCTGCGCCGCGGCGAGGCGCAGCGGCGCCTGCCACTGGAGGCCTATTTCCTCGATTACGGCCGGCAGGACCGGCAGCCGGGCGAGTTCGTCGAGGCCATCGAAATTCCGCCCGGAACCGGCGCCGAGGCGCTGAAATGCTACAAGGTGTCGAAGCGTTTCGACCAGGATATCTCCGCCCTCTGCGGCTGCTTCAACCTGCGCATCGAAGACGGCGCGGTCGCCCAGGCGCGGATCGCCTTCGGCGGCATGGCGGCGACGCCGAAGCGGGCGCTGGCGGTGGAAGCGGCGCTGCAGGGCCGGCCGTGGACCGAAGCGACCGTCGCCGCCGCCCTGCCCGCCTTCGCCGAGGATTTCGCGCCCATCGACGATATGCGCGCCTCGGCCCGCTACCGCCTTCTGGCGGCACAGAACCTGCTGCGGCGCTGCTTCCACGAAAGCGCCCGGCCGCTGCAGGAAACCCGGCTGGTCGGCCGGGCGGCAGCCTTTGCCTGACGGGAAACGCATGACCGCGGCCCGGACCGGACGAGCGGCAGAAGCCGGCGCGACGATGGCGGCGGACCCGGCGGACATTGCCGGCGGCGTGCGCACGGCGCGGGCGCACGACAGCGCGCTCAAGCATGTCTCCGGCACCGCCCTCTATACCGACGACATTCCCGAACCGCCGGGCACCCTGCAGGTCCTGCTGGCGCTCAGCACGCGCGCCCATGCCCGCATCGTCTCGCTCGATCTGACGGCGGTGCGCGCGAGTGCCGGCGTCGTCGCCGTCCTGACCGCGGACGATATTCCCGGCCGCAACGATGTCAGCCCGGTCGCCGGCGACGACCCGCTGTTCGCGGCGCCGGCGCGCCCCGACGGCGGAGCCGCGGCCCCGGCCACGGTCCACTATTTCGGCCAGTCCCTGTTCGCCGTGGCGGCGGAGAGCATCGGCGAGGCCCGGACCGCCGCCGCCAGGGCCGAAATCGGCTATGAGGACCTTCCCGCCATCCTGACGATAGAACAGGCCCTGGCGGCGCAGAGCCTGCTCGAACCGCCCTCCACGCTCGCCCGCGGCGATGCGGCGGCCGCCATCGCCGGCGCGCCCCACACGGTCGAGGGCCGGATCGAGACCGGCGGGCAGGAGCATTTCTATCTCGAGGGCCAGGCGGCGCTCGCCGTGCCGGGCGAGGACGAGGACATGACCGTCCACTGTTCGAGCCAGCATCCGAGCGAAATCCAGCACACGGTGTCCGGAGTGCTCGGCGTGCCCGGCCATTCGGTCACGGTCGAGGTGCGCCGGATGGGCGGCGGCTTCGGCGGCAAGGAGAGCCAGGGCAATCTGCCGGCGGCGGCGGCGGCGCTGGCGGCCCGCCTGACCGGGCGGCCGGCGAAATGCGTCTACGACCGGGACGACGACATGCTCGTCACCGGCAAGCGCCACGATTTCCGCATCGATTATCGCGCCGGGTTCGACGATTCCGGCCGCATCCTCGGCGTCGAGTTCGACCAGGCGCTGCGCTGCGGCATGTCGTGGGACCTGTCCGGGCCGATCGCCGACCGGGCGATGTTCCACGCCGACAATTGCTACCATCTGCCGAATGTGCGCATCGCCTCGTGGCGCTGCCGGACGAATACCCAGTCCAACACCGCCTTTCGCGGCTTCGGCGGGCCCCAGGGCATGGTCGGCATCGAACGGGTGCTCGACCACATCGCCGCCGCCCTCGGCCGGGATCCGGCCGCCGTGCGCGCCGCCAATTTCTACGCCGGCAGGGACAGCGGCAGCGATGCCGGCCGGACCACGCCCTATGGCATGGTCGTCGAGGATTGCATTATCGCGGATATCTGGTCCGAACTGGCGGCACTTTCCGACTATGCCGGAAGACGGGCGGAAATCCGCCGCTGGAACCGGGACAGCCCGATCCTGAAGCGCGGCATCGCCATGACGCCGGTGAAGTTCGGCATCTCGTTCACCAATACCATGCTCAACCAGGCCGGCGCGCTGGTCCATGTCTATAACGATGGTTCGATCCACCTCAATCACGGCGGCACGGAAATGGGCCAGGGCCTGTTCACCAAGGTGGCGCAGGTGGCGGCCTCGGAATTCCAGGTCGATCTCGACCGGGTGAAGATCACGGCGACGACGACCGCCAAGGTGCCGAACACGTCGGCGACCGCCGCCTCCGCCGGGTCGGACCTCAACGGCATGGCGACCAGGGACGCGGTCGGCAAGATCAGACGCCGGCTCGCGGCGTTTCTGGCCGAGCGCTATCAGGCCAGGCCGGCCGATGTCCGCTTCGCCGCCGGCCGGGTCCATATCGGCGCCGAATCCCTGTCCTTCGACGAGGCGGTCGCCATGGCCTACGCCGCACGGGTGCCGCTCTCCGCCACCGGCTTCTACGCCACGCCGAAGATCGGCTGGGACAAGGCGACCGGCCGGGGCCGGCCCTTCTATTATTTCTCCTATGGCGCGGCGGTGGCCGAGGCGGCCATCGACACGCTGACCGGCGAGAACCGCCTGCTGCGCGTCGATATCGTACACGATGTCGGCAAATCCCTGAACCCGGCCATCGATCTCGGCCAGATCGAGGGCGGCTTCGTCCAGGGCGCCGGCTGGCTGACCACCGAGGAGCTGGTCTGGGACGCCGGCGGCCGGCTGACCACCCATGCGCCCTCCACCTACAAGATTCCGGCCTGCTCCGACCGCGCCCCGGTCATGAACATCCGCCTGTTCGACAGCGGCGGCAATGTCGAGGAGACGATCTACCGCTCCAAGGCGGTCGGCGAGCCGCCCCTGATGCTGGGCATTTCGGCGCTCATGGCTCTCTCCGATGCCATCGCCAGCGTCGGCGATTACCGGGTCTATCCGTCCCTCGATGCGCCGGCGACGCCGGAGCGCGTGCTGTTCGCCGTCGAGCGGGTGCGCCGGGCGGCAGCGGAGGCGGAGGAGGCCGGGGCATGACCGCCTGCTGGCTCGACGCCGTGCGCGAACGGGCCGGGACCGGCGGCGATCTGGTCTCGGTCATCGTCGCCGCCGCCGAGGGCTCGGCGCCGCGCGAGGCCGGCGCCTGGATGCTGGTGGACGCCGCCGGACAGGTCGGCACCGTCGGCGGCGGCCGGCTGGAATGGGAAGCGACCCGGACGGCGCGGGCGATGCTGGCAGCCCCGGCGGTGCCGTGGCAGCGCGCCCTGCACGATTATCCGCTGGGCCCGGACCTCGAACAGTGCTGCGGCGGTTTCGTACGCCTGCTCTATGAGCGGATCGGCGGGCCGGAAATGGCGCAACTACCCGCCATTGGGCCGGTTGCCGGGCCGGAGGGCGGCCTTCTTCTCCATCCAGTGGCGAGCGGGGCGGCCATTGCCGCAGTCGCGGACCGGCAGGCGGCGGCGCGGCTTCCCGCCCCGGCCGCCGGCGCCGCCGCGGCGATCCTTGCCGGCGAGGCGCCCCGGTCGGCCATGCTGAGCCCGGCCGTACCGGGCGCGGCCGGGGCGGAGGGCTGGCTGCTCCAGCCGCTTGCCCTGCCGGGCCGGCCGCTCCACCTCTACGGCGCCGGCCATGTCGGCCGCGCCATCGTGCGCGCCCTGGCGGACCTGCCCTTCGCCGTGACCTGGATCGATACCGAGCGCGCGCACTTCCCGGCCGCCGATACGGACAGCGCCGGGGCCGGGCGCCGGGCCGGAGTCCGGCGCCTGGTTTCGCCCGACCCGGCGGCCGTGGCAGCGGCGGCGCCGGATGGCGCCTTCCACCTGGTGCTGACCCGGTCCCACGCCCTGGATTTCGACATCTGCCGCGCCCTGCTGGCCGAAAACCGCTTCGGCTTTGCCGGGCTGATCGGCTCGGAAACCAAGCGCGCCCGGTTTTTCAAACGGCTGCGCGATGGCGGAATCGGCGAGGCTGCGCTCGCCCGGCTGACCTGCCCGATCGGCCTGCCCGGCATCGCCGGCAAGGAGCCTGCGACCATTGCCATCGCGGTCGCCGCGCAGCTTCTGCATCGACACGCCGCGCCGGACGCCGTAAGCGAAGCGGATGAGCGGCGCTGCTGAACCCCTGCTGAGCCTGTCCGGCATCGTCCGGGCCTTTCCCGGCGTGCTGGCGAACGACGATATTTCGTTCAGCATCGGGGAGGGCGAAATCCATGCCCTGCTGGGCGAGAACGGCGCCGGCAAATCCACCTTGGTCAAGATCATCTATGGCGTCCTGCGGCCCGATGCCGGCACGATGACGCTGCGCGGCCGGCCCTTTGCGCCCCAGCGGCCCTCGATGGCGCGGGCCGAGGGCATCGGCATGATCTTTCAGCATTTCTCGCTGTTCGAAGCGCTGACGGTGGCCGAGAATATCGCCCTTGGCATCGCGCCCGAACTGGCCCGCGGCGACCTGCGCGGGCGCATTGTCGAGGTTTCGGGCCGCTATGGCCTGAAGCTGGAGCCGGACCGCATGGTCGGCGATCTTTCGGTCGGCCAGCGCCAGCGGGTCGAGATTGTGCGCTGCCTGCTGCAGAACCCGCGCCTGATCGTCATGGACGAGCCGACCTCCGTGCTGACCCCGCAGGAGGTGGATGCCCTGTTCGAGACCCTGCGCCGGCTCGCCGGGGAAGGCTGTTCGATCCTCTATATTTCGCACAAGCTGGAGGAAATCCGCACCCTGTGCGACCGGGCGACCGTCCTGCGCGGCGGCCGGGTCGTCGCCACCTGCACGCCGGCCGAGGAAACGGCGCGGAGCCTCGCCGAAATGATGATCGGCGAGACGCTCAATCCGCCGACCGCGACGCGGCGCCGGCCGGGCGATGTCCGGCTGACCCTGAACCGCCTGTCGATGGCCGCCGACCGGCAGTTCGGCACCGATCTGCACGGGATCGACCTGGAGGTGCGGGCCGGCGAGATCGTCGGCATCGCCGGCGTGGCCGGCAACGGCCAGACCCGCCTGATGTCGGCCCTGATCGGCGAGACGCTCGCCGCCCGGCCCGATGCCATCCTGCTGGACGGCCGGCCGATGGGCCGCGTCCCGCCGGAAGGGCGGCGCCAGGCCGGCATGTGCTTCGTCCCCGAGGAGCGGCTGGGCCACGCCGCCGTGCCGGACATGACCCTGAGCGAGAACGTCATCCTGTCGGCCCGGCGGCGCAAGGGCCTGTCGCGCAGCGGCTTTCTTAACCTGGGCGCGTGTGCGCGCTATGCCGGGGAGGTGGTGGCCCGGTTCGACGTCAGGACCGCGGGCGTGGACCGCGCCGCGCGCAGCCTGTCCGGCGGCAATCTGCAAAAATTCGTCGTCGGCCGGGAGATCATGCAGGCGCCCGGCGTGCTGGTCGCCTGCCAGCCGACCTGGGGCGTCGATGCCGGCGCGGCCGCCTTCATCCACGAGGCGCTGACCCGGCTCGCCCGGGAGGGGACGGCGGTTCTGGTCATTTCCCAGGACCTGGACGAGCTGTTCGCCATCGGCGACCGTATCGCCGTGATCGCCAACGGCCGCCTGTCGCCCGCCGATCCGGTCGGCGAGATCGCCATAGAGCAGATCGGCCTGCGCATGGGCGGGCAGGCGCACACGCCGGAGGCGGCGGAGGCGGCGACCGCTCATGCTTAGGCTCGAACCGCGGCGCGAGCCCTCGCGGGCGATGCAGGTTCTGACGCCGGTCTTCGCCGTCGTCCTGACGATCCTGGCCGGCCTGGTCCTGTTCGCCATCCTCGGCAAGGACCCGTTCCGGGCGATCTGGCTGATCTTCTTCGAGCCGCTGACCGCGGCCTATTCCCTCGCCGAGCTCACCGTCAAGGCGACGCCCCTCATTCTGATCGGCGCCGGCCTGGCGATGGGCTTTCGCGCCGGCGTGTGGAACATCGGCGCCGAAGGCCAGTTCGTCGCCGGCGCGCTGACCGGCGGCGCCGTGGCGCTGGCGCTGCACGGCTCGGCCGGCATCTGGATCATGCCGCTCATGTGCATTGCCGGCGCGCTCGGCGGCATGGCCTGGGCGGCCGTTCCGGCCTTTCTGCGCACCCGCTTCAATGCCAACGAAATCCTGACCAGCCTGATGCTGGTCTATGTCGCCATCCTGCTGCTCAGCGCCCTGGTCCACGGGCCGCTGCGCGATCCGGAGGGGCAGAATTTCCCGGAAAGCCGCCTGTTCGGCGATTCCATGACCCTGCCCATCCTGATCGAAAGCACGCGCGCCCATATCGGCTTCATCCTGGCGCTGGCCGCCGTCGCAATCGCCTGGCTGTTCATGGAGCGCCACCTGCTCGGCTTCCAGATCAAGGTGCAGGGCCAGGCGCCGCTGGCGGCGCGCTTTGCCGGCTATTCGGAGAAGCGGATCGTCTGGCTGTGCCTGCTCACCTCCGGCGGGCTCGCCGGGCTGGCCGGAACCATCGAGGCCGCCGGCCCGGTCGGCCAGCTCGTGCCGGCCCTGCCGATCGGCTACGGTTTCACGGCGATCATCGTCGCCTTTCTCGGCCGCCTGCATCCGTTCGGCATCCTGCTCGGCGGGCTGCTGATGGCGCTCACCTATATCGGCGGCGAGGCGGCCCAGATCGCCATGAGCCTGCCCAGCGCGACGACCCGCGTGTTCCAGGGCATGCTGCTGTTCTTCCTGCTGGCGATGGATGTGCTGGTGGGCGCCCGCATCCGCTGGGTTCCGCGCCAGGTCGCGGGCTGAGGGCGGCATGGAACTGGCGGTCAACATTCTGCTCGGCATCGTGATCGCGGCAACGCCGCTGGTCTTTGCCGCCATCGGCGAGCTGGCGGTCGAAAAGGCCGGCGTGCTCAATCTCGGCGTCGAGGGCATGATGATCGTCGGCGCCATCGCCGGCTTCTCGGCCACCCTCGAAAGCGGCAACCATCTCGCCGGCCTCGCCGCCGCCATCGTCGCCGGCGCGGCGATGGCCCTGCTGTTCGGCCTGCTGACCCAGACCCTGCTGGCCAACCAGGTGGCGACCGGCCTGGCGCTCACCATGTTCGGGCTCGGCCTGGCCGCCCTGTGGGGGCAGGATTATTCCGGCAAGGCGACCGGCGATTTCCCGAAGCTGGACCTGCCGGTGCTGAGCGACCTGCCGGTGGTCGGCCGGCTGCTGTTCGGCCAGGATTATCTCGTCTATCTCTCGGTGCTGCTCGTCGTCGCCGTGTCCTGGTTTTTCCGCAGGACCCGCGCCGGCCTCATCGTCCGGGCCATCGGCGAGAACCACGACGCCGCCCACGCCATCGGCTATCCGGTCGTCTTCTACCGCTATCTGGTCCTGCTGTTCGGCGGCGCCTGCGCCGGGCTGGGCGGAGCCTATCTCTCCGTGGTCCAGACGCCGTTCTGGGCCGAGGACATGACGGCCGGGCGCGGCTGGATCGCCCTGGCGCTGGTGGTGTTCGCCGCCTGGCGGCCGGGCCGGGCCCTGCTCGGCGCCTATCTGTTCGGCGGTATTACGATTCTGCAACTGCACAGCCAGGGCTTCGGTGTTAAGGTGGAGGCGCAGTATCTCTCGATGCTCCCCTATCTGGCGACCATCGCGGTACTGGTCATCATTTCGAGCGACCGCCTGAAGGTGAAGCTGAACGCGCCGGCCTGTCTCGCCCAGCCCTTCCGCGCCACAACGTGAGCCGGCGCCAGCCGGCCGCCCGGAACCGTGTCAACCCGATTAAAGGGAGTAAGCCGATGAGGTATCAATCGTTCGCCCGGCTCGCCGCTGCCGCGCTGGCCGCAGCCGCCATCGTCGCCGCGCCGGCGGCCGTCCAGGCCAAGAAGGTCAAGGTCGGGTTCGTCTATGTCGGCCCGATCGGCGACCATGGCTGGTCCTATCAGCACCATCAGGGCCTGCTGGCGCTGAAGAAGGCCTATGGCGACATGGTCGAGACCACCCATGTCGAGAACGTCAAGGAAGGGCCGGACAGCGAGCGCGTCATCCAGCAGCTCGCCCAGCAGGGCCACGACATCATCTTCACCACCTCCTTCGGCTTCATGAACCCGACTCTGAAGGTGGCGAAGCGCTTTCCGAAGGTGAAGTTCGAGCATTCGACAGGCTTCAAGCGCGCGGACAATGTCGCGACCTACAATATCCGCTTCTACGAGGGCCGGTACGTTGCGGGCGTCGTCGCCGGCAAGATGACCAAATCCAACACCATCGGCTACATCGCCTCCTTCCCGATCCCGGAAGTGGTGATGGGCATCAACGCCGCCTATCTGGGCGCGAAATCGGTCAACCCGAACGTGAAATTCAAGATCGTCTGGGTCAGCACCTGGTTCGACCCCGGCAAGGAAGCCGACGCCGCCAAGGCGCTGGCCGACCAGGGCGCCGACGTGCTGTTCCAGCACACCGATTCGCCCGCCGCCATGAAGCTCGCCGAGCAGCGCGGCATCGGCGCCATCGGCCAGGCCTCGAACATGAAGGCTTTCGGGCCGAAGGCGCAGCTGACCGCCCTGGTCAACAACTGGGCGACCTATTACGTCCGGCGGGTGAAGGAGGTCATGGACGGGACGTGGAAATCCGGCGACACGTGGGGCGGCCTCAAGTCGGGCATGCTCACCGTGGCGAAGCTGAACGACCGCGTCCCGGCCGATGTGCAGAAGCTGGCGGCTTCGGTTCAGGCCGATATCGCCAGCGGCAAGCTGCATCCCTTCACCGGCCCGCTGAACAAGCAGGACGGAACCCCGTTCCTGAAAGCCGGCGAGCGGATCGGCGACGGCCCGCTCAACAACATGAACTTCTATGTCGAGGGCATCGAAGGGGCGCTGCCGAAATAACGCGCAACCCGGCCGAAATTCCGCAAGGGCCCGGCGCACGCCGGGCCCTTTTTCTTTTCGTCTCAGCCCGACAGCCGCCGCTCGTCGTCGATCAGCGAAAGGCAGGTTGAGCGCGCGATAGAGCACGCCGCGATAGCGAATGGCGGTCACGCATATACGCCGGCATCGACCGCGTCGATGAAATCCAGCACCCGGTCGGCCCGGCCGGCCCGGACGAGCTGCATCGCCGTCTGCCCGCCGAAGCCCGGCAGGGGTTCCGAACGATACCAGGCATAGGCAATCAGCGCCGAACCGAAACGCGGCTCGACCTTGTTAACGATCTCCACCATCTCGCGCAGGCGCCGCTGGGTCCGGGGCGACGGAATCCGGTCCCGGCGCTGGACTGCGCCCCTGCCGAGCCCGGCGCTGCGCGCGATGTCGTCGCTGGTGGTCCGGAGTTCCGCCGCGATCTTCTTCGGCACGAAAATTCCGTTGTCGGCGTAGCGCAGGACGGTCATGGCTTCCTCGTTTGCTGACGGAAATCAGCGTCAATAGAGCCGGTGTCAAGCGCAGTACGAACCGCCTGCCCGGTTTTCAGGCGCCGGCGTCGAACACGATCCGTTCCGGGCCGGCGAGCGCGAGGAAGCGCCGGCCGCGCGCCCGGCCGATCAGGGTAAGGCCGGCCTGGCGGGCGAGCGCGACGCCCCAGGCCGAGAAGCCGGAGCGCGAGACCAGGATCGGAATGCGCATCTGGACGCATTTGATGACCATCTCGCTGGTCAGGCGGCCGGTGGTGTAGAAAATCTTGTCGTCCGGCGCCACGCCGTGCAGCGCCATGTAGCCGGCGATCTTGTCGACCGCATTGTGGCGCCCGACATCCTCCATATAGAGCAGGACCCGGTCCTCCCGGCACAGCACGCAGCCATGGATGGCACCGGCGGCGAGATAGAGGCTGGGAGTCGTATTGATCGCCTTCGTCAGCGCGTGGAGCCACGAGGTCTTCAGGCGCGCTGCCGCCGACAGGGCGATGCCGTCGAAATTCTCCATCAGGTCGCCGAACGCGGTGCCCTGGGCGCAGCCCGAGGTGCGCACCTTCCGGCGCAGCTTTTCCTCATAATCGGTCTCGCGCTCGGTCCGGACCACGACAACGCCCAGATCCGCATCGTGCTCGATGGCGGTCAGCCGGTCGTCGTCGCGCAACATGTGCTGGTTCTTCAGATAGCCGACGGCGAGCCATTCCGGCCGGTCGCCGATGGTCATCACGGTGACGATCTCCTGCCGGTTCAGGAACAGGGTGAGCGGCCTCTCGACCGCAACCCGGGTCTCGACCGGCGCCCCGGTCTCGTCGATGCCGGCGACGGCTTCGGACAGGGCCGGATCGTCCGGGTCCGGCACGACCGCGCCGGCGAGGACATCGGCAGGCGCATCGGGCGCGGGGCGGGTCATGGCGTTCGGCCGGGCACGGGTTCCATGGCGGGACTATGGGCATCCGGCGGCGTCCGGGCAAGGCGGACCCGACGGGCGGCCGCGCCGGGAAGCGGCCGCGCATTGCCCCGCGAGAGTTGCCGCACCGGGCCGGACGGTCTACATCGCGGGCACGAGTCCTCCTGTCGCCGCCAGGCCCGATGCCCGACGATTTGCGCCCGATTCGGCAATCCGCGCCGCTCATCGACCCGTTCGCCCGGGCGATCACCTATCTGCGCGTGTCGGTCACCGACCGGTGCGATTTCCGCTGCGTCTACTGCATGGCCGAGGACATGACCTTCCTGCCCCGGTCGGAGGTCCTGTCCATCGAGGAGCTGGAGCGGCTGTGCCGCGCCTTCGTCCGGCTCGGCGTGCGCAAGCTGCGCCTGACCGGCGGCGAGCCCCTGGTGCGCCGCGGGGTGATGACGCTGATCGAGCGGCTCGGCACGCTGCTCGGCGACCGGCCGGGCGCGGGCGCGCTCGACGAGCTGACCCTCACCACCAACGGCAGCCAGCTCGCCCGGTACAGCGCCGGACTGGCGCAGGCCGGGGTCCGCCGGGTCAATGTCTCGCTGGATACGCTGGATGCGGCGAAATTCACCGCCATCACCCGCTGGGGCCGGCTGGAGAAGGTGATGGAGGGCCTGGCCGCGGCAAAGGCCGCCGGCCTCGCCGTCAAGATCAACACGGTGGCGCTCAAGGGCGTCAACGAGGACGAAATCCACAGTCTGGTCGAATGGGCCGGGGCGGAGGGTTTCGACCTCACCTTCATCGAGGTCATGCCGCTGGGCGAGATCGGCGCCGATGTCGGCACCGCCAACCGGGTCGACCAGTTCTTCCCGCTCTCCATGGTGCGGGCGAAGCTGAAGGAGCGCTGGACCCTCGACGAGAGCAGCCATGTCAGCGGCGGCCCGGCGCGCTACTGGACGGTGCGGGAGACCGGTCGGCGGCTCGGCTTCATCACGCCGCTGACCCATAACTTCTGCGAAGCCTGCAACCGGGTCCGGCTGACCTGCGCCGGCACCCTCTATATGTGCCTGGGCCAGGAGGATGCCGCCGATCTGCGCGCACCGCTGCGCGCCAGCGACGACGACGACCTGCTCGATGCCGCGATCCGCGAGGCGATCGGGCGCAAGCCCAGGGGCCACGATTTCATCATCGACCGCCGCCGCACCGCCCCGGCCGTCGGCCGGCACATGAGCGTCACCGGCGGCTGAGCACCCCGCCGAAGGCGCCTGCAACAAAAGGGGGTGCCGGCCTTCATGCCCGACCGCGAATCCGCCCTTGCCTTCGATCTCGGCGCCATCGGCCAGGATTTTCTGGACGATCCGTTCCCGATGTACCGCGCCCTGCGGGAGCACGATCCGGTCCACCGCAACCCGGACGGCACCTGGCTGCTGACCCGCTATGAGGATGTGGTGCAATCCTTCAAGCACCCGGCGATGAGTTCGGACAAGAAGGTGGATTTCAGGCCCCGGTTCGGCGACGGGCCGCTCTATCTCCATCACACGACCAGCCTGGTCTTCAACGATCCGCCGATCCACACACGGGTGCGCCGGCTGCTCGCCGCCGCCTTCGCGCCGCGCAAGATCGGCGAGCTCGAACCGCTGATCGACCGGGTGATCGACGATCTGCTGGACCGGCTCGGGCCGCAGGGGCGCTTCGACGTGATCCGGGACTATGCCTTCGCCCTGCCGACGGCGATCATCTCCTACATGCTGGGCATCCCGGAGGAGCACCGCCACCGGCTGCACGGCTTCTCCACCCTCATTCTCGGCGCGCTCGACCCGGTCGTCGCGCCGGAGAAGATGCAGGCCGGCCACGATGCGGTGGAGGAGTTCGGCGCCATGCTGGAGGAGCTGATCGCCGACCGGCGGCTCAAGCCGGCCTCGGGCGGCCAGGGCGAGGTGCTGGCGGCGCTGATCTTCGGCGAGGTGGACGGCGAGAGCCTGTCGCCGGTCGAGCTGGTGCAGAACTGCATCTTCCTGCTCAATGCCGGCCACGAGACCACCGCCAACCTGGTCGGCAACTGCATCGACATGCTGCTCGACAATCCCGACCAGATGCAGCGCCTGCGCGACGACCCGGCGCTGGTCGAATCCGCCGTGGAGGAGGCGCTGCGCTTTCAGAGCCCGCTGCAGATCGGCAACCGCAAAGCTACCGAAGCGGTCGAATTCGGCCCGCCGGGCCGGCGCACCGTCCTGCCGGCCGGCACCTTCATCCATTGCGGCGTCGCCGCGGCAAACCGCGACCCGGAAGTGTTCGACGACCCGGAGAATGTGGATATCGGCCGCACGCCCAACCCGCAGATCGCCTTCGGCACCGGCAGGCATGTCTGCATGGGCAACACGCTGGGCCGGATCGAGGGCCGGGTCGCCATCGGCAGACTGGTCGCGCGCTTCCCCGGCCTGCGGCGCGACGGGCCGGCCCGCTTCCACGGCCGCGCCCGCTTCCGCGGCCTCGCCACCCTGCCCGTCGCCGTCTGAAACGCCGCCGCAGGCTCCGACGATTCCATTGACTCCGGGGGCGGGCGATGGCATTTCCCTGCCGCCTGTGCCGCACTGTCCGAAGATGGCGGCGCACCCCGCCATCGGATTGGGACGGGCCCGCCGGGCCGGACCGGAGACGGACAGATGGCTGACTCCATGCTGCGCGACCGGATCAAGGCCGAACTGAGAGAAGCGATGAAGGCGAGGGAGCGGCGCAAGACCGCCACCCTGCGCCTGATTTCGGCTGCGCTGAAGGACCGGGACATCGCCGCCCGCGGCAAGGGCGTGCAGGACGGAATCGACGAGACCCAGATACTCGGCATGCTGCAGACCATGGTCAGGCAGCGCGAGGAAAGCATCGACCATTACGAACAGGGCGGGCGCCTGGAACTGGCCGAGCAGGAGCGCGAGGAGATCGCGATCATCGCCGGCTTCCTGCCGCCGCGGCTGGACGAGGCGGCGACGGAAGCGGCGGTCGGCCTGGTGATCGCGGAACTCGGCGCCGCTTCGGTCAAGGATATGGGGCGGACCATGGCCGCCCTGCGCCAGCGCTATGCCGGACAGATGGATTTCGGCAAGGCGAGCGCGATCGTGAAATCGCGCCTGGCGGTCTGATCGCCGGCCGGAGTCCGGCACTGCCGCGGCAGCCGCGGCGGCCGTTGCCAGTGCAACGGCGATATGCAGGCCGGCATCGTCCGGTTCCGGAGTCATGAGCATCGACCCGCGATTCCTCGACGAACTGCGCAGCCGGGTGCCGGTCTCCGACATTGTCGGCAAGCGGGTGAAGCTGAAGAAAAAGGGCCGCGAATTCAGCGGCCTGTGCCCGTTCCACAACGAGAAGACGCCGTCGTTCACCGTCAACGACGACAAGGCCTTCTACCATTGTTTCGGCTGCGGCGCGCATGGCGACGTCATCCGCTTCGTGACCGAGACCGAGGGGCTGACCTTCCCCGAAGCGGTCCGCCGGCTGGCCGGCATGGCCGGCCTCCAGGTGCCGGAGGCCTCGCCCGGCGAGCGCAAGCGCGCCGCGCGGGCAAAGACCCTGCAGGAGGCCTGCGAGGCGGCGCTGCGCTTCTACCGGCGCCGCCTGGACGAAGCCGGGGGCGAGCCGGCCCGGGCCTGGCTGCGCCGCCGCGGCCTGCGGCCGGAGACGGTCGGGTCGTTCCGCCTCGGCTGGGCGCCGGACGGGCGGCGCGCGCTCAAGCAGGCGCTGACCGGCGAAGGCTTCCCCGAAGCGCTGCTGATCGAGGCCGGCCTGCTGATCGCGCCGGAGGGCGGCGGCGAGAGCTATGACCGCTTCCGCGGCCGGGTGATGTTCCCCATCGCCGACCGGCGCGGCCGGGTCGTCGCCTTCGGCGGCCGCGCGCTGGGCGATATCCAGCCGAAATATCTGAACTCGCCGGAGACGCCGCTGTTCGCCAAGGGCCGGCTGCTCTATGCCCTCGACAAGGCGCGCGAGGCGGTGCGCGGCGGCGCCACGGTCATCGTCGCCGAAGGCTATATGGATGCGATCGCGCTCCACCAGGCCGGGTTCGGCGGCGCGGTCGCCCCGCTCGGCACGGCGCTGACCGAAAGCCAGATCGAGGAATTGTGGCGCCTGGCGCCGGAACCGGTCATGTGCTTCGACGGCGACGAGGCCGGCCGCCGCGCCGCCGGCAGGGCGCTCGACCGGCTGCTGCCCCGCCTCGTGCCGGGCAAGACCGCCCGCTTCGCCTTCCTGCCCGAGGGCGAAGACCCGGATTCCTTCGTCAATCTTTCCGGCGCCGAAGCCTTCAGCCGCCTGATCGGCCGGGCGATCCCGGTTTCCGATGCCCTGTGGCGGCGCGTTGCCGGCGGGCTGACCGTCGATTCGCCCGAAATCGCCATGGTCGTGGAGAAGCGGATCGAAGAGACCGTGGCGCAGATGGCGGAGCGCAACACGCAATTCTACTATCGCGCCTTTCTCAGGAAGCGGCTGTTCTCCCTGTTCCAGGACCGGCGGGACAGGGCCGGCCGGGCGAAGATCGTCGCGCTGAAATCCAATGTCGATCCGGAAGAAAATGTCGCAAACGCCCAGAAAGCCCTGGTAGCAGCGCTGCTGAACCATCCGCGGCTGATCCGCAGCCATGGCGAGCGGCTGGTCGAAATCCCCTTCGTCGCCGCCGATCTGGGACAGCTGCTGATGGATGCCGTCGAGCTGCACAGCCATGCCGACGAAATTGATCCGGCCGTGCTCAGGGAGCTGCTGAACGCACGCGGCCACGGCAAGCTGATCGAACATATCTGCAGCCGGAAAATCTATGAGGTTGCGCCGTTCGCCGACCCGGACTGCGACGAGGACAGCCTCGATCGCGCCTGGCCGGACGCCCTGGAGCGCCAGACGCTGAACGCCGCCGTCGGCGAACTGCAGCAGCGCCTGAAGCGCGGCCTCTACCGCGACGACGATGCCGAATATGCCCGGCTTTCCGGCTTTGCCTCGGACATTGCGCGCCGGACCGGCGGAACCGGCGAGGCGGAGCCGGGCTGACCCTTCGGGCCCGCCGCGACGGCCGGGTGGGCTTGTTGTCTGCCGGCCGGGGGTTATATCTCGGCAAGTCGCCCGGCGGCGTCCGGGGCCGCGGCCCCGGCGAAGGCGGGTATGCACGGGCGTCGCAGCGGGGAGTCGGCGACGGCCGCGGGGTGCGCTTTCGGGGATGGCAGGCGCGGCAGCGCCCTGCGGAAGCCACAGCGGACAGGCATTTCGTGAGCGCCCGGACGCCGGCGCCGCGCGACCATGGGGGGTGGAAGCCATATGGCAAGCAAGGCCACGGCGGCCCAGGCGGTTCCCACCGGCTCGCCGAACGATGCCGACGATGCGCTGATCGATGCGCTGGCGGCGGCGGAAAAGAAGCTCGTCGCGAAGGGCAAGGAGCTCGGCTACCTGCCCGAACAGGATATCGATTCCGCCCTGCCGCCGGACCGGGTATCCCACGAGCAGCGCGAGGATATTCTCGCCCGCCTGTCGGCGATGGGCATCAATGTGGTCGATGCGGAAGGGCCGGAGGAGAAAGAGGCCGAAAGCGGCGGCGAGACCGCCGAGCGCAAGGGCAATGTCGCCGACGATGTCGGCCGGACCGACGACCCGGTGCGCATGTATCTGCGCGAAATGGGGACGGTGGAGCTGCTGTCCCGCGAAGGCGAGATCGAGATCGCCAAGCGCATCGAGGCCGGCCGGGAGAAGATGATCGGCGGCCTGTGCGAAAGCCCGCTCACCATGCGCGCGGTGGTCGCCTGGCGCGATGCGCTGCTGGACGGTGCCGTCCTGCTGCGCGACATCATCGACCTCGAAGCGACCTTCAGCGGCCAGACCGACAAGGGCGCCAACGACACCGGCGGGGACGATGCCGGCGACAGCGCGGCCGAAGGACAGACGGAGGCCGGCGCAACGGCCGCAGACGAAAGCGCCCCGGACGGGAACGCTGCGGACAGCGAAGCCGGGGCCGGGAGCGCCGGGGCGAACGGCAGCGCGGCGCCGCCCGCCGCCCTCAAGCCGGCGCCGGGCAACGACAACGAGCCGGTCGCGCCGGAGGCCGGGGAGGCCGATCCGGCCGAAGACGACGATACCGCGGCGCCGGACGATGACGAGGACGACGAGGACAGCGCCGCCAACATGTCGCTGGCGGCCAAGGAAGCCTCGCTGATGCCGGAAGTGCTGGCGAATTTCGACGCCATCGCCCGGACCTATGAGAAATTGCGCCGGATTCAGACGGCCCGGCTGGAGACGATGCGCGAGGGCAACGACCCCGACAAGCGCGCCGAGCGGCGCTATCGGGCGGTGCGCCGCCAGCTGGTCGATCTGGTCGAAGGCATCCGGATGAACAATCAGCGCATCGAGGAGCTGGTGGAGCAGTTCAAGGAGCTGAACCGGCTGCTGCTCGGCCTGGAAGGCAAGCTGATGCGCCTCGCCCTCGACTGCGGCGTCGACCGGCAGGACTATCTGACCCACTATCGCGGCGCCGAGCTCGATCCCGGCTGGCTGGAGCGGATGGCCGGGCGGAACACGCCGGGCTGGCAGGAGATGATCGACCGCCACCGGGCGGAGGTTGAGGATTTGCGCGCCGGCGTCGCCGAGGTTTCGCGCGCGGCCGAGCTGCCGGTCACCGAATTCCGCCGCATTTCGCTCACCGTCCAGCAGGGCGAGCGCCAGGCCGGCCAGGCGAAGAAGGAGATGGTCGAGGCCAATCTGCGCCTGGTCATTTCCATCGCCAAGAAATACACCAATCGCGGCCTGCAGTTCCTCGACCTCATCCAGGAAGGCAATATCGGCCTGATGAAGGCGGTCGACAAATTCGAGTACCGCCGCGGCTACAAATTCTCGACCTATGCCACCTGGTGGATCCGCCAGGCCATCACCCGCTCCATCGCCGACCAGGCGCGCACCATCCGCATCCCGGTGCACATGATCGAGACGATCAACAAGCTGGTGCGCACCTCGCGCCAGATGCTGCACGAGATCGGCCGCGAGCCGACCCCGGAGGAGCTGGCCGAACGGCTGCATGTGCCGCTGGAAAAGGTCCGCAAGGTGCTGAAGATCGCCAAGGAGCCGATTTCGCTGGAAACCCCGATCGGCGACGAGGAAGACAGCCATCTGGGCGACTTCATCGAGGACAAGAACGCCATCGTGCCGCTCGACGCCGCCATCCAGTCGAATCTGCGCGAGACCACGACCCGGGTGCTGGCGACGCTGACGGCGCGCGAGGAGCGGGTGCTGCGCATGCGCTTCGGCATCGGCATGAACACCGACCACACGCTCGAGGAGGTCGGCCAGCAATTCTCCGTCACCCGCGAGCGCATCCGCCAGATCGAGGCCAAGGCGCTGCGCAAGCTCAAGCATCCGAGCCGCTCGCGCAAGCTGCGCAGCTTCCTGGATACCGCCTGAAGGGCGGCGGCGGCCGGGCCTTTCGCGCCTGCGGTCCGGTAGATTGCCGAGGGCGAACGGCGGCGCGCACCGGGGAGGCTTGCCATGTTGCAGGAGCGGATCGAGTCCAAGTGGATCCGGGCCTTCGAGAAAGTGTTCGATCTGTGCGCGGTCGCGCCCGGCGATCCGGTCGCCATCCTGTCGGAGACCCAGTCGCGCGGCATCAATGTGCAGCTGGCCGAACTGGCGCTGGGCGCCATCGGCGCGCGGCCGTTCCACATCGTATTGCCCACGCCGCCCCAGTCGGCGCCGGTGCCGGTGCGCTCGACCGGCGCGAGCGATGCCGTGCAGGGGCTGGCCCCGGCCATCGAGGCGCTCGGCGCCTCTGCCCTCTTCGTCGACTGCACGGTCGAGGGCATGCTGCACGCGCCGGAACTGCCGCAGATTCTGAACCGGGGAACGCGCGGCCTGATGATCTCCAACGAACATCCCGAAGCCCTGGAGCGGCTGGCGCCGGACCCGGCGCTCGAGGACCGGGTGAAGGCCGGCATAAAAATGCTGCGCGCCGCTTCGGAAATGCGCATCGTCTCCGATGCCGGAACGGACCTCGCCATCCGGCTCGACGGCGCGGCGGCCGGCGGCGGCTGGGGCTTCACCAAACGGCCGGGCACCATGACCCACTGGCCGGGCGGCCTGTGCCTGTGCTTCCCGGCAGCGGGCAGCGTGAACGGCACGCTGGTGCTCGACCGGGGCGACGTCAACCTGACGCTGAAACGCTATATGGAAGCGCCGGTGACCCTGACGGTGGAGGACGATTACGTCACCGATATCGCCGGCGATACCCTCGATGCCGACCTGTTCCGCGCCTATATCGAAGCCTGGGGCGACCGCGAGGCCTATGCCGTCAGCCATGTCGGCTGGGGCATGAACCCGGCGGCGCGCTGGGAATCGATGGCGCTCTACGACAAGACCGATTTCAACGGCACGGAACTGCGCGCCTTCGCCGGCAATTTCCTCTATTCGACCGGCGCCAACGAGGTCGCCGGGCGGCATACGCTCGGCCATTTCGACCTGCCGCTGCGCCACTGCACGGTCGCGCTGGACGGCCGCACGGTCGTCGACCGCGGCGTTCTGCAGGGCGAGCTCGCACCTTGATGGCGGTGCCCGCAGCCGCCGGAACGACAGCATGACCGGCGCGCTCATGGACATTCACGGGGCCGATGCGACCGCCCGGCAGCGCGAGCTGATCGGCCGCATCCGCGAGCTCGGCCGCGACCGGTTCCGGCCGCGCGCCGCCGCGCTCGACGCCGAAAACCGCTTCCCGTTCGAGAATTACGACGATCTGCGCGAGGCCGGCTTCCTCGCCATCACGGTTCCCGAAGCGCATGGCGGCATGGGCGCCGATTACCCGACCTATGCCCTGGTCTCGGCCGAGCTGGGGCGCTGGTGCCCGGCCACGGCGCTCACCTTCAACATGCACGCCGCGACCATGCTCTGGGCCTCGCGCCTCGCCGACGAGCTCGACATGCCGGCCGAGGTCCGCGCGCACCACGACCGGCGGCGCGCCGGCCTGTTCCGGCAGGTCGTCGAGGGCGGCGCCCTGTTCGCCCAGCCCTTTTCCGAGCCCGACAGCGCCGCCGCCGCCGGCAAGGCCGCGTTCGGCACCACGGCGCGGCCGGTCGAGGGCGGCTACCGGGTGGACGGCATCAAGCATTTCGCCTCGCTCTCCGGCGCGGCCACCCATTACGGTCTGGTCTGCACACTGGATCGGGAGGGAGTCGAGCCGACGCCGCAGAACACCATGTTCCTGGCCGTCCCCGCCGATGCCGAAGGCGTCTCGATCTTCGGCGAATGGGATGTGATGGGCATGCGGCCGACCGACAGCCGGTCGCTGAAATTCGACAATGTCTTCGTGGCCGACGATCTGACCCTGCTGCCGCACGGGCTCTATTACCAGGCGGCGCTGAACTGGCCGCACATGTTCATGACCCTGACGCCGACCTATCTCGGCCTCGCCCACGCCGCCTTCCGCTTTACCGTGGAGTATCTGCGCGGCGAGGCGGCGGGCGCGCCGCCGGCCGGCCCGGCCCGGCACAGCCCGGCCAAGCAGCTGGCGGTGGCGGAGATGCGCCTGAAGCTGGAGCAGGCGACCGCGCTTTTCCTGCGCGCCATCGGCGAGGCCCGCCTGCAGCCCGGCAAGGACGACCGGCTGCGCGCCTACGCCGCCCAGTTCACCGTCATGGAATTTGCCAACGATATCGCGCGCCTCGGCCTGCGCACCTGTGGCGGCCGGGCGATCTTCCGCAGCTTCGATATCGAGCGCTGGTATCGCGACAGCCGCTGCGGCGCGCTGATGCTGCCCTGGACGGCGGAAATCTGCCTTGAGCGGCTGGGGCGGGAGAGCCTGTTCGAACGCGGCGAAAAATGACCCCGCGAGCCGGCGGGACCGACATTTCCGGCTGGATCGCCGACTGCGCCGGCCGGGCGCCGGACGATATCGCGATCCGGTTCGAGGGGGCGGCTCTTTCCTATGCCGGGCTGGAGGAGCGGATCGGGCGGCTCGCCGGGGCGCTGGCCGAAGCCTTCGGCATCGCCGAGGGCGACCGGGTGGCCCATCTCGGCGCCAACGCACCGGAGACGGTCGAGCTGCTGTTCGCCTGCGCGCGCATCGGCGCGATCTTCGTGCCGCTGAACTGGCGGCTGACGGCCGAGGAGCTTCAGTGGCAGTTGCAGGATTGCGGCGCCGGACTGCTGTTCGTCGAGCCGGAGCGCTGCGAGACCGCTGCGACGCTCGCGGCGACGCTGCCCGGCCTGCGGACCGTTGCCTGCGAAGGCGGCGAGGCCGGCCGCCCCGGCCTGGAGGCAGCGCGCGCCGCCGCCCCCTGGCGCCCGCCCGCCGTGCGGACCGACCTGCGCTGCCCGGCGAAGATCGTCTACACGTCGGGCACGACCGGCCGGCCGAAGGGCGCCGTGCTGTCGCAGGAGGCGCTGTACTATACCGCGCTCAACGGCCAGTCGGTGTTCGGGTTCGCCCGCGCCGACCGGATCCTGACCGCGATCCCGATGTTCCATGTCGGCGGCATGAATATCCAGACCCTGCCGGGCCTGCGCGCCGGGGCGACGGTCACGATCCACCGCCGGTTCGAGCCGGCCGCCGTCCTGCACGCCCTGGTCGCGGAGCGGACGACGCTGTTCGCCATCGTGCCGGCCATGGCGCAGGCCCTGTTCGCCCTGCCCGGCTTTGCCGCCGCCGACCTTTCCGCCCTGCGCTGCGTCTGCATGGGCTCCTCGGCCGTGCCGCCGGCCGTGATCGAGCCCTGGCACCGGCGCGGCCTGCCGGTGAACCAGATTTACGGCCTGACCGAGAGCGGGCCGACCGCCATCGCGCTGCCCATCGCCGACGGCTTCGCCCACAGCGACAAGGCCGGCAGGCCGGTGGCCCACTGCGCCGCCCGGATCGCCGCCGACGAGAGCGGCCGGGAGGCAGCACCCGGCGAAACCGGCGAAATCTGGCTGCGCGGCCCGAACCTGATGAGCGGCTACTGGCGCAACCCGGCGGCGACCGAAGCGGCCTTCACCGCCGACGGCTGGTTCAGGACCGGCGATCTCGGCCGCATCGGGAGCGACGGGTTCTATATCGTCGCGGACCGGAAGACGGACATGATCGTCTCCGGCGGCGAGAACATCTATCCGGCCGAGCTCGAACGGATCCTCGCCGCTTCGGACGATCTGGCGGAGTTCGCCGCGGTCGGCCGGCCGGACCCGAAATGGGGCGAAAGCCCGGTCTGCATCGTGGTGCCGAAGCCGGGCGCCACGGTCACCGAAGCCTCGGTCCTGGCGCTGTTCGACGGCCGGATCGCCCGCTACAAGCACCCGCGCTCGGTCGTCGTCGCGAAAGGGCCGCTGCCGCGGACCTCGCTCGGCAAGGTCCGCCGGGCGGCGCTGCGCGAGGCGCTGCTCGCCGGCCGCCGGGACATGTAGCCGGCCGGCCGGCATCGGCCGCTACGGCGCGTGCAGCCAGGCGGCGGGATCGTCGGATTCGGGCCGGAAATAGAGTATCGTGCGCTCCGCCACCCGAGCGCCCGCACCCCAGGGCGCGATGCCGTGCAGGGCGAGGCGGTGCACCAGATAGGCCTCGCCCCGGCCGGCCACGAGGATGACGCGCCGGCATTGCCGGAAGATGCGCCGGCGCGCGGCATGGTAGGCCGCGGTGATATCGAGATCGCGCCACGCCTCCGGCGGGCGGCTGCCGAACGAAGCGGCGAGAGCCTCCCGCACGATGCGGTGGGAGCCTTCCCAGACCGCAAGCGGCGCGGCGGCGGCATCGGCCGGCCCGGCCGGCAGGCCGAGGATGAACCGGTGGTGCTCGCGCAGGAAGCGGCGGCGTTCGGGCCCGACCGGCAGCAGCCCATCGACATGGGCGGCGTCGCGGTCGCGGCGATAGGCGAAGGCGGCCGCGCTCTCGCCGGAATCGCGCTGCGGATAGCCGGGATAGCAGACCGAGACCTGGGCCCGGTCCCACCCGAACGGCCCGCCGGCCAGCTGCCGGGCGAAGCGCACCGCCGCGCCGCCCAGCGGCGGGCCGCCGGCAATGGCACCGGTGCCATCGTTGGCGAGCGCACCGACCCCGGCGAACCAGGTGCCGCCGCAGCGCCGCCAGTTATCGTGCGCCGGATCGGCGACCGCGCGGCGGATGGCGGCGTCGGCGGCATCGAGCCAGGCCAGCACCGCCGGATCGACGCCGAAGGTCTGCCAGCCGCGGTCGAGGAACGCGCCGCCCGTCGGCCCCGCCTCCCCGTCCCCCGGCAGCGGCGCGCCGGCGGCGCTCGCCGCTGCGGTCACAATTCGGTCCGCACGGCCCACAGTTCCGGGAACAGGCGGATCGTCGTCGCCCTGGTGAGATAGCCGACTCCGCTGGTGCCGCCGGTGCCGATCTTGTGGCCGATCACCCGTTCGACCGCATTGCGGTGGCGGAAGCGCCAGGTCTGGAACAGGTCGTCGATATCGATCAGGTCCTCGGCCAGTTCGTAGAGCCCCCAATGGTCTTCGCTGCGGCGGTAGACATCGCGCCAGGCGGCCATGACCGATTCGTCCGGCTCGCGCTTCTGCGACCAGTCCCGGTCCAGCGCCGCCTCGGCGATGGGATAGCCGCGCCGCGCCAGCAGCATGATGACCTCGTCGTACAGGCTCGGCCGTTCCAGCAGGTCTTCGAGCCGCCGGGCGATCTCCGGCCGGTGGCGGAACGGGCGGATCGTCGCGCGGTTCTTGTTGCCGAACATGAACTCGATGGAGCGGTACTGGAACGACTGGAAGCCGGAGGACTGGCCGAGCCCGTCGCGGAAGGCGAGATAATCGGCCGGAGTCATGGTGGTGAGGATGTGCCAGGCCTGGATCAGATTCTCCTGAATGCGCTTGATGCGGGCGAAAATCTTGAAGGCCGGGCGCAGATCGTCGTTGCGGATGTGGGGGAAGACCGCCTCCATCTCGTGCAGCATCAGCTTCATCCACAGCTCCTTGACCTGGTGGAGGATGAAGAACAGGGCCTCGTCATGCGCGCCGGTGATGACCGGCTGGGCGCTGAGGATTTTGTCCAGCTCGAGAAAATCGTGATAGCTGCGCTGGCCCTCCAGGTCGGCGTGGTAGGTTTCGCCGGCAAATTCCCCGCCGAGCGCCGTCGCGCCGCGGGTCTGCGCCCCGCCCTGCCCGGCTCCGGGCCCGCTCGCCCCGCCCTGCGCCATAATGCCCTCCGTTCCGCCGCCGCGCCAAAGTTCGCAGTTTCTCGAAACCAGCATATCCGATACAAACCCGGCCGGGTACGAAATCGCGCCGCCGACGCGCGCCACCGGATCGTCGGTTTGCGCCCGGCAAATTCCGCCTGCGGATGCCGGGCCCCATGCAGACATTCAGGGAGAAGGGCTGATGTCCAACCAGGTCAAATACCTGCTCGACGAAAACGACATTCCCAGGGACTGGTACAACATCATGGCGGACCTCAAGACTCCGCCATCGCCGCCGCTGCATCCGGGCACGCTGCAGCCCTGCGGGCCGGACGATCTGGCGCCGCTGTTCCCGATGGAACTGATCATGCAGGAGGTCTCGACCGAGCGCTATATCGAGATCCCGAACGCGCTGCGCGACATCTACCGCCAGTGGCGGCCGAGCCCGCTGCATCGCGCCCGCCGCCTGGAGCAGGCGCTCGATACGCCGGCACGCATCTACTACAAGTATGAGGGGGTCAGCCCGGCCGGCAGCCACAAGCCCAACACCGCCGTCGCCCAGGCCTTCTACAACAAGAAGGAGGGCGTCGCCCGGCTGACGACCGAGACCGGCGCCGGCCAGTGGGGCTCGTCCCTGGCGCTCGCCGGCGCCTTCTTCGGCCTCGAGGTCGAAGTCTTCATGGTCAAGATCAGCTTCGAGCAGAAGCCCTACCGCAAGGCCTTCATGGAGAGCTTCGGCGCCCGCTGCCATGCCAGCCCGTCGGACCTGACCGAGGCCGGCAAGGCGATCCTGAAGGACAATCCGGACAGCACCGGCTCGCTGGGCATCGCCATCTCCGAGGCGGTCGAGCGCGCGGTCCAGCGCGACGATACCAAATATGCCCTCGGCAGCGTGCTGAACCATGTGCTGATGCATCAGACGGTGATCGGCCAGGAGGCGATCCGCCAGATGGAAATGGCCGACGATTATCCGGATATCGTCGTCGGCTGCACCGGCGGCGGCTCCAACTTCGCCGGCATCGCCTTCCCCTTCCTGGGCGAGAAGCTGCGCGGCGGCCGGGATGTCGAGATCGTCGCCGTCGAGCCGGCGAACTGCCCGTCGCTCACCAAGGGGCAGTATGCCTACGATTTCGGCGATACCGGCAAGATGACCCCGCTGGTGAAGATGCACACGCTGGGCTCCGGCTTCGTGCCGCCGGCCAACCATGCCGGCGGGCTGCGCTATCACGGTATGGCGCCGCTGGTCAGCCAGGTGGTCCATGAGGGCTATGTCCGGCCGACGGCGTATCACCAGAGCGAGTGCTTCGCCGCCGGCGTGGCGTTCGGCAAGGCGGAGGGCGTCCTGCCGGCGCCGGAAGCCAACCATGCGGTCAAGGGCGCGATCGAGGAAGCGCTCAAATGCAAGCGCGAAGGCCGGTCGAAGACGATCCTGTTCAATCTGTGCGGCCATGGCAATTTCGACATGGCGGCCTATCAGAACTATGCGTCGGGCCTGCTTACCGACGACGATTACAACGACCGCGAACTGGCCATGGCGCTGGCCGCCCTGCCCAAGGTCGCCTGAGCCGGCGCGGACAGCCCCGCGGAACCCGCCTTCCCCGGATGCGGCCCCCTTTGGGGGTCGTACCGGGGCGGGCGGCGAAGCGGTGCGGAGCGGGGGAAACGACCGCGATGAAGCTGCATTATTTTCAGGGCTCCTGCGCCCTGGCACCGCATATCGCGCTGGAATGGGCCGGGGCGGACTATGCGCTCGCCGAGCTGAAGCGCAGCGAGACGCGCACGCCGGCCTTCCTGAAAAAGAACCCGGCCGGCAAGGTTCCGGTGCTGGAGCTGGACGACGGCAGCTGCATCTCTCAGGTCAACGCCGTCCTGCAATTCATCGCCGAGACCTGGCCGGATGCCGGGCTGGGCGGCGATGGCAGCACGGAAGCGCGCCGCGCGCTGCAGCGCTGGCTGTCCCATTTCAACGGCGATGTGCACCCCGCCTTCACGCCCTGCTTCCTGGCCCACCGCTATGCCGACAGCGATGCCGCCAGGGCCGAGGTCAAGGCCCGCGGGACCGGGGAAGTCGCCTTCCAGCTCGGCGTGATCGATGCGCACATGGCCGGGCGGGACTGGATGCTGGAGGGCGGCCGGTCGATCCTCGACCCGTACCTCTTCGTCTTCACCCTGTGGGCCGGGTTCCTGCCCGCCCGGCTGAACGACCTGCCCAACCTCAAGGCCTTCAACGGGCGGATGAAACAGGATCCGGGCGTGCAGCAGGCGCTCGCCATGCAGGGCCTCGCCTGAAGCCCGCCCGCGCCGGGGGCGATCAGCCCTTCGGGTCGGGACCGTCGAGGCGGCGCAGCCGGTCGCCGCGGCCGCGCCACCGGTAGGCGCTGCGATAGAAGCGCCGGCGCTGTTCTGCCGTCAGCGGCGCCGCGATCTGCCGGACCAGGTCGCGCATCGCCAGCCGGGCCGCGCCGCGGGCGCTGTCCAGGGCCCGGAAGCCGGCGTCGATGGCTTCGTCCGAAACCCTGCCATCCCGGATCATGCGGCGCAGGTCGCGCCGGGCGGCGCGCACCGCACGGATGCGGGCGCGGACCTGCGGCCGGCCCTCGCGCAGCAGGGCGCGGGCGCGCGACCGGTGCGGCTCGTCGAGCCCGCGGATCGCGCGATACAGGTGGAAGGCGGCGCGCGGGCCGGGCCCGTCCCCGGCGCGGTTCAGATGGACGAAGATGCTGGTGGCGATGATGCCGGCGAGAAACAGGTTCAGCCCGCCGGAGACGATCAGCAGAATAATGAGCGTGCGGCGGGTCATTCGGCAAAGTCTCCGAAGCCGTCCGCGTTGTCGCCGCCATCGATATCGAGCGCGCCGAGCGACGCCAGTTCGAACGCGAGGCCGGCCGCCGGCCGGTCGCCGACGCCGGCCACCGGAACGGGCGACCACAGCCCGACCGTAATGCCGAGCAGCCCGGCGCAGGCCAGCGCACCGACCGGCTTCCAGAACCGGCCGGCCCAGGTGCCGAAGCCCGGCCGGACCGGCCGGGCCGCTGCCTGAAGCACGGCGCCGGCGAGCGCGGCCGAAGGGGCGGGCGGAATCGCCGTGTCCAGCGCGCGGTCGAGCGCCTTCGCCGCGGCAACGGCGCGGGCCGCCGCTTCGTCGCCGGAGCGGATCAGCGCCCAGGCGGCGGCGCGGCGCGGGTCTGCCGCCGGCCAGCGCGCCGGATCGGCGCCATGAGCGTCGAGCAAGGCCTGCAGCGCCTGCATGGCCTCCCCGCGCTCCGGTCTCTCTTCCTGTCCGGTCATGGGCTCCCCTCCCCGACGCTCAAAGGACATCCTCCTCCAGAAGGTCCGGCTTGATCGCCGCCAGGCGCAGGCGCAGCGTCCGCCGGCCGCGGGCGAGCAGCGATTCGACCGCCTCGACGCTGACCTCCAGCACGGCCGCGGTCTCGCTCTGGCTCATGCCGTCGAAATGGGCCATGGCGATGGCCGCCCGCTGCCGTTCGGGCAGCGCCTCCAGCGCCCGGTGGACGATGGCCGAAACCTCCGCCGCCAGCAGGCGCCGGGCCGGGCCGGGCGCCGGGTCCTCCAGCGCCAGGGCGGCGATATCGTCGTTCGGCCGGCTCTGCCGGTAGAGGTCGATACTGCGATTGTAGGCGACCCGGCGCAGCCAGGTGCCGATCTGCGCCTTCGGCTTCCAGCGCGGGGCGTGGCGCCACAGCTTCAGGAAGGCGTCCTGGGCGATATCCTCGGCCGCGGCGCGGTCGCCGGTCATCCGCCAGGCGAAGGCGACCAGCCCGGCGAGATGGCGGTCCACCGCGGCGCGCGCCGCCGCCGGTTCGCCCTTCGCGACCCGGACCATAAGCGCCGCATCGGCGGCGATGGCCGTGCTGTCCGCCAGCGCCGGCGCAGGGACCCCGGACAATGTCATCCGGGAGGTTATACCCTGCGCCGCCCGGGCTGGAGATAACGCGGCTGCGCGCACGCCGGTTGCCGTCCGCCGGCCGGCACTAGCGGCGGAAGGGCCGGCCGGGCAGGCCCCGGCGCGCCGTCCACGCCTCGTTCCGGTCGATGGCGCCGTCGCCGTCCCGGTCGAGGCGCAGAAAGAGCATCTGCCCGCGGGCGTCGAACTCGGCGCGGGTCACCTTGCCGTCGCCGTTCAGATCGAGCCGCAGTTCGAGCCGGCCGCCGGGACGGCCGGGACCGAAACCGCCCCGGCCGAAGCCGCCGCGGCCCTTGCCGCGCATGGCCCGGCCGCGCCGCATCATGGCGCGGGAGCCCATACGGCCGCGCCACCGGTCGAAGGCGGCGTCGTATTCGGCCTTGTCGACCGTACCGTCCTTGTTGCCGTCGATGCCGGCGAAGAGCGCCTTGCGCGGCGCGGTATATTCCTCGGCATCGATCCTGCCGTCGCCATTGGCGTCGAGCGCCCTGAAGCGGGCGTCGCGCAGCCGCGCCGGCCAGGCCCGGGCCCAGGCGCGCAGTTCGGAGATTTCGACGGTGCCGTCCTTGTCGGCATCCATTTCGGCGAAGCGGGCGTTGCGGGCCGCATCGAATTCGGCCCTGACGATTCTGCCGTCCTTGTCGGTATCGGCAAGGGCGAACATGGCCAGGCCGCGCTGGGCCTGGGCGGGTGCCGCGGCGGCGGCGAGGCCGGCCAGGCCGGCGGCGAGCAGCAGGGGAAGGGATCGCATGGCGGGATTGTCTCCGGTTCGGCAGGGCGGGAGCCGCCTGCCTTCGAAGACTCGAACGGGCCGGAGGCCCGATTCCGTCGCGGCGCAGGGCCGCTATCTGAACAGCACCTCGCCCTTGAGGTCGGCATACATGGCGGCGACATATTCGCCATAGCCGTTCCACGGTTTGGTCGGGATGCGCTCGCCGGTGCCGATGTCGCGCTCGGTCGCCTGGCTCCAGCGCGGATGCGCCACGGCCGGATTGACGTTGGCCCAGAAGCCGTATTCCCGGCGCTGCAGCTTCTCCCAGAAGCTGACCGGGCGCCGGTCGGTAAAGTGAAAGCGCACAATCGACTTGATGTGCTTGAAGCCGTATTTCCACGGCACGGCGAGGCGCAGCGGCGCCCCGTTCTGCTTCGGCACCGGCTTGCCGTAGAGGCCGGTCACCATGAAGGTCAGCTCGTTGACCGCCTCGAAGCTCGCCAGCCCCTCCGTATAGGGCCACGGATACCAGACCTGGCGCTGGCCGGGCGCGATCTTCGGATTGCGGAATGTCTGCATGGTGAGATATTTCGCGCTGCCGAGCGGCCGGGCGAGATCGACCAGCGCCTTGAGCGGGAAGCCGGACCAGGGCACGACCATCGACCACGCCTCGACGCAGCGGTGGGCATAGACCCGCTCTTCCAGCGGCATCTTCTTCAGCAGATCGTCGATATCGATCTTCATCGGCTTCTCGACCGCGCCGTCTATGGTCACGATCCAGGGCCGGGTCTCCAGCCGCTGCGCCGCCGGATAGATGCGCTTGTCGGAGCCGAACTCGTAGAAATTATTGTAGGTCGTGGCGATCCGTTCCGGCGTCAGCGCCCGGTCCACCGTATATTTCGGGTTGCGCGCAACCGGATAGAGGCCGGCATCCGGCCCGCCATCGGCGGCCAGCGCCCGGCCGGCGCCGATCAGCGGTGCCGCGGCCGCCAGGATCGGCCCGGCCGCCATGGTTTTCGCAAGAAGGCGGCGCTGGCGGAAAGCGCTCTCCGGGGTGACCCGGCTTTCGGGAATTTCCCATCCGCGACGGCGATGAACGAACATCGGCTTCGGTTCCTCCAATCGTTCGCGGCGCAGACCCGCCGCGTCCTTGCCGCTGCTACAGTTAGGGTCGTTCCCCGCCCCCGACAACGCGGCGATGCGATAACTTCGCCTTCACCCGACGGGCGCCGGCCCGTATAAGGCGGTCATCCACCCATTTCCGGGAACCGCCGCCATGAAATTCTACGATTGCGCCACCGCGCCCTCGCCGCGCCGCGCGCGCATCGCCCTGGCCGAGAAGGGCCTGCTGGACGAGATCGAGACCGTCGAGGTGAATCTGCGCGAAGGCGAGCAGCGCACGCCGGAATTCGCCGCCATCAATCCCTGGCTGACCGTGCCGGTGCTGGAGCTGGACGATGGCCGGCGCATCGCCTCCTCGGCCGGCATCTTCCACTATCTCGAG
This sequence comes from Alphaproteobacteria bacterium, assembly GCA_965221475.1. Lineage (GTDB taxonomy): Bacteria > Pseudomonadota > Alphaproteobacteria > Bin65 > Bin65 > Bin65. The sequence continues at coordinate 2,870,619 of OZ244891.1, read as the reverse complement.
GCCGCCTGCCCGGAACCGCCCCTGATGGGCCGGACTCCGGCCGAGAAGGGCCTGGTCGCCGATCTGGAATGGCGCATCGAGATGGACGGCTTCATGGCGATCGGCGAATGCCTGCGCAATACGGCGAAGGGCATGGCCGGGCGCGCGCTCACCGGCCGGCACAGCTATGAGCAGATTCCGGAGCTGGGCGCCCGCGGTCGCCAGCGGATCGAGCGTTTTATGGAAGGTTTCGACGACATGGTCGGCGACCGGCGCTTCCTCGCCGGCGACGACTATACCATTGCCGACATCACCGCCCTGGTGGCGGTGGATTTCGCCAAATGGATCAAGGTGGGCCTGCCGGAAGGTGCTGCCAACGCCCGGCGCTGGTACGACGAGGTATCGAGCCGGCCGAGCGCGGCCCGGTAGCGGCCGGCGCGCCGGCGCGCCGCTCTCAATCGTCGCTGAAGAAGCTGCCGGGTTTCCGCGCCGCCGCAGTGCGGCCGGACGGGACGGCCTGCTCCCCGGCTCCGATGCTCTCCGCCTTTGCGGCGCTGGCCGGCTTTGCGGTGCGGCGGGCGGCCGGACGGGACGGCCCGTCGAAGAAGGCGCCGGCCTGCACAGCGCTGTCGCCGCCAGCAGCCGGCGCGCCGCTGCCGTTCGCGGCGCGCGACGTCCTTTTCCCGGTCGCCGGCCTGCCCTTCGTTGCTTTCTTTTGCGCCGCTTTGCCTTTCGCCGCCTTTCGTTTCTGCGCCGACGGCGCGACGCGGGACGGGCGGGTAGCGGGCGGATCGAGATCGGCCGGCGCCGGACGGACGATCCAGGCGTCCGGGTCGGCAGCCGCTTGAGCCGCAGGCCTGGCTGCCGGTTCGCCGCCGGCGGCCGCAGCGGGCGCGCCGACCGGCGTCAGGTCGATGGGCGCCGGCCGCGCGATCCAGGCGTCGGGATCGTCCGCGGCAGCGGCCGCCGGCACCGCCCGCGCCCGGACCGGCCCGAGATCGATGGGCGCCGGACGGACGATCCAGGCATCCGGGTCGGCGACCGCCGGTGCCGGCGGGTCGGCGGCGCGGCGCGGCGCGAGATCGATGGGTGCCGGCCGGGCGATCCACGCATCGGGGTCTTCGCTGCCGGCCGCGGCGCCTATCGCGTCCCGGTCGCCGCGCGGCCGGACCGGGGTCAGGTCGATGGGCTGTGGCCGGGCGAGCGCCGCCTCGTCGGCATCGGCCCCGGCGCGCGACGGGCCGGCCGGTGCGGCACCCGTTTGCGCCGTATCCGTCGGGGCGGGGCGGCGAACGATCTCCGGTTGCACCATTTCCACAGCCTCCAGCGACATGGGTTTGTAGGTCGCCCGTTCATAGGCCCAGGTCGGCGGCCAGGGCCGGGTCGCATCGAAGCCGACCTTGGGGCCGAGATAATCGGGAAAGGACGGGTTCAGCCCGTGGCCGAACGATTCCTCGATGGTGACGATGCCCTTTTTCGGGTCGAGCCGCGTCGCCATCGCCCATTCGACATCCTGGGCGCTGCGCAGGTCCACATCGTCATCGACCACCGTCACCATCTTGAGCGGCGGGAAGGCCGAGAAGGCGGCGAGAATCGCCTGTTTGGACCAGCCCTGACGCTTCTGGGCGAGCTGGACGATGCAGTGATAGAAGCCGCCGCCGCCATGGCTCATATAGACATCGACGACGCCGGGGACCTGCTTCTGCAACAGCTGCAGGATATTGGCCTCGCCGAGCAGGCCGACCGAATTCCACACCTCGATGCCGGACAGGATGGTCTGGAAGACCGGGCTGGCGCGCCGGTGGATGCGGCGGACATGGACGACCGGCCGCGGCGCCACGGTGGCGTAGTAGCCGGTCACCTCGGCGAACGGCCCCTCGTCGGCGACCTCGCCGGGCACGATCTCGCACTCCAGCGCCCACATGGCGTGGGCGACCATGTCGTCATGGCCGTTCGAGGCCTTGACCAGTTCGAGCGGCGCGCCGTGAAAGGCGCTGGCGATGCCGAGTTCGTCCATATCGGCCGGCGCCGCCTCGGCCGGCGCCGCGGCGGCGAAATGCAGGCCGGGGCCGACGCCGCTGTTGAGGGTGAAGGTCAGGGTCTCGCCCCTCGCCTCGGCCTTCTCGAGATAGAGTTCGAGATGCCGGCCGGCATCGATATTGACGTGCAGCCGGTCCTTCGCCACGACCTGGAAGCGCTGGATCGAGGCATTGCGCACGCCGGTTTCCGGGTCCTTCGCGATCACCACGGCGGCGTCGAAATAGGGGCCGCCATCCTTCTCGGCATGGACCGGCACCGGTATCCGGGCCATGTCGACATTCGGCTCGGTCACCTCCAGCACCGGGCCGGAGGGCACGACGACCGGATCGACCGGCGCCTGCTGCCAGGAGCGGATACGGTCGGAGACATATTGCGGCAGCGTCCGCTCCTCGCGCCGCAGCAGGTCGGCGAGCATCTCGCGCGACCAGTAGAGGCCGGTCAGCACCGGCCATTCGTGGCCGGCAACATTCTCGAACAGGACCGCGCGCGGCCCGCCCTCCAGCTTCGCCGCGATGCCGGCCAGATCGTGCTTCGGATCGACGCTGCCGGCGATCCGGGTCAGCCGCCCGCTGCGCTCCAGATCCTCGACGATCAGGGCAAGATCGTGAATGTGGGTTGCCGTCATGGCCGTCGCCGTCCGTTCCAGCCGCCGGTCCCGCGCGGCATCCGGTGCCCGTGTCGCGCCGGGCCGGTGGCGCCCCTCTTCCGACGGATTGCCGCACCGGTCAAGGCGACAAGCCGCGCCGGCGGCGGATCAGGACCGGCGGTTGTGCCGGGCCGGCTTGCCGACCCCGTCGGCCGCCGCCGGCTCGCCCCAGCGCCGGACCAGGCCGAGGTCCAGGTCGAACAGGTCGAGCGCCCGGCCCACCGTCTGGTCGACGATCTCCCCGACGCTGGCGGGCCGCCGATAGAAGGCCGGAACCGGCGGCGCAACGATGGCGCCCATTTCCGAAAGCCGGGTCATGGTGCGCAGATGGCCGGTATGGAGCGGCGTCTCGCGCACCATCAGGACCAGCCGCCGGCGCTCCTTCAGCACAACATCGGCGGCGCGGGTCATCAGGCTGCCCGTCGTCCCGGCAGCGATCTCCGACATGGTGCGCACCGAACAGGGCGCAACGATCATCCCTTCGGTGCGGAACGAACCCGACGAAATCGCCGCGCCGATATCGTGGACCGGGTGCACGACATCGGCCAGCGCGTGGACATCCGCCACCTTGACCGTCATCTCATGGGCCAGCGTGACCTCGGCGGACCGGGTCATGACGAGATGGGTTTCCACCGGAGTCTCGCGCAGCGCTTCCAGCAGGCGCACGCCATAGACGATGCCCGAAGCGCCGGACAGGCCGACGATCAGCCGCCTGACCGGACCGTCCGCCGGGCCGTGTGCCGAATCTCTCATGGGCGCGACCATAGCGGCGCAGCGCGCCGGCGGCAACGCGCCCGACCGGACGGATCCGGGCCGGCGCGCCCTATGCCGCGTTTCGCCCGCACCGCAAGGGCGCTATACTTTCCGGCATCCATCGCAAGGCCGTTTTCACCGCAAACGTTCCGGGGACCCGCCTCATGACCGACGCCTATATTTTCGATGCGGTGCGCACGCCGCGCGGCCGCGGCAAGGCCGATGGCGCCCTGCACGAAATCACGCCGGTCGATCTGGCCGGCCAGGCCCTGGCCGCCCTGCGCGACCGCAACGATCTGGATACGTCGAAGATCGACGATGTCATCCTCGGCTGCGTCATGCCGGTGGGCGAACAGGGCGCCGATATCGCCCGGCTCGCCGCCCTGGGTGCGGGCTATGACGAGACGGTGAGCGGCGTCCAGCTCAACCGTTTCTGCTCCTCCGGCCTCGATGCCTGCAACATGGCGGCGGCGCAGGTCATGTCCGGCCAGGCCGATCTTGCCGTCGGCGGCGGCGTGGAGAGCATGAGCCGGGTGCCGATGGGATCGGACGGCGGCGCCTATGCCATGGATCCGGCCGTCGCCATGCCGATCTATTTCGTGCCCCAGGGCATCGGCGCCGACCTGATCGCGACCCGCGAAGGCTTCTCGCGCGACGATGTCGACAGCTATGCGGTCGAATCCCAGCGGCGCACCGCCGCGGCGTGGGAAGACGGCCGCTTCGCCGGATCGGTCGTGCCGGTCAGGGATGTCAACGACCGGGTCGTCCTCGCCAGGGACGAGCATATGCGGCCGGAGACCGACATGCAGTCGCTCGGCGGCCTCAACGCCTCCTTCGAGGGCATCGGCGCGCAATTCGGCTTCGATTCGGTCGCCATCCAGCGCTATCCGGAGGTCGAGCGGATCGACCATGTCCACACGCCGGGCAATTCCTCCGGCATCGTGGACGGCGCCGCCGCCGTGCTGATCGGCACCGCGGAGATGGGCGCCGCGCTCGGCCTCAGGCCGCGGGCGCGCATCCGCGCCTTCGCCGCCAACGGCTCCGAGCCGACGATCATGCTGACCGGCCCGGTGGACGTGACCCGCAAGGCGCTGAAGCGGGCCGGCATGGCGGCCGGCGATATCGACCTTTTCGAGCTCAACGAGGCCTTTGCCTCGGTCGTCCTCTACTACATGAAGAAGCTCGGCATCGGGCACGACCGGATCAATACCAACGGCGGCGCCATCGCCATGGGCCATCCGCTGGGCGCAACCGGCGCGATGATCCTCGGCACCCTGCTCGACGAGATGGAGCGCCGCGACGCCGAAACCGGCCTCGCGACCCTGTGCGTCGGCGCCGGCATGGGCGCGGCGACGATTATCGAGCGGGTGCACTAGGTGCGGCCGCTCCGGGCGCTGCACCCCGCCGCCCGCACCGGACGAGGAAACCTGCCATGAGCCTTGCCGAAGTCACATCTGCCCTGCAGGGGCGGATCGGCACCGCGACCGGCCTCGACGCCACGGTGAAGTTCGATTTCGGCGACGACGGCCTGATTTTTGTCGACGGCACGTGCCAGCCCTATGCCGTCTCGAACGACGATCAGGAAGCCGATTGCACCGTCGCCATGTCGCTGGACGATTTCAAGGAAATGGCCACCGGCGAGCTCGACCCGACCACGGCGTTCATGATGGGCCGGATCCGCGTAACCGGCGATATGGGCGTCGCCATGAAGCTCGCCGCCGTACTGGGCTGAGGGGAGCGCCGGCCCGGCGCCCTGTTCAGGGCAACGGCCTCAAACCTGCCCGAACGCGGCCGGCGCCGGCTGTGCCTCCCTGAGCACCGCGCCAGCGGGCAGCCCGCGCAGCGCCTGCCGGACCGCCGCCGCGATCACGGCCTCCCGCTCCGGCCCGGCGCGCCGGAAGCCGAGCCCGACCAGCCCCGGCGCGCCGAGGCCGACCGCGGCATCGTCGCAGCCGGCTTCATGGAGTGCATCGAGCAGCGCGGCCTCGTCCATCGCGCCGGGCGGCAGCGCGAAGACCAGATCGAATTCGAATTCCGTTTCTGCGGCAATCACGGGCTTTCCTCCGGGCGCTATCCCGCCGACGTCATCCAGGGGCGGGTGCGGGCGATGCGGGCCTCGTAGGCATCGATACCGGCCTCCTTCTGCAGGGTCAGGCCGATATCGTCGAGACCGTTGAGAAGGCAGTGCTTGCGGAAGGGTTCGACCTCGAAGGCGATGGTCTCGCCATTCGGCCGGGCGACGGTCTGGGCCTCCAGATCGACGGTCAGGGTCGCGTTGGCGCCCATCTGCGCATCGGCCATCAGAGACTCGACATCCTCCTGTGGCAGCACGACCGGCAGAATGCCGTTCTTGAAGCAGTTGTTATAGAAAATATCGGCGAAGCTGGTCGAAATCACACAGCGGATGCCGGCATCGAGCAGGGCCCAGGGCGCGTGCTCGCGCGACGAGCCGCAGCCGAAATTGTCGCCGGCCACCAGAATCTTCGCATCCCGCCAGGCCGGCTTGTCGAGCACGAACTCGCCGGTCACCGTGCCGTCGCTGTCGGTGCGCAATTCGTGGAACAGGCCGCGCGACAGCCCGGTCCGCTCGATGGTCTTGAGAAACTGTTTCGGGATGATCGCGTCGGTATCGACATTGACCATCGGCAGCGGCGCCGCGACGCCGGTGAGCGTGGTGAACTTCTCCATCCGTCCCTCTCCCTTCCCCGTTCCGGGCCGCCGGCGCCGACGGCTACAGCGCGCGCACGTCGGCCAGCCGGCCGCTCACCGCCGCCGCCGCCGCCATCGCCGGGCTGACCAGGTGGGTGCGCGCGCCGCGGCCCTGCCGGCCCTCGAAATTGCGGTTCGAGGTCGAGGCGCAGCGGGCGCCCATCGGCACCTTGTCCGCATTCATCGCCAGGCACATCGAACAGCCGGGCTCGCGCCATTCGAAGCCGGCTTCGGACAGGATGCGATCCAGCCCTTCGCGCTCCGCCTGCTCCTTGACCAGGCCGGAGCCCGGCACGACCAGGGCGCGCACGCCCTCGGCCACCCGGCGGCCCTTCGCAACCTCGGCGACGGCGCGCATATCCTCGATCCGGCCGTTGGTGCACGAGCCGATGAAGACGTAATCGACCGCTAGGTCGGTCATGCGCTCGCCGCCCTCAAGGCCCATATAGTCGTACATGCGCGCCCAGGCGGCGCGCTGGGCCTCGCTCGCAGCCTGGTCGAGAGTCGGCACGCTGCCGTCGATGGGCGCAACCTCCTGCGGGCTGGTGCCCCAGGTGACGATGGGCGGGATTTCCGCGGCGTCGAGCGAAACCTCGGTTTCGTAGCGCGCGCCCTCGTCGGACGGCAGGGTCTGCCACCAGGCCAGCGCCGCCTCCCACTGCGCGCCCTTGGGCGCCTTCGGCCGGCCCTTGAGATAGTCGAAAGTGGTCTCGTCCGGCGCCACCAGGCCGGCGCGCGCGCCGGCCTCGATTGTCATGTTGCAGACCGTCATGCGGCCTTCCATGGAAAGATCGCGGATCGCCTGGCCGGCATATTCGATGACATGGCCGGTGCCGCCGGCCGTGCCGATGCGGCCGATGATGGCGAGGATCAGATCCTTCGCCGTCACGCCCAGCGGCAGGGCGCCGTCCACGGTAATGCGCATGTTCCTGAGCGGGCGCTGGATCAGCGTCTGGGTCGCCAGCACATGCTCGACCTCCGACGTGCCGATGCCGAAGGCGAGCGCGCCGAACGCGCCGTGGGTCGCGGTGTGGCTGTCGCCGCACACGATGGTGGAGCCCGGCAGGGTGAGGCCCTGTTCCGGCCCGATAATGTGGACGATGCCCTGGCGGATATCGTCCATATCGAAGAATTCGATGCCGAATTCCGCCGCGTTGGCGCGCAGCAGGTCGATCTGGATCTGCGCCTCTTCGTCATCGACCTTCATGCCCCGGCCCGGCGAGGTCGGCACGTTATGGTCGGCGACCGTGAGCGTCAGGTCGGGCCGGCGCACGCGCCGGCCGTTCTCGCGCAGGCCGGCAAAGGCCTGGGCGCTGGTGATCTCGTGCACCAGATGCCGGTCGATATAGATCAGGCAGGTGCCATCCTCCTGCTCGTCCACCAGATGGCCGAGCCAGATTTTGTCGAAGAGCGTTCTGGGTTGGGTCATGGCTTGCCGTCCGTGCTCGATCCCTGCGGCCGCCCGGTTCCGGGGCGGGTCAGTCCTGCGCTGCCGGGGTTTCGGCAGCGGCTTCCGGCGCCTTCGCCGAAGGTTTCGCCGCCTTTGCCGAAGGTTTTGCCGTCTTTGCCGAAGGTTCCGCCGCCTTCGGCGCCGGCTCCCGCTTCATGCCGCGGCCGGTCGTGCGCTCGGCGATGCGGGCGCGCTTGCCGGTGCGGCCGCGCAGATAATAGAGCTTGGCCCGGCGGACCCGGCCGCGCCGGACGATCTCGATCGATTCGACCCGCGGGCTGTAGAGCGGGAAGACGCGCTCGACGCCCTCGCCGTAGGACAGCTTGCGCACGGTGAAGGACGAATTGAGGCCGGCATTGCGGCGCGCGATGCACACGCCTTCGAAGGCCTGCACCCGCTCGCGGCTGCCTTCCACCACCCGGACATTGACCCGCACCGTATCGCCGGCGCTGAAATCCGGTATCTCCTTGCCCTCGGTGACCGCGGCCAGATGCTCGCGCTCGATTTCCTGAATGACGTTCATGGCCCTACGCGCCTTTCCCTGCCTGCCGCCCGGCATAGCGGGCCCACAGATCGGGCCGGCGCCGCCGGGTGATTTCCTCTGCCTGCGCCAGCCGCCATGCGGCGATGCGCGCGTGATGGCCCGACAGCAGCACCTCCGGCACGGCCATGCCGTTCCAGGTCTGCGGCCGGGTATAATGGGGATGTTCCAGCAACCCCCGTTCGAAACTTTCCTCCGCCAGCGACTGCGCATCGCCGACCGTGCCGGGCAGCAGCCGCACGCAGGCGTCGATCAGCACCGCCGCCGCCGGCTCGCCGCCCGAGAGAACATAGTCCCCGATGCTCATTTCCTCGAGGGCATGGGCCTCGATGGCGCGCTGGTCCACGCCTTCATAGCGGCCGCACAGGATGACCGCGCCCGGCCCGGCCGCCAGTTCGCGCGCTCGCTCCTGGGTGAGCGCGGCGCCGCGCGGCGACAGATAGATCCGCGCCCTGCCGTCGGCCGGCACGGCGCGCAGGGCGGCATCGACGATATCGGCGCGCATGACCATGCCCGGCCCGCCGCCGAAGGGCGTATCGTCCACACTCGCATGCCGGTCGGGGGCGAAATCGCGAATATCGACAGTGTCGAGCGTCCACAGCCCGCCGGCCAGCGCCCGGCCGGCGAGCGAATGGCCGAGACTGGCCGGGAACGCTGCCGGAAACAGGGTCAGCACCGTCGCCGCCCACGGGCCCGGGCGCGGAGCCGCCATCGGGCCCCGGCGGCGATCCGGCAGGGCATCGGCAAGCGGGGGCGCGCCGCCGGTCACCGGCCCGCTCCCGCAGATGCATCCCGTTCCGCCCCGGCGCCGCCGGACGCGCCGGGCGGGGCCGCGGCCGCGGCAAGCTGGACCGGATCGACCGTCACCGTGCCGGCATCCAGATCGATGGCCGGCACGGCCTGTCGGGTGAAGGGCAGCACGACCGGCCGGCCGGAAGGAAGGCGGATCTCGATCAGATCGCCGGCGCCGAAATCGTGCAGCGCGTTGACGGTCCCGGCCGGGCGGCCGGCGGTATCGAGCACCTCCAGGCCGATCAGATCGGCATGATAGAATTCGTCCGCCGCCGGCGCCGGCAGGCGTTCGCGCGGCACAAAGAGCCGGAGGCCCTTGAGCGCCTCGGCCGCGGCTCGGTCGCCAACGCCGCTCAGGCGCGCAATCACCAGCCCGCCGGCCTCGCCGACCGGGGTCAGGTCGAACGCGCGCGCGCCGTCGGCATCGGTCACCGGCCCATAGGCGGCGACATCCGCCGGCACGCCCGTAAACGGCTTGATCCTGACATTGCCGCGCACGCCGTGCGCCCCGGCAACCGCCCCGATACAGACCATTCTGCGCTCCGACATGATCGGCCGGCTCCGGCAGCGATGCTGCCCGGTCAGCCTTCGGACCCGGCTTGCGCCCCGGCGTCCTGCTTCTCTTCCCGTTCCCGCCGGCGCTCCAGGGTCTTCTCGCCGGGCAGGTGCTTCTTCGTCTGGGCCGGCACCTCGCGCTCCCCGGCGAGGCCGGCATTGCCGAGGAATCGCGACACGCGGTCGGACGGCCGGGCGCCGACGCCGAGCCAGTGCCTCACCCGCTCCTCCTTCAGAACGACCCGGTCGGGATGGTCCCTGGGCAGCATCGGATTGTAGGAGCCGACCCGCTCGATGAAGCGGCCGTCGCGGGGCATCCGCGAATCGGCGACGACGATACGGTAGAACGGGCGTTTCTTCGCCCCGGCCCGGGCCAGTCTGATACGGAGTGACATGCTTGCGTTCTCTTCGTTCCATCCACGGATTTGCGTTGTGCGGAGCGGGCCGGCCGCCGGCCCGCCTGCGACGGGGTTATTTCAGGCCGCGCCGGCCGAAGCCGGGCGGCAGATTGGCGAGGCCGCCGGGCAGGCCGGAGGGGCGGCCCGCTCCCGGCAGCTGCCCCGGCAATTGCAGATCGCCGGGCAGCCCGCCTTCCTGAAGCCGGGAAAGATCGGGCAGATTGCCCTTCTTCCCCATCTTCTTCATGCGCTTCATGACCTTGTTCATCTCCTGCCACTGTTTCAGCAGCCGGTTGACATCCTGCACCGTCACGCCGGCGCCGGCGGCGATGCGCCGCTTGCGCGAGGCGTGGACGATCTGCGGGCTGCGCCGTTCCTTCGTCGTCATCGACAGGATGATCGCCTCCTGCCGGCCGAGCGTTTTCTCGTCGACATTGGCGGCGGCCATCTGCTTGCGCGCCCTGGCGACGCCGGGCAGAAGATTCATCAGCGAGCCGAGCCCGCCCATCCGGCGCAGCTGGCGGAGCTGGCCGAGCATGTCCTCCAGATCCAGGCTGCCCCTGCCGATCTTGCGGGCAATCCGCTCGGCTTCCTCCTGCTCTATCGTATCGGCCGCCTTCTCGACCAGGCTGACGACATCGCCCATGCCGAGAATGCGGCCGGCGATCCGTTCGGGGTGGAACGGCTCCAGCCCGTCCAGCTTCTCGCCGGTGCCCATCAGCTTGATCGGCTTGCCGGTGACCGCGCGCATGGAAAGCGCCGCGCCGCCGCGGGCATCGCCATCGATGCGGGTCAGCACAATGCCGGTGATGCCGATGGCCTCGTCGAACGATTTGGCGATGGCGACGGCATCCTGGCCGGTCATCGCATCGGCGACCAGCAGGGTCTCCGCCGGCTCGGTCGCCCCGGAAATTTCGGCGACCTCGTCCATCAGCGCCCGGTCGATATGCAGCCGGCCGGCGGTATCGAGGAGGACGACATCCCAAGCTTCGAGCCGGCCGGTCTGCAGGGCGCGCCGGGCGATTGCCGCCGGCGGCTCGCCCATCACGCCCGGCAGGGTCGCAACCCCGGCCTGCTCGCCGAGCACGCGCAGCTGCTCCTGCGCCGCCGGGCGCCGCGTATCCAGCGACGCCATGAGGACGCGCTTGCGCTCTTTCTCCGTCAGGAACCGGCCGATCTTGGCCGTCGTCGTCGTCTTGCCCGAACCCTGCAGGCCGACGATCAGAACGACCGCGGGCGGCCGGGCGCGCAGGTCGATCCCCTGGGCCTCGCGGCCCAGAATATCGACCAGCTCGTCATGGACGATCTTGACGACCTGCTGGCCGGGCGTGACGCTTTTCAGGACTTCGGCGCCGACGGCGCGCGCCTTCACCCGGTCGATGAAATCTTTCGCCACCGGCAGCGCGACATCGGCCTCCAGCAGGGCCACCCGGACCTCGCGCAGGGCGGCCGTCACGTCCGCCTCGCCAAGCGACCCGCGGCGGGTCAGCCCGTCGAACACCTCGCCCAGTCTGCCGGTCAGGCCGTCGAACATGCGCCCGTCCATCGTCCGTTCCCGCCCCCGCCCTGCTTGTGCAGGCGAGCCGCGCCGTCCGGCCCAGCGCCGACGCCGTCCGTGTGCGAACCTTCGCAAACGAACGGGCCCCCTCGGGAGCGCCCCGAACGGTCCGGGGAGCATTCCGGCGCTGAATCCGGGATGCCATGTAGGCGGGCCGCCGCCGCCGGTCAAGCCGGCAACCGCCGCAGCCGGCCGGAGCCGCGGCCGTTATGGCAAACCTGTACCCCGCGGCCTGCCGGGCCTATGTTGCCGGGCGTGGGCAGCCTTTGGAAGGAAGCGCGAAAATGCAGGCAAAGGAAGCGGTTCAGACAGCAAAGGCGTGTGTTGTCGATCTGTTTGCAGACGAAGGAATGGCCGATGTCAGACTCGAAGAAATTGAGGAAGGCGAAGGCGATATGGCCGATTCATGGATGGTGACCATCGGATTTTTGAGGCCGGACCAGGACAGTATACCGACGCTTCTTGGAAAACAGCCCGAGCGTTCCTACAAAATCGTAAGAATCAGAAACGCAGACGGTCATATCCTGTCTGTGAGAGATCGAATCCTGGCCGGTTCGCTGCAATAGGATGATTCCGGACCGGATCTATATCGATGCGAACCTGCTCGTCCTCCTTGTTGTCGGTACGGCCGGGAAAGACCGGATCGCCCGGCACCGCCGGCTGACGACATATGAAATCGAGGACTATGAGCGGCTGGTCAGGCTGGTGAGCCGAACCGGCACGGTTCTGGTCACGCCGAATATTCTGACGCGGAATTTCCTAGTTTAAGGTCTTGACAATCCGCCCAATCGGGGCCATATTGATCTTGTCGAGAGATCAAACCGCCACCGAAAGGACGGATTGCCGTGAACATCATACAGATTTTCGAGCGTTTCCCAACCCAGAAAAGCTGCATCGCTCACCTAGAGGCCGCGCGCTGGCGCGACGGCAAGCCGGTCTGCCCCTATTGCGGATCGCGCAACACGGCCAAGAGCGAACACCGCCACCGCTGCTACGACTGCAAGACCGGATTCAGCGTCACGGTCGGCACGATCTTTCACCGAACGCACCTGCCGCTTCAGAAATGGTTTCTGGCGATCACGCTGATGCTGAACGCCAAGAAGGGGCTTTCGGCTCTGCAACTGTCCCGCGATCTTCAGGTCAACAAGAACACGGCATGGCGGATCACGATGCAGATTCGCAAGGCCATGTCGCAGGCAGGCCACCGGGATTTGCTCACCGGCATCGTCGAAATGGACGAAACCTACATCGGCGGGAAGCCGCGCAAGGGTACGAAAGGCGACGGCCCGGACGGGACGCACACGCGCGGTCGCGGGACCAAGAAGGCCCCGGTGATCGGCGCGGTCGAGCGGGACGGCAGCGTGACGGCGAAGGCGACCGCCAAGGACAAGATGAAGGGCAAGCACCTTCGGGCCTTCGTCCGGGAGCGCGTCGATACCGGCAACGCCGCCCTGATCACCGACGAATACACCGGCTACAAGGGCATGGCGAAAGTCCTGCGGCACGCCGTGATCAAGCATTCCGACTGGTATGTGGACGGCGACATTCACACCAACACGATTGAAGGGTTCTGGGCGCTCTTGAAGCGCGGGATGTTCGGCCAGTTCCACAGCGTCAGCCGTCGCCACTTGCAGCGGTATATCGACGAGTTCTGCTACCGCTACAACCTGCGGAAGGCGGACCCGCTGATGGCCTTCGACCTGACCATCAACCGCGGATTGGGGATTGCCTGATGGCCAAGAAGAAACCGCTGGAAGTCATTGCCGGAGCGCCGGACAAGCCGTTGGTCATCGGTGACATTGAGATTCAGTGCTACGTCTTGGAAGACGAGACACGCGTTTTGAGCCAACGCGGGGTGTTCAATAGCGTGAGTGCTACGAGGGGCGGGCCGCGCACGCCTGCGGACCTTGGCGCCCAATTGCCCCGTTTTGCTAGTCAAAAATGGCTAAAGCCGTTTATTTCCAATGAATTAGCCTTGGCGCTCAAATCGCCGATCCTGTTCCAGTTGATTTCGGGGCCAACGGCCTTCGGGTATCCAGCGCCGATCCTAGTCGATCTTTGCGACGCAATCCTTGTAGCCGAGCGGGCGGGGGCAACAACGGATCGCCAAGCGGCTATCGTGGACCGCGCGAACATACTGATTCGAGGCTTTGCCACAGTCGGCATCATCGCTCTTGTCGACGAAGCAACTGGCTACCAGCGCATCCGCGCAGAAAAAGCGCTGGCAGACATCCTTGAAGCGTTTATCGCCAAAAATCTCCAGCCTTGGAACAGGACGTTCCCTTACGAGTTCTATGAGGAACTTTACCGGCTGCGGGGATGGGACGGGCCGGACGGTCACAAGCGGACGCATCAGGTCGGCAAGGACACAAACGATCTTGTCTATTCGCGCCTTGCGCCCGGCGTGCTGGAGGAACTGCAAAGGCTCAATCCGTCCTTGCCGAGCGGCGGGCGCAAATGGCGGCACCATCAGTGGTTCACGCCCGATCCCGGCTATATCAAGCTGAATCAGCATATCGCCGGCGTCATGGCGCTTATGCGGGCCTCGACAACTTGGACGCGCTTTCACCGATCGCTACAGCGGGCCTATCCAAAGCTGCGGGACCAACTCGATTTCGATTTCGACGACGCCTAGCCGAACAGGTCTCCGGTGACGGCGGGCCACTGGCGACGGTAGCGGACCTGCTCATATCGCTCATGGGCAAGGTCGCGGGCGTATTCGGCCAGCTTCCGGTCCTTGAGCCATCCGGCCTTCCGGTTCGCGTCCAGCAGCCCCTTCATGGTGAGTCTGGCGCTCTTGCGCCCGTTGCACGGCCGGCAGAGTAGAATCCGGTTGCTGATGTCGTTCTCGCCACGGTCGGATCGCGGCGTGATATGGTCCAGCTCCATGAACGGCGGTTCGAGCTCCCGCCCGCAGCCGGCGCACAGGACCAAGCCCTCGTTGATGGCCTGCGCCTCGGCAAGTTCCGCAACGATTTGCGCCCGCGACAGCTTCTGCCAGGGTTCCAGGGGCGGGCGCTGCCGCCGCTCCGTCACCCGCAGGAATGGGGCAGCTGTCTCCCCGCCGTCCGTGCGCTCCGGCGGCTTGTCGGTGAACACAATATCGGCGGTGAACAGGTCGCCGCGTTCCGCTTCCGGCAGCGCCAGCCGCTCTTTCGCCATGCGGTCCAGCACAACCGCCTTGGCATTATCCCAGATGTCGATTCCGGCCCATTGGCGGCCCAACCGCTCGGCGGCAACGCAGGTAGTTGCGCAGCCGGCGAACGGGTCCAGCACAATATCCCCTTCACGGGAAGCGGCTCGCAGGAACCGCTCATAGAGTTCTAGCGGCTTCTGTGTTGGGTAGCCGACTTTCTCGCCTCCTCCCGCATGGCCGAGTGAAACGATATCGGCCCACACATCCGGGAGTTGTTTCGCCCGCCCTGCTCTGCCCCGACTGTCGGTCGGCAGGAAATGCCGTATGCGAACCTTCCCGCCTTTCGTGCGCTCAACGCGATCCTCCGCAGTCAAACGCTCAACGCTGGCGTCCGTGTAGTCGCCGCGCGGCGTCGTATAGAAATACCGTCCATCCGGGAGTCGCTTGTACCGGGCAAGGTCCGCTTCGCTAAGAAGTTGGAACGGTGCGATTCCTGCCGGGTCGCTGAAATAGCTACCAGTCTTTGCGTAGCGGAAAATGACATCGTGTTTCGATCCGAAGCGGCGGCGGCTCGGTCGCTGTGGCCCGTCGTATTGCCACACGATTTCGTTCACGAACATCTGCCATCCGAAAATCGCGTCCAGCACGGCTTTGAGATAGTGCGAGGCGGTCGGATCGCAGTGCAGATAAATGCTGCCGGTTGGCTTCAGGACGCGCCGCATTTCGAGCAAGCGCACCGCCATGAAGCACATATACGCGCCCATGCCGTCTGAATGGGCATAGCGGGCCGACTCGATGGCTTCCATCAGGAAGCGATAATCATCCGTGATTTGGTCGACCCATTCCTGTTCAACGTCATCGGCCCAAGACCAGCGGTCTTGGAATTTCGCCCCGGCCGCCAAGCTGTCGGGCGTCGCGTGGAAATCCCGGCCCTTGTTGAATGGCGGGTCCGTGGCAATCAGATCCACGGACTCGCTGTTCATGGCTCGCAGGAACGGAAGATTGTCACCGTGGAAGAGGGTTCGGTTCTGCCAGTTGGCTTCCTGCGGTCTGCGGTCTGCGGTCTGCGGTCTGCGGTCTGCGGTCTGCGGTCTGCGGTCTGCGGTCTGCGGTCTGCGGCTTTTCTAGCCTA
This sequence comes from Alphaproteobacteria bacterium, assembly GCA_965221475.1. Lineage (GTDB taxonomy): Bacteria > Pseudomonadota > Alphaproteobacteria > Bin65 > Bin65 > Bin65. The sequence continues at coordinate 2,854,930 of OZ244891.1, read as the reverse complement.
GAGCCATTTCCACCGTTCGTCTTGCCCATTTCGCGCCCTCCCTGCTACGGTGCAGGGCGCAATCGCACGGCAGGGCCGCGATTGTCAAGACCTTAAACTAGGAAATTCCGTTCTGACGGAAGCATCCAATCTGCTCGGCCAGCACAGGGAGCCGGAAAGATCGCATTTCTTCGATATCCTTCGCGCCCTCATCGGCGATACCGAGGAGGTTTTTGTCGATAGCCGGACAGCTTCCGGGAATGCGAACTTCAATCTCCTCGGACTGACAGATGCTGCGCTTCTTGAGGTCGTTTCAAAATCCAGCCCTTTGATTACCGCCGATTTCGACCTGTATCTTGCCGCGCTCGCAAAGGACGGCGAAGCCGCCATCAACTTCCGGCATTATCAGTCGTGGGGCGCGTAGCGCCGGCGGCAACCCGGTCGCACCGTTGCGCCGGATGCCGTGCCGACCGTGGACAGGCGCGGCGGAAACACCATATCTCCCCGGCCATGACCCCGCCCGCACCCGCACCGTCCCCGCCGGCCCAGGCCGCGCCGGCCTTCCGGCCCGCCGGCTTTCCGTTCGTGAAGATGCACGGCGCCGGCAACGATTTCGTGGTGCTCGACCTGCGCGACGGCACCGCCCCGCCCTGCGCCCGGACGGCGGCGCGGATCGCCGACCGCCACCGGGGCATCGGCTGCGACCAGGTCGTCGCCATCGTGCCGCCGCCGAACGGGCTGGCCGATCACGGCCTGCTGTTCTTCAATGGCGACGGTTCCGAATCCGGCGCCTGCGGCAACGGCACCCGCTGCGCCGCCGCCCTGCTGATGGACGAGGCCGGGCGGGACGAAATCTCCCTCGAGAGCCGTTCGGGCGTTCTCGACTGCCTGCGCAACCGCGACGGCAGCGTGACGGTGGATATGGGCCGCCCGGCGCTCCACTGGCGGGATATTCCGCTGGCCGAGGACCGCGATACGCTGCATCTGGGCATCGCCGCCGGGCCGCTGAGCGACCCGGTCGGTGTCGGCATGGGCAATCCGCACGCCGTGTTCTTCGTCGACGATGCCGAGGCGGTCGCGCTCGCAGACCTCGGCCCCCGGCTGGAGCGTCACCGCCTGTTTCCCGAACGGGCCAATATCGGCGTCGCCCAGGCGAAAGACCGCGACCGGCTCCGCCTGCGGGTGTGGGAGCGCGGCGCCGGGCTGACCCAGGCCTGCGGCTCCGGCGCCTGCGCCGCCGCGGTCGCCGCGATCCGCCGGGGCCTGACCGGGCGCCGCGTCGCCATCGAGGCCGATGGCGGCGAGCTGACCGTCGAATGGGCCGGGGACGACCATGTCCTGATGTCCGGGCCGACCGCGACGAGCTTCCGGGGCGTGCTGGCATGAGCGGGCCGGACGCCGCCACCGTCATCACCTTCGGCTGCCGGCTGAACGCCGCGGAATCGCGCATCATCGCCGACCATGCCGCCGGATGCGGCGACATGGTGATCGTCAACACCTGCGCCGTCACGGCCGAGGCCGAGCGCCAGGCCCGGCAGGCGGTGCGCCGGGTGCGGCGGCAGCGGCCGGAGGCACGGATCGTCGTGACCGGCTGCGCCGCCCAGATCGACCCCGGCGCGTGGGCGGCGATGCCGGAAGTCGACCGTGTCGTCGGCAATGTCGAGAAGATGGACCCGGCAACGTTCCTGCCGGCGAACGAGGCGCCCGTCCTGGTCAACGACATCATGACGGTGCGCGAGACGGCGAGCCATCTGGCCGCCGGCTTCGACGGCCGGGCCAGGGCCTGCATCCAGGTCCAGAACGGCTGCGACCACCGCTGCACCTTCTGCATCATCCCCTTCGGCCGGGGCAACAGCCGCTCGGCCGCGCCGGGCCCGGTGGTCGAGCAGGTCCGGGCGCTGGTCGAAAAGGGCTGGCGCGAGATCGTGCTGACCGGGGTCGATATCACCGCCTGGGGCGCCGACCTGCCGGGCGCGCCGGGCCTGGGCCAGCTGGTCGAGCGGATTCTGGTCGGCGTGCCGGCGCTGGAGCGCCTGCGCCTGACCTCGCTGGACTGCGCCGAAATCGACGATACACTGCTCGGCCTGATCGCCGGCGAGCCGCGGCTGATGCCGCATCTGCACCTCAGCCTGCAGGCCGGCGACGATCTGGTGCTCAAGCGCATGAAGCGGCGGCACAGCCGGCAGCAGGCCATCGATTTCTGCCGCCGGGTCCGCGAGCTGCGCCCGGATATCGCCCTCGGCGCCGACCTGATCGCCGGCTTCCCGACCGAGACGGAGGAGATGTTCGAACGCACGCTGGACCTGGTCGATGCCTGCGGCCTCGTCTTCCTCCACGTCTTCCCCTATTCGGAGCGGCCGGGCACGCCGGCGGCCCGGATGCCGGCGGTGCCGAAGCCGGTGCGCCGGGAACGCGCCGCCCGGCTGCGCGCCCGCGGTGCGGCGGCGCTACGGCACTGGCTGGCCGGCCTGAAAGGGCGCGATATCGGCGTGCTGATCGAGGGCGACGGCCGCGGCCGGAGCGAGCATTACGCCGCCGTCCGCTTCGAGGGCAGCGCCTTCGCCCGCGGCCCGGCCGGGTTGCCGGTCGGCAGCATCGTCCCGATGCGCGTCACGGGAGCCGGCGACGACGCCCTGACCGCCGGGCCGGTGCCCGGTATGGCGGCCGCGGGAGCGCGCCGCCGATGACCTGGTTCCGCCGCAGGGCGGACGCGCCCGACCCGGCAGCCCCGGCAATCGCGAAACCGGAGCCGGTGCCGAAATCCGGCTGGCTGGCCCGGCTGCGCGCCGGGCTGGGCAAATCCTCGTCGCGGCTGGCCGACGGTATCGGCAGCCTGTTCGCCGGCGGAAAGCGGCTCGACGACGATACGCTGGAGGCGCTGGAGGATATTCTGATCGCCGCCGATCTCGGCCCTGCCATGGCGGCCCGGCTCGCCGCAGAGCTGGGCCGGCGCCGGTTCGACCAGAAACTGTCGGAGGCGGACATCCGCGCCGAGCTCGCCGCCGACATTGCGGCGATCCTCGAGCCGGTCGCCCGGCCGCTGACAATCGATCCGGCGCACCGGCCGCATGTCGTGCTGGTGGTCGGCGTCAATGGCAGCGGCAAGACGACGACCATCGGCAAGCTCGCGCGCAGCCACCGCGACGCCGGCCTCGACGTGATGATGGCGGCCGGCGATACCTTCCGGGCCGCCGCCATCGACCAGCTGGCGATCTGGGCCGAACGGACCGGCTGCGCCATCCTGGCCCGCGAGCCCGGCGCCGACGCGGCCGGCCTGGCGTTCGACGCGCTGCAGCAGGCCCGGACGGAGGGGCGCGACCTGCTTCTGATCGATACCGCCGGGCGGCTGCAGAACCGGCGGGAGCTGATGGACGAGCTGGCCAAGATCGTGCGCGTCCTGCGCAAGATCGACCCGGAGGCGCCGCACGATACGGTGCTGGTGCTCGACGCCACGGTCGGCCAGAACGCCCACAGCCAGGTCGAGGCCTTCCGCGACATGGCCGGGGTGACGGGCCTGGTCGTCACCAAGCTGGACGGCAGCGCCCGCGGCGGCGTGGTCGTCTCGCTCGCCGGCAAGTTCGGCCTGCCGGTCCATGCCGTCGGCGTCGGCGAAGGGGCCGGGGACATGCGCCCCTTCGCGGCGCACGATTATGCCGGCAGCCTGCTGGGCCTCGATCCGGCGGCGGATGCGGCCGGGGAGCGGGCGGCATGAAGCCGGAGCCCGCTGCCGACGCTCCGGCGCCGCCGGCGGTCGCCCCGCTCACCCGCACGCTCATCGAGTTCGGGCCGCTCGGCGCCTTTTTCGCCTGCTATTTCGTCTGGGACCTGATGGTCGCGACCGCCGCCTTCATCCCGGCGATGCTGGTATCGCTGTTCCTGTCGATCCGGCTGGAGAAGCGCGTGCCGCTGATGCCGCTGGTCGCCACCGTGGTCGTGGTCGTGTTCGGCGGCCTGACGCTGATCCTGCAAGACGATACCTTCATCAAAATGAAGCCGACCATCGTCAACGGCCTGTTCGCCTTCGCCCTGTTCGCCGGCCTGCTGTTCCGCCGCGCCTTCCTCAAATATCTGTTCGGCCCGGTCTTCCGGCTGACCGACGAAGGCTGGACCCGCCTGTCCTTCCGCTGGGCCTGGTTCTTCGTCTTCATGGCGATCCTGAACGAGATCGTCTGGCGCACCCAGACAGAGAGTTTCTGGGTTTCGTTCAAGGTATTCGGCAACATGCCGCTGACAATCGCCTTCGCACTCGCGCAGCTGCCGCTGATCCAGCGCCATTCCACCGATGGCGGCCCGTTCGGCCGGGCCGGGCGGCAGGATACAGGCGGCGAATAGGCGGACCGGCCCGCGCCCGGCTACCGGGCAGCCGCCGCCTCCGGCCCGACGATGCGAACCTCGCCGTTCGCATTGTCGGTAATGCAGAAGACGGTGAAATACTCGATCTCCGGTGCCGCGCCGTAGCGCTCGACGATGCCGTCGCGCCACGGCCCGGCATAGAAGGCCTCGGCGGCTTCGCGCGTCTCCCACTGATAGACGCCGCCGGCGATGCCGTGCGCGCCCCAGATGAAATGCTTGCTGACGAGCCCCGGCACGGTGCGAAAGCCGGGCGCGATCTTCATGTAATGGTCGCGGCAGGCGGCACGGTCTATCGACGCCGGCAGCGGATAGCGGACGATGGCGCAGATCATGGCGCGCTCCCCTTGCTGCTTCCGTTCCGGGCGCGGGATCGCGGTCCGCTCCCGCTGCCCCTGCCATAGCACGGATCGCCGGCCCGGACGAACGCCGGACGGGAGCGGGCCGGCCGTGTTGACCGGAAAGGGGCCCCTGTCTACCGTGCCGGTTCGCCGGGCGGGAGCGCATCGGGCAGCGAAGGGGAGAAACCGGGTGATCGAGGTCAATGGCGCGGCGCATATCATCCTGACGGTCAGCCGGTGGGAGGAGGCGCGGGCCTTCTATTCCGGCCTGCTGCCCTTTCTCGGCATGAAGAAAGTCTATGACGGCAACGACTTTCTCTATCATGTCGGCGGCCGGACGGCGGTCGGCATCCAGCGCTGCGCCGAAGAGTATGCCGGCGAGCGCTTTGTCCAGAACCGGGTCGGGCTGCACCATTTCTGCTTCCGCGCCCGCCGGCGCGAGGATATCGATGCCGCCGCGGCCCATGTGCGCGCCATCGGCGGCACCATCGACCGCGGCCCGGTGGAGGGGGACTGGGCGCCCGGCTACTATTATTTCGTTTTCGAGGATCCGGACGGCATCCGGCTCGAAATCAATTTCATTCCGGGCAAGGGCCTGCTGGTCAGCGACCCGCCGCTCAGCCCGAGCGACGACCCGGACTGGAACCAGAACCCGTGACCGGCGGCGCGATCCGGCCCGCAGCGGCCCGCCGCCGGGCGCTGCGCTGGCTCCCCTGCCTGGCGCTGCTGGCGCTGCCGGCCTGCGCCGGCGGCGCGCCCGGAACAGCGGGGCCGGGAAGCGCGGCATCCGGGCCGGCGGCGATTCCGGGCTGCACGGCGCTGTTCGCACGCGGAACGACGGCGGAAGTCTATTTCGGCCTGTCGCGCGCCGATGGCAGCCTCATCCCGCGTGCCGAGGGCGAGGACTTCGTCGCCCGCGCCGCGGCCGCCGCCTTCCCCGACGGCTTCACCCTGGTGCGTACGACCGGCTACTGGCGCGACAAGGGCAGGGCGGAACCGGCGCGGGAGCCGTCGCTGATCCTGAAAATCGTCCACCCGGCGGGCGCGGATACACGCGCGAAACTGTCCGGCATCGCCCGGCGCTATGCCCGGCATTTCGGCCAGTCCGCCGTGCTGCTTTCGACCGCGCGGGCCGACGCCTGGCTCTGCCGCTAGCCGCGCCCCGACGCTACGCCGCGAGCGCGCTGGCGAGCGCGCCGGCCAGGCGCCCGACGATGGCATCGACATGGCCGGCATCGATGGTATAGGGCGGCGCGAGCAGGACATGGGCGCCGGATGCGCCGTCGATGGTGCCGCCCATGGGATAGACCATCAGCCCTTCCGCCAGCGCCGCCGCCTTGATGCGCGCCGGCACGTTCCGTTCGCGCGCGAACGGCGCCCCGGTATCGCGATCCTCGACGATCTCGATGCCGATCAGCAGGCCGCGCCCGCGGATATCGCCGACATGGGGGTGCTGACCGAGCGCCCGGCCCAGGCTCGCCTGCAGCTCCGCGCCGCGGGTGCAGACATTGGCGAGCAGATCGTCGGCCTCGATGGCATCGATGACCGCGTTGCCGGCGGCGCAGGCGACCGGATGGCCCATATAGGTGTGGCTGTGCTGGAAGAAGCCGCTGCCATCGGCGAAGGCGCGGAAGACATGGTCGGCCACCATCACCGCGCCAATGGGCTGATAGCCGGCGCCCAGCCCCTTGGCCAGGGTCAGCAGATCGGGAACGACGCCGTCCTGCTCGCACGAATACAGGGTGCCGGTGCGGCCCATGCCGCACATGACCTCGTCGAGGATCAGCAGGATGCCGTAACGGTCGCAGATTTCCCGGATGCGCCGGAAATAGCCCGGCACCGGCGGCACCGCGCCCGCGGTTGCGCCCATCACCGTCTCGGCCACGAAGGCGGCGACCGTATCGGGGCCGAGTTCGAGGATTTTCCGTTCCAGCTCGTCGGCGACCCGAAGCCCGTAGGCCTCCGCCGTCTCCCCGGCCCGGCGGCCGCGATATTCGTAGCACGGCTCGATGCGATGGGTCTCGATCAGCAGCGGCTCGAACTGGGCGCGGCGCCAGCGGTTGCCGCCGGCGGCAAGCGCGCCGAGGGTGTTGCCGTGGAAGCTCTGGCGCCGGGTGATGAATTTGCTGCGGGCGGTCTCGCCGCGCTCGACGAAATACTGGCGCGCCATTTTCAACGCCGATTCGATGGCCTCCGAACCGCCGCTGACGAAGAACGCCCGATCGAGGTCGCCGGGCGCCCGCTCGGCCAGTTTCTGCGCCAGCCGCTCGGCGGAATCGTTGGTGAAATAGCCGGTATGCGCGAAGGGAATCTTTTCCAGCTGTTCGACGATGGCCTGCTTCACCCGCGCATCCGAATGTCCGAGGCACGAGACCGCGGCGCCGCCGCAGGCATCGAGATATTCCCGGCCTTCGGTATCGTAGATATAGACGCCCTCGCCATGGGACACCGTCGGCATGGTGCCGTCGAGGGTGCGGTGGAAGACATGGGTCATGGCGGGATGTCCGGCGCAGTCTGGTGCCGCCGCGCGGGCGGGCAGCCCCGGCGCCGGCACGCTGCGGGGTGTGCGCCTTGCGGGCGCCGCGGTCAATCCCGGTCTGCGCCGGCGCGGAAGAAAAGTTGCGCCGGGGGCCGGGGTTGCCGATATATCGCGGCGATACACGTACCGAAATCGAGGGTAATCCGGCCATGACCGTCCATCCGCGCCTCGCGCGCCAGAATGCGAAATTCGAGCCCTCGATCCGCACCGTCGCCGGGCGCTACCACGTCGCCTACGGGTTCAGCCCTTCGAACTGCACCCTGATCGAGGGCGAGGACGGCTGTGTCCTGGTCGATACGCTGCCGACGGTCGAATTCGCCGAGCCGGTCGCCGAGGGCTTCCGCCGGCTGACGCCCAAGCCGATCCGCGCGGTGGTCTACACCCATGTCCACCCCGACCATATCAGCGGCGTCAGGGCGTTCGTGTCGGAAGAGGATGTCCGCTCCGGCGCGGTCGAGATCGTGGCGCTCGACCGGCTGACCGACCATCTGGCGCGCGACAGCGGCCTGCTCGCCCCGGTCCTGGCCCGCCGGGCCATGTATACGTTCGGCTTCCAGCTGCCGCGCGACGAAAGCGGCAATGTCGGCAGCGGCCTCGGCCCGCCCAACATCCCCGGCCGGCGCAGCTTCATCGCCCCGACCCGGACCTTCGCCGGCAGCGAGGAGATCGAGATCGCCGGCATCCGCCTGACCCTGATCCACCTGCCGAGCGAGACCGACGACCAGGTCGTCCTGTGGAGCGGGGAGGACCGGGTGCTGCTCTCGGCCGATGCGATCCAGGGCGAGACCTTCCCCAATCTCTATGCCCTGCGCGGCACCGGCTTCCGCGATCCGATGGTCTGGGCCCGCGCCATCGACCGGATGCGCGGGCTGCAGCCGGAGACGCTGATCCCGCACCATGGCCGGCCGGTCGAAGGCGCCGCGGCGGTCGCCGACGTGCTGACCGCCCACCGCGACGCCATCCAGTATGTGCACGACCAGTCGGTGCGCTGGATCAACCGGGGGGCGACGCCGGACGAGCTGGCGGAACGGGTCGCCCTGCCGCCGCATCTGGCGGCGCATGAGTGGCTCGGCGAATTCTATGGCAGCTGCAAGCATTCGGCGCCGGCGATCTATGCCGGCTATATCGGCTGGTTCGACGGCGACCCGGCCCGGCTCGATCCGCCGCCGCGGCAGGAACGGGCGGCGCGCTACACCGCCCTGATGGGCGGCCGCAGCGCCCTGCTGGCGGAGGCCGGCGCGGCGCTGGAGCGCGGCGATGCCCAATGGTCGGCCGAACTGACCGGCTGGCTGGTCGCCGCCGATAGCGAAGACCGGGAGGCCCGCGATCTGCGCGCCGCCGCCCTGCGCCAGTGGGGGCTGGCTCAGGCGAACGCCAACTGGCGCAACTGGGCGCTGACCGCGGCGCTGGAGCTGGAAGGCCGGCTGAAGCCGCCGCGCGGCCTGCCGTTCGGGCACCCGGATACGGTGCGCACCTTCCCGATGGCGCGGATGATCGAGGGCATGACCGTCCGGCTCAGGGCCGAGGCGGCGCTCGACCGGCACGTGACGGTCGCCTTCGAGACGACCGATACGGGCGAGGCCTGCGCGCTCGAAGTCCGCCGCGGCATCTGCCAGTTCCACCCGGAGCCGCCGGAACGGGCCGATATCCGGCTGCGCTTCAGCCGGGCCTTCCTCGAATCGACGGTGACTTCGGGCGCCGAATTCGCTGCCGGCGCCGCCGACGGCACGGTCGCGGCGGAGGGGGATGCGGACGGGATCGCGCCCTTCTTCGCCCTGTTCGAGCAGCCGTCGATGGATATGCCGCTGGTCGCCCGCTGAAGCCCGGGCGGCCTTGTGCCCTATGCCGGCACCGGCAGCTCCGCCGGGATCGTGTGCAGATCGAACACCGGCAGGCCGTTCTGCACGGCGGCCGGCCGGTCCCAGCGCAGATCGTCGGCGAGGCAGGAGACGACCTGCCCCCGCACGCCGCCGACCGCGGTTTCGAAGCCGCGATGGACATGGCCGCAGAAAATGCCGGCGACATGGCTGTGGCGCTGCAGTTCGGCGCGCAGCGCGCCGGCCTCGGCCCACGGATCGAAATGGCGCGGCACGGGCCCGACCGCGACCTCGAACGGCGGATGGTGGAGAAACAGGCAGGCCGGCCGGGCGGTATCGGCCTCCAGCATCCGGCGGAGATGGCCGAGCCGTTCCGGGCACAGCCGCCCCCGGTTCACGCCTTCGTTCACCGAATCGACGACGATCAGCCGGACGGCAAAATCCTCCACCGCATACTGGACGAACGGCATGCCGGGCCGGATGTGGCGCCCGTCGGCAAAGGCCGCGGCCAGATTGCGCCGGTCGTCGCGATTGCCGGGCAGGACGAAATAGCGCGCCGACAGCCGGTCGAGCAGCGTCCGGGCGGTGCGGTATTCGTCGCTGCGCCCGTTATGGGCGATATCGCCGGTATGGACGACGGCATCGGGCGCCGGGCGCAGGCCGTTGATATGGGCGATACAGGCTTCGAGCGCAGCAGTCCGGTCCGGCCGGTCGTGCGCGAGATGGGTATCGGAGAGATGGGCGATCCGCATGGTCCTGTATCGGGCTGAAGCGGGCAGGCGCCGGCCGGGCCGGCTGCCTCACGGGCTAACAGCAGCGGCTGCGCCGGGGCAGTGCGTCAGATCGCTGCGGATGGGAGGAGGCGAGGAGCCATGGATCGCAAACCGCCGTCGCTGGAGGAACTGACCCGGCGGCTGCTGGCCTTTCGCGACGCGCGCGACTGGCGCCAGTTCCACTCGGTCGGCAACCTGATCGTCTCGCTCAATCTGGAGGCGGGCGAGCTGCTCGAACTGACGCAATGGAAATCGGACGGCGATTTCGAGCGCGAGGCCGCGGGCGAGGACATGCGCCGCCGCATCGCCGGGGAATGCGCCGATGTGCTGCTCTATCTGCTGCTGATCGCCGAGCGGACCGGGATCGACCTGCAGGCCGCGGCGGCCGACAAGATCCGCGTCAACGAAGCCCGCTATCCGGTCGGGCAGGCCTATGGCAGGGCCGTGAAATATACCGACCTCGAGCTCGATCCGCCCCGCTAGCGCGCCGTCAGCCCCGGCCGCGATAGTGCTCGATCAGGATCTGCGCGACCTCGGGGCGGGAGAATTCCGGCGGCGGCGCAATGCCCTTGCCGAGCATCTCGCGCACCGCCGTTCCGGACAGCAGCACGAAATCCTCCCTGGTGTGGTTCGGCGCCTCGCGCATCATCACCACCCGGTTCAGCTTCTTCGACCAGGCGGTATGGTCGGCCTTGAACAGCTCGATGCCCAGCGCGCCGGCGGGAATGCGGTCGAAAATCTCCTGGGCCTCGAAGGGTTCGTAATAATCGCCGACGCCGGCATGGTCGCGCCCGACGATGAAGTGCGATGCCCCCATATTCTGGCGGAAGACGGCGTGGAGCAGGGCCTCGCGCGGGCCGGCATAGAGCATGTCGAAGCCGTAGCCGGTAATCATCGCCGAGTTCGGCGGGAAATAGAGCTCGACCATCCGGCGGATGGTGGCGTCGCGCACCGGCGCGGGAATATCGCCGGGCTTCAGCCTGCCGAGCAGCATGTGGATGACCAGCCCGTCCGCCTCCAGCCGCTCCATCGCCATGCGGCACAGCTCCTCATGGGCGCGGTGCATCGGATTGCGGGTCTGGAAGGCGACGACGCGGCGCCAGCCGCGATCCGCAATCTCGCGGCGAATGGACACGGCGGTGCGGAACGTGTCCGGGAAATCGGTCTCGAAATAGCTGTAGTTCAGCACCCGGACCGGCCCGGACAGCGCCACCCGGCCCTGGGCGGCGAAATCGGCCACGCCGGGATGGGCCGGATCGGTCGTGCCGTAGACCTGGGCCGTCAGCGCTTCGAACTCGTCGGCGGCAAAGGTCTCGACCGCCCTCACCTCCTGGATGGCGAGCACCGGCGCCCCGGCGACATTGGGGTCCTTCAGCGCGATGCGCGCGCCGGGCCGGACCGGGCCGGCGTCGGCGACCAGGTTGAGCACCGGAGTCGGCCAGAACAGGCCGTCGGCGGTCCGCATCGACCGGCCGACCGAAAGGGCGTCGGCCTTGTCCATGAAGCCGGCCAGCGGGGTGAAATAGCCGCCGGCCAGCATGACGGCAGTGCTCGCCGCCGCCGAGGAGACAACGACCGCGGGCAGCGCCTCCGCCTGCCGCGCCAGTTCCCGGCGTTCTTCGGCATCTTCGACGAACAGGGGGGTGAGCTGTGCGGCGCCGTGCGGGGCGATCAGGTCGGGCATGGTCCTTGGTCTCCGAATGTCCGGGCGGCCTCTCATTTCACGCAACGATACCGTTCTTCAACCGGTTTCCGGCCCGGCGGACGATCTGCTGCAGCACCGGCCGCCGGGCGCATCCGGCATCCGGCCGCAGCGGCGAATCCCGCTTGTTTATCCAGTCGGTTTATCTATGATGCCGCCCGCCCGGCCGGGAAGCGCGATCAGAGACGGGAAGCGCCCCCGGCCGGCCGCGCAGGGGAGACGCCATGGACATCGCAAATCCTTTCGCCGCCTTGGCGGCCGACGTGCCGCCGGTCGTCATGCAGGTCTATGTCGCGGCGATGATCGTGCTGGTTGCCGGCGGTACGCTGTTCGACATTCTGCACAAGCAGAGCGCCCGCTATTTCTTCCGCGACTGGCGCAAATCCCGCGAGCGGAGCGCCGGCCGGGCCGGCGGCGGGCAGATTGCGGCACTGGCGATCAAAACCGCGGCTTCGGAGATCGCGACCTCTTCGGAATTCTGCAATCCGCGCCGCCGGATCGCCCATCTCCTCACCATGTACGGCTTTCTCGCCTGGGTCGTCACCACGGCGATCATGGTGTTCGGCTATGCGGCGCCGGATGCGGCGACGCCTCCGATCCTGCCGATCCTGTGGACCGTGGGGGCGCTTTCGGTCTGCATCGGCGGCGGCTGGTTCTGGTTCTTCATCCGCGCCGACGTCTCGGCCGAGGGCCATTCGCCGTTCCGCATCGTCCGGGCCGACCTGTTCATCCTGTCCCTGCTCGCCAGCGCGGTACTGGGGCTGATCTGGTCGTTCGTCCAGCCGGGCGGCGGCTTCTGGGCCTATCTGTTCCTGGCGCTGTACCTGGCCGCGACGACGGTGCTGTTCGGATCGATCCCGTGGTCGAAATTCTCGCACATGTTCTTCAAGCCGGCGGCGGCGCTGCAGAAGCGGGTGGCGCAGGCGGACGGCAACTACCGCAACCTGCCGGCGCCGGCGGACCGGCCGGCCACGCTCGGCAGCGCGCGGCGCCTGCCCAACCACTACTGACGCCGCCCGGCGCCCGTCCGCAACCGGGGGCGCCGGCGCGACGGCAGTAACCACACCAACGAGGGAGCAGCGAAAGCACATGCCGACCTTCGTCTACATGACCAGCTGCGACGGCTGCGGACACTGCGTCGATATCTGCCCGTCCGACATCATGCACATCGATACGACCTATCGGCGGGCCTACAATATCGAGCCCAACATGTGCTGGGAGTGCTATTCCTGCGTCAAGGCGTGCCCGCAGAACGCGATCGACGCCCGCGGCTATGCCGATTTCGCGCCGCTCGGCCACAGCGTGCGGGCGCTGCGCGAGGAGGAAAAGGGCACGATTTCGTGGAAGATCGGCTTCCGCGACGGCACCGAGAAGAATTTCCTGTCGCCGATCCGCACGACGCCGTGGGGATCGATCAAGGCGCCGGCGGACTATGCGGCGCCGGACCGGGAGAACTACCGGTCCCAGGAACTGGCGCATGAGCCGGATTCGCTGAATATCGAGGGCGGATTGCCCGCGCTCGCTCCCGATCAACTCAAGCAGGGAGTGGTCTAGTGGGCCTGTTCTCGCGCAGAAAGACGGTTTTCGTCGATTCGGATATCCTCGTCGTCGGCGGCGGCATGGCCGGCTGCGGGGCGACCTACGAGTCCCGCTACTGGGGACGCGACCTCAAGGTGGTGTGCGTCGAGAAAGCCAATATCGAGCGCAGCGGCGCCGTCGCCCAGGGCCTGTATGCCATCAACTGCTACATGGGCATGCAGTGGGACGAGAACCAGCCGGAGGACCATGTCCGCTATGCCCGCAACGACCTGATGGGCCTGGTGCGCGAGGATCTCGGCTACGACATCGCCCGGCATGTCGACGGGACGGTGCACAAGTTCGAGGAATGGGGCCTGCCCTTCATGAAGGACCCGGAAACCGGGCGCTATCTGCGGGAGGGCAAATGGCAGATCATGATCCACGGCGAGAGCTACAAGCCGATCGTCGCCGAGGCGGCCCGCAAGGCCGCGACGGAAGTCTATAACCGGATCATGGTCACCCATCTGCTGACCGACCGGACGAAGCCCAACCGGGTCGCCGGCGCGGTCGGCTTCAATGTCCGCACGGGCGATTTCTATGTCTTCCGGGCCAAGGCGGTGATCGTGGCCGCCGGCGGCGCCTCCCACATCTTCAAGCCGCGGGCGGTCGGCGAAGGCATGGGGCGGACCTGGTATGCGCCCTGGAGCAGCGCCTCGGCCTATGCCCTGCCGATCCTGGTCGGCGCGAAGATGACCCAGATGGAGAACCGCATCGTTCTCACCCGGTTCAAGGACGGCTACGGGCCGGTCGGCGCCTATTTCCTCCACCTCAAGACGTACACCCAGAACGCCTATGGCGAGGAATACGAATCGAAGTGGTACGAGCACACGAAGCAGCTGGTCGGCGACTATGTCGACCGGCATCCGGTGCCGACCTGCCTGCGCAACCACGCCCTGCTGGAGGAGCTCAAGGCCGGCCGCGGCCCGATCCGCATGGTGACGAAGGAGGCCTTCCAGGACCCGCACAAGGAAACCGTGGGCTGGGAGAATTTCCTCGGCATGACCATCGGCCAGGCGGTCGTCTGGGCCTCGCAGAATATCGATCCGAAGCACGTCAACCCGGAACTGACCACGTCCGAGCCCTATGTCATGGGCTCCCACGCCACCTGTTCCGGCGCCTGGGCGAGCGGGCCGGAGGATTATGCGCCGGACGAGTATCAGTGGGGCTACAACCGGATGATGACGGTCGATGGCCTGTTCGGCGCCGGCGACACGATCGGCGGAACGGCGCACAAATTCTCCTCCGGCTCCTTCACCGAAGGGCGCATCGCCGCCAAGGCCGCCGTCAACTATGTCAACGATCTGGGCAAGGACCTGCCGCAGGTGGACGAGGCGGAATACCGCGCGCTCGAAAAGACGGTCTTCCAGCCGATGGAGAATTACACGGTCGGCCGCAACGAGATCGTCGCCGGCACGGTCTCGCCGAGCTATCTGCTGCCGATCCACGGGCTGCAGCGGCTCGAGAAGATCATGGACGAATATGTCGGCGGCATCAGCGCCCACTATACGACCAACACGCCGCTGCTCGACCGCGGGCTGGAACTGCTCGGCATGCTGCGCGAGGACCTCGACCATATCGGCGCGGAGGACCTGCACCAGCTGCAGCGGGCCTGGGAACTGCACCACCGGGTGCTGGCCTCGGAGAGCGTGACCCGCCACACCATGTTCCGCGAGGAGACGCGCTGGCCCGGCTACTATTACCGGGCCGACCATCCGAAGCTGGACGACGAGAACTGGCACTGCTTCACCCTCTCGCGCTACGACCGCGAAAGCGGCGAGTGGGAGATGGAGAAGGCGCCGGTCTACCACATCGTCGACTGACCCCCCGCCGGCCGCGCCGGCAGCGTTTACGGGGGAAGGGCCGACCGGCGGGACTGTCCGGCAGCGCTACCCTTCGGCTTCGACGATCAGCGTCGTGCCATCGACATCGACAACCGTGATCCGGGTGCCGGCGGCGAGCTCCCCGCCCGGCGGCCTGACCGCGAGCCGCCACAGGCTGTCGCCGATGCGGACCCGGCCGCGGCCGCCGGCGGTCGCCTCCTCCAGCGTGTGCTGCGTGCCGAGCAGCGTCCGGCCGCGCCGGTTGAGGGTCGGATGATCGGTCGGCGCCTGGCGGGCCGCCACGATCCGCCGCCCGATGAAGATCGCCACCACCGACAGGATGGCGAACAGGATCGCCTGCACCTCCCAGCTCATGGTCGGGATGAGAGCGAGCAGAAGGCCGGTTATGACCGCGGCGATGCCGAGCCACAGGAAGATGACGCCGGGCACCAGCACCTCGATCAGCATCACGAAGCCGCCGAACGCCAGCCAGTGCCAGAAGGAGATGCTCTCCGGCCACTCGATCATCGCCCGCTCCTTTCGCGCAATCGGTCAATCGCCGCCGGATTTCGGCACCGTGCCGCCCGATGGCGCGGCCCCGTTCTCGCCGAAGGCCTGGCGCGCGATCTCGGTCAGGCCGCCGACCGCGCCGATGACGCCGGAGGCCTCGAGCGGCATGAGGACGATCTTCTGGTTGCGGGCGCTGCCGATGGTCTCGAGCGCGCCGACATATTTCTGGGCGACGAAATAGTTGACCGCCTGGATGTTGCCCTCGCCGATGGCCTTGGAGACCATTTCGGTCGCCCTGGCCTCCGCCTCGGCTTCGCGCTCGCGGGCCTCGGCGTCGCGGAAGGCGGCTTCGCGCCGCCCCTCGGCATCGAGAATCTGCGCCTGCTTCTGGCCCTCGGCGCGCAGGATTTCGGACTGGCGAACGCCCTCGGCCTCCAGGATGGTCGCCCGCTTTTCGCGCTCGGCCTTCATCTGGCGGGCCATGGCGTCCACCAGCTGGGCCGGCGGCGTGATGTCCTTGATCTCGATGCGGGTGATCTTCACGCCCCAGGGCGAGGTCGCCTCATCGACCACCCTCAGCAGGTCGGCATTGATCTTGTCGCGCTGCGAGAGCAGCTCGTCGAGGTCCATCGAGCCCATGACGGTACGGATATTGGTCATGGTGAGATTGAGGATGGACAATTCGAGCCGGCGCACCTCGTAGGAGGCCTTGACCGCATCGAGCACCTGGAAGAACACCACCCCGTCCACCGTCACCATGGCGTTGTCGCGGGTGATGATCTCCTGCGACGGCACATCGGTGACCTGCTCCATCACGTTCTGGCGCTGGCCGATCCGGTCCACCAGCGGCACGATCAGATGCAGGCCGGGCGTCAGCGTCCTCGTATAGCGGCCGAACCGTTCGACCGTGTATTCGAAGCCCTGCGGCACCGTCTTCACGCCCATGAAGACCAGTGCGATCGCCAGGACGATGGCGACGACCACGAAGATGGCAAACGGATCGATCATCTCTCTCAAACCCTCCGGCCTGCGGCCCGTGCCGGGATTCGGCACTGCGGGCCCGCTGCATCGGGATATTGGGCGAACCGGCGGCGAAACAAGGGCGGGCCGGCGGCGCCGCCAGCCGGGCGGCCCCTTCGGCTCCCGGATCGCGGCGCGGCGGGGCCGGCTGCGCCCCGAACCGATGGTGGCCGACAGCCGGATTACCTATGAGAGCGGCGCGAAGGAATGGCACCTCGATATCGCCGCCCGCTACAGCAACAGTTTCGGGCCGCTGGATATCGGCTTCAGCGCGTTCGACGGCACCGCGCGCGAGCCGGTCCTGCGGGCGGGCCTGGACAGCAGCGGCGCGCCCGCCCTGTTCCAGCATTACGGGCAGATCCGGCAGTTCGGGCTCGATGCCCAGCTGACCCTCGACTCCCTGCTGCTCAAGCTGGAGACGATCTACCGCCAGGGCGCGCGCAACGGCGTGCGCAGCGCCGCCGATCCGTCCTTCTCCGGCCGGAGGGAGGATTATGCCGCCTTCGTCGGCGGCGGCGAATACGCCTTCCACGGCGTGCTGAACACGGAAGCCGACCTCACCCTGTTCGCCGAATGGCTCCATGACGGGCGCCGCCACCGAGCGACGAACCAGTATCAGAACGATCTGTTTCTGGCCGCCCGCATCGCCTTCAACGATGCCGACAGTGCCGAGCTTCTGGTCAGCACCCTGCTCGACATGGACCATGCCACCCGGACGCCCGGCCTGGAATTCAAGCGGAGCCTGACCGATTCGGTATCCCTGAAGGCCGAGGCGGTCATCCTTCTCGCCGTGGACAAGGCCGACCTCGCCGTCCGGCCGATCCGGCGCGACAGCTTCTTCGCCGTGAACCTGACCTACAGCTTCTAGCCCGGCCGGGCCGCCCCGGCCGGCGGGGCTTCAGGCGACGCGGCGCCGTTCGGCGGACCGGTCGCCGAGCGCCTGCAGCGCCGGCATGACGCCGGCGGCGAAGCGGTCCATGCTCGCATCCGTCAGTTCCGCCGGCAGGGTGCCGAACTGCAGCAGCGCGATCAGATTGCCGAAGCCCATGTCGCCGTAATAGTCGATCATGCGGTCGCGCACGGTCGCGGCGCTGCCGCAGACCATCATGCCCATCTCCATCGCCGGCTCGATGGCCAGATCGCCGAACATGCTCTTCTTGGCCGCGGCGATCCGCTTCATGGAAGCGCGCGAGGTATAGCCGGGCGGCAGCAGGAATTCGATCGGCATCCGGGCGAAGCAGTTGCGGAAATTCTCGAAATGGGGCTTCGCCTCGGCAACCGCGCTCTCGTCGGTCTCGCCGACATAGATCGGTACCGCCCAGCCGAGCTGGCTGTCGGGCGCGGTGTAGCCGTATTCCCCGGCCCGGTCCCGGTAGAGATCGAGATATTTCTTCACCGCGGCGGCCGGGCTGAAGGTTTGCAGATAGGTGTAGCGCCGGTCGGGATGGGCGGCGAAATCGATGGTCTCCTGGCTGCCCTGGGACGGAATCCAGATCGGCGGATGGGGCTGCTGGTAGGGCCGCGGCCAGGTGTTCACATAGCGGTGCTTGTAGTGCTTGCCGGAAAATTCGAACGGCCCGGTCTCGGTCCAGGCGCGGATGATGAGGTCGTGGGCCTCGTGGAAGCGCTCATGGCTCGAGGTCGGATCGACGCCGAAGACGTGATACTCCGCGCCGATGCCGCGCACGAAGCCGGTAATCAGCCGGCCGCGGGTCAGCGTATCGATCATCGCGTGCTCCTCGGCCAGCGTCAGCGGATGCTGGCGCAGCGGCAGCGCGCTGCCGAGGATGCAGATTTTCACCCGGTGGGTGCGCCGGGCGAGCGACGACGCCATGACGATGGGCGACGGCATCATGCCATAGGCGGTCTGGTGGTGCTCGTTCACGCCGATGCCGTCGAAGCCCAGCTCCTCGGCCCGTTCGAGCTGGTTGAGATACCGCTCGTAGAGCATGGCGCCCTTCTCCGGATCGTAGAGCCGGTTCGACAGCTTGACCCAGGAGGTGCCGACTTTCCTGACCTCGTCGAGATCGACTTCGGCATAGGGCATCAGGTGGAAGAAGAAGACCTTCATGGCTTACGCTCCCTGCGCATGGGCCTCGATGGCGTCGGCCACGGCGTCGCCCTGCTCGATATGCAGAAAATGGCCGGCTTCGGGGACGATTGTGACGCCGGCACCGGGGATCGCTGCGGCGATGGCGGCGGCATGATCGGCTGACAGGAGTTTGTCGTGCGCGCCCCAGACGATATGCGTCGGCACGTCGATCCGGTGCAGCCATTTCGGCAGATGGGGATCGTGCAGCCGCGGCTCCCACGCCAGGCGGGCGAAGGACGACCGGTTCTTGAGCCAGATATCGTCCGCCTCGACCGCTTCGGGCAGCCGGGCGATGGCGGCCTCGGCGAATGCCGGATTGTGGAAGCCCTGCCGGAAGGTTTCCTCCGGCGACCAGGCGAAGGGGTCGCCGGTCGCCAGTCCGGGGATGTGGACGCCGGCCGGGCAGACCAGGGTCAGGCTGGCCAGCCGCTCCGTGCTGCGCACGGCGATTTCCATCGCGATCCAGCCGCCCAGCGACATGCCGACCAGATGAACGCCGGACAGGCCGAGCTCCTTCAGGAAATCGAGATAGAAATAGGCGACGTCGTGGATGTTGTCGAACCAGTCCGGCTCGTCCGACCCGCCGAAGCCGGGATGCTCCGGCGCGATCACGTCGTAGCGTTCGGCAAGGCGGGTCATGAACGGCAGCTCGATGCCGCCGCCCCCGGCGCCGTGCAGGAACAGGAGCGGCGGGCCGCTGCCGCCGCGCAGCAGGCTGACGGTACAATCGCGGACGGTTTCTGTCGTTTTCTGCAATCCGGTCACCTTTGCGTATCGAGGGTCGGGGCCGGCCCGGAAGGATGCGCCGGGCCGGCGGGAGGGCCTATTCGGCAGCGATGGATACCGGCGTCTCGGCCGCGATCATCCGTTCGATCTGCCGGCGGACATGGAGCAGCGCCCGGTCCACCTCGAGCGGCAGCATCGGCGCCTCCGGGTCGAGATCGAGGATGAGCTGCTGGGCCTCGATCATGCCCTTGTCTTCCTGGAAGGCGTCGGTCACGACATCGAGCATCTGCCGGTCGAGCCCTTCGGCATCGAGGCCGAAATCCCGCGGCTGGCCGAAATGATAGTGGCAGGTCTTCTCTGTCTCGGGGGTCAGCGCCGACAGATGGCGGAACTGGATCGCGTTGCGCCGGTCGCCGGTGTGGCCGCCCTCGCCGACCGGCGCCATGCCGAAATCGGCGACCACGCAATTGCCGCGGATATGGAAATCGTAGATGCTCCAGCGGTCGACATTGCCGGTAAACCCGCCATAGGCCGCATAGGCCGGCGTCGGCGGCGTATCTGCGGTCGTGTTTTCGATGTGCAGGCCGAATTCGGTGTGCGTGATCCGGGGCCGCTGCTCGGCATAGCTGGCGGTGCCGATGGTCTTCTCGTGCAGATAGGGCAGGTGCGAGAAGTCGAGAAAATTATCGACGATCAGCCGATAGTCGGATTTGTAATGGAGATAGCCGCCCTCATAGGGCCAGGCCGGGTCGTCGAGATAGGGCCAGTCGATAATGTCGGCCGGGTCGGCCAGCGCCTCGTCGCCCATCCAGATCCAGATCAGATTCTGCCGTTCGATGACGGGATAGCGGCGCACCCGGTACCGTTCCGGAATCCGCGTCTCGCCGGGAATCTCGACACAGGCGCCGCTCGGGTCGAACATGAGCCCGTGATACATGCAGCGCAGATTATCGCCTTCGAGCCGGCCGCGGGAGAGCGGCGCCAGGCGGTGGCAGCACCGGTCCTCCAGGGCCGCGACCGTGCCGTCCTCCGTGCGGTAGAGCACCACCGGTTCGCCCAGGAAAATCCGCGCATGGGGTTCGCCGGCCGCGATCCTGTCGGCCCAGGCCGCGA
This sequence comes from Alphaproteobacteria bacterium, assembly GCA_965221475.1. GTDB lineage: Bacteria > Pseudomonadota > Alphaproteobacteria > Bin65 > Bin65 > Bin65. The sequence continues at coordinate 2,834,570 of OZ244891.1, read as the reverse complement.
TATACCAGGCATTCCTGATCCACATGTTCCTGCCTCCCTTGTCCATGGCCCGCCCGCGCCCGCCGGTCAGCCCGCCGTGCAGCCGCCATCGATGGGAATGGCGGTTCCGGTGATGAAGCTGCCGGCCGGCGAGGCGAGCAGCAGGGCGAGGCCCTGCAGTTCCGCCGTATCCGCGATCCGGCCCATCGGCACCATGGCGCCGAAGGCGGCCGCGACTTCGGGATCGTTCAGCCGCCCGTTCGCGATGTTGGTGAAAAACGGGCCCGGCGCGATGGCGTTGACGGTGATGTTGTGGGGCGCCAGCTCCATGGCCGCCTGGCGCACCAGGCCGACGACGCCGGTCTTGGTCGCAACATAGGCATAGCCGACCATGGTCTCGGCCTGGAGCCCGGCAATCGACGCCGTCACGACGATGCGGCCGGATTTCTGCCGCTTCATGTGGCGGGCGGCCGCCTGCACGGTGGCGAAAACGGAGGTGAGGTTGACCTGCACGACCTCATCCCACTTCGCCGGATCGACGGCATCGATCTTTCCCGCTTCGGTCAGATAGCCCGGCCCGGCGCTCATGCCGGCATTGGCGAACACGGCGTCCAGCCGGCCGCGGCTTGCGGCGGCGGCGTCGATGGCGGCGCGCAGGGCGGCAAGGTCCGCCACGTCGAGGACGACGCCCTCGACGGAGGCGCCGGCGGCGGCGAGGCGCCCGGCTTGCCGTTCCAGCGTGCCGGGATCGATATCCGCCATGACGACATGGGCGCCATTGTCGGCCATCGCCTCGGCCATGGCGAGGCCGAGGCCGCTCGCCGCGCCGGTGACGAAGGCGACATGGCCGGATACGTCGAACAGGTCGGCCGCTTTCACGGGCGCCCTCCGGCGATTGCGGCTTCGATATCGGGCGCCGCCTGCGCCGCCCAGTCCCAGGCGGCCATCAGGCGGTCGTGGCGCCGGGCGACCAGGTCGCGCGAGCCGGGATGGGGGAAGACATGGAGCTGGTTGTCGCGTATCGCGCGCACCGTCCAGTAGCCGACCTCGATGGGCTTCATGCCCGCCTTCAGGGCGGCGGCGAGATCGGGAACCGGGCTCTGCCGGAACGCGCCGCCGAAGCGCGCCGGCCGGTTCCGCCCGACCTCGTGGATCGCGGTATCGACCGCGGCCGGACAGAGGATGGAGACGCCGATGTTCCGGTCGGCGAGATCGTCGGCCAGGGCCTCGGACAGGCCGGCGACGGCGAATTTCGACGCGGTATAGACGCCGTAGCGCCAGCCCGGCATGACATGATAGCCGCCGATGGAGACGGTGTTGACGATATGGCCGCCCTCGCCATGGGCCAGCATCGCGGGCAGGAACGCCTGGAGCCCGTTGATAACGCCCATCAGGTTGACGCCGATCACCCAGTCCCAGTCGGCGTCCGGCACCCGGTCCAGCGGTACGCCGGCATAGGCGACGCCGGCATTGTTGCAGAGGATGTGCACCTTCGGGAAAGCGTCGGCGACCTGCGCCGCCGCCCGCTTCATCGCCTCCCGGTCGGAGACGTCGACAGCGAAGCAGCGGACCTCGACGCCGCCATGGGCGAGGCGGTCGGCGGCCTGCCGCAGCCTGTCCTCCTCCAGGTCGAGCAGGGCGAGGTCGATGCCGGCTTCGGCAAAGGCCGCGGCCATCCCGGCGCCGATGCCGGAGGCGGCGCCCGTGATGACGGCGGTCCTGCCCGAAAGCTGGTCCAAGGCGGCAATCCCCCGCTGGCCTGCCGCCGTTCCGGTACGCGGCGGCCCGGCGCCGGAAACGGTTGGCGGCAATGGTACGATCATGTTATTATCATAATATGATCATATCGGCCAGCGCGAAGTTCGGCAATCCGGACAGGGGCGGAACTCATGGAAAGTCTGCACGATCGGATCGGCTTTCTGCTGCGCAGCGCGTACCAGAACCTGAACCGGGGCTGCCGGCAGAAGCTGATCCAGGAGCGGATTACGACCCTTCAGTATGTTGTGCTGCTGGGGCTGGACGAGCTGGGCGAAGCGATCCAGCGTACGCTCGCCGAGCACTGCGCCATCGAGCCGAGCAATATGAACGTCATGATCCGGCGCATGAAGGAGAACGGCCTGATCGAGCATACCGGAAAGGCGGCGGACCCGCGGGGCGCGCTGGCGCTGACGAACCGGGGGCGGGCCGTGCTCCGGCAGTTTCAGGCGCTGGAAGCCGCGGCAACGAAGGAATTTCTCGCCCCGCTCACCGAGGCGGAAGAGAAAGCCCTGCGCTCCGCCCTGGCCAAGCTGGTACGGCGGTCGCGCTGATCGTGCGACGCCGGCTCGCCGCGCCGCCCGGCAATGCCGGCAAATTGCCTGACCGGGCGGATGCCGGTAGAGAGTGCGCAGGATGGATGAAATCCGGCGCGGCGGGCGGGCGCCTGCCGGGACCGGCCGGAGCATAACAGCAAGGGAGGAACCCCGTCGATGAAACGTCTGGCAGTCAGCATGGCCGCCCTGTGCCTTCTGGGCACGGGCGCGGCCTCCGCCCAAACCATCGGCTTTGCAACCCTGCCGCCCGGCGCGATCAACAATGTGCAGGCACAGGTGATCGCCAAGGTCGTTCAGGCGCACACCGATCTGAAAGTCCGCGTGACGCCCTATCGCGGCGGCGGCGCGGTGGCCGCGGCGGTCAACAGCAAGCGGGCCGAGTTCGGCATTTCGGACCCGGTCGAGGTGACCGACGCGCTTACCGGCACATACCGGTTCAAGGGCCGGAAGCACCCGAACCTGCGCGTCGCCTTCCGTGTGCTTTCCTTCCCGCTCAGCATTTTCGTCCGCAAGGACTCGCCGATCAAAACCCTCAAGGACATGAAGGGGAAGCGGTACGGCACGCGCTGGTCGGCCTTCCCGAACATGATCCCGCTCAGCAACGGCGTGCTGGCGACCGTCGGCCTGAGCCTGGACGATGTCGATGGCGTGCCGACGGCGAACATCATCCGCGGCGCCAACGACTTCAAGGCCGGCAAGACGGATGCCTTCGGCTTTGCCGTGGGCGCGCCGAAGGTCGCCGAGGTCAATTCCGCGGTCGGCGGCATCCGGGTTCTGGCCATCGACAATTCGCCCGCCGGCGTTGCCCGCATGAAGGCCGTGCGCAAGGATTATTTCCCCATGCTGGTCAAGCCCCATGCGCGCATGGCCGGCGTGCTCGAGCCGACCTGGGTGCTGGGAACGGACCTCATCATCTATTGCGGCGCCCATGTGCCGGACGAGATCGTCTACAAATTCGTCAAGGCGGTCCATCCGAACAAGAAGGAGCTGGCCCAGGGCCATCCCTCCTTTAACGGCTTCGGCCCCCGGCAGATGGCCAAGCCGTATTCGGCGCTGAAATACCATCCGGGCGCGGCCGCATTCTACAGGGAGATCGGCATCTGGCCGGGCAAGTGACCCGGCCGGGCGATATTCCCCCGGGGGAGCAGCCCCGGACGCCGACAGAGACTCCGCCCCGGCTCCGGGCCGGGGCGGCCGCAGCGGAAGGCGGAGAGGAAGGGCCGGCGCCGGCCGATCCGGCACTGCGCTATGTCCGCCCGGTGCTGGCCGCGCTGCTCACCTCCGGCTCGCTCGCCTGGTCGGCCGACCTGTATCGCGATGTCGGGCTGGTGCTGTTCCCGGAACAGTTCCTGTCCGGCATGCTGGGCATCGCGCTCGCCCTGGTGTTCCTGCACTATCCGGCGCGGCGGGGCAGCGAGCGGACCCGCGTCCCCGCCGGCGACCTGGTGGCGGCGGCGCTGGGCCTGGGCGCCGGCGCCTATGTCGCCGTCGTTTTCCCGGAACTGAGCGAGCGGCTGGACGGCGACCCGCTCGACGGGCTGATCGTCTCGGTAATCTTCGTGGTGCTGTGCATCGAAGGGCTGCGCCGTTCGGTCGGCAATTCGCTCACCGTCGTCGTCGCCGTCTGCATCGTCTATTCGCTGGTCGGCCATCTGATGCCCGGCGCGCTGGAAACCCGGCAGATCGAGTTCCGGTCGTTCCTCACCTACCTCGCGCTCGATACCAGCGCCCTGCTCGGGCTCGCCATGGTGGTGGGCACGACCGTCGTCATCACCTTCGTCTTTTTCGGCCAGCTGCTGATGCGCTCCGGCGGCTCGCAGTTCTTCAGCGATATCTCGCTGGTGCTGATGGGCCGCTACCGGGGCGGATCGGCCAAGATTTCGATCATCGCCTCCAGCCTGTTCGGCTCGGTATCGGGCGTCGCCGTCTCCAATATCGTCGCCACCGGCGTGGTGACGATCCCGATGATGAAGCGCTCCGGCTTCGCGCCGCGCTTCGCCGCTGCGGTCGAGGCCGTCGCCTCGACCGGCGGGCAGCTCATGCCCCCGGTGATGGGCGCGGTCGCCTTTCTGATGGCGGATTTCCTCGAACGGCCCTACCGGGATATCGTCATCGCCGCCCTGGTCCCGTCCCTGCTCTACTATGTCGGCCTGTTCATCCAGGCAGACCTTGAGGCGGCGAAGACCGGCATCCGCCGGGTGCCGGCCGGGCTGATCCCGCGCACCGCGGCGGTGCTCGCGACCGGCTGGGTGTTCATCATCCCCTTCGCCGCGCTGATCTGGGCCCTGTTCACCCTGAACTGGGAGCCGGAGACCGCGGCGATGCTTGCATCGGGCGCGGTCGTCCTCGTCGCCTTCTGGCTGATCGCCGTCGGCCATCTGCAGGGCCGGACCGGCGTCGCCTTTCCGGTCGACGACGCCATGGCCCGGCTTGAGGTGCTGCTCATGACGCCGGTTCTTGCCGCGATCTGGATTGCGCACTACGCCGGCGTCCTGTCATTGCTGATGGTCACGGTGCTGAGCGGCGCCACGGTCCTCTCCAGCTTCTTCGCCGCCGGGCTCGCCGCGATGACGGCAGCGGCCGGCGCCGCGGCAAGCCCGGCCGCCGCGCTTGCCGCCTTTCCGCGCTCGCTGCTGCGCCTGCTGGCTGCCGGGGCCCTGCCGTTCGCGGCACCGCTTGTTCTGCTTGCCGGGGGCGCCTGGGGTGCAGGCCTGCTGCCGACGGGCTTCGCCATTTTCCTGACCCTGGCCGGGCTGGCGCTCGCGGTGCGCAGCGGCGCGGCGCGGCGGCAGGCGAAAGGCGAAAGCGCTTCCGGCGAGCCGCCGGGCGAGACCCTGCCGGCGGCGGTCGCCGGCCTCGTCGAACTGCTGCGCCAGTCCCTGATCCGGACCGGCCTGTCGTCGCTCGATATCCTGATGATCGTCGCCGGCGCCGGCTTCATCATCGGCACGCTGCACATTTCCGGCCTCGGCTTCGCGCTGACCGTGATGCTGGTCGAGTTCGGCGGCGGCAGCCTGTTTCTGCTGCTCGTCATCGCCGCGCTGCTCTGCATCGTGCTCGGCATGGGCATGCCGACGGCCGGCGTCTACATTCTGCTCGCGGTGCTGATCGCGCCCTCGCTCGCCGAGGTCGGCATCGACCCGCTGGCGGCCCACATGTTCATCCTCTATCTCGGCATGATGTCGCTGATCACGCCGCCGGTCGCGGTCGCCGCCTTTTTCGCCGCCAGCATTGCCGGCGCGCCGGCGATGAAGACCGGGTGGACCTCGGTCCGTTTCGGCTGGACCGCCTTCGTGGTGCCGTTTCTCTTCGTCTTCTCGCCCAGCCTGCTGCTGCAGGGCCGGCCGCTCGATCTCGCCGTCGATGTCGCCAGCGCCATCGCCGGGGTCTGGATTCTCTCGGCAGCGATGATCGGATATCTGTTCCGCGACATGCCCGGCGCGGTGCGGATGCTGATGGCGGTCGCCGGCGTCGCCCTGCTGCTGCCGCGCGGCCTCGAAGGGCCGATCGCCTGGATCAATGTCGCCGGCCTCGTCCTCGCGCTGGCGATCGTGCTCAGCGAACTGAGGCACCACCGCCGGACCCGCGCTGCGGCGGACGATCCCGGCCGATTGCCCTAGCGGCCCCGCCTTCGAACTTCCGCCGTGCGGCGGCCCGTTTCAGCCCGCGCCGGCGGTCCGGCCGGCCTGCTCCGCTTCCTCGCGCAGCAGGCGGGCGACCCAGCGCTGCGCCCGGTCCACGCCGCGGTCGATATGCCAGCGCACGGGCGGGCCCGGTTCGGGTGCCGTATCGAGCATCTTCTGCTGCGCCTCGATCACCGCAACATCCTCGAAGAAGGTATCGCGGTTGGCGTTGAACATGGCGTCGGTCAGGGCCGCGTCGCCGAGCTTCGTATTGCGCTGCAGCGACCAGAAATAATGCGTCGAGCGTTCGGTTTCGGGCGTGATCGCATTCAGGACGCGCATGTCGATGGCATGGTCCGGCGCCGCGGACGCGCGAACCCGGACCCGGATGACGATATTCGCCGGCGGCGTGAACTCGACGATCTGGCGATGGTCGACCGCGCCCTCGAAGCCGCCGAGCCGCCGGAAAAAGGGCGAGGGCTCGATGCCCTTCATGTCGCGGACGACGCGCAGGCGCCCGCCATCGAAGCCGGTGCGGACCGGCGCGTCCACCACCGCATCGGTGGCCAGCGTATCCCGGTGCACGAAATGCGCGTGCGACAGGTCGAGGAGATTGTCGCGCACCAGCGCATGGTCGGCCGCAACCGGCAGGGTCTCGCCGCGGCCGGTCCAGCCCGGATCGTCCTTCCAGTGATAATCCGGGATTTTCGCCTCGTCCGCCAGCGCCGGATCGCCCATCCAGGCGAAGATCCAGCCCCATCGCTCGGCCAGCCGGTAGGCGCGGGTCGCCAGGCCGGCCGGCGGCCGGTCGAGGCCGGGCACGGCCGTGCACACCCCGTCGCCGCCGAACGCCAGCCCGTGATAGCCGCACACGATATCGTCGCCTTCGACGCGGCCGTTCGACAGCGCCGCACCCCGGTGCGGGCAGCGGTCGGCCAGCGCAGCCGGCGTGCCGTCCCGCCGGCGCCAGATCGCCAGCGGTTCGCCGAGCAGGCGGCGCGGCAGCGGCGTATCGCCGACCTCGTCGGACCACGCCGCGACATACCAGTAGTTGCGCAGGAACATGGGGCGGCAAACCTCGACGCTGCCGAGAGCGGGGCGCAACCCTGCTTACGCCGCCTGCTCGTAGAAGGCCATCGTCCGCCCCCCGGACTGCGCGCGCCTTCGAAGGCTGAACGACATCGGCAGCGGCCCTTCCGACGGATCGCGCGGGCGAATGCGCATGCCCGGAATCGCATTGTCGCCGATCCCGATGCCGGACGCACGGCCGCCCAGCAGATTGAGGACGAGCTGCCGGACGACCTTTTCGGTATAGCCGCCCGGCCGCACCCGGTCGTTCTCCCAGCGCGAGACCACCGTCTTGTCGCTGAGATCGATGGCGCGGGCGAAACCGGCTCCCGTGAGGTCGAGAACATGGCGCAGGAAGCGCAGTTCCGCCCCCACCATCTGAACCGGCACCAGCACGCGCGTCACGGCGACGGTCGCCAGCAGGGCATCCGGATCCGGAATCTCCACGCTGCCGTCCGAACGCTCCTCGACCGCATCGATCAGCGTGACCGGCAGGCCGATCTCGACCGACGCATCGTATTTCTTCGTCCTTGCCATTGCTCCCTTGTCCAGCCGCAATACGGAACGGCGATCCGAAAGCCTACCGCAGCCCGGAAGCTGTGGCATCGATCACGGTGATGACGACGACGGTTCCGTTCCCGTCTTCGATCAGATCGACGACGATCTCCAGCATCCGGCCATCCGCATCGCGACCCGCCATCCGATATTTGTCGCGCCCGGTCCGGATATCTTGCTCAACTCTCGACAATGAGCCTCTCCTCAGGACCGATCGAATTTGGGCCAGTCCGATGTCCCTCTCGCGCATGCGGTCGCGCGCGTGTCGCGTAAGCTGAATGCGGAAAGCCGGAAATTCTCTAAAGAAATTGTTGAGATATGCCCTGAACCGTTCAGGTGGAATACCGTACGACATTCATTACTCTCCAGTACCTGGAAGTTAACAGTAACAACATGACGATTCTTCCCGTTTATCAGTGAAATTCCCGACCGCCCTGCCTTGCCGGGCATCTGTGCCCGGGCGGGCGTACCTGTCGGCACACGACTGTACGGCCTGATCTATTCATATGTTGATCCGATGTCAACTCCAAAACTGCCGGCGGCCCCGGAGCCGCCGCGCCGCTTGACACCGACCGGGGCGACGCCCTAGGCCGGCGGCGACCCCGGAAAGCCATACAGGGAAACCGGCCGATGGACCTGCCGCGCAACCGTTTCAAGCAGGCGCTCGCCGAGGGCCGGCTGCAGATCGGCCTGTGGAGCACGCTGGGCAGTACGGTCGGCGCGGAAATCCTCGGCGACAGCGGCTTCGACTGGCTGCTGCTCGATACCGAGCATTCGCCCAACGAACTGCCCGACCTGCTCGCCCAGATGCAGGCGCTGGGCCGCAGCGAGACCGCGCCGGTGGTGCGCCCGGCCTGGAACGATACCGTTCTCATCAAGCGCATTCTGGATATCGGCGCCCAGAGCGTGCTGCTGCCCTATGTCCAGAACGCCGCGGAGGCGGCGCGCGCCGTCGCCGCCACCCGCTATCCGCCCGCAGGCGTGCGCGGCGTCACCGGCAGCGGCCGGGCGGCGCGCTATGGTCGGGTGCGGGACTATGCCCGGCGCGCCCATGAGGAGCTGTGCGTCCTCGTCCAGGTCGAGACCCGGCAGGCGCTCGACGCGCTGGAGGAGATCGCCGGCGTGGCCGGGGTCGATGGCGTCTTCATCGGCCCGGCCGACCTCGCCGCCTCGATGGGTTTCGTCGGCCAGCCGGGCCATGCCGAGGTGCAGGCGGCGATCCGCGACGCCGTCGAACGGCTGAAGGCGGCCGGGCGGCCGGCCGGCATCCTCACCGCCAACCCGGACGAAGCCCGCCGCTATATCGACTGGGGCTTCGCCTTCGTCGCCGTCGGCATCGATCTGCTGCTGCTGGCCCGCGGCGCCGATGCGCTGCGCGCCGCCTTCCGCCGTCAGGACGACGCATAGGGCCGTCCGGGCTACTGCCCCGCCTCGCGCAGCCGCGGCCAGCCATTGCCCGGGATCGCGCCGGAGCGGATTTTCCGCGCGTGGAAGATATAGCCGAGGAAATTCACCAGAATCTGGGTGCAGAACAGGCTCGTCGCGCCGGAGGGGTCGTATTCCGGCGCCAGCTCGACGAAATCGATGCCGACGATCTCGCCGCGCAGCGCCGCCGCCTTCAGGAAATCGCAGATTTCGTAATAGAGGAAGCCGCCGGGGCTGGGCGTGCCCGTGCCGGGGACCAGCGACGGATCGAAACCATCGACATCGATGGTGAAATAGAGCCGCGCGCCGGCCGGCAGGCGCGCCGCCGCCCCGGCGATGCCGAGTTCGCGGAAATCCCGCACCGAGAGAATATCGGACCTAGCGGCGCGGGCATCGGCGAAATCCGAGGGCGCGCTGGAGCCGATATTGCGGATGCCGAGATGGGTGATGCCGGTGACGTGATCGCACTCGGCGGCCCGGCGCAGCGGATTGCCCTGGCCGTGGCGCACCCCGAAGCGCTCATCGACATAATCGAGATGGGCATCGATATGGACGATATGGACCGGCGGCGCGCCATCGAACGCCCGGATGCACGGAATGTGGACGGAGTGGTCGCCGCCGAGCACGACCGGCAGCGCGCCCGCCGCCAGAATCCGGCGCACGCCGTCTTCGATATTGTCGAGGCAGCGCTGCGCATCGACATGGACCATATCGGCATCGCCGATATCGACGATGCGGACCTCGTCGCTGTCGAGAAACAGGATATCGTCCTCCGGGTCGTAGGCGCCCCGGCCGATGGCGAACAGCTGCGAGGCGTCGCGAAAGCCGCGCGGGCCGAAGCGGGCGCCCGGACGGACCTGGGTGCCGAGATCGAACGGCGCGCCCATGACGGCGACATCGGCGTCGATGGCATCCCAGTCCGGCTGCCAGGGCTTCTTCATGAAGGTCGGGATGCCGACAAAGGGCAGATCGAGCCGCTGGCGCGCTGCCGCCTTCGGCGCCCCGCTTTTCGATGGCACGGTCATGGGCCGGCCTCCTCCGCTACTGTCATGGCACGCCGCCGCGCCGGGCCCCCGCCCTATTCCAGATCCAGGCCGAACAGGCGGATCGCGTTGGTCCGGCCGATTTTCAAACGGTCGCTGTCGGCCAGCGTCGGGGTCGAATCGTACCATGCCGCCGCGTCCTCCATCCGCTCGAACGGATAGTCGGCGGAGAAATAGACCCGGTCCGTGCCCATCGTCTCGACGGTGCAACGGAAGGCGGGATCGTTGAAGAAGCCGCTGGTCGTGACGTGGAAATGCCGGCGGAAATTCTCGCCGGGCAGCCGCTTGCCGCGCCAGCCGCGGGGCGAGAAGCGCATCCGGGCATCCAGCCGCCACAGGGCGAAGGGGATATTCTCGCCGAGATGGCCGACGACGATCCGCAGATTGGGAAAATCCTCGAACAGGCCGGAGCCGCACAGCCGCAGCGCGTGGATCGAGGTTTCGACGGCGAAGCCCCAGGGCGCGCTCATCATCCAGGCATGGCCCTCGTAATTCTGCGCCCGGGCCGGAATCTGCGTGCGCGGATGCAGGTAGAACGGCACATCGAGCTCCGACACGGCGGCCCAGAATTCCCGATATTCGGGAATGTCGTAATAGATGGCCGTATCCGGGCCGCCCCTGCGGGTGAAGCCGTTGACCATCGCACCCCGGAAGCCGAGCTCCCTGACGCAGCGGGTGAGCTCGCGCGCCGCCGCTTCCGGGCTCTGCATCGGCAGCGCCGCCAGGCCGGCATAGCGCTGCGGATGGCGCGACGCCGCCTCGGCGATCCGGTCGTTGGCCTTGCGCGCGACGGCAACCGCCTCTTCGGTATCGGCGATGGCCTGGACCGCCGGCGCGTTCAGCGACAGCAGCGCGAATTCGATGCCGTTGCGCTCCATCGCCTCGATGCGCCGCTCGCCGAGATCGAGCAGCTCGCGGCTGAACGCCTCCCAGCGCCCGGAATCGCCAGCGAAGTTGCGCGAGCCCTCCAGCGTTTCCTCGATCGCCATATGCTCCTCGAGTGCGATCTTTCCCTGCATCTTCTCCTCCCGTGCCGATGCCGTCTTTCGAATGCGCCTGCTACCCTGTCCGGCGAGGCCCCGGCCGCTACGGCACCGCGGCCAGCAGCGCCTTCGTGTAATCGTGCTGCGGGGCGCGGAAAACTTCCTCCGTCCGGCCCTGCTCGACGATGCGGCCGCGGTTCATGATCGCCACGCGGCTGCACAGATAGCGCACGACCGAAAGATCGTGGCTGATGAACAGCATGGAAATGCGCCGCTGCCGGCGCATGTCGAGCAGCAGGTTGAGAATCTGGGCCTGCACCGATACGTCGAGGCCGGAGACGATCTCGTCGGCGACCAGAACCCTGGGCGCGGTGCACAGGGCGCGGGCGATGTTGACGCGCTGGCGCTGGCCGCCGGAAACCTGGGCCGGATAGCGCCCGATGGCATCCGGCGGCAGGCCGGTCTGTTCGAGCAGGGCGCGCGCCCGCTCCAGCCGCTCCGGCCAGCGCGCCGGCGGCCGGCGCACCTCCATCGACTGGGTCATCAGCCGGCCGATGCGCTGGCGCGGGTTGAGCGCCGATTGCGGGTCCTGAAAAATCATCTGGATCAGGCCGATACGCTGGCGCGCCGTGCGCTGGAACGGGCCGGTAATGTCGTGCCCGTCCACGACGATGCGCCCGCCATCCGGCGTTTCGAGGCCGAGCAGCAGGCGGGCGACGGTCGATTTTCCGCTGCCGCTTTCGCCGACCAGCCCGACGAATTCGCCGGGCGCGATCTCCAGGTCCACCCCGGCGACCGCCTCCACCGGCGCGCGCCGGCGGCCGAGCCAGTCGCGCCCGGCGCGGAAGGTCTTGTCCAGCCCGCGCACCGAGAGGATCGGCCCCTCCGCCGAATCCGCGGATGCCGCCATCGCGGAATCGAGGGCGGCATCCGCCCGGCTGCCGGCCGCCCCGCCGGCCGACAGGCAGGCGCCGGCGGCGCGAACGAACCGGCCGGGCGCGACCTCCGTGAGCGGCGAGCGGTCGGCGGCGCAGGCGGCATCGCCCAGCGGGCAGCGCGGCGCGAAGCGGCAGCCGGGCAGGTCGGCGAAGCTTTCGAGGCCGGGCATGCGGTCGGGGAGCGCCGCAAGCCGCCGCACCGGCCCGGAAATGCCCGGATTGGCGGCGACCAGGCTGCGCGTATAGGGATGGAGCGGATCGCCGAGCAGCGCCGCCGCCGGGCCGGTCTCGACAATCTCCCCGGCATACATCACGGCGATGCGCCGGCAGTGGCGCGCGGCCAGCCGCAGATCGTGGGTGATGAACAGCAGGCCGGTCTCGCTGTCGCGCTGCAATTCGTCGATCAGCGCCATGACCCTGGCCTGGGTGATGACGTCCAGCGCCGTCGTCGGCTCGTCGGCGACGATCAGATCGGGCCTGCCGGCAAAGGCCATGGCGATCAGCGCCCGCTGGCACTGGCCGCCGGAAAGCTGGTGCGGGAAGCGGCCCAGCAGCTCGGCCGGGCGCGGCAGATGGACGGAATCGAGCGCGGCAACCGCCCGCTCGCGCCGCGCCGCCCTGCCCTCCTGGCCGAGCCGGCGGAGATGCTCGTCGAACTGGGCGCCCAGCGACAGGACGGGATTGAGCGAGGTCATCGGGTGCTGGGGCACGAAGGCGATGGCGGCGCCGAGCAGGCCGGTCCGTTCGCGCGCCGGCATGGCCAGCAGATCGCGGCCGCCGAAGGTCGCGCTTCCGCTGCGCACGGCAAAGCCCTTCGGCAGCATGCCGGCGACGAGGCGGCCGATCATGGATTTGCCGGCGCCGGATTCGCCGACGATGCCGACCAGTTCGCCCCGGCCGACCGCCAGCGTGACCTCGCGCAGCACATCGATCCGCTGCCCGCCCGCCGCGGTCGCGACATGGATCCCTTCGAGCGCGAGCAGCGGCATCGCCCCGCCCTCAGTGCTGCTGCAGCCGGGCATCGAAGGTCCGGCGCAGGCCGTCGCCGAGCAGATTGAAGGCGAGCACCGTCGTAACGATGGCGAGGATCGGTAGCACCAGCCCCCAGGCGGACTGGTACATGTAGTTGCGGGCATCGGCGATCATCACGCCCCAGGCGGGAATGCTCGCCTCGACGCTCATGCCGACGAAGCTCAGGATCGCCTCGACGATGACGGCGATGCCCATCTCCAGGCTCATCAGGGTGATGATGAGGGGCGCGGCCGCCGGCAGCACCTCGCGCAGCATGGTGCGCAGATGGGAAAAGCCGGCCAGCCGGGCGGCATCGACATAGTTCTGCCGGCGCACGACCAGCACCTCGCTGCGCACGACCCGGCAGAAGCGGGTCCAGTCCACCAGGATGATCGCCAGGATGACATTGCCGAGCCCGACGCCGAAGCCGACGATCAGAATGAGCGACAGCACGACCGGCGGAAACGACATCCACAGATCGACCGCGCGCGAGATCAGCCAGTCGATGGCGCCGCCGAAATAGCCGGCGAGCAGGGCCAGCGCCGTGCCGACCAGCATGGTGCCGACCGCGGCGCAGACGGCGACGAACAGGGCGACCCGCGTGCCGTAGATCAGCCGGGACAGGGTATCGCGGCCCAGATTGTCGGTGCCGAGCCAGAAGCCCTCGGCGGCATTGCCGGTCCAGAACGGCCCTTTCAGCGCATTCAGCAGGTCCTGCTCGTTCGGATCGTGGGGCGCGATGAGGGGGGCGGCCGCGGCGCAGAACAGCAGCGCCAGCAGGATCGCCCCGCCGACCGTCACCCGCCCCGAACGCAGCGCCCGGCGCAGCGCGCTCCCGCCCCTGCCCTCGTCGGCGCCGCCCGCGCTCACCGGGCCCGCCGCAGCCGGGGATTGACGACGATATAGACGATATCGACGGTCAGATTGATGGTCAGCACGGCGAGCGCGAAAATCAGCGCCGCCCCCTGGATGATCGGCAGATCGATATTGCGCACCGCCTCGACCATCAGATTGCCGAGGCCGGGATAGGAGAAGATGACCTCGACCAGCAGCGTGCCGCCGAACAGGAAGCCGAACTGGACGCCCATCAGCGACAGGGTGGGCAGCAGGGCGTTGCGCAGGGCGTGCCGGTTGACCACGCGCCGCTCCGGCACGCCGCGCAGCCGGGCCATGGTCACATAATCCTCGCCGATGGTCTCAAGCAGGCTGGAGCGCAGCAGCCGGGCGATCAGCGGCACCGTACCCAGCGCGAGCGCGAGCGCCGGCAGAAGCATGTGCCGGAGCGCTTCGAGGAAGGCGGCGACATTGCCGGTCGCCAGGCTGTCGAGCAGCAGGAAGCCGGTGAGGCGCGGCACCGTCATGTCCGGCGGCAGGCGGCCGGCGAAGGGCAGCAGATTGAACGCGACGCCGAAGACGAGGATCAGGAACAGCGCCCACAGGAACTCCGGGATCGACATCATCAGCGTGCTGCCGACATCGGCGACCTGCTCTGCCGCCCGGCCGCGCAGGCGGAACATGAGGATGCCGCCGGGCAGGCCGATCAGGGTGGCGAACAGGGCGCCGAAGACCGCCAGCTCCACCGTCGCCGGCAGGGACTGGCCGATCAGCCGGGCCACCGGCTGGCCGAAGGCGATGGATCTGCCCAGATCGCCCTCCAGCAGATGGCCGAGCCAGATGGCGTACTGGTGCAGGATCGGCAGGTGCAGGCCCATCTCGCGGCGCAGCGCCTCGATATCGGCGGTCGAGGCATTGGGCGGCACCGACATGGCCACCGGATCGGCCGGAATCAGCCGCAGCACAATGAAGACGAGGATGGAGACGAGCAGCATCAGCGGGACCGCGACCGCGATCCGGCGCAGCACGATGCCGAGGATTTCGCCGCTCATCGCCCGCGCCCGGCGCCCGGCCGGGCGGTCATGCGCCCGGGAAAGGCCGGCAATGCCGCAGCCCCGGCGAAGGCGGGCATTGCCGGCGCTGCGGGGCCGGTTTCCCGGCCCCGCCTCCGCAGCCTATTTCCACGACCAGGTATGGGGCAGCACCCAGCCGTTATTGTATTGCACCACCTGCAGGCCGGCCTTGTGCACCCAGGTGGTCACCGATTGCAGCAGCGGCATGACGGCGCCCTGGCGCGCGGCGTAGACCGCAACCTCCCGGTAGCCGGCGATGCGCTTCTCATAATCGACGACGCCGAACAGCTTCATCACCCGGCCGCCGACATCCATATCCTTCCACGCCGAGAAGGGCAGCTTCGGATGCATGAGGTAGCCGGTGAACATTTCCGGGTCGCCGACGGCATTGTCCCAGCTGTACAGGGTCGCCTCCGGCAGCTTGTTGCCGCGGTTGAGCTCGAAATATTTCGGCTGCTCGATCACCTGCAGCCGGGCCTCGATGCCGATCTTCTTCCACATGGAGACGATGGCCCGCGCGATATCGTAATCGCCCGGAAAGACGCCGTTGAAGCTGGCCATGCCGATCTGCAGCGGCTTTTCCGGGCTGAAGCCGGCCTTGGCCAGCAGGGCCTTCGCCCGCGCCGGATCGTACGGAAATTCGAAATCCGCGACATGGCCCGGAGTCCCCGGCGGGGCGACCATGGACAGCGGCACCGCCTTGCCGGCATAGAGCGCCTGAGAGATCGCCTTCTTGTCGATGGCGTGGTGCGCCGCGAGGCGGACATTGCGGTCGGCGAAAGCGCGGTCGCTGCGAATCTGCAGCAGGATGACCCGCGAGATGGGGAAAATCCGGCCGCTCAGCGCCGGCATCCGGTTCAGCCGCGCGACCTCGCGGATCGGCACGTCCGGCGCGAAATCGACCCGGCCGGACTGGACCGCCGCCACCCGGGCCGACGGGTCCTTGACGATCAGCACCGTCACCTTGCGGATTTTCGGCTTCGGCCCCCAATATTTGTCGAAGGCTTCCAGCACGATGCGCGAATTGCGCTGGTAATCGACCACCCGGTAGGGCCCGCTGCCCATCGGCATCCCGGCGAAACCGTCCGCGCCGACCTTCGTCACATGGTGCTTCGGCACCACGAAATTGGCGAGGAAGGCCAGCCAGGGAATCGCCGTCGGCATCGGCTTGTTCAGCCGGATGACCGCGCGGGTCGGCGACGGCGTCTCGATATCGGCGACATTGCGCCAGATGCGCGCCAGATCGATCTTGTGGCCGGCCTTGGCGCGCTCGAGGAACGTGTATTTGATATCGGCCGAGGTCAGCTTCGTGCCGTCGTGCCACCACGCATCGTCCCGGATATCGAGCGTCAGCGTCTTGCCGTCGGCCGACAGGGACCATTTCGTCGCCAGCGCCGGCTGCAGCTTCATGTCCGGCGCCTGCATGATGAGCTGGTCGTAGACCATCTTGTAGATCGATTGCAGGCCGGGATTGGTCCGCCGGTTCGGATCCCACGACTGCGGATCGATCTGCCAGGCGATGACGACACTGTCCTTCGCCGCCTGGGCCTGTGCGGCCTGGCTCAGCAGCGCCGGCAGCCCGGCGCCAGCCAGAACGGCCGCTGCGCCGGCAGCCATGCCGGCGATCCAATTGCGTCTGCGCATCGTTCCCTCCTCCATCTGCGACGACGTGAAATCGGCCCCAGCCTAGCCCGGACCCCCCGCCCTTGTCACGGCCTGCCCTTTATCAGCCGGCCGAAGGGGCGGCCGCGCGCTCGAAAGCGTGGGCGGCGCGGTACAGGACGGTTTCCTCGAAATGCCGGCCGGTCAGCATCAGGCCGACGGGCAGGCCGTCGCGCAGCGCGCACGGAATGCTGATCGAAGGATGGCCGGTGCAGTCGAAGGGCGCGGTGTTCGGAATGGGCGTGAAGCCCGGCGCCATGGCCTCCTGGCGGGTCGGGTTTTCCGGCGGCAGCTTCGATCCCCTGATCGGTGTAGTCGGCATCAGCAGCACATCCACCTGCTCCAGCGCCGAATCGTAGGCCGCGCGGAGCAGGCGGCTCAAATTCTGCGCCTTGGCATAGTAGCGGCCGTGATGGGCGGTGCGCATATGTTCGGCGCACAGCATGCCGAGCTTGAAGATTTCCGAGAACATGTGGGATTTCGACTGCCAGCCGCTCAGCCGTTCCGGCAGGCCGGGCAGATAGGCGCCCTTCCAGTTGTGGCCGTTGCCCAGGCCTTTCAGAATCTGCTCATAGGCGCCTTCGACGGCAATCGGCACCCAGACCGACATGCCGAGCTCGCGATGCGCCGGGACGGAGATTTCCGTCACCGTCGCGCCCAGCCGGGCGAAGGTCTCCGCCGCCGCGCGCACCGACTCGTCGACCTCCGGCTCGCTGTCCGGGAAGCCGAAACCCTCGCGCACGACGCCGATGCGCAGATCGTCGACCGGCCGGTCGAGCGCCGCCGTATAGCGGGCGGTGCGCGGCGCGTACTGGCGCGGATCGAGCCCGTCGGCCCCGGCCAGCACTTCGAGAAAGAGCGCATTGTCGGCCACCGTCCGGCTCATCGGGCCGAGATGGTCCAGCGTCATCTCGATGGACGCCGCGCCGGTATAGGGCACCAGGCCCCAGGTCGGCTTCATGCCGACCAGGCCGCAGAAGGCGGCCGGCTCGCGGACCGAGCCGCCCTGGTCGCTGCCGATGGCGAGGTCGACCTCGCCGGCCGCCAGCAGCGCCGCGCAGCCGGAGGACGAACCGCCGGTCGTGTAGTCGGGGTTGAGCGGGTTGCGGGCCGTCCGGGCGGCATTGGTGTGGCTGCCGCCGGAATAGCAGAAATATTCGCAATGGGCCTTGCCGAGGATGGTCCCGCCGGCATCGAGGGTCCGGGTCACCACGGTGGCGTCGATTTGGGGCACGAAGCCCTGCAGCACCGAGGCGCCGTTCATCATCGGCAGGCCGGCGACGCAGATATTGTCCTTGATCGCCACCGTTTTGCCGTGCAGCCTGCCGCGCCGGGCGCCCTTCACGGTCGATTTGACATACCAGGCGCCCAGCGGGTCCTCCGCCTCGTCGGGGAAGCGGCCCGGCGTGCGCGGGTATTTCACCGGCGGCAGATTGTCGGCCAGCCGGTCGAGCGGCCGGTAATAGGTCTCGACCGTGCTGCCGATCAGATCGGCGAACTCGTCCAGATCGGCCGGATCGAGCGACAGGCCGAGCGCATCGGCGGCCCGCGCAACCTGGTCGCGCGTCGGCGCTCTGGCGGTCATGCGCTGCCCTCCCCCTTCTCTTTCGGTGCGGTTGTACGGGCGAGCCTAGCCCGGATGTCCCGCCCCTGTCATCGCCCGGCGCCGTTCAGTCGAACGGGGCGAGGGCGGCGCGCGCCTTGCGGGTGAGGCCGGCGCGCACGATCCGGTAGGACCCGGCGAGCCGGTGGCGCAGCTCGTCCTCCGGCACGTCCAGAGGGAGGTTGATCCACGAACGGTGGAAATAGGGCGCCTTGCGGGCGGCGCCGACCTCGATCAGCATTTCGGCCGTTTCGACGCTGTCGGTCTTGACCGACACGCCCGGCGCGACCGAGCCGATACAGGCGAACATTTTGCCGCCGACCTTCCAGGCATCGTGCCCGCCGCCCCAGGGGTCGGAAAGCTCGGCGCCGGGGAAGGTCCGGCAGATGGCATTCACCCGTTCGCGGCTCAATCCCGCCTCCCGTCTTTGCCCGCCGGGCCGCAAGGCCGGCCGCTTCCGGGCGTGCGTTCCCCGCTTGCGCACCATTCTGTCGCAACTGTATGATCGGATGCAAATTTTGGACCGGCTCTCCAGGGGAGGAAAGACGATGCCGATTTCGATCCTGAACGGTACGGGCGGACGGACGACGGCGGCCGCGCTTGCCCTCTGCCTCGGAACCGCGGGCCTGGGGGCCGCGCTCGGCGCGGAAGCTCGCGCGGCGGAGCAGACCGGCAAATGGTATATCGGGGCGAACCTGCCGGTCATGTTCATCGACAGCACCAATACCGGTGTGAGCGGGGTATCCGGCAGCGGGAACACGGCCGCCCCCTACACGACGAGCGCGCAGACCAGCTATGGCGCGGGCTTCCGGCTCGGCGGCGTCGTCGGCTATTATGTCATGCCGAACCTGCGCATCGAAGGCGAGCTGTTCTACGGCCAGGCGCGGGTCCGCAAGATCGAGCACCGCAATACCAAAGCCACGCTGCCGGGCCAGAGCGCCCCGACCCCCATTCCGGGCACGATCACAACTCCGGTCAAGGGCAATGCCAAACAGCTCGGCGGCATGCTGAACGTCTGGTACGACATGCCGATGGATGGGCGCTTCAGCCCCTTCGTCGGCGGCGGCATCGGCTTCATCCAGGTCGATCAGGGCGCCCTGAAATACGACGCCAACAAGGTCGCGCAAACAATTTCCGATGCGGTGTCGGGCCCGACCCTGCCCGCCGGCTATGCACCCCGGCCGGCGGCGAGGGATACCGCCTTCGCCTTTCAGCTCGGCGGCGGCGTCGCCTACCGGGTGGACGATTCGATCTCGGTCCATGCCGGCTACAAGTTCCAGATGGCGCCGGGGCTGAAATTCGACGGCGAGAACGCGACCGGCACGGTGAAAACCAAGACCGATCTGAAAGTCCATCTGATCGAAATCGGCTTCCGCTACCATTTCTGAGGCACCGGCGGCCGGCCGCGGTCCGGCGCCGATGAGCCGGCCGAACCGGGACGCGGCCGCGGGCGAATCCGGGTCCGTCGATACGGTGGCGGGCCGGCTGCTGGCCCGCCTCGGCCGGCATGTCGATTACCTGTTCGCCAACAGCGGCACCGATTTTCCGCCGCTGATCGAAGCGCTGGCGCGCGGCAAAGCCGCCGGGGAGCCTGTGGAAGACGGGCCGGAGGCGCCTGCCCGCCTGCCGACGGCAATCGCGGTTCCGCACGAGAATGTCGCCATGGCCATGGCCTATGGCCACACCATGGTATCGGGCCGGCCTCAGGCGGTCATGGTCCATGTCAATGTCGGCACCGCCAATGCCGTATGCGGCCTCATCAACGCCTCGCGCGGCCGGATTCCAATGCTGCTCGCCGCCGGCCGCACGCCCTATCGGGAGGCCGGCGCACACGGCGCGCGCAGCCGCGCCATCCAGTGGGCCCAGGAAATGTTCGACCAGGCCGGCCTGGTGCGCGAGGCGGTCAAGTGGGACTATGAGCTGAGCTGCGGCGCGCATGTCGAGGCCGTGGTCGACCGCGCCTTCGCCATCGCCCGCAGCGAGCCGCCGGGGCCGGTCTATCTGACCCTGCCGCGGGAGGTGCTGGCCGAAGCCGGCGACGCCCCGCCGGCGGCAGCCGGGCTGCCCGTCGCCGCCCCGGCCGCGCCGCCCGCCCCGGACCCGGCGGCCATCGGCGAAGCCGCGCGGATTCTCGCCGGGGCGGCGCGGCCGCTGATCGTCACCGCCGATGCCGGGCGCAGCGTCGTCTCATTCGAAGCGCTCGCCCGGCTGGCCGAGCGCCACGCCCTGCCGGTGGTCAGCGCCTTCCCGCGCTCCCTGTGCATCGCCGCCGACCATCCGATGAATCTGGGCGACGATCCCGGCCCGCTGCTGGCGGAGGCCGATGCCGTGCTGGTCGTCGATTGCGACGTGCCCTGGATACCGGACCTGCAGGCGCCGCCGGCCGGCTGCCGAATCGTCCATCTCGGCACCGATCCGCTGTACAGCCGCTATCCGCTGCGCAGCTTCCCCTGCGATCTGGCCATCGACGCCAGCTCCGCCCTCGCCCTGCCGGCGCTCGATGCCGCGCTGGCGGCGCAGGCCGCCGATGAAGGGGCGGTCGCGGCCCGCCGCGCGGCGCTGGCCGCCCGCGGCGCCGATCTTCGCGCCGGCCGGCGCCGCGCCGCCGCCGAAGCCGCGGGCGCCCGCCCGATCGATATCGCCTGGCTCAGCCACTGCATCGACGAAATCGCGGACGACGAGACCATCGTGCTCAACGAGCTCGGCCTGGCGCCGGCCCAGCTCACCCTGCGCCGGCCGGGCAGCTATTTCGGGCTCAGCCCGGCCGGCGGCCTGGGCTGGGGAACGGGCGCGGCGCTCGGCGCCCGGCTGGCCGCGCCGGACAAGCTGGTGATCGCGGCGGTCGGCGACGGCGCCTACATGTTCGGCAATCCGGTCCCGGCCCATTATGTTTCGCGGGCGCACGGCCTGCCGGTGCTGTTCGTCGTCGCCAACAATGGCGGCTGGGGTGCAGTCCGCGCCGCCACCCGGGCGATGTATCCCGACGGCGCCGCCATGCAGCGCAACGCGGTGCCGCTGACCGCGCTCAGCCCGATGCCGGATTTCGAGACCGTGATCGCCGCCAGCGGCGGCCATGGCGAGCGGGTGGAGGACCCGGCCGCCCTGCCCGACGCGCTGGCCCGCGCCGCCCGCATCGTGCGCGAGGAAGGCCGCCAGGCCCTGCTCAACGTCATCACCCGCGACCGCTGAACCGGCGGCGGGCGCGGCGCGGGCCGCCGGCTTTTCCGCCCGGCCTTACCGTTCCTTCCGGGGGCGCCATTGGTGAGCCAATTGCTGCGCGCGGGCGAGTTCCGCCGGGCTCAACTGCCCCGCAATCCAGTCCCGCCAGTGCCGGGCGCGGTCGCGCCAGCTCTCCCTGGCGGCGGGAAACCGCGCAGCCGCGAGGGCGAACCATTTGTGCGCCTCCACCGGGTCGCGGGGCACGCCCAGCCCCCCGGCGTACAGCAGTCCGAGCCGGTATTGCGACGGCGCATCGCCCTGGACAGCGGCGCGGCCGAACCATTTCGCAGCCTCGACATGATCCTGCCGAACGCCCCGGCCGTTGGCGTACAGCAGCCCAAGCGCGTATTGTGCCGGGACATCGCCCTGCACAGCGGCGCGGCCATACCATTTCGCGGCCTCGGCATGGTCCCGCCGAACGCCCTCGCCCTCGCTGAGCAGCCACCCCAGACTGTATTGCGCCCTGGCATGGCCCTTTGCGGCGGCGTGACCATACCATTTCGCGGCCTCGGCATGATCCTGCCGAACGCCCCGGCCCGTCTCGTACATCCGTGCCAGCCTGTATTGCGCCGCGGCAAGCCCCTGGGCAGCGGCGCGGCCATACCATTTTACGGCTTCGGCATGATCCCGACGGATGCCCTCGCCCTCGCTGAGCAGCCACCCCAGACTGAATTGCGCCCTGGCATGGTCCTGCTCAGCGGCGCGGCGAAACCATCGCGCGGCTTCGGCATAATCCCGACGCATGCCCTGCCCCCTGGCGTACAGCAACCCGAGATTGTATTGCGCCAGCGTATGGCCCTTTGCTGCAGCGCGGCGATACCATCGCGCGGCTTCGGCATGATCCTGCCGAACGCCCTGGCCATTGGCGTACAACAACCCGAGATTGTATTGCGCCGAAACATGGCTCTGCGCGGCGGCGCGGACATACCATCGCAAGGCCTCGGCATGGTCCTGCCGAACGCCCTCGCCCGTGTCGTACATCACCCCGAGATTGTATTGCGCCTGGGCATGGCCCTGCTCAGCGGCGCGGCGATGCCATTTCGCCGCCTCGGCACGGTCCTGCCGAACGCCCTGGCCCTTGTAGTACAGCCACCCGAGAATGTGTTGCGACGGCGCATGGCCCCGCGCGGCGGCGCGGCCATACCACCGCGCGGCTTCGGCCGGGTCCTGGCGAACGCCCCGGCCCTGCTCGTACAGCGCCGCGAGCGCATGCTGTGCCGGCTCATAGCCCTGTTCGGCGGCGTGGCGACACCATTTCGCCGCTTCGGCATGGTCCTGCCGAACGCCCCGGCCCTCGGCATACTGCAATCCGAGATTGTACTGCGCCAGCGCCTGGCCCTGTTCGGCGGCGCGGCGATACCATTGCGCGGCCTCGGCCTGGTCCTGCCGGACGCCATGGCCCTGCTCGTACATCCACCCCAGCCTGTATTGCGACAGCGGGTGACCCTGCGCAGCGGCTTCGCCATACCATTTCGCGGCTTCGGCACGGTCCTGCCGGACGCCATGGCCGTTCTCGTAAATCCATGCCAGCTTGTATTGCGACAGCACATGGCCCCGCGCGGCGGTATGGCGATACCATTTCGCGGCCCTGGCGTAATCCTGCCGGACGCCCTGACCGTTCTCGTACATCGATGCCAGTCTGAATTGCGACGGCGCATGGCCCTGCCTGGCGGCGAGGCGATACCAGTGCGCGGCCGCGGCCAGATCCTGCCGGACGCCGTGGCCCTTCTCGTACCGCCCTGCCAGCTCGTATTGCGACAGCACGTGGCCCCGCCCGGCGGCGCGGCGATACCATTGCGCCGCCGCGGCATGGTCCTGCCGGACGCCATAGCCCTTGTCGTACATCGCTCCGAGATTGTGTTCCGCAGCGGCATCGCCCTGGGCGGCGGCGCGGCGAAACCATTGCACGGCCGCGGCAAAATCCTGCCGGACGCCCCGGCCCTCGGCGTACAGCGCCCCGAGATTGTGCTGCGCCAGCGGGTGGCCCTGTTCGGCGGCGCGCCGATACCATCGCACGGCCATGGCAAAATCCTGCCGGACGCCATCGCCCCTGGCGTGCATCAGCCCCAGACCGAATTGCGCCGCGGCATGGCCCTGCGCAGCGGCGCGGCGATACCATATCTCGGCCGCGAAAAAATCCTGCGGAACGCCCTGGCCCTTGGCATACAGGGTCCCGAGATCGGATTGCGCCGCAGCATGACCCTGCGCAGCGGCGCGTCCGTACCATTTCACGGCCTCGGCAAAATCCTGCCGAACGCCCCGGCCTTCGGCATGGAGCAGCGCGAGCTCGTATTGCGCCAGCGCGTCGTCCTGCGCAGCGGCGCGGTGCAGCCATTGCGCGGCCGCGGCATGGCCCTGCCCGGCGGCGTGGCCGTACCATTGCACGGCTACGGTCCGGTCCTGCCGGACGCCGCGCCCCTCCTCATACATCCGTGCCAGCTTGTATTGCGACAGCGTGTGGCCCCGCCGGGCGGCGCGGCGATACCATTTCGCCGCCTCGGCATCGTCCTGCCGAACGCCATAGCCCTTGTCGTACATCGCCCCGAGATTGTGTTCCGAAGCGGCGTTGCCCTGCGCGGCGGCGCGGCGAAACCATTTCGCGGCCTCGGCAAAATCCTGCCGGACGCCCTCGCCCCTGCCGTACAGCGCTCCGAGATTCTGTTGCGCCGACGGGTGGCCCTGCACGGCGGCCTGGCGATACCATTTCGCGGCTTCGGCATAATCCCGCCGAACGCCATGGCCCTCGTCGTACATCAACCCCAGGCCGTATTGCGCCTGCGCATCGCCCTGGGCAGCGGCGCGGCGAAACCACTTCCTGGCCTCGGCATAGTCCCGCCGAACGCCATGGCCCGCGGCATACATTGTTCCGAGATCGGATTGCGCCGCGGCCTCGCCCTGTTCGGCGAGGCGCCGGAAGGTGGGCAGAGCCGTCGCGTAATCGCCGCGCTTGTAGGCCGCGACGGCATCGTCATAGCTCTGCGCCGCGGCCGGCGGTGCCGCCGCCAGTCCGGGCAGGAGCAGCACCGCCAGCAGAACGGCGCGCAACAGCGGCATCGCCATGGCACGCACCCCGTTCGCTACAGGCCCATCCGGGCCTGGACGATCCGGCTGAGCGGGCTGGCCGGATCGCGCAGGCAGAAGGCGGCGTCGAAATGGTCGGCGCCGCCCTGGATATAGAGATCGGCCTCGATGCCCAGGCCGGCGAGGAAGCGGCGGTAGGCCCCGGCCTGGCTGTGGAAGCCGGCCGGATCCTTCGTGCCGTAGGAGATGGCGACCGGCGCGGGCGCCGGCACAGGATTGTGCACCGGGCTGACCCGCGGCACGTCGGCCGCCTCCAGGCGCAGCCATTCGTTGATATAGGCGAGGCGCAGCGGCTCCAGATCGTAGAGGCCGCTGACCGGCACGATCCCCTTGATCGCATCGGCCGGCAGGCCATAGGCGGTCCAGTCGGTCGCCAGCATCATGGCGGTCAGATGGCCGCCGGCGGAATGGCCGGAAACGGTGAGCCGTTCGGCATCGGCGCCATAGTCGCCGGCATGGTTCCAGCACCAGACGACGGCGCGCCGGCACTGCTCGATAATGGTATCGAGGCTGACATCCGGGCACAGATCGTAGGAATTGACCGCGACCGTCGCGCCGGCCGGCACCAGCCCGGCGGCGACGAAGCTGTGCTCGTCCTTGGTCAGCGCGCGCCAGTAGCCGCCATGGATGAACAGGTGCATCGGCCCGCCCCGGCTGCCGGCGGGGAAGACATCCAGCACTTCCATGGCCGACGTGCCGAAGGATTTGTCCGGGTCGATATCGAGCGCCCGGCGCGTCGCGGCGGCCTCCGCCCCCCACCGCGCCATGGTGGCCTCGAAATCGACCGTCGCGCGGGCATTGTAGGCGGTATCGAGCGCCGCCTGATCGTAGTCGCCATAGACTTTTTCAGTCATCGTCCTCCCCTTTCCCCAGGCAATATCCCGGCTGCGCCGGACCGGCGCCGCCCGCCGGCCGCAAGGCGCCTGCGCTCAGCCCGCCCTTCCCGCCAGCCGGTCGAGCAGCGGGCCCGGTTCGGCCGGTGCCGCATCGCCGCGCCAGGCGACATGCTGGTCCGGGCGCACCAGGAGCAGCCGTTCGGCAATCGCCGTGTCCCCCGCCGCGCCGTCGATATCGAGCAGCGCCAGCGGGAAGCCCCGGTCGCGCGCCGCCGACAGCAGGCCGGCAACCGCGACCGTGCGGTCGAACCGGACCAGAGTATAGTCCGGGCCGAGCGCATCGTAGAAGCTGCGCCCCTCGCCGAGCCGGAAATGCGGCGCCCGGCAGCCGGGGACGGTCGATGGCGTATAGTCCGCCATGCCATAGGGCGGGTGGACGCCGCCATCGTAGGCCACGATGGGCGACCGGTCGTAATAGTAGCCGAAATTCAGGCCGGCGCAGCAATATTGCCGGACGTTCAATTCATAGGCCTGGCGGCCGAGCGCCGCCCGCGCTGCCGCCCCGGCCGGGCTGTCCGCCTCCAGATGCGCCGGCACGGCGGCGCGCTGGCCGGCCATCGCAACGGCATGGTCCATGGCGAAATGCGAAACCTGCTGCGTGATCGGCAGGCGCTCGGCCTCATAGGCATCGAGGATCGCCGGCGCGGCCCAGCCGTTCAGGCAGGCGGCGAGCAGCCAGGCCAGATTGGCGGCGTCGGCGATGCCGGCATTCATGCCATAGCCGGCATAGGGCACCCAGATATGGGCGGCGTCGCCGCACAGGAAGACAGGGCCGTCGCGGAACCGGTCGGCGACCAGGCGGCGGCCGTACCAGTCCTCCTTCGCAATCGTCTCATAGGCGAAGCGGTCGTCGACGCCGAGGATGGTGCGGATCGCCCAGTCCCGGTCGACGGCGTCGAAATCCGCTTCGTCCGGGCGCAGATAATTGTGGACGATCCAGGTTTCCCGCCCGTCGATGGCATAGACATTGCCCGACCGCCGCGGATTGAGGGTGAAGGTCGCCCAGGCCCGCTCCTCCTGCTGCCGGCCGATCAGGTCGGGCGCGCGGATGAAGGTGGATTGCGCGCGCTGGATCGCCGCATCGCCCTCAAGCCGCGCGCCGATCGCCTTGCGCACCAGCGATGCGCCGCCGTCGCATCCGATCAGGAAACGGCATTCGGCCGCGAAAGCCTCCCCGGTCCTGCGGTCCCGGATGCGGGCGCGGGCGCCGCCTTCGTCATAGTCCACCGCCTCCAGCTCCGCCTCGCTGACGATGCGCAGGCGCGGCATCTGGGCGGCGTGGTCGAACAGGATCGGCTCGAGAAATATCTGGTTGATGCGGTGCGGCGGCTCCGCCGTCGGCCAGTCGGTATCCGGCCCGCCGGTGGCGGTGTAGCGGTCGCGCCGGCACGGAATCGGGATGCGGGCAAGCTCCGGCCCGGTGAAGCTCGTCCGGTAGGAGACATCGTTGGGGTAATCGGCCGGCAGGCCGGCATTGCGCAGCTTTCCGGCAACGCCCAGGCGGCGGAAAATCTCCATGCTCCGGGCCGAGACGTGATTGCATTTGGGCGGCGGCGGTTCGGCCCGGGCGCGCCGCTCGACAACCACCGCCTCGATGCCGCGCCACGCCAGGTCGATGGCGAGGGCAAGGCCGACCGGGCCGGCGCCGGCGATCAGCACCGGCGCATCGAGCCGGCCTTCGGGCCGCCCGGTCATCCGCGCTCCCCGGCGGCCGGGGCCGGCGCCGCGCGCCGCCGGTCCAGAATCAGGGTGAGGCCGACGGCCACGGCCGAAGGCGCCAGCGAGAGCGCCGATTCCGGCCCGATCCAGACGGTTGCGCTGCCCGCGGCCAGCGCCAGGGCGATCATCAGCCCGGCGGCGGCCCGGCCGGACAGGCCGCCCTGCCCGGCGGCGACGACCGACCGGCCGAGCACGAAGCCGGCCGCCAGGCAGCTCGCCAGGGCGAAGAAGATGGCAAGGCCGCTGCCATCGAGCAGAACGGCCGGATTGAACGCCCACAGGAAGGGCAGCAGATAGGCGGCGATGGCGAGCTGCACGCCGGCCAGGCCGGTGCGCCACATATCGCTGCCGGCGATTTCCGCCGCCACCATGCTGGCCACGGCGACCGGCGGCGTCAGCATGCTGAGCAGGCCGAAATAGAACAGGAAGAGATGCGCCGCCATCGGCGTCAGCCCCATTTCGATCAGCGCCGGCGCGATGACCGAAACCAGCACGATATAGACCGCCGCCGTCGGCATCCCCATGCCGAGGACGATGCAGACGATTGCCGTGAGCAGCAGCATCGCCAGCAGGCCGGCGGATTTGCCGATTGCGGTGAGGACGAGGGAGAGCTGAAAGGCGAGGCCGGTGCTGTTCATCACGCCGATGACGATGCCGGCGCCGCCGGCGATGAGCAGCAGCGGCATGAGATTGAGCCCGCCGCCGACCAGCAGTTCGCGAATTTCCGCGCCGGTCAGGGTCCGCCGCGCCAGCGCGCGCCGGAGCAGCAGCAGGCCGAGCACGGCGGCAGCCGCATACAGCCCCGAAAGGCCGGGATTGTAGCCAAGGCCGAACAGGAACCAGATCAGGATGGCCAGCGGGACGATGAAGACCCAGCCGCCGGCCAGCGTCGCCAGCGCGCGCGGCAGGGCCTCGCGCGGCACGCCCCGGATGCCGTAGCGCACGGCGAGGCCATCCACCTGGAGAAAGAGCACGACGAAATAGAGGATGGCGGGCACCAGCGCCGCCACCACGACATCCTCATAGGGCACTTCCAGAAACTCGGCGATGATGAAGGCGGTGGCGCCCATGACCGGCGGGGCGATCTGCCCGCCGTTGGAGGCCACCGCCTCGATGGCCCCGGCGTGCCGGGCGCGAAAGCCGGATTTCTTCATCATCGGGATGGTGACGATTCCGGTCGACATGATGTTGCCGACGGTGGAGCCGGAAATCGTGCCGAAGGCGCTCGACGCGATCACCGCGACCTTGGCCGGCCCGCCGCGCCGGTGGCCCATCCAGCTCATCGCCAGATCGTTGAAGAAGGCGGTCGCGCCGCTGATCTGCAGCAGCTTGCCGAGCACGATGAAGGCGAGCACGAGCTCGGTCACCACGCGCAGCACGATGCCGGGCACGCCGTTATTGTCGGCATAGAGATAGAGGACCGTCTTGGTCGGCGGGAAAACCTCGGCCTCGAAAATGCCGGGCAGCAGATCGCCGAGGAAGGCATAGGCGATCAGAACCCAGACCAGGCCGGCGATGACCCGGCCGGCGGCCTTGCGCAGCCCCTCCAGCGCCAGGACGAGGGCGACGATGCCCGGCGCCCACATGTCCGGCGTCCGGTCCGCCATGCTGACGATCCAGAGCTCGAAATTGATCGCCATCCACGACCAGGCGGCAATCGCGGCGAGCGCCAGACCCAGATCGACCGCGCCGGTCCGCCTGCCATAGGGGTATTTCAGCAGCGCCGCCGCGGCCGCGCAGCCGAGCACGACCGCCACGACCTGCTGGGAAACCAGCGCCAGGCCGAACCGGTCCGGAATCGACAGAATCCAGGCGACGCCGAGCAGCGGCAGCAGGGCAAGGCAGGCGTGCAGGAGCCACCGGCCGGCGGCGTTCACGGCCGGTGGCCCCTGCCGCAATGGCCGGTTCTATTTCAGGCTCGCCTCATGCCGGTCGTTGGCCGCCGTCCAGACGCCCGCTTCCTTGTAGTAGCGGATCGCACCGGGATGGTAGGGCATGGCATTGGTCGGCGGGGCCAGCGCCGATGCCTTGACGCCGCGCAGGGGCGGATAGGCCTTCTGCAGCGCCGCCCAGTTCTCGTGCACGGCCTTGGTCAGCCGGTAGGCATCGGCCTCCGACACCGAAGCCCCGGCATTGATATAGGTATCGAACGCCGCCACCTGCGTTTCGCCGACGACGAACGGGCGGCGCTTGTTCGGCTTTGCCATGAAGGTCCGCGACCCGGCGCTGCCGGCGTTCATCAGCTCGTCGGTCGCCTTGCCGCCCAGGGCGACGATGCGCAGGCCGCCGGGCACGGTGGCATGGGCCTTGCGCATGGCCGGCATGGAGACCGCGACCGGCGCGGCATCGACCCGGCCCTCGACCACCATGGCGATGCCCTTGACGACGCCGCCGGAATCGGCCGCCTTCACATCGGCCTCGGTCAGGCCGGCGGTCGAAAGGATGGTCCGGTTGAGCTGCGCGAGCGAGACATTGGTCTTCACCTTGACCACGACCCGCCGGCCCTTGAGGTCCTCGACCGTGCGGATGCCGGAATCGGCCTTGACCATATAGGCGTAGGGCAGCACCCAGATCCGCGCGATCACGCGCACCTTGCGGACCGCCTTGCGGTAGGGCGCCCGGCCGTTGAAGGCGAGGCCGGAATCGAGGCTGGAGTTCAGCCCGAGCGTGATCTCGCCCGCCTCCATCAGGGGCAGATAGACCGATGAGCCGGCATGGGGCTGGGCGGTCGAGCGGATGCCCAGCTTCTCCTGGAACAGCTTGGCGAAGCCGCTGCCCAGCAGGAAATAGGTCGAGCCCGAAGGGTTGGTGCCGATGGTCAGGCGCTTGAGCTGCGCGCCCGCCGGCGCCGCGCCGGCGACGAGAATGGCGGCGGCCGCGACGGCGGCAAGCGCGCGAAGGCGGTGCAACGGTTTCCGGTTCATGAACGGTTCCTCCCGGTTTTGGTGCCTGTCCCTGTTTTCGCCGCCCCGGCCGGCCGGGTCAACGCCCGCCCCGGCGCGCGAACTGGCGGACAACGCCGCCCTCGTTGCGGGCCGCATCGGCCGCCCGGTCCGGGGCCGCGGCGCTTTCATCGACCGGGCCGAACACCGGATCGCCCTTGACGGTCACCCGCTGCATGGTCCGCCGGTGGGGCAGATAATCGTGGGTCGCATAGTGCTGGACCGCGCGATTGTCCCACACCGCGACGGTGCCGACCGCCCATTCGAGGCGGAACTGGTATTCGGGAATCTGCGCCTGGCGGAACAGGAAATCGAGGATAGCCCGGCTCTCATCCTCCTTCATCCCCTTGATCGCGACGGTGAATTGCGGATTGACGAACAGCACCCGGCGCCCGGTTTCGGGATGGATGCGCACGACCGGGTGGGCGGTTTTCGGGAACCGGTCCTCAAGCTCCAGCAGGGCGCGGCGCCCGTCCGGCGTATCGGGGAACAGGGCGCGAAAGGGCTTGAAATCGTGGATCGCCTCAAGGCCGGAGACGAAAGCCTGCATCCGGTCGCTCAGGCCCTCATAGGCGCTCGTCATGCTGGCGAACAGGGTATCGCCGCCGAGCGGCGGCAGCACCTGCGCGCACAGGATCGTCGCCATCGGCGGCGCCTTGCGGAAGGTTTCGTCGCTGTGCCAGACATCGGTGGAGAGCGGCGGGTTGTCGCCCGAATTGTCGAGCAGGATGAGCTCCGGCCGGTCCGGCAGATTGGGCGAGAAGGGATGGATCGAAAGCTCGCCGAAATGGCGGCCGAACGCCATCTGCTGCTCCGCCGTCACCGGCTCGTCGCGAAAGACCAGAACCTCGTGGGCATTGAGCGCGGCCCGCACCGCCGCGGCCTGGGCCGCGGTAATCCCGGCCGCCAGATCGGCGCCGCGGATTTCCGCGCCGATATTCGGCCGCAGCCGCACCGTTTCGAGCCCGGCGCTGCCGGCCGCCGCCGGCACTGCGCTCTCCGCCGAACCGTCGCCCATGCGTCGCCTCCCCCGTCATGGCAAGCGGTGAAGTACACGAAAAGCGCAGCATATTTCATCGGCGGCCGGCGCGCGAGCCCTTCGGCGCCCCTGCCCGACTTCGGCGCAGCGGCCGCAGCGGCCGCGGCGGTTGCCAGCGCCGGGCGGGGCGGTATCCTCGCCCGCGCCCCGCCTTGAACCGCCACCGCCCGAAAGCCGAAGCCATGACCGATACCGTCGCCCGACTGGCCGTCGAAACGCTGATCCGCAACGGCATCGGCCGGCTCTATTGCCTGCCCGGCGTGCAGAACGACGATTTCTTCGACGCCCTCTACGATGCGCGCAACCGGCTCGTTCCGGTGCAGACGCGGCACGAGCAGGGCGCGGCCTATATGGCACTCGGCGCCGCGCTGGCGACCGGCCGGCCCCAGGCCTTCGCCGTCGTGCCCGGCCCCGGCTTCCTCAATGCCGGCGCGGCGCTGGCGACGGCGTGGTCGGTCAACGCGCCGGTGCTGGCGCTGGTCGGGCAGATTCCGCTGCGCGCCATTGGAAAGGGCCTCGGCCTGCTGCACGAACTGCCGGACCAGCTCGGCGCGCTCAAGGGCCTGACCGGGCTGGCGACGCGGATCGAAGGCGGCGACGGCGCCCGCGCGGCGCTGGAGGGCGCGTTCGCCGCGCTCGGCACCGGCCGGCCCCGCCCGGTCGGCCTCGAAGTGCCCATCGATGTCTGGAAGGCGCCGGTGCCGGCGGCGGACGGGGCGGCTGCCGCGCCGGAGCCGGAGCCGGCGCCCGCCATCGACCCGGAGCGCATCGACGCCGCCGCCCGCCTGCTCGAAGCGGCGGAGCGGCCGCTGATCGTCGTCGGCAGCGGCGCCCAGGGGTGCAGCGACGCCGTCGTGCGGCTGGCGGAAATGCTCTCCGCCCCGGTCATGGCCAACCGCAACGGCAACGGCATCGTGCCGGGCGACAATCCGCTGAGCGTCAGCACGGTTGCCGGCCACGAATTATGGCGCCGCTGCGATGCCGTGCTCGGCATCGGCTCGCGCCTTTCCTGGCAGGCCGCCTGGGGCGTCGACGATGCCATGCGCATCGTCCATATCGATATCGATGCCGAAGAGATCGGCCGGGTGCGCGCGCCCGATATCGCCATCCATGGCGAGGCCGGCGCGGCGCTGGAGCTGCTGATCGCCGCCCTTGAGGGCCGCGAGGCGCAGCGCCCCGACTGGCGCGCCGCCGCGGCGGAGGAGAAGGCGCGCGCCGACCGCGCGCTCGCCGACCGGCTGGCGCCGCAGATGGCGTGGCTCGCCGCCATTCGCGCCGAGCTGCCGCGCGACGGCATCTTCGTCGACGAGCTGACCCAGGTCGGCTATGTCGCCCGCTTGGCGTTCCCCAGCTACCGGCCGCGGACCTATCTGTCCTCCGGCTATCAGGGCACGCTCGGCTGGGGCATCGCCGCCGGCCTCGGCGCGGCCGATGCGCGGCCCGACGTTCCGGTCGTCGCCATCGCCGGCGACGGCGGCGCGCTCTTCGCCATCGCCGAACTGGCGACCGCGGTCCATCACGCCATTCCGCTCACCGCCATCGTCTTCAACGACCATGCCTATGGCAATGTCCGGCGCTTTCAGATCGAGCGCTACGACAACCGGCCCATCGCCTCGGACCTGACCAGCCCGGATTTCGTCCGCCTCGCCGAAAGCTTCGGCGCGCAGGGCCTGCGGGCGGCGACGCCGGACGAGCTGCGCGCACAGCTGCGCCGCGCCTTCCGCAGCGGCGCGCCGACGGTCATCGAAGTCCCGGTCGGCGACTTCCCCTCCCCCTGGCCCTTCGTCATGCTCCCCAAAGTGCGCGGGAAAGGAGCGGCATGAGGGCGGGTTTCGGGAAGCGGCCATGGAAGAAGGGATGAGGCCGGACGCATGAGCGATACCGAAGCCTTTGCACGGGTCAAGATCGACGCTTTGCTGAAGGATGCGGGCTGGAACCTGGACGGGTCGAGCGTGCTGTTCGAGCACGCGCTGCCGGATGGTACACAGGCCGATTATGTGCTCTGCGACCGGCAGGGCCGGCCAATGGCGGCGCTTGAAGCCAAGCGCTCCAGCATCGATCCAATCACGGCGCAGGACCAGGGGTGGCACTATGCCGAACAACTCGGCGTCCCGTTCGTCTTTCTCTCGAACGGCGAGGAGGTGCGGTTCCTCGACCGGGAGACGGACGCCCATGCACGAAAGATCGCGGGCTTCTACGCCCAGGACGATCTCGAACGACGGATGGCCGCGCGCCAACTCCGCCGCAACCTCGCCGATGTCGCAATCGATTCAAAGATCGTCGACCGCGACTACCAGATCGACTGTATCGAGGCGCTTTCGGCCGAGGTCTCGCGCGGGCGACGCAAGCTGCTGGTGGAGATGGCGACCGGCACCGGCAAGACGCGCACGGCCGCGGCCTTCGTCAAGCGCCTGTTCGAGGCGGGCATCGTCACCCGCGTGCTCTTCCTGGTGGACCGGATCGAGCTTGCCGGCCAGGCCGAAGACGCCTTTACCGACCATTTGCGCGACTATCCCTGCCATGTCCTGCGGCCGGGCCGCGGCTTCGACCGCGCCAAGCGCATCACGATTGCCACGCTGCAAACCATGATCGCGGAATACCCCACGCTCTCGCCCGGCTATTTCGACCTGGTCATCACCGACGAGTGTCACCGGTCGATCTACGGCAAGTGGAGCGGCGTGCTCCGGCATTTCGACGGCATCCAGATCGGGCTGACCGCGACACCCTGCACGAGCGCCGATGGCGATACGCCCGCCGACCCGGAGGACGGGAAGTTCGTGCGCGACACGCTGCGCTTTTTCGAGGTGGACAGGCCGACCTTCCGCTACACGCTGCCGGAAGCCGTCGCGGCAGGCCATCTGGTCCCCTACCGCATCTACCGGGCGAGGACGGTGAAGACCGCCGCCGAAGGCGGTTTCCCGGTGACGCGCGACGAGCTCGACTGGACCGCGATGGACGCCGCCACGCAGGCGGAGTTCGAGGAACTGTTCGCCCATTCGGACACGATCACGGTGGACCCGAGCGCGCTGGAGCGCAGGTTCACGATTCCCGAACGCAACCGCGCCATGGTGCGGGAGTTCCGCGATGCCTTCGAGAAGGGCTTCATGGGCCGCGACGGAATCCGGCGCACCCCCGACCGGGGCAAGACCATCGTGTTCGCAGTCAACAAGCGCCATGCGGAGACGCTGGCGGAAATGTTCGACACACATTTCGCCGACCTCAAGCCGCATCCCGCAATGCGCTATGCCGATTTCGTGGTGAGCGATGTCGGCGGCGGCCCGGCGCCCGATGCGAGTGCCATAATCAAGCGCTTCAAGGAGGAGGAGTTCCCGCAGATTCTGGTCAGCGTGAATATGCTCGATACCGGCTTCGACTGCCCGGAGGTCGTCAACCTCGTCATGGCGCGCTTCACCCGCAGCGGGATTCTCTATCGCCAGATGCGCGGGCGCGGCACGCGCAAGGCACCGCATATCCGCAAGACCGGCTTCACCATGTTCGACTTCGTCGGCGTCACCGATTTCCACGGCGACGATGACGACGACCTTGACGGCGGCGTCGTGCGGGAATCGAAGCCGACGGTCTATGACGGGCCGCGCGCGCTGCTGACCCTCGACGTGGACGACCATATCGACCCGGCGAGCCGGGAATGGTTGACGCTCGACGAGGACGGGCGGATCGTGCGCACGCCCGAGCACGAGACGCGCGCCGCCGAGCTCGGCGTAAAGTTCGAGGCGTGGCGGGGAAAACAGGGAGATTTCGATGCGGCACAGGCAAGGTGGGCGGGGTTGATCGGAAGCCGGGTCAGGGCCGATGCTATGAACATGGAAGCTTTCGGCGACTACGATTTCGACGAACACCCCTTCGCAGCGCTGGGCGGCTACGACGAAGCAAGACGCGTGTTCGGCGGTGAGGAAAGTCTGCGGCGGCTGATCGAGGGCTTCAACGCCGCGGTGTTCGGGCAACGGCGGGCCGCCGGCCGCCACGAGGAGCGGTAGCGCCATGACCATGACGCCCGAACTCCGACACGGCATCGACCGCATCCGCGACTATCTGTTTGGCGGCGGCTATCCGAACCCGGCCCAGAACGCGGAACAACTCAGCTTCCTGATCTATTTCTACATGTACGAGACGGCAGACGCGGCGCGGGCGCGGGCGGCGCAACGGCCGGGAGCGGCCCCGTATACCAGCGTCTTCGACGGCGAGTGGACGCTGCGCAACCCGCGCAATGCGCGTACCCCCGGTGCCGCAACAGCGCCGCGCGAGCTCCTGCGCTGGTCTTCCTGGGCGCACGCCCTGAACGGCGAGCGGCTGGTGAACTGGGTGCGCGAGGAGGTTTTCCCGTTCCATGCCGAACTGGCGGCAAACGGCGTCACGGATTTCATGGACGGCGCCCGGCTGGTCATCGACGAGCCGACCGTGCTCACCCAGGTGGTCAGCCAGCTGAACGACCTCCATCTCGACCGGGTGGACGCCGACACCAAGGGCGATTTGTTCGAGCATGTGCTGCGCCAGATCCGCCAGGCCGGCGAGCTGGGCCAGTTCCGCACGCCGCGCCATATCATCCGTGCCCTGGTGCGGCTGGTCGATCCGCGCATCGGCGAGACGGTCTACGATCCGGCCGCCGGAACGGCCGGCTTTCTGGTCGGCGCGTGGGACCATATCCGGCTGGCCAATTCCTCGCCCGCCGGGATCGAGGAGATCGAGGCCAACGGCAAGACGATCCGACGCGGCATTGGCGACACGCTGGGCCTGGACGCTGTCAGGCAGTTGAAGGAGAAAACTTTCTACGGCGCCGATGTGGACCCTCAGATGGTCCGCCTCGCCACCATGAACCTGACGCTGCGCGGGCTCGACCGGGTGCGCATCCTGCGCCGCGACGCGCTTACCCGCGCACTCGACCGTGCGACGAAGGCGGAGCTCGGCCTGCCGGCCGGCGGCTTCGACGTCATCCTCGCCAATCCGCCCTTCTCAGGCCGGCTGGACCGGAACCGCATCGTCGAGGACGTGAAGGTCGGACGCACGGCACAGACCGAACTCCTGTTCCTGCAATACATGCTGAATCACCTGAAAGAGGGCGGGCGCTGCGGTGTGGTGGTCCCAGAAGGCGTGCTGTTCGGCAACCCTAGCGGCGCGCATCGGGAGTTGCGCCGCAGGCTGGTGGAGAACAACACCATCGAGGCGGTGCTCTCCCTGCCTGCCGGTGTCTTCAACCCCTATTCCCCCGTCAAGACCTCGCTGCTGGTCTTCCGCAAGGGCGGTGCGACCGAGCGCGTGATGTTCCTGCACGCCGACAATGACGGGTTCAAGCTAGACGCCAAACATGACCGGCCCATCGAGGCGGACGACCTGCCCGGCCTGATCGAGGCGTTCCGGGATCGCGAGGCCTGCTGGCGGCGCTGGCGCGACAGCGACCCCGACGACGACTGGACGGAAAACTGGTGGTTCGCCGATGCCCATGAGCTTCGCGACGCCGACTTCAATCTAAGTGCCGGTCACCACCGGCCGCAGAATCGCTCGAAGGCGGAACACCGCGACCCGCTGGAGATAATGGACGAACTACGGGAGATCGAGACGGAGATTATGGGCGAGATCGAAAAGCTGACCGAAGCCGTTCGGGAGGCAACGGCGGAATGAGCGATTTCTCTCGGGTTCCCCTTGGGGAGATATGCACGGTCAATCCACGAACGACGCAGGCCGCACACCCGGATGACATGGTTGTCAGCTTCGTTCCGATGGCTGCTGTCGATGAGCGGAGAGGAGAAATCTCAGTTCAGGAAGAGCGACCTCTCATAGAGGTCTCGAAGGGGTACACTTCATTCGAGAACGGCGACATTTTGTTCGCGAAGATCACGCCATGCATGGAGAATGGTAAGGTTGCGTTAGCTCACAGCCTGATTAATGGAATAGGCCGCGGCTCCACTGAGTTCTATATTCTGAGACCCAGAAAAAATGCATTGAGCGAGTACATTTATCACTTCGTCCGCCAACCCACATTCCGGGCGGAGGCGAAACGAAACTTCACGGGCACCGCAGGTCAACAACGCGTCCCGAAGACATTCATGGAGAACGCATTGATTCCCCTTCCTCCGCTCGACGAGCAACGGCGGATCGTCCGTATTCTGAACCGGGCGGCAAGGATCGAGCGTCTGCGAGCCGAAGCCGCTCGCCGCTTGCAGGAATTCATCCCCGCTCTGTTCATCAAAATGTTCGGCGACCCGGCCGACAATCCGATGGTGTGGGACATGGTGCCCATCG
The DNA here is from genome assembly GCA_965221475.1 of Alphaproteobacteria bacterium. Classification (GTDB taxonomy): domain Bacteria; phylum Pseudomonadota; class Alphaproteobacteria; order Bin65; family Bin65; genus Bin65. The sequence goes on along the minus strand of OZ244891.1, from coordinate 2,797,310 downwards.
GCGAGCTATGTAAAGTGACCGGGGGCGGAACGCCTCGACGCAGTAACCATGACTATTTTGGCGGCTCGATTCCTTGGGCTACACCTACCGACGTGACTGCACTTTCCTGCCTCTCTATAGGTAAAACAAGAGAGAGTATTACCGATAGAGGACTTAGGGAAAGCAGTGCACGCCTCGTTCCACCGGGCACCGTCCTTCTCACCAGCCGAGCGACCATCGGTTACACCGCAATCGCAGCCGTACCAATGGCAACCAATCAGGGATTTGCCAATCTGATATGCGGGACCCGCCTGGAGCCCGAGTACCTTGCCTTGTGCTTGCAGATGTTGCGTGATCGGTTGATTCAATTGGCCGGCAGCACAACGTTCAAGGAAATCTCGAAGTCGACCTTGAAGAAAGTCGAAATCCCTGTTCCAACCCGTTCCGTTCAACGCCGTTTCGCTAATCTCGCTAACGAAGCTTATAGCATAATTTCGAGAACCGACATTGGGTTACGGACAGCAACCGCACTTTCCGCTTCCCTCACAGAACGTCTGCTCGGAAACAACGCAATGACCGATACTACGGACAACAGGAGAGACATAATATGCTGAGCCCTGCCGCATACAATCTGCTATACGATAACATCCATGATTTCAAGACCGCCGCTCTTCACGTCGAGGAAGAAATTGCGCGCCACGGCATACGCCATGACCGCGATGATGCGGTGCCGGGTATGGGGGATCGGACGCATCGCGACATGTGGATTTCGATGAAGACGGTCTCGCATTTCAATATCGGAATCGCTTTGGAGTTGATGCTTAAGCTTCTCCTGTACGGTGATCGGAAGAAGCCTCCCAATACTCACTCTCTGAAAAATTTGTACCTTGAGCTTCCGGATCGTTTTCAAATCCATATGGATTCGTTATATTCTGAGGTTTTTTCTCAATATTTTGTTGGCTTTGAGCTGATCGCATTCGGTCATACAGCATCGGGCACCCGTCCACCGTCAGATTTATTGACCGAAAGAAATATGAGATGTCTTGAGGGCTTGTTCGATTATTTCGATCAGGATATAATCGTATGGCAGAAGCGCTATTCCTGGGAGATGATTGGCGAGGAAAAGTGGCTTCATTACATATCCGATATTAAGTTGGTTATAGATTTCATCAATCGCGTCATGCGCACGGTTTCCAGATGATGAAAATAGGGCCCCGGACAAAGTCCGGGGCCCTATCACGGGGCGGCGCCGGGCCGCTTCCCCGGCGGGGCCCGTGACAGGGGGGTGGCTTCCGGGGTAGCGTCCGGGCCCGCTGCCGGCCCTTCGCGCAATGGCGCCGCCCCGAACGACGGACCGCAGAGCCACAAACCGCAGAACGACGCGCCGCCGAACGGCGGACCGCAGAACCGCAGATCGCAGTACGGCCCGCCGCCGAACCACGGACGACACACCACCGAACGACACCCCGCAGGACAACGGACGACAGGACGATTTGCCATGGAACTCGAACGGCTGCCGCGGGTGCGGCTGGCCCATCTGCCGACGCCGCTGGAGCCGCTCGAACGGCTGAGCGCCGCGCTCGGCGGGCCGGAAATCTGGATCAAGCGCGACGACTGCACCGGCCTGGCGACCGGCGGCAACAAGGCGCGCAAGCTGGAGTTCCTGATGGGCGAGGCGCTGGCGCGCGGGGCGGAAGCGGTCGCGACCCAGGGCGCGACCCAGTCGAACCATGCCCGCCAGACCGCGGCGGCGGCGGCCCGGCTCGGCCTCGAATGCCATGTCCTGCTCGAAGACCGGACCGGCTTTGCCGACGCCGCCTATCGCGAGAACGGCAATGTGCTGCTCGACCGGCTGTGCGGCGCCACCGTCCACCGCTGCCCGGCGCGCGACGATATGGAGGCGGCGCTGGCCGAGCTGGTGGCCGGCCTGCCCGGCGGCGCGGCGCGCACCTATGCCATTCCCGGCGGCGGCTCGAACCCGGTGGGCGCGGCCGGCTATGCCGCGGCGGCGGCCGAGCTGGCGGCGCAGGCCGAAGCGGCCGGGCTGGCGCCGGATGCCATCGTCGTCGCCAGCGGCAGCGCCGGCACCCATGCCGGGCTGGTCGCCGGCCTGCGCGGCCTCGGCTCCGCGGTGCCGGTATATGGCATCAGCGTGCGCGCGCCGGCGGCGGCGCAGCGGGCCGGCGTCCTCGCCCTGGCGCGGGCGACGGCGGCGCATATCGGCCTGCCCGGCGGCGCCGGCGCGGACAGCCCGGTGGCGGAGGGCGATATCCGCGTCGACGACCGTTTCGTCGGCCCCGGCTATGGCATCCCGGCCGAATCGACGCTGGAGGCGATCCGCACCATGGCGGAGTGCGAGGGCATCCTGCTCGACCCGGTCTATACCGGCAAGGCATTCGCCGGCCTGATCGGCCTGGTGCGCGACGGCGTCCTGCGCGCCGGCCAGCGCATCGTCTTCCTGCACACGGGCGGGTCGGCCGCCCTGTTCGCCTATCCGGGCTGGTTCGACCGGCAGCGCGCCCAGGCGGCCTGAGCGCCGGCCGGCCGGAAGGGAGCGGCCGCCGGACCGGGGCCGCTTATGCCGGATCGGCGATTTCGGCCCGGCCGTTGTTCAGGACGATGGCATCGCGCTCCGCGATCCGGGCGCGGAACGAGACGATATCGCCGTCGCGCCACATTTCGGTGCGGATCGTCTCGCCCGGATAGACCGGCGCGGAGAAGCGCAGCGCCATGGCGCGCAGGCGCGCCGGATCGTAGCCGCACCAGGATTTGAGGATGGCGTGGCCGGCGACGCCCCAGCTGCACAGGCCGTGCAGGATCGGCCGGTCGAAGCCGGCGGCGCGGGCGACCGCAGGGCTGGCGTGCAGCGGGTTCGGATCGCCGGAGAGGCGGTAGATCAGGGCGGCGTTGGGCGCGGTCGGCAGGTCGCAGACCATGTCCGGCGCGCGCTCCGGCAGCCTGTGGGGCGGCGGCGCGGCCTCCGTCGTCCCGCCGCAGCCGCCGTCGCCGCGCGCGAAGGTGGTGGAGCGCAGGGTCGCCAGCGCCTCGCCGGTCGCGGCGTCGGTCACCGTGCGCTCGGCGAACAGCAGCGCGCCGCGGCCCGGCCCCTTGTCGACGATGTCGGTGACGCGGGTGGTGGCGACCACCGTGGCGGCCGGCGGCAGGGGCCTGTGAATCCGCATCGCCTGTTCGCCATGCAGGATTTTGACCCAGTCGATCCCGCTATCGGGGTGGCGCGCCCAGAAGCCCGGCGGCGAGAGCACCGCCGCCATCGAGGGCAGCGCCAGCAGCGCGGGCTCCTCGAAAACGAAGCGCAGCTGCTGCTCGTCCAGCGGATCGGCGCCGAGGCCGCAGCCGAGGGCGTAGAGGATGGTATCGCGCTCGCTGTAGGCCTGTTCGACCGGCTGGAACGGCCAGTCGAGGATCGTCCGGGGGTCGAGAACCATGGCCGCGCCCTAGACCGGGTCCCAGCTGAACACGTCGGCCGAGCGTTCGAGCGGATAGAAATGGGCCTGCATGGCCGGGAAGGCGTGGTCGAGCACGCTGTCGGCCGACCAGCCCTCGCCGCGATGGACCGAGCGGAGCGGCCGCGACTGGCTCATCAGATAGATCTCGTTGTTGCGCACGGCGAAAATCTGGCCGGTCACGTCGCGCGCCCGGTCCGAGGCCAGCGCGACCGCGACCGGCGCGATCCGCGCCGGCGTCATCTGCTTGATCTTCTCCACCCGCGCCTGCTGTTCGGGCGTATCGGTCGGGATGGTGCCGATCAGCCGGCTCCAGGCGAAGGGCGAAATGCAGTTGGAGCGGACGTTGAACCGGCGCATGTCGAGCGCGATGGATTTCGACAGGCCGACGATGCCGAGCTTGGCCGCGGCATAGTTCGCCTGGCCGAAATTGCCGACCAGGCCGGAGGTCGAGGTCATGTGGATCATCGCGCCGCTTTCCTGGCCGCGGAACACGGTGGCCGCGGCGCGGGCGATGTTGAAGCTGCCCTTCAGATGGACGGCGATGACGAGGTCCCAGTCCTCCTCCGTCATCTTGTGGAAAATGGTATCGCGCAGGATGCCGGCATTGTTGACCACGATATCGAGCCCGCCGAGCGTCTCCCACGCCTGATCGACCATCGCCTGGGCGGCGGCGAAACCGGTCACGCTGTCGGTATTGGCGACCGCCCGGCCGCCCATCGCCTCGATCTCCCGGACCACCTCTTCGGCCGGCGAGCCGGAGGCGCCCTCGCCGGTGGCCGATCCGCCCAGATCGTTCACCAGCACGCCCGCGCCCGCGGCCGCCATCTGCAGCGCGATATCGCGCCCGACGCCGCGCCCCGCGCCGGTCACCAGCGCCACCTTGCCTTCCAGCAATCCGCTTCCCGCCATCTCGTCCCGCTCCCCGGTCGCTCCCGCGCCTGTCCGCTGTGCCCGGCTGGCGCGCATCCCGCCGGGTAAACCGCTTGATATTCGTTTGCAAGCCCGTTACCCGGCAGGGGCCGCCGCAGCGCAGCGCCGGCCCGATCCCTCAAGGAGCCCGGCCCATGACCGCCGCCCTCGACCAGCAGGTGCTCCGCCGCACCATGAAAACCGGCGTCACCGGCCACAACCGGTCGAAGGCGGAACAGGGCTATGTCCTCTATTCGCCGCTCGGCGGGCCCGGCCGCACCCTGCTGATCGATATGGAGGGCGGCATCGTCCACGAATGGCGCCACGACCGGCCGGCCGGGCTGTACGGCTATCTGCTTCCCAACGGCAATCTGCTCTACGGCGCCAAAATCCGCGACGCGACCTTCGACCTGTTCGGCCTGTGGAAGGCGTTCAAGGGCGGCGAAATCCGCGAGGTGGCGCCGGACGGCACAATCGTCTGGCGCCATACCGACCCGATGCACCATCACGACCACCGCCGCACCGATGCCGGCACGACGCTCTACCTGTCGCTGGAGAAGGTGCCGGAAGCGCTCGAGCGGCGCATCAAGGGCGGCCACCCGCCGCCGGACGGCCTCGGCATGTATGCCGACATGATCGTCGAGGTGAACGCGGCCGGCGAGGAAATCTGGCGCTGGCGCGCGATCGAGCATCTCGACCCGGAGCTCGAACGCCTGTCGGACAGCGAGGCGCGCTGGGAATGGACCCACGGCAACACGGTGGCGCCGCTCGGCGACGACCGGGTGGTCTTCTCGATGCGCGCGACCTCCACCATCGGCATTATCGACAAGGCGAGCGGCCGGGTCGTGTGGCGCTACCGCGTGCCCCAGATGGGCGGCCAGCACGATCCGCGGCCGCTGCCCAACGGCAATCTGCTGGTCTACGACAACGGCACCCAGCGGCGCTGGATGGGCATGCTACCGCACAGCCGGGTGTTCGAGATCGACCCGCGCACCGACGAGATCGTCTGGCAATATGCCGACAATCCGCCGTTCAATTTCTACAGCCAGCAGATTTCCGGGGCGGTGCGGCTGCCCGGCGGCAACACGCTGATCTGCGAGGGCGTGCGCGGCCGCATCTTCCAGGTCACGCCGGAGGGCGAGACGGTGTGGGAGTTCGTCAATCCGGTTTTCGGCCGGACGGTCATGGACTTCGAGGTCAATATGGTCTTCCGCGCCCTGTTCTATACGCGCGAAGAACTGCCCTTCCTGTAAGCCGGTGCCGGGGCGCGGGGCGGCTTCAGGCGGCGCGCAGGGCCTCCGGCAGCTTGAAGCGGATATGCTCCTCGATGCCGTCCATGATCGAGAGCTCGACCGGGGCGATGGCGCGCAGCCGGTCGATCACCTCATCGACCAGCGGTTCGGGCGTCGAGGCGCCGGCGGTCACCCCGACCGCCTTCACGCCGTCGAACCAGGCCGGATCGACGGCATCGACCTCCTCGACGAGATGGCTGGGCGTGCCCTCCTCGGCGCCGATCTCGCGCAGGCGGTTGGAATTCGAGCTGTTGCGCGCGCCGACGACGAGAATGAGATCGACCGATTCGGAAAGCCGGCGCACCGCCGCCTGGCGGTTCTGGGTGGCGTAGCAGATATCCTTCACGTCCGGGCCGGCGATATCGGGAAACCGGGCCTTCAGCGCATCGATCACGGCGCGGGTATCGTCGACCGAAAGCGTGGTCTGGGTGACATAGGCGAGCCTGTCGGGAGTGCCCGGCGCCAGCGTCGCGACATCGCCGGCATCCTGGACCAGATGAACGGTGCCGGGGATGCGGCCCATCGTGCCGATCACTTCGGGATGGCCTTCATGGCCGATCAGGACGACCTCGAAGCCCCGCTCGGCATAGCGCTGGCCTTCCTTGTGCACTCTGGCGACCAGCGGGCAGGTCGCATCGAGCACCGGCAGGGAGCGGTCGGCGGCCGTGTCCTCGACCGACTGGGCGACGCCGTGGGCGCTGAAAATGGTGATCGCGCCGTCCGGGATTTCGTCCAGTTCCTCGACGAAGCGGGCGCCCCTCGCCGTCAGTTCCCGGACCACCCGCTTGTTGTGCACGATCTCGTGGCGCACATAGACCGGCGGCCCGTAGCGGTCGAGGGCCTTCTCCACGATCTCGATGGCGCGTTCGACGCCGGCGCAGAAGCCGCGCGGCTGGGCGAGGACGACCCGCATGGCAATCTCCGGACCTTGCTCCCGGCAGGTAGTCCCGCCCGCGCCGGCGGTCAACCGGCGCCGTCGCGCTCGCACAGGGCGGGATCGACCGCGACCGCGATCTTGCCGGTCTGCGCGCCGGATTCGAGACGGGCGAGGCCGTCCGCCACCTCCTCCAGCGCGACGACCCGGTCAATCGTCGGCACAAACAGCCGGCGCTCGGCGGCGTCGATCAGGGTGCGGAATTCCTCGAAATTGCCGATGGTGACGCCGACGATATGCAGCTGGCGGATGAACACCCGCTGCAGGTCGGCCGGCGGGTTCGGCCCGGTGGTGGCGCCGAACACGACGATGCGGCCGCCGCCGGTCGCCGCCTTGAGCGAGGTATCCCAGGTATCGGCGCCGACATTCTCAATCACGACATCGACGCCGCGCCGGGCGGTCAGCCGGCGCACCTCGGTGAGCACATCCTGGGTCCGGTAGTTGATCGTGTGGCTCGCGCCCTGGGCCCTCGCCGCCTCCAGCTTGGCATCGGAGGACGAGGTGACGATGGTCGTGGCCCGGCGCAGGGCGCAGAACTGCAGCGCCGCCATCGAGGCGCCGCCGCCGACGCCGTGGATCAGCACCCGGTCGGCCGACTGGACCCGGCCGGCGGTGGTCACCGCCCGCCAGGCGGTGAGATAGGCGGTCGGCAGGACGGCGGCGTGGAGGAAGCCCAGCCCGTCGGCAATCGGGAAGGCGCATTCTTCCGGCATGACGATATAGTCGGCGAAGCAGCCGTCGATATTCTCGCCCGGAATGGCGCGGGCGAAGGACAGCATCTGGTCGCCGCGGCGGGAGAATTCGTCGAGCCCGAAGCGGGCGGGATAGATGACGACCCGCTCGCCGGCCCGGCGCAGCGTGCAGCCGGGGCCGAGTTCCTCGATCACGCCGGCGCCATCGACGCCGAGGGTGAGCGGCAGTTCGTGGCGGAAGCCCGAACCGTCGTTCGCCATGTAGAGATCGACCCGGTTCAGGCCGGCCGCGGCGATGCGGATCAGCACCTCGCCATGGCCCGGCGCCGGCTTCGGCCGCCGGCCGACGGTCAGGCTGCCGATCCCCTCATGCCCCTCCAGAAAGGCGGCGCGCATCGTCTCCGGCATCTCTCCCCCTTGCGTCCGGTTTGCATCCCGGCATGTGCTTGCGGCCGCAACCGCCCCCCGCCAAGCACCATTTTGCCGCGACAAAGGCCGGCGCGGCGGGCGGCAGCGGAAAGGTTGACGTCGCCGAACGCCGGACGCAGATGGAATGTCCAATATCCGCTACGCCCGTAGGCGGGCATCTTTCGGGAACCCTCGGAGCGTGGCTTCCGGGGGTTCCTTTTGGATTAAAGCGGCTTCTCTACCGGGAATTGGTCGCGGGCGGGATCGGGCATCGGTTTCATTTTGTTACTCCGAAAATAACGATGACAAAAATTATAGCTACTGGAACTCCGATCAAAAGTAGTAAAAAAATAATACCTATTCCTGGCCCTTCCCAAAAATCCTGTCGGGCCTTCGCGCGAATTTGACTCTGTTCGACATGTGCCCATGGAGGCAGGTCCGCATCAATCCTCTCATTATTCATCAACCACCAGCCGACGACGACACAAGCGCCAGCTATCATCAGCCATCGCCAATCGCCGAGAGGAATCAGCGGTTCCATGAAAAACGAAACCGCTGCGGCAGCGACGATATACAAGAGCCCGGAGAAGTTTTTTTGCATAGCCTCTCAAAGTTAGAAAGAGCGCCGGATCATGTCAAGATGTCTGTGTAATCTTCATCGCTTTTGGACAAAGATTTCAAATTCCATTTCTAATATAAGAGCATCAGCGTGCGGTTCGGGTTCGATATCGCGACTCACGCCGCCCAACGGACCGTGGATCGCATCGTATTGATCACCGGCGATACCGATTTTCTGAGCGAAGTCGATTGGCCCGATTGATCGGGCGGCGGCGGAACCGGAGCCATCGAAAACCGGTCCGCCAGCGCCATGAGCGCGGCAACGTCTTTGCCCGGCCTGTACGGAAGGGCGCGATGCCTTCTCACACCGCGATTGTGGCGTCGGGCCGGCCGGCGGCGAGGGCGTTCATCCAGGCGAGGCACAGCTCGCGGGAGCGGTAGCCGCCCCAGGCCCTGGCTTCCTCCCGCTCGACGATCGGGAAGGTCGAATAGATGTAGCGCACGTCGTCGCGGTCGGTCACGCCGTAGAGATGGAAATGGAGCGCATCCAGCTTCGCGCGCAGGGCGAGGCGGCGGCCCTCGTCCCAGGCGAAGGGCGGCAGGACGGCGCCCGCCTTGTCCACATGCCCCATGTCGCGGGCGAAGGGCGTCATGTCATGCGCCGTGTAGGTCAGTTCCAGCACCGCCTCGCGGACGATCTGCGCCGCCGTCTTCGGCCCGAAGCGCACAGTCTCATAATGCCCCGGCGGCACGACCGGGAGTTGTTCGACGATGAACCAGTTGAGGTGCTGGCCCTGAATCTTCTGACGCGCCACATAGTCGAAGGGCACCGCATTGAAGTTCGCAAGCAATAACGCTGCTTCGGTTGCGGACTGGCTTTCCGTGGAAACGATGGGAAGGGTGTTTCCAACACCGGCGCCCGGTATCAGCGTCGCGATCATGGAGCGCATGTTGGTCGGCGCGGTAACGTCCTTGAATCCGAGCAGGCAGGACGCTGCCGGGAACGTCGTCTCGCTCAGCCGAATCCAGTATTGCGGCCCCGGCTGCCAGTTCGGATCGCGGTGTTGTTCCAGGGTGGCCGGTTCGGGCTGGGCGGGACGGTGCAGATTGTCGGGGTTCACAACAATGCCGGCGGCGCGGTGATCGTACGCCTGCACCATCTTGCCTTCGTAGAGCGGCACCCATTGCCCGGCCGGGCTGTCGAAGCGGTTGCCGCCGATGGGCCATGCCCCCTCCTGCTCCTCCAGTTCCCGGCGCGTTCGGAACAGGCCCGAATCCTGCGACATGTCGAACATCCGGGTGTAGACGACGGGCCAGGCCTTCGCCTCCGCGCCCGACGAGCGGTCCACCAGAACCGGCAGACGGCCGTAGATTGCGGTCGTCAGTTCGGCGTCGCGGCGGCTGCGGAAGATCGGCGCCGTCCCGGTATTCGGGTTGACGCGGGCGAAATCCGCCGCCGTCAGCGGAAAGCAGCGGTCCGGGTCTTCGAGTTCGGAAACATCCTGCAGGAAGAAGGCGCACATCGCATCGCCTTCCAGAGGCGACGGGCTCGCAACGAACGCGCTGAATTTGAAGCGGCTGTCGACGTCCGGGAAGAATGGCGGCTTGCCATAGCGGGTTCGCCGGTTCTCGAAATCGTACAGCGCCTTCAGCCGGCCGTCGGTCGCCACGCCCTTGAAGAAGCGCGCCGCCGTTTTGTCGGCGGCGATGCCGGACGGCGTGAGCAGACCCACCATGCCGTCGGGCTTCACCAGCGCCATCGCGCGCTCGACGAACAGGGCGTACAGATTCAGCTCGCCATTGGCGAGCAGCGGGAAGTCGCCGCCGGTCCGTGCGATCCGGGCCGCATCGTCCGCACGCCCGGCCGCGGCGTCGAATTCGGCGGCCAGCGGATCGCCCTGCCGGCGCAGCAGCGCAACCTTCGCCTTGCGATCCGCGGCACGCTCAGTGAGGGCGATCTCCGGGCGGCGCATGGCGAACCACTCCACCGCCTCCAGCCTCATACGGTCCCAGGGCGGGTTGCCGATCACGGCGTCGAAACCGCCATCCAGTTCCGGGCTCTCCCAGTTCGACCAGACGCCGGGAAAGGCGGCCTGCCAGTTGAAAAAGCGCTCTTCGGCGACGATCCCGCGCGCAGCCGCAAGCAGATCGGCGAAGCGAAGCGCCTCCGGCTTGCCGTTCGAGGAATCCGCCTCGCCCAGCGCCAGTTCGACCGGGCTGCCGAACTGGCCGTCGAAGAAGGCGCGCAGGGCCGCCTTGTCCTCCCTGCTGCGAAGGTTCTGCCATTCGAAAGCGTGAATCAGGGAGAGGAACCTGTCGAGCGGTGCCGTTTTCGCCTCAACCCCGGCAAAGGTTTCGGCCGACCGGTGCGCCTCGGCAATCTCGGCATCGGTCAGAGCCTCGACTTCACGCATGCCCCTGGCCGCCGAGACGGCAGCGCGCATCGGACCGTGGAGCAGGAGCGGCGCGTCGTATTCCGCCGCCATGTCGATACCCTGGCGCACCCACGCGCCGAACAGGCTGTCGCCGCAGCGCAGATGATGGTCGAGGAAGCTGAGCGGCGCGCCGACCGTGAAGGTGTGCAGCCAGAGCGCGACCTTGGCGAGCTCGACCGCCATCGGATTCTTGTCGACGCCGTAGACGCAGCGCTTCAGCACCATGCGCCGCACGATATGGCGGTCGTCCAGCCGCGCCGGATCGACCGTCCAGTCGCCGGCCCGGGCATTGGCGAGAATGGTCGCCCGGATCCCCTCGATCCGGCCGGTCAGCGGCGAGACATAGCCCTCGGCTGCCGCCTCCGCCTCGGCCATGGCCGCAATCGCCCGGTCGGACAGATAATCGACGAGATCGACCAGAAAATGCCCCGACCCCATGGCCGGGTCGCAGACTTTCAGATCGAGCAGCCGTTCGGCGGGATCGTATTCCTTCAGCCGTTCGAGGGCGCGTGCGCGCTCCGGCCCGCCGGCCGGCAGCCGCTCCGCCGCCCGCTCGAAAGCCGACATGTGCGCCTGAATCGGCGGATCGAGCGTTTCGCGGACGATCAGGCGGACCAGATCGTCATGCGTATAATAGCTGCCCGAATCCTTGCGCGCGAAAATGCTGGGCCGGACGGCGATCTCGCCGCCGTCGCGGACGATCTCCCGCTCAAGCAGGCGCTCGTAGATCGAGCCGAGCTGCTGCACGCCGAGATCGCGATAGTTGATATAGCGCCGGCCGGTCGGCGACGGCTCGAACGACAGGGCATCGACGATATCGGCCATGACCGCGTCGCCGAGCCGGATTTGCGCCAGCACGGGCGCGCGCTGCCGGTCGAACAGCCCGCCATCGTAGGGCGGCAGGCCGATGGAAGCGTCGCCGCTGTCGAGCGCGCGGCACAGATCGTCGACGGCGAACCAGTAGCGGGTCGCCTGTGTCGAGAACGTGTCCTCGTCGTCCTTGCGGCGGCGGATATCCTCGCGCACCCGGTCCCGGAGGCCGTAATCGTCGTAGCGCCGGTCGCGGACGGGCAGCAGATCGCGGTCTTCCGCGTAGAGAATGAACAGAAGCCGGTAGAGCAGGATCAGGACCGCCTCGCGCACCTCCGGCAGCGGCGCGTCCGGCGCGGCTTCGGCAACCGCCCGGGCGAGGTTCGGGAAAACCCGTCCGAACACGACGCCGGACAGATTCTTCGCCACCCGCTCCTCATGGAACCGCCCTTCGTCGAGGGCGCGGCGGTGAAAGGTCCGCTGATCGGCGGTATCCGGCAGGAAGGCCTCGCGCCGGAACATGAGGGCGAAGACCCGCAGCCAGTGGCGGCGTTCCTGCTCGTCGGGCGCGAACAGGTCCTCATCCTGGCCGGCACGGCCGAGGATTGCGGCCAGGTCGATCTCGAAAAAACGTTCCGAGACCGGGAGCGCGCCCTGAAAATAGAGGCGCCAGACCCGCCCGTTGGTGAGAATTCCCCAGCGCAGCCTGCCTTCGGTCAGATCGTCGACCCGGCGCAGATAGCGCAGCATCTGCGTCGATGGCGCCGTTTCATGACCCGGCCCCGCCGAGCCGCGGTCGAGAGGGGCGGCCCAGCGCTTCGATTCGACGATGGAGAGGCCGAACCGGTAGCGCCGCCATTCGTCGGCCAGTTCGTTGGCGCCGGCCTTGGCCTGCGCATCCGCGAACATCAGCCCGTCGGGCACATCCGCGCGGCCCCTGGCCGACAGATTCTGCTGGCGCAGCATCTCGGTCCAGCCCAGGCCGGCCAGCACGGGCCAGATCAGATCGTCCTCGGTCTGGCTCTCGTTGGGCGCTTCGGCGGACGGAAACCGGTCGAAAATTTCGCCGAGGGCGGCCTCCAGGGCTTCCAGCGCCGCATCGTCGAACGCCGTCCATTCGGCCGACTCCCGGATCGCCTCGCGCAGAAAGTTCTCGGAAAAGAGGCTGCCCTCAAACGGTCTGCCGATGATCATGCTGCGCCGCTCGTCTCCTGCCGCCCGCTGCCCCCGGCAGCGGCAGGGCGGGCGCGATCCCGGTTCGGGCGAAATCCTTGCCCGCCATCCTAAAGCGGCGCATCGGCCGGCACAATTCCAGCGCGGCGGAAGTCCGGCACTCAGCCTTTCTTCGGTGCGGGTTGGGGCTTGTCTTCGACCGGGCCGCCGGCTTCCTTCCAGCCTTTGAAGCCGCCATCGATGTGGGCGATGTTGGTCAGGCCCATGTCCTGCACCGTCTTGCCGGCGAGCGCGCTGCGCCAGCCGGCGGCGCAATAGAAGACCAGCTTGCGGTCGGTCGCGAACACGTCGCGATGATAGGGGCTTTCGGGATCGACCCAGAATTCGAGCATGCCGCGCGGCGCGTGGACGGCGCCGGGGATGGTGCCGTCGCGCCACAGTTCGCGAATGTCGCGGATATCGACCAGCTGGATCGATTCGTCGCCGAAGCGCGCGATGGCGTCCGCGACCGTCCAGGTCTCGACCTCGCCATAGGCCTGCTCGACCAGGGCCTTGATGCCTTTCGTGACCGGCATGACCGGGTTCCTTCCATAATCGTTGGGGCAGGGACGCGGGAAGCGGGAATGCGGCCGCCATCTTCACCCCGGCGGCCCGGCGGTCAACGGGCTTGCCGCGCGGGCGGGCCACGCCAATCGCCGCGTCCGCCCGCCTGCCCGCTGCCGCCCGGCGCACCGCGCACGCGGTTGAAGGGGCGGCCGGTTGCGGCGATACTGGCGCCGCTCCGCCCGCCCGTGCGCACCGGCGAGGGCCGGCGGGAGCGCGATCGAGGGGAGGAGAAACCATGACCGGACGGGACGGCATCCCGCGCTTTCGCGCCGACCAGGTCGGCAGCCTGCTGCGCCCGCAGCGCCTGCTCGACGCCCGCCGGCAGTTCGACGACGGCGCCATCGCCCGCGCGGCGCTGCAGGAGGTGGAGGACGATTGCGTCCGCCAGGTCGCGCAGGTGCAGGAGAAGGCCGGCTTCGAGGCGGTGACCGACGGCGAGTTCCGCCGCACCGTCTGGTGGCTCGAATTCGTCAAGGCGATCCGGGGCATCCGCATCGCCGAGCCGGACCGCAGCCTGCCCTTCTCCGGCGGCGACAGCGGCTGGGAATATTATCCGAGCACGGTACGCACCGAGGCGAAGCTGGGCCGCCCCGGCGATATCATGAAGCGGGATTACGAGGTGCTGGCCGCAGCGACGTCGAAAACGGCGAAGATCACCATCCCCTCGCCCAGCCGCATTCATTTCCACGGCGGCCGCCCGGCGGTGAGCCGCGAGGCCTATCCGGAGATGGACGCCTTCTGGGCCGACATCGCCGCCATCTACCGGGAGGAGATTGCCGCGCTCGAAGCCGCCGGCTGCCGCTATATCCAGATCGACGATCCGGTGCTGACCTATTTTCTCGACGCCGATCTGCGCGAAAGCGTGCGCCGCGTGGGCGAGGACCCGGACGATCTGCTCCAGACCTATATCGCGCTCGTCAACGACTGCGTCGGCGGCCGGCGCGCCGATACCTATCTCACCGTCCATCTGTGCCGCGGCAACTCGCGCTCGAAATGGATCGCGCGCGGCAGCTACGAGCCGATTGCCGAGGCCATCTTCCCCAATCTCGATATCGATGCCTTCTTCCTCGAATATGACGACGAGCGTTCCGGCGGGTTCGAGCCGCTGCGCTTCATGGCGCCGGACACGGCGGTCGTGCTCGGCCTGATCACCACGAAGACCGGCGAGCTGGAGCGCATCGACGATCTGCGCCGCCGGGTCGACGAGGCGGCCCGCCACGTTCCCCTGGAGCGGCTGGCGATCAGCCCGCAATGCGGCTTCGCCAGCGAGGTCGGCGGCAATATCGTCACCTTCGACGACCAGATGGCCAAGCTCGACCTCACCCTGCGCACCGCCGACGCCATCTGGGGCACGGCCTGACGCGGGCGCACCGCCGCCTTTATCCGGCAGCGCGGGCGATTTTGCCGAAGGCGGCGGGGTCGAGGCTGGCGCCGCCGACCAGCAGGCCGCCGACATCGGCGATGGCCAGAATCGAGGCGGCGTTGTCCGGCTTCACCGAGCCGCCATAGAGGATGGGCAGGCCGGCGCCGTCGGGCCGGCGCTCGGCGAGCAGCCGGCGGATCGCGGCGTGCATGGCGGCGATATCGTCGGGCGCCGCCGTCCGCCCCGTGCCGATGGCCCAGACCGGCTCGTAGGCGACCGCGACCGCCCCGCCGCCTTCCGGGACCGAGCCGGCGATCTGGCCGGCAACCGCGGCAACGGCCTCGCCGGCCTCGCGCTGCGCCAGGCTTTCGCCGACGCAGACGATGGGCACCAGCCCGGCATCGAGCGCGGCCCCGGCTTTGGCGCAGACCGCCGCGCTGCTTTCGCCGAGCCCGTGGCGGCGCTCCGAATGGCCGACAATGACATGGCGGCAGCCCAGATCGGCCAGCATGGCGGCGCTCACCGATCCGGTATGGGCGCCCGCGGGAGCCGGGTGGCAATCCTGCCCGCCCAGGCCGACCGGGCTGCCGGCGAGCGCGGCGGCAACCGCATCCAGCGCGGTAAACGGCGGAAAGACGACGATCTCCGCGCCGGCGCCGCCAGCGCCGGCTTCCATGCCGGCGGCCTCCGCCGCCACCGCCCGCGCCAGCGCGACCGCTTCGGCGCGCAGGCCGTTCATTTTCCAGTTGCCGGCGATCAGCCGCCTGCCCGTCTTCATCTCCGGCCCGCCTGCCCCGCCATTCCGTCGGCTCCGCAGCCGGCTTAGCAGGGGCGGCGCAGCGGCGCCAGACGCCAGTTCGCCCGCTGCCGGACGGCCCGGCGCTGCAGTGGCCTTCCTGCCGTGCCGGGCCTACATTGGCGGGCAGGAGAGGCGCCGCCCCGCCGGCGCCGGCACGCAACAACCGGACCCGGCCCTCATGCTGCAGAATATCCGCAAGGGCGCCCGCTCGTGGCTCGGCATCGTTCTGGCCTTCATCCTGATCCCGCCCTTCGCCATCGTCGGCGTCGAATATGTCTTTCGCGACGGGTTTTCGCGCGCCGAGGCGGTCATCACGGTCGGCCAGCAGGAAATTCTCGGCCGGGAATACGAGCGTGCGTTCCGCCGGCAGATGGAGGCGCTGAACCGGCGAACCGGCGGCGGGATCGACTACCGGGCGGCGAAATCCCTCGGCGTCGTCGATACGGTCGCCGAACAGTTCGTCAGCGAAGCGCTGTTCCGCCAGGCGACGCGGGACCAGGGCATACTGATCGGCGACCCGGTCGTCCGCGAAGCGGTGCGGGTCATGTCGGCCTTCAAGGGGGTGGACGGCCGGTTCGACGCGGCACTCTACCGGCGCTGGCTCGACAATGAGCGCATGAGCGAGCCGGAATTCCTCGATTCGCAGCGGGCGACCCTCGCCGCGCAATATCTCGTTCGCAGCGTGACCGGCCTGGAGGGCGCCCCGGCCGCCATCGTCGACACCATCGACCGCTTCCGCAACCAGCGCCGGCGCGCGACCTTCTTCACCCTGCGGGCCAGCTCGGTCGCCGACCTGCCGAAGCCGACGGCACGGGAGCTCAAGCGCTTCCACGCCGAAAACAAGGCGCGCTACCGGCAGCCGGCCAGCCGCGCGGTTTCCGCCCTGATCGTCGAGCCGGAGGATGTGTTCGACCGGATCCCGGTGGAAGAAAGCGAAATCCGGGCCGCCTACGACCGCAACAGGAGCGCCTATGCCCAGGCGGAGCGGCGCACGCTTCGCCAGCTCGTCTTCGCGACCGAGGCGGAGGCCGGGAAGCTCGTCGGCGCCATGGCCGGCGGCAAGACGTTCGACGCCGCGGCCAAAGAGATCGCCGGGCAGAAGCCGGTGAGCCTCGGCACGGTGACGGCCACCGAGCTGCCGATTCCGGCCGTGGCCAAAGCCGCATTCGCCGCCGGGCAGGGCGAAATCGGCGCGCCGGTCAAAACGGCGCTGGGCTGGCATGTCATCGCCGTCGACCGGATCGAGCCGGCGGTCGTCAAGCCGTTCGACGCGGTGAAGGGCGATATCGAGGAGGCGATCAAGCGGAAGCGGGCCGGCGACATTCTCGACCGGCTGCGCGAGGATGCCGACGACGGGCTGGGCGCCGACCTCCCGCTCGACCGGATCGCCGCGCAGATCGGCCTGAAGACGCAGCGCATCCCGGCCATCGACGCGGCCGGGCGCGGCCCGGCCGGCAAGGCCATCGGCGGCCTGCCCGACGATCCGCGCTTTCTGCAGCGGATTTTCGAGCAGGAGACCGGACGCGACGACCGCGACGTGATCGCAGGCCGGGATGGCGGCTTCTTCATCGTTCAGGTCGACCGGATCTCGCCAGCCCGGACCCTGCCGCTGAAAGATGTCACGAAGCGGGTCGCGGCGGACTGGACGGCGGCGGCCCGCACCCGCGCGCTCAAGGTTCGGGCCGACCGGCTGGCCGAACGGATCGGCAGCGGCGCCGGGATCGCCGAAATCGCGAAGGAGGCCGGGGCGACGCTCAAGAAGAGCGCGCCGCTCAACCGCTATGGCGCGGCCGGCGATCCGGGCGTCTCCGGCGAATTGCGCGACGCCCTGTTCGCGGCGGCGAAGACCGGCACGGCGGTCGCGGCGCCGGGCCGGGACGGCTATTCCGTCGCCGTTCTCACCGCCACGGAGAAGGGCAGCGGCGACGGGCGAAAGAAAGTTCTCGACACCGTCAAGAGCGCGATCGGGCTGGAGCTGCTCGATCAGTACGGCGCCATGCTGCGGCGCAAATATCCGGTGGCGGTCGACCGGGACGGCATCGACCGGCTGTTCTCGCGCGCGGCCCAGCGCCAGCAGGGATCGTAGCGGCGGGGCCGGGACGACGGGGCGAAGCGGGCCTCAACATGGCGGATCGGACACGGGAATTCACCCATCTCGATGCGCGCGGCGCGGCCCGGATGGTCGATGTCGGCGGCAAGCGGGTCACGGCGCGCCGCGCCGTCGCAACCGGCTGCATCCGCATGGCGCCGGCGACGCTGGACAGGATCGAAGCCAGCACCATCGCGAAGGGCGATGTGCTGGCGACCGCCCGGCTGGCCGGGATCATGGCCGCCAAACGGACGGCCGAGCTGATCCCCCTGTGCCATCCCCTGCCCATCGCCAGCGTCGCCATCGATCTCCGGCCGGACCGCGAAGCCGGCACGCTCGAAATCGCCGCCACGGTTTCCTGCACCGGCCGGACCGGCGTCGAGATGGAGGCGCTGACCGCGGTTTCGGTCGCGGCGCTGACCGTCTACGACATGTGCAAGGCAATCGACCGGGACATGACGATTGCCGATATCCGGCTGAAGGAGAAGTCGGGCGGCCGCTCCGGCGACTGGTCGCGCCGCGCGCCATGATCTCCGTGGCAGAAGCCCGGTCGCGGATCGTCGGGCGGTTCGCCCCCCTGCCGGCCGAGCTCGTGCCGCTCTCCGCCGCCGCCGGCCGCGTGCTGGCCCGGGATGTGCCGGCGCGGCTGACCCAGCCGCCGCTGGCGGTCTCGGCGATGGATGGCTATGCCGTGCGGGCCGCCGATACCCAGGCCCCGGCTGCGCCTCTGCGGCTGATCGGCGAGGCCCCGGCCGGCCGGCCGTTCGACGGCGCGGTCGGGCCCGGCACGGCGGTGCGCATCTTCACCGGCGGGCCGGTGCCGGCGGGCGCCGACGCCATCCTGATTCAGGAGAATGCCGAGGCGGCGGGCGATACGGTGGTCGCCGCCGAACCGGTCGAGACCGGCCGCCATATCCGCCCGGCCGGGCTCGATTTCGCCGCCGGCGATATTCTGCTGCCGGCCGGACGGCGGCTCGGCCCGCGCGACATCGGCCTGTGCGCCGCGATGAACGCGCCCTGGCTGCCGGTGGTGCGCAGGCCGGCGGTGGCGATTCTGGCGACCGGCGACGAGATCGTCCTGCCGGGCGATCCGGTCGGGCCAGGCCAGATCGTCAGTTCCAACAGCTGGGCGCTCGCCGCTTTCGTCGAGCAGAATGGCGGCACGGCGCACAATCTGGGCATCGTCGGCGACGATCCGGCGGCGCTGCAGGCCGCGGTTACCGGCATGGAGCGGGCCGATCTGCTGGTGACGACCGGCGGCGCCTCGGTCGGCGAGCACGATCTGATCCAGCCGGCGCTCGGCGCCGTCGGCCTGCGGGTCGATTTCTGGAAGATCGCCATGCGGCCGGGCAAGCCGCTCATTTTCGGCGCCCTGGAACGGGACGGCGCGGCGACGCCGCTGCTCGGCCTGCCGGGCAACCCGGTCTCGACCCTGGTCTGCGCCCTGATGTTCCTGGCGCCGGTGCTGCGCCGCCTGCTCGGCCGGCCGGCGGACGGCCCGCCGACCGAGGCCGCGATCCTCGGCGCCGGCCTGCCGGCCAACGACGCGCGCGAGGACTATCTGCGCGCCACCCTGTCGGCCGACAGCGCCGGCCGCCCGGTCGCGACGCCGTTCGCCCGGCAGGACAGCTCGATGCTCTCCCGCCTGGCGGCGGCCGACGCGCTGATCGTCCGGCCGCCCCACGCGCCCCCGGCGGCGGCCGGCGACAGCGTCGCCATTATTCCGCTGTCGAAAGACATGGCGGCCATGTGACAAGTGACGCAAAGAATACTTGACGGCATCGGCCGAACCAAAGTAGAACAAGCTTCAGGTTTATACTTTGTTCCTGGGTGCCGGGTTTCCCGGCTTCGCGAAACCATCGACCCGGAGGGGCTCGAAATGCTTACGCGCAAACAGCATGAACTGCTCGTCTACATCAACGACTACATCGCCGAGACCGGCGTGTCGCCGAGCTTCGACGAGATGAAGGATGCGCTCAGCCTGCGCTCGAAATCCGGCATCCACCGGCTGATCACCGGGCTTGAGGAGCGCGGCTTCCTGCGCCGCCTGCCCCACCGGGCGCGGGCGCTGGAGGTGCTGCGCATGCCGGAGACGGCGGCGGTCGGCACCGCGCCGGGCGCGCCGGCGCGCAACAGCAAATTCTCGCCCAGCGTGATCGATGGCGGGCGCAGCGGCATGCTCGCCGGCCGGCCGGCGGAGGCGGCGAACGACGCCACCGTGCTGCCGCTCTATGGCCGGATCGCCGCCGGCACGCCGATTGAGGCGCTGCGCGACACCTCGAACACGGTCGCGGTGCCGCCCGGCATGCTCGGCCGCGGCGAGCATTACGCCCTGGAGGTGGAGGGCGATTCGATGATCGAGGCCGGCATCATGGACGGCGATACGGTGGTCATCGAGCGCTGCGAGAAGGCGAACAACGGCGCCATCGTCGTCGCCCTGGTCGATGAGGCGGAGGTGACGCTCAAGCGCCTGCGCCAGCGCGGCAACTCGATTGCCCTCGAACCGGCCAACCAGCACTATGAGACCCGCATCTTCCACCCCGAACAGGTCCGCATCCAGGGCCGCCTGATCGGCCTGATCCGGCAATTCTGAAGCCGGACGGCAGGGTGCGGGCAGCCGGGCGTCGGTCTGGTCGAAGAACCGCGAGGCCGCGCTGCATGACCGTTCCTGTCGACGATCACAGCCCGTTCGGGACTTATGCGCCGAATGCGGTGCAGCGCCGGCTCTACGGGTTCACGCCGCGGCTCTATCGCGGCGGCTGGGCGGGCAGGCGCGCCTTCGGGCGGCTGCGCTGGCTCGACCGGCGGCTGGCCGCGCACGACATGGCGGATGTGCACCGCTGCGGGCTGCGCTGGCGGCTCTACCGCACCGGCAATGTCTCCGACAGCCGGCTGCTGCTGCGCCCGGACAGCTTCGACCCGGTGGAGATGGGCTGGCTGCTGCCCCTTGTGCAGCCGGGCTTCGCCTTTGTCGATATCGGCGCCAATTGCGGCTTCTATGCGCTGCGCATCGCGGCGGCCGGCGGCCGGGTCGTCGCCCTCGAACCGCATCCGCAGATGTTCCGCCGCCTGCAGTTCAATGCGGCGCTGAACCCGCACGCTTCGCCGCGGCTTCTGCAATGCGCCGTCGGCGACCGGCAGGGCGAAATCCGGCTCGCGGAGGATGCCCGCAATCTCGGCCGGACGCGCATCGCCGAAAGCGGCGCGATCGCGGTCGAAATGCGCCCGCTGCTCGACATACTCGCCGAAGAGGGGATCGACCGGCCGGGCGCCCTGAAGGTCGATGTCGAAGGCCATGAGGACCGGGTGCTGGCGCCCTTCCTCGCCGAGGCGCCGGATTCCCTGCTGCCGCAGACCATCGTCGCCGAACACACATGGAGCGGGCAGTGGCGCAGCGACTGGACCGGCATGGCCGCCCGGCGCGGCTATCGCGAGCGCGCCCGCACGCCCACCGGCAACGCCATTCTGAGCCGCGAAACCTGACCGGAGCCGCGCGGGCGGCCGGCGGCGTCAGCCGGCCAGCGCCGCCTCGACCTTCGGCCGCAGTTCGGCGGCGTGGGCGTCCATGATTTCGAGGTAGGACGGCTCGATATAATCGGCGAGGCCGGCGAAACCGGCCCGCGCGCGGACGGCATCGTACCAGGCGGCGAGCGCCGGGCGCCGGTCCCACAGCCAGGCCAGGTTGAGGTGGTCGAGCCGGACGACATAGGGGGTGAGCGCCGCATCGGCGAGGGACCAGGCGCCGCCGGCCAGCCACGGGCCGCCCTCCGCCAGCGCGGCCTCGATCTGGCCGAGGACATCGTCGTAGAAGCGCACGGCAGCCGCGGCCGGCGGCCAGTCCATGCCCTGCTCGATGCCCATGCGCTTGCGCTCGCGGCGCGCCGGGTCCGGCGTCTGCGCCAGATTGGCTTCGCGCTCCTCTGCGCCCAGCGCGAGGAACTGATAGCGGAAGGCGAGCGCGGTGGAGACCGTGCCGCAGGCGGCGTGCAGCCCGCGGTCGGGCAGGCCGGCCCAGTGCCGGGCCGCCGCCCGTTCGGCCGGATCGGCCGGGCGCAGCGGCGGTTCGGCAAAGGCATCGTCGAGATAGTCGCAGATCAGGGTCGATTCGACGACCGGCCGGCCGTCATGGACCAGAGTCGGCACCACGCCCATCGGGTTCAGCGCCAGATAGTCCGGCGCGAACTGGTCGCCCCGGCGCAGATTGTAATGATGCTCGACCGCCTCCAGCCCCTTCTCGCGCAGCACCAGGCGCACCCTGGCCGAGCAGACGCTCATATTGTTGTGGTGGAGCTCGAGCATGGGCCTCTCCGGCGAACGGGGAAGGCGGCCGGCGGCGATCAGACCGGCAGGCCGGCGGCGCGCAGCTTTGCGCCGAATTCGGCGCGCCATTGCTCGGCCGGGCGGAAGGTCGGCGAGCTGCCATAGGCCGCGCGGGTCCGTTCGTGGATTTCCTCGTCGCTCCCGCTCAGGTCGAGGGGTTCGATCAGCGGCTGTTCGACATACCAGGGCGAATCGACGAAAACCTCGATCCGGTTGCCTTCGGGGTCGCGGAAATAGAGCGACCAGGCGTTGCCGTGATTGATCGGATCGATCTGGCTGACCTCCGGCTCGTCGGCGAGGATCGCCGCCATGTCGCGCAAATCCTGCAGCGAGCCGGCGCGCAGCGCGACCTGGTTGACGACCCGCGCTTCCGGCCCGCCGGTGCGCCCCTCCGACAGGATGATCTGGTGATGCTCCTTCGGATCGCGGCTGAGGAACACGATGGGCGCGCCGCGCGCGATGCCCCGGTCCGACGCCACGAAGCCGAGCACGCGGGTGTAGAACGCCTCCATCTTCGGCAGATCGTGAACGTAGAAGCCGACATGGCTGAAGCTGAGGCTGGCGGGCGGCTGGGGCATGGTTCGGTTCCTTTCGGTCCGGCGCCAGTGTAGCGGGCCTTGGGGGCGGGATCAAAATGCTGATTCGGCCGGCGCGATCTGCTATCGGTGCGCCCTGCCCCCCACGAATCCGGAACGACGCCGATGAACGCTGCGCCCGCCACAGGCCTGCCCGAGGCCATGACCGCCATCGAGATCGCCGAACATGGCGGGCCGGAAGTGCTGAAGCCGGCCCGCCGGCCGGTGCCGCAGCCCGGCCCCGGCGAGGTGCTGATCCGGGTGGCCGCGGCGGGCGTGAACCGGCCGGACCTGGCCCAGCGCGCCGGAACCTATCCGCCGCCGCCCGGCGCCTCGGACCTGCCGGGCCTGGAGGTCGCCGGCGAAATCGTCGCCGCCGGCCCCGATGCCGCCGGCGATGAAGCGGCCGGCGGCTTCGCGGTCGGCGACCGGGTCTGCGCCCTCGCGCCGGGCGGCGGCTATGCCGAATATTGCGCCGTGCCGGCCGGCCATTGCCTGCCGCTGCCGGAAGGCTATGACATGGTGAAGGCGGCGGCGCTGCCGGAAACCTTCTTCACCGTCTGGACCAATGTCTTCATGCGCGGCCGGCTGCAGCGCGGCGAGACCCTGCTGGTCCATGGCGGCGCCAGCGGCATCGGCACGACGGCGATCCAGCTTGCCGTCGCGCGCGGCGCCACCGTGATCGCGACCGCCGGCACGGCGCGCAAATGCGCGGCCTGCGAGGATCTGGGCGCGGCGCGCGCCATCGACTATCGCAACGAGGATTTCGTCGCCATCGTCAACGCGCTGACCAACGGCCGCGGCGCCGATGTCATTCTCGACATGGTCGCCGGCAGCTATATCCCGCGCGACCAGCGCTGCCTCGCTCTCGACGGGCGGCTCGTCGTCATCGCCCTGCTCGGCGGGGCGAAGGCGGAGGTGAATTTCGGCCTGCTGATGACCAAGCGGCAGACCATGACCGGCTCCACCCTGCGGCCGCAATCGGTCGCCGCCAAGGCGGCCATCGCCGCCGGCCTGCGGGCCGAGGTCTGGCCGCTGCTCGACGAAGGCCGGATTGCGCCGGTGATCGAGGACACTTTCGCGCTCCGGGATGCCGCCGCCGCCCATGCCGCCCTCGAGGCCGGCGACCATGTCGGCAAATTCATCCTGACCGTGGAATAGGCCGCGCCGTTCCGGGGGCGGCCGGACAGGCCCGCACCCCCTACCCGACCGTCACCGAATCCATCATGCCGGTATAGAAGGCGACATGGCCGGCGATGGCGGCGACGGCATCGAGCGGCTGCTCATAGGCCCAGACCGCGTTCTCCGCGCTCTCGATCCCGACGGTCACGGTGTAATAGCTGGCATCGCCCTTCCACGGGCAATGGGTGCGGTGCGCCGTCTTCGCGAGCGCCGCCCGGTCGACATCGGCCAGCGGGATATAGTGGACCGGCGGATAATCCCCCTCGCGCAGCGCAAGGGCCCGGTCCGTCCTGGCAATCGCCTTGCCGTTGAAGACGACGGTCAGCGTGCCGGCGGCGGGCTCGACGACAATGCTGCGCTCCGGGGCAGAATCGGGGGCGGGTGTTTTCATGCTTCGTCTCCGCATAACGGGCGCCGGCGCCGATTTCACGCCGGGCCGGGCCGCCTGTCCAGCCCCGATGCGCCGGCGGACGGCGGAACGGCGGACCGGCAGGCTTTTCCAAAGCGGCGGCGCGGCCTATCTTTCCGGCGGCGACAGGGTATCGGGAAAGGGGGCTTCGCGCCATGACGGAAGAAACCGGAACCCGGCAGGCCGCGGCGGAAACCGGGAGCGAGGCCGGCGCCGGCAGCGGCGGCCGCCCGGCGCCGTGCAGCGCGCCGGCGCTGCTGCCCGATCTCTCCGGCCGCGGCGTGCTCACCCTCACCCTCAACCGGCCGCAGGCGTTCAACGCCCTGTCCGAAGGCCTGCTGGACGCGCTCCACAGCGCCCTGACCAGCGCGGCGCGGGACAGCGCCGTGCGCGTCGTCGTCATCCGCGCCGCCGGCCGCGCCTTCTGCGCCGGCCACGATCTGAAGGAGATGCGCGCCCGCCCGGACCGGGCCTATTACACCGAACTGTTCGACCGCTGCAGCGCCATGATGCAGGCCATCACGGCGCTGCCCCAGCCGGTCGTCGCCCAGGTTCACGGCATCGCGACCGCGGCCGGCTGCCAGCTGGTGGCCGCCTGCGACCTCGCCGTCGCCGCCGAAAGCGCGACCTTCGCCACCAACGGCATCGACAACGGTCTGTTCTGTTCGACTCCGTCGGTCGCGCTGTCCCGGGCGGTGGCGCGCAAGCATGCCTTCGAAATGCTCTTTACCGGCGCCTTCATCCCCGCCGCGCGCGCCGCCGAAATCGGCCTCGTCAACCGGGTCGTGCCCGACGGCCGGCTGGACGAGGCGACGCGGGAGCTGGCCGAACGGATCGCCGCCAAATCCACCGTGATGACGCGCAGCGGCAAGAGCATGTTCTATCGCCAGCTCGGCATGAGCCTGGAAGACGCCTACGATTTCGCCGCCCGCACCATGGCCTGCGACATGATGAGCGAAGACGCCGCCGAAGGCATCGACGCCTTCCTGCAAAAACGCAAACCCGAATGGCGCGACCGGTAGGGCCGGAAAAATCCGAGCGAGAAGGGGGGCCGGCCACCGGGCGGCAAGCCTTCAGGCTATGATGTCGGGGAGCAGTTCGCTTTCCAGCCGGATGATCTGGTCGCGCAGCGCCAGCTTCCGCTTCTTCAGGCGCTGCATGCGCAGCTGGTCGAACGGCGCTTCTTCGTTCACCCGCGCGATCACGTCGTCGAGGTCGCGATGCTCGACGCGCAACGCCTCCAGCCGGTGCCGGATCGCGGCCTGCTTTTCCGCTTTGGCGTCGCCGGTCTTCGTGTCGTCGGCCATGGCCTCTCTCCTGCAAACAGGGTAGCCTTCGGCGGCCCGGTTGTGAAGCGGGCGAGGCGGCGGGACGGCAGAGAAGCGCATGCAGTTTCCCGATCATCCGTTCTGGGATTTCTCGCTTGCGACCTATGGCCGGGCCGGCGTTGCCGATGCCTGTCTGGCGCTGCAGGAGCGGCACGGCGCGGATGTGAACATTCTGCTGTTCTGCGCCTGGGCCGGCGGCCGGGGCGCCCGCCTCGGCCGGGAGGAGATCGGGGCGGCGTGCGCCGCGGTCGATGGCTGGCACCGCGAAATCGTCCGGCCGCTGCGTTCCGTCCGCCGGCGGCTGAAAACGGCGCTGGACGGAACCGCGCCGTCCGGCCTGCAGGCGGCCCTGCGCGCCGCGGTCCAGCGGATCGAGATCGATGCCGAGCATATCGAGCAGCTGCGGCTCGCCGAACGGGCCGGGCCGGCCGCCGACAGGGCGGCAGCCGCGCCGGATGCGGCGGCGGCACGCGCCGGCATGGCCGCCTATCTGGCCGTGCTCGGCGCCGGGCCGGCGGCGGAGAGCGATGCCGCGCTCGATATCGTGGCGGAGGCGGCCTGCCGCACGCTGGACGCGCCCTGAACGGATGCGTTCGCCGCCCGGCCGCCCGCCGAACCGCTGGATCGTACAGGCGGCCTCTGGTAGGTATTCGCTGCTGCCGATGTCCCAAGGGCGGTTGCGCGCCGGCAACGAGCCTGCCGCGCAATTGCCGCCAGACGGTCACATGGAGGTGCCGATGTCCGTCGATCCCCGGATCGAAGCGTTGAAAGCCCGTCATCATTCCCTCGAACAGTCGATTGCAGACGAAGAGGCCCGCCCGCTGCCGGACGATCTGCACATCGCCGAGCTCAAGAAGCAGAAGCTTCGCATCAAGGACGAGATTGCCATGCTGGACAGCGCCTGACGGCGCTGTTGTCCGTTCCGGCCGCCGCCGGAGCGGGAAAGCGGGCTTCAGCGGCCGGCGACCGGCCCGGCGCCGAGACGCTGCCGGGCCAGCGCCTGGAGCCGGTGCCGCTGCACCTTGGTCCCGTTCGCGCCCGTCACGGTCGGGAAAGCATCGATCTGCCAGACTGCGACCGGAATCTTGTAGGCGGCGAGCCCGGCCCGGCAATGGTCGAGCGCCGCTGCTTCGGAAACCGTCGCGCCGGCCTCCGCAACGACAAAGGCGGCACAGCGCGGCCGGCCATCGACCGTCACGCCGACGACCTGCGAGGCGGCGACGCCGGGCACCCGGTCGAGCCGGGCCATGATCTCCTCCGGCGCGACAAGGAAGCCGCCGAGCCGCAGCGCATCGCCCATGCGCGCCAGGAAGACGAAGCCGGTTTCGTCCAGATAGCCGATATCGCCGGTACGCAGGAAACCGTCGCCATCGATCGCTTCGGCAGTCGCCTGCGGGTCGCCGAAATAGCCGGGCATCCGGTTCGGCGTGCGAATTTCGAGCATTCCGGTTTCGCCCTGCCCCCGCAGCGCGCCCGAAGCCGGATCGCGCACCCGCACAACGGCATCCGGGCAGACCGGCCGGCCGCCCGCCCGGATACGCCGGGCGCGCGGCGCATCCGGCGCCTGGGCGGCGAACAGGGCCATGACCTCGCTCATGCCATAGAGCCCGACCAGCGGCACGCCATGGGCCTCGCACCGGTCCATCAGCGTGCCGGGATCGCCGGTGAAGGCGGCGAAGCCGGCCATCTGCAGGCTGCGCAGCGCGCTGCGGCCGGGGTCGAGATCGAGCATGGCGTGGAGCATGTCGTCGGTCGCGATCAGATGGGTGACGCGGCGGTCGCGGACCGCGCCGACCGCCGCAGCGGCC
Organism: Alphaproteobacteria bacterium; assembly: GCA_965221475.1. Taxonomy (GTDB): domain Bacteria; phylum Pseudomonadota; class Alphaproteobacteria; order Bin65; family Bin65; genus Bin65. The sequence goes on along the minus strand of OZ244891.1, from coordinate 2,770,174 downwards.
GAGAAGCTCTCCTCGAGCAGCATGGGCCGGCCGGCGCCGACGGTCGCCATGGCGGTGCAGAACCCGAACACCCCGCACAGCGGCAGGTTCTGCAGCAGCGGCGCCCCGCCCCCGCCCAGGCCGAAGGCGCGGATGGTATCGCCGGCGTGGCGGGTGACGTTCTGCTGGCTGTGCAGCACGAATTTCGGCTTTCCGGTCGTCCCCGATGTCGTGAAGATCGCCACGCCGGCCGCCGGCAGATCGCCCGCCGGCGGCAGGGCCGGTTCCGGCCCGGCGCTCCCCATGGCCAGAAAGTCGCCGAACCGCAGGGCGCGCACCGGGTCGCACCGCACAGGGTCGCCCGCCCCGCCCGCCGGGAAGACCGAGACCAGCGCTTCGAGGGAGGCCAGGTCGGCCGCCGCGATATCGCCGAGGATGGCAGGAAAATCGATGCCGCGGAAATCCGGCCACAGGAACAGGGCGCGGGCGCCGGACCGGCTGACGATATCAGCCACTTCCGCGCTGCGGTAGCGCGTGTTGACCATGACCGCGATGGCGCCGATGCGGGCGGCGGCGATGAACAGGGTGAACCATTCCGGGCAGTTCGGCAGCCAGAGCGCGATCCGGTCGCCCGGCCCGATGCCGAGGCGGAGCAGCGCCCGGGCGGCATCCTCCGCCCGGTGGGCGAGTTCGGCGATGGCGACCGTCCGGCCCCGGAACGCGATCTGCGTCGCCGAGGCGGCGCAGAAGGCCGGGATCGACGGGCCGGGCGCCATTATCGGCCGCGTGGATCGGGCGCGCCGCCCGTGCCGGCTCAGAGCGCGCCCGCCCGGTCGCGCAGCTTGAATTTCTGCACCTTGCCGGTCGAGGTCTTGGGCAGTTCGGTGAAGACGACCGTCTTCGGCGCCTTGAAATGGGCGAGATTGTCCCGGCAGTGGGCGATGATCTCCTCCGCCGTCGCGCTTTCGCCCGGCTTGAGGGTGACGAAGGCACACGGCGTCTCGCCCCATTTCTCGTCCGGGCGGGCGACCACCGCCGCTTCCAGCACCTTGGGATGGGCGAAGATCGCCGCCTCGACCTCGATGGTGGAAATATTCTCGCCGCCGGAAATGATGATGTCCTTCGACCGGTCGCGCAGCTCGATATAGCCGTCCGGGTGCCAGACGCCGAGATCGCCGGAATGGAACCAGCCGCCGCGGAAGGCCTCGTCGGTCGCCGCGGGATTCTTCAGATAGCCCTTCATCACCAGATTGCCGCGCAGGAAGACCTCGCCGATGGTCGTGCCGTCCTTCGGCACCGGCTTCAGGCTTTCCGGGTCGGCCACCATCATGCCTTCCTCGACCGGATAGCGGACGCCCTGGCGCGACTTGATGCGCGCCTGCTCGACCGGATCGAGCTCGTCCCATTCCGGGTTCCACGCGCAGATGGTCGCCGGCCCGTAGACCTCCGTCAGGCCGTAGACATGGGTGACGCGGAAGCCCATGGCCTCGATGCGCGCGAGCACCGCCGGCGGCGGCGGCGCGGCGGCGGTCATGACCTCGACCCGGTGGGGCAGCGGCCGGCGCTCTTCCGCCGCCGCGTTGACGATCAGATTGAGCACCACGGGCGCGCCGCAGAAATGGGTGACGCCCTCTTCGGCGATGGCGGCGAAGATGGCCGGGGCGTTGACATTGCGCAGGCAGACGCTGGTGCCCGCCACCGCCGGCAGGGCCCAGGGGAAGGTCCAGCCATTGCAATGGAACATGGGCAGCGTCCACAGATAGACCGGATGCTGCGGCATGGACCAGGCGAGCGGATTGCCGACGGCGCCGATGAAGGCGCCGCGATGAGAATAGACCACGCCCTTGGGGTTGCCCGTCGTGCCGCTGGTATAGTTGAGCGCGATGGCGTCCCATTCATCGTCCGGCACCCGGCCTTCATAGCCGGGATCGCCGCCGGCGATGAAGGCCTCATAGGTCGTTTCGCCCAGCAGGGCGCCGGCGCCGCCATATTCCGGATCGTCGACATCGATAACGAGGATCGGCCGGCCGAGCCGTTCCAGCGCCTCGGCGACGACCGGGGCGTATTCCCGGTCGGCGATCAGGATTTTCGCCTCGCCATGGTCGAGGATGAAGGCGACGGTCGCGGCGTCGAGGCGGGTATTGAGCGTGTTGACGATGGCGCCGGTCATGGGAATGCCGAAATGGCATTCGAACATTTCCGGGATGTTCGGCAGCATCGCCGCCACGGTATCGCCCTTGCCGATGCCGCGCTGGGCCAGCGCCGAGCCGAGGCGGCGCGCCCGGCTCCAGGTTTCGGACCAGGTATAGCGCCGGGCGCCGTGCACCACCGAGGCCCGGTCGGGAAAGACCGAAGCGGCCCGTTCGAGCAGCGGGATGGGCGAGAGCGGCGCGTGGTTGGCCGGGTTGCGGTCCAGATGGTCTTCGTAGATAGCGGGCATCGCCGGGCGTCCGTTCAGCGGGGCGGGTCTTCGTTTTAGCGCTCCCGGCGGCAAATTGAAACGCGCCGCGATCCCGAACGCGCGGCATTCATGGCGATTGCGCCGGCCGGCGGAGGCGATAGGCTCGCCGGCGAAGCGATCCGCCACGACCCGAAGCCCGAGGCCGCGCCATGACCCGATCCTATGCCGACCTGCACGCCCGCTCCCTCGCGGACCCGGAGGGCTTCTGGGCCGAAGCCGCCGCCGCCCTGCACTGGGACAGGCCGTGGGACCGGGTGCTGGACAGCAGCAACCCGCCCTTCCACCGCTGGTTTGCCGGCGCGCAATGCAACACCTGTTATAACGCCCTCGACCGGCATGTCGAAAACGGCCGGGCCGGGCAGACGGCGCTGATCTACGACAGCCCGATCACCGGTGCGCAGCGGCGCTACAGCTATCGGGCGCTGCGCGATGCCGTTGCCGCCTTTGCCGGCGTGCTGAAGGCGCGCGGCGTCGGCCGGGGCGACCGGGTGATCGTCTACATGCCGATGATCCCGGAAGCGGTTATTGCCATGCTGGCGGTGGCGCGGCTGGGTGCGGTGCATTCGGTCGTGTTCGGCGGCTTCGCGGCCAACGAGCTGGCGGTCCGGATCGACGATTGCACGCCGAAGGCCATCGTCTCGGCATCGTGCGGCATCGAGCCGGGGCGGATCGTCGCCTACAAGCCGCTGCTCGACCGGGCGATCGAGATGGCGCGCCACAAGCCGGATTTCTGCATCGTCCTCCAGCGCGAGCAGGAGCAGGCCGGCCTGATCGCCGGGCGCGACGAGGACTGGGAGGAGGCGGTGGCCGGCGCGGCGCCGGCCGATTGCGTCCCGGTCGCGGCGACCGACCCGCTCTATATTCTCTATACGTCGGGCACGACCGGGCAGCCCAAGGGCGTGATCCGCGACCATGGCGGCCACATGGTGGCGCTGCACTGGTCGATGAAGAACATCTATGGCGTCGAGCCGGGCGAGACCTTCTGGGCGGCGTCGGATGTCGGCTGGGTCGTCGGCCACTCCTATATCGTCTACGCCCCGCTGCTGCACGGCAATGCGAGCGTCCTGTTCGAGGGCAAGCCGGTCGGCACGCCGGATGCCGGCGTGTTCTGGCGCGTGATCGCCGAGCACGATGTGAAGGCCCTGTTCACCGCGCCGACGGCGTTCCGGGCGATCAAGCAGCAGGATCCGGCCGGCGCGCTGATCGCCGACCACGATGTCAGCGGCCTGCGCTACCTGTTCCTCGCCGGCGAGCGCGCCGACCCGGATACGATCCAGTGGGCGGCGCGGCAGCTCAAGGTGCCGGTGATCGACCATTGGTGGCAGACCGAGACCGGCTGGTCGATCTGCGCCAACCCCGCCGGCGTCGAACTGCTGACGGTCAAGCCGGGCTCGCCGACCGTGCCGATGCCGGGCTGGGATTTGCGGGTGCTGGACGACAATCGCGAGCCGGTCGGCGCCGGCGGGATCGGCGCGCTGGTCGCCCGCCTGCCGCTGCCGCCCGGCTGCCTGCCCAATCTGTGGAATGCCGAGGCCCGCTTCCTCGAATCCTACATGAGCGAATATCCCGGCCACTACAAGACCGGGGATGCCGGCTTTATCGACGAGGACGGCTATGTCTTCGTCATGACCCGCACCGACGATGCCATCAACGTCGCCGGCCACCGCCTCTCGACCGGCGGCATGGAGGAGGTTCTGGCCGACCACCCGGATGTCGCCGAATGCGCGGTGATCGGCGTGGAGGATGCGATGAAGGGGCAGGTGCCGCTCGGCTTCCTGGTGCTCAATGCCGGGGTGGACCGCGCGGAGGGCGAGATCGTCGGCGAGGTCGTCGGCATGGTGCGCGAGCGCATCGGCCCGGTGGCGGCGTTCAAGACCGCGGTCGTGGTCCAGCGCCTGCCCAAGACGCGCTCCGGCAAAATCCTGCGCGGCACGATGCAGAAGATCGCCGACGACCGGGACTGGAAAATGCCGGCGACCATCGACGATCCGGCGGTTCTCGACGAAATCGCCGTCGCCCTGCAATCCATCGGCTATGCCAGAGAGGCCGGCCCGGCCGGATAGCGCCGGCCTGTCAGCCGTCCCCGCTGCCGCTCCGGGTGCCGACCAGGGCGGAGATGCCGAAATCGATGGCCGGCTTGGGCGCGGGCGGCGGCGCCTCCTTCTCCTTCTGCGGCCGGGCGCGCGCCGCGGCGACGGCGGCGTGATAATCGGCATAGCTGCACAGGCCGAGATCCATCGGGTCGCGGCCGCGGATATTGGAGCTGTTCCAGTGGGTGCGGTCGCGCACCGCGTTGATCGTGTTCTTGGTCGTGCCGAGCAGGCGGGAAATCTGCGCATCGCTCAACTCGGGATGCTGCTTCAGCAGCCAGGCGATGCCGTCCGGCTTGTCCTGGCGCTTGGCAATCGGGGTGTAGCGGGCGCCCTTGGCGCGCTGCACCGGCATCGGAATATCGGTTTCCTTCAGCTCCAGCCGGGCTGCCGGATCGGCCTGGCAGCGGTCGATCTCCTCCTGGGTCAGCTGGCCGGCCTGGATCGGATCGATCCCCGCCATGCCGACGACGATATCCTCGTCGGCGATGGCCTGCACCTCAAGCTCGTGCAGCTGGCAGAAATCGGCGATCTGCCGGAAGGTCAGGGCCGTGTTCTCGACCAGCCAGACGGCCGTCGCTTTCGGCATCATCGGCCGGGTCATCGCAATCCTCCTGGGGCGAGGGAACCGGACCGCCGGGAGGCGGCTCGACAGGCCCGGCCGGCCGCGGCACGGGGGGCGCCTCTTTGGCGGCGGGGCGGAAGCGTGATATAGGCGGCCGGCCCGCTGCGGTCCAGACGGCACCCGGCGCGGCGGCGAGGAGGAAGCCCCGTGGACAGCGACGATCTGGAGCCCGCAGCGCCGCCGGCCGGCAGGCCGGACCTCGATCTCATGTCCATCGAAGAGCTGGGCGAATATATCGCCGGCCTCGAGGCCGAGATTGCGCGCGTCCGCGCCGCCATCGCCGCCAAGCAGGATCACCGGTCGGGCGCGGAGGCCCTGTTCGGAAACCGGGCGCGCTAGCCCGCAGGGCCGCCCGCGCTACAGCGTCGCGTGGCGCGCCCGGGCGCCCCGTTCGATTGCCGCGGCCGCCAGCCGGTCGATGCCCAGGGCATGGCGCAGGGTCTGCAGGATATAGGCCTCTTCCTCCTCCACCTTGCCGTCGGCAGCGGCGATATCGCAGGCAACGGCATAGACGGTCTCGCGCAGCTTCGGCGGCGTGCCGTCGGCGATCAGGCCGAGGGTCCGCGCCAGCCCGTCCTCGGCGTCGAGCAGGGCGGCGCAATCCCGCGCCACGGCCGGCAGGTCGCCGGCGTCGAAATCGCGGAACACGGGCAGGATGGTGACGAGCTGGCCCATGCGGCGCAGCTCGGCATCGGTCATCTCCCGGTCCGCCGCCGAGACGATCACCATGGTGTAGATCAGCGCGTCGTGATGCTGGCTCATGCCCGGAACTCCGCACAGGCGCCGGCGCGGATTGCGCCGGCGGCATTCACTGTTGCCCGCCCGCCGCCGGCCGGGCGGGCGCGCCATCGCCGAGCAGGCGGCTGGCCAGCCGCTTGGCCTCGTCGAGATCGTCCACGAAATGCCCGGCGGGGACGCGGCGGAGGACCGAGAGCGAATGCAGCACCCTGGCCACATCGCCCTTCAGGCCCACCAAAATGCAGGCGGTATCCTGGTCCGATGCGGTCGCAATCAGATCCTCCATCGCCAGGGCCGCACTGTCGTCCACATCGGTCGTGGCGGAAAAGTCGAGAATGACCGCATCGTGGTCTTCGATATCCGCAGAGATGGCGCGGACCAGGTCGTTCGCCGAACCGACCGAGAAGCGCCCGGTCAGCCTGATGAGCCCGACCGGCAGGCGGGCAGGATCGACATCCGCCAGATTCGGGACGAAGGCGGGATCGAGCAGCGGCACGGCAACCACATTGTCCATTTCGCTTCGCGCCATGTCCCGCGCCCGCACGACGCCGGCCGCGATCAGCCCGAGCGCGACGGCCGTGATGAGATCGATGAACACGGTCACGGAAAACGTGAGCAGCATGGTGAGAACATATTCGCCGCGAATCGCCCGCACGCGGAGGACGAAGCGCCAATCGACGATATCCCAGCCGACTTTCATGAGAATGCCGGCCAGAACGGCCAGCGGAATCGGCTCCGCGATCCAGCCGAAGCCGAGCACCAGGGCGAGCAGGAGGACCGCGGCCAGGGCCCCGGCCAGCGGCGTGCGCCCGCCGGCCCGGATGCTGGTCACGGTTCCCATCGTGGCACCGGCACCCGGCAGCCCGCCCAGCACGCCCGACACCAGATTGCCGAGGCCCTGGCCCATGAGTTCCCGGTTGGGATTATGGCGCGTGCGGGTCTGCGAATCCGCGACCAGCGAAGTCAGCAGGCTGTCGATGGAGCCCAGCAGGGCGATCATCAGCGCCGGCGCCACCAGGGCGCCGATGGATCCCCATTCCAGCCGCGGCATCTGGAACGCCGGCACGCCTTCGGGGATTGCGCCGATTGTCCGCGCCCCGGTGAAGACGAAGAGCGCGAGGCACGTACCGACCGCCAGGGCGGCCAGAGGAGCGGGCAGGAACCGCCGTATCCGGCGGGGCCAGAAAACGCAGACCGCCAGGGCGGCGGCCCCGACGGCGAGATCGTCGACACCGAAGTTGGCGACGGCTTCCGGCCAGGCCCCCATCTGGTCGAGCGGCCCGCCCGGAACCGGGGCGGCGCCAAGCAGGGGCATGACCTGCAGAATCATGATGATCGCGCCGATCCCGGTCATGAAGCCGGAGATCACGGAATAGGGCGTGTAGCTGACAAAGCTGCCGATCCGCAGAAAGCCGAGGGCGATCTGGAACAGCCCCGCGAGCATGACGATGGTAAAGGCCGTCGCCAGGCTGTCGGCATGCAGGGCGACGATGGCCGCCATGGCGACCGTCATCGGCCCGGTGGGGCCGGATATCTGCGAAGGCGTGCCGCCGAATACCGCGGCGAAAAACCCGACCGCAATGGCGCCGTAGAGCCCGGCAGCCGGCCCCAGGCCCGAGGCGACGCCGAAGGCCAGCGCCATCGGCAGCATCACGATTGCGGCGGTGATTCCGCCGAACAGGTCGCCGGGGATACTGGCCCGATACCGCATGACACTCCCGAATGAACGAACCCGGCGAGGCGGCGCCTCATGCCGCCCGCCCATGGCAACGATGCACCGGCGCCGGCGGAGAACGCCTCTTCCGGCGGCCGAAACCGCCTGCCGGTTCTAGACGCCGGCCCGGACCGGGCGAAACCGGCGTTTCGCCGCGATGCCCGGCCACGGTCCGGCCCGGCCCTGCACCATGCTTCAGGAGCGGATTGCGCCCTCCGCCCGCCCCGCTTCCTTCCCGGTACCGGCCAGAAACGCGCGCGTGCCGCGGACCGCCTCGGCCAGGCCGACCCGCCGGACTTCCACCCCTTCGGGAAAGGCCGTCGTCAGCCGGGTGGGCAGGCGCGGATCGAGCAGAACGAACACGCCGCGGTCGTCCCTGCGGCGGATCAGCCGGCCGAACGCCTGCCGGAGCCTCAGCCGGGTCTGCAAATCGTCCCAGGCGCCGCCGCCGAACCGTTCGCGCCGGGCCTTGTGGAGCCGGTCCGGCCGCGGCCACGGCACCCGGTCGAACACGATCAGGCGCAGGGCATCGCCCGGCACATCGATCCCGTCGCGAACCGCATCGGTGCCGAGCAGGCAGGCATTGCGCCCGGCGCGGAACAGATCGACCAGCGTCGCCACATCGAAGCCGTCGACATGCTGGGCGAGCAGCTGCAGGCCGGCCTCGTCCAGCGGCCCGGCCAGGCGCTCGTGCGCGGCCCGCAGGCGGGCGATGGCGGTGAACAGGCCGAGCGCGCCGCCGCCGGCCGCGACGAACAGTTCGCGATAGGCGGCGGCCACCCGGTCGGCATTCCTGCCATCGACATCGCCGACCGCGAAAACCCGCGTCTGCGCGGCATAGTCGAACGGCGAGGCGACGGAGAAGCGGACGGTCGGGCCGTCCAGATGCCGGACGCCGAAGCGCACATCGGCAGACGTCCAGTCCTCGCCGCCGGCCGCCGGCCGGTCGGTCACGGTGGCCGAAGTCATCAGGAGGCCGTGGGCCTGGCGCGACAGGATATCGGCCAGCGGCGCCATCGGATCGACCCAGTGCCGGAACATGCCGACACCGGTCTCGCGGCCGAGCTGGCGGCTGACGCCGAACCAGTCGACGAATTCCTCCGGCGGCCCGGCGTGCAGCGTCTTCAGCATGGCGCGCCAGGCGCCGACCGGCTGCAGGGCGCGGCGCAGGATGCTGCGGGCGGCGCCGTCGAGCCGCTGCCGGGCGGCCGTATCCAGGCTGTCGGCCCCGTCATCGAGGATGGTTTCGAGCGCCTGGCGGAGCCGGGCGAGCGGCGCGCTCAGCGCCTCCAATACCTCGTCAAGCCGGTCCGCCCGGTCGAGCAGCGCATCGGGAACCGGCCTTGTATCGGCCTCGAGGCCATAGGGGCTGTCGCGCTCCGGCGACCTTGCATGAACCTGTTCGCGCACCGCGACGAGAAACGCCTCGCCCGCGCCCTGCGGATTGCCGGCGCCGAGCCGCTGCAGCCAGCCGGAGGCCGGCAGCTGCGCGGCGTGGCGCTGGACGGCGGCCAGCGCCTCGACCGCGCCGGCATCGCCGGCGACCAGATCGGCGATGCGGGCGTTCAGCCCGCGGGCGCGCCCGCCCCGCCCCGGTGCCGCCTCCGCACCGCGCAGCCAGCGCCGCAGATCGGCCATTTCCTGCCCGCTGAGATGGGTGGCGAAGGCGGAGTCGGCGGCGGCGAACAGATGGTGGCCTTCGTCGAAGACCAGCCGGGACGGCGCATGGGGATCGCTGTGCCGGTCGGCATCGGAATCGCCCGGACGGCCCGCCGCCAGAACGGTCTGGGCCATGACCAGGGCGTGGTTGGCGACGACGATGCGGGCGCGCCGCGACCGGCGCACGCTGTGCTCGACGAAACAGCGGCTGTAGTGACGGCAGGCGGCATAGACGCATTCGCCGCGATGGTCGGTCAGGGCATCGACCCGGCCGCGGCCGATGCGGTCGGCCAGCCAGCCCGGCATGTCGCCGGCCACCAGGGCGCCGTCCCGCGTCGCCAGCAGCCAGCGCGCCACGAGGCCGAGGCCGACCGCCTCCTCCGGCCGCACCCGCGCCACCGCCACGGCATCGTCGAAATTGAGCAGGCAGAGATAGTTCTCCCGCCCCTTGCGCAGCACGACCTTGCGGCTCTTCTCCGCCGGGTCGGGATAGAGGCGGTCCAGCTCCCGGTCGAGCTGGCTCTGCAGGTTGCGGGTAAAGGTCGACAGCCAGACCGTGCCGGCATTCCGCTCGGCCCACAGGCCGGCCGGCGCGACATAGCCGGCGGTCTTGCCGACGCCCGTGCCGGCCTCGGCGAGAACGATATTGGGCCGGTCTGCGGCCAGGCGCGGCACGAAGGCGCCGGCGGCCGCGCCGGCATAGCTGGCCTGCTCCGGCCGCCGTTCGGCGCCGGCCGGCAGCAGGCCGGCCAGACGCGCCTGCGCCTCCTCTGCCGAGACCGGACGGTCGCCCGGCGGCGGCTCCGGCGCGCGTTCGGCCCATTCCGGCAGATGGTGCCACACGTCCAGCCCGGCCGCCGCACCGGGAGCGCCGGCACCGCCGCCCTCGCCCGGCCCGGTCTGCAGCGCCGCCAGCACCGGGCCGGCCCAGGCCCAGCCGCCGGCTGCCATCGCCCGGGCAATCGGGCGTGCCCGCGCTGCCGGCTCGTCGGCCAGATCGGCGATCTCCGCCAGCAGCAGCGCCGCGGCTTCGGCCAGCGCATCGGCCTCGCCGGCCGGCGTCTCCGGCCGGGCAAGGCCGAGCAGGGCGGCAACGCCGGCCGGCGTGGGCAGGCAGAAGGCTCCGGGGCGGGCGAAAGCCACGAGATCGAGGATATCCGGCCCGGCAAAGCGCCGGATGCCGAGCCGGCGCGCGATGCCGGCGCCATAGCAGTGCAGCGGCACGGCGCGCGCCGCCGCCAGGCGGTCGGCGAGCGCCGGCAGGGCAAGCGTTTCGTCGGCACCGTCGGGCCGGCGCCACAGGGCCCTGCGCGAGCCGACGACCAGCACGCCGGCGCCGGGGGCGCGATCCGGCATCGCACCGGGCGCCTGCGCCGGCATCGCCGGTCCGGTCCCGGAGTCGTTTCGCCCGGTCATGCCCGATTGTGCCGCGTCCGCCCGGCCGATTGCCACAGGATTCCGGCCTGCGCGAACGGCCGGCGGAGCGCGGCCGCCCTGCCGCCTCGGGCCCCCGCCGGCAAGCGGCCCGGCAACGCCCGCCTTTTCATGGGGCCGGAGCAGGGATCGCTTGACCCCTGTCTTTGGCGAAGTCTAGCATACCGGCTGTTTTGCCATGTTTCCGGCGGCGCATCGGATAGAGAGTCGGGCATGGCACAGGGACGCTTTTCGCTCTGCGACCGGATCGCCGGGCCGAAACGGGAGGAACCCGAAATGAAACGAATGCTGACGGTCGCCGCAGCGGCTGTTTTTTCGCTGTCCTGCTTCCTGCCGGCGGCGGCAGAGGCGGCAAAGACCCTGCGCATGGGGCTTCTGGTCTCGAACAAGTCGCTGCCGTACAAGGCGGCCGACAAACTCGCCCAATATGTCAAGGAGAAGACGAACGGCGAATATACCATCAGACTCTTTCCCAGCGGCCAGCTCGGCAGCGGCAAGGAGATGATGCAGTCGCTCAAGCTGGGCACGCTCGACCTGTATCAGGGCACCAATGCGCAGCCGACCTATTTGAAGGAAGGCCGGAATTTCAGCGCGATTGCCGCGCCCTACTGCTTCCAGAGCCAGGAGGAATTCATCCGGTTCCTCGACACGCCCCTGTTCGCGGAAATGGTTGAGCAGTTCGGCGCCGGCGGGGTCCGGCTGATCGGCTATATGGGCTCCCGCTCGCCGCGGGCGATCACCACGGCGAATACGCCGGTGCGCAGCCCGGCCGACATGAAGGGCCTGAAGATGCGCGTCCCCGGCTCGCCGCCCTTCGTCGCCTTCTTCAAGGCGCTCGGCGCCATCCCGACGCCCATGCCGTTTTCCGAGTTCTTCACCGCCGCCCGGACGGGCCTGGTGGAAGGACAGGACAACGGAATCCTGATCGTCTATCCGCGCGGGCTCTATGGCGTGCAGAAATATTTCAGCCGGACCGACCATGCGCTGGGCGCCTGGATGCTGTTCGCCGGCCAGAAGAAGCTGGAGGAATGGCCCGACAGTCTGAAGGCGGCCATCGGCGAGGGGCTGAAGGTCGCGGCCGACTATAACGATACCGAACTGAAGAAGGCGATGGAGAACGGGCTGAAGGGCATCCAGGAAAAGGGGATGACCGTTATCGAAGTCGACAAGGCCCCGTTCGTTGCCGTGGCCAGGAAGGTCTGGGCCGGCCTGGACGGCAGCAAGTGGGACAAGGGCTTCATGGACCGCATCCAGAAGCAGCTGGCCGAATTCAGGAAATAGCCGGGGTGCGGCCCTCCCCGCTCCGCGGAACGGGGAGGGCCTGCCCCTCGCAGCCGCCGGACGGGCGGCTTCCCGGATGGAGCGCCGGATGCGAAAAATCCTGCATATTTTCGACCGGACCCTGGATACCCTGGCCGTCCTCGCCTTTCTGGCGATGACGATCGTGCTCTGCCTGCAGATCTTCTACCGCTACGTTCTTTCGGCGCCCCTCGTCTGGGCAACTCCGCTCTCCCTGTTCCTGTTCATCTGGGCGGTCTGGCTCGGCGGCGCGACCGGAATCCGCGACCGGAACCAGATCCGGGTCGAGCTGGCGGAGCAGTTTCTCCCCCTGGGCGTCCGGCGCATCCTCATGCCGTGCATCAGCCTGGCCTGCGCCCTGTTTCTGCTGGTCGTCATCTACAAGAGCTTCGAGATCGTCGAACTGCAGGCCTCGGCAATCTACGACACCCTGCCCTTCACGCGCGACTATCTGTTCATGGTCGTGCCGATTGTCGGCAGCGTGATGTTCCTGCAAATCGTCCGGGTCTTCATCCGCCAGATCGGCGAATTCTATTTTCAGGATCGGGAGCCGACCCGGAACGGGTGAATTTCATGGATATTGCCATCCTCTTTTCCGCCCTGCTGGTCCTGATGCTGGCCGGCGTTCCGGTCACTTTCTCGATGGGAATGGCGGCGCTGTTCTATCTCGTGGTCTCCGGCCAGTTCGACATGCTGGTGATGCTGCCCCAGCAGATGGTGGTCGGGCTGGAGCATTACGGGCTGATGGCCATACCCCTGTTCTATCTGGCCGGCGCCATCATGACCTCCGGCGGCCTGACCGCCCGGCTGCTCCACTTCTCGCGCGTTCTGATCGGGCGCGTGCCGGGCAGCCTTTCCATGGTGAACGTGACCGGCAGCATGTTCTTTGCCGGCGTTTCCGGCTCGTGCGTGGCGGATACCTCGGCCATCGGCAGCGTCCTGATCCCCGCCATGAAGAAGGAGGGCTATTCGGCAGCCTATGCGGCGGCCGTCACCGGCGCCTCGTCCACCATCGGTCACATCATCCCGCCCAGCATCGCCATGATCGTGATCGGCGTCATGACCGAGGTGCCGATCGGGCCGCTGTTCCTGGCCGGTGCCATCCCCGGCCTGCTGCTGGGCTTCGGGCTGATGGCGCTTTCCCTGTGGCTGAGCGTGAAGCGGAATTATCCGCGGGCGGCGCGCCGGTCGTCGATGCAGGAAATCGCCCAGGCCACCGTATCCGGCCTGTCGGCGCTCGCCATGCCGGCCATCGTCGTCGGCGGAATCCTGTTCGGCGTGGTCACGGTCACCGAGACGGGCGTGCTCGCCTGCCTCTATGCCTTTCTGGTGTCGCTGTCCTACCGGGAGCTGTCGTGGCGGGCCATGCGGGCGTTCTTTGTCGAGACGAGCCAGGGCGCCGGCAATCTGCTGATCCTGCTGGCGCCGGCCTCGTTCTTCAGCTGGGTCGTGCTCAATACGGGTATGGGCGACCAGCTGGTCGAGCTGATCGCCGCGATCACGACCGATCCGAAGCTGGTGATGCTGCTGGTCATCCTGTTCCTGCTCATCATCGGCTGCGCGCTGGATACGCTGGGGATGATTTTCATCTTCGTCCCGGTCCTGTTTCCCGCGGTCGAGGCGGTCGGGATCGAGCCGCTCCACTTCGCGCCCGTCTTCGTCCTGTGCCTGGGGATCGCCCTGCTCACTCCGCCGGTCGGGATCATCCTGTTCATGGTCACCAATATTTCCGAAGCGCCCCTGACCGAGGTCATCCGGGAATCCCTGCCGTTTTTCCTCATTCAGCTTGTAGTGCTGGCGCTGGTTGCCTATGTGCCGTTCCTTTCCGTCTGGCTGCCCGGCCTGGTCATGGGATAGGAGCGGGCGCTCCGGCGCCGGTTACGGGAGTTGGCAAATGCAGAACGGCCGCTATCGGCCCGACGCGAAAGGCCCGCTGGACGGCGTTCGCGTCGTCGACATGACCCGCTTGGCGGCGGGCAACATGGTGACGCACATGCTCGCCGACTTCGGCGCGGAGGTCGTCAAGGTCGAACGGCCGGGCAGCGGAGACGATCTGCGCGATTTCGGCGAGGGGCGGGTCTGGTGGAAGGAATATGCCCGCTCCAAGAAGAGCTTCACCCTCAATGTCAGAAGCCCGGAGGGCGCCGGGCTGCTGCATGAGCTGGTCGCGCGCTCCGACATGCTGGTCGAGAATTTCGTGCCCGGCACGCTGGAAAAATGGGGGCTCGGCCCCGAAGCGCTGTGGCAGACGCAGCCCGGCCTCGTCATCGTCCGCGTATCCGGCTACGGCCAGACCGGCCCCTATGCCGGCAAGCCGGGGTTCGGCACCCTGGTCGAGGCCATGACCGGCTTCGCCGCGATGACCGGCTTCGAGGACAAGCCGCCGCTGCTGCCGCCGATGGCGCTGGCCGACATGGTTGCCGGCATTGCCGGCTTCGGCGCTGCCGTCGTCGCCCTGTTCGCGCGCGAAAAGGGGCGGGCCGCCGGCCAGGTGATCGATCTCTCCCTGTTCGAGCCCCTGTTCAGCGTCATCGGCCCCTGGGCGGCGCATTACCGGGCGAACGGGAAAATCCCGATCCGCGAGGGCAACCGGAGCCGGATCGCGGCCCCGCGCAATGTCTATGTCTGCGCCGACGGCAAATATCTGGCGCTGTCGGCCTCGATGCAGTCCATGTGGGAAAAGGTGGCCACGGCCATCGGGCGCCCGGAACTGGTCGAGGACGGGCGCTTTCGCACCGGCCGCGACCGGGTCGAGAATATGGACGCCCTCGATGCCATCGTCGGCGGCTTCATCGCCGCCCGGACGCTGCAGGACAATCTCGACCATTTTGCCGCCGGGGGCGTCACGGTCGGGCCGATCTGCGATCCGACGGACCTGATCGACCATGAATATATCCGCGGTCGCGCCGTCCTGGAGGATTTCCCGGACGACGATCACGGGACGATTCCGCTGCACACGCCGTTTCCGCGGCTGAGCGCGACGCCGGGGACGATCCGCTCGCCGGCGCCGCAGCTCGGCGAGCATACCGACGAAATTCTCGCCCTGCTCGGCCGCAGCGAGGCCGAGCGCGCGCGGCTGCGCGAAGCGGGCATTGTCTAACGGGGATCGCGCGATGTGGCGCTCGCTCCTGTTCATTCCCGTGCTCGAAGAGCGCTTCTTCGCCAAAGCAGGCGAGCGCGGCGCGGACGCCATCGTCCTCGACCTGGAAGCGAGCATCGTCGCGGCCCGCAAGGACGAGGCGCGGGCCGCCCTGCCGCCGGCCATCGAACGGCTCGCCGCCGCCGGGCCGGATGTTCTGGTCCGCATCAACCAGCCCTGGCGGCCGATGCTGAAGGACCTCGAACATGCGGTGCAGCCGGGGACCGCGGCCATCGTCCTCCCGGTCTGCAGCTCGGCGGAACATATCCGGGTGGTCGATGCCTGCATCGGCGAGCTGGAAGCGGCGCGGGGGCTACCGCACGGCAGCGTGCGCCTGGTGCCGCTCATCGAATCCGCGCGCGGCGTGCGCGACGCCGACGCCATTCTGCGCGCCAGCGGCCGGGCCGTCGCCGTCGGCTTCGGCATCGAGGACTATCTGGCCGACATGGCGGCACCGCCCTCGGTCGAGCTGCAGACGATGACGGCGCTGGCGCTGGCCGAAGCGGCGCGCGCCGCCGGGCTGGTGCCCCTGATCGTGCCGGAGACGCTCGGCAATCTGGAAGACCTCGATACGTTCGAGGCCGCCGCGCGCCGGGGCCGGCAGATCGGCTCCGAAGGCGGCTTTGCCGTCCATCCGGGCCAGGTCGAACGCCTCAATCGCGTGTTCACGCCGTCGGCGGAAGAGGTGGCGGCGGCCGGGCGCATCGTCGCCGCCGCCCGCGAGGCCGAGCGGGCCGGCAGGGGCGTCGTGCGGCTCGGCGACCGGATGATCGACGGGCCGATTATCGTCCGGGCCGAGCGCCTGCTCGCCCGCGCCGGCCGCCTGCCCCCGGCCTGACCGGGCGGGCCCGTATTCCGGCTGCCGTCCGGGGCCGGCAATCAGACCGGAAAGCGGGCGATATCGTCATCCGTCAGCGGACGATGCGTCTCCCCGTCGCAGACTTCCAGCCCGTCGCGGCCCTTCTGTACGATCATCCTCCGGCACTCCTTGTCCGGGAGGCCGTGAAGATTGATGTGGCAATGGTCGCCGGACGCAGACGGCGTGCGCTCCAGCCGAACTTCCGGCGGCAGAATGGCTGTGGCGATCCGCCAGATTACGGGCGGCTCTCCCGAAACTCCGGGGAAGTAATAGTGGAGTATATGCGCGCATTCCGTCCCGCTGTGATCTCGCGCACACTTTGAATCGATAACGGAAACCCCACCGTCATTTGAGGAGTTTTTGAATGCCAGGCTCTTGAATCGCTGTTCTTTTCTGCTGAAGTGCCTGGGATGGAGAAGCCGAATGATTTCCTCGACTTCTGCCATTGTACCTTCACACAATCCTTCAGGCGATCCCACGACGCATCGTCCAGTTCATATTCGGTTTCGCCTTCGGTTTCCCGCGTAATGTCGATCCGGCCGTCCGGGCGACAAAAGATTTCCAGGCTTCCCCGTGCCGGATATCCGGAGACCAGAATGCCGCCCTCGATATCGGGAAAAACCTCGATATCGCGCTCATCGACACCATGCCCGTCCAGTACAGACAGGGATTTCAGGGCGCTGGCGACCGCCGCCTCCGTCGCCCCGCGCCCTTCGCCATAATGCCAGCCGTCGGGCAGCCGGGCGAACGACAGGGCACGGTTCGCAATCCTGCTGGATACTTTCGCATCCCAGACCAAATTCGGGAGTGGAGACTTATAACCGGTCCCGCTCATTGCCCGTCATGACCCTCAAGGCTCTGGTTCATATCGTCCATGGTCATGATCGGCCGGCCCGTCCTTTTCTCGAGTGCGGAGACCGCCTTGTCGAGATGCTCGGCCAGTGTCTTCGCAGTCGTAAAGGACATATGCAGCAGGCAGGCAGGGCGGCCGTCCACCATGGCGCGGACCCGGACATCGGAAAGCGTAAAGCCGATCTCGATACCGTTGAGATAGAATTCCGGCTCTGTGCCGGCCGGCGCCGAAGCGGCACTTTCCATGGCGATATCGCCTGTCCCGTTATCGTCGGCCATGTTCCCGCTCGCTGTCCGGCTTCTTCCGCCAATGCTAGCATCAAACCGCCGGCTGGCAAGCCGAAAGCCGCTCTGCTCCTCAGAATCCGTTGACGGATTGTGCAGTGCGGCATAGGTAGGGCCCATGTCGATCGGGCCCGATATCGCCGAGGCCGCCCGGGCCTGGCCGTTCCAGGAAGCGCGCGCGCTCGCCCGGCGGCTGAACGGCCGGCTGCCGGACAAGGGCCATGTCCTGTTCGAAACCGGCTATGGCCCGTCCGGCCTGCCGCATATCGGCACTTTCGGCGAGGTGGTGCGCACCACGATGGTCCGCCACGCCTTCGAGGCGCTGACCGGCATGCCGACCCGGCTGATCGCCTTCTCCGACGACATGGACGGGCTGCGCAAGGTGCCGGACAACATCCCGGACCGGGAGCGGCTGGCGCCCTATGCCGAAGCGCGGGACGGCGAGGGCCGGACGGTCCGCCACGGCTCGCCGCTCAGCGCCACCCCCGACCCGTTCGGCGACGGGCCGAGCTTTGCGGCGGCGAACAACCGGCGGCTGTGCGATTTTCTCGACCGCTTCGGCTTCGATTACGACTTTCTGAGCGCGACCGACGCCTACGCGTCCGGCCGCTTCAACGACACCATCCTGCGGGTGCTGGAGAAATACGGGCAGATTCGCAGCATCGTCCTGCCCGAACTCGGCGAGGCGCGGCGGCGCAGCTATTCGCCGCTGTTTCCGGTGGTGAGCGCCCATGACGACGCTATCGGCGGCGAACGGCGCCAGGTGCTTCACGACGCCGTCGTCGTCGAGGCCCGTCCGGCCGCCGGCACCGCCCTTTTCCAGCGCGTCGATAGTGCCGGCGAACCGGTCGGCGCGCCGTTCGAACATTCCGTGCTGGACGGCGGCTGCAAGATGCAGTGGCGCGTCGACTGGGCGCTGCGCTGGACCGCGCTCGATGTCGACTATGAAATGTCGGGCAAGGACCTGATCGATTCCGTCCGCCTGGGCGGGCGCATCTGCCGGGCCCTTGGCGGCCGCCCGCCGGCCGGCTTCACCTACGAACTGTTCCTCGACGACAAGGGCGAGAAAATCTCCAAGTCGAAGGGCAACGGCCTGGCGGTCGAGGAATGGCTGCGCTACGCGCCCCACGAGAGCCTGGCCCTGTTCATGTTTCAGCAGCCGAAGCGGGCCCGGCGCCTGTTCTTCGACGCGATCCCGAAGGCGACCGACGAATATCTCGCCTTTCTCGACCGGGCCGGGGCGCAGGAGGCGGCGGAGCTGGCGGAGAACCCGGTCTGGCACATTCATGCCGGCCGGCCGCCGGCGCACTCGACGCCGCTTTCCTTCAGCCTGCTGCTCAATCTGGCGGGCGTCGTCAATGCCGCGGACAAGGCCGTGCTGTGGGGCTTCATCTCGCGCTATGCGCCGGGGGCGACGCCCGAATCCCACCCCCTGCTCGACCGGCTGGCCGACCATGCCGTCGCCTACTGCCGGGATTTTGTCGAACCGGCGAAATCCTGCCGGGCGCCGACGGCGGCAGAGCGGGCCGCGCTCGAGGACCTGGCGTCGGTGCTGGCCGGGCTGCCGGACGATACGCCCGGCGAGGAGATCCAGAGCGCGTTCTATGCCGTCGGCAAGCGCCACGATTTCGCCAGCCTGCGCGACTGGTTCCGGGCGCTCTATGAGATTCTGCTCGGCCAGAGCCAGGGGCCGCGCATGGGCTCCTTCGCCGCACTCTACGGCCTGCCGGCCTTTGTCTCGCTGGTGCGAAAGGCGCTGGACGGGGACGGTCTCCGGGCTTCCTGACCCCGGATCGCCGCCCGGCGGCGCCCGAATTCCCCTGTATTCGGCTCTGAACAGAAAAAATTTGTGCGCTGCACAATTTTCTTCTTGACACTGCTGCGGCGCGGCATACATATGGCCTCATGTTGCAGCGCACAACGGGTTTGCCGCGCTGCACCGCCAAACCGAACCACCGATCCCCGCACCACGGAGAAACGATCATGACCGCCAAAACCGCCAGGACCGCGAAGAAGGCAGAGGCCGCCGACTTTGCCAAGGCCGGCGTCGAGCAGTTCGAAGCCGCCGTCAAGACCGGCCAGGAAAGCGCCGAGAAGGCGTTCCGCGCCGGCAAGGAGAATGTCGACAAGGCCTATCGGGCCGGCGCCGACGCGCTGACCGAGAATGTCGACAAGTTCTATGCCGCCGCCAAGGAGCAGTGCAGCCGCATGTGGCCGACCATGGCGCCGAAGATCGACGAGATGGCCGACTGGAACCGGGGCAATCTCGACGCCCTGTTCGCCGCCAGCGAGATCGCCCGCAAGGGTGCCGAGACCATGGCCGGCGAAGTCGTCGCCTTCAATCAGGCTGCGATGGCCGATGCCGCCGCCGCCGCGAAGGACCTGGTCGCCGCCAAGTCCTATCCGGAGCTGCTGCAGAAGCAGACCGAAACGGTCCGCAGCGCCTTCGACAAGCTGGTGGCCGAGACGACCAGCCTGTCGGAAATGTCGGCGACCCTGGCGACGGAAGTCTCCGAGCCGCTGCAGGCCCGCCTGGCCAAGATCGGCGAGGCCTTCCGCCCCGCCGCCTGACCGGCCGGCAACCCGACTGCCGACAGCCCTCCCGGCCCCCGCCGGGAGGGCTGTTGCATGTCCGGGCCCCCGGACGGGCCCCGGCGGGACGATCAGGCCGCCGGGCGCAGCGGCGAAGGCAGGCTGTGCGCCCAGTCGAAATAGAGCCGGCGCGCCATGCGGCCGACCGGGCCGGGCTGCAGATGGCGGTCCTCCACCCGGATGCAGGGCAGCACCTTGCCGTAATTGCCGGTCGAGAAAAGCTCGTCGGCCTCCAGCACTTCGGCGAAGGTGACCCGCCGTTCCTCCACGACGATTCCCGCCTCGCGCAGCAGCTGGATGACCCGCCAGCGGGTGATGCCGGAGAGAAAGGTCCCGTTCGCCGCCGGCGTGACCGCGACCCCGTCGCGGACCAGGAACAGGTTGGCCGTGGCGAATTCCGCGACATTGCCGTTGCCGTCCAGCACCACGGCATTGTCGAAGCCCTTGTCGAGCGCGTCGCGGACGCAGCGGGCGACGTTCGGATAGAGCGCGCCCGCCTTGGCCTCCGTCACCGCCGATTCCGGGTTCGGCCGGCGGAAGCGGGTGAGACAGGCCGAAAACCCGGTCGGCTCGGGCATGGCCATCGATTCCAGCACCAGGACGAATTCCGTACTGCCCGGCGCCGGGACGACGAAGCCGGCCCCGGCGAAGAACATCGGCCGGATATAGAGCGAGCGGTCGGCCGCGAAACGCTCGATGCCCTGCCAGGCGAGGGCCTCGATCTCCTCCGCCGTCCGGGTCGGCTCGAGGCCGAGCAGCCGGGCCGAATCGACCACGCGCTGGCAGTGCATATCCAGGTCCGGCGCCACGCCGTCGAAATAGCGGGCGCCGTCGAAGACGCTGGACGACAGCCACGAGCCGGGGCCGATGGCATCCATGACCTTGACCGGCCCGTCGTGCCAGTCGCCGTCGTACCAGGTCCACGCCGCGCCTTCCGCGTCCTTCTGAATGTTCTGGGGCATATCCAAATCCGAAATCTGTGCCGGCCGCATCCGGCACCGCCCGGCCGGAAGAGCCGGCACCCTAGCCCGGATGGTCCCGCCGCTTCAACGGGGTGTCCCCGTCGCAGGCGCAGGCACAGGCGCAAGCGCAGCCGGCGCCCGGGCTACTGGCTCGCCCAGACGATGCGGTGGATGAACTCGATCTCGCGGCGTGCCAGATCGCGGTCGCCGTGCTCGCGATTGATCGACAGGAGCTCGACCCGGCTCGCCGTCATGCGCCGGAGTTCCTTGGCCATCACCTCGCCGCCGACGGTGCGGGCGACGACGCGGTCGCCGCGCCGGACGCTGGCGCCCGGCGACACGACGATACGGTCGCCGTCGCGATAGACCGGCGCCATGCTGTCGCCGGAAATCTCCAGCGCATAGGCATGGGGATCGCCGACATCGGGGAAATCCAGCTCGTCCCAGCCGGCGCCGGTCGGGAAGCCGGCATCGTCGAAATAGCCATCGTCGCCGGCCTGGGCGTGGCCGATCAGCGGAATGCGCCGCGCCGGCAGGGAACCGTCCGCATTCGCCAGCAGGGCGGCGAATTCCTCGACCGGGGCGCCGGTCGCCCGGAGAATTTTCGAGACGCTCTCGGTCGACGGCCAGCGCAGCCGCCCGCCCGGCATTGTGCGCTTGCTCTTGTTGAAGGTCGTCGGGTCCATGCCGGCCCGGCGCGCCAGGCCGGATACGGACATGCCGTACCGGCTCGCCAGCCGGTCGATGGCATCCCAGACATCGGCGTGGGTCAACATGCTCCTGCCTCCCGCTGAAGCCGGCGCCGCCCGGCGGGCGCCGGACCGTCACAATAGGAATAATACACCGAATCGGCGGAAAATCCAGCCATACGGGCAAATTTGTCTATAATCCGGGCGATCCGGCGTCTCGCGGCCGGCAAAATATGAATATAACCCTTGTAATGCGAACATAACAAGAATATATGGACGCGGTCGCTGGAGGAGACCGCCCGATGAAGAGGCCCAAATTCGCCCACACACCCCATCGCCAGGAGAGCGCCGAACCGTTCGGCACCGCCGAGGAAGCCTGGTTCTGGGCCATGAGCTGCCTGGTCGCCCGGGAGGACGGCGCCCGTTTCGTCGCCGGGCTGGGGCTGCGCGCCCGGCCCTGCTCGCCCGACGATCTGATCGTCACCGCCGAGCGCATGGGCGCGGCCGGCCGGCTGAAACCGCGCCATCTGCGCATCCTTGCCGGCTATGGCCGCCGCCTGCTGGCGCCGGACCGGCGCACGCGCAGCGAGCAGGCGGCGGCGCGCCTGTGGGACGAGGCGCTGGACCTGCTCGCCACCGTGTGGCGGCGCAAGGGCATCGTCGCGTGAAGGCCGGCGGGGCCGGCAAGGGCGGCAGAACCGGCAGCGCGCCGCCGCTTTACCGCGAGGCGCTGGTCGTGTTCTCCGGCAATACCGATATCTGGTGGCTGCGCTGGCTGGCGGATGGCTTCCGCCACTGCTTCATCGCCTTCAACGACGGCCGGCGCTGGATCACCCTCGACCCGCTGTCCCACCGCACCGAGGTGACGGTCCAGGACGTGGCGGCCGATTTCGACCTGCGCGGCCATTACGAGGGGCGCGGCATGCAGTGCGTGGTCGCGGCCCTGGCGCCGACCCCGCTGCGCTGCGCGCCGCCCGGCCCGTTCACCTGTGTCGCGGCGGTCAAGCGGGCGCTCGGCCTGCGCGCGCCCCTGGTCTGGACGCCGCGGCAGCTGTTCCGCCATCTCCGCGCTTCCGAAAAATAATCCTGTAATATGTTTTTTTTCCTTGAAACCCTGGATCGAGCGCCCCATATGGGGCCGGTCAACGCCAGAACTGCGCCCGCAGCCGATGGAGAATGCCATGTCCGCCCTGTTCGGTTCCCAGCCCGCGGCGCCGCCGCCCCCGCCGCCGCCGGTGCTCGAAGCGCCCGACCCCGAGGCGCAGAAGCGCAAGGCGCGGCTCGAAGCGCTGCACCGGCGCCGGCGCGGCCGGCCGGGCACGATCCGCACCGGCCATCGCGGCCTTGCCAGCCTGCGCAATGCCGGCGCGGCGGGCGGAAAATCCCTGCTGGGGGAATAGGCCGATGAAGGAACAAAACAGGAAAACAGAGTCCGTCGCCCGGCTGCGCCGCCAGTTCGGGCGCCTGCAGGCAGCGCGGCGCGACTGGGAGCCGATCTGGCGCGACTGCTATACCTATGCCCTGCCGCTGCGCAGCGGCTTCGCGACGCCGGAAGCGCGGCGCGCCGATCCGCTGTTCGACGGCACCGCGCCCGATGCCGTGGACCAGCTTGCCGCCAGCCTGCTGGCCGAGCTGACGCCGCCCTGGTCGCGCTGGTTCAATCTGACGGCCGGCACCGACCTGCCCGCCGACGAGGCGGCCGATGCCGCGCCGGTGCTGGACGATATCGGCGCGACCCTGCAGGGCCATTTCGACCGCTCCAATTTCCTGGTTGAAATGCACCAGTGCTATCTCGACCTGGTGACCGGCGGCACCGCCGTGCTGCTGTTCGAGGAGGCGCCGCCCGGCGCCGGCAGCGCCTTCCGCTTCCGCGCCATGCCGCTGGCCGATGTCTGGATCGAGGAAAGCGGAACCGGGCGGCCGGAAACCGTCTTCCGGCGCACCGATCTGCCGCTCGAACGCTTTCTGCAGCGCTTCCCCGACGCCCCGCTCGCGCCCGAAGAGGCACGGGCGCGCGCCGAAGGCGGCGAGGCCGGCGCCGACCGCCGGATCGCCGTCATTGAGGCGACCCGGCGGCAGGACGGCAAGGTCCGCTACACCGCCTTCCGGCAGGACCCGCCGGACCGGCGTGCCGCGACCGGGCGGCCGCTCGCCACCGGTGTCTTTTCCGAATCTCCGGCCATCGCCTTCCGCTGGATGAAGGCGCCCGGCGAAGCCTGGGGCCGGTCGCCGGTGATGAAGGCGCTGCCCGATATCCGCACCGCCAACAAGGTCGTCGAGCTCGTCCTGAAGAACGCCTCCATCGCCGTCACCGGCATGTGGCAGGCCGACGATGACGGCGTCATCAATCCGGCCAATATCAAGCTGTCGCCCGGCGTCGTCATTCCCAAGGCGGTCGGCTCCGAGGGCCTGAAGCCGCTCGACGCGCCCGGCCGGTTCGACGTTTCGGAACTGGTGCTGAACGATCTGCGCCAGCGCATCCGCCGCGCCCTGCTGGTCGACAAGCTGGGCCAGATCGACAGCCCGCGCATGACCGCGACCGAGGTGCTGGAGCGCAAGGCGGAAATGGCGCGCCTGCTCGGCGCCACCTTCGGCCGGCTGCAATCGGAACTGCTCGGCCCGCTGATCGACCGCGGCCTCGCCATCCTGCGCCGGCGGCGCGAGATACCGCCGGTCAGCGTCGACGGGCGGACGATCGCCCTGTCCTACGCCTCGCCGCTGGCGCAGGAACAGGCGCATCGCGACATCCGGACGGTGACCGGCTGGGCCGAACTGGTCGGCCGGCTCGGCCCGGCCGGTTCGGCCGCCGTCGATGCCGCCAGGGCCGCGCGCTGGGCCGGCCGGATTCTGGGCGTCCCCGCCGCCCTGATCGCGCCGGAACCGGCACCGGCGGCCGCACCGGCCCAGGGGCCGGCACTGGCGCACCCCGGCGCCGGCCCGGCGGCCGCCGCACCGAATCCCGGCTTCGCCCTGCTGCAGTCGCTCGCCGCCCCCGGCGGCGCGGCCGCAGTATCGCCGGCCCCGGCAATCGCGCCCCCTGCCGGGCCGCTCGCCGGGCCGGGCGCTGCGGACCGGGCGGGTAGCAGCGGAGCCCGGCGATGACCGGGAACCCGGAAGGCTTCGACGAGACCGGCCGGAGCGGCACGCCGCCCGGCGAGGCCGACGAGGCCGGGCTGCGCGATATCGCCCGCGCCGCCGCCCGGTGCTTCGCCGGCGAGGACGGGCGCACGCTGCTCGCCCATCTGCGGGCGCTCACCACCGGGCGGGTCTGCGGCCCGCTGGTGCCGGACGCGGCCCTGCGCGACCTGGAGGGCCAGCGCCGCCTGGTCCACCGGCTCGAAGCCCTGATCGCGCGCGGCCGCCGCGGCGACTGATTTCTTTCCCATGGAGGCAATGATGACCGAGCTTTCCCGGAGCGATTCCGACAGCCCCGTTTCCACTGGCCCGGAGGCCGGCCCGGCCCTGGCGGCGCCGGCCAAGTTCATCGACCCGGACAGCGGGGAATTGCGCGTCGATGCGTTGATGAAATCCTATATGGCGCTCGAACGGCGCCTGGGCGCCGGCGCGCATCTGGAACGCGGCAGCGCCGGCCGGAGCGACGATGCCGACCCGGCGCCGGACGCCGGCAGCGCGCCCGGCGGCGAACCCGAAACCGATGCCGATGCGGACGGCGATCCCGACACCGATTTCGACCCCGGCTTCGAGCCGGAGGACGGCCTTTCGCCGGCCGACCCCGATATGGCGTTCGAAGACGCGGTCCCGGACAATCCGGCGGATTACGGCATCGTCTCGGACCATCCCTGGCTCGGCAGCGATGCCGAACTGAACGGCATCCTGCACACGAACGGCTTCACGCGGAACCAGGCCCAGCTCGTCTACGATCTCGCGCACGAGCATGTCCTGCCGCTGCTCGACCGGATGGCCGGCGAGATCGCCGGCCTGCGCGGCGAGCGCCAGCTGCGCGAGGTCTTTCCCGGCGAGGACTGGGAGGCAAGGGCCGAGCAGACACGGCAGTGGGGCGCCGCCGCCCTGCCCGCCGACCTCTATGAAACCCTGGCCGCAACCCCGGCCGGGGTCGCCGCCATGCACCGGATGATGCGCCATGGCGAACCGGACCTTCTCAGCCGCAGCGGCGGCGCCGGCCCGGCGGTGGACGAGGCGGCGCTGCGCCGGCTGATGGACGATCCGCGCTACTGGCGCGACCACGATCCGGACCTGATCGCCAGGGTCCAGGACGGCTTCCGGCGGCTCTACCCCGACTGAGGCCCCGGCCCTTCCCCCAACCCAGGAGTCTCCCCGATGACCGACCATATCCGGATCGGCGATGTCCGCCCGCGGGTGCAATATCTCGCCGACGGCAATCTCAGGACCTTCGACTATCCGTTCGCCATTTTCGACGAGGCGGACCTGACCGTCTTCCTGAACGAGACGGAGCAGCAGGCCGGCTATGCCGTGCACGGCGCCGGCCGGTCGTCCGGCGGCTCGGTAACGTTCGAGGCGGCGCCGGCGGCGGGCGTTCGCATCACGCTTCAGCGGATCGTCGCCGTCGAGCGCTCGACCGATTTCCAGGAGGGCGGCGCCTTCCGGGCCCGCTCCATCAATGACGAGCTGGACCGCCAGATTGCGATGATCCAGCAGATCGCCGACGAAGCCGCGCGGGCGCTGACCGCCGGGCCGACCGACCCGACGGTCAGGCTCTCGCTGCCCGTCCGGGACGAGCGCGCCGGCCGCTATCTGGCCTTCGACGCCGAAGGCGGCGCGATTGCCGCCGGCGGCCCGCCGCCGACGCCGGTGACCCGGTTCGCCGCCGCCCTGCTCGACGATGGCGACGCGGCGGCGGCGCGCCGGACGCTCGGCCTCGGCGCGCTGGCGACCCGGTCGTCGGTCGATGCGGGCGATCTCGCAGCGCGGATCAACCCCCTCGGCCGCCATACGGCCTGGGTGCCGGCCGGCGCCATGACCGGCGAGACCGGCAGCGAACCGGCAAGCGTCACCCGCAAGCTCGCCGGCGGGCTGATGCTGACAAGTCTGGAATTCGATCCGGCGATGCCGCAATACGCCCAGTTCGCGCTGGCCATGCCCAGGGGATGGAACGGAGGCGACTTCACGCTGCGCCTGCTGTGGACCGCCGGGAGCGGCAGCGGCAGCGTGCGCTTCATGGTCCAGGCCGCGGCCATCGGCGACGACGAAGCGCTGGATACCGCCTTCCCGGCCGCCGTGGCGGTGGAAGACGCGCTCCACGCCGCCGACGATCTGCACCGGTCGCCGGAGAGCGCCGCCATCGCCGCCGCCGGGAACCGGGCCGGCGCCGCCCTGGTGCAGTTCCGCATCCATCGCGACGCCGCCCACGCCAGCGACAGCCTGGCCGCCGCGGTTCAGCTGCTCGGCGTCCTCGTCCGTTTCGGCCTCGACGCGGCCAACGACGATTGAGGCCGGCGCCATGCTGAAACTCACGCAGCTTTCGGGCTTCGGCGGGGCGCGCCGGCGGACATATTTCAGCCTCGCCATGGCCGCCGGCGCAGCCGATATCGATCTCCACGCCTGGCTGACCGCCGGGGGCTATCGCGGCGAAACCGATATCGCCGTTGCCATCGCCCCGAATGTCCGGATCCGCAGCACGACGACCGCAGCACCGGGCCTGCTGGTCGATCTCGCCGCCTTTCCGCGCCATTGCCGCATCGGCCTCGTCAACCGCGGCGAAATCTGCGGCCGGGGCGGCGCCTCCTCCGCTGCCGGCGGCACGGCCCTTGAGGTGAGGGCCGGGACCGGCGCAACCCTGAGCGTCGACAATCGCGGCGAAATCAACGGCGGAGGCGGCGGCGGCGCGGCGGGCTCCTCCGATACCTGCCGGAGCAAGGCCTATAGCACCAAGAACTACAGCTGCAGCGGCAGCATCGTCTGGTGCGCCGGCGGGGCCGGCGGCACCGGCTATGGTCCCGACGCCCCGACCGCCGGCTCGTCCGGCCAGTCCCGGTACTGCTCCGGCTGCGGCAGCTGCCGGGGCCGCAGCGGCAGGGCGGGCGGCGGCAAGGGCCGGCCCGGCAGCGGCAGCGGCGGCGCGGCCGGCGCCGCCATCGTCGGCGATGCCAATATCGTCTGGATCGGCAAGGGGGTCCGCAATGGTCCTGTTTCGTGAATTCCGGGCGCCCGGAGCGCGCCTGGCGGCCTGCGCGGGCTGCCGCCGGCGCCGGGCGGCGCTGCGCGCGGCGTGGCGGCGCCTGTTCCGCCGCAGACCGGACGGCCCGAAGGACAGCGGGGAAGGCGGCGGAAACGGCCCGGTGCCGGATTTCAGCCGCTACTTTCTCGTCGTCGAGCATATCGATACCGCCGGCGGCACCGTCACCTTCCGGCTCAACGACCGGCACGAGGAAGGCTATCGCCTGGGCCTGAAAATCCCGCTGGACTGGCAGGGCCGGCCGGTCGATCCCGACCTGCTGATCGAGGCCATGGTCGCCGGGATCGTCCCGACGGTGCGCCGCGAGCTCGCCGGCAGCGGGCCGCCGGACTACAGCCGGCTCGCGCCCCTGCAGGGCCGCAGGATCGCTATCGCCCATTCCATCCAACGCCACTATCGCTGCGAGGACTGCCGCTATGGCTGAACAGGTACTGATCCGGATCGAGGGCCTGGACTGCGAGACGGGGGCGATACGGGTCGCCGTCAACGGAACGGCCCACGCCTTCCCGCTGCCGCTCGACGGCAATTACAAGCCGCTGCGCGGCGTCGCCCTGCGCAACGAGGTCATCGACCAGGCGCTGGCCTGCCACCACGCCGCCCGCGCCGAACGCGCCCGCAGCGCGCCCGGCGTGTGCGAGGCGGCGGCGGCGGAGCTGGCCGTGCTGGCCGGCGAGATCGACGTCTCGGCGGACTATGCCGCCTATTGCGAAGCCATGAACGCCCGCCCGGACCGGGAGGCGCGCCACTTCAAGATGCGCACCGTGGACGGCGGCCGGAGGGCGAGCGCATGAACGCGGTCGAAACCTTCCGGGCCGGGCGCTTCATCTTCGCCTTCAACGAGGACCCGCCCGACCACGCCTATGAGGGCATCGCCTCCGACGACCGGGGCAGTGCGGTCGTCGATCATCCGTTCGGCATGGTGGTGCTGGCCGGCAGCCTGAAGGTCGAACGGCCGGACGGCAAGGTGGAGACGCGGCGGCGCGGCTTCGTCAGCCCGCCCGCCATCCCGACCGGCCTGTGGCGCTTCACCGCCGGGCCGGAGGGCTGCCGCTATGTCTGCACCCATCCGCGCGACGACGGCGTGTGGGCGAAAACCGCCATCCTGCTGGCGGCCGGCGTGCGCAGCGCCGACCTGTCCGGCCATGACTGGCTGCTGGTCGCCGACGGACCGGTGCGCGACGGCGCCGGCCTGCTGCCGCCGGAAACCCTGATCGACCTGACAGGCCGGCAGACCGCCTTCCACCTGGCAGCGGACGGGCCCGCCCTGCTGGTCGCCATCGACGCCATCGATGCCCCGTAGCCGCGGCCCGGCGGGGCGGATCGCATGAGCGGGGCGGGTTCCGGCGCCGGGCAGCCCTCCTTCTTCGCCTATGTGCGCGACTGGAACCGGCTGCGCGACGAGGAAACGCCGCGCCACCATCGCCAGATCGCCCAGTGGCTGGAGCGGCAATGGTTCCACCGGCGCCGGCGGCTCCTGCTGATGGCGTTCCGCGGCGCCGGCAAATCGACCATCGTCGGCCTGTTCTGCGCCTGGCTGCTGACCGTCCGGCCCGATCTGCGGGTGCTCACCCTGTCGGCCGACGAGGCGCTGGCCCGCCGCATGCTGCGCCATGCGCGCAAGGCGATCGAACAGCATCCGGCCTCCAGCGGCGCCCGGCCGCGCCGGCCCGAACAATGGTCGGCCGACCGGTTCTCCGTCGCCGCCTCGCCGCACAGCCGCGACGCCTCGATGCTGGTCGCCGGCCTCGAGGGCAATATCACCGGCGCCCGGGCCGATATCGTCGTCTGCGACGATGTCGAAGTGCCGCGGACCTGCGCGACGCCGGCCAAGCGCGAGAAGCTGCGCGAGCGCCTGGGCGAGATCGAGTTCGTTCTGACGCCCGGCGGCACGCAGATTTTCGTCGGCACGCCCCATGTCCGGGATTCGATCTACAGCGCCGGGCACGCCCGGACGCCGGCCGACGATTTCGCGCCCGGCGAGGACGGCCCCTTTCTCGACGGCTATGAGCGCCTGGTCCTGCCGGTGATGGATCCGGGCGGGGTGCCGCTCTGGCCGGAACGGTTCGACCGGGCGCATATCGAAACGCTGCGCCGGCGCGCCGGGCCGATCCGCTTCGCCAGCCAGATGATGCTGCAGCCGGCCGATGCCGGGGATACCCGGCTGGATATCGGCCGGGTGAAGCCCTACGAAGCGGCGCTCGATCTGCATATCGCCAATGGCGAGCAGCGCCTGTTCCTGGCCGGCCGGCGGCTGCGCTCCGCCTCCTGCTGGTGGGACCCGGCCTATGGCGGCGAGCGAAAGCGCGATGCCAGCGCCATCGCCTGCGTCTTCACCGATGTGGACGGCCACTACTTCATCCACGATGTCCGCTATCTGTGGCACGATCCGGCGTCCGGCGACGATCCGGCGACCGCCCAGTGCCGCCAGGTCGCCGCCTTCCTCGAAGCCAATCTGCTGACCTCGGTCAATGTCGAGAGCAACGGCCCCGGCGTCTTCCTGCCCGGCCTGTTGCGCACTGTGCTGGGCCCGGCGCCGATCTCGGTAAAGGCCGCGCACAATTCCGAAGCGAAGGAAGCGCGCATCCTCAAGGCGTTCGACGGGCGCCTCGCCGCCGGAGTCGTGCACGCCCACAGGCGGGTGCTGGCCGGCCCGTTCGGCGAGGAGATGCAGTCGTGGCGGCCGCTCGCCGGCTCGGGGCGCGACGACGCCCTCGACGCCGTGGCCGGCTGCCTCGAGGCGGAGCCGGTGATCTTCCCGCGGCTCGCGGCGGCGCGCCGGCCCCCGCTCGCCTGGCGCAGCGGCGCCGGCATCCACCGGGTCGTCGTCGAGTGAGGCGACGGCGGCGGCCTGCCCGGCCGCCCGGCGCTCAATAAGAAAAAATGCACTTATACGCATTTTTTCCTTGAACTTTCGCCTCCGCCCGCCTATCTACAGTCCTGTCAACGCCACCGGTGCGCCTGCCGTTCGGCAGACGCACCCGATCCGGGCGAGCGCCCGGCGTTGACGGAAGTGCCGGACAGGCCGCTCCGCAATGTCGGAGCGCGCTTGCGCCGGCCGCTTCGCGATGCCGGCCCTGCCCCGGCCGGACAACCCCGGACGGTGCCGCCCAGGCCTCACCGCATTCGGGCAACGGGATCCACTTCCGACCCCGTCATATCCTGATCCGCACGCCCTGCACGGGTGCGGCCGGTTGCGGCTGCGACCGTCGCCGGGGCCCGGCGGGCAGGGCCCGGCATCGCATCGCTCGCCCGGCCGTCCCCCTTCTCCCGGCCTGCCCCGCCGGCTCGCGCGCCCGCCGCGCTGCCGGCGTTCCGGGCTGACAACCGGCCAGCAGGGACGCCTGCCAATCCCCCTGTAACCGGAACGAGGAAACCGCTGTCATGGCGTCAGACGTCAACAACTCCTTCTCCAAACAGTACGAGGCCGAAGTCCACGCCGCCTATCAGCGGATGGGCTCCAAGCTGCGCAAGACGGTGCGCACGCGCGACGGCGTCAAGGGCGCCTCCGTGGTGTTCCAGAAAGTCGGCAAGGGCACGGCCTCCACCAAGGCGCGCCACGGCCAGGTGCCGGTGATGAATGTCGACCACACGCCGGTCGAGGTGACGCTGGCCGACTATTACGCCGGCGACTGGGTGGACAAGCTCGACGAGCTCAAGACCGCCCATGGCGAACGCCAGGTCGTCGTCAATGCCGGCGCCTATGCGCTCGGCCGCAAGACCGACGAGCTGATCGTCGCCGCCCTCGACCGCTCGACCGCCCATGCCGGCGAGGAGGGCGACGGCCTCACCAGGGCCAAGGTGCTGGCGGCCTTCGAGCGGCTCGGCGAGGCCGATGTGCCGGACGACGGCGAGCGCTTCGCCATCGTCGGCTGGAAGCAGTGGTCGGACCTGCTCGGCATCAAGGAATTCGCCGACGCCGACTATGCCGGCGCCGACGAACTGCCGTGGCGCGGCGCCCAGGCCAAGAAATGGCTGGGCACCCTGTGGATGCCCCATTCGGGCCTGACCCGCAACGCCGACGGGGTGCGCTTCTGCCACTGGTACCACCGCACCGCGGTCGGCCACGCCAGCGGCCAGAACGTCAAGTCGGACGTCACCTGGCACGGCGACCGGGCGGCCTGGTTCGTCTCCAACTGCATGAGCCAGGGCGCCGTCCTGATCGACCCCGCCGGCGTCGCCACCATGCGCTGCCTGGAGAGCTAGGCGGCGCCGGCCCCTCCCGCCGTAACCACCGCACGGCGGGAGGGGCCTGTCCCGTTTCCCAACCGACCGACCGAAAGGACCGAACCGATGGCCTGCAATTGCGACAATCTCAGCGTACTGGCCTACGCCAACGGCTTCACCCTGTGGCACTACACGACGCCCGACAGCGCCGCCAGCCTGGCCGGCGACGGCTATTTCGACGCGGCCGCCGACATGCTGCGCGCCGGCGACATGCTGCTGGCCAACACCGCGACCGGCGGCACGGCCGGCGCCGGCCTGTTCCATGTCGGGAGCGTTTCCGGCGGCAGCGTCGGTGTCGGCAACGCCTTCCCCACCGCCAAAAAAGCGTGACCTGCCTGTCCGTTCAGCCGCACCGCCGGCCGGCCCTGCCCCGGCCGGCGGCGGCATGGAGCCTGCCCTTGATTTCCCCAGCCTGCCCGTCGCCGCGCCGCGGCGCCCTCGCCCTCATCCTTGCCGGGCTGGCCGCACTGCCGGCCGCCGGCCTCGCCCGGTGCGGCGCCGATGCGCCGGTCGCGGCCCTGCTCCGCCCGGCGCCCGCTGCCGCGCCGGGCCTGTGCGCCGCCTGCACCGGCAGCCGCGAGGACCGGCCATGACGGTGCGCAACCGCCTCGCCGACTCCGTCCGCGACGCCGTGCGCATCGAGGCGCGGTCGCTCGGCCTGCTCGGCAATGGCGATCGCGAGCGGCTGATCCGCATCGAGGAGCGCCACCGGACGGTCGAGCAGCGGATCGACGCCATCGAAGGCAAGATCGATACGCTGGCCGACGATCTGCGCGGACGCGACGAGCGGGCGGAGCGCCGCTTCGTCACCCGGGCCGAAGCCAACGACGTGATCGGCGATGTCCGCCGCGTCCGCTGGATGATCCTCGCCGCGGTCGTTGCCGCCCTGCTCGCCTTCGCCGTGCAGGGCCGTGCCGCCCTGTGACCGGCGCGCCGGCCAGCCGCCGCCCGGCCCCTCCTTCTCCCCCGCCTTTCCGAACCGGAGATGCCATGCCCCCGCCCTTCCGCTGCCGCACCGTCGGCGGCTTCGCGGCCGAGCTCGACCGCTTCGACTTCGCCGCAACGCGCCTGACCGGCGTTCATGTCCACCACACCTGGCGGCCCGACCACGAGACCTTCCGCCGGATCGGCGGGCAGCGCTGCGTCGCCGGGATGCACCGCTATCACACCGGCGCCCTCGGCTGGTCCGATATCGCCCAGCACGAGACGGTCGGGCCGGACGGCTCGGTCTGGTCCGGGCGCGACTGGCGCCGGCCGCCGGCCAGCTCGCGCGGCCATAACGGCACGCCGCGCCGCCACCCCCTGATGTTCGAGATGATCGGCGATTTCGAGACGGTCGAGGACCGGGTGCACGACCGGCCGACCGCCCGCCAGCGCCACGCCGCCATCGGCCTGTGTGCGCTGGTCTGCCGCCGCTTCGGCCTGCGGCCAGGCGACGCCGTCAAATTCCATCGCGAACTCGGCGAACGGTGGAAATCCTGCCCCGGCAATCTGATCGACCGGGACGAATGGATCGCCGATGTCGAGGCCTGGGACGGCGGCCGGAGCCCGGACCGGGGCGGGCCGGCCGCCGCCGGTGCCGCCGCCGCGCCGGGCGCGCCGGTCCGGCACTGCGAAGTCCGGCCCGGCGACACGCTGCGAACGGTCGCCGCGCGGCACGGCCTGCCGGTCGCCATCCTGTGCGACTGGAACGATCTCGGCCCGGACCGGCCGATCCGGCCGGGGGCGCTGCTGAAGCTGCCGGCCGGGGCGGCCGCCGGCGGAGCGTGCGCATGACCGGCCCGCAACCGTCGCCCGCCGGCCCGCAACCGTATTTCCCGAAGCCGGACCGGGCGCCGGGGCCGGCCGATCCCGACCATCCGCAATGGGTGCGGCGGCGGCGCAAGCTCGCCATCATGTTCGGCGGCAGCCTTTCGACCTTTCTCGGCATCGGCCTCGCCGGCATCGCCAACATGATCGGCGGCCGGCCGGTCGATCCCAACGCCGCCGCCCTGATGTGGCCGCTCGGCAGCATCGTGGCGGCATCGGCCGGCATCTATGTCTGGCAGGGCGTGCGGCGGACCGGCTGGCAGGCCGGCCGGCGCGGCGGCTGGCACGGCGGCGCGGAGGACTGGCGCTGATGCTCGCCGCCATCGCATCGCTTGCCGGTATCCTGTGGCGCTCGGGGCCGGTCCGCCGGGCGCTTGCCGCCGCCTCGGCTGTCGCGGCGGTCGGCCTCGTCCTGTGGTGCGCGCTCCGCTCGGCCGAGCAGCGCGGCGCGCGCGGCCGCCAGGCCGAATTCGACCGGCGGACCCTGGAGAGGATCGACCATGCGAACCGCGCTGAAACTGACGCTAATTCCGGCAGCGCTCGCGACCGCCGCCTGCACGGGCGCTTCAACCGGGACTGACGCCGGCTGCCGCATCTTCCGGCCGATTTATTTCTCGGCCCGGCACGACACGCCGGAGACGGTGCGCCAGGTGAAGAGCCACAACAGCAAATGGGTCTGCCTGTGCGAAGGCGATTGCCCCGCCCGGCACCGCCATTGAGCCGACCGGAATTTCCGCTTCGCCCGGACCGGACCGGACCGGTCAGAAGAGGGCGACGATCTTGCCGAACACGTCGCGCGCGCGCAGCCGCTCGATGGCGACGGGAAATTCGTCCAGCGCGATCTCCGTATCGATGACCGGGGTCAGGCCGGCGGCCATCTTGTCGAGGCTTTCCCGGCAGTTGCGCACGTTCGAGCCGAACGAGCCGATAATCCGCAGCTGCTGCTGAAACAGCGCGTACAAATTGGTCGGCGCCGAGATCCCGCTGGTCGAGCCGCAGGTCACCAGCCGGCCGCCGCGCTTGAGCGACAGCAGGCTGCCGGCCCAGGTGTCGGGCCCGACATGTTCGAACACGACATCGACCCCCTTGCGGCCGGTGAGCCGCCGCACCCGGCCCTCGAAGCGCTCGGCGCGATAGTCGATGACATGATCGGCGCCGAGCGCGGCGGCCTTCGCCGCCTTTTCCGCGCTGCCGACCGTCGCGATCACGGTGCAGCCGATGGCCTTTGCCATGCGGATCGCGGTCGAGCCGATGCCGCTGCCACCGGCGTGGACCAGGATCGTCTCGCCCGGCTCCAGCTTCGCATTGTCGAACAGCATGTGCTGCACGGTGGCGAAGGTGACGGTGGTGCAGGCGGCGTGAACCGGGCTCACGCCCAGCGGCACCGGCAGGACCCGCGCCGCCGGCGCCAGCAGGCGTTCGCGCGCCAGGCCGTCGATATGGAAGCCCATGATGCCGCCGATATTCTCGCACAGATTTTCCTGCCCGGCCCTGCAGCGCCGGCAGGTGCCGCAGAACAGGCCCGGATAGACGATGACGGCATCGCCGGGCCGGACACGATCGACACCCGGCCCGACCGCCTCGACGACCCCCGATCCTTCCACGCCGACGGTCAGCGGCAGTTCGCGTTTGGCGAAGGCCATGCCGCGCACGCCGAACAGGTCGATGTGGTTGAGCGAGAGCGCGCGCATGCCGACCAGCACCTCGCCGGGGCCGGGCGCGGGCGGTTCGGCGATATCGTCGAACGACAGCTTCTCTTCCTCGATCAGGCGCAGGGCGCGCATCGGCAGTGCTCCGGCGGTCAGTCGGCCTGGCGCGAATATCGGCCCGGCGCGCCGGCGTACAACCGGCCGCGCTGCCACACCCCCGGCGCCGCCTGACGGCGCCCGTTCCACCGTTCCACCGACTGTCACGGAGTCCCGACGATGGCCCTTTCCGCCATTGCGCTGTGTTCGCGCGCCCTGCTTCGCCTCGGCGCCCGGTCCATCGCCTCGTTCGACGAAGGCACGGCCGAGGCCGAAATCTGCGCCAACCTGTACCCGGTGGCGCGCGACGCGCTGCTGAGCGCCCATGCCTGGAACTTCGCCACCGGCCAGGCCCGGCTGGCCCGGCTCAGCACCGTGCCGGTCGCCGATTTCAGCCACGCCTTCCAGCTGCCGGCGGATTTTCTGCGCGCCCTCTCGGCCGGGACCGACGGAAGGGGCCGCGGCCTGCCCTATCGCATTCAGGAGCGGCGGCTGCACGCCAACGCCGGTGCCGTCACCCTCACCTATATCTTCCGGCCGGACGAGAGCACCTTCCCGCCCTATTTCGACCAGGCGCTGATCCTGCGGCTGGCGGCGGATTTCTGCCTGCCGGTGACCGAGAGCACGAGCCGGGCCGAGCTGCTCGAGACGCTCGCCGAGGCGAGCTGGCGCCACGCCCGCCTGGTCGATGCCCAGGAGGAGACGCCGCGCGCGATCGAGGATTTCGCCCTGATCGCCGCCCATGGCGGCGGCACGGCCGCCTGAACCGCCGCCGCCCGGCGCGCGCCTGACGCCACCGCAGCACCGCGCGCGCCGCACCCGTCCCGCCGCTCCACCCCACCCGCGCGAAGCGCCGAAATCCCGCCCCAGGTTCCGGGGCGGGGCGCTTTTGCGCGCGCCCGTTCAGGATTTTCCGCCCCCGCATGCTCGCTTCTTCCTTCGATCCGGCCGGTCCGGCCGGCACCCGCCGCCCTGCCGCCTTGCGGCGCACCGCCCGCTTCCCGATCCCGCTCGCCCCCCGCAGCCCGTTCGACCGGCTGCCCCCGGAGAGCCGGGCCGCGCTGGTCCGGCCCGATACCCTGAGCTCGCCCATCGCCCGCCGCTGGCTCGGGCTGGCCCCGGCCGACCCGGCGGCGGCAAAGGCCTGGCGGGACCGGTTGCCGAGCCCCGCCGCCGGCAATCCGGGCGCACCGGACCGCTATGAGATTCTGGCCGGCTGGACCACGAAGGGCGACCAGGATCTGGGGAATCTGGGCCGCGCCGCACTCAACCGGAGCACCGAAGCCGACCGGACCGGGCAGCTGGCCGGTCTGACAGGCGCGGAGTGGCGCGAGGTCGGCGGCCGGTTCCTGGCCGCCGAGCAGGAGATCGAGCAGAGCAGCAACGAGCAGGCGCACCGGCACGGCGACGACGAAGCGGCCTACAATACCGGGCTCTCGGCCACGGCGGCGAAGGCCGATGCCGGCCTGCCGGGCCATACGGCGCCGGCCACCGCCAACACCGTCCGCCGGGCCAGAGCAAAATACCAGCAGAACCGGGCCGCCGCGGCGCAGGCTTCCCAAGGCGCCAAGCGCCTGGCGGCGTTTCGCGAAAGCTATCGCGCCTTCCGGCGCGAGGCCGACCGGGCGCGCGACAGGGCCGAACGCGCCCGCCGCACCGGCCACGACCGGGCCGCCGGGCGGCACGAGGCGGATGCCGCGCGCTTCGGCACGGCGGCGCGCGCCGTTCTGAACGACGCCCGGCAGGCCGGCTTCGATCCGCGCCATCTGACGCCGGCCGACACGCCCGCGCCCGCTGCCGCCCGGCCCGGCAGCAGCCAGGCGGGCAGCGGCCAAGCCGGTCCGGCCGGCAGCCGCGCGCCCGACCGGCACGCACCGGACAACGGCCCGATTGACGATACCGGGACCGTTTCAGAAGCGGCGCCCCGGACCGGTTCCCAGGACAAATCCGGCAATGCCGGCTCCGCCGGTACCGGGGCGGAGGCTCCGACAGACCCGGCCGCAGCCCCGGCCGGCGCCGGAGGCAAGGACGATCCGGCCCGGCTGCCCCTCAAGCCGCCCCGGGCCTGGATCGACCGGTTCCGCGACCGGAAGCTTGCCGGGCTCGAACAACGCCACGGCGTGCGCGATCCGAAGGCGCTGATCGCGGCACTGGCCGGGCTGCGCGCCGCGCTGAAGCAGGCCGGCAACGACGCCGGGGCGCACGGGGCGCTGATCGACGCCTTCGACAGGCAGCTGCACCGCCTCGTCGCCAACCGGGCGGGCAGAACGGTCGTGCGGCTGTTCGTCAGGAAGCCTGCCTTCGCCGCCGGCACGGCACCGGTCGAGGCCGCCGTCTTCCGGGCCCTGACCGGCTCGACTCCCAAAGCCGCGGCCGAACAGGCGTGGCTGAAGTACCGGCTGGGCCGTATCGAAGCGTGGCAGCAGGCCAGGGCCGAAGCCGCGCGCAAGCATCTGGCGGCGCAACGGAAGGCGGCGACCGAACGGTTCGCATCGCGCGCCGCGGCGCTCAAGGACCCGGCCGGGCGCCGGGCGGCCATGGACGAGGGCTTCGCCATCGCCCGGAAGCTCGGCGCCATGCCCCGGCAGCTCGACGCCTGGCTGAAAGGGCTGCTGGTCAACCCGGCCCCGCGCTGGCGCGGCATGAGGCTGACCCCTTATGGCGGCGGAGAGGCCTGGAATCTCGTCTATCCCGACGCAAGCGAGACGGGCCCGCCCCGGCTGGCCGTCGCCGCAGCGCAGCAGGTCAACCGCCTCCGGCGGGAGCATCCGAAACTCTGGGCGCGGCTGCCGGCTTCGGTACGGCAGAAGGCGGTGGCGATCGGGCTGGTGCTGTCGGGCCCGGACTTTGCCGGCGGCCCCGGCGGCGACGCTGCTGCCGGCGACCGGGCCGGGGCCGTCGTGGCGGCGGCCAACCGGGCGCTGATTAAAGCCACTGCCGCCCGGAACTGGAACGACCTCACGCAGAGCCTCAGCGACGGCTTCGACCTGCTGACCGACCTCGCGCCCGTGATCGGCGAGATCAAGGAGGCGGTCCGGGCGCACAACTTCCTCCGGCAGGCCGAGGCGGCGGAACGGGCCGGCGATACCGATAAGGCGGCCGAACTGCGCCGGCAGGCCGGCATATCGCTTCTGTCCATCCTGCCCTGGGCGCGGGCGGTCAAGGCCGGGGGCAGGCTGGTCGCCCGCCTGAGGCGGGTCTCGCGCAAGCTCGGCGCCGACGCCGACCCGATTATCGCCGGCCTCGAAAAACGCCTCGGCCGGCCGGCGACGCGGCAGGGAAAGACCGATCATCACCTCTTCGACGGCGATTTCGCCGATTCGGCCTATATGCCGAAACTCAGGAAAGAAATCGTCAACGACGATCTGTGGCGGGAGCATCGCAACGGGACCCGGGGAATCGTGGAGCGCGGCAATAACAATGCGGGCGCGCTTCTCGATCCGGCCGGAACGGCCAGGATCGGCGAGGCGCGGTTATTCAAGAGGGACGGGAAGGGATTTTTCAAAACACCCCAAGGGGACGAGATCAGGATCGACCGGACGCCGAAGGCCGGCCTGAAGCAGAAGGTTGACAAGAAACCCCATCTGGAGAAAGATGTGATTCACGAAGAAACGAAGGATGGTGGCAAGCTGATCACCATTATCGTGCGGGACAACAGCGCCGACGGGGTGGAAATCTTCAATCAGACAGTCTACTACAACCCCTACGGAGTGCCCGAGTTCAAGGCCATTGCTTCGTTTCTGCTGTCGCCGAAACTCTTCGAAATGTCGGAGACGACGCAGAAGAAATGGATACGAGACGAAATCCAGGAAATGGCCCGGAACAAAGCCTCCTGGCCTGAATTGAAGCGCATGGGCGCAAGCCGCCGCCAGATCAGGCGTCTGGCGAGGGGCCTCTCTATCGAAAAGGTATTGCGTCATACCATGCATCACGACTATGGTTTGGCACGCTTCACGCTGGTCGACTCCCAGACCCACGACTACTTTGCCCATATCGGCGGCCGAAAAGGATGGGGGAACAAAACAAGAAAAAAGGGGAGAGTGCGTCGGCATGGTTCTTGAACATATGACCTTTTGCGTCGATCCAGAATGCTCCAAATCGAGAGTCCGCAGGCCCAGGGCAGAGGATGTGGTATCGTTTGCCGACAGTCTCGGCGTGACGTTCCCTGAAGATTATATCTCCCTTGTCGTCAGGCATGCGGGACGCTATCCCTGTCCTTATGGCGGCTATATTGACTATGGAGAGCGCCTGGACGGGACCGTGGGCCGCGTGCTCAATCAGCTCGATATACTATTCCATTACGATAAAGATCGAGAGGGCGGGTATTCCGTTCAATATACATATGACTGGTACAGAGAGAATTTCGATATACCGCTTCTTGTTCCTTTTTGGCGGTGCCTGGACGATGGCGATCTGGCGTTCGACTTTCGTGCGTCACGAACCCAGCCTTCGATTGTTTGCACGAACGTCGATCACTGGTACAACTGGGATCATAGATACGATGAACTCATTCTGGAACCGATCGCCGATTCGCTGGCCGAGCTGTTTGGCCGGATGATGATGCGGGAAGAATTCGAACCCAAATATGGCAAACCCTGGTAAGCGGGTGCTGGACGGCCGCCAGGGCAGACCGCGTGATGCCGGTCAATGAGAACACTCACACCTCCTTCGCCCATCCCGAACGGCCCGGCGCCGGCAACCGGCCCTTCCTTGTGCGGCTTGACCGGCCGGTACGGCAGAAGGCGGCGGCAGGACGGGTCGGTCGTCGAGCTGAACCGGATGCCGAAGCGCGGCACGGGGCTGAGGGTTGACAATAATCCAGATCTGGTGAAAGATGTGACTTACAAGAAAACGAAGGATGGCGGCAACCTGATCACCATCGTGGTGCGGAACAGGAAAGGCGGCGGAAAGCCGGTATTCAAGGAGACGGTCTACTACAACCCCTACGGGCTGCCCGAATTCAAGGCCAAAGCCTCGTTCCTGCTGCCGCCGGGGCAAATAAAGATGACGAGAAATGCGCAAAAGAATTATATTCGTAATGAATTGCTCAAGCTGGCGAAGGATTGAACCCGATGGCCGGAGCTTAAGGCAATGGGACTGACACAGTCGCAAATCGAACGCTTCAGGAAGAGCGGCAGAATCGACAGCGATTTGGGCTTGAAAATCCACCATGACTATCAGGTGGGCCGGATTACTCTGGTCGATTCGGCAACGCATGATCGCTTTGCCCATGTCGGTGGCAATTACATCTGGTGAACAAAACAGGAATGAAAGGCTGCGTCATGTTGCGGGATAATATAATTTTCCAATTCTATCAGGATCACTTCGCTTCGCCGATTCGCATGCCGACGGTGGCAGAGATCGAAGCATTTTCCGACCGTATCGGAGTAAAATTTCCTGAAATTTATATATCATTTATAGTAAAACATGCAGGGCATTTTGTGGGGCCGGATTATGGCTACCTGACACACAGGATAAGGAGCGATGGGAGTATGGGGCCTGCTCTTGACGATCTTGGGACATTCTGTCACTTCGACAGGGAGCGAGATACAAAATATTCGATTCAATGTTGCTATGAGTGGTACAATAAATACTGTCCTGAATTGTTCAGTAAGAAGTATGACACCAAATATATCGTTCCATTCAGCCGGTATGCTCCCATATGCGATCTTGCGTTCGATTTTACTGCTTCCCGAACGCAGCCCAGGATTGTTATGACAAGCATCTACGGTTTTCAGCCGATAGAAGACAGACTCATTTTGGGAACGGTTGCCAATTCCCTGGCCGATCTTTTTGATAGAATGATGACATTGGAAGAATTCGAATCGAAGTACGGCCCCAATCTTTAGCCGGCTTTCGCCACCGTTCCGGATCTAAAAACCAACGCACATTCGCTTCTTATACCGGTGAAGAATATATAACAAAAAGGGATAGAAAAAGAGCGCAGAGACATGGTTCTTGAGCATATGACCTTTTGCGTCGATCCGGAATGCTCCAAATCGAGAGTCCGCAGGCCCAGGGCAGAGGACGTGGTATCGTTTGCCGACAGTCTCGGCGTGACGTTCCCTGAAGATTACATCTCCCTTGTCGTCAGGCATGCGGGACGCTATCCCTGTCCTTATGGCGGCTATATCCAGTATGGCGAACGCCTGGACGGGACGATGGGCCACTTGCTCGATCAGCTTGGCACATTATTCCATTACGACAGGAGTCGGGAGGGCGATTATTCAATTGAATACAGATATGAATGGTACAGGGAGACTTTCGATATACCGCTTCTTGTTCCCTTTTGGCAGTGCCTGAGCAGTGGCGATCTGGCGTTCGACTTCCGCGCGTCACGAACACAGCCTGTGATCGTTCGCACGAATGTTTATTTCTGGTACAACTGGGATCCCAGATACGATGAACTCATTCTGGAACCGATCGCCGATTCGCTGGCCGAGCTGTTCGACCGGATGATGATGCTGAAAGAGTTCGAACCCAAATATGGCGAGCCCTGGTAAGCGGGTGCTGGACGGCCGCCAGGCCAGATCGCGTGATGCCGGTCGATAGGAATACCCACACCTGCTTCGCCTGCGATGGCAGGAACAAGCCCTGGCGAGCAAGGCCCCAGCATCGAGGAGAGCGCGTCGTGGCGACCGAAAGACTTGCCAGGTTCACCTATCCAATGAACTTCGAGCCGCCGGTACGAGTGCCGACGAAGGCGGAGGTCAAGGCATTTGCCGACCGGGTCGGCGCGACGTTTCCCGAAGAATATATTTCCTTCATCACCAGACATGCGGGATGCGCCGTCAGCGGTTTGTTGGGATTTCCCTATTCGGAGCATCATCCGCGGGTTGGATATGAAAGCTGGCTGAATGAGATCGGCGTCTTTCTTCATTACGACTTACTGCCTGATAATCACTATGAAGGAGACGAGACATACTGCATACATCGTGTCTATGCAATGTATGAGTTCGACTTCAGCGCACCTCATGTCGTTCCGTTTACTACAATTGAAATCGGTGGCGATCTTGCATTCGACTTAAGTGTATCGCGAATCGATCCACCGATTGTCAAAACGAACGTCTATAATGGACATACCGACGACGAACATCTTATACTACATCCGGTTGCCGAGTCTTTTTCGGATTTTTGCAGCAGGCTCGTGACAGAACAGGAATTTGAGGAGAAATACGGCCCTGCCGACGAGTACGGTACGGTCTATCGCAAACTCGACTGATTCAACGCCGACCTGCCCATCGACGACCGGGCGCGGCGCGAAGCCGGAAGAATACGAAGCCGGATACGGCAACCCCCGGTGACCGGCGGCCGGCGCCGGTAACCGGCTCTTCCCTGCACGGCCTGACCGGCCGGGCGCCGGCCCATCGGCACCGGCCGCCCCGGCGCCGCCACCCACCCACACCACCGAAAGGAAACCCGCATGCTTCCGCTTCCCTGCGGGCGGCGGGCGCGACCGCGCGCCCGGATGCCCGCCCCGCCGCCGGCCGCTCGCCCGGCGATCCCGACCGGGGCCGCGCCATGAGCCGGCAGCGCCTCGCCAAGACGAGCTTCACCGCCGGCGAGATCGCGCCCGAACTGCTCGGCCGCGGCGATCTGGCGGCCTATGCGAACGGCGCCGCGCTGCTGCGCAATGTCTTCATCCTGCCGACCGGCGGCGTGACCCGGCGCCCCGGCCTGCGCTTCGTCGGCCGGCTGCACAACGCCATCGCGCCGGTCGCGGCCGGCATCGCAGCCAGTGCGCCGAACGGCGGCCAGGCGGCCCATGCCCATGACGGCGACCCGGCGAGCCGGCTGGTGACGACCGCCGCCATCGGCACCGCCGACCCCTATATCGCCGTGCGCTTCGATCTCGGCGCGCCGCGCCCGGTCCTGTTCGCCGATGCGCGCGACATCGCGCTGAACGGCGGCGCGGTCTCGACCGATTTCCGCATCCAGTATCTGGACGCCGCCGGCGCCTGGCTGGATTTCGGCCCGGCCTTCGCCGCGACCGGGCGGGCCGAATCCGTGCGCCGCACCGGGCCCGGCGGCGGCGCGGTAACGGCGCGCTTCTGGCGGATTGCGCGCACCGGCCCGGCGGCGCTGGACGATGCCACCGTCTCGCTCGGCGGCTTCGACCTGTGGACCGATGCCGGCACCGCCTCGGCCGGGCGGCTGATCGCCTTCGCCTTCAATACGCGGCAGACCTGCCTGCTGGCGCTCACCGACCGCAACCTCGCCGTCCATGCCGGCGATGCGCGGATCGCCAACCTGCCGACGCCGTGGACGGAAGCGCAGATCGGCCAGGTCGCCTGGGCCCAGAGCGCCGATACGCTGCTGATGACCCACCCGGATACGCCGCCGCTCAGCATCGCGCGCACGCTGATCGGCAGCGGCCCGGCCGCCATCGAGGACTGGCGCGCCGCCGCCTGGCGCTTTGTCGAAGAGGAGGCCAAAGACGAGGACGACAGGGATATCGGCCTGGCGCTGCGCCAGCCCTGGCGCAAGTTCGCCGAGGCCGGAATCACGCTCCGGCCGTCGGGAACCGACCTCGGCGCCCGCATAACCCTCGCCGCGTCGGAGCCCGTCTTCGACAGCCGCCATGCCGGCCAGCGCCTGCGCATCGGCGGCCGGCAGGTCGAGGTGACGGCGGTCGAATCGCCGGTGCAGGCCAGTGCCGTCGTAAAACAGCCCCTTCTCTCCATCGAGGCGACGGCGGATTGGGAGGAGCCGGCCTTCTCCGCCCGCCGGGGCTGGCCGGCCACGGTCGCCTTCCATCAGGACCGGCTGGTCATCGGCGGCTCGCGCGACCTGCCGAACCGCATCTGGCTGTCCAAATCCGGCGACCTGTTCAATTTCGACCTCGGCGAAGGGCTGGACGACGACAGTATCGAATTCGCCATCCTGAGCGACCAGGTGAACGCCATCCGCGCCGTCTTCTCCGGCCGGCATCTCCAGGTTCTGACCTCCGGCGCCGAA
This sequence comes from Alphaproteobacteria bacterium, assembly GCA_965221475.1. Taxonomy (GTDB): domain Bacteria; phylum Pseudomonadota; class Alphaproteobacteria; order Bin65; family Bin65; genus Bin65. Next base: position 2,725,886 of record OZ244891.1, on the reverse strand, counting down.
TGGATGGCGACCGGCGACCCGCTCACCCCCGGCAATATCCAGCTCAAGCGGCAGACGCGCATCGGATCGCCGGTCGAGCGGCATGTGCCGCCGCGCGATGTCGATGGCGCCACCCTGTTCGCGGCGCGCAACGGGCGCGAGCTGCGCGAGTTCCTGTTCGCCGATGTCGAGCAGGCCTATCAGGCCAACGACCTCGCCCTGCTGGCGCGCCACCTGATCGATACCCCCATCGACCAGGATTACGACCCGCTGAACCGGCTGTTCCATATCGTCATGGCAGACGGCACGCTGGCGACGGTCACCGTCTACCGGGCCGAGAAGGTCACCGGCTGGAGCCGGCAGGAGACCGACGGCAGGTTCCGCTCCATCGCCGTTGTCGACGATACGGTCCATGCCATCGTCGAGCGGCCGGGCGGCCGCTTCATCGAGCGCTTCGATCCGGCGCTGGCCGCCGATTCGGCGCTCAGCGGCTCCGACAGCGCCGGCCGGCGCGTCTGGCGCGGGCTCGACCATCTGGAGGGCCGGACCGTCGCCATCGTCGCCGACGATGCGGTGCACCGGCCGCTTACGGTGCGCAACGGCGCCATTGCGCTGGACCGGCCGGCCACCCGCATCGCGGCCGGCCTGCCCTTCGCCAGCCGTGTCCGGGCCCTGCCGCCGGTGGTCGCGACGCCGCGCGGCACCGGCCACGGCTCGCCGATTCGCGCGATCGAGGCGGTTTTTCGCCTGCTCGATACGCGGATGCTGCGCATCGATACCGGCGCCGGGCCGCGAACGATCCCGTTCCGCGCGCTCGGCGCGGCCGGCGTGCTGGATACGGCGCCGCCGGCCTTTACCGGCGATATCGCCGTCCGCGCGCTCGGCTGGCTGGGCGGCACCGCGCCGCCCTGGTCGCTGGAACAGGACGATCCCCTGCCCTTCACCATCCTCGCCGTCTCGACCGAATACAAGGTCGGCGACTGAACGGCGGCGGCGCGGCCCCTTGAGGGGCTGCGCCGTCCACCCGACCCGAAAGGACATGCCATGGCTTCCCTTGCCGCTTTTTCGACCGCGGTCTCCACAATCGGCACCGTCGCCAGCGCCGTCATGGCCGCCGACCAGGCCAACCGGGCGGCAGCGCGGCAGATCGAGGCGCGCAACCGCGAATACGCCATGCAGGCGCAGCAGACGAAGCTGCAGCACGAGACGGAGGAGCGCCGCCGCAGGCAGGGGCTGAAGGAGGCGCTCGCGACCCGGCGCGCCCGCTTCGGCAGTGCCGGCATCGGCGCCGGCGCCGGCTCGGCCGCCGCGCTGATCGCCGGCCTGCAGCGCAAGAGCGCGAAGGCCGGCGCCGAAGCCGCGGAGGCGCGGCAGCTCGGCCTCCAGGCCGGCCTGCTGAGCGCGCAGAACAGCAACCGCCGGGCGCTCCAGAACGCCAGCTTCGCCCGCGAGAATGCCGGGCTGAAGGCGGCCCTCGGCCTGTCGCACGGCGTGATCGGCGGCCTCGGCCATATCGAGCGCGAGAAGAACAAGAACAGGAAATAGCGCCGCCGCGCCGCCTTCGTCCGCCCCCCGCATCGGCGCCGCGGCCCGGCGCTCCCCTCCTCCTTCCCTTCGACCGGAAAGAACAAAACATGAATAACAGGCGACTCATCGATGCCATCGGCCCCGGCGAGCGCAATCGCGCCGACGATCTGGCCAGCTTCGGCGGCCGGCTCCAGCGGGCGACCGGGCTCGATCCATGGCTCGGCCACAGCTGGTCGATGGCGCGCTTCCCGGAAGCCCGTACCGCCGACGGCTACATGCCCGGCTTCGGCGGCGCCGTGCGCGGCCTGCAGATTGCCGCGGGCCTCTATCCGGACGGCATCGTCCGGGCCGACGGCCCGACCGAACGGACCGTCCACGCCCTGCTCGATCGGCCGCGCGGGGGCCGGCCGATCGGGGCCGCCGAAATCTATGGCACCGCCCGGTCCGCCGGCGCCGGCCGGAAGGCGGGCCCGGACGATGCCGGCGCGGACGCAGCCGGCGAAGCGGCCGGCACGGCCGCGGCGGGCAGCGGCGGCGCCGGGCGGGATGCCGGCATGGTGCCGCCGCCGCGCATTCGCCGCCCGGTCGGCCGGGGCGGCGTCAATGCCCCCGACGATCTGCTGCAGGCCCAGCGCAACCTTGCCCGCATCGGCTTCGCCCCGCCGGTGCGCGGAATCGGCGAGCCGGCGGCGGCGCGCCGGGCGGCGGTGCGGGTCGGGCTGCGCGCCTTTCAGCAGGCGCGGGGCCTGACCGCGACCGGGCGGATGGCCCCCGGCGACGAGACCGAACGCCGCCTGCTGCACCAGATCCGCCGGCAGCAGCGCCGGCTGAAAGAGGCGTGGCAGGCGGATACCGGCCGGGCCGCCGCCGATCTGGGCGAAGAGGCGGCCGGCGCGGACGCGGCCGGCGCGGACACAGGAACCGGTACGCCGACCGGCAGCGTCGCGGCCCGGACGCTGGGCGCGCGCTATACCGGCGAGCGCGTGGAGCGCGCGCGGGCCGCGGCCTGGGCCGAAACCCTCGACCGGATGAAAGGCGCCGCCGCCGCCGCAACCGCCAGCGCCCTCGCCGACGGGAGCGCAGCGGCCGCCGACGGGAGCGCAGCGGCCGCCACCGCAGCAATGGAAAAGGCCCCTGCCGGGCAGCCAGCCGGCAAACCCTCCGCCGCGCCACCCGGTCCCCGGATCGACAGAGCCCGCCGCAGGGAAGCCGCGCGGAGGGCTGCGCAGGCCGAAGCCCGGAAAAAGGCGGAGGAAAAGGCGCGCAGAGCCCGCGAGGACGCCGCGCAGGCGCGGGCGGACCAGCGGTTCAGCGACCTGATCGGCCGCGACGGAACGCGCCTCTCGGCCAGGGAATTCCGGGCGCTCGCCTTCCAGGTCGCGGAAGAGACCGGCCTGATGCCGTCAGGCGCCATGGCCTGGTCGGCCGATCTCGAAAGCAGGATCGCGATGGCGCTCACGCGCCACGAATCGCGCACTGAAGACACGGCGCTGAATGAGCGCGACCGGCGCCTCCTGCTTGAGGGCTACGCCTATCTCGACCGGCTGCGGGCAATCGGGCGGGCGAGGCCGCACGCCTGGCGGGCAATTTCGCAGCGCGCCCGCGCCCTGGCCGGGGTGTTCGACGCGACCGGGCAGGGCACCGCGCCCCGGACCGACGACGAGCGCGTCGCGGCGATGGTCCACCTCGCGCGCGATCTCCGAAAGCGGCGGGAAGAATCGCGACCGGAATATCTCTGGATCGCCGGCGAACTGATCCGCCTCACGCCCGGCATCGGCGAAGTGGTTTCGGTCTTCGATGCCATCGAAGCCTTCGGCAAGGCCCGCCGCGCCGAGGCGGCAGGCAATGCCGATCAGGCGGCAAAATTCCGTACCGAGGCCGCCCTGCACCTGATCGCTGCGATCCCGGTCGCCGGCCGGGCCGTCAAGGTCCTGCGCACTGCCGCCCGCACTTTCGGCCCGAAAACCGGCCGGCTGCTCGGCCGGATCGCGGCACAGATCGAACGAAAGACGGCCAGGCGCTCGCGCGGCAAGGGCGATGCCGGACGCTCCGGGCAGTCGAAACCCGGCCGCGTCCCGATCGGCAACGCGGTCGTACAGCTCGAACGATTCGGCCTGCGCATACCCAACCTCGACAAGACCGTCAGCCGACGGGTTCTGGCGCGCATGCTGAACCTCAAGCGGACGGTCGGCCCGAACCCGACTCTCGAGCAGGTATTCGGGAATATCCTCCAGGAGGTGCCCAAGGCGACCCGAACGAGGCTCACCGGCAAACTGCCCAATTTGATTGGAGAGGCCGGAGAGCTTACCGTTGTTCGTCTTCTCAACAGAGCAGGTGCAGACGATGCCGTAGCAATGCAGCGTTTATTTAAAGTTGGAGATACAAAATTCCGGTTCGATCTGGTTACAGGATACTCCCTCAATGTCCGTAAGGGATTACTTGGCAATCGCGTCATTCCGATCAAGAAAACCAACGGCAAGAAGCTGGGCGCCGACCCAAAGACCGGTCCTAAGGCCGATCCGACGCAGAATCAGAAGGTGGCACATGCGGATATCTCCAAAGGTAACGCTGCAAGCACTTCGTCCAGGAATCAACCCAGTATCGAAGTGGACGAAGCGGTATTTCTGAGACTGGACTTCCGGGAACTGGACCTGCCAACGGTAAAGAAGGTTTTTCGGAAGAATCTCGAAAAGAACAATATTCTGAACGCTTCCCAGATCGATCAGGTCATGAAAAATCTGGAAACCTTCCACAAGCTCGGCAGCTCCGGCTTCTCCCTGACTGCCGGAGAGGCGTTCGCCTTCGCCATCCTGTCGGCGGCCATCATCAAGGCGGCCGAGCAGGAGGCCGGGGAATAGGTCGGATACCGCCAGGCGTCCGACGGTTCGGAGCCGGAAGGGATGTGGGTCCCTTCCAGCTCGTCGGCGCTTCGCGCGGATCGGGCCGGTTTCTTCATCGCGGGTGGCGCACTTCGGGGAGGCAAATCGCAATGGCTGCGCCTGGGAGGCAAGGAAACGGGTCGGCGTCGTGCTAGACTCTGAGGCCGATGCCGTCGGCAAGGCGGCGGGCGGCGTCGGCCCATCTCCGGTAGTCCCTTTGCCGCATGCGGGCGATCTTGACCAGATAGTACTCACTTCCGGGATTTTCCTCGTCATACTGCCGGAGGCCGGCCGGAGAAATTTCTTCGAGCTTATCCATAATTTCCACCAGCGTATTCCGGCCTTTCTGAAGGGTTGCTTCGAGATAGGACCGTGTTGCTTCGTGACGACCGGCCAAATGATTATACAGCGCATTCTCGACATTACGATGCGTATGTTCCGGGCTGCCATTGAATTTGCAGCATGCCAGATCGTATATCGTACGGCACTTTGAAATATCATTCTCCCAGACATGTTTTATCCAGTATTTGCTTATTTCTCTGGACACTTCCTCTACAGGACAATCTAACGACGACCAGTATCGGTTTCCGGTGGAAATATCCATACAATAATGTTTCGCTATATCATAGAGCCAATATGGTTTTTCACCTCGAAACATATCAAGTAATTTTCCAAAAAAAGCCACAGAAGAACGGCTGTGGTAGGCCTGATATTGATCGATCTCATGGCTGTCTGCAATCGATCCACCCATATCGTAGCGGCGACCTTCGAGAGTGTATCGGATTGGAATTATATCGAACTTTTTTGGAAACCCGATAAATTTATGGAACAATTCCTCCGAATTGAATACAAAAGTTCCGTGAGCTTCCTGAAATGAGTTGGCATCTTTGTTGTATCCCCGATAGGTGAACTGCTCCCAATAGAGGCCATCGCCGTCGAGGCGGTAAACGCCGGGCGAGCGCTTGCGGAAGCCGTGCGCCTCCAGCGTTTCGCCGAAGCCGGCTTCCATCACCTGCACCCAGAGGGGCTTCTCGCGCTCCGCCATCGTCCACCTCTGTCCTGGAACGTTAGCGGAACCTACCCTGCCCGCACCCGGTGCGCAAGCTCCCGCCGTGCGGAGCCGGAAGGGATGTCGGGGTTCCTTCCGACTCGTCGGCGTTTCGTGCGATTCGGCCGGCTTCTTCATCGCGGGTGGCGCACTTCGGGCCGGAAAATCGCAATGGCTGCACCTGGGAGGCAAGGAAACGGGTCGGCGTCGTGCTAGACTCCGAGGCCGATGCCGTCGGCAAGGCGGCGGGCGGCATCGGCCCATATCCGGTAGTCCTTTTGCCGTATGCGGGCGATCTCGACCAGGTAGTACTCCCTTCCCGCATCTCCTTTGTCATAATCCCGGAGCCCGGTCGGGGGGCTTTCTTCAAGCTCATCCATAATTTCCACCAGCGTATTCCGGCCTTTCTGGAGGGTCGCTTCGAGATAGGATCGTGTTGCTTCTCGGCGACCGCCCAAATGATTATACAGCGCATTCTCAATATTACGATTTGTATGTTCCGGGCTGTCATTGAATACGTAGCAGGCCAGATCGTATGTCGTAAGGCATTGTGAAATAAAATTCTCCCAAGCATATTTCATCCAATACCTGCTTATCTCTTCCGATACTTCCTCTACAGGGCGATTGAATGAGGTCCAGTATCTATTCCCGGTATCAATTTCCCAATGAAAATATTCTGCCAGATCCCAGAATTCCTTGACTTTCTCACGCCGAAAAGAATTGAGAAACTTCCCAAGAAAAGTCACAGGAGCACGTGCATAATACGCCTTCCATTCATAGTCGCGATAGCTTTCTGAAATCGTTCCACCGATATCGTAGCGACGACCGTCTTCAGTGTAACGGATTTCCCTTTCATTGAACTCTCCTGGCTGTCCGACCAGCTTGTGGAACAACTCCTCCGAATTGAATACAAAAGCTCCGTGGCTTTCCCGAAACGAGTTGGCGTCTCCCTTGTATCCGCGATAGGTGAACTGCTCCCAATAGAGGCCGTCGCCGTCAAGGCGGTAAACGCCGGGCGAGCGCTTGCGGAAGCCGTGCGCCTCCAGCGTCTCGCCGAAGCCGGCTTCCATCACCTGCACCCAGATGGGCTTCTCGCGCTCCGCCATCGTCCGCCTCCGCCCTGGAACGTTACCGGAACCTACCCCGCCCGCACCCGGTGCGCAAGCCGCCCGCCATCCCTGCCCACCGCAATGGCGGCGGCCGGGAGCGGGCGTTTCCGGTCCGCCTCAGGCCGCGGCGGCGAACACCAGGCTGACATTCTGGCCGCCGAAGCCGAAACTGTTGGAGAGCGCGAACTCCACCCTCTGCGCGCGTGCCGCGTTGGGCACCACATCGAGCGCGATGTTCGGGTCCGGCTCGCGATAGTTGATCGTCGGCGGCAGCAGGCCTTCCTGCAGGCTCTTCACTGTCGCCACGGCCTCGACCGCGCCGGCGGCGGTCAGCGTATGGCCGATCATCGACTTGTTGGAGCTCACCGCCAGCCGCTCCGTGCCGGCGCCGAACACTTCGGCAATGCCGAGATATTCCATCTTGTCGTTTTCCGGCGTGCCGGTGCCATGGGCGTTGATATAGCCGATATCCTGCGGCTGCAGCCCGGCGTCGGCAATCGCGCCGGACATGGACCGGACGATGGCCTGGCCGTCCGGGTTGGAGCGCGTGCGGTGGAAGGTATCGGCCGCCTCGCCGCAGCCGACGATCCAGGCGAGGACCGGCGCCCCCCGGTCGCGCGCCCGTGCCGGATGTTCGAGCACCAGGGCGGCGGCGCCTTCGGCCATGACGAAGCCGTCGCGGTTGCGCGAAAACGGCTTGGCGGCCTCCTCCGGCGGATCGTTGCGGGTCGAAAGGGCCGAGAGCAGGGCGAAGCGGATCAGGGATTCGCTGTTGATGCTGCCGTCCGTCCCGACGCACAGGGCAGCAGTGCGCTCGCCCCGGCGGATCGATTCGACACCGAGCTGGATCGCCGAAGCGCCGGAGGCGCAGGCGGTCGTCAGGGTGATCGGCGAACCGGTACAGCCATAGCGCTGCGCCAGCCTGTCGGCCAGCGTGCCGTTCAGGAACTCCCGGTGCCAGGCCAGCGTGTGCGCCGAAGCGCCGGCGCCGTCCTCGCCGCGGCCATAGGGGCCGCCGCCCGGATCGACGGCGTTGAGCAGGCCGAGCCGGGATTCCCAGTCATGCTCGATCGGCGGCGCGGCCAGAAAGAGGTCGCCATCGACGGCGCCGTCGGCAGCGACGCCGCTGGCGCCCACCGCCTCGCCGATCGCCGCATCCGCCATGGCGTGGCTGAGCGACGGAATGGTCACCGGATCGACCGCCATGAAATCGACGCAGCCGGCGATCTGCGTGCGCAGGCCTTCGGTCGGGAAGCGGGCGATGCGGCGGATGCCGGATTCGCCGCCGGACAGCCGGCGCCAGTTCTCCGCCACGCCGCGGCCGAGCGACGTGATCGCGCCGACGCCGGTCACCGCGACGGCGCGCTCGAAGGGATCGCGGGAATCGGTCATCCGGGTGCCTCCACCAGAGCCATGGCCTCGCCCCTCATATGTCCCCAGCCGGTGACGAGGGCGCGGCGGACCGGGCCGGCACCGGCGGTCTCGACCGCGGCGCCCGGCGACAGGGGGGCGAAGACCGCGCCGCGCTCGACGCAGGCCGCGCCGAGAATGACATTCTGCAGGAACGCCGCCTCGACCGCGTGGCCGACCGCCTGGGCCATGCCGCGCACCGGCGCGCCGCCGCCCAGGGCTTCGAGCATCCGGCGCTCGGCCGCGGTGATGCCGGCGGCCGCCCCGGCCCCGCTGGCGCCGCTCAGAACCGCCGTCTCCGGCCCCGGCGGCCCGGCGGCGAGCCGGCCGAGCTGCCGGCGGGCCGTGTCCGCCGGATCGGCGGCGGCGCGGTCGGTCCGGTCGCTTTCGACCCCGCGCAGCACGGCGCGCACGGCAACGCCGCGCTCCGCCGCGCTCTCCTGAGATTCGAGCACCAGAAAGGCCCCTGCCGCGCCGAAACAGATGCCGGCATCGGGCCGCGACCACAGATCGACAAAGCCGCCGCGCAGCAGAAAGCCGCCGGCATTATAGGAAATCTGTATGTCCGGGCGCGCCGCGGCAAAGGCCGCGCCGACCAGGAAGATCCCGCCCTGGCCGGCCGCGAGGCGGCGATGGGCGATGCGCAGCGCGTCGGCGCCGGCCGCCTCCTCGCCCATGAAGGTCCGGCTCGACCCGGAAACCTTGTGCACGATGGAGATGTTGCCGGCGAACAGGTTGGGCAGCTGGGCCAGGAACAGGGTCGGCCGCAGACCGTCGGCCAGCTGGCCGGCGATCCAGGCGCCGCGCGCGCCGGGGTCGCGGTGCGCCGGCGCGCCCTCCAGAATCTGGCGGTCGAGCTCCAGGTCGCGCTCGCCGCCGCCGGAAGCCACGATCATGTGGGTCCGGCGCAGCAGGGCCTCGTCGCCCTTCAGGCCGGCCATGTCGAGCGCCAGCCCGGCGGCATAGGCGCCATACTGCATCATCGGCCCCATGGCGCGCCGGTCGCCCGGCCGCGCCACCTGGCGCGCGAGGTCGTGATCGGCAACGGGATGGATCGGGAACGGCGCGGTCGTCGCCTCGTCGACGCGCGCCCGGCAGGCCGCCGGATCGTTGAGCGCCGCCCACCAGGCCTCCGGCGTTTCGCCGAGCGGCGAGAGCAGGCCATAGCCGGTGATGCAGACCTCGCGCTCGGTCACGTCTCTCCCCCGAATTGTCCGGTCTCCGGCCCGGTCGGCGCGCCGATGTCCCGCGCCCGGGCGAGCACGAGGTCGCGCAGGCCGGGCGTCGGAAACGGCATCGTCGTATAGCGGATTTCGCACGCCGCCGCACGCCGGCCATCGAACGCGATCCGCCCTTCGATGGCGGCGATGCCGGAACTGATCTGCTGGACCGCCGCCTCGATTTGCAGCTCGGCCCCCGGCGCCACCGCCTCGCGAATGCGCGCCCTGACGATCTGGGTCAGCATCGGCAGCCGGCGATAGCCGTCGAGCGCCATCAGCAGGAAGCCGCCGGCCTGGGCCGCCGCCTCGACCAGCAGCGTGCCGGGCAGCACGGGATGGCCGGGGAAATGGCCCTCGAAAACGGGCGACCGGTCCGGCACCTGCGCCAGGCAGCGGATGGTCTGCCGCTCAAGGTCGATGGCCTCGACCCGGTCCACCATCTGGAAATATTCGAGCAGCACGGTCGGTCGCGGGGCGGAAGCCGGGGCGCGCCCGGAGGGAGCGCGGCGGATAAGGCGGCGGGCGGAGCGTTCAGGCCGCCTTCGCGGCGCGCAGCTCCTCGATACGCAGGACAAGGTTCTTCATGACGAAGAATTCGTCGGCATCCGCATCGCCCTGGTTGACCTCCTCCATCCACTGCTCGACCGGCATTTTGATGCCGAATTTCCTGTCGATGTCGAAGGTGACGTCCAGGAAATCCAGGCTGTCGATGCCAAGATCGTTCACCGCATGGGAATCCGGCGCGATCTCCGTCCGGTCGATCGAGCAGATGTCGGCGATGATGTCGGCAACCGAATCGAAGGTTTCCTGGTTGAAGGCGGTCATCGGGGTCTCCGCTCGCAATGCGGTCTGCCGGCTCGCACCCGCCGGTTCCGGGGCCGTCAACCGGGCCGAAAACAATACAAATTCAACCGGTTAGCCCGCGGCCGGATCGGGGTTGCGCAGACCGGGAAACAATAGTCGCGCCGCCGGGCCGGGGCATCGTATGTTTTGTCGCGCCGGCGCCGGTCGCCGCCGGCGGCAGGGCCGGCAGCGCGCCCTTGCACTATGCGCCCCAGCGCCGGTGCAGCCACAGCCATTGCTCCGGCGTCTGCCGCACCCACGCCGCGATGCGGTCGTTGACCGTCTGCATGAGGCGGGCCTCGTCGGCCCGGTCGTCGCCGGTCCGCTCGATCTTCAGCGGATCGTCGATCTCGATGACGAAGCGGCGGCCGCCGACGCGACGGCAGCACGCGCCGAACACCGGCGCATCGAAGCGCAGGGCGAGCCGTGCCAGGGCCATGCCGGTCATGGCCGGCCGGCCCATGAAATCCAGCGCCACGCCGCGATTGTGCTTCTGATCGACCAGCAGGGCGAGCCGGCCGCCCTCCGCCATCACCCGGCCGGCCGCGATGCCGCCCTCATAGCCCTTGGGCAGCAGGGCGAACAGGCCCGCCCGGTTCCGGTCGAGCATCCGGGCGACGAAGGGATTGTTCGGCCGGCGGAAAACGACCGAGGCAAAGACGCCGAACCGGGCCGCGCCGAGCGCCAGAAATTCCCAGTTGCCGATATGCGGCACGAAAATCAGGGCCGGGCCGCGATGGGTCAGCAGGCGGATGAAATTCTCGGCGCCGCGGATTTCGAGCCGGCCGCCGCGCAGGACAACCGGGTTTCCGTCCCGCGCCGCGGCCATCATGTGTTCGGGGCGGATCGCCGCAATCGCGTCCTGAAACGCCGGGTCCCACAGGGCGTCGATGCGCACCGATTCGGCAGCGACCCGGCCCAGATTGCTCCACATGCCGCGCACGATCCGCCGCCGCTGCGCCGCCGGCATGTCGGGGAAAATCCGCTTGAGATTGAGCCGCGCCCGGCGCGAGACCGGGAGCGCAGGGCCGACCGCCCGCCCGACGAAGCCGCCGATTGCCGAGGCGGCCGCCGACGGCATGAGCCGCATCGCGCCCCAGAACAGAAAGACCGGCAGGGCCTCCACGGCCCGCAGGATCGCGAGAAGGCGCGCCGTCTGCCGCGCTGCCCGCCGCCGCCCCATCGCCCCGGCTATCCCTGGCCGGCCGGGCGGCGCAACGGGCGGGCGGCGATGGTGCCCAGGGGCGGAATCGAACCACCGACACCGTGATTTTCAGTCACGTGCTCTACCAACTGAGCTACCTGGGCATCCGCCGGCGCCCGAACCGGCAATCGCCGCGCGGGGAAACGGGTTTATAGGGATGCCGCCCGGCCAAGTCCAGCCGCCGGGCCGCGCTGCGCCAGCGCGCCGCGTCCCCCCGCGGCGCTCCGTTCCGGGGCCGGGTCAGGTGCCGGTTTCCGGGTCGGCGTCCGCATCCCCGTCGCCGTCCGCCGGCTCGGCCGGCTCCGCGGGAATGCGATAGGCTTCGTTGAACCAGCGGCCGAGATCGACATCGGCGCAGCGGCGCGAGCAGAACGGCCGCCAGGAAACGACGCCCGGCCGGCCGCAGACCGGACAGGCCGGTGCCGGGCCGGTCACGACCGCCCGCCCGGCGGCGCTGCTTCGGCATGCGGGCCGGCGCATCCGGCCCCCCGCAGCAGGGCCCAGGTTTCGAACAGCGGCAGGCCGACGACATTCGAATGGGAGCCGGCAAGCCAGCGCACGAAAATCGCCGCCCGGCCCTGGATGGCATAGCCGCCGGCCTTGTCGCGCCATTCGCCGGTTTCGACATACCAGTCGATCTCGTCCGCATGCAGCCGCTTGAAGGCGACGGTGGACCGCACCACCCGGACCGCGATATCCGGCGCCGGCCCCTGCCCGGCCGGGCCCGCCAGCGCGACCGCGCCGATCACCGCGTGCCGCCGGCCCGACAGCAGCTTCAGGCAGTCGCGCGCCGCCGCCGCGTTCGCCGGCTTGCCGAGAATGCGCCGCCCGGCGGCGACCGCCGTATCGGCCGCCAGCACGCGGCCGGGGCCGCAGCGCCCGGCGACTTCAGCGCATTTCTCGCGCGCCATGCGCTCGGCATAGGCGGCGGGCAGCTCGCCGCGGCGCGGCGTCTCGTCGATATCGGCAGGAACGACCCGGTCCGGCGCCAGCCCGATCTGGGCCAGAAGCCCGAGGCGGCGCGGCGAGGCGGAGGCGAGGACGAAGGTCACAACCCGCGGCGACCCGCCATCCCGGCCCGCCTATTTGAACCGGAAGACGATCCGACCCTTGGTCAGATCGTAGGGAGTCATCTCCACGCTCACCTTGTCGCCGGTCAGAACCCGAATCCGGTTCTTGCGCATCTTGCCCGACGTGTGCGCCAGGATTTCGTGGTCGTTCTCCAGCTTCACGCGAAACATCGCGTCCGGCAGGATTTCGGTCACCGTCCCCGAAAACTCCAGCAGATCCTCTTTCGCCATGCGGCCGAATTCCCCGGAAATGTCCAAGCCCTGGCGGCGAACATGGTCGGGCCGGCAGGCGAGGTCAAGGCGCGCGGCCGATCCCGGACCGGCCGGCCGGTGCCAGGGTGCGGGCGAGGCGGAAGGTCCGGGCGGGGATGCAGGGCGCCGCGCGGTCGACCACGACCGGGATGTTCAGAATCATGCCGCCATGCTGTACGATCCAGCGGTCGCCCTTGCGCTGCCCCGGATCGCTGGAATAATCCATGTGCGCGGTCGCGGTGAAGATGGCGGCGAGCGCAAGGGCGGGGAACAGCCACACCGCGACAGCGGAAAGGAACCCGACAAGCCTGCGGCGGATTCTGTCCGGTTTCATTGAGTCCTGCCCTTGGCGTTCACAGAGGATTCGAAGTCTGCTCATATCTTTATCCGGTATTTTTATAGTCTGCTTGAATAGAATGTCCACAAGCTCTTGAAATTTTTTTGCCCTGATCTTGAATTTTATTCGGAGCAATCCGGCGGCGACTTTCTTCCGGCGCTCCAGCGCCGCTCCATACCTGCCGCTCCGCGCCATACCGGCCGGGCATCAGGGCTTCATCGCCGGCGCGAAGCGGGTGCGGATGCGCTCGAACAGCTGGTCGCGCACCATCCGGTAGGCGTCCAGCCGCTGCGTGCGCGGCCCTTCGACGAGGCTGGGGTCGAAAGTGTTCCACAGCTCGACCGCAACCGGGCTGGTCCGGGTCATCTCGAGGGCGCGATGATGGGCTTCCGGCGACAGGCTGACGACGAGATCGAACAGATCGTCCTCCAGATCGTCGAAGGTCTTGGCGGCGTGGCGCGAAATGTCGATGCCTTTCTCCTCCATGACCGCGATGGCGAAACCATCGACCTGCTGCGTGCGCACGCCGACGGAATCGACATAGGTCCGGCGGCCGTGGAGAAATTTCATCAGGCCTTCCGCCATCGGCGAGCGAATCGCGTTCATGCTGCAGGCGAACAGAACGCTGCCGGGCAGATCGGTCATCCCGATACGCGGCCCGTGTAACAGGACCGCCCGCCCCGCCGGTTGCGGCATGGCGGCACAGCGCCCGGCGGAACCGCAGGCACCGCCATCAGGCCTTGATGTGCAGAACGCACAACAGGGTGAACAGCCGCCGGGCGGTATCGAAATCCAGGTCGATCCGCCCTTTGAGCTGTTTCATCAGCAGTTCCGAGCCCTCGTTGTGCAGGCTGCGCCGGCCCATGTCGATGGCCTCGATCCGGCTTGGGCTCGCCGTCCTGATCGCCGCGAAATAGCTTTCGCACACGGTGAAATAGTCCTTCACCGTCCGTTTGAACGGCTGCAGCGCGAGCGGTACGACGGCCAGTCCGGCATCGTCGCTGTCGCGGATATCGAACATCAGCCGGTTCTCGCTCACCGACAGGATGAGACTGTACGGACCGTCGGCCGCGACATCGGGCGCGAAGCTGTTTTCCTCGAGCAGATCGTAGATGGCGACGGCCCGTTCGTGCTCGATATCCGGGTTGCGCCGGACGACGGTCCGCTCATCCAGGCGGACGGCGGCAAGGCGGGCGTTTTCCGGCATGGCGATCAGGGATCGCGGCGGGCCGCGGCCGGGGGCGAACCGCCTTCGGACAGCCGGAGCGCGACCGACCGGGCGTGGCCGTCCAGCCCCTCGGCCGTCGCCAGCGCGATGGCATCGGGGCCGACGGCGCGCAGGGCCGCGGCATCGCCCTTGAGGGTCGAGATCCGCTTCATGAAATCGGCAACGCCGAGGCCGGAGGCGAAGCGCGCCGTCCCGGAGGTCGGCAGCACATGGTTGGGGCCGCCGATATAGTCGCCGATGGCTTCGGGCACGTGGCGGCCGATGAAGATGGCACCGGCATGGCGGACCGACGCCGCCAGCGCCTCGGCCCCGTCCATCGGCAGTTCGAGATGCTCCGGCGCGATGCGGTCGATCAGTTCCGCCGCATCGCCCAGCGCATCGACGAGGATGATCGCGCCGAATTCCTGCCAGCTCTGCCGCGCGATCTCCTGCCGGGGCAGGCTTTCGAGCTGCCGTTCCACCGCCGCTGCAACCCGGTCGGCAAAGGCCGGGCTGTCGGTGATGAGAATGGCCTGCGCCGCAGTATCGTGCTCCGCCTGGGACAGCAGGTCGGCGGCGACCCAGTGCGGATCGCTGCGCCGGTCCGAGACCACGAGGATTTCGGACGGTCCGGCAATCGTATCGATGCCGACGGTGCCGAACACCTGCCGCTTGGCCGCCGCGACCCAGGCGTTGCCCGGCCCGACGATCTTGTCCACCGGCCGGACGGTCGCCGTGCCATAAGCCAGCGCCGCAATCGCCTGGGCGCCGCCGATCCGGTAGATTTCGTCGACGCCGGCAATGTCCGCCGCGGCGAGCACGGCATCGGCGATGGCGCCGTCCGGCGTCGGCACCGCCATGACCAGCCGGTCGACTCCGGCGACCCTCGCCGGGATGGCGTTCATCAGCACCGAACTGGGATAGGCCGCCGTGCCGCCCGGCACATAGAGGCCGGCCGCCTCCACCGCGGTCCAGCGCGCGCCCAGCTCGAAGCCGGCCGAATCGGCGAAGCACCAGTCCTCCGGCCGCTGCCGCTCGTGATAGGCCCGGATGCGGGCGGCGGCGTGCTCCAGCGCCGCCATCAGCCGGGGCGGGATTTGCGCCCGCGCCTGGGCGATCCGCTCGGCCGGTATCTTCAGGCCGGCCGCTTCGGCATCGAAACGGTCGAACCGGCGGGTATATTCGAGCAGCGCCGCATCGCCGCGGGCGCGCACGGCGGCCAGGATTTCCGCCACCGCCGCATCGACATCCGCCACCGCCGACTGCCGGGCGCCGAGCAGTTCGGCAAACGCCGCCTCGAAGCCGTCGGCGGACCGGTCAAGCCGCCGCGCCGCCATCGCATTTCTCCACGGCTGCGGCGAACGCATCGATCCAGTGGCGGATTTCCGCCGGCCTTGTCTTCATCGCCGGGCGGTTGGCGATCAGCCGCGAGGATATGTCGGCGATCTTCTCGACCTCGACCAGGCCGTTCGCCCGCAGGGTCGCGCCGGTCGAGACCAGATCGACGATCCGGCGGCACAGGCCGAGCGCCGGCGCCAGCTCCATGGCGCCGTTGAGGCCGATACATTCGGCCTGCACTCCCTTGGCGGCGAAATGCCGGCGCGTCGTCATCGGATATTTGGTCGCCACGCGGACATGGCTCCAGCGCGACGGGTCTTCGGCATCGACCAGATCCCGGGTCGCGGCGACCGAAAGGCGGCAGCGGCCGATCTTCAGATCGAGCGGCGCATAGAGTTCGGCATAGCGGAATTCGTCCGCGACATCGTTGCCGGCGATGCCGAGCTGGGCGGCGCCGAAGGCGACGAAGGTCGCGACATCGAAGCTCCGGACCCGGACGATCTCGAGATTCGGCCGGTTGGTGGCGAAGCGCAGCCGGCGCGACGACGGGTCGGCGAAGGCCGGTTCGGGCACGATCCCGGCCGCCTCGATCAGCGGCATCGCCTCGGCCAGGATGCGCCCCCTGGGCACGGCGAGCACCAGCGGCTCGTCGGCGGCCGGCGTGCGCGCGGCGGATATTCCGGCGGCAGGCGGGGTTGCGGCGTCCATATCCCGAACGATCCCTCGCGAAACGGGTCAGTCCGCCCCGGCATCCCCGTGCGAGGGCCGCCATGCGGTCGGCCAGGGCTCGCCGATATCGTCCAGTCGGCAATCGATCCCGGCGGTGCGCAGGCGGATGGAAGCGGCACCGGCACAAATGAAGGTGATTTCCGTCGCTTCAAGCCCGGTTTCGGCCCGGATCGCCAGAAGCGACAATATGCTTGCGCTGTCCGCGCGGTCGACGCCGCGGGTGCGCACGCCGAGCACGCCCTCGAACAGCAGGCCGGCATTGACCCGCTGGTGCGCTGCCGCACCGCGCCGCCGGCCCGCCGCCCCGCCGCCGTCTTCCGCCTCCCAGCAGAACCGGTTCGCCACCAGCGCGAAGCGCCGCTCATCCGGCAGCCATGCCATGTCGGCAACCGGGATCAGCGCATCCTGCAGCACGCCGCTGATGACATCGAGATCGTCCGGGCTCTCCGCCCGCAGCCGCAGTTTCCCGGTTCGCATCGGCCGGTTGCCGCCCTCACCCTTCGGCGATGCGCTCGATCCGGGCGCCGCACGCGGTGAGCTTGCCGACCAGCCGCTCATAACCGCGGTCGAGGTGATATACCCGGTTGATGGTGGTTTCGCCCTCGGCCGCCAGGGCGGCGATGACGAGGCTGGAGGAGGCGCGCAGATCGGTCGCCATCACCTCCGCGCCATGCAGCCGCCCGACCCCGCGCACCATGGCCGAGGCGCCATGCAGATTGATGCTCGCCCCCATGCGCCGGAGCTCCGGCACATGCATGTAGCGGTTTTCGAAAATGGTTTCGGTAATCATGGAGGCGCCGCGGGCCCGGGTCATCAGCGCCATGAACTGGGCCTGGAGATCGGTCGGAAAGCCGGGAAACGGATCGGTCGCGACATCGACCCCGGTCAGCGCGCCGGCCGGGCACGAGACCCGGATGCCGGCGCCGTTCGGCTCCAGGGCGACGCCGGCCTCGCGCAGCACCGCCGCCGCGGCGCCGAACAGCTCTTCGCCGACATTCTGCAGCACCACCGAGCCGCCGGCGATGGCGGCCGCCATGGCATAGGTGCCGGCCTCGATCCGGTCGGCGACGACGGTGTGGCGGGCGCCGTGCAGCGCTTCGACGCCCTCGATGACCAGCCGCTCGCTGCCGATGCCCTCGATCTTCGCGCCCATTTCGTTCAGGCACCGGGCGAGATCGGCCACCTCCGGCTCCAGGGCCGCGTTCTCGATCACCGTCGTGCCGCGGGCGAGGGTCGCGGCCATGATCGCGTTCTCGCTCGCGCCCACGGAAACCCTGGGAAAGACGATGCGACCGCCGACCAGCCCGTCGCGCGGCGCCCTGGCGTGGATATAGCCGCGGCCGAGCGCGATCTCGGCGCCGAGCCGCTCCAGCGCCATAAGGTGCAGATCGACCGGCCGCGAGCCGATGGCGCACCCGCCGGGCAGCGAGACGGCGGCATTGCCGAAGCGCGCCACGAGCGGCCCGAGCACGAGCACCGAGGCCCGCATCCGGCGCACCAGATCGTAGGGCGCCATGGTGTTGGGAATGTCCGCCGCCGTCAGCCGCAGCGTCCCCGGCGCGGACGCGACCTCGACGCCGTGCTGCTCCAGCACCTGGATCAGGGTGCCGACATCGCGCAGCCGCGGCACATTGGTCAGCTCGAGCGTCTCGGCGGTCAGCAGGGAGGCCGCCATCAGCGGCAGGGCGGCGTTCTTCGCGCCGCCGATCGGGATTTCGCCGTTCAGGGCGGCACCGCCGGCAATCCGGAGTCTGTCCATGGGCCTCGGCCTGTCCCGCTGCCGGCGCCGGTCGCGCCGCCACGCCGGTTCTAGCGAACCCGCCGCCCGGCCTCAACCGGACCGTTGCACCCGCCGGCGCCGGACCGGAAGCGCGGTCGCAACCGATTTGGCTTGCCATCCGCGACGGGTGCAACCATATTGCCCTCAAGGATTGGGAATTTCCCGGTCGACATTGGGGCTCCGGCGCGTCCGGGGCCCTTTTGTTATCTTTCCTGCAGTCGCTCCGGGAATCTCTTCAATCCTGCCAGTTTGGGCTGGACAATCGCGAATGCGCGATTCGGCTGGTCGGGGCGAAGTTGAGACAGGGCAACAGGCCTGACAATCAGATCGGCGAGTTGCAGGCCGGATGAGTTTGCGGACTTCGGAACGAATATCGGCTGGAAGTCGAAACGGCTGAAGTTCGGGCGGCGGTTGCCCCAATGCCCCCTGTTGCCCGCTATCCTGCGAAATTCGCATTCCAGAGCCCGGTCCTCCTTCCTTCCCCTGCTCTCGAAGACGACATGCACCGTCTTTCCGTCCTGTCTCTCCCGAATCAGCATCTCGTGTAACCGCTCCATGCAGAAATGCATGGCAATTCTATAAGGGTTCCAAGGGTTTACATAGATCTCGCGCAGTTCAATCTTGTCGATCACCGAAGCGAAGATCGTCATGGGCGCACCCTCGATCAGACCATTGAGGCCATCGTAGACACGCTGACGAAGCGCCTCATCCGTCAGGAGGGTTGCAAAGGGTCCCTTGCTCTTTCGAATGTCGTGCTCGTGCAGGATGAGGGTATCGTGTCCCCAGATACGGAACTTGAGGCTCTGTACGGCCGGCACCACTCTGGCGATGTACTCTGTCTTGCGCATGACGCAGAAGGCCAGCGCGAAAACCGGAAACTGCCGGTCTATGCCTGATAATCCGTGATCGCCGCTCTCGTCGGCGTAAACGATAAAGTCCGAAAATTCAGCCACCGGGTTCCTCGTCCATATCCCTGCCGCCTGGCCGGGCCTCGTGTGCCGGCCACTGCATTCCTGGCGCTCAATCCGGCGGCTTGCGGCGTTTGCGGCGGTGCAGATTTTCGCGCAGCGCCGCGGCGAGACGGGCCTGCCGGGCCGCCTTTCGCGCCGGCGGGCGCTCGCCGGCGTCGCCGGAGTCCTTCGCCGGCCGGGCCGGGCCCTCCCCCTTCGATCCAGGACCGGGCTTCCGTTCCGTCATCGCCCCCTCCCCGCCGCCCTTCTCCTGCCGCGATACCGGCCGGGCCGCTTCACTTCGCCCGGCGGGCGCCCGGAGGCGCGCCATTGACGGCCGCCCGGCCCGTCCGCATATTCCGCCCGCTTTCGCGCGGCCGCCCCGTTCCCGGTGCCGCCGCCGGAGCTGTGCCCGACCGGCGCACGCCGCGGTAGCTCAGGGGTAGAGCACACCCTTGGTAAGGGTGGGGCCGGGAGTTCAAATCTCCCCCGCGGCACCAGTCCCCCTGTCCGCCAGGCCGCTGCACCGCCACCGGCAGCCTGCTGCGCCGCGATGGCGCTCAGCCGTCCCCGCCGGCCGGATCGGCCTCGCTCCGGGCGAGCATCTTGCGGTAGCGCTTCTGGCCGAGGCGGTGCACGAAGAACAGGATGCAGCAGACGATGACGAACACGCCGAGCATGACCAGGCCGAAATTCTCGCTGATGTCGCCCAGCAGCTCCTCGAACGCCCGGGCGATGAAATAGCCGCCCCAGGCGAAGCTGTTGGCCCAGACGAAGGCGGCGATGAAATTGAACACGGCGAAGCGGCTCCACGGATAGCCGTTCATGCCGAGCGCCGGCGACGCGACGTTGCGCACGCCATAGATGAAGCGGAAGGAGAGGATGAACAGGACATCGTATTTCTGAACCATGTCCATCGTCACGGAAACGCCGGCCTTCAGCTTCGGCAGGCGCACCAGCAGCCGGGCGCCGAACAGGCGGCCGAGGGCGAACCAGCACTGATCGCCGCAGAAACTGCCCAGCCAGGCGGCGAGGATCAGAATGTAGATATCCAGATCGCCCTTGAAGGCAGCCGCGCCGGCGAAGATGAGAAAGGTCTCGCCTTCGATGAAGGCCCAGCCGAAGGTGATGGCGTAGAAGAGGTTCTGATACTCTCGGATCAGTTCGGCAACGTCCACGGGAACACCTTTCGCAATACGATCCGCCGCCGCAGCCGGCGACGCGCAAGATGGGGCTGCCCCGCATACCGGCTGCGGACGCGCCGCAGCCCCTTCCGGCAGAAAGCCGACGGGAGCAGAAGGAAACCGGCATCATGGCCAGTGCAACCCTTACCTATGAACGCGACGGCCGGATTGCCAGAATTACCCTGGATCGGCCGCAGCGGCTGAATGCCATCGCCGCCCGGACGCCGGACGAAATCGAGGCCGCGGTCGCCGAGGCCAATGCCGACGACCGGGTCCATGTCATCGTCCTGTCCGGCCGCGGCGCGGCCTTCTGCGCCGGCTACGACCTGAAGGAATTCGCCGAGGGTTCGAGCCCCGGAGTCCAGGAGCGCATGCCCTGGGACCCGATGAAGGACTATGCCCTGATGAAGGGCAATACCGAAAAGTTCATGAGCCTGTGGCGCTCGCTGAAGCCGGTCGTCTGCAAGGTGCACGGCTATGCCGTCGCCGGCGGTTCCGACATCGCCCTGTGCTGCGATCTGGTCGTGATGGCGCAGGATGCCCGCATCGGCTATCCGCCGGCGCGCGTCTGGGGCTGCCCGACCACGGCGATGTGGGTCTACCGCCTGGGCGCGGAAGGCGCCAAGCGGATGCTGCTGACCGGCGATCTGGTGACCGGTAGCGAGGCGAAGGCCATGGGGCTGGTGAGCGAGGCGGTCCCGGCCGACCGGCTGGACGCGCGCGTCGAGGAGCTGGCGCAGCGCATGGCGGGCGTGCCGAAAAACCAGCTCATGATGCAGAAGCTGGCGATCAACCAGGCCATGACCAATATGGGCCTGGAAACCACCCAGACCGTCGCCGCCCTGTTCGACGGCATCGCCCGCCACTCGCCCGAAGGCATGGCCTTCAAGCGCCGGGCGGAGGAAGCCGGCTTCAAACAGGCAGTGAAAGAACGCGACAGCGGCGACTATCTGGACGAACTCTGGCCAGTCCGCACTGGCAAGGTGCACTACGAATAGGCACCGGCGGGCGGCGGCAAAACGGTCGGACAGTTTCAGTTTTCCGGGCACTCGCTTTCAATTGGTCGTTCTACCGCTTTCAGTTGGTCGTCCTTTCACTTTCAATTAGTCGCGCATTGACTTTCAATCGGCCGGGTGCACTCTCGCAAGCGGCGCCGCCCTGCGCGGCTATGACAAGGTGGTGACCCTGTGCCGCGGGAGCATCGGGAAAATGCAGTCGAACGGGTTTGCCGCCGCCGGATGACCGCGCCCGGCGCGCGCGTCGCCGCCGGCGCCCGGCAGGTGCGGCGGGCATTGCCCGGTAGCGGCGGGCGCTCCGGTGCGTTAAGAATGGGGCAGGCTCGGCCGGATCGGGCCGATAAACGGGAGGAAACCATGAAACTGATCGCCCTGGCCGCCGCAGCGGCCGCCATGACCGCCGCGCCGGCGCTTGCGCAGACCTGGAGCATCGGCACCAATCCCCAGGGTTCGTCCGCCTACGCGACCGGCGCCGCCGTCGCCAGGGTCGCCAAGGATGTCGTCGGCCTGCGCGCCCGCGTCGTGCCCCAGGGCGGCCCGGTCGTCACCCTGCCGCTGGTCGACAAGGGCCGGCTGAATTTCTCCATCGCGGTCAGCGTGGTGGCCGCCTTCGCCAACCAGGGCAAGGCGATGTTCAAGGGCAGGCCGCAGAAGAATGTCCGGGTCGTCGCTGTGTTGCGTACCCTGCGCCTCGGCATCTTCGCGCCGAAGGATTCGAAGATTAACTCGGTCGCCGATCTCAGGGGCGTGCGCCTGTCCTCCGGCTTCGCCAAGCAGCGCATCCAGGGCACGTTCTGGCGCGCCATGCTCAACATGGCCGACCTCTCGTTCAAGGACGTGAAGGGCGTGCCGGCGCCGAACGGCGTGCGCGGGGTGGACGATTACATGGGCGGCAAGGTGGATGCCGCCATGTTCTCCATCACCTCCGGCAAGATGCGCCAGGCCTATGCCTCGCGCGGCTTCAAATATGTCTCCCTGCCCAACGATGCGGCGTCGGTGAAGAAGTTGCAGGCCATCGCGCCCGGCTCGGTGGTCGAGACAATCGGCCCGTCGCCGGCCTATGCCGGCGTGACCGGCCCGACCAATATCATGGCCGCGCCCTTCATCATCACGGCAAATGCCGGGGTTGCGGACGATGTCGTCTACCGGCTGGTCAAGGCCATGGCGGCGAACAAGAAGATGATGGTCGCCGCGTTCAAGGGCATGGCCGGCTTCAACCCGAAGAAGATGTATGTCGATATCGGCGTGCCCTATCACCCCGGTGCGATGAAATATTACCGGGAAGCCGGGCAGGCGAAATAGCCCCGGCCCTGCCGGAGTGCGGCCGTGACCGACGCCGCCGCGGACGCGGAGCCCGGTCCGGCCGCGCCTGAAGCCGGGGCCGGCGCGCGCCCGGACACCGGGCCGGAGAACCCGCCGGCCTCTTTCCCCGTCCGCTGGGTGGGCGGCGGCCTGTGCGCCCTGTTGACGGCCGGCGCCCTGCTGTGGGCGGCGGACCTGTACCGGACGGTCGGCCTCATCTTCATGAACGAACAGTTCTACGCCGCCATGCTCGCCATCGGGCTGGCGGCGCTCTATCTCACCGTGCCGGCCCGCAAAGGGGCGCCGCGGCCGCGCGTCCCCTGGTACGATTTCGTCTTCGCCGCCGTTTCGGCGGCGGCGGCGCTGTATGTGACGGTCGAATATCCGACCATCCTGGACGATTTCGCCAACAACCCGCCGGACGCGGTGGCGGCGGCGGCGATCCTGCTCGCCGCCATTGTCGAGGGATTGCGCCGGACCGCGGGGCCGGTGCTGTTCGGCTTCCTGATGTTCTTCCTGATCTTCGCGCTGGTCGGCCATCTGATTCCGGGCCGGCTGCAGGGAGAGAGCGTGCCGGTGGACCGGCTGGCCATCTATGTCGTGCTCGATGCCAACGGCATGTTCGGCTTCCCGATGAAGGTCTCGACCACCATCGTGCTGGCCTTCATGTTCTTCGGCTTTCTGCTGGAGCCGGCCGGCGGCGCCCGCTTCTTCACCGATATTTCGGCCGGGCTGATGGGCCGGTTCCGCGGCGGTTCTTCCAAGATCGCCATCGTCGGCTCCAGCCTGTTCGGCTCGATCTCGGGCAGCGCGGTCTCCAACGTCGTCTCGACCGGCGTCATCACGATTCCGCTGATGAAGAAGGGCGGTTATCCCACCCATTCCGCCGCCGCCGTCGAGGCCGTGGCCTCAACCGGCGGCCAGCTCATGCCGCCGATGATGGGCGTCGCCGCCTTCGTGATGGCCGAACTGCTGCAGATCGGCTATGCCGAGGTCGTCCTCGCCGCGCTGATCCCGGCCATCCTCTACTACGCCGCCCTGTTCATCCAGGTCGATCTGCAGGCCGCCCGCGACGGCATCCTGCCCATCGACCGGTCGACGATCCCGCGGGTTCTGCCGGTGCTCGGCCGCGGCGGCATTTTCGCCACCCCGTTCGTCGTCATCGTGCTGTGCCTGTTCCGCTGGGCGCTGCAGCCGGAAACCGCCGCCCTCTATGCCGCGCTCACGCTGCTGCCCATCGGCTTCCTGCTCGGCTATGGCGGCGACCGGCTCTCGTTCCGGGCGCTCGTCGCCAGCTTCGTCAAGACGGGCAAGGCCGGGCTCGAATTGCTGATGATCGGCGGCGCCGCCGGCGCGATCATCGGGGTTCTGAACATTTCCGCCCTCGGCTTTGCGCTCACCAGCGAGCTGGTCGGCATCGCCGGCGGCAGCCTGCTCGTCCTGCTGGTGCTGGCGGCCATCGTCTGCATCGTCCTCGGCATGGGCATGCCGACGCTCGGCGTCTACATCCTGCTCGCCACCCTGGTCGCGCCGGCGATTATCGAGCTCGGCGTGCCGGACCTGTCGGCCCATCTGTTCGTCATGTATTTCGGCATGATGTCGATGATTACGCCGCCGGTCGCCATCGCCGCCTTCGCCGCGGCAACGCTGGCCGGCGCGCCGATGATGAAGACCGGCTGGCAGGCGGTGAAATACGGTTGGTCGGCCTATCTCATCCCCTTCGTCTTCATCCTGTCGCCGACGCTGATCATGCAGGGCGGCGCGCTCGAGGTCGCACTCAGCTTCACCACCGCCCTGTTCGGCGTCTTCCTCGTCTCGGTTGCGGTCACCGGGTTCCTGTTCACCCCGATCTTCCCGGTACTGCGCATCGTCTATGCCGCCGCCGGTCTCGCCCTGATCGTACCCATCGACGCTTTCGCCCAGGCGGCGTGGCTCAACCTGGCCGGCGGCGCCATCGGCGCAGCAGCAATCGCCGCCGATGCGGCAAAGCGCCGGGCCCATGCGCAGCTGCCCGCCACCGCCGGAGAATAGAATGGCCCAGCCCCGTACCGCCGCACCGTCCCCTGCCGGGCGGCCGAACTTCCTGCTCATCGTCACCGATCAGCATCGGGCCGACTTTCTCGGCTGCGCCGGCCACCCCATCCTCAAGACGCCGCATATCGACGGCATCGCCGCCCGGGGCGTGCGCTTCGACCGGTTCCATGTCGCCAATCCGGTCTGCATGCCCAACCGGGCGACCCTGATGACCGGCCGCATGCCCTCGCTGCACGGCGTCCGGCACAATGGCATTCCGCTGGCGCTGGACAACAACACCTTTGTCGATCTGATGCGCCACGAGGGCTATCGCACCGCCCTGATGGGCAAGAGCCATCTGCAGAACATGACCGGCGATCCGCCGGCGGCGCGGCGGCGGATCGAGCCGCGCGACGATTCCTTCGCCGAAGCCCGCAGGCCGGGCCCGGACGGCGCAACGGCCTATGAGCAGGAACGGCCCTGGTCGTGGGACGACCCGGACCACCGGATGCGCACGCCCTTCTACGGCTTCGAGCAGGTCGCGCTCGCGACCATGCACAGCGACGAGGTCGGCGCCGAATATGTGCGCTGGATGAAGGCGCGCGGCGGCAACCCGGCGACCATGGTCGGCCCGCACAACAGCCTGCCGCACGATTATGTCGCCCCCCAGGCGTGGCGCACCGCGGTGCCGGAGGAACTCTACCCGACCAGCTTCGTGGCGGAGGAGAGCATCGGCTGGCTCGACGCCTTCGCCAGGGAAGACGGAGACCGGCCGTTCTTCCTCACCGTATCCTTCCCCGATCCGCACCATCCCTTCACCCCGCCGGGCCGGTACTGGAGTCTCTACGACCCGGCCGATTTCGCCCTGCCGGAGAGCTTCCACCGCCTCAGCAACCAGGCGCCGCCGACCCTGCAATGGATATGGGAGCACCGCGCGCCGGGCGTCGCCGACCGCAGCCGCGGGCAGGTCGCCTACACGGTCACCGAGCGCGAGGCGCGCGAATCGATGGCACTGACCTGCGGCATGATCGCGATGATCGACGACGCGGTCGGCCGGGTGCTGGCGAAGCTCGATGCCCTCGGCCTCGCCGACAATACCATCGTGATCTTCACCGCCGACCATGGCGACTTTCTCGGCGACCACCGGATCGTGCTCAAGGGCCCGATGCACTATCACGGGCTGGTCCGGGTGCCGTTCATCTGGGCCGAGCCGGACGGCGTCAATGCCGGCCGGACCTGTTCGGCCATCGCCGGGACCGTTGATATCGCCCGCACGATCCTGAACCGCGCCGGCATCGTGCCCTATAACGGCATCCAGGGCCGCAGCCTGGCGCCGGAAATCGCCACCCTGGAGGAGAGCGGCAGCGGCGCGCTCCTGATCGAGGACGACCAGCAGCGCGCGATCATGGGCTTCGACGATGCGTTCCGCGTCCACACGCTGGTCACCCAAAAGTGGCGGCTGTCGCTCTACAGCGGCGCCGGGCATGGCGAGCTCTACGATCTGGAGAACGATCCCCACGAGCTGGTCAACCGCTACGACGACCCCGCCCACGCCGCGGTCAAGGCGGAAATGCTCGAACGGCTGGCCAAGGAGGAGATCGAGACCGTCGACCGCAGCCCCTTCCCGACCGCCATCGCCTGAAGCCGAAGGCGCGCCGCCCCGCGCGGGCGGGCCGGCGAGGGATCAGGCCGTCAGGCGGTTCGCCATATCGGGCGCCAGATATTCGGGGCGGAACCCGCTCCACCCCTTGCCCACCGGATCGCCGGGCGCTTCGATCCGGGCGTGGAAGACGCGCTCGCCGTCCGGCGTTACCTCGACCAGTTCGATGGCCCCGACCCCTTCAGGCGGCATGGCGACCCGGTTGCCCGCCTTGTCGTGCTTCAGGCCGGTGCAGGCGATGAAGCGGTTGCCGTTGGGCATCTCGCAAACGCCGCCGACATAGAGGGAAAAGGGCAGCCGGCCTTCGCCGCCATAGCGCCAGGTCTCCGTTGCCGTCATCGACCGTTCGTCGACCCGGAAGCACACGGCATGGCTTTCCTGCTCGTCCAGCGGCTGGCGCGGCTCCGGCGGAAAGGCGCCCGCCGCGCCATTGTCGAACAGCATCAGATCGCCGTTCGACACGATGGAAATATCGTGCTGGTGATAGAAGGGCCGCTGCCAGTCCATGGTCAGGAGCCGGCTGCGGAACTGCGGTCGATAGCCCCGGTCGGTGCCCATGATCCACACCGGCGCGCCGCGGCGCGAGACCTTCGCGATACAGTCCTGATGACGGAAGGATATCAGAAATCCACCGTCGCGCGGGTCCTGGACGATGCAGTTGCCGTGGCTCCAGTCCCGCGTGCGCGGCCAGCCCTGGTTGGCATAGTAGACCGGCGCGAAATCGTGTCCGAAGCGCTCGACGTCGCAAACCTCCGACAGGCTCATCTCCTCGATCACGGTGCCGTCGCGATCCCAGATGACGATGGTATCCAGCATCATGTGGTCGGCCTCCGCATCGGGCTGCGCCAGGGGGCGC
Source organism: Alphaproteobacteria bacterium (assembly GCA_965221475.1). Classification (GTDB taxonomy): domain Bacteria; phylum Pseudomonadota; class Alphaproteobacteria; order Bin65; family Bin65; genus Bin65. The sequence continues at coordinate 2,698,973 of OZ244891.1, read as the reverse complement.
CGTTCGATGGAAAGCGAACACAGGTGGCCGCCCTCGATCTCGCAGATCGAGTGGTGGAATTTCATGGTATCGACGGGGATGCCGTCCGTCCGGTCCGGGTGCAGGCCCCGGCAGTACCATTCGTGCAGCAGGGTGCCGGCGGTATCGATTTCGGCGGCGAGGCCGCCGGTGCCCATGACGAGAAGCGTATCCCGGCGCGAGCGGCGGATGTCCATCAGGCAGAAATCGAAGCGCCTCTGCCAGACGATCCGGCCGGTGCGGTCGATCGCGATGACGGCCTCGTAATCGCTCGTCCTGTGGATCGCGCGCGTCGCCCTGCCGACCGTCAGCAGGACGACACCGTCGCTGCGCCGGCCGGGGCTGCAGGACAGGAGTTTCAGTTCGGGCCGTTCATCCGGCATCGCCAGGGGCCTTTATCTTCCACGCCACGTCAGGCCGGTCGGGCCGGCCAGTAAGCGCCGGATATATTGCATGTGCAACTGTTTCTTGATCGATGGCAGCCCGGCCGCCATACTTGGCGCAGGTCGCGATAATCCGGCCGGGGCGTCAAACCGGCGCCCCGATACAACGGCCCGATACAATGGGTAAGCGCACGCGACCTTTCTGCGTACCGCCGCAGGCGGCGTTCGCAGGACCGCGACCGCGCGAGGGGAGGAAACGACATGTCGGTCATTCGCAGGACTTGTGTGCGTGCAGGCGCCGCCCTGGCGGCCGTTCTGATCCTCGGGCCGGTGCCCGGTCTTTCCGGCCTCGCCGGCGCCGAAACGAAGCTGCGCATGGCAAACTGGCTGCCGCCCGCGCACCACATACAGAAGACGCTGCCGCTGTGGGCCGCGGCGGTGCGCAAGGCGACCGGCGGCACGATCAAGATCGACCTGATGAAAACCTCGCTCGCGCCGGCGCCGGGGCAATACGATCTGGCCAGGAAAGGGGCGGTGGATATCGCCTATGGCGTCGCCGCCTTCACGCCGAAACGCTTCGCCCTGTTCCGCGCCATGGAGGTGCCGTTCATGTTCCGGAGCGCCGCGGCGGCTTCCGCCGGGCTCTGGGAATGGTATGCGAAGAACGGCTTCGACAAGCGGGAATTCCACGACACAAGGCTGATCGCGGCCTTCACCCATGCGCCCTTCCTGTGGCATGCGACCCGGCCGCTGACCTCGCTGGCCGATCTGAAGGGCATGAAGATCCGGGCCGGCGGCACCGGCATCGCGATCCTCAAGCGCCTGGGCGCAGCGCCGGTCTTCATCCCGCCCGGCGGCACGACCGAGGCGCTGCAGCGCGGGACGGTGGATGCGACCCAGTTCCCCTGGGAAGCGCTGGTCGGCTTCCGCCTGACCAAAATCGCCACCCATCATCTGGAAATCCCCCAGGGCCTGTACGGGACCGCGTTCTGGGTCGCCATGAACCGGCGCAGCTGGGACAGGCTGACCCCGGAGCAGCAGGCGGCGATCGAAGGCGTCGGCCTCAGCGGCTCGAAGCTGATCGGCGCACGCTGGGACGAGGTCGAGGCCGGCGGCCGCCAGAGCGCGGTCGCCAACGGCAATACGATCGCCACCCTGAGCGAAGCCGATACCGCCAGGCTGCGCGCGGCGACGGCCTTCGTCGAAGCCGGCTGGGTTGCCGCGGCCGACGGCATGGGCCTCAACGGGCGGGCGCTGATCGACGACCTGAAAGCGTCCATGGCCAGGCACGAACCGAAATAGCAGGATGGCGCCGGGCGGCCGCGCGCCGTGCCGGGCGACTCCTTCCTGAGAAGCCGGCCCGGCACCGGCCCGGCCGGGCGTGTGATCGGCCGGCTGTCCCTGTGGCTGGCCTTCGGCGCAGCCTTCGTGCTGGCGTCGATGATGTATGTCACCGTCATCGACGTCATCGGCCGCTACTTCTTCAACCGGCCGCTCATCGGCTCGGTCGAGATCGTCTTCTGCCTGATGGGCATGATGGTCTTCCTCGGCATGGGATTGACCACTTTCGAGGACGGCCACATTCGCGTCGATGTGCTGACGCGGATATTGCCGCCGCGCGCCCGGGCGGTTCTGGATTCCCTTGTCCATGTCCTTGCCATCGGCATCGCCGGGCTGATGAGCTGGCGGCTCCTGCTGGTCGCGCTCGACCAGACCGCCGAGATGAACACGACCCAGGTGCTCGGCCTGCCGGTCTGGGCCGTGGCGCTCGCCATGGCCGTGTGCAGCACGCTGCTGGTCGTCGGGCTGGTCTATCATTTCGGCCGGTCGGTCGGCTCCCTGAGCGCGGGCGACAGCGGGGGCAGCGCCGGCGAGAACGGCCGGGACACGGCCGGAGGCGGTAGCGGAGAGGCCGGCGCAGGCGACGCGGACTCCCGATGAGCCCGGAGACGACCGCCTTCCTCGTGCCGCTCGCGATGTTCGGCCTGCTGGCCATCGGCATGCATATCGGGCTTGCCATGGCGCTCGCCGGCTTTGTCGGCATCGCCACCGTCATCCCGCTCGACAGTGCGCTGTTCCTGCTCGGTCAGACGGCGTTCGACACCGCGCTCAATTTCGAGCTCAGCGTTATCCCGCTCTTCGTCCTGATGGGCTTCTTCGCTTCCGGGTCCGGGCTGAGCGGAGATCTCTACCGGGCCTTCAATATCTGGCTCGGCGCCCGGCGCGGCGGGCTCGGCATGGCCACCGTCGGCGCCTGCGGGGCGTTCGGCGCCATCTCCGGCTCGTCGCTGGCGACCGCGGCCACCATGAGCGAGGTGGCGCTGCCGGAGATGCGCCGCTACGGCTACAGCGATGCGCTGGCAACCGGGGTGATCGCGGCCGGCGGCACCATCGGCATCCTGATTCCGCCCAGCGTCATCATGGTGCTCTACGGCATCATGACCGAGACCAGCATCGTCGCCCTGTTCCTCGCCGGCATGGTGCCGGGCCTGATCCTCGTCCTGCTCTTTCTGATCGCCGTCTTCCTGATCGGCCGGCTGAACCCGGATTCCGGCCCGCCGGGCGCGCGCTCGACGGCGCGGGAAAAGATCGGCGCTTTCCGCCGGGTCGGCGGCACGGTCGTGCTGTTCGCGCTCGTCCTGGGCGGCATCTATCTCGGCGTCTTCACGCCCACCGAGGCCGCGGGCATCGGCGCGCTCGGCACCTGGCTGCTCGGTTCGATCATGGGAAGGATGAACCGGCGCGTCTTCCTGACCGCACTGCTCGATACCGTCCGCACCACGGTGATGATCTTCACCATCCTGATCGGCGCCCTCGTGTTCAAGAATTTCATGGCACTGGCGCAGGTTCCCGGCATGATCGAAGGCTGGATGACCGGCCTGTCGCTCGGCCCCTGGCACACGCTTCTGCTGATCGTCGCGATTTACATCCTGCTCGGCGCAGTCCTCGACACCATGGCGATGATCCTGCTGACGATCCCGGTTTTCTTTCCCCTGATCGCCGGGCTCGGCTTCGACGCGGTCTGGTTCGGCATCGTCATCGTGGTGGTCGTGGAGATGGCGCTGATCTCGCCGCCGATGGGGATCAACGTCTTCGTCATCAAGGGCATGGCGCGGGATGTGCCGCTGCTGACCATCTATCGCGGCGTGCTGCCGTTCGTGGCCGCGCAGGCCGTCCTGCTGGCGCTGCTGCTGGCCTTCCCGGACATCGCCCTGTGGCTGCCGGGGGCGGCGGAATAGCCGCCCCGCTGCGCGGGCGGTCCGGCGATCCGCCTCAGGCGTTGACGTCGATCACCGTGCGGCCGCGCATGCCGCCCTTCAGAATGGTTTCGCCGGCGGCGAAGGCCTGTTCGAGGGGGACGATTTCGGTCATCGCGTCCAGCGTTGCCAGCGGCAGGTCGCGGGCGAGGCGCTGCCAGGCCGTCCGGCGCGGCGCGGCCGGATACATCACCGAATCCATGCCCAGCAGGCTGACGCCGCGCAGGATGAAGGGCAGGACGGTGGCGGCAAGATCGTTGCCGCCGGCATTGCCGCAGACGGCAATCGCGGTGTGCGGGTTCATCTGGGCGAAGGCGGTCGTGAGCGTGGCGCCGCCCACCGTATCGACGCAGCCGCCCCATTGCCCCTTTTCCAGCGGCCGGCCGGACGCCTCCAGCCGGCCGATTGTGTCGGTGGCGCCGAGTTCGCGCAGATAGCCGGCCTCGTCGGCCTTGCCGGTGGAGGCGGTCACCTCATAGCCGAGCGCCGCCAGGATCGCGACGGCGACGCTGCCGACGCCGCCGGAGGCGCCGGTCACCAGCACCGGGCCGGCATCCTTGCGCAAGCCGGCATCCTCCAGCGCCATCACCGAGATCATCGCGGTGAAGCCGGCGGTGCCGATTGCCATCGCCTGCAGATTGCTCAGCCCGTCCGGCACCTTGACCAGCCAGCCGGCGCTCACCCGGGCCTTCTGGGCGAAGCCGCCCCAATGGCGCTCGCCCAGGCCCCAGCCGGTGAGCACGACCCGGTCGCCGGGCGCGAACTCCGCCGACGCCGATTCCTCCACCGTGCCGGAAAGATCGATGCCCGGCACGTGCGGATAGCGGCGCACCAGCCGCGCCAGGCCTTTCAGGATCAGGCCGTCCTTGTAGTTGAGGTCCGAATAGTCGATGCGGACGGTGACATCGCCCTCGGGCAGGCGGTCGTCGTCGAGCTCGGTCACCGAGCCGGCGACATTGCCGTCATTTTCTTCAAGCAGGATGGCGCGGAAGGTCATACCGGTCTCGCTGGTTGGGCATCGCGGGCGGGCGGGAGCGCTCGTTGCGCCCGGCGCCCGTTTCTGTCAAATCAGGTCTTGCCCGCCGATGCAAGGCGGGCGCGGCGAATTTGGGCGGAGAACCATGACAGAAGACCCTGAGAGAAGCGAAACCGGCGGCGATGCGGAAGCTGCCGCCGGGGCGCCGGCCTACCGGCTGGAACATTCCGGGCGCGGCGGCGAACTGTTCCTCATCTTTCTGGTCAATCTCGCGCTGACCGTGCTCACACTCGGCATCTACCGCTTCTGGGGCAAGACGCGGATCCGCCGCTATGTCTGGAGCCACTCCAGCCTGCTCGGCGAACCGCTGGAATATACCGGCCGCGGCATCGAGCTGTTCCTCGGCGCCCTGTTCGCCCTGGCGCTGGTCTACGGGCCGATTATCGGCCTGTTTGTGTGGCTGGGCATCGAATCGTCGGCGCCGGACCCGCAGGCCGGACCGGCCGCGGCCCGGATCGGGGCCCTCGTTTTCCCGATCCTGTTCGTGGCGATGCTGCTGTGGGCCATGCTCTACTATGTCGCCGTGTTCGCCGCCTGGCGCTACCGGATCGGCCGGACCGCCTGGCTCGGCATACGCGGCGGCATGGAGGGTTCGGCCTGGAGCTACGGTTTTCTCGCACTCTGTCTCGGCGCGCTCAATGTCCTGACCTTCGGCTGGACCAAGCCGTGGGCGGATTCCGTGATATTCCGGTACCGGCTGGCCCGGACCTGGTTCGGCAACCGCAATTTCGGGTCGGAGCTGGACGTCGGCGGCCTCTACGGCAGCTTCGCGCTGGCCTGGTTCGGCACGGCGTTTGTCGCCATAGCGTCGATCTTCGTCGTTCTCGCCGTTTTCGGGATGGCCGGATGGGGCAATCCTTTCGGCCAAACCGAACTGCCCTGGCAGGCCGAGGCCACGATAGTCGGCGGGTATCTGGCCCCGCTGATCGCCTATCAGCTTCTGATCTGCGGCTACAAGGCGGCGCTGATCCGCAACATCGCCGGAACGCTGACTTTCGGATCGGTCCGCTTCGCCTGCCCGGTGACCTTCGGCCAGGTCTTCCGGCTGCGCGTGCCGAACTTCCTGCTCATGGCCCTCACCCTGGGCTTCGCCTATCCCTGGGTCGTCCTGCGGACCGCGCGCTTCATCGCCCGGCATGTCGAGTTTCGCGGCGATCCGCGCGAAGCGACCATCGAACAGACCGTCGTCGGGACTCCTGCCTATGGCGAAGGGCTGGTGGAGTTTCTCGGCATCGGCACGATCTGAGCGATGGCCGGCCCCGCGCAAGCCGATTCGACCGGGGCGACCTGGACGGACGGGCGGACCGCCCGGCGCCGCCCCGTCACGGCAAGGATCGGGGCGGACGGCCTCCACCTGATCGAGGAAAACGGCACGGTCGCCGCCATCTGGCCCTTCGCCGAGCTCGAGCTGGTCGATGAGGCCTATGCCGGCCGGCCGTTCCGGCTCAGGCGCCGGTCCGGCGCCGGGCGGCTCACCGTCGCCGATCCCGGCTTTCTCGACCGGCTGCAGCCCCACGGGCCCCGGCTGCGCCGCCGGGACCGCCGCCGGCGCACCCTGCCGTGGCGGGTCGCGGGCTGGATCGGCGCGACGGCAGCGATTCTGGCGGCCTTCTGGTTCCTGCTGCCGCTGGCCGCCGGGCCGGTCGCCTCGCTGGCGCCGCGGTCGTGGGAAGAGGCGCTGGGCCGCTTCGCCCGGCAGCAGGCGCTCGCCCTGTTCGCTCCCGGCGCCCGGACCTGCACCGGCCGCGAGGGCCGCCGGGCGATGGACAGGCTGGTGGCGCGGCTGGCGGCGGCGCGGCCGTCGCGCTACCGGTTCCGCGTCGCCGTGGTGGATAGCGGGACGGAAAACGCCTTTGCCGCGCCGGGCGGCCATATCGTCGTGTTCCGCGGCCTGATCGACACGCTGCCCGATGCCGACGCCCTGGCCGGCGTGCTGGCCCACGAAATGGGCCATGTCATCGAGCGTCACGGCACCGAGCAGATCATCAAGGTGCTGGGCCTGAGCGTCGTCGCCGGCGCCCTGATCGGCGATACCTCTGCCATCGGCTCGGCCGCATCGGAAATGGCGCGGATTCTGGCCGGCGCCAAATTCAGCCGCGATGCCGAGCGCGAGGCCGACCGGATCGCCGTCGATATGCTGAACCGGACGAACATTTCCGGCCGGGGCTTTCGGGCGTTCTTCGAGAAAATGGCCGAACAAGCGGAGGAGCATGAAGGCTCCGCCGCACAATATTTCGCCACGCATCCGGCAACCGCCGGGCGCGCCCGCTTCGTCGGAACCCACGCCACCGGAACCGGCGCCGCCCTCACCGCCGGCGAATGGCGGGCCATCGCGGCCATGTGCCGGGAATAGCCCGGACCGGCACCCTTGTCAGAGCGCCGTTCGGAAGCCGCCGCCCTTCAGCCCGCGGGCAGGCATTCCTGAAACGCCACCGGCCGGCCGGCCGGCGGCCCGACCGGCGTATCGTCGCGCATGACGATGGCGCCGCGGACCACGGTGGCCTGCGGCCAGCCGGTCACCGTCATGCCGTCGAACGGCGTCCAGCCGCACCGGCTCGCCATCCCGTCGGCGGCGATGGTCCGGCGCGCCTTGAGGTCGATAATGGTGAAATCCGCATCGTAGCCGAGCGCGATCCGGCCCTTGCCGACGATGCCGTAGATCCGGTTCGGCCCGGCGCTGGTCAGATCGACGAACCGTTCGAGGCTGAGGCGTCCGGCATTCACATGATCGAGCATCAGCGGCACCAGCGTCTGCACACCGGGGATGCCGGAGGGGCTGGCGGGATAAGGCCGGTCCTTCTCCTCCCGCGTGTGGGGCGCATGGTCGGAGCCGATCACGTCGATGACGCCGTCGGCGACCGCGCGCCACAGCGCCTCGCGATGCCGGGCCTCGCGGATCGGCGGGTTCATCTGGGCATGGCTGCCGTGGCGCTCATAGCATTCGGGCGCGGACAGGGTGAGATGCTGCGGCGTGGTCTCGACCGTCGCGACATCCCTGGCGGCCGCCAGCAGGGGCAGCTCCTCCGCGGTCGAGATATGCAGCACATGAATGCGCCGGCCGGTCTCGCGCGCCAGCGCCAGAATGCGCCGGGTCGCCCGCACCGCGGTTTCGACATCGCGCAGCCGGGGATGCTGCGCGACCCCCGCCGCCGGGTCGAGCAGCGCCTTGCGCGCATTCAGCAGGTCTTCGTCCTCGGCATGGATGGCAACCCGGCGCCGGCCGCCGGCGAGCACCCGGCGCAGGGTTTCGTCGTCGGCGACCAGCAGCGAGCCGGTCGAGCTGCCCATGAAAACCTTGACCCCGGCGCAGCCCGGCAGGCGCTCCAGTTCGGCCAGCGCCTCGGCATTGCCGTCCGTGGCGCCGACGAAGAAGGCGATATCGCACCAGGCCCGGCCCTCGGCCCGGCGCAGCTTGTCGGCCAGCGCTGCCGCCGAATCCGTATTGGGCGAGGTGTTCGGCATTTCGAACACGGCGGTGACGCCGCCCATGACGGCGGCGCGGGTGCCGGTCTCCAGATCTTCCTTGTGCTCCAGCCCCGGTTCGCGAAAGTGGACCTGGGTATCGATGACGCCGGGCAGAACGTGAAGCCCGGCCGCATCGAACCGCTCGGCCGCGGCGGCCCGGCCGAGATCGCCGAGGGCGGCGATGCGCCCGTCGCGCACGCCGACATCCGTCGCCACGCGCCCCATCGGCGTCAGCACCGTGCCGCCGGCGATAACCAGATCGAAGGAGGGGCCGGTCATGCCGCCGCCCCGTGCCGGAGCTGCCCTGTCATTGCTGCCTCCTCTGTCGTCTGCCCGGCCGCGCCGGCGCCGGGCGTTGAAGCCGCTGCCGCTGCATCTAGATAACAGCAACCGTTTCGCCGCATCCAGATCGCAGATGCCGGAACCGGCAGGAGCCGCCCCGCCCATGACCGAAGAATCCCCGACCGGATATCGTATCGCCGGCGACCGGGCGGTGCTGCGCATCGCCGGCGCCGACCGGATCGCCTTCCTGCAGGGCATCGTTTCCAACGATGTTGCCGCCGCGGATAGCAGGCGCGGCGTCTGGGCCGCCTTCCTCACCCCCCAGGGGAAGTTTCTGCACGATTTCTTCCTCGCCGCCGACGGCGAATCGCTGCTGCTGGATTGCGAGCGCGACCGGGCGGACGATCTGCACAAGCGGCTGCGGCGCTATACCCTGCGCGCCGATGCGCGCATCGAAGCGGCGCCGGAGCTCGTCGTCGCCCTCGCAGCCGCCGCCCTCCCGGACGCCGGGCTGGCCGCCTGCTTCCCCGATCCCCGGCATCCGGAAGCCGGATATCGCGCCATCGGCACGGGCGCGGCGGTCGAGCGGGCGGCGGCCGCGGCCGGCCTGGCGCCGGCCGGCCCGCAGCAGGCGGGGTGGGACCGGCGCCGCCTCGCCCTCGGCCTGCCCGACGGGTCGCGCGACTTCGAGGTCGGCCGTTCCACCCTGGCCGAGGGCAATGCCGACCTGCTCGGCGCGGTCGATTGGGACAAGGGCTGCTGGATGGGCCAGGAAGTCACCGCCCGGATGCATTATCGCGGCCTGGCCAAGCGGCGGCTGACCCCGATGCGCGCGACCGGCCCGGTGCCAGCGCCTGGCACGGCGGTCGAGCGCGACGGCGTGCCGGTCGGCGAGTGCCGCTCCTCGGCCGGCGACCTGGTCATGGTGCTGGCGCGGATCGACGCCATCGACGAAGCCCGGACCGATCTGCGCGCCGGCGATGCCCGCCTGCAACCCGCCCCGCCGGACTGGCTGAAGGCGGCGCTGAACGGCAGCCCGGCGGCAGCGCACGGCGCCTGACGGTCAGGCCTTGCGGCGCAGGCGCGCCTGGGCGGCGGCAAGGCGGGCGATCGGCACCCGGTAGGGCGAGCAGGAGACATAGTCCAGGCCGAGCTCCTCGCAGAAGGCGATGGAGGCCGGGTCGCCGCCATGCTCGCCGCAAATGCCGAGCTTGAGGTCCGGCCGCGCTTCCCGGCCGCGCGCGCTGGCGATCTGCACCAGTTCGCCCACGCCGGCGACGTCCAGGGAAACGAACGGGTCCTTCGGCACAATGCCGCTTTCGATATAGGCCGGCAGGAAGCCGCCGGCATCGTCGCGCGACAGGCCGAAGGTCGTCTGGGTCAGATCGTTGGTGCCGAAGCTGAAAAAGGCCGCCTCCCCGGCGATCTCGCCGGCGAGCAGCGCCGCGCGCGGCAGCTCGATCATGGTGCCGACCAGATAGTCCGTCCGGCCGCCGGTCTCGCCGGCAACGGCTGCCGCGACCCGGTCGATGACGGCCTTCAGCAGCGCCACCTCTTCCTTCGAGAAGGCGAGCGGGATCATGATCTCCGGCGCCACCGGCCGGCCGGTCCGCCCCTGCACGTCCGCCGCCGCCTCGAAGATGGCGCGGGCCTGCATTTCGCAGATTTCCGGGAAGGTGACGGCGAGCCGGCAGCCGCGATGGCCGAGCATCGGGTTGGCCTCGTTCAGGCGCTGGATGCGGCGGCGGACCTCGCGCGCGCTCACGCCGGCGGCCTCGGCAACGCCGGCGAGCTCGTCCTCGCCATGGGGCAGGAATTCGTGCAGCGGCGGATCGAGCAGCCGGATCGTGACCGGCAGGCCGGCCATGATTTCGAACAGTTCGGCAAAGTCCCGGCGCTGCATCGGCAGCAGTTTTTCCAGCGCCGCCCGCCGGCCGGCCGCATCGTCGGCGAGGATCATCCCGCGCATGGCGGCGATGCGGTCCCCGTCGAAGAACATGTGCTCGGTCCGGCACAGGCCGATGCCCTCGGCGCCGAATTCGCGCGCCGTGCGCACATCGGCCGGGGTCTCGGCGTTGGTGCGCACCGCCATCCGGCGCAGATCGTCGGCCCACGCCATGACCCGGGCGAAATCGCCGGAAAGCGCCGGCTCGATCAGGGGCACCTGGCCGAGCATGACCCGGCCGGAGGCGCCATCGATGGTTATCCGCTCGCCGGCCCGGACGGTCCGCCCGGCACAGATCATTTCGCCGGCCTCGTAATCGACGCGGATGTCGCCGGCGCCGCAGACGCAGGGCCGGCCCATGCCGCGGGCGACAACGGCGGCATGGCTGGTCGCGCCGCCCCTGGTCGTCAGAATTCCGGCCGCCGCGTGCATGCCGTGTATGTCTTCCGGGCTGGTCTCCACCCGGACCAGGATGACCGCCTCGCCGGCCTGCGCCCGCTCTACCGCCCGGTCGGCCGAGAACACGACGGCGCCGGTCGCCGCGCCGGGCGAAGCGGGCAGGCCGCGCCCGAAAATCGCAACATCGGCCGCCGGATCGAGCGTCGGATGGAGCAGCTGGTCGAGCTGCGCCGGATCGAGCCGGTCGATGGCGCCGGCCGGGTCGAGGATGCCCTCGTCCACCATGTCCACGGCGATCTTCAGCGCCGCCTGGACCGTGCGCTTGCCGCTGCGGGTCTGCAGCATCCAGAGCCGACCGCGCTCCACCGTGAACTCGATATCCTGCATGTCGCGATAGTGGCGCTCGAGGATGCCGCGGATGCGGACGAGCTCGGCGAAGGCTTCCGGCATCGCCTCTTCCATCGCCGGCAGGTCCGGCCCGTGAAGCGCGCGCCCGGCGGCGGTGAGATTCTGCGGCGTGCGAATGCCGGCGACGACATCCTCGCCCTGGGCGTTGACCAGAAACTCGCCATAGAACCGGTTCCCGCCGGTCGAAGGATCGCGGGTGAAGGCGACGCCGGTGGCGCAGTCCGCGCCCATATTGCCGAACACCATGGCCTGTACATTGACCGCAGTGCCCCATGCCGCGGGGATATCGTGCAGGCGCCGGTAGGTGACGGCCCGGGCGTTCGTCCAGCTGCCGAAGACGGCGCCGATCGCGCCCCACAGCTGGTCCTGCGGGCTCTGCGGGAAGGCGGCGCCGGCCTGCTCCTGCACGATCTCCTTGTAGCGGCCGACCAGAATGCGCAGATCGTCCGCCGTCAGATCGGTATCGAGGCAGACGCCGGCCTGGTCGCGCATCGTCTCGAGCTCGGCCTCGAAGGCGTCATGGTCCACGCCCAGAACGACATCGCCATACATCTGGATGAAGCGGCGGTAGCAGTCCCAGGCGAAGCGCGGGTCGCCGCCGTCGCTCGCCAGCCCCTGCACGGTCTCGTCGTTGAGGCCGAGATTGAGCACCGTATCCATCATGCCGGGCATCGAGGCGCGCGCGCCGGAGCGCACCGAAACCAGCAGCGGCTCGTGCGGATCGCCGAAGCGGCGGCCGGCCGTTCGTTCGATCCCGGCGATGCCGGCCGCGACCTGTTCGGCCAGGCCGTCCGGATAGGTCTCGCCATGATCGTAGTACCAAGCGCAGACCGCGGTTGAGATTGTGAAGCCGGGCGGCACCGGCAGGCCGATGCCGCTCATCTCGGCCAGATTCGCCCCCTTGCCGCCGAGCAGCGCCTTCATGTCGGCCCCGCCGTCGGCGCTGCCGGCGCCGAAGCCGTAGACCCAGCGCGCCGCCGCCGCCCCGGCCGCTTTCGGATCGCCGGCCATCAGCCCTCAATCCGGGAGAAATCGGCGACCCGGTCCATGACCGTGCGGATGCCGGAGAGCAGCAGCAGCCGGTTCTCGCGCCGGGCCGGATCGTCGTCATTGACCTTGACGGCGTCGAAGAAGCGGTCCATCGGCCCGCGCAGGGCGGCCAGCGCCGCCAGCGACCGGTCCAGCCTTTCATCGTCCCCGTCCTGGCCGAGGACCGAATCCGCCGCGCCGAGCGCATCGGCAAGATCGGCTTCCTCGGCCATGGCGAACCGGCCCCGGTCGGGCGTGCCGTCGAAGCGGCGGCCGTCCCGCTTCTCCTCGATGCGCAGAATGTTGGCGGCGCGGCGCCAGGCGGTCAGCAGATTCGCGCCGTCCGCCGATTCGAGCAGCGCCGCCAGCGCCTCGGCCCGGGCGAGCAGGCGGACCAGATCGTCCTCCTCGCCGCGGGCGAACACCGCAGCGACCAGATCGTGGCGCACGCCCCGGTCGCGCAGATGCACCCTCAGCCGGTCGACGACGAAGCGGAAGGCATCGCGCGCGGCGGCTTCGGGCGCCGGTTCCGCCGGTTCGTCCCCGGCGGGCGCCGCTTCGCGCAACCGGTCGGCGGCCCGGCGGAGCAGGCCGGCCAGCGGCAGGCGCAGGGAATTTTCCAGGATCAGGCGGATAATGCCGAGCGCGGCCCGGCGCAGCCCGAACGGATCGCGCGAGCCGGTCGGCGTCTCGCCGATCGACCAGAAGGCGGCGAGCGTATCGATCCGGTCGGCCAGCGCAACCGCGATGCAGACCGGATCGGCCGGGCACGCCTCCGACGGCCCCTGCGGCGCGTAATGGCCGGCGATGGCATCGGCCACCGCCGCGTCCTCGCCGTCGTTGAGCGCATAGTAGCGGCCCATCGTCCCCTGCAGTTCGGGAAACTCGCCGACCATGCCGGCGGTCAGGTCCGCCTTGGCCAGCCGGGCCGCGCGCACCGCCAGGTCCGGGTCGGCGCCGACCAGGGGCGCCAGTTCGCCCGCCAGCCGCTCGATCCGGCGCACCTTGTCGCCGATGCTGCCGAGCCGGGCATGGAAGGCGATGCCGTCGAGCGCGCCGACCCGGCCGGCCAGCGGCGTCGCCCGGTCCTGGTCCCAGAAGAAGCGGGCATCGGCGAGCCGGGCGCGCAGCACCCGCTCGTTGCCGGCGGCAATCGCGGCGCCGCCATCGGCCGGCGCCATATTGGCAATGGCGATGAAATGCGGCGCCATGCGGCCGCCATCGTCTTCCAGGGCGAAATATTTCTGGTGACTGCGCATCGCGGTGACGAGGACTTCCGGCGGCAGCGCCATGAAGGCGGCGTCGATGGCGCCGGCAATTGCAACCGGCCATTCGACCAGCCCGGTCACTTCGTCCAGCAGCGCCGGATCGTGGCGCAGCGCACAGCCCAGGCGTACCGCGATTTCCTTCGCCTGCGCCTCGATGCGGGCGCGCCGCGCCGCCGGATCGACCATGACGCAGGCCCGGTCGAGCGCCGCCCGGTAGTCGCCGGCGGAAGCGACGGCGATTTCGCCCGGCGCCAGAAAGCGGTGGCCGACCGTCGATCCGGCAAAGGCGAGCGCCGCGCCGCCGCCGAGATCGAGGCTGCCGTCAAGCGGCCGGCCGTCGAAGACGCACAGGATATTGTGCAGCGGCCGCACCCACTGGAAGGAGGAGCTGCCCCAGCGCATGCTCCTCGGCCAGCCCAGCGCGCGGATGGCGGCGGCGACGATGCCGCCCAGCGCCTGCGCCGTCGGCGCCCCCTCGCGCTCGATGACGGCGAAATAGAATTCTGCGCCGCGAATGTCGCGCCGCTCGCACTGGTCGATACTGTCGAAGCCGACGGCGCGCAAAAAGCCCTCGATGGCCTTGTCCGGTGCGCCGACGCGCGGCCCCTTGCGCTCCTGGCGCACATCCGGCTGGCGCTGCGGCAACCCCGCGACGCTCAGGCCGAGGCGGCGCGGGGTCGAGAAGCTCTCAATCGCCGAATGGTCGAGCCCGGCCTCCTTCAGCCCCTCGGTGACGAGCCGCTCAAAGTCGGTACGCGCCCGGTCCTGCATCCGGGCCGGGATTTCCTCCGACAGCAGTTCGAGCAGCAGCTCAGCCATCGGCCGCGCCTCCGGCCCCGGCGGCCGCGCCGCTGCGGCTGTCCAGCCAGGCCCGGCAGCAGGCGCGCGCCAGCGTGCGCACCCTGAGGATGCAGGCCTGCCGCCCGGCAACGCCGATGGCGCCGCGCGCATCGAGGAGATTGAACAGGTGGCTGGCCTTCATGCACTGGTCGTAGGCCGGCAGCGGCTTGCCGGCCTCGACCAGAGCCAGGCATTCCCGCTCGGCATCGTCGAAATGGCGCCGCAGGCGTTCGGTATCGGCGTGTTCGAAATTGAAGGCGGAAAATTCGCGCTCGGCCTGCAGGAAGACATCGCCATAGGTCACGCCGCCGGCGTCCTTGCCAACGCCGTCCCAGTCCAGGTCGTAGACATTGTCGACGCCCTGGATATACATGGCGAGGCGCTCCAGCCCGTAGGTCAGCTCGACCGGAACCGGGTTGCAATCGATGCCGCCGACCTGCTGGAAATAGGTGAACTGGGTGATCTCCATCCCGTCGCACCAGACTTCCCAGCCCAGGCCCCAGGCGCCCAGCGTCGGGCTTTCCCAATCGTCCTCGACGAAGCGGATGTCGTGCGCCATCGGATCGATGCCCAGCGCGCGCAGGCTTTCCAGATAGAGTTCCTGGCTGTCGGGCGGCGACGGTTTGAGCAGAACCTGAAACTGGTAATAGTGCTGAAGCCGGTTCGGATTTTCGCCATAGCGGCCGTCGGTCGGCCGGCGCGACGGCTGGACATAGGCCGTCTTCCAGGGTTCGGGACCGAGCGAGCGCAGCGTCGTCGCCGGATGGAAGGTGCCGGCGCCGACCTCCAGATCGTAGGGCTGGAGGATGACGCAGCCCTGCGCCGCCCAGAAATCCTGCAGCTTCAGGATCAGCCGTTGAAAGCAGGTCTCGCGCGATACGACGGGCGCCATCGGCAGATCGTCTCCCGGAACGGGGCGGAGCGGGGGAAGGCGGCGGGGCCGCCGGGGGAAGGATGGGAAATGGCGGTATTGTGCGCTGCACTATGGCAAAACCGCACGCCGGCCGCACGGGTCACGCCGCCGCACGACCCCGGCAAACCGGCCGCGACAGCGCGGCGGAAGCGCGCTCAGACCAGCGGGCAGCCGGGCTTGCCGCAATTGCCGGCCGCGAAGGCGCCGCACGCCCGGCACTGGATCAGGTCGGCCGCCGAACCGTCGCCGGAACAGCCGCCCGCGGCCCCGTCCCCGGAACGGCCGACCCGGCGGAGCAGCTTCGATCCCGCCAGCAGAACGACGACCGCCGCCAGAACGAGCAGAATTTTGCCGATGGACAATCCGAACATGCGCCTCCGTTCCGACCGGCCGGGCCGGTCTTGCCTATAATCCGAAGCGGGACCAGTGCGCCCGCTCCTCGACCGCCGCGAGCAGCCCGGTGCCGAGGGCGGCCCCCCAGGGCTCCTGCGGTTCCCCACCGCCGGCCACGCCGAAGCGCCGCTTCAGCCAGCCCCGCCGCTCGCCGACCGCGACCAGGCGGACCTTGTCGCCGAACCGGTCGCGGCAGACCGTGCGCAAATCGCCCAGGGCATCGACCAGACCGAGCTCCAGCGCGGTCCGCCCGGTCCAGAACTCGCCGGTGAACAGGCGCTCGCCCTTCAGCTTCTTGCCGCGCCGACGCCGGACCAGATCGATGAAGCTGTCGTGCATCTCCTTCTGGACGGTGGCGAGATGGGCGACATCGGCCGGGTTTTCCGGCCGGAACGGATCGAGCATCCCCTTGCGTTCGCCGGCGGCATAGACCCGGCGCTCGATACCGAGCCGCTCAAGCGCCCCGACAAAGCCGAAGCCGCCGCTGATGACGCCGATCGAGCCGACGATGGAGTTCGCATCGGCATGGATTTCGTCGCCGGCGCAGGCCAGCCAGTAGCCGCCGGACGCCGCCACATCCTCGACGAAGACCAGCACCGGCACGTTCTTCTCTGCCGCCAGATCGCGGATGCGGCGGTAGATCAGCGCCGATTGCACCGGCGAACCGCCGGGCGAATTGACCGAAAGGGCAACCGCCTTCAGGCCCTTCACCGAAAAGGCCTGGCGGATCGGCCCGGCCAGGCGCTGAATGTTCAGGCCACGGCGCAGCGGGCCGGTGCCGCCGATCACCCCGTGCAGCCGCAGGACGGCCACGCTCGGCTTGCGTCTTCCAAACAACAATCCGGCCCCTCGAAACCGCTCTGCCCCGCGCTCTGCGCATGCCGGCCGGCGCGCCGCCCGGTCCGGCGCCCCCTAATGTGGCCCGCCGGCCGCGGAAGGCAATGTGGCAGGCCCGCCGGCCGGATCGATGCCGCCGGCCTCGCGCAACACCGCCTGGGCCGCCGCGGTGAAGCGGCCGTCGGCCTCGTGCAGCACCAGGCCGGGCAGCAGCCGCGCCGGCCCCCGGCCGCCGAGCCGGGCCCGCACCACGACGCGCTTCGCCTCCCGCCCCGCCTTCGGCCATAGCGGGAGGATCGCCGGGCCGCCCGCAAAGCCCGACAGGGCAGCGAGCAGCGCATCGAGCCGGGCCGCGGGATAGATCATGGTCACCGTCGCCTTCGGCCCGCCCCGGCGGCACAGCAGGCCGGTCCACCGGTCGATCCCAAGCTCGCCCTCATGGTTGGCCAGGGCCTTGCGGGCATCGGGCGACCGGTTGCCGGAACCGGCGGCCCAGAAGGGCGGGTTCGACATCAGATGATCGAAGCGGCCGCCGGCATCGTCCGGCACCCCGGCGCCGGAAACGACCGTCAATCGCGCCGCCAGGCCGTTCGCTTCGGCATTTTCCCGCGCCAGCCGGCGCAGGACCGGGTCCGCCTCGGCGCCGACCACCGTGCATCCGGGAACGCGGGCGAGCAGGCACAGCGCGGCCGCGCCCGCGCCCAGGCCGAGCTCGAAAACGCGCGAGCCCGGCCGGGCGGGCACCGAAGCGGCGAGAAAGACCGGATCGATGGCGCTGCGATAGCCGGCTGCCGGCTGCCGGAACCGGATGCGGCCGTCCAGCAGGGTGCCGTCGGCGGTCTCAATCGTCATCGGGCAGCGCCCCGGCCTGGGCCAGCACGTGCCGGGCGGCGTCGTAATCGTCGTCCACAACCATCACCCGGCGCGGCAGAATGCCGATGCTGCCCTCCAGGATGCTCATATGGCGGTCGAGCACCAGCGGCTCGATGCCTTCGGCGCGCAGGGCCGCTTCGAGCCACGAAACCAGCACCGGATCGGTCGTTCTGAGCAGTTCGCGCACCCGCGCCTCCTTCTGCCTTCGGTCCGGGCCGGGAGCCGATCCCGCTCCGCCCTGCCAGCCCCCGGCTCCCGCCCGGTACGGTGCCGTACGGACGAAGGGTTGCTGCGCTTGTTTGCCGCTTGACCGGCTTTTCGGCGACAGTGTCTCATTGGCGCCATCGGCGGCCGCTATTGTTCCCACAACAGCAAGAATATCAAGGGCTTATGGCGAATGCCGGCGGGCCGCGGCCAGGCTGGCGGCACAGGCCGGTGCGCCGCCGTCTTCGGGCCGGCGGCGCCATGCGAGGAGACACCGTGACCTCAGCCGCAACCCTGCAACAGCGTGCGGCGGCAGACGGCCCGGCACCGGTCTCCATCCCCGGCCTCGACCGGATACTCGGCCTTGTCGGCGCCGACCTCGAACGGGTCAACCGGACGGTCCTGGACCGTATGCAGAGCCCGGTTGCGCTGATCCCGGAACTGGCCGGCCATATCGTCGCCGCCGGCGGCAAGCGGCTGCGCCCGGTCCTGACCCTGGCCTGCGCACGCCTGTGCGGCTATGAGGGCGACCGCCATGTCGAGCTGGCGGCCTGCGTGGAATTCATCCACACGGCAACGCTGCTGCACGACGATGTCGTCGATGGGAGCCATCTGCGCCGGGGCGTGCCGACGGCAAACGCGGTCTGGGACAACAAGGCGAGCATCCTGGTCGGGGATTTCCTGTTCTCCCGCGCTTTCGAGATCATGGTCGCCGACGGCTCCCTGAAGGTGCTGCGGACCCTGTCGGCCGCATCGGCGACGATTGCCGAGGGCGAGGTCGACCAGCTGGCCACGACCAACGATCTGTCGACGACCGAGGAGCGCTATCTGCAGGTCGTCTCGGCCAAGACGGCCAGGCTGTTCGAGGCGGCGGCCCAGATCGGCGCCATCGTCGCCGACCGGCCCGATGCGGACGAGCGCAGCCTCGCCGCCTTCGGCGCAAATATCGGCATGGCGTTCCAGCTGATCGACGATGTGCTCGATTATTCGGCCCATCAGGCCACGCTGGGCAAGCAGGTCGGCGACGATTTCCGCGACGGCAAGATCACCCTGCCGGTCATTCTGGCCTTCCGGCGGGGCGCGCCGGCGGAACGGGCCTTCTGGCGCCGCGCGCTCGAGGAGCAGCGGATCGAGGACGGCGATCTGGACCGGGCGATCGAGCTGATGCGGCGCCACGGCGCGCTCGCCGAAACGGTCGAGCGGGCCCGGCATTATGCCGGCCTGGCGTTGCGCTCGCTGGACGGCTTCCCGCGCAGCCCGGTCCGCGAGGCGCTGGCCGACCTCGTCTCCTTCGCCGTCGAGCGGCCCTACTGAACGGCGCCGCCGGCCGCGTGCACCGGGCGTGCCGCCGGCTTGCGCCCATGCCGGCCGCCGCCTATATAGCGCCCTCGGCCGGAGTGTAGCTCAGCCTGGTAGAGCACTGTCTTCGGGAGGCAGGGGCCGGTGGTTCGAATCCACTCACTCCGACCATTCCCACCTCCCCGTTCCGGCGAATCGCGTTGCGATCCCGATGCGGCGCGAACTCAGGCCGGCCGGCTGCCGTTCCCGCTGCCGGGGCCGACCGCAATCGTGGCCATCGGATAGTGGCGGTTGCCGCCTTCGAAGGGCGGCAGGGTGTGGAAATCGGCGCGCATCTCCTGCATCACGGGCGAGGCGAGCGAGGCCCTGAGCGCCTCGGCATCGTCGAACACCACCTTGTTGCGCTGCATGTGGTTCACACGCTCCCACGGCAGGGCGCTGCACCAGTCGATGCGCGAGCAGACCTCGACCGCGCGGACGCCCGGAAAGGTCGTCATGATCCGCGTGTGGCTCGCCAGATAATGGGAGAGCCAGGCGTTCACATCCGCCGCCGGGCCGGGATAATGGACCAGATAGGTGCAGCAGGGCGCCCCCGGCGGGTTCGCGGCTGCCGGCTCCGGGACGGCAAAGGGGCGGGCCAGCATGGCCTGCTGCGTGCGCGCCGCGCCGGCCAGGGACGGCAGGGCGCCCGGTGCCGCCAGCGCCTGCAGATGGCCGCCCGGCGCCAGCGCGCTTTCGAGCGCCCCGATCTCGTCGAAATAAAGCTGCAGCGCCAGCTGGGGCGCGACGCCATCGTCGAAATACAGCCCGTCCACCTGCCATGGCGTGAAGACCAGCCCGCGGGCCAGGCCCGGAGTCGCCCCGGCGAGATCGCAGATCAGGCGAAGGTCGGCGGCCGAGAGCGCCAGATCGGCGTCGGCCGGGTCGTGGACGGTGGCGAACCAGGCGAACCGCATCCGGCGCGTTTAGCCGAAAGCCGCCCTTCGGACAAGCCGGCCGGACGGGGGAGCCGCTTCGACCCCCTCGCCATCGCCGCCGCATTCGATTAGGTATCGTCGGGTCGCCTGCACATTCAGCGAAGGGGCGTGGCCTTGAATTGGTCCCTGTTCCGGCTCGTCGCCATTGCCATTGTCTGCCTGGTTGCCGGCGGGGCGATCGGCCGTTTCGAACTCGCGCCGGAGCCGCGGACCCTCGTCGTCCGGCCGCCGGCCGCCAAGCCGGATTTCAAACCGGCGGACTCGGTCTATCTGAAATGGACCATGGCGAGCGTGTTTCCGGGCGAGCTGCCGCTGTTCGGCACGCTCGCCCGGCGCTTCGCGGCAAAGCTGCGCAGCGCATCGGCCGGTGCGATGCAGATCGAATTCGCCGGGCCGGGCCGGCCGGTTGCCGCCGAGGACTGCCTGCAGGCCGTGGTCGATGGCAAGGTTGAGGCCTGCTGGTCGTCGCCGGGCTACTGGGAAGGGACCGAAGGGGCGCTGGCGCTGTTTTCCGGCGTGCCGTTCGGGCCGGACGCGGCGGAATATATGGCCTGGTATTATTATGGCGGCGGGCAGGAGCTGCTCGACGACCTCTATGGCGGGCACGGGCTGAAATCCGTCCTGTGCGGCGTCTCCGCCGCCGAGGGCGGCGGCTGGTTCCGCAAGGAGGTGACCGGGGCCGCGGACTTCAAGGGCATCAAATACCGGATTTTCGGCCTCGGCGCGCTCACGGTCGGCAAGCTGGGCGCAACCGCGGTCCGGCTGACGGCGGCGGAGACGAAGCAGGCGCTGAAGGACGGCCGGATTGCGGCAGCCGAATATTCGACGCCGCTGATCGACCTGAATTTCGGCCTGCACGAGGCCGCGAAATTCTACTATCTGCCGGGCTGGCACAAGCCGGCGACGCTGCTGGAAGTGCTGGTGCGCCGCACGACCTGGGCCGACCTTGCGAACCCGGCCCGGCGCCTGATCGCCAATGCCTGCGGCGACACGCTGCGCGAGGGCCTGGCCGAGAGCAGCGCCCGGCAGCCGGCGGCCATCCGGGCGCTCACCGCCCAGGGCGTCCAGCTTCGGGCCTTCCCGAAGGCGGTGCTGACCGCCCTTAAGGACGCCTGGCAGAAAGTGGCCGAGGAACGAAGCGCCGCCGACCCGGAGTTCGAACGGGTCTGGCGCTCGCTCAGCTCCTTCCGGGCGGAATACCGCCTGTGGAGCGACCGCAGCCGGATACGCTGACCGGGCCACCCCGACGGTATGCATCTCGTCGAGGCGGCGGCGCTATTCGGCGGCTTCCGGCAGGAGGGCCGGGCGATGGAGGCGCTCCATTTCCCGGCGCACCTGCACCGCCGGGTCGGTGTCGTCGACCGCCACGTCGGACCAGCGCACCGGCGCGCCCCCTGCCACCGGGCGGATCAGGCGGACCCCGTGGGCGAGGCCGACCGGCAGCACACCTTCGGCCAGCGAGCGGGCGGCCGGCATGAGATGGCCGGAGACCGTGTAGCCGCCCTCCCCGTCCAGACGCTCGCCGGCCTTGAGGTCGCGCTTGGCGAGCGCCACGGCATCGGCCCGCCAGCCGGTTGCCGCGCCGGTCGGCTCACCGCGCAGGGCGACGCTGGCGACGCTGATGCCGAGTTCGAGGCCGATCAGGTGCCAGCGCTTGTAGAGCGCGGCATAGCGGCCGCTGGCATCGGTCTTAAGGCCGTATTCGCGGAAGCAGCGGGCGATATAGTCGCTGTCGGCCTCGAAGACGACGAACACGCCGAAGCGGATATCGTAGCCGAGCGGCGTGCCGTCCCGGCGCAGGGACGAGACGACCTCCACCTGGCCCTTGCACGCCAGCACGCCGCCCTCCGACCGCGGGCGGCAGATTTCGGGCAGCCGGTCGATGCTGGCGGGCGGATAGGCGAGGCCGCCGGGCGCCGGCGCCAGGCCGGTGGCGTTGGCCACCGCCGTGCTCTCGATGGCCGGCTTGGTGCCGTCGAGGAAGGAGGTGAACATTTTCGCGTTGAGGCCGCCTTCGGCCGCCTGTTCCGGCGTCAGGCCGTAATCGCCCCACACCGTCTCCGGCGTCGCGAACCGGTAGGCCGGCAGCCATTTGTGGCCGCGCCCCGCCGCCGTCACCTCGAAGCCGCAGGCCCGCGCCCAATCGACCAGATCGCAGATCAGCGCCGGCTGGTCGCCATAGGCGAGCGAATAGACGATGCCGGCCTCGCGCGCCTTCTGCGCCAGCATCGGGCCGGCCAGCGCATCGGCCTCGACATTGACCATGATAATCGACTTTCCAAACCGGCAGGCGAGCAGGACATGGCGCACGCCGGCCGGCGGATCGCCGGTCGCGTCGACGATCAGATCGATGCCCTCCTGGCGGAACAGGGCTTCGGTATCGTCGGTAATCCAGGTCGCCCCGGTGCGCTGCGCGGCGGCGAAATCCGCCGCTGCCGCGCGCTCTGCCGGCCAGCCGATGCGCGCCAGATTCGCCCGGGCGCCGGCCGGGTTCAGGTCTGCGATGGCGGCGACATGCAGGCCCGGCGTGCGGACCGCCTGGGCCAGGAACATCGAGGCGAACTTGCCGCAGCCGATAATGCCGACCCGGACCGGATCGTCCTGCGCCTGCCGTTCCAGCAGGAGGCGGTGAAGATTCACGCCGCCGGTTCCGCCGGCGCCACGGCTTCGCGGTCCGGCAGCGGCGCGGTCAGGCAATCGTCCGCCAGCGGCTCGATGGGCGTGAAATCCCGATGGGCGATCCATTCCGGCCGCTTGAAGCGCCGGATATGGTTATCGACATGGCACAGCGACAGATAGACGATGGTCCGGCCCCAGGGCGAGAGATTGGGCGCGGAGGCGTGCACGATATTGCCGTGGAACAGAAGGACGCTGCCGGCCTCGCCCTTGGCCGAGTATATGCCGCCGCGGCCGGCCAGCCGGGCAACCGTCTCCCGGTCGAGCGTCCACAGCGGATAGCTGGTCGTCTCCAGATCGTGGCCGGCCTCGAACACGCCGTCGCGATGCGAGCCGGGAATGATCCAGAGCGGCCCGTTGAATTCGGTCGCGGCATCGACGAACAGCGCGATATTCATCGCCCGCGGCTCGGGCATGAGATCGTCGCGCGACCAGGTGCCGTAATCCTGGTGCCACTGCCAGACATCGCCATCGAAGGCGACCTTGGCGTTGACCTTGTACTGGTGCATGTACACCGGCCCGTCGAGCAGCTGCATGACCGGCCCGATCAGGCGCGGATGGCGGCCGAGCCGGCGGAAGGCCTCGTGATAGCGGTGGGCGGCAAAGGCCGTGCGCGGGGCGATGCCGTCCTTCTCGCGCACCACTTCCTCGCGCTCCATGGTGTAGACTTCTTCGGCGGCCCGGCGCAGGATCGCCGCCTCGGCGGCCGAGAACAGGCGCGGCAGCATCAGCCAGCCGGTTTCGTGAAAGCGGTCGATCTGGTCGCGGTTCAGTTTCATGGCGGTTGCGCCCTTTGGACATCCGGGCCGATCCGGGCAGGACAGGGCAAAGCATAGCGCGGATTTCTCACCATAGCCACGGCCGGCGGCGCCATCGACCGGGAAGTGCGGCGCCGGCCCGGAGCGGGACAGACAGACATGAAGGCAGCCTATATCGAGCGACAGGGCGGACCCGAAGTCCTGCACTATGGCGATCTGCCCGACCCGGAGCCGGGGCCGGGCCAGATCGTGGTGGACATCCACGCCGCCTCGGTCAACGCCGCGGACTGGAAGGTCCGTTCCGGCAACTATGCCCGGCTGACCGATTTTCCCTATGTTCTGGGCCGGGATTTTTCCGGCGTCGTTGCCGAAACCGGCCCCGGCGTGCACGATCCGGCGCCCGGCGACCCGGTCTTCGGCGTGCTCGAAGCGGGCCGGGAGGGCACCTATGCCGGCAAGGTGGCGGTCGGCGCCGCCGTCGTGGCGAAGAAGCCCGAGGGCTGGCCGCACGAGCAGGCCGCCGCCCTGGCGCTCGCCGGGCTCACCGCCATCGTCGCGCTGGAGGAGACGCTCAAGCTGTGCGCCGGCGAGACGATCCTGATCCAGGGCGGCGCGGGCGGGGTCGCCGGCTTCGCCATCCAGCTCGCCCGGCACCTCGGCGCCACCGTGGTCACGACGGCAAGCGCGGACAATCGCGACTATGTCCGCGCCCTCGGCGCCGACCGGGTCATCGACTATCGCGCCTGCGATTTCACCCGGGAAGTCTCGGACGTCGATGCGGTGTTCGAGACCGTCGGCGGCGATGTCGCGACCCGCTCGTTCGATGTCCTGCGCCCCGGCGGAAGGGCGGCCTTCATCGCCTCCGGCGCCCGCGCCCCGGCGCCCACGCGCCCGGATGTCACCGCCCTGCGGCCCGATGTCGGCCGCGCCCGGCGCTATATGGAGCGGGTCGCGGAGCTGGTGGCGGCCGGGGCGGTCGCCCCTCCGCCGATCCGCACCTTCCCGCTCGCCGCCGCCGCCGAAGCCCACCGGCTGAGCGAAGGCCGCCATCTCAGGGGCAAGCTGGTCCTCCTGACACGCTAGAGCAGCGCCGGGCCTAGACCCGCTCGATGACCATCGAGATGCCCTGGCCGACGCCGATGCACATGGTGCACAGCGCATAGGTCCCGCCGCGGCGCTGCAGCTCCCGCGCCGCCGTCGTCACCAGCCGGGCGCCGGACATGCCGAGCGGGTGGCCGAGGGCGATGGCGCCGCCGTTCGGATTGACGCGCTCGGCATCGTCGGGCACGCCGAGCATGCGCAGCACGGCCAGCCCCTGGGCGGCGAAAGCCTCGTTCAGCTCGATCACATCCATGTCATCGATCCCGAGGCCGAGCCGGGACAGCAGCTTTTCCGAAGCCGGCGCCGGGCCGATGCCCATGATCCGCGGCGCCACGCCGGCGCTCGCCATGCCGACAATGCGGGCGAGCGGCCGCAGGCCATGGTCGGCGACCGCCCGTTCCGAAGCCACGAACATGGCCGCAGCGCCATCGTTGACGCCGGAGGCGTTGCCCGCCGTCACCGTGCCGCCGGCGCGGAACGGAGTCGGCAGGCCGGCCAGCTTCTCGACCGTCGTGCCGGCGCGCGGATGCTCGTCCCGGTCGACGACGACCGGATCGCCCCGGCGCTGCGGGATGCTGACCGGCACGATCTCCTCCGCCAGGATGCCATTCTCCTGGGCGGCAACGGCGCGGGCCTGGCTGCGCGCGGCAAACGCATCCTGATCCTCGCGCCCGACCTGGAATTCCCCGGCGACATTCTCCGCCGTCTCCGGCATCGAATCGATGCCGTACTGCTCCTTCATCATGCGGTTGACGAAGCGCCAGCCGATGGTCGTGTCATAAAGTTCCGCCGTGCGGGAAAAGGCCGTATCCGCCTTGCCCATGACGAAGGGCGCGCGCGACATGCTCTCCACCCCGCCGGCCACGGTCAGCTCCGCCTCGCCGGCCTTGACCGCCTGGGCGCAGATGCCGACGGCATTCATCCCCGATCCGCACAGCCGGTTGACGGTCGCGCCGGGCACGCTCTCCGGCAGGCCGGCGAGCAGCAGGCTCATCCGGGCGACGTTGCGGTTGTCCTCGCCGGCCTGGTTGGCGCAGCCATAGACCGTATCCTCGATGGCCGCTGGATCGACGCCCGGATTGCGCGCCAGCAATTCGCGGATCGGCACGGCGCCGAGATCGTCGGCGCGAACCGCGCTCAGACTGCCGCCATAGCGGCCGATCGGGGTGCGCACGGGATCGCAGACAAAGGCTTCTGACATGGATCGGTCTCCTGTTGCGGCGGCGGGCGGACCGCCCGGCCGCCCCGCTGCCGCCTCCCATAGCGCAAACTCCGGCCGAGCCAAAGACCGGGCGCGGCCGCGGCAGGCCAACGCCGCGCTTGCCGGGGCAGCCGGTCGGCCGCTATCGTTGCCGCCCCCGCCCGCGGCAGGGGCGACCCGTTCGGAGCGGAACGATGGCGATTGAAATCTGGCCGATCACCGGGAGCTTCGCGGCCGAAGTCGGCGACGCCGATCTCTCCGCCCCGCTGTCGGCGCAAGACTGGCGCACCGTCGAGGATGCGTTCCACACTCATGCCGTCCTGGTCTTTCCCGACCAGCGCCTGAGCCAGCAGCAGCATATCGCCTTCGCCCGCCGCTTCGGCCCCATCGATCCCTCGATGGTCGCCGATCTGGACGGCGCGAAGACGCGCGTGCCGGTCGATATCGCCGATGTTTCCAACCTCACGGTACGCGGCGCGGTGTGGGATGCCGAAAGCCGCCTGCGCGCGTTCCAGATGGGCAACCGGCTGTGGCACACCGACAGCTCGTTCAAGGAGGTGCCGGCCAAGGCCTCGCTGCTGTACATGCGCTCGATCCCGCCGGTCGGCGGCCAGACCGAATTCGCCGACATGCGCGCGGCCTGGGATTCCCTGCCCGACGACCTGAAGGCGCGGGCCGAGGGCCGGATCGCGCGCCACGCCATCGCCTTCTCGCGGGCGCGCCTCGGCTTCGCCATGTCGGCAGCGGAGAATGCCAGCCTGCCGGCGGTGCCGCAGGCGCTGGTCCGGCACCATGGCTACAGCGGCCGGACCGGCCTTTATCTGGCCGCCCATATCGGCCGGATCGACGGCATGGCCGACGACGAGGCCGCCGACCTGGTGCAGCAACTGACCGAGCACGCCACGGCGCGGCAGTTCGTTTATACCCACCGCTGGCGCCCGAACGATCTGGTGCTGTGGGACAATCGCTGCACCATGCATCGCGGCCTGGCGTTCGACGATCTGCGCTGGCCGCGCGACGCCCAGCGGGCGACGGTGCTCGACCGGGCGCCGACCTGCGAGCAGGAGGGGCTGACGCCCGACCCGTCCGACCCGATGACGGTGGCCGCCGAATAGGGCCGGGTCAGCCGGGCGCCGCTGCATCGGGCGGCGGCGTTCCGAGCCGGAGTTCGGCCGGAGTCCAGCGGCCGCGGCGGCGCGCTCGCCGGCCCGCTGCCGTTTCCGGCCCATAGGAGACCGCCGCGCCGGCCCGGTCGTGAAATGGCGTGGCGCGGAGGTTGAGCGTGGCGAGTCCGCCGCCCTCCTCCGCGACCCAGGCGCCGATATAGACGCCGCAGGCGCCGCAGACGAGGAACTCCGCCGTGTGCAAGCCGAAGCGGTAGCGCGCGAGCCGCGCCGGATCGGCGACGAAAATCCGGGCCCGGCCCTGCGGATCGGAGACGCATCGGCTGGCATGGGCGCGGCAGAAGGAACAATCGCACTCGCGCGGCGCAATCGTTTCCCAGGTCAGGGCCGTCTCAAGCGCGAAGCCCAGATTGCCGCAATGGCAGCGCCCGTCGATCTGCATCGCGTCCCCCTTCAGCCTTCGCCGGCGCGGACGGAAATCTCCGCTACACCGGAAAGCGCAGTATGGCGCGCAGGCCGCCCAGGGGCGAATCGGCCAGGACCACATCGCCGCCATGGCCGCGCAGAATGTCCCGCGCCACCGTCAGGCCGAGGCCGACGCCGCCTTCATCCCGGTTGCGGGCGCTGTCGAGCCGGTGAAAGGCCCGGAAGGCGTCTTCCCGCCGGTCTGCCGGAATGCCGGGGCCATCGTCGTCCACGACCACCTGGATCGTGTCGCCGCGCCGGCCGGCGCCGATCCGGACCGTGTCGGCGGCGCGAACGGCGTTGCCGACAATGTTGGTCAGCGCGCGCCGGAAGCCGTTGGGCCGGAACGTGGCGCGCAGGCCCGACGGCAGCGCCAGATCGATGCGCGTGCCGTCCTGCTGCGCCGCGGCAGCGACCTCGCGCACCAGCAGGACCAGATTGGCCTCGACGGCCTGCTCCAGCCCCTCGCCGCGCGCGAAGGCGATATATTCCTCCACCATCTGCTCCATCTCTTCGACATCGCGGCGCAGGGCGGCGGTCGAAGGACTGTCCGGTTCGAGGGCGAGGGCGAGCTTCAGGCGCGTGATCGGCGTGCGCAGATCGTGCGAGACGCCGGCCAGCATCTCGGTCCGCTGGGCCATCTGGCGCCGGAGCCGCTCGCGCATGGTGAGGAAAGCGGCCGCCGCCTGGCGCACCTCCGTGGCGCCCCAGGGCTTGAAATCGGGCACATCCCGCCCCTTGCCGAACCGGTCGGCGGCCGCCGCCAGCTCGCGGATCGGGCGCACCTGGTTGAGCATGAACAGCCCGCCGATGAGCAGCAGCACGACCGAGGCGCCGATGGACCAGGCGACGAACAGCTCGGTCGTGATCGGCCGGATTTTCTTCTTCCGGGTCACGATATCGAGCAGGCCGCCCGGCGCGGCCACCCTTATGCGGATGCTGCGGTCGTCGTAATCGCCGTCGATGACGAAGTCCGCCGACAGGATCTGCCGGAACTGGCGCACCACCTCGCGGCCGACCAGGCCGTCCATCGCCCGGTGCTCCCTTCCGTCCAGGGCCCGGCCGGGGTGGAAGGTCGCCCGCAGGCCCTGTCCGGCGCCGAGGGCGGACAGGATCCAGTCGCGGTCCCGGACCCGCGGGTAATCGCGCATATGGTCGATGGCGAGCTGGATGTTGCTGGCCAGGTTCTGCGCCATGCGCCGCGACACGTTCTGGACGTGGCGGTCGTAGAAGAACCAGAGCGAGATGAGCTGGACGGCAATCACCGGCAGGCCGAGGATGAGCAGGGAACGGCCGAGCAGGCTGCGCGGCACGAACGGGCGCAACGGCGATACGGCGCGGTCTTTCGATGTCGGCATCGCGGCCCCGTTCAGCGCCCGTCCGGCGTGGCTTTCGTCGTCAGTCCGGCATCAGGGCATAGCCCTTGCCGCGAACCGTCCTCAGATAGCGCGGATCGCCCGGCTCCGCCTCCACCTTGCGGCGCAGCCGGGCGATCAGCACGTCGATGGCGCGCCCGCTGCCGGCCAGCCCGCCCTCTTCGCCCAGCGTCTCCCGCGCGACCGGCTCGCCGGCCCGGTCGGCCAGCACCTTCAGCAGGCGCGCTTCGGTATCGGTGAGCCGCACCCGGACGCCGGCGCAGGTCAGTTCGAGCCGGCGCAGATCGAAGCGGTACGGCCCGAAGGCCAGCGCCCGGCGGACAAGCGCCGGGGCGGCCGGCCGGCGCCGCAGCACGGTGCGGATGCGCAGCAGCAGCTCGCGCGGCTCGAACGGCTTGGGCAGATAATCGTCGGCGCCGCGCTCAAGGCCGGCGATGCGGTCGTCGGTCTCGCCCATGGCGCTGAGCATCAGGACCGGCACGTTCGAGGTCCGGCGCAGATCGGCGGTGAACGACAGGCCGGATTCGCCCGGCATCATCACATCGACGATCAGCAGATCGAAGGCGAAGGATTCGAGCTTGCGCCGGGCCTCCGCGGCCCCGGCTGCCGTATCGACGATAAAGCCGCGATCGACGAGAAAGCGCTGCAGCAGATCGCACAGGCGCCGGTCGTCATCGACCACCAGAATGTGCGGCGCGTCCGCCTCGACGACCCTGCCCGATCCGGCGCCCGGTCCGCTGCCGGGCCCCGTGTCCGGGCCTGCGCCTGTCGCGTTCATGCCGGCCGCCTTCCGGGGCAGGCTATGGCCGGCCGCCGGCATCGACGACCCCGGCGAGCACCCGGCGGAAGCCCTGCACCGCCTGGGCGCCGGCCTGGCGGTAGGCCCGGGCGAGCCGTTCCTTCTGGGTCGCGGTCAGCCGCCGTTCGAGCGTCCGGCCGGCTTCGGTCAGGCGCAGCCGCCGCTGGCGCCGGTCGCGGAGCCCCGGACGCTGTTCGATCAGGCCGTCGGCCGCCAGCCGGTTGAGCACGCGGGACAGGCTCTGCTTGGTAATGCCGAGATGGGCCATCAGACCGGATACCGTCAGATCGGGATAGCTGCCGATGAAATACAGCGCCCGCTGATGCGCGCGGCCAAGGCCCTCGGCCGCCAGGATCGGGTCGGCCGCCGCCGACAGCGCCCGCCACACGAGGAACAGTTCCTCCATGCCGGAGCGCAGTTCCTCCTCGCGCAGGAACAGCGAACCGCCGCCCTGGCTGGCATGCAGATTCAGGGACGGTGTGACATTGGCCATCGTTGACTCGTTTTCCTAACAATGTTACCGAGCGCGCCCATTTGGTGAAAGAATCTAACCCGGATATCCGGCAAATGCCATGCGGCGCAGCGGCGGCCTTTCGTCGGCGTCCGGGCGTGGCTGCCGCTGTTCTCCGGCCCTCGAGAGGCGCACCGGCATGCCCACACCGCCGTTTCACGACCGCGACGGCACGATCTGGTTCAATGGCGTGCTCGCGCCCTGGCGCGAGGCCAATGTACATGTGCTGACCCACGGTCTGCACTATGCCAGTTCCGTCTTCGAGGGGGAGCGGGTCTATGGCGGCGAAATCTTCAAGCTGACCGAGCATACGGAGCGGCTGCACCGCTCGGCCAGGCTGCTGGACTTCGAAATTCCCTGGTCGGTGGCCGAAATCGACGCCGCCTGCCGCCTGGTGGTAGCGGAGCAGAAGATCGTCGATGGCTATGTGCGCCCGGTCGCCTGGCGGGGCTCGGAGATGATGGGCGTCTCGGCCCAGCAGACCCGGACCAATCTCGCCATCGCCGCCTGGGAGTGGCCGGCCTATTTCACGCCGGAGGCCCGCCTGCAGGGCATCCGCATGACGGTTGCCCGCTTCCGCCGGCCGGACCCGGCAACGGCGCCGACCGACAGCAAGGCCGCCGGCCTGTACATGATCTGCACCCTGTCCAAGCACGCCGCCGAGGCGGCCGGCTACAACGATGCGCTGATGCTCGACTGGCGCGGCCGGGTCGCCGAGGCGACCGGGGCCAACATCTTCCTGGTCCAGAACGGCGTTCTGCACACGCCGGTCCCCGACTGTTTCCTGGACGGCATCACCCGCCGCACGGTGATCGACCTCGCCCGCGCGCGCGGCTATGAGATCGTCGAGCGGGCGATCATGCCGGAGGAATTCGCGCACACCGACGAGGTGTTCCTGACCGGCACCGCCGTGGAGGTGACGCCGGTGCGCGAGATCGACGATTACCGCTTCGAAGTCGGCGAGATCACCCGCACCCTGGTGGGCGACTACGACGCGCTGGTGAACCGCACCGACGCACGCGCCGCCGCCGCCCGAGCCAGCGCCGCCTGACCGCTACCCTTCCGGCCCGGCGCTGCGCGTTCCGGCCCGGTTATTCCTTCGCCGGCAGGCTGTGGATTTTGCCGTCCGGGTGGAAGGCGTGGAAGGCGAAGGCGAAGGATACGTCGTGCACGGCGTCGCGCCAGGTGCCGTCGGCGCCCTTGCGCTGCACCACGACATTGCCGATGTCGCGGCCGTCGCGGATGACGGCGCTGTCGAGGGCCGAGGCCTGGCCCGCCTCCCAGGTGATGACCAGGGCGCCGGCCGTCACCCTGCGCTTCGCCCGCAGCAGGCTGAAGGTCCAGGCCTGCTTGCCGATGGCGACGACCCGTTCGAGCGGCGGCACGCCCGCCGGCAGGCCGCCGACCGGGAAATAGGGCCGGCTTCGGCTGTCGTAGCGCAGATAGGGATTGCGGCCGTACCGGCGCGTGCCGTCATGGTTCGGGACGAGCACCCTGCCGGCGGGAAAGCGGCGGGCGAACCGTTCGAAGCTTTCCATGCGCATGGGCAGCATTTCGAGCCGGCGGCCGGCCAGCGTGCCGACGATTGCGGTGCCGAGGAACTGCTGCCACCAGCTCTCGGTCTGCCGGTCGTACATGACCAGGTCCGAATGGCGCAGCTTGCCGGTCGTGCCGAAATCGAGCACCCGGCCGCCCAGCCGCCGGTCGAACACGACGGCGGAATTGCACAGCGGGCACCAGGTGATGGCGACCGGCAGCCCGCCCACCGTGTCGTTGACGATCTCGTGCCACATGAGAACCCGCAGCGGATAGGCGCGGGCATCGCCGCGAACGACGACGGAAATGACCGGCGACCGCCCCGCCAGGCCCGACCCGGCAGCCTTCGCCACCGTCGTGAACGCGGGGCGGTCGATGGCGGGAATGCCATCCTTCGGCGGGCCGCCCGAGCGAATGGAGGACAGATCGACCGTGGCGCTGGCGAAATCCGTCTTCGGCCATGCCATCTTCCAGGACGAGGGCGCATCGGCCGCCGCGCCCCCGGCAACCGGGAAGACGGTGCCGGCAAGGAGGAGCAGGGCCGCGACCGGCAACGGCAGGCGGCGGGCGCGAAGGCGGATCATGGCGGTCTCCCGAGCCGGCGCCGTGCTGCGGGTGGCGGCGCCGGACCAGTGCAGCGCTCCACTATGCCGGTGCCGGATGCGCAAGTCACGGCCGGCGACCGGCGCACAGAGCGCGCTTCGCTGGTGACACGCCGCGCCGCAGCGCGATAATGCCGGCCATGGTCGGCATGGCCTCCCCGATCCCGGACCGCTGCGGCGCGGCGGCCCACGCCCGCTGGCGGCGGCGGGCCGGAGCCGGCTGATGCTGCGCACGCCCGGCGCGATCCTGCTGGCGGCGGCCGTCGCCGGGCTGGTCTTCTGCCTGTCGGCGGCCGCTTCGGTTCTGCTGCACC
This sequence comes from Alphaproteobacteria bacterium, assembly GCA_965221475.1. Classification (GTDB taxonomy): domain Bacteria; phylum Pseudomonadota; class Alphaproteobacteria; order Bin65; family Bin65; genus Bin65. The sequence goes on along the minus strand of OZ244891.1, from coordinate 2,666,684 downwards.
GGGCGATGCCGCCGACCCACACGCCGCTGATGGTATTGCGGGCGCTGCAGCGGGACGATGCCTATCCGGTCCGCTGGCACTGGCGGCCGCTGGAGCGGATATCGCCCCATCTCGTCCGCGCCGCCATCGCCGCCGAGGACAGCCGCTTCTGCCGCCACCACGGCTTCGACTGGCAGGCCATCCGCCAGGTGCTGAAGAGGCTGGAAGAGACCGGCGGGCTCAGCCGCGGCGCCAGCACGATTTCCATGCAGACCGCCAGGAACGTCTATCTCGTCCCGCAACGCTCCCTGGTCCGCAAGGGGCTGGAGGGCGGCTTCACCGTGCTGATCGAGGCCTTCTGGAGCAAGCGGCGCATCCTGGAGACCTATCTGAACATCGCCGAATGGGGGCCGGGCATTTATGGCGCCGAGGCGGCGGCCCGCGCCTGGTTCGGCCGCAGCGCGGCGCGGCTGACCCCGGCCCAGGCGGCGCTGCTCGCCAGCACGCTGCCCGGCCCGCTGCTCTGGCGGCCGGACCGGCCGGTCCGCCGGATCGTGCGCAAGGCGCGCATCGTCCGCGAGCGGATGCGTGCGGTGAAGCCGGGGCGGGACGGCGCCTGCGGCGCCTGAAGGCGGAAGGCCTGGCAGGCCGGGGCCCGCGCCGGAGCGCTATCGCGTGCGTTGCCCGGCCGCGGCAAAGGCCGGATCGTCCGGCACCCGGCCGGGGATGCGCGACTGCAGCGACCTGCCGGCGTTCATGTACCGGGCCAGGAAATCGTCCGGGCCGGAGCGGCTGGCGAGGACCGGGGCGCTGCCGGTATCGTGCGCCTCGGGCGGCCGGACCGGCGCCTGGGCGAGCAGGTGGCCGAAGCGCGAATCCGCCATCCAGGCGCAGGCCCCGACGATGGAATCCGGGGCGAAGAGGGCGGCAAAGCTTTCCCGCGGCCGGTCCGGCCGCCGGGCCAGATAGCGCATCGAGGCGTCGAACACGGCGACGAACTGATCGATATAGGCCGCGGTGCCGACCGGATAGTTGCGCAGCTTCCAGCGGTTGGTGCGGCCGTTCTGCCGGTACAGGCCGCCGGCATTGTAGGCCGCGGCGACCTTCGGCGGATCGAAGCCGGTCATCCGGTATTGCCGGCTCAGATAGACGCCGATGGCGCGGATATTGTTGGCCGGCTTCTCCAGCCAGGCCCGGTCGATGGACCGGTCGTTCAGCATGAAGCGCGCGGTGCTGATCAGGATCGCGCCCAGACCGACCGAAATCCTGTCCGGCGTCCTGCGGTCGCTGACATAGCCGCGATAGGTCTGAAAGGCCTTCGGATCGAGCGACGACTCATTGATGATGATCGCCAGGAAGAGCTCGACCGGCACGCCATACCGGCGGGCGGCGTACCGGATCAGGCCGCCATACCGCCGCCAGGCTTCCGGCACCCGGTCCAGCCGGTCGCGATAGCGCGACGCGATGCGGACCGGGCCGCGGCCGGTCTCGATGCCGACGGCGGTCAGGCGCCAGGCGACGCTGTTGTGAACCGCCCGCCAGCCGGTCAGGCGGCGCATTTCGAGACGGCGCCCGTCCCAGCTGCGCGCGACCGGCGGCCCCGCCGGATTGGCACGGCAGATCCGGTCGACCGACGCGGCGAGCGCCGGCCCTGCATGGAGAGGAGCAATACACGCAGCGATGCACGCCGCGGACGACAGAGATCGAAACAAGGCGCAACGACCGTTTTATCCCCACTGAACCCGCCCGGCTGTTCCGCCGGTTCGAGCACCGGGAAGGTAGTGTGTCTGGCTGCTTTTTGAACCCTGCAGCCCTCGCACCCGGCATTTACCTGCGGAAATTGCGGCAAAATGTGACAAGATGAGACCCTTCTGCCGCACCCGGTGGCCGGTGCCGCCACCCGCGTGCCCTCCGGGAGGCCGGCGCCGCATCGCGGACGCAATTGCCATTGGCGCCGGCCGGCCGGGGCGATATTGTGGCCCGAATGCCGGGAAACGAGGAAACGACCATGCGGTTTGCCATACCATTCCATCCTGCCGGACTGTGCCTTGCGATTGCCGGCGCGGTCGTACTGTCGGCGCCGGCCGTCGCCTCGAGCGTCGGCATCGGCACGACCAAGGGCGGCGCTACGGCCCAGGTAACGGCGGCCATCGCCAAGGTCGTTTCGGCCCATGCCGGCTTTCAGATGCGGCCGCAGCCCTATGCCAACACCGCGCAGTACATTCCGGTGGTCAACAGCGGAAAGCTGGAATTCGCCGCGTCGAATATCTTCCAGCTGTCCTTCGCGGTCAGCGGCACCGGCATGTCGGAAGGCCGGCCCAACCCGAACCTGCGCATGGTGGCGACGCTGATGCCGTTCCGCGTCGCCTGGTTCGTGAGCGAGAAATCCGGTATCGCCTCATTCGCCGACCTTGCGGGCAAGCGCCTTCCCGGCTTCAAGAAGCGGGCGCTGGGCGCCTATCTGCTGCACGGCACCGCCGCCAATCTCAATGTCGGCACCGCGGGGTGGAACTTCGTCCCGGTGCCGAATTTCCCCCGCATGTGGGACGGCTTCAAGCGCGGCACGCTGGACGCGGCGATCGCCGCCGTCGGCTCCCGGCCGACGCGCGACATGAAGGCGGCCCAGGGCGCGCTGCGCATCCTGCCGATCGACGACAGCCGCGATGCAATCGCGCGCATGCGCCGGCATCTGCCCCAATCCTACGTCATTACGATGAAGGCCAATCCGAAGCTGCCCGGCCTCGCCAGGGACGTGAAGATCATGGCCTTCGACTATACGCTCTGGGCGCATCGGGACGTGCAGGACGATACGGTCCATCGGGTCGTGCAGGCGATGCACGAGCGTGCCGCCGATCTGCGCGCTGCCGCGCCGCTGTGGCGTTCCTTCAGGGTGGAGAACATGGCGCGGGACGCCGGCATCGCCTATCACCCCGGCGCGATCCGCTTCTATCGCGAGAAGGGCATGTGGCGGCAATAGCGGCCTGACGCCGCCGAACGGGACTTGCCCCGGCAGGACATCCGGGGGCGGCGCCCCGGCGATGGCGCGGGACTGGCGGGCAATGCCGAAACGGCGGCATTGCATGCAGCCCCGGCGACCCGGCTTTTCTGCGCCTTCCTGGCCGCAACGATCACGGCGCTGGCGGTCGCGTGGGCCGCCGACCTGCCGCGTCTGACCGGCCTGTCGTCGCTCTATACCGAACAGATGATCGCGGTCGTGCTCGGCGCGGCCAACGCCCTGATCTTCCTGCGCCGGCCGTTCCGGCGCAATCGCCCCCGGCCGAGTGCGCCTGTCCTCGACCGGGCGCTGGCTGCGGCCAGCCTCGCCGCCGGCCTGTGGCTCGCCGTCCGCTTCCCGGTCCTGACCGAAGACGCCTTCTACCATCCCGACGAAGTGCTGATCGTCAGCCTGGTGCTGGTGCCGCTGACCGTCGAGGCCCTGCGCCGCGCCACCGGGCCGAGCCTGGTTCTGGTCGTCGCCGCGTTCATCCTCTACGGCCTGTTCGGCGACATTTTCGAGGGCAAGCTGCAGGCCCGCACCATGACGGTCGCCGAAACGATCCGCTATGTCGGCCTCGATTCCACCGCGATGCTCGGCCGGCCGATTGCCATCGGCGTGACCATCGTCACCGTCTTCATTCTGCTCGGCCGGCTGCTGCTGCTGTCCGGCGGATCGGATTTCTTCACCGATATCGCGGCGGCGCTGATGGGGCGCAGCCGGGGCGGCGCCGCCAAGATCGCGGTCACCGCATCGGCCCTGTTCGGCTCGATCTCAGGCAGCGCCGTCTCCAATGTCGCCTCGACCGGCGTCATCACCATCCCGCTGATGCGGCGCGGCGGCTACAGCGCGCGCGCCGCCGGCGCCATCGAGGCGGTGGCCTCGACCGGCGGGCAACTGACGCCGCCGATCATGGGCGCGGCGGCCTTCCTGATGGCAGAGTTCCTGCAGGCGCCGTATCAGGATATCGTCGTGGCCGCGATCCTGCCGGCGCTGCTGTTCTATGTCGCGCTCTTCATCCATACCGATCTTGAGGCCGCCCGCACCGGGGTGACCGCCCTGGAGCCGGAGCAGATTCCGCGGGCGCGCACGGTGCTCGCCGGCGGCTGGTTCCTCGTCGTACCCTTCGCCGTGCTCATCGTCGTGCTGTTCAGCCTGAACCAGCCGGCCGAGACCGCGGCGCTGGCGGCCTGCGCCAGCCTGACGGGGATCGCGCTCCTGTTCGGCTATGGCACGCGCCGGCTGACGCCGGTCGCCATCGTCGCCGCCCTGCGCGATACCGGCTATGCGGTGGTCGATATCGTTGCGATCACGGCTGCTGCCGGCATCGTCATCGGCATTCTCGACCGCTCCGGCCTCAGCTTCGGCCTCGGCTTCGTGCTGGTCCAGTTCGGCGAAAACAATCTGTTCCTGCTGCTCGTGCTGACTGCGGGCGTATCCATCCTGCTCGGCATGGGAATGCCGACGACGGGCGTCTATTTCCTGCTCGCCGCCATCGCCGCGCCGCCGCTCATCGGGCTCGGGGTCGAGCCGATCGCCGCCCACATGTATGTGCTCTATTTCGGCATGCTCTCGATGATCACGCCGCCGGTTGCGATTGCCGCCTTCACCGCCGCCAACCTGTCCGGCGCCGGGCCGATGGCAACGGCGGCGAGCGCGGTCCGCTTCGGCTGGCCGGCCTATGTCGTGCCGTTCCTGTTCGTCCTGTCGCCGACCCTGCTGATGCAGGGCGAGGCCGGGGATATCCTGCTGGCGGCGGCCACCGCCATGCTCGGCGTGGCCGCGGCAACGGCGGCGCTCGCCGGCTATGCGCTGAAGCCCCTGCACCCGGCCGAACGGCTGATCCTCGGCGCTGCCGGGCTGGCGCTGCTCCTGCCGCCGGCGGCCTTTGCCGGAGCGGGCTGGATCAACCTGGCCGGCGGCGCCCTGCTCGCCCTGGCCCTGCCGCTCGCGCTGCGGCCCCGCCGGGCCGGCGCCGACACGGGCCGCCGCTAGGGCTCCGGCAGGTCGATCCCTTCGGCGGCCAGCGTCCGGCGCAGGCCTTCGACCAGCCGCTGCAGGCCGGCCGGCGACCGGGCCTCGCAGCGCAGCGAGAGCGCCGCCTGGGTGTTCGACGCCCGCAGCAGCCACCAGCCGTCGGCGCTCCGGGCCCGGATGCCGTCGGTCGAATCGAAGGCCGTGCCCGCCGCCTCCAGCCGCGCGCGGACGGATTCGACAATGGCGAATTTCCGTGCCTCGGCCACCTCGATGCGGATTTCCGGCGTGGCGAAGGCCGCCGGCAGGCCGGCGAGAAAGGCCGACAGCGGCGCCGGATCGGCCGCCATGATCCGCAACAGGCGCACCGCGGCGTAGAGCGCGTCGTCGAAACCGAAATAGCGGTCGCCGAAGAACAGATGGCCGCTCATTTCGCCGGCCATCGGCGCGCCGGTCTCCTGCATCCGGCTTTTGATCGGGGAATGGCCGCTGCGGCACATTTCCGGCGTACCGCCCAGCCGCGCCACCTCGTCGAACAGGATTTCGCTGGCCTTCACATCGGCGATCACCCGCGCGCCCGGCCGGTGCTGCAGCAGATCGGCGGCGTAGTAGACCATCATCCGGTCGGCCCAGACGATGGCGCCGCTGTCGTCCACCACGCCGATCCGGTCGCCGTCGCCGTCGAAGGCGATGCCGATATCGGCACCCCGCGCCGCCACCGCGACCTGGAGATCGGCAAGGTTGGCCGCGACGGTCGGATCGGGATGGTGGTTCGGAAAATCGCCGTCGATCTCGGCGAACAGCAGATGGTGGCGGCCGGCCAGCCGGTCGGCGAGCCGCGTCGCGATCTCGCCGGTCGCGCCGTTGCCGCAATCCCACACCACGGTGAGCGGCGAGAGATCGGCGTCCCCGGTCTCGGCCAGCAGGCGCGCGATATAGGCTTCGGCCATGTCGCGCGCGGCGACGGTGCCCGGCGGGCCGCCGGCCGGGACGGCCGCGCCGGCCTCCGCCATGCGGCCCAGCTCGCGGAGCTCGGCGCCGAACACCGGCCGGCCGCCGCCGCAGCCCGGCCCGAATGCCATCTTGAAACCGTTATGGTCGGCGGGGTTGTGCGACCCGGTCACCATGACCCCGGCATCGGCGCCGCTCTCGTGCACGGCAAAGTTCAGCAGCGGCGTGGGGCCGCGACCGATATCGAGAACGCTGCGGCCGGCCGCGGCAAGGCCGGCGACCAGGGCCTCGCGCAGCGCCGGCGAGCTGTGCCGCCCGTCCCGGCCGACGCAGACGCGCGTCCCGCCTTCCCGGCCGACCAGCGCCCCGAAGGCGACGCCCAAGGCGCGCGCATCCTCCGGGAACAGGGTCTGGCCGACGATCCCGCGCACATCGTATTCGCGCAGAATGTCCGGGTGAAAACGGTGGCCGGCCGGCCGGCGGGCGGGTTCGGTCATGTCGGGTTCGTTCGTGCCGCGCCGGTTCGGCGAGGTTCATCTGTCCGGGTTCGTCAGGGGGCGGAGGTGCGATTGGCGACCCCGGCAGGACTCGAACCTGCGACACCAGGATTAGGAATCCTGTGCTCTATCCTGCTGAGCTACGGGGCCGTTGCGCACCGCAATGTCGGTGGCGGCAGCGGCCCTGTCAACACGCGCCCGGACAACCGCGTCCGGGCCGGCCGGGCTCAGCGTCCGGCCGGGGCTTCGGGCGGCGCCGGCCGGGCCGATGCCCCCGCCTTGCCGCCATTGCGCACGCAGCGGCCCTCGAAGGCCGCGCCGCTCTCGATCGAGAGGGTCTCGTATTCGACATCGCCATCGACCTGCGCCGTCCGGTACAGCGTGGCCGTTCGTGCCGTCACGCCGCCGGCCAGCCGGCCATGGACAATGATTTCGCCGGCCACGACCTTGCCCTCGATCAGGCCGGCCGGCCCGACGGTCAGCTTGCGGACGCTCACATCGCCCAGGATCTCGCCCTCGACCAGCAGATCGCCTTCCGAAACGACATTGCCTTCGATCCTGAGCCCGCCGCCGACCAGCGACGCTTCGTCATTCCCGGACATGGTCCCGCTCCTTTGTCCCTGTCGCGTTTCTCCGCGGCCGGCGTTCCATCGACGATGGTGCCCCCGGGGAGACTCGAACTCCCACGCCGTTGCCGGCAACAGATTTTGAGTCTGCCGCGTCTACCGATTCCGCCACAGGGGCCCGCCGGGACCGCGCGCCCGTGACGCCAGTCTCCGCCGCAATGCACCGGCGACAATACATAACGGCGCCCGGTCCGTTTGCAAGATGCAAGCGCGGCCGCCGGCTCCGGCACAGTCGCCGCAGGCGCGAAAACTGCTGGAACGGCCGGCACCGCCGGCGCATTCTGCCGGCCGGACAAGGGAGGGGAGAGGGTCGCATGCCGGGCGTGCTGGACGGAATACGGGTACTGGATTTCGGGCGCTATATCGCCGGCCCCTATGTCGGTGCGCTGCTGGCCGATTTCGGCGCCGACGTGATCCGGGTGGAGCGGCGCGGCGGCAGCGAGGACCGGTTCGTCCTGCCGCTGTCGTCGGGGCCGGACGGGCAGCCCGGCGAAGGCGCCCTGTTCCTGCAGATGAACCGCAACAAGCGCTCCGTCACCCTCGATCCGATGAAGCCGGAAGGCCGGGCGGTCCTCGGCCGGCTGGTCGCCACGGCCGATGTCGTTATCGCCAACCTGCCGCCGCAGACCATGGCGCGGATGGGGCTGGATTACGACAGCCTGCGCGCGATCCGGCACGATATCGTTCTCGCCAACCTGTCCTCCTTCGGCAAGGACGGGCCGTGGGCGGCCCGGCCCGGTTTCGACACGATCGGACAGGCCATGTGCGGCTCGATCTATCTCAGCGGCGAGCCCGGCCGGCCCTGGCGCGCGCCCATCGCCTTCGTCGATTTCGCCACCGCCCTGCACGCCGCCTTCGGCGTCGCCATGGCCCTGATGGAGCGGCAGCGCTCCGGCCGCGGCCAGGAGATCGTCGGCGCCCTGCTGGCCAGCGCGGTCGCGCTCAACGGCCCGACACTGGTCGAGCAATCCGCGACGGCGCCGGACCGAGGGCCGGTCGGCAATCGCGCCTTCAACTCCGGCCCGTCCGACCTGTTCGAGACGCAGGACGGCTTCATCGTGACCCATGTCGTCGGCAATCCGCTGTTCCGGCGCTGGGCCGACCTGCTGGGCGAGCCGGAATGGCTCGACGATGCGCGCTTCGCCAGCGACGACGGCCGCGGCACCCATGGCGAAATCCTGTCGCAGCGCATGGCCGCCTGGTGCGCCGAACGAACCCGCGACGAAGCGCTGGAAGCCCTCGCCGCGGCGCAGGTGCCGGCCGGCCCGGTGCTCAAGCCGGCCGAGGCGCTGGAACACCCGCAGGTCCGGGCGCTCGGCCTGCTCCATCCGGTAAGCTGGCCGGGCGTCGGCCGGCCGGCCATGGTGCCCCAGGCGCCGGTCTGGCTGAGCGAAACCCCGGCCCTGCCGCCCGGCGGCCAGGCCGGCATCGGCGAGCATACCGAAGAGGTGCTCGCCGCCATCGGCTATGACGGCGAAGAGATCGAAGGCCTGCGCGCGGCGGGCGCGATCTGACCGCAAGAGGCCCGGAGACCGGCCCGGCGGTCAACCGGGCGAGCGCAGGACGGTATCGAACGGCACCTTCAGCGTGCCGTCGAGAATGGCGGCCCGCGCCCGCTCGACATGCGGCCACGCCCGGTCGGAGCGGGCGACCGCTTCCCGCGGCGCCTGCCCGCGATAGAGCGGCGAGCGCCGGAAATCGATGACACCGGTGCCGAGGCCGGTTCGGACATGCCGCCCGCCGCGCCAGCCCGGATCGAGCGCCTCGCTCAGCTTGTTATGCAGCGACTGGCCGAAATCCAGCTTCGCCACCGCGATCACCGAGCCGGGGCCGAGCGCGAATTGCGCCGGATCGACGGCGCACACCATGCGGCCCGCCTGCTCGTTGGCGGCGCGGATGATCCCGGCGTCCGTCGCGGCCGAATCGGCCTGGATATAGTCGATGCCGGCGTCGAACATGCGGCGCGCGATCTCATGGCCCTTCGCCGGGTCCTGAAACGAACCGGCGAACGCCGCCCTGACGGCGATCCCGGGATCGGCCGCGCGGACGCCTGCCTTCAGTGCGTTCAAATCGGCGTAGAGCGGCGGCATGCCGATCCCGCCGATATAGCCGATCCGCTTCGAGCGCGAGACGTGCGCGGCGAAGACGCCGGACAGGTAGCAGCCCAGATAATAATCGTAGGAAACCGTTACCAGGCCGGGGATCGGCGGCGTGGCGGGGCGGCCGAACAGATGGATCCACCGCGTCTTCGGCCAGGCCGCAGCGGCGGCCCGGAACGCTTGCGAAATGACCGGGAACGTGCCGAACACGACCGGCGCGCCGGCAGCGCCGAGCGCGTTCAGGACGGCGGCATGGCGCGCCGGATCGCCGGCATGGACGGTGCGGGCCTGGAAGCCGCGGGCCGCCGCCAGCTGCTCCAGCCGCCCGATCATCGAATCGATCGGGCCTTTGTCGCCGGCTGCCTGGGTATGGACCAGCACGACCGGGCCGGTGAGCGCCCGCGCGGGGGACGCCAGGGCGGCGCCCGCGCCGATGGCTGCCGGGGCGGCGGCGGCCGTCGCCAGGAAGCGGCGGCGGCCGATACGAAAGCGCGGCGACGGCCGGCCCTTCGACAGCGTCTCTGCCGGCATGGCCGCCGTCCTCCGCCCGCCGAAGGGTTGCCGCAGCGTCAGTAGCGCAGCCGCAGGTCGAGTTCGATGCGGCTGTCAGGTTCCCCGCCTTCGCGGTGTCCGGCCGTCAGGGCGGTATCGATGCCGCCGCGAGCGAAGCCGATGCCGGTGCGGTAGTGCCGCGTGCCCGTCTTGCCGCCATCGAACGACATGTCGGCGAACGGCGTCAGCACACCGCCCAGGTGCCGGAAACCGTAGCCGCTGCGCAGCGTAAACAGCATCCGGCCGGACGGTCCGACGCCCTGGCCGTTGGCAGCGGCGGCGAACGCATCCTCCCGGCCCAGCACGCCGGTGGACTGCGGCCCCCGCGCCAGACCCAGCGACAGCGACAGGCCCCTGCCGTCCGCGCCCGGCCGCAGCTGCGCCGCCAGGCTCGCGCCCCATTCCCGCGTTCCCGACCGGCCGTGCAACGCCAGCCAGTGCGCCCGCGCATCCACGCCGAAGCGCGAGCCCGGCGCCGACAGGAACAGGCCGCCCGCCAGCTCGAGACCGGTCCCCGTCATCCCGTCGCCGGTATCGTGGCGCACGACCAGCGACCCGCGCGGCCGAAGCATCAGACCCTTCCCGGAAAGCGCAAAGCCGTCATGGACCGCCTCGACCCCGCCGCGCAGGCGCCCGGCCTTCGACCGCAGATCGCCGATGACGCTGTCCTCCGACGACCCGCTCGTCTTCATCTCCGTGAACCCGGCATCGCCGGTCGCGTACAGGCTGAAGCGCTTGATCTTCGCCAGCGGCCAGCGCATCCCGATCGAGCCCGCCACCATCGACAGGTCCGCCCGCTCCGCCGGCCCGACATCCGGCCGGTGGCGCGCCTCGCCCCGGCCGAAGCCGGCCAGCAGCCGGACCTCGCCGCCGCCGCGCAGCCGGACCTGCAGATAGGGCCAGGCCGCCGTCAGCGCCGTCTCCAGCTTGCCGTTGCCTTTTTCGATCCGGTATTTCACTTCGCCGACGCTGTGCGACACCGCCATGCCGGCCAGCAGATGCTCGTTCAGCTGCGTGTCCACGCCCAGCCAGCCGCCCAGCACCGAACCCTCATGGCGGCTATCCGACGTCCGGCCCTCGAAGCGGCGCCAGTCGCCCCGGCCCCACACCGTCCAGGCCGGACCGTCGCCCTTCGCGGCTTCGCCGCCCGAAGAGCCGCCCGATCCGCCCGAAGCCGAGCCCAGCGGCAGGATGAAGGCGCTGCCGCCCAGAAGCGCCGTCTCGTCCACCGCCTGGCTTCGGTCGGCCGTCCGGCCGTCCCAGCGGTCGATCCGGTCCCACCAGTTGCCCGCTGCGGCCGGCCGGGCCGCCCCGCCGCCGACCCGCCGGCCGGCCAGCGTCAGCGCCGTCCCGCCCGCAGACGCGTCCAGACGATGCGCAATCGCATCCGAAGCCCCGGTCAGCGTCGCCCGGCCGATCTCCGCCAGCACCGCCCTGGCAACCTTCCGGCGTTCCTCGATCTGCCGCCCGTCATCGTCGCGGATGGTGAGCGTCACGTCCGCCGGGCCCGTCGCCCCCCGGCCGCCCGACACCCTCGCCGATACCGTCACGCTCTTCCTTTCGTTCGTTTCATCCGAGCCAACATCGTTATCCACCGCCGTGATCGTCACCGCCGGCGTGCTCGTGCTCGTCGTTGCCCCGGCCTCAATGGTGAGGGTCGCGTTCGCGCTCAGCGTGAAATCGCCCCTCACCGCCGGCGACACCGGCGACGCCCACACGCTAATCGTCGTCGCCTCGCTCGATGCCCTGCCGTCCTTCATGCGCGCGCTCACCGTCGCCACGCCGCCATTCTCCGAAATCTCCTTCGGCGTCAGCACCAGCTCCACCTCCGGCGCATCGTCGTTGTCGGTAACGGTCAGGGTTTGCGCCCTCGGCGCCGCCGGCACCATGTGGTCATTCTCCACCTTCGTCACCGAGACGGTGAACGTCTTGTCCGGCGCATCGACCTTGTTGTCGTTGGCGGTAATCGTCACCTCGCCTTCCGTATCCCCGGCCGCGATGGTCAGTGTGCTGCTGCTCAGCGTGACATCGCCCGCCACCGCCGGGGCGACCGGCTCGACCTTCAACGTGACATCCGTCGCCGCGGACGACTTCCCGTTCACCAGCGTCACCTTCACCTTCGTCGAGCCGCCCTCCGCAATCGTGGTCGGGTCCAGCGTCAGGCTCAGCGTCGGCGTGTCGTCGGCGTCGGTAATGGTGAGTTCCACATCGTCCGGATCCGTCACCCCTCGCGTGTTGGACACCGCACCTTTGACATCCACCGTCCTGTCCGGCGCATCGATACCGTCGGTGGCGGCGGTAATCGTCACCGTGTCCCTGGTCGTCGTCGCCCTGGCCGCAATGGTCAGCACCTTGTTGTCGCTCAGCGTGAGGCCGTCTGCCGGGTTCACCGACACCGTGATCGCCGTCTGCACGCTCGACGCCCTGCCGTCCTTCATGCGCGCGGTCACCGTCGTCGAACCGCCGTTCTCCGAAATCGAGGACGACCCCAGCACCAGCTCCACCTCCGGCGGACTGTCGTCGTCGGTAATGGTGAGCGTCTCATCGTCCACCGTCACCCAATTTCCGCGAGCCGGCGTGCCCGAGACGGTCACAGTCCTGTTCGGCTCATCGATCTGGTTGTCGTTGGCGGTAATCGTCACCGTATCCGTGCCGCTCGTCGCCATGGCCGCGATGGTGAGCGTCGTGTTGGTGCCCAGCGTGACGCCGTTCGCCGGGTCGACCGACACCGTGATCGTCGTCGCCGCGTTCGCCCTCCGGTTCAGCGTCGCCGTCACCGTCGTCGAACCGCCGTTCTCCGAAATCGTGGTCGGGTTCAGCGTCAGGCGCACCTCCGGCTGCTCCAGCGTCGCCGTTACGCTCGCCGTCGCGCCGCCGCCGGCGGTGTTCACCGCCCGGAGCTGGAACGTATAGGTGCTCCCGTTGGTCAGGCTCCTCACCGTGAGGTCGGTCGTGATCCTGACCTGCGTCCACAAACCGTAATTGCCGTTGTCCTGCCTCTGCCGATACTCGTACCCCGTAATCCTGCCCGACGGCGCGGTCCAGACGAGCCTCGCCACGGTATCGCCCACCCCCGCGATCAGGTTTGTCGGCGCCCCCGGCTTCACATCCGGGATCGCCGTCACGCGCGCCGTCGCACCGTCCCCGGCGCTGTTCACCGCACGAACCTCGAAGGCGTATTCCGTACCGTTGGTCAGGCCCGTCACCTTGTGGGTGATGGCGCCCGCCCCCAGATTGGTCCATACCGCAGTCGAAGGCACCGAAGTCCCCGCCGCGTACCGCACCTGCATATTGCCGATCGCGCCCACATTGGTCGGCAGATCCCAGGTCAGCGTCACCTCCGTGTTGCCAACCGCCGCCGCCAGATTACCCGGCGCAATCGGCACCACATCCGGCGTCGCCGCCACGCTCGCCGCCGCACCGTTACCGGCACTGTTCACCGCGCGAACCTCGAACGTGTATTCGTCGCCGTTGGTCAGGCTCCCCACCGTGTGGGTCGTGGCGGTCCCATCATTCAGACCGGTCCAGCTGCCGAACGACTGATCGGTCGTCTTCTTCCACCGCACCTCGATATCGCGGATCGCGCCCACATTGGTCGGCAGATCCCAGGTCAGCGTCACCTCCTCGTTGCCAACCGCCGCCGCCAGATTACCCGGCGCAACCGGCACCACATCCGGGATCGCCGTCACACTCGCCGCCGTACCGTTACCGGCGCTGTTCACCGCGCGAACCTCGAACGTGTATTCGTCGCCGTTCTCCAGACCCGATACCTTGTGCCTCGTGGCGCTCCCGCTATTCAGACCGATCCAACTGCCGAACGACCGATCGGCGGTCTTCTTCCACCGCACTTCCACCGTCCGGATCGCGCCCGCATTGATCGGCAGCGCCCAGGTCAGCGTCACCTCCTTGTCGCCAACCGCCGCTTGCAGATTACCCGGCGCATTCGGAACCACATCCGGGATCGCCGTCACACTCGCCGCCACCCCGTTACCGGCGCTGTTCACCGCACGGACCTCGAACGTGTATTCCGTACCGTTGGTCAGGCTCCCCACCGTGTGCGTCGTGGCGGTCCCATCATTCAGACCGGTCCAGCTGCCGAACGACTGATCGGTCGTCTTCTTCCACCGCACCTCGATATCCCGGATCGCGCCCACATTGGTCGGCAGCGCCCAGGTCAGCGTCACCTCCTTGTCGCCAACCGCCGCTTGCAGATTACCCGGCGCAACCGGCACCGCATCCGGCGTCGCCGTCACGCTCGCCGCCGCGCCGTTACCGGCGCTGTTCACCGCACGGACCTCGAACGTGTATTCGTCGCCGTTGGTCAGGCTCCCCACCGTGTGCGTCGTGGCGGTCCCATCATCCAGATCGGTCCAGCTGCCGAACGACCGATCGGCCGTCTTCTTCCACCGCACCTCGATATCGTCGATCGCGCCCACATTGGTCGGCAGCGCCCAGGTCAGCGTCACCTCCCTGTCGCCAACCGCCGCTTGCAGATTACCCGGCGCAACCGGCACCGCATCCGGCGTCGCCGTCACGCTCGCCGCTGCGCCGTTACCGGCGCTGTTCACCGCACGGACCTCGAACGTGTATTCGTCGCCGTTGGTCAGGCTCCCCACCGTGTGCGTCGTGGCGGTCCCATCATCCAGATCGGTCCAGCTGCCGAACGACGGATCGGTCGTCTTCTTCCACCGCACCTCGATATCGTCGATCGCGCCCGCATTGGTCGGCAGGCCCCAGGTCAGCGTCACCTCCTTGTCGCCAACCGCCGCCGCCAGGCTTGTCGGCGCAACCGGTACCACATCCGGCGTCGCCGCCACGCGCGCCGCCGCACCGTTACCGGCGCTGTTCACCGCACGAACCTCGAACGTATAGCCCGTACCGTTCTCCAGACCCGTCACGTCGTAGGTCGTGGCGGTCCCATCACGCAGACCGGTCCAGCTGCCGAACGACTGATCGGCCGTCTTCTTCCACCGCACCTCGATATCGTTGAGCGCGCCGGCATTGGTCGGCAGCGCCCAGGTCAGCGTCACCTTCCTGTCGCCAACCGCCGCTTGCAGATTCCCCGGCGCATCCGGCACCAGATCCGGCGTCGCCGCCACGCGCGCCGCCGCACCGTTACCGGCGCTGTTCACCGCACGGACCTCGAACGTATAGCCCGTACCGTTCTCCAGACCCGTCACCGTGTGCGTCGTGGCGGTCCCATCATCCAGATCGGTCCACGTGTCCGAAGCGCCGAACGGCAGCTCGGAAGTCTTCTTCCACCGCACCTCGATATCGTCGATCGCGCCGACATTGGTCGGCAGCGTCCAGGTGAGCGTCACCTCCTTGTTGCCAACCACCGCCGCCAGACTCCCCGGCGCAACCGGCACCACATCCGGCGTCGCCGCCACGCGCGCCGCCGTGCCGTTACCGGCACTGTTCACCGCACGGACCTCGAACGTATAGCCCGTACCGTTGGTCAGATTCCCCACCTTGTGGGTCGTCGCCGTCGCCGAGGTCAGGTCGGTCCATGTGTCCGAAGCGTTGAACGGCAGGCTGGCGGTCGCCTTCCACCGCACTTCCACCGTCCGGATCGCGCCCGCATTCGTCGGCAGGCCCCAGGTCAGCGTCACCTCCGTGTTGCCAACCGCCGCTGCCAGGTTTGTCGGCGCATTCGGAACCACATCCGGGATCGCCGTCACACTCGCCGCCACCCCGTTACCGGCGCTGTTCACCGCGCGAACCTCGAAGGTGTATTCCGTACCGTTGGTCAGGCCCGTCACCTTGTGGGTGATGGCGCCCGCCCCCAGATTGGTCCATACCGCAGTCGAAGGCACCGAAGTCCCCGCCGCGTACCGCACCTGCATATTGCCGATCGCGCCCACATTGGTCGGCAGATCCCAGGTCAGCGTCACCTCCGTGTTGCCAACCGCCGCCGCCAGATTACCCGGCGCAATCGGCACCACATCCGGCGTCGCCGCCACGCTCGCCGCCGCACCGTTACCGGCACTGTTCACCGCGCGAACCTCGAACGTGTATTCGTCGCCGTTGGTCAGGCTCCCCACCGTGTGGGTCGTGGCGGTCCCATCATTCAGACCGGTCCAGCTGCCGAACGACTGATCGGTCGTCTTCTTCCACCGCACCTCGATATCGCGGATCGCGCCCACATTGGTCGGCAGATCCCAGGTCAGCGTCACCTCCTCGTTGCCAACCGCCGCCGCCAGATTACCCGGCGCAACCGGCACCACATCCGGGATCGCCGTCACACTCGCCGCCGTACCGTTACCGGCGCTGTTCACCGCGCGAACCTCGAACGTGTATTCGTCGCCGTTCTCCAGACCCGATACCTTGTGCCTCGTGGCGCTCCCGCTATTCAGACCGATCCAACTGCCGAACGACCGATCGGCGGTCTTCTTCCACCGCACTTCCACCGTCCGGATCGCGCCCGCATTGATCGGCAGCGCCCAGGTCAGCGTCACCTCCTTGTCGCCAACCGCCGCTTGCAGATTACCCGGCGCATTCGGAACCACATCCGGGATCGCCGTCACACTCGCCGCCACCCCGTTACCGGCGCTGTTCACCGCACGGACCTCGAACGTGTATTCCGTACCGTTGGTCAGGCTCCCCACCGTGTGCGTCGTGGCGGTCCCATCATTCAGACCGGTCCAGCTGCCGAACGACTGATCGGTCGTCTTCTTCCACCGCACCTCGATATCCCGGATCGCGCCCACATTGGTCGGCAGCGCCCAGGTCAGCGTCACCTCCTTGTCGCCAACCGCCGCTTGCAGATTACCCGGCGCAACCGGCACCGCATCCGGCGTCGCCGTCACGCTCGCCGCCGCGCCGTTACCGGCGCTGTTCACCGCACGGACCTCGAACGTGTATTCGTCGCCGTTGGTCAGGCTCCCCACCGTGTGCGTCGTGGCGGTCCCATCATCCAGATCGGTCCAGCTGCCGAACGACCGATCGGCCGTCTTCTTCCACCGCACCTCGATATCGTCGATCGCGCCCACATTGGTCGGCAGCGCCCAGGTCAGCGTCACCTCCCTGTCGCCAACCGCCGCTTGCAGATTACCCGGCGCAACCGGCACCGCATCCGGCGTCGCCGTCACGCTCGCCGCTGCGCCGTTACCGGCGCTGTTCACCGCACGGACCTCGAACGTGTATTCGTCGCCGTTGGTCAGGCTCCCCACCGTGTGCGTCGTGGCGGTCCCATCATCCAGATCGGTCCAGCTGCCGAACGACGGATCGGTCGTCTTCTTCCACCGCACCTCGATATCGTCGATCGCGCCCGCATTGGTCGGCAGGCCCCAGGTCAGCGTCACCTCCTTGTCGCCAACCGCCGCCGCCAGGCTTGTCGGCGCAACCGGTACCACATCCGGCGTCGCCGCCACGCGCGCCGCCGCACCGTTACCGGCGCTGTTCACCGCACGAACCTCGAACGTATAGCCCGTACCGTTCTCCAGACCCGTCACGTCGTAGGTCGTGGCGGTCCCATCACGCAGACCGGTCCAGCTGCCGAACGACTGATCGGCCGTCTTCTTCCACCGCACCTCGATATCGTTGAGCGCGCCGGCATTGGTCGGCAGCGCCCAGGTCAGCGTCACCTTCCTGTCGCCAACCGCCGCTTGCAGATTCCCCGGCGCATCCGGCACCAGATCCGGCGTCGCCGCCACGCGCGCCGCCGCACCGTTACCGGCGCTGTTCACCGCACGGACCTCGAACGTATAGCCCGTACCGTTCTCCAGACCCGTCACCGTGTGCGTCGTGGCGGTCCCATCATCCAGATCGGTCCACGTGTCCGAAGCGCCGAACGGCAGCTCGGAAGTCTTCTTCCACCGCACCTCGATATCGTCGATCGCGCCGACATTGGTCGGCAGCGTCCAGGTGAGCGTCACCTCCTTGTTGCCAACCACCGCCGCCAGACTCCCCGGCGCAACCGGCACCACATCCGGCGTCGCCGCCACGCGCGCCGCCGTGCCGTTACCGGCACTGTTCACCGCACGGACCTCGAACGTATAGCCCGTACCGTTGGTCAGATTCCCCACCTTGTGGGTCGTCGCCGTCGCCGAGGTCAGGTCGGTCCATGTGTCCGAAGCGTTGAACGGCAGGCTGGCGGTCGCCTTCCACCGCACTTCCACCGTCCGGATCGCGCCCGCATTCGTCGGCAGGCCCCAGGTCAGCGTCACCTCCGTGTTGCCAACCGCCGCTGCCAGGTTTGTCGGCGCATTCGGAACCACATCCGGGATCGCCGTCACACTCGCCGCCACCCCGTTACCGGCGCTGTTCACCGCGCGAACCTCGAAGGTGTATTCCGTCCCGTTGGTCAGGCCCGTCACCTTGTGGGTGATGGCGCCCGCCCCCAGATTGGTCCATACCGCAGTCGAAGGCACCGAAGTCCCCGCCGCGTACCGCACCTGCATATTGCCGATCGCGCCCACATTGGTCGGCAGATCCCAGGTCAGCGTCACCTCCGTGTTGCCAACCGCCGCCGCCAGATTACCCGGCGCAATCGGCACCACATCCGGCGTCGCCGCCACGCTCGCCGCCACGCCGTTACCGGCGCTGTTCACCGCACGGACCTCGAACGTATAGCCCGTACCGTTGGTCAGATTCCCCACCTTGTGGGTCGTCGCCGTCGCCGAGGCCAGGTCGGTCCATGTGTCCGAAGCGTTGAACGGCAGGCTGGCGGTCGCCTTCCACCGCACTTCCACCGTCCGGATCGCGCCCACATTGGTCGGCAGATCCCAGGTCAGCGTCACCTCCTTGTCGCCAACCGCCGCCGCCAGATTACCCGGCGCAACCGGCACCACATCCGGGATCGCCGTCACACTCGCCGCCGTGCCGTTCCCGGCGCTGTTCACCGCGCGAACCTCGAACGTGTATTCGTCGCCGTTCTCCAGACCCGATACCTTGTGCCTCGTGGCGGTCCCGCTATTCAGATCGATCCAACTGCCGAACGACCGATCGGCGGTCTTCTTCCACCGCACTTCCACCGTCCGGATCGCGCCCGCATTGGTCGGCAGCGCCCAGGTCAGCGTCACCTCCTTGTCGCCAACCGCCGCTTGCAGATTACCCGGCGCATTCGGAACCACATCCGGGATCGCCGTCACACTCGCCGCCACCCCGTTACCGGCGCTGTTCACCGCACGGACCTCGAACGTGTATTCGTCGCCGTTGGTCAGGCTGCCCACCGTGTGCGTCGTGGCGGTCCCATCATTCAGACCGGTCCAGCTGCCGAACGACTGATCGGTCGTCTTCTTCCACCGCACCTCGATATCGTCGATCGCGCCCACATTGGTCGGCAGCGCCCAGGTCAGCGTCACCTCCTTGTCGCCAACCGCCGCTTGCAGATTCCCCGGCGCAACCGGCACCGCATCCGGCGTCGCCGTCACGCTCGCCGCCGCGCCGTTACCGGCGCTGTTCACCGCACGGACCTCGAACGTGTATTCGTCGCCGTTGGTCAGGCTCCCCACCGTGTGGGTCGTGGCGGTCCCATCATTCAGACCGGTCCAGCTGCCGAACGACCGATCGGCCGTTTTCTTCCACCGCACCTCGATATCGTCGATCGCGCCCACATTGGTCGGCAGCGCCCAGGTCAGCGTCACCTCCCTGTCGCCAACCGCCGCTTGCAGATTCCCCGGCGCAACCGGCACCGCATCCGGCGTCGCCGTCACGCTCGCCGCTGCGCCGTTACCAGCGCTGTTCACCGCACGGACCTCGAACGTGTATTCGTCGCCGTTGGTCAGGCTCCCCACCGTGTGGGTCGTGGCGGTCCCATCATCCAGATCGGTCCAGCTGCCGAACGACTGATCGGTCGTCTTCTTCCACCGCACCTCGATATCGTCGATCGCGCCCGCATTGGTCGGCAGGCCCCAGGTCAGCGTCACCTCCCTGTCGCCAACCGCCGCCGCCAGGCTTGTCGGCGCAACCGGAACCACATCCGGCGTCGCCGCCACGCGCGCCGCCGCCCCGCTACCGACGCTGTTCGTCGCACGGACCTCGAACGTGTACCCCGTCCCGTTGGTCAGGCCCGTCACCGTGTGGGTGATGGCGCTCGCCCCCAGATCGGTCCACGTGTCCGAAGCGCCGAACGGCAGCTGGGCAGTCGCCTTCCACCGCACCTGCATATTGCGGATCGCGCCCACATTGGTCGGCAGCACCCAGGTCAGCGTCACCTCCTTGTCGCCAACCGCCGCTTGCAGATTCCCCGGCACATCCGGCACCAGATCCGGCGTCGCCGTCGCCGCGTTCGAGGCCCGGCTCTCGCCGCCCGCATTCACCGCCCGGACCTGGAACGTATATGCCGTCCCGTTGGTCAGGCTGCCGACCGTGTAGCTGGTCAGGCTCGCGCTGTTCGCAATCGGCGTCCACGAACCGTAATCGCCGCTCCCCTCCTTCTGCCGATACTCGTACCCCGCGACCGTCCCCGATGCCGCCGTCCAGGTGAGCGTCACCTTCTTGTCCCCGGCCGCCGCGGTCAGATTGCCCGGCACACCCGGCACCGGCGGAACCACCGTAATCGTAAAGGTGAGCGACACCTTATCCGAGTCGCCCGTGTTGCTGTCCGAATCCGCCACCGTCCAGGTGTAGGTCACAGCCGTCGTCTGCAACGCCGTCGGCGTGCCCGAAATCGTCCGCGTCGTCTCATCGAGACTCAGACCCGTCGGCAGGGTCCCGTCCAGCGTGTAGGTGAGCGTCCCGTTGCCGCCCGAAGCCGCCGGCAGCACCAGGTTTGTGATCGCCACGCCCTCGGTATAGGTCTGGTCGGCAATCGTCGCCGTGCCGAAGGTCGGCACACTAAGCACCGGCGTCGCCGTCGCCGTATTCGACGCCGCGCTCTCACCGGCGCCGTTCACCGCCCGAACCTGGAAGGCGTATTGCTGGCTGTTGGTCAGACCCGTCACCGTGTGGGTGATGGCGCTCGCGCTGTTCAGAATGTCCGTCCACGCCGTGGTCGAAGGCACCGAAGTCCCCGGCGCGTAGCGCACCTGAACCTTGTCGAGCACGCTCGCATTGGTCGGCAGCGTCCAGGTGAGCGTCACCTCCGTGTCGCCCGCCGTCGCCGCCAGACCCGTCGGCGCGTTCGGAACCGGAAGCGCCGGCGTCGCCGTCACGCTCGCCGCCGCACCGTCCCCGGCGTCGTTCGACGCACGAACCTCGAACGTGTACCCCGTCCCGTTGGTCAAATTCTGTACCGTGTGGGTCTTCGCCGTCGCCACCAGATCGGTCCACGTGTCCGAAGCGCCGAACGGCAGCTGGGCAGTCGCCTTCCACCGCACCTGAACCTTGCCGATCACGCTCGCATTCGTCGGCAGGTCCCAGGTGAGCGTCACCTCCGTGTCGCCCGCCGCCGCCGCCAGACCCGTCGGCGCATCCGGCACACTAAGCACCGGCGTCGCCGTCGCCGTATTCGAAGCCGCGCTCTCACCGGCGCCGTTCACCGCCCGAACCTGGAAGGCGTATTGCTGGCTGTTGGTCAGACCCGTCACCGTGTGGGTCGTGGCGCTCGCGCTGTTCGGAATGTCCGTCCACGCCGTGGCCGCAGGCACCGAAGTCCCCGGCGCGTAGCGCACCTGAACCTTGTCGAGCACGCTCGCATTGGTCGGCAGCGTCCAGGTGAGCGTCACCTCCGTGTCGCCCGCCGCCGCCGCCAGATTCCCCGGCGCATCCGGCACACTAAGCAACGGCGTCGCCGTCGCCGTATTCGACGCCGCGCTCTCACCGGCGCCGTTCACCGCCCGAACCTGGAAGGCGTATTGCTGGCTGTTGGTCAGACCCGTCACCGTGTGGGTGATGGCGCTCGCGCTGTTCGGAATGTCCGTCCACGCCGTAGCCGCAGGCACCGAAGTTCCCGGCGCGTAGCGCACCTGAACCTTGTCGAGCACGCTCGCATTCGTCGGCAGCGTCCAGGTGAGCGTCACCTCCGTGTCGCCCGCCGTCGCCGCCAGATTCCCCGGCGCATCCGGCACACTAAGCAACGGCGTCGCCGTCGCCGTATTCGACGCCGCGCTCTCACCGGCGCCGTTCACCGCACGAACCTGGAAGGCGTATTGCTGGCTGTTGGTCAGACCCGTCACCGTGTGGGTCGTGGCGCTCGCGCTGTTCGGAATGTCCGTCCACGCCGTGGTCGAAGGCACCGAAGTCCCCGGCGCGTAGCGCACCTGAACCTTGTCGAGCACGCTCGCATTGGTCGGCAGCGTCCAGGTGAGCGTCACCTCCGTGTCGCCCGCCGTCGCCGCCAGATTCCCCGGCGCATCCGGCACACCAAGCACCGGCGTCGCCGTCGCCGTATTCGACGCCGCGCTCTCACCGGCGCCGTTCACCGCACGAACCTGGAAGGCGTATTGCTGGCTGTTGGTCAGACCCGTCACCGTGTGGGTGATGGCGCTCGCGCTGTTCGGAATGTCCGTCCACGCCGTAGCCGCAGGCACCGAAGTCCCCGGCGCGTAGCGCACCTGAACCTTGTCGAGCACGCTCGCATTGGTCGGCAGGTCCCAGGTGAGCGTCACCTCCGTGTCGCCCGCCGTCGCCGCCAGATTCCCCGGCGCATCCGGCACACTAAGCAACGGCGTCGCCGTCGCCGTATTCGACGCCGCGCTCTCACCGGCGCCGTTCACCGCCCGAACCTGGAAGGCGTATTGCTGGCTGTTGGTCAGGCCCGTCACCGTGTGGGTCGTGGCGCTCGCGCTGTTCGGAATGTCCGTCCACGCCGTAGCCGCAGGCACCGAAGTCCCCGGCGCGTAGCGCACCTGAACCTTGTCGAGCACGCTCGCATTCGTCGGCAGGTCCCAGGTGAGCGTCACCTCCGTGTCGCCCGCCGTCGCCGCCAGATTCCCCGGCGCATCCGGCACACTAAGCAACGGCGTCGCCGTCGCCGTATTCGACGCCGCGCTCTCACCGGCGCCGTTCACCGCCCGAACCTGGAAGGCGTATTGCTGGCTGTTGGTCAGACCCGTCACCGTGTGGGTGATGGCGCTCGCGCTGTTCGGAATGTCCGTCCACGCCGTGGCCGCAGGCACCGAAGTCCCCGGCGCGTAGCGCACCTGAACCTTGTCGAGCACGCTCGCATTCGTCGGCAGGTCCCAGGTGAGCGTCACCTCCGTGTCGCCCGCCGTCGCCGCCAGATTCCCCGGCGCATCCGGCACACTAAGCAACGGCGTCGCCGTCGCCGTATTCGACGCCGCGCTCTCACCGGCGCCGTTCACCGCCCGAACCTGGAAGGCGTATTGCTGGCTGTTGGTCAGGCCCGTCACCGTGTGGGTGATGGCGCTCGCACTGTTCGGAATGTCCGTCCACGCCGTGGCCGAAGGCACCGAAGTCCCCGGCGCGTAGCGCACCTGAACCTTGTCGAGCACGCTCGCATTCGTCGGCAGGTCCCAGGTGAGCGTCACCTCCGTGTCGCCCGCCGCCGCCGCCAGATTCCCCGGCGCATCCGGCACACTAAGCACCGGCGTCGCCGTCGCCGTATTCGACGCCGCGCTCTCACCGGCGCCGTTCACCGCCCGAACCTGGAAGGCGTATTGCTGGCTGTTGGTCAGACCCGTCACCGTGTGGGTGATGGCGCTCGCGCTGTTCGGAATGTCCGTCCACGCCGTGGCCGCAGGCACCGAAGTCCCCGGCGCGTAGCGCACCTGAACCTTGTCGAGCACGCTCGCATTCGTCGGCAGCGTCCAGGTGAGCGTCACCTCCGTGTCGCCCGCCGTCGCCGCCAGATTCCCCGGCGCATCCGGTACACTAAGCAACGGCGTCGCCGTCGCCGTATTCGACGCCGCGCTCTCACCGGCGCCGTTCACCGCCCGAACCTGGAAGGCGTATTGCTGGCTGTTGGTCAGACCCGTCACCGTGTGGGTGATGGCGCTCGCGCTGTTCGGAATGTCCGTCCACGCCGTGGTCGAAGGCACCGAAGTCCCCGGCGCGTAGCGCACCTGAACCTTGTCGAGCACGCTCGCATTCGTCGGCAGCGTCCAGGTGAGCGTCACCTCCGTGTCGCCCGCCGCCGCCGCCAGATTCCCCGGCGCATCCGGCACACTAAGCAACGGCGTCGCCGTCGCCGTATTCGACGCCGCGCTCTCACCGGCGCCGTTCACCGCCCGAACCTGGAAGGCGTATTGCTGGCTGTTGGTCAGACCCGTCACCGTGTGGGTGATGGCGCTCGCGCTGTTCGGAATGTCCGTCCACGCCGTGGCCGCAGGCACCGAAGTCCCCGGCGCGTAGCGCACCTGAACCTTGTCGAGCACGCTCGCATTCGTCGGCAGCGTCCAGGTGAGCGTCACCTCCGTGTCGCCCGCCGTCGCCGCCAGACCCGTCGGCGCATCCGGCGCACTAAGCAACGGCGTCGCCGTCGCCGTATTCGACGCCGCGCTCTCACCGGCGCCGTTCACCGCCCGAACCTGGAAGGCGTATTGCTGGCTGTTGGTCAGACCCGTCACCGTGTGGGTCGTGGCGCTCGCGCTGTTCGGAATGTCCGTCCACGCCGTGGCCGCAGGCACCGAAGTCCCCGGCGCGTAGCGCACCTGAACCTTGTCGAGCACGCTCGCATTGGTCGGCAGCGTCCAGGTGAGCGTCACCTCCGTGTCGCCCGCCGTCGCCGCCAGACCCGTCGGCGCATCCGGCGCACTAAGCAACGGCGTCGCCGTCGCCGTATTCGACGCCGCGCTCTCACCGGCGCCGTTCACCGCCCGAACCTGGAAGGCGTATTGCTGGCTGTTGGTCAGACCCGTCACCGTGTGGGTGATGGCGCTCGCGCTGTTCGGAATGTCCGTCCACGCCGTGGCCGCAGGCACCGAAGTCCCCGGCGCGTAGCGCACCTGAACCTTGTCGAGCACGCTCGCATTCGTCGGCAGGTCCCAGGTGAGCGTCACCTCCGTGTCGCCCGCCGTCGCCGCCAGATTCCCCGGCGCATCCGGCACACTAAGCAACGGCGTCGCCGTCGCCGTATTCGACGCCGCGCTCTCACCGGCGCCGTTCACCGCCCGAACCTGGAAGGCGTATTGCTGGCTGTTGGTCAGACCCGTCACCGTGTGGGTGATGGCGCTCGCGCTGTTCGGAATGTCCGTCCACGCCGTGGTCGAAGGCACCGAAGTCCCCGGCGCGTAGCGCACCTGAACCTTGTCGAGCACGCTCGCATTCGTCGGCAGCGTCCAGGTGAGCGTCACCTCCGTGTCGCCCGCCGTCGCCGCCAGACCCGTCGGCGCGGCCGGGATCGCCAGCTTCGGCGTCGCCGTCGCACTCGCCGCCACGCCGTTGCCGGCGGGGCTCACCGCCCGGACCTGGAACGTGTAGCCCGTTTCGTTGGTCAGGCCCGTCACCTTGTGGCCGGTCGTGGTGGCGCCGCTCCCCGCCACATCGCCCCAGCTGTCGGTCGCATCGTCGAACGGCAGGCTGGCGGTCGTCTTCCAGCGCACCTGATACTTCGTGATGGTGCTGTCGTTCGGGTCGCTCCAGCTGAGATCGACCTCTTTGTCGCCCGCCGTCGCAGTCAGGTTCCCCGGCGCAACCGGAACGTCGTCGTCGTCGGTAATCTTCAGCGGCTGCGAATCCGGCAGCGTCACCCCATTGCTGTTGGTCACCGTCAGCGCCGAAACCGTCACCGTCTTGTCCGGCGCATCGATCGCATTGTCCACGCCGGTGATCGTCACCGTGGTGCTCGTGCTCGACGTCGTCGAACGGGCCGGGATGGTCAGCACCTTTTCCGTGCTCAGCTTGAAATCGCCTTCGACCGCCGGCGACACCGGCGCCGCCTCCACCGTCACCGTCGTCTCCACGCTCGACGCCCGGTCCAGCGTCGCCGTCACCGTCGATACCCCGCCATTCTCGGAAATCTCGTCCGGCGTCAGCACCAGCGTCACCTTCGGCGACGCGTCTTCGTCCTCGATCGTGATCTCCTTGTCTGGAGGCGCCTGCACCCAGTTTCCGGAGGTCACCGCGCCAGAGACGATCAACTTCCTCTGGTCCGGATCGTCGATATCGTTGTCCTTGATGGTAATCGTCACCGTGCCCGTGCTCGTATGCTGCCCGGCCGGAATGGTCAGCACCGCGTTCGTGCTCAGCGTGGCGTCGTCCGCCGGCGTGACGGAAATGGTGATCTTCGTCTCCGCGTTCGACCGCCGGTTGAGCGTCGACGCCGTCACCGTAATCGGATCGTCATCGTCCTCCCAACGGAAGTCCGAATCCAGCCACAGCGTCAGCCTCGGCTGTTCCGTTGTCGTACTCACCTCAGCCGAGGCCGCGCCCTCGCCGGCGGTGTTCACCGCACGGATCTGGAACGTATAGCGTCTGTTGTTGAGCAGGCCCGTCACCGTGTGTTCGGTCGCGCTCGCGCTGTTCGCAATTGCCGTCCATGTCGCCGTCGACGGCACCGAATTCCCCAGACCGTAGCGAACCTCGTACCCCGTGATCCTGCCCTGCGGGCCCTGCGGGGCCGTCCAGGTGAGCCGCACCACGGTATTGCCCACCCCCGCGATCAGATTCGTCGGCGCCCCCGGAACCACATCCGGGATCGCCGTCACGCTCGCCGCCGTACCGTTACCGGCGCCGTTCACCGCGCGAACCTCGAAGGTGTATTCCGTCCCGTTGGTCAGGCCCGTCACCTTGTGGGTGATGGCGCTCGCCCCCAGATCGGTCCACGTCGCAGTCGGAGGCACCGAACTTCCCGCCCCGTACCGCACCTGCATCTTGCCGATCGTGCTGGCATTGGTCGGCAGCGTCCAGTTGAGCGTCACCTCCTTGTCGCCAACCGTCGCCGCCAGACCGGTCGGCGCATTCGGCACCGCATCCGGCGTCGCCGTCACGCTCGCCGCCGCGCCGTCCCCGGCGCTGTTCACTGCACGAACCTCGAAGGTGTATTCCGTCCCGTTGGTCAGGTTCCCCACCGTGTGGGTGATGGCGCTCGCGCTGTTCGGAATGTCCGTCCACGCCGTGGTCGAAGGCACCGAAGTCCCCGCCGCGTACCGCACCTGCATCTTGCCGATCGCGCCGACATTGGTCGGCAGCGTCCAGTTGAGCGTCACCTCCGTGTCGCCAACCGTCGCCGCCAGACCGGTCGGCGCATTCGGCACCACATCCGGGATCGCCGTCACGCTCGCCGCCGTGCCGTTACCGGCGCTGTTCACCGCGCGAACCTCGAAGGTGTATTCCGTCCCGTTGGTCAGGCCCGTCACCTTGTGGGTGATGGCGCTCGCCCCCACATTGGTCCATACCGCAGTCGGAGGCACCGAAGCCCCCGCCCCGTACCGCACCTGGATATTGCCGATCGCACCCACATTGGTCGGCAGCGCCCAGGTCAGCGTCACCTCCTTGTCGCCAACCGTCGCCGCCAGACCGGTCGGCGCATTCGGCACCGCATCCGGCGTCGCCGTCACGCTCGCCGCCGCGCCGTCCCCGGCGCTGTTCACTGCACGAACCTCGAAGGTGTATTCCGTCCCGTTGGTCAGGTTCCCCACCGTGTGGGTGATGGCGCTCGCGCTGTTCGGAATGTCCGTCCACGCCGTGGTCGAAGGCACCGAAGTCCCCGCCGCGTACCGCACCTGCATCTTGCCGATCGCGCCGACATTGGTCGGCAGCGTCCAGTTGAGCGTCACCTCCTTGTCGCCAACCGTCGCCGCCAGACCGGTCGGCGCATTCGGCACCACATCCGGGATCGCCGTCACGCTCGCCGCCGTGCCGTTACCGGCGCTGTTCACCGCGCGAACCTCGAAGGTGTATTCCGTCCCGTTGGTCAGGCCCGTCACCTTGTGGGTGATGGCGCTCGCCCCCACATTGGTCCATACCGCAGTCGGAGGCACCGAAGCCCCCGCCCCGTACCGCACCTGGATATTGCCGATCGCACCCACATTGGTCGGCAGCGTCCAGTTGAGCGTCACCTCCTTGTCGCCAACCGCCGCTTGCAGATTCCCCGGCGCATCCGGCACCAGATCCGGCGTCGCCGTCACGCTCGCCGCCGCGCCGTCCCCGGCGCTGTTCACTGCACGAACCTCGAAGGTGTATTCCGTCCCGTTGGTCAGGTTCCCCACCGTGTGGGTGATGGCGCTCGCGCTGTTCGGAATGTCCGTCCACGCCGTGGTCGAAGGCACCGAAGTCCCCGCCGCGTATCGCACCTGCATCTTGCCGATCGCGCCGGCATTGGTCGGCAGCGTCCAGTTGAGCGTCACCTCCTTGTCGCCAACCGTCGCCGCCAGACCGGTCGGCGCATTCGGCACCACATCCGGCGTCGCCGTCACGCTCGCCGCCGTGCCGTTACCGGCGCTGTTCACCGCACGAACCTCGAAGGTGTATTCCGTCCCGTTGGTCAGGCCCGTCACCTTGTGGGTGATGGCGCTCGCCCCCACATTGGTCCATACCGCAGTCGGAGGCACCGAAGCCCCCGCCCCGTACCGCACCTGGATATTGCCGATCGCACCCACATTGGTCGGCAGGTCCCAGGTCAGCGTCACCTCCTTGTCGCCAACCGCCGCTTGCAGATTCCCCGGCGCATCCGGCACCAGATCCGGCGTCGCCGTCACGCTCGCCGCCGCGCCGTCCCCGGCGCTGTTCACTGCACGAACCTCGAAGGTGTATTCCGTCCCGTTGGTCAGGTTCCCCACCGTGTGGGTGATGGTGCTCGCGCTGTTCGGAATGTCCGTCCACGCCGTGGTCGAAGGCACCGAAGTCCCCGCCGCGTACCGCACCTGCATCTTGCCGATCGCGCCGACATTGGTCGGCAGCGTCCAGTTGAGCGTCACCTCCTTGTCGCCAACCGTCGCCGCCAGACCGGTCGGCGCATCCGGCACCACCTCCGGCGTCGCCGCCACGCTCGATGCCGCGCCGCCCCCGTCGCCGTTCACCGCCCGGACCTCGAACGTGTATGCCGTTCCGTTGGCCAGGCCCGTCACCGTGTGGCCGGTCGTGGTGGCGCTGCTCCCCGTCACATCGTCCCAGCTGTCGGTCGTATCGTCGAACGGCAGGTTGGCGCTCGCCTTCCAGCGCACCTGGTACTTCGTGATGGTGCCGTCGTTCGGGTCGCTCCAGGCGAGCGCCACCTCCTTGTCGCCCGCCGTCGCCGTCAGGTTCTCCGGCGCGGCCGGCGGGTCCAGGGCCACCGTGACAGAGGCCACCGTGTACAAGCTCGACGCGTGATTGTCGCTCCTGCTGGCGTGGCAGGCCTCGCTGAAGGCTTGCACGGCAACATCGAAATTGCCGTCGCCGAGCGCGATTTCTTTGTCGAGCGAATCGTCGGCGCCGAACGTGATGCTCGTCGTATTTTTCCCGACCTCGAAGGCGCCCCTGTCGGGGGTGGCAGTGCCCAGACTCGGAACCGGGTCATCATCCCCCGGCCTGTAATAGTACACCCTGAACCTCGTCAGGGGGCATACCCCGCCCGTATCGTCGGCCCAGCTCCAGCTCATCGTAATTCGGCGAGCCCCGCCCGTCGCCGTCAAACCCGTCGGAGCCGCCGGCCGGAAGTTGACGGCGGCGGGGAAGGTCAGCGTCGCCGTATCGCCGTCCGCGTCGGTCGCCGTCAGCGTGTAGGTCGTATCGGCCATCGTCACCGACGGCGTGCCGCTGACGATGCGCGTGCCCGCATTGAAGATCATCCCGGCCGGCAGCGCCGGCGCGAGGCTGTAGGTCACCGGCGCGTCGCCGTTCGTCGCCGCCGGCAGTGGCAGAGTGACCCCGGTACCCCGCAACCAGCTCTGGCGTTCGACCGCCGCACCCCCGAACGAGGGCATCGCGTCCACAGATACCGTGATCTTGAATTTCACATCCGCCGTGTTGCTGCCGTCCGTCGCCGCCCAGGTGTATTCCGTCTCGGCCTTGGTTTCCGTCGGCGTGCCGGTGACGGTGCGCGCGTTCATGTTCAGGGTCAGACCGGCCGGCAGCGGCGGCGTGAGGCTGTAGGTCAGCGTCCCGCCCGATGCGCGCGGCAGGTTCAGGGTCGGAATCGCCGTATTCTCACTATAGTACTGGGCGGGGATCGTTGCGCCGCCGAAGGTCGGCGGACCGGCCGTCACCGTGGCCGATACGCTGTCGGTGTAATCGCTGTAAAAGTTATTGCCTTGCGCCGGCAGGCACCCCGCGCTGTTGCTGTACGCCCGCAGGCGAACCTCGTAGCTGCCGCCGTCGAGCGCGACGCCGATCTGGCCCAGCGGAAGGGACGTCGACGGCGTGTTCGCACCGATCAGGAAGGAGTACGGACTGCCGCTCCCTGCGAGGGAGAGAAAGACATCGAAGGCGCCATTGTCCTGATTGTTGGGGTTGGCCGGACTGATCTGCCATCCTTGCCGCCAGGCGCTGCCCGACTTTCTGTAATCGAGCAGCCAGCGGGAGACCGGACATAACGGGTGCGAGGCATCCGACGAGTCCCAGCTCACCGTCAACTGTGCGGTTCCGCCGGTGACTGCGACATTGGCCGGCTTGGCCGGTCGCTGGCTGTTCACCGTGATTCTGAAGGTCCGCGTCGCCGTATCGCCGTTCGCGTCGGTCGCCGTCAGCGTGTAGGTCGTCGCGACGACCCTGGTCTCCGTCGGCGTGCCGCTGACGGTGCGCGTATTCGCGTCGAAGGTCAGCCCGGCCGGCAGAGTCAGCGTGTAGGTCAGCGGCGCGTTGCCGCCCGTCGCCGCCGGCAGCACCAGGTCCGCAATCGCCACGCCGTTGGTATAGGTCTGGTTGGCAATCGTCGCCGTGCCGAAGTCCGGCGACGTATCCGCCTCCACCGTGATCTTGAAGGTCAGCGTCCCCGTATCGCCGTCCACGTCGGTCGCCGTCAGCGTGTAGGTCGTCTCGGCCATCGTCGCCGACGGCTCGCCGCTGATGGTGCGCGTGTTCGCGTCGAAGCTCAGACCCGCCGGCAGCACGGGCGTCAGGCTGTAGATCAGCGGCGCGTTGCCGTCCGTTGCCGCCGGCAGCACCAGGTCCGTAATCGTCACACCTTCGATAAAGGTCTGGTCGCCCACCGACGCCGTACTGAAGTCCGGCGATGTGTCCGCCTCCACCGTGATCTTGAAGGTCAGCGGCGCCGGCACCGCATCGCCGTCCACGTCGGTCGCCGTCAGCGTGTATTCCGTTTCGGTCATCGTCGCCGACGGCGTGCCCGAGATCGAACCGTCCGTCGTCCCCGACGGCGGAGTGAAGGTCAGACCGGCCGGCAGCGCCGGCGTCAGCGTGTAGCTCAGCGGCGCGTTGCCGCCCGTTGCCGCCGGCAGCACCAGGGGGATCGTAATCGGCACACCGTTGATAAAGGTCCGGTCGCCCACCGACGCCGTGCCGAAGGTTGGAGACGTATCCGCCTCCACCGTGATCTTGAAGGTCAGCGGCGCCGGCACCGCATCGTTATCCACGTCGGTCGCCGTCAGCGTGTATTCCGTTTCGGTCATCGTCGCCGACGGCGTGCCCGAGATCGAACCGTCCGTCGTCCCCGACGGCGGGGTGAAGGTCAGACCGGCCGGCAGCGCCGGCGTCAGCGTGTAGCTCAGCGGCGCGTTGCCGCCCGTTGCCGCCGGCAGCACCAGGGGGATCGTAATCGGCACACCGTTGATAAAGGTCCGGTCGCCCACCGACGCCGTGCCGAAGGTTGGAGACGTATCCGCCTCCACCGTGATCTTGAAGGTCAGCGGCGCCGGCACCGCATCGTTATCCACGTCGGTCGCCGTCAGCGTGTATTCCGTTTCGGTCATCGTCGCCGACGGCGTGCCCGAGATCGAACCGTCCGTCGTCCCCGACGGCGGGGTGAAGGTCAGACCGGCCGGCAGCGCCGGCGTCAGCGTGTAGCTCAGCGGCGCGTTGCCGCCCGTTGCCGCCGGCAGCGCCAGGGGGGCCGTAATCGCCACACCGTCGATAAAGGTCCGGTCGTCCACCGACGCCGTGCCGAAGGTTGGAGACGTATCCGCCTCCACCGTGATCTTGAAGGTCAGCGGCGCCGGCACCGCATCGCCGTCCACGTCGGTCGCCGTCAGCGTGTATTCCGTTTCGGTCATCGTCGCCGACGGCGTGCCCGAGATCGAACCGTCCGTCGTCCCCGACGGCGGGGTGAAGGTCAGACCCGCCGGTAGCGTCGGCGTCAGCGTGTAGCTCAGCGGCGCGTTGCCGCCCGTTGCCGCCGGCAGCACCAGGGGGATCGTAATCGGCACACCGTCGATAAAGGTCCGGTCGCCCACCGACGCCGTGCCGAAGGTCGGAGACGTATCCGCCTCCACCGTGATCTTGAAGGTCAGCGGCGCCGGCACCGCATCGCCGTCCACGTCGGTCGCCGTCAGCGTGTATTCCGTTTCGGTCATCGTCGCCGACGGCGTGCCCGAGATCGAACCGTCCGTCGTCCCCGACGGCGGGGTGAAGGTCAGACCCGCCGGTAGCGTCGGCGTCAGCGTGTAGCTCAGCGGCGCGTTGCCGCCCGTTGCCGCCGGCAGCGCCAGGGGGACCGTAATCGGCACACCGTCGATAAAGGTCCGGTCGCCCACCGACGCCGTGCCGAAGGTTGGAGACGTATCCGCCTCCACCGTGATCTTGAAGGTCAGCGGCGCCGGCACCGCATCGTTATCCACGTCGGTCGCCGTCAGCGTGTATTCCGTTTCGGTCATCGTCGCCGACGGCGTGCCCGAGATCGAACCGTCCGTCGTCCCCGACGGCGGGGTGAAGGTCAGACCCGCCGGTAGCGTCGGCGTCAGCGTGTAGCTCAGCGGCGCGTTGCCGCCCGTTGCCGCCGGCAGCACCAGGGGGATCGTAATCGGCACACCGTTGATAAAGGTCCGGTCGCCCACCGACGCCGTGCCGAAGGTTGGAGACGTATCCGCCTCCACCGTGATCTTGAAGGTCAGCGGCGCCGGCACCGCATCGTTATCCGCGTCGGTCGCCGTCAGCGTGTATTCCGTTTCGGTCATCGTCGCCGACGGCGTGCCCGAGATCGAACCGTCCGTCGTCCCCGACGGCGAGGTGAAGGTCAGACCGGCCGGCAGTGCCGGCGTCAGCGTGTAGCTCAGCGGCGCGTTGCCGCCCGTCGCCGCCGGCAGCGCCAGGGGGACCGTAATCGGCACACCGTCGATAAAGGTCCGGTCGTCCACCGACGCCGTGCCGAAGGTTGGAGACGTATCCGCCTCCACCGCGATCTTGAAGGTCAGCGGCGCCGGCACCGCATCGTTATCCGCGTCGGTCGCCGTCAGCGTGTATTCCGTTTCGGTCATCGTCGCCGACGGCGTGCCCGAGATCGAACCGTCCGTCGTCCCCAACGGCGGGGTGAAGGTCAGACCGGCCGGCAGCGCCGGCGTCAGCGTGTAGCTCAGCGGCGCGTTGCCGCCCGTCGCCGCCGGCAGCGCCAGGGGGACCGTAATCGGCACACCGTCGATAAAGGTCCGGTCGTCCACCGACGCCGTGCCGAAGGTCGGAGACGTATCCGCCTCCACCGTGATCTTGAAGGTCAGCGGCGCCGGCACCGCATCGTTATCCGCGTCGGTCGCCGTCAGCGTGTATTCCGTTTCGGTCATCGTCGCCGACGGCGTGCCCGAGATCGAACCGTCCGTCGTCCCCGACGGCGAGGTGAAGGTCAGACCGGCCGGCAGTGCCGGCGTCAGCGTGTAGCTCAGCGGCGCGTTGCCGCCCGTCGCCGCCGGCAGCGCCAGGGGGACCGTAATCGCCACACCGTCGATAAAGGTCCGGTCGTCCACCGACGCCGTGCCGAAGGTCGGAGACGTATCCGCCTCCACCGCGATCTTGAAGGTCAGTTCCGCCGTATCGTTGTTCGCGTCGGTCGCCGTCAGCGTGTAGGTCGTCTCGGTCATCGTCACCGACGGCGTGCCCGAGACCAAACCGTCCGTCGTCCCCGACGGCAGATTGGCGTTCAACCCGGCCGGCAGCGCCGGCGTCAGCGTGTAGGTCAGCGGCGCGGCACCGCCCGTCGCGGCCGGCAGCGTCAGGTCCGTAATCGTGACGCCGTCGATATAGGTCTGGTCGTCAATCGTCGCCGTGCCGAACCCGACCTGGGCGGCCGCCGGAAACGACAGGACAAGACCGGCCAGAAGCACCAGCGCGCCCAGCGCCCGCCGGACCGGCGAGCGCGAAACCGCGCGTTCGAGCCCCGCCAATCGCCCCGGGGCGAAACCGGAACCGTTCGGCCGTTTCGGCCGAAGGGCAGGCGAACCAGAAAGCATCGACATTGTCACCTCTGCTTCCACTGCCGGAATCGTTGACGGATTCCGGCCCATCGCAAACTTTCGAGTGTCCGGGAACAACCCGACAGACATTACCCTACGACCGGGTCTTTCGGCCAGAGGCGGCAATGCTGCGCGCCGGAACCCCGTTCCGGACCGCCCGATTACACTCATTTTCATTATTATAGCACAGTTTACTGACAGAAATTAAACTGAATCCACAAAATTTGGTCGCGTTGTCGCATGGCGGCAATGCGCTTCGGAGCGCCCCGCCCGCGCGCCCTCCCGGCCATGCACCGCTTCCCGGCCGCGCCGCCGGCGCCTGCCCCCGGAGCCTGTCGAAGGATCGCCGGGCTATTCGCGCAGGGTGCCGCCGGTCTGTTTGGCGACAGCGGCGACGATCCGGCCGGCGGCGGCCTCGATCTCCGCATCGGTGAGGGTCCTGCCGGCCGGCTGCAGGGTGACCGCGATGGCGACCGACTTGCGGTCCGCGCCGATGGCCTCGCCCTCATAGACGTCGAAGATGGCGGCGTCGGCGACCAGCGCCCGGTCGGCGCCGCGCGCGGCGCGGACGACCCGTTCGGCCGGCACGTCGCGGTCGAGCACGAAGGCGAAATCGCGCGCTACCGGCTGAAAGGGCGACGGTTCGAACTGCGGGCGCGCCTTCGTGCCCTTCTCCCGGTGCGGCGGCAGCCGGTCGAGGAAGAGCTCGAAGCCGGCCATCGGCCCCCTGGCGTCGAGCGCGCGCAGCACGCGCGGATGGAGCTCGCCGAACGCCGCCAGCACCCGGTTGCCCAGCTTCAGAACGCCGGCGCGGCCGGGGTGGTACCAGCCGGGCGCCCCGGCCGCGACCTGCAGGGAGGCGACCGGCGCGCCGGCCGCCTCCAGCGCCGCCAGCGCATCGGCCTTGGCATCGAACGCATCGGCGGCGCGCGGCGCCTCGAACCACGGGCGGCCGTTGCCGCTGCCGGCGCGCAGGCCGGCGGCGACGGCGGCCTGGTCCTCCGGCGCGCTGCCGGCGAAGCAGGGGCCGATCTCGAACAGGGCGACATCGGGCGAACTGCGGTCGGCATTGCGGCCCGCCGCCCGGATCAGGTTCGGCAGGATGGAGGGCCGCATGACGTCCAGATCGCTGGCGATGGGGTTTTCCAGCGCGGTCTGCGGCGGCGCACCGCCGAACAGGGCGGCGTGGCCGGATGCCATGAACGACCAGGTGACGGCCTCGAACATGCCGCGGGCGGCGAGCGCCCGGCGGACCAGCCGGATGCGGCGCTGGGCCGGCGTGACCGTGCGGGTCGCGACGCCGCCGGTCGTCACCGGAACGGGCGGGATGCGGTCGTAGCCATGAACGCGCAGCACATCCTCCACAAGATCGGCCTCGCCGTCCTCGTCGATATCGAACATGCGCCAGGAGGGGATGGCGACGGTCCAGCGCTCCTCGCCGCCGGCCGTGTCGCGGCCGCGGATTTCATAGCCCTGCGCCGCGAGGATGCGTTCGGTCTCCGCCTCCGGCACGGCGAGGCCGCCCAGGCTCGCCAGGCGGGCCGGCCGGAAGGATACGGTGCGCTGCCAGTCCGGCAGCGTGCCGGCGCTGACGACATGGCTCGCCTCGCCGCCGCAGAAGTCGAGAATGAGCCGGGCCGCCACCTCCGCGCCCCACAGGGCGGATTGCGGATCGACCCCGCGCTCGAAGCGGTAGCGGGCATCGGAGCGCAAGCCCAGCCGGCGCCCGGTCGCCGCGGTGCGCAACGGGTCGAACAGGGCGACCTCGAGGAAGACCTCGGTCGTTTCCGGCCCGCAACCGCTCGCCGCGCCGCCCATCAGGCCGCCGATGGCATGGACCGCCCGGTCGTCGGCGATCACCGTCATCTCCGGGGTGAGCGGATAGCAATTGCCGTCCAGCGCCTCGAGCGTCTCGCCCTGGCGCGCCATGCGCATGACCGGATCGCCGGCCAGCCGGGCGGCGTCGAAGACATGCAGCGGGCGGCCGAGATCGAAGGTGACC
The DNA here is from genome assembly GCA_965221475.1 of Alphaproteobacteria bacterium. Lineage (GTDB taxonomy): Bacteria > Pseudomonadota > Alphaproteobacteria > Bin65 > Bin65 > Bin65. The sequence continues at coordinate 2,630,911 of OZ244891.1, read as the reverse complement.
AGATTGGTGATATCGACCAGCGCCGAGATCGGCCGCAGCCCGATGGCATGCAGGCGCCGCTGCACCCAGTCCGGGCTCGGCCCGTTGCGCACGCCACGGAAACAGCGGCCGACGACGAAGGGGCAGGCGGCATCCCGATCGGCCGGCAGGTCGCGCCGCCAGGCCAGCGGGCTGTCGAACGTCCCGGCCACCGGCGCGGCGTCGAAGGGCTTCAGCCGGCCCATGCCGGCGGCCGCCAGGTCGCGCGCGATGCCGTGGACGCCCAGCGCATCCTGCCGGTTGGGCGTGATGGCGATTTCGACGACTGGATCGTCGAGGCCGAGCCAGCCGGCGAAGGGCACGCCGACGGGCGCGTCGTCCGGCAGGTCGATGATGCCCTCATGCTCGTCCGACAGGCCCATCTCGCGCTCGGAACAGAGCATGCCGTCGGAGGCCTGGCCGCGGATCGTGCCCTTTCTCAGGTCCAGCCCGGTGCCCGGAATGCGGGTGCCGGCCGGCGCGAAAACCCCCTTCATGCCGGTGCGCGCGTTGGGCGCGCCGCACACCACCTGGACCTGCTCCGTGCCGGTGTCGACGATGCAGACGCGCAGCCGGTCGGCATCCGGGTGCGGCCGGGCCTCGACGACCCGGGCGATGCGGAAGGGCGCGAGCGCGGCCGCCCGGTCCTCGACATTTTCGACCTCCAGGCCGATGGCGGTCAGCTTCGCCGCGATGGCGTCGAGCGGCGCCTCCGTCTCCAGATGCTCCTTCAGCCAGGACAGGGTGAATTTCATGGGGCGCCGTTCGCTGTCGAATGTTGGGGGCGGTATCCGCCGGCGGCGATTATCCGCCAGGCCGGCCGCCCCCGGCAACGCGCAGCAGGGCCGCACCGCCGGCAGGGCCGTGCCGGCCATTGATTCATGTCAAGGCGCTGCCGGCAGGGGCGGCCTATGGATTGGCGTTGCCGGTTGGCGTTTCGGCGCCGCCGGCCGTCCGCAAACCCGGCGGGGGACACGCATTTGGTCCGACGCATGGCAGGTTCGGTCGCAGGCCGGTATGCCGGCCCGGTCCCCGGGCTGCCGCTCTTGCTGCTTGCCGTCGCCGCCTTCGGCGCTGCCGCCCTGGCGGCGGGCCCGGCGCGGGCCGACGCCGCCCGGCTCGACGCCGTGCTGGCAAAGATCGGCCCCGCCGCCCTGCATGCGGACGCCACGCGGATCGGCCGGGCCGCCGGCACGCCGCCGCTCGCCGGGCTGTACCGGGGCGATACGCTCATCGGCCACGCCTTCCTCAATTCGGATGTCCTGGACGCCACCGGCTATTCGGGAAAGCCCATCCATATCGCGGTCGGGCTGGCCCTGGACGGCACGATTACCGGCCTGAAGCTGGTGGAGCATTCGGAGCCGATCGTGCTGGTCGGTATCCCGGAGGAGCGGGTCGTCGCGCTGCTGAACGGCTATGTCGGCCGGAATGTTCTGCAGCTTGCCGAAGAGATGAACCGCGGCGTGCGGTCGGTCGATATCGTCAGCGGCGCGACGGTGACGATCATGGTGATCGACGATTCGGTCATCCGCTCCGCGCTGCGGGTCCATCGCGCGCGCAGCGGCGCGGCCGGCGCAGCCCCCGCCGCACCGCCGCGCGAGCTCGACCCGGCGGCCGGCGAAACCGCCGACTGGCTGGCGCTGATCGGCGACGGCTCGGTACGCCGGCTGAAGCTGACGGTGGGCGAGGTCAACGCGGCGTTCCGCCGGGCCGGCCACCCCGAAGCCGTCATCCGGCCATCGGAAGCGGCGCCGGAAGATGCCCTGATCGACATGTATGCCGCCCTGGTCTCGGTGCCGGCCATCGGCCGCAACCTGCTGGGCAGGCGCGAATACGCCAATCTCGAACGGCGGCTGCGGCGGGGCCGGCACGCCATCCTGCTCTTCGCCAACGGGCCCTATTCCTTCCGCGGTTCGGGCTTCGTGCGCGGCGGCATTTTCGACCGGATCCAGCTCATCCAGGGCGATATCGGCATCCGCTTTCGCGACCGGCAGTACAAGCGCATCGGCAGCCTCGCCGGCGACGCCCCGCGCTTCGACGAAATCGCCCTGTTCCGCCTGCCGCGCAAATCGAAATTCCGCGCCGACCTGCCCTGGCGCATCCAGCTGCTGGTCTCCCGCCCGGTCGGGCCCATCGAGAAGGCGTTTCTGACCTTCGATCTCGGCTACCGGACGCCGGACAAATATTTCAGGCCGGTCGCAGCGCCCGCCCCGCCGCCCGCCGCCCCGGCAGCCGCAGCCCCGGCGCTGGAGCCGGCGGCGCCGCTCTGGCTGCGCCTGTGGCAGCAGCGCATGTGGGATATCGCCATCCTCGCCGTCGCGCTCGGCGTGCTCACCGCGATCTTCTTCTTCCAGGACCAGCTCGTCCGGCGGCCGGTCTGGTCGCGCCGGGTGCGTATCGCCTTCCTCGTCTTTACGACGGTCTGGCTCGGCTTCCACGCCAATGCCCAGCTCTCGGTCGTCAACACGATCACCTTCTCCAATGCGGTCCTCAGCGGCTTCCGCTGGGAATATTTCCTGACCGAACCGCTGATCTTCATCCTGTGGTGCGCGGTCGCCGCGTCGCTGCTGTTCTGGGGGCGCGGCCCGTTCTGCGGCTGGCTGTGCCCGTTCGGCGCGCTGCAGGAACTGCTGAACCGGCTGGCCCGCCTGGTGCGGGTGCCGCAGATCCGCGTGCCGTGGCCGCTGCACGAGCGCCTGTGGCCGATCAAATATCTCCTGTTTCTGGCCATCTTCGGCCTGTCCTTCCACTCCCTGGCGATGGCCGAGCAATTCGCCGAGGTCGAGCCGTTCAAGACGGCCATCATCCTGAAATTCGCGCGCGAATGGTGGTTCGTGCTGTTCGCCGGCGCCCTGCTGTTCGCGGGCTTGTTTATCGAGCGCTTCTATTGCCGCTATCTGTGCCCGCTCGGCGCGGCGCTGGCGATACCCGGCAAGCTGCGCATGTTCGAATGGCTGCGCCGCTACCGGGAATGCGGCAGCCCGTGCCAGACCTGCGCCCAGGGCTGCATGGTCCAGGCGATCCACCCGACGGGGCAGATCAACCCCAACGAGTGCCTGTACTGCCTGCATTGCCAGGAAGTCTATTACGACGACCATCTCTGCCCGGTGATGATCGAGAAGCGCCGGCGCCGCGAGCGGCGCGCCGCCCTCTCATCGCCTGCCGAAAGCTTCGACCGCGCCCCCGGACCGCCGCCCGGCAGCACTGCCGGCCGCGCGGCCGGGTGACCGCAACGCATCCCCCGACCCACCAGCGAACGGAGAATGGCCATGACCGATCGATCCCAGGAACGCAAGACCGCCCGGCCGGCGCCGCAGGACGCCCCGGCCTCCGGCGGCATCAGCCGCCGCGGCCTGCTCGGCGGGTCGCTGGCCGCAGCCGCCGGCGCCGGCGCGCTGGCGACCGGCGCCCTCACGCTCACCGGTGCCGGGCCGGCCCGCGCCGCCGAAGGCGCGGTCGCGCCGGGACAGCTCGACGAATATTACGGCTTCTGGAGCAGCGGCCAGACCGGCGAGGTGCGCATCCTCGGCGTGCCATCGATGCGCGAACTGCTGCGCATTCCGGTGTTCAACCGCTGCAGCGCCACCGGCTGGGGCCAGACCAACGAATCGCGCAAAATCCTGACCGACGGGATGCTGCCCGAAACCGTGGAATATCTGAAGGACAAGGGCGGCATCATGCCGAACGGCGATGCCCACCACCCGCACATGTCGTTCACCGACGGCACCTATGACGGCCGCTATGTCTTCATCAACGACAAGGCCAACACCCGCGTCGCCCGCATCCGCTGCGACGTGATGCGGGTCGATAAAATCGTCGAGATTCCGAACGCCGCCGACATTCACGGCCTGCGGCCGCAGAAATATCCGCGCACCGGCTATGTCTTCGCCAATGGCGAGCACCGGATTCCGCTGCCCAACGACGGCACGATCCTGGACGAGCCGGAGAAGTACAGCGCTGTCTTCTCGGCCATCGACGGCGACAGCATGACGGTGGCCTGGCAGGTTGTCGTCAGCGGCAATCTCGACAATGTCGACGCCGACTATCAGGGCAAATACGCCTTTTCCACCTGCTACAATTCCGAAGAGGGCATCACCCTGGCGGATATGACCCGGAACGAGCAGGACTGGGTCGTCGTGTTCGACATCGCGCGGATCGAGGCAGCGGTGAAGGCCGGCAGGGCGCGGACGATGGGCGGCGTGCCGGTCCTCGACGGGCGCAAGGGTTCGCCCTACACCCGCTACATCCCGATCTCGAAGAGCCCGCACGGCATCAACACGGCGCCGGACGGCCGGCATGTCGTCGTCGCCGGCAAGCTCTCGCCGACCGTGACGGTGCTCGACGTCACCAGACTGCCCGACCTGTTCAACGACCGGATCGGGCCGCGCGGCCCCGTGGTCGCGGAGCCCAAGCTCGGCCTCGGGCCGCTGCACACCGCCTTCGACGGCAAGGGCAACGCCTTCACGACCCTGTTCCTCGACAGCCAGGTCGCCAAATGGAACCTCGACCGGGCGCTCCGCGCCTTCCGGGGCGAGAAGGTCGATCCCGTGCTCGAAAAGATCGATGTGCACTACCAGCCCGGCCACAACCATTCGTCGATGGGCGAGACCAAAGAGGCCGACGGCAAATGGCTGGTATCGCTGAACAAGTTCTCCAAGGACCGCTATCTCAATGTCGGCCCGCTCAAGCCGGAGAACGAGCAGCTCATCGACATTTCCGGCGACCGGATGAAGCTGGTCCATGACGGCCCGACCTTCGCCGAGCCGCACGACTGCATCATCGTGCACCGGTCGAAGGTCGATCCGAAACAGGTCTGGGACCGCGACGACCCGATCTTTGCCGAGGCGCGCGCCTGGGCGAAGGAGGACGGCATCGACCTGGAGGACGACAACAAGGTGATCCGCAAGGGGCCGGGCAAGGTCCGTGTCTACATGACGTCCCAGGCGCCGGAGTTCGGCCTGGAGCAGATCGAGGTGAAACAGGGCGACGAGGTCACCCTCATCGTCACCAATCTGGACGATGTCGACGATCTGACCCACGGCATCACGGTGGCCAATTACGGCGTCGCCATGGAGGTCGGGCCGCAGGCCACCGCCTCGGTCACCTTCACGGCCGACCGGCCGGGGGTCCACTGGTACTATTGCCAGTGGTTCTGCCACGCCCTGCACATGGAGATGCGCGGCCGGCTGCTGGTCGCGCCGCGGTCGGGCTAGGCCCGGCGCCGTGCCCTCCGGCATCGCCCGGCCGAACGGTGCGCGGCGGGGCGGCGCGCTCTGCGCCGCCGCCCTTGCCGCGGCCGCGCCCGCCATGGCGGCGACCCACACGGTCGCCCCCGGCGGAGACCGGCTCGCCCGGACGCTCGACCGGGCGGCGGCCGGCGATGTCGTTGTGCTCGGGGCCGGGGTTCACCGGGGGCCGGTGCACCTCCGCCGGCCGGTGGTCCTGCGCGGCGAGGCCGGCGCCATCGTCGATGGCGGCGGCCGGGGCTCCGTCATCGTCGCGACCGCCCCCGGCATCCGCATCGAGGGCCTCATCGTGCGCAATTCCGGCGCCAGCCTCGAGGCCATGGATGCCGGGATCAAGCTGGAGAAGGGCGCAGGCGGCGCCGTCGTCGCGCACAACCGGCTCACCGGCAACCTGTTCGGCATCTACCTTCTGGGGCCGAAGGAGGCGCGCGTCCGGCGCAATGTCGTCATCGGCCGGCGCGACCTGCGCGAGAACGAGCGCGGCAACGGCATCCAGCTGTGGAACACGCCGGGTTCGCGCATCGTGGAGAACGATATTCTCTACGGCCGCGACGGCATTTTCGTCGAGACCAGCCGGCACAACCGCTTCATCGGCAACCGGATGCGCGACCTGCGCTTTGCCGTCCACTACATGTATACGAACCGCAGCGCCGTCCGCCGCAACATCTCCATCGGCAACGATATCGGCTTCGCGATCATGTATTCGCGGCGCATCGAGGTGACCGGAAACCTGTCGCGCGGCGACCGCGAACACGGCCTGCTGCTCAATTTCGCCAACCGGTCGTCGATTGCGCGCAACACCGTGCTCGCCGGGCCGAAGAAGTGCGTCTTCATCTACAACGCGAACCGGAACCGCTTTCGCGACAACCGCTTCGGCGGCTGCCGGATCGGCATCCATTTCACCGCCGGGTCGGAACGCAACGCCCTGTCGGGCAACGCCTTTCTCGGCAACCGGCGGCAGGTCAAATATGTCGGCACCCGCTCCCTCGACTGGTCGCGCGACGGCCGGGGCAATTACTGGAGCGACCATGCCGCCTTCGACCTGAACGGCGACGGCATCGCCGACGCCCCCTATCGGCCGAACGGCATCGTCGACCGCATCGTCTGGACCCATCCGTCGGCGAAAATCCTGCTGAACAGCCCGGCAACCCGGATGCTGCGCTGGGCGCAATCGCATTTTCCGGCGATCTACCCCGGCGGCGTGGTCGACAGCGCACCGCTCATGCGGGCGGTGCAGCCGGCCCGGCCCACATTCTGGCGCGAGTGAGGCGATGGCGGCGCCCCCTGCCCCGCCGGTCGTGCGGCTCGCCGGTGCCAGCCGGCGCTTCGGCACTGTCGCTGCGCTCGACCGGATCGACCTCGAGATCGCGCCGGGCGAGTTTCTGGCGCTGGCCGGGCACAATGGCGCGGGCAAGTCCACCCTGTTCCGGCTCATGCTCGGCCTGCTGCCGCCGAGCGCCGGCGCGGTGCGCGTGTTCGGCGCGGACCCGTGCAGCCGCGCGGCGGCCGGGCTGCGCCGACGGATCGGCTTCCTGCCGGAAAATGTCAGCTTCGCCGGCAATCTGACCGGCCGCGAGATGCTGCGCTTCTTCGCCCGGCTCAAGGGCGCGCCGGCGGCGCAGTGCGATGGTCTGCTGGAGGCAGTCGGGCTCGATGCGGCCGCCGCCCGGCGGGTGAAGACCTGGTCCCGCGGCATGCGCCAGCGCCTGGGGCTGGCCCAGATGCTGCTCGGCGCGCCCGACCTGCTGATCCTGGACGAGCCGACGACCGGCCTCGACCCTGAATCGCGCCGCCGCTTCTACGATCTGCTGGCCGAGCGCCGGCGGGCCGGCGCCACGATTATCCTGTCCTCCCACACCCTGCCGGAGATCGAGGAACATGCCGACCGGATCGCCCTGCTGCGCGCCGGCCGGCTGGTCGCCTGCGGAACGGTCGCCGCCCTGCAGGCGCAGAGCGGCCTGCCGGTGCGCATCCGCATTCAGGCGCCGCCCGCCGCGGCTGCCGGCCTGAGCCGCCGCCTCGCCGACATCGCCCCGGTCGAGCGCTGCAACGGCCAGCGGATCGAGCTGCGCTGCCGCCTCGACCGGCAGGCCGAAGTGCTGCGCCGGCTCGGCGAGGTCGAGCTCGGCGGTACGGTGGATATCCGCCCGCCGCGCCTGGAAGAGATCTACCACCGGCACATGGCGGCCGGGGATGCCCCCGCCCCGCCCGGTTCGGCAGCGGGACCGGCATGACGGCCGTATTCGCCCTCGCCGGCCGGGAAATCCGCGAAGGGATGCGCAACCGCTGGGTCCTCGGCGCGACGCTGATCCTCACCCTGCTGGCGGTAACGCTGGCCTTTCTCGGCAGCACGCCGGCCGGCAATGTCAGGGCATCGGCGCTCGCCGTCACCGTCGTCAGCCTGTCAAGCCTGTCGGTTTTCCTGGTGCCGCTGATCGCGCTGCTGCTCACCTTCGACAGCATCGCCGGCGAAGCCGAACGGGGCACGCTGCTCCTGCTGATGTCGTGCCCGGTCTCGCGCGGCGCCGCGGTGGCCGGAAAATTCCTCGGCCATGCCGCCATCGTCGCGTTTGCCGTTATCGTCGGCTATGGCAGCGCCGGGCTTGCGGTAGCGGCGGTGCAGGGCAGCACCGCCGGCGCCGGCGGCTTCCTCGCCCTGATCGGATCGACGGTCCTGCTCGGCACGGCCTTCGCTGCCATCGGCCTTCTCGTCAGCGCCGTGGCGAAGGAGCGGGCCATGGCGGCCGGCCTCGCACTCGCCGTCTGGCTTCTGTTCGCCCTGCTGTTCGACATGGCGCTGCTCGGCGCACTGGCGGCCGATACGTCCCGAGCGCTCGGCCCCGGCACGCTGCCCTTCGTCCTGATGCTCAACCCGACCGATGTCTACCGCCTGTTCAATCTGACCCTGCTGGACGATGTCCGCACCTTCGCCGGCATGGCGAGCGTGGGCGGGGCGGTCCGCCTGGACCCGGCGCTGCTCATCGGCGTCCTGATCCTGTGGACCGGCGTGCCGCTGGCGCTCGCCGCCCTCGTCTTCCGGCGGAGCGATCTGCGATGAGCGGCCGGTTCCGGCACGGCGCGGCCGCGGCGCTGCTGGCGCTCGCCCTGGCCGGCTGCGACGACGGCACGCCGGCCGCGAGCGTCGCGCCGGTCGCCCTCAACCGCGAGCACCGCGGCCATTACTGCCGGATGATCGTGCTCGATCACCCCGGCCCCAAGGGCCAGATTCACCTTGCAGGGCAGCCGCCGGTTTTCTTCAGCAGCGTGCGCGATACCATCGCGTTCACCATGCTGCCGGAGGAGCCGAAGCGGATCGCCGCCATCTTCGTCAACGACATGACGGCGACGCCCTGGGACCGGCCGGGGCCGGACACCTGGATTCCGGCCCGCAGCGCCTTCTACGTCATCGGCAGCACGAGGCGCGGCGGCATGGGCGCGCCGGAGGCCGTCCCGTTCGCCGGCGAGGGTGCAGCCCGTGCCTTCGCCCGGCGGCATGGCGGCCGGACAGTGGCCTTCTCCGCCATCCCGCGCGACTACATTCTCGGCGGCTCCGAAGCGGATACGGGCGGGCAAAAGAGCGGCGGGAAGGACGGCGAACGATGAACGATGCCGATCCGCGCGGCGGCGCAGCCGGGCCGGGGCGGCCGGGACGCCGGCGCTTCATCGCCATCGCCGGCAGCACGGCGCTTGCTGCCGCGCTGCCGGCCGGCCGGGCCGCGGCGGCCGGCGCGCCGCTGCACCGCTGGTCCGGGATCGTGCTGGGCGCACGGGCCAGCCTGGCAATCGCCGGCCTTGCCGCGCCGGCGGCCGGGCGGCTGATCGCCGAATGCCGCCGCGAGATCGCGCGGCTGGAGGGGATTTTCAGCCTCTACCGGCCGGATTCGGCCCTGTCGCGCCTCAACCGGACCGGCGCGCTGGACGCGCCGCCGGCGGAATTGCGCGCCCTGCTCGCCCTGGTGCAGCGCATCCACCGGGCCGGCGGCGGCGCCTTCGACCCGACCGTCCAGCCCCTGTGGCAGCTCTACGCCGCCCATTTCGCCCGCCGGCCCGAAGACCGTACCGGGCCGCCGCAACCGGCCATCGACCGCGCGCTGGCACGGGTCGGCTGGCGCCATGTGCGGCGCAGCGGCGGGCGCATTTCCTTCGGCCGGCCGGGCATGGCGCTCACCCTGAACGGCATCGCCCAGGGCTATATCGGCGACCGGGTGGCCCGCCTCATGCGCCGGCGCGGGCTGGCCCATGCGCTGGTCGATCTCGGCGAAATCGGCGCCGTCGGCGGCCATCCGGCCGGCCGGCCGTGGCGGGTCGGCATCGCCAGGCCCGGCATGCCGGGCGAAATCGCCACGACGCTTAGCCTCAGCGACGCCGCCGTCGCGACTTCGGGCGAGGGCGGCACGCATTTCGACGGTGCCGGCCGCTTCGGCCATATTCTCGATCCGCGCACCGGCCGGCCGGTGCGGCGATACGCCAGCCTCAGCGTGGTCGCGCCGTCCGCTGCCGTCGCGGACGGCCTGTCCACGGCCGGGTTCCTTCTGCCGCCGGCCGGCATCAGGCAGGCGCTCGCCCGCTTTCCCGGCACCTCGGCCTGCGCCATCGATGCCGGCGGACACCTGTTGCGGCTGACCGCGGCAAGCTGATATTTCCATCCTGGAAAACCGCCTCTTTTGGAGACGTTCGCCATGAAGACCGTTTGGAAACTCGCCCTTGCCGTGGCGATCGCGCTGGGCGCCGCCTCCGCGCCGGCCGCGGCCGACCTCGCCAGGGGGAAAAAGAATTTCAAGCGCTGCGCGGCCTGCCACTCCCTCGTGGAGAACAAGAACGGGCTCGGCCCCTCGCTGTACAAAATCTATGGCCGCAGCGCCGGCGCAGTCCCGAAGTTCAAATATTCCAGGAGCCTGAAGGAGGCCGCGGCCAAGGGCCTGGTCTGGAACCGGGAAGCCCTGATGGACTATCTCAAGCACCCGAAGAAATTCCTGCAGAAATATCTCGGCAAGAAGCGGGTCAGCAACAAGATGGCCAACCGCTTCAAGAAAGAGAAATTCCGCACCGACGTCATCGACTATCTGGCGAGCCTGAGCCAGTAGCGGCCGCCGCTCAATATCCCGGCGGCGGCTGGAAGCCGCCGAACCGCCGCTCGATGAGCCGGGCGACCCGGATGCAGGTCCGGTCGCCGAGCCAGGGGCCGACGATCTGGATGCCGCCGGGCAGGCCGTCGCGGGCGATGCCGGCCGGCGCCACGCTGCCCGGCAGATAGACCACGCCGTTCAGGCCGGCCCAGAACAGCTGGTCGGTGGTCGGCACCGGGCGCCCGTTGACCGGAATCGTGCGCTCGTGCCGTTCGCCGCCGGGGTCGTGCGGAAAGGCGGTCGAGGCGGCGACCGGGCAGAGCAGAACGTCCCAGTCGCGGAAGAAGCGGTGCCAGGCCCAGCGGAAATGCTCGCGCTTCTCGTGCAGCCCCAGCCATTCGCGATGGGATATGGTGTGGCCGCGCACCATGCGGGCGTAATAGCTGTCGTCCGCCGGGTCGAGCTGCTGGACGACGCGGCGATACTCCGCCAGCCGGGCTTCCGGCACGTTGACGCTGGTGGCCGCGCGCAGCAGCAGGATATAGGTCTCGTGCAGCGCGTTCATGTCGATCTCCGGCCGGGCGGTCTCGCTCACCGTCGCGCCGGCCGCGGCGATGCCGTCCACCAGGTCCTGCAGCAGATCGCGATAGACCGTATCGACCTCGGAAGGCGCGCTGTCCAGCATCGCCGCCACCCGAAGCCCCTCGAAACCGTCGGTGCGCGGCGCCGGCAGGTCGAGCCGCCAGCCGGCCGCGTCCATCTCGTCCGGCCCCGCCATGATGTCGAGCGCGATCTCCAGATCGCTGGCCGAGCGCGCCAGCGGACCGACCACGGAAATGTCCGAATTGGTCAGGACGCCGGGCAGGGCCTGGCCGCGCGGCGGGCAGATGCCATAGCTCGGCTTGTGGCCGAACAGGCCGCAATAATGCGCCGGATTGCGGATCGAGGAGCCGATATCGCTGCCGGCCTCAAGGCCGGTGAGCCCGGCGGCCAGCGCCGCCGCCGACCCGCCGGAGGAGCCGCCGGGCGTGCGGCTGCTGTCCCAGGGGTTGCAGGTGGTGCCATAGATGTCGTTGAAGCTCTGCCAGTCGGCGAGCATCAGCGGCACGTTGGTCTTGCCGAACAGGGTGACGCCGGCCGCTTTCAGCCGCTGGACCGCAACGCAGTCCGCGGCGGCGATATTGTCCCGGAACGCCGGATCGCCCCAGGTCGTCGGCGCGCCGGCGACGTCGTAGCTCTCCTTGATCGTCATCGGCACACCGTGGAGCGGCGGCAGGTCGCCGCCCTGCACGGTCCGGCTGTCGGCGGCGCGCGCGGTCTCGCGCGCCCGCTCGCGGTCCTGCCAGATCACGGCGTTGAGCGCCGGATTGTGGGCGTCGATCCGGGCGAGATAGAGGTCCAGCAGCTCTTCCGCGCCGATCTCCCGGCGGCGCACCGCGGCGGCGAGTTCCGTCGCGGACGCGAAGGCGAGTTCCGTCATGCTGCTTCTCCTGGGTTTTGCCGTCCACCCGCCGCGCCCGCTGCCGCCTCGGCCACCAGCCGGCGCAGACGGGAGAGCGACCGGTCGCGGATGCCATGGGCTTCGAGATGATCGACCGTATTGTCGAGATAGGAGCGCGCCGTGCCGAGCGGCCCTTCGGCATGGGCGAGCGCCGCGACCACCGCGGCTTCCGGCTGCCGGCCGGCATAGCGCGGGTGCTCCGGCTCGATGGGGAAGGTCACGGCAGCGACCGGCCCGGCGCCGGTGTGCAGGCGGACCCAGCGCGGCCGGTAGGCGCCGCCGAACATTTCGCGCCGCCAGACGATCTCGAGCTCGTCGGCCACCGCCGCGGCGGCGATGCGGAAGGCCATGCCGAAGCAGGAACCGCCGCGCTCCAGCCCCAGCATCAGGCCGGGCCGCTCGGCGCTGCCGCGGCCCAGATGGCTCCACAGGCAGAAGCGGCGATGATAGCCATGCAGCCGGGCGATGCGCCGCTCGACATGGTGGAAGGCCGGATTCCAGATCAGCGAACCGTAGCCGAAAATCCAGACATCGCCGCCGGGATCGGGATGGCCGGCCAGGATGCGCGTCCACGATTCCCTCAGCTCGTCGTCCGAGAGCATCGGCACCGCGGCGCCGCTCGCCCGGACATAGGCCTGCAGCGCCCCGCTGCGGATCGTCTCGCGGGTCAGCAGCGGGAAGTCGGCGGTGCCCTTCATATCCGGATCGCCGCCGCCCGGTTGCGGATCGCACGGAGGACCGAAAAGGCCGTCAGGCTCGAGGTTTTGGGATTGTCCGGCAGCGGCCGGCCCTCCAGGCGCAGCGCCATCCGGCCAAACGCGCCGACGGCCTCGATTTCGTGAACGTTGCCGGGTGCGGCCGGGTCGGCGACGATGCGCACCGAAGTCCGGTCGAAGCCGACGCCGGCCAGCGCCACCGTCGCCGCCACATTGGCGTTCTTCGGCCAGGCCAGGGCAGCCCGATCGGCCGGGCCTTCATAGAGGGTGAAGGGCGTGTCGAGCCGGTCGAGATCGCACAGGTCCTCGCCCGGCGTCCCCTTCCAGGCCGCCGGCGGCTTGCGCGACGTGTAGGAGACGCCGGTCAGCCCGCCCTGCCGGGCCGCCGCCAGCGCATCGATCCCGCCGACCGCGCCGGGCACGATTTCGGCGATGCCGCCGCCGGTCTGCGCCGCCTCCTCCAGCGCGGTGCGCAGCGCCGGGTCGGCCAGCGCGCCAACCGAGACGACGAGCAGGCGATGGCCAGCGCGCAGGGCCGGAATGCCGTGCTCGACCAGCGCGCCGTGGCCGGCCGCCTCGACGATCAGATCCGGCGGCTCCGGCAGCGATTCGATATTGTCGCAGACCCGGACCGCCGGGCCGAGCGCCGCCTGCGTCGCCGCCACCCGGCCCGGCCGGACGATGACGGCGCCGATCCGGCAGCGCTCGTCCCCGGCCAGCGCCCCGACCGTATAACGCCCGATCGCCCCATAACCGACCAAGGCGACGGTCGTGCCGGCCGAACCGTGCCGGCCGGCGCTCATGACGGCCCGCCGGCCTTCGGCTCGCGCACCGGCGGGCCGGCGAAGGGGCGGGCAAACGGGCCGATGGCGTTCATATCGACCTCCAGCACGGCCGGGCCCTCGCCGACGAGCGCCGCCGCCAGCACCTCGCGGAAACTTGCAACGTTCCAGACCTGGCGGTGCCACACCCTCATGCTGGCGCACAGCGCAGCGAAATCCGGCGTCAGCAGATCGGCATAATGCCGCCGGCCGCCATAGTGCGCATCCTGAATGTTGCGGATGACGCCATAGCCCCTGTCGTTCATGAGCAGCACGGTGAGCGGCGCCCGCTCCTGCGCCGCCGTCGCCAGCTCGCCGAGGCTGAGGGCGAAGCCGCCATCGCCGGCGAGCGCGACCGTGCGGCGGCCGGGCGCGGCCAGCGCGGCGCCGATTCCCATCGGCAGCCCCTGGCCGATGGCGCCGCCGAGGGAATGGACGCCCTGGCGCGAGCCGGTCAGCGGCACCGCCCGGTTGCCCCAGATGCTGTTCGACAGGGTGATATCGCGGACCCAGGGCGACCCGGCCGGCAGGCGCGCCGCCACCGTCTCCATGATTTCGGTCCAGCGTTCGCCGAGGCTGGCGCGCAGGCCGGCCTCTGCGGCGGCGCGCGCGGCGGCGAGGTCGTCCGCGAAGGCCGGATCGGTGCGCAGCCGGCCGGTCAGCCGGTCGGCCAGCCCACCCAGCGCCGCCACCGCATCGCCCCGGACGAAGCGGGCGCAGTCATAGCCGCGGCCGTCCATCGCCGGGTCGCAATCGATGCGCAGGCGCTGTGCCGGCAGGCCGAGGCGCCATTTCAGCGTTTCGTTGCCGCGCAGGCGCGAGCCGGCCACGACCATCAGGTCGCAGGTTCCGTAGAATTCCTCGACCGGCGGCGCGGCATTGAAGGCGCCGAGGGTCATCGGGTGGTTCTCCGGGACGACGCCGCGGCCGTTCGTGCTGGTCACGATGCCGACGCCCATATCGGCGAGGCGCAGCGCCGCCGAATCCGCGCCGCGCGCGCCACCGCCCAGCCACAGGATCGGCCGGCGGGCGGCCGCCAGCGCATCGGCGAGGGCATCGAGATCGGCGTTCGACGGCGGTATGCGCCGGATGCGGGGCGGGGCGAGTGCATCGGGCATGGCGGCCGGCGCCGCCTGAACGTCGATGGGAATCTCGACGCTGACCGGCCCGGCCGGCGGCGTCAGCGCCGCCCGGACGGCCCGGGTCAGCACCGCCAGCGCCTCCTCCGGCGCGCCGATGCGGAAATATGCCTTCGAGACGCCCTTCAGCATGGTCGGCTGGTCGGGCGCTTCGTGAATATAGCCCCAGCCCCGGTCGAGCCAGGCGCGCTCGATCTGGCCGGTGAGATGCAGGACCGGCGATCCGGCGGTGCGCGCCTCCACCAGGCTGCCGACGGCGTTGCCGGCCGCGACCCCGGTTGAGGTGACGCCGACGCCAAGCCCGCCCGTCACCCGGGCGAAGGCGTCTGCCATGGCGAGCGCGCCGGCCTCGCCGCGCGCCGGCACGAAGCGCATCCGCCCGGCGCGGGCGAACGCATCGAGGATCGGCATATTGTGGATCGAGATAACGCCGAACGACGTCGACACGCCGCAGGCATCGAGAAAGGCGGCGACCAGATCGCCGACCGTCGCCCGCCCCTCAGGCAAAGCGCGAAACCCCGCCGGACACTTCGAGCGACGCGCCGGTGACGAAGGAGGCGGAGGGCGAGGCCAGCCAGACCACGGCCGAGGCGGCCTCCTCCGGCGCGCCCAGCCGGCCGAGCGGAATCTTCTTCTCCGCCGCCAGCGCCGCCATCCAGTCCTCCCGGCTCTGCTGCCGGTCGTCCCGCGCCTCGTAGCGCCGCTGCCACTGGCCGGAATCGACCAGGCCGAGCAGGATGGCGTTGACGCGCACACGGTCGGGCGCGAACTCGATACTCATGGACTTGACCAGATTCTGCACGCCGGCCCGCAGGGCGGCGGTGCACACCATGTGCGGCTCCGGCTGACGCGCGAGCAGGGAATTGACCACGACGATGCTGCCCGCCGTACTGGCGCGCAGCGCCGGCAGGAAGGCGCGGGTCGGCCGGATGACGGAAAAGAATTTCAGCTCGAACTCGTCGCGCCATGCCTCGTCGCCGGTATCGGCGAAGGTGCCGATCCGGCCCTGCCCGGCATTGGCGACCAGAATATCCAGCCCGCCGAAGCGGTCGAGCACCCGGTCCTGCATCGCGGCGACGGCCGCCGCCTCGCGCACGTCGCAGACCACCGGCAGGACGGCATCGCCGCCGAACCGTTCCTGCAGCGGCGCCGCCGCGTGCGCCAGCCGGTCTTCGCTGCGGCCGCACAGGGCGACCTGCCCCCCGTCCTCGAGCAGCAGGCGCACGGCGGCCAGCCCGATGCCCGAAGAGCCTCCGGTCACCAGCGCGCGCCGGCCGGCAAGGCCGAGATTCACCGGTCCGCTCCCGTCACTGCATCGGCGAAGCGGGCAAGCAGGCGGTTGAACGCTTCCGGCGCCTCGATATAGGGCAGATGGCCGGCGTCGGGGATCGGCGTGAAGCCGGCCTGGGGCCGGCTGGCGGCGATCTCCCGGTTGCTCTCCGGCGGCGTCACCCGGTCCTCCGTGCCGCAGACGACGGCGACCGGCCCGTCATAGCCGGCCATCTCGGCCATCAGATCGCCGCGCGACAGGGCATGGGCCGCCCGCCGGTAGCCGACCGGCCGGATTTCCGCCGTGATCCCGGCGACGGCCTGGCGCAGCGCCTCCGGCGCGCCCGGCGCCAGCAGATTGCCGGCACGCGCCTGGGCCATCCGCTCGACGCCCAGCCGCTCCAGCGGTTCGAGCCGCGCCTGCAGCCGGGCCTCCCGCTCCGCTTCGGGCAGGCGGCCATGGCCCTGGGCGGCGTCGGACAGGAACAGGCCGGCGACCCGGTCCGGCGCGATATTGGCGAAGGCGGCGGCGAACAGCGCGCCCAGGGAATTGCCGCACAGCAGGGCGCGGCCGATGCCGAGCGCATCGAACAGGTCGCGCAGGACCAGCGCATAATCGCGCGCCACCGGCGCATCGCCGGCAAGATCGGTCGAGAGGCCATAGCCGGGCGCGGCCCAGGCGATGGTCCGGTAGCGATCGGCGAAGGCCGGGAACTGATGAACCCAGCCGCGCGACGCCGAACCGATGCCGTGGAGCAGGAACAGGACCGGCCCCGCCCCGGCCTGGCGGATTTCGACCTGCCGGCTGCCGCCGTCGGGCCCGACCGGCGAGACGATTTCGATATCGGGAACCGGCACGGTCAATTGAACACGAACCCCCCATTGACGGGCAGCACCTGCCCGGTGACGAAGGCAGCGCCTTCGGACAGAAGATACATCACCGCGCCGACGACATCGGCCGGAACCTGCGCCCGCGGCATGGCGCGGCCGGCAACATAATGGTCCTTGCGCGCCTGGGGCACATATTCGGTCGCCTCGACCAGGGTGAGGCCGGGCGCGACCGCGTTGACGGCGATATCGTCGGGGCCCAGTTCGCGCGCCAGCGAGCGCGTCATCGCGATCACCGCGCCCTTGCCCGAAACGTAGTGCAGCAGCCGCGGCGCGCCCCACAGCGCGGTGTCGGACGCGATATTGACGATGCGCGCCCCGCCCGCGGCGGCGCGCAGCAGGGGTGCGAGCGCCTTCACCGCCAGCCAGGTGCCGCGGACATTGACCGCCATGACCCGGTCCCAGGTCGCGACATCGATCTCCTCGAAGGTCCGGCCGCCGATCCCGGTGGCAATCGCGCCATTGTTGACCAGCCCGTCGAGCCGCCCATAGCGGCCGGCCATGGTGCGCCCCAGCGCGGCGACGCTGTCCGGATCGCCCAGATCGACCGGCATGAAGGGCGCATCGACGCCCTGCGCCGCGAGCGCCGCCGCGGTTTCGCGCCCCAGATCCTCGACCAGTTCGGCGATTGCGACCGTCGCTGCGCCTTCCGCCGCCGCGGCCTCGGCAAAGGCCCGGCCGAGGCCGCGGCCGGCGCCGGTGACCAGAACGATCTTGCCTTCGAGCAGACCCATCAGACGGCCGGCATGCGGCTATTCGGCGGCAAGCTGCGCCGCGTCCCGGCTCTTCAGATGGTCGCGCGCCCGCCTGTGCAGCAGGCGGCGCAGATGGGTGACGCCGATATCGTGCTGATAGAGCATTTCGGCTTCCGGCTGTTCCATATCCTCGATCACCACCCGGTCCTGCTCCAGAACGTGCCAGTGCCGCTCCTCCAGCCGGCTCTTGTACATGAAGCGCCAGAGGTCGCGCTGCCAGCCATCGATCTTGCGCAGGCGCCAGAAGAAGACCTGGCAGGCGCCGGCATCGACCGGCGTGACATAGCCCAGGATGCGGAACATGCCGCCCGGCCCGGCGCCTGGCGGATAGGGCAGATCGAGCCGCACCCAGTCCGCGCCGGTGGCGTGAAATTCCGTCCAGTCGAAATTGCGGCCGACCTGCTGCGTGCGCCGGACGGTGAAGCCGTCCTCCGTCCCCACGACCTCCATCACATCCTCGAGCGAGCCGTAGGCCAGCGTGTAGCTGTTCGCATGGAGGTAGGAGCCGTGCATCGGGTCGACGAGATTGTCGAGCGCGTGCAGATAGCTGCCCTTCCAGGTCGCGCTGCACAGGAAATGCGACCAGGCCGGATCGTCGAATTCCTCGGGGAAGGCGAGCGGCGCCGGCGCCCCCTCGCCCAGCCAGGCGAAGATGCAGCCGGCCTTCTCCACCGCCGGCCAGCTGCGGACGCCCTGCATGCCTTCGAGCTTGCAGCCCGGATAGGCCGGGACGCGGGCGACCGTACCCTCGCCGTCGAACTGCATGCCGTGATAGGTGCAGGTCAGCAGACCGTCGATGACATGGCCCTGGCTCAGCCGGGCGCCCCGGTGCGGGCAGCGGTCGGCCTGGACATGGACGGCGCCGGCCCCGTCGCGCCACAGGACAAGCCGGCGGCCCAGCCGGACGATGCCGACCGGCGCGTCGCCGACCCAGGCGGCCGGCAGCAGGGCATACCACCGGTCGGGCAGCCCGGCTTCGAGAAGAGCGGCGGTCTCCGCATTGCCTGCCATGATCTTCACTCTCCCTGGCGAACGGCGCCGCCGGCGGTCAGCCGCGCCGGACCGACGCCAGCGGATGATCGGGCGGATAGGTCGGCGTCTGCGGCTTTGCGGCACCCAGCATAACGCACATCAGCGCCTCCTCGTCCCACGCATTCACCAGGCCGCGATAGACGCCCGGCGGTACGGAGATCAGATCGCGCTCGCCCAGCTCGGTTTCCCAGCGCTCGCCGCCATCCTCGAAGAACAGGCGCACCCGGCCGCGCAGCATGAAGAACACTTCCTCGACATCGTCATGGACATGCAGCGGGCCTTCGCAGCCCGGCGGCAGCACCATGGTCGAGAAGGTGAAATGTTCCGACGGGACCGTGTTCGCGTCGCCGGCCACGCCGGTGCCGCCGGTGCCGACATAGCGCATCTGGGCACGCCGGTAGCGGGGATCGAAATCGGCCTGGAATTTCAGCGCATCCCAGTCGTAGGTCCGGGTGGCATAGCGGGCAATGCGGCCCTGCATGCGCGCAGCGAGCGGCCCGGCGGCGGATTTCGCCGCGGCGGGGACAGGGCCTGCGGGGCCGGAATCGGGGGGCATGCTCCTCTCCTTCTGCAGCGTTTCCGCGCTATTGGGCGATGTTGCCGTCCGGCCGCTGCGGCGCATAGCGCAGCACCGCGCGCTCGGCCAGAATCACCAGAACATACGCCAGGATGCCGATCACCGTAAGCAGAATGATGGTGACGAAAACCCCGGCGGTGTTGGCCGCGCCCTCCGCCTTGGCCAGTTCGGCGCCGAGGCCGACGCTGCCGCCGACCAGCTCGGCGACCGTGACGCCGATCACCGCGAGGGTCGCGCCGATGCGCAGCCCGCTGAACAGGGCCGGCAGGGACCAGGGAAATTCGATCTTCCAGAAAATCTGCGCCCGGCTCGCCCGGAACAGGCGGGCCAGATCGATCATCGAAGGATCGACGCTGCGCACCGCCGTCAGCACGTTGATGAGGACGGGGAAGAAGACGATCAGGATAGCGGTGAGGATGCGCGGCGTGATGTTGTAGCCGAACCACATGACGAACAGCGGCGCGAACGCCACCTTGGGCGCGATCTGGAGCGCCAGGATATAGGGCGAGGCCACCACCTCCATCAGGCGCGACATGCCGAGCGCATAGCCCATGACCGCGCCCATCAGGCAGCCCAGGGTGAAACCGACAATGACTTCGAAGCAGGTGATGAGCGTGTGGTGCAGCAGATCGCCATTGATCCACAGATGCACGCCCTCGTCGAACACGGCGGACAGGCGCGGGATATTGTAGGGCGCGATGCCGAGCAGCGGCGGCCCCCATTCCCAGCCGGCCAGGAAGACGAGCAGCGCCAGCGCGCTGAGCGAAATTTCCCGGCGCTGCAGAACCGGCATCAGACCGTCTGCCCCGGCGTGCCGATATCGAGCAGCGACATCAGCCGGGCGGTGAGCGGGCCGATCCGCTCGTTCTGGCGCCGCCGCATCGGGTCGTCGCGGCCGGGAATATCGACGGCGATTTCCTCGACGATGCGGCCGGGCCGGCGCGACATCACCAGGACCCGGTCGCTGAGCGCGAGCGCCTCGACCAGGTCGTGGGTGATCAGGAAGGCGGTCTTGTTTTCCTCGGCCACCGTCTGGGCCAGATCCTGCTGCAGCACCATCTTGGTCTGGGCATCGAGGGCGGAGAAGGGCTCGTCGAGCAGCAGCACATCCGGGTCCATCATCATGGTGCGGGCGAGCGCGGCGCGCTGGCGCATGCCGCCGGAAAGCTCGTGCGGATAGTGGTTGGCGAAGCCGTCGAGATGATAGCGCTGGAGGAATCTGCCCGCCCGCTCCTGCCGCTGCGCCGGGCTCATGCGGCGGATTTCCTGGCCGAATTCGACATTCCGGCGGATCGTCCGCCAGGGCAGCAGCAGATCCTTCTGCAGCATGAAGGCGACATGCTCGTTCGGGCCGCTCACCGGCTCGCCATCGACGAAGACGGCGCCCTTCGAGGGCCGGTCGAGGCCGGAGGCGAGGTTGAGCAGGGTGCTCTTGCCGCAGCCGCTGGGGCCGATCAGGGCGACGACCTCGCCATCGGCAATATCGATGCTGACATCATCGACCGCCAGCACGCCCTCGCCCTCCGTCCGGCCCCGTACCGGCGGAAAATGGCGCGACACCTCCCTGAAACTGAGCCTCGACATGGCAGCGCGGTGCGGCGGAATTGCGTCGGGGGCGCTTCAGGCGCCCAGGCGCGCCATTTCCGCCCTGAAGTTCCCGGCGGTCCAGCACTTGCCGTCGGGCGGCGCGACGCCGGCCTCGTTCAGGCCGGTCACGATGCCGTCGAGATCGTGGACCTCGCGGTCGAACAGGCGTTCGAGCGCATCGCCCAGCGCCCTGGTATACGGCGTCTCCTCCCAGTCGCGGCACTGGTGCGAATAGTCGATTCCGGCCAGCGGGTGGGTCATGCGCGGGCTGGTCATGGGCTCTCCGGCGAAGAAAGGGATTGAGTTGCGCAACCTAATCGCCGGCGCCCCGGCCGTCAAAACCCTTGCGCCGGTGCGCGCATTGCGGCGTCCGGCAGCCTTTCCCGGCGCGCCCGGCAGACCATATCCGCGGCCATGACCGGAACCTCCTCCCTCGCGCCCGTCCATATCGTCGGCGGCGGCCTAGCCGGATGCGAAGCGGCGTGGCAGGCGGCCGGCGCCGGTGTGCCGGCCGTCCTGCACGAAATGCGGCCGCAGCGCGGCACGGACGCCCATCGCACCGACCGGCTTGCCGAGCTGGTCTGCTCCAATTCCTTCCGGTCCGACGATGCCCAGACCAGCGCCATCGGCGTGCTGCACGAGGAGATGCGGCGCTGCGGCTCGCTGATCCTCGCGGCGGCGGATGCCAACAAGGTGCCGGCCGGCGGCGCCCTGGCGGTGGACAGGGACGGTTTCGCCGCCGCGGTGCAGGGCCGGCTGGAGGCGCATCCGCTGGTCGATATCCGGCGCGGCGAGATCGCCGGCCTGCCGCCGGCCGACTGGGGCAGCACCATCGTCGCCACCGGCCCGCTGACCTCGCCTTCGCTGGCGCAGGCGATCATCGACCTGACCGGCGAGGAGTCGCTGGCCTTCTTCGACGCCATCGCCCCCATCGTCCATGTCGATTCGGTCGACGAAAGCATCGTCTGGCGCCAGTCGCGCTACGACCGGGCCGGCCCCGGCGGCGACCGGCAGGCCTATATCAACTGCCCGCTGGACGAAGCGCAGTACAACGGCTTCATCGATGCCCTCATCGCCGGCGAAAAGACGGCGTTGCGGGACTGGGAGAAGGATACGCCCTGGTTCGAAGGCTGCCTGCCCATCGAGGTGATGGCCGAGCGCGGCCGCGAGACCCTGCGCTACGGGCCGATGAAGCCGGTCGGCCTGACCGATCCGCGCACCGGCCGGCGCGCCCATGCCGTGGTGCAGCTGCGCCAGGACAATGCGCTCGGCACCCTGTTCAACATGGTCGGCTTTCAGACCCGGCTGAAGCACGGCGCCCAGACCGCGATCTTCCGCACGATTCCGGGGCTGGAGCAGGCGCGCTTCGCCCGGCTCGGCGGCATCCACCGCAATACCTTCCTGAACAGCCCGCTTCTGCTGGATGGCCAGCTGCGCCTGAAGGCCGCGCCGCGCCTGCGCTTCGCCGGCCAGGTCGCCGGCGTCGAGGGCTATGTCGAAAGCGCGGCCATCGGGCTGCTGGCCGGCCGCATGGCGGCGGCGGAACGGCGCGGCAGCCCCTTCGCGCCGCCGCCGGAGACCACCGCTCTCGGCGCGCTGCTGGGGCACATCACCGGCGGCGCGGCGGCCGACAGCTTCCAGCCGATGAACGTCAATTTCGGCCTGATGCCGCCGCCGGCTGAGGATGCGATGCCGGGCGGACGCCGGCCAAAGGGGCGGGCGCGCAGGCAGGCGATGGCGCAGCGCGCGCTCGCCGATCTCGACCGCTGGCTGGCCCGGCCATGTGCCGAAGCCGCCGTTGCCGGCCTTCCCAGACGCGCCGCCGGCCCTTAAATCCCTGCCCTGTTGCGCCTTGCAGGGGTTCCGTTCCCATGCCCGCCGAACCGATGCCCGCCGCTCCGGTCCCAACGCTGGACTATCGCCACAGCCCTCTGCCGGTGCGCGACGATCTGGTCGCGGCCCACAGGCGCGCCTGGGCCCGGCTGGCAGCACCCGGCGAATGGTGGCCCGGCGCGGTCCGCATCGCCATCGCCCGCGAAACCCGCGCCGCGCCGGATTGCGCCCTCTGCCGCCAGCGCAAGGCGGCGCTCTCGCCCGAAGCCGTGACCGGCAGGCACGACGCGGCGACGGCGCTGCCGGAAAATCTCATCGATGTCGTCCACCGCATCCGCACCGATGCCGGCCGGCTGACCCGGCGCTTCTGCGAGCGCGCCCTGGCGCAGGGGTTGAGCGAAGGCGAATATGTCGAGACCGTCGGCATCGTCGCCACGGTCGTCGCCATCGACAGTTTCTGCGATGCCATGGGCCTGCCGCGCCACGAACTGCCGGACCCGGCGGCCGGCGAGCCGCGCCGGCACCGGCCGGCCGGCGCGAAACCCGGCCTCGCCTGGGTTGCAACGGTGGCGCCGGAAGATGTCACCGGGGCCGAGGCCGGCCTGTATGACGGCCTGGCCGGTGTGAACATCCACCGCGCCCTCTCCCTCGTCCCGTCGGAGACGACCGGCTTCTTCGACCTCGATGCGGTCCACTATCTGCCCGATGCGGTGCTGCGGGATTTCGGCACCGAATACCGGGCGCTGACCCACGCCCAGATCGAGTTCCTGGCCGCCAGGGTGTCGGCGATCAACCAGTGCGTCTACTGAACCACCAGCCACGCGGTGCTGCTCCGTGGGAGCGGCGAGCATAGCGGCGACGACTACGATCTGACCGCCATCGTCGCGGACGGCGGACCGGACGCCGCACCGGGCCGCGGGGTCGCCGGCGCCGCGGCGCTGACCGGCTATGCCGACGCCTTCTTTGCCGATGGCGGCGACTTCGCCGCGGCGCGCGCCCGGCTGCAGGCCGAAATCGGCGATGCGGCGACGGTCGATGCCGCCGCCGTCCTCGCCATCTTCAACGCCGTGGTGCGGATTGCCGACGCGACCGGCATCCCGCTGGAAGACCAGAAGGCCGCGATGTCGGCGGATTTTCGCGGTACGCTCGGGATCGACGCCTACCCCTCGACCGACGGCAAGTTCTGACCCCGGCCGCGAGAGGGCGGGGCTATGCCTCCCGCGCTGCTGCCGCCATGGCCTCGTCGTCGAAGGCGGGCAGGCTCTGAAACGAGCCGAAACCCTGCTGTGCGTACCAGACGGAGAATTTCAGCATCGCCTCGGGCGACGGCGCATCGGCGATATCGACGAAGTCGAAGGCGCCCTGGGTGTAGTGGATCGAGTGGAATTCGATGCCGAGCTCGCCGGCCCTGGCGAGCGCCAGCCGCTTGCGCTCCTCGTGCCGCCCCAGCCAGTCGCGGCTCTGCCTGCCGAGCATGACGTATCTCATCGTGTCCTCCGGTCTGCGAAGCGCCGCCATCCGGCGCTGTCATGGGGGCCGGCTGCGGATGCGGCCGGTCTGGCGCCAGCGTAGGCGAGGGCGCGCCGGCAAGGCAAGCGCAGCCGGCCCGGCTGCAATGCCGCCCCTTACATTTGCCGGCATATGCTGACATACCGGTCCCCTCCTCCCCCTGATCGGACGCGACAGAGACCATGCCTGCCCAGATCCATATCGAACGCCGGGACGATATCCTGCTCCTCACCCTGGACGATCCGGCGACCCGCAACGCGATTGCCCGCGACATCTATGAGAAGGCGACAGCGGCGGTCATAGACGCCGGCCGCGATCCGGCGGTGCGCGCCGTCGTGCTGACCGGGGCGAACGGCGTCTTCTGTTCCGGCGGCAATGTCGGCAATTTCCCCGAGCGGCGGCAGCTGCCGCGCTCGGACAGCATGGCCTCGGTCCGGCTGCTCCATGGCTGGATCGAGGCGATCCGCGCCTGTCCCCGGCCGATCATCGCCGCGGTCGAGGGGGTCGCGGCCGGCGCCGGCGTCTCGCTCGCCCTGGCCTGCGATCTGCTCGTGTCGTCGCGCGATGCGAAATATGTCGTCGCCTATGTGAAGATCGGCCTCAGCCCGGACGGCGGCGCCACCGCCTCGCTGATGCGCCTGCTGCCCCGGCATACGGTGAGCGAACTGTGCCTGTTCGGCGATCCGGTCGATGCCGGGACCCTGCACCGGCACGGCATCGTCAACCGGCTGACCGATTCCGGCGGCGCCCTGGACGAGGCGATGGCACTGGCCCGCCGCCTCGCCGACGGGCCGCAGAATGCCATCGGCCGGATCAAGAGGCTGATCGAGGCCGCGCCCGGCAACAGTTTCGGCGAGCAGCTCGCCATGGAGGCGGGCTTCATCTGCGATGCCTTCGCCGACGAGGAGACGCGGATCGGCTTCGACGCCTTCCTGAACAAGCGCCGGCCGGATTTCCGCCGGGCCGGCAGCGCCTGACCGCCGGCGCGGCGACAAGGGGCGCGACGCCGGCGCGCGCCTCTGGCACAATGCGCCGGCACCATGCCCCCGAAGCCCAGGGAAACAAGAGAAGCATGACCGGCACCGATACAGTCGGCCTGAAGGCCTATGGCGCCTATGTCCCGCGGCTGCGGCTGAGCCGCAAGGCCATCGCCGAGGCCAACGCCTGGTTCAACCCGGCCATCAAGGGCCTCGCCCGCGGCGAGCGCGCGATCTGCAACTGGGACGAGGACAGCCTGACCATGGCCGTCGAGGCGGCGCGCGACTGCCTGACCCCGGCCCGGCTGGACGAGGGCGCGCAGCCGGCGGTTGCGGCACTGACCTTCGCCTCGACCACCCTGCCGTTCGACGACCGGCAGAATGCCGGCATCCTCGCCACCGCGCTCAATTTCGACGAGACCGTGGCGACAATGGACTTCGCCGGCTCGCAGCGCGCCGGCACCTCCGGCCTGATGAACGCCCTGCGCAACGCCAATGGCGGCGATACGCTGGTGGTCGCGGCGGACAAGCGCCGGACCCGCGCCTCCGGTCCGCAGGAGCTGCAGTTCGGCGATGCGGCGGCGGCATTCACGGTCGGCCGCGGCGAACCGATTGCCGAATATCTGGGCGGGCACCAGCTTTCCATCGACTTCGTCGATCACTATCGCGGCGGCGATTCCCGATACGACTATAATTGGGAGGAACGCTGGATCCGCGACGAGGGCTATTTCAGGATCGCACCGCGCGCCATCGAGGCGGCACTAGAACAGACCGGTCTGACCGGTGCCGATATCGACCATTTCATCATGCCGGCGCTGATCCGCGGCGTGCCGCAGAAGGTGGCAACGCTGAGCGGCATCGACGCCGGCGCGGTGCGCGATACCATGCAGGCCCAGCTCGGCGAGGCCGGCACCGCCCATCCGCTGGTCATGCTGGCCGATTGTCTGCAGGAGGCCGAACCGGAACGGACGATCCTCATGCTCGGCTGGGGCCAGGGCTGCGATGTACTGCTGTTCCGCACCGCACCGGCGCTGAAAACGCTGCCGCCGCGCCAGGGCGTGAAGGGCTATCTCGCCCGGCGCCGGGCCGAGAGCAACTACAACCGCTATCTCAGCTTCAACGACCTGGTGGACCAGGATCGCGGCATCCGGGCCGAGCTCGATGCGCCGACCGCGCTGAGCGCCCTCTATCGCAATCGCAACATGGTGCTCGGCTTCGTCGGCGGCAAATGCCGGGTGTGCGGCACGGTGCAATATCCGAGGACGCGGGCCTGCGTCGGCCCGAACTGCGGCGCCTTCAACAGCCAGGACCCGCACCCCTTCGCCGAGCTGCCGGCGAAGGTGCAGAGCTGGACCGCCGACAATCTGACCTATTCGCCCGACCCGCCGGCCCATTTCGGCATGGTCGTGTTCGACGGCGGCGGACGGCTGATGGCCGACATGACCGATGTCGCGCCCGGCGAGGTCGCGGTCGGCATGCCGGTGCGCATGGTGTTCCGCCGCCGCGCGGTCGATGAGAAGCGCGGCTTCATCAAGTATTTCTGGAAAGCGACGCCGGACCATGGCGCGGGAGACGGGGCATGAATCCGGACGATATCGCGGCCCTCACCTTCGATACCGGCGGCACGATCCTCGACTGGCACAGCGGTTTCCGCGACGCCTTCGCCGCCGCCGGCGCCCGCCGCGGCGTCGAGCGCGACTGGTCGGCGCTCGTCAACGATCTGCGCCGCCGCAGCCTTAAGGCCATGCTCAATCTGGGCGAGCACGAACCGCCGGACCGGAATTTCGACGACGCCCACCGGGAGGCGACCGAAGCGGTCGTGCGGGAGCACGGGCTGGACGCCTTCACGGCGGAAGACATCCACGCCATCGCCCGCGAGGCGCCGCACCGCTTCTCCTGCTGGCCGGACTTTCCGGCCATGCTGCCCCGGCTGCGCGAGCGCTATCTGGTGTGCTCCTTCACCATCCTGTCCTATCGGCTGATTCTCGATACAGCTCGACAGAACGGTCTATCCTGGGATGCCGTATTCAGCTGCGAAGGCATCGGCAAATACAAGCTGCTGCCGGAGAGCTACCGCACCGTGGCGCACCGCCTGCAGGTCGAGCCGGGCGCCTGCCTGATGGTGGCCTGCCACAATTGGGATCTGGACGCGGCCCGGGCGGTCGGCTTCCGTACCGCCTTCGTGCGCCGGCCCGACGAATGGGGCCCGGAAGGCCCGCCCGACCCGGATGCGAACCCGGCCTGCGATATCGTCGTCGACAGCTTCCCGGACCTGGCCCGTGCCCTGGGGGTCGAGGCATGAGCACGGACTGCCATATCGACTATATCGAACTGCCGCTCGCCGACAATGAGGGAACCAAAGCCTTCTATGGCCGGGCCTTCGGCTGGCAGTTCACCGATTGGGGCCCCGACTATATCAGCTTTGCCGGCGCCGGCATCGATGGCGGCTTCAACGGCCTGGACGGCGCGCAGGCGACGGCGCCCGGCATCCTGCCGGTGATCTATGCCCGCGATCTGCCGGCGACCCTCGCCGGGGTCGAGGCCGCGGGCGGCCGGATCGTGAAGCCGATCTATGAATTTCCCGGCGGCCGGCGCTTTCATTTCCTCGATCCGAACGGCAACGAACTGGCCGTCTGGTCGGAGTAGGTTTGCACGCAAAGCCGCTTCACCCGAGGCCTTTCCGGCCGTAGAGTGGGCGATAAAGGGACAGAACGACAGCGAGCGGGAGCACGGAACATGGCACGCGGCATCAAGGACAAGGTGGCGATTCTGGGCATGGGCTGCTCGAAATTCGGCGAGCGCTGGGACATGAACGCCGAAGACCTGATCGTCGAGGCGGTCGAGGAATGCCTGGAGGACGCCGGCATCGAGCGCAGCCGGATCGACGCCGCCTGGTTCTCGACAGCGATCGAGGAACAGCATGTCGGCAAGTCGGGCGTGCCGCTCGCGGTCAGCCTGCGCCTGCCCTACATCCCGGTGACGAGGGTTGAGAACTATTGCGCCTCGGGCACCGAATCCTTCCGCGGCGCCTGCTATGCCGTGGCATCCGGGGCCGCGGACATCGCGCTGGCGGTCGGCGTCGAGAAGCTGAAGGACACCGGCTATGGCGGCCTGCCCCAGCGCATGCGCGGGGCGGTGGCCGACATGTACTGGCCGAATGCCTCGGCGCCCGGCAGCTTCGCCCAGCTCGCCACCGCCTATTCGGCCAAGCACGGCGTGGCGGCCGACGATCTCAAGAAGGCGATGGCCCAGGTTTCGGTCAAGAGCCACGCCAACGGCGCGAAAAATCCGAAGGCCCATCTGCGCCGGGAAATCGACATCGATACGGTGCTGAACGCGCCGATGGTCGCCGAACCGCTCGGCCTGTTCGACTGTTGCGGCGTCTCCGACGGGTCGGCCGCCGCCATCGTCGCCACGCCGGAGATCGCCCGCAGCCTCGGCAAGCGGGACCTTGTCAGCGTCAAGGCGCTGCAGCTCGCCGTTTCCAACGGCCAGGAGGCGAGCCACAATTCCTGGGACGGCAGCTATTTCATGACCACACGCCGCGCCGCCGAACGGGCCTACAAGGAAGCCGGCATAAACCGGCCGCGCGAAGAAGTGAGCATGTTCGAGGTCCATGACTGCTTCTCGGTCACCGAACTGGTGACCATGGAAGACCTGTATCTTTCCGAAGAGGGCACGGCCTGGAAGGATATTCTGGACGGCTTCTACGATGCCGACGGCCGGATTCCGTGCCAGATCGACGGCGGCCTGAAATGTTTCGGCCACCCGATCGGCGCTTCGGGCCTGCGCATGCTCTATGAAATGTATCTGCAGCTTCAGGGCCGGGCCGGCGCGCGCCAGCTCGCCGACCCGAAGATCGGCCTCACCCACAATCTGGGCGGCTTCCCGCACCAGAATGTCTCCAGCGTCTCCATCGTCGGCCGCTACGAGGGCTGAGCGCCGGCAGCCCCGCGGCCGCGCCGCCGCCGCACCGTTTCGGGAAGCGCAGCCGTGAGCGCCGGCGGGCCAACGCCGCACGATCCCCTGTTCCGGCACGGCTATGCCGACCTCGGCGAGGTCGTGCTCCATTACGTCACCGCCGGCAGCGGGCCGCCGGTCGTGCTGCTGCACGGCTGGCCGCAGACCTGGTGGGAGTGGCGGCACACCATCCCCGTGCTGGCGCAGCGCCACACCGTCATCGCGCCGGACATGCGCGGCCTGGGCGACAGTTCGCGCCCGCCCGGCGGCTACGACAAGCAGACCGTCGCCGGGGATATCCAGCGCCTGGTGCAGGACCGGCTGGGCCATGAGACGTTCCTGCTGGTCGGCCACGACTGGGGCGGGCCGGTCGCCTATGCGCTGGCCGCCGCCCACCCGGAGGCGGTGCGCAAGCTGGTCGTTCTGGATGTGGTCGTGCCCGGCTGCGGCGGCGACTTCTCACAGGGCGGGCGGCGCTGGCACCACCGGTTCCACATGACGCCGGACCTGCCGGAAGCGCTGGTGACCGGGCGGGAGGCCGCCTATCTCGGCTGGTTCTATCGCACCTTCGCCTACCGGCCCGACGCCATCGGCCCGGCGGATGCCGCCGAATATCTGCGCACCTACAGCCAGCCCGGCGCCCTGCGCGCCGGCTTTGCCTATTATCGCGCCCTGCCGCAGGACGAAGCGGTCAATGCCGAAACCGTCGCCCGCTTCAAGCTGCCCATGCCGGTGCTGGCGCTGGGCGGGGCGGTGAGCTATCCGCACGGCCGCGGGCGCGGTACGGAGCCGGAGGAATCGCTGCGCCGGGTCGCCCTCGACGTGACCGGCGGCACCGTTGCCGATTGCGGCCATTTCATCCCGGAAGAAGCGCCGGACGAACTGAACGCCCGCCTGCTGGAATTCTTCGCCCGCTGAGCGCAGCCGGCCGCCGGCGCCACAGGGATCAGGCGGGGGAATCGGGCTCCGGATCGGGCGGTCCGTCGTCGACGATGGCAGCCAGGAAGCGCGCGCCATAGCGTTCGAGCTTGCGGGCGCCGACGCCGTGGCACCCGGCGAGGGCCTCGATAGTTTGCGGCCGGCGCGCGGCCATGTCCTGCAGGCTGCGGTCGTGAAACACCACATAGGGCGGCACGCCGTCGGCCCGGGCGATCTCCAGCCGCAGCGCCTTGAGCCGGGCGAACAGCGCCGGATCGGCGTCTTCCAGCGGCGCAGCCGGCCCGGAAGCCCGGCGCGGCTCCCGGCGGCGCGCCGCCGCTTCGGTGTGCAGGGGTACGCTCTCCGCACCGCGGAGCACGGCGCGGCCGCGGCTGCCCAGGCGCAGCCCGCCATAGCCTTCGAGATCGATGGCCAGCACATCGGCCGCCACCAGCTGGCGCAGATAGGAGCGCCAGGCCGGCCGGTCGATATCCGCGCCGACGCCGAAGGTCGGCAGCCGGTCGTGCCCGTTCCGGCGGATCTTGTCCGTCGCCTCGCCGCACAGCAGGTCGATCAGATGCTCGCTGCCGAACCGCTGCCCGGTCCGCAGGGCCGCCGACAGCGCCTTCTGCGCGATGACCGACCCGTCGACGGTCTCGACCGGCGCCAGGCAGCGGTCGCAATTGCCGCACGGCGCGCAGGTCTCGCCGAAATAGCCGAGCAGCGCCTGGCGCCGGCACCCGGCGGTTTCGCAGATGCCCAGCAGCGCGCTCAGCCGCCGGTGTTCGATCCGCTTCGCCTCCTCCGGCCGGTCCGATTCGTCGATCATGCTGCGCCGGATGCGGATATCGTCCATGCCATAGAGCATCAGGGTCTCCGCAGGCAGGCCGTCGCGACCGGCGCGGCCGATCTCCTGATAATAGGCCTCGACCGTTGCCGGAATGTTGAGGTGGGCGACGAAGCGGACATCCGGCTTGTCGATGCCCATGCCGAAGGCGATGGTGGCGACCATGATAACGCCATCCTCGCTCAGGAACCGGTCCTGGTGCCGGTCGCGGGCCGCCTGGTCCATGCCGGCGTGATAGGGGAGCGCGGTCCGGCCGGCCGCCGCCAGGTCGGCCGCTGTGCGCTCGCAGCCCTTGCGCGACAGGGTATAGACGATGCCGGCGGCGCCGCGATGGCGGTCGAGCAGGGGATCGAGCTGCCGGCGCGCCGACCGGCGGGCCGCGATGCCGAGCTGCAGGTTGGGGCGGTCGAAGCCGGAGACGAACCGCTGCGCCCGGCCGCCGAACAGCCGGTCGACGATATCCTGCTGCGTGATCCGGTCCGCCGTCGCGGTGAAAGCACCGAACGCGGCCTGGGGGAAGCGCGCCGGCAGTTCGGCGAGGCGGCCATAGTCGGGCCGGAAATCGTGGCCCCATTGCGAGATGCAGTGCGCCTCGTCGATGGCGAAGCGCGCCGGCGCGTAATGGGCGAGATCGTCGAGCGTATCCTCGCGCATCAGCCGCTCCGGCGAAACATAGAGCAGGCGCAGGGTGCCGGCCGCGAGCTGCCGGCGGGTCTCCGCCGCTTCGGCGGCCGGGACGGCCGAATTCAGCGCACCGGCCGCCACGCCGTTCAGGCGCAGCGCGGCGACCTGGTCGCGCATCAGGGCGATCAGGGGCGAGACGACGACGGTCAGGCTCCCGGTCGCCAGCGCCGGCAGCTGGTAGCACAGCGATTTGCCGGAGCCCGTCGGCATCACGGCGAGCACGCTCTCGCCCTTCAGCAACGCCTCGACAATCCCGGCCTGGCCGGGACGAAAGCCGTCGAAGCCGAAGGTCGTGCGGAGAATGGCGAGCGCATCTTCAAGGATCGGCATGGCGGAAGCAGGCAGCGGAACGAGGGGTGGCGGAACGGCAGGACCGGGGCCGAAACGGCGCGACCCTATCGCCCGAACGGCCGCTTGGAAATGCCGGCGGGCTTGCCTACCATCCGGGCGCGATGGACGATTCAGACCTGACCGAAGACCAGACCCGGATCGACGCGGCGGTCGGTGCGATCTGCGACCGTTTTGGCGACGATTACTGGCTGGAGCGCGACCGCGAAGGCGGCTTCCCGTTCGAATTCCACGCCGCGATGGCGGAAGGCGGCTGGCTCGGCATCGCCATGCCCGAAGCCCAGGGCGGCGCCGGCCTCGGCATCGCCGAAGCCGCCGTCATGATGCGCCGGGTCGCACAGTCGCCGGGCGCGATGGCGGCCTGCTCCGCCATTCACATGAACATTTTCGGCCCCCATCCCATCGTCGTTTACGGCACGGACGGGCAGAAGGAGCGCTGGCTGCCCGATCTGATCGCGGGCCGGATCCGGGCCTGTTTCGCCGTCACCGAGCCGAATGCCGGCCTCGACACGACGAACATCCGGACCCGGGCCGTGCGCGCCGGACCGGACAGCAATGCCGGCTATACGATCTCCGGCGAGAAAATCTGGACCTCGACCGCCCAGGTCGCCGACCGCATCCTGCTGCTCGCCCGCACGACGCCGCGCGAGGAGTGCCGGCGGCCGACCGACGGCCTCTCTCTGTTCTTCACCGCGCTCGACCGGGACCGGATCGAGGTGCGGGAGATCGACAAGATGGGCCGCAAGGCGGTCGATTCGAACCTGCTGTTCATCGACGGGCTGCAGGTCCCGGCCGAAGACCGGATCGGGGCCGAGGGTCAGGGCTTCGAATGTCTGCTGCACGGGCTCAATCCCGAACGCTGCCTGGTCGCCGCGGAGGCGGTCGGCATCGGCCAGCAGGCGCTGCGCCGGGCCGCCGGCTATGCCAGGGAGCGGATCGTATTCGGGCGGCCGATCGGCCAGAACCAGGCGGTTCAGCATCCGCTCGCCGAATCCTGGGCCGAACTCGGCGCCGCATGGCTCACCGTGCGCCACGCCGCCGGCCTGTACGATGCCGGCAAGCCCTGTGGCCCGCAATGCAACGCCGCCAAATATCTCGCCGCCGAGGCCGGGTTCCGGGCGTGCGAGCGGGCCGTACTGGCCCATGGCGGCATGGGCTATGCCAAGGAATTCCATGTCGAGCGGCTGCTGCGCGAGGTCATGATCTGCCGCATCGCGCCGGTATCGCGCGAGCTGATCCTGTCGCATATCGCCGAGAAGGCGCTCGGCCTGCCGAAGAGCTACTGAATTTTCCGGCGCTCGGCCCGGACATTCAGATAGTTGCCGGCAAAGATGATCGCCGCGCCGACGACGACCCAGAGATCGACGATCTCGCGATAGGCCAGCCAACCGACGACCGCGGCCAGCGGCAGGCGGGCGAAATCCATCGGGACGACGACATTGGCGTCGGCCAGGCGGAGCGCCCGCGCCATGCAATAATGCGCAGTCAGGCTGAATATCCCGACCGCCGCGATCCAGCCCCAGTTCCAGCCCGAGGGCCAGACCCAGCCGTCGAGGCTGGCCAGCAGGGCGAGCGGCGTCTGGATCGCCACCATCCAGAACAGCATGGTGAGCGGCGAATCGGTCCGCATCAGCCCGCGCGTCAGCACATAGGTCGAGAAGGCGAAGCCCAGCGCCGACAGGAGCGCCGCGATCTGCGGCATGGCGACCGGCGAGAAGCCGGGCCGCAGGATGATGAGCACGCCGGCAAAGCCGAGCAGAACGGCGGCGACACGCGCTGTCGTCACTTTCTCGCCCAGGATCAGGGCGGCCAGGATCAGGGTCCAGATCGGCGTGGTGAATTCGAGCGCGAAGACCTCTGCCATCGGGATGAAGGCGACGGCGTAGAACCAGGCATATTGCGCACCCAGATGCACGACATTGCGCGCGGCGTGAACCGGCAGCCTGGCGGTACGCATATGGTGCCAGCCGGCAAAGCGGAGCACGACAAGGATGATTCCGAGCCCGACCGCGCCGCGCCAGAACAGCACCTGGAAAACGGTGATTTCCGCAATCAGCTCCCGCCCCGCCACCGCAATCGACAGCAGCGAGAGGAAGGCACCGGCCATCCAGAGAGCGGTCCGCAGGATCGGCGCAAAGCCGGTGGCAGCGATCATGCAGCGGAGGCTTCCGGATCGGCGCGACGGGGCGCGCGGGAGACGGGGACGGCGGCCGGCAGACGATAGCGCGCCGCCGGCGCGGCGCAACCGGCCGCGGGTGCGCAGGCAGGCGGGGCGCTAGAGCAGTTTCACCAGCGCGACGATCAGGCCGCCCTGGGCGATCAGCGCCCCGAACAGCCATTTCAGAAGATCGGCCTTCATCCCCTCGATGGCGGCCTTCGTCTCCTGACGCAGGATCTCCACCCCCGCTTCGACCCGCGCAATGTCGGCCTTTGTCTCCTGGCGCAGGGTCTCTACCGCCGCTTCGACCCGCGCAATGTCGGCCTTCGTCTCCTGGCGCAGGGCCTCCACTCCCGCTTCGATCCTCGCGATCTCGGCCTTCGTCTCCTGACGCAGGGACTCAATGCCAGCCTTGGTCTCCTGACGCAAAGCCTCGATGCCGGCCTTCGTCTCCTGGCGCAGGGCATCGATGCCGGCCTTCGTCTCCTGACGCAGAACCTCGATGTCGGTCTTCGTCGCGAGATTGGCGTTGAGCAGCGCGACCTGTTCGTCGGCCAGGGTCTCGGCCTGCCTCTCGGTGAAGCCGCTCTCGGTCAGGCGCTTGACGAAACGGTGGGTATCGAAGGCGATGGCTTCGGTCATGCCGCGATCATAGGTACCCGACAGACGCAGGACAAGGATTTGTCCGCCCTTGTGCCGGCAACGCAGCAGGCTCCGCAGCGACATCCCTTGCCCTGCCGGTGCAGACGCAATAGTGACGGGGCCAGCGGCCGATGACGGGACCGGGCCGGCGGCGCCGGTCCGAAATGCCCGGCATCCGGGCAGCGCCCGCCTGAAGCGCCGCCATCGCAACGGCAAGCGGGAGGTTCGTTTTCGTGGCCAGGATTCTGATCGCCGGCGCCGGAATCGCCGGGCTGACGGCGGCCGGCTGCCTGCTCCTCGCCGGGCACGAGGTCGAGATATACGAGCAGGCGCCGGCGCTGGGCGAGATCGGCGCCGGCATTCAGCAGAGCGCCAACGCGACCCATGTGATGCGCCATCTGGGCGTTCTGGAGGCGCTGCGCGAAGAAGCCTTCCTGCCGCCGGTCACCGAATTCCGCCTGTTCGACAGCGGCGAGGTCCTGCAGGCGCTGGCGCTCGCCGCCGCACACGAAGAGCGCCACGGCGCCCCCTATCTCCAGCTTCACCGGGCCGATTACCACCGCATCCTGGCCGGGCGCATCGAGGCGCTGGCGCCGGGCTGCATCCGCCTCAATGCCACCGTCGCCGGCTTTCGCGAACGCGGCGACGGGATCGCGCTCCGGCTGGCCGACGGGTCGGAAGCCGGCGGCGACCTGGCGATCGGCGCCGACGGCATCAAATCCGCCGTGCGGCGCCAGATCGCCGGCGAGAACCGGCCGCGCTACACGGGCGATTCGGCGTGGCGCCTGACCGTGCCGGCCGGGCGGCTGCCGGCGAATTTTCTCGACGCCAGATCGTCCATCTGGGTCGGGCCCGGCAAGCATGCGGTGGTCTATTTCCTGCGCGCCGGCACGCTGCTCAATTTCGTCGGCGCGGTCGAACTGGCGGAACGGATCGAGGAATCCTGGACCCAGAAGCGGCCGTGGGGCGAGCTGCGCGCCGATTTCGAGGGCTGGCATCCGGACATCCTGACCATCGTCGATGCCGCCGACCGGGATGCCTGCTATCGCTGGCCGCTCAACGTCCATCCGCATCTGGAGCGCTGGAGCACCGGGCGCGCCACCCTGATCGGCGATGCCGCCCATCCGATGCTGCCCTACATGGCCCAGGGCGCGGCGGTCGCCGTGGAGGATGGCGCGATCCTCGCCCGGGCGCTGGACGAGGCCGGCTCGATCCCGGAGGCGCTGGCTCTCTATGAGCGGCATCGCAAGCCGCGCGCGCGGCGCATCGTCGACGAATCCCACGACAATCGCCGCCTGTTCCATCTGCCCGACGAGGCCGCGTTGCGCACCGCCTTTGCCGGCCGGAACCTGGACCGGGAGCGCTCCGACTGGCTGTACAGCTACAACCCGCTGACCGTCGATCTGCACGCCCCGCCCGGCGACGGCTGACGGCAGCGCCTTGCGGTACGCCGCGCCATCGCGCGGACTCGCCTTTTGCGCCATGTCGCCTTATATCCGGCAGCGTTGAACGGTCTGCCAGGGTGCGCGAACGGCGCTTTTCCGCGACGGGAAAGGCGTCGTCTTTGCTTTATCCGGCAGGCATCGCCCGCCGGCGGCCGACGAGACCGCCGCCGGCCCAACCGAAGGAGACAGGATCGTGATCCCGGCCCTCATGCCGACCTATCGGCGGACGGACATCGCTTTCGAGCGCGGCGAAGGCCCCTACCTCTACAGCACCGACGGCCGACGATTCCTCGACTTCGCCAGCGGCATCGCGGTGACCTGCCTGGGCCACAGCCATCCGGCGCTGGTCGGCGCGCTGACCGAGCAGGCGCAGAAGCTCTGGCACTGCTCCAACATCTTCTCGATTCCCGGCCAGCAGGAGATGGCGGAAAAGCTGGTGCGCGATACGTTTGCCGACACGGTGTTCTTCGGCAATTCGGGCTCCGAAGCGATCGAGCTCGGCATCAAGATCATCCGCAAATACCATCATGCCAGCGGCAACCCGCACAAGACGGGGATCGTCTGCATGCACGGCGCGTTCCACGGCCGGACGCTGGCGGCTGTCTTCGCCGGCGGGCAGCAGAGCCATATCGAAGGGTTCGGCCCGCCGGTCGGGGATTTCCGCCATGTCGCCTTCGGCAACATGAACGAGCTGCGCGACGCCATCGACGACGAGGTCGGCGGCATCCTGTTCGAGCCGATCCAGGGCGAGGGCGGCTACCGCGCCGCACCGCCCGGCTTTCTCGAGGATGTGCGCAAGACCGCCGACGAGTTCGGCCTGCTGGTCATGCTGGACGAGGTCCAGTGCGGCAACGGCCGCACCGGCAGGCTGTTCGCCCACGAATGGTCGGCCATGACCCCGGACATCATGGCGACCGCCAAGGGCATGGGCGGCGGCTTTCCGGTCGGCGCCTGCCTGGCGACCGCGGAGGCGGCCAAGGGCATGACCGCCGGCACCCACGGCGCGACCTATGGCGGCAATCCGCTCGCCATGGCAGTCGCCAATGCGGTCTGGGACGAGATCACCGCGCCCGGATTTCTCGATAATGTCCACACCCAGGGCGCGGCGCTCCACGCCGAACTGGAAGCGCTGGTCGCCGATTATCCGGATGTCTATGTGGAGGCGCGCGGCCGCGGCCTGATGGCCGGCCTGAAGCTGGCGGACCGGCTGGAGACCCGCCAGGTGGTCGATTTCGTCCGCGAGCGCGGCCTGCTGACGGTGGCGGCCGGCGAGAATGTCGTGCGCATGGCGCCGCCGCTGATCATCGGCCGCGCCGAGATCGACGAGGGCATCGCCCTGCTGCGCGCGGCGGCGGAGGAGCTGAAGGGCGACGGGGGCACCGGTGCCTGATACCGGCCCGGCCCCCGGCGGCGGTGCCGGCGGCAACAGGGGAGGCGGTGCAAGCGGCGGGCCGGTGCGCGACCGGACCGCCATCGCGGCCGCCGGAGTCCGCCACTTTCTCGACCTCGATCTGGTCCCGCCGGCCGAGCTGCGCCGCATCCTCGACGTCGCCAGGCGCATGAAGGCGGCGTGGCAGGCGGAGGGCGCCGGCGCCTGGCCGGTCCGGCCGCTCGAGGGCCGGGCGCTCGCGATGATTTTCGAGAAGCCCTCGACGCGAACGCGCGTGTCGTTCGAGCGGGCGGTCGGGCAGCTGGGCGGCGACGCCATCGTGCTGGAGCGGGAGAGCAGCCAGCTCGGCCGGGGCGAGACGGTCGCCGATACCGCCCGGGTGCTGTCGCGCTATGTCGATGCGATCATGCTGCGCTGC
Source organism: Alphaproteobacteria bacterium (assembly GCA_965221475.1). Lineage (GTDB taxonomy): Bacteria > Pseudomonadota > Alphaproteobacteria > Bin65 > Bin65 > Bin65. Next base: position 2,593,167 of record OZ244891.1, on the reverse strand, counting down.
ACGACGGAGGAGAAGCTGCTGGAGCTGGCGGCCCACGCCGACGTGCCGGTCGTCAACGGGCTGACCGACCGGACCCATCCCTGCCAGCTGATGGCGGACGTGATGACCTTCGAAGAGCATCGCGGCCCGATCGCCGGCCGGATCGTCACCTGGAGCGGCGACGGCAACAATATGGCGACCTCGTGGATTCACGCCGCGGTCCAGTTCGGTTTCGAGCTCCGGCTGGCCGTGCCCGACCGGCTGCCGCCGCCGGCCGATGTCGTGGACTGGGCGCGGGATCGCGGCGCGCGCGTGCAGGTCACCGCCGATCCGGTCGAGGCGGTGGCGGGCGCGGACTGCGTCGTCACCGATGTCTGGGTTTCGATGGGCGATTCCGACATTGCCGACCACCATAATCTGCTGGCGCCCTATCGCGTCGACAGCGCGCTGCTGAGCCACGCCGCGGACGATGCCGTGTTCATGCACTGCCTGCCGGCGCATCGCGGCGAGGAAGTGACCGCGGCGGTGATCGACGGGCCGCAATCGGTCGTGTGGGACGAGGCGGAAAACCGGCTGCACGCCCAGAAGGGCATCCTGCTCTGGGCGCTGGCGCCGGAACTGCTGGACTGAGCCCGTGACCGGCGACGGTCCGGCAACGCCCGCCGCCCCCGCGCCGGGCACCGATGTGCAGCTTCCCTTCCGGCTGGAGAGGGCCAATCTGCGCGGCCGCGCGGTCCGGCTCGGACCTTCGATCCACGCCATCCTGTCGCGCCACGACTACCCGCCGCCGGTCGCCGGCCTGCTCGGCGAGGCGCTGGCCCTGTCGGCCGTGCTGGCCGGCACGCTGAACTATGACGGCGTCTTCAGCCTGCAGGCCAGGGGCGACGGGCCGGTCGGCATGCTGGTCTGCGATGTCACGTCGGACGGCGATCTGCGCGGCTATGCGGCGGTCGATGCGGAGGCGTATGCCGCACTGGGCGAGGCCGGGCCGGATGGGCCGGTGCCGCGCCATCTCGGCGCCGGCCATCTGGCCTTTACCGTCGATCGGGGCGCGGACGGCGCGCGCTATCAGGGCATCGTGGAACTGGCCGGGGCGACGCTTACCGAGTGCGCCCAGCACTATTTCCGCCAGTCGGAGCAGATCGAAACCCTGCTGCGCCTGGGCGTCGGCCGGCCGGACGGTACAAGCTGGCAGGCGTCCGCGCTGATGATCCAGCGCCTGCCGGCGACCGGCGGCCGCAACGGCGAAGTGGAAGCCGACGGCTGCGGCCACCCGGATGCCGAGCGCCGGGAGGACGACTGGCGCCGCCTCGCCATCCTGCTCGGCACCCTGCGCAATGCGGAGGCACTGGCCCCGGAGGCCGATCCGGCCCGGCTGCTCTACCGCCTGTTCCACCAGGATGGCGTGCGGATCTTCGAACCCCGATTGCTGCGCGACCGCTGCCGCTGCTCCGACGACCGGGCCGAGAGCGCCCTGCGCCTGCTGGATGCGGACGATCTGGAGGCGATGAAGGTGGATGGCACGGTGAGCGTCGCCTGCCAGTTCTGCAGCCGCGTGCGGCGCTATGACGGGGCGGCGCTGGCGGCGCTGCGGGCGGCCCCGGCAGCGGGTTAACTCTGACGCAGCGGCGGCGCCGGCCCTTGTCATTCGCCCCGGCCGGCGTATAGTCCCGGCTTCCATGGCGGCCGTGCGCCGCCCGGTCTGTGCGGGAGTAGCTCAGAGGTAGAGCATCACGTTGCCAACGTGAGGGTCGCGAGTTCAAATCTCGTCTCCCGCTCCAGACTTCCCCCTGCCCTTCCCCTCTCCGGCGCCGGCGCCATTCGCGCCTTGAAGCCGTGCCCGGCAGGCGCTATCGCCGGCCGGCCGCCGGCGCATGACGGCGGTCCGCAAGACAGTTCCCGAAAGGCGAGCCATGAGCAGCAACCGGTCCCTTCTCATCCTGCCGGGCGACGGCATCGGCCCCGAAGTGATGGACCAGGTCGTCCGCGTTGCGGAATGGTTCGGGCGGGAGCGGGCGGCGACCTTCGATCTGGACGACGGCCTGGTCGGCGGCGCCGCCCTGGAGGCGGAGGGCACGGCGCTGCCGGCGGCGACCCTTGAGAAAGCGCAGGCCAGCGACGCCGTGATGTTCGGCGCGGTCGGCGGCCCGCAATGGGACGGCAACCCGTTCGACCTGAAGCCGGAACAGGGCCTGCTGCGCCTGCGCAAGGCGCTCGACCTGTTCGCCAACCTGCGCCCGGCGATCTGCTTCGACGCGCTGGCCGAAGCATCGTCCCTGAAGGCCGATCTGGTCTCCGGCCTCGACATCATGATCGTGCGCGAGCTCACCGGCGGCGTCTATTTCGGCGAACCGCGGGGCATCGAGACCCTGGAGGACGGCAGCCGCAAGGGAGTCGATACCCAGCTCTACACGACACCGGAAATCCACCGCATCGCGCGCGTCGCCTTCGACCTCGCCCGCAAGCGGCGCAACCTGGTCCATTCGTCGGAAAAGTCGAACGTGATGCATACCGGCGTGCTGTGGCGCGAGGAAGTCACGGCGATTCACGACCGCGAATATGGCGATGTCGAATTGCAACACATTCTGTCGGACAATTGCGCCATGCAGCTGGTCCGCGCGCCCAAACAGTTCGACGTCATCGTGACCGACAATCTGTTCGGCGACATGCTCTCGGACGTCGCCGCCATGCTGACCGGCTCGCTCGGCATGCTGCCCTCGGCCTCGCTGGGCGCGGCCGACCCGGCGACCGGCCGGCGCCATGCGCTCTACGAGCCGGTGCACGGCTCGGCACCGGATATCGCCGGCAAGGGCCTCGCCAACCCGCTCGCCTGCATTCTCAGCTTCGCCATGGCGCTGCGCTATTCCTTCGATCTGGGCGACGAAGCCGACATGCTGGAGGGTGCGGTCGCGCGCGTGCTCGCCGGCGGCGGGCGCACGGCCGATCTGGCACCGGCCGGCACGCCATCGGTCTCGACCGCCGAAATGGGCGACGCCGTGCTGCGGGAGCTGGAGAAGGCGGCGGGATAGCTTGACTTCGCGGCCACCCGTTCGGCATGTTCCGGGTCGTCCGCGGCAAAGAACGCCTTTTGGGCGAATAACCGAAAGGGAATCGAGGTGAATTTCGGTCAGGCTGTTTCCAGATGTTTGAAAAATTATGCGACGTTCTCCGGGCGTGCTTCCCGCAGCGAGTTCTGGTGGTTCTTTCTGTTGTGGTGTCTCATTATTATTGTTCCAGGATTTTTCGACTCTGAATCGGATTTCCTGTTTCTCTTCTCGCTGATCGTAGCTCTCGGTCTATTGATACCATATTGGGCGGTAACGTGCAGAAGACTGCACGATACGGGAAGAAGCGGCTGGTGGCAGCTTGTCTTCTACATTCCGGTCGTCGGGCTGTTCTTCTTCATTTTCTGGTGCACGGAAGAGTCGGGCCGGTCCACCAACGAATATGGCGATCCGGTCGTGTAATCGGACGGGGCCCCCGCCGAGGCCCCACCCGCCCCTACACCCCGATCAGCAGCCGTTCGGGTTCTTCCAGCGCTTCCTTGACCTTCACCAGGAAGGTCACCGCCTCGCGGCCGTCGATGATGCGGTGGTCGTAGCTGAGGGCGAGGTACATCATCGGGCGGATGACGACCTGGCCATCGCGCGCGACCGGGCGCTGCTCGATCCGGTGCATGCCGAGAATGCCGGACTGGGGCGGGTTCAGGATCGGCGTCGACAGCATGGAGCCGTAGACGCCGCCATTGGAAATGGTGAAGGTGCCGCCGGTCAGCTCCGCCATCGAGAGCGCACCGTCGCGCGCCTTGACGCCGAGCTCGCCGACCGCCCGCTCGATCCCGGCGAAGGACAGGCCATCGGCATCGCGCAGGATCGGGACGACGAGGCCCTGCTCCGTGCCGACGGCGACGCCGATATCGTAATAGTGCCGATAGACGATATCGTCGCCGTCGATTTCCGCATTCACCGCCGGAATCTGCTTCAGCGCCTCGATACTGGCCCGGACGAAAAACGACATGAAGCCGAGGCGCACGCCATGGCGCTTCTCGAAACTGTCGCGATAGCGCTTGCGCAGGTCGAGGATGGCGGTCATGTCGACATCGTTGAAGGTCGTCAGCATCGCCGCGCTGTTCTGCGCCTGCTTCAGCCGCTCGGCGATGCGGCGGCGCAGGCGGGACATTTTCACCCGCACCTCGCGCCGGCCCTCGGCCGCCGCCCCTTCCGGCGCCGGTTCGGGGGATGGCGCGGCCGCGCGCGGGGCGGCCGGAACCGGGGCGGGAGCTGGCGCAGGCGCCGGTTCTGGCGGGGGCGCGGGTTCGGGATCGGACCGGGCCGCCAGATGAGCCTCGACATCGGCCTTGGTCAGCCGGCCGCCCTTGCCGGTGCCCGCGATGGCCGACGGATCGAGATCGTGCTCGGCCACCAGCTTGCGCACCGCCGGGCTCAACGGCGGCGCGGCCGCCGCTCCTGAATCTGCTTCCGGCGGGGATTCCGGCTGCGGCGCGGGTTCGGGCTCCGGCGCCGGAGGGGCTTCGGCGGCTGCGGCCTGCGGCGCCGGCGCGGCGACCGCCGCCGCCCCGCTCGCATCGATCCGGCCGAGCACGGCACCGACCGCGACTTCGGCGCCCGAATCGGCCAGAATCTCCACCAGAACGCCGGCGGCCGGCGCGTTCACCTCCAGCGTGACCTTGTCGGTTTCCAGTTCGACCAGCGCTTCGTCGGCCTCGACGGCGCCGCCGACCGCTTTGAACCATTTGGCAACCTCGGCTTCGGTCACCGATTCGCCCAGCGCGGGTACTGCGATTTCAACGATCATCGGATGCCATCGTCATGATTCAGGGGGAGGGTCGGCACCGTTCGTGCGGCCGCTTCAGCCGTCGAGCGCCAGCGCTTCATCGACCAGCTTCTTCTGCTCGGCGACGTGACGCGCATGGAGGCCGGTCGCCGGCGAGGCGGATGCCGGCCGGCCGGCATAGCGGGGCCGGGCCGGCTTCATGCCGACCTCGCGCATCGCCGCCTCGATCCGCCGCTCGACGAAGAACCAGGCGCCGGCATTCTCCGGCTCCTCCTGGCACCAGACGACTTCTTCGGCCTGCCCGAAACGGGACAGTTCATCGACCAGCGGCCCGGCCGGGAAGGGATAGAGCTGTTCCATGCGCAGAATGCAGATACGGTCGCCGAGGCCGCGCCGGTCGCGCTCCGCGGCAAGATCGAAATAGACCTTGCCGGAGCAGAGAATGACACGCTCGATCCCCGCATCCGGGCCGAGGTCGGAATCGTCCCACAGGATGCGGTGGAAGGAATGGCCGGTGGTGAATTCGGACAGTTTCGACACCGCTTCCTTGTGCCGGAGCAGCGATTTCGGCGCCATGACGATCAGCGGCTTGCGCGTCTTGCGGCGGACCTGGCGGCGCAGGACGTGGAAATAGTTGGCCGGGGTGGTGCAGTTCACGACCTGCATGTTCTCTTCGGCGCACAGCTGCAGATAGCGTTCGAGCCGGGCCGACGAATGCTCCGGCCCCTGGCCCTCATAGCCATGGGGCAGCAGCATCGTCAGGCCGCACAGGCGCAGCCATTTCGATTCGCCCGAGGCGATGAACTGGTCGATGACGATCTGGGCGCCGTTGGCGAAATCGCCGAACTGGGCCTCCCACAGGATCAGCGCATTGGGCTCGGCCAGGGCATAGCCGTATTCGAAGCCCAGCACCGACATTTCGGCGAGCGGCGAATCGATAACCTCGAACAGGGCCTGGTCCGGCGACAGGGCCTGCAGGGGCAGATATTTCTGCTCGGTCTCCTGATCGACCAGAACGGCATGGCGGTGGGAGAACGTGCCGCGGCCGCTATCCTGGCCCGACAGGCGCACCGGCGTCCCCTCGGCCAGCAGCGTGCCGAAGGCCAGCGCCTCGGCGAGCGCCCAATCGACGCCCTCGCCGCTGTCGATGGCCTCCTTCCGGGCCCGCAGCTGCCGGCCGATCTTGCGGTTGAGATTGAAATCCTCCGGCACCTCGCAGAGCCGGTGGCCGATCTCGCGCAGCCGTTCCGTCGCAACGCCGGTCTTGCCGCGGATATATTCGCCGCGCGCCGGCTCCAGGCCGGTCCAGGCGCCTTCCAGCCAGTCGGCCTTGTTCGGCTTGTAGCCGCCCGCCGCTTCGAAATCCGCCTCCAGCCGGTCCTCGAATTCCTTCACCGTCCCCTCGGCCTCCCGGTTGGTGAGGATGCCGTCATCGACCAGCCGGCGGGTATAGATTTCGCGTACCGTCGGATGCCGGGCGATGGTGCGGTACATCAGCGGCTGGGTGAAGGCCGGCTCGTCGCCCTCATTATGGCCATGCCGCCGGTAGCAGAACATGTCGATCACGACATCGGTCTGGAAGGCGTCGCGGAACTCCGTGGCGATGCGGGCGACATGGACGACCGCCTCCGCATCGTCGCCGTTCACATGGAAGATCGGCGCCTGGACGATCTTGGCGAACTCGGTGCAATAGGGGCCGGAGCGGCTGTTCACCGGGTTGGTGGTGAAGCCGATCTGGTTGTTGACGATGAAATGGATCGTGCCGCCGGTGCGGTAGCCGTTCAGATTGGCGAGGTCGAGGGTCTCCGCCACCACGCCCTGGCCGGAGAAGGCGGCATCGCCGTGCAGCAGCAGGCCCATCACCTGGCGCCGGGCGCCGCGCATGGTGGCGCCCCGGGCGGCGCGCTGGGTCTGCTTGGCGCGCACCTTGCCGGCGACGACCGGGTTGACGGCCTCGAGATGGGACGGATTGGCGGTCAGCGAAAGGTGGACCGAATTGCCGTCGAAATCCCGGTCCGACGAGGTTCCCAGATGGTATTTCACATCGCCGGAGCCCTGCACATCCTCCGGGTTGGCGGCATTGCCCTGAAATTCCGAGAAGATCGCCTGATAGGGCTTGCCCATCATGTTGGCGAGCACGTTGAGCCGGCCGCGATGGGGCATGCCGATGACGATTTCCTCAACGCCGAGCTGGCCGCCGCGCTTGATGATCTGCTCCAGCGCCGGGATGGTCGCCTCCGCACCGTCGAGGCCGAAACGCTTGGTGCCGGTATATTTGCGGTCGAGGAACCGTTCGAAAATCTCCGCCTGGACCAGGCTGCCCAGGATCGCCTTCTTGCCCCTTGCGGTGAATTCGGTGCGGTTCTCCACCGCCTCGATGCGCGCCTGGAGCCAGGATTTCTGCTCCGGGTCCTGGATATGCATGAATTCGACGCCGACGGTGCCGGCATAGGTCGCCTTGCACCGGGCAACGATCTCGCGCAGCGTCGCGGTCTCGCCGAGGCCGAGATAATTGTTGATGAAGATGCGCCGGTCGAGGTCGCGCGGCGTGAAGCCATAGGTTTCGTAATCGAGTTCGGGATGGTCCTCGCGCTCTTCGATGCCGAGCGGATCGAGCTGCGCCAGCAGGTGGCCGCGCACCCGGTAGCTGCGGATCAGGATCAGCGCGCGGATCGAATCGCGCGCCGCATCGCGCACCCGGTCTTCGGAAACCGGCACCGCCGTCGCGCTGTCGGCCGGTCCGCCTTCGGATATCCGGGCAGTCGCCGCGGCGCCGTTGCCGACGACGCGGGTCGCCCGCGGCGCCCAGTCCGGCCCGGCAAGATCGGCCAGCGCCGCCCGCCCGTCATCGTTCAGCGCGGCGAAGAAGTCCCGCCAGTCGTCGCCGACCGACCGCGGCTCGGCGAGATAGCGCTCGTACAGGTCGATGACGAAGGGCGCGTTGGCCCCGCTGAGCCAGGAGGAGGCCTCGAATTGCTGCGCCGTCTGTGTCATGGGTCCGGCCTGCCTGCTGTTGCCACCGCTGACGGCCCGGTCCGGGCCGGAGCGCACCGAAAGACTATGCCTCCCGACCGCCCTTGTCACCGGGAACTGCACCGCCACAGCGTCCACGGTCGGTAATTTTCCCGGCCTGTCCCCGAACGGGCACCCCGCGCCTTACGCCTTCATCGCCGCCAGCATGGTCTCGCCGATCGCTGCCGGCGAGGCGGCGACGTGGAAGCCGGCGCTCTTCATCGCCTCGATCTTGTCGCCCGCAGTGCCCTTGCCGCCGGCGATGATCGCGCCGGCGTGGCCCATGCGGCGGCCGGGCGGCGCGGTGAGGCCGGCGATGAAGCCGGCGACCGGCTTGGCGGCGCCCGATGCCCGGTAGAATTCGGCCGCCTCTTCTTCGGCAGTGCCGCCGATTTCGCCGATCATGACGATGCCGTCGGTCTCGTCGTCGGCGAGGAACAGCTCCAGACAGTCGATGAAGCTGGTGCCGTTGACCGGATCGCCGCCGATGCCGATGCAGGTCGACTGGCCGAGGCCGGCCGCCGTGGTCTGGGCCACCGCCTCGTAGGTCAGCGTGCCCGAACGCGAGACGATGCCGATGCGGCCGCGCCGGTGGATATGGCCCGGCATGATGCCGATCTTGCAGGCATCCGGCGTGATGACGCCCGGACAGTTGGGCCCGATCAGGCGGGTCGCCGAGCCCTGGAGCGCGCGCCTGACCCGCACCATGTCGAGCACCGGAATGCCCTCGGTAATGCAGACGACCAGCGCCAGGCCGGCATCGATGGCTTCGAGGATCGCGTCGGCCGCGAAGGGCGGCGGCACATAGATCGCGCTCGCCGTCGCCCCGGTCTGCGCCACGGCCTCGCCCACCGTGTCGAAGACCGGCAGGTCGAGATGGGTCTCGCCGCCCTTGCCGGGGGTGACGCCGCCAACCATCTGCGTGCCGTAGGCGATTGCCTGCTCGGAATGAAAGGTGCCCTGGCTGCCGGTGAAACCCTGGCAGATCACCCTGGTGTGTTCGTCGACCAGAACCGCCATGGCTATGCCGCCTCCTTCACGGCGTTCACGACTTTCTCCGCAGCGTCCGCCAGATCGTCGGCCGAGGTGATCGGCAGTCCGGATTCGGCGAGGATCTTCTGGCCCAGCGCGACATTCGTCCCGGCCAGGCGCACGACCAGCGGAACGTGCAGGCTGACCTCGCGGGCCGCGGCCACCACCCCCTCGGCGATGACATCGCAGCGCATGATGCCGCCGAAGATATTGACCAGAATGCCTTCGACATTGGGATCGCTGAGGATGATCTTGAATGCGGTGGCGACCCGCTCCCGGGTGGCGCCACCGCCGACATCGAGGAAGTTTGCCGGCTCGGCGCCATAGAGCTTGATGATATCCATCGTGCCCATGGCGAGGCCGGCGCCATTGACCATGCAGCCGATGGTGCCGTCGAGCTTGACATAGTTCAGATCGTGCCGGGCGGCCTCCAGTTCCGCCGGGTCCTCCTCGTCCTCGTCGCGCAGTTCGAGCAGGTCCGGGTGGCGATAGAGGGCGTTGTCGTCGAAATTCATCTTGGCGTCGAGGGCGAGCACATCGCCGTCGCCGGTCACGACCAGCGGGTTGATCTCGATCAGGCTGGCATCGAGCTCGTTAAAGGCCTTGTACATCGCGCTCAGGAAGCGGCTGGCGGATTTGACCTGCCCGCCGCGCAGGCCGAGGCCGAAGGCAACGGTCCGGCAATGATGGCCCTGGATGCCGGTCGCCGGATCGATGGCGACGCGGACGATCTTCTCCGGCGTCTCCTCGGCGACCTGCTCGATATCCATGCCGCCCTCGGTCGAGGCCATGATCGTGACGCGGCCGGTGGCGCGGTCGAGCAGGATGGAGAGATACAGTTCGCGGGCGATGTCGCAGCCGGCCTCGACATAGAGGCGCTTGACCTCCTTGCCCTCCGGGCCGGTCTGGCGGGTCACCAGAACCTGGCCGAGCATGGCGGCGGCATTGTCGCGCACCTCGGCGACCGACCGGACGACCCGGACGCCGCCCTTGCCCTTCGGGTCGTTGCGGAACCGGCCCGCGCCGCGGCCGCCGGCGTGGATCTGCGATTTGACGACCCAGACCGGACCGCCGAGCTCCTCCGCCTGGCGGGCCGCCTCGTCCGGCGTCCAGGCGACGCCGCCATCCGGCACGGCGATGCCGTAGCGGCGCATCAGTTCCTTGGCCTGGTACTCGTGGATATTCATGGCTGCTCCCTGTACGGCGCGTTCGGCGTTCGGCGTTTCGGGGACGAGCGATTCCGGGGCAAAAGACAGGCGGGATGCGTTTTGCGGCCGGCCCTGTCCGGGGCCGGTCTTCGCGGCTCCGGCGCCGGACGGACCCGCTACATCATGCCTTTGGTGACCTCCATCAGCGCCCTGACGGCGCCGACCGACTTCTCGAACATCGCCCGCTCCCCGTCGTCGAGGTCGATTTCCATGATCCGCTCGACCCCGCCGGCGCCGATCACCACGGGCACACCGACATACAGACCGGTCTGGCCGTATTCACCATCCAGCCAGGCGGCGCAGGGCAGAACCCGCTTCCTGTCCTTCAGATAGCTCTCGGCCATGGAGATGGCGGAGGCCGCCGGCGCATAGAAGGCCGAGCCGGTCTTCAGCAGGCCGACGATCTCGGCGCCACCGTCGCGGGTGCGCTGGACGATCCCGTCCAGCCGCTCCTGGCTTATCCAGCCCATCTTCACCAGGTCCGGCAGCGGCACGCCGGCGACGGTGGAATAGCGCACCGACGGCACCATGCTGTCGCCATGGCCGCCGAGGACAAAGGCGGTGACATCCTCCACCGAGACATTCATTTCCTGCGCGAGGAAATAGCGGAAGCGCGCGCTGTCCAGCACGCCGGCCATGCCGACGACCTGCCGGTGCGGCAGGCCGCAATGTTCGCGCAGCGCCCAGACCATGACATCGAGCGGATTGGTGATGCAGATGACGAACGCATCCGGCGCGTGTTCGCGGATGCCGGCGCCGACCGCCTTCATCACCCCGGCATTGGTGCCGATCAGATCGTCGCGGCTCATGCCGGGCTTGCGCGGCACCCCGGCGGTCACGATGATGACATCGGCGCCGGCGATGGGCGCATAGTCGGACGCGCCGGCGAGCTCGGCATCGAAGCTCTCGACCGGCGAGGCCTGGGCGATATCCAGCGCCTTGCCGTGGGGCACGCCTTCGACGATATCGAACAGGACGATATCGCCCAGTTCCTTGAGGCCGGCGAGCAGCGCCAGCGTACCGCCGATCTGGCCGGCGCCGATCAGGGCGATCTTGTTTCGAGCCATGGGCTTCCCCGCTGTGTGAAGAGGGGCGGTGCGGACCGGGTTGCACAACCGGGGGCACGCGCCCCGTCAGGGGCCTTTCGCAAGCCGCCGTTCCGTCATTCCCCCGGAGCAGCGCCCCCGGAGCGGCGCGCCTGCATTGGACAGCGCCGGATTAGCGCGATCCGCCGGCCGGAGCAACCGCGCCAAATGCGCCCCTCCCGGCGGCACGGCGTGGCGCCCGAACTGCGCCGGGGCCTCCTGTGCGCCTTGAAGAATCGTTGCCCGATATATCATATAGGATACAACCGGCCGGTACTGGAGAGGGTAGGATACCGATGACTGCGCCCAGGAAGAGCGAAGCGGCAGCGAGGGTGAAGACGCGACCCTGGGACCCTGCGGAATATCTGGAAAGCCCGGAAGATGCGATCGCCTATCTGGAGGCGGCTTTCGAGGATGGCGACCCGCGCGTGATCGTCGGAGCGCTCGGAGATGTCGCCCGTTGCCGGGGCATGACCGCCGTGGCGGCGAAGACCGGGCGCGGTAGAGAAAGCCTGTACAAGGCGCTTTCGCGCGACGGGAATCCGGGATTTGCCACCGTACTCAGCGTCCTGAAGGCCCTGGACCTGCGGCTCTATCTGCTTGCGAAGGATCGCGAACCGGTCGGACCGGACAGGATCGGAGAAGCCGGATGGAGCGGCGGATTCATGCGGCCTCCGACCGGCTTCTTCGTACTGACCGGAGACTCACCCCACGCTTCGGCCGAATGAACGTCCAGCTACCGATAGCGGATGCTGGGGTAAAACCGGAGAGAGCGAACCCGTGAACGGCGTGCAGTATCTCAGGCTTATCGGCGATGCCCGGGCCTTCCGGCAGTCCGCATGGCTGTTGGAGCAGGAGATCCGTCAACTGAAAGTGAGGCAGGGAGACCTTTCGCCGGTGGGCGACTCGAAGGGATGGCCATCGCACAGCGTATGGGAATCGCTCAAGACCGCCAGCCATTTCAACCTCGGGGTCTCCCTAGAATTGAGATTGAAATGCCTGCTCCATCTACATGGGACGACTCCGAAGACGGACCTCAAGGGGCATAGTCTTGCGGCGCTCTACCGTCGGCTCGGTATTGACGGGAGCTCTACTGTTGCTAAATTGGAGAAGCTGTTTCAGGAAGCGGCGAGCGAATTTCCGTTCAGGCTGGTTGCGTTCATGAGCACGGACAACCCCGATGCTCCCGCGCCACCCCAAGACCGAAAACTGGTCACCCTGGAGGACTTCTTAACCTATATGGATGAAGACGTTGGGTTGTGGCAAAAGAGGTATTCATGGGAGCGTGCCACCAAACGACAATGGCAGCATTATCTCGACGATTTGAGTGCATTCCTCGCGTTCCTCGACAGGACGGAAGTTCTGGCGAATGAGGTGGCGCGAAACGCAGGAATTGTCCGCTAGTTTCCCAAATTCGAGTCGGTAGCCACCCCACCCTCCCCCTCACGTCCGGTAGGTCGGGTCCTTGCGGTCCATGAGGCGGAGCATGGCGGGCCATTCGAGCGTATCGTCGGCCCGGCCGCCATTGCCGGCGAGGCCGCTGTCCCACTGGCCGGCGGTGTGGCGCTGGACGGCCGGCGCCGGCAGGCGCATCGTCCCGCCCGCCATGACATCGAGCTGGATCCGGCAGGCCATCTCCAGATAGTAAATGCGCCGGAAGGCCTGGCTGATATTGGGGCCGCAGGCGAGCAGGCCGTGATTGCGCAGGATCATCACGCTGCAATCGCCGAGATCGGCGATCAGCCGCTGCTGCTCGTCCGTATCCAGCGCAATGCCCTCGTAATCGTGATAGGCGATGCGGTCGAGAAACTGGAAGCCGTTCTGCTCCATCGGGATCAGGCCTTCGGCCAGACAGGAGACGGCGATGCCGGCGCGGGTGTGGGTGTGGATCACCGCCTGCAGGTCCGGCCGGGCGCGGTGGATGCAGGCGTGGATGACATAGCCCGCCGGGTTGATGCGCGCCGCCGGATCGTCCACCGGATTGCCGTCCAGATCGATCCTGACCAGGCTCGAGGCCGTGATCTCGGAATAGTGCGGGCCGAACGGATTGATCAGGAAATGATGGTCCGGGCCCGGCACGCGCGCGGTGATGTGGTTGTAGATCAGGTCGGTCATGCCGAAATGATCGACCAGGCGGTAGCAGGCGGCGAGCTGGACCCGCACGTCCCATTCTTCGGCGGACATGCCGTCCGGCCGATGGGCCGACCGGTCGGCGGGCAGGGTGGCAATGTTCATCGCGGTCGCTTCCCGAAAGCGTGGGCGGAGGGCAAGCATGCCGTCAAGTCGCGCCCGATGACAAGCCCGTCTCCCCGCCCCGGTGCGCGGCCGCGGCGACGGGCAGGCTTTACCGGCAGCGCCGGCGTTTCGTATAGGACGGCGCCGGGGCGCACGCCCCGGATGCGAGGACCCGCCCCGGAGGCGCCATGTTCTACCGGCCCGGGCAGGAGCCGCACGGCCTGCCCCGCAACCCGTTCAACGCCCTGGTCGTGCCGCGCCCGATCGGCTGGATTTCCAGCCTCGCGCCGGACGGCACGGCCAATCTGGCGCCCTACTCCTTCTTCAACGCGGTGAGCTATGCGCCGCCGCAGGTTATGTTCTCCGCCGGACAGCGGCCGCACCGCCGGGGCGCGCCATACCTGCCCAAGGACTCTCAGACCAACCCGGAAGCGACCGGGGAATTCGTCTGCAACATGGCGACCTGGGCTCTGCGCGCGGCGATGAACCGGTCGGCCGAGCATGTCCCGCCCGGCGTCGACGAGTTCGAACATGCCGGCCTCGCCAAGGCGCCGGCGGAGACCGTCAGCGCCCCGCGCGTCGCCGAATCGCCGATCCATCTGGAGTGCCGCTATCTCCAGAGCATCGTGCTCAAGACGCAGGAGGGCTATGGGCCGAACGTCCTGATCCTCGGCGAGGTGACCGGCATCCATATCGACGATTCGGTGCTGACCGACGGCTTCGTCGATATGGCGAAGGTCCGGCCGATCGGGCGGCTCGGCTATCTCGACTATGTCACCGTCGCCGATGTCTGGGCCATGGAGCGGCCCGACTGAGAGAGGCGGCCCAAGTCGTTGTGCTCAGCCCGGCTCCTGCCGCGCTTCGAGATAGTCCTTCGACTGCATTTCCATCAGGCGCGAGACGGTGCGCTGGAATTCCATCGCGAGGAAGGCGCCGCGGTAGAGGTCCTGCGGCGCGCCGGCGGCCGAGGCGAGCAGCTTCGCCTTGCGCTCATAGAGCGCGTCGATCAGGATGGAAAACCGCTTCGGCGCGTCCCGCTCCTCCGCCTTGAAGCGCGGAATCCCGTCCACGATCACGGTGCGGTAGGCGTCGGCGATGGCCAGATAGTCGGCGGCCGCGCGCGCCGTCCGGCACAGATCGTCGAAATGAAAGCGGGCGACGCCGTGGGCGGCGCGCGGCACCGGCACCGTCCGGCCCTTGACCGCCAGCCGGGCCGGCTCGGCCGCAGCACCGTCGGTGAGCGCCGCGAACGCCTCGTCCAGCGCCCGGGTCGCTGCCGGGCCGAGGGGCGTGCGCCACACCCGCAGCGTCATCAGCCGGGCGAGGCGGTAATCCCGCACCGCCTCCAGATGCAGCACATCCAGCCGGCGCCGGATCAGCTCGATGAAGGGCAGGAACAGCGCCCGCTGCAGGCCGCCGCGATAGAGCCCGTCCGGCGGCCAGTTGGAGGTGGCGACCATGATGGCGCCGCGCGCGAACAGCGCCTCGAACAGGCGGCCCAGGATCATCGCGTCGGCGATATTGACGACATGGAACTCGTCGAAACAGAGCAGCCAGGCGTCCGCGGCGATGTCGCCGGCCACTTCGGGCAGCAGATCGTCAACCCGGCCGCTGCCGCGGCGCCGGTGCAGCCGGTCGTGGATTTCCAGCATGAATTCGTGAAAATGGACCCGGCGCTTGCGGGCGACCGGGGCGCCGTCGAAGAACAGGTCCATCAGCATGGACTTGCCCCGGCCGACGCCGCCATGGAGATACAGGCCGCGCGGCGGCTCCTCAGCCCGCCGGTTGCCGAGGCCGAAGCGGGCGAGCCACGAGCCGGCGCGCGCCGGCTCATACCCTTTCAGCGCCTGATGCAGGCTGTTCAGCTTTTCCGCCGCCAGCGCCTGGGCCGGATCGTGGCTCAGCTGGCCGGCGGCGACCCGGGCGCGCCACCGGGCGAGCGGCATCCCGGCAAGACCGTCGGCCACGCCTCCGCTCCGACCGGCCGCTCAGCCCGCCGCCGGCCCGGCGTCGAGATGCCGGCCCGGCGCCGCCACGATGGCATCGACGGCGTCGGCGACGATCTGCGCGACGACCCCGCCGGCGGGCGGGCAATCGGCGATCAGGTCCAGCCCCTCGCCGGCGAAGGTGACCGCCATATCGGTATCGCCGCTGCGCCCGGCGGCGAAAAAGCGCTCGCGCAGCGGCGCACCGGCGGCACGCAGGGCGTCGTCGCGGCCGTGCCATTCGTCGCTGAAGGCATTGCGGATGGCGCGGCCGGTATAGGGTGCGGGCCAGACGATGCCGCGGGCGGTATCGAACGCCGTGGTGCGCAGCGTATCGTCGCCGCCGGCCTGCACCATCGCCGCCTTCCTGTTGGAATGGAGCAGGGCTTCCCGGCTGGCCTGGAAGCGGGTGCCGACCAGCACCGCCCCGGCGCCGAGCATCAGGGCGGCGGCGAGGCCGCGCCCGTCGGCGATGCCGCCCGCCGCCGCGACCGGGACCGGCGCTACCGCATCGACGACGGCCGGCACCAGCGGCAGGGTCGCCCGCTTGGCGCCGTGGCCGCCGGCCTCGGTGCCCTGGGCGACGACGATGTCGGCCCCCTGCGCCGCCGCGGTGCGGGCGTCCTCCAGGGTCTGGACCTGGCAGATCAGAATGGCGCCGGCATCGCGGATTTTCGCCGCGTAGGGGGCGATGTCGCCGAACGAGAGCATGACCGCCGCCGGCTGCCGCTCCAGCGCCGCATCGAGCGCGCCGGGCCGCCGGTCCAGCGCCCAGGTGATGAAGCCGATGCCGACCCGGCTGTTGCCGGCGCGGTCGAACTCCGCCGCGATCCAGTCGTCGTCGCCATAGCCGAGCGACGGATCGGCATAGCCGGCGCCGATCAGGCCGAGCCCGCCGGCGGCCGAGACCGCACCGGCCAGCGCGCCGCCGGAGACCCCGCCCATCGGCGCGAGCAGGACCGGATGGTCGATGCCGAGCAGGCAGGTGATGGCGGTCGAGAGCTTCATCGCCGCGGCATAGCGGCTTTGCCGCCGGATGCCAAACGGAATGCGGCCGCTGCCGACGGCGGCGTCAATCGGAGCCGGTTTCGGGCCGGCCGCCGACGGTATCGGGCGGCAGGCGGCCGATCTCGGTCACGATCCCGACCAGCGTTTCGGTCGCCTCGTCGAGCAGGCGGGCGCCGATTGCCGGATCGGCCAGGGTGGCATCGCCCACGGCGCCGGCCGGGTTCAGGTCCTGGGCCTGCCAGCCGAAACCGGCCGTCCGCCCGAACGGCCGCAGATGGGTCCAGGTCCGGGCCATCTCTTCGCTGCGCGAGGCGAAGCGCTGCAGCTTCTCCGTCCGCACCGCCTCCGGCCGGATCGCCTGCATGATCGAGGTTTCGGCCGCGCCGCCATGGATGCCGTGGGCCGCCTCGTGCGCGCCGAAATGGCGCTCGGCCTGCCAGTAGCGATAGGCGTTGAGCGGAAAGACCAGCATTTCGTGCTTGCGGCGCAGCTTGTGGGCCACCAGGTCGAGCGCCGCCGGATTGCCGCCATGGCTGTTCAGCAGCACCAGCTTGCGGAAGCCCGCCGCCGCCACCCCGCCGGCCAGCTCCATCAGGACCGCCATCATCGTTTCCGCCGACAGGCTGAGGGTGCCGGGAAAATCGCCATGCTCGATGCTGACACCGACCGGCAACTCCGGCAGAACGAGCAGCGGCACCTCCGCCGGCAGCCGGGCGACCAGGCCTTCGACCAGGGCGGCGCAGATGTCGCGATCCACCGAGACCGGCAGGTGCGGGCCGTGCTGCTCGGTCGCCGAGACCGGCAGCAGCACCACCGTCCGCGCCGGATCGCAGGCGGCAAATTCCGCGGTCGTGAGGTCGGCCCAGTGGCGGGAGCGGTGGGTCATGCCGGTGTCGGTCGCGGTTGGCGGGCGCGGTTCGGGCACACTCTACGCGCCGCCCGGCCGCGCGGCAAACGAACCGGCGGCGGCCGCGGCCGGGCGGCGATTCGAGGCGGCCCTTGCCCGGCCGGGCAGCGCGACCATTTCCACCTGCAGCAGCAACGGCAGGAAGCGGCGGGAGCAACCGACATGACGGACAGGGCACGGCCGGTCGGCATCAACCACATCGCGCTGGAAGTCGGCAACATTCAGGAAGCGCTGGATTTCTATCGCGGCTTCCTCGATTTCGAGGTTTCGTCCCAGAGCGAGACCGCCGCCTTCGTCTATTTCGGCGACCAGTTCATCAATTTCATGACCGGCCGGCGCCAGGGGCCCGACGAGGGCCGGCATTTCGGCATCGCGGTGGACGACAAGCCGCTCGCCATCGCCCGGCTGAAGGAGATGGGCGTCGCGCTGCTCGACGGGCCGTTCACCGACTTTCTCGACCCGTGGGGCAACCGGGTCGAGCTCACCACCTATGTCAACATCCAGTACACCAAGGCCGACCATATCCTGAACGGCATGGGCCTCGGCCATCTGGAGAAAACCCCCGAAGCCCTCGCCGAACTCGCCGCCAAAGGCATGGCCCCGGACGGATAGGCCGCCCTCCCCCACCGCCGGCCGGAACCGGGATGGGAGGTGTCGGGATTTCGTAAAGACTGCGACGGGTGGCGGGCCGTGCCGGGGAGCACGGGCGCGGCGGTCAGCCGGCGCTTTGCTGCTCGATGGCCATGGCCTTCATCGCCTTTTGCAGCTTTTCGAAGGCGCGGACCTCGATCTGGCGCACGCGCTCGCGGCTGACGCCGTATTCGTGCGACAGCTCCTCCAGCGTGAGCGGATCGTCCTGCAGGCGGCGCTCGGTGAGGATGCGGCGCTCGCGCGGGTTCAGCGTGTTCATCGCCCGGGCCAGCATGGCCTGGCGCATCTGCATCTCCTCGCGCTCGGCGACGACCGTCTCCTGGCTTTCCTGGTTCTCGTCGACCAGCCAGTCCTGCCATTCGCCGCCGCTCTCGCCATCGGCGCGCAGCGGCGCGTTGAGGGAATTGTCCGGCGCGGCAAGACGCCGGTTCATGCTGACGACCTCGTCCTCCGAAACCTTCAGCTCGGTCGCGATCCGGCGCACCTTTTCCGGCGGCAGGTCGCCGTCCTCAAGCGCGTTCAGCCGGCTTTTCATCCGGCGCAGATTGAAAAACAGCTTCTTCTGGGCCGAGGTGGTGCCGATCTTCACCAGCGACCAGGAATGCAGGATATATTCCTGAATCGAGGCGCGAATCCACCACATGGCATAGGTCGCCAGGCGGAAGCCGCGCTCCGGGTCGAAGCGCTTGACCGCCTGCATCATGCCGACATTGCCCTCGGAAATCAGCTCGGCGACCGGCAGGCCATAGCCGCGATAGCCCATGGCGATCCGGGCGACCAGGCGAAGATGGCTGGTGACGAGCCTGTGCGCGGCCTCGGTATCCTCATGGTCGCGCCAGCGGGTCGCCAGCATATATTCCTCTTCCGGCTCCAGCATCGGGAAGCGGCGAATCTGCGCCAGATAGGCGGACAGATTGCCATCCCGCCCGACCGATGGAACGTGCGGCAGGGTTGCGATTGCCGTCGATGCCGTCATCCCGCTCCTGCCCTGCGTTTCCCCGTTCGTGGCGGGCGCGCCGCCCGGATCGCTGCCGGCCCGGTCCTGCCCGCCCGGTATCTGGGCATTGCCGCCGGTCATTTCAAGCGCGCCGCCGGATCGCGAAATTCATGGCCGGGCAGCCGGTTGCCCGGCTTCCCTCAATGGTTCCACGGCCACTGCCAGCGCCGCCATATCCTGCGGCAGGGCCGAGCGGAACGAGAGGGCGGCACCGGTGACCGGATGGACGAAGCCGAGCCGCGCGGCGTGCAGCGCCTGGCGCGCGAAACCGGCGACGGCCGCCCCCGGCGGCGCCTCGCGCCACGGCTTCGGCAGATGGCGCCGGCCGCCATAAAGGCGGTCGCCGACCAGCGGATGGCCCCGATGCGCCATATGGACCCGGATCTGGTGGGTCCGGCCGGTCGCGAGCTGGCATTCGATCATGCTGAGCAGGCCGTTATAGCGGGTCGTCACCGCGTAATACGTGCGGGCCGCCCGGCCTCCGTCGCACCGCACCGCCATTTTCGTGCGCTGCGCGGGATCGCGGCCGATGGCGGCATCGATGCGGCCCCTGAGCGGCCGCGGCTCGCCCCAGACCAGCGCCGTGTAGCGCCGCCCGATGCTGCGGTCGGCGAACTGGCCGGCGAGGCCGGCATGGGCGGCGTCCGACTTGGCCGCCACCAGAAGGCCGGACGTATCCCGGTCGAGGCGGTGGACGATGCCCGGCCGGGCGACGCCGCCAATGCCCGAAAGGCCGGCGCCGCAATGGGCCAGCAGGGCATTGACCAGCGTGCCACCCGGGTGGCCGGGCCCCGGATGGACCGCCAGCCCGGCCGGCTTGTCGATCACGATCAGATGCTCGTCCTCGAAGGCGATGTCGAGCGGCATCGCCTGCGGCTCCGGCCGGGCCGGCGCCGGGGCCGGCACCACGATCTCGAAGCGCTGGCCGGCCATTACCTTCATCGAAGGCGACCGGGCGGCCCGGCCGGCATCGTCGGTCACCGCGCCCTGCCGGACCAGCGCCTGGACGCGGCTGCGCGAGAGGCCGTCCAGCGCCGCGGCGAGCACGGCATCGAGGCGGCCGCCGGCGGCGCCCTCCTCCACGCACACCCGGAGTCTCGACACCGATGGCGGTTCGGCTATTGTCCCGGATCGGGGAAGATCGTCGTCCATGGGCCGGCCTCAACCAGGGCGGCGGCAGTATAGCAGGATGCAGGACGGGTTTTGAGCGCGACGCACCAGCGATTCCTGACCGCCGCCGTGATCGGCATGGGCGTGCTGATCCTGATCGGCCTGATCGCGCTGGCGGTCGGCGTCGCGCGCAAGGCCGGCGGCGGGGACGGAGCGGGTGCGACGGCAGCGGAACCCGGCCGGCCGGTAGCGGAAACGGCAGCGGGGCCGGCCCTGCCGCTGCGCACCGATCCGGTCTCGCTCGGCCTGCCGGCGGGTGCCGAAGTCCTGCGCATGACGCCGGTCGGCCGCGCGCTCGCCGTGCTGACGCGGCTGCCCTCGGGCGCGCAGATCATCCATGTGGTGCCGCTCGACAGCCGGCAGGCCCCGCTGCGTATCCGGGTCGCCGGGCCGGCAGCGGAAAGCGGAGGCAGGCGATGAACGCACCGACGAGACCATCCTGCGGCCCGGCAGACGGCGATCCGGCCGGGGACGGCCCGCCCGGCCCGGCTGCGGTCGATTTCGCCTCGGACAATGTCACCGGGGTGGCGCCGGAGATCATGGAGGCCATCGTCGAGGCCAACGGGCCGCCGGGCGCCCGACCCTATGGCAACGATCCGGCGACCGGCGGCCTGGACGAGCGCTTCTCCAAACTATTCGGCACGCCGGTCTCGGTCTGGCCGGTGGCGACCGGCACCGCCGCCAACGCCCTGTGCCTCAGCCTGGTGGCGCAGCCCTTCAACACCATCTATTGCCTGAAGCACAGCCATGTCGGCGAGGACGAGGGCGGGGCGCCGGAATTCTATACCAACGGCGCCAAGCTGGTCCCGGTGCCGGCCGAAGGCGGCAAGATGACGGCGGCGGGGCTGGAGGCGGCCATCGGCGATGTCGGCGGCGGCGGCGCCCGGCTGCCCCACGTCATGGAGGCGTCGGCGGTCTCCATCGCCCAGGCGAGCGAATGCGGCACCGTCTATGCCATCGACGAAATCCGCGATCTGTGCGCCGTCGCCCGTGCCAACGGCCTCTATGTCCATATGGACGGTGCGCGCTTCGCCAACGCCGTCGCGGCGCTGGGCTGCGAGCCGGCGGCGCTCACCTGGCGGGCCGGCATCGACCTGATGTCCTTCGGCGCGACCAAGAACGGCGCCATGGCGGCGGAAGCGGCGGTCCTGTTCAACCGCGACCTGGAGGAGACGCTCGCCCGGCGGCGCATGCGCGGCGGGCACCTGTTCTCCAAGATGCGCTTCGTCTCCGCCCAGCTCGCCCGCTATGTCGAGGACGGGCTGTGGCTGCAGCTGGCGGCGAACGCCAATGCCATGGCGGAGCGCCTGGCCGCCGGCCTGGCGGAGATCGACGAGATCGCCATCGAGTATCCGGTCGAGGCCAATATCGTCTTTGCGACGATCCCCGGCGATACGGCGGAGCGGCTGCGCACAGCCGGCTTCGATTTCTACGACTGGGGCGACCCGGACCGGCCCGCCATCCGCCTGGTCTGCGCCTTCAATACCGATGCCGACGATGTCGACCGGTTCGTCGAGACCGCGCGGGAATAGAGGCCGCCGGCCGCCGGCGCCCTTCGGGCCGTGACAAGGAAGGGGAATCCGGGCTAGGATTTGGCCATTCGGGCAGAGGCGAGGCTTCGCAGGCTGCCCGCAGCTTCGTATCCGTCACCCACCGGATGCGAAATTCCGCCTGAACAGGAAGAGAACGGGAGCACCATGTCCACCACCATCAAGATCGTTGCCGCTGCCGCCGTCGCCGCCCTGGCGTTTTCGGGCACGACGACCGGCGCATCGGCGCAGACCCAGCGTTTCATCAGCATCGGCACCGGCGGCGTCACCGGCGTCTACTACCCGACCGGCGGCGCCATCTGCCGCCTGGTCAACCGGATGCGCAAGCAGACCGGGATCCGCTGCTCGGCCGAATCGACCGGCGGCTCGATCTACAACATCAACACGATCCGCGCCGGCGAGCTCGAGTTCGGCGTCGCCCAGTCGGACTGGCAGTACCATGCCTATAACGGCACGTCGAAATTCGAGAAGGCGGGCGCCTTCAAGGATCTGCGCGCCGTCTTCTCTGTCCACCCGGAGCCGGTCACCATTCTGGCGCGCGACGGCACCGGCATCGCGAACGTGACCGACCTGAAGGGCAAGCGGGTCAATATCGGCAATCCGGGCTCCGGCACGCGCGGCACCTGGGAGGTCATGGAGGCCGCCCTGGGCTGGAAGCGCACCGACCTGAAGCTGGCCGCGGCGATGAAATCCGCCGAGACCGGCGCCGCCATGTGCGACGGCAAGATCGATGCCTATTTCTGGCTGGTCGGCCATCCCTCGGCCCTGACCCAGGAATCGCTGGCGACCTGCGCGGCGCATCTGGTCAACGCCACCGGCCCGGCCATCGACGGCCTGGTGAAGAAGTGGCCGTTCTACCGCTACGCCACCATCCCGGCCGGCATGTACAATAACAAGGAGGACGTGCGGACCTTCGGCGTCGGCGCCACCTTCGTCACCAGCGCCAAGGTGCCGGCCGATGTCGTTTACGTCGTCGTCAAGGCCGTGTTCGACAATTTCGCCCAGTTCAAGAGGCTGCACCCGGCCTTCAGGAACCTGAAAGAGAGCGAGATGATCTCGGATTCGCTCTCGGCCCCGCTGCATGCCGGCGCGGCCAGGTACTACAAGGAAAAGGGCTGGATGAAGTAACAGCCGCAACCGGATGGCGGGGCCCGCGCGGGCCCCGCCCTTTTTTTGCGCGCCGCACGGCGTTCGGGGGGAGAGGGCGATGGCCGAAATCGCCGCGAGGCGGGCGACCGCCCAGGAACTGGTCAGCAGCGTCGATACCGGCGGCCGCGCGCCGCTCGGCTGGCAGCGCGGGCTGATCCCCGGCATCGCCTTCGTCTGGGCCCTGTTCCAGCTCTATATCGCGTCCGCCCTGCCGTTCACCCTGCAGGAATGGACCGGCCTGCCCTTCGTCGTGCCCAATACCGAAGCGCGGATGATCCATCTCGCCTTCGGCCTGGTGCTGGCGGCCTTCGCCTTCCCGCTGCTGCGGCGCGGGCCGACCCACACCATTCCCTGGTACGACTGGCTGCTCGCCGCCATCGGCGTCGCCTCGTGCCTCTACATGATCGTGTACCGGAACGAGCTGGCCGAGCGCGCCGGCGTGCCGACCGATGCCGACCTGGTCGTCGCCAGCTGCGGCATGATCGTTCTGGCCATCGCGGTCTATCGCGCGCTCGGCCTGCCGCTGGTCACCGTCGCCGGCGTCTTCGTGCTCTATGTCTTTTTCGGCGACGCGCGCTGGCTGCCGGAGGCCGTGCAGTGGAA
Source organism: Alphaproteobacteria bacterium (assembly GCA_965221475.1). Lineage (GTDB taxonomy): Bacteria > Pseudomonadota > Alphaproteobacteria > Bin65 > Bin65 > Bin65. The sequence goes on along the minus strand of OZ244891.1, from coordinate 2,569,802 downwards.
GGGCGCATCCTTCGGCAAGGCGATGTGGCATTTCTGGATGCAGACCGAGGGCGTGTTCGGCGTCGCCCTCGGCGTCTCGGCCTCGCTCATCTTCCTGTTCGTCATGTTCGGCGCGATCCTTGAGAAGGCGGGCGCCGGCAATTTCTTCATCAAGATCGCCTTCGCCCTGCTGGGCGACCGGCGCGGCGGGCCGGCCAAGGCCGCCGTCGTCGCCTCGGCCCTGAGCGGCCTCTATTCCGGCTCGTCCATCGCCAACACGGTGACGACCGGCACCTTCACCATCCCGCTGATGAAGCGCACCGGCTTTTCGCCGGAGAAGGCCGGCGCGGTCGAGGTCGCCTCCTCGACCAACGGGCAGCTGACGCCGCCGGTGATGGGCGCGGCCGCCTTCCTGATCGCCGAATTCACCGGCGTCAGCTATACCGAGATCATCAAGCACGCGCTGATCCCGGCGCTCGTCTCCTATATCGCGCTCATCTACATCGTCCATCTGGAGGCCCTGAAGCTGGGGCTGAAGGGCCTGCCGAAACCGTCGGCGACGATGACGGTGGCGCGCAAGCTGATCGGCTTCCTCACCGGCTTCATCGGCATCGCCCTGCTCGGCATCGCCGTCTATTTCGGCCTCGGCTGGATCAAGGTCGCGGCGCCCGGCGCCTCCTTCGCCATCGTCGCGGCGCTCGTCGCCGTCGCCTATGTCGTGCTGCTGTGGCTGGCCGCGCGCCTGCCGGACCTGCAGGTCGATCCGCCGGATGCGCCCATCGTCGAGCTGCCCCGGGCCGGGGCGACGGCGCTCACCGGCCTCTACTATATCCTGCCCATCGTCATCCTGATCTGGTGCATCGTGCTGGAGCGGCTGTCGCCGTCGCTCTCCGCCTTCTGGGCGACCATGGCGATGATCGTCGTCGCGCTGACCCAGCATCCGCTCAAGGCCCTGTTCCGCGGCACCGGCAATCCCGCCGGGGCCTTCCGGCAGAGCTTCGGCGAGCTGATCGACGGCATGATCTCCGGGTCGCGCAACATGATCGGCATCGGCGTGGCGACCGGCGCGGCCGGCATCATCGTCGGCACGATCTCGCTCACCGGGGCGCACCAGGTGGTCGGCGAATTCGTCGAATTCCTTTCCGGCGGCAGCCTGATCGTCATGCTGCTGCTGGTCGCCGTGATGAGCCTCATCCTCGGCATGGGGCTGCCGACCACGGCCAACTACATCGTGGTCTCGTCGCTGATGGCGCCGGTGATCGTGGCGCTGGGCGCGAAGAGCGGCCTGATCGTGCCGCTGATCGCCGTCCATCTGTTCGTCTTCTATTTCGGCATTCTGGCCGACGATACGCCGCCGGTCGGCCTTGCCGCCTTTGCCGCCGCGGCGATTTCCGGCGGCGACCCGATCCGCACCGGCGTCCAGGGCTTCATGTACGATATCCGCACCGCCCTGCTGCCCTTCCTCTTCATCTTCAATACCGAGCTGCTGCTGATCGACGTTTCGCCCGGCAAGGCGGTGTTCGTGTTCGTCATCGCGGTCGTTGCCATGATGCTGTTCGCCGCCGCGACCCAGGGCTATTTCTTCGCCCGCAACCGGCTGTGGGAGGCGGCCATTCTGCTGCTCGTCGCCTTCAGCCTGTTCCGGCCCGGCTTCTGGCTCGACCGGGTGGCGCCGGAATTTGCCGAACGGCCGGGCAGCGAGATCGCGGCGGCGGCCCAGGCAGCGCCCGAGGGCGGCCAATTGCGGGTGACGATTTCCGGGCCGAACTTCAACGATCCGGACCGGACCGACGAGACCACCGTCACCATTCCGCTCGGCCGGCCGGGCGCCGGCCTCGCCCGGCTGGAGGCCGCCGGGCTGCTGGTCGCGGTCGAAGGCGGCGAGGCGCGGATGGAGGAGCCGCTGCCGACCAGCCCGCTCAAATCGCTCGCCCGCAGCTTCGATTTCTATGCCGACCGGCCGACGCGGATCGAATCGATCCTGGTGCCGAACGAGCGCATGCCGAAGGAGATTTTCTACATCCCGGCGCTGCTGCTGCTGCTGCTCGTCATTCTGCTCCAGCGCCGCCGTCAGACCCAGCCGGCGTTCTGAGCCCGGCGCGGGCCCCTATTCCCCGAAGCCGTAGGCCTGCGCCAGCAGTTCGATCGGGTGGGGCGCGCGGTCCGGGACGGTGGCGCCGTCGATCCGCTCCATCCCCTGGAGAATGTGGGCGCCGGCGAGCGGGCATTCGGAAACGACATGGCGGTTATCCGCCTTCGCGGCATCGCGCATGACCGGCCGGCCGATCTTCATGCCGGTTTCGAAATGATCCTTCATCACGCCCCATGAGCCGCCATGGCCGGAGCAGCGGGCGAGGATTTTCGGCTTCGTTCCCGGAATCAGGCGCAGCATCTCGGCCGCTTTCACGCCCATATTCTGCGCCCGCGCGTGGCAGGCGACATGCAGGGTCACGCCGCCGTCGAGCGGCTGCAGCCCTTCGGCCAGCCCCTCGCGCTTCGCGATATCGACAACATATTGCGCGGCGTCGAAACAGTGCGCCGACAGCGCCGCAACATCCTCATTGTCCGGCAGCAGCAGCGGCCATTCGAACTTCATCATCAGGGCGCAGGACGAAACCGGCGTGACGACGGCATGGCCGCGGTCGATCCACGGGCGCAGCGCCGCGGCGGTCTGCGCCGCGGCGGCGGCCACCGCGCCGAGATCGCCCTGCTCCAGCCGCGGCATGCCGCAACAGCCGGAATAGACAGGCTCGGTCTCGACCCCGTTGTGCGCCAGCACCCTGAGCAGGGCGAGGCCGATGGCCGGATCGTTGTAATTGCCGTAGCAGGTGGCGTAGAGCGCCGCCTTGCGGCCGAAGGCCGGCGCCTCGCGGTTCACCTCCGGCGGTTCGCGCCGGGCCTGCCGCTCCAGCGTCCGGCCGGCGAAGGGCGGCAGGGCGGCATCGCGGTGAACGCCGGCGGCGGCCTCGAGCGGGCGGCGGGTCAGCGCATTGCCGCGCCGGATCGCCCAGTTGGCGAGGCCGGAGGCGGCGCAGCCGAGGCGGCCGTTGCGGTCGGTCCGGGTGAGCTGCCGCTCCCGGAAGCCGCGCCGGCCGGTGCGGTGCTCGACCGCCCGGTAGCGCAGCATGAGATGGGGGAAATCGAGGTCGAACTCGTGCGGCGGCACATAGGGGCACTTCGTCATGAAGCACATGTCGCACAGGGTGCAGCCGTCGGCGACCCGGCGGAAGTCCCGGCTGTCGACGCCTTCGAGCTCGGCATCGCCGGCCGCGTCGATCAGGTCGAACAGGGTCGGGAAGGAATCGCACAGATTGAAGCAGAGCCGGCAGCCGTGACAGACGTCGAACACCCGGCGCAGCTCGGCATCGAGCGCCGCTTCGTCGTAATAGGACTCGTCCTGCCACGCAATGGCGTGGCGGACGGGCGCTTCCAGGCTGCCTTCGGTCATGGCACCGGCTTCGCTTCTGGCGTCGGATGCAAAGGGCCGGACGGGCCCGGAACCGGGCAGCGCGGCCCGGTCCCGGTCCCGGACCGGCAGCCCGGCTACGGTCCGGCAGTCCGGCCGCAACCGGCCTCAGGCGATATCGTCCAGGGCCTTCTGGAAGCGGCCGGCGTGGCTCTTCTCGGCCTTGGCCAGCGTCTCGAACCAGTCGGCGATCTCGTCGAAGCCCTCGTCGCGGGCGGTGCGCGCCATGCCGGGATACATGTCGGTATATTCGTGGGTCTCGCCGGCGATGGCCGCTTTCAGATTGCTCTCGGTATCGCCGATGGGCTCGCCGGTCGCCGGGTCGCCGGTCTCCTCCAGAAAGGCCAGATGGCCGTGGGCATGGCCGGTCTCCCCTTCGGCGGTCGAGCGGAAGACGGCGGCGACATCGTTGTAGCCTTCGACATCGGCCTTCTGGGCGAAATACAGGTAGCGCCGGTTGGCCTGGCTCTCGCCGGCGAAAGCGTCCTTGAGATTCTGTTCGGTTCTGCTGTCTTTCAGGGACATGGCGGGTTCTCCTCTGCCGGGCCGGTAGTCGCGGCGTGTCGGTTCCGGCGCCACGGGCGGCGCCTCGGCCACTCTAGGCCCAGGAAACGGGCCGTGTCAACAGATTAGAGTGGTTCTAATCCGGGCGGCGGCGGGCGGCCGGCGCGTGCGGGTCGCGCAGGCGCACAATGACCTCGACCCGGTCGATCTCGGTGCCGGCCGGCGCGCGCGGCACGCCTTCGACGGAAAGCGCGCCGGCATCGAAATCGGTCAGCGTGCCGGTGGCTTCGTGATAGAAATGGTGATGGTCCTCCAGGTTGGTATCGAACCAGGAGGGGCCCGAAGCCACCGTGACCTCGCGCAGCAGGCCGGCCTTACGGAACTGGTTGAGCGCATTGTAGACGGTCGCCAGCGACACGGCGAAGCCGCCGCGCCGGGCCTCGGAATGGAGCCGTTCGGCCGTCACATGCCGGTTGCCGCCCTCGAACAGCAGGCGCGCCAGGGCCAGCCGCTGGCGCGTCGGCCGCAGCCCGGCTTCGCGCAGGCGCGTTATCATCGGAAGGGTCGAACGGTCGTTCATGGCCCCGATGATATGGCAACGGCCAGTTTGGAATCAATCTCGAATATGCCGGCCCGGCCGCCAACAGCCTCTATGCGGCCGTCCCTCGGCACGGCCCCCCTCGATACGGCCGCCTCACGGCCTGCTCAGGATGAGGGTGTTTGTTGTTTGTATTCAATAGATTATGCTCAAAAGCACCTCCGCCCTCATCCCGGGTTGCCCCGGACACCGGACGGCCAGCGGGTGTTCCCCAAGAAGCTGACGTCAGCGCGGCTCTACACCTTCTAGGTGGGCATCCGCGACGAGGCGGGGTTGCCCGGCCTTCGCATCCACGACTGCCGCCACACCTGGGCCTCGCAGGGCGTAATGAACGGCATCGGCCTCACGACCGTCGGCCGTCTGCCCGGACACCGCAAGCGCGAGACCACGGCGATCTACGCCCATCTCGACGATGGCGCGCTTCAGGACGCCGCCGCGCAGACGGCAGCCATCATCGCGCGAGCCATGGGATACAGAGCCGAGACGCGTTCGGCGCCGGACGAGCCGGGGCGCCCGGATGCGCTTCGGGACGGGCCCGAGTTCCTGACGACCATCGAACGGGCCACGCCGGACGCGAAGCCAACGCCTCCAAAAGTCATTGCCAACGACCCGGATCGGTCTGGTGGCAAGCAGTGGAAAGGCGGTGCACCTGTAACCACCCCACACCGGAACGCCGATTGGCTGGGCGAGGGTTCGGTCAAACCAAACCGTCCTTCGGCCTCCGACCATGACGGTAAGTCTCTGCCGCCGCTCGACTGGCTATGATCGAATATGCCGACCAGGGCAGTCGCTGGCCCCGCGGACAGGGCGCCTGTCCTGGCATGTTGCGGGGCTGAGCTCTCTGGTTTCACTCGTCGACGCGATGCCAACGCCCGTATTGGCAAATTCCGATCCCGGCCTCATTATTTTCTTGACATAAAATAGTGCTATTTGCTATTACAGAGAATATCGGGCGACGGAGAGTGCGATGTCCAGGACCATTACGCTATCGACAGCCGTGTTCGCCGCGATCTGGGCGAACCGCCGGGAGGGCGAGGAGACGGAAGACGCCATACTCCGCCGTCTGCTCGAATGCGGTGACGGGGGGCACGCAGCCGGATTCGACGACACGCGCGAAGGCGGCGTTTACGATGCCCGCAACGGGGTGCACTTCCCCGAAGGCTTCGAGTTGTTCCGCAACTACAAGCGCAAGGAGTATAAGGCGATCGCGCGGGGCGGCATGTGGGTGCGCGAGGACACCGCCGAGCGCTTTCCCACCCTCAACCGGCTCAATGAGTCCATCGCGTCGGGCAACGAGAATGTGTGGAACGGCAACTGGAAGTATCGCACGGCCAACGGATCCTTCCGACCCATCGCCACATTGCGAGAGTAGAGTGAAGCTTGAGATGCTTCGGGCGGCGGGTTTGGCGGAAGACGCCATCGTCAGGGTTGAGGCTCCGGGCGATGGGGCTCGCGTCTTTCGCGCGGCGGCAAGAGGGTGAGCGGCGCATGGCGAAGCGGACGAAGGATAACGGCGCCAGCCTCGGCTTCGAGAGGCAGCTTTGGGCGGCGGCGGACAAGCTGCGCGGCAATATGGAGCCGTCGGACTACAAGCATGTCGTCCTCGGCCTGATCTTCCTGAAATATATCTCCGACGCCTTCGAGGCGAAGCGGGCGGCGCTGCTCGGCGACGCGTTGGCCGATCCCGAAGACCCGGAGGAATATCTGGCCGAGAACGTCTTCTGGGTGCCTCCGCCCGCCCGCTGGTCGCATCTGCAGGCCAGAGCCAGGCAGACGACGATCGGCAAGGACATCGACGACGCCATGCTGGCCATCGAGGCCAGCAACGCCTCGCTCAAGGGCGTGCTGCCGAAAGAATATGCCCGCCCGGCGCTCAACAAGGTCATGCTCGGCGAGCTGATCGACCTGGTGAGCGGCATCGGCATGGCGGAGGAAGCGGACCGCTCGCGCGATATTCTCGGCCGCGTCTATGAATATTTCCTCGGCGGCTTCGCCGGGGCGGAGGGCAAGCGCGGCGGCGAGTTCTACACGCCGCGCTCCGTCGTCCGCCTGCTGGTCGAGATGCTGGAGCCCTACCGGGGCCGCGTCTATGACCCCTGCTGCGGCTCCGGCGGCATGTTCGTGCAGTCCGAGCGCTTCGTCGAGGAGCATGGCGGGCGCATCGACGACATCGCCATCTACGGCCAGGAGAGCAACTACACCACCTGGCGGCTCGCCCGCATGAACCTCGCGGTGCGCGGCATCGACGCCGATATCCGCTGGAACAACGAGGGCAGCTTCCACCGGGACGAACTGCCGGATCTCAGGGCCGATTTCATCCTCGCCAATCCGCCCTTCAATGTCTCGGACTGGGGCGGCGAGCGGCTGCGCGAAGACGCCCGCTGGGCCTTCGGCGCACCGCCGGCGGGCAACGCCAACTATGCCTGGCTCCAGCACATCCACCACCACCTCGCGCCCAACGGCATGGCGGGCGTGGTGCTCGCCAACGGCTCCATGTCCACCGCCACATCGGCCGAGGGCGCCATCCGCCGCGCCATGGTCGAGGCCGATGCGGTGGACTGCATGATCGCCCTGCCGGGCCAGCTCTTCTACTCGACCCAGATTCCGGCCTGCCTCTGGTTCCTCACGCGCAACAAGAATGCCGGCCAGGGCCTGCGCGACCGCCGCGGCGAGGTGCTGTTCATCGACGCGCGCAAGCTCGGCCACATGGTGGACCGGACCCGCAGGGAGTTCTCCGACGAGGATATCGACCGGATCGCCGACGCCTACCATGCCTGGCGCAGCAAGTCCGAAGCGGACCCCTATGCGGACGAGCCGGGCTTCTGCAAATCCGCCTCGCTGGAGGAGATCGGGAAGCACGGCCATGTGCTGACGCCCGGCCGCTATGTCGGCGCGGCGCCGCAGGAGGACGATGGCGAACCCTTCGCGGAGAAGATGGTCCGCCTCGTCGCCGAGCTCGGCGCGCAGCAGGCCGAGGGCGCCAGGCTCGACGCCGCCATCGCCGCCAATCTGGAGAAGCTCGGCTTCCCGGTGCCGAAGCCGTGACCGCCGTTCGCTATCACACCGGCGGCTTCCCGCCCGACGGTCGCCTGCAATGGCAGACGCTGATTCCTCTTATCGGCCCGGCCGCCGCGGCGGTGGCGCGCTATGACGGGATGCTTGCCAGCATTCCCAACGCGGATGTCCTGCTGGCGCCTCTGGCGACGCGGGAAGCGGTGCTGTCCTCGCGTATTGAGGGCACCCAGGCCACCATCGGCGACGTGCTGGGCTTCGAGGCCGGGCAGGAGCCGGAGTCGCCGGCTCTCCGCGACGACATTCAGGAGGTGCTGAATTACCGCCGGGCGCTGACGCGGGCGGAGACGCTACTCAACGAGTTGCCGCTGTCGCTGCGGGTCGTCCGGGAAGCGCATGCGATCCTGCTGGACGGCGTGCGCGGCCAGGGCAAGGCGCCGGGCGAGTTCCGGCGGACCGCCAACTGGATCGGACCGCCCGGATGCACCGTGGAACAGGCGAGGTTCGTGCCGATCGGCGCAGACGCACTGCCGGATGCGCTGGCCGCGTGGGAGCGATATATCCACATTGAGGCGCCGGACCGGCTCATTCAGCTCGGCATCCTGCACGCCGAGTTCGAGGCGCTGCATCCGTTTCTCGACGGCAATGGCCGCCTGGGCCGCATGCTGGTACCCCTGTTCCTGTGGCAGTGCGGCTTCATCCGCACCCCCAGCTTTTACATCAGCGCCTATTTCGAGGCGCGCCGCGAAGCCTATTATGACGGCCTCCTCGCCGTCTCTCGCGACGACGACTGGACCGGCTGGTGCCGTTTCTTCCTGGAAGCAGTCAGGGCGCAGGCGGAGGACAATCTGGCGAGGGCACAGGGCATCCTGTCCCTCTATGACGAGATGAAGCCCCGCGTCTCGGAGGCGACCGGTTCCCGCTATGCCATTCACGCGCTGGACTGGATTTTCCAGCGCCCGATCTTCAGAAGCACGGACTTTCTGAGTAATGCCGGAATTCCGCCGAAGACCGCGCGCAGGCTGCTGGACCGCTTGCGCGAGGATGGCATTCTCGAAGTGCTGACCGCCGCAAGCGGGCGTCGCGCGGCCGTCTTCGTGTATCCTGCGGTTCTGAATGTCGCCGAGGGCCGGGATGCGCTTTGAGGGACAGCATGGGGACACAAATCGCTTTGTGGGACATTTTTTGCTATTTTTGTCCCTCAATCCGGTTTGTGGGACAGATATGACCGACAATGCCCTCTGCCATATCGCCGCCGCTTCGGCGCCGCCGGGATGCCGGGGTCGGGCGCGGTGAGCCGGGGCGTGGCGACCGATGGCCTCAAGGACCGCCACCGCGCCGCGATTGTCATTGCTCTGGCCGCCAACGGGCGCGTGGAGCGGGCCGTGCTGTTCGGTTCGCGCGCCATGGGAACGCACCGCGCCGCCTCGGATATCGATATCGCGCTGTTCGGCGACGACCTGACAGACACCGATGTCGCCCGCCTCGGCGCCGCCATGGAAGCGCTGCCCATGGCCGAGACGGTCGATATGTTGCTGCACCGGACCATCGACAATCCAACGCTGCGGGAGCACATCGCCCGGCACGGAGTGGAGTGGTACCGCAAGCCGGACGCAGACCGGCCGGCCTCGCGGATGGCAGGGTCGACGACCTTATTCAGAGAAAGTTGGCAGAGATCGGCGCACGTCGTCGAGGATGTTGCTCCGAAAGATTGGCTACGTAGCACCTTGGGCGATCACGTCACCGTTCACACGGAGCAAATTACTCCATCTTCCTTTCCTGCCCGCCTTTTCGCGCATCATTCGATTCCTGCTTTTGATGATGCGCAGACTTCGGCAATAGAGGTTGGTGCGGAGATAAAGAGCAACAAGTTCACCGTCCCCTTTGACGCGGTCCTTGTCTCGCGCCTCAATCCGAGATTCCCTCGGGTATGGTCTCCGGTTGTCTCGGATGTGTTCCCGGCGATTTGCTCGATGGAATTTCTAGTTATGCGCCCGCAAACAATTGATCGACGTTTTCTTCATTATCTTTGCATGGCTCCCAGCTTTCGGGAGTCGCTTTTAGAGCGTGTCACAGGAACTTCCAGCAGTCATCAACGCGTTTCTCCAAAGTCTATGCTTGAGGTCGAGGCGTCTATTCCACTTCTCACCGAGCAGCGTGCCATCGCAGCTGTTCTGGGCGCACTCGACGACAAAATCGAGTTGAACCGGCGGATGAACGAGACGCTGGAGGCGATGGCGCGGGCGATCTTCAGGGACTGGTTCGTCGATTTCGGCCCCACCCGCGCCAAGGCCGAAGGCCGCCCGCCCTACCTCGCCCCCGAAGTCTGGTCCCTCTTCCCCGATGCTCTGGACGATGAGGGCAAGCCGGCTGGATGGCAGACATACACGCTGAGTGTTTTGGCGCAGCATCACCGCGCCACCCTGGCTCCGGGGACCGAACCGGAGCGCACGTACGAGCATTACAGCATTCCGGCTTACGATGCTGGACAGGAGCCGGCTGCTGACCTCGGTGCTTCCATCAAGAGTAATAAGACGATAGTGCCAGAAAGCGCAGTTCTTTTATCCAAGCTTAACCCCGAGATTGAAAGAGTATGGTTGCCAAACCAAAATGAGGAATATCTTCAGGTTTCGTCCACGGAATTCTTGGCCTTTACACCTCTCATACCGGCAACCCGGAACGTTCTTTATTGCCTCTTTAAAAGCTCAAGATTTAGAGCGGAGATGGTCGCAAGAGTAACAGGAACGTCCAAAAGCCATCAGCGAGTCCAACCAAAATCTCTACTTGCTTGCAAAGCACTTTCCGCTGATCCAAGGCTGCTCGCATTGTTCGACGAAACGACTAGCTCGATGCTGAATCAACTGCTCTGGAATCGTCGAGAGTCCCGTGAGCTAGTACGCGTCCGCGACCTTCTCCTGCCGAAGCTCATGTCCGGCGAAATCCGCCTTCTGGACGCGGAGAGCGCCGTCGGGGCAGTCTTGTGATCCGACGGAGCCGATCATGAGTGACAGCGTGGAAAGCGGTCGCGTGAATTGTTCGATTCCGCTCATGGAAGGGGAGGTCGAGATCGCCGGCGAGGAAGGCCGACCCTTCTGGACTTCGGGGCATGCGCGTGTCGATATGCGACTGTCACCGGCGCCGCGCGTATTCATTGAAGTCGATGTCCCGGCAGGACTCGCGCCTGGCCTGTATCAAACGAGCAAACCGTGGACCGTTCGTTTGCCCGATGGCCCCGATATCGAAGTCCGAACGCAGCGATATTCTCTGGGACCGGTCGAATCGTGTCTGGTCGTGCCGGTTCGTCAACCTGTGACCTGCATGGACGCGGGAGCGGTGCTGCAGTCTGTCCGGTTCGACGTGCTCAACTTTCCGAGCCTGTTTGACCCCGGCCGGCCGGCTATTCTCTGCGATGACCGCTGGCATATCGAAATCCGACCGCACGCCGATCTGCAGGCGACCAAGAAGGTGCTGAAAGAGGAGGGCGGATACGGCCTTACCCATGAAGGCACGATGCGGCGCTTGGACAAGGGCACGTTTTCGGTGGCCGAGGCCGAGGCCGCCCTGTTGCGCCTTTATCACTTCCTGTCCTTTGCGCGCGGTGCGCGTTGCGGATTTGCGGCCATAGAGGGTGCGGACGAAAACGGCGACACAGCTTGGAAGCAATGGGGAGCTTATGAGACATATCCATGGTGGCATGTTCAATCGTGGCTGGACCACAGGCACAACAACGACCAGGATCTGGCGCGGGCCTATCCGGGGTTCGTGCGGACTCTGAAGGAGGGAGGGTATACCACCCAGAATCGAGCCTATGCTGCTCTTCAATGGTATCTGCGCAGTAATGAGTTGAGTAGCGATCCGTACAGCGCAGTCATTTTGACCAAGGCCGCCCTGGAGCGCCTGGCAGCCGATATTTTTGCTGAAGAACAACCGAAAATGCCCCGGAAAAATTGGCTTGATTCTGCGCTTGGCAGGGCAGGAGTTGGAGCAGATATTCCGTCGAGTTGTACGGCTCTTTCGGCGCTCCAAGAGGGCAATGGCCCTAAAGTGCTTGCCGATGTCCGCAATGACATGATCCATGCCGATGCCAACGACATGTTGCCCTTGGAGGCACAGTTGGAGGTTCACAATCTCGGCCAATGGTATGCGGAGCTTCTGCTATTGTGGAAATTCGGGTATCAGGGCCGATATGCCAACCGGCTGAAATACGTCTATGATGGCCACGGCAAGCCGGAGGATGTGCCATGGGCATAGCGGAAGACGGAAGGATGGTCGGTGTCGTCGAAGCGGCAACCGGGAATGCCGCCCGATGACCCGCGTCCCCGTCAAGCCGGAGCTTGTCCGCTGGGCACGCGAGCGCGCCGGGATCGCGCAGGACGATCTGGCGGCGAAGTTCGACAAGCTGCCCGAATGGGAGAGCGGCGCCATCCGGCCCACCCTGAAGCAGCTGGAAGCGTTCGCCCGCGCTGTCCACGTGCCGTTCGGCTACCTGTTCCTCTCGGAGCCGCCGGAGGAGGCCGTTCCCATCCCGGATTTCCGCACCTTCGCCGGACGGGAGGTCACGCGGCCCAGCCCGAACCTGCTGGACATGATCTATGCCTGTCAGGAGCGGCAGGGCTGGTATCGGGATTTTGCCCGTGTCGCCGGCGAACCGGAACTGGATTTCGTCGACAGTGCGTCGGTGGAGGTCTCTCCGGAGACTGTCGCGGCGGAGATGCGGGCGACCCTGGGGTTCGATCTGGCCGTCCGTCGCAACTGTCGGACCTGGGAGGAGGCGCTGCGGCTGTTCATACGCCAAGCCGATGACGCCGGCGTCCTCGTCATGGTGAGCGGGATCGTGATGAGCAACACGCACCGCCCGCTCGACCCCGACGAATTTCGCGGCTTCGCACTTAGCGACCCGCTGGCGCCGCTGATCTTCGTCAACGGCAAGGACACAAAGGCAGCGCAGATGTTCACGCTCGCCCACGAGCTTGCGCATATCTGGCTCGGCGCCTCCGCCCTGTCGAACCTCGGGGCAGCGCCAGAGCGGGGTTTCCGGCAGGAGGAAGTCTGGTGCAACGCGGTGGCAGCGGAGCTTCTGGTGCCACTGGAAGCGCTGCGATCCGATCTGCGGCGGAACGAGCCGCTCCCGGAAGCGCTAGCCCGGCTCGCCCGCACCTACAAGGTCAGCACGTTGGTCATCCTGCGCCGCCTGCTCGATGCGGGCTGGCTCACGCGGGAGCGCTTCAACGCCGCCTGGGTGCAGGAGAACGAGCATCTGCAGAAGCTGGTCGAGTCGGGCAAGACCGATGGCGGCATCTTCCCTCGCACGACGATCGCGCGGGTCGGGCGGCGGTTTGGCCGCGCGCTGGTCGCGAGCACGCTTGAAGGACAGACGCTCTATGGGGATGCGTTTCGGATGTTGGGCGTCAGGAGTTCCAGGGCGTTCGACAAGTTCGGGCGCGCGGTCGGGATGACGGGATGAGCGTCCCTCTCGCCGATACGTTCACCCCGGCTGGGATTCTGTGCTGCGGGTCCGGCGAGGAATTGGAAGCCGGGTCAACTGGTAAGGATTCCTTGGTAGTTCGAACCGAGGGACGGCGGTGGGTGCGTCGCCGGGCGTCCGCCGCATGAGCGCCATCGCCGAAGCCGAGGTGGAGGAGGCCGCGCTCGCCTGGCTCGCCGGGTTGGGCTATGCCGTGCTGTATGGGCCGGAGATCGGCCCGGACGGATCGGCGGCGGAGCGCGACAGCCATGGCGAGGTGCTGCTGACCGGGCGGCTGCGCGCAGCGCTCGCACGCCTCAACCCGCATCTGCCCGCCGAGGCGCTGGAGGAAGCGCTGCGCAAGCTGCGGCAGGCGGAGACGCCCTCACTGATAGAGGAAAACCGCCGCCTGCACCGCTATCTGATCGAGGGCGTGCCGGTCGAGCTCACCAGGGAGGACGGCAGCATCGGCGGCGATACCGCCCGCCTGATCGATTTCGCCGACATCGAGGCCAATGACTGGCTCGCGGTGAACCAGTTCACGGTCATCGAGGGACAGAACACCCGCCGGGCGGATATCGTGCTGTTCGTCAACGGCCTGCCGCTCGCCGTCATCGAGCTGAAAAGCCCCGGCGACGAGAACGCCACGCTCGAAGGGGCGTTCAACCAGCTTCAGACCTACAAGGACGAAATCCCCTGGCTCTTCCGCACCAACGCCGTGCTCGCGACCTCGGACGGGCTGCAGGCGCGCCTCGGCTCGCTGACCGCCAGCCCCGAACGCTTCATGCCCTGGCGCACCGTGGACGGCGCCGCCATCGCGCCCAGGGGCGCGCCGGAACTGGAAACACTGATCGGCGGCGTGTTCGAAAAATCGCGGTTTCTGGCGCTGATCCGGGATTTCACGGTGTTCGGAGATACGGGCGCGGGGCCGGTCAAGATCGTCGCTGGCTATCATCAGTTCCACGCCGTGCGGCGCGCGGTCGATTCCACCCTGCGCGCCCTGCCCGACCGCGTCCTCGAACTGCGCGAAGACCCGGCCGAATACGGATTGCCTTCGGTCGCCTCGCAGCAGGAGGGCGACCGGCGCATCGGCGTGATCTGGCACACGCAAGGCTCCGGCAAGAGCCTGCTCATGGCGTTCTATGCCGGGCAGATTATCGCCCACCCGGAGATGGAAAACCCGACCGTCGTCGTCATCACCGACCGCAACGATCTCGACGACCAGCTGTTCGGCACCTTCTCCATGTGCCGCGACCTGCTGCGCCAGACCCCGCAACAGGCCGAGAGCCGCGAGGATTTGCAGCGGGTCCTGAACCGCCCTTCCGGCGGCGTGGTGTTCACCACCATTCAGAAGTTCGCGCCGGAGCCGGGCGAGACCGACTATCCGGAGCTCAGCGACCGCCGCAATGTCGTAGTCATCGCCGACGAGGCGCATCGCAGCCAGTACGGCTTGCGCGCGAAGGTGGCGCGCGGAACCGGGGAACTCTCCTACGGCTTCGCCAAATATCTGCGCGACGCCCTGCCGAACGCCTCCTTCATCGGCTTCACCGGCACGCCCATCGAGAAGGAAGATGCGAACACGCCGGCCGTGTTCGGCCGCTATATCGATGTCTACGACATCAGCCGGGGCGTCGAGGACGGTGCGACGGTGCCGATCTACTATGAGAGCCGCCTCGCCCGCATCGAGCTCGACGAGGATGAGAAGCCGGCGCTCGACGACGAGATCGCGGCGCTGACCGAGGACGAGGCCGAAGGCGAACAGGAGCGGCTCAAGCGCCGATGGGCCAATGTCGAGGCCGTGGTCGGGACGGAGAAGCGCCTGCAACTGGTCGCCCGCGACCTGGTGGAGCATTTCGAGAGCCGTGTCGCCGGCCTCGACGGCAAGGCCATGATCGTGTGCATGAGCCGGCGGATCTGCGTCGCCCTCCATGACGAGATCGTCCGCCTGCGCCCGGACTGGCAGAACGACGACGACGAGAAGGGCGCGATCAAGATTGTCATGACCGGCGCGGCGTCCGACCCGAAGGAGTGGCAGCCCCATATCGGCGGCAAGGCGCGGCGCGATCTGCTGGCGAAGCGGATCAAGGACCCGGACGATGCGCTGAAGATCGCGATCGTGCGCGACATGTGGCTGACCGGCTTCGACGCGCCGAGCCTGCACACCATGTATGTGGACAAGCCGATGCGCGGGCACGGGCTGATGCAGGCCATCGCCCGCGTGAACCGCGTCTTTCGCGACAAGCCGGCCGGGCTGATCGTGGACTATATCGGCATCGCGCAGAACCTGAAATCCGCTCTCGGCCAGTATTCGGGCGACGACCGGCGCCATGCCGGCATCGACGAGGCCGAAGCCGTGGCGGCGCTCAGGGAGAAGCACGAGATCGTGCGCGCCATGTTCCATGGCTTCGACTATGGGAAGGGGCTGGCCGGGACGCCGCAGGAACGGCTCGCCGCGCTTGCCGAAGCGATCGAATGGGTGCTCGCCCTGCAGCAGCGCGAGGCCGCCAGGGAGGAGACCGAAGAGGGCAGGAAGCGCGCCCACCGGCGCTTCGGCGACGCCGTGCTGGCGCTCTCCCGCGCGTTCGCGCTCGCCGCCGCCAGCGATGCGGCGCGCGCCATCCGCGAGGATGTAGGCTTCTTCCAGACCGTCCGCGCGGCGCTGGTCAAGAGCGCGCCCGGCGCCGGCGCGTCCTCCGCCGAGCGGGACCTTGCCGTGCAGCAGATCGTCAGCCGCGCCGTGGTCTCGACCGAGATCGTCGATATTCTGAAGGCCGCCGGGCTGGAAACGCCGGACATCTCCATTCTCTCCGACGAGTTCCTGGCCGAAGTGCAGGGGATGGAGAAGAAGAACCTCGCTCTGGAGGCGCTGCGCAAGCTTCTCGACGGCGAGTTGCGCTCCCGAAGCCGCGTCAATGTCGTGGAGACGCGCGCCTTCTCCGAGCGGCTGACGGAAGCGATCGCGCGCTACCACAACAACGCCATCACGACGGCGGAGGTGCTCCAGGAGCTGATCGGCCTCGCCCGCGACATCCGCGTCGCCCATCGGCGCGGCGAGGAGGAGGGCCTGAGCGCGGAGGAAATCGCCTTCTACGACGCGCTCGCCCGCAACGAGAGCGCCGTCGAGATCATGGGCAACGCCCACCTCCGCGTCATCGCCCAGGAGCTGCTGAACAGCCTGAGGACCAATGCGTCCGTGGACTGGCAGCACCGCCAGTCGGCCCGCGCCCGGATGCGCGTCCTGGTCAAACGCATCCTCCGCAAGCACGGCTACCCCCCGGACCTCCAGGACGCCGCCGTACAAACCGTCCTGCAACAAGCGGAGGCTCTTTCCGAGAGGTGGGCGGCGTGACTACTCTCCTGCACAGATAGTCCCGGATACACCACCTTGGCCGGCAAGAACCAACACTACATCCCCAGCTTCGTGCAGCGGGCATTTGGAATTCGACCCGGATGCAAGGTCTTGAGGACGACCGGTATGTCGTCGAGACCTTCCGTTCGCTCGCCAATGGCGACATCGTTCCGGTCGCGGCCGACGGTGCGAAGCCGAAGGGACGGCGCAAGGCGCGGGGCAGGGTCCTGCCGCTGAAGGCGGTCGCGAACATGCGGCCCGCGAGGGACGAGATCATCATCGCGACGGGGGTCAGGCTGCGCAGCTGCGGCGTGCAGCTCTGGGGCTGGCGCAGCCTGGGGATATTCGCCGACCGCCGGCAGCGGGGCTGACCCGCGCTCTCCACTGGACGTCCGGCCGGCCCGCCGCCGGCCGGGGCGTCCATCGTTCGGAACACGAACATGACAGGAGGGCGCCATGGCGTATCGAGACCCCGAGGTGCAGAAGCGGAAGGACCGTGAGCGCCACCATCGCCGGGTTGCCGAGCGGCTCGCGGCCGGCCTGTGTCCGAAGTGCGGCAAGTGCGGGCGCAATCCTGTCCCGGCGGATCGTCGGACCTGCGAGCCCTGCGCCGCGAAGAGGCGCGCGGCCGACCGCGCCCGCTATGCTGAGGCCAGGGCGGCGGGCCTCCAATACGGAGGCAAGCCGGGCGAGGCTGCCGCGCTCGATCATGGCTGAAAGCCGTCCCACCCGACCGGATCGCTTTGCGCACCGTGTTGCGAGACACCCGCAGCTCGCGGCAACTCTCCTTGATCGACTTGCCCCGGCTGAAATATGTCCGCCCAGTCTTCGCTACCGTCTCTACAAACCAACATCTCCCGAAAGCTTCCTCGCAATGTCCAGGGCGCTTCCGGACAGACATATCAGGGGGCACTGTTGGACGCCGATTGACAACTGTCCCAGCCGGACGGAAGATTGTCCGACTGGGGCGGGCGACTAGGGAGAAGACGGTATGAGCCGGAATGTATTGCGCATTGGCGCGTTCCTGTCGGCGGTTGCAGCGCTGGCCGCGGCGCAGCCGGACAGCCCGTTCGCCGCGCCCGCCGACCGGGGCATGCAGCTTGCAGCCGCCTCCCCATCGGCGCCTTCGCCCTCGGTACAGACGATCCGCGAGGCGCAGCGCCTGCTCAAGACGCTCGGCTACAAGCCCGGCCCCGTCGACGGGCTGTGGGGGGCTCGTACGGCCAAGGCCTATGCGGCATTCCTGCGCGATGCGCGCCGCGCGCCCACGAAGACGCTGACGCCGGACGCGCTTCGCGCAATGCGCCGCATGGCCGCCAAACGGAACGCGCGGCCGGCAGCGTCGGACCGCAAAAGGGTCGCCGATGTGAGTGCCAGGAACAGGCTCGGCAGGACGCTCCTGCACCGGGCGGCGGCGCGCGGCGATTCCGCCGCCGTCGCGGCGTTGTTGAAGGCGGGCGCCGATCCGAACGCGCGCGACAAGTTCGGGCATACCCCTCTCCTGTTGCAAGTAGAGTCCAGAAATGCCGATCCAGCAGTGATCGCGATGCTGGTCGCGGAGGGCGCCAGACCGAATGTGGGCGAAAACTCCAACATCACGCCTCTGCACATTGCGGCAAGGAACAAGAATCCTGCCATCGTCGCCGCTCTGATCAAAGCCGGCGCCGATCCGAACGCACGCAACAATTATGGCTGGACCCCTCTGCACTATGCGGCAGTGGGCAATACCCCGGCAGCTCTCGCCGCCCTGGTCGATGCCGGCGCCGACCCGAACGCGAAGAACAAGTTCGACCGAACCCCTATGCATCTTGCGGGGTCGCCCGCCATCGTCGCCGCCCTGGCAAGGGCCGGCGCCGATCCGAACGCGCGGGACGACGCAAGAAAAACCCTGCTGCATTTTATGGCGGCCAGCAGGAATCCGGCCGCGGCCACGATGGTTGTCGCGCTGATAAAGGCAGGAGCCGATCCGAACGTGCGGAGCAGGTTCGGGGAAACCCCTCTGCACTATGCCTTCTCGTCCAAAAATCCCGGCATGGCGGTGCTGCTTCTCAAGAGCGGGGCGAACCCCAACCTCAAGGACCGGAACGGCGACCGGCCGGAGGATTTTGACAAGGGCCGCATCGCGAGCCGGGCGGAGGTCAAGACGGCGCTCGCCAGGGCGGGCTCGCGGGGTCGCGCCTACGGCCTGGAGAACAGGAAGCGGCGCCTGGCCGAGGCGCGCGCGGCGCGGCGGGCGCGGGAGGCGCGGCGGGCATCGCGCAGCTACGACTCGAAGCCTTCCTACTCGTCGCGGTCCTTCGGCGGCTCGGGCTCTTCGAGTTCCCGCGGGCTGTTCAAGGCCGATACCGGGCTCCAGGCGCTGCGCGACATGCAGGTGCGGAAACGGGCGGAGGAGAGGCGGCGCGCCGAGATCGCGCGGCAGCGGCGGGAGGCGGTGCGACGCCAGCGCGAACTGCTGCGCCAGCGCGCGTTGCAACGCCAGCGCCAGCAAGCGGCCCATGCGCAGCAGTTGCAGCAGCAGCGCGAAGCCGAGGAGCGCCGGCGGCAGGAACAGGCGAGGCAGCGGCGCGCGATCGAGGAACGCCGCCGCGCCGCGGCGGAGGCCCGCCGGCAGCAACAAGCGCGCGACCGGCGGCGTAGCGAGGCGACCGCCGAGCATTGCATCAAGTTCCGGCGTCTGAAAGGCGGGTTCAATGTCGCCGATCTGGAAATGGGCAACGCCTGCGGCTTCCGCATAATTGTTCGGGGCTTCTGCGAAGGCTCTTCGTTCCACGCCAACTACCCACACAAAGGCACCTACTCGCCGCGCGACTCTACGGGTATGAAAGTTCTTGGTCCCGGTAAGTGGGACCCCGCGGTGACACAGGAGATATGCACCAAGAAAGGCCGCCGGGTCGTCAGTATCGCCTGCCGGGCGCCGTACACGCCCTATTTCACTTCCCCCAACGGGGCGGATTTCTCCTGCTTCGACTTCTGAAGGTCGCGGCCGGGCTCAGCCTTCGCCGAGCACGCGGAGATAGAGCGCGCGGTCGATATTGCCGCCGCTGAGGACGACGGCGGCCTTGCTGCGCCCCTTCATCGCCTCGCGCTCGCGGATCAGGGCGGCGAGCGCGGCCGCGCCGGCGCCCTCGGCGAGGTTGTTGGCGACGGTCAAGCAGGCGGGAACCGCGGCCTCGATTTCGGCGACAAGTCCTGGCTGCGCCGCGAAGCGCGCCAGATCGGTGTTTCCATGGAGGACTGGTCCGCCGCCCGATCCACGAGAAGCACACCAGGGCCGAACGCCGCCCAAGCCGTCCGAGGCCTTCGCGCGGCATTTCGGCGAGGAGCACGGCGTCGAGCTGCCGCCCCCGGCCCGACGCCGCCACAAACCGCTCTCCTTTTCCGCTGGGGGCCGGGCATGACCGCGCCACTCTCCTGGCTGATAGACACGGAGGTATTGGAGCTTCAATGAGGCCGGGGCGCGCGCCCCGGATACGCCCCTGACGGCAAGCCCACCGGTGGTGTGCGTTTGGGCTTCAATGAGGCCGGGGCGCGCGCCCCGGATACGCGTAGAAATGATCGCGCCCGCGCTTCGGATTGCTGTGGACGCTTCAATGAGGCCGGGGCGCGCGCCCCGGATACGCCATTCCCGGCCGCATCTTCACCGCCTCGGAGCTGGTCGCTTCAATGAGGCCGGGGCGCGCGCCCCGGATACGCAGCGTCCGCGTCCACACAGCCCACTCGAACCCAACGTTGCTTCAATGAGGCCGGGGCGCGCGCCCCGGATACGCTTTCCGCCGCGCGCACGCGCTGCACCGCCAGCGTCTCGCTTCAATGAGGCCGGGGCGCGCGCCCCGGATACGCATTTCGGGGGGCGGATGCAGGTGAAGGCCCACTCAGCGCTTCAATGAGGCCGGGGCGCGCGCCCCGGATACGCGTCGGTGCCCTGTGGGTTGCGGGCGCGGCGACCGCCTTGCTTCAATGAGGCCGGGGCGCGCGCCCCGGATACGCGGAGTGCCGTCAACGCCGTCTCGGATGCTATGGCCGGCTTCAATGAGGCCGGGGCGCGCGCCCCGGATACGCGACCTCTTCCTCGGTCGGCCGATGCGGGTACTCGTTACGGCTTCAATGAGGCCGGGGCGCGCGCCCCGGATACGCACCTTGCCCTCGGCTGCCTTGGCTGTGATACAGGCGTGCTTCAATGAGGCCGGGGCGCGCGCCCCGGATACGCTGGCCTCACGATGGCCGGTGCTCATGTTGCCTTCGATGCTTCAATGAGGCCGGGGCGCGCGCCCCGGATACGCCTTCTGCCCGACGATCACTCGAATATCCTCATCGTTCTGGCTTCAATGAGGCCGGGGCGCGCGCCCCGGATACGCCGACCGCTGGAAGAAGGATTATGATGCGGCTGTCGCGCTTCAATGAGGCCGGGGCGCGCGCCCCGGATACGCGGAGACGAAGTGTCCGAGCTGGATGCGAGCTTTGAGGCTTCAATGAGGCCGGGGCGCGCGCCCCGGATACGCGATGCAAAAGTGGGGACAACCCGGTATAGTGGGCGGCTTCAATGAGGCCGGGGCGCGCGCCCCGGATACGCACCGTCGTCGCCGGGGCGCCCGGCACATCCTCGTGCATGCTTCAATGAGGCCGGGGCGCGCGCCCCGGATACGCGGCGATCCATTACCGCCGACAGGTCGCCAATCACGGGCTTCAATGAGGCCGGGGCGCGCGCCCCGGATACGCTACTATGACCAGATAGAGCAGATCCCAGTCCGGGGAGCTTCAATGAGGCCGGGGCGCGCGCCCCGGATACGCAAGGCCGCCAGTGATGGTGCCGAGAAGGGGGCCGAGCTTCAATGAGGCCGGGGCGCGCGCCCCGGATACGCGCTGGTAACTTTCGTGATGTTGTTGAGCAGTTTGCTGTGCTTCAATGAGGCCGGGGCGCGCGCCCCGGATACGCGTGTGCGGGGTGAACGGGAAACCGAGGGCACCCTGGGCTTCAATGAGGCCGGGGCGCGCGCCCCGGATACGCAGTGGATCGGGGATCAGGCCAACGTCGCCTCCAAGGAGCTTCAATGAGGCCGGGGCGCGCGCCCCGGATACGCCGCCCCGCCGTCTGACGCTTCGGGGCGCTCGGCGGCCGGCTTCAATGAGGCCGGGGCGCGCGCCCCGGATACGCGTCGCGCAGTACATCTGGCAGGCGGCGCGGCTGGCAATGCTTCAATGAGGCCGGGGCGCGCGCCCCGGATACGCAGGTGCAACGGTTCGCGCACTGACTGACCCGGCAGGAGCTTCAATGAGGCCGGGGCGCGCGCCCCGGATACGCGGCGTCGTCGAAATTTTGAGGCGCGCCCGGAAGATGAGCTTCAATGAGGCCGGGGCGCGCGCCCCGGATACGCGGAGCGGTGCGAGACGGCGGAACTGTCGCCCCCGGACGCTTCAATGAGGCCGGGGCGCGCGCCCCGGATACGCATTGGCGCGCGAAGAGAGCTCGCCGCAGTTCGCGAGCTTCAATGAGGCCGGGGCGCGCGCCCCGGATACGCCAGCCGGGCCATGGCAGGGGCGAACGAGAATGCGCAGGCTTCAATGAGGCCGGGGCGCGCGCCCCGGATACGCCCGGTCGCAAAGCTCGTGAACGACGCGCCGCCGCCGAGCTTCAATGAGGCCGGGGCGCGCGCCCCGGATACGCGAGGGCGACGGCGATGCCGCCGCCGAAGGCGAGGAAGCTTCAATGAGGCCGGGGCGCGCGCCCCGGATACGCGTCTGTGTTCAGCTTGTCCACAGCATTCGGATCGACCGCTTCAATGAGGCCGGGGCGCGCGCCCCGGATACGCACCCTCCTCTTCCTCGTTTGTCCGGCTCGAATGTAGAGCTTCAATGAGGCCGGGGCGCGCGCCCCGGATACGCCTCGGCCCACTTCTCCAGCGTCCGCCGCCGAATCATCAGCTTCAATGAGGCCGGGGCGCGCGCCCCGGATACGCTCCGCGATGGGGCGCGTCCAGCTCGTACAATTACATCAAGCTTCAATGAGGCCGGGGCGCGCGCCCCGGATACGCCGTGTTCCCGAAGGTGTCGAGCTCCGTCGTCTCGACAGCTTCAATGAGGCCGGGGCGCGCGCCCCGGATACGCCGGATCGGGCGCAAACCCCTGCGAACAAGCCATTTCTCGCTTCAATGAGGCCGGGGCGCGCGCCCCGGATACGCGCTGTCATGCGGAATGCCGCCGACATCCATCTGCGTCGCTTCAATGAGGCCGGGGCGCGCGCCCCGGATACGCATCCGGTGACCTGATGGCGAGCGTTGTCGATATCCAGCTTCAATGAGGCCGGGGCGCGCGCCCCGGATACGCGTCTCGGCGGTGACCAGCTGCGTCCCCGTCGCGCTGCTTCAATGAGGCCGGGGCGCGCGCCCCGGATACGCGACGGCGTTCAGAAATGGGTCTGGAGTATTATCACCGCTTCAATGAGGCCGGGGCGCGCGCCCCGGATACGCAATGCCGAGCTCCGCGCAATCGGGAACCGGAAAATTGCAGCTTCAATGAGGCCGGGGCGCGCGCCCCGGATACGCCGCTCTTGTTCACGTAATTGACATGGGTCAATTTGATGCTTCAATGAGGCCGGGGCGCGCGCCCCGGATACGCAGCTGCTCGACCTCAAGACGCCGGGCCGGGTCTATACGCTTCAATGAGGCCGGGGCGCGCGCCCCGGATACGCCAATCGAGACTCTGCCTATATTCGGTGGGGTCGTCAGCTTCAATGAGGCCGGGGCGCGCGCCCCGGATACGCGAAGACGACCAGCAAGTACACCGCGGCGCTGGACGACGCTTCAATGAGGCCGGGGCGCGCGCCCCGGATACGCGAACCGCCAGCCGGCCGGTCTGCGGCCAGAACGCCGGCTTCAATGAGGCCGGGGCGCGCGCCCCGGATACGCCGTTGCTGCCCGGGACCAGTATCTGATCGACGTCATTGCTTCAATGAGGCCGGGGCGCGCGCCCCGGATACGCGTGGCGGCCGCTGCCGCTCGGAGAGCCGATCTAGCGAGCTTCAATGAGGCCGGGGCGCGCGCCCCGGATACGCTCTGCTTCAAGGGCTGCGCTCAGCCTATGACAGCATCGGCTTCAATGAGGCCGGGGCGCGCGCCCCGGATACGCCGCCGCGCACCGCGCCGATCAGCGAGCCGACCAGGCCGCTTCAATGAGGCCGGGGCGCGCGCCCCGGATACGCGGCGTCCGGCTTGGCGTCCAGCGCGGTCTTGGTGGCGATGCTTCAATGAGGCCGGGGCGCGCGCCCCGGATACGCGCCGGTCGCAAAGCTCGTGAACGACGCGCCGCCGCCGAGCTTCAATGAGGCCGGGGCGCGCGCCCCGGATACGCGACGGGCGACGATCACCGGGCGCTTGGACAGGCGCGGGCTTCAATGAGGCCGGGGCGCGCGCCCCGGATACGCTCATCGCCCACGACAATCAGAGCTCCTCGAACCCGCCGCTTCAATGAGGCCGGGGCGCGCGCCCCGGATACGCGTTCAGCCGCGAGGCCGCCCGGCTGCGCGACGCCAGCGCTTCAATGAGGCCGGGGCGCGCGCCCCGGATACGCTTCCGTGAGGCACTCGGCCTTGGTCGCGCCGACGATGTGCTTCAATGAGGCCGGGGCGCGCGCCCCGGATACGCTTCGTAGAAACCGCTGTCAGAGATGATGACATACTCGCTTCAATGAGGCCGGGGCGCGCGCCCCGGATACGCCTAGAACTCGCCGAAGCACTGATCCTCGAAGAGCTCGCTTCAATGAGGCCGGGGCGCGCGCCCCGGATACGCAGATAGGGCTCGATTGCCGGGGTGTCCGCAATTCCACAGCTTCAATGAGGCCGGGGCGCGCGCCCCGGATACGCAAGGCTATGACGGCAGTCTACCCGGCGACCGCAAGCCCGCTTCAATGAGGCCGGGGCGCGCGCCCCGGATACGCTCTCACCACACAGGCCCTTGAATATCAAGGGAAAATCGGCGGGTTTTCGAGCGGCCGCGATTTCCGCCACGGATCGCCGCATTGTCCGCACCGGCCAACGCCCGGCGGTGCGGCGGAATCCACAGAATCCGCCGCGTTGCGGCCTTTCGAGCAGTCTCCGCTCCTTCGACGGCACCTCGCCGCTCGAATCGGGCCGGCGGGACAAGGGCTGGCATATCGACATCCCGGTAAACACGCTGTTGAGTGCGCCCGATCCAGAGCCCGATCATACCACGACTGCCTCGCGTTCGATGGCGGCGAATGTTTTGCCGATGCTCATGACGGCGATATCGGTCCTGTCCGCCGGGCCGATATCGATCACCAGAATATGGTCCTCGCCGGCCTTGACCAGCTCGCGCAGCCGCGTTTCCAGCTCGGCCCGGCGGCGGCGCGACAGGCGGCACTGAAAAACCGAAAGCTGGAGCCACTCGCCGAACCCGTTCATGGTCCTGAACACGCGCCGCCAGCGCCGGCTGTCGGCGATGTCGTAGGTCACGATATAGGTGCGCTCGTCGGTCATGGCCGGGCGGGCCTCATCTGGGGAGATAGTGCGGATAGTCGGACAACTCCGCGAGAAGGTGGCGACACAGCAGCCGTGCCTGCAGCAGCAGAAGCCGGCGCATGCTGAGCCGGTAGCCGAACAGGGGATGCGTGGTCTCCTGCGACAGGCGACGCTCGAACGCCGCCACGAAACGGCGGCGGCCGGCGGCGGTCAGCGACGTTCCGGTGGCGGCGCTCACGAAATCCTCTGCCGAAACCTCGCCGGTGTTCACCGCCGACAGCACAACGGAGTCGGCAACAATGGGGCGGAACGGTTCCATGATGTCGAGGGCCAGCGCCGGTTTGCCGTAGCGCGGCGCGTGGAAGAAGCCGCGATAGGGGTCGAGCCCGACGGTGGCCAGCGCCGCCGTCAGGTGCCGCGTCAGCATGGCGTAGGCGAGCGACAGCATTGCGTTCACCGGATCGGTCGGCGGCCGGCGGTTGCGCGCCTCGAACCGGAACGGCGCCAGGCCTTCGGAGTCGGCCGGCGGCTTTCCGGTGCCCGGCGGATTCAGCAGGCCGGCAAACGCCCGGAAATATACCGCCGCCGCATCGCCTTCGAGCCCGCGCAGCGCGTCGGCCGAGCCGGCACGCTCCGCCGACCGGCGCGCCGCATTGAGCCGGTCGAGCGCCGCCTTGCGCTCCGCTCCGTCGCCGCGCCAGTTGCGCCGCAGCATAGTGCGCTGGTTGACAATCTTGGCGGCGGCCAGACGGCGCGAGAAGCGCAGGCAGAAATCGGCATCGAAGCTCGACCGGTACTGCGCAGTCCGGACCTCGACATTGCGGTGGCCGGTGCCGTGGGCGATGCCGCGGAACCAGCCGCCGTGACTGTGGAACGCGACCGGAATCTGGCGGTCGAGCAGGGTGGCAAGGGCCGGCGCGGTGATCGAAACGTTACCGAACAGCGCCACATCCGACACTTCGTTAAGCCGCACCGTCGTGTCGCCCTTCTCCTCATCGGCGATTTTCAGCGTCTCGCCCGCCTTCGTAACGCGGGCCCGCTGCGACTGGACGATCAGCGGCAGGGCCTCGTCGGCGCCGACGGCGATCGGCCGCGGCGCAAGGTCCGATCCGCCGAGGGCCTGGACCTCGTCGGGCAGGCAGATGGAAACAAGCGCGCAGCGCGGGCATTTCGGGCTGTCGCGCAATGGCGGCGGGATGCGGCCGTGGGCGGCCGTCAGGCGCAGACGGCTGACCGCCTCCTTCGCGGCAAGGCGCAGCTCGTCGTCGAGCGCGATGCGGACGCGCTCGCGGCTTTCGGCGTACCAGATCGCACCCTCCGCAACCCGGTAGCCGTGCTCTTCGAGCAGCAGCGCCTGCAGGCAGACCTGCACGCGCTCCGGCTCGTAGGCGCCGCGCGCCACATGAGGGCGCCGGCCGCGCTTGTAGTCCACCGGGGTGACGACGCCGTCCCGTGCCTCGGCGATATCGATCTTTGCGATCACGCCGAGCCGTTCCGAGGAGAGGGTGAGGGACCGGCTGATCGTGTCGGACTCCGCCCCTTCGAGCGCTACCGGGCCGGGCAGCGGCGCGTTCGGGCGGTCGACCCGGGCATGAACGCGCCGGCCGTCCACCGTATCGCCGGTCTCGGCCCATTCGGCCTGACCCCACATGAGATAGGCGAGACGCGGGCAGTAGACGAACTCGTTCACCATCCGCGCCGGCACCAACGGCTCCCCACCGCTCACCGCAGGAG
Organism: Alphaproteobacteria bacterium; assembly: GCA_965221475.1. Taxonomy (GTDB): domain Bacteria; phylum Pseudomonadota; class Alphaproteobacteria; order Bin65; family Bin65; genus Bin65. The sequence continues at coordinate 2,543,223 of OZ244891.1, read as the reverse complement.
CGGGAAGGTGGAGCTCGAGTTGGGCGAGGTCACCGTTCCGGTTCCGGATTCGCTCTCGTGACATTCATGAATTTTCCCGACAATACCCGCTGTGCCCGGCGAATCTCGACCACGCCGAGAGCGGCGCGCGATTCCCGTCGGTCCAGCCACGGATGACCCAGGAGTGCACAAATTCCGGCGAACCCTGTCGGCTCCCGCCAGATGGGCCATCTGAAAACGAACCTCCCGTTTGCCTCCCGGCGGCCACCGAGGATCGCCAGTTTCACACTACTCGACCGCCGCCGAGGAACAACAGTCAAAGCCGAAAGGCCGATAGCGGCGAGTCTGTTGGCGCCGTGCTGGGTCGTTTCTTTAGTCTTGCCGTCGGTCGGGTCTCGTGCGCGCAGCGCATAGCGCACATCTTCATGGGGGTCCCATCGGAATGAATGTGTAGAGTCCGGACGGTGCCAGGGAGCGAACAAGGCTTCGCGCAAGCAATCCGCCTCAGAAACATTGGTTTTCTTGCGGCCAGAACCGCGTGCCGGCGGCATCTCCTGTTTGGGAATCGCTGCCAGGCGCGACAGAAAATGCTGGTGCCCCTGGCCGAACATGAGGCAGAGCGGAGTCGGTTCGATTTTCTTGCCGTCGCGGGCCAACGCTGCGTCGCTGACGAGGGCCGACCAAAGATCGGCGGTATATGGGTCATTGCCTGCTGCCTCAGCCGCTCGCCTAAGGTTTCTGACGGCATCTGCCGGGGTGAATGTGAGGTCTGCAAGTCCGCCGAAATCATGCTGTCGCGACAGGGTTCGCAGCCCCTCCGCCGCTGCTTCGGCGATGGCGGCCTCGTCGTTGCCGTCCGGTACCCGCAAAGCCGGGCGCAGCGGTGGGTCGTCCACGGTCCAGAATACGCGTGGACGCCATTCGGGCCGCGCTTCCTCAAGAACACGAAGCAGGCCAAGCAGAGCCATAAAAGCCAGCAGATTATCGGGCTCCAGGCCGTTAAGGCGATGGATTGCATGACCGGTCATAGCGCGCGCTCCGCCTCCGAAGCACGGTGATCGGCGAGACGCAGGACCGCTTCGAGATGGGCCAGACCCCAAATCCCATACCGTCTCTTCAAATCCTGGAACAGGCACGGCCAGTCCGCGCCTTCGAGATCGAACGCGAGCGATTGTGGTCCCGGCTGGTCAGCGGGTATCTGCCAGTCGCTGACATCGAGGCAGCATGGCAGTTCCTGTTCCGGCGACGGATCGAGGAAACCGAAGAACGGTCGGCCCAAGCCATGGTGAGTGCCGATCAGCCAGAGGACGAGCGCCGGGTCGTGTGCCTCGGCAAGGCGCGGGTGGGCCCGCGCCATCCGCACCGAAAGGGCTTCGTGCCGCCAACCCGTGGGCAGCCCGGCGCGCGCCGACGCGGCCGGCGACCACGACCGTCCGCTCTTGGCGAGCGGCGGGCCGTCGGGGCGATTCCAGGGATCGCCGCCCGACAGCATGGTCTGGAACCGAGGATCGGCCTTTCCCGCGTCGTGCAGGAATGCCGCCAGGCGCAAATCGTCCACGATATCCGTGAGGCCGAGCGTTTGCGCGAAGCCTTCGGCGAAATCGGCGACACGCTGTCCGTGATCGTCAAGCGGTACGGGATGGGCAGAGGTGTGCGAAGCCGAATCGTCCTCCGTCGCGGCGGTCGCGGCGTCGGGCGCAGGCCGATCTTCAATCCCCTGCCCGGCGACCAGGACAGCACCGTCTTCGCGTCGACGTCCGTAAGGAAAGTGAATGTCGATCCTGCCCCTGGCGCGCCGCAGCGCTTCCAAAGAAACCCTTGCATTGCTGGGAGGCGCGCCGCCTTCCTCCCCTGCTTCGTCTTCTCTCGTTTCTCTGGCGGGCAACAGGTCGATCAGACGATCCGCCAAATCCCGACCGGTGAGGGACTCGTCTGCAAGCGCCGCGGAAACCCGATCCCATTGCGCATCCGCATTCACAACGCCGGACGCGATCCGAACCGCGCACCGCCGTCCCCACCAGGGTTCCGCCGCACGGTCGGCGACATCCTCGACCGGGCCTTCGAAACCTGGATTCCAGCCGAACCGGTCGCAGCCACCATATTCGGCCGGAACGACCAGCAGGTCGCCCGGTCGCAAATCGTCCGGCTCGACAAAGCCAGTTCGTGGCTCGTCGGCTCCGGCCCAGCGGAAGGCACGCCGCTCGGCGCCTGAAACCCTGCCTGGCTCTTGCAGCCCGGCCTCTCGCGCCGGCGCATCCGAAATATCGGCGCCAGCCTGCGGTCGCTGCAGCCATGTCCGGGCGACCCATAGAGGCACCTCAATTCCCTCGGCAGTGCGTGGCGGAACCAGCCGTACCACTTCCTTTACATCGACTGGGCTACCGTCCCGGAAATCGGCCTCACGGATGTCGCCGCGCCAGACGATGGACACGCCGGCGGCGCTCCGCTCCACCCCGTGCAGGAACAGCGCGACCTCCGGATCGGCGGCCGGTCGCGGCGATGTATGCGACCACAGATCGAGATAGGCCGGCATGACGACCGGCGCGTCCGGCCGCAGCGCCGCGAGTTCCGTCGGGTCGATGCCGGTCTCTTCAAGGCGACAGGGCAAGGCATCCGAACCGAAATCCACCTTGCCGCCCTCGGCGATTTTGTCGAGGGCCTCCCAAGTCAGGCGGATTCGATCACCATAGACAGGATCGTCTGTCTTCATGGCAACATCGCCGGTGCGGGCAAGAATGGCGCCTTCTGCACAAATGGGCCGCCCGGCGCGATTGAGCCGGCCGAACCGCTGGCGCAGCGCATCCAGTGATGCGGCCTGAGTCACGAGACCGTCCAAGTCCAGATCGACGCCGACTTCCAGGCATTGGGTAGCGACGACGAAGAGCGACCGGGTCTCAGTGCGGGCATTCGAGCCGGTTCGGAAAGGGGCAAGTGCGCTGGCGATGGTATCCCGATCCACATCTCGTGACCGCCCGATCATCAAAATCGCATCGGCTTCATCATCCGATCTCAATAGTTCGAAAATTTCCCGCGCGAGAGCGACGCGATTGACGACGACACCCACGGCGGCCGGTGAGACGCCCCCGTTGCGCAGCCTGCCGGCCATGGCGCGAGCTTGTTCTGTAAACACCTTGGCCGCCGATGCTGCATCCTTGCGCTTGAGCAATGTCAGCGCGGCAGGCTTGCGCGCCTCCAACCGTTCCCTGAGCGTGGGGTGGACCCGATCCGCCAAGGACAGCGACAAAGGCCGTTCCGCCTCCGTGCCCGGCGTAGCGGACAGGAGCGCGGTGCGGATTTCGGCCCCGCCGATACGCCGAACGGCGCCCAGCGTCTGCCGGAACGGTTCGGACAGATGCGCTTCGTCAAGCAATATCAGGCTGTCGGTTCCCAGCAGGCCGGCATGAACCGGTTTCATGCGGTCGGACACGCCATAACCGCGAAACAGCAGCCGCGAGCCGACCTGATCGACTGTGGAACAGAGAATCGTCGGTTGCGTCGGCGTCCGCACCCAGTCGCGCTCCAGCGGCGCCCCGCCCCGAAGCCGTCGGGCGACCAGCGGCGGGGCGTCCTCGCCGGCCAGACGCTGTAGCCGGCGAGCGACCTGCCCGAGGATGTTGTCCAACTTTGCATGAGCGCTCAAGGCGCGGGAGATTTTTTCGGCGCGGGCAAACGCATCGTCCACCACGAGCCGTCGGTCCACGACGAGGGCGACCCGCAGAGCGGCCTTGCCCGGCGTATCGGCGCGGAGCGCCAGGTGAAACACCGCCGCATCGAGCGCTGCCGTCTTTCCCGCACCCGTCGGCAGGTCCAGCACATCCGGCCATTCGTCGGAATCCGCGAGCCGGTCCACAAGAGCCTGTTGCCAGGGAAACGGTTCGTGACCGTGAACGGCCCGAAAGAAGTCGGCAAAATGGCCGGCGTGCAGTTCCACGATCAGGTCTCCAGACTGCGGCAAAGGCCGAGGCCGGTAAATCGGCCGGCGCCGAGCAGAACCGGACCGGGTACCTCCTGTTCGAAATCGATCACGATATGGACCAGCGGCCGGCTGGCGAGCGACTTCGGAAGTTTCCACCTCGTCCACGGCGGCGCGCCGGCGAGAGGCCGCGCAGGCGGCATGCCTTCGACGGCCGAATGCTTGCCGACGCGGATGCGCTCCGGGTTCGGTCGCGGCAGCCCGACATTCCCACAGGCCCGTGCGACAAGCTCCCGGACTTCCCTGTCGTCCTTCCGCTTCAGGTGCCGGTCGAGCACGACCGGGGTGGCGCTGGCCCACAATTGAGACGGCGCCAGATAGGGATCGGGAGAGAGCGATCGCTTGGTCCCCGCGCCACTCCCGGCTGGCGCGAGACGCAGCGCTTCGGCCAGCGGGTCACCTTCCAGTGTCAGCACGCGCCGCTCGCGGTCCTGGTCATAATGCGACACCTTCCCGAACGCCGCGCGGAATCCGTCGATGGCCTCAAGGGTCTTTCCGCGCGGTGGAATCAGCGCGAAGCCGAAAAGACACCCATCGGCGTTCGGAAATCCGGCGAAGGCCATCGGCGCGATTGCGATGTGCGGCTGCCGCGTCGGCGCGCCGTCCGGAGCATGGCCGGATACGATTTCGGGGATGGCATTGCCCCGGCCCGTCCGACCGTAACCGCTCATCAGGGTATGCCGCAGCAGGCGGCATACCGGTGCCGCCGCCCGAATGTCGGGAACTGTGCCGTCGATCGCCTCCAGAACGAGCCACTCGCCCGGCTGCTGCTGTGCAGATGTCTGCTCCGGAAATACCGAAGCGCCAGGCCGGATGGTCGGGCGGACGGGATTCAGGCGATGAGCCTCCTCCAGTTCGCGCATCCGTCCCGGATAAACCCGCCGGCGCGTGCCCCGGACCGGGTGCTGTAGCGCTGGAGTTTCGCCGCACAGGAACCGGCACCGTGCCAGGCTGGCCGAGTGACCGACATATCCGACATGTCGTGCGATGGCGTTCAGCGCCTCGCACACTGCGGTTTCGGGCTCTTCCGGCCACACAAGCGCCATCAGGGGATCGTTCGGCCGCGCGGTGGGAAAGCGGCGCGCCTGACGTCGACGGCGATCCGGCAACACCTGGATGTATTTCTTCGCCGCCTTCGACTCCCTCGTATCGTTCGGCGGCACGAACACCTCAGGTGTCGTCCGCGAACTCTGATCGCTAGCATGAATGACGGGCGGCGGCTGCCCTTCCAGCCATTCGAGCGCCGCCCGCTCCTCGGGCCGCTCTCCTCTCGCCGCCCAGGCGGATACCAGCGCGGAGAACACGCGGTCCGGTTGAGGCGGCCAGTCCGGTCCGTCCTCGCCAGGCCCGTGGGAGGCCCGGCAGACGCCGGTCAGAAACTCGATCTCAAGAACCAGACCCATCGTCCCCTTCGCCTTCGTCGCCATGACCTTCGAGCGCCAGCTTGCGGCTGCGGCGGACGACCTCGATGAGCTTTTCCTGCGGTTCAAGATTCAGCGACCGGAACGCAAAGCCGGTGCTGGCAGCCCGGTCGTAGGCTTCCAGATAGAGCGACCGCGCCGCCGTGCGGTCGAGTTCAACCGCCGACACCGCACCGTCCGAATGTACGATTTCGAGCGGCGCGGAGCCCTCGCAGACCAGATCGCAGCGCGAGCGCAGGGCGTAGCCGCGCGCATCCTGCTCGGCCAGCGCCAGAAGACCGAGCGCCGCGATCAGCGCGCGCCCTGCCCCATCCCGCTCACCGCCACCGAAACCGAGCCGCCTCAATCCGGCGAGCGTGATCGTCGCCCGGTGCTCGGCATAAGCGCAAGTGACTCCAAGCGGCTGGACCGTAGGCGCGATGTTGCTGTGATTGATCTCGGAGGGGCGAACCTGTTTAGCGCCCTTCCCGGCGGTGCTCTTGTCGGTGCTCCAGTCACGGACCGACGCGCCCTTGTAGACCTCCACCTTACGGAGAATGCCCAGCGGATCGATCCGGCTTCCGGTACGACGGCTTGCCGTTTGAGCCTGCAATTCACCGGTACGCCGGTCGGCTACGATTTCCTCGACCGGTGTATCGACAGCCATGATTTCCGACACCAGGGCGCGGGCGAACTTGGCGCCAAGACCGCCGCCCTCGCCCTGGCTATGCCAGGCGCCGAACACCAACGCTGTCGGGGACAATTCCAGCAGCGCGGTTGCGTCCGCGGGCTTCGCCGCCGCCAGCCGCTGGCCCGCTTCGCTCTTCATGAACGGAATGCCATCCAGAAGACTGTCCCTCAAAATGGCGTCGTAGACCCTGTGCGGCGCATCCAGCGAGGTGATGCGCTCCAGCGGTTCAAGTCCCCTGCCGCGAAAGTCCACCGTGACACACGGCAGCGGGATCGACTCGCTGCTGTCGTCCGCGGCCGCCAGCAGCGCCTCTTCCAACCGGTTGGCCTGGCTCTGGACGCTGTCGATCAGAACGCACCAGATTTCCCCGCCCTCAATGCGCCGCCGTTCGAACACATGGCGCGGCGAGGAATTTCTGGGCGCGCTCGAATCCGGCGGATAGGTTGGCGGGAATATCTTGTCGCCCGGTCCGCCAACCGGCTGAAGCCGGCGCACGCGACGGAACGCTGCGTCCTCTCTGATCGCCATTGTCAGTCGATGATAGTCGATTGTCATTCCCTGCTCCTGCGCTCGCTCATCCGTTCGGAGTATCCGCCGTCAAGCTGAAAGCCAGTTGCTTCTCCCGCACCGCTTACGGTCATGTGGCTGACGGAAGCAATGGTTTCTTGTATCATAAGCTATTGAGGAGAGGTCATAGGGTAAGATGGCCCACCTTTTCGGATAGCCTGGCGGCTCGGTTAAGGTGTATTCCGGTTGAAGTTCAGGCCGCTAGGTTCCTCTTGGACCGATTTTCCTGTTGCGGCGGCTGCTCTATCATCTCCACAGGCGCCTCGCCCTCCACCCGGTTCAGGACCGCTCGCGAAGCCATCGCCGTGGGCCATCCCAACAGCTGCTTCGAAGAGCTACTTCCCTGGAACTTCGACAGTCCGTCAAGCTGCAAACCCGGTGGCGCGCTCGTGATGCTCTTGCACAACAGAAACTAGGCAAAGTCGTTACAAAATGTCCGTGGCGATACTCGCGGCGATCCGTTCAGCCGGCTCGTGGACGGAATCCTGCGCCAGGTGGGCGTATCGCGCGGTGGTCTCGATGTCGCTGTGCCCCAGCAGCTTGCCGATCACCGGCAGGGTCTCGCCGAGCGCCAGGGCGCGGGACGCGAAACTGTGTCGAAGGTCGTGAATCCGGACATCCTCCAGCTTTGCGGCTTTCCGCACGGCTCGCCAGGCGCTGTCGAGACTGCCCGTGCCATAGCGCCCGTCCCGGCCCCGGCTCGGAAACACCCAGGGGCAGCCCGCCCGGCACGGCAGCGCCGCCAGCAGCCGCACCGCCGCCGGCGCCAGCTGCACACCGCGCGCGGGCCGGGCTTCGCGTCGGCAAGGCGGAGCTCGCCGGCATCGAGATCGACCTCCGTCCAGCGCAGCGCGAGAACCTCGCCCTTGCGGCAGCCGGTCAGCATCAGCAGGCGAAGCGCGGCCGCGGCCGCGCTCGGGATATTTCTCGATCGACCGGCACGGGTTGCAGCCCGCCGGCACCAGGCCCCAGCCCTGCCCAGACGGTACATGTGCGCCAGGGTCTTGACCGCCCGGTTCGCCGCCACCGGGCGGTCGCTCAGCCCGCGGTGCAGCTTGACGACCTGCCGGCGCTCCACCGCCTCAACCGGCAGCCGGACGAGGGCGGGCAGGATGTGGCGGCGCATAACGGTGCGGAGCTTCGCCCGTGTCCTTGCCTTGAGCCGGACCTCGACATGGTCTTCCAGATAGCGCGCCGCCAGGTCGGCCACGTTCGGACCGCCCCGCACCCGGATCGCCAGCGGCAGCGGCACCGGGTCCTCGCCCGCCTTGATGCGGGTCACGCTCAGCGCCGCCCGCCGTCGCGCCTCGTCCGCGTTGAGCACGCCGTGTCGGCCCACCGTTACCCGCTTCGGCCCCTTCGGCCCCCGCGCCTGGGCGGTGTAGAGCTTGCGCCCGGTGGCATGGACGCGCACTCCGAAGCCGGCGAGGTCGCGGTCCCGGAGGATAGCGTCCTTGCCGCCGGGCTCCAGCCCGTCGACAATCCGCCTGGTGAGCCTGAAGGTGCTCCGTTTCGGCGTGAACGCGTTCCGCTCCGAAAGCCCGCATACCAGGTCATAAACCGCATACGGGCGGCATCAAATCGGAGGTTATTGAAGGCAGTAGTTGACGGTAAGTCAAAGGTAGCGAAACCGGAGAGGTAGAAAAATATCAAATATTACAGCCGTTTATCATACTCCTGACACCGAATGGCAGACAGTGGTGGAGACTGGCTATGCCATCATGCAACCCCGGACGAAGTCCGGGGCGTATCGCGGGACGGCACCGCGCTTCGGATCGCTAGTCCACCACGCCCATGCCGATGGCGTTGTATCCGCAATCGACATAGTGGACCTCGCCGCTGACCCCGCTGCCGAGCGGCGAGATCAGGTACAGGCCGGCATTGCCGACCTCGTCGAGCGTCGGGTTGCGGCGCAGGGCGGCGTTGCGCTCGACCCACTGGTAGAGATAGCGCGCGTCGCCGACGCCGGCGCCGGCGAGCGTGCGCATCGGCCCGGCCGACAGCGCATTCACCCGGATGCCGGCGGCGCCGAGATCGCTGGCGAGGTAGCGCACGCTGGCCTCGAGCGCCGCCTTGGCCACGCCCATGACATTGTAGGAGCGGAAGACCCGGTTCGCGCCGTCGAAGGTGAGGGTCAGCAGCGCGCCGCCCCCGGCCTGCATGAGCGGTTCGACCCGGCGCGCCAGATCGGTGAAGGAGAAGGCGCTGATCTCCAGCGTCTGCCGGAAATTCTCCGCGCTGGTATCGACATAGCGGCCGGCCAGCTCCTGCCGGTCGGACCAGGCGAGGGAATGGACGGCGAAATCGAGCCCGCCCCACAGGCTGCCGATACGGTCGAACAGGGCGTCCATGGTCTCCGGCCGGGTCACGTCGGCGGGGACGATCAGGGGCGAGCCGGCGCTCTCGCACAGCGGAATCGCCCGGCGCGAGATGGCATCGATATCCTGGTAGGTGAAGGCGATTTCCGCCCCCTGGGCGGCCGCGGCGCGCGCGATGCCCCAGGCCAGCGACCGCTCGTTGGCCACGCCCATGACCAGGCCGCGCTTGCCGGCCATCAGATCGCCGGTCCGCGCGACCGCCTGCGGTGCCCGATCTGCCATGCACCCTTCCCTTTCCGCCCCGACGAAAACCCGGCGCGGTTAAACCATGAATGGCGCGACGGCGGAAGCCGCCCGCTTCGGGGCGCCGCGTCTGCCGCACTCCCCCTATGCAGCCGCGTCGGCCGCGCCCGCCCTGGCGACCCGGTTGGCGGCGCTGACGATGGCGCGCAGCGAGGCCGCCACGATATTCGGATCGCGGCCGACGCCGAACAGGGTGCCGCCGTCCGGCGTGCCGACCTCGACATAGGCGACCGCGGTGGCGTCGGCGCCGCGGCCGACGGCGTGTTCGCGATAGTTCTGGATCGTCATGGCGAGGTTCAGGCCGTTCTTCAGCGCATCGATGAAGCTGTCGATCGGGCCGTTGCCCTTGCCCTCGATGGTGCGCGGCTCGCCGTTCCAGACGATTTCCGCGGTCATGCGCCGGATTTCGCTGGCGTGGGGGTCCGGCACCGTGCGGTAGGAAAGGAAGCCGATCGGCCCGTCCTGCTCCAGATATTCGCGCTCGAAGATCGACCAGAGCGCTTCGGACGTCATTTCCTTGCCGGTGGCGTCGGTCACCTTCTGGACCACGCCGGAAAACTCGATCTGGAGCATGCGCGGCAGTTTCAGCCCGTAATCCGTTTCCATGACCCAGGCGATGCCGCCCTTGCCGGACTGGCTGTTGATGCGGATGACCGCCTCATAGGTGCGGCCGACATCCTTCGGGTCCATCGGCAGATAGGGCACATCCCACAGCTCGCTGTTGCTCGTCTCGAGCGCGGCGAAACCCTTCTTGATCGCGTCCTGGTGCGAGCCGGAAAAGGCGGTGAATACCAGTTCGCCGCCATAGGGGTGGCGGGGATGGACCGGCAGCTGGTTGCAATATTCGACCGTGCGGATGATCTCGTTGATATCGTGGATCTCCAGCCCGGGATCGACCCCTTGTGTAAACAGGTTGAGCGCCAGGGTGACGAGATCGACATTGCCGGTGCGCTCGCCATTGCCGAACAGGGTGCCCTCGATGCGGTCGGCGCCGGCCATGACGCCGAGTTCGGCCGCGGCGACGGCGGTGCCCCGGTCGTTGTGCGGATGCAGGGAGAGGATGCAGCTGTCCCGGCGAGCGAGGTTCCGGTGCATCCATTCGATCTGGTCGGCGTAGATGTTGGCCGATGCCATCTCGACGGTCGCCGGCAGGTTGACGATCGCCTTCATCTCCGGCGTCGGCTGCCACACATCCATGACCGCGTTGCACACGTCCCGGGCGAAATCGAGCTCCGTGCCGGTGAAGGATTCCGGCGAATACTGGAAGACCACTTCGGTTTCCGGCACGGTCGGCACCAGATCCCGGATCAGGGCGGCGCCGTCAGTGGCGATCTTCATGATCTCCGCCCGGCCGGCCTTGAAGACGACCCGGCGCTGGGTCGTCGATGTCGAATTGTAGAGATGGACGATGGCGCGCCGGGCGCCGCGGATGGCGTCGAAGGTGCGCCGGATCAGCGGCTCGCGCGCCTGGGTCAGCACCTGGATCGTCACGTCCGGCGGGATCATGTCCTGTTCGACGAGCTGGCGGCAGAAGTCGAAATCGGTCTCCGAGGCCGACGGGAAGCCGACCTCGATCTCGCGGAAGCCCATGCGGCACAGCAGTTCGAACATGCGCCGCTTACGCTCGGCGCCCATCGGCTCGACCAGCGCCTGGTTGCCGTCGCGCAGATCGACCGAGCACCAGATCGGCGCCCGTTCGATGGTCCGGCCCGGCCAGGTCCGGTCGGTCAGGCCGACCGGCTCGAAGGGCCGGTATTTGTGGGTCGGCATGGTGGACATGGAGGCATTCTCCGGTGCGGCGGGGCGGAAGGAAGGCGCGGGCGCATCCGGGCGCGGCGCGGGGGCTCTTTCCGTCCTGTTCTGCAAATATCCGGCCCCTGGGGCCCCGTTTGCCGGGCGGGCGTCGGATCGGGGGTGGCACGTGCGGCGGGCGGCGGGCGCGCGCCCTTGTCCCGGCGTCCTAGGACGCCGGGCGCGTAAGCAGAAGCAGACCGGTAATGGCGTGCGGCGCGTGCATCGTGGCCGGAACGCTAGCGGCGCGCCCCGCCCCGGTCAACCCGCTTCATGCCGCGCCCGCCGGCAAGGCGGTTCCCGTGCCGGCGCAGACGCGCTAGACAGGGCCCGGCCGGCGCAGCACCGCATCGGACTCGCGCCGCCCCTTTCTCCCCTGCCCCACCGTTTGTTCACGAAGCCATGCCTGCCAGCGAACAGGAACTCTATGCCCGCCTCGACTCGCTCGGCCTGGCCTGGACGACGGTCGAGCACGCGCCGCTGCACACGGTGGCGGAGAGCAAGGCCCTGCGCGGCGAACTGCCGGGCGGCCATGTCAAGAACCTGTTCGTGCGCGACAAGGACCGGCGGCTCTGGCTGATCGTCGCCGAAGAGGACCGGCCGGTCGATCTCAAGGCCCTGCGCCGGCGCCTTGGCGCCCGCGGGTCGCTGTCGTTCGGCAGCCCGGATGTGCTGATGGAGGTGCTCGGCGTCGTCCCCGGCGCGGTCACCCCGTTCGGCCTCATCAACGATACCGGCTGCCGGGTGACGGCGATCCTGGACGAAGGGCTGATGGCGCACCGGACGGTCAATCTCCACCCGCTGCGCAACGACGCCACCACCGCCATCGCCAGCGCCGACCTGCTGGCCTTCATCCGCAGCTGCGGCCACGATCCGCAGATTATGAACCTGGAGGCCGCGGCGGGCTGAGCCCGCCCCGTTGCGCGCCGGCGCGCCCGGCTTCGGACCCGCGCGCTTCCATCCCCTTGCCGGGCACCGGACGCTTCGCCATGTAAGGCGCAACCGGACTGTCCGACGCTTCAAAGGGCTTTCATGGATATGCTGATCGGCGAGGCCGGCGCGGCAGGCGCCGACATCATCAAGGAGTCGGATACCGCCAATTTCGCGCGGGATGTCATCGAGGCGTCGCAGGAAACGCCGGTGATCGTCGATTTCTGGGCGCCCTGGTGCGGCCCGTGCAAGCAGCTTGGCCCGGCCATCGAGAAGGTCGTCCGCGAGCAGAACGGCAAGGTCCGGCTGGTCAAGATCGATGTCGACCAGAACCAGGCGCTGGCCGGGCAGCTGCGGGTGCAGTCCATTCCCGCCGTCTTCGCCTTCGCCGGCGGCCGGCCGGTGGACGGCTTTGTCGGCGCCCAGCCTGAGAGCCAGCTTCGCCAGTTCGTCCAGCGGCTCGCCGCGCTTGCCGGCGGCGGCCAGCCGGGCGATCCGGCGCTGGAGCAGTTTCTGAACGAAGCGAAGGACGCGCTGGAACGGGGCGACGCCGGCACCGCGGCCGCCATGTATTCGCGCATCCTCGACCATGACGGCGAGAATGGCGCGGCCCTCGCCGGCCTGGCCCGGTCCGCCATCGCGCTCGGCCAGCCGGACCAGGCGCGCCAGATGCTCGACCGGCTGCCGGAAGACATGGCAGGCGACGCCGATGTCGCTGCCGCCCGCGCCGCGCTGGCGCTGATCGACGAGCTCGGCGAGACCGGCGATCCCGACCGGCTGGGCGAGCGCGTCGCGGCGGCGCCCGACGATCTGCAGGCCCGCTACGACCTCGCCTGCGCCCTCTATGCGAAAGGCCGGGCGGAGGCGGCCATCGAAGCGCTGGTCGAGAGCATCCGGCGCGACCGGGAATGGGAGGACGCAAAGGCCCGCAAGCTGCTGCTGAAGATTTTCGACGCGCTGGGCGCGAACCATCCGCAGGCGCGGCAGGGCCGGCGCAGCCTCTCCTCCATCCTGTTCTCCTGAGGCGCCGGAGATACCGGCGGAGTGCGATCCGATACCGGCTGCTACATGGCGTCGAACCACGACACGCGGTAATGCCTAGCTATCGGCCAGCACCTTCAGTGCCACCCGCCGCTTGACGGTAGTTTCCCTGATGATCCGGTCGGACTTCGGACGGAAGAAAGCGCCGGCCGGCTGCGTGGCAGCGTGCACGGACGAAACGCTGTCGACCAGCGTGGCAGCGTCACTGCAGTCCGGTGCCGCCCGTCGATTATCCGATGATGGAATTTTCCGGCTCTTCGGCATGATCCCTTCTCCTTCCCGGCAACTGTAGGCAGCGCCGTAGAATCGGCAATGCGGCTCTTCGCGCGGCTACAGCAGCCGTTTGAGCGCGGCCAGGGTTTCGTCCGGGCGCTCGACCGTCATCATGTGGCCGCAGTCGGGCACGATCTCGACCAGGGCGCCATCGATCGCCTCGATCAGCGGCCGGGCGCTGCGCGGCGGCGTCATGCGGTCCCGGTCGCCGAGCACGAACAGGGCCGGACAGGCGACCTTCGCCGCCGCCGCCGGGGCGCCGCGATAATCGTTCGAGGCGCCGAGATCGGTGCCGACGACGGCATCCCGGCCGCGCTCCAGCAGCCGCAGGGTGCCGCCGGTCATCCACAGGCCGGGCGCCTTGTGGCCGCCGATCCGGGCCGCCCGGCCGAGGCCCCAGGAGGCAATGAGGTCGAAGGCGAGGCGCTCGCCGGCCCGGGCCGCGGCCAGCAGTTCCGGATGCACCGGCATTCGCTCCGCGACGCCGCACAGCGCGATGGCGCTGACCCGGTCGGGGCTGGCGGCAGCCGTCTCCAGCGCCAGCGCCGCCCCCATCGAATGGCCGACCAGCGCGGCCCGGCCGATGCCGGCGGCATCCATCAGGGCCACCACCCAGGCGGCCTGGGCCTCGATGCTGGCGAGGGCCGGACCGTCCGACTTGCCATGGCCCGGCAGATCGACCGCCAGCACGCTGCGCCCGTGCCAGGCGAAATAGCGCGTCTGCAGCTGCCAGACGGTGCGATCCATGCCGCTGCCGTGCAGGAACAGGATGGACGGCTGCGCCGGGTCGAAATCCCGGCCGCCGGTGGACGCGAAGACGCGTTTTCCGTTAACGGTAAGGTTCACGATCCGCCCCTCCCTATGCCGCCGCGCGCTTCTGCGAGGCCCGCAGGCCCGCCGCCAGATCGGCGATCAGATCGTCGGCATCCTCCAGACCGACCGACAGGCGGACCAGATCCTCGCCGACGCCGGCGGCTTCGAGCGCCGCTTCGTCCATCTGCTGGTGGGTCGTGCTCGCCGGGTGGATGACGAGGGATTTGGCATCGCCGACATTGGCGAGATGGGAGAACAGGCCGAGCCGCTCGATGAACCGGCGGCCGGCCTCGCGCCCGCCCTTGATGCCGAAGCTGAAGATCGCGCCGCAGCCCTTCGGCAGCAGCCGGCCGGCGAGCGCATGGTCCGGGTGGGACGGCAATTCGGGATAGGCGACCCAGGCGACGGCCGGATCGCTTTCGAGGAAGGCGACGATCCGGCGCGTGTTCTCGACATGGCGGGCCATGCGCACCGGCAGGGATTCCACACCCTGGAGCAGATAGAAGGCGTTGGCCGGCGCCATGGCGGCGCCGAAATCGCGCAGGCCCTCGGCGCGGGCGCGCATGACGAAGGCGGCCGGACCGAACTCGTCGGCGAAATCGAGGCCGTGATAGCCGGCGCACGGCTCGGTCAGCGTCGGGAAGCGGCCCGAGGCTTCCCAGTCGAAAGTGCCGCCGTCGATCAGGGCGCCGCCGATGGCCACGCCGTGCCCGCCGAGAAATTTGGTTACCGAATGCATGACGATATCGGCGCCGTGCTCGAGCGGCCGGAACAGCCAGGGCGTGGCAAAGGTATTGTCGATCATCACCGGAATGCCGTGGCGGTGCGCGATTGCCGCCACCGCCGGTAGGTCCATGACCTCCAGCCCCGGATTGCCCAGGGTTTCGCCGAAAACCAGCCGGGTCTCCGGCCGGATCGCGGCTTCGAAGGCCGCCGGATCGCGCGGATCGACGAAGGTCGTCGCGATGCCGAAGCGCGGCAGCGTATGGGTGAACAGATTATGGGTGCCGCCATAGATCGAGCCGGACGAGACGATATGGCCGCCCTGCCCGGTCAGCGTCGCCACCGCCAGATGGATCGCCGCCATGCCGCTGGCGGTGCAGACCGCGCCGACGCCGCCCTCCAGCGCCGCCAGCCGCTCCTCCAGGACCGCGACCGTCGGGTTGGAAATGCGCGAATAAATGTGGCCGGCCCGCTCCAGATTGAACAGCGAGGCGGCCTGTTCGACATCCGGGAAGACATAGGAGGTGGTTTGATAGATCGGCACCGCCCGTGCGCCGGTCGCCGGGTCCGGATGCTGGCCGGCGTGCAGGCTGAGCGTATCGAATTTCAGGAATTCGGGATCGGGCATGGCACGCTCCGCAATCGGGACGCCCTGCCTTCCCACGGCCGGCGGGGCCGGTCAAGCCGCACCGGCGCGGGGCAGCCGGATCGAAGGCGCGGGCGACCGCCGCCGCGCCACCCCGGCCGGGCAAGCGGATTTTGCCGTTGCCACGGCATCGGCATCCTGTTATTGCGAATGATTATCATTAGCAATAGGGCACACGGCCATGCTCGCGCTGCTGCTGGACCTGGAAACCATGTACGGCCTGCCCGACGGCCTGGTCGGGGAGGAGCTGCTGGCCCGCCGCTTCGGGGCGGCAGCGGTGCGCACGGCGCGGGCGAACGGCCTGGTGCGCGGCTACGACCGGGCCCGATGCCGGGCGGAGGCCGGCCCCGCAGCCGGTTCGCCGGCCGGCGCCGCAGCCGGCCCCGCCGTCGGCCTCACCGCCCGCGGCCGCATGGTGGCCATGCATGGCGCCCACCCTTTCGAACTGGCGGCCGAGCCGCATGAGATCGTTTCGGCGGTCCTGTATGGCGGTCGGCTGTAGACCTGCGACATCCTGCTGCGAATCGTTCGCAATTGCTACTTGACGCACCCGGCATGCGCCGACATTTTGCGAATGATTATCAATCGCATCGAACCCCGGAGGCCCCGACCGATGATTCGAACCCGCCCGCTCCTCGCCGCCGCGCTGCTGCCCGGCATGGCCTTTGCCGCAACCGGCGCTGCCGCCGACGGGCAGGTCAATGTCTATTCCTATCGCCAGGCGGTGCTGATGAAGCCTCTGCTCGACCGTTTCGAGGAGAAGACGGGCATCCGGGCGAATGTCGTCTTTCTCAAGAAGGGCATGATGGCCCGGCTCAGGGCCGAGGGCGCAGCGAGCCCGGCCGACGCGATCCTGACCGTGGACGCCGCCCGGCTGATCCGCCTCGACGCGATGGGCGCCTTCCAGCCCCTCGATTCGGCTGTGCTGAAGGCCGCCATCCCCGCCCGCTACCGTCATCCGGAAGGGCGCTGGTTCGGCCTCACGGTGCGCGGCCGGCCGATCTTCTACAATCCGGCCGCCGTCAAGCCGGCGGACCTCTCGACCTACGAGGCGCTGGCCGATCCGAAATGGAAGGGCCGCATCTGCATCCGCTCCTCGTCCAACGTCTACAACCAGTCGCTGATCGCCTCGATCGTCGCGGCCAACGGTGTCGCGAAGGCCCAGGCCTGGGCCGACGGCTTCGTGCGCAATTTCGCCCGCAAGCCGGCCGGCGGCGACCGCGACCAGATTCGCGCCGTGGCGGCGGGCGAATGCGATATCGCCATCGCCAACACCTATTACTTTGCCGGCCTCGCCAGGTCGAAGAAGGAGCGCGACCGCAAGGCCGCCGCCGCGGTCCGCCTGTTCTGGCCGAACCAGAACGGCCGGGGCGCGCATGTCAATATTTCCGGCGCCGGCGTGGCGAAGCATGCGAAGAACCGGGCGAACGCCGTGAAGCTGATCGAATTCCTCGCCAGCCGCGAGGCCCAGGAGCTCTACGCCCGCATCGTCAACGAATATCCGGTGCGCACGGATGTCCGGCCGGGCCGGGTCGTCGCCGGTTTCGGCGCGTTCAGGGCCGATGCGCTGCCGCTTGCCGAACTCGCCCGCTACCAGAAGGAGGCGGTGCGCCTGGCCGACCGGGCCGGCTGGCGATAGGGCGCGAAATGCGGTCTGCGCCGCCGGCCTTGCGGGCGGGCGGCGCGGTTCGCGACCGCTATTGCCGCGCGCCGGAAACCGGGATGCCGAACTGGCGCAGGGTGCCCGCGAGCGTCGGCCGGGCGAAGCGGAGCCGGTCGTCGTTCAGCAGGTAGGAGAAGGTGAAGCCGAGACCCAGGATCAGGACTCCGCTCAGGAAGCAGTAGATGACGGCGCGGTCGGGATACTGGTCCTTGACATAACCGACAAAGACCGGGCCGAAAATGCCGGCCGCCGCCCAGGCCGTCAGAACGGCGCCGTAGATTACGGACATTTTCTTCGCGCCGAAAACATCGAGCACGAAGGACGGCATGGTCGCGAAACCGCCGCCGAAACACAGCAGCACATAGCAGACCAGGGCGGAGAAGACCCACGGATTGCTCTCGGTCATCAGAATGCCGAACACGACCATCTGGGTGGCGAGCAGGATGCGGAAGACCCGGACCCGGCCGATCCGGTCGGAAAGCAGACCCCAGAACAGGCGGCCGATGCCATTGCACAGCGAGCTGACGGCGATCAGCGTCGCGCCGTATTCGGCCAGCGTTTCCGGCTCGACCGAGGGATCGGCCAGCCCCCAGACATCCTGGAGCAGCGACGACTGGAAGCTGATGACCGAAATGCCGGCGGCGATATTGAAGAAGAAGACGATCCACATGATCGCGAAGGCACGCGAGCTCAGGCACTGGCGGACCGTGCCCTCATCCTCATCGTCCTCCGCGCCCGCACCGGCGCCGGTGAACGCCTGCGTGTATTCGGGCGGCGGATCGCCCAGCAGCACGCTGGAGGGCAGCAGAATCGCCGCGAAGACGACGCCCAGCCAGATGAACACCATCGGCAGGTCGCCCTGGGTGGTGACGATGAGAATGGGCGCGAGCAGCTTGCTGAGCACCAGCGCGCCGACGCCGAAGCCCATGACGACGATGCCGGTCGCCAGACCCTTGCGGTCGGGATACCATTTCGCGACGGTCGCCACCGGCGTGACGTAGCCGAGCCCGATCCCGGCGCCGCCGATCACGCCATAGCCGATATAGAACAGCGGCAGGAAATCGATCTGCAGGGCGAGGCCGGCCAGCAGATAGCCGCCGGCGAACATGGTGCTGCCGATGATCGCCAGCTTGCGCGGGCCGAACCGCGGCAGCACCGCCCCGGCCCAGGCGGCCGAGCAGCCGAGCGAAAAGATGGTGAGGCTGAACGCGATTGCCGTCTCGGTGAAGGTCCAGCCGAGCTGCCGGACCAGCAGGGTCTGAAAGAAGCTCCACGCATAGACCGTGCCGAAGCAGATTTGCAGCACGGTGCAGAACACCAGCGTCAGGGCACGCGGCAGGGTCATGGCCGGTCCGGCACCGGTTCGTCGCTGCCTGCGGGCATCAGGCGCGGCCGGCCGGCGCGGGCTCCGGGCCGGCGCCGGCAATATGCTGGACCAGGCGGGCGAGCTGGCCGGCCTCGTCGTCGCGCGCCAGAACTTCGCTGCCGTCGCCGGCCGCGCCACCGTCGCGCGCCAGGCTGGCGGCATAGTCGAGCACATTCGAAACCGGCCGGGCGGCGAGGTTGACCAGCCAGATCGCCGCGATGACACCGATGACGAAGATGGTCGAGATCAGATAGACCTGCTGGCCGATCGCCCGCTGGATCTTGAGCGCGATCAGCCCGGTATCCATGCCGATATGGACGCGGCCGGCGACGCCGGCGAGGATCGGGCTGCTGACCTCGACGAAATCGCCCATGCCGGGCAGGCTGCGCCGGATGGTGGCGGCGTCCTCCGGGTCGCCCTTCAGAATTTCCCCGGGAATGCCGGGCACGAAAGTGTGGGCGACATACTCGCCGGTCTCGCTGGTGATGTAGATATAGCTGATGCCCTGAATCTCGACGAACTGGTCGATCAGCGATTGCAGCGCCGACATGTCGCGATTGAGGAGGAAATCGACGCTGGCGTCGGCAATCGTCTTGGAGATGCCCCTGGCGTTGACCTCGTATTCCTTCGAAAGCTCGGTATCGACCGTGTAGATGCACAGCGCCGAGGTCGAGATGCCGATGGCGCCGAACAGCATGAAAATGCCGAACAGGGTTTTCTGGAACAGCTTCTGAATCTTCATGGCGCTAGAATCTGCCCTTCCAGTCTTTGAGGGGTACGAAGCGGCCGTCCTCGACCACGGTGTAGTAGACCCGGTCCAGCCCCTGGCGGCGCTCCGGGCCGAAGGAGACGGGAACGCCCATGCCGAGGTCGAAATTGTCGATGGAGAACACGGCCTGCGGAAGCTTCTCGCGCCGCGGCGCGCTGCCGAGGCGGCGCAGGATTTCGACCATCAGTTTGGCATCGAGAAAGCCCTCCAGACTCACGAAACTGTGCAGGAAGGACGTGTAGGGCTCCCTCAGCAGCTCGCGCGGCGGTTTCGGATCGTAGCGCTGCATGAGCTCGCGATATTCCCGGACCGCGGGAATCGAGACATCCTCATAGCTGGGCACGACCTGGGAATTGACCAGCAGGCGGGTGTAGCGCCGGCCGTCCTCCTGCCGGTCGGTCACCAGCTTGACCAGATTCTCGCTGCCGACGAAGGAGACATTGGCAATCGGCACGTGCAGGCCGAGATCGACCGCATCGCGCAGGAAGGCGCCGCAGGCGGCGTAGGCGCCGATGCAGATGACCGCATCGGGCTTCACCGCCTTCAATATCTCGACCTGCGGGCGCATGACGCTGGTGAATTTCTGGCCGCGCCGGTAGGTCGCCTCGCCAACGATGCGCTCGCCATATCTGGCCAGCGCCCGGCGCACCCCGGCCCAGCCGCTGCGGCCATAGGCGTCGGCCTGATAGAAGACGGCGATCCGCCGCCGGCCGATGGCGACGAAATTATCGACCAGGCCGGCCGTTTCCTGGCGGTAGGACGCGCGCAGGTTGAAGGCGAATTCGCCATAGGGCGGCTGGCGCTGCGGCTGGGCCCCGGTGAACGGAAAGAAGAGATACATCTTTTCTTTCCGAAACTTTTTCAAAAGCGGCAGGACGCGGGTCACGGTCGGCGTGCCGACATAGCCGAACAGGGCGAACACCCGGTCGTTCAGGGTGAGCTTGACCGTGTTCTCCACCGAAGGCGCGGGCTGGTAGCCGTCGTCGTAGGTTCGGACGACGATCCGCCGGCCGCCGACGCCGCCGGCCCGGTTGACATGGTTGAAGCAGGCCATCGCGCCGCGATAGAGCTCGATACCCAGGCCGCGCGACGGGCCCGAAAAGGCCGCCGACATGCCAAGCACGATCTCCGTGTCGGTCAGGCCGTAGACCCTGTCGGACGCGCCATGGACGAGCGGTGATGACAGCGCCAGACCGCCGCCGATCCCGGCGCCGAGCGCCGTCCGCCGCGTGATCCTTCTCATGACGCCCGCCCTCCTTCCAGGCCCGTTCCTGAAACGGTGGGGCACCGCGGCGATCCGGTATCGTCCGGCAGCCCCGGAACGAGCGGTGCCGCGGCCAGCGCGCTGCCGGGAACGCCCTATACCATACCCGCCCGCACCTGTTTAGTCGGTCGATTCGGATCGTTCGCGAAGGTCGGTCGGCGCGCCGGCGCGCCGGCAGGGATTCCGCCACAAGGCCTTGGACGGCGGCCGACCGCGCGCTTATGGTCGGGCCGCGCCGATATCCCCCACCGCCCGGCCCGCGACGGCGCCGCGACCGCCCGGCCGCGGCCCGATGGAATGCGCCGATGACGACTCCGCCGATCGCGCCCGCCCTGTTCGATTTCCTCCGCGAGCTGAAGGCCAACAATGAGCGGCCCTGGTTCGAGGCCAACAAGGCGCGCTATCTGCGCGATGTGCGCGACCCGATGCTCGACCTGATCGCCGGCTTCGCCGGCCCGCTCGCGGAGATCAGCCCGCATTTCCGCGCCGATCCGCGCCCCAATGGCGGATCGCTGTTCCGCATCTATCGCGACACGCGCTTCGCGAAGGACAAGACGCCCTACAAGACCAATGTCGGCGCCCATTTCCGCCACGAGGCAGGCCGGAATGCCCACGCGCCCGGCTTCTATCTCCATCTGGAGCCGGGCGCCTGCTTTGCCGGCTGCGGCATCTGGCGGCCGGACGGCCCGGCCCTGACCGCGATCCGCGACGCCATCGTCGCGCGCACCGGGCCGTGGCAGCGCATCGTGGCGGCGCCGGACTTCCGCGCGACGTTCGAGCTGACCGGCGAATCGCTGAAGCGGCCGCCGCGCGGCATCGACCCGGCGCATCCGGCCATCGCCGATCTGAAGCGCAAGAGCTTCGTCGCGGTCGCCCGATTTTCCGAAGCCGAGGCCTGCAGCGCCGATTTCCCCGACCGTTTCGGCGCCATTGCCCGCACCGGCTCCGGCTTCGTCGCCTTCCTCGCCCGCGCCCTCGGCGTGCCGTTCTAGCCGATCCGGGGGACCTCGATACGCCGCCTCCCTCGATACGGCCTCCCTCGATATGCCGCCCTTCGGGCGGCTACTCGGGATGAGGGTTTTGTTTTTTTTTCAATAGATTAGATTCGAAAACCACCTCTGCCCTCATCCCGAGTAGCGGCCGCAGGCCGCGTATCGAGGGACGCCCGTTCCCCATTCCGGTCTTTCGATGCCTTGCTCCCCAAGGCGCCTCTTCCTTCGGTATTGAAAAATACTCTTGAACACAGAGTAATTTGCATTATACTATCGGTATCGAAGGGATCGAGCTATGGAGGGCATCATGATTACAGACCGGAACGACGCTGCAGCGGCGCTGCGCGCGGCCGATACGACCGGGCGCCGCAGCCGCACCCTGTTCGGCTACGGCTTTGCCAGCCCCTATCTGCTGCTGTGGGGTGTCGTGTGGATCGCCGGCGGCATTGCCGGCATTCTGGCGCCGGCCCACACCGCCATCGGCTGGGCGGTCGCGGACGGTGCGGGGCTGGCCGGCACCGGCTGGCTGGCCGCCCGCCAGGCGCGGCGGAGCGGGGAAAGCATCGCTTTCATGTTCCGCATCTTCGCCACGGCGTCGGCGCTGGCGGCGTATGTTATACTGACGCTGATCGTGCTGGGGCCGGTCACACCGTCCGAGGCGCTGGCGTTCGGCGCGCTGACGGTGGCGGCGGCCTATACGGTCGCCGGCTGCTGGTTCGGCCTGCGCTATGCCGCGGTCGGGGCGCTGCTGGCCGCGGCCACGGTCGGGCTGCACTTTCTCGCGCCCGGCTGGCTGGAGCCGATCCTGCCGTTTCTCGGCGGCGCCGTGCTGCTCGCCGGCGGCGTATGGACGAGGCCGGCGCGATGAGCGGGCCCGACGAAATCGTCCACCAGTCGACGCGCCTGCGCATCCTGGCGGCGCTCAACGCGCTGCCGGCCGGGGAGCGGCTCGAATTCGTCCGGCTGAAAGCGGCCATCGGCACCACCGACGGCAATCTGGGCACCCATCTGACCGTTCTGGAAAAGGCGGGCTATGTCCTGATCGTCAAGGATTTCAAGGGCCGCAGGCCGCGCACCCGCGTGCGCATCACGGCGGCCGGGCAGCGCGCCTTCCGCGACCATATCGCCTATCTGCGCGCGATTCTGGAGCCGGATGCCGAAGCGTAGGCGGCCGCCGGCGGCCGGCCGGCCGGATACCGGGCTTCCGCTCTTCGCGTGCAGGCGCACCAATATCATGGCGCGGCGCCCGCCCGCCATGCTAGGGTGCCGGAGAGCGAAGCGGAGGGGGCTATGTCGGTACACCGGAATCTCGTGGCGGAAGCGGGTATCTTCAAGGGGCTGCACAGCGGCATGGGGCTGGCGGCCAAGGGCATGGTGGTGGCCTTCGTGGTCTTTACCGCGCTCAATGTGAGTTTCGCCAACGACATCTATTCGGCGGTCCGCGGCTGGATCGAAGCGGCGCTCAACTGGTATTATGTCGCCGCGCTGGTCGTCATGCTGTTCGCCTGCTTCTACCTGATGTTCAGCCGGTTCGGGCGGATTCGCCTGGGCGACGACGACAGCCGGCCGGAATTTTCCAATTTCTCCTGGTTCGCGATGCTGTTCTCGGCCGGGGTCGGCATCGGCATCCTGTTCTTCGGCATCGCCGAGCCGATGTTCTATTTCGACAATACCCAGCCGTGGAAATATCCGAACAATCCGTTCGCCGACATGGCCGGCCATACGGCGATGAACGAGCAGCGCGCCGTCGCCGCCATGCGCGTAACCTATTTCCACTGGGGCTTCCACGGCTGGGCGGTCTACGTCATCGTCGGCCTGTGCCTGGCCTATTTCGGCTTCCGCAAGAAGCTGCCGCTGACCCTGCGCTCGGCCCTGCACCCGCTTATCGGCGACCGGATCTACGGGCCGGTCGGCCACGCCGTCGATCTGCTGGCCGTGTTCGGCACGGTGTTCGGCGTCGCGACCTCGCTCGGCCTCGGCGTGTCGCAGATGGCGGCCGGGCTGCAGCACCTGTTCGGCATCGATCCGGGCCTGCTCACCCAGATTATCCTGATTGCCGTAATCAGCTGCGTGGCGACCCTGTCGGCCGTTTCCGGCGTCGGCAAGGGCATCCGCATCATCTCGGAATGGAATATCTGGCTGAGCGCCGTCCTGCTCGCCTTCTTCCTGTTCGGCGGGCCGTTCAAATGGCTGATGGGCTTCTTCGTCACCTCGGTCGGCGACTATCTCTGGAACGTGATCCCGATGGGCTTCCAGACCTTCAACGGCAAGGCGGAGGCCGCCTGGCAGGGCGGCTGGACCATCTTCTACTGGGGGTGGTGGATTTCGTGGGCGCCGTTCGTCGGCATGTTCATCGCCCGCATCAGCCGGGGCCGGACGATCCGCGAATTCATGCTCGGCGTCATGTTCGTGCCGACATCCATCGCCTTCCTGTGGCTGTGCATGTTCGGCGGGACGGCGATCTATCTCGAGCTCAACGCCGCCGGCGGCGTCGGCACCGCCGGCATCGCCAACCTGGTGCGCGACTGGAACCTGCCCTCGGCGCTGTACGCCACCATCGACCTGGTGACCGGGGTCGGCTGGCTCAACTGGATCATGGCGGCGCTCGCCACCATCCTGCTGGCGACCTGGTTCATCACCTCGTCGGATTCGGGGACGCTGGTCATCACCACCATGCTGAGCATGGGCGACGACAATCCGCCCCAGCGCTTCCGCATCGTCTGGGGGCTGGGCGAGGGCTTCGTCGCCGCCATCCTGCTGGTGGCCGGCGGTCTGGCGGCCCTGCAGACCGCCTCCATCGCCGCCGCCCTGCCGGTCAGCATCATCCTGCTGGCCATGACCTTCGGCATCATCAAATCGCTGCACGAGGATCCGGGCGCGGTCGCCGCGCCGGAGGCGGAGACGGCGCCCGACGGAACGCGCATGGCCCAGGAGTTGCATGCGTAACCGGGCGGCGGCCCGGCCGGGCGGCGCCCGGCTTCCGGGCGCGGCCATGACGCCGGGCCGGGGCGCCGGAGGGAGCAACCGGCGCGCCGCGCCACAGGACCGACCGGCCATCGTTCGGGCCGGCAAGGGAGGCTATCCGTGATCGAGACCTATAATCCCGCCGGCATCGCCGGACCGTTCGGCCATTACGACCAGGGCGTCGAGGCCGTGAACGTATCGCGCCTGCTGCATATTTCCGGCCAGGTCGGGGTCGCGCCCGACGGCACGATACCGGACGATATCGAAGCGCAGATCGAGCGCACCTGGCTCAATATCGAAGCGGTGCTGGAGGCGGCCGGCATGACAACGGCCAACATCGTGCGCACCCTCACCTACATTCTCGATGCCGAGCCGGTGCCCCTGCTCGCCGCCGCCCGGCGCCGGCATCTCGGGCCGGACTGCCGGGCCGCTTCCTCCACCATCATCGTCGCCGGCCTGGTGCGCCCGGAATGGAAGGTGGAAATCGACGCCGTCGCCGTCGCCTGAAGGCAGCACGACAAGGCCGCCCCATCGAGACAGGCGGCCCCGCGATACGGCCCTCCCTCGATACGCCGCTCTTCGGGCAGCTACTCGGGATGAGGGCAAAGGTGTTTTGTGTGTAATAAATTGAAAAACAACAATAATCCCCTTACCCCGATTAGCCCCGGATAAAATCCGGGGCGTATCGAGGGAGCAGCGCGAGCCCGCAGCGCGTTGCCGCAGCGGCCGGTTGCGCTCCCTGTCCGGCCTCCGGTTGTGGAAATAACGGGATCAGCCCGAGACCGCGGGCCGGTAACCCTTGGCGGAGGTATGGATGGCGGCGTTCCGCTTCGTGCACACGGCGGACTGGCAACTGGGGAGGCAGTTCGCCCACATTCCGGGCGATGCTGGTGCGGCCCTGCGCAACCGGCGCGTCGAAGCGGTACGGGCAGTCGGCCGGCTCGCCACCGAACGCCAGGCCGATGCCGTGCTCGTCGCCGGCGACGCCTTCGACGCCAACGCCGTCGCCGACCGGACCCTGATCCAGATGCTTAACGCACTGGAAAGCTTCGCCGGCGACTGGGTATTCATCCCCGGCAACCACGATCCGGCCCTTGCCGATTCGGTCTGGCGCCGGCTGCGCCACCGGGAGCCGCCGGGCAATGTGCATTTCGCCGTCACTCCCGAACAGCCGATTGAACTGGCCGGCGGGCGCGCCATCGTGCTGCCGGCGGTTCTCCGGCACCGTCACGAGATCGACGATCCGACCGCCTGGTTCGACCGGGCCGAAACGCCTGCCGGCGCGGTTCGCGTCGGCCTCGCCCACGGCTCGATACCGGAATTGCTGCCGGGCGCGTCCGAGTCGCCGAATCCGATTGCCCTTGATCGGGCGGAGACCGCGCGCCTCGATTATCTGGCCCTTGGCGACTGGCACGGCACGTTCCGGGTCGATGAGCGGACCTGGTATTCGGGCACGCCGGAGCCGGACCGTTTCCAGTCGCGCGATCCGGGCAATGCGCTGGTCGTCGCCGTACCGGAGCCGGGCGCGCCGCCCGCGGTGGAAACTGTCCCCGTCGGCTATTTCCTGTGGCACGAGATAGCAGAGGAGGTCCGCGGCACCGCCGATATCGAGGCGCTGGACCGTAAAATCGCCGGGCTGGCGCCGGAAACGGGCCGCTGTCTGGTCCGGCTAACGCTGAGCGGCGCGACCGACCTCGCAACCCGTACCCGGCTGCGCGAGTGCCTTGAACGTTGGCGGGCGCTGCTCCTCCACCTCGACGACCGGCACGACGCCCTGATCGACGAGCCGAGCGATGACGATCTCGACCGCATCGACCGGAGCGGCTTTGTGCGCTCCGCCGTCGAGCAATTGCGAGCCCGCGCCGGCAACGAGGCCGATCCCGAACGCGGGGTGGCGACGATGGCGCTGGTCCGGCTCTACGAAACCCATGTCGGGACGGGAGAGTAGGCGATGCGGATCGAACGCTTTGCCGTCCGTGATTTCCGCAAGCTGACCGACGGCGCGGAGATCGATGGCCTCGACCCCGGCCTGACGGTGATCGTGGGCGACAATGAGGAAGGCAAATCGACCCTTCTCAAGGCCCTCCAGGCCGTTTTCTTCGACCGTCATGGCCTGACTGGCAATTCCATCGAGCATATCCTCCCGTTCGGCACCGCCGGCCTGCGCCCGACAGTCGAGGTCGATTTCGAACTGGACGGAACGCGCTACCGCCTGAAAAAAGCCTTCGCGCGGAAGCCCGGAGCGTCGCTGAATAGCAGCGGCGAACGCTGGCAGGGCGATGCCGCGGAGGAGCAGTTGCGCCGTCTGCTCGGCTTCTCCCAGCCGGGCCGCGGCGCCGCCAAAGCGGAGCATCGTGGCCTTGCCGGCCTGCTCTGGGTCGAGCAGGGCCGCGCCTTCGAACCACTGGACATGAATACTGACAGCCAGGCGGCGCTGCGCGAAGCCATCGAAGGCGAAGTCGGGCAGGTGCTCGGCGGCGAGCGCGGACGGCGGCTGCTCGCCGCGGTGACACAGCGCGCCGGCAAATATTTCACCCGGACCGGCCGCGAGCGCGATGCTCTGAAGGTGCCGCGCCAGCGGGTCGAGGCGCTGGAGATGGAATGCGCGCGCCAGGAAGCCGAGCTAAACAGTTACGACGAGAAGGTGGACCGGCTTGCCGAACTGCAAAAACGGCTCGCCCGCCACGACCGCGACGACTCGCTGGCCAAAGCCGCTGCCGAGGAGGAAGAGGCGGAGCGCGCCGTCCGCCGGCTGGAAGCGACCGAGGGCAAGGTGGAGATGGCGCGGGCGCAGATGGAACGCGCCGAGGCCGAAGATACCGCCGCCCAGGCGGAGAAGGCGCGGCGTACCCGCCTCGTTGCCGACGCCGCAGCAGCCGAGGAGGCGCTGCAGAAGGCACAGGCCGCCCTCGATACGCTCGAACCGGAGCGCACGAGCGCAGAGCGGGCGCTGGCAGCCGCGGACCAGCGCTTCCACGCGGCCAACCGCGATCGGGATACGGCGGATGCCGCCTGGCAGACAGCTCGGCGCATGCGGGAAGGTGCAGAGACCGCCGCCGAACTGCAGGCGCTGGAAGGCAAGCTCGAAGAGGCCGAAACATTGGCGCAGGAGCTCGAGCGCGATAAGCAGGTTCTGGCCGCCAATCCGGCGAACGAGGATACGGTCGCCGAACTCCGCACGCTGTCCGCGGACCGCGCGCGCCGGCAGGCTGCGCTCGACGCTGCAGCCGCAGTACTGCGCTTCGACCCGGAGGCGGGCATGGCGGTTTCGGCCGGCGGCGAGCCGATCGAACCGAACCAGCCGGTCCGGATTACCGAGCCCCAGACCTTCCGACTGCAGGGTTTCGGCACCGTCGAGGTGACTCCGGGTAGCGGGGATATCGTGCGCCGGCGCGACGAGCTTGCCGAACTGGAAAGCGATCTGAACGGTACGCTGCAGCGGCTGGACCTGAAAAACCTGGCGGCAGCCGAAACGGCGCTGCGCGAACGGCAGGCCCTGGCAGAGCGGATCATGGGCATGTGCGGGCGGCTGACCGGCATCGCGCCCGAGGGGGTCGACGAGCTGCGCACCGCTGTCCACCGGAAGCGCAGCGCCTTGGCGAAACTGGCGCAGAATGCGGAAATCGCCGATGTGGATGCAGCCCGTTCCGCGGAACGGAAGGCAGAGTCCGCCCGTAACGAAGCGGCGGCCGCAGCCGAAGACGCGCTGCGCGGACGCGAGGAGGCCAGGGCCCGGTACGACCGGATCGAGAAGCAGCACATTGAGGCGTCAGCGGAACGCACTCAGAAGGCGGACCGGCTTGCCGGGCTGGCGGCCGAACTGAAGCAGGCGCGGTCCGCTGCGTCGGACGATGCGCTGAAGGCGCACACGACCGAAACCGGGCAGGCGCTCGCAGACTGCCGGAAGGCGCACGATGCCGCGCAGGCCGAGCGCGACTCCCTCGACCCGGAACGGGTGCGTATGGAAGCACAGCGCGCCCGGGCGGCGCACGCACGGCTGCGCAACGATATCGAGGAGGGCCGGCAGAAAGCGCGCGATCTGGCCATCGAACTGCGCACGCTCGGCCAGAACGGGCTGGCCGAAGCGCTGGAGAGCACACAGGGCGGGTTGGAAATGGCCCGCGCCGAACGCGACCGGATCGAGGCCGATGCAAAGGCATGGCAGCTGCTGCTGGACACGCTGCGCGCCGCCGAGCAAACCGCAAAGGAAATGTTCCTCGGCCCGGTACGCGACCGGCTTCATCCCTATCTGCGCATGGTCTTCCCGCAATCGGAATTGCGGCTGACCGAGGAAGGGCTGGAAATCGATGGAATCGTGCGGTCGGGGGTGGCGGAACCTTTCGCCAGTCTCAGCATCGGCGCGCGAGAACAGGTGGCGGTGCTCGCGCGCCTGGCGCTGGCCGATCTGCTGCGTGAGAAGGGCAGGCCGGCCGCCCTGATCCTCGACGATCCGCTGGTCAATACCGACGACGAACGCTTCCGCCGCATGACGCTTGCCCTGAGGAAAGCAGCGGATCGCCTGCAGATCGTCGTCCTCACCTGCCACGAGGCGCGCTACGAAGCGCTGGGGGCGAAGACGATCCGGCTGGCGGAATGCCGGGGCAGGGGATAGCCGGGCAGCCGGCCCGATGTCGCTGCCCTATACGGTGCCCGGTTCCTCTATGGCGTCTTCGACGGTGCGCAGGCCGGGGCGGCGGGCGGTGACGAGCACGGCCATGTTGCCCGGCTTGTGCTCGTTGCGGCGCATCTTCATATGGGCTTCAGGGATGTCCTCCCAGGGAAAGACCTCGGACATGCACGGGTCGATGCGCCGCTCGATGACCAGCCGGTTGGCCTGGGACGCCTGCTGGAGATGGGCGAAATGGCTGCCCTGGATGCGTTTCTGGTGCATCCAGACATAGCGGGCGTCGAAGGTGATGTTGTAGCCGGTGGTGCCGGCGCAGAAGACGACCATGCCGCCGCGCTTCACCACGAAGGTCGAGACCGGGAAGGTCGCCTCGCCCGGATGCTCGAAGACGAAATCGACATTGTTGCCCTTGCCGGTGATGTCCCAGATCGCCTTGCCGAACTTGCGGACCTCGCCGAACCACGTCCGGTATTCCGGCGAGTTGACCGGCGGCAGCTGGCCCCAGCAGTCGAATTCCCTGCGGTTGATGACGCCCCTGGCGCCGAGGGACATGACGAAATCGCGCTTGTCTTCGCCGGAGATCACGCCGATGGCATTGGCGCCGGTCGCGGCGCACAGCTGCACCGCCATGGAGCCGAGGCCGCCCGAAGCGCCCCACACCAGCACATTGTGGCCCGGACGCAGGATGTGCGGCCGGTGGCCGAACAGCATCCGCCAGGTCGTCGCCAGGGTGAGCGTGTAGCAGGCGCTCTCCTCCCAGGTCAGATGCTTCGGCCGGTGCATGAGCTGCTGGGCCTGGACCCGGGTGAACTGGGCGAAGGAGCCGTCCGGCGTCTCATAGCCCCAGATGCGCTGCGAGGGCGAAAACATCGGGTCGCCGCCGTTGCATTCCTCGTCGTCGCCATCGTCCTGGTTGCAGTGGATGACGACCTCGTCGCCGACCTTCCAGTTCTTCACCTTCTCGCCGACCGCCCAGACGATGCCGCTGGCATCCGACCCGGCGACGTGAAAATCGGCCCGGTGAATGTCGAAGGGCGAGACCGGCGTGCCGAGGGAGGCCCAGATGCCGTTGTAATTGACGCCCGCCGCCATCACCAGGACCAGCACCTCGCGGCTGTCCAGCGCCGGCGTGTCGACGATTTCGACCTGCATCGCCGTGTCCGGCTCGCCATGTCGCTCGCGCCGGATCGCCCAGGCATACATGCGCGCCGGCACATAGCCGAGGGGCGGGATTTCGCCGACCTCGTAGAGGTCCTTCTTGTCGCCGCGCATCAGCGGATCGGCCGGCGTCGCGTGGTCGGCCAGCTCGATCGCGGGGGAGGTTGGGCTCATCGGTCGCTATCCTTCGCCTTGGTCCGGACCCGTCCGCCCGGAGGCCGGAGCCGGCCGGCGGGCGCATTTCGGCCGCCACCATGGCACAGGCGGGACCGGGGCGGGAGTCATAGCGGCCTGCCTGCGATGCTGCAACGCAAAAAAAGGTATAAAATTGCGCAAACGGGGCAGATATGGTGCGTAATATTACCCATTTTGCCGTATGGGGCAATAAACGTTCGCATGCGGGCGTTTGACCGCTTGATTTCGCCGTCGGCGCGGACGCATTCTTGATGCAGTGCGGCGAAACCGCCCGAACGGCACCGAGAGGCGCAGCCGGGCGATCCCCCAAGGGAGCCGGAAGCGACCCGATGACCGAGACCATGCAGACCGATCGCCCCACATCGGACAGGCCGAAGGACCGGCCGTGGATCATGCGGACCTATTCCGGGCATTCCTCGGCGGCCGCGTCCAACGAGCTCTACCGGACCAATCTAGCTCGTGGGCAGACCGGTCTGTCCGTTGCCTTCGACCTGCCGACCCAGACCGGCTACGATGCCGACGACCCGCTGGCGCGCGGCGAGGTCGGCAAGGTCGGCGTGCCGATCTCCCATCTCGGCGACATGGCGACGCTGTTCCGCGATATTCCGCTCGCCCGCATGAACACGTCGATGACGATCAACGCGACCGCGCCGTGGCTGCTCGCCCTCTATATCGCGGCGGCCGAGCGCCAGGGCGCGCAGCGGGCGGAGCTCACCGGCACGACCCAGAACGACATCGTCAAGGAATATCTCTCCCGCGGCACCTATATTTTTCCGCCGGAACCGTCGCTGCGGCTGACCGCGGACGTGATCGCCTTCACCTGCCGCGAGGTCCCGAAATGGAACCCGGTGAATGTCTGCAGCTACCATCTGCAGGAAGCCGGGGCGACGCCGGTGCAGGAGCTCGCCTATGCGCTGGCGACCGCCATCGCCATGCTCGACCGGGTGCGCGGCGCCGTGCCGGCGGCGGAATTTCCCGTCGTGGTCGGCCGGATCAGCTTTTTCGTCAATGCCGGCCTGCGCTTCGTCACCGAAATCTGCAAGATGCGGGCTTTCGCCGAACTGTGGGATGGCATCTGCGCCGACCGCTATGGCGTCACCGACCCGAAGCTGCGCCGCTTCCGCTACGGCGTTCAGGTCAATTCCCTCGGCCTGACCGAGCAGCAGCCGGAGAACAATGTCTACCGCATCCTGCTCGAGGCGCTGGCCGTCACCCTGTCGAAGAACGCGCGGGCGCGGGCGGTACAATTGCCGGCCTGGAACGAGGCGCTCGGCCTGCCCCGGCCGTGGGACCAGCAATGGTCGCTGCGCCTGCAGCAGATTCTCGCCTATGAAACCGATCTCCTGGAGCATGACGATATTTTCGACGGTTCCGCCGTCATCGCCGACCGGGTCGAGGCGCTGAAGCAGGCGGCGACGGCCGAACTGGCCCGGATCGAGGCGATGGGCGGCGCCGTCGCGGCGGTCGAATCCGGCTATATGAAGCAGCAGCTGGTGACCGCCAACGCAAAGCGGGTGGCGGCCATCGAGGCCGGAGAGCAGGTCGTCGTCGGCGTCAATCGCTGGACCGAAAGCGCGCCCTCGCCGCTGACCGCGGGCGCCGGCGGCGAAGCGGCCGGGGAGGACGCCGGCTTCCTCGCCGTCGATCCGGCCGCCGAGGACGGGCAGCGCCGCCGCCTCGCCGAATGGCGCGCGACGCGGGACGAGGCCGCGGCGCGGGCGGCGCTGGCCGAACTGGAGCGCACCGTGCGCGACGGCGGCTCCGTCATGGCGCCCTCCATCGCCTGCGCCCATGCCGGCGTCACCACCGGCGAATGGGGCGCAGCGCTGCGCGACATTTTCGGCCTGTATCGCGCGCCGACGGGGATCGGCGCCGGCGTGACGACGCTGCCGGCCTCGGGCGAACCGGCCGCCGCCCTCGAGGCGGTGCGCGGCCGGGTCGCGGCGCTGGCGCAGCGGCTCGGCCGGCAGCCGCGCCTGCTGGTCGGCAAGCCGGGGCTGGACGGCCACTCCAACGGCGCCGAGCAGATCGCCGTCAAGGCGCGGGATTGCGGCATGGAAGTGGTCTATGAGGGCATCCGCCTGACCCCGGCGCAGATCGCCGCCGCCGCCCTGCAGGAAGATGTGCATCTTGTCGGCCTCTCGATCCTGTCCGGCAGCCATGTCGCGCTGGTCGGCGAGGTCGTCGGCAAGCTGGCCGATGCCGGGCTCGGCGATGTGCCGGTGGTCGCCGGCGGCATCATCCCGCCGGCCGACGCCCAAACGCTGAAGGACGTCGGCGTCGCCGCCGTCTACACCCCCAGGGACTACGATCTGACCGCCATCGTCGGCGAAATCGCCGACATCATCGACCGCGAAACCCGCCAGGCCGCCTGAGGCAGCAGCCCGCCTACCCGTTCTAACGGCCGTCGGGCTTGCCGCCGAGGGCGCGGTAGAGGCGGCGGGCGGCGCGGCCGGTGACCGGCAGGCCCAGATCGCGCTCGGCAGCGCGGATCGCGGCGCGGCTGCGGGGGCCGATCCGGCCGTCCGGCGCGCCCGGATCGTAGCCTTTGGCGATCAGCCGCTCCTGAAGCCGGCGGCGCTCAATGCGGGACAGGCCGGGATTGTCGGTCGGCCAGGCGGCGCGAAACGAGCCGCGCCCGGCCAGCCGGTCCGCCAGATGGGCCACCGCCAGGGCGTACGATTCGGCATGATTGTACGCATACAGCGCGTCGAAATTGCGGAACACCAGAAATACCGGACCTTTTGGGCCGGACGGACGGAGCAGGCCGGCGCGCAGGCGGCCGCGAAGCGTACGGCCATCCATCCGCCGTACGCCCCGCGATGCCCACTTCTCCAGGGTCATCTTGTGGCGCCGTCCTTCCGGCCCGCGCCACGCTTTCGGCAGCCGCACCTCGATCAGCCGCGGCTGCCCGGTGCGCCAGCCGGCCCGGCGCAGATAGTTGGCGGCCGAGCCCAGCGCATCGGCGACCGAGCGCACAAGGTCCCGGCGGCCGTCGCCGTCGAAATCGACCGCCAGGCGCCGATAGGTCGAGGGCATGAACTGGGTCTGGCCGAAGGCGCCGGCCCACGAGCCGCGAAGCCGGTCGAGCGGCAGATCGCCGTCGCCGACGATGCGCAGCGCCGCAATCAGCTCGCGCCGCCAGAAAGAAGCCCGCCGGCCGCCGCTGCAGGCGAGCGTCGCCAGGGCGTGGGGCAGAAAATTCCGCCCGGTGCTGCGCCCGTAATCGCTTTCGACCCCCCACAGGGCGACGAGGATATGGCGGTCGACGCCGAAGCGCCGCTCGACCCGGCGCAGCAGGGCGGCGTGCCGGGCCATTGCCGCCCTGCCGTCGCGGATGCGCGCCGCATCGACCATGAAGGCCAGATAGTCCTGGATCGGCGTGCGCGTCTCCGGCCGTTCCCGCGACAGGCGGAGCACCCGCGCATCCGGCACCGAAAGGCCGAGGGCTGCGCGGACCGTCGATTTGCCCACGCCGGCCTTGCCGGCCGCGCGCTTGAGGCTGGCCAGACAGGTATCGAAACCGGCCGCGCGGAGGGGCGCGGGCGGCATCAGCAGCAGGGCGACAGCAAGCGCCGCCGGAAGGACAGGCCGCATGGCAGGGGAATCCCGTTCGTCGAGCGCCACCGATAGCACGAAACCGCCGCGGCCGGCGCCCGCGATTGCCCGCTTCCCGCCGGTCGGCTACAGAGCCGTTCGCGGTTGCGCCCGCCCGGCGGCGCGCGCACCATGCGGGCGCACCATGTCTGCCACGCCATGCCCCTTGTCCGGTTCCCGTTTCGCCTCCTGCCGTGCGACCCCGGCCGCGCCGTGTGCACCCTCGCCCTCGCGGTCGCGCTCCTGTCGGCAGCACCCGCCGTGGCGGAGCCGAAGCCCGGCTGCGCGACCGG
Source organism: Alphaproteobacteria bacterium (assembly GCA_965221475.1). Lineage (GTDB taxonomy): Bacteria > Pseudomonadota > Alphaproteobacteria > Bin65 > Bin65 > Bin65. The sequence continues at coordinate 2,508,887 of OZ244891.1, read as the reverse complement.
GACCGGGATGGGGAGCGCCATGAACGCGGCCGGCGACGGAATCTTCTTCCGCAACGCCGCGCCGGGCGCCGGCGGACCGGAGCCGACAGTCACCGTGGCCGCAGTCGGCGATGTGCTGCTGCACGACGCGGTCCAGCGCTTTGCCGCCACCCGGCGCGACGGCTTCGAGAGCCTGTTCCACCCGATAGCCGATCTGATCCGCGGCGCCGATATCGCCTTCGCCAATCTGGAGGGGCCGGCGGCGGCCGGCATCACGAAGACCGGCCGCACCACCGCCGCGCCGGCGCAGCTGTGGGACGGCTGGGTCTACAGCGGCTATCCGATGTTCAACTATCACCCGTCGATCGTCCGCGCCCTCGGCGAGGCCGGCTTCGACGTGCTGCTGACCGCCAACAATCATGCGCTCGACCGCTACGCCATCGGCGCCGACCGGACCATCGAGGCCATCGAGTCCGCCGGCCTGAAATTCACCGGCACCCGCCGGCGCGGTGCAAGCGAACGGCCCTGGCATACCGTGACCGAAACCGTCCGGGGCGGACGGACCCGGCGAATTGCCTGGCTCGGCTGCACCTATGGCACCAACGGCCTGCCGGACCGGCACGGCCAGGTGCTGCTGTGCTACCGCGACCGGGAGCGGGTGCTCGGCACGGTCGCTGCGCTCGCCCGGCGCGACGATATCGATGCCGTGTTCCTGGCGCCGCACTGGGGCGCCGAGTACCGGCACGAGCCCGATCCGCAGCAGCGGGCCCTCGCCGTCGCCGCCATCGAGGCCGGGGCGACCGCTGTTATCGGCACCCACCCCCATGTCGTGCAGCCGGTCGAGAAAATCGTCGCCAGCGACGGCCGCGAGGGGCTGGTCGCCTATTCGCTGGGCAATTTCGTCTCCAACCAGATCAGTCTGGCGCGGCGCAGCGCGCCGATCCTGCTGCTCGGCCTGACGCCGAACCGTAGGGGCAAGCTGCGGCTCGCCGCCTTCGGCTGGATCCCGATCCGGGTGCGCAACCGCAACGGCCGGATGCAGGTCGAGGCGACCGACCGGGCCGGGCCGGACGCGCGGCGCCATCTCGAACATCTGCTCCGGCATCTGCCGCCGGCCAACCGCTTGCCGGCCAGCCCCGCCTACTGGCGGCAAAATGACTGCGCCCCGGACCATCGACAGGACGGGCAGACGGAAGAATATTGAGCCGTCGCCCGCCGGCCGCCGCCGCTCCCCGCCCCTGCCCGCGCGACGGGGGTTCGGCGCGCCCGGCCGCCCTGCACCATGCCGCGCCGCAACCGGACAGGCCTGCCATGAACGAAACCAGCCGCGCCGCCCCGGCCGCGCCTGCCGCCGGAAATGCTCCGACCGGCGGGCCGCTGGCCGACCCGCTGGCGGTCTGCCGCGACGCCCTGGCGGCAGCCGAGCGCCTGAACGAGGACGCGCGCCGCGCCGTCGCCGGCCTTGTCGCGCCGGCCGGCCGGGTCGATCCGGCGCTGCTCGAGCGCGCCCAGTTCGCCGCCCACGGCCTCGCCTGGTTCAACACCTGCGTCGCCGCGCTACAGCAGACCCTGGCCTGGGCCGAACGGCTCGACGCCGCCGGCCGCTTCGGCGAGACCGAACGGCTCATCCTGCAGGCCGGGTTCGGCGAATATCTCGCCCAGCTGCAGGGCGGCATCGCGATCAGCCAGGGGGAGATCGTGCGCCCGGCGGATATGGGCGTCCCGGACGCCGCCGTCGCCGCCTTCGCGACCCCGGCCGCGCGGACGCTGATCGCCGCCGGCAACGGCAACGAGACCCGCATGCGCCTCGCCGAAACCATCGCGGCGGGCGGATTCGGCGACGACGGGCTGGACGACGAGACGCTGGCGCTGATCCGCGACCAGTTCCGCCGCTTTGCCGACGAAAAGATCGCGCCCCACGCCCATGGCTGGCATGTCGCGGATGTGCTGATCCCGATGCCGGTGATCGACGAGCTCGCCGGGCTCGGCGTGTTCGGCCTGACGATCCCGGAAGATTTCGGCGGCCTCGGCCTCGGCAAGGTCGCCATGTGCATCGTGACCGAGGAACTGTCGCGCGGCTATATCGGGGTCGGCTCGCTCGGCACGCGCTCCGAGATCGCCGGCGAGCTCATCCGGCTGGCCGGCACGGACGCCCAGCGCGCCGAATGGCTGCCGAAGATCGCCTCGGGCGCGGTTCTGCCGACCGCCGTGTTCACCGAGCCCAATACCGGCTCCGACCTTGCCAGCCTGCGCACCAGGGCGGTGCGCGACGGCGATATCTACCGGGTGACCGGTAACAAGACCTGGATCACCCATGCCGCCCGCGCCGATGTCATGACCCTGCTCGCCCGGACCGACCCGGACCGGCCGGGCTATCGCGGCCTGTCCATGTTCATCGCGCCGAAACCGCGCGGCGCCGATGCCGACCCGTTCCCGGCGCCGGGCATGTCGGGCGGGGAAATCCCGGTCCTCGGCTATCGCGGCATGAAGGAATACGAGATCGGCTTCGACGGCTTCGAGGTGCCGGCCGCCTGCCTGCTCGGCGAAACCGAGGGCGAGGGCTTCAAGCAGCTGATGGCGACCTTCGAGAGCGCGCGCATCCAGACCGCAGCGCGCGCCGTCGGCGTGGCGCAGAACGCCATGGAACTCGGCCTCGCCTACGGCCGGGAGCGCCTCCAGTTCGGCAAGCCGATCTATGCCTTCCCGCGTGTCGCCGGCAAGATCGCCTGGATGGCGGTCGAGACCATGATGGTGCGCCAGCTGACCTGGTTCGCGGCGCGCGAGAAGGACAGCGACCGCCGCTGCGATATCGAGGCCGGCATGGCCAAGCTGCTCGCCGCCCGGGTCGCCTGGTCCAACGCCGACAACGCCCTGCAGATCCATGGCGGCAACGGCTATTCCGGGGAATATGAGATCGGCCGCGTCCTGTGCGACGCCCGCATCCTCAACATTTTCGAAGGCGCCGCCGAAATCCAGGCCCACATCGTCGCCCGCGGCCTGCTCGAACGCCGCAACTGAGGCGGGCGCCCCGCAACCGGCAGGAACCACCGGCATGGCAAGGATCGAAGTTCCCGCATCGCTTCGCCCGAACGCCGGCGGGCCGGACCGCGCCGCGATCCGCCGTCTGGCCGCGGCCGCGCTTGTTGTCGCCGTTTTCACGAGTGCCGGCGCCGCGGCGGCGGGCGATATTTACCTGCGCGTCGGGGCCGGGCTGGAATTTTCCGAACGGACCCTGTTCAGGGACGAGAATTGTTCGAGCACGGCGCCGGCCGCGCTGTATGGCTGCGGGACGGGCAATGACGGCGCGCCGCTGCGTTCGGCCGGCGATTTCGGCACGGCGGCGGCCTTCGAAGCCGGGCTCGGCACCGCCGCGCCGCCGCTGCGCTTCGAGCTTCTGTTCGAGTACCGGCCGCGCGCCGTCTTCTCCGGCCGGGCCAATTTCCGCCAGCTCTCGCCGTCCAGCCGCCAGTCGGTCGATGCCACCGCGTCGGCCGCCTCGGCCATGCTGGCGGTCTATATCGATCTGCCTGGCCTGGGCGTGCCCAAACTCGATGTGCCGGGGCTCGGCACCTTCGAGCCGTTCGTCGGCACCGGCCTCGGCCTCGCCCGCCTCGCCATCGGCCAGACGCGCATGACCTTTCCGAACACCGCGACCATCGTGCCGGGCGGCCGGCGCATCGATGTTGCCTGGATGCTGACGGCCGGGCTGGCGACCGCGCTCACGCCGCGCACGACGCTCGAACTGGCGTGGCGCTACACCGATCTCGGCACGGTCAGGACCGACCGCGGGCCGGGCCGGGTGATCCGGCTCGACGGCAGCCGCGCGCCGATACCGCTCGATCTGGCGCCGACGCGGGCCCGGTTCCGAAGCCACGGGGTCCGCCTCGCCCTGCGCTACGCCTTCTGAGCCATCCCTCCGGCACGCGCCGCTACAGACGGTACACCGGGCGGCAGCAGCGCACAGGAGGCGACGGACCGCCGGATCGCGGCGGGATCGACCCGGTCCCTGAGGCCGATGCAGACGAGGCCGGCCGGCGCGTCCGGGGCCGCGACCGCGACCGCCCACCGGTTGCCGACGACCTGGACAGCCGCCATGGCGCCGTCCGGCCGGCGGACGAAGCCCTTGGCCCGCAACAGGTTCAGCGCCGGATCGGCGAGCGCGCGGGCGAGGGCTGCCGGATCGGCAGAAGGCGGCGGATCGAGCGTGGCGGTGGCATAGCCGCCCGTATGGTCGTGGTCGTGGTCGTGGTCGTGGTCGCGGTCATGATCGTGCGCATGGCCGTGCAGCCGGTCGCCATTGTGCCCGGCGGGCTGCCCGCCGGCCGCGAAGGGATGGCTGTCCGGCCGCGTCCCGAGCACCACATCGATGGGCGCTTCGGCCTGCACCGTCGGCACGATCCGAACGCCGGGCGCATGCTCGCCCAGCCAGGCCTGCAGCGCATCCGGATCGGCCGCCAGATCGCACTTGTTGAGCAGGATCAGATCGGCCTCGGCCAGTTGCCGCCGCACGGTGCTGCCGAGATAGCGGTCGGCGGCAAGGCGGCGCACGGTTTCGGCATCCGCGAGCACGACCGTGCCATCGAGCGCGAAGGATGCCAGCAGCCCGACCGTTCCCGCGATCGCGCCCGGAAAGGCGACCCCGCTGGCCTCGATCAGCACATGGTCGGGCCGCGGCGACAGTTCCGTCAGCATGGCGAGGCCGGATACCAGGTCCTCGCCATAGCTGCAGCAGATGCAGCCGCCGGCGAGGCTGACGATGCGGTCGTCCGCCGCTTCGATCAGGCTGCTGTCGATGGGCAGATCGCCGAACTCGTTGACCATGACAGCGAGCCGCCGGCCATCGGCCTGGTGCAGCAGGCTGTTGACCAGCGTGGTCTTGCCGGCGCCGAGATAGCCGCCGACGACGGTGACCGGCAGCGGCGCAGGCGGCGGGGCGGCCGGAGCCATCTAGATGTCCGTCGCCGGGAAGATGCGGCCGCCCTGGACGGTGCCCCAGACGCCGACATCCTTCAGCGCCTCGCCGCCGACGCTTTCGGGATCGTCCTCCAGCACGGCGAAATCGGCGCGCTTGCCGGCCTCTATCGAGCCGACCTCGCCATCCAGGTGGAAGGTATAGGCCGCGCCGAGGGTGATCGTGCGCAGGGCATCGGCAACGCCGATGCGCTCGGCCTCGCCCAGGGTCCGGCCCGAGGCGGTGCGGCGGTTGACGGCGCACCAGGCGGTGAACAGGGGACCGAGCGGCGTGACCGGCGCATCGGAATGAATGGCGAGCGGCACGCCGGTGCGCAGCGCGGTCGCGCAGGCGTTCATCCGCTCGGCGCGCTCCGGCCCGACCGTGATGCCGTAATGCTGGTCCCCCCAGTAGAAATGGTGGTTCGGAAACAGGTTGACGCACATGCCCAGCGCCCGGATGCGCCGGAACTGCGCGGCGTCGGCCAGCTGGCAGTGCTGAAGCGTGAACCGGTGATCGGGGGCGGGATGCTTGCGCAGCGCCTCCTCAAGGCAATCCAGCACGAGTTCCGTCGCCTCGTCGCCATTGGTGTGGGTGTGGACCTGCACGCCGGCGGCCAGCGCCCGGGCATAGATTTCCCGCATCTGCTCCGGCGTGGTGTACCAGAGGCCCTCCGGCGCGCCATTATAATAGCCCGGCCAGCGCAGCCGGGCCGAGAAGCCCTGGATCGAGCCGTCGGCCACGACCTTTATGATACCGAGCCGCAGATTGTCCTGGCTCAGGTCGCGCAATTCGAGCACCCGCTCGATCAGCGCCTCGGGCGTCAGGCCGTAGAAGCGGCGCAACGAGACGATGCGCGCCGGATAGTCCGGCTCGGCGGTCACCCGCCGCATCATCTCCACCGCATCGTCCGGCAGCGTATTGGCAAGATCGGCCGCCGTGGTCACGCCGGTGCGCACGCACAGCCTGGCGAAGCGGCGCATGCCCGGCTCGTCGCAGGCCAGCAGGTCGCGGTCGAACCCGGTATGGATGCCGAGCGGCGCCATGGCCTCCGGACCCTTCATCTCGCCGGTCGGCAGACCGTCGTCGCCGAGGGGAATGCCGGGATGGTCGATCCCCGGCTTCAGCAGCCCGGCCAGCTCCAGCGCCCGGCTGTTGACATTGAGGATATGGCCCGAAGCGTTGAGCACACCGATGGCACGTTCGGTCGATACCTGGTCCAGATCGTGCCGGTTGATGCGCCGGTTGTCGTAATAGATCGCGTCGAGCGACCAGCCGGCGAGCGGCGCGGTCGGCATATCGAGCCGGGCGGCGGCCTCGCGCAGGCGCTCCACCACGGCGTCGATGGATTTGAGGCCTGGCCACACCGTGCCCTCCGGGTCCATCCGGTCGAAGAAGCCGCAATAGATATAGGCCCAGAGCGTGCCTTCCATCGTGTGGCTGTGGCCCTCGACCAGGCCCGGCATCAGCACCTTGTCGGCGAACCGGTCGTCGAGCGTATGCGCGCCCCAGCCGGCCAGTTCCTCCAGCGTCCCGGCCCCGACGATGCGGCCGTCGCGCACTGCGACATGGCTGGCGTGGGGCCGGGCCGGGTTCATGGTGATGATCTTGCGCGCGGCATAGATGACGTTCACGCTCCGGCCCTCCGGGAATTGCGCCCTTTTACGGATCGGCCCTGCCGATCCGGCCCCGCTTGTAGCGCTTCCGCGGCCAGCCCGACAGGCAAATCCGCACCGGCGGCGCCGGCCGTGCCGGCACCCTGTTCCCCGCGCGCTATGCCGGCGGCGGCGACCCGGCGGCGCCGGCAGCCCCGTCGAGCGCGCGCAGCAGCCCGCCGAACAGGGCTTCATCGACGATGACGCGCGGCACCTTGTGCTGCCCGCCCAGCTGGCCGCGCCCCTTCATCCAGGCGGCGAAAAAGCCCGGCGGCGCCGCCGAGACCGCCGGCGCCCGCATGCCGAAACCGCCAGACCGGTGGGCGGCATAATCCTCGTTGCCGGCGGCGAGATCGGCATCGATGGCCGCCGCAACCCCGTCGATCAGCGCTGCCGGCGGCACGGCGCCGGCAAATTCGATAACGTAGCGATGGCCGCCCGCCGAACGGTCCCCGTCCGGGAAAACAGCGCCCATCGCGTAATCCATGACCGCAAGGCCGGCCGCCGCGGCGGCCCGGCTGACCGCCCGGTCGATTTCCTCGCCGGTCAGATGCTCGCCGAAGGCCGACATGGTCTGCGCCGTCCGCCCGGTCACAAGCAGGCGCGGCGGATCGCGCGTGACGAAGCGCACGGTATCGCCGACCGGCCAGGCCCACAGGCCGGCGCAGGTCGACAGCAGGATGGCATAGTCGACGCCGGTCTCGACGGTTCCGATCCAGTGGCGGACCGGCCGGGCGGAGCCGAGCTCCTCCAGCGGCACGAATTCGTGGAACAGCCCGATATCGAGATTGAGCCGCAGCCCGGCGCCGAACGCCCGGTCGCTGCTGGCGATGAAGCCTTCGCTGGCGGCATAGGCCTCGCGATAATCCACCGGCCGGCCGCGCAGCCAGCGGTCGAATTGCGGCTTGTAGGGCTCGAAGCGCACGCCGCCATGGATCAGCAGGTCGAGGTTCGGCCAGATCCGGGTCAGGTCCCGCCCCGCCGACGGCCGCAGCCCGGCGAGGCGCTCGAACAGCAGCAGCAGCCAGCTCGGCGCGCCAGCGATGGAGCGGATGTCCCGGTCGAGGCTGCCCCGGGCGAGCCGGCCGATCTTGCGCTCCCAGTCCGGCTCCAGCGCCAGCGCCCGCGGCGGCCAGGTCCGCAGGCCGGCCCAGGCAGGGACGGTCGCCGCGGCGATGCCAGAGAGATCGCCGGCGCGGATGCCGGGCGCCAGCGGCCGCAGATCGGTGCTGCCGCCGAGCATGAAGTTCAGGCCGCCCAGTATCCGGCTGTCCGGCCGGGCCGCCAGATGGTGGGCCAGCATGTCGAGCGTCGCCCGCCGGTTCGAGCGGATCATGGCGGCGGTGACGGGAATATATTTGGTCGCGCCCCTGGTGGTGCCGCTGGTGAGCGCGAACCAGCGCACCGGGCCGGGCCAGCCGATATCGGCGAGAACGGGAAAATCGCCGCCCCAGATATCGTCCCGGAAGGCCTCATAGCCGCGGATCGGCACGGCGGCCTGGAAATCGGCGACCGTGCGGATGCGGCCGAACCCGTGCGCCCGGCCGAACCGGGTGCCGGTCGCGGCGCGCACCAGCCTCCGCAGTTCGGCGTGCTGGACCGCCGCCGGGTCCATGGACGCAAGCCGGCGCAGGCGCCGCCGCGCCCACAGGCGCAGCAGAGGCGTGGCATCGATCATGCCAGAGAATATAGGGCGCCCCCTGCCCGGCCACAGGGGGGGCCGGGCGCGGTGCTTGCGCTATCTATCGGACAAAGCTGGCGAGCAGCAGCGACAGGGTCGGGATGCCGACGATCAGCGCGAGGCGGAACAGGTCGGCAATCCAGTAGGCGGTCACGCCGCGGAAGATGGTCGTGGTGCGCACATCCGGCAGCACGCCGCGCAGCACGAATACGTTGAGGCCGACCGGCGGCGTGATCAGGCTGATCTCCGTGATGACCACCACGACGATGCCGAACCACACCGCGACCTCGGTCGGGTTCAGGCCGAGCCCGACATCGGCCACCAGATCCCACATCGCCGGCATCTCGCCGGTGAACAGGTGCCAGAAGGGCGGCACGAAGCCGGGCCCCAGCTCCTGGATGAGCGGGAAGAAGATCGGCACCGTCAACAGGATCATCGACAGGCTTTCGAAGACGCAGCCGAGCAGAACGTAGATCAGCAGGATGGCGGCCAGGACGAGCCAGGGATTGTCGGCAAAATTGGCGGCGATATCGAGCAGGGTCTGCGGGAAGGTCGTGAAATTGATGAAGTTGGCGAAGATCAGCGCCCCGATCAGGACGGTGAACAGCATCGCCGTGGTGGCCGCGCTTTCCATCAGCACTGCGAAGAAGCCGCGCAGGTCGAGCGTGCGCCGGGCAACGGCGAACAGAAAGGCGCCGGCGGCGCCGATGCCGGCCGCCTCCGTCGGGCTGAACACGCCGCCATAGATGCCGCCCATGACGAAGACGAACAGCGTGAGCACGCCCCAGACATCGCGCAGGGCGCGCAGCCGGTCGGCCCAGTTCGTGCGCTCGCCGCGCGGGCCGAGCGCCGGCCACAGGGTGATGACGGCGCGGACCGCCAGCAGATAGAACAGGATGCCGACAATGCCGGGAATCACGCCGGCGGCGAACAGCTTGCCGATATTGGTCTGGGTCAGGATGCCATAGATCACCAGCAGCACGCTGGGCGGAATCAGGATGCCGAGGGTGCCGCCGGCCGCGATCGCGCCGGCCGCCAGACCGTCGTCATAGCCGTAGCGCCGCATCGACGGCATGGCGACCTTCGACATGGTCGCCGCCGTGGCGAGGCTGGAGCCGCAGACGGCGCTGAAACCGCCGCAGGCGACGATGGTCGCCATGGCCAGCCCGCCCTTGCGGTGGCCGAGAAAGGCGTTGGACGCGCGATAGAGCTCCTCCGACAGCCGCGCCCGGGTGACGAAATTGCCCATGAGCACGAACAGCGGTACGACCGAAAGCTCATAATTGATCGCCGCATCGAAGGCGGTCTGGCCGACATTGGCGAGCGCGCCGTCCAGGTTCATCGACCAGCTCATGCCGACGAAACCGACGGCGATCATCGAAAAGGCGATGGGCACACGCAGGAAGGACAGCGTCAGCAGCGCTGCGAAACCAAGCAGCGCGACGGTCACGCGCTTTGCCCCGAGGATGCGGCCGGATCGGTCCGTGCGCCGGTCAGGTAGGCCGCCGCCGCGCCGAGCTGGGCGAGGGCCGCCAGCACGCACAGCACCGCCATGCCGGTGCTGAACGGCCAGATATCCATGTAGAGCTCATCGGTCGCCTCGTCGAACTCCAGATGGGTCATGGCCTTCACCCACAGGCGCCAGGCGACGAACAGGACCGCGCCGGCCGAGACGAGGTTGACGAACACGCCCTGGACCCGCTTCAGCCCGCGCGGCACCAGACCGTCGAGCAGATCGATGGTGACATGGCCCTCGCGGAAACAGACCAGCGGCAGGACGCAGAACACCAGCCCGGCCATCATGAACGAGATGATCTCGGCCAGCGCCGGCAGGGGGCTGTTGAACAGGTAGCGCCCGGCGACATCGACGAAGGTCATCGCCATCATCAGGAACAGGACGAGGCAGGAGATCGCCGCCAGCGCCTGGAGCGGCAGGACGCCGATCCGCCAGGCGAGCGGCGAAACCCCGGCCTCCGCCCCTTCCCGGTCCCCGCCGGTCACGGTTTACTTGCCCTGCAGCTTGGCGACTTCGGCGCGATAGAAGGCGAGCACGGCCCGGCCGTCGATCCCCTTGGCCTCCGCGGCCTTGAAATATTCGGCCTCGAATTCCCGGTTGAGCGTGGCGACTGCATCGACCACCGCCTTCGGCGCGGTCACGATCCGGTTGCCCGCCTTGCGGGCCGCGGCCAGGCCCTCATCGTTGATCTTGTCCCAGGCCGCGCCGCCCATGCGGGCGAAATTCTCGCCGGAATGGGCATCGACCGCCTTTTTGCCGGCCGGCGACAGCGCATCGTACTGCTTCGCGTTCATGACCAGATAGTGGCTCGAACTGTAGAGGCCGCCGGGGATGTAGGTCGAATAGGGCACCAGCCGCAGAATGCGGAAGCTGACCAGCGATTCCCATGGAAAGGTGATGCCGTCGGCGATGCCGGTGGACAGGATTTCATAGGATTTCGGCGCCGGCTGCCGGATCGGCACGCCGCCCCAGGCCTCGACGATCCGTTTCGGGATCGGGCCGCCGGTACGCATCTTCTGCCCCTTCATGTCGGCCGGGGTGAGGATGTGCTTCTTCGAATGGTGAATCAGGCCCGGACCGTGCGTGTTCATGCCGATCAGCCGGGTCCCCGGATAATAGTTCTTCGCGGCGAAGAATTTGCCGTGCGTGCGCATCAGCGCAACCGACGAGGCGACGGCCCGGTCGCCGAGAAACGGCATTTCGGCGAACAGGTAGGCGGCGAAGCGCTTCGGCGAATAGCCATGGACGCTGAAGCCGGCATCGATCTGGCCCGTCCGCACGGCGTCCAGATAGGACCGCGGATGGCCGATGCCCTTGGGCAGGCGGCGGAATTTCACCGCACCGTTCGACGCCTTCTCGATCGCGTTCATCCACGGGATGTACAGATTGATATTGATCGGATGGGTCCACGGAATCCACGACGCATAGGTGAGCGTCGTGGCGGCGGCGGCCGGCGCGGCGGCAAGGGCCGAACCGAGACCGGCGGCAATGAGAAGTTTTTTCATCGATAATCCTCCCGTACAAACGCGCGGCGCAGGTCGCCGCCGCTAGCGGGCGGGAGAGTAGGCGAACGGCGCGCAGCCGTAAAGCGCGCGGGCCGCAATAGGCCGGCGGGATTTCCCGTACCCGGCCCCGCAAGGCGGCCGCAGCGCCCCCGGATGCCGGCTCAGAGCCGGAACGGTAGGGCTTCGACCGGCTTGCCGGTCAGGGCGAAGACCGCGTTGGCCATCGCCGGCGCCAGCGGCGGCAGGCCCGGCTCGCCGACGCCGGTCGGCGGGTCGGAAGACGGCACGATATGCACATCGACCGGCGGCATGTCGGGCATTCTCGGCATGACGTAGCTGTCGAAATTGCTCTGTTCGACCGCGCCGTCCCGCAGGGTGATTTCCGAGCCTTCGAGCGTCGTGCCGATGGCCATCAGCACGGCGCCCTCGACCTGGGCCTCGACCGAGCGGGGGTTGACCGCGAGATTGCAGTGGATCGCACTGGTGACCCGGTGCAGCTTCGGCGCGCCCTCTTCCATCGACAGTTCGACGACATGGGCGACGACCGAGCGGAACGACCCGTGCACCGCCACGCCCCAGGCGCGGCCCGCCGGCAGGGCTTTCTTCCCATAGCCGGATTTTTGCACCGCGAGGTCGAGCGCCGCCAGATGGCGCGGATGCTTGTGCAGCAGGGCGCGGCGCAGGGCGACCGGGTCGCGGCCGGCCGCTCGGGCGATGCGGTCGATCAGCGTCTCCATCACGAAGGCGGAGTGGGTATGCCCGACCGAACGCCACCACAGCATCGGCACGGCGACGGTGGGATGGTGGACGGAGACCGCAATCGGCAAATCGTAGGCCGTGTCGGCAACGCCCTCCACCGCCGTATGGTCCACGCCGTTCTTGACCAGGAAGGCCTCGAACGCCGTCCCCTTGAGGATGGAGGGGCTGACGATGGTGTGCTTCCAGGCCGCGATCCGGCCGTCCTCCGCCAGGCCGATCTCCGCCCGGTGCATGGTCAGCGGGCGGTAATATCCGCCCCGGATATCGTCCTCCCGCGTCCAGACCACCTTGAGCGGCTCGCTCCGGCCGGCGGCGAGCCACGCCTTCATCACCCGCGCCGTATCGGCCAGATAATCGGCGGTCGGCGTGGCGCGGCGGCCGAAGCCGCCGCCGGCGAACATGGTGTGGATGCGCACCTGTTGCGGTTTCAGCTTCAGGATGCCCGCGACCGTCGCCTGGTCGATGGTCTGGAACTGGGTGCCTGTCCAGATATCGCAACGCCGGTCGGCGCCGGCACCGGAAAGCTCGATCACCGCGTTCAGCGGCTCCATCGGCGCGTGGGCGAGGAACGGAAAGCGGAAATCCGCGGCAATCGTCGTCTTCGCGCCGGCCATGCCGGAAAGGTCGCCGGGTCGGGCGGGCAGGCCGTCGCTGCCGAGCAGGGCGCTGAACTGCGCGTCGAGCCGGCCGCTGTCGGCCGGTGCGGCCGGCGCCTTCCATTGGATGTCGAGGCGTTCGCGGCCCATATGGGCGGGCCAGAAGCCGTCGGCCACCACGGCGACGCCCGTCGCCCCCAGGTCGAGCTCGACCTGCATGACACGATCCACGCCCTTGACCGCCTGCGCCTGCTTCGCGTCGAAGCCGGCGACGGTGCCGCCGAATTGCGGCGGCCGGGCGATCAGCACCGTTTTCATGCCCGGCCGGCGCATATCGATGCCGAAACTCTGCCGGCCCGTCGATTTGGCGGGCGTATCGAGCCGGTTGGCCGGCTTGCCGATCAGGCGGAACTCGCTGCTCTTCTTCAGCGTGACCTTGGCGGGCACCGGCAGGGCCATGGCGGCCTTGCTCATCTCGCCATAGCCGGCACTGCGGCCGTCGGCGGCGATCAGCCGGCCGTTGCGGGTGCGCACGCTCGCCGGATCGACCTTCCACGCCCGGGCGGCCGCCGCGACGAGCATGGCACGCGCCCGCGCGCCCAGCTCGCGATACTGGGCGAAGCTGTTCTGGATGGAGTTGGAGCCGCCCGTCATCTGAATGCCGAAGGCCGGGTCCTTGTAGGCCTCCCCCGCCGGGGCGAGCTCGGCGCGCACGCTGCCCCAGCCGGCATCGAGCTCGTCGGCCAGAATGCGCGCGAGCCCGGTGTGCGAACCCTGGCCGAACTCCAGGCGGTTGATCTGCACCGTCACGATTCCGTCCGGTGCGATGCGCAGGAAGGCGTCGGGCTGCTGGCCCGGCTTCAGCGGCGCGGCGCGGGCGACGCCGGCGGGAACGAGCCCGAGGGCGAGGCCGGAGGCACCGGTCAGCTTGATGAAGCGGCGGCGGCTGACCGCCGCGCCGGCGGCGGCGCTCCAGGCGTGGCCGATCCGGTCCATGAACGATGAGTCGGTCATGTTGCGCTTCCCCCTATTTCAGATCGGCCGCGGCCGCCTTGATGGCCGCCCGGATGCGCCCATAGGTGCCGCACCGGCAGATATTGCCTTCCATCGCCTCGTCGATATCGGCATCGTCGGGCGCCGCGTTGTCGCGCAGCAGGGCGACGGCGCTCATCACCTGTCCGCTCTGGCAATAGCCGCATTGCGGCACGTCCTTTGCGATCCAGGCCATCTGGACGGCGCGGCCGATGCGTTCGCTGCCGACCTGCTCGATGGTGACCACCGAAGCGCCCTCGACATCGGCGACCGGCGTCGTGCAGCTGCGCACCGGCTCGCCATTGAGATGGACCGTGCAGGCGCCGCACTGGGCGACGCCGCAGCCATATTTGGTCCCGGTCAAATTCAGCGAGTCGCGAAGCACCCAGAGCAGCGGCGTCGAGTCGTCGACATCCGCGGTCACGCTCCGGCCGTTGACCTTGAAGCTGGCCATGGAAGTTCCTCTCCTGCTCGAACGCCGCGCCCGCCGAACGGATCCGGCCGGTTGCGGCCATGTTCTTCGCCCGGACCGGTCGCCGGAAAACCGGGCGAAAATAAGGCGCTGGCCGCTCCGGCCGGGGCAGCTCCCCCGGCCGGGCGGCCCGCGTTTACTTGTTCATGGCCTGGACTTTCGCCAGTTCGCCATAGAAGTATTTCAGCACCGCCGGGCCGTCGATGCCCTGCTTCTTCATATCGGCATTGTAGCGCGCTTCGAGATCGGCCTTGATCTTGCGCACCGAGGCCAGCATTTCGGCCGTCGCCTTGCCGAAAGTGTGACCGCCCTTCTTCGCCGCCGCCAGGCCATCGGCGTCGTTGCGGTCCCACACCTTGCCGGCGCGCCAGGCGAAGGCCTCGCCCGAAAGCTTGCCGATGGCCGCCTTGTCGGCCGCGGAAAGGCCGTCGTACATCTTCTGGCTGATGAAGGTGTAGAAACCGGAATTGTACAGGCCGCCCGGAAGTTCGGTGTGGTATTTCACCAGATTGACGATCTTGAAGCCGGTCAGCGCCTCGTAGGGGAAGGTGACGCCATCGACCACGCCGGTCGAAAGCAGCTCGTAGGATTTCGGCGCCGGCTGCCGGATCGAGGTGCCGCCCCAGGCCTTGACGATGGCGAACGGCGCGGGGCCGCCGGTGCGGATTTTCTGGCCCTTCATGTCGGCGATCGAGCCGATCAGCTTGCGCGAATGATGGATGACGCCGGGGCCGTGGGTGTTCAGGCCGAGCAGGTGCACGCCCTTGTAGAAGCCCTTGTCGCGGAAGAATTTCTCGTGGGTGCGCTGGAAGGCGACCGAGGTCGCCACCGCGCTCTCGCCGGTCAGCGGAAATTCGCTGAAGGCATAGGCGCGCAGGCGCTTGGGCGAATAGCCGTGGACGCCGAAGCCGGCGCCGGCCTGGCCGGTGCGGACCGCATCCATATGGGCGCGCGGATGGGCCACCGGCTTGGGCAGATGGCGGAATTTCACCCGGCCCTCGGTCGCCTTCTCGATATCGTTCATCAGCGGGACCAGCAGGCGCGTCGACAGCTTGTGCGTCCACGGAATCCAGTTGGAGAAGGTGAATTCGGTGGCGGCCTGGGACGCCGGCGCAAGCGCCGTCAGGGCGATGGCCGCAGCGGCCGCGGCGAGCACAGGTTTCATGGCGGAGTCCTCCCTCAATTCTCTCGTTCGCCGGCCGCCGGCAGACCCGGCGGGCCGGACTACTGAAACCGGACCTTACAAATGTTTTCCGGCCGGGTAAACTGATACGCAGGCGGGGCGCTGCCGGCCAGCGGCCGGTTCGCCATCCGCCGGCTCTCCCGCCGGTCGCCGGAGGCTGCCATGCCCGACGAGTTTCGCACCCGCATCGACAGCACGCTCGACGCCGGCCTGCAGCCGGCTGCCCGGCCGGACCCGGCCAAACTGGCGCTCGCGGCGCGCATCCTGGCCGCCAACGGCCATTCATCCGGCCTGGCCGGCCAGATCACCGTCCGCGCCGAACCCGATGGCTGGTGGACCCTGCCGCTCGGCCTCGGCTTCGAGGAAGCGACCGAGGAATCGCTGCTGCGCGTGGATGAGGATATCCGCACGCTCGAAGGCGCCGGCATCGCCAATCCGGCGGTGCGCTTCCATATCTGGATCTACCGCGCCCGGCCCGATGCCCATTGCATCGTCCACACCCACCCGCCGGCGGCGTCTGCCCTGTCGATGATCGGCCGGCCGCTGGTCTGCAGCCATATGGACGCGATGCCGCTCTACGACGATTGCGCCTGGCTGCCCGAATGGCCGGGCGTGCCGGTCGCCGACGAGGAGGGCCGGATCATCTCCGCCGCGCTGGGCGACCGCAGCGCCATCCTGCTCGCCCATCACGGCCTGCTGACCGTCGGCCGGTCGGTCGAGGAGGCGACCTATCTCGCCTACTGGTTCGAGCGCGCGGCCCGCCTGCAGCTCGATGCCGAGGCCGCCGGCCGCATCCGCCCGGTGCCGGACGCCCACGGCCGCGAGGCCCGCCGCTTCCTGCGCCAGGACGCCATCGTCGGCGCCAGCTTCGATCATCTCGCCCGCCGCCACGGCTGACCGGGCGGAGGGGGGACGCCGGGGTGCGAAGGAGAGCCCGTCAGAGCCCGGCGACGGTCAGGCCATCGATGCGCAGGGTCGGGGCGTCGATGCCATAGCGCCGGTCGAGGTCGTCGGCCGGAACGATCGCCCGGAACATGTCCTTCAGATTGCCGGCGACGGTGAGTTCGGTCACCGGAAAGGCGGGTTCGCCCTTGTCGATCCAGTAGCCGCCGACGCCGCGGCTGTAATCGCCGGTCACGCCGTTGACGCCCATGCCGATCATCTCGGTGACATAGAGGCCGCTGTCGATGGCGCCGATCAGCGCCCGGCGTGAGTCCGTGCCCGGTTCGAGCCAGACATTGGTCGGCGACGGCGATGGCGGGCCGGAGGTGCCCCGGCTGCCGTGTCCGGTCGGGGCCATGCCGAGCTGGCGCGCCGAGCGCAGGTCGAGCAGCCAGGTGGCGAGCACGCCATCCTCGACCAGATTGCGCCGGCGGTTGGCGAGCCCTTCGCCGTCGAACGGCTTCGAGCGCAGGCCGCGCGGGCGGTGCGGGTCCTCGACCAGGGTCAGGCCCGCCGCCATGACCGGCGTGCCGAGCGCATCCTTGAGAAAGCTGGTGCCGCGGGCAACCGATGCGCCGTCGATGGCAGAGAGCAGGTGGCGCAGCAGGCTGCCGGAAACCCGCGGATCGAACACGACCGGCACCTTCGCCGTGCCGACCGGCCGGGCGCCGAGCCGGGCGACGGCGCGCTCGCCGGCGCTGCGCCCGATTTCGGCCGGCGCCATCAGGTCGGCAGCGAAGACGGTCGTGTGGTAGTCGTAGTCGGTCTGCATGTCGCCGCCCGACCCGGCGACGACCGAAACGCCGACGCTGTGCGATGTGCGCTCATAGCTGCCGGCAAAGCCGTTGGTGGCGGCGAGCGAGACCCGGGTCCGGCCCCATGCGGCTTCGGCACCCTCGGAATTGGTGACCCCGGCGACGGCGCGGGCGGCCTCCTCGGCCTCGCTGGCGCGGTCGACCAGCAGCCCGGTCGCCGGTTCGTCGGGATCGGCCATGGCCAGCCGCGGCGGCGCGCCGGCGATCAGATCGGCCGCCGCGATGCCGCAATGGGGGTCTTCCGGTACGGCCCGGGCCATGGCGATGGCACGGTCGGCGAGATCGGCGAAGCCCTTCGGGTCGAGCTCGCTGGCCGAGACGCTGGCCTGGCGATGGCCGAGAAAGACACGCAGGCCGAGATCCCGCCCCTCCGCACGCTCGATCTTCTCGACGGCGCCGAGCCGCCGGGCGTGGGACAGGCTGTCGCCCTCGACATAGACGGCATCGGCGGCGTCGGCGCCGGCGGCGCGGGCGGCGCGCAGCAGGTCTTCCAGTCGGTTGAGAGGGTCTGGCATCGTTTCGGGCGGCCCCATCCTTGTCGTGCGCGGTTGCGGTTGCGGGTACGGTCAGGCTCTGTCCGGGCGGCGCCGGCGCGGCGCGCTCAGCGGTCGAGCAGGCCGGCCCGCTTCATCCAGTCGTAGCAGTCCTGCACCATGAATTCGAGATCGGGCGAGCGGTAGCCCAGCTCCCGCGCCGCCCGGTCCGACGCCACGCGCCCGTTCGCCAGCATGAGGTGCGCGGCCTGCGGCGTCAGCTCCGGCTCCGTGCCGCGCAAATTGCCAATGGCGTTATACGCATGGGCGAGCGCCCGGAACAGCCATGGCGGCAACACAAGTTTCGGCACCGGGCGTCCGGCCACCCGCCCGATGGTGCGGATAACTTCGGCATAGCTGGCCGCCGGGCCGGGCAGCAGATAATTGCCGGCGGCCGTGGCGCTTTCGGCCGCCGCGATGTGGGCATCGGCGACCGCCCCGGCATGGCAGAACACGCCGGAGCCGGGCGGAATGCCGGGCAGGCGCCGGGCATGGACCATGCGGACCATGCGGCCCCAGTTGCGGCTATCGTAGCGGCCGAGAATGTGGCAGGGGTTGAGGATGACCGCGGGCAGGCCGTCGGCCGCAGCCTGCCGGACAACGGTCTCGGCGGCCTGCTTGGTCCGGTCGTACAGCACCGGCGAGGCGATGCCGCGCTGCGGATCGCGCTCGGCCAGCGGCGGATCGCCCGGCCGCAGCCCCCACGCGCTCCAGCTCGAGGTGAAGACGAACCGGCCGGCACCCCTGCGTTCGGCGGCGGCGAGGGCGTTGCGCGTGCCGTCCACATTGGTGCGCAGCTGCCGCGAGCCGTGGCGCGCCCACATGGAGAGATCGGCGGCGAGGTGGAACACGGCATCGACCCCTTCCGGCATCGCGGCGGCGAGGCCGGCCGGATCGAGCACGCTGCAGCGGACGCCGGCGACATCCCACGGCCGGAGCAGGGCAAACCGCTCCTCGCTGCGATAGGCGGCGGTGATCTTCCAGCCGCGCTCGGCCAGCCGCTCGACCAGATTGCGGCCGAGAAAGCCGGTGGCGCCAGTGACAAAGGCGTGCCTGGAGGCTGACGACATGACGGGCGGCGGATACGGCGCGGGGAAGGGAGTGCCGGAGCGACGGTGATATAGGGCAATTCCCGCCGGGGCGAAATCGGCCCGGCCCATCCATGACGCCGCCCGCCCCTTCGGTCGGCGGCTCAGGGCACGATGCGGCAGCGCGGCCAGACCGGGATATGGGCATCCCGCTGCAGGCGGGCTTCGCGCGCCCGGCGCAGGGCGGGGTCGGCGATATTTTCGCGGATGAAATCCCCGGTGCTGCCCCGGTGTCCGAGCCGGCGCTGCACTTCGGCAATGGCGCGGGGCTGCGGCCAGACGGGGCCGGCCCGCCCCGTTGCGGCAATTTCCGCCAGGCCGACCGGCCGGCGGCCGGCAGTGCCGTGCCGGACGGTCAGCGCGCCGCTGCGATACAGATAGGCGAAGGCCTCGCCCAGCCTGCCGCCGCCTTCGAGCACGAGATCGAGGCCGGACAGGACGGCGTAATCGTAGTCGCGGCCGCGCCCTTCGGTCGCGTGCATCCGCGCCATCAGATCGTCGGACAGCCAGGCGACCGAGACTTCGGCCCGGACGCCCGGTGCCGGCACCGGGCAGGCGGCGATCGATCCGTAGCCGGTAATGTGGGCGGCATAGACGATATCGACATCGGCCAGCCAGGCACGCTGCACAGGAATCGTCGCAGTCGGAAAATCGAAATATTTCCGCGCCAGCTGCGCCGGCGCGCGGTTCGACCCGCAGGCGAGGACCGGATGCCGGCCGGCGGTGAGGTCGGCGCCGATCTCCGCCGGCCGCCAGCCTCCGGGGCCGAAGACGAAGCTGCAATCCGGAATGGCATAGGGATAGGTCGTCGCCCGCTCGACCGGGTCGAGCGCCGATGGCGGCATGAAATTCGCCGGCCCGGCCATCATCGGTTCCCGTGCCGGCAGATGCCCGGCCGGTGCGCCCTGCCCCGGCTCCGTTCCATCGTCCATCGCCCCTCCCCCGGTCCCATGGCGGCGCCAGAGTGGCGGCCCGGCGCCGTCATGGCAACCGCCGGCGCGGCTTCGGCGCGCTTGTCGCCGGGGCGCGGTTGGCGCATGTCTGGCATCGGTCCCTCCAGCCGCGAGCCCGAACCGTGCCCCGATCCTGCCGCGAGAACCCGTCTTGACCGCCGCGAACGCCGCCGGACCGCCCTTCGCCTCCCTGCGCGATTTCCTCGCCCAGCTTGAGCGTGACGGCCAGGTGCGCCGGGAGGCCGGCCCGGTCTCGCCCGCGCTGGAGATGACGCGCATCCACCGCGCCGCCCTGCGCGAGGGCGGGCCGGCGATCCTGTTCGAGCGGCCGCAGGACGGCGACCGGACATGGGACATGCCGGTGCTGGTCAATCTGTTCGGCACCGTCGAACGGGTGGCGCAGGCGATCGGCCGGACGCCGGAGGGGCTGCGCGAAGTCGGCGAAATGCTCGCCTTCCTGCGCCAACCCGAACCGCCGGGCGGCTTTCGCGAGGCGCTGGAGATGATCCCGCTGGCGCGCAAGGTGCTGGCGATGGCGCCGAAGACCGTGCGCACCGCGCCGTGCCAGGAGGTCGTGCTGGAAGGCGGTCAAGTCGATCTCGGCCGCCTGCCGGTGCAGACCTGCTGGCCCGGCGAGCCGGCGCCGCTCATCACCTGGCCGCTGGTCGTCACGCGCGGCCCGGCGCCGGAGGACGACCGCACCGACGGCTTCAACCTGGGCATCTACCGGATGCAGGTGACCGGGCGGGACACGACGCTGATGCGCTGGCTGCCCCATCGCGGCGGCGCCCAGCAGTTCGCGCGCTGGAAGGCGCAGGCATCGCCCGACCGGCGCCGCGAGGGCTTCCCGGCCGCCGCCGCCATCGGCGCCGACCCGGCGACCGTGATCGCCGCCGTCACGCCGGTGCCGGATACGCTCTCCGAATACCGGTTCGCCGGCCTGCTGCGCGAGCGCAGGGTCGAGCTCGTCGCCTGCCGCACGGTGCCGCTCAAGGTGCCGGCCCAGGCCGAGATCGTCATCGAGGGGCGGGTCATGGCCGATGAGGAGGGCGAGGAAGGCCCCTATGGCGATCACACCGGCTATTACAACAGCGTCGAGCGCTTCCCGGTGTTCCGGGTCAGCGCGATCACCATGCGGCGCGACCCGATCTATCTCTCGACCTTCACCGGCCGGCCGCCCGACGAGCCGTCCATCCTCGGCGAGGCGCTGAACGAGGTCTTCATCCCGCTCCTGCGCCAGCAGTTTCCCGAGATCGTCGATTTCTGGCTGCCGCCGGAAGGCTGTTCCTACCGCATCGCCATCGTCTCGATCCGCAAGGCCTATGCCGGTCATGCACGGCGCATCATGATGGGCGTGTGGAGCTATCTGCGCCAGTTCATGTACACCAAATGGGTCATCGTCGTGGACGACGATATCGACTGCCGCGACTGGAAGGATGTCATGTGGGCCATCGCCACCCGCATGGACCCGGCGCGCGATACCGTGACGGTCGACAACACGCCCATCGACTATCTGGATTTCGCCAGCCCGGTCAGCGGCCTCGGCTCCAAGGCCGGCCTCGACGCGACGGACAAATGGCCCGGCGAGACCGACCGCGAATGGGGCCGCAGGATCGATGGCTGAACCGGCAATCCGGCGCCCGCGGCGGCGCAGGCCGGCCTGAGCGCCGTGCCGTCGGATAGGGACATGCCGGCGCTCGACCGGATCGAGCGGACCCGCGACGCCATTGCGCCATGGCTGGTCGAAACGCCGGTGCTCGAATGGTCCGACGCGGCGAAGGATGCCCTCGCCGGTGCGGACACGCGGGTCGTTCTCAAGCTGGAACTGCTGCAGCGCACCGGCAGCTTCAAGCCGCGCGGCGCGCTCGCCGGCATTCTGGCGCTCGATGCCGCGCAGCGGGCCGCCGGCGTCACCGCGGTCAGCGCCGGCAATCACGCCATCGCCGTCGCCTATGCCGCCAGGGCGCTGGGCGTCGATGCCCGGGTGGCGATGCACCGGGCGGCCAACCCGTTCCGCATCGCCCTGTGCCGGGAGCTCGGCGCCGATCTCGTTCTGGCCGAGGACATCCACGCCGCCTTCGCCGAAATGGCGCGCATCCGCGACCGGGAGGGCCGCGCCGTCATCCATCCCTTCGAGGGGCCGGAGACGATTGCCGGCACCGCGACCCTGGGCCTGGAATTCGCCCGGCAGGCGCCGGCGCTGGATGCCGTCATCGTCCCGGTCGGCGGCGGCGGCCTGATCGCCGGGGTGGCCGCCGGCTTCCGCCTCGCCGGCTCGGCGGCAGCGATCTACGGCGTCGAGCCGGAAGGGGCCTGCGGCATGCGCCGGAGCCTGGCGCAGGGCGCGCCGCTGGAAAGCGTCGATGTCTCGACCATCGCCGACAGCCTCGGCGCACCGATGCACCTGCCCTATTCGTTCGGCATCGTCCGGCGCCTGGTGGATGAGGTGGTCACGGTGCCGGACGAGGCCCTGCAGGATGCCATGCTGACCAGTTTCAGCCGGCTCAAGCTGGCGGTCGAGCCGGCCGGCGCGGCGGCGCTGGCAGCGCTCGCCGGCCCGCTGCGCGCGCGGCTGGAGGGCAGGGCCGTCGGCCTGATCGTCTGCGGCGCCAATATCGATGCGGCCGGGTTCGCCGGCCATCTGGCCGCCGCCCGCGCCCGCCGGGAAGCGGCCGCATGACCGGGCCGGCGCATGGCGGCGGCGGAACGGCCGACAGGCCGGCGATCCGGCTGTTCGTGGAGACGCCGCTGGCGGCCGGGCGGACGGTCGCCCTGGACGCGGACCGGAGCCATTATCTGAAACATGTGATGCGGACGGAGGTCGGCGCCGCGGTCGGCCTGTTCAACGGCCGCGACGGCGAATGGCTGGCCCGGATCGATTCGCTGGCCAGGACCGGCGCCGGCGCCACGGTAGCGGCAAAAATCCGCGACCAGCACGCCGAACCGGACCTCTGGCTCTGCTTCGCCCCGATCAAGAAGGCGCGCATCGATTTCGTGGCGCAGAAAGCCTCGGAACTGGGCGTCTCGGCCCTGCAGCCGGTGATGACGCGCCGCACCCAGGTGGCGCGGGTGAACGAGGCGCGCCTGCGCGCCAATGCCATCGAGGCGGCCGAGCAGTGCGGGCGCCTCTCCGCGCCCACGGTCTTTGCGCCGCGCCGGCTCGATGCCCTGATCGGCGACTGGCCGGCCGGCCGGCGCATCGTGCTGCTCGACGAGACCAGCACCGCCGTCCCGATCGTCGATACGCTGCGCGGCTGCCGCGCGGCACGCGGCCGGCCCTGGGCCATCTTCGTCGGGCCGGAGGGCGGATACGCGCCGGAGGAGCTGGAACTTCTGCGCCGCCTGCCCCATGTCACGCCGGTCGGCCTCGGCGCGCGCCTGCTCCGGGCCGATACCGCCGCCATCGCGGCGCTGGCCTGCTGGCAGGCCGTGCTCGGCGACTGGACCGGCGCGGCCGGCGGCGGGGATGCCGGCGGCCGGGAAACCGGCGGGTAGACTGTCCGCCGCCGGTCGCATATCTGTCTTCGATCCTGTTCCTTCCAACGCTCCCGGAACGCTCCTGCATGTCCGTCCCCGCTGCCGCCAATGCCGAGCCGGTACAATCCCGGGCGCAACTCATCGAAAGCGTCGCACAGGGCTGCAAGCCGGCTGCGCAATGGCGCATCGGCACCGAGCACGAGAAATTCGCCTTCGACTGGAAGGACTGCCGGCGCCTGCCCTATGAGGGCGAATGCGGCATCCGCGCCCTGCTCGAAGGGCTGGAGCGCTTCGGCTGGGCGCCGGTGCGCGAAAACGGCTTGACCATCGGGCTGAAGCGCAACGGCGCCGCGGTCAGCCTCGAACCCGGCGGCCAGCTCGAACTGTCCGGCGCGCCGCTGGAAAACATTCACCAGACCTGCGACGAGGTGCACACCCATCTGGCCGAAGCCGAAACGGTGACGCGCGAGCTGGGCGCCGGCCTGATCGGCCTTGGCTTCGATCCGAAATGGCGGCGGGACGATATTCCCTGGATGCCGAAGGGCCGCTACCGGATCATGCGCGCCTACATGCCGACGAAGGGCAGCCTCGGCCTCGACATGATGCTGCGGACCTGCACGGTCCAGGTCAATCTGGACTACGGTTCGGAGGCCGATATGGTGCGCAAGTTCCGCGTCGGCCTGGCGCTTCAGCCGGTGGCGACGGCCCTGTTCGCCAACTCGCCCTTCGCCGAAGGCCGGCCCAACGGGTTCCGAAGCTGGCGCGCCCATATCTGGACCGATACCGACCCGGACCGCACCGGGATGCTGCCCTTCGTGTTCGAGGACGGTTTCGGCTTCGAGCGCTGGGTCGACTATATCCTCGATGTGCCGATGTATTTCGTCTATCGCGAGGGCCGCTATATCGACGCCAGCGGCCAGTCCTTCCGCGATTTCATGGCCGGCCGGCTGGCGGCGCTGCCCGGCGAGACGCCGACGCTGGGCGACTGGGCCGACCATATGACGACCGCGTTCCCCGAAGTGCGGGCGAAGACCTTTCTCGAGATGCGCGGCGCCGATGGCGGGCCGTGGAAAAGCCTGTGCGGCCTGCCGGCCTTCTGGGTCGGCCTGCTCTATGACGGCAGCGCGCTGGACGCGGCCTGGGATCTGGTCCGGGACTGGTCGGCCGAAGAGCGCGAGGCCCTGTGCCGCGGCGTCGCGCGGCACGGATTGCAGACGCCCTTCCGGTCGGGAACGGTGCGCGACCTCGCCCTGCGCGTGCTCGAGATTGCCCAGGCCGGCCTGTCGGCGCGCCGGATGCTGGACCGGGCCGGCAACGACGAGACCGGCTTCCTGCAGGCGCTGCACGACCGCGCCGCCGCCGGCCGGAGCCCGGCAGACGATCTGCTGGAGGCGTATGCCGGCGCGTGGGAAGGCGATATCGACCGCATCTGGGCCGCCTGCGCCTATTAGCGCACCCCCGCCGCCCGGCGTTCAGCGGCGGGCGACGAAGAACAGGCGGCGGAAGGGAAACAGGGTCCGCCCGTCCGGCTCCGGCGGATAGGCGGCGGCGATGCGGGCGCGATAGTCCGCCTCGAAGCCGGCGCGCCAGTCGCCGTCCAGCGCGTCCAGCAGCGGTTTCAGCCAGGTCCCCCGCGTCCATTCGGCGACCGGATTGGCGCCTTCGAGCAGCTGGAAATAGGTCGTCTCCCACAGATCGACCGCGCTCGCCAGCGGCGCCAGCAGCGTGCGGTAGAAGGCCGGCTCGTGCACCGGCGGCGGGCCGAGCATCGGTTCGAGAGCATCGCGCCACGGCCCGGCGCGCGCCGCCTCCGCCATGGCGGTGTGGGATGGGCGGTCGAAATTGCGCGGCATCTGCACGGCGAGCACGCCGCCGGGCGCGAGCACCGTCATCAGACGCGGCAGCAGGGTTTCGTGATCCGGCAGCCAGTGCAGCGCGGCGTTGGACCAGATCAGATGCTGCGGCCGGTCCGGCGTCCAGGCGGCGATGTCCATGCGCTGCCAGCGCACCGCCGGCAGCGCGGCCGCCGCCTTTGCCAGCATGGCGGCCGAGCCGTCGATCCCGGTAATCGCAGCGTTCGGCCAGCGCCGCACCAGCCAGCCGGTGACATTGCCGGCGCCGCAGCCCAGATCGGTCGCTCTGTCCGGCCGCTCCAGATCGATCCGGTTCAGCAGATCGAGCGCCGGGCGCAGCCGGTGGCCGGCGAAGCGCAGATATTGCGCCGGGTCCCATCCCGCCGGATTGCCCTTCGTTTCCGTCATGGCCGCCATCCCGGCCGGGCCGCCCGGCCCGCCTTGCTCCGATCCCCGACTCCCCCTAACACCCCGTGACGGCCGGCAACAGCCCGCGGCACCGGCCGCGGCGGACGGCACGGATGCAATGGCGGCAGAGAGGGCGGCGCGATGGGCGGCTACGATCTATTCCTTGAGGATTTCAAACCCGGCGACCGGTTCGCCACCGAAGGCGAGACGCTGACCGAGAGCCAGATCGTCGACTTCGCCATGCACTGGGACCCGCAGCCCTACCATACCAATACGCGGCACCGGCGCACCGAGGCCCAGGGCGGCCTGATGGCCAGCGGCTTTCACACCTTGTGCCTGACCTTCCGCCAGTTTCAGATCGACGGCGTCATCGGCGCTTCGGCGCTCGCCAGTCCGGGCCTCGACTCGCTGCGCTGGCTGAAGCCGGTGCGCCCGGGCGATACGCTCCATGTCGAGACCGAGGTGCTGTCGGTCCGGCGCTTCGATTCGCGGCCGGACCGCGGCGCGGTCACCATGCGGCACCGGACGGTCAACCAGGACGGCACCGACGTGCTCTCCTGCGACTGCGTCCATATCCTGCGCTGCCGCGATGGCGGCGGATGACGGCGTTCGCTATTCGTCGTAGCGGATCAGCGATTCGAAGGGGGCATCGATACCGTCGCGGCCGTTGAGGCCGGCCAGTTCGATCAGGCAGGCCGCGGCCGCCACCGTGCCGCCGACCTTGCGGATCAGCCCGATCGAGGCGCGCAGCGTGCCGCCGGTGGCGATCAGATCGTCGAGCAGCACGACCCGCCGGCCGGCCGCCGCCGCATCGGCCTGGATTTCCACCCGGTCGGCGCCGTATTCGAGATCGTAGCCATGGCTGACCGTTTCGCCCGGCAGCTTGCCCTGCTTGCGCACCATGACGAAGCCGCAGCCCAGGCGCAGCGCAACCGGCGCCGCCAGCAGGAAGCCGCGGGATTCGATCCCGGCCAGCACCTCCGGCCGATAGGGCGCGACCGCTTCCGCCATCCGGTCGACCGCCGTGCGCCACGCCGCCGGATGGGCCAGCAGGGTGGAGATGTCGTAGAACAGGATGCCCGGTTTCGGAAAATCGGGGATGTGGCGGATATGGTGCTTCAGATCCATGGGCGCTGCCCCGCTTGCCCGGCCGCTGGCGGCGCGCGGACGAACCGCGACCGGCCGACCATAGCCGCCCGCCGCCGGGGGCGGAACCGGGTTCGATGCGAAATCTCTCCGGCCGGCGGCGAGGCCCGATTCCCAATCCGCTGCGGAATCTGCTAGGCTCGGCGCCATCGCCAGAGGGGAGACCCGCCATGAACGAGATCGCGCCCGCCCGCGCGCCGACCCTCCCGGCCGGGAGCGACGCCGGGCCGATGTCCGGCTTCGGCAACGAACACGCCACCGAGGCCCTGCCCGGCGCCCTGCCGGCCGGGCGCAACTCGCCCCAGCGGCCGCCTTACGGCCTCTATGCCGAACAGATCAGCGGCACCGCCTTCACCGCGCCGCGCGCCCGCAACCGCCGGACCTGGTTCTACCGCATCGTGCCCTCGGCGGCGCAGCAGGGCGAGTGGCGGCGGATCGACCTGCCGCTCTGGCTGACCGCGCCTTCGGCCAACGGCACCTTCCCCCATACCCAGTGCCGCTGGACGCCACAGCCGGTGCCGGAGGCGCCGGCCGATTTTCTCGACGGCATGGCGACCTTCGTCTGGAACGGCGACATGGCCGCCGGCACCGGCCTCGCCGTCCACCAGTATCGGGCCAGCGCCTCGATGGACCGGCGCTTCTTCAGAAACGCCGATGCCGAGATGGCGATCCTGCCGGAGACCGGCGCCGTCCGCCTGCGCACCGAATGCGGCGTGCTGGACCTGACGCCGGGCGATTTCGCCCTCGTCCCGCGCGGCCTCAGGTTTGCCGTCGATCTGCCGGACGGGCCGTCGCGCGGCTATGTGTGCGAGAATTACGGCGCCCCGTTCGAGCTGCCGGAGCTCGGGCCGATCGGCGCCAACGGCCTCGCCAACCCGCGGGACTTCCTCTACCCCCAGGCGGCCTATGAGGACATTGCCGGGGATTTCGAGATGGTGCTGAAGGCCGGCGGCGCGTTCCACGCCTGCACCCTCGGCCATTCGCCGCTCGATGTCGTCGCCTGGCACGGCAACCACGCGCCGTGCAAATACGACATGCGCCGGTTCAACGTGCTGGGCTCGATCAGCTACGACCATCCGGACCCGTCGATCTTCACCGTGCTCACCTCGGTCTCGGACACGCCGGGCGTCGCCAATGCCGATCTGGTGATTTTCGCGCCGCGCTGGCTGGTCGGCGCGGATACCTTCCGGCCGCCCTGGTATCACCTCAACGTCATGAGCGAGTTCATGGGACTGATCTACGGCGTCTACGACGCCAGGCCCAAAGGCTTTCTGCCCGGCGGCGCCAGCCTGCACAATTGCATGATCCCCCATGGCCCGTCGCCGGAGAGCTTCGAGGCGGCGAGCCGCCACGATCTGTCGCCGCAATATATCGACAGCGGCATCAGCTTCATGTTCGAGAGCCGCCACCCCTACCGGGTGAGCGACTACGCCATGACCGATGCCGGGCTGCAGCCCGACTATCCGGCCGACTGGCAGGGGCTGAAGCGGCAGTTCGCCGGCTGACCGTCAGGGCCCGTCCGGCCCCTGCCCGTCGGGTTCCAGCAGCAGGCGGGCGACGGCTTCCGGGTGGGTTGCCGGCGCCATATGGCCGGCGCCGGGAATTTCATCGAAGCCGGCAGCCGGCAGCGCGTCGGCGAGGCGCCGGGCCATGTCGCGCGCCGCCGGGCTCGTCCGTTCGGCGCTCAGCACCCGCACCGGGCAGGCGAGGGCGGCGAGGCAGGCGCGGCCGGTCCGGTCGGCCCAGGCGAGATCGACATCGGCCGCCATCTTCGCCGCGCGGGCGAAAAAGGGCAGCCGGGCGGCGGCCGGAATCCGGTCCCACGCGCCGAGGCCGTCCCAGTATTCGGCGAAGGCGCGCATCGCCGCCGCGGTATCGCCGGCCGCCATGGCGGCCCGGAAGGCGGCAATCATGGCGCCGATCTCATCGAGGCTGCACCCGGCCTGCGCGCTGCCGGCGGCCCGGTCGGCGTGCAGAATGCCGACGATCACGGGCTCGATCAGGGTGAGGCCGGCAACCGTCGCCGGGTGGCGCAGCGCGTGGTGCAGCGCCACCAGGGCGCCGAGCGAATGGCCGGCCACATGGACCGGCTGCCCGGCGACCGCCGCCATCTCGCGCACCACGGCGATCTCCTCGTCGAGCGGCGGGGCGCCGGCGGCCGGCGCCGGCGTGCGGCCATAGCCGCGCAGGTTCGGCATCAGCAAGCGCCGCCGGTCCGCCAGCCGGTCGGCGACGCCGCGCCATTGCGAGGCGCCCATGCCGGCGCTGTGCAGCAGGACGAGCGGCGGGCCGGCGCCGCGGTCGCGATAATGGACGCGCAGGGCCGGCGGCGGGCCCGCTGCCGGCGGCAGCCGGTTCACGGCTGCAGGCGCATCGTCCGCACGCGCCAGCGCTTCACCGTTTCGGCCCGCATGGGCAACTGGATATAGTCGCCGCGCTGCCACAGCGGCACGTGGTCGAGGGCGGTCGAACTGTTGAACCAGCCGTCCTGCCCGCCGAGCAGCAGGAACCAGTTGCGGTCGATATCCGACAGGTCGGACAGATGGCGCGCCTGCTGACCGTAGCGCGTGTTGTGGCGACCGTCGGCGGGATCGTGGGCGGTCTTCATCAGCGTATCGGACGAGCCCGGCGCGGGATGGTCGCCGAAATTGTAGCGCGCGCCGATCAGCGGCGCGAAGGACAGGGGGTGGCCGAGGCTGAGCCGGTGCATGTCGCCCCAGGTCGGGAAATCGTCGAGGCGCCGGCCGGCCGAATCGAGCGCCGCGCGCAGCAGGGCAGCCGCGGCCGCGTCGTCGAGCGCGGCAAAATCCTCGACCAGCATGCGCTTGATGCGGGAGAAGCCGGCATAGGCCCTGGCGTGCTCCGCGCCGACCGCGCGTTCGGCGAGCGCGGCGGCGAACGGCCGGTAGGCGAGCTCGAAGGCGACCGGGCCGCGGTCCCCGGCGCGATAGTGGCCGTCCCAGGCGCGCAGCAGCGCCAGCACCCGCGCGCCATCCGGCGAGAGGCCGTTCGTCACGCCGAGCGCATCGGCGCGCCGGACGATGGCATCGCGCACGGCGACCGAGGAGGCCATATGGACATCGAGCTGTATCGCCTTCATGTCCGGAATGCCGTGCCGCGCCTTGCGGCCGAGCATCTCCTTGATGCGGTCGATCCGGTCGTCGGCGGAAAAGAAGCGGCCGACCGGGACGGACGCCTCGGCCGGCCGGTTGTTGGCCGAGGCGACATAGCCGGTGGCCGGATTATGGACGGCCGGCAGCTGGAGGACGTTGAGAAAGCCCTTCCAGCGCCAGGTTTCGTCGGTCGCGTCGAGGATGAAGTCCGGCGGCAGCGTTTTCGGCCGGACCGGCAGGATCGTCGCCATCACCTGGCCGATATTGCCGTGCCGGTCGGCATAGATCATGTTCTGGGCCGAAACCGCGAAGGTCGCAAAGGCGCGGCGGAAGGTGCCGAAATCGCGCGCCTTCATCGCCGCGAGCATCGCCGTGATCTCGTCGCCCTGCTCATGGCCGACCCAGCGCAGCGCCAGCGGCCCGCCCTGCCAGTTCAGCGGCGGCGCATCGGAAATGACCGGCCCGAGCGCGGTTTCGCGGACCTGTATCGTCCGGTCGGCCCACCAGCGCACGCGGATGCGCTCTCTCCGGGTGCGGATCGCGCCGGGCGGCAGGGCGGAAATGTCGTAGAGATCGCTGGAGGCCGCGCGCATGTTGGTGCCGCCCCAGGCGATATCGGCGTTGCGCCCGAGGGCGATGAAGGGCACGCCGGGGATCATCATGCCGACGGCGTGGAAGCCCGGCGACCGGATGCCGGCGAGCAGCCACAGATTCGGCATGGTATTGCCGAGATGGGGGTCGTTGGCCATCAGGGCGCCGCCGGTCGTGCTGCGCCGCCCGGCGACGGCCCAGGAATTGCTGCCCGACCGGGCGGCGGCGCCGAGCAGCCCTTCGAGCCGGCCGATCTGCCGGTTGGATACGAAGCTGAGCGTGGAATCGCCGCCGATCCTGGCGAGCCGCTGCCACAGCTGCGGCCAGTCCGGGCGCTCGCGCAGGCGGAGCAGGCGGAACCAGACCAGCCAGTTGACATCGGTGCCGGCGAGGCGCCCGACCGTCAGCACATCGCGCGCCGTCCACGGTTCGCGCTCCAGCCCGAAAACATGGAATTCGTGCGGCAGCGTCTTCACCGTGCGCTGGTAATGGTTCACGCCCTCGACAAACCGGTCTATCCATTTTCGCGTCTCGGCGGGCATTCCGGCGAGGGTGCGCGCGGCGCCGCGGCCGAAATCCAGGATGCGCAGGGCATGATCGATATCGACGGTGAGCGGCCCGGCCATCTCCGAAATCCGGCCCGCCGCGACCCGCCGCAGCACCTCCATCTGGCCGAGGCGCAGATGGGCGTGGACCAGGCCGAGGGCGAAGGCCAGATCGTCGTCGTGCTGCGCTGTGACGAAGGGAATCTGGTTGCGGTTCCAGTCGATGGTAACGGCCGCCCGCAGCGGCAGCCCTTCGGTCGGGAAAGCGGCCAGCCGCTCGTCCAGCGTCGTCGCCTCGGGCAGCGGCCGCAGCAGCGAGCACCCCATCAGCACGGTGCACAGGGCAAGGGCGGCGCAGCGCCCGGCCCGGCAGGGGAAGCGGGCGCGCATCAGGCCGCCGCCCGGCGGTCCGGCCCGATGAGGGCGAGGGCGGCGCGCACCAGGTCGGCGCCGGCGCCCGGCCGGTGCCCGTGCATCGACAGGCAGCGCCGCCACGCCCGGCCGCCCGGCACGCCGTGGAACAGGCCGGTCATGTGGCGCAGGATGCGGTGGGCCGGCACGCCGGCGGCAACCTCCCGCTCGATGAAGGGCAGCATGGCGAGCGCGGCTCCCTCGCGCGTCCGGCAGGGCGGCGGTGCGCCGAAAATCCGGTCGTCCGCGGCCGCCAGCATCCACGGCGTGCGATAGGCCGCGCGCCCGATCATGACGCCGTCGAAGGTCGCGAGATGGGCCTCCGCCTCGTCGAGCGAGCCGATGCCGCCGTTCAGGACGATGCCAAGGCCGGGAAAATCGGCCTTCAGCCGGGCGGCTACCTCGTAGCGCAGGGGCGGGATTTCCCGGTTCTGCTTCGGGCTCAGGCCGGCAAGCATGGCCGTGCGGGCATGGACGATCGCCGTGCGGCAGCCGGCATCGGCGATGGCGGAGACGAAAGTGTGCAGAAAGCCGTAATCGTCGCGCCCGTCGATGCCGATCCGGCATTTGACCGTGACCGGAACGGCAACGGCCTGCCGCATCGCCCGGACGCAGGCGGCGACCAGGCCGGGCTCGGCCATCAGGCAGACGCCGAAGCGGCCGGACTGCACCCGGCCGCTCGGACAGCCGACATTCAGGTCGATCTCGTCATAGCCGAGATCGGCGCCGATGCGCGCGCATTCGGCCAGCGCCGCCGGTTCCGACCCGCCGAGCTGCAGGGCGACCGGGTGTTCGGCCGGATCGAAGCGCAGCAGCCGCTCGCGGTCGCCGTGCAGGATCGCGCCGGTTGTCACCATTTCGGTGTAGAGCACGGTCCGGCGCGTGATCCGGCGCAGGAAATAGCGCTCGAACCGGTCGGTGCGGTCCATCATCGGCGCAACGCAGAGGCGCCGGTCCGGCAGAGCGTCCGGCAGGCGGTCCGGGCCGCCGGCCGGCGCCGCGCGGTCCTGCTGTGCAACCATCGCTGTCATGCCGCAAAAATGGCGGCCGGCGGCGCCGGTTTCAAGGCGCTGTCACAGGGGCCGGGTCGCTTCGGCGAGCCAGGCGGCGGTTAGCGGATCGACCAGCGGCCCGACGGTTTCGCGGACGCGGGCGTGATAGGCATCGACCCAGGCGGCCTCTGCCGCCGTCAACAGGTCGCGGTCGATCAGGTGGCGGTCGATGGGCGCCAGGGTCAGGGTCTCAAAGCCGAGCATCGGCCGCTCGGCGCCGGGGATATCGACCTCGCACACGACCACCAGGTTCTCGATGCGGATGCCGTAATGGCCGGTGCGGTAATAGCCCGGCTCGTTGGAGACGATCATGCCGGGTTCCAGGGCGACGCCATCGGGCAGTTTGGAAATCCGCTGCGGCCCTTCATGGACCGAAAGATAGCTGCCGACGCCGTGGCCGGTGCCGTGATCGTAATCGAGCCCCTCGGCCCACAGCGCCATGCGCGCCAGGGCGTCGAGCTGGCTGCCGCTCGTCCCGGCCGGGAAGCGCACCCGGGCGAGCGCGATATGGCCCTTCAGCACCAGGGTGAAGCGGCGGCGCATCTCCGCGTCCGGGGAGCCGATGGCGACGGTCCGGGTGACATCGGTCGTCCCGTCGGGATACTGGCCGCCGGAATCGACCAGATAGAGCGTGCCCGGCTCCAGCCGGCGGTTGGTTTCCGGCGTGGCCCGGTAATGGACGATGGCGCCGTTCGGCCCGGCGCCGGAGATGGTGTCGAAGCTGAGATCGCGCAGCACCCCGGTCTCGCGCCGGAATTGCTCCAGCCGGTCGGCCGCGGCGATCTCGTCGACCGTGCCGGACGGCGCCTCGCCGGCCAGCCAGGCGAGGAAGCGGGTGAGCGCGGCGCCGTCGCGCCGGTGGGCCGCGCCCGCGCCGGCCAGCTCGACGGCATTCTTGCACGCCTTGGGCATCTGGCAGGGGTCGGTGCCATGCTCGATCCGGGCGCCGGCCTCCTTCAAAAGCTGCGAAATCCGGTCGGCCGCCGTCGCCGGATCGAGCAGCACCCTGCGGCCGCCCAGATCGCCGAGCGCGGCCTCGAACGACTCCATCGGCGCGACGCTCACCTCGTTGCCCAGATGGCGGGCGAGTTCGCCGTCGATCTTGCCGGGCGGCGCGAACAGGCTGACCCGCCCGTCGCGCTGCAGGATGGCGAAACACAGCGGGAAGGGCGTGCGCGGCACATCGCGGCCGCGCATGTTGAGCAGCCAGGCAATCGAATCCGGCAGGGTGAGGATGGCGGCTTCGAGGCCGTCGGCCTCCATCTCCGCCGCCAGCGCTGTGCGCTTGTCGGCCGAAGCCTTGCCGGCATGGGCGAGCGGGTGGATTTCGAACGGCGCGGCCGGGCGGCCGGGCCGGTCGCGCCACACGCGGTCGATGGGGTTCTCCGGCACCGCGACCAGTTCGGCGCCGACCGCCTCGCAGGCCGCGCGCAGCCGCGCCGCACCATCCACCGTGTGCAGCCACGGATCGTAGCCCAGCCGCCCGCCGCCGCTCAGCGATTCGCGCAGCCAGGCCGCGGGGGGCTGTTCGACGATGTGCCGGACCTCGAAGATTCCATCATCGATCTGGCCGCCGACCTGCAGCGTATAGCGGCCGTCGACGAAGATCGCCGCCCGGTCGGCCAGCACGATGGCCATGCCCGCCGAGCCGGTGAAGCCGGTCAGCCAGGCGAGGCGCTCGGCGCCGGGCGGTACATATTCGCCCTGATGCTCGTCGGCGCGCGGCACGGCGAAACCGTGCAGCCGGTCCTGCACCAGCACTGCCCGCAGGGCAGCCACCCGGTCGCCGGAGCGGGCGGACTGCCCGGCCCCCGTCACGGCCGGCAACCGGCCGCGCCGCAGGGGGCGCGGCGCTGCGGCGGCAAGGGGGTCGGGATATGCAAATTGCGCATGGGAGAGACCGGTTTTCGGCAATGGCGCGGGCGGCGCCGCGCCTCATGTGACAGGCAGGACAGCGGCTTCGAGCCAGCAAGGATTCCCGACCATGCTTCTACCCAAATCGACCCGGTCCGTCACGGACTTCGACGAACTGGCCGTGCGCCGGCAGGCGGCGGCCCTGCGCGCCCGGTTCATCCGGTCGTATGCCGCCAGCGCATGGAACGCCCTGCGCTGCCGCCACAGCCGGAGCACCGGGGCGAAGGCGGCGCGCCGCCCGGCCGCCCACGGACCGCACGGCGCGGCCCACGCCTGAACGGCGCCCCTTGCGTCAGCGCCGGACCAGCCGGTAGCTCGACCACGGCCCGTCCACGAGGCGGCGTTCGAGCCGGAAGCCGGCGGCGCGATAGCGCGGCAGAACCCGGCCTTCCTGGCTGGAGAGAATGCCGGACAGGATGAGCTGCCCGCCCGGCGCCATGGCGCGGCGCAGCGCCGGCGCCAGATCGGCCAGCGGGCCGGCCAGGATATTGGCCATCGCGAGATCGAACGGCCGGTCGCGCCGCACCGGATCGAGGCCGCGGCCGCAGCGGGCGTCGATCCACGGCGCACTGCCGTTGCGGGCGGCGTTCGACCGCGCGGTGGCGATGGCGACCGGATCGATATCGGTCGCCACCGCTCCCCGGCGCCACAGCCGCACCGCGGCCAGCGCCAGAATGCCGGAGCCGGTGCCGAGATCGAGGATGCGCCGCGGCCGGCGGCGGCGCGCGATCTCTTCCATCAGGCGCAGGCAGCTGCGGGTCGTCTCGTGCCGGCCGGAGCCGAAGGCCGGGCCGGCATCGAGCAGCAGGCGCAGCAGGTGCGGCGCCGTTGCCTCGCCGCGCCGGTGTTCGGGCAGAATGCGAAAGCGCCCGACAGCAATCCCGGCGAGCGCCTGCCGGTTCTCCGCCAGCCAGTCGCGCGGCGCCAGCGGGGCGCATTCGACGGTCGGGACCGGCACGCCGAGCGCGCCGGCGGCGACGGCAAGGCCGGTTCCGATCCGCACGGCCGGCGGTTCGCCATCGAACAGCGCCTCCAGGGTCCAGCGCTCCGGCCCGTCACCGGCGCGCATGCGGGCGACCGACAGCGCCGCGGCGAACAGGGGCTCGGCAAGATCGACCAGCCGCCGCGAGCCGGCAAAGCGCACCTGCCACAAATCCGGCGGCGCCGGCGGTGCGTCGCCCGGCGGGCGGGCGGTCAACCGGCGGCTTCCCGCTCCCGGCGGGTCAGCCGGTAGACCAGAAAGGCCGGCGGTTCGAGGCGGATCATCTCTTTCTCGAAGCGCAGGCCGGCCTTCTCCATCACGCGCCGGGAGGCCGGATTGTCCGGCAGGGTGAACGATACGATGCTCTCGACGCCGACCGTATCGAAGGCGTGGTTCACCACCGCGCACGCCGCCTCGCTGCCATAGCCGCGGCCCCAGACATCCGGCTCGAAGGCATAGAGCAGCTCGATCTCGTCGCAATTGTCGAGGCGGTAGTGGCGCAGGCCGCAGCGGCCGACGGTCCGGCCGGTCGCCTTCTCGGCGAACATCCACTGGCCATAGCCCTTGCGCTGCCAGTGCTCGACCGCGCCGTGCACGAACTGGGCGCTGCGGTCCGCCGTCCACGCCCCGCCGATATGGGCGGCGACCGCCTCCGCCCGGTGCAGCGCCTGCAGCTGTGCGACATCGTCCGGCGCCATGGGCCGGGCGAGGAGACGGGCGGTTGCGAGGCAGGGAGCGGCCTTCATCCGGCAAGACTGGCCGCCGCCTCCCGCCGCGTCAAGCAGCCCGCCGCGGCGCGCGGCGCGGAAGCCGGTTTTGACGAACCGGGCGGCGGTGCGCTACATGTCCGGCGCGATGGGCCGCAGCGCGCAGCGATC
The DNA here is from genome assembly GCA_965221475.1 of Alphaproteobacteria bacterium. Lineage (GTDB taxonomy): Bacteria > Pseudomonadota > Alphaproteobacteria > Bin65 > Bin65 > Bin65. Next base: position 2,472,857 of record OZ244891.1, on the reverse strand, counting down.
CGCGGCCCGCCCCGGCGGCCGGACAGGCAGGGAGTGGGGAATGTTCAGGCGAACGGCGCAGCGCGGGAGCGCACGGCATCATGGCTGAAGCCCTCTGCCACGACCCCGGACACGTGCCGCGCTGGGGCATGGCGATCGACGTCAACCGCTGCGTCGGCTGCCAGACCTGCACCATCGCCTGCAAGCACTGGAACGATACGCTGCCCGATATCCAGTGGCGGCGGGTCATCGATATCGAGCAGGGCGAATATCCCAACGTCCAGCGCCAGTTCCTGGTCACCGGCTGCCAGCATTGCGCCGAGCCGCCCTGCGTGCCGGTCTGCCCGACCGGCGCGACCCGCCAGCGCGCCGACGGCCTGGTGACGATGGACTACGATGTCTGCATCGGCTGCGGCTATTGCGCGGTCGCCTGCCCCTATCAGGCGCGCACCATCGCCCATGAGATCCAGGGCTATTACGACGGCGCGATCACGCGCCAGGAAAAGGCGGTGTTCGACGAGGGCCGGATCGGCGTCGCCCAGAAATGCACCTTCTGCATCGACCGGGTGGACAGCGGCCTCGCCGCCGGCCTGACGCCGGGCCTCGATCCGGCGGCGACGCCGGCCTGCTCCGCCGCCTGCATCGCCTCGGCCATCACCTTCGGCGACTATAACGACCCGGACAGCAGCGTCTCGCAGCTCGTGCGCGACAATCCGGTCTTCCAGATGCACGAGGAGCTCGGCACCGATCCGCAGATCAAATATCTCTATACGACCCCGGCGGTGCCGGGGCGCGCGCCCGACGAGGCCGACATGGCCGACGACCGGCTCGGCGATCCGGCCAATCCGCTGGTCGGCCCGGTGCAGAAATTCTGGGACTGGCGCGCCGCGATGAACTGGATTTTCGGCGGCATGGGCAGCGGATTCGTCTTCGCCGCCTGGCTGACCGGCTTTCTGGTGCCGGCGGAGCTTGCCGCCGACCACCGCCTGTGGCTGTCGCTGGCGCAGTTCGCCGGCGCCGGCCTGATGGGCATCGGCCTGTTCTTCGTCTTTCTGAAAATCGGCCGGAAGCTGCGCTTCTGGCGGGCGGTGTCGCGCCCGCAGACCTCGTGGATGACGCGCGAGCTCTATGTCACGCTCGTCTTCGGCATCGCGGTTCTGGCCGGCCTGGCGACGCAGCATCCGGCGGCCCAGGCAGTTGCCGCCCTGGCGGCGCTCGCCTTCCTGTCGTGTCAGGCGATGATCCTCTACCGGGCGCGCGGCATCCCGGCCTGGCGGCACGGCCTGATGCCCTGGATGATCGTGGCGACCGGCCTGCTGGAAGGGCTCGCCCTGCTGATGCCGGCCTGTGCCGTCAGCCTGGCGCTGCTGCCCGCGCTCGCCGCGGTCGCGCCGGTCGATCAGGCAATCTACTCAATCGTTGCCCTGCAGACGGTGCAGATCGCCGGCATCGCCCTGGCAATCGTCGCAGCGGCAAACCTGGTCCTGTGGTCGGCCTATCGGCGTTCGGCGGCCGCCCACGGGATCGGCCCGCTGGCCCGGTCCGTGCTGGCGAGAGTCCACCGGCGCGTGCTGATTTTCGCCACCGGGCTGCCGGCGGCCCTGTATCTGGGTGGCGCGTTCGCGCTCAGCGAGGGACAAGCCGGGATTCGGCTGGCGGTCGGCGTCTGGCTCGCCGGCAGCGTTCTCGCCCTGCTCGGCGGCGCCTACTGGAAGTTCATGATCGTCGTGCGGGCCAGCCATCAGCAGGGTTTCGCCATGCCGAGGCAGCCGCAGCGCGGCTCCGGCGACCGGGCCGCGCCGCCCCGGCTCGACGGCACCGTCATGCGGCCCGGCGCGCCGCTGGCGGAGGCACCGGCCGGAGTCGGATAGGCCGGCCGCGCCGGCGCTTCGACCGGCGGGGCACCCATGCTCTATCTCTTCGCCGTTGCCGTTTTCGCCGGCTGCTGGATCGGCTATCGCCGGACGCCCGGCCACGAGCGGCTGACCCGGCTGCTGTTCCGCCTTGGCATGGCGGCCGGCCTGGCGGTGGCGATCCTCGGCTATATCCTGTTCGAGCTGCCGGAGTTGGGCAGCGGCAAGGCGCAGCAGGGCCGGCTATTTCGCACTCTCGACATCGGCGGCGACGCGCAGGCTGACAATCCGGTCCGGCCGGGCCGGCGGCTCGCCCGGCGCGATGCCGTCGATCAGCTCCATGCCTTCGACCACCTTGCCCCAGATCGTATACTGGCCGTTCAGGTGCGGCGCCGGGGCGAAGCAGATGAACCACTGGCTGTCGCCGCTGTTCGGATCGGCGGTGCGCGCCATGCCGATGGTGCCGCGGTCGAACGACAGGGTGGATGAAAATTCCGCCGGCAGCTTGCGGCCGCTGCCGCCGGTCCCGGTGCCGGTCGGGTCGCCGGTCTGGGCCATGAAGCCGGGGATGACCCGGTGAAAGACGATGCCGTCATAGAATTTCTCGCGCGCCAGCTCCTTGATGCGCGCGACATGCGTGGGCGCTGCCTCAGGATAAAGCTCGATGACGGCGCGGCCGTTCTTCAGTTCCAGATAGAGCATGTTTTCGGGGTTCCGGGTCGATTGCGCGCCGGCGGAGGCGGCGAACGCCAGCGCCAGCGCCAGGGTGAGAAGGGCAGCGAGCGAGCGCCCGACCGGGTTTCGGCCGAGGCCTCCGGCAGAACCGGAGCGGCCGGGGGCAAGCAGCTGCGCGGGCGGGCGGGCTGTCATCGCCAAGGGATAGCGCGCCCCGCCCGGCAGGGCCAGCGCGCGCCGCGCCTTCGGCAGGGCGTTCCGCCGCAGGGCGGGGGCGGGCGGCCGTTTCGCGCTTCTGGCGGGCGCTGCCGCGGCCCTACAATGGGCCCCCGCAGCGCGCAGCCCTGCAACAGGAGAGAAACATGACGAAGACCGGCTTTATCGGACTGGGCGCGATGGGGCAGCCCATGGCGGCCAATCTCGCCCGCAAGGGGCACGACCTGATCGTGTTCGACATTTCCCAGGACCGGACGCCGGCGCTGCGCGATCTCGGCGCGACCGTCGCCGGCTCGGTTGCCGAAGTGGCCGAAAAGGCGGGCATCGTGGTCACCATGGTGCCCGATTCGCCCCATGTGGAAGAGGTCGTGCTCGGCCCCGGCGGCATTCTGGAATCGGGCGCAGCCGGGCAGCTGGTCATGGACATGAGCACGATCGCGCCCGAGGCGACCGACCGGGTCGCCGCGGCGCTGCAGGCGGCCGGCCGCTCCTTCGTCGATGCGCCGGTCGGCCGGCTGGTGACCCATGCCGAAGCCGGCACCTCCCTGTTCATGGTCGGGGCGTCGCCGGCCGACCTTGAAAAAGTGCGCCCGCTGCTCGAATCCATGGGCGATACGGTCCTGCACTGCGGCGCGCCCGGCACCGGCATCCGCTCCAAGCTGGTCAACAATTTCCTCGTCGTCGGGATCAACCAGATGAATGCCGAGGCGCTGGCGCTCGCCCAGGGCTTCGGCCTCGATCTGGCGACCACGCTGAAGGTCATCGGCGGCACGACCGCGGCCAACGGGCAATTGTCGATCAACTGGCCGAACAAGGTGCTGAAGGGCGATCTCTCGCCCGGCTTCCGGCTGGCGCTCGCCCGCAAGGACATCACGCTTGCCCTCGACGAGGCGCGCCGGATGGGCATCCCGGTCTATGCCGGCGCGGTCGCCCGCGAGGGCTCCGCCATGGCCGCGGCGACCGGCGATTACGACGACGGGGATTTTTCCGGCATCGGCGATGCGGTGTGCCGGCTGGCCGGCCTGCCGGTGCCGCGGCTGGACTGATCCGCCGGCCCGGCGGCGGGGCGAAGGGCGGCGCGTTCAGGGCGCGGCCTGGGACAGCGCCTCCAGATCGTCGTCCGAAAGATTGCCGGGAACGATCGTGACCGGAATGTTGAGCCGGCTGTGCAGCTTGCCGGTCAGGGCCGAGATCAGCGGCCCCGGATTGCGCCCGCCGGTGCCGGCCGCCAGCACGAGGATCGAGATCGAGGGTTCTTCCTCGATCAGCCTGAGCAGGGCATCGCGCGCCGAACCGTGCCGGATGTAGAGAACCGGCGCATGCCCGGTGACGGCCTGGACGGCCTCGGCATGGCGGGAGAGCAGCGCCTCGGCCTCTTCGCGCTGCTCGGCCTCCATCAGATCGTCGACCGCGGCCCAGTGGCCGAAACCCTCGCGCTCGACCGCGGCGAAGAGCGCCACCCGGCCGCCGGTCGCCCGGGCGCGCAGGCTGGCATAGCGCAGGGCGACGGGCATCTCCTCCGAGGCATCGACGACGACCAGGAAGATGCGTTCCTGCTGGCGCGTCCGGCCCGGCCTCGACCTTCCATCCGATGGTGTCACCCCTGGCCTCCGCGGCTGTTTGCGACCGGCGGGATCATTTTCGCCCGAACGCCCAGCTGGCGCTCCATCCGGCGGCAATCGCCAGCACGATCGCCGCGATACCGTACCAGATCGAATGACCGTGGGCGAAGCGAAAGACCCGTGCGCTGAGCCCGGCCTTGCTGACCAGAAGCCGGCGCTCGAAGCGCTGGATGACGAAGCCGTCCTGGAGCAGCAGGAAGCGGACCCGGTAGGCCCCGGTCGGGACGTTGGAGGGAAAGAATATCTCGGTCCGGAACAGGCGCACCCCGATGCTCGGCAGCGCGACCCTGGCGACCTGCGGCCGGTACAGGCCGGCGCGGCGCTGGTTGCGGATCAGGGCCTCGCGAAAGCGGTCGGCCTCTTCCCCCGTGACCGGCGTCCCGCCCCGGCCGAGCGGCCGGAGATCGAGATTTTCGGCGCCGATGCGAAACTTGCGCGCGCTGCGCGGGGAGACGATCTCGTCGAGCGGGCCGCTGGCGGCGACGGCATAGAAGGACGGCGCATCCCGGAACGTCGCCGAATGCCGGTTGATCCAGATGCCGCTCACCCGGCTCTTGCGCCGGACAACGGTATCGACCGGCGGCCCTTCGACGACGATCACGATCTGGCCGGGCCCGTCGGCGGCGCCGAAAAAGATCACCTTGTCGCCGACGAAGCCGGTGGTGATGGAAACCGTGCTGCGCGAAAGGTCCGCCGCCAGCTCGGCAGCCTGGCCGGCCGCCGGCGCCACCAGCGCAAGGAGAGCGGACAGGATGGCGGCGCAGACAGCGGGTCGGGCCGGAGCGGAGGCGCCGCGCCGCATCAGTGGCTTCCCGACGCGCCGATGGAATAGAGATCGGCCGGAGTCGCCACCAGGTCGAAGACCAGCTTGCCGACCACCGCCAGCACGATCAGCGCGAGCAGCCCGCGCAGCTGCTCGCCGCGCAGCAGCTGGCCGGCCCGGCTGCCGAACTGCGCCCCGATCACGGCGCCGACCAGCAGCAGCAGGGCGAGCACGACATCGACCGTCTGGGTCGTGACCGACTGCAGGAAGGTGACGTTGGCGGTGACGAAGATGATCTGGAACAGCGAGGTGCCGACGACCACGATGGTCGGCATGCCGAGCAGATAGATCATCGCCGGCACCATCAGGAAGCCGCCGCCGACGCCCATGATCGCCGCCAGCACGCCGACCAGCGCGCCGATGGCGAAGGGCGGGATGGCGCTGATATACAGTTTCGACTTGCGGAACCGCATGCGCAGCGGCAGGCGGTGCACCCAATAGTGCTGATGCAGCTTGCGCGTTCTGGTCGTGCCGCGGCGATGGCGCAGGATGGCGCGCGAACTCTCGACCAGCATCAGCGTGCCGACGATGCCGAGGAAGAAGACGAAGGACAGGCGGATCACCAGGTCGATCTGGCCGACCGTGCGCAGCCAGGCGAACAGCTCCACGCCCAGGAAGGAGCCGGCGAAGCCGCCGGCGAGCAGCACCCCGCCCATCTTGAAATCGACATTGCCGCGGCGCCAGTGCGCGATCACGCCCGATACCGAGGACGCGACGATCTGGTTGGCCTCCGACGCGACGGCGACCGGCGCCGGAATGCCGATGAAGATCAGCAGCGGCGTCATCAGAAAGCCGCCGCCGACGCCGAACAGGCCGGAAAGGAAGCCGATGGCGCCGCCCAGCCCCACCAACAGGAACACGTTGACGGAGACTTCGGCGATCGGAAGATAGACCTGCATCGCTGTCGGAAATGGAGATAGGGGGTCGGTCGGCCGGCACGTTAGGCCCAATGCCCGACTGCTGTGAAGCCCCGCGCGCGCCGGCATACTGTCACAAATGCGCGCGCAGACCGCGATTCTTCCTTCCCGCCGCCGATTCGGACATAGCATTCCGCCATGGCGCCCTCCCCCGACCCTGACGGCCTGATCGCCGGCACCGACATGCCGGCGCGCAGCCCGATCGACCGGCTGCTGCCCGCCCCGGCCCGCCCCTATGCCCGGCTGATGCGGCTCGACCGGCCGATCGGGACATGGCTGCTGCTGTTTCCCGCCTGGTGGTCGATCGCGCTGGCGTTTTCGTCGCTCGACTGGCGCTGGGACAGCGCCGGGCGCTTCCTGTGGCTGATGGCCCTGTTCGGCGCCGGCGCGGTGCTGATGCGCGGCGCCGGCTGCACCTGGAACGACATCGCCGACCGGGATTTCGACGCCAGGGTGGAGCGCACCCGCACCCGGCCGATCCCCGGCGGCCTGGTCTCGGTCCGGCAGGCCGCTTCCTTCATGGCGCTGCAGATGGCGCTGGCCTTCGCCATTCTTCTCCAGTTCAACCGGTTCGCGATCCTGGTCGGCGCGGCCTCGCTCGCCATCGTCGCCGTCTATCCGCTGATGAAGCGGGTGACCTACTGGCCGCAATTCGTGCTCGGTCTCGCCTTCAATTGGGGGGCGCTGCTCGGCTGGGCGGCGGTGCGCGGCGACCTCGGCTGGCCGCCGGCCCTGCTCTACATCGCCGGCATTTTCTGGACCCTCGGCTACGACACCGTCTATGCCCACCAGGACAAGGAGGACGATATCCTGATCGGGGTGAAGTCCAGCGCGCTGAAGCTGGGCGCGGCCACAAGGCCGTTCCTGTGGGCGGTCTATGCCGCGGCGGCGGCCCTGATCGCGGCGGCGGCCTGGCTGGACGGCGCCGGGCCACCCTTCTGGGCCGGCTTCGCCCTCGGCGTCGGGCAGCTGGCCTGGCAGGCGGCCCGGGTCGATATCGACGACCCGGCCGATTGCCTGCGCGTTTTCAGATCGAACCGGCTTTTCGGCTGGTGCCTGCTGCTGGGGCTGGTGGCGGACCTGCTGTCCTAGCCCGCGTCCTCCGCCAGGCCGAACGCCATCAGCATGAAAGCATATTCCTCGGCAACCTCGTCCAGCGCCTCGTAGCGGCCGGACCGGCCGCCATGGCCGGCGCCCATATTCATGCGCAGCAGCAGCAGATTGCCGTCGGTCTTGAGGGCGCGCAGCCGGGCCACCCATTTGGCCGGCTCCCAGTAGGTGACGCGCGGATCGCTCAACCCGCCGGTGACGAACAGGTGCGGATACGCCCCCGGCGCGACATTGTCATAGGGGCTGTAGGCGCGGATGCGGCGGTAGTCCTCCGCGCTCGCCGCGGGGTTGCCCCATTCCGGGTATTCGCCCGGCGTCAGCCAGAGCGCATCGTCGAGCATGGTGTTGAGCACATCGACGAAGGGCACATGCGCCGCCGCGGCCCGGAACAGGTCCGGCGCCATGTTGAGGCACGCCCCGACCGTCAGGCCGCCGGCGCTGCCGCCGGCCAGCGCGATTTTGCCGGTACTGGTATAGCCCGCCGCCGCCAGATGCCGCGCCGCGGCGACGGTATCGTGGAACGTGTTCTGCTTGTGCGCCAGCTTGCCGGCCTCGTACCAGGCCTTGCCGAGCTCCGAGCCGCCGCGCGGATTGGCCAGGGCGAAAACGAAGCCACGGTCCAGCAGCGACAGGCGCGCCGTGCTGAACCACGGGTCCATGTTCGCGCCATAGGAACCATAGACATAGAGATAGGCCGGCGCGCTGCCGTCGCGCGGCGTATCGCGACGGCGGACCACGGTCACCGGCACCAGGGCGCCATCGTGCGACGGCGCCATTTCCCGCTCCGAAACATAGCGCGAGGCATCGTAGCCCGAGGGAATGTCCTGAACCTTGCGCACGGTGCGCCGGCGCGTGGCGATGTCGTAGTCCCAGACCGTTGGCGGCGTCACCAGCGACTGCCAGGCGATGCGCAGATGGGCCTGGTCGAACTCCGCATTGCCGGCGGGGCGGGCATCGCAGGCCGGCTCCGGGAAGGCGATCCGGTGTTCGGCGCCGCTGCCGAACTGCCGGATGCGCAGCTGCCGGGCGCCGGCCTCCCGCTCCTCGACCAGCATCCAGTCGCGGAAGACGGCGATGCCGGTGAGGTAGACGCTGTCGGATGCGGCGATCTCCTCGCGCCAGTTTTCCGGGCCCGGACTGCCGGCCGGCGCGGCGACCAGCCGCCGGTTCGGGTGGGTATCGTCGGTCAGGACCCAAAGGATGCCGGCCCCGTGATCGACCGTGTACCAGTGCCCCGTCCGGCGGGGGGAGACCGGGCGCGGCGCACGCTCCGGCGCATCGGCATCGACGATATGCACTTCCGACGTTTCGTGATCGCCGGTCTCGATGAACAGGTGGCGCCCGTCCCGGCCGGCGCGGACCGAGACCATGAAGCCCGGATCGGCCTCGCGATAGACTTCGACATCGGCCCCGGCCGGCGTGCCCAGCCGGTGGCGCCAGACCGAGGACGGCCGCAGCTGCCCGTCGAGGCGGACATAGAACAGCGTCCGGCTGTCGGCGGCCCAGGCCGGCGCGCCGCTGGTGTTCGGGATCGTCTCCGGCAGGTCCCCGCCGGTCGCCAGGTCGCGGACATGCAGGACGAAGCGCTCCGAACCGTCGGTATCGGTCGCATAGGCCAGAAGGGCATGGTCCGGCGAAGGCTCGACCGTGCGCACGCGCAGATAGTCGCGACCGGCGGCCAGGTCCGGCTCGTTCAGGACGGTGCGGGGCTCGCCGTCCGGCCCTTCGGCATGGGGAATGCGGAAATGGGTGCGATACTGGGCGCCGGGCGCGAAGCGCCAGCCATAGAACCACGGCCCGCGCTTCGCCGGCACGCTGCTGTCATCGTCCTTCAGGCGGCCCTTCAACTCGCGGAACAGGGTTTCCTTCAGCCCGGCCAGCGGCGCCATGACGGCTTCGCGATAGGCGTTCTCGGCCTCGAGATGGGCGAGGATCGCGGCATCCCGCACCTCGGGATAGCCGGGGTCGCGCAGCCAGGCATATTCGTCGGTCCGGCTGTCGCCGTGATGGCGGACGATAACCGGCCGGCGCGCGGCGACCGGCGGCGTCGGGGCAGTGCGCTGCGTTCGGGTCATGCGCCCCTTGTCGCCCGTCGCGCCCGGCGGGGCAACCGCCGCAATCCGCCATGCGGCGCGCCGGTGCCGGGCCGATATTGCCACGGCCTCGCGGATGGGCGATTCTGCCCCGGTGCCGCCGCCCGAACGGAGGATTGCGCCATGATCCGCTTTGCCCGAAATCCTGCCTGCAGCATCGCCGCCCTCGCCGTGGCGGTCGCACTGTTCCCGGCCGGCCCGGCGGCCGGCGCCGGCAAGCGCCCGGTGGTCGTCGAGCTGTTCACCTCCCAGGGCTGCTATTCCTGCCCGCCGGCCGACCGGTTTCTCGGCGTGCTGGCACAGCGGCCCGGCGTGCTCGCCCTGTCGTTCCATGTCGATTACTGGAACTATCTCGGCTGGCGCGATCCGTTCTCCAGCCCGGAGGCGACGCAGCGCCAGCGCCGCTACGCCGCCGCCATGCGCCGGCGGTCGGTCTACACGCCGCAAATGGTCGTGGACGGCACCCTCCAGGACATCGGCAGCCGCACCGCCGCCATCGAGGCGCTGATCCGCACCCGGCAGGCGGCTGCGGACCGGGGCGTCGCCGTCTCCATCGCCGAAGGCGGAGAGCCCGGATCGCTGGCCGTCACGGTGGCCGGCGGCCGGTCGGCGGATGCGGCGGTCTGGCTGGTCCGTTTCGATACCCGGCACACCACCGCGATCCCGCGCGGCGAGAATGCCGGCAAAACGCTGACCTACCATAATGTGGTGCGGGAAATCCGCCGGGTTGCCGATTATCGGGGCGCTCCGCTCCGCCTCGCCGTGGCGCGCCCCGACGGCGCGGCCGCGCGCCGTGACCGGGCGGCAATCATCGTCCAGGAACCGGCCGGCGGGCGTATTCTCGGCGCCGCCTGGACCGCGCTGAAATAGCGCCGGCGCACCCGGCGGCTTGCGCGCAAAGGTGCCGGGGCGCCGGCCCGGCCGGCATCGGCCGCACCCGGCCCCGCGCCCTTTGCCCTTGTCTTCGCCCGCCTCCCGGACGACCATGCCCGCCATGAGGTCGCTTCCCGACGCCCCCGGCTCCCGGCGCATCGTCGCCATTCTCGGGCCGACCAATACCGGCAAGACCCATTTCGCGATGGACCGCATGCTGGCGCAGCCATCGGGCATGATCGGCTTTCCGCTGCGCCTGCTCGCCCGGGAGAATTACGACCGGGCGGTGCGCGCCGCCGGCCGCCACGCCGTCGCGCTGGTGACCGGCGAGGAGAAGATCGTCCCGCCGACGGCGCGCTATTTCCTCTGCACCGTCGAGGCCATGCCGGTGGATCGCGCGGTCGATTTCATGGCCATCGACGAAATCCAGCTCGCCGCCGACCCGGAGCGCGGCCATGTGTTTACCGACCGGATGCTGCGCGCGCGCGGCACGGTCGAGACCGTGCTGATCGGCGCCGAGACGGTACGGCCGATCCTGAACCGGCTGGTGCCGGAGGCGCAGATCGTCACCCGCCCGCGCTTCTCCCGGCTCGCCTATGCCGGGCCGAAAAAGCTCGCCCGCCTGCCGCCGCGCACTGCCGCAGTCGCCTTCTCGGCGCAGGAGGTCTATGCGCTGGCCGAAATCGTCCGGCGCCGGCGCGGCGGCGCGGCGGTCGTGCTCGGCGCGCTGAGCCCGCGGACGCGCAATGCCCAGGTGGAAATGTTCCAGGCCGGCGAGGTCGATTATCTGGTCGCGACCGATGCCATCGGCATGGGCCTGAACATGGATGTGAACCATATCGCCTTCTCCGGCCTCGCCAAGTTCGACGGCCGGATGCGGCGGCGCCTCACTCCGGCCGAGATCGGGCAGATCGCCGGCCGCGCCGGCCGCCATATGCAGGACGGCACCTTCGGCACCACCGCCAGGGCCGGCGCGCTGGATGCCGGCCTGGTCGCGGCCATCGAAGGCCACAGCTTCGATCCCCTGCCCTTCGTCTTCTGGCGCAATCCGGCACTGTCCTTCGATTCCGTCGATGCGCTGATCCGCTCGCTGGCGCTGCCGCCGTCCTCGCCCGATCTGGCGCCGGCGCGCGAGGCGGAGGATTTCCGCACCCTGACGGCCCTGGCGGGCCGGGCGGACCTGCGCGCCCGGCTGGACGGCCCGGCCGCCGTCGCCCTGTTGTGGGAATGCTGCCAGATACCGGATTTCCGCAAGCTGCTGGGCGAGGCGCACACCAGCCTGGTCGGCCGCATCTTCATGGACCTGACCGGCGGGCGCGGGCGCATCTCGCCGGCATGGATGGAGCGCCAGGTCTCGCGCATCGACCGGACGACCGGCGATATCGGCGCGCTCGCCGGCCGGATCGCCGATATCCGCACCTGGACCTATGTCTCGTCGCACAGCGACTGGCTGGACGAGCCGCAAACCTGGCAGGAGCGGACCCGGCGCATCGAGGACCGGCTGTCCGACGCCCTGCACGAACGCCTGACCGAGCGCTTCGTCGACCGGCGCACCGCCGTTCTGATCCGGCGGCTGCGCGGCGGGCGGACGCCCGAAGCGACGGTGCTGGCATCCGGTGAGGTCGTCGTCGAGGATGTCGCCATCGGCCGGATGGACGGCTTCCGCTTCGTCGCCGCGCCGGCCGCCAATGGCGACGACGCTCGCGCCATGCGCAATGCCGGCTGGCGGGCGCTCCGGCCGGCGATGGAAGAACGGCTCCGCCAGCTTGAGGCCGCCGAGCCGAAGAAGATCGCGCTGGCGCCGAACGGCGAGCTGCGCTGGCGCGGCGCCGCGATCGGCCGGCTGGTCGGCGGCGATCATCTGCTGCGGCCCGGCATCCGCCCCATTGTCGGCGACGGGCTCGACCCGCCGGTCCGCCAGCGGGTTGCGGCCCGGCTGGAAAGCTGGCTCGCCGCCTATCTGCCGTTCCGCCTCGGCGCCCTCGCCGGCCCGGCGCCGGCGGCGGTGAGCGGCCCGGCCCGGGCGCTGCTCTACCAGCTGGGCGAGGCCGGCGGCCACCTGCCGCGCCGCCGGCTGCGCCCGGTCATCGACGGGCTGACGAAGGCCGACCGCAAGGCGCTGGCCGCGCACGGGGTGAAGCTCGGCGCCCGGCAGATCTATTATCCCCGCCTGCTGAAGCCCCGGGCCCAGGCCCTGATCGCGCTGCTGTGGGCAGTCCATCACGGTGCCGGGGAGGTGGCGCCGCCGCCCTTCGCGGCCTCGCTCGATTCGGTCGGGACGCTGCCGCCCGGCCTCCTGTCGGCGTGCGGCTATGTCGTCGTCCGGGGCAAGGCGGTGCGGGCCGACCGGATGGAGGCGCTGTGGCGCGCCATCGCCCGGCTGCCGGAGGGCAGCGCGGTCGCGCCGGGCCCGGCGCTCGCCGAAGCCGCCGGCCTCCCGGAGGCGCATCTCGCCGCGGCGCTGCACGGCCTCGGCTACCGTCCCGGCGCGGCGGCGGACGATGGCTGGCGCAAGGCCGCCGCCCCGGCGCGGCGGCGCCGGGGCGCACGGCGGCCGCCCAACCCCTGTTCGCCGTTCGCCGTGCTGCGCGAACTGACCGCGGGCCGGTAGGCCGGTGGCCGATTCGCCCGCCACCCCGGCCGCCGGCGCCGGGCCCGAGGAGAGCGGGCCGCGCCTCGACAAATGGCTGTGGTACGCGCGCTTCTTCAAGACCCGGACGCTCGCCGCCCGGCTGTGCAATGGCGGCCGGCTGCGCGTGAACGGCCGGCCGGCGGCCAAGGCCCATTACCGCCTGCGGCGCGGCGATGTGCTGACCTTCCCCCAAGGCGACCGCATCCGGGTGGTCGCCGTGCGCGATTTCGGCGGGCGCCGCGGGCCGGCCCCGGAAGCCCGCACCCTGTATGAGGACCTTGCGCCGCCGGCGGCCGGCGAATCCGGCGACCGGGGCGACGCGGGCGAACGGGCGGCGGCGCCGGCGGTTGCGCCGCGCGATGCCGGCGCCGGCCGGCCGACCAAGGCCGGGCGCCGGGCGCTCGACCGGCTGCGCGGCCGGACCTGAACCGGCGCGGAGGCCCCCAGGCATGACCGAACTTCTTGCCGATCCGAACGCCTGGATCGGCCTCGCCACCCTGACCGCGCTCGAAATCGTGCTCGGCATCGACAATCTGATCTTCATCGCCATTCTGGCCGACCGGCTGCCGGAACGGCAGCGGCCGCTGGCGCGCCGCCTCGGCCTGGGGGCGGCGCTGGTCACGCGGCTGGCGCTGCTGTTTCTCATCACCTGGCTTGCCGGCCTCAACGCGACCCTGTTCACGGTCGCCGGCGAGGCGATCTCCTGGCGCGATATCGTGCTGATCGCCGGCGGCCTGTTCCTGATCGGCAAGGCGACGATGGAAATCGACCACGATCTGGAGGGCGGACCGGAAGGCGGGCGCCGCAGCCGGCCATCCCGGCTGTGGGGCGGCTTCGGCGTCGTCATCGCCCAGATCGCGGTGATCGATATCGTGTTCTCGCTCGATTCGGTCATTACAGCGGTCGGCATGGCGCGCGATATCGAGGTGATGGTCGCCGCCATCGTCATCGCCATGCTGGTGATGCTGGTGGCGGCCGGCCCGGTCGGCCGGTTCGTCGCCGCCCACCCGACGATCAAGATGCTCGCCCTCGCCTTCCTGATCCTGGTCGGCGTCATGCTGGTGGCGGACGGGATCGGCCTCCACATCCCCAAGGGCTATCTCTATTTCGCCATGGCCTTCGCCCTGGGGGTCGAAACCCTCAACCTGCTGGTGCGCCGGGCGAGGGCGCGGAACCGGGCCGGCAAACCGGGCTGAGGCAGGCAGGCCGCGCCGGTCAGCCGCGCCAGAGCGGCTGCGCCTGCCGGCACAACACCAGATCGAGCGCAACCGTGCGGTTGCGCGCTTCGGCAGCGAGCAGGTCGCCGGCCAGATCGCCGAGCGGGACCGGGCGAACATCCTCCGGCGCGCCGCCGTCAGCCAGCAGGGCGGCGTGGCCGAAGCGGCGGCCGAGCCCGGCGAGCAGCGCCGCCGGATCGGTGCCGAGCCGGCGCAGGCCATAGGGCCAGAATTCCAGCAGCGCCATATCGGCCCGGTCGAACAGCGCCGGGCCGCCGGCGAGGGCCTGGCCCTCCGCCCCCTGGACATCGACCTTGACCAGCACCGGCCCGGCCAGGGCGGCGGCATCGATCAGCGTATCGGCCGGGCGGGCGGGCACGGCGAGCGTGCGGCGCGACGCCTCGCCATAGGCGCTGTCCGCGCCGGGCGCGCCCGTGCGCAGCCGGTGATCGCCCAGATTGGCGGGTGCGAGCTCCAGTTCGAGCTCGGCCTCTTCGTGCCAGACCGCCGCCGCGTGGATCGCGACCCGGCCGGCGACGCCGTTGCGTTCGACATTGCGCCGGAGCAGCGCGAGGTTCGCCGGTTCCGGCTCGACGGCGTGGCAGAACGCGCCGGCGCGCGCCGCGGGAATGGCCGTCGTGCCGATATTGGCGCCGAGATCGATCCAGCTGCCCGGCCCGCGAGCGGCGAAAACGGCCTGCATCAGCCGCACGCTCTCCAGCGCCCACGATCGGTTCTTCAGATATTTCAGGGCAATCGTGCGGTCGGCGAGCGCGCCCTCGATCTCGCCATTGGCGCCGGGAATGACGATGCCGGTCGCGCCCGCTTCCTCCAGCAGGTCGAACAGCAGCCGGTTGCGGGCCCTGACCGGAAGCGCGCGCAGGGCGGCGGCCGCTTCCGCCGCCTGCCGGTCGGGCGGCCGCGCGGTCACGGGGGCCGGGCGTGCGCCCCGATGCCGGCGCTATTTCAGCGCCGCGCAGAAGCGCGCGATCCGCACGCAGGCTTCCTGCAGCGCATCCATCGAGGTGGCATAGGAAATGCGGAAATAGGGCGACAGGCCGAAGGCCGCGCCCTGGACGACGGCAACGCCCTCCGCCTCCAGCAGTTCGGTGACGAAATCCCCGTCGGTCTCGATCTTCCGGCCGCCCGGCGATGTCCGGCCGATGGCGCCGGCGCAGCCCGGAAAGACATAGAACGCGCCGTCCGGCCGCCGGCAGGACAGTTCGGGAATGTCGTTCAGCGCCGCGACCACCGCGTCGCGCCGCGCCCGGAAGGCGGCGTTGCGCTCCGGCAGATAATCCTCCGGCCCGGTGAGCGCGGTCAGCGCCGCCGCCTGGCTGACCGAGCTCGGATTGGAGGTGCTCTGGCCCTGCACCTTGGCCATCGCCGCGATCAGCTCCTGCGGCCCGCCGGCAAAGCCGATGCGCCAGCCGGTCATGGCATAGGCTTTGGAGACGCCGTTCACCGTCAGCGTGCGCTCGATCAGGCCGGGCTCGACCTCGGCCGGCGTGACGAAGGTGAAATTGTCGTAGACCAGCTTCTCATACATGTCGTCGGTCAGGACATGGACATGGGGATGGCGCATCAGAACATCCGTCAGCCCCTTCATGGCGTCGCGGTCGTAGGCGGCGCCGCTGGGGTTGGACGGGCTGTTCAGGATCAGCCATTTGGTCTTCGGCGTGATCGCCGCTTCCAGCGCCTCCGGCGCCATCAGGAAGCCGCGGTCGGCCGGGCAATCGACGAGGACCGGCGTGCCCTCGGCCAGCAGCACCATATCCGGGTAGGAGACCCAGTAGGGCGCCGGGACGATGACCTCGTCGCCGGGATCGAGGGTCGCCATCAGCGCATTGTAGAGCACCTGCTTGCCGCCGGTGCCGACCGTGATCTGCTCCGGCCGGTAGTCGAGCCCGTTGTCGCGCCGGAACTTGGCGGCGATGGCCTCCTTGAGCGCCGGCGTGCCATCGACATTGGTATATTTGGTCTCGCCGGCGCGGATCGCCGCGATGGCGCCCTCCTTGATCGCGTCCGGCGTATCGAAATCGGGTTCGCCGGCGCCGAGGCCGATGACATCGCGCCCGGCGGCCTTGAGATCGCGCGCCTTCTTCGAGACGGCCAGGGTCTGGGACGGCTTGATGCGCGCGAGGCGGGAAGCGATGAGCGACATGATCCGGGCGCTTTCGGCTGGAGAGTTCGGGGCGGGCGGCCGCGCCACCGGCCGGGCAGACACAGCAACCGCCAATCCGAACGCTAGGCCGCCCGCCCGCTCCCCGCAAGCAAAAGCCTGTCGCCCCCGGCGGGGGTTCGCTACGCGGCTTCGAGTCCCAGAATCTCCGTCTGGACGTAGTTCTGGAACGGGGCGATCGCCGTGAAGCAGCGGAATCCGGCGGCACTGGCAAGCGCGAGCACATCGTCGGTCTCGTTCAGCAGCACCGCGACCGGCTCGCTCAACCCGCGCTTCAACCCCTCCGGCCAGACCAGGTCGAACACCGCCTTCTGCACGCCGGTTTCGGGATCGGCATAGTCGAAGGCGATCTCGCCGCGCGACAGCCCGTAGCCGGCTACCCAGCCGTTGAGCGCGTTCAGTTCGCGCTCCTCCGCCTCGCCGGAAATTCCGCCGATGGGCGGCGGAGGCGGCGGCGGCGGAGGCGGCGGCGCCGGTTCCGGCGATGCCGGAGTGGAAACGGCGAGCCAGCGCGGATCGTCGTGCAGCAGCGCTTCGAGGCGGCGGTTGGCCTCCGCGGCCAGCAGGGCCCGGCGCGCTTCGAGAAAGTCGGGATAACGCTCCGGCTTCCAGAGCGACCGGTCCATCGGTATCCACTGGGATTCCAGCGCGCCCGGATGCGCGCGCTCCACTTCCGGGAAATACTCCTCCGGCAGTTTGTCCGCAATGCGGAGGTTCGTATTCTTGGTCAGGAAGCAGTAATTCGCCAGCGCATTCACCTCGGCCGGCTTGCGGCCGCGCTTGGAGAGCTGCGCCTTGGGGAAGATGTGGTGAACCTCGAGGCTGCTTTTGCGGCCCAGCATACTGCCCTTCAGTGGCAGGCCCGTCCCCCAGTCGCAGGCTTCGCCCAGCCGGGTCAGCAGGTAGAGAACCGGATAGAACCGGGCGCCGAGGTTCGAGGCGTCGAAATGACCCGGTTCGACCCGAAGCCCGCCACGCCACAGGCGCAGCTGCTCCAGCAGGGCATCGAGGCCGCCGTCCGGGCCTTCGAGCGCGGTCAGATCCTTATCGATGGAGGTTTCGGTGGAGCCGGAAAAGCGGCCCCACATGCCGGCCTGAACGAACCAGAACAGCAGCTTGTCGCGCTCCTTCGCGTCGGCTATCTGTCCGTTTTTCCCGTGGAGGTGGAGGTAGCGGACCATGACCGGCATGCTGTTAGGGCCGAAGAAGACCCCATCGTGATCCAGACCGAGCTGGTCAGCGATCAAGTCCAGGATGTAGTCGATATGGTCCGAGGCGTGTTTCAAGTTTTTCTGAATCTCCGACGCGCTCCGGTCGTGCAGATGGCCGAATTTGGCCTCGCCCGTCAGAACCGCGTTCACCGAGCGCAGGAGCCAGTCGAGAGTGAAGCGGTAGCCGCGCCCGGCCCATCTCTCCAGCCGGGCGTTCATTTCCTCGCGCGCCTCGGGCCACCCGGCGCAGATTTTCGCCAGCGCCAGATCGCCCTTCGACAATCTGGTGCCGCCGCTGTTGACGCGGTTGAAGATATCGACGACCACGTCCAGCGTCTTGTCCGAACCGGTTATTTCGTCGACATGAAGCGTTATATCGAGTATTCCGAGAACCTTATTTAGTCGACTATAAATTTTATTGATAATGGAATGTTCATTATTTCGCAGAATATCAGCCGTAATATGTCCCAAACCATCGTATCCTGCCGTCATCAAGGCCGTGACATCGATCCATAACGGATCGTCCTTCATCTTTACCGGTTGCCAGAAAGCAAAGCTCTCGGTTTCGATATGGAAGAACAGGCCGGTAAAGACCTGTTCGTTCCCTTCGAAGAATTCCGGCGGCTTGCCCCGCGCCACGCCGTAAAGCGACGTGATCCGCTGCTGCCCGTCAAGCAGGAGCTTGACGACTCCGTCAGAAACCGGGCCGTCGCCGCGATGCTTTGCCGTTCCCGTCCCGGTTGTCCAGACCAAGAGACCGCCCACCGGATGCCGGCGATAGAGCGAATAGAACAGCCTTCGGACCTGATTTCGGCTCCAGACATAACCGCGCTGAAATTCGGGCAGCGCAATATGACCGCTGTCGATATGATCGAGTATCGTGGAAATCTTCATGTCGGTTTCATGCTCGCGTTATCCGATCCATGGATTGGATTTTAGTACAACCTGATTCATTCGTCAACAGCGACGGCTATTTGGACCCAAAGTTGAGGACGGCGCCCCTTACAATATCTGGCCGAGAAATTCCTGGGTTCGCGGGTCTGCGGCTTCGTCGAAGAAGGTGGCCGGGGGGCCGTGTTCGACGATGACGCCGCGGTCAGTGAAATAGATGTGGTCGGCGACCTCGCGGGCGAAGCCCATCTCGTGGGTCACCAGCATGCAGGTCATGCCGTCCTGCGCCAGCTCCTTGATGGTGACCAGCACTTCCTTGACCGTTTCCGGGTCGAGCGCCGCAGTCACCTCGTCGAACAGCATCACATCCGGCTGCATGGCGAGCGAGCGGGCGATGGCGACGCGCTGCTGCTGGCCGCCGGAAAGCTCGCCGGGATAGCTGTCCTCCTTGCCCTCGAGGCGGACCTTGCGCATCAGCGCGCGGGCCCGCCGCTCGACGCTCGCCCTATCCTCTTTCAGGACGAGCACCGGCGCCATCATGACGTTCTGCAGCGCGGTGCGGTGCGGGAACAGATTATATTGCTGGAACACCATGCCGACCTTCCGGCGCAGCGCCAGCTTGTCCAGCTTCGGGTCGTTGACCTCCTGCCCCTCGACGGTGATCGAGCCGGAATCGATGGGGTTGAGCGCGTTGATGCAGCGGATCAGCGTGGATTTGCCGGAGCCCGAAGGCCCGATGATGCAGATCACCTCGCCCTTCATCACATCGAAGGAAACGCCCTTCAGCACTTCGAGCTCGCCGAAGGATTTGTGCACATCCTTCAGCGAGACGAGGGGCCGGTCCGGCGTCCAGCCCTCCCGGCCCGGGGTTTCGCGCGGCGGGCTTGCGGCGGCAGGTGCGGTCATGACCGGTCTCCGGTGCGGGCGGGCGCGGCCTACAGCTTGACCGCGAAGCGCCGCTCCAGCCGCAGGGTGAGGCGGGCGATCGGGTAGCAGTAGGCGAAGAAGATGACGAGGGCGAAGCCGTAGAACGGGATCAGCAGTTCCGGGTGGTTGTTTTCCGATTCCATCGCCTGGCGCGAGAGCGTGATGAGCTCCTCGACGCCGAGCAGCGAGACCAGCGGCGTCGCCATGGTGAGGATGGCGTACCAGTTCATCCATGGCGGGATCATGCGCTTGAAACATTGCGGCAGCACGATGCGCCACAGGGTCTGCCGCCTGGTGTAGGCCAGCGATTCGGCGGCCTCCCACTGGCCGGTCGGGACCGACTGCACCGCGCCGCGCACCACTTCCGAAATGTTCGCCATGATCGGCAGCGACAGGCCGAACACCGCCTTCATCCAGTCCGGGATTTTGACGACGGTATCGCCGAGCGCGATCTCGAACGGGAAGGTCAGCATCACGATGAACAGCAGGACCAGCCAGGGCGAGTTGCGGAACGCCTGGGTGAGCGACCAGCTGATCTGGCGGACGGAGCGGCGGGGCGAAATCTGGCCGAGGCCGAGCAGCACGCCGAGCGCGGTGCCGATTGCCATGGTGGTGACCGAAATCACCACATTGAGCAGAAAACCGCTGCCGACCAGGAAGGGCAGCCAGCGCAGCAGCGCATCGAAGGCGTCGGCGAAGCTGTAGCGGCCCTGGGCCGAGGCCGCCATCGGCCAGGCCATGACGATGACGGCGAGGAGGACGAGGCCGGCCAGCGGCAGCCGGTAGCCGGCGCCGGCGAGCCAGCGGCTGAACAGGAGATCGTCGGCCTGCCCGGCCGGCCGGCCCCGGAACGGCCGGAGCACGGCGAAGCCGCCCGCCGCCGGAGCATCGATGCCGGGAATGCCGCGCCTCATCCGCCGTAGCCCGGTATCTGCATGCGCCGCTCCCAGCGGTTCATGCCGAAGACGAGAAAGCCGACCAGGGTGATATAGACGACGAACATCAGCACCATGCAGGCGTTCTGCGCGGTGGAATAGTCGTTGTAGATGCTGACCAGCTGATAGAGCAGCTCCGGCACGGCGATGGCCAGCGCCTGGGTCGTGGTCTTGACCAGATTGACCAGATTGTTGTTGAGCGCCGGCAGGCTGACCCGGAAGGCGAGCGGCAGCACGACCCAGACATAGGCCTGGAAGCGGCTCATGCCGAGGGATTCGGCCGCCTCCTGGGTCGATTCCGGCACCGCCTCGATGCCGGCGCGGAAAATCTCGACATTGAAGGCGCCGGCGAAGAAGGAGAGCGAGATGATCGCCCAGCCGACATTGGAGACGATGGGCTGCTGGAGATAGCCGTCGGGCGACCAGGTCGGCGTGAACTGGCCCAGCGCGAAATAGAAGAACATCAGCTGGACCAGCGGCGGCGTATTGCGGAAGAACTGGATATAGCCTTGGACGATGCTGCGCACGACGGCCGAGCGGGCACCCTGGAGCCACGCGCCGACCAGACCGATGACAACGCTGAAGACCACGCAGACGACCGAAAGCTCCAGCGTCACCCACATGCCGTCGAGGACGCGCTCAAGCTCCTTGTCGTCATAGATGTAGATGAAATTCCACGCCGCATCCCGCTCGGCGAGATCGCGGAAGAAAGTCTGGATCGAATCCCACATGAAGGGCTGCCGGAGCGCAGTCTAGCGGACCGGCGGACCGGCCGCCGCCGGCGCCTCCGCCCTGCGTCCGGGCGGCAGGACGCCCGGCCCGCGGCGGGCCGGGCGGAGCCGGCGAGGCCCGTCATCAGGGCCCGGCCGGCCGCCCCTTGCCATGGCGTTCCGGCGCCGGCCGGCGGCGGCTATTTGCCCGCCAGCCAGTCGCCATACTGCTTGTTCTTGTCGGCGAGATAGCGCGTCGCCTGGATGCCCCATTTCTTTTCCAGCGCGATCAGCCGGCCCGACTGGTGCCAGTTGAAGGTCATGCCGGACATGAAATGGCCGAAGACGCAGTTCTTCTCGGCCAGCGGCACCGCCAGGCCCCAGGGATTGTCGTCCTCGCTGGCCAGCGGCATCTCGAACGTGTCGTACTGGCCGGACGACAGGTCGGACATGATCGACGAATCGTCATAGACCCAGGCGATGCACTTGCGGTCGCGCAGCGCCTGCTTGGCCTCGGCATTGCCGGTGAAGGCGACGATCTTGGCGCCGTAGCGCTTCGCCACGATCTTGTTGTAGAAGGCGCCCTGCTTGCCGCACACCGGCTTGCCCTTGAGCGCCGACCATTCGCGGAGTTTCAGCGCCTTCGGCGCCATGATGTTGGTGCCCGACGTATAATAGTTGGGCTGGACGATGCCGACGATCTTGCGCCGGTCCTTGCGGTCCGACATGGTCGCGATCATCATGTCGATCTTGCCCTGCTGCAGGAACTGCATGCGGTTCGACGACTGCACGGCGACCAGCTCCAGCTTCACCCCCATGGCGTCGGCCACATCCTTCGCCATGTCGGCCTCCATGCCGACGATCTTGCCGCTGGAGTCGCGATAGCCCCAGGGCTTGTAATCGGCCTTGACGCCGACGACGAGCGTGCCGCGCGTCATCACCCGCTTCCAGACCTCGTTGGTGCACTGGGCGGCGAAGGCCGATGTCGAGCCGAGCGCCACCGCAAGGCCGGTTGCGGCCAGAACCAGTTTCTTCATTTCTCACTCCTCCCCCAAAGACTCCCGAATGCAAACCGGCCGCTGCCCGCTCGGCTGCCGCCGGACCGGTCGCCAGCCCTATCACCCCGCCCCACCCCCGGCAAGCGCGGAGTGGCGCCCGCGCTTCAGCCGTACAGGGCGCTGGCGTGGTGGGCGATGTGGTCGCCCATGAAGGTCTGGACGAAGAAATAGCCGTGATCGTAGCCGGGCTGCAGGCGCAGCGTCACCGGCTGGCCGGCGGCGGCGCAGACTTCCTGGAACCGGTCGAGCTTCATCGCACCCATGCGGTAGAAATCGTCGGCATCGCCCTGGTCGATCAGGATCGGCGGACAGCGATGGCCGTCGCCGACCAGCTCGGTCGCGTCCCACGCGCGCCATTCCGCCCGGTCCGGCCCCAGATAGGCGCCGAATATCTTCTCGCCCAGGCCGGTCTGCATCGGCGCGCAGATCGGCGCGAGCACGGAGACCGAGCGGTAGCGGTCCGGGTTGCGCAGGGCGACGATCAGCGTGCCGTGGCCGCCCATCGAATGGCCGAACAGGCCCTGCCGGTACACATCGGCCGGCAGGTTGGCGCCGACCGCTTCCGGCAGTTCGTCGACGATGTAATCGTACATGCGATAGTGCGCGGCCCAGGGCTCCCGGGTGGCGTTGACATAGAAGCCCGCGCCGGTGCCGAGGTCCCAGCTCTCGTCGTCGGCCACGCCCTCGCCGCGCGGGCTGGTATCCGGCGCGATCACCATCAGCCCGTGTTCGGCGGCGTGGCGCTGCACCGCCGCCTTGACGGTGAAATTCTCCTCGGTGCAGGTGAGGCCCGACAGCCAGGTGAGGACCGGCACCGGCACATCGGCGGCCTGCGGCGGCACAAAGGCGGAGAATTGCATCCGGCACCGGGTCGTCTTCGCCTCATGGGCGTAGACATATTGCGTGCCGCCGAAACATTTGCTGGCGCTGACGGTTTCGAGGGTCATGGGCAGGCTCCGGCTGGAAGGGCGTTCGGGGCCCCTTCATGGCACAGGGCAGGGCGGCCGCGCCACCCGTTCGCGACCGCAACGCCGGCGCCGCCCGGCCCGCTCACGGCGCCGGCGGGGCGCCCTCGCGGTTGGCGATCAGGATGCCGCCGACGATCAGCACCGTGCCGGCCAGATGGTAGAGCGCGATCTCCTCGCCCAGGATGAGGATGGCGGAGAGCGCGGCGAACACCGGGATGAGATAGAGGAACAGGCTGCCGCCGGCGGCGCCGATCCGCCGGATGCCATAGTGCCACAGCACATAGGAGCCGGCGGTGCCGACCCCGCCGAGATAGAGCATGCCCCAGACCGAGGCCCCGGTCGGGACCAGGCGGGCATCGCCGGCCGCGATCTCGACCGCCGCCACCGGCACCAGCAGCAGCACGGACGCCGCCGCAATCGCCGCCAGCCCGGCGAGCGGCGGCAGCGTACTGTTCCAGCCGCGGATGCCGATGGTGTACAGGCCCCAGAAGAACATGGCACCGGCGATCCACAAATCGCCGGCAGCGAATTCGAGCCCGACCAGGCGCTGCCAGCTGCCATGGGTCACCACCGTGACCAGCCCGGCGAAGGCGATCAGAATGCCGGCGATGCGCTGCGCCGTGCTGCGTTCGCCGATGCCGGCGAGCGACAGCAGGACGATATAGACCGGCGCCGCCGCGTTCAGCAGCGCGCCGTTGATCGCCGTTGTCGACTGGATGCCGCGGAAGATCATGTAGTTGAAGATCGCCGCGCCGACGGCGGCGAGCAGCGCCACCGTGCGCCACTCCCGCCGCAGGGCCGCCCGGTGCCGCCACAGCGATGCGCCGAACAGGGGCAGCAGGATCGCCGCGGCGACGCCCCAGCGTGCCAGCGCCATCGCCGCCGGCGACAGGTCCGGCCAGGCGCCGCGCGCCGCCGTCCAGGTGCCGCCCCAGCAGGCCGCCGCCACCGTCAGCGCAAGACAGGGCGCGAGGCGGCCGGCCTGCGCGTCGGTCTTCGGCCCGGCGCCCCGCTGGCCGGCCGGCGGCTTCAGTAGACCACCACGCTGCGGATGCTTTCGCCGGCGTGCATCAGGTCGAAGGCCGTGTTGATGTCTTCGAGCGGCATGGTGTGGGTGATCAGATCGTCGATATTGATCTTCCCCTCCATGTACCAGTCGACGATTTTCGGCACGTCGGTGCGGCCGCGCGCGCCGCCGAAGGCCGTGCCGCGCCAGACCCGCCCGGTGACGAGCTGGAACGGCCGGGTGGCGATCTCCTGGCCGGCGCCGGCGACGCCGATGATGATGCTCTCGCCCCAGCCGCGATGGCAGCATTCCAGCGCCTGGCGCATCACCTCGACATTGCCGATGCACTCGAAACTGTAGTCCGCGCCGCCGTCGGTGATATCGACCACCGCCTCGACCACCCGGTCGTTGCCGATCTCCTTCGGGTTGACGAAGTCGGTCATGCCGAAACGCTCGGCAAGCGCCCGCTTGGCCGGGTTGAGGTCGATGCCGACGATGCGGTCGGCGCCAGCCAGGCGCGCGCCCTGGATGACGTTGAGGCCGATGCCGCCGAGGCCGAACACCGCCACGTTCGCCCCCGGCTCGACTTTCGCCGTATTGATGACCGCGCCGATGCCCGTGGTGACGCCGCAGCCGATATAGCAGATTTTGTCGAACGGTGCGTCCTCGCGCACCTTCGCCACCGCGATTTCGGGCAGGACGGTATAGTTGGCGAAGGTGGAGGTGCCCATATAGTGGTGCACCGGGCTGCCGTTCAGGCTGAACCGGCTGGTGCCGTCCGGCATCAGGCCCTTGCCCTGGGTCGCCCGGATCGCCGTGCACAGATTGGTCTTCTGCGACAGGCAGCTTTTGCACCGCCGGCATTCGGGCGTGTAGAGCGGAATGACATGGTCGCCCGGCGCGAGCCCGGTCACGCCCGGCCCGATCTCCACCACCACGCCGGCGCCCTCATGGCCCAGAATGGCCGGGAACAGCCCTTCCGGATCGGCGCCGGAGAGGGTGAACTCGTCGGTATGGCAGATGCCGGTGGCCTTCACCTCCACCATCACCTCGCCCGCCTTCGGGCCCTCCAGCCGGACCGTTTCGATGCTCAGCGCCGCGCCGGCCTCGTGTGCAACCGCTGCCTTGACATCCATGACCTTGCCTCCCCGGCCTTGTGGCATCCGGCGGCCCGTGCCGGGCGCCGCTTGCCGTTTCTGCCTGCCGTGCTACACGGAGGGGGCGTTACGCACAAGAATTCTTGCTTGAGCCCCTCCCGGACAGGCCTCCGCCATGCGCGATCCCCAGTTTCCCGGCCGCTCGGTCGTCTACGCCGTGAACGGCGCCGCGGCGACCTCGAACCCGCTCTCCACCCTCGTCGCCATCGATGTGCTGCGCGCCGGCGGCAACGCGGTCGATGCGGCGGTCGCCGCCTGCGCCGTGCAATGCGTGATCGAGCCGATGAGCACCGGCCTCGGCGGCGACTGTTTCATGCTCCTGCAGAAGGGCGGCGAGGGGCCGGTCGCCGGCGTCAACGGCTCCGGCTGGGCACCGGCCGGGCTCGCCGCCGAAGCGCTGCTCGAACGCGGCATCCGGCAGATCGGCCCGGACAGCGTCGAATCGGTGACCGTGCCCGGCGCCGTCGATGCCTGGTGCAGCATTCTGGAGGCCCATGGCACCATGGGCATCGACCGGGTGCTCCAGCCCGCCATCGCCTGCGCCGAGGAGGGCTTCGCGGTCGGCGAGGTCACCCGGCAGCTCTGGGCCGGCCGGCTGGACGGGCTGCGCGGCAATGCGGCCGCCTCGGCGCTCTATCTGAAAGACGGCGCCCTGCCGGCGGTCGGCGACCGCTGGCGCTCGCCGGCCCTGGGGCGGACGCTGCGGGCCGTCGCGGAGCGCGGGCGCGACGGTTTCTATGCCGGGCCGGTGCTGGACGGCATGCTCGCCGCCCTGCAGGCCGCCGGCGGCACGCATACGGAGGAGGATTTCGCCCTGCAGCGCTGCGAGCCGGTCGAACCGCTCGAATCGGACTATCGCGGCCGCACCGTGCTGGAGATTCCGCCCAATGGCGGCGGCATCACGGCCCAGATCATGCTCAACATCCTGGCGGGCTTCGAGCTTGCCGGCCTCGATCCGGTCGGCCCGGAGCGGCTGCATCTGGAGATGGAGGCCCAGCGCCTCGCCTTCGCCCTGCGCGACGCCCTCGTCGCCGATCCGCGCCATGGCGGCGTGCCGGTCGCACAGCTGCTGTCCGAAGATTTCGCCGCCGCCCTGCGCGGGTACATCCGCCGCGACCGGGCGATGGCGGCCCTGCCCGCCCTCGATGTGCCCGGCATCGACATGTCCGGCGGCCCGGCGGCGGCCGCGGCGGCGCACCGCGATACGGTCTATCTGACGGTCGTCGACCGCGACCTCAATTGCTGCAGCTTCATCAATTCCGTGTTCTGGAGCTTCGGCAGCTGCATCGCGTCGGAAGAGACCGGGATCGTGTTTCAGAACCGGGGCGCCGGCTTTACGGTCGCGCCCGGCCACCCGAACTGCGTCGGCCCGCGCAAGCGGCCGCTGCACACCATCCTCCCCGGCATGGTGCTGGACGGCGGCAGATGCGAACTGTGCTTCGGCGTGATGGGCGGCCATTACCAGCCGGTCGGCCAGACCCATGTCATCGCCAACCTCCGGGATTTCGGCATGGATATCCAGCAGGCGATCGACTGCCCGCGCGTCTTTCACGACGGCGCCGCGATCGTTGCCGAGGCCGGCGTGTCAGAAGCGGGCGTCGCCGGGCTCGAAGCGCTCGGCCACGCCGTTCTCCGCGCCGAAAGCCCCCATGGCGGCGGCCAGGGCATCCTGATCGACCGCGACCGGGGCATCCTCGCCGCCGGCTCCGACCCCCGAAGGGACGGCTGCGCCCTGGGCTATTGAAACGGGAGCGCGCCGGCGCCCGCCGGTTCAGGCGCCGGCGCGCCCGGCCTGTCCTTCCGCCAGGATCGCTGCGAAGGCCCTGACCGCTTCTGCCGGCCCCTCCGGGTGGCTCCAGACGCCGCCGACGACGGCGAGAAAATCCGCCCCCGCCTCGATCAGCGGCCGGCAGTTGGCCACGGTGATCCCGCCGATGGCGACGCAGGGCACCACGGTGGCGAGCGACCAGCTGGCCAGCGTTTCGGGATCGGCCTTCGCCTTCGGCTCCTTGGTCCGGGACGGGAAGAAGGCGCCGAAGGCGACATAGTCGGCGCCGGCCTCGGCCGCCTTCATCGCCAGGTGGAGCGAATTGTGGCAGGTCACGCCGACCGCCGCCCGGTCGCCCACCAGGGCGCGCGCCTCGGCATAGCCGGCATCCTGCTGCCCGATATGGACGCCGTCCGCGCCCAGCTCGCGCGCCAGGTCCGGCCGGTCGTTGACGAGGAACGCAACATCGCGCTGCCGGCAGATCGGCAGCAGCGTCTCCGCCGCCCGGCGCACCGCATCGTCCGGCGCCGGCTTCAGGCGCAATTGCAGGCAGGCCACCGGCCCGGCATCGAGCGCCGCCTCGAGCGTCCCGGCAAAGGCCGCCGGATCGAACGCCGGCGGGGTTGCCAGATAAAGCTGGCAGCCGGGGCCGGCCATCCGCTCCATCAGCCGGCCAGCCGGTCGCTGAGCCGCCGGAAACTGTCGGCCTCGCGGTAGAGATCGATGGGGATGCCGGGCCAGGCGCCGTGCGCCAGCTCGTTTCGCACCCGGTATTTGGTGCGGATATCCCGGTAATGATGGCTGTTCCGGTCGAACACCAGGGCGACCCGCTCCAGCAGCGGCAGACGGTCCAGCCCGATTCGCGCGAGCACATCCCATGCCCGGCCGTGCTGCCAGCCATCCCGCCTGCCCAGATCGATCGCCGACTGGCAGCTTCGGTCCAGGGCGGTTTCGAACTGCGCCCAAAGCAGCAGGAAATATGCCCGTGCGGTCGTTTGCTGCCGCTCTTCGAGCTGCTGCCACGGGCCGCCGTCGCGCCGGGCGCGCCGTATTTCCTCGTCCAGCGGCGCGTCGATGCGGGAAAAGGCCGAGACGATGTCCTCGAAATGCTCCAATTGCGTTCACGCCCCCGGTTCGAACAGCGACGCAATCGCCGCCCGGGATACCGGCTGCGCATTGGCGCGGTCGCGGACAGGCGCCAGCTGCCAGTCCGGCAGCTCGAAAATGTCGGCCCGGTCGATCAGCGCATGAAGACCGGCCGGGGTATCGAGGTCGATCCGTCCGTTGGCGCCGATGATCCAGAGGCCGCGCGGATAGGCCTCGCCAGCCCGGTCGCCGCTGCCGCGGGCGCGGACGGAAAGCGTCGGCAGGCGCACCGGCGGCACGCCGAACTCGCGCATCGGGCCTTCCTGCATCTCGACCGGCTGGCCGGCTTCGAGCTCGTAGCGGGTTTCGAGCGCCGATGCGATCAGCCGATACAGAGCCTCGATACGGTGTCGCCAGTCGGCGATGCGGCGCTCGACATGCTGCCGGGTCACGCCGCCGGCAACCAGCTCTTCGGCGGTGTCCCTGAATTTTGTCTGGGCCATGGCGAGGATACCGGATTCGTTCAGGAATCTCGTGGACAGTCGAGATGGCGTCAGTCGGCCCCGGCGGCAAGCGTTATCCGCCGGTTTGTCGCCGGCGCTCAGCGCCGGCCTAAAGCTGCCCCTTGTAGATTTTCACCGCCTTGTCGAGCAGGTCGAGCGCCTCGGCGCGCGGGCGCTGGAAGCTGTTGCGGCCGATGATCGAGCCGGACGCGCCGCCGTCGCGCAGCGCGCGGAGCTCGTCCAGGATCGCCGCGTCGCCCCTGGCCGCTCCGCCGGAGAAGACGACCAGCCGGCGGCCGTCGAAGGCGCTCTGCATGACATGGGCGACGCGCCGGGACAGGCTGGAAATGTCGATCCCCTGCGCCTCGTAGACCTTGCGCGCCTCGTCCTGTTCGATATGGGCGGTCGGCGGCTTGACCTTGATGATATGGGCGCCGAGCAGGGCGGCCATGTGGGCGGCGTAGGCGCAGACATCGATGGCGGTCTCGCCTTCCTTCGAGAGGCCGCCGCCGCGCGGGTAGGACCAGACGACGACGGCAAGGCCGACCGATTTCGCCTCGGCCGCCAGCTCGCGGATTTCCTCCATCATGTCGAACTGGCTGTCGGAGCCGGGATAGACGGTGAAGCCGATGGCGGCGCAGCCCAGGCGCAGCGCATCCTCCACCGAGCCGGTGATCGCCTGGTCCTTCTCCCGCGCGTGGCTGTTGGCGCTGTTGACCTTCAGGATGGTCGGGATCTGGCCGGCGAAGCTGTCGGCGCCGGCCTCGAGCAGGCCGAGCGGCGCGGCGAAGGCATTGAGGCCGGCATCGATGGCCAGCCGGTAGTGGTAATGCGGGTCGTAGCCGGCCGGGTTCGGGGCGAAGCTGCGCGCCGGCCCGTGCTCGAAGCCCTGATCGACCGGCAGGATCACCAGCCGGCCGGTGCCGGCCAGCCGGCCGGTCATCAGGATGCGGGCGAGCTGGCCCTTGGTGCCGGGACAGTCACTTTCGTAATTTTTCAGGATGGCCCGCACTCTGGACGTCATCTTCATCGCCTGCCCCTCCGTTCCGGCCGCCGGTCCGCCGGTTGCTCGCTCCCCCGGTGCTTAGACAAGGCGGCCGG
The DNA here is from genome assembly GCA_965221475.1 of Alphaproteobacteria bacterium. Lineage (GTDB taxonomy): Bacteria > Pseudomonadota > Alphaproteobacteria > Bin65 > Bin65 > Bin65. Next base: position 2,443,344 of record OZ244891.1, on the reverse strand, counting down.
CGCTTTCAACGGGCGGAATCAACGCGCGCGGCGATGGGTGCCTGCGCGCAGGGCGAAACGGCACGAGGCCGCCGGGTCGAGCCGGCTGCGCAGATCCAGTTCCGGCGGCGGGCCGGGATGCAGCCGGGCGCCGCAGTCCCGGGCAATGGCGGCCAGCCGGGCGCGGACATCCGCCCGGACCTCGACATGCAGATGGCACAGCCCCTCGCGCAGGGCGGCGAGCGCGAAGCCCGGCGCCGCACCGCAATCCAGCACGGTCATGGCCCCGCCCGCCGGCGTCGGCCCGGCCGCGGCAAATTCGGCGGCCGCCAGTTCGGCCACGGCCCGGTCGAGCGCCGCCCAGAAGCCGACGCCGGGGCTCGCGGCGGCATCCGGCGGGCTCCACAGTTCGAGGGCGGCGCCGGCGGCGGCGGCCTCGCGCAGCGCGAGCCTTGCCTGCCCCAGGTCGGCGACGATGCAGGCGAGGCAGGGGCGGCCGGGCGCCGGTTCCATCGCCTTTTTCGTCAGCGCCGCCGCCGGGCCGCCGCCGGCAGCGTTTCGAGCCGTTTCATCGCGCCGGTCGCCAGGATGGCGGGATCGGCCAGGAAAGCATGGGCGAAATCGGTGCCGTCCACGCCCCAGAAGGCCTGGCCGTCGACGGCCAGAGTCGGCACGCCGAACACCCCGGCGGCGACCGCCGCCTCGGTATTGGCCCGCAACGCCGCCTTGACCGGCGGCCGGGCGATCCGCGCATCGGCATCGGCCACGCCCAGCGCGGCGATGAGGTCGGGCCAGTCCGCCCCGGGGTCGCGACCCTCGGCCCAGATGAAGCGGAAGATGGCGTCGATGGCCGCCGGATCGCCGCCCAGCGCAATCGTCAGGCGCAGGACGCGCAGCGGATTGAACGGATGCGCCGGCGGCATGCGGAAGGGAATGCCCTGCCGGTCGGCGCTGAACTGGCAGAAGCGGTAGGTCCACAGCCGCTTGGCCGGCACTTCCGCCGGGCCGAGGCTGCCGGTCGCGTCGAGCAGCCCGGCGAACAGCACCGGGACCGGGCGGATTTCGGCACGGCCGGCAAATTCCCCCAGGCGCTGCGACTGCAGATAGGCGAAGGGCGAGATATAGTCGAAATACCAGTCGATCCGCTTCATCGCCGCGCGCTCCCGCTCTCCGCCGCCGGCGCCCGGCCGGCGAGCCGGATGCCGGTCAGGACCAGGGCGGCCCCGGCCCAGTGATACCATGCCGGCGCCTCGCCGAGCAGCAGCCAGGCGAGCAGGGCATTGACCGCCGGGATCGCATAGAGAATCAGGCCGGCGCGGCCCGGCCCCAGCCGGTCGACGATGAAGGCATAGGCGGCATAGGCGCCGACGCCGGGCACCGCCGCGAGCAGGACGATCCAGCCCACGGTCTCCCAGCTCCAAACCACCGGGTCGCCAGCCGCGTGCTCGGCGACCGCGAACGGCAGCAGAATGGCCACGCCGGCAAGGCAGATGGCAAAGAAGCGCGGCAGGGTATCGAACCCGCTCCGCCGGTGTTTGAGCAGGACCGAATAGGCGGCCCAGCCGGTCGAGGCGGCGAAAATCCACAGATCGCCCGCAGCGAAGCGGACGGCGAGCAGCGTGCCGGGATCGCCCTGCGCCAGGATTATCAGAACGCCGGCCAGCGCCATGGCAACGCCGCAACCGGCGCGCCGGTCCATGAGCTGGCCCGGAACGAGGCTGGCGAGCACCAGAATGAGAACCGGCGAGCAGGAATAGATCAGCCCGATATTGGTCGCGCTGGTGGTATCGGCACCGATATAGACGAAGGCGCCGCACACCCCCATGCCGAGCGCACCGAGGATCAGCAGCTCCGGCCATTCGCGGCGCAGATGCCGGCGCTGGCGCCAGAAGTGCGGCCACACCCAGGGCGCCAGCAGCAGCAGGGCGCCGAGCCAGCGGAAGAAGGCGAGTGCTATCGGCGGGATCAGATCGGCGGTCGCCTTCGCCGCCAGCATGTTGGTCGCGAACAGGAACGGCCCGACGGCCAGCAGGGCCCAGGCGAGACCGTCGGCGCCCCGGCCGGGCGGCGCAGGGGCGGCAGCGGCAGGGCTGGATGGCCGGTCGGGCGGCATCGATACTCCTCTCCGGTCGTTTCCTTCGGGCGGTCAGGCCAGCGGCATGGCACGGCACGGTTGCCGGCCGGCGCGCGGTCGGCTACCGGTGGGCGTTTCCCCTTTTGCCGGTGCCCGACCATGCTGCCCATCGTCTTCCATCCCGGCCACGCCCGCCACGATCCGCAACGCTATTTCCGGGCCGGCGCCTTCCACAGCCATCCGGAAATGCCGTCGCGAGCCGCGGCGATTGTCGCGGCGCTGGAAGCGCAGGGCGGCGAGATCGCCGCGCCCGACGATTTCGGCCCCGGTCCGCGCGCCGATGTGCACAGCGCCGAATATCTCGATTTCCTGGCAACCGTCCACCGGCGCTGGCAGGCGGCCGGCCTCGCCGGCGACGAGGCGGTGCCGAACATCCATCCCGGCCGGCATATGGCGGGCCGGCCCGCCAACCTGGTCGGCCAGGTCGGCTTCCATACCGCCGACCTGTCGAGCCCGATCGGCGCCACGACCTGGGAAGCGGCCTGCGGCAGCGCCAATACCGCGCTGCACGCCACCCGGCTGGTGCTGGACGGCGCCCCGGCCGCCTATGGCCTGTGCCGGCCGCCGGGCCATCATGCCTATGCCGACATGGCCGGCGGCTTCTGCTTTCTGAACAATGTCGCCATCGCCGCCCAGTATGCCGTGCGCCGCGGCCGGCGCCCGGCCATCCTCGATGTCGATGTCCATGCCGGCAACGGCACCCAGGGCATTTTCTATCGCCGGCCCGATGTGCTGACGATTTCGCTGCATTGCGATCCGACGGATTTCTACCCCTTCTTCGCCGGCCATGCCGAAGAGCGCGGTGCCGGCGACGGCACCGGCAGCCATCTGAACCTGCCCCTGCCGGCCGATACGCGCGACAACGCCTATCTCACCGCCCTCGATGGCGCGCTGAACCGGATCGCCGCCTGGGGGGCGGACCTGCTGCTGGTCGCGCTCGGCCTCGACGGCTATGAGAAGGACCCGCTGCGCGGCTTCGGCCTGACGACGCCCGGCTTCGCCCGCATCGCCCAGGCCATCGGCGAGCTGCGCCTGCCGACAGTGCTGGTCCAGGAAGGCGGCTATCATGTCCCGGACCTGGGCCGGAACGTCTTCTCGTTCCTCGAAGGCTTCGAGGCGGCGCACCGGACGGCACCCCACCCCGCTGCCGGCCCGCCGGCCGGTTAGGGAGCCGGCTCAGCCCATTGCGCGGTCGAGGACGGCGTGGAGCAGCACCCGGGCGCCGGCGGCACAGTCTTCCGGCGTCGCATTCTCGATCTCATTGTGGCTGATGCCGCCCTCGCACGGGATGAAGATCATGCCGGTCGGCGCGACGCGGGCGATATAGACGGCGTCATGGCCGGCGCCGGAGACGATATCGCGCCAGCCATGGCCGCTGCGCACGGCGGCGTCGCGCACCGCAGCAACGCAGGCCGGATCGAAAGGCGTTGCCGGAAATTCCCAGAAATCGGCGATATAGACGGCGCAGCCGGCGTCTTCGGCAATGGCCGCGAATTCGGCGCGCAGCCGGTCGTTCATCGCCGCCAGGGCGGCATCGTCCGGATGGCGCAGATCGACGGTGAAAAAGACGCGGCCGGGAATGGTGTTGCGCGAGTTCGGGCTCGATTCGACGAAGCCGACGGTCGCGCAGGCATCGGGCGCAAAGGCGTGGCCGAGCCGGTTGACCGCGTCGATCATGCGCGCAGCCGCGACCAGGGCATCGCGGCGCAGCGGCATCGGCGTCGGGCCGGCATGGGCCTCCTGCCCGGTCACGGTGATTTCGTACCAGTGCTGCCCCTGGGCGCCGGTGACGACGCCGATGGTCTTGCCCTCGTTCTCCAGGATCGGCCCCTGCTCGATATGGGCCTCGAAATAGGCCCCGACCGGGCGGCCGCCGACCGGCTCGGCACCGTCGAAGCCGATCCGCCGGAGCTCGTCGCCGAGCAGGTCGCCGGTGACATTGTCCGGCCGGGCCAGCACCTCCGCCTCGTCGAAGACGCCGGCGAAGGCGCCGGAGCCCATCATCGGCGGCGAGAAGCGGCTGCCCTCCTCATTGGTCCAGGCGACGATTTCGACCGGCGCATCGGTCTCGATCTCCAGATCGTTCAGGGTGCGGACCACTTCCAGCCCGGCCAGCACGCCATAAGCGCCGTCGAACTTGCCGCCGGTCGGCTGCGAATCGAGATGGCTGCCCGTCATCACCGGCGGGCGGTCGGAATCCCGGCCCGGCCGGCGGGCGAAAATATTGCCGACCCGGTCGACGCTCACCGTACAGCCGGCATCCTCGCACCAGCGGATGAACAGGTCGCGGCCTTCCCGGTCCAGGTCGGTCAGGGCGAGCCGGCACACGCCGCCCTTCTCGGTCGCGCCGATCTGCGCCAGCTCCATCAGGGACCGCCACAGCCGGTCGCCGTCGATATCCAGATTCTGCATGGCCGGCCTCCTCCCCATTCGCTGCCGCTGCAATAGCGCCGCCCCGCGCCGGGCCGCAACCGGCATCTTGCGCTACGCCGGGCCCGGCGCATAGTTTTGGCGCCATGAACCTCGCCGCCTTCCTCCAGCGCAGCGCCCTGCTCCACCCCGAAGCCACCGCGCTCGGCCAGGGCCGCCGGCGCCTCGACAGCTATCGCGATTTCGCCCGGCGGGTCGCGATTCTGGCCGGCGGGATGACCGGCCGGCTCGGCCTGCGGCCGGGCGACCGGGCGGCCATCGTCATGGCCAATGTGCCGGATTACATGGTTGTGAAATATGCCTGCTGGCACGCCGGCCTGTGCGCGGTACCGATCAATGCGAAGCTGCATCGCCGGGAATTCGCCTTCATTCTGGAACACAGCGGCGCCCGGGTCTGCTTCGCCGACGGGGCCAAGCGGGCGGCGGTCGAAGGGCTCGACGATGAAATCGCGAGCCTGGAGCGGATCGTCCCGACCGATGGCGCCCTCTGGGCCGAACTGTCGGCCGGCGCGCCGGCGCCGATGGCCGAAGTCGCGCCGGACGATCCGGCCTGGCTGTTTTACACATCGGGCACCACCGGCCGGCCGAAGGGCGCGATCCTGAGCCACCGCAACCTGGTCAGCCAGACGATGAACTATTTCGCCGATGTCGGCACCATCGAACCGGGCGACTGCATCGTGCACTGCGCGCCGGCCTCCCACGGCTCCGGCTGCTACGGCATTCCCCATGTCGCCCGCGGCGCTGCCCAGGTGTTTCCGGAGTCCGGCGGCTTCGACCCGGCAGAGATGCTGGACCTGCTGCCGCACTGGCCCGGCGCCACCTTCTTCTTCGCGCCGACCATGGTGGTCCGGCTGCTCAACCATCCCGGCCTCGCGGCGGCGGATACCGCCAATCTGAAGCTGATCGTTTATGGCGGTGGGCCGATGTATGTCGAGGACCTGCTGCGCGGCATCGACCGGCTGGGCCGGAAATTCGTCCAGATCTACGGCCAGGGCGAGGCGCCGATGACGATTACCGGCCTGAGCCGGGCCATGCACGCGGCGACCGGGCATCCGCGCTACCGCGCGCGGCTCGCCTCGGCCGGCGTGCCCCGGACCGATGTCGAGGTCCGGGTCGTCGATGCCGACGGCACGCCGCTGCCGGCCGGCGAAATCGGCGAGATCGTCTGCCGCGGCGATGTCGTCATGCGCGGCTACTGGAACGATCCGGGCGCGACGGCGGCGGCGCTGAAGGGCGGCTGGCTGCACACCGGCGATCTCGGCGCCTTCGACGCCGACGGCTTCCTCACCCTCAAGGACCGCTCGAAGGACATGATCGTCTCCGGCGGCACCAATATCTATCCGCGCGAAATCGAGGAAGTGCTGCTCCGGCACCCGGCCGTGCGCGAGGTCTCGGCGGTCGGCCGGCCGGATGCGGACTGGGGCGAGGCGGTCGTCGCCTTCGTCGTCGCCGGGCCCGGCACCGGCGGCGAGCCGGTCGGCGCGGAGGAGCTCGACCGGCTGTGCCTCGACCATATCGCCCGCTTCAAGCGGCCGAAGGAATACCGCTTCGTCGAATCCCTGCCGAAGAACAATTACGGCAAGGTGCTGAAGACGGAGTTGCGCGCGCGGCTGGCGGCGGAGGCGGGCGCGCCTAGCCGCGATTGACCAGGGCGACGCCAAGAATGGCGACCGCCATGCCGGCCAGCGCCAGCGGGCCGAGGGTTTCGCCGAACAGCAGCCAGGCAAACAGGGCGGTGAAGGCCGGCACAAGATAGAACAGGCTGGCGACCCGGCTGGCCGCGCCGCGCCGGATCATGACCATCAGCAGCCAGACGGTCACCACCGACAGGACGACGGCGAGCCAGAACAGGGCGATGAGAAAGTCCGCGGCGCCGAAATCGACCCGCCAGTCCTCGGTCAGGGCGGCGCCGGCAACGACCAGCGCGGTCGCGGCGGCGTACTGGAACACGCCGCCGGAAGCCGGGTGGACGCCGGCGCAGAAGCGCTTCTGATAAATCGTCCCGGCGGTGATGCCGACGAGCGCGATGGCGGCAAAGCCATAGCCGGCCAGGCTGCCTTCGGCCCCGAGGCCGCCATCCAGTCCCATCTTGCGCCACAGCACCATGGTCACGCCGGCCAGCCCGAGCAGCAGGCCGGCCCACTGGACGGCGCGGACCCGCTCGCCCAGCGCCGCGCCGACGGCGGTCGCCGTCAGCACCGGCTGGAGCGAGACGATCAGGGAGGCGACGCCGGCCGGCACCCCTTCGGCGATGGCGATGAAGACGCCGCCGAGATAGCAGCCGTGCAGCAGCAGGCCGACGACCAGGCTGTGGCCGGCCTCGGCCGGCGACGGCCAGGCGGCGCGTACGGCGAGCGCCAGGCCGAACATCAGCGGCAGGACGATGGCGAACCGGACGGCCATGAAGGTGAGCGGCTCGGCGTGGGGGATGCCCAGCTTGGTGAAGACGAAGCCGGTGGACCACAGCGGCACGAAGGCCAGCGGCAGCAGCCAGTCGGCGGAACGGCCGGCAAACCGGTCGGCAAATCGTTCGGGACGGGCGATGACGGGGCGCTCCTGCAATCGCTCTTGACAGGGCCGGTTCGGCGGCGATATATTTGCAAATGCAAATACCTTCACCGCAACCGGGAGTGACGGCCATGGAATTCGGTTATTTCACCCTCAGCGACAATCACTATCCGAACAATCCGCGCACGCCGAACGACTTCGTGCTCGACATTCGCGACCAGGCGATCCTCGCCGACCGGCTGGGCTACCACTCGGTGTGGATCGGCGAGCATCATTTCGATTCCCTGGGCGTGAACTCGCGGCCCGATCTGCTGCTGGCCAGCATCGTACCGGTCACCGAGCATGTCCGCCTCGCCCCGGCCGTCGCCGTGCTGCCGCTGCACCATCCGGTCCATGTCGCGGAAACCTGGGCGACGCTCGATCTGCTGTCCGGCGGCCGGGTCGATTTCGCCGCCGGCCGGGGCTACGACCGGCGCGAATACGCGCCCTTCGGCGCCGACTTCATGAAGTCGGCGGAATATTTCGAGGATGCCATCGAGATCATCCTCAAGGCCTGGGGCGACGGGCCGTGGTCGCACAAAAGCGCGTTCCACGACATCCCGGAGATGGAGATCACGCCGAAGCCGGTGCAGAAGCCGATCCCCTTCTACACCGCGTCGTTCTCCAGCACCTCGCTGGAAATCGCCGTCCGCCGCGGCACCAACGTGATCTGGGCGCCGTTCGCCGCCGGCATGATGTATGGCGGCCTGGACAAGGCGGTCGAGGCCTACAACCGGACCTGCGAGCAGGCCGGCGCCGAACCGGGCCGCAAAATGTGCAGCTATTTCATCTATATCGACGAGGACGACAGCTACGGCCGCCGGACGCAGATGGACTATTTCCGGCACTGCTGCCTGCCGGCCTTCACCGGCGACCCGGCCAAGGCGCCGCCGACGATGCACTATTTCAAAAAGATCGTCGAGATTCTGGAGGATATGAAGGAAGAGGACCTGTCCGAGCGGTCGATCCTGCTCGGCTCGCCGCAGCAGATCGTCGACAAGCTCAAGGAGGTCGAGGCAGCCGACATGGACGAGGTGATCCTGTATTTCAATGTCGGCAACAAGGACAAGGCGCTGGTCGAGGCCCAGATGCACCTGTTCATGGACGAGATCGCCCCGCATTTCGACGGCAGCCACAATCGCCGCCGGGCGCAGGCGAAGGCGGCCTAGCCCCCGTGTCCGCCGAAACGGCGCTTCGGGACGCGGCCCCTGCTCCGTCCGGGCCTGCAACAGCGGTCCCGGACGGCTCGGCAGCAGCCGGGCCGCCGCCCCAGGCGCCGCCGGACGAAGGAGCCCCGGCGTTCGATCTCACGGCCTATCTGCCCTATCTGATCAACCGCGCGGGCGCCGCCCTGGCGGCCGCCTTCTCGCGTGAAATCGAACGGCACGGGGCCACCCTGCCGATGTGGCGCGTGCTGGGGGCGCTCTATCATCGCGACGGCCTGCGCATCGGCGACCTCGCGCGCCTGACCTCCATCGATATTTCCACCCTGTCGCGGCTGGTCGGCAAGATGGAGGCGCGGGGTTTCGTCGCCCGGCAACGCGGTGCGGCGGCCGACCGCCGGGCGGTCGCGGTCGCGCTGATGCCGGCCGGCCGCGCCGCCGCCGCTGCCATCCTGCCGGTCGCCCGGCGCTACGAGGCGGCGGCGCTGGACGGCTTCTCCGACGGGGAAGCGGCCGCCCTCCGGCAGATGCTGGTCCGGGTCTACGGCAATCTGGAGGGCATCGGCGCCGGGTAGCGCCCGCGGTGCCGCGGGCTTCAGCGGGCGGCGGCGAGCAGCCGGTCGGCCAGCCCTTCCAGCCCGGCCACCCCGTCGGCATTGGTCAGGATGACGACGTAATGGTCGGTATCCGCGGCGGTATCGCGATAGATTTTGTTGATCGCCGAAAAGCCGGGCGCCCGGCCGATCTTGAAATAGGCCCGGCGGGCGCCCCTGCCGCGGACATACCAGCCGGCGCCGTACCACAGGCCCGGCCGCCCGGTGCGGATATGCCGGCCGAACATGGCGTCTTTCGCGGCCGCCGAAAACAGCCGGCCGCGCATCAGCTGCCGGTCGAAGCGGACCAGGTCGAGCGCGGTCGAGGTCGCATCGGCGCTGCCGAGCAGCATGGTCGGGTTCGGTTCGCGGGCCGGCCGGCCATCGATATGGCCCCGGGCGCGCCGGCCCAGCGGCGTCGTGCCGAGAAAGCCGGAGCGGGTCATGCCGTTCAGTTCGTAGATCTCGGTCCGGATGTAATCGTGAAAGAACAGTTCGAGCCCGATCTCGATCACCTGGGCGATCAGAAAATAGTTCGACCGGCTCGGCCGGAACGTCGCCCCCGGCGCGAAGGCGAGGTCCCGCCCCTTGATGAAATCGAGAATCCGGTGGGCCCTGATGCTGGAATAGAGCCGCTCCTCATAGAACACCGAATCGGTGAGCAGGGGCAGGCCGGAAGTGTGGGTGAGCAGATGGCCGAGCTTCATGCCCTGCCAGTGGGCCACGCCGAAGAAATATTCGGTGACCGGATCGTTGACCCGGACCGGGGCGGCGCTCTCATAGCGCCGGTCCTGCCACCACAGCAGGGCGGCTGCCGTCAGCTGCTGGGTGATGTCGCCGATCGGATAGATCGTGTTCTTGCCGGCGGGCACGCCGGGCCGGGCCTCGCCGAAGCCGGTGGCGAGCAGCAGTTCGCGGTTGCGGCCGATGGCGACGGACAGGCCGCGGATGCCCCGGCTGCGCATGAAGCGGCGCGCCAGCGCCTCGACCCGCGCCTGCCGGGCCGCCGGGATGAAGGATTCGGTCCGCGCATTATCGATACGCTGCGCCGCCGCCGGGCCGGCGGCGAGCCCTGCGAACGGCACCGCCGACGCCAGCGCCAGCACTGCCGCCAGCGCGGTTCTGCCGATGGAATGTCGCACCATGCAGGCCCCTCCCGACAAGCGTGCGGCTAGATACCGGGCCCGGTCACCACAGGGCAACCGTCTTGCGTCAATCCGCATAGGGGTCGCGGACGAGGATCGTATCGTCCCGCTCCGGGCCGGTGGAGAGCAGCGCGACCGGCGTCTCGATCAGTTCCTCGATCCGGCGGACATATTTCACCGTCGTCGCCGGCAGCTCGGCCCATGAGCGCGCGCCCCGCGTGCTGCCCGACCAGCCCTCGACCTCCTCCCATACCGGCTCGACCGCGGCCTGCTCGTTCTCGCACGACGGGAAATGGCGGATCGTATCGCCGTTCAGCCGGTAGCCGGTGCAGATTTTCAGGCGCTCGAAGCCGTCGAGGACATCGAGCTTGGTGAGCGCGATGCCGTCGATGCCGCCGACCTTGATCGACTGCCGGACCATGACGGCGTCGAACCAGCCGCAGCGCCGGCGCCGGCCGGTCACCGTACCGAATTCGTGGCCGCGTTCGCCCAGCCGCGCGCCGGTCTCGTTGTCCTGCTCGGTCGGGAACGGCCCGGCACCGACGCGGGTGGTGTAGGCCTTGGTGATGCCGAGCACATAGCCGATGGCGGCCGGGCCCTGCCCGCTGCCGATCGCCGCCTGGCCGGCCACCGTGTTCGACGAGGTGACGAACGGATAGGTGCCGTGATCGACATCGAGCATGGCGCCCTGGGCGCCCTCGTAGAGAATGCGCCGGCCCTCGCGCCGCAGGGAATCGAGCCGCTCCCAGACCCGTTCGAGATAGGGCGCGATCCGCGGCGCGATTGCCATCAGGCTGTCGAACAGGGCCGCGCCGTCTATCGGTTCCGCCGCCATGCCGGCGCGCAGGGCGTTATGATGGGCGAGCGCGCGCTCGATCCGGCTGCGCAGCACCGCCGGATGCGCCAGGTCGCCGGCCCGGATGGCGCGCCGGCCGGCCTTGTCCTCATAGGCCGGGCCGATGCCCCGGCCGGTGGTGCCGATCCGGCCGCGGCCGCTCGCCGCCTCGCGCAGATTATCGAGCTCGCGATGCAGGGGCAGGATGAGCACGGCATTGTCGGCGATGCGCAGCCGCTCCGGATCGACCGTCACGCCCTGCCCGGCCACGGTATCGATTTCCTCGAGCAGCGCCCAGGGGTCGATCACCACGCCATTGCCCAGCATCGACAGCTTGCCCGGCCGCACGATGCCGGAGGGCAGCAGGCTCAGCTTGTAGACGACGCCGTCGATGACCAGCGTGTGGCCGGCATTGTGGCCGCCCTGGAAGCGCACGACGACATCGGCGCGCTCCGAAAGCCAGTCGACGATCTTGCCCTTGCCCTCGTCGCCCCACTGGCTGCCGACGACCGCGACATTGGTCATGACCCGCCCCCGCCCGCCGCGGGCCGGACCGCGCCGTCCTCCACCACGGCCTCGCAGCCCAGCCGGCCGGCCTCGGCATCGATGTCGGCGACCGGCTCCAGGCCGGCGACCACGGCGTGCCCGCTGCGGCGCAGGGCATCGACGGTTTCCGGCGCCGTCCCGAAGGGCGCATAGGCGAGCGGCAGCGGGCGCGGCGCCGGCAGGCTGCGGATCACCGTATCCAGAAACAGGGTGAAGCCGGTGGCCGGCTCGCTCTCCCGGTCGGCAAAGCCGGAGCCGGCCAGATAGCGCCCGCCGGCACCGATCTCGCCCCTGGTGCCGTTGCGGTAGAGGGTGAAGCCAAGGCCGGTATGGTATTCGAAGCCGCGATATTCGACCGGATCGACGGTCAGCGCCAGATCGGGCGCGGCCGCCCGCAGCCGCGCCGCAACATCGGCCAGATGGTCGATATCGGCGCGGACCGCCGCCGGCATCTCCGTCCGCTCCAGCAGGGCGAGGCCGGCTTCGGCCGGCCCGGTCGCTTCGAGCAGGGCCGGCAGGATGGTGCGCGCCTGGCGCGCCCCGTCCGGCCCGTCGCCATCCGGCCCGGCGCCGTCGAGCGCGGCGGCGAGGGCCTGGCGATCCTTGCTGTCGAGCGCGGCGCGGACGCGGCGCTCGCGCGCGCCGGCGATGCCCAGATGCCGGCACAGGGTGGCGATCAGGGTCGGGAACGTCAGATCGACGGACAGCCGGTCGAGCCCGAGTTCGCGCAGCGCCCGCACCGCCATCAGGATCGCCTCGCTGTCCGCGGCCGGCCCGGCGGCGCCGATCAGCTCGCCGCCGATCTGCACGAACTGCCGCTCCGGCCGCAGCTGGGAGCCGCGCACGCGCAGCACATCGCCGGCATAGGACAGGCGCAGCGGCCGCGGCGCCGCCTTCAGCCGGCTCGCCGCGATGCGGGCGATCTGCAGCGTCATGTCGGCGCGCACGCCCATCATCGCCTGGCTGACCGGGTCCATCAGCCGGAAGGTTTCGCTCGCCATGGCCGCGCCAGCGCCGGCCAGCAGCGAGCTCTCGAACTCGACCAGCGGCGGCTTGACCCGGCAATAGCCCCAGCCGGCGAAGGCGGCCAGCAGCCGCTCGACAATGGCCGATTCGTGCGCCGCGTCCGGCGCCAGGACATCGCGCAGTCCGGCCGGGAGAAGGGCTGCCTGGTTGCCGCTTGTCATGAATCGCTCGCACCCGCCGGGCGCCGGAAGGTCCGGCGGCTAGAAGTGCAGGACCTTGGCCTGTTTGACATGGGGCAGGGTGCCGATCTGCTTCAGCACCGGCTCGGCGATGTCACTGTCGGTGGACAGCAGGGCCATCGCGTCGCCGCCGGGCTCGGCGCGGCCGAGATGGAAGGTCGCGATGTTGATGCCGCCCTCGGCCAGCGCATTGCCCAGGGCGCCGATCATCCCGGGCTTGTCCCGGTTGCGGATGAACAGCACGACCTTGCCGAGCGTGGCCTCCATCCGGATGCCTTCGATCTCGACGATGCGCGGCCGGTCGCCATGGGTCAGCGTCCCGGCGATCGAGCGCCGGCGCTTCTCGGTGGTGACCGCCAGATGGATCCGGGTCTGATAGTCGGTCGCCTTCTCGTCGGTCTCTTCCGAGACGCCGATATTGCGCTCCCGCGCCAGATAGGGCGCGTTGACCGGATTGATCCCCTCATAGAGCGGCGCCAGCAGGCCGCTCAGCAGCGCCGCCGTCAGCGGCCGGACATTGAGCTCTGCCGCCTGCCCCTCATAGCGGATATTGACATCGACCATCGGGCTTTCGGTGATCTGGCCGGCGAAACTGCCGAGCTGGCGCGCCAGTTCGAGATAGGGCCGCAGGACGAACGCCTCGTCGGCCGACACGGCGGGCATGTTGATCGGATTGGCGACGGTGCCGTCCAGCAGATAGCCGGAGATCTGCTCGGCGACCTGGACGGCGACATTCTCCTGCGCCTCCTCGGTCGCGGCGCCGAGATGGGGCGTCGCGACGACCCGGTCCGAGCCGAACAGCGGATTTTTCCGCGCCGGCTCCTCTTCGAACACGTCGAGGGCGGCGCCGGCAACATGGCCTTCGTCCAGCGCCGTCTTGAGGGCGGCTTCGTCGATCAGGCCGCCGCGGCCGCAGTTCACGATGCGCACGCCGCGCTTCATCCGGGCGATGGCGGCGGCATCGATCAGGTGTTTGGTGCCGTCGGCGAGCGGCGTGTGCAGGGTGATGAAGTCGGCCCGCTGCAGCAGTGCATCGAGCTCGACCTTCTCGATCCCCATCTCGCGGGCGCGCTGGGGCGACAGGAACGGATCGCAGGCAATCGCCTGCATCTTCAGGCCGCGCGCCCGGTCGGCGACAATCGACCCGATATTGCCGCAGCCGACGATGCCCAGCACCTTGCCGGTCAGCTCCACGCCCATGAAGCGGGATTTCTCCCACTTGCCGGCCCGGGTGCTGAGATCGGCGGCCGGGATCTGCCGGGCCAGGGCGAAGATGAGGGCGATGGTGTGCTCGGCGGTGGTGATGGAATTGCCGAACGGCGTGTTCATCACCAGCACGCCGCGGGCGGTCGCCGCCTCGATATCGATATTGTCGACGCCGATGCCGGCGCGGCCGACGACCCTGAGCCGGGTCGCCGCGTCGAGAATTTCATCGGTCACGCGGGTGGCCGAGCGGACGGCGAGGCCGTCATAATCGCCGATGACACCCTTCAGCTCCTCCGGCGCCAGACCGGGCCGGACATCCGCCTCGATGCCGTGAAGGCGGAAGATTTCCGCCGCGCGCGCACTCATCTTGTCGGAAATCAGCACCCTGGGCATGTCTGCGCCCTGACAGTCGTTGACGGAAGCGGGGAGCGACGGTGCGGCCGTCAGCCCGCCGCCGGCAGCCGGCCGGCGGCTTCACCATAGGCCCAGTCGAGCCACGGCAACAGCGCCGAAATGTCGGCGGTTTCAACCGTCGCACCGCCCCAGATGCGCAGGCCCGGCGGCGCATCCCGATAGCCGCCGATATCGTAGGCCACACCCTCTTCGGCCAGCAGGCCGACGATGGACCGGGCGAGCGCCCGCTGTTCCGCCTCGGGCCGGGCGGTGACTGCCGGATCGGCAAAGACCAGGCAGATCGAGGTCGAACTGCGCTGCGCCGGCTCCGCAGCCAGAAAGCGGAAGGTGGAGGAACGCCCGATCCAGGCGGCAACGGCGGCCAGATTGGCTTCGGAGCGCTCGATCATGGCGGGCAGCCCGCCGATCCGCTCCGCCCAGCGCAGCGCGTCCAGCGCATCCTCGACGCACAGCATCGAAGGGGTGTTGATGGTCTCGCCCTCGAACACGCCCTCGATCAGCGCGTCGTTCCGGGTCAGCCGGAATATCTTGGGCAGGGGCCGGGGCGGCTGGTAGCTCTCCAGCCGGGCGACCGCGCACGGGCCCAGCACCAGCATGCCGTGCTGCGCCTCGCCGCCCAGCACCTTCTGCCACGACCAGGTGACGACATCGAGCTTGTCCCACGGCAGGTCCATGGCGAACGCCGCCGAGGTGGCGTCGCAGATCGTCAGTCCGCCGCGCCGGTCGTCGATCCAGTCGCCGTCGGGCACGCGCACGCCGGAGGTCGTGCCGTTCCAGGTGAACACCGCGTCATGGGCCGGATCGACCCGGCCGAGATCGGGCAGTTCGCCGAAGGGCGCCTCGATCAGGCGCATGTCGTCCAGCTTCAGATGCCGGGCGGCGTCGGTCACCCAGCCCCGGCCGAAGCTCTCCCACGCCAGCATATCGACCGGGCGGTGCCCCAGCATCGACCACATCGCCATTTCGACTGCGCCGGTATCCGAAGCCGGTACGATGGCGATCCGGTAATCCGCCGGGATGCCCAGGATGGCGCGCGTGCGCGCAATGACCTCGCCGAGCCGCGCCTTGCCCTCGGCCGAGCGGTGCGAGCGGCCGAGCAGGGCGCCGGCCAGCACATCGACCGACCAGCCCGGCCGCTTGGCGCACGGGCCGGACGAGAAATTCGGATTGCCCGGCCGCAGGACGGGCTTGGCAGGCGGTGTCGTCATGGCGATCCGAAACGGGCGGACAACGGTCGAAAACCGGCCGAACGGTATGGACCGGCCGGGGCCCGGTCAAACGGCGGCCGGACGCGCTGACAATGTGACGCAAGCCCGGCCGGCCGCCGCCTTCCCGCCCGCACGCCGGCCGTTTCCGGCGCCGGCGGAAGGCCCGGCGCGGCCGCCGGCCGGAGCGGTTGAGCGGCCGCCGGCGAGGCCTATGTGAAGCGCCAGGCCGACCGCGCCGCTGCACCCTCCGGCGTCCGGCCGCCAGCCGAAGAAAGGCGATCCATGTCCCGCATCCTCTACGACCTCGCCGGCGCCGGCGACATCCGCTTCAGCCCGCACTGCTGGAAGGCGAAGATGGCGCTGAAGCACAAGGGCCTCGATTTCGGGACCGAGCCCTGCATCTTCACCGAGGTGAAGGAGAAGGTGGCGTTCAGCGGCGGCGAGCGGGTGCCGGCTCTGGCTGACGGCGCGCGCAAAGTCGCCGACAGCTGGGCCATCGCCGAATATCTCGAAGAGGCCTATCCCGATGCGCCCGGCCTGTTCGGCAGCGCGGAGGGCCGGGCGTTCGCCCGCTTCGCCAACGAATATGCCGATACCGTGCTGATCCCGCCGATTGCCGGCGCCATCGTCTACGACATCCACGACCGGGTCGTCGATGCCGACCGCAGCTATTTCAGATCGTCGCGCGAGGAGATGATGGGCCGCAGCTTCGACGAACTGCGGCCTGAGCGGTCGGCCTTCGTCGCCCGGCTGCGGGCCGCCCTGGTCCCGGTGCGCCGCATCGTCGGCCGCCAGCCCTATCTGACCGGCGACCGGCCCCATTACGCCGATTACTGCATTTTCGGCATGCTGCAATGGGCGCGCTGCAGCAGCGATTGCGCCCTGCTGTCGGACCGGGACCCGGTCCGCGCCTGGCGCGACCGGCTGCTCGGCCTGTACGACGGCTATGCCGCGGCCGAGCCGGCAGCGGCGGCATGACGATGCGGGGCCTGGCGGTCGCCGCCGCGCTGCTGCTGCTGCCGGCGGCCGCCGCGGCGCAGGAAGGCAGCGGACAGGGCTGGGGCGGGCCGACCGCGGACTACAGCGCGGACATGGTGTTCACCGACGAGCGCGGCCGGTCGCGCACGGCACGACTCTATTACACGGCGCAGGCGCAGCGGCTCGAATACCAGGCCGGCAAGGAGATCGTCGCCGCGATCTACGACCGGGCCGCCGGCCGGGCCTGGCAATTGCTGCTCAACCGCCGCGGCTGGCGCCCGATCCCGCCGGACCCGCCCGCCTTCAATTTCGGCGTATCGGACCCGGCTTCGAAGCGGCGCAGGCTGGCCGAGGAGCGGATGGCCGGCAGGGCGGCGACCAAATACCGGGTATCGAGCCGGACCGCCGCCGGCGATGCGTTCGACGGGCTCGCCTGGGCGACCGGGCAGCGGATCGTGCTGCGCATGGAAGGCACGGTTACCCGCGGCACCCGCACCCGGAAGATGACCCTGGAGCTGCGCAATCTGAAGATCGGCCCGGTCGATCCGGCCCTGTTCCGGGTGCCGGCGCACTATCGCCGGCTGCCCCCCATGCGGCAGTGACCGCCGGGGAGCGGGTAACGGAGGTAGCGGGAAGGAAGCTGGAGCTGTAGGCAGGCCGTCCCTCGATACGGCCTCCCTCGATACGGCCCGGTCCCTCGATACGCGGCCTGCGGCCGCTACTCGGGATGAGGGTTTTTGTTTTTATATTCAATAGATTATACCAAAACCACCTCCGCCCTCATCCCGAGTAGGCCGCGCAGCGGCCGTATCGAGGGACGGCCACCCCATCACTGTGCACTGGCGAGGGCGGTGCCGATGGCGTCGATCTGGGCGTCGGTATCGATCGGGCAGACGGCCGCGACCTCCAGTTCGCGGTCGTCGTAGACATCCCGGCCGAGGCGGCGGGCACGCTCCAGGACAACCCGGTCGCGCGCCGCGACCAGCGCCTCGATCTGCGGCCGGAACAGGTCGATCATCGCCGTGATCCAGCGGTTGACCGGCCAGGACGGCCGGGCGAGATCGACGACGAACCGGTCGAGCATGGCGATGGTGTCGGCGGCGGCGAACCAGGTCTCGTCGGTCACCCAGCGATTGACGGTGAACAGGTGGACCGGCCGGCCGAACTCGTCCATGCCGATGGCAACCAGGTGGGCGACGGCATCCTTGCGGTCGGCCGGCGGCGCACCGTCGGGCCCGACGAGCGGCCGGCACGAGCGCGGAATCCCCGGCCCGCGCAGGAAGGTGTGGAAATGGCCGTGCTCGCCGTCGGCGGTCGGGCCGGGATGGGCGTGGTAGAAATACTGGGCAAGGGTTTCGGGATCGCAGACATCGCCCGGCGGATGATGGTCCCATTCGAAGAAGTTGCGCGCGCCGAGCAGTTCGCTGATCGGGTTTTCGCCGCTGCGTGCCAGCACGCGCTGGCAGCGCACAACTTCCTCGCCGGCGTCCAGCATGGCCTCCAGCCGGTCGCGGCCGAGGGCGGCGAGGTCGGGCGCGCCTATTCGGGCGATCCCGTCGTTGCGAGCGTTCCCGGCTTTACGGGCGCGCGGTGCGGCCATGGCAGGCTTGCGAGATTCCGGGGCCGGGCGACACTCGGCCGTCAGTCCGCGGCCCGCTTCATGTGCCGGTCGGCGCCGGGGCGGGCGAGAAAGCCGGCATGCCAGCGGCGGGCCAGCCGGTCGATGGTTTCGAACGGCACGCCCATGTCGCGCAGCGGCGCCACGGCGTTGCAGCGATCCTCATAGCGGGCGATCAGCCCGTCGCGCAGATGGAAGATGCCGACGCCCTCGAAGCCGCAGCGCTTCCCCTCCGTGTGCCGGGTCGTGCCGGTATAGCTGAACAGCCACGAGGCATAGCCGATCTCCGCCGTCGCCACCGGATCGCGGAATTCCCAGATGAAATCCCGGCCGTCGCGCCAGAATATTTTTTCCAGCATGTCGCGGATCGCAGCCCGGCCGCGGAACTCGCCATAGAAGATATCGTCGTAGACGCCGTCTTCGGTAAACAGCGCGGCAAGCGCCGTGCCGTCGCCGGTTTCGACCGCGGCGGCGAAATCGTCGAGGAGCCTCTTGAAGCGGTTCATGGCGCAATCCGAACGAAAGCGAGCGGGCCCGGCCGGGCTGCCGGCGCGGGCGATCTTACCCTACCGGCGGCCTGCGCCGCCACTGCCGCGCAACTGCCGGGCGCGAAAGTTTCGCACGCGCCGCCGCGCCATATCTGCTACCGTCCCGCAGCCTGAAGCGACCGCCATGGGGGAGGGGGTATCGTGCGCATCGTCATGCTCGGCACGGCCGCGGCCATTCCGGATCCGGACCGCAACCATTCGGCGATCCTGATTACGGTCGGCGACGGGCATTACATGTTCGATTGCGGCCACGGCGCGACCCGGGAGATGATCCGCGCCAACATCAATCCCGGCCATGTCGAT
This sequence comes from Alphaproteobacteria bacterium, assembly GCA_965221475.1. GTDB lineage: Bacteria > Pseudomonadota > Alphaproteobacteria > Bin65 > Bin65 > Bin65. The sequence goes on along the minus strand of OZ244891.1, from coordinate 2,424,492 downwards.
ACGGTCTTCCTCTCCCATCTGCACTACGACCATATCGCCGACTTCGCCTTCTTCCTGCTGACGACCTGGATCACCAACCGGGAGAACCCGCCGGTCGTGGTCGGCCCGCCGGGCACGCGCGATTTCGTCGACCGCCAGTTCGCCGACGGCGCGTTCGCCCGGGATATCGAGGCGCGCCTGGCCTACCGTAACCGGCAGGGCAACCGGCACGTGCTCAAGCCCGATGTCCGGGAATGCACGCCGGGCGTGGTGTTCGAGGACGACCGGGTGCGGGTCACCGCCTGTTATGTCGAGCATATCCCGCGCGAAATCTCGCCCTGTTTCGGCCTGCGGCTCGATTCGGCGGACGGCAAGTCGGTGGTCTTCTCCGGCGACACCGCGCCGTGCGACCGGCTGATCGAGCTGGCGCAGGACTGCGACCTGCTGATCCACGAATGCACCTTCCCGGAGCAGGCGCTGGCCTTCCGGCGCAAGGCGAATGTCGGCACCTGGGCCCATACCAGCCCGGTCGAGCTCGGCCGGATCGCCGCCGCCTCGCGCTGCCGCAGCCTGGTCGCGACCCATTTCGGCAGCTTCGATACAAACTGGCCGGTGGTACGCGACATGATGTCGGTCCACATGCCGCGCGAGATGATCGGCCCCGACCTGATGGAGCATGTCGTCGCCGATATCAGGCGCAGCTACAAGGGCGAGCTGCGCCTCGCCCATGACGGCATGCGCATCGACCTGTAAGCCGGGATCGGACCATGAGCCGCTTTGCCGCCGCACAATTGCCGATCCGAGCCGGGCTGGCCGCCGCGCTGGACCGCGGCTGGGCGGAACTCGGCGGCGCCGGCGCCTGGCTGACCGGCGCGGAGCGCGCCGCCGTGGTCCGGGAGGCCCGGGCGGCGTGGGACTGCGCGCTGTGCCGGGCGCGCCGCGAAGCGCTTTCCCCGGCCGCCATCGCCGGCGACCACGATGCCGCCACCGACCTGCCGGCGGCCTGGGTCGATATCGTGCACCGGGTCGTCACCGATCCCGGCCGCCTGACCGCGGGCTGGTATCGCAGCGTTCGCGGCCTCGGCGTCGGCGAGGACGAATATGTCGAAATCGTCGCCGTCGCGACGGTCGCGACGGTGATCGACATTTTCGCCCTGGCGGTCGGGCTGCCGGCGCCGGACCTGCCGGCGGTACAGGACGGCATCCCACCGCGCCGGCGCGAGCCGACGGCGACGCCCGGCCCCGGCTGGGTCGCCACCGTTGCGCCGGAGAATGCCAGCCCGGATTTTGCGCCCTTTTATGCCAACGAGTCCGGCTTCTACATCCGCCGGTCGCTGACCCTGCTGCCGGGCGAGACGCTGAAATTCTGGGCGATCATGAACCCGCTCTACATGCCGGACCCGCGAATCCGCGAGCTCGACGGCCTCGACCGCGCCATCAATCGCGCCCAGATGGAATTTCTCGCCGCGCGCGCCTCCATGCTGCTCGGCTGCTATTACTGAACCACCAGCCATGCGGCGCGGCTCAGGATGAGCGGCAGGGATACCGGCGACGAATACGATCTCACCGCAGTGACCGAAGGCGGCGATGCGGCGGTGGCGCACGGCGTCGTGCTGAATACGTTCCTCGAGGCGATCATGGCGCGCGAACCGGCGGCGCTGGCGGCGGCCCGCGCCGCCGTCGTCGATGCGATGGGCGCGGCCGCCATGGTCGATGCCGCCGCCACCGTCGCCGCGTTCAACGCCTATCCGCGTGCTGCCGACGCCACCGGCATCCCGCTTGAGGACGACAAGCGCGAACGGACCGCGGAGATGCGCCGGGAACTCGGCCTCGACGCGCTGGAGATCGTCGCCTAGCGCTCTGCCTTCGCCTTCGGGTGGGCGGCGTTGTAGACGTCGAGCAGGCGGGCGGTGTCGACATCGGTATAGCGCTGGGTGGTCGACAGGCTGGCATGGCCGAGCAATTCCTGGATCGAGCGCAGATCGCCGCCGCCGGCGAGCAGATGGGTGGCGAAGGAATGGCGCAGGGCATGGGGCGTCGCCGTCTCCGGCAGGCCGAGCGCCGGACGCAGGCGGCGGATGAGCAGCTGGACGATCCGCGGGCTGAGCCGGCCGCCCTTGCGGCCGACGAACAGCGGCCCGTCCGGCGGCAGGGCGAAGGGGCAGAGCGCCAGATAGCGGTCCACCGCCTCGCGCACGACCGGCAGGACCGGCAGGATACGCTGCCGGCTGCCCTTGCCGGTGACGCGCAGCGTCTCGCCGAAGGGCGCGGCGCTGCGGTCGAGGCCGAGCGCCTCGGCGATGCGCAGGCCGCAGCCGTAGAGCAGGGTGAGGACGGCATGGTCGCGCGCCGCGATCCAGGCGTCGGGGCTGTCGTCGCCGGCCATGCCGAGCAGGTCGCCGGTCTCCGCCACGCTCAGCGCCTTGGGCACGGCGTGCGGCAGCTTCGGCGCGCGCAGGCCGGCAATGGCAGGATTGTGCAGAATGTTCTGCCGGTCGAGATAGCGATAGAAGCTGCGGACGGCGGAGACCGCCCGCGCCGTGGACCGCCGCGCCGTGCCGGCCCGCGACGCCAGCCAGGAGCGGAAGTCCGCCGCCCTGAGCCCGGCCAGCATCGCCCGGTCGGCGCGCGCGCCGCGATGGCGGGCAAGGAACAGCAGAAAGGCGATGAGGTCGCGCCGGTAGGCCGCCACGGTATGGGCCGAGCTCCGCTTCTCGCGGGCAAGGCCCTCCAGCCAGTCCGCCAGATGCCGGCCGACGGCCGGATCCAGCCCCGGATCGGGCGCGCTTGCCGTCACCCCGGCAGGTTGAGCCATGCGCGGGCCGTGCTTTCGATGACACGGGCGAGGAACAGATAGGGCTGGCGGCCGTTGCGGTCGCCGAAGGCATCCGGGTCGCGGCTGCCGAGCGCAAGCAGGCCGGGCGGCGCGCCGGCGCCGACGCGCAGCCGGATCAGCAGGTCGGCGCGCACCAGCGAAGCCGCGGCGCCATAGAGCCGGCGCTCGGCGCGGTCCGTGGCGCGGCAGCGTTCGGTCGCCTCGGGGCCGCCCAGCAGCGCGCCGACCGCGCCGCACGGCAGCAGGTTGACGCCGCTGCGCGTGCGGCCGTTCGGCTGCCGCTCGCCGGCCTCGATGCACAGGCCGACCGCATCGAGCTGCAGGGTGACGGCGACATCGGTGGTGATCGCCTCGACGAAATGCTCGAAGCTCTGCGCATCGATCAGGGCGAGGCAGGCCTCGTGAATCCGGGCCTGCTGTGCGATCAGCCGGCGGGCGCCGGTCACCGCCGCCGCCTCGCCCCGGCGCGCCGCGGCGAGGTCGCGCTGCAGGCGTTGGACGAGGAAGCGGCCGAAATCGATGGGCCCGCCCTGCCGGTCGGCGCCGGCCACCGGCGGCGGGGTGAGGATGGCCGCCAGTTCCGGCCGGTCGGTCAGGAAATCCGGATGATGGCGCAGCCAGTCGGCAACCCGGTCGGCCGAAAGCGCGACCGGCGCCGGACGCCTGGAAATTTCCGCCTTGCTCACCGCCCCGCTTCCCGGCCGGTCCGGGCCGCCGGCGCACCGTCCGGCAGGATGGTCTGGCCGGTCTTCTCCCAGTCGGCGAGAAAGGCGGCTAGGCCCCGGTCGGTCAGCGGATGCCGGAACAGCTGCCGCAGGACCGATGGCGGCACGGTGGCGACATGCGCGCCCATGCGCGCCGCGGCGACGAGATGGACCGGATTGCGGATCGAGGCGACGAGGACTTCGGTTTCGATGGCCGGATAGTTGGCGTAGATTTCAACGATGTCCGCGATCAGCTGCATGCCGTCGGTCGCGATGTCGTCGAGCCGGCCGACGAAGGGCGAGATGTAGCTCGCCCCGGCCTTGGCGGCGAGGATCGCCTGGGCAGCCGAGAAGCACAGGGTGACGTTGACCGCGATATTCTCGCTGCGGAAGGTGCGGCAGGCCTTCAGCCCGTCCATGGTCAGCGGCACCTTGATGACCGTATTGTCGGCGATGCGGGCCAGCGCCTGCCCTTCCCGGACCATGGCGTGATAGTCGGTCGCCGTCACCTCGGCGCTGACCGGGCCGGGCACGACGCGGCAGATTTCCCGGATCGTCTCGATGAAATCGCCGCCGCTCTTCGCGATCAGCGACGGGTTGGTGGTCACGCCGTCGAGCAGGCCGGTGGCCGCAAGGTCGCGAATCTCGTTGAGATCGGCGGTATCGATGAAGAATTTCATCGGATCGTCCCGTCCTTCCGGTTCCGTCGTTCCCGTCCGGGCCGCGTCCGGCTTGCGCTGGCCGCCGGGCAGGGCCTCTGTTATCCGTCCCTGCCATGATAGCCCAGCTCCGCCGGTGCGCCAAGCCGAAGGCCGGTTTCCGCCCGCCTCCCCTGCCTGCTCCCGGCTGCGCTGCGGGGGCCGGACGGCATGGCTGACGGCGGGCGGGCGAAGGTTCTGCTGCCCCTGCCGGCGGGCAGCGGCTACGATTACCGGGTGCCGGCGGGCCTGGCGGTCGCGCCCGGCGATTTCGTGCGCGTGCCCCTGGGCCCGCGGCGGCTGACCGGGGTGGTATGGGGCGAGGCCGACGGCGCGGTGCCGGACGAACGGCTGAGGCCCATCCTCGCCCGCCACGATGCGCCGCCGCTCGGCGCCGGCCACCGCCGCTTCATCGAGTGGATCGCGGCCTATGCCGTGGCCTCGCCCGGCTCGGTCCTGCGCATGGCGATGCCGGTGCCCGAGGCGGTCGATGCGCCGGCCCCGGCGGCCGGCTTCAGGCTCGCCCGGCCGGCGCCGGCCGGGCTGCGGCTCACCCCCCAGCGCCGGGCCGTGCTGGCCGCGCTGGCAGCCCATGAGGAGGCCGAAGCCGGCGCGGCGCTGGCGGCGGCGCAGCTGCGGGCCGAAACGGGCGTATCGGCCGCCGTCCTTACCGGCATGGCGAAGGCCGGATCGATCGAGGCGGCGCCGGTCGCCGTGCGCGCCGACTGGCCGGTCCCGCAGCCGGACCGCCCCGGCGTCGTCCTGTCGCCCGACCAGCAGGCGGCGGCCGCGGCGCTCACCGCGGCGGTCGGCCGGGGCTATGGCGCCTTCCTGCTCGACGGCGTCACCGGTTCGGGCAAGACGGAAGTGTATTTCGAGGCGATTGCCGAAGCGCTGCGCCAGGGCCGGCAGGCCATCGTCCTGCTGCCCGAAATCGCGCTCGGCGCGCAATGGCTCGCCCGCTTCGAGCAGCGTTTCGGCGTGCGCCCGGCGGCCTGGCACTCCGACCTGACGCGCGCCCGGCGGCGCCAGGTCTGGCGGGCGGCGGCGACCGGCGAGGCGCGGGTCGTGGTCGGCGCGCGCTCGGCACTGATGCTGCCCATGCCGGCGCTCGGCCTGATCGCGGTCGATGAAGAGCACGACCAGAGCTTCAAGCAGGAAGACGGCGTCATCTACCACGCCAGGGACATGGCGGTGGTGCGCGCCCGGATCGAGGAGGCGCCCGTGGTTCTGGCCTCGGCGACGCCGTCTCTCGAATCGGCCGTCAATGCCGGGCGCGGCCGCTATGCCCATCTGGTGCTGCCGAAGCGCCATGGCGGCGCCGCGCTGCCAGCGGTCGATCTGCTCGACCTGCGCAAGGAAGGCCCGCCGCGCGGCCGCTGGCTGGCCGACCGGCTGGTCCGGGCCATCGCCGGAGCGCTGGCGGCCGGGGAGCAGGCGCTGCTCTATCTCAACCGCCGGGGCTATGCGCCGCTCACCCTGTGCCGCGCCTGCGGCCTGCGGCTGGCGTGCCCGCACTGCGCCGCCTGGCTGGTCGAGCATCGGCTGGCCGGCCGGCTGCAATGCCATCATTGCGGCTATTCGCAGCCGCTGCCGCGCCAATGCCCGGAATGCGGCGCCGAAGACAGCCTCGTGCCCTGCGGGCCGGGGGTCGAGCGGCTGGCCGAAGAGGCGGCCGGCCTGCTGCCGGAGGCCCGTATCCGGGTGGCGACCAGCGACACCGTACGCGGCCCGGCCGCGGCGGCGGCGCTGGCGGAGGAGGTGCGCGACGGGCAGATCGATCTGCTGATCGGCACGCAGATCCTGGCCAAGGGCCACCACTTTCCGAATCTAACCCTGGTCGGCGTCGTCGATGCCGATCTCGGCCTGGCCGGCGGCGATCTGCGGGCGGCCGAGCGGACATGGCAGATGCTCAACCAGGTCGCCGGCCGGGCCGGGCGGGCCGGGCGGCCGGGCCGGGCCATCCTGCAATCGTGGCAGCCGGACCATCCGGTGCTCGCCGCAATCGCCGCCGGCGACCGGGCCGGCTTCGTCGCCGGGGAGAAGGCGGCGCGCGAACGTTTCGGCATGCCGCCCTATGGCCGGCTGGCCGCCATTATCGTTTCCGGCCGGCGCGAGGCGGCGGTGCGCGAGGCGGCGGCGGCGCTGGCGCGCCACGCGCCGGCCCAGGCCGGCCTGACGGTGCTCGGCCCGGCGCCGGCGCCGCTCGCCCTGCTGCGCGGCCATGTCCGCCACCGGCTGCTGGTGCGGGCGGCGCGCACGGTCCGGCTCCAGGCGTATATCCGGCGCTGGCTGTCGCGAACGCCGCAGACTGCCGGCGTGCGCATCAAGGTCGATATCGATCCCTACAGCTTTTCCTGAGCGCGCCCGGCGGTCTCCGCCCGGAAGGGGCCGGCACATCGCTGCGGCCACATTACGCAGCGCCGTTTCTTGCCGCTCGCGAAGCCGCCATGCTAGCAGAAACCGGCCCTGCGGGCATCGATCCGGGTGCGCGATCCGCTTGGCATTTCCGGGAAAATTCACCAATCTCCATGGCAGTCAAGCGCGCTCCGGCGCCGGGGGTTCTTTGCATGCCGTGCAGCGGGATATCGGGTTTTGGCGTCGGAATCGCGTGATACCGGTGGCATCGCCGGCCGCTATGCGACGGCGCTGTACGAGATGGCGGACGAAGCGAAGCAGCTGGATGCGGTGGCCGATGACCTGCGCGGGCTGAAGGCCATGCTCGAAGCCAGCGAGGATCTGCGCCGCGTGGTCCGCTCGCCGCTGATCGACCGCCAGGTCCAGACCGGCGCGATCATGGCGCTGCTGGAGAAGGCCGGCATCGGCGGCCTGACCCGCCGCTTCGTCGGCGTCGTCGGCCAGCACCGGCGCCTGTTCGCCCTGGGCGCGATGATCGACGCCTATCTGGCCGAACTGGCGCGGCGGCGCGGCGAGGTCACCGCCCATGTCGCCAGCGCGGTTCCGCTCAGCGACGGGCAGCGGGCGCGCATTGCCGATTCCCTGCGCGGGGCGGTCGGCTCGGCGGTGCGGGTCGAGACCGCGGTCGATCCGTCGCTGATCGGCGGGCTGGTCGTCCGGGTCGGCTCCCGGATGATCGATTCGTCGGTCCGGACCAAACTGCAGCGCATGCAACTTGCGATGAAGGGAGCCTGAGGGCATGGATATCCAGGCCGCGGAAATCTCCGCGATCCTCAAGCAGCAGATCGCCGATTTCGATACCGGGACCGATGTCGCCGAGGTCGGCCAGGTCCTCTCGGTCGGCGACGGCATCGCCCGCGTCTACGGGCTCGACAATGTCCAGGCCGGCGAGATGGTGGAATTTCCCGGCGGCATCAAGGGCATGGCGCTGAACCTCGAGGCCGACAATGTCGGCGTCGTGATTTTCGGCGACGACCGGGAGATCCGGGAAGGCGATACCGTCAAGCGGACCGGCGCCATCGTCGATGTGCCGGTCGGCACCGGCCTGCTCGGCCGCGTGGTCGACGGGCTGGGCAACCCCATCGACGGCAAGGGGCCGATCGAGGCCGCCGGGCGCGCCCGGGTCGAGGTCAAGGCGCCGGGCATCATCCCGCGGCGCTCGGTGCACGAGCCGATGCAGACCGGGCTGAAGGCGCTCGACGCCCTGGTGCCCATCGGCCGCGGCCAGCGCGAGCTCATCATCGGCGACCGGCAGACCGGCAAGACCGCCGTGGCCATCGACACCTTCATCAACCAGAAGGGCGTGAACGCGGCGGAGGACCCGGCGACCAAGCTGCACTGCATCTATGTCGCCATCGGCCAGAAGCGCTCGACCGTGGCGCAGATCGTCAAGACGCTCGAGGAAAACGGCGCGATGGACTATTCCATCGTCGTCGCCGCCACCGCGTCCGACCCGGCGCCGCTGCAGTTCCTCGCGCCCTATACCGGCTGCACGATGGGCGAATATTTCCGCGACAACGGCATGCATGCCGTGATCGTCTACGACGATCTGTCGAAGCAGGCCGTCGCCTACCGACAGATGTCGCTGCTGCTGCGCCGGCCGCCGGGGCGCGAGGCCTATCCGGGCGATGTCTTCTACCTGCATTCGCGCCTGCTCGAACGGGCGGCGAAGATGAACGAGGACCACGGCGCCGGATCGCTGACCGCCCTGCCGGTGATCGAAACCCAGGCCAACGACGTTTCGGCCTATATCCCGACCAACGTGATTTCGATCACCGACGGCCAGATCTTTCTCGAGACCAACCTGTTCTACAAGGGCATCCGCCCGGCCATCAATGTCGGCCTTTCGGTGTCGCGGGTCGGCTCGGCGGCCCAGGTGAAGGCGATGCGCCAGGTCGCCGGCTCGATCAAGCTGGAGCTGGCCCAGTATCGCGAGCTCGAAGCCTTCGCCCAGTTCGCCTCCGATCTGGATGCCGCCACCCAGCGCCAGCTGGCGCGCGGCGCGCGCCTCACCGAGCTGCTGAAGCAGGACCAGTATGCGCCGCTGGCGACGGAAGAGCAGGTGGTCTCGATCTTCGCCGGCGTGAACGGCTATCTCGACACGGTCGAGGTGCGCGACGTGACCCGGTTCGAAGCCCAGTATCTCGACGCGATACGGGCGAAGGGCGCCGACATTCTGGCGGCGATCCGCGACGAGGGCGCGGTCAGCGACGAAACCGGGGCGAGGCTGAAGGCCTTCCTCGACGATTTCGTCAAGACTTTCGCCTAGGGGTTCGGACGGAGAAGTCTGCCGGGCGTTCGCGACAGACCGGACAGCCTTTCGCGCCCCGGGGCGCGGGCGGCCGGACGGGCGGACAAAGCCGAAGGGATGGATTGGCGGCATGGCGAGCCTCAAGGACCTGCGCAACCGCATCGCGAGCGTGAAGTCGACGCAGAAGATCACGTCGGCGATGAAGATGGTCGCCGCCGCGAAGCTGCGCCGGGCGCAGGAGCAGGCGGAGGCCGCCCGGCCCTATGCCGAGCGGATGGACCGGGTGCTGGGCTCGCTGGCGGCGAGCCTCCGGGGCCGGGCCGGCGTTTCGCCAATGCTGGCGGGCACCGGAGACGACCGCACCCATCTGCTGATCGCCATCACCTCCGACCGCGGGCTGTGCGGCGGCTTCAACGGCAGCATCGTGCGCAGGACGCGCCAGATGGCGGAAGCGCTCGCCGAGGCGGGCAAGACGGTCCGCATCGTCTGCGTCGGCCGCAAGGGGCGCGACCTGCTGCGCCGCGACCTGGGCGACGCCATCGTCGCCTCCTATACCGATGTCGGCCGGCGCCGGCTCGGCTTCGAGGATGCCGATGAGATCGCCGGCCGGGTGACGGAGATGTTCGCCGCCGGCGAGTTCGATGTCTGCACCATGGTCTACAACCGGTTCAAATCGGCGATCAGCCAGGTCGTCACCGCCCAGCAGCTCATCCCCTTCGCGCCGCCGGAAGAAGAGGCGGGGGATGGCGCCGGAGCCTCGGCGGCGGTCTATTCCTACGAGCCCGACGAGGCCGAGATCCTCGCCGACCTGCTGCCGCGCAACCTGGCGGTGCAGGTGTTCCGCGGGCTGCTGGAAAGCGCGGCGAGCGAGCATGGCGCGCGCATGTCGGCGATGGACAATGCAACGCGCAACGCCGGCGACATGATCAAGGGGCTGACGCTGACCTACAACCGTACGCGCCAGGCGCAGATCACCAAGGAACTGATCGAAATCATCTCGGGCGCCGAGGCGCTCTAGAGAACGGGAGCTATCGATGGCCACGAACAATGTCGGCAGGGTTTCGCAGGTGCTGGGCGCCGTGGTGGACGTTCAGTTCGACGGCGAGCTGCCGGAGATCATGAATGCGCTGCACACCGAACGGGGCGGCCAGGCGCTGGTCCTGGAAGTCGCCCAGCATCTTGGCGAATCGACCGTGCGCACCATCGCCATGGATTCGACCGAGGGCCTGGTGCGCGGCCAGGATGTCAAGGATACCGGCCGGCCGATCGAGGTGCCGGTCGGGCCGGAGACCCTGGGCCGGATCGTCAATGTCATCGGCGACCCGATCGACGAGCGCGGCCCGGTCGGCCACACGCGGACCTCGCCGATCCACAAGCCGGCGCCCGAATTCGTCGAGCAATCGACGGACCAGGAGGTGCTGGCCACCGGCATCAAGGTGATCGATCTGCTCGCCCCCTATCAGCGCGGCGGCAAGATCGGCCTGTTCGGCGGCGCCGGGGTGGGCAAGACCGTGCTCATCATGGAGCTCATCAACAACATCGCCAAGACCCATGGCGGCTATTCGGTGTTCGCCGGCGTCGGCGAGCGCACACGCGAGGGCAACGACCTCTATCACGAGATGATCGAATCCGGCGTCATCCGGCTCGGCGACGGCACCACCGAGGGCTCGAAGGCGGCCCTGGTCTACGGCCAGATGAACGAGCCGCCGGGCGCGCGCGCGCGGGTCGGCCTCACCGGGCTGACGCTCGCCGAATATTTCCGCGACGAGGAGGGGCAGGACGTGCTGTTCTTCGTCGACAACATTTTCCGCTTCACCCAGGCCGGTTCGGAAGTGTCGGCCCTGCTCGGCCGCATTCCCTCCGCCGTCGGCTATCAGCCGACCCTCGCCACCGACATGGGCACGCTGCAGGAGCGCATCACCACCACCAAGAAGGGCTCGATCACGTCGGTGCAGGCGATCTATGTGCCGGCCGACGATCTGACCGATCCGGCGCCGGCGACCTCCTTCGCCCATCTCGACGCGACCACGGTGCTGTCGCGCCAGATTGCCGAGCTCGGCATCTATCCGGCCGTGGACCCGCTCGATTCGACCTCGCGCATCCTCGATCCGCGCATCCTCGGCCAGGACCATTACCGCACGGCGCGCGATGTCCAGCAGGTGCTGCAGTCCTACAAGGCGCTGCAGGACATCATCGCCATTCTCGGCATGGACGAGCTTTCGGAGGACGACAAGCTGGTCGTGGCCCGGGCGCGCAAGATCCAGCGCTTCCTGTCCCAGCCCTTCGACGTGGCCCAGGTGTTCACCGGCTTCCCCGGCGTCCAGGTGCCGCTCGAGGATACGATCAAGGGCTTCCGCGGCATCGTCGATGGCGACTACGACCACATCCCGGAGGGTGCCTTCTATATGTGCGGCACGATTGCGGAGACGCTGGAGAAGGCGCGCCGCATGGCGGCGGAAGCCGCCTGACCGGCGGCGCTCGCCGAAAGCCTGACAGGGAACGGACGGGACGATGGCGCAGGACAAGGTCGAATTCGAACTGGTGTCGCCGGAGCGGCTGCTGTCGTCGGAGGCTGCCGACATGGTCGTCGTGCCCGGCGCCGAGGGCGATTTCGGCGTTCTGCCGCGCCATTCGCTGCTGATTTCCGCCGTCCGCCCCGGCGTCATCCAGGTCTGGAACGGCGATGCGGCGACCGACCGGATTTTCGTCGCCGGCGGCTTCTGCGAGGTCACCGGCGAGCGCTGCACCGTGCTGGCGGAGGAGGCGGTCCGGGTCGCCGACATCGACCGCGATGCCATCGAGGCCGAGCTTCGAAATCTGCGCGAAGACGCCGCAGACGCGAAGACTCCCGGCGAGCGCGCGGCCGCCGATGCGCGCATCGCGACGCGCGAAGCCATGCTGGCCGCCATCGCCTGAAGCCGTTCGACCCGGCCGGCGAATCGTCCGGCAGGCGGCCCGGCGGCTGGACCTTTCCCCGCCCGCTGAATATATTCGAGCTTGGTCGATCCGGGCGGACGACGACCGCCCCTCATTTCATCGGTTGGGGCAACGGCCTGCGAACGGGCTGGAGGCAGGGCGATGAAACACTGGACGCTGGACGACATTGCCTGGGAAGAGTTCGACCCGGCGAAGCTCGACCCCGATCTGGTCAGGGTGGTCAAGGCCGCCAGCCTGGTCGAGAAGAACGGCAGCGATTACGGCCGCTACCTGAAGGAAGTGTTCAGCGACGATCCGGCATTCGCCGAGGTCGCGGTCCGCTGGGCCGAGGAGGAGGTCCAGCATGGCGATGCGCTGGGCCGCTGGGCCGGGATGGCCGATCCGTCTTTCGATTTCGATGCCGCGTTCGAGGATTTCGCCGGAGAGATCAGGCTGCCGGCCGGAACCGACCGGTCGGTGCGCGGTTCGCGGGTCGGCGAGTTGGTCGCCCGCTGCGTGGTCGAATGCGGCACCTCTTCCATGTATGCCGCGCTCGCGGAGTCGGCCGAGGAGCCGGTGCTGAAGGATATCTGCCGGCGGATCGCGGCCGACGAACTGCGCCACTACAAGCTCTTCTATGAGCACAAGAAGCGCTATCTGAAGATCGAACGGGTCGGGCGCCTGCGCCGCATCTGGGTCGCGCTGAGCCGGGCGACGGAGATGGAGGACGGCGAACTCGGCTATGCCTATTACGCCGCCAACCGGCGCGACGGGCGGGCCTATAACCGCAGGGCCGCAAACCGCGCCTATGCCCTCCGGGTCTACAGCTTCTATCGCTACCACCATGTCGAGCGCGCCGTCTCCATGGTATTCAAGGCGGCCGGCCTCAAGCCCCATGGCCGCCTCTCCACCCTGGTGTCGCGGGCGATCTATGCCGTCGTGAAGCGGCGCACCCGCCACGCCCGGCGCAGCCGGGCGCAGCCGGCTGCCGCATAGCCGGGCGCCCGCCTCCCGCCGGCGCGCCCGGCCCTGCCGCCGGCACCCGTCCGGTGCATATGCCCGGCCGTGCAGCGGCGCCGGAACGGCAGATGCATCGCCGCGACACGGCGCGCTGGAACCGGCTTCAGGCCGGTGCTATAGCTCCCGGCTCGCGAAGGATCGACGCCAGGAATCGCACCACCACCATGACAGACCTGCTTCGGCCCTTCCGCGCCGGCCGCCCCGCCGCCGGCGCCGCGCCGGCTTTCTGGCGACGTTTGACGGCCGCGCTCTGCCCCGACCGCGACACGGAGGGGCCGAAGGGCCGGGGCCGCCCTGCGCGGCGCCATGCCGGAGCCGTGGCGTGGCTGCTCGGCGCAGCGTTCCTGTTCGGGGCAGCGCCGACCGCCGGGGCGGGAACGTTGACCTTCACCTTCACCGATGACGGCAGCACCGTGACCGTTGCGGCCTCGGGCAGCCTGGATATGTCCGGCTTCAACTTTGTCCGGGATACGAAGCCCGAAGACATCGTATTCATCGAGATAGCCGATACCGAATCCTGGGCCTTTCATCCGGCATCGCTGAACAACACTCCGTCGAAGCGCTACAACGGGCTGCCGAACTTCATCACAACCGGCAGGAGTTCTTACACGGGTAACACCGAAGTCGATAACCTCAGCAACTACAGCAACGACTTCACCATCCGGTTCAACACTTACTACAAGTTCATGGTCGTGGACTCGGCCAGTATCACCGGAGACATCTACGACCCAACGGGCAAGAATGTAACGTTCTCGGGCACCCTGCTCAACACCTTGGGCGACAACGACTTCCACATCGAGCACGCGATCGGCGATCAGAAGATCGTTTACACCACCATGGAACCGGTCACGCCGCCCGCCACGCCGCCCGCCACGCCGGCCGGACTGAAGGCTGCGCCGGACGAGGGCGCGGTCGTTCTGCACTGGAACGATCCTTCCGACAGCACCATCACGAAGTACCAGGTGCGCCGCGCCGCGGGAACATCGGTGCCGGCCAATACGGCCTGGACCGACATCGCCGGCAGCGGCGCCACGACCGCGATCCACAGGGTGACGGGCCTGACCAACGGAACGGTATATACGTTCGAGCTCCGGGCGGTGAATGACGACGGGGAAAGTGCGGCGGCGAGTGCGACAGCGACGGCCGGGTCAATATCGACGCCAGAGGATTTCAAGATCGAGATAACGACGGGGCGCGACGCAAACCTCGAATACAAGCCATTGGTGCGTCTGACCTGGGCTCGTGCGTTCGGAATTACGCGAGCGCAATTCAAGCGAAAGACACAAATCAATTCGAATTTGTGGACGGTGTACGGCTGGGCGAATCTTCCAAAGAACTGTATCGAGCTCGACGAGCCTTTCTGGTTGGAGGCAGCCGAGTGGAGCACGACGTATGAGTATGAGATTCGCTTTCTGAGGGATGGCGTGCCGGGGCCGAGCAGCGTCCGCATCAGGGTGACGACGCCCGACAAGCCGGACCCGGGGCTGGAGCTCTCCTCCAATATGACACCGAGCATGCCGCCCACGAACATGCAGGTTTACGAGACCGGCGATGGCATAAAAGGGAGCTGGGTCAGCTACCGTGTGCGGCTGACGGAGAAACCGGCCGGCAATGTGACGGTGGCCGTGACAAGCAGCGATACGAGTGTGGCGACGATATTGACGACCAACGAAAAGGATTCATCGATCCTGACCTTCACGCCCGACAACTGGGCGGGCAGCTTGCATCTGGTATACGTCTTCGGCGTGGACAATGACGAGGTCACAGGCACCCGCCCCGTGAAGATCGAACACAGCATCAGCGCGACGAATTCGCCGGACGACTATCCGACGACGCTGGAATTGCCGTCGGCGCATGTGCGGGTACTGGACGACGAGTTGGGGGTTGTGCTGTCGCCCACCGAAGTGACGGTGGAGGAGGGCGGGACGGCAACGTTCGACGTGAAGATGGCGGTCGAGATTGCCGAGAACGCCACGATATCGGTTACGAGCGCCGACCCGACGGCGGCGACCGTATCCCCGGCGACGCTGACATTCACGTCCGAGAACTGGGACACGACGCAGACGGTGACAGTGACCGGCGTGCAGGACGGCGACGGGGCGAACGACACCACGACAGTAACCGTGGCATCGACCAACATGTCGGCGGACGTTTCGGTGACGGTGGCGGACGACGATGTGCTGCCGGGCGCGCCGGGCAATCTGAGCGCGGCGGCGGGCGACCGCCAGGTGGAGCTGACCTGGACGGCGGCATCGGGCGTCGGGATATCGAAGTACCAGGTGCGCTACGCCAAGGGCTCGGCGGTGCCTGCGAATACGGCGTGGACGGACATTGCAGGCGGCGCGAACGCCACCACCCGCACGGTGACGGGTCTGGACAATGGCGAGGGATACGCCTTCGAGGTTCGGGCGGTGAACAACGCCGGGAACGGTGCGGCGGCGAGCACGACGGCAACGCCGGTGCTCCCGGTTCCGAACGCGCCGACCGGTCTGGGTGCGACGGCGGGCGATACGGAGGTGACGCTCAAATGGACGCTGCCGACCAACGCGAGCGAGATCGGCAAGGTCCAGGTACGCTGGAAGAAAACCGCCGACCTGCCGTTCGTCGGCACCGATAGCTGGACCGATCTGGCCGGAACGGCGGAGACCTACAAGGCGACGGGCCTGACCAACGGGACGGGCTATACGTTCGAGGTTCGGGCGTCGAACAGCGCCGGGGACAGCGCGGCGGCAACGGCGGCGGCGACGCCGGTTCCGCCGAAGCCGGGTGCGCCGACCGGTCTGACGGCGACGGTTGGGAACACGGAGGTGACGCTCGCCTGGACGGCGGCATCGGGGACGGTCGCGGGGTACGAATATCGGCAGAAGGCGGGGAGCGGCAACTACGGTTCGTGGACGCCGATTGCGAACAGTGCGAGCCTGACCAGCCACACAGTCGGCAGCCTGACCAACGGGACGGCATATACGTTCGAGGTCCGGGCGATGAATGTGGGCGGCCCGGGCGAGGCCTCGAACGAGGCGACGGCGACGCCGGATGTGGTGCCGGACGCGCCGACCGGTCTGGCGGCGACGGCGGGGGATACGGAAGTGTCGCTCACCTGGGTCCTGCCGACGAATGTGGGCAGAATCGGCAAGGTCCAGCTGCGCTGGAAAAAGACCGCCGACCTGCCGTTCGTCGGCACCGATAGCTGGACCGATCTGGCGGCGACGGCGACGACCTACACGGTGGAGAGCCTGACCAACGGGACGGGCTATACGTTCGAGGTCCGGGCGTCGAACAGCGCCGGGGACAGCACGGCGGCAACGGCGGCAGCGACACCGGTTCCGCCGAAGCCGGGTGCGCCGACCGGTCTGACGGCGACGGTCGGGGACACGGAGGTGACGCTCGCCTGGACGGCGGCATCGGGAACGGTCGCGGGGTACGAATATCGGCAGAAGGCGGGGAGCGGCAGCTACGGTTCGTGGACGCCGATTGCGAACAGCGCGAGCCTGACCAGCCACACGGTGGAGGGCCTGACCAACGGGACGGCATATACGTTCGAGGTCCGGGCGATGAATGTGGGCGGCCCGGGCGAGGCCTCGAACGCGGCGACGGCGATCCCGGATGTGAAGCCCGACGCGCCCACCGATCTGACGGCGAGGGTGGGCAACGGTCAGGTGCCGCTCACCTGGGTCCTGCCGACCAATGCGGGCAGAATCGACAAGGTCCAGGTGCGGTGGAAGGCGACCGCCAGCCTGCCGTTCGGCGCTTCGGACACGTGGACCGGTCTGGCGGCGACGGCGACGACCTACACGGCAACGGGCCTGGAGAACGGGACAGGCTATACGTTCGAGGTCCGGGCGGCGAACAGCGCCGGGGACGGCGCGGCGGCGACGGCGGCGGCGATCCCGGATGTGAAGCCGGACGCGCCTTCGCTGACGGTGGAGGTGGGCGACACGGAGGTGACGCTCGTCTGGGCCCTGCCGACCAATGTCGGCGCGATCGCCAAGATGCAGGTGCGCCATGCCGCGGGCAGTTCGGTGCCTTCGACTGCGATGTGGACCGATCTGGGGGCGAGCGCCACGACCCACAAGGTGACGGGCCTGACCAACGGAGCGGAATACGCTTTCGAGGTCCGTGCGGCGAACAGCGCCGGGGACGGTGCGACGGCGCGCGCGACGGCGATCCCGGATGTGAAGCCGGAGGCGCCGACGAATCTGAAGTCGGGGGTGGGCGATAAAGTGGTGAGGCTCACCTGGACGGCGCCGCCGGGCAGGATCACGGGGTACGAAATTCGTTACGTTCTGGGATTTTCGGTGCCGGCGACGGAACCATGGACGCCGATTGCGGGCAGCGGCGCCAATACGGTCGAACACACGGTGACGGGTCTGCTCAACAAAAGACGCTATATGTTCCAGATTCGTGCGGTGAACACCGCTGGCGAGGGCGCGGCCTCGGCTGAGGTGAGGGCGACACTGTTGCAGCCGCTGGTGTGGCTGAAGCTGACACCGGATTACCTTTGGGAGGACGATGACCCGTCGACGGTGACGGCGACGCTCAGCCAGCCGTCGAACGAGGAGACGAAGATCACCATTTCTGCCACGCCTGCGGCCGACGTCACGCTGAGCGCGAACACGGTACTGACCATCCCGGCCGGGGAGCATTTCAGCACAGGCACGGTGAAGATCGATCCCGAAAACGATATCGATAATCCGGACCTCAGGAGGGTGACCATCTCTGGCACGGTGACCTCCACAAACTGGGTGACAGGGCCGGCGAGCAAGACGCTCACGATCGACGACGACGAGGCGCCGCCGACGGTGACGCTGGTGCTGACGCCTTCGTCGATTTCCGAAAATGGCGGTGTGACAACGGTAACGGCGATGCTGGACAGGGGTTCGAGCGGAGCGATGACGATCGCGGTGGAGGCGGCGCCGGTCTCGCCGGCAGTCGAAGGCGATTTCACGCTGAGTACGAACACGACGCTGACCGTCCCGGCCGGAGCGAGGGCGAGCACGGGCACGGTGACGATCACCGCCAACGACAACAAGATCGACGCACCCGACAAGACGGTGACCGTTTCGGCGACGGCGACCTCGGGAAGGGTGAGAGAGGTGCTTGCGACGACGCTCACCATCGTCGGCGACGATGCGGTGCGGACCCAGGCCCGCCGGCGGGTCGCGAAGGCGGTGCTGGCGGAAACCGGGCGCGCCACACTGGCCGGGGCGACGGACACGATCGGCCTGCGTTTCGATGCCCCTTCGGGCGGCGCGGCGCTGACGCTGGCCGGCCGGCGGGTCGGCGACGGGGCGGGGCTGCCGGCCGCAGCGGGCAACTGGTGGGACCGGATCGACCGCTGGAATGGCCGGCCGGCCGCCGGCAGCCAGCGGGTGGAAGGATCGGCCCTGCTGCGCGACAGCGCCTTCATCCTGCCGCTGAGCGGTTCGGACGAAGCCTCGAAGGGTGCCGGCCCGGCATGGACGGTGTGGGGCCGGGGCGACTGGCGGCAGTTCGAGGGTCCGTCGGGCGCGCACACTTATGACGGCTCCCTGCGCACGGGCTGGCTGGGCGCGGACGCACGGCTGAGCGAGCGGTATCTGGCCGGCCTCGCGGTCTCGCTGAGCCAAAGCGGGACGGACTATCGCGCCGACGACAATCGCGGCCGCATTGAAACCTCGCTGACCACGGCCTGGCCTTATCTCCAGATGACGACGAAGAATGGCGGCAAGCTGCAGCTGGTGCTGGGCGTGGGCGGCGGCGAGGCGGAACACCGGCCGGACGAGGGCGCGACGGAACGGGCCGACATGACGATGCTGGCCGGTTCGGTCGGCGGCCGGTTCCCGGCGGCGCGGTGGGGCCGTTTCACGGTGACGGCGCTGGGCAATGCCAGCCTGGCGCGGGTCTGGACGGATGGATCGTCGCCGAGGAGCGTTATCGAAGGGCTGACGGCGACGAGCTGGCGCCTGCGCGGCGGCCTGGAAGCCGAGCATGACGGCCTCGCGCCCTTCTCCGGGTCGAATTGGCGGCTTCGGCCGCGCGGCGTGCTGGCGGTGCGCCAGGATGGCGGCGACGGGGTGGCGGGGATCGGCCTTGAGGTTGCGGGCGGCGTGCGCCTGTCGGCGCCGGGCACGCGCTTCGGCCTCGACATGAGCGGCCACTGGCTGGCGGCCCATTCCGAAAACGGCGCGCGGGAATGGGGCGCGAGCCTGGAAGCGTGGCTGAAGCCGCGCGCCGACGGGCGCGGCCTGTCGCTGGCGCTGGGCCCGGAATGGGGCGCGCAGCAGCAGACCGGCGCGCTGGCGCGGACCGGCGTGCTGGCGCGCGAACGGCTGTTCGGCGGCGAGCGCCGCACCGCGCCGCAATCTCTCTCGCTGACCGCGCGCGCCGGCTACGGTTTCGCGGCGGCCGGCGGCCTGTTGACGCCGTTCGCCGAAACGGCGCTCGGCGGCGGGTCGTACGCGCGGCATTACCGGACAGGCATCGGCTTCGCCCGCAACGGCATCGGCACCGCCCTCACCGCCGGCCACCGCGCAGGCGGGTCGCCCGACACCCGCATAGAGCTCGACCTGCGGCTGAATTACTGATTGCGGTGGGGCGGCGGCGGGGGAGACCGCCCCATTGCTGGCGCGGCCAGATATTATTCCGGGGTATAATACTCGTTACTCAATAGGCGTGGCGGCAGTCGATCCGGTTTGCGCCCGCAAGGCATCCCCGACTAATCGGTCTCCATTCATTTGGCATTATACGCTCGGTTTTTCGGCTCGGATTCAATAACCCAGTCGCCGTTCTACCTCAGCATCCTGATCCCACCATCTGGCATCTCTTTCATAGCTCGATTTCAAAAAGCGTAGCGCGTCTGCCACTTTGGGATACGAATAAACGCACGCCTTGGCCCAGTCCTCGTATTGCCGGGCCAGCTCCCGCTCCTGCCCGCCGCCTTCCAAGCGGAGTTGCGCGCCGCGGGCGCTGTATCGACCGTTTCTAAATCCTATCTTGACTTCATCGTTCAATATAGTTTCCAGAACCTCTCGAACCGGGATACAGGGCCATACTCCATCGTCGCCCACGGGAGCGTTGGATAGAAGCTGTCCAATATGATGGTCGCACGCATCGATATGGCCACTGTCGTCGCAGCGAGATCGGACTCTATCGATCCAAGCTAGTATTTTGTCCGACGCCAGATTCCCATCTTCGTCATGACCCGGAATCTGTGAAAGTGTCATTAGCAGGCGATACGCCATCTGGACCCGATTCTTCTCTCCTTCATCAGGTTCGTTCTGATCTTTGTTCCTCGGTCGGTATGCCGTGGCTATTGCTTCGCAGAACAATTCCGGATTGGATTCAATTTCCCGTTCAAGATTGGGCGGGCTATCGCCATCGACCCAGAACAGATCGAGATACAGGAGTTCCAGATTCGCCAGCCTGGCCCGACTGAATGCCTGGCGCTGACCGATAACTTCAAGCGCTCGTTTTATGGTGTGTTTATCAACTCGTAGGTGGTGATAATCTGCTTCATCTCCTTTAGGCAAATCCTCAAGAATTCGGCAAATGTGACGGGATTCGATCCGCTCCCAGTCAAGCTGCGCATAATCCATAGCCGCTCCCGGTCGACCGGCCGCGATCAGTTGTGCCACAGCGTAGTTGAGGTCTTGATCGGTCGGGTTCTTCCAGCGCGGCTGCACCTCGGCCCAATACTTGCCGGGAACCGTTCCGCCCGCCTCTTCCACCTTCGACCAGATCGGTCTGTCGAAAGAGCACAGGCACAGCAGCTTTACCCCAATATCCGGGCCGTGCCTCCGCCGTGCTTCTTCCACGAGCGGAATTGCGGACACCGTACCCAGCCCACGCAGAAACCCTGAGACCAGTGTCTGGTGGGGCGCGGAGGTGAGAATATCTCTGTCCTCGAGCACAGTCTGCAGGAAAGCCACACGTACAGTTTCGTCTTCGACCGCTTTCGAGATACTCCATCCCGCGGCCTCAGCTCCATTACCGGAGAATGCGAGCCGCAAGAGGCCGGGGAGGCCCGACCGGACAAGTATCTCCCGGATGGCTTCGACGCGCAGCTGTTCGATGCGTTCGTCTCGCCCCGCATGGCTGGTTCGGTCTTCAAGCTCGTCCCAGGACTCCGGAACCCAGGTGTTCCTGAAAAGCCAGGCATGCTTCCAAACGGGATCGGCGGGCTCAAGAATATCGAAGGCGTTTCGTGCCATAATGACGGCATCTTCATTATTCTGAGAAATTGCATTCCTACGTAAGTTTCGGCGAACCTCACGTTGCGTCGAAACCCTGATCCGTTCGCGAAGCCAGGCACAATCCTCGTCCTCTGCACTGTCAGCCCATTTGGTCACCGCTTCCCAAAGTCGGGCGAGATATCCAGCGTCGAAACTTTGGACACAGTGCATCAGATCGGCAAGTGTTTCACGTGAGTGCGATTGCCATTCAAGGCAGACCTCGACACAATGGCGAACGAATTGCTTCGATTCACCCTCGGTAACCCCTTCTCCGAAACCCTGGGCATAGTCCCGCCAGTGAGGTTTTCGGGAGAAGCTTCCGCTTTTGAATCCAAGCTTGAACTGGGAAATCGCAATACGCCAGGCAATCGTCGGGTGCTGCTCCACCAGACGGTCAAACACCGCAATCCGCTGCTCTACCGGTGCCGCAGTCTGGGGGATTCCGGCTCGAAAGATCGCCTGAAGGCTTTCGCTCGGCTTGTTTGCTAGATTGTCGTCCGGCTCAAGCATCGCCAGTGCGGCAAGGAGATGAACGATACGGTCCAGCCATTGAGGATGCCAGGCGAGAAGCTCCAATGCCCACAGAAGATCGGCCCGTTCGTCATGGTTGAACAGGAAATTCCCGGCCGGGTGCATCAAAGCGGAAACTGCCGGTTCAGCGCTCGACAGGTCGCGCTCGAAAATCCAGAGGAACATTTCCGGGGCGGCCTCTGCATAGAACGGTAGGTTCGGCGACTGTGACAATAGCGTGTCGGATCTCAGAGGCTCAAGCAAGCGGCGGACGAGGGCCGCAACCTCCTGTTCCGGATTCAGACCAAGGCGCTTCTCGAACAGCTGGCCTCCGTGGATCGCCAGCAGTACCAGTGTTTCCGCGATGCCCTCTCTCAAGGGCGACGAAATCTCCCTCGATTTGCCGTATGCAACCGCTGCCCATCGCTCATCGCGATCCAGGTCGAGGGCTGGGTCCCGCTCCGACAGCACGAGTTCCGCCACCTCGATAAACCGTTCGATGTGGGCGGCCGTCATCCAGCGGTGGGCTCCGTAGAGAGAATCGATCTTCGAGACCACGCCGCAAAAGCTGCCGACGGCCCACACAGGAGAGTCTTCCAGATTCAGCAATCGGGTGAAGTGAATCTCTAGTTGATCGTAGTCCGCGTACCCGGCCAACTCACCCATCAGATATCGGTCTGCATCGTTATCGGCTCGCCATGCACCGGCGAGCATCATGGGAATCAACCATTGCGCGAGGTTTTCGTCCGCACTCCATTCCGGTGACTGCAGCGCACCGCTTCCCAAGAAACGCCGGCGGAGCACCGTCAGCGATTTCCCTGACTCCCGCTCAAGGCGGTCGATCTCGTCGTCGCCAAGCCCCATGGATTTGAGGGCTTCCCGGAATGCCCGGTGACTGAGCGGGTTGAGCGTGATGACGCTGGGGTCGTGCGATACGGCGGTCCGAGGCTCAATCACGAAGCTTTTGGGTGCACGTCTGTTTTGCACCAGTTCCCGTTCGACTTCCCGGCTCTCGACGATGGGGATGAAGTCCGGTAAGCCGACAAGCAACCCGGATAAGACTCCGGTTTCGGTGAACACCACCATTCTGTCCCTGAAGCCGCACAGTTCCTCGTCCTGTCGAGAGAACAGGGCAGCCAGGAACGCCAGGCCCTCCTCGCGGGAGTCGGCGACGATGCGCAGCGGGTCGCGCGTATCGTTCTGCAGGTACTCGACGATCCGCTTGCGGAATTCCAAGCACGCCTCGGCGAAGACGCCCTCATTGAAGGCGTGCTTGCAGTTCGCAGACCACTTGACCCAGCACCGATCGAGCGACTTGACACCGCGGGTCTCGCGGCCGAGACGCCTGACGAACCATACCTGGCCGGGGATCGACTGTTCCAGCCACTGCTCCAGATCGCTGGCATCCAAGGCAATGACGGTCCGCCATTTTCCTTCTGCCCGCTTCTCGGAAAGCCAATCCTCCTTGCCCGACCAGCGCCGTGGCGTGACGAACACGAACGCCATGCCCTTGCGCTCGGCAGGATCGGTGGCAGCGGTGCGCTTTTCGTAGTCGTCCGTTGCCTTCGCACCAACCTGTTTATTGGTCCCGAATTCCCATCGCGAGCTTCCCTCGGGCACCCAGGGATTGCCTTCGTCGGTCTCGACCCTGCCGTCCCAGCCCGGCCGCTGCGCATCGTCGTTACCCGGAAAATCGACGAGTTTGAGACCGCCGCAGGTGGAATGGACAAGCGTTCTCAGCAACACGGCGAGCTCGGCACGAGCATCGAGCGTGTTGGCCCATGCCACGATGTCGTTCGCCCTGACCATCAGAAACGGCGGCACGAATGCGCGAGTGGTAGCCATGACCGCCCGGTCGCTCGACCGGCGCTGCGAATCGTAAGCAGCCTGCCGACTCACCAGTTTGTCCGCATCCGCCCTGAACGCTTTTTGCAGCCTGGCTGCCATTTCCGGCGACAGAGCGGCGTTCCCGTTGAGGAAGTTCGACAAGGCGGGACGCCCGATCCCGAGGATCTTGGCGGCCTCGGTAACCGTCATGCCCTTCGGGATGACCTTGGCCCGGACGAATTTGCCCGGGTGGCCGGTTTCCGATGAATCGTCCATATCGACTCCAGCGCACCCGATGATCTGTTGCGTGATGCGCTACACAATACGATCCATTATGCCGGATGTCAACCGTCTTTAATTACTTCCGTCCCTCACCAAGCTCGCCCGCCGGCTCGCCTTGAGATATCTCCCCTTCCCGCCGATGTTCGTGTCGTCTATTCAGCGTTTTGGAGCCGGGTTGGGTGCCTGACCGGGAACAGCCTCAAGCGAACAGAGCAACGCCCTCGGCCGCTGCCGCTTCGTTCAGGCGCCGGTCGAGGCTCGCCAGTGCGCAGCCTTCCCGAACCGCCAGGGCCAGATAGCTGGCATCGTAAGCAGTGAGGCGGTGGGCGCGCGCCAGGGCCATCGCGGCGCCGTCGTCCGCATCTTCCGCCCGCCGGATCGGCAGGCGGCGCAGCCGCGCCATCGACGCGTCGGCATAGCCCCGGTCGATCCGCCCGCGCCGTTCCGCCGAAAGCAGCAGATTGCATACCTCGTGCCAGAACAAGTCCGGCACCGTCGCCGTCTCCCCGCCCAGGCGGTCCAGCGCGATGTCGGCCAGCTCCGCTTCCTCGTCCGGGAGCACCCAGGCGGCGGCGACCGAGGCGTCGGGTACGAACGGCATCAGCGCGCGTGTCCCTCATGCCGCCACGCCAGAATCTCATCGGTCGTCACCGCCTTCTGCCGCGCCCGTTCCCGGCGCAGCGTCGCGGCAAGCGCCGCATGCTCGCCCGCGCGGTCGATCCGCGTCACATGGGCCACCGGCGTCTCGCCCCGGCAGATCACCAGGTCCTCGCCCGCCTCAACCTCCGCCAGCAATGCGGAAAGGTGGGTCTTCGCCTCGCCGATCTTCACCCGCCGCGTCATGGTTCGCCCGCCCTCCTGTGCGCTTCCCGCCCGAAAGCCGGGCAGTTCTGCGGCCGGACACCCGGTTCAGCATGAGAGGATAGGCCCGATATCGCCTTGGTCAAGCGCTTGACCAAGCAAGCGCCAGGCTGTGCGGCTTCTGGGCGATCTGCCGGACGGCGGGTAGCTACACCCGTTCGGCCACCGCCCTGCCGAGCTCGGTGCAGCGGGCGGTGCCGCCCATATCGGGCGTCAGCACCACGCCTTCGGCCAGAACGGCCTCGAAGGCCGCCACCACCGCTGCTGCCGCTTCGGCCTCGCCGAGATGGTCGAGCATCATGGCGCCGGACCAGATCTGGCCGATGGGGTTGGCGATGCCCCGGCCGGCGATATCGGGCGCCGAGCCGTGCACCGGCTCGAACATGGAGGGATGGTCCCGTTCGGGATTGATGTTGCCGCTGGGCGCGATGGCAATCGTCCCCGCGGTCGCCGGGCCGAGGTCGGAGAGAATGTCGCCGAACAGGTTGGAGCCGACGACGACATCGAACCAATCCGGGTTGCGCACGAAATGGGCGGCCAGAATATCGATATGGAACCGGTCGGTCGTCACTTCGGGAAATTCCGCGGCCATGGCGTCGAAGCGCTCGTCCCAATAGGGCATGGTATGGATGATGCCGTTGGACTTGGTCGCCGAAGTGAGATGCCGGCGCGGCCGGCTTTCGGCCAGCGCGAAGGCATGGCGCAGGACGCGGTCGGTGCCGCGGCGGGTGAAGACGGTTTCCTGCATCGCCAGTTCGGCGTCGGTACCCTGATGGAGCCGGCCGCCGATCTCGGAATATTCGCCCTCGCAGTTTTCGCGCACGATCAGATAATCGATATCGCCGGGCCGCCGGCTGGCGAGCGGACAGGGCACGCCCTCAAGCAGGCGCACCGGACGCAGATTGACATATTGCTCGAAGCGCCGGCGGATCGGGATCAGCAGGCCCCACAGCGACACATGGTCGGGAACGCCCGGAAAGCCGACGGCGCCGAGAAAGATGGCGTCGAAGCCGGCCAGCCGGTCGAGCCCGTCCTCCGGCATCAGCCGGCCGGTCCGGGCGTAGCGCTCGCAGCCCCAGTCGAATTCCGTCCAGTCCCAGGCGAAGCCGAAGCGGGCGGCGGCCGCTTCCAGCACGCGGATGCCTTCCGGCACGACTTCCCGGCCGATGCCGTCGCCGGGGATCGCGGCGATGCGATAGCGCTTCATCGGACCGGATGGATGGCCCAGGTGGCGGTGCCGCGGGCATAAAGCTTCCCCGTCCAGTCGGTCACCGCCGCGTCGGCAACGGCCATGTGCCTGCCCTGCCGGACCAGCCGGCCGGTGCAGGAGACCGGCCCGGTTTCCGCCGTCACCGGGCGGAAATAATCGCAGGCCAGACAGACCGTCGAATAGGCCCGGCCGGCCGGCAGCCTGGTGTGCAGGGCCATGCCGGCGGCGCTGTCGATGAGCGTCGCCGACACGCCGCCATGGACGATGCCCTGCGGGTTGTACAGGCGCCGGTCCGGTACGCAGACGACGGTCGCCTCGCCGTCGCCGACCGCGTCGAGGGAAAAGCCGATCGTCCGGGCAATCGGCGGCGGCGGCAGCCGGCCGTCGGCGATCATGGAAATCAGTTCGCGGCCGGTCCTGTCCATCGCCGCCCGCGCGGTTGCGCCCGGATCGTCGGGCTCATCCGGTCCGGTGTCCGGCGCGTCTTCGGCGCAGGCCGGCGGATCGCCGCTGTCGGGCTCGGCAGCGGCCAGCGGCACGACGGCGAAAGTGCCCTGGGCGCGGCCGACCGCCCTGCCCTGCCGGTCGGTCATGGCGGCGTCGGCCAGAACGATCCGGCGGCCGGCCTTCACCGTGCGGGCTTCGCAGACGATACGCCCCGATGCCGCGGTCAGCGGGCGCAGGAAATCGATGCTGAGGCGCACCGTCCGGGTGACGAAGCCCGGTTCGGGCGCGGTCTGGGCGGCGACGCCGGCCGCCGAATCGGCCAGCACCGCATAGACGCCGCCATGGACGCCGCCCATCGGATTGAGCATCCGGGGCCCGGTCTCGCACTCGAAGCGGCAATAGCCCGGCTCGACCGCCGTCACCCGCATGTCGAGCAGCGAATAGATCGGCACGGGCGGAACCTCGCCGCGCGCCATCGCCCGGAAATAGTCGAGGCCGCCCTGCCTCTGCCCGCCGGCAGGGGTGCCGGGATCGCTCCGGCGCAGCGTGCGGTCATGGCCGGGGTTCGGCGCGGTATCGGGCATGCCGGAAGCCGGGATCGTGAACGGGAGACGGGGCCGTCGCCGGCAGGCCGGCGGCGCCGTGATACGACAGGGCGGGCCGGCACCGCAATCGGCAGGACCGGATGTCGCGCCGAACCGCCCCGTCCGGGCCCCGATCCGTCAGCCGGTCCGCTTTGCCCGGCGCTCGCGCCACAGGACGAACAGGCCGGCGCCGGCGATGATGGCGGCGCCGGCGAGGGTGAGCGGCGGCAGGATTTCGTCGAACACGACGATGCCGATAAGCGCCGCCCAGACCAGCGAGGAATAATCGAACGGCGCCAGGGCCGAGGCCGGCGCGCGCGCCAGGGCGAGGATCATCGAGAAGTGGCCGAGGCCGCCGATGGCCCCCATCGCCAGCATGGCCAGCGCCTGGCGCCAGTCCGGCGTCTGCCAGAAGAAGGGCGCGATGCAGGAGATGAGGACCGTGCCGGCGAGCGCCGTGAAAATCAGGGTCGTCGTCGCCGGATCGCCGGCCGTGACCTTGCGGGTCGCGATCTGCTGGGCGGCGTAGCAGGCGGCAGCGCCCAGCGGCAGCAGGGACGCCCACTGGAAGGCCGCCGCGCCGGGCTGCTGGATCATCAGCATGCCGCCGAAGCCGACGGCGACCGCCATCCAGCGGAACGGGCCGATGGGCTCGCCCAGCATCGGGCCGGCCAACGCCACGACGATCAGCGGCGCGACGAAGAAGATCGCCGTGGCCTCGCTCAGCGGCAGAGCCTCAAGGCCGGCGAAGAACAGGAAGGTGGCGCCGAGCAGCAGCAGCGACCGGGCGGTCTGCAGCCGGACATGCCTTGTGCGCAGCCGGCGCGGCAGGGACGGGCCGAAGAGCAGCAGCAGAAGCAGGGTCTGGGCGGCATAGCGGCCCCAGACGATCATCACCAGATCGATCTGGCCGGTCAGCCATTTCGCCACCGCGTCCATGCCGATGAAGCAGAACATGGCGAACAGGAACAGCGCGGCCGCCAGCGCAAATCCCTTTGGCGCGGCAGTTGCGGATACGGGCGTGGCGCGTTCGGGCGGCGTGGCATCCATGGCCAGCGCGGTTGACCATGGAACCGCCGGCGGCACAAGGGACATGCCGGCCCATCCCGGCGGGCACCGGGCGTGGCACGCCGCCGCCTGGCCTCGCCATGGCGCACCGCGGCACCCGAACGCACGGCATAAGGAAATGCCCATGTTTGCATACCGGCGCGCCCGCTGCTAACACGGCTGCCATTCCGCCCCGATGCCCCCTGAAGAGCCGAATGGCGCCGGCGGCGCGCCGCCTGAAGGAGAGATTATGACCGAAACCGCACCGGACCATGCGGTCGCCGATATCGGCCTGGCCGATTTCGGCGAACGGGAGATCGCGCTGGCCGAGGCCGAGATGCCCGGCCTGATGGCGACGCGCGAGGAATTTGCCGCCGACCGGCCGCTCGAAGGCGCACGCATCGCCGGATCGCTGCACATGACGATCCAGACCGCCGTGCTGATCCGGACCCTGGAGGCGCTCGGCGCCGATATCCGCTGGGCGACCTGCAACATCTATTCCACCCAGGACCACGCCGCCGCGGCCATCGCGGCCGCCGGCACGCCGGTTTTCGCCATCAAGGGCCAGACGCTGGAACAGTATTGGGACTATGCCCACCGCATCTTCGACTGGGCGGATGGCGGCGTGCCCAACATGATCCTCGACGATGGCGGCGACGCGACCCTGCTGGTCCATCTCGGCGCGAAGGCGGAGCACGACCCTTCGGTCCTCGACAATCCGCAGAACGAGGAGGAGGAGGCCGCCTTCGCCGCGATCCGCCGGCGGCTGGCCGACCGGCCGGGCTGGTATGCCGGGGTCGCCGCCTCGATCCGCGGCGTGACCGAGGAAACGACGACCGGCGTCCATCGCCTCTACGAGATGCAGAAGAGGGGCGAGCTGCTGTTCCCGGCGATCAACGTCAACGACAGCGTGACCAAGTCCAAGTTCGACAATCTCTATGGCTGCCGGGAATCGCTGGTCGACGGCATCCGGCGCGGCACCGATGTCATGATGTCCGGCAAGGTCGCGGTGGTCGCCGGCTATGGCGATGTCGGCAAGGGCTCGGCCCAGTCCCTGCGCAATGCCGGCTGCCGGGTCATGGTGACCGAGATCGACCCGATCTGCGCCCTCCAGGCGGCGATGGAGGGCCATGAGGTCGTGACCATGGAGGACGCCGCCGGCCAAGCCGACATTTTCGTCACCGCCACCGGCAATGTCGATGTCATCACCATCGAGCATATGCGCGCCATGAAAGACGGCGCCATCGTCTGCAATATCGGCCATTTCGACAGCGAGATTCAGGTCGCCGCCCTGCGCAACCTGAAATGGACCAACATCAAGCCGCAGGTCGACCGGATCGAGTTCCCCGACGGCCATGGCATCGTCCTGCTCTCGGAGGGCCGGCTGGTCAATCTGGGCAACGCCATGGGCCATCCCAGCTTCGTCATGAGCGCGTCGTTCACCAACCAGGTGATCGCCCAGATGGAGATCTGGCAGAATCCGGGCAAATACGCCAACGAGGTCCATGTGCTGCCCAAGCATCTGGACGAGAAGGTCGCGCGCCTCCACCTCGCCAAGGTCGGCGCCCGGCTGACGGAGCTCGCCCCGGCCCAGGCCGATTATATCGGCGTCCCCGCCGCCGGGCCGTACAAGCCGGACCACTACCGCTACTGAGCGGCCCCCTGCCCGTCCGGCCGCCCCGCGCAGCTGGCCATGGGTCGGCTCAGGCCGCCAGCGCGATGCTTTCGGCGCGGGCAGCGCGTGCGGCGGCGACGAAGGCGCGCATCTTTTCCGGGCATTTGCGCCCCGGTGCCGCTTCCACCCCGGTGGAGACGTCCACCGCAGCCGGCTGGAAACGGCGGATGGCGGCCGCGACATTGTCCGGGTTCAGGCCGCCGGCCAGAATGAAGCGCGGATCGCCGGCAAGCGCGGCGGCGGCCGCCTCGTCGGCCGGCAGCCCGGCGCCGCCGAACCGGTCGCCGGCATCGCCATCGAGCAGATAGCCCGCCGTCCGGTATTCGAACACCTGCCGGCTGCTCACCGCGCCGCGAAACGCCTTGATCGCCGGGCCCGGCACGGCATGGGCGGCCGCCGGCGGCTCGTCGCCATGCAGCTGGACCGCGCTGAGGCCAACGGCCGAGCGGATCGCGCCGATCTCTTCCGGCGGCACATTGACGAACACGCCGACCCGGACAACGAAGGGCGGCAGGCTTCGGGCGATTGCCATGGCCTGCAGCGGCGTGACGGCACGCGGGCTGTTCGGGAAGAAGACGAAGCCCAGCGCATCGGCGCCGGCGGCGACGGCGGCATGGGCGTCGCGCTCGCTCGCGATGCCGCAAATCTTGATGCGCACGGTTCAGGCCGCCCGGCTGGCCGGGACCGGACTGCCCGGCGCCGCTGCCGCGCCGCCATGGCGGCGGAAGGCGGCGATCGGCGCGCCCGGATCGGCCGCGGTCATCAGCGCCGTGCCGACCAGCACCGCGTCGGCGCCGGCCGCCGCCATGCGCCCGGCATCCGCCCCGTTCAGCACGCCGCTCTCGGCGACACGGACCGTCCCCGCCGGAATCTGCGGCAGCAGCGCTTCGCCGACCGCCAGATCGACCCGGAGGTCGGCGAGGTTGCGGTTGTTGACCCCGACGACCGGCGCCCCGGCATCGAGCG
Organism: Alphaproteobacteria bacterium; assembly: GCA_965221475.1. Classification (GTDB taxonomy): domain Bacteria; phylum Pseudomonadota; class Alphaproteobacteria; order Bin65; family Bin65; genus Bin65. The sequence continues at coordinate 2,394,051 of OZ244891.1, read as the reverse complement.
CGATACGCAGCTCGGCCTCGTCATGGACCTCCACCAGGGTATCCAGCCCGGCCTCGGCGGCATGGCCGAGATAGTCCGGCAGGGCGGTGCCCAGCGCGGCCACGATCAGCAGCACCGCATCGGCGCCCGCCGCCCGCGCCTCGACCAGCTGGTAGGGATCGACGATGAAATCCTTGCGCAGGACCGGCGCGGTCTGGGCCTCCCGGACCGCCTCCAGATCCTCCAGCGCACCGCCGAACCGCTCGGGCTCGGTGAGCACGGAGATGGCGGCAGCGCCGGCATCGGCATAGCGCCGGGCGGTCGCCCCGGCATCCGCCCGGCCGGACAGGATGCCGGCCGAAGGCGAGCGGCGCTTGACCTCGGCGATCACGCCCAGGCCGGGCATGCGCAGCGCGCCGGCGAAGTCGCGAAAGGCCGGCGCCAGGGGCAGCCGGTCGCGCAGCGCGCCGAGCGGGACATCGCGCTTCGCCGCGGCCACCGCCTCGCGCCGGGCCGCCAGGATCGGCGTCAGATGGTTCATGCCGCAGCCGCCTGCGGCCGGTCGGTATAGCTGAGGCGCGCCAGGGTCGCCGCCGCCCGGCCGTTGTCGATGGTTTCGGCCGCCAGCGCCGCGCCGTCGCGCAGCGAGCCGGCCGCGCCGGCGGCGTAGAGCGCGGCAGCCGCGTTGAGCAGAATGCCGGTGCGCGCCGGTGCCGCCTCGCCTTCCAGAACGGTGCGGACGACCCGCGCGTTGAAGGCCGGATCGCCGCCGCGCACCGATTCGACCGGCCGTTCGGCGAGGCCGAAATCCGCCGGAGTCACGGTCCGCTCCGTCAGCGCACCGCGCGCCACCTCCACCATCCGGGTCTCGCCGGCGGGTGCGATCTCGTCGAGACCGCAGTCGGCGGAGATAACGAGGGCCCGCTCAACACCCAGCCGCAACAGCGCCTCTGCCATGAAGCGGGTGCGGGAGGGATGGAAAACGCCCACCACTTGCGTCGGCACACGGGCCGGATTGGTGAGCGGGCCCAGCAGGTTGAAGAGAGTCGAGACCCCCAGCGCCCGGCGCACCGGGGCGACGCTCTTCATGGCCGGATGATAGTGCGGCGCGAACAGGAAGCTGAAATTGCTGTCCCGGATCGATTCCGCCGCGCCCTCGGGCGACAGGCCGGTGGCGATGCCGAGCGCATCGAGCACATCGGCGCTGCCGCAGCGCGAGGAAACCGAGCGGTTGCCGTGCTTGGCGACCGGCACGCCGGCGGCGGCCGCAATCAGCGCCGCCGCGGTCGAGAGATTGATCGAGCCGAACCGGTCGCCGCCGGTGCCGGCGGTGCACAGGACCGGCCGGACGGTATCGGGCAGGCGCACGGCGCGCTGGCGGAAGGCCGTGGCGGCGCCGACCAGTTCGTCGACCGTCTCGCCCTTGACCCGCAGCGCCATCAGGAAGCCGGCGATCTGGGCGGGTTCGCAGTCGCCGTCGACGAAGGCGCCGACGGCACTCGCCATCTCGGCTGCGGTCAGGTCTTCGCGGCGGGCGATCTTTTCGAGGATATCGTTGAGCATTTTGGCGGTTCTTCCGGTGTTCTGCGGCAGGCTGCAGGTCGAAAACGCAACGGGGCCCGCCAGTCGTTTCTGGCGGGCCCCGTTGAAGAAAAGTCCGATTGGGCCGGTTTGGGTCCTGAAATCGCGTCAATCGATCAGGCGCACACTCCGGCCGGGCCCTTGCGAACAGCGCCACCACCACATGCCGCCCTGCGCCGTGCCGGCGGGCACGGTCGCGACGATGCAGAACGGGTTGCGGGACAGGTTCACGAGGGGGAACCCCTTTCAGGGATCGGGTTGCAGGGCGCGGCTTGTAGCGAGGGAAGCCGGGCCGGTCAAGCGAAAAAATTCACCGCCGATTCGGCAGGCGGGAAGCGGCCAGCCCCGCCGCCAGCCCGGCCACCCTATCGCCGACCGCGTCGGCGGCGGCCTGGCCGGTCCGGCCGGCGGCCAGCGATTCCTCCAGCGCCGCCACCACGACGGTGCCGATGGCGACGGCATCGGCAAAGCCGCCGATGGCGGCCGCCATGGCCGCGGTCCGCACGCCGAAGCCGGCGACGACCGGCAGCCCGGAAGCGCGCCGCGCCGCGCCTGCCCTGGCGGCGAGCGCGGCGACGGCCGGCGGCGTGCCGCCGGTCGGGCCTTCGGAAGCGACGCAATAGACGAAGCCGCTGCGCGCCCAGGCCGGGCCGGGCGGCGCGCCGGCATCGGCATCGCCGGCGACGATCTGGACGAAGGCGAGGCCGCGCTCGTGCGCCATCCGCGACCAGGCGATGCGCTCCGGCGCTTCGGCATCGACGATCAGCAGCCCGTCGGCGCCGGCATTCGCCATGGCATCCATATAGGGCAGCGGCCCGGCGGCGCGCAGCTCGGCGGCATAGCCCATCAGGATCAGCGGCACGGCGGAATCGCGCGCGCGCAGGCGCGACGCCTGGGTGAGCGCATCGAGCGAGCCGGCGCCGGCCTGCCCGGCGCGCGCGTGGCCGCGCCGGATGACCGGCCCGTCCATGGCCGGTTCGCGGGCCGGAATGCCGATCTCGATCAAATCCGCGCCGCGCCGGCGCAGCGCCTCGAAAACCCGGTCGGCGGTCGCCCGGTCCGGATCGCCGGCGACCGCGAACGGAACCAGGCCGGGGCGCCCGGCCCGGGCCAGAAGCTCGAAACGGCGCTGCAGCCGTTCGCTCATCCGGCCGCCAGTTCGGGCCGGTCGCGAAACTGCTCCAGGGCTTCGGGATTGGCGAGCGCCTCCCGGTTCGCGACCGGGCGGCCATGGACGATGTCGCGCACCGCCAGCTCGACGATCTTGCCGCTTTTGGTGCGCGGAATATCGGCGACCGCGACGATGCGCGCCGGCACGTGGCGCGGCGAGGCGCCCGCGCGAATCCGGTCGCGGATTTTCCGCTCCAGCGCCGGGTCCAGCTCATGGCCTTCGGACAGGACGACGAACAGCACGACGCGGGTATCGTTGTCCCAGTCCTGGCCGATGACGATGGCCTCGCGGATTTCCGCCAACTGTTCGACCTGGCGATAGATTTCCGCCGTGCCGATGCGCACGCCGCCGGCATTGAGCGTGGCGTCCGAACGGCCGAAAAAGATCATGCCGCCGGACTCCGTCCACTGCACCCAGTCGCCGTGCCGCCAGACGCCGGGATAATCGGCATAATAGGCGTTGAAATATTTCTCGCCGCTGTCGTCGCCCCAGAAGCCGAGCGGCATGGAGGGGAAAGGCCGGGTGCAGACCAGTTCGCCCTTCTCGCCGGCGACCGGTTTGCCGGCGGCATCGAACACATCCATCTCCATGCCCAGGCACGGCGCCTGCAGTTCGCCGCGATAGACCGGCCCCATCGGGTTGGCGCCGACGAAACAGCCGAGCAGGTCCGTCCCGCCCGAGACCGAGGCGAGATGCACATCCGCCTTGATCCTGTCGTAGACATAGTCGAAGCCCTCCGGCACCAGCACCGAGCCGGTCGAGGCCAGGGTCGCAATGCTGGAGAGATCGTGGGTGCGGGCCGGCTCCAGCCCGGCTTTGGCGCAGGCGTCGATGAATTTGGCCGATGTGCCGAACAGGGTGATGCGCGCCACATCGGCATAATCGAACAGCGCGTTGCCGTCAGGATGGAAGGGCGAGCCGTCGTAGAGGACGATGGTCGCCTCCGCAGCGAGGGCGCCGACCACCCAGTTCCACATCATCCAGCCGCAGGTCGTGAACCAGAACACCCGGTCGCCCGGCTTCATATCGCTGTGGAGGCGGTGCTCCTTCGCGTGGGTCAGCAGGGCCGGGCCGATGGCATGGACGATGCATTTCGGCGCGCCGGTCGTGCCCGAGGAATAGAGGATGTAGAGCGGATCGTTGAAGCCGAGCCGGGCGAATTCGATCTCGCCCGGCGCGTGGGGCGCGGTGAAATCGTCGAGCAGAACGGCGCCGGGCACAGCCGCGATATCCGGCGATGTCCCCTGGGCCGCGGCGACATAAGGCACGATCAGCACCTGTTCGAGCGACGGCATGCCGGCGGCGATCTCCGGCAGCTTGTCGAGGCAGGGCTGGACCCGGCCATTGTAGAAATAGCCGTCGGCGGCGATCAGCACCCTGGGCGCGACCTGGCCGAAACGGTCGAGCACGCCCTGGACGCCGAAATCCGGCGACGCCGAAGTGAAGACGCAGCCGATGCTGGTCGCTGCCAGCATGGCGATCGCCGTTTCGGGAATATTGGGCATGTAGGCCGCGACCCGGTCGCCGGGGCCGAGCCCCATGGCGCGCCACGCCCGGGCGAGGCGCGCGACCGCGTCATGGAGTTCGGCCCAGCTGATCTCCCCGCCGACCCGGTCTTCGCCGCGGAAGATGATGGCCGGCGTATCGTCGCGCCGGCGCAGCAGATTCTCGGCGAAATTCACCCGGCCGTCCGGGAAGAAGCGGGCGCCCGGCATCCGGTCGCCATCGACGACGACGCGCCCGCCCGGCTCGCCGATCACGGCGCAGAAATCCCACAGGCCGGTCCAGAATTTCTCCGGCTCGTTCACCGACCAGGCGTGCAGGGCGGCATAATCGGAGAAATTCGCGCCCCAGCGGTCGGTCGCCGCCTGCATGAAGGCCTTCAGGTTCGAGGCGTCGATGCGGTCCTGGCTGGGCTGCCACATCATCCGGCTGGCCATGATCTCCCTCCCGCAGGTTGCGTTCGCAGCGCAGAGATAGCGGATCGGGGCGCCCGGCGGAACGGCCCGATCCCGGCGCCCGGCGCGCAATGTACTGCCTGCCATGCGCCGGCACGGGTGGCAGGACGCGCGCTGCGGCCTATAGTCCGGCCTATGCCGGAACCTGCCGCGGCGCACGAACAGCGCCATATCGCCCATCGGCCGCCCGAACCCGATTTCGTTCTCGCCGTCGCCATGATGATCGTCGCCTCGGCCTTCTTTGCTGCCATGGCCGGGCTGATCCGCCATGGCTCGCAGGAACTGCACCCCTTCCAGCTTGCCTTCCTGCGCAGCGCCTTCGGCATCCTGTTCATGCTGCCCTGGCTGATGAAGGCGGGGCCGGGCATCCTGCGGACCCGGCGGATCGGCCTGATCACGTTCCGCGGGCTGACGGCGGCGGCCGCCATGTTCGCCTTTTTCTGGGCCCTCTCGGTCATGCCGCTGGCCGAGGCGATTGCGCTCAGCTTCACCGCGCCCTTCTTCGTCACCATCCTGGCGGTGATCTTTCTGAACGAAATCGTCCGGGCGCGGCGCTGGACGGCGGTCGCGGTCGGTTTTGTCGGCGCCATGATCATTCTTCGGCCCGGCAGCGAGGCCATCGCCTGGCCGGCGCTGGCGGTGCTGTTCTCCGCCCTGATGATGGCCGCCTCGGTCATCTGCATCAAGCTGCTGTCGCGCACCGAGACGGCGAACGCGATCTATCTGTGGATGGTGATCTATCTGGCGCCGATCACGCTCGTCCCGTCGCTGTTCGTCTGGCAGCACCCCAGCTGGGGCCAGCTCGGCATCGGCGCCGCCATCGGCTTCGCCGGCACCGTCGGCCATCTGCTCATCACCAGGGCCTTCGCGCTGGCCGACACCACCGCCCTGATGCCGTTCGATTTCGCCCGGCTGATCTTCGCCGCGCTGGTGGGCTATGTCTTCTTCAGCCAGACGCCGGACCTGTGGACCGGCGTCGGCGCCGCGATCATCGCCGCCGCCGGCATCTATATCGCCCGCCGGGAGGCCCGGCCCGGCCGCCCCTGAACCGCCCCGACCTGCCCCCTTGGCCGGCCAGGGGGACCGACAGGCGGCGATCCGGATCGGGCGTCAACGAGGCCGGAGCGCACGCCCCGGATATGCCCGGCTGGGCGCCCTTCGCCAACGAGGCCGGCAACTAGCTTCAATGAGGCCGGGGCGCTCGCCCCGGATACGCGTTGGCTATGGTATCGGACAGACCATCTGGCGCATCCACCGGGCATATCCCGTGTTACCGACACCTCGCGACAAGGCTGTAGCCGCTCTTATCGATACCGCTATTCTGTGACCAGTTTAATGACCACTTGCGGGGTTGCCATGCTCACCGTCAATCTGGCACGGGCGAAAGCGCGGCTCAGCGAGCTTCTGAACGAGGTCGAGGCCGGGGAGGAAGTGGTCATCACGCGTCATGGCAAGGCTGTCGCACGCCTGTCTCCCGCCACCCGGCCGAAGAAGCCGCTGCCGCTGCAGGAGCTGGGCGAGTTTCGGTCTGCGATGCCCCGGTTGCGGCGCCCCGCAGCCGAGCTCGTGCGCGAGGTTCGGGACGAGCGGTTGTGAGGGCGGCGGCACCCATGCGCTATTTCGACATCAGTTTCCTCATCCCCCTCATTCTCCCGGAGGCCGCGAGCGATCCGGTCGCCGGGTTTTTCGAAGACCTTCCGGCGGACGATCTGGCGGTCAGCCACTGGAGCCGGGTGGAGTTCGCTTCGCTGCTCGACCGCAACGATCTCCGTTCCCGCATCCGCCCGTCGCGTCGCCAAAGACCCCAGGGAGAATGCGAGGGATGATCCCCGACACCATGACCGCGGTCCTCCTTACCGGATATGGCGGCTTCGACGCGCTCGACTATCGCAGCGATGTCCCCGTACCGCGCCCGGCTCCCGGCGAGGTCCTTATCCGCGTCACCGCCGCGGGTATGAACAACACCGACATCAACACGCGGACAGGCTGGTACAGCCCCGAGGTCCGCACCGGGACGACCGCCGAGGGCGGCCGGGCGGGTTTCGGTGTAACGGGAGGCGGCAGGGGCGGCTGGACCGGCGACATTTCCTTTCCCCGCATCCAGGGCGCCGACTGCGTCGGGCGCATCGCCGCCGTCGGAACGGGCGTGGACGCCGCCAGGATCGGCGAACGCGTGATCTGCGCGCCCTATTTCTACGACGCCGACGATCCCGAATGGCTGGCGAACGCCGGGTTTCTCGGTTCGGAGCGCGACGGCGCGTTCGCCCAGTTCACGTGCGTGCCGTCACGCAACGCCATCGGGCTTGCCGACGATCTGCCATTCTCCGACGCCGGGCTCGCCACCCTGCCCTGTTCGGCCGGAACCGCCATGAACATGCTCCTGATGGCGGGGCTGAAGCCTGAAGATACGGTCCTGGTGACCGGCGCCTCCGGGGGCGTCGGCAGCTTTCTCGTCCAGATCGCGAAACACCATGGCGCCCGCGTAATCGCCGTGTGCGCCGCCGGCAAGGCAGAGGCGGTGCGTGAGCTCGGCGCCGATACCGTCATCGACCGCGACGAAGCGGATTTCGCCGGTGCGCTTGCGGATGCAAACGTCACCCTGGTTGCCGATGTCGTCGGCGGCGAGCGCTTTGCCGACTGTCTTGCGCTGCTCGGCCGCGGCGGCCGCTACGTCGCTGCCGGAGCCATCGCGGGACCGCATGTCGAACTCGATCTGAGGGTGCTCTACCTTCGGAACCTGAGTTTCTTCGGCTCGACCGTTTATCTTCCCGAAACGTTTCCGCGTCTCGTCGATATCCTTCTTGAGGGCGGCCTCAAGCCCGCGGTCGCGGCAACGTACCCGCTTCGCGATATCCGCACGGCGCAACAGGCATTCCTCGAGAAGAACCATGTCGGCAGCATGGTGCTCATTCCGCCATCCTAGACAACGGCCATGAAGACCGCCGGACTCGCTGTCTATCGCGTGGTTCTCGACGAACTGTCCAATCTCCGCTGCCGGGACCTCATCGCAGCGACCCGCAAGGTGCTGTCGGAACCCTGGCGGCCGGCACCGAACGGATCGGATCCCTGAGCGGCACACCGGAGAGGGCGCCGCGCCTGCTACGCATCCCGGGATTGAGCGTGCGGTGGCTTCGCCGCGCTGCCGGAGGAGACCGCAAGGCTTGTGGACGACCGGCAGCGCCGTGCCGATCAAAAGGCCCTGCACCTGCCGGCATCCGCTGGGCCTGAATCAGGCCGGGATACCTGGTTGGCGCTGCACTCGCCGACTGAGCGAGGCCGGCCTCGTCACGATGGCCTGCGATAGGCGATCTGGACAACATCGGTGCTCCCTGCAGCAAAGCCGGCGGCGCTCACAGCAAGATAGAAATTCCACATGCGACGGAAGCGTTCATCGAAGCCGAGGCGGGCAATCCGGTGCCACCGGGCGTTGAATCGGCGGCGCCATGTGCGGAGCGTGCGCGAATAACTGTCGGCGTGGGACGTCGCCCCGATCGTTTGAAGCCCGGCAGCTTCCGAGTTGGCGTGAAGCGCTCCGGGGCTCGGAAGCATCCCTCCCGGAAAGATATGTTTCTGGATGAAGTCGACCCGCGCCCGGTATTGCGGGAACAACCGTTCCGCAATCGTGATGGCTTGCAGGGCCGCAACCCCGCCCGGCCTGAGCCGGTCATGAAGTGCCGAAAAATAGACCGGCCAGTATTTCTCACCCACTGCCTCGATCATTTCGATGGAAACGATCCTGTCATAGATGCCTCGCTCGTCCCGGTAGTCGCGGAGTACGATCTCGGCGCGGTCCGCAAGCCCCGCCTCGAAAAGGCGGCGCCGGGCATGGTCGTGCTGTTCCCTGGAAATGGTCAATCCGGTCACCCGAACACCCCGTTCGCGGATCGCATATTCCGCGAATCCGCCCCAGCCGCACCCGATTTCGAGAATGCGGTCGCCGCTCGCTGGCGCCAGCCAGTCGCAAATAGCGGCAAACTTGTTCCTCTGCGCCTGCTCCAGGCTCTCCGTTCCGGTCTGGAACAGCGCCGACGAATAGGTCATCGTCTCGTCCAGCCACAGGCTGTAGAAGTCGTTACCGAGGTCGTAATGGTGGGCAATATTGCGCCGGGACCCTCTCCGGGTGTTGGGGTTGAAGCAATGGCGAATCCGCTCGCGAAGGCGAAACAGGCCGGCGCCCGGAAAATGCCGCGCCATGTTTTCGTTGTTGAGCAGGATCACGTCGAGAAGATCATGGAGATTGGGAGTGATCCACCAGCCATCCATGAACATCTCGCCGAATCCCTGATCGCCCGCGCCGAGCAGACGCCCAAAGAAGTTCCGGTTCAGGACGACGATCCGCCCCGCCGGCCCCGACTCTCGCCCCGCTGCCCGCAGCCGCCGGCCGCCGGGCAGTTCGATCTCGATCGATCCGCGTTCGATCCGGTCGAGAATCGAGGCGACGATGCGCAGACGCCGCGGCAGGGACGAGCGGTCCGGCCGCGGTTCGACGTCAACGGCGGGTCGCGCGACAGGCGCACTCATGACGACCGGCCCATCCTGCTGCCGGCCATCCGCACCAGCGCAAAATATATCGGCCGCGGAAGGGCCGCGAGGAATTTGAACGCTGCCGTCATGATGCGAGGGAAGGCAATTTCGAACCGATGCCGCGCCATACCCTGCACGATCCGGTCGGCCGCCGCTTCGGGAGTCATGATGAACGGCATCGGAAAGCTGTTCTTGTCGGTCAGGCGCGTTGCCACGAATCCGGGATTGCACACCTGCACCGCCACGCCGGAGCCGCGCAAATCCAGGCGCAGATTTTCCGCGAGGTGAATGACCGCCGCCTTGGTCGCGCCGTACCCCCACGCGTCGGGCAGTCCACGATAGCCCGCAAGCGAGCCCAGCAGCACAATATGCCCCGATCCGCGCCGACAGAACGCCGGAACGCAGGCAGCGAGCACCCGCAGGGCGCCTGTGAAGTTCACGTCAACGATTGCCTCCAGCGCATCCAGGCCGGGCCGGCGCGCCGACATGGGCTCATAGGCGCCGGCGCAGTAAATCACGCCGTCCACCGCGCCAATCCGGCCGAATGCCTGCATCGCGCCGGCGCTGTCGGTCACATCGAACGGCACCGCTGCGTGGCCGCCCGAGGCCGTCTGCACAGGCGCCATCGTCGCGACAACGCGCGCGAGCGCCGCGCCATCGCGGGCCGATGCAACCACAGCGACCCCCTCGTTCGCGAGACGCAGGGCGAGATTCCGACCGATGCCGGCGCTGGCGCCGACCAACCAGAAACGCTTGCCTGCGAGGCGGTTCATGACAGACCCGTCCCCGTTTCGGGCGCGCGCCCGGCAGCGTGGCGGCGAAAGAATGCGATCACCTCACCGACCTTCAGACCGAATTTGGACATGCGCGCCCGGTTGATGAGCGTGCCATCGTTGAGCAGGAAAAACCGATCCTCCATTCCAACAACGATCTCGCCCCGAGGCCGCGGCAACCGCAGCCGGTAGCGCATCACCGCCGCATGACCCCGCTGCGCTCCCGGCGCCGCGCCCTCGACGTCCGGAGCGGTGGCGGTGAATGTTCCGTCATCGGCAAAGGCCAGGGTCCAGCGCCTGTCCACCGCCTCGCCATTGTCGTAGCAGAGGCGTTCGTCGAGTGTGCCCCTGTTTCCCGACCAGCGGCCGACCATCTCGATCTCGAACCGTCGTTCCATCCGGCCGGTGAGGCCGAAGAATGCCCCCGAAGCAACCAGCGTTCCGCACAGATAGCTTCTGAGGTCGAGGACCGGCGTTCCGGCAGCATATCCGTCGAGGCCATCCGACCTCGACAGGAACCCGGTCCGCGGCCCAGGGACACGTTTCGTCTTCAAACCCGATCTCCTTCGTCTTCGACCCATGTCAGGAGTACCGCAATGGCAGCCAGCTTGAGGGCACAAGGCGCCAGTGCATAAGCAGCAGCCAATGCCTTGCGACCGTCGTCAACGGGTGTTCCCGGCTCATAACCCATCAGGGCAAGCGCGGGCAGCGCCACTCCCGCGGCCAGGGCAAGCGCGGTCTTCTGCAGGAATGTCCAGAGTGCGAACACCTGCCCGCCGCCGCCGCGGATCCGGGCCGCCAGCATTGCCGGGGCCAGCGTCATGTCTGCGCCGAGCGCGGCGCCCGAGGCGATGACGATCGCGTAGAATGCCGCGATATCGCCCGGCCCCAGCACATAGGCCCACACGAACACCGGGATGGAGAGCGCCATGCCTGCCACAAGCGTGGGCTTGCGTCCGATCCTGCCCGCGAGCCTCGCCCAGGCGGGGGCCGCAGCCGCAGCGGCGGCAAAAAAGACCAGCAGCATGATCCCGGCATGCGACTCCGCCGCCAGAACATCGGCCACGAAAAACAGAAACAGCGTCGAGGTCACCGCGGTCGGCAGGGCATTGACGAGGCCGAAGACAAGAATGGGGCCGACGCCCGGGACACGCAGGGCATCCGCCAGACCGGCCGATGGCAGGGACCGGCCCGAGCTGCGCCAGTTTCCGCGCATGCGGCGGAGAATGAACACGGCAAACAGCGCAAACGCGAGCGCATAGCCGGCATGGGCATAGGGAGCCCCGAAGATCCCGGCCAGCGCCGCCGGCGCCAGCGCGGCAAGGCAGATGCCGACCAGACCGCCCGCCTCGCGCCAGAGCGCAATCCGCGTATAGCCGCCGCCTGCAGCCTCTGCCTGGGCGAGGCCGTGATCGTATAACGCGATCTGCAGGGCGCTGAACCCGGTAAAGGCGATCAGCAGGCCAAGCGCGAGCCGGGGCAAGGGTTCGCCCCAGCCCGGCGGTGCGAACAGCAGGAAAAGGCCGGTGGCCAGAAGGGCCCCCGACATCAGGACCCATGTCTCGCGGTGGTGCGGCCAGCGGTCCGCAAGCCGCCCGATGATCGGATCCTGCACGCTGTCGATACCGCGCGCGGCCAGCAATACTGCGCCGAGCACCGGAAGGGCGACGCCCAACTCTTCGGCATAGTAGCGCGGCGCGTGGATGTAGAGCGGCAGACCGCCAAAGGCGAGCACGGCGGCGATTGCGCCAGGCGGATACAGGTCGCGCCGCGTGAGACCGCCGGTATGGACGTCAGTCATCGCAGCGCCCCGAGAGCAGCGCGTCGCGCTCCGCCGGACTCCGGCTCAATGGACCGAGCCAGATATCGAGGAACAGGTCCGCATCATGGGTGAGCCTGCCCACCAGGCCGCCATTGCGATAGAAGTGGACTTCGCCGGAGCCGGTGCGCCAGGCCGTGTAGCGGTCGCCTGCCGATACGCTCCGCATGGCCTGTTCGAGCTCGGCTCGCGCCGCGCCGAAGCTGGCCTCCGGCCGCCCCGACATGCGCGCCATCTCGAATATCGAGGACTCGACCAGTTCGTCCCGGTCCATGCTCCGGCGGTAGATCAGCGAGAGGCCGAATTCCTGTCCTGGCGGGACCTCGGCGTGTGTCCAAAGCTCGGCCCGATAGAGGCGCAGGAACAGGAACCGGTATTCGGCACAGCCTGCTGGCCCCTCGGCCGGCACGCGCCCCGCCAGCTCCGGCGGCGCAGCAGCTGCGATGCCGGTCATGAGAGACACAACCAGGATCACGGCCCGCACGGTCATGTTATGCTCTCCTGCGGCGGCTCGGGCCGCCGCCGGTACCGCACGCCCTTCCGCCAGAGCCTGAGCGCCTGCCAGTGAATGAGCACTGTCATGCGGGCGGCGCCGAATGGGCGGCGCAGAAGGGCACGGGCAAGTTCCCGGTCCGTAAACGGCCGGCGCATCCCCGCGATGGAGGTATCGAGCCCGCCACCTGCCGCGTCTTCGTAGACGATTCTGACGGCGACACGCGTATCGTCGACAAGGAACCGGAAACGATACTGGCCCGCTATGTCGAAAAAAGGCGAGACGTGCAGGCGTTTTGGCGAGACCGTCCAGCAATCCGGCCCGATGTCGCCGCCGGCCTCTCCCGTGCACAGATAGCCGTGGCGGTCGCCGAACGTATTATGGACCTCGGCAAGCACGGCACGAAGATTCCCGGCAGCGCCCATGAGGAACCAGAAACTGACCGGATTGAACGTGTAGTGCCAATAGCGCGGATGGGTCAGCAGCAGTACGCGATCGATGCCGTCGATTCCTGCATCGGCCGCCAGCCGTCGGGCACCTTCGACTCCCTTGCAGTCGGCAATCCCGTGATCGGCCGGCAGCAGGGACACCAGGTTGGGCCGGCCGAACGAAAACAGCCGCGGACCCGGATCCTGCCCGAGGAGGACTGCCTCGTCGAGAAGCAGGTAATCGACCGAATAAACGAATCGGTTGTCCACCGGGCTCCGCCGGGCATGGCTGACCCTGGCCGGGACGAGCGACGATTCGGCTACGCCCATGGCGGTGCGACTCCCAGCGAAGCGGCGACCCGGACTGCGCTCGCCAGGCCGTCCTCGTGGAACCCCGTTCCGGTCCATGCCCCGCAGTACCATGTCCCGGCGCGGCCCTGGATCGACGGCAGAGCCGTCTGGGCGGCAATCGTGCCGGCATCGTATTGCGGATGGTCGAACGGGTGATCGTCGAGGATTCGGGACTCTTCGATCCGGGTTGACGGATTGAGGGTGGCGAATATCGGCGTATCGGCCGGAATATTCTGAAGCGAGTTCATCCAGTAGGTGACCGACGCACTTTCTTCGTCGAGCTGCGAATTCGCGAGGTAAACCCAGCTCGACCAGCAGCGCCGCCGCCGCGGCATGAGTTGCGCATCGGTGTGGAGCACGATCCTGTTGCGCCGGAACGGGATACGGCCGAGGATGCGTCGTTCATCCGGGTCGGCATCGCCCAGAAGCGCGAGCGCAGTATCCGCATGGCACGCGAACAGGACCGTGTCGAAACGCTCCGCCTCCTGGCCGGCCGCCTTCACGTCGATGCCGCCCGGCCGGCGCGTGACGGCCTCGACCGGCGCCCGCAGACGCAGCTCCGCGCCCATGTTGGCAACCATCCTCGAGACGTAGTTGCGCGACCCGCCCTCGACGGTCCACCAGTCATGCTGCCCGGTGAAGGAGAGCAGGCCGTGATTGGCAAAAAACCGGGTAAGAACGCGGGCAGGAAAGTTCAGCATTTCGGCGCGGGGGGTGGACCAGATCGCGCCGCTCATCGGCAACAGATAATAGCGCTCGAACCAGGGGCCGAAGCGCCGCCGGCGAATGAGTTCGCCCAGCGTGAGGTCGGGATTCCCGGCGGCGTCGGCCAGCGCAGTGCGGTTGAAGACCGCGATATCGCGGAACATGCGCCAGAAACGGGGCTTCACCGCATTGGCCGTCTGGGCCAGCGCAGCCTGAATATTGCGGCAGCCATATTCCAGCTCTCCGCCATTGACGGATACCGCGAACGACATGTCGCTGCGACGGGTCGGTACGTCGAGCCGCTCGAAAAGCCGGCACAGGTTCGGGTAGTTGACGCGATTGAAGACGATGAAGCCGGTGTCCACCGGGATATCCCGTCCGCCGGTCTGCACGGTGACCGTTCTGGCATGGCCGCCCGGGCGATCCGCTGCCTCGAACAGGACGACCTCGTGAGCACGCGACAGCAGCCATGCGGCGCCGAGGCCGGAAATGCCCGCACCGATCACGGCGACCTTCCGCCGATGGCCGCCATGCAGCCCTGGATCGTCCGCACGCTCGTGTCTCATCGTCAGGGTTACGCAGCAAACGCGCAGGCGGATCACTGCCGCGGGATAAAAGTGATCCGAAATGGCGGCGCAGCCGTATAATCAGGCATGACACGCGAAGGCAGGGTCATCCCGTTTCGTCTCCCCCGCCGCCCGACAGCGTCGGGCGATGCGCCCTCCCGCCATGAACGGGCAATCGCCGAACCCGGCGCGGATGACACGGGCAGCGAGTCCGACCGCATGGCGGCCCTGCTTCAGGCCGTCGCCACGCAGGGAGACCGGGAAGCGTTCGCAGCCCTGTTTCGACATTTCGCCCCGCGCGTGAAGGCCTATCTGCAGCGCGCGGGGGGCGAAGCCGAAGGGATTGACGATGTCCTGCAGGAGGTCTTCGCCACCATCTGGAGGAAAGCCGGGCTGTACGACAGCCGGCGCGCTTCGGCTGCCGCATGGATCTTCGCCATCGCACGCAACCGGCGCATCGACGCCTTTCGGCGCCAGCGCCGACCGGATTTCGATCCCGAGGATCCCGCCTTCCGACCCGCTCCCCCGGTCGAAGGCGAGGAAGCGGTTGCGGTGCAGCAGCGCACCGAGGCTGTCCGGGCCGCCCTCGCCCGGCTGAGTGACGAGCAACGCACGATTCTGCATCTTTCGTTCTATCAGGGCGAGAGTTACGCGGACATTGCCGTTCGCCTCGGGATTCCGATCGGCACCGTCAAATCGAGGGCCCGTCTGGCGTTTCGTCGCCTGCGCGACCACCTCGGCCCGCAAAGCGAGGGGTTGCGATGAAGATCGAACATCATGTCGGCGAGGAGCTGCTCCTGGCCTACGGGGCCGGCACGCTGGATGAGGCGACGTCGCTGCTCGTTGCCACACATCTGGCGCTTTGTCCGGCCTGTCGGGCCGACCTCGATCTCGCCGAGACCATCGGGGGGGTGCTGATCGACCGGACGAAGGGCGCCGTTCCGGCGGATGAAGGCATCCTCGAAGCGGCTGCCAGTACCCCGGACAACGCGGTGCGGACCCGACAGACTTCGGACCGGGCATCCCTTCATGGCCGGTGCGGGGCATTCGTGCTGCCGCAGCCCCTGCGGGACTATGCCGGCGGCGACTGTGCCGGACTGGCATGGCGCGCGGTCGGCGGCGGCATCCGGAAATTCGCTCTCAAGACGAGCGATGCGGGCGCAACGGCGCTGTTGCTGTCCATATCGGCCGGCCAGGCGGTCCCCGATCACGGCCACCGCGGCTTCGAGGCAACTCTGGTTCTTGCAGGGTCGTTCTACGACCGGGGCTCGTGGTATCGGCGCGGCGATGTCGAGATCGCCGATCAGGGAATAGTACACCAGCCCATCGCGGGACCGGAGGAAGACTGCATCTGTCTCGTCGTCACCGATGCACGCGTAAAATTCCGCACACTGATCCCGCGCCTGCTGCAGCCGTTTCACGGTATTTGACGACAATTTCCAACGCCCAGAGCGCGGAGGCCGGTTGTGTCCCCGTTGGTGGCGCAGGAGCCGGGCATCGGTTGGCAGCTGTGGGCAAGCAGCCGGCCGCCGCGACCGCTCCACGCACACTCCACCCGGCAGGCGGCAAGCTGCGATCCTGCCTCACCCTAAGACCCGGATGAATTCTCGGCAGAGATGTCCGTTCAGAGATTCTCCGAAAAGAAATTCACGGTGAATTGCATTGCCGATGCCCGGGTCTTCCGGCTCGCCCCGATGGTCACTCCGCGCTTCCCGCACGCCTTTGCGGCTGCGCGGATGTACCCGGCCCAGGTCATCGTCTTGCCGACGTCAAGGCCGAATTCGTCCGATACCTCATATCCTTCCCTGGTCACCCGCGTGACGCCGCAATCCTTGAAGGTCCAGGCTCTCCGGTATCGATGCGGGGAGTCGCTGGAAATGAACCCGTGATGGGCGCCGGGGAGGACGCTGTGGGAGACATTCCAGCCGGAAGCCTTCAAGCGGGGAATGTGCTCGAGGCAATAGCTCGATGGCGTATAGTCATCCAGCTCCGCCAGGAGGAAATGCACCCGGGTATTCGTCGGCCGGCTCACATCCCACTGGCTTTGGCAGCTGGGATAGACAGGCAGGCTCGCCTTGAAAACGCGGCCGGCGCCAAGCCTTTTCGCCAGTTCCGATTCTACCGCGTCCCGACTGACGATTCCGCCGAACGAATATCCGGTAATGCCGATTCGATCGAGGTCGATGCAGGGCACCGTAGCGAGCGCGCGAAACGCGGCGAATGCGTCGTACACCCGGTTGGCTTTGGAGAGCCGGGTCTGATCGGCCGCGGTCGAACCGATCCTCCGTGCCGAATAGGAGTCGGGCACGAGGGCGGCAATGCCGGCTTCGGCCAACGCATCGGATAACTGCTCATACCAGCGGTGGCGGGGTGCACCGGACCCGTGCTGAATGATGACTGCCGGCACTTTGCGGTCCGGCTCCGAGCATTTGGCAGGCAGGGAGAGGCGTGCCGTCAGGGTTGTGGAAGCGAACGACTCTCCCTTCAGAATTTCAGCATAGGAATCGACTCCATTTGCACTCTCGTATGAGAGGCGGCTGCGAATCGGCTTCGAGGAGGTATCGGTCGCCGCAGCCGTCACCGTCGCGGTCGCCTTCTCCGAACCATCGGGCGCCGCGCAAGAGGAAACAGCCAGCGCAGAGCAGACGATTGCTATAACGTTTCTCAGTCCCATACTTGCCTCCCCCGGCAGGCATCATCGGATGCGGAGCGTTTCAATCGGTATTCGTCGCTGCTGTTGAAGCCGTTGTCTTTGAAGCAAGAGTACGCCTCAGCAGCCGCTGCACGATTTGCGAATCCGGCGGTCAGCGCACCCCCCGCCGCAGCCAACCGCCCCGCGGCCGCCCGCAGGGCGGCGAAGGCGGAGGCGCCGGCCGTATTGGCGCCGACGGCGCGACAGGGCGGGCGATAGGCTGTCATGGTCCTGGCGGAAGCTCCCTTGGTCGAAACCGCTTCAGCGACCGGACCGTAGCAACGGGCGGAACTGCATTCAAGGCGTTGCACGACGCAGTTGCAAAGCCGGAAGAGGCCCCGAACCGGGCCGGACGGCGACGCCGCCCCGCGCGCCCGTCCGGCAGCATGGCCCTTTTCTGCGCAGGCATCGCAGACATCGCCGGCCTCGGCCTTCCGCCAGGCGCCAGCGGGCGCATCGACGGGATATGGTCCGCATATCTCCCATCGGCGCCCGGCCTGGCGCCGGCGCCCCTGGTGTTCCGATGTCAGCCGTCTTCGCGCCGGATCACGAAGAATGTGTAGCCCGCATCGTCAGCGTGTTGTCGCAGAACATCGATCTCCACGCGAAGATCCTCCAGAACCTGCAAGACATCTGTGTTGGCGCTCCCCGCAAGCCCGGCCATGCGCGCCTCCAGCGGGATATAGTAGGCGTCATGCGCATCCCTCGACATGCGGAAACTCTCGATCCCGCGATACCCGGCGCTATGGAAACGGGAACGAATCGTGTCTTCGGTCGCCATGTCCGGATACGCCATTGCCCAGTACTCGCGACACTCTTTCGAAGGATTGCCAGTCCACCAGACGAGGTCGCTGAACGCTGCACAACCGCCGGGACGAAGCCAGGGGCGCCACCGGGAAAGCGCCCGCTCCATTCCCGCGATATAAATGGAACCTTCGGCCCAGACGAGATCGACGCTCCCCTCGGCAATGTCGATTGTCTCCATGTCCTCGCACACCGCCTGGACGCGGTCCGCAACGCCCTCCTCACGAGCGCGTTCGACGATTCGCTCAACGAACGGGGGATAGATCTCGACGGCCAGAACCCGGGCTTTCGGCAGGGCTCGCGCCAGGGCAAGAGTCGTGCGCCCATGTCCCGCTCCAAGATCGAGCACCTGACGAACGCTGTCGCGGTCCGGGATTACTCCCAGGGCGCGCAATGTCGTCGCGTCGTTCCCCGGAGCGCCCTGCGGGAGTGGGCCGAACACTTCGTAGAGTGCGTCAACATCAGACATGGTGCGCCGCGTTCCACTTCCTGCTCCCTGCCCTTTATCGCGCTGACCGGCCACGCGTCCAGTCCACGCCGGTATCAATCGGCATTCAATATTGACCCCTTGTCGGCATGTAAAATCGACACCTGTGTTTGTTAGCGCTCCGATCATGTCCGCGGCATGCCGGCCTGGCCGCCGAGCTTCGCCGTGTTCCTGCTCGGGGCCGACGAGCCGCTTGCGGTCTTCGACGACGAGATGGAGGTTGCGGCCTTCATCGCTTTCGAGAAACTCGACAGGCGCCAGGTGGAGGTGGTCCGGGACGCCAGCCCGCTGGCGACGCTCGCGGGCTGGGAGTGACCCTTGCCGCCGAGGGCCGATACAGACGTCTTGCCGGCCCGCCAGCGGCGGGCGGCCGCGCAAGGGGGAGGAAGCGACCGATGAGCATCGACAGCCTGCCCGAGGAGGCGGATTTCGTCTTCATCGTCGAGGCGCTGCCCGACGACGGGCTGCATCGCCTGGCGATCGCCGTCGAGGGCATGGACGCCCCGATCCCGACGATGATGCTTGCGGTCGGTATCGACAGCGCGCTTGGCATCGCCGACCGCCTCAACCGCCGCCTCGGCCACGACCGGGCCTCCTGGACCGCCTTCGCCGCGCGCTGCCTGGGCGGCGGGAACAAGGATTCGGGCAGCACCCCCTGGCGCTGAACGCGCATGTTTGGAGCCGGGCAACGGCGTCGCCGGCCGGCCCGGTTCGGGGTCTCCCCCGACTTTGCAACTGCGCCGCGTAACGGCTTGTATGCGGTTCCGGCCGTTGTTACGGTCGGTCGCTGAAGCGATTTCGACCAAGGGGGTCTTCGCGCCATGACCATGACAGCCTCTCGCCCGCCCTGCCGAACCGGCGATCCCGCTCTGATCGGCGTCTCCGCCTTCGCCTCCCTGCGGGCGGCCGCCGGGCGGTTGACTTCGGCGCTGCCGGCCCGGCGTTCACTATTTACCCCCCCCCCCAGGAACTTCTGAGTGTCTGAGCGGTCGGAACTGCGACTCGCCCGCCAACCGGAGAGCTGGAAGAGGGTTCACGCGTCGCTTCGCCGGAAACAGTGTGACGCTGTTGTCGGTCTTTGCCCTGGCCTTGTTCGGCATTTTTTCTTTATCGATTGCCGATGCTGAGGCTCAGGAGCCTCGACTGATAAGCGTCCAGCACCATAATCCCAATTCGAGCCCAACAAACGAGAATGAGCTGAAGTGGAAGCTGATATTTTCAGAAAATATCAACATCTCTAGCTTTACTTCTGGCGATCTGGCGTTGGATGAGGGACCGCAGAATGTGAATTTGAATGTCGCCCATGAGGGGTCTTCGAGTACCGATTGGATTATCACAGCCAGTGGCCCAAGTCTGGATGGTTACAATGGAAATGTGAAACTCAAATTCGCGGACGATGTCGAAATTACATGGGGCTCATTTCTCATTCGAAAGGTGGATGATTTGATCCCGGATTCTGACCAACCGGCAGAATGGATTTTTGTTCTGGATAATACTGCGCCGACGATTTCGGCGTCAGGCCTGGGTAATCAAATCTCTAATCCAGTCACGGTAAATCTGACGTTCAGTGAAACACCAACGGGTTTCGGCGCATCTGACGTCACTGCTTCGAATGCGACGGTAAGCGCGTTTGCGGGCTCTGGAACGGCATATTCTTTCCGACTGACGCCAGACGCAGGGTTGGCGTCCGGTGCTACCGTTCGTTGGGAGATTGCGGCTAATGCGTTTACGGATGCGGCGGGTAACGGTAACGAACGGGCAACCCAGACCAGCAACTTCGTTCCCCCGCCACCCTCCAAACCGACCGGTTTGACCGCGATCTCGGGGAATGCTCAGGTCACGCTGAAGTGGACGAACCCGAACAACGACACCATCACCGGGTGGCAATACCGGCAGAAGGTGAATACCTCCAACAGCTGGGGTTCCTGGAACGATATTGCGGGCAGCGACAAGAACACCACGGAGGCCACCGTCACCGCCGGGCTCACGAACGGCACGGAATATGCGTTTCAGATTCGAGCGGTGAACGACACCGGTAATGGCGCCGAATCGGATGCGGCCACGGCGACACCGAAAGCACCACCGTCCAGCCCGACGATCGTCGACGTCGTTCCGGGTCGCCAGTCGATTCGCGTCACTGTCACAGCCTTGGCGGATGCCACCGCCTGGCAGGCCCGGTGCCGGACAGGGGACGGCGCGTTCGGATCGTGGGCAAACGCAGCCGATGCCGCCGACCCCGGCAACAGCAAGAACAGGATCGTGACAATCTCGAACCTTCGCAACAACACGACCTATGTCTGCGAGGTTCGCGCATTGAACGGAACCGTCGTGGGGGCGGAGTCGGCGGAAACGGCCGAGGCGACGCCGCATACAACGCCCAATGGACCCGGACCCGTCGTGTTGACGCCGGGCGACGGGAGTGTCGTCCTCCAATGGAGCGCGCCCGACAATGTCAATACCTCGCTTATTGTCAGGTATCAGTACAAGCTGAGCAAGGCCAACCGGACCAGTTGGGATAGCTGGCAGAACATTCCGGACAACGCTACGGCCGCCAGGGAACACCGGGTCACCGGGCTGGTGAACGGAGTCATTCACTACTTCGTGCTGCGCGCGAACACGGCGGTCTTCAAAGGCGAACAGTCAGCCGACGACAATCGCGCGCCAGGGACCATACCCACTGTGACGCCCGCCAGGCCTGTATTGGGCGAGCCGGAGCCGGGCGACGGGCTGGTCTCGCTGGTCTGGACCTACACGGCGAACAGCGCCGCAGTCGCTGACTGGCAACAGCGGCGAAAGGAAAGCAGCGTCGCCGAATGGGGCGCCTGGGTCAACATCGGGGGCAGTGCCACGACCACCAGATTCACCGTCAGCGGGCTCACGAACGGCAGAAGCTACGATTTCCAGGTTCGCGCCAGGACGAGCAGCGGCGTGGCCGGCGAGGAGAGCAACACCCGGTCCGCCACGCCGGCCGCCGCGCCGGCCAAGCCGACTGGCTTTACGGCAGAGGCGGGCGATCGGCAGGTGACGCTGACCTGGACCGGACCGGAGAATGCCCACATCATCCGCTATGAGTATCAACAGAAGGAGGGCAGCGGCAGTTTCGGCAACTGGGAGAAGATGGACATAATAGGGGACGTCGCGGCCGCCAGGGAATATGACGTGACCGGGCTGACCAACGGAACCGCCTACACCTTCAGGATGCGCGCGGTGACAGTCGGCGGCGACGGCCCGGCTTCCGACGCCTCGGCTTCGGTGACGCCCGACAAGACGCCCCGCCAGCCTTCGGGATTCAAGCTGGAGCCGGGCAACGCAACGATCAAACTCGTCTGGGCCAACCAGTCGGACGACGAAGCCAGCATCGTGAAATGGCAATATCAGGAGAAGATCGGCACCGGCCTGTGGAGCCGCTGGAACGATATCTCGTCCAGCGACAAGAACACCACGTCGTTCGAGCGCGACCGACTCACCAACGGCACCGCCTATGGCTACCGCATCCGCGCCGTGGCGACCGGCGACAAGTTCGGCCCGGCGAGCGACGACCGGTTCGCCACGCCGGCCGGGCCGCCGGCGGCAGCGACGCTGACCGCAACGCCGGGCGCCAGGCGGGTGACCCTTTCGTGGACGCTTGCCGCCGATGCCAGCATCGAGAGGTGGCAGTATCAGAAGCTTGAGGGCACGGCGGCGAATGCGGCCGCTTTCGCCAATGTTGCCTGGACCCCCATTCCGGGCAGCGGCGCGGCGACGCGCAGTCACACGGTGCGCGGGCTCGAAGGCGAGGTCGCCTACAGCTTCCGCGTCCGCGCCATCGGCTATGGCGGCGACGGTGCGGAATCGGACATTGCGACCGCTACACCCACGCCGGGGCCGTCGGTGGAGGAGCAGCGGCGGGTTCTGAAGCACACGCTGGCGGCGGTGGCGCAGGCGACGCTGGCCGGCGCGGCGGACACCATCGGGCAGCGCTTCGATGCGGCACCGGGGGCGCGGTCCCTGACGCTGGCCGGCCAGCGGGTCGGCAGCGCCGATCGCTCGCCGGAAGCAGAGGCCGGAGCGACCGGTCCAGGGGCGGCTGCAGCCTCCGATCCCCGGATTGCCGGTGGCGGCGCGCGCGACGATTTCGGGCGCCGGGTCGGCAATTCGTCATACGGGGTCGATGGCGACGCCCTGCTTCGGGGCAGCGCGTTCACCCTGTCGCTTGCGGGCAAGGAGGCGGGCGCGGGCGGTCCGGACTGGACGGTGTGGGGCCGGACCGACTGGCGCGCCTTCGAGGGCCGCCGGAGCGGCGACCGCTGGGACGGCAGCCAGTGGACCAGCTGGCTGGGCATGGACGGGAAGTTCAACCGGCGGCTGACCGCCGGGGTGGCGGTGTCGCACGGCGAGAGCGAGACGGATTACCGGCTGGACGACGAGTTCGAGGGCCGTCTGAAGACAACGCTGACGGCGCTGTGGCCCTATCTCCAGATGAAGACGGCGGGTGGCGGCGCCGTGCGTGTGGTGCTGGGTGCGGGCACGGGCGAGGCGGAACACCGCGCCTTCGACGGCACCGTGGAGAGGGAGGACCTGACGATGCTCGCCGGTTCGGTGAGCGGCCGCATGCCCGTGGCGCGGCGCTCCGGTTTCACACTGTCCGCGATTGGCGGCGCCAGCCTTGCGCAGATCGAGACGGATGGATCGTCCTCGACCTCGCTCGGCGGTCTGACGGCAACAAGCTGGCGCCTGCGCGCCGGCGTGGAGGCCGAACATGACGGCTTCGCGCTTTCCTCCGGTTCGGACTGGCAGGTCCGGCCGCGCGGCGCGCTGGCGCTGCGCCAGGATGGCGGCGACGGCGTGACGGGCACCGGCATGGAGGTCTCCGCCGGGATGCGCCTGTCGAAGCCCGGCTCGCGCTTCGGCCTCGACGCCTCCGGCCACTGGCTGGCGCTGCACTCCGCAAGCGGCACGCGGGAATGGGGTGCCAGCCTGGAAGCGCGACTGAACCCGGCCGCCGGCGGGCGCGGCCTGTCGCTGGCGCTCGGCCCATCATGGGGGCAGCAGCAGGACGGCGCCTTGGCACGCGAACGGCTGTTCGACCGGGAGCGCCATGAGACGCCGCAGCGCCTGTCGCTGACCGCCCGCGCCGGCTATGGCTTCGCAGCCGCCGGCGGGCTGCTGACGCCGTTTGCCGACATGGCCCTCGGCGGTGAGTCGCGCACGCAGCACTACCGCACCGGCATCGGCTTCGCCCGCAGCGGCATCGATGCCGCGCTCACCGCCGGCCACCGCGCCGGCGGAACCCCCGACACCCGCATCGGCATGGACCTGCGGCTGCGCTATTGAGGCGGCATCGGGCCGGCATTGCCGGCCCGACGGCTCCCGCCCTCCCGGCGGGCCTGCTGGGCAGCCGGCCCGCCGTCGGCGATGCCCGCCCGAGATCGCTGCCCAGATCGAGCGCATCTACCGGGGTGTCTATCTGCTCTCGACGCTGAAACGGGACGAAATGCTGCGCGCGGGAGAGCAGGAGACGCTGGAGAAGATCGCCAAGGCTGCTCGAAAATCTCAAGCTGCCATTGACAGCGACGCCTCGCGGCAGGCTTCGTGAACCGCATTCCGCTCCACGAAATGCTGCCGACAAGGACTCCAACCGCCGGGACAAGTGCTTCGGCACGCCCTCATCGCTGACGGACGCGAGGATGGGGTCGAGGATATCCTCAAGTTCATCGCCTCCATGGCGTTCGCGGTCCCCCTTGCCGGCAGGCGGCGATTGAAGCGGGTTGGCGACGGCTTTCCAAGGCCGACTCGACAGGTTGGCTTGCGGCTGACGGGATATCTGTTCTAGGCTGGCGGCAACCGGGCGGATGAGAGGCGCTTATGGCAATCCTTGCCAGGGTGGTGGGCGGCGTGCCCAGCGGTGCGGTCCGGCGGCTGCTCGGCGCGCTTGCCATGCTTGCCATGCTCTCCGCCTGCGCCGCGAGCCTGGCGACGCTCGAGAAGCAGGCGGAAAAGGGCGACCCGCATGCGCAAGTGGCGCTGGGCATGGCGTATCTCAAGGGAAGGGGTGTGCAGCGCGACGAGGCGAAGGCGGTTGCGCTGGTGCGCGAGGCAGCGAACGCCGGACATGCGGTCGGTCAGATCGCCTTGGGCGCGATGTATGCCGACGGCGAGGGCGTGCCGAAGGACCTGCGAACCGCCGTCGACTGGTATCGCAAGGCGGCGGAGCAAGGCTCGCCTCATGGGCAGCTTCTTCTCGGTACGAAATATTACGAGGGCGAGGGCGTGCCGAAGGACCCCGCCCGCGCCCTGCAACTGCTTCGCCAGGCGGAAGAAGGCTTCCGGGCCGAATTGGCCCGCGACAGCAGCGACGAGCCGCGCCGGGGTCTCACAGGAGCGCAACAGGGGCTGGCGCAAGCCGAATACAGCCTCGGCCTGATGCACTACAAGGGCGAGGGCGCGGCGAAGGATGACGCCCTCGCTTTCGAATGGTACACCAAGGCAGCGAACCGGGGACATATGCTGGCGCAGTTCAATCTCGCCAGCATGTATCTCAACGGCGAAGGCACGCCCAAGGACGAAGTCCGCGCCTATGCCTGGTTCCGGCTTTCGGCTCTGCAGGGCTTCGAGCCTGCGGAACAGAACCGGTCACTGCTCCGGAAATCGCTGAAAGCCAAGGACTATTTCTGGGCAGAGTCGTTGAGCCGCCAGATCCAGTTCCGGCTGCCCCGTTTCGGACTGCCGCGGTAGCCTCGCCCTGTCTTCCTCTTGGAGGGGAGGATAGTCTGGCCCGAACCGGAGTGGCGGGGGCAGTGCACGGCGATCTACGGCAAAATTCTGGGGGTGTGCTGGGCTTCGCGCTGGGCGGACCACTCGGCGCCGTTCTCCTTGAGCAGAACGATGAGAGGGCCGTCGCAAGAAGATACATGACATTGGAATCCATCGCGCCTGTGAGCCAAAATCTCACCGTCAGGCTGCCCGCCATGTCAGCCTGAGCGCCCCGGCCCTATCCGCCGGATACCGCAACCGACGCCAGGCTCCAACACCACGCTGCGGGACGCGATCGATGTGTGCCCGCATTTCCCCGGCCAAGCGCGCGCCGTTGACCTCGCCAGACGCCTCCCAGGCCAATGAACAGGGATGTGCCTTAATGAAGGGCGAGATCAGCCGAAGTTCGCTAGTGTCCGCACGCAGGGCGTCGGTCAGTTCCCACCCCCAGCCCGCATCGACCAGCCGCATCATCACGCCGTCGCCTCCCATTCCTTTGTCGGTGCCAGGGGCTCGTTCAGCAGGAATTTGAGGAGGCGTTGGCGGGTGGTGTCGGCGGTGGTCAGGGCGGCCTCCAGCCGGTCGCAGAGGGCCATGAGGGCATCCACCTTCGCCACGATGCGGTGTTGTTCGGCGAGAGGCGGGAGGAGAAACGGAAGGTCACGCAAGATCCCCAGGTTCAACCCCTTGTAAGCAATGCCACGATGGTTGCTTTGGATGTGGAAGAGGAACCCGTCGCAATCCTCTTGGGCGATCCAGTATGGGCGAACAGCACCGTCTGGCAGGCCGCCAGCGGCCGCTTGGCCGACCAGAGATGCAGGATCGAGGGATGGCCGTGCCGGATCGACTTCTCCCGCGCCAACGCCTCGTTGATCGCCGGCAGCGGCAGCAACTTGGGTGAGTTTCCTGCGGGGCCCCGTCATACCGGCGCCGCCAGCGGCACCAGCTTCGAGCGGGCGATGATGCGGTCGCGGGTGAGCAGGGGGACATCGTGGACGACGCTGGTCGCCGCGATGATCTCATCCGCCGGATCGCCCCGGAAGTCGAGGCGGGTGGATGCCCTCGCCACGTCGAGATCGATGGGCCAGGCATGCAGATGCGCCAGCACCCGCTTCACGCGCCTGTCGTCGAGATCCATGTCGAGCCGCCCGAGCTGGATGAGTTTGGCGAGTTCTCAGAAGACGATCGCCGAGACCGACCAGCGCCTGTCCGCCAGCAGCACGCGCTCCGCCGGCCGCAAGCTGCCATCGACGGCAAAGACCAGAATGTGGGTGTCAAGATTCAGCACCGGCGTTCCATGTCTCACCGGTCGAGAGAAGGTCACCCCGGATTTTCACCTTGCCATGCAGGCTGCCGATCAGCCCGGCATGCTCCCGCTCGAAGGGCACCAGCCGCGCAACCGGCTTGCCGTGCTTCGTGATGACCAGGCCGTCGGGGTCGAGCCCGTCGAGCAGGGCCAGACACTGTTCCTTGAATTTGGCGGCGCCGATGGTCTTCATCGTCTCGCTCCCGCATTGTATGTCTGCTTTATATGACTGGTCCGAAAACATGCCCAGTCAGTGTCGCCAAGGTTTGGACGACCCCGGTCACGCGGGGCGGTCGCACGTGAACGGATTCTTCAGCCGGCCGCTGCTGCTCTCGCGGGACTCGATATCGTGGCTGATGCGTCGGGCGCTCACATCGCGCGGCTCGTGGCCGAAGGCCTTCTCGGCGGCCATGACGGCCTCCATCGCAATGCGCACCCCCTCGACCATCCTCTCGCGCAGGCTTGAATCCCCACCCGACAAGGGCGCGCCCAAGAACACGGCCGGCGGGGCGGGCGGCAGCCACACATGCGCAGTGATTGAACTTCGATTGATTCCCAGCGCCCTTCTGAGCAAATTTCGAGCAAAAGAAAACCCCTCGAAAACGCATTGTTTTCAAGGGGTTGTTTGGTTGCGGGGGCAGGATTTGAACCTGCGACCTTCAGGTTATGAGTTTGCCTATAATGTTATGACATGTCTGCGCATGGCAAATATTTTAATATTATTTTCAATAAGTTATGGTCTATTCACCGACGCGCCTCTGCGCAGCGATGCGCCTTGATTTGCCTTCTCGTGGTACCTATATGGTACCTGAGATCGGAACGCAACGGGCAAGCCGCCATGCCGAAAATTACCAAGCGCAGCGTCGATGCGCTCGCCCCGGAGGCGCGCGAGCGGACCGTCTGGGATGACGATCTGAAGGGCTTCGGCGTGCGCGTGCATCCCTCGGGGCGCAAGGTCTATATCGTCAAGACCCGATATCGCGGCAGGTCGGTCAAGGCGACCATCGGGCCGCATGGCGCGGTCACCCCGGCGGAAGCACGGACCCGTGCGGCAGAGATCATCACAAGCGCCAGGGCGGGCCAGGATCCGGCCGACTGGAACGGGCGGGGAGACCCCTCGCCCACCATGCGCGAGCTCGGCCGGCGCTTCCTCGACGAGTATGTGCCCTCTCACTGCAAGGCGAGCACCGCCTACGAGTATCGCCGCTCGGTCGAGCTGTTCGTCGATCCCCGGATCGGGGCGCGCCGGGTTACGGATATGCAGCGCAGCGACATCGCCGCGTTGCATCATGCGATGCGGGAGACGCCCTATCAGGCCAACCGAACCCTCGGCGTGCTGTCGAAAATGTTCAACCTGGCCGAGCTCTGGGGGCTTCGGCCCGACGGCTCCAACCCCTGCCGGCATGTCAGGCGGTTTCGCGAGGAGAAGCGCGAGCGCTTCCTGTCGGACGAGGAGTATCGCCGGCTGGGCGAGGCTTTGAAGGAGGTCGAGCGCGACGGGTTGGAGACGAAGGCAGCGGTCGCCGCCTTCCGGCTGCTTATGTTTACCGGCTGTCGGCTTTCGGAAATCCAGAAGTTGCGCTGGGAGCATGTCGATCTGGGAGCGGGGCTGCTCCGCCTTCCCGACAGCAAGACCGGCGCCAAGGCCGTGCCGCTGGGTGGGCCGGCGGTCGCGGTGCTGGAGAGCATCGACCGCGAGGACGGCAATCCCTGGGTGATCCGCGGCCGCAAGCCGGGCAGCCACCTGACGGACCTCCAGCATCCATGGCGGCGTATCCGGTCACGCGCCGGACTCGAGGACGTGCGCATCCACGACCTGCGCCACAGCTTCGCCAGCGGCGGGCTGCTGGTCGGCGAAGGGCTGCCCATGATCGGCAAGCTGCTCGGCCACACCCAGGTTCAGACCACCGCCCGCTACGCCCACCTCGCCAACGACCCGGTCAAGTCCGCCGCCGACCGGATCGCCAGGCGGATCGCGGAGGTGGCGGGGTAAGCTCTGGACATCGCCAGCAAGCGGCTGCATTATGCCTTGCGTGTTACGTTGACCGGATAAGGAGGAGCTCCTTGATACGATCCTTCGCCGATCGGCGTACGGCGAATGTCTTCAATGGTGTGAGGGAACGATCATTCCCGGCGGCGATCCTCAAGCGAGCGCGGAGTAAGCTGGATCGTATCAACTATGCTGCACAGATTGACGATCTGCGCGTCCCGCCCGGCAACCGGCTCGAACGCCTGAGCGGGGACCGTCACGGTCAATACAGCATTCGCGTATCCCGAAGCTGGCGGATTTGCTTCGCATGGCGAGACGGGGATGCCTTTGACGTCGAGTTGAACAACCATTACGAGCGTTAGACGGAGGATCACGATGGCCGCCATACCCACACATCGGATCGCGACCCACCCCGGCACCTTGCTGCGCGAGCAGATCGAGGAGCTGGGGCTGTCCGTTCACCGGGTTGCCCGGGATACCGACCTGCCGGCGACGCGACTGCACGAGATCGTCCATGAGCGGCGGGGCGTGAGCGCCGAGACGGCAATCGCTCTGGGTGAGTATTTCGGGCAGACACCTGAATTCTGGGTCGATGCCCAGAAGACCTTCGAGCTCAGCAGGACCCTGGCCGAGAGCGGCTCGGCCATTCGCGCCAGAGTCCGACGCCGCGTGGCGGATCATGCTGCGGCGAGTTGACCGCGCCGGCGGCATCATATTCGGGACAATTGCCCGATAAGCGGAGTCCCGTTTTTCTTCAAGCAGTGGGGCGGTGTGTTCGAGAAGCATAATGGCCGGACATTGGATGATGTGATATGGGATCAGATGCCCAAGCAGTGGGGAAAGCGCGATGAAATGGAACATTGAGCCTTCGCCCGACGCAGTAGCCGACTTTTGTCGACGATGGCATGTCGAAGAACTGGCGCTATTTGGATCGGTTCTCGGGGAGACCTTCGGACCGGGAAGCGATGTCGATGTGCTGGTGAGCTTCGACGAAGGCGCGCGTCACACTCTGCTCGACCTTGACGACATGGAACGAGAGCTTGGCGACATGTTCGGTCGCAAGGTTGACCTCGTGAGCCGTCGGGGCGTGGAGGCAAGCAAGAATCTGGCGCGGCGAAACAGCATTCTGTCCTCGGCGCAGGTCATCTATGGAGCGTGACCTGGGGCATATCGAGGACATGATTCTCCTAGCTTCAACCTCGTTTTACTCTATATGCAATAATTCGCGGTTTTACGAAATACGAGTAATGTGGTAACACGCTCTACAATTGGATGAACGGCCTTCCCACATCTCCTGGCGCGGTGTGAGCAGCGCTTCGTCAGGGGCATGCGGACACTGGAGAGTACATCCTGCCCAAGGTCCAGTAGAGCTCCGCGCAGCGGCACAGACTCGACGCATAAGTGGATCGGAAACTTCACGAAGCCTCTCGAACCTCGATGCGGTCATAGACCTGTTCGCCAGCCAACAGGCGATAGGCGAAGGGCAGGCAGGCTTGGACGTCCTCCGGTTCGAGGAACGGGTAGTGTGCAAGTAGTTCCTCGACCGTCTCTCCGGCCGCGAGATTGCCCAGAACATGCTCTACGGCGATCCGCATGTCGCGGATGATCGGCTTGCCGCCCAAGATGTCGGCGCGAACCGTGAAGCGGTCGAGCAGCTCGGCCTCTCGGGTCATGGAGTTCCCCTCCGCTTCTATGTGGCCAGTTCGGGTCGCCATGGGGTATGGCCATGTGCAGGCGTTCGCCGCGCGGGGGCCAACCGTGGGTGCGGGCCATGTTGGTCTTGGCCCCGTTCGGCGGCTTACACGGCCTTCGGCCACGGTCCGCCTCACCGTCGATGAACACCAGCCGATCGGGGTCGAGACCGGGCTGGCTGTCACGCCAGGCGCGTCGTGGGCTCAGGAGGTCCGGGCGGGTTTGCTCCGCCGCGTGTTTTTTCGCGTCAGGCCATTGCGCACGAGAAAGCGTTGGATCGCCCCATAGCTGAAGACCAGACCGCGCCTGCCCAGAGCGGCGCGCAACTCCTCGATGGTCATGTCCCGGTTCTCCTCAAGAAGGCCCAGGATCGCACCGCGCTCTGCCTCGATCCGCCCCGAGCGGCGGTCTCCGCCAAGCGCCTTCGGGCGGGCGTCGCCTTGGTCGCACACCCGCGCGCGCCACCGGCTCACACTCGCCGCACTCACGCCAAACCGCGCCGCAGCCACCCGGTGGCTCAGGCCCTCCGACACCGCCGACAGAACCCGAACGCGAAGATCGAGGGAAAGGGCTTTCGACATCATCACCGGCCTCCTGCCTCCCGGCCGGAAGCTTGAATCACGAAATCTCCGCCCCTCTGAATCCCCCTCCGATTCCGTCAGGTCAGATCACGCTCCAGTCCATCAGTATGCTTTCGGGCGAATACCCGGCCGTCGCGGGCGGCCCATCATCTACGATCAGTTCGCAATCCCTGCCGCCAGCAATCGGTCGACGCTCGCAGTGACCACGTAGCGGGCCGAATTTTCTCCGACCTCCAGCGCCTTGAAGTGCGCCTTGCCGCACTTGATCTTGGCGTCTTCCAACGGGCGGAGATCCATCTGAGCCGGGCTACCCTTGGTCTCGACAACGAGATAGAGGCGTTCGCCTTCTTCCGTGTCGATCAGAATGGCCCAATCGGGGTTGTAGTTTCCAAGCGGCGTCGGAACCTGGAACCATCCCGGAAGCTTAGCATAGAGCTTGATGGCGGTATTCTTCTCCAGATCGTCTGCGAACCGCGCCTCGGTGTCGGACTCGTAGATAACGCTTTCGTGGACCGACTTCTGTGCAGGTTGCATGTTCTTCAGGTAACCGATCAGTTCCTCCTGCTCGAAGAGTTCCTGACCGAAGTACGCTTCGTCACCGATCCGCTGATACTTTATACCATCAACCAGCGCCCTTTGCTTGCAGCCGTTGATGGCCTGCGCGGCAAGCTCGATGAACTGCTGCGGATTGCGCTTGAAGTCGTCGAGGCGCCGGCTGCCGACAAGGATTCGATAGATGCTGCGACGGGTGAGATGCGTCCGGTCCTGAAGCTCGGTCAGCAGGTCGGGGAGTTCGATGTCGGCCTCTTCGAGGGATACCGTTGCCGCCCCAGCGATCTCGGTAGCTTCAACGCCAGACTGGCCTATGGCGATATCCGCCTTTCGCCAGAGCAGGCGAGTGCGGGGGATTGGCTCCGCACTCCGCAAGGCTCTGGCCGCGTCCTCCAGCAGCGCCTCATTGTCGAAGCTTACACGATAGGCGGTCTTGTACTTGATGCGGTCCCATAGGGCCTTGAAGTCCGGGCCATCGAGTACGGCTTGGCGCGGGCGGACGGTGCAACGCTCGTCGGCGTCCCTAATTTCCAGACGCCCCGAAAGTTTCCGCAGCATGGAGACGATCTCGGTACGGCATACTTCGAACGCGTCAGGCAGAGCAACAGTGTCGTCCCGGATCTCTCTTCGGAGAGAGTCCCGTATTCGTCCCGCACCGTCGATATAGTCTCGGTCCTGCAGGTAATCGAAGAGCGCCTGAGACTCCTGGAGTCCAAGCACCGTTGTCTGTCCGTCGTCACCCGGTACCGGTATGTGCATAAACTGATGCGGTTCGATGACGCCGAACCGGATTCCAGTATCGTTTTCGATTTCGCGCTGCAGGTTCTCGGCAAATTCTTCGTAGCTTTCCCGGGCAATCACTGTCAACGTATTGAGCTCGAAGCCCCGAAGGCGTTCTCCGTCCTGATTGACGCAAAGACGAAGCCCGCGCCCGATGGTCTGACGCCGTTCGCGCTCGGTCTGGATATCGCGCAGGGCGCAGATCTGAAATACGTTTGGGTTGTCCCAGCCCTCGCGTAGCGCGGAGTGGGAGAAGATAAATTTGAGTGGCTCGTTGAGACTGAGCAGCTTCTCCTTGTCTCTCATGATGAGGTTGTAGGCGCGCTCGGCGTTTTCGCGATCAACCTGTCTGCTCTCGGCAGTGTCTATCCAGCCACCTTTCTTATCGATCGAGAAGTAGCCGTTGTGCACTTCGCTCGCGGCTTCCGTGAGATCCACCTCACCGAACAACGACTGGTAGTCGGGGTCGTGCGCAAACCTATGGTATTCTTCTTCAAAGATTCGCGCATATTCGCCCTTGACCGCATTGCCTGCGTCGTCATAGCGGCGATACCGATCCACGGCGTCGATGAAGAACAGGCTCAGCACCTTGATCCCTTGCGGGCGCAGGCGCTTCTCCTTGTCGAGATGCTCGCGGATGGTACGGCGGATCATCTCGCGCTGGACGGCGGCGGCGTCGACATCGCCGCAAGCCTCTCCGGGCTTCAGGAAGCGTTCGCCCCCAGGCACGCTTAACTGAACCCTCTCGTTTCCCTTGCCAACCCGAATCTCGCCAATGCGGCAGTTGCGATAAACTGCGCGGCGCGTCGTCTGTTCGAGGTCGTCGCCGTCCTGCACCGTCTTCTCGCGGCGGCGCACGCCGCCGGGGGTTTCCACGTCGAGCTCGACCCTAGCGCTAATGGCACCGCGCTTGTTGCCGGTGGATACGAGCCGGACATAGGGCCTGTTGTGAGCGTCCTCGACGGTAGCGGAGGCCACCTCGATCTGTTTGACGAGCTTGCGTTCATAGGCATCGACGGCATCGAGCCGGTAAACCATGTGGTGCTTGTCGATATGCGTGGCTGAGTAGCGCAGCGTGCAGAGCGGGTTCATCGCATCGAGCGCTTGCTTGCCCCGGCCCCCGCCCTGGCTGGCGAGGCCGCCATCTACGCTCTGCGGCTCATCCACGATGAGGATCGGGCGCGTGGCCCGGATGAGGTCAATTGGACTTTCGCCGCCTGTCTTCTCGCTATCCTTGTAAAGGTTGTTAACATCCTTCTTGTTGATGGCACCGACCGTGACCACCATGATCTGGATGTGGGGGCTGGTGGCGAAATTGCGAACTTGGCCGAGTTTTCCTGAGTCGTAGAGGAAATAGTCGTAGGGCACGCCCGAATAGAGCGCCCGAAAATGATCATCGGTCATTCGGAGCGACTTGTAAACGCCCTCCTTGATCGCGACCGACGGCACGACGATGACGAATTTGGTGAAGCCGTAGCGCTTATTGAGCTCGAAGATCGTACGCAGATAAACGTAGGTCTTGCCGGTGCCGGTCTCCATTTCTACGGTGAAGTCGCCGGAGGCCAACAAGGCGGATGGCGCCAAACCGTTGCGGAGTTGAATATTGTTCAGATTTTCCAGAATCTCGTCGTCGAGCAGCGTCAGGCGATTGCCAACGCCCAGATCGCTCTCGGGAAAAGCTAACTCGCGTTGTCGATCTGCCGATTCCCGCATCACCGTGAAATCGGTTCGGCACACCTCCTGGCCGTGGAACAGGTCGCAGACGGCATCCACGGCCTGCAGCTGGAAGTCCAGGTCAGGCTCGAAACGGAGCTTCATCATGCTGGCAGGTCTCTCGGCTTCGTCGCCACGTCAGGCGGTTACGCAAACATCAGCCGCTCGCCCTTCGGCTCTGGAACCGGTCGTCCCAGCTCCTGCGCCCGCTCGATCCAGAACTGCATAGCGTCCTTGATGTTCCGTAACGCGGTTTCCTGATCGTCGCCATGCGCCATGCAGCCGGGCAATTCGGGCGCCTCGGCGATGAACGCCTGATCCTCGTTGCTCCAGTAGAGGATAATCTCGTACTTGTGCATCAGTCGGTTCCTCCCAGTTGGTACTTGAGAATGAGCTGTCGGACCTGCCTGACCTGGTAGGGTTTGACCTTTCCACCAACGCTCTGCAGGTTGACAATCTCTACAATGCCCGCTTTATCGAACAGGTGGTGGCTGCCGCGTATGCGCTCGTCGAACCCCAGATACCCCAACAGCGCCCGCAGGTCGGAGAAGCGGATGTTGGCGTCCGAGCGTCCCCGGAGAATGGTCTGCAACAGCTTCTCATGCCGGTTCATGGTCCGTCACCCCTTGCCTGCCGGCATCACAGGCTTCGCACGTTGCCAAGACCCCGCTGCTTGAGGGTCTCGGCGAGATTGGTCTTCGCGACATCGTCGGCGAAGGCGCTGTCCCGGAAAATGACTGTGGTGTCGCCGGCCGAGGCCAGCGCATCATGCCAGTTGGCGATTCCCGTCGCCAGCGGCTCCGCGTCCTCCGGAGCGATCGCCTCGACGAGGCAGGCGATCAGCGTGCCGGCCCCGACCGAGTGCACGCGGTTGCCCTCAATGGTCCTGGTCTCGATGGGCACGCAGAGGTCCAGGCCGAGCTTGAGCAGCAGCTCATAGAGGATGTCCTGCTCCGCTCGGCCGGGCTCTATGTGTTGAACGCCGGCAAGCAGCGCGTCTTCTAGGTTGTCCGGATTCGGATCCCAGACTTTGACGTTGGAGGTATCCAACTTGAAAACACGGAAGCCGAGGTCGCCGGCGTACCCCGGACTCTCATCTCGAATCTTCCCGGCAACGCGCCGGAGGCGCTCTTTGGTGAGTTCAGCGATATTGCGCGATACGCCAAGTTCGTCGCAAAACCTCGCGGCACTCCTCTGTTTAGTGTTCTCAGAATCCAATCTTTCCGGAAGCTGCACCAGAAGATAGCGCCGCTTACCAAGGTCGATCACATTCTGCGCAATAGTAGCATGGCCTGTGGTGCCGGAACCCGCAAACAAATCGACGATAAGATCATCCTCGGAAGTAACCATCTCAACAATATCGGAGATTACTTCTTCATCCTTCGGAAAGTTGAAATAACTGCCATTCATTAGCTCACGTAACCGCTTCGTTGCGGCACGTCCGTCCTTATAAAACACGCTGTATGGGGTTTGATATTCATGTTCGCTCAGATACGATTTCACGCAAGGCACCGAGTTCTCATCGGCACCAAAGTGAACACGGTCATCGGCAATCCACTGTTTCATCTTCACTTGATCCGACGTCACCCATCCGCGCGACGGCACCCGCACAGGTTTTGCTGTCCGTGGGTGCAATACGTCATAGTCTGGTCCGCCGCCGCCGGGCCATGAAATATCAGCGGGGAAATAGACTCCCCGTGCGTCGGCGTAGCAATAATGTTTATGTGGCTTTGCGGGATGGCCATCACCTAATTGCTTGAACCAACTCTTCAGACCTGCAGTAATCATCGAATAATTGGATCCATATTGCCGAGTTAGTCGCTTATGCTCTGCATAGATATCGTCAAGCCCCTTCTTTCGCTGTCGCCACAATATTTTATTCTCTGAAAGATAAGCTTCATCGCGCACGTAGCACACTATATATTCGTGGGATACAGAAATCAGGCGCGAGTCGTTTTTGCGTCCAGCAGCCCATACGAGGTCGGCGACGAAATTCTCTGGACCAAATAGCTCGTCCATAACTTCGCGAAGACGAGGATGTTCAGTCTCGTCACAGGAACAGAACAAGACACCGTCATTTCTCAGTAGATTGCGAGCCAACTTTAGCCGTGGATAAACCATATTAAGCCAGTCGGTGTGGAATCGCCCTGATGACTCGACGTTTGAAGATAATTTCTGATTGCCTTCTCCCACTTGGGCGGTAAGTGCGAGATAATGGCGAATATTGTCACGGAATTTATCAGGATAAATGAAATCCTTCCCAGTATTATACGGAGGGTCGATGTAAATCAGCTTGACCTTGCCGGCGTAGCTTTTCTGAAGAAGCTTCAACACCTCCAGATTGTCACCTTCGATCATCAGGTTCTGTGTGGTGTCCCAATCGACGCTATCCTCGGGGCAAGGGCGCAGGGTGCCGGTCGAGGGCGTCAGCGCGAGCTGCCGCGCGCGGCGCTTGCCGTGCCAATTGAGGCCGTACTTCTCGTCGCCATCGTCCACTGCATCGCCGAGAAGCTGCCGGAGCACGTCGAAGTCCACCTTGCCCTCGGTGAAGGCTTCGGGGAACAGGGCCTTCAGCCGTTCGAGGTTCTCGGCGAGGATATCGGCGGAGCGGCATTCCGGGTCGCCGGCGACGATCTTGTCCATGGCGTCTCTCTGTTTCACAACCGGGCGCGCGCCGCGTCCCGTTCGGTGCGCAGGCGCGCCAGTTCCAGGTTCATCTCGGCCCGGCGGGACATCTGCCCTTCCTTGCAGGCGGCGGCGTGCACATTCCGGATCCTCTCGCTGAGATGGCTATAGTCCTGCAACGCCGCGGCTCGGTCGGAGGCCGCTTCTGTCGTGGGCGGCAGCCGAAAGCCACCGGTAATCGTGGCCGCCCGGAAGGCCTGCACGGTGTCGATCCAGCCCCGATACAGGTCCATGAGCGTGCCGCGCGGCTGGCGTTGCAGAGCGAGAGCGTCGCGAAAGGCGGCCACGGGCCCGGCGGCGCACTCACGGGAGAGCTGGGCAACCACCATCTCACCGTCGATCACCGTCTTGTCGGCTTCGGCCAGTGAACGGCGCTTGTGTGCAAGCGAGAGTTCCGGCGCTCCACCGCACCAGGCGATCAGCAGAACCGGGTAGGGGATGGCGCGGTGCACCAGCTCAACGAGGCGCTCGCTGCGCCCGGCGGAGCGCAACTCCAGCCTGAGCACGGCGATCTCCAGGTATTCGCGCTCCGCATCGCGATATTCGGCAATGCCGACGGTGGCCGGCTTCAGCGCCGCGACCCACCTCAACTCCTCTATATCCTCCCGGATGCGCCGACGGTCCCCCGCTGCGAAGGCGCCGTTCTCCATGAGCAGCGTCTTGGGAACGCGGCGATCGATGAGCGCGCCGGAGGGAAGGGCGAGCGCCGCGACGGGATCGAAGGGGGTCATGCCCCATCTTCCGCCAGTACGACGAGAAACGCCACCACCTCGAAATCGTCCATACCGGCGAACTCGCCGGAGAGGGCATGCGTGCCTCCCGGCGAGAAGAGGCTGGCAATCGCTCGTTCCTCGCCCGTCCCGGCGATGGCGGATATCGCGGCCGCAAGCTGACCCTGCACGGCGCGCATGTCCTTTCCCCGGCGGGTTGCGGCGTCGAAGCGACGGCAGGCCGAGGCGTCGGGCATATCCCGGCCGACGCAGAGCCGCTTGAGGCGGTCGAGGATCGCCTTGGCCTGGGTGAACGGCAGGAGCGTCGAGCCATCCTCGCCGACATGCGCCAGATAATGCGGAGCCAGGGGATAGCCTGGCTGAAATCCGGCCTCGGCGGCGGCGCTCTCGGCGCGCAGGCAGAAGATCACGCCGGGCGGGATGTCGTCGTCCGCAGTGACCGTGATCGCGTGCGCCCCGAGCGGCGCCAGATCCAGCGCGTCGGCCTCGGGCCCACGATGGTCGGCCAGGTCGATGCGGAAGTCGGTCAGCGTCAGATCGGCGATGGAAATGCCCGAAGACAGGTCTTCCAGGTCGATGACGGCGTCCTGGAGCTTCAGCAGTTGCTTGCGGCGATATTCCAGATCGTTCATCGGGTCGCCCGATTGCCTTTCGATCAGGTTCTCCTCGCCGGTCGCGGAAATGTCGAGAAGCACCATGCGGCCGCTCACGCGCTGCTCCAGACGGAGATATTCCTCCAACTCCATGTTAGGCCAGAAATTGGCGAGCTGGATGCGCTCATTGGGCGAGCCGATGCGGTCGATGCGGCCGAAACGCTGGATGATGCGCACCGGGTTCCAGTGGATGTCGTAATTGATGAGCCAGTCGCAGTCCTGAAGGTTCTGGCCTTCCGAGATGCAGTCGGTCGCGATCAGGAGATCGATTTCGCCTTCGTCCGAGAGGTCGTCCGGCCGCTCCCTGGTCCGGGGCGCGAAGGCGGTCAGGATGGATGCGAGATCGCGCCGGAGTCCCGTCAGCGTCGTCCGGTTGGCCCCCGCCCCAACGACAAGGGCGGATTGAACCCCAAGCGACTCCCGCGCCCACGGCGCCAGCGCGTCATACAGATACCGCGCGGTGTCGGCGAAGGCGGTGAACACGATGACCTTGCGGTTCGAGGCGTTGATCGGCTCGCGGCACTTCTGCTCGATCATCGCTCTAAGCTCGGCCAGCTTGGCGTCGCGATCGGCGGTGACCTGGCGGGCTGCGGCGAGCAGCGTCGCCAGCCGGTTCCGATCCTCGATCAAATCCTGACGCCAGCGGACCGGATCGACATCCTGGAGCAAGACCTTGACCTTGCGGCCGACCAGCAGGCCCTCGAATGCCGGGTCCTCGATATCGACATCGGCGATATCGAGCTCTTCCAGTTCGGATGTCTGGGCCTCGATGCGGGACAGCAGCGCCTCGACATCCGCAAGCTGGCGCTGGACGGTCAGCGCGAAGGAGGCGACCGAGCTCTCCATGCGCTTGAGCGCATTCACGCGCAGAAGCTGGACGAGGCTCTCCTCGCGATCCAGCTGCCGGAAGGTCGCGCCTCCGCCGCTCAGTTGAGTGCTGTACTTCTCGTCATAGGCCTCTTGCCTGTGCGGCAGGACATAGCGCAACGGCGCATAGGCAGCGAGATTCAGACGGCGGATCTCCGCATTGATCTCGCCGACCGAGGGAAACTCCCCGGCAAGATCGACGTCGGGCTTCACGTTGATCGGCTTCAGACGTTCGGGGAAGCGGCCGGTTTCCCGGTCTCCGTAATATTTCTCGAGATGACGGCGGGAGCGGGCGATGGTCAGACAGTCGAGCAACGTGAAGTAGTCGAAGCCCAGCATATCCACGAGCGCCGACGGTGTTCGTTCGGAGTCGTCCAGTTCGAGCCAACGGTTGAACTGCTTCTGTGCACGCTGCGTCGTGCCGTCGATGCTGGCCACGCCGTGATCCGCCAGCGCCGTGTCGTCGCCCTCCGTTGCGAAGGCGATCTGGTTGCGCAGGTCGGCGAGACGATTGTTGACGGGCGTGGCCGTGAGCATGAGGACGCGGGTCTTCACGCCGTCCCGGACGATGTGGCGCATGAGCCGGTCGTATCGCGTCTCACCG
Organism: Alphaproteobacteria bacterium; assembly: GCA_965221475.1. Lineage (GTDB taxonomy): Bacteria > Pseudomonadota > Alphaproteobacteria > Bin65 > Bin65 > Bin65. The sequence continues at coordinate 2,354,834 of OZ244891.1, read as the reverse complement.
CCCTGTCGGGGCGAGCGCTTGTTGCGGAAATTGTGCGACTCGTCGATGACGACGAGATCGTAGTTGCCCCAATTCACATGGGCGAGATCGATGTCGCCCGACTGCCCGCCGTCGCGAGAGAGGTCCGTATGATTGAGAACGTCATAGTGGAAGCGATCGCGCGCCAGAATGTTGCGTCGATCATTCGCGCGATAGAGGGTCCAGTTGTCGCGCAGTCGCTTCGGACAGAGCACCAGAACGCGGTCGTTGCGGAGCTCGTGGTATTTGATGATCGCGAGCGCTTCGAAGGTCTTTCCGAGGCCGACGCTGTCGGCGACGATACAGCCGCCGAAGCGCTCGAGCTTGTCGATGGCGCCGACAACGCCGTCCCGCTGGAACTTGAACAGCCTCTTCCAGACTTCGGTGTCGCGAATCCCTGTCGCCGACTTGACGACCTGCTCCTCGTCGAGCTCTCCGCCGCCGGCCCTGAACAGGTGATGAAGAATTAACGCGTAGATGCTGGATGGAGCGCGGTGCGCCGCCAGATTGCGAAGCGCGTCGAGCAGTTCCGATTTCGTGGCGTTATCTGGCGAGAGACCGGACCACTGCGCCTCGAACCATGCGCAGAGCTGCTCGCATTCCTGGGGCGTTTCGGACGCCTGAATCAGGTTGAGGGGATTGCCCGGCGCGAGACCGAGCCCGTCCGTGCTGAACGAAAATGAACCCAGCAGGCCTTGTTCGGCGTGGCCGTCGCCATTGCGCAGCACGATCGCACCCTGGGGGACCGCTCCGTTTGCCCGGCGTATCTCGGCCACATTTTCGATCCAGTCCGCGCAGCGGCCGGCGAGCCAGCGGCTCTGAAGACGATTGCGGGCAGCGCGATCGGCTATGGAACCGAGAAATTCGAGGTCGGCGTCGCCGGGCGGTAGAAGGAGTCTTGCGTCCGCCGTCCGCGTCAGATTTGCGGCGAGCTCGTCAAAAGCGAAAAGCGACAGGGTGCTGGAGGCAAGGTCGATACGATTGCCGGGGCGAAGCCAGGGCCGGACGATATCGATCACGCGATCGGCACCGGTGTTCGGAACGATCCTCATGGCGGCGCGAACGCCCAGGGGACGACGGTCTTGCGGAAGTCGCGGGCGCTCCGAGTGACCACGACGAGGCCGATGCCGTCGCCGGCGATAGAAACCAGATAGGCGGCGACCCGAGGCTCAGGCCGCGGCCGCATCATCTCGGAGACCGCGTTCGTGCCTATCAGCCATGCAGGCGGTGCGGTCATTCCCGGTCTTGGGCGGAAAGGGGAATCGGCTTGTAGCCATGTCGGGCCGGGGGTGGCAGCTCGACGCCGTGCTGTTCCCCGAAATGCCGCGCGAAGGCCTCTGACGGCCTGGGCCGGCGCCCGGTTTTGGTGCGCTTCTCGTGGATCAGTCGGCGGACCAGCTCTTCCATCGACACGCCGATCTGGCGCGCCTCGCGGCGCAGCCAAGACTTGTCGCCGGGATCGATGTCGCGGACGGTGATGCTGGCGCCCATGCTGGCCATGCTGGCGTCTCCCGATCGGTCGGCAGCCTGTCGGGGCTGTCCGCACATCAAGGTAAGTTATTGGGAATCCGGGGTCAAAGACCTGTCATCTCCGGCTGTCGGGCGCGCCGGTATGACTGATTGGGGTTTGGGTCGCAGGTCTGCGCAGGTTAGCGCGTGCCTGTCGTCAAGCCGTTGTTTTAGAATAACTAATTCGGTTGGCAAGACCATATATTCGCCTTATGTTCTTTCTATGGCGGCGATCCCCGATTCCCGATTCTGGCGACAGGCGCTCATCTCCGGGACGGCGGGCGCTATCTCGATGGCGATGCTTGCCTGTGCGGTCGTGCTGGCGCGCGATACGACCGGGCAGGAGTGGTATGCCGCGTCCAGGCTCACGGTCGCGGAATTGCTGATCGCTGTCGGCTTCGACGGGAATGCACCGGTCGGATACCGGAACGCGGACGGGGCGGTGGAGACCGTAAGCCGCTACGCGCTGACCTTCGACCTCAAGGCGCGCTGGGCGCGGGAGGATATACTGGCGGCGGCGTGGGACGGCGCGATGTTGGGGGCGCTGTCCGGCCTCGGCGGCGCGTTGCTCTGTCTTGTTCTGGTCTGGCGATCCTCAGGCGAACGTCGTAACTGGCGCCCTGCTGGCGAGCCAGCATCGCCTGCGCGGCGGCCGGAGGCCCAGCATGGCTTGGCGCCGGTGAAGGACGAGGCTGAAGACGATCAAGACAACCTGTCAGCGACCACGCGCCGAGACCAACGCAAGCGCGACTATGGGCGCTGGATCTGATGGTCGCTTCGATCGGTGCGGTTGCCAGCCCGTCCCAGGGCGCGAGCTACTATGAGCGGGACGGGTATTACGCCAAGGACTCGCCCGAGCACCGGGCGGCGAGCGCCTGGGCGGGCAAAGGCGCCGCCGAACTCGGCCTCGAAGGCCCGGTCGATCCCGACATTTTCAAGACGGTGCTGGAGGGCGAGGTGCCGGACGGTTCCGGGCGGCGGCTCGGCCGCCGGGTCGGCGACGGTGAAATCCGCCATCGTCCCGGCCGCGATCTCACCTTCTCCGCGCCGAAGTCGGTGTCACTCGCCGCGTTGGTCGGCGGCGACGACCGCATCGTCGAGGCGCACGACCGGGCGGTGGGACGCGCCCTCGACTGGTTCGAGCGCAACGCCGCCGAGACCCGGGTGCAGGACCCGGCGACCGGCCGCATGGTCCGGGCGGGCGATCAGAAGACGGTAATCGCCACTTTCCGGCACCGGACCTCCCGGAACCTCGACCCGGCGCTGCACACCCATTCGGTGATCGCCAACATGCTGCTCGGCCCGGATGGCAAGTGGCGGACGATGGCGAACGAGCGTCTGTACGCCTCGAAGATGCTGCTGGGCGCGCTCTACCGGAGCGAACTTGCAGGCGAACTGGCGAAGCTCGGATACGGCATCGAGAAGACGCACGCCGACGGGCGCTTCGAGATTGCCGGCGTCTCGCGGGAGATCGTGGAGGCGTTCTCGACGCGCCGGGCCGAGATCGAGGCCGCGATGGAGGACCGGGGTCTCGGTTCCACGGCCGAGAACCCGCATCTCGCCCGGCGCGCGGCGCTGATGACGCGGGCGGCCAAGCGCGACATCGACCGGGAGGCGATGCAAGAAACCTGGGTGAGGCAGGCCGTCGATCTCGGCTTCGACGCCACCGCGCTGGTCGCCTCGGCAATGGAACGGTGCCGCGATGGAGCCGGTAGGGAGTCCATGAGCGTCGGAGAAGCGGCAGGGAAAGCCTCGCCCCCGGCCGCGCTTCAGGCGGACCTGTTCGAGCACGCCACACGCGCCGATCCCGCGCGCGAAGCGGTGGACTGGGCGCTCGCCCATCTCTCGGAGCGCGACGCGGTGTTCGCCAGGACCGATCTCCTCGCGGCCGCGCTCGCATACAGCCCCGGTTCTGCGTCCATCGGGGCCATTGAGCAGGCGCTGAACGCGCTCAAACGCGAGGGCCGCCTGCACGACGCGCCGGCGCTCGAAGGCGGCGGCGGCCTCACCACCGACAAGGCGGTGGCCGAAGAGCGCGAGACCATCGCATCGATGCGGAGCGGGCAAGGTCGTGGCCGGGCACCGATGCGCGGCTGGATCGTGGACCGCCACCTGCGCAAGGGACCGCTCACGGAAGGGCAGAAGGAGGCGGTGAAGCTCATCCTCTCCGAGAAGGACCGCACCGTCGGCGTGCAGGGCTATGCCGGCGCCGGCAAGACGCGGATGCTGAACCGCGCCCGGACGCTGGCGGAGAAGAAGGGCTGGCGCATGGTGGGCCTCGCCCCGTCCGCCTCGGCGGTGCGCACCCTGGCGGCGGAGTCGGGTATCGAGAGCGAGACCTTGCAGCGCTTCCTCGCCAGAAACGCCGGCGTCGCCGAGGGCCGATTGACGAAGAAAGGCGCAAGGGACATGCGCGCCGCCTTCGCGAAGACGGTGCTGGTGGTGGACGAAGGCTCGCTCGCCTCCACCGTCCAGGCCCGCGATCTGCTCAGGATCGCGAACGAACTCCGCATCCCGAAGCTGGTGCTGGTGGGGGACTCCAAGCAGCTGGAGGCCGTCGATGCCGGCAAGCCCTTCGCGCAGTTGCAGGCGGCCGGCATGAAGACAGCCGTGATGGACGAGATCCTGCGCCAGCGCGATCCCGAGCTGAAGGCCGCCGTCGAGGCGAGCCTCGCGGGCGAAATCGGCAAGGCGTTCGACAAGCTCGGCGCCAACGTGGCCGAAGTGAGGCCCGACAATATCGCCGGCGCGGTCGCGGCGCGCTGGCTGCAACTCTCGCCCGAAGAGCGCGAGCGCACCGGCGTGATGGCCCCGAGCCACGCTCTGCGCGAGGGGATCAACGATCATATCCGCGAGCGCCTGGCGCGGGAGGGCCGTATCGCGGGGCCGATCCTGCAAACCCAGCGGCTGGTCTCGAAGGGCTACACCGGGGCGGAGAAGGCGCTGGCATCCAACTATGCGCCCGGCGATGTGGTCGCCTTCCACCGTCCCTACAAGCGCCTCGGCGTCGAGAAGGGTGACGAACGGCGGGTCGAAGACGTCGATCGCAAGAACCGGACCGTCCATCTCGAAGGCCCCGAAGGCTCTACCGTCGCCTGGAAACCGTCGGAAATCGGCGGGCGCCAGGGCGGGACCGAGGTCTATCGGACCGATACCGTCGAGCTTCGCGCCGGCGACCGCATTCGCTGGACGCGCAACGACAAGGGGCTCGGGGTCGTGAACAGCGGCACGGCCGAGGTGCTGGGCGTGCGCAACGGGCGGGTGACCTTCCTCCTGGAGGAAGGCCGCAAGCTCACCCTGACGCCGGGCGATCCGCAACTCCGCCACCTCGACCACGCCTGGGCCTCGACGGTGCACGCCTTCCAGGGCCGCACGGTGGACACTGTGATCGCCGCCATGGAGGCCAACCACCCCCAGCTGACCACCGCCAAGGCGTTCTATGTCGAGATATCCCGCGCCCGCGACCGGGCGGAACTCGTCACCGACGACGCCCAGGCGCTGAAGGAACGGCTCGAAGCGGTGACCGGCGAGCGCCTCTCGGCGCTGGAAGGCATCGGGGAGAGCGTCCGCCAAGAGCGCGAGCGCGAACGCGGGGCGGTCGGTAAAGCATCGCCCGACAGGGAACGGTCGAGCCCGGAGGCAAGCGCATCGGCGCCGTCAGAGAAGAACATCGAACCGGAAGCATCGCGGGCGAAGACCCCGGAACCCACCCCGCCCGCTCCCGGCAAGCGCGTCGAGATGGATATGGGGCTCTGAGCGGAGCCGTCCGCGCGGCTCTTGCTACCTGCCCAAACGCCACTCGCCCCGAAACCGTTTACGCCGGGCCTTCGGTCATCGTCTCGGCCATCACAGGGCGTGCCGCGGCGACGATATCTTCGAGCTCCTTCTCCCGCCGCGCATCGAGCGCTTGCTCCCGGTTCATGGAGGCAAATAAGCCTACCCTGTCCGGAGAGATCGTCCAGATCGACACTCTGACCATCAAACCCGGACAGGGGCTGCCCACCATCAAGCAGTTCACCGCCGCCGATCGCCTCTCCAATGGACCTGCGCCCAAGCCTGGCGGCACGCAACCGCCGGCAACGCCGCTCGCTTCTTCGACAAGCTGTGCAGCTCCATGCCCTTCCCGGTCAAGGCCATCCAGATCGATGGAGGCTCCGAGTTCAAGGCAAGCTTCGAAACCGAATGCCAAAGGCTCGGCATCGACCTCTGGACGCTCTCCCCGTGAACCCCCGAACTCAACGGACATGTCGAACGCAGCAACGGGACATGGTAAGGAGGGGCGAGCGAAAAACCCGTTGAGATACCGACGCCAACGGCAATATTGTCCAAGTGGACGGAGCGTCGGCCCCTCGACTGTGCGCTCTTTGGACACCGCAGCGGGAACGTACTCAAAATGCCGACGCGTCAAGGAAACAATCCGAAGCGGAGATTCGTCCCCTGGGACGAGATCGACCTCTTTCTCCTGGACCGCCTCGTCGACGAGGCGCGCTATACCGGCAGCCCTCACCACAAGCGGTCGGGCGCGGATTACGGATTCCGTCCGCCAGCGAACCCTCGCCCGCACAAGTCGCTGTGCGACGGCGACGGTCGGAGCCCGAGGCGCGCCGAAGCGCAGGCGCTCTTCCGCGAAGGGTTGAAACATGGCATGATCAGCGGCCACGGGCAGGACGGGTTTCCCAAATATGTCTGGGCCGTCGATCCGGAAGGACGCGCCTACGAGGCCAAACTCGGGAGCGTTCCAGAGTATCACGGGTACGCTTTGGGCGAGGACGACGACGCCATGCGCCGGCTGGTCGTCAAGGAGTGGCGGTCGAGATGTCCCAAAGACTGACGATTTCGCTGTCTTGCGAGGCCCTCGCTTCGGGTCCGGCCGAAGAGCGGGCGACTTTCGGCCTACTCGAAGTCACGGCTAACCAACAGCCGCTGACCCACGGCGTGGACACCGAGTTAGGCGAGGTTCGCCTCGGCCCCCATATCGCTGGCTACCCTCTTGCCGAATGGCTGGTCTGGAACTGGTGGCGGCTGCGCTGGGAAGTCGTCCGGCCATCCGACGAGGAAGCCCGCGACCGCTGGGATTTTGCCCATCGGATGACGACCGTGGGCGAGGGCTATGTTTGGCCCAATATCGCGATTTGGTCGGACGGGGTGCAATCCTTCCTCGAGTCAGAAAAGTCCCGAGATCCCGGTAACGTCTTGTTTTGTTACACGGGCGCCGAAAAGCAAGAGCCGGTTCCGGCAACGGAGATGGAAAACGAAATCGACCGGTTCGTCGAGGACATTCTGGCCCGGCTCGACGGCCAGGATATCCACGGAACCAATCTCCATCGCCTGTGGAGCGATCTCGAAACCGAACGGCAGCAGCCCGATATTGCGCGCTTCCGAAAGTTGGAAGCACAGCTCGGCTACGACCCCGGCGAAGCCGACGAGGCTGTAATCCACCTCCGTCTCCAGGACGCCTCGGCGCTCGGACCGGAGGCCTTGGGCGAGATCGCCGCCGACGCGGCGCATCAAAGCGGCGCGGCAGAGCGAATGATCTCGGCGCAAGAAATCGCGGAAACCGCGCAGGCAAAAGGTTTCGACGTCCACACGGGCGATGCGGCCGCGCTGGCCAATGTAGCCGATATTGCACGCTGGGCGGCAGAGACCGCGCCATGGCGCATCGGGAAACAGGCCGCAACCCGACTACGCGACCAGGAAGCGCTCGACGGTCAGCGGGTTTCCGACCGCAAACTCGCGGATTTCGCCGGCACGACAGAGGCGGCGATTACCGACACGGACCGGCACACCGAAGGCATTTCTTTCCTTTTCGATCCGGAGGGCGCGCGCACCCGGCTGACGCTCAGATCGAAATGGGAAACCGGGCGGCGATTTGAACTCGCGCGTCTGATCGGCGACCGCGTCCTCGGCGGCGAGATGGGCTGGGCCGGTGAACCGCTTTCTCCGGCGACGAGCGCTTACAGCTACAGACAAAAGGTGCAGCGCGCCTTCGCTGCCGAACTGCTGGCCCCGTTCGACTCGGTCAAGGAGATGCTGGCCGGCGACTACGATTCGAAAGACAGGCAGAACGACGCCGCAATGCGTTTCAACGTTTCGTCGAGGGTCATCCGGACCGAACTCGTAAACCACCATCTTATCGACCGGGCCAACGCGCCAGACATCGTCGACCGCGACGGCAATTGACGAAGGTGCCGGAACCCACTACGTCCGCTCCCGGCAAGTGCGTCGCGTTGGATCTCGGTCTCTGAGCTCGGTCGTCTGCGCCGTCCTTCCGACACTGCAATACGACATTCGCGCCGAAACGGCTTAGGCCCGACCGTCTTTCATCGTCTCCGCCATCACGCGGTGCGCCGCGACGACGATGTCATCGAGCTCCTTTTCCCGCGAAGCGTCGAGCGCTTGCTCGCGGTTCATGGTGGCCAGCACATAGGTCATGCGCCACATGGACTCGATGAGCGCGAGGTGGCCGGGCGTCACCGTGGCCGGGGGAGCCTCGCCCAGCCGGTCCTCGGCGAGGGCGAGGGCGCCTGCGCGGACGAGTTCGCCGGCCGGGATTCCGTGTCGCGTGGCGGCCCGCTCGATCACCTGCCATTCGGAATCGGAGAAGCGGATCGAGCGTGGCTGGCGTGCAGCGCTCCGCTTTTCGGCTACCCTGCTGTCGGTTGTGGACGCTTCGCGATCGCTTTTCGGCATCCCTTCTGCACTCCCCGGCTCACTTCATCGGACGATTCCGGTCGAAACCGCAGGGATCGACAAGGTCGTCGTGCTCCCAGGTCAACCCGACATCGGGACCGTCTCCGTGCGCCTTGGCAGGCACGGCCACGGGCCGCATATCGGTCTCGGCTGGGTGCGGTCGGACGCGTATGCTTCGCAGTCACAGGGTAACACATCGTCATACGCGGCGCACCCAGGAGCGCCCGATCTGGCTGCTCAACCCGACAGAGGCCGACAGGAATGCGCTCCCGTACAACGAATGGCGTATGCCCTGAGAACACACACTCGTTCCGTGGTGCGCGTGGTTATCTATGGCGTTGAATACGCGCGGGAATGCTGGACAGGCGCGCGCATGGCATACCCCGCAGGGGACCTGCGTCCGGTGTGAGATCGAAACGCCCGAAGGCGTCCAGATCGCGCTTCCTGACTGCTCAACCCGTCGGGCGACAAAAGCCGTTATGCAACCGGCCTTTAGCCCGAGCGGCGCTTGAGCGGCAGCGCCCGCCGCGCACCTGCGGAGACAGTCTCCGAACCGCCGCGCGACTTCCGGGCTGTAGTATAGGAAGCACCAGGTAACGGCGCAATGCGAACCGCAGCGGTCGGCGCGACTGCTGTCGGTGAGGCGAGCAGGGCTGTCGGCAGCAGTGCCGGCGCGAGTGTCGGGGGAGGTGCGGCAGGCAGTGCGGGGATGGCGGTGCAGCGCTGCCTGCGCCGCTGCAGCGGACCGTGACGACAGGAATGAACGGGCCGCGCCGCCGGGATGACGACGCGGCCCGTCATCGCGTGCGGCCTATGCAGCGACCTTGTGCACGGGGATGCCGAGCTGCACGGCCTTCTCGACGAGGTTGTCGGTGATGCCGGAGCCGGGGAAGGCGATGACGCCCTTCGGCAGCAGGTTCAGCAGCTCGTCGTTGCGCCGGAAGGGGGCGGCGCGCCCGTGGGCGTTCCAATCCGGCTTGCAGACGACCTGGTGGACGCCGCGCTGCTCGGCCCACTGCGCCGCAAGCTTCTCGACGCCGGGTCCGCCGCCATGCACCAGCACCATGTCGGGATATTTGGCGCGGACGCGGTCGAGCCTGGCGAACACCGCGCTCGCATCGCCGACCTGCTTGCCGCCGGCGATGGCGACCAGGGTGCCCTCGGGCAGATGCGCGCGGGTCTCGCGGTCCTTGCGGGCGCGCTGGAAGTCGCGGGCGTCGATGGCCGCCGAGGTCAGCTTGCCGGTCTGGCTGGTGTGGCTGCCGCGCCTCGGACGCCAGACCTCGCGGGTGACGCTGCGGTACTGCTCGGCCAGCGCGTCGCGCATCCGCTCGAAGGCGTCGCGGCGGTCGCCCAGGTTCTGCGCCCGGTCGGTCAGCAGCTCCAGCTCGCGCGCCTTGACCTCCGTGCCGTCCTGGGCGCGTTCGAGGTCGCGCATCTCCGGGGTCAGGCGGTCGATGCTGCGGTCGAGCCTGCGGAGCTGGGCGTCGAAGGCATTGACGATGCCCCAGAGCAGATGCTCGCGCTCGTCGGCGAGCTGGAAGCCGTCGGGCGCGACGCCCTCGGCGACGATGCGGAAGGCTTCGCTGCTGGCGGCGATGGCCTCGTCGCGGTCCCAGATCTCGCGGGGGTCGTGCTCATCGCGCTCCGGGGTTGCGCCGAAGAGGGCGGCGTTCTCGCAGACGGTGGCGGTGACGGACAGCGCCCGGTGGGTGTCGATGTCGTACATGATAAACTCCTCGCTTGCGTTGGAGGCCTTGCGGCCCGGTGACCGGTGCGGTGCTCGCTCCGGCGTCTGTCTCATTGGGACACGCGCGCGGAGCGGAGCCACCGGGACCGGAATGAATGGCCCGGCGCGGTGCGCGAGTGGTGCGGGCGCACAAGCGAGCGCAGCGAGCGCGGAGCCACGGTCGCGCGCCGCGCCGGGCCTAGGCGCGCCAGCGCCGTTTCATTGCGAGTCCCGGCCGGAACGGAGCGCAAGCGGAGTGGAGGACCCCGCCGGAGGCGGGGTTGGCGTAGTGAGCACGTGTGGCACGATGAGACAGACAGAGGAGAGAGCGTTTCTCTCCACCTGCACCGACCCCTTCTGCGGTGCAGCCCTGCACGGCCTTCGGGATGAAGCGCGGGCCAGGACGCCCGCGCATTCATCGGTATGGATGCGTCCGCAGGCGCTGCACGGCGACCTCGCGGATGCGGGCGCGGTCGCGCACGGCGATCCAGCCCCTGGGGTCCTCGTCGAGATGCACCAGATAGACCCGCCGTCCGGGCTTCAGGATGTCGTCCTGGGCATGGACGCCGCCCACACAGGCGCCGTCGGCGTCACGGATGCGGGACTCGGTCGGGGTGATGCGCTCGAAGGCGATCTCGCTCATCGGGATGCTCCAGCCTGGCGAAACGAAGATCGGGCCGACGCGCGCGGCGCCGGCCCGACGGGTGGAGGATTCCGACGGCCTCAGAACGGCAGGTCGTCGTCGGCAGTCTCGGCAGGCGCCGGGGCGGCGGTCCCGGCATGGGCCCCGGCATCGGTCGTCGTCGGCGCGGCGCCGTTCACCTTGTCGAGGAACTGGACGCGCCCGCCGGGAACCAGCAGGATCTCGGTCGAGAAGCGATCCGCATCCTCGCCGTCGCGCTTCCAGCGCCGCGTCTGCAGCTTGCCCGCGACATAAACCAGCCGGCCCTTCTTCGCGTTCTTGCCCAGCATGTCCACCAGACCGTCCTGGAAGGTGACGATGCGGTGCCACTCGGTGCGGTCCACCCGCTCGCCGGAGTTGCGGTCGAGATAGCTCTCGTCGGTGGCGACGCTGAAGTTGGCGACGCGCCCGCCCGAGACGAGGTTGTTCACGGTGACGTCGGCGCCGATGCGCCCGATGAGTTCCGCGCGGTTGAGTCCGAATGCCATGGTCCGTCTCCTTGTCGATGACGATGGGTTGGCGAGCGGGGGGAACCGGCATCTCTCTCCGGCCCCTCATCCGCTCGCTTTCTTCAAGCCCTCCTCTACCTCCCCTCCGCCATGACGGCGCGGTCGGGGCAGCGCCGGGCGAGGTCGTCGGCGAGCGTCTCGCGCACGGCTTGAGCGTCCAGGCCGATCTCTTGGAGAAGCTCTGTGGCGGACGGGTCGATGGGGTCGTGGTCGATGTCGATGCCGAACATGGGCGGTTGCCTCCTTCACGGTTGCCGCGCCCGGCGCGAGAGAGACCCTCCCTCCCGCCTCCAGGGCGCTTGCCCGACACGCGCGAAACTCGCCCTCCGGGGAGCGAGGCGACAGGGATCGGGGGGGGACCGAGCGACACGGGAGGCGCCGGCTGCTTGAACGCGGCGCCCGCCCCGTCGGCGACGGTGGAGCGGTTGAGGAGGCCCCGGATCGTCGCGGCGCTCGCGCAGGCCGCCCGTCGCGGCGCGCGTCGTGGCGTGACAGCGATGCCGATGGGGCCGGGCAGCAGGTGGTCGTAGAGTGCGGCGGGCGCCCTATCCCGCAGCGGTCAGCGCGCCAGTCGCGATCGCATGGCGTAGGTTCGTGCGGCGCGGGCGAGCACTGCCGACGGCGGGCCGGCTGCGCAGCAGGCAGGCGGGAGGACGGGAGCCGTCAGGCCGGCGAGGCCGGCCCCCGGCGTCGCGTCAGAAGTTGAGCCGCAGGTCCATGCCGATGCGGGTGTCGGGGGCGCCGCCGGCGCGGTGTCCGGCCGTCAGGGCGGCGTCGATGCCGCCCCGGGCGAAGCCGATGCCGGTCCGGTAGTGCTGCGAGCGCGACTCGCCGGCAAGCGCCATGTCGGCAAACGGCGTCAGCAGGCCGCCGGCGGCCGCAAAGCCGTAGCCGGCGCGCGCCGTCAGCGACAGGCGCTGCGGCGCGGTGTTGCGCTCGTCGTCGAAGAGGCGTTCGCGCGTGAGCACGCCGTCCTGCTGCGGCCCCCATGCCGGGCCGAGCGCCAGCGACAGGCCGCGTCCGTCGGCAGCCGGGTTCAGCCGCGCTTCCAGGCTCGCGCCCCATTCCTGCGCGCCATCTTCGGAGTGCAGCGCCAGCCAGTGGGCGCTTGCATCGAGGCCGAAGCGCCCGCCCGGCTTCGACAGGCGCACACCGCCCGACACTTCCATGCCGGTGCCCGTCACACCGTCGCCGCCGTCCTGGCGCAGCGCCAGCGCGCCGCGCGGGCGGACCTGCCACTCCGAGCCGGAGGAAAGCGCGAAGCCGTCATGCTCGGCCTCCATGCCGGCGCGGAGGCGCCAGCTCGTCGCCTTCAGACCGCCGAGCGAGGAGGTCGCAGACGATCCGTCCGTCTCGATCTGCGCAAGGCTGGCGCCGCCGATCGCCGACAGTGTGAAATCGGAGCGCCGCGCCACCGGCATCCGACCGCTCACCGAACCCGCCAGCAGCGACAGGTCCTCTTTCTCGACAGTGCCGTCGGAGGCGCGGTGTTCGGCCTCGCCCGTGCCTGCGCCCAGCACCACACGCACGGCGCCGCCGCCCGCCGTCTTCATCTGGAGATAGGGCCAGAGCGCCGTCAGCGATGTTTCGAGGCTGCCCTCGAACGCGCCCGGTTGGTAATCCACCTCGCTCTCGCCGTGCGACACGGCCACACCGGCGGTCAGCCGGTCGTTCAGCGGTCCGTCCACGCCGAGCCAGCCGGTCCATTGGCTGCCGTCCCAGCCGTCGCCGCTCCGGCCGCCCTCGAAGGCGCGCCAGTCGCCACGGCCCCAGACCGTCCAGGCCGGGCCGCCCGAAGCTCCCTCGGACCCGGCCGCCGCCAGCGGCAGGGTGAGGGCGCTGCCGCCCAGCAGGGCCGAGCCGCTCACCGCCCGGCTGCGGGCGGCCGTCCGGCCGACCCAGCGGTCGATCCGGTCCCACCGGTTGCCGTCGGCAGCCAGCAGTGCCGTCGCGCCACCGACCTGCTGGCCGGCCAGCGTCAATGATTGCGCGCCCGGCGCCGCATCGAAGCGCTGTCCGATGGTATCGACCGCGCCGGTGAGCGTCGCTTGCGCCACCGCCGCCAGCGTGTGTTTCAGAGCCCGCCGCTTCGTCTCTGTCGATGGTCCGGCGTTCGGATCGCGGGTTGAGAAAATGACCTTGTTGCTGCCAAACGTATACTCGATGTGGAAATCGTCGTCGCCCAACACGTCGAGCAACGTGCCCGCAAACTCGACTTTACCTTCGGTTGGATCGTAAATTCCGGTATCGTTTACTTTAGACTCCTCAACGCGGACTTCGTTAGTTGTTACCAAAATTTCTATGAATATGTCCGATTTGTATGAATCCCGGACGCTAGTAATCTGAGTATTCCCCCCGTAATTACTCAATCCGCTAACGACAACTGTCCAGCCAATATAAGAGTCTATAGCTCGTAATTTATTATCCATATTATGATTAATTGAAGTAGTCAAATCATTCCCATCGACAATTTCGAAATTGGCTTCGGGACTCTGGTTGAAATCTACCGCTTTCGTTCCGACCGAGAAATCCAGACTGCCCGAGGGGATGATGGTGGAGTTCGTACCGTCGTCTGAGAAATAGAAGGTCAGCGTGCTCGCCCCGGCGGTCTGCGCGCCTCCGGCCAGCAAAGTCGTGCCCAACAGCAGCGCTGCGCCGGCAACGGCGAAGCGCTGTGCGAACCCTCTTCGAGCTCTCCGATCAGCGGGCGAGTAACCGTTCCGACCGCTCAGACGCTCAGAAGTTTCCGGGGGGGGGGGGGTAAATAGTGAACGCCGGACCGGCAGCGTCGAATTCAACCACCCCGCGACCGACCGCAGGGAGGCGAAGGCGGAGACGCCGGCCATGGCGGAGCCGACGGTGCGGCAGGTCGGGCGAGAGGCTGTCATGGTCATGGCGGAAGACCCCCCTTGGTCGAAATCGCTTCTGCGAGCGGACCGTAGCAACGGCCGGAACCGCATACAAGCCGTTACGCGACGCAGTTGCAATGTCCGGAGAGACCCCGAACCGGGCCGGCCGGCGACGCTGGCGCCCGGCTCCAAACAGGCGCGCTCAGCGCCAGGGGGTGCTGTCCGAGTCCTTGTTCCCGCCGCCCAGGCAGCGCGCGGCGAAGGCGGTCCAGGAGGCCCGGTCGTGGCCGAGGCGGCGGTTGAGGCGGTCGGCGATGCCAAGCGCGCTGTCGATGCCGACCGCGAGCATCATCGTCGGGATCGGGGCGTCCATGCCTTCGACGGCGATCGCCAGGCGATGCAGTCCGTCGTCGGGCAGCGCCTCGACGAAGAAGACGAAATCCACCTCCTCGGGCAGGCTGTCCATGCTCATCGGTCGCTTCCTCCCCCTTGCACGGCCCCCCGCCGCTGGCGGGCCGGCAAGACGTCTGTATCGGCCCTCTGCGGCAAGCGTCACTCCCAGCCCGCCAGCGTGGCCAGCGGGCTGGCGTCCCGGACCACCTCCACCTGGCGCCTGTCGAGCTTCTCGAAGGCGATGAAGGCCGCAACCTCCATCTCGTCGTCGAAGACCGCAAGCGGCTCGTCGGCCCCGAGCAGGAACACGGCGAAGCTCGGCGGCCAGGCCGGCATGCCGCGGACATGATCGGAGCGCTCATACGACCGGCGGGCGCACGCATCGCAGCGTGCGGCGCCGAAGGACGCGGCTCCGCAGTCCGTGCAGCGGTCCGCGCGGCGTCGGGTCCAGTAGCGGGCGCGGTTCGCGGCGTTCTTGCGCTCGGCGGACCGGCTGTCGGACTGGAGCACCGAACAGGGCGCGCATCTGGCCTCGCCGCCGTTGGCCGGGGCGCCGCACTTCACGCACAGGCCGGCGGCGCGCCGGGCGGCGTAGAGTTCGCGCGCCGCCTCGCGCCGTACGGCGCGGCAGGGCGCGCAGAGCGTCCCGCCCGCGACCGGGGTCCGGTGTCCGCACCGTGTGCAGGCATTCGCCGCGCGGCGGGCCGCATGGCGCTTGCGGCTGGCGATGCGGGCGGCCTTGCGCTTGGCCGCAGCCGGCCTGCCGCCATATTGGAGGCCGGCCGCCCTGGCCTCGGCATAACGGGCGCGGTCGGCCGCGCGCCTCTTCGCCGCGCAGGGCTCGCAGGTCCGGCGCTCCGGCGGGACAGGATTGCGCCCGCACTTGCCGCACAACCCGGCCTCGCGCCGCCGCTCGGCCTTCCGGCGCGAGCGCTCGCGCTCATAGGCTTTCGCACGGTCGGGATCGCGCCGGGGCTGTCCCGCCACGCGAAGACGCGCATCCCGCGCCCGCCCGGCAGCCCGGCCCTTCTCCGCGCAAACATCGCAGACAGAACGGTCTGGCGCCGGAGCACGCTTCCCGCACTTCGGACACAGGCCGGCCGCGAGCCGCTCGTCAACCCGCCTGCGATGCCGCTCACGGTCCTTCCGCTTCTGCACCTCGGGGTCTCGATACGCCACGGCGCCCTCCTGTCATGTTCGTGTCCCGAACGATGGACGCCCCGGCCGGCGGCGGGCCGGCCGGACGTCCGGTGGAGAGCGCGAGTCAGCCCCGCTGCCGGCGGTCGGCGAATATCCCGAGACTCCGCCAGCCCCAAAGCTGCACGCCGCAGGTGCGGAGCTTGACCCCCGTCGCGATGATGATCTCGTCCCTCGCGGGCCGCATGTTCTCGACCGCCTTTAGCGGCAGAACCCTGCCGCGCGCCTTGCGCCGCCCCTTCGGCTTAGCGCCGTCCGCCTGGACGGGAACGATGTCGCCATTGGCGAGCGAACGGAAGGTCTCGACGACATACCGGTCATCCTCAAGACCGCCGCCGACGAAGTGGGTAAGAAACGTGCGCGCATCGCCGCGCGGCGCTAGAACCGCCTGCATGATGCCGTGCTCCCTGGAGAGGTGAAGAGGAACGGCGGCAGCGGCTCCCTCCGAAGCCCCACCCGCCGCCCCGCTCACGGCCAGACCTCTCCTCTTGGTGTCGCGGGGCGTGTGAGCGGCGGCAAGGAGGCAATGGCGTCAGCATCCAGTCGACGCAAGCGAGCTGTTCGATTGAAAGTGTATAGCGGATAGGCTATATGCCCGGCATGGACTGGACGGTCGAAACCGTATCGGCCGTCGATGCCGAAATCGCGGCCTTGCCGGTTGCATTGCGCGCCCGGCTGGTGCGGCTGCTGGAGACGGTAGAGAATGTCGGGTTGGAGGCGCTGCGCGCACCGCATGTCAGGCACCTTGAAGGGAAGCTGTGGGAGCTTCGGGTGCGTGCGGCCGGCGGCATCGCGCGGGGTATCTATGTGACCGCGACGGGCCGGCCGGTGGTCGTGTTGCATGTCTTCGAGAAGAAGTCGCGCAAGACACCGCACCGAGCGCTCGCGACCGCCCGGGAACGGATGAGGCAGGTGACGACATGACGAAGCTGAAGGACCTGAAGGTGCGCTTCATGGGAGACCCGGAATTCCGGGAAGAATATGCGCGCGCGGACGAGGAGTATGCGCTCATCGAAGCGCTGGTCCGCGCCCGCACAGCAGCCAAGCTGACGCAGGCGGAGCTTGCCCGGCGGCTCGGCACCACACAGTCCGCGGTCGCACGGCTGGAAGGCGGCCGGGTCTCACCGTCCTTCGCGACCCTGCGCCGCTACGCGGAAGCCACAGGCACGCGACTGAGCGTGGGTCTTGTGCCGGTGGATGATCGAGTTTAGCCGAGTGAGCTATATTGCCGGTCGAGGTCACGGCCCATGAGTTAAGTCGTAGCCATTAAGCGTGAATAATACTCCCGGCTCAAAGATGTCAAAGTCAACGCCAGCCCTTCGACGGGGTTTGAGTACGATGATCGGAAGGAATGAGCGAGGAGAAATGGCGTCGCTTCCTGGCTACCCGGTCACCACCGGCCCGTGGATGACGGTGGTAGCTGTGCCGATGAAAAGCCGATATCTGCCGGCCGGAGGAACGACCACATGCGATGCCAGAAACTTTATACAAGGATACGGCCGGACTACTCCAAATCCGCTTTCAGTCCAACTATGAGGTTTCATTAAGGCCAATGCGCGAAAGTTTTTCTGCCAACGTTAGAGAGATCGAAGTGACGCCGAGCCGTGTCCTGAAAGCGACGCCTGTCTTCGACACCTATTGGCGCTTCGCGGTGCGGCGTCAGAATCTGTTCATGCAACGAGTTATCGGGATGCCTCCTCCATGGACCGACGATCGTGTGCTTGCTCGCCATCGGTTTACGAACGCCTACCGGGCAGCGGACCGCGTGAGCCAATATCTGATCCGTCATGTCCTCTACGAAGGTCCGCAGTCCACGGAGGAAATTTTCTTCCGGGCACTTCTGTTCAAGTTCTTCAATCGCATCGAGACTTGGAAGGCGCTTAGCGACGCCGTCGGAATTCCGGAATGGAAGACTTTTGACCTCCAGCGCTATGCTCGCGTTCTTGACGGAATGATGAACCGGAACGAACGGGTCTATTCGGCAGCGTACATCATGCCATCGCCTTCATTCGGTTGCCGACGCAAGCACCGAAATCACCTTCGATTGCTCGAGTACATGATGCTCGATGACGCTCCAGCAAAGATTCAGCAGGCACGCTCGCTCGAGGGCGTATATGAGGTATTGCTCGGCTACCCTTCTCTCGGCAAATTTCTCGCATTCCAGTTCTCTATTGATCTCAATTACAGCGCGATGATCGATTTCTCGGAAATGGACTTCGTTGTGGCAGGGCCTGGAGCTCGCGACGGCATCCGAAAGTGCTTCGCCGACGTGGATGGCTTAGCGGACGCTGACGTGATCCGTGCTGTGGTCGATCTCACTAGCCGGGAGATCGATCGCCTGGGGATGTCGTTCCAGGACCTCTGGGGCCGATCTTTGCAGCTTGTCGATTGCCAGAATCTCTTTTGCGAACTCGACAAGTACGCGCGTGTGACTCACCCTGAGTTCCAGGTCCCGTCGGGACGGACACGCATCAAGCAGAAGTTTTCCCCAAGTCGGGAGCCATTGCCACAATGGTACCCGCCGAAGTGGAATCTGGAACTGCCACCCGAGGCTACGCGCGAATCGTAGATTCCCGCGCAGCGGAAATACCGAAGCGGTATATCAGACGTCTTTCACTGTTGCTCCCGTGGTGTCAGTGGACTGAATCTGAGCGTTCCCGCGTTGAGATCACCACACACGAGGCCGCCGCGATGGTTCCATAGCTTTCGCCAGACGGCGAAGCCGCACAAGAGCGCATCGTTCCATTCCCCCGTGCTGACGTTCTTCACCTCGAGGTGCGAGGTCATCTCCTTGATGTGGCGAAGGAGTCGCCAGTCAATCGCGCCGATGCCTTCGAGGAAGCCGTGGTTCGATGCGTATACATAGGCGGCCGCCACGATTGCTTCTTCGATCACCTGAGCGCGCCCACCGTCCTCGACATCGTCCAACCTGGAAGGCGTCCTATTGACGATCTGCTCTTTCTTGCGCAACAGCTTACGAAGGACCGGTGACCAGCCCAGGCACGCAGCGAAGGCGAGGTGCATGACATCATGAAAGCGGTAACCATCGTCCTCGTAGGCGTTGTCGGTTAGAGGATCGCCGGTCGCTTCACCACAGAGCTGATCGACGAGAAGGAGCTTCTTCGCGCCGGCGATCATGCACTCCTCGAAGCGGTATTGGAAGCAGCGTGGAAGCTGTTGATCTTCCGGGTTGTCGCAATCATAGAGAATGCGTTCGCCGTCGGACGAGCGCCAGCGATCCTCTACTTTTGATAAGTTCTTTACGGCAATTTCGTTCAGTGAGAGGCCAAATTTACTAGCAGCGTTCGCGACGTACCACAGGATGTCACCCAGCTCTTCGGCAACCTCATCGGGGAATTTGCGATGGATTGATCCGTCGCGCAGAAGCTTCTTGTATTCGCCCAGCAAACTCCCAACTTCGCCGACGAGGCCGAGCAGGGGGATCACCTCGTGGCGATGCGGCATAGTGAAGTCCACTTCGGGTTTGGCGGGCGGAGGGTTTTGGTCGGTTTGGCTTGCCCGCGCCTGATAATCGTTGAGCTCCACGATGCTATGCCTCCTCTTCCCGTTGGTGCTTTACGTGGCAGATAGTTTGCAGCAGGGGCGCAATCTCTGTTTTCGTGGCATCGAGCGTAGCAATGCCTGCGTAACAGGTAACCCGCACTAGGGGAATACGGAGTTCATGCGCCACGAACTGGCCGAGGCGACATAACCCGACATAGTTACCATAGGCGCGTTTGACCATGTATTGGGTTGCGTAGAATGCATTGACGCTGAGTCCATCTTTCGTGGGCGCAAACGTGACGTGTTGTAGGCATGGGAATCCCAGCCGGGCGGCGGGCGTGTGGTCCTTCTTCGGGTCAAACACTGCCACCTGTAGGATGCTGCGCCGAGTGCCATCCCGCGAGTGATACGCGTTGATTATGAATTCGAGCTGGTTTTCGCGTCCGGTAGCGCCGTTGTCGATCATGCGCTCGAAGTACACGCCGTGATGGTTCTTGCGTGAGGCGTGGCGAATCCTTTTGGCGATTCGATTGTAGCGGGCAAATAGCTGTTCTCGCGAAGCTGCTGGATTCCACAACGCGATAGGAAAGATCGTGTTCGCTACAGTCTCGACGCTTTCGGTTCCTTTCCGATCCATGAGTACATCGAGTGCCTTTCGGATTTCGATATCTTCGAAGAACCGTTCTCGCGGGTCGAATCCGGTTATCGTCACGATCAGTGGGGCAACCTCCTTGCGGCCAGGCGCGCTGACGAGTTGGATCGCCCGCCCCCAAGCCACCGACAAGTTGTCGTCTTCGATGTAGTGCTCAGAAGGCATCGTCTGGATCCTCCAAGTGGCGATACCGCGCGAGGCCTGCGAAGTTCCGTCGACTCACGCGGATTGTTGCTGGCTTAGGGTTCGCTCCTATGCCCACAGCCCCTTGGCCCGCGGCTACCGCCCGTAGATGAGGCACAGGCTTGTACACGAGCTCGACGCATTCGCCTTGGGGAGCAACTCCGTCGGAAACGAGGACCACGTCATCAACCTCCACATCGATGGGGCGGGCTCCCCACTCGCGGTCGGCAACGACGAGATCGTGAGCGACTCGGAACCCGGCTATGCTTGCCCGCAGGTGCGGAAGCCGTTTGCTTGCACGGCGAAGTTGCTGCGCGTGCGCCGTGTCGAGGATACCGAGCGTACGCTCGAGGTGGCTGACAAAGTTGCCATAGCTGACCCCGAGGTCTTGGGCGACGACGAACGCGTGCTCCGCCGTCAGTGTCGCCGCGTTCCAGCCGCGGCGCGTTATCGCCGATTCGACTGCCAGCTTCGGCATCAGCAGGCCGACGGCAAACCGATTGGCCATGAACTCCTCGGGCTGCCAGCCTGCTTTGCCAGCGTCCTCGACAAGCTCGTCCAGGCGCAGGCCGTGTCCAAAGACATGGTGGCCGATCTCGTGGGCGCAGGTATGGCGCCGTCGGCCGGCGGGGCGCTCGGCGCTGAGAATGATTGTTGGCCCTTCGGGCGAGTACATGCCTTCAAGACTTGGAGCAGGGGCAAGCCGGACGACGACGCCGAGGCGCTCGGCGAGGTCGAGCGGATCAACCGCGTCGGCCGGGCCGATTCCCAGATCCGCGCGAAGGTGCGCGGCCGCTCTGGCGGCTTCGATCGCGAGACGACGAAAGATCATTTCGGTTCCCGGGGACCTCGCATGCTGGTCAGCAGCTTGAGCACCTTGTCGAGGTCATTGGGCTTCAGATTGGCGAGCTCTCGTGCGGCGAGCTGAACGCGAGGGTCGATGTCCTCTTCCTCAGATCTTGAGGCGGTCAGCCAGTCCGTGGAAACACTGTAGATCTTCGCGAAGGCGGCCAGCTCTTCCGCCGTGACTCGTCTCCGTCCGGCCTCGATCTCAGAGACGGTTGGGCGGTGCTTGTTGAGTATGCGAGCGACCTGTCCCTGCGACAGACCGGCCTGCTCACGCGCGACACGGAGTCGTTCCGACACGGTGCTCATCGCCTACTCCTGCCGGTCGTTTCCAAGAGCTTGGCGAGGCGCTCGCAAATCTGCTTGATCGTCAGGGCCTTCGTGCCGTCGTCCGAGATGAAGAGAGTGTCATGCTCGATCTTGCAGTCTAGCTTTTCCTCAATGACGACGGTCGCTTCGATTGACGCGAGCGAGTCGAACCCATCCAGCTCGCCGATGGGCGTCGAGGAGGGCTTGAGGTCGGTCCAGGCCCGGCCGCTGAGCTGCTGGACTTCCTTGAGCCCCGCGATCACTTTGGCTTCGATTTCGTTCATGGTCATGTGCACCTCCGCCATTGGTAATAATATCTTACCATACGTAATCCGACTGTCAAGGGCTGTTCTATGGACCCTGACACCCGCGTGGCGCTCTTGCCCCTGGCCCTCATGGCCCGGCTGTCGGGATTTCTGCGGATCGTGGGCAGAGTTTGACCTTCGGCGTGTTGACGGCGTGGAGCGCCGCAAACTGGCGATTGCTCAAACCGCCAAGCCTCCCTATATTCGGTTTCGTCAGACGATCATTTGCGGCGATGATCGCTGCGGAATCGCACGGAGCCGAACCATGCCTCTCAATGCCGCGTTGCGCGCCGAGCTGCCCGATCTGGTCCCGAACGGCCTTCTGGTCAGCCGGTCGTGGCTCATGGGGAGAGGCGTCGCCCGGCACGCTATCGACAATCTGGTCAAGAGCGGGCAGCTCCTGCCGCTCCGGCCCGGCGTGTATGTCCGTCCGGGCAGTCGGCTTGTCTGGCAGGGGGTAGTCAGCTCGCTCCAGCGGATGGGCTGCGACCTCGCGGTCGGCGGAGCGACCGCGCTGGAGCTTCACGGCAGGGTCCAGTATCTGCCCCTGTCCGGCCGGCGGAGGATACACCTGCACGGCTCCGGGCCGATGCCGTCATGGATCGGCAAACTCGGCCTGGCGGAGACATTCCGCCATCATGGCGTGGCATGGCTTGCGACGCCGGGTTGCAAAGAGCGTTCCATGTCGGCCTTCACCGTCGATGTTCCCTGGGGCGACGGTTTCCAGACGATGCGGACCTCGACCCTCGAACGGGCCTTGTTCGAGATCTTGAAGGATGTGCCGACCGGGATATCGTTCGAGCATGCCGGGCAAGCGATGGAAGGCCTTGGCGACCTGTCGCCGCGCCGGCTGGCCGCGCTGCTGCGGCAGACGCGCAGCGTCAAGGTCAAGCGCCTGTTCTTCTGGCTGGCGGAGCGGGAGGGGCATCCCTGGCTGAAGCGGCTCGACGCCGGCGAGTTCGATCTCGGCCGGGGCAAGCGGGTTCTGGAGAAGGACGGACGATTGGTGAGCAAATACGGGATCACCGTGCCGAGGGCGATGCATGGATAGGCGCAACCCGTTCTATCCCCAGGCGGCGCTCGTCGTCCGGGTGCTGCCCTATGTCGCCAGACGGGAAGAGTTCGCCCTGAAGGGCGGCACCGCGATCAACCTGTTTTTGCGAGACCTGCCGCGCCTGTCGATAGACATCGACCTCACCTATCTGCCGCGCTTGCCCCGCGCGGAGGCTCTGCCCGCAATCCGGCTGGGCCTCGACAGGGTCGCGGCAGACCTGAAGGCGGCCATTCCTGGCGTCGGGGCGCGGGCCACCGATCCATCGGTCACGGATGCCTTGCGGCTGGACCTGGCCGTGGACGGCTGTCGCATCAAGGTCGAGATCTCGCCGGTCGCGCGGGGCGCGGTGTGGCCCGCTGAAACCCGGGAGGTCGTCGCGGCGGTCGAGGAGAGCCTCGGCTATTCGGAGAACCGGCTCCTGTCGTTCAACGATCTCTACGCGGGCAAGATGTGCGCCGCGCTCGACCGGCAGCACCCGCGCGATCTGTTCGACATCGCGCTGCTGCTGGAGAACGAAGGCATCGGCCGCGACCTGCTCAAGACCTTTCTCGTCTATCTGATCGGCCACAACCGGCCGATGGCCGAGCTTCTGGATCCGAGGCGCCGGGACATTGCCGGCCTCTACGATGGTGAATTCAGGCAGATGACCCGCGACCCGGTTCCGCTTCGGACATTGCTCGATGCGCGCGAGCGGCTTGTCGCGGAGATTCACGGCGCGCTGACCGACGAGGACCGCGCCTTCCTACTGTCGGTCAAGGGTCGGGAGCCGGACTGGTCGCTTATCGATCTGCCCGATATCGCCGGCTTGCCGGCGGTCAGATGGAAGCTCATCAATCTCGATCGCATGGACGAGCGGAAGCACGCCGCCGCGTTCGACCGGCTCAAGCGGGTTCTCGCCGGATAAGCGCAATCCGTTCTATCGCCCGGCGATGCTTACCTCGTGCGGAGGCCCCGTCGGCGATCCGGCAGGACCTCGATGATGTCGCGGTGGGCCTCGACGCATTCTTTGGATGCTTCAAAGACTGTCCGAAGATTGTGGCAATCTTCGGACATGAGAATGAGCGCCCGATCGCGAAGCGTCCTCAGTCTGCGGTTTCGAGGTCCCGCTCGATGCTGTCGCCGATGCGGGCGGCGGAGGCCTTGACGGTGTCGCGGGCGAGGTGGGCGTAGCGGGCCGTCGTCTGTACCTGGGTGTGGCCGAGCAGCTTGCCGATCATCGGCAGGCTCTCGCCGAGCGCGAGCGCGCGGGAGGCGAAGCTGTAGCGCAAATCGTGGATGCGCACATCTTCGAGCCCGGCGCGCGCCCGGATAGGCCGCCAGGGGTGCTACAGGTGGGTGAGATGCGAACCCGATTTCCGGCCGGTTCCAAACCGGAGAGATCATCCCCCGCCGGCACCCCGTGACCGAACGAAAACGGCGACTGCCCGTCACACATGCGCAGAACTTGGAATCACGATGGTACCTATGTGGTACCTGGTGACAACGAGGCTTGGATCAAGCAAAGAAAAACCCCGCTAACTCATTGAGAAAGCGGGGTTTTTTGGTTGCGGGGGCAGGATTTGAACCTGCGACCTTCAGGTTATGAGCCTGACGAGCTACCAGACTGCTCCACCCCGCGTCGGAGACAGGGCCCGGAACGGTACGGCGACGGGCCGGCCCGGTTCCGGGGGTAAACGGTTTGCACGATCGAAATCAGGTAGTCGGGGCGTTTCGGTCTCTTCCGGAGGTCCGCCATTGGGGCTCCACGGCGAGTGGGTCGGCTTCTCCCCATTCGCCCGCGGCTCCGGCGCTTGCGGCCGCGCATTGCGGCCCCGGTGCCCGACGGCCGCGCATTGCAGTCCGGGCGTCTTGCGATCCCGGCGCCTTGCAGCCGCGTTTTGCGGCTCCGGTGCCCCGGGGCGTCTAGCGCCACGCGCCCGCCCCCCTGTGTTTGCAAGGCCTGGCAGCGACCTACTCTCCCACGCCTTGAGACGCAGTACCATCGGCGCTGAGGGTCTTCACGGCCGAGTTCGGAATGGGATCGGGTGTTTCCCCCTCGCTATAACCACCAGGCCATGCAAACACAGGCCCCGCACGTGCAAGGGGCCCGGCAAATGCCGGACCGTACGCATTGCCCGTACGGCGCTGTACGCATATGCGTCGGACGGGCGTTGCGGGGCGAAAGCTGGCCGGAATGTTGCGCATCGCCGCTGCCGCACCGGTTTTTGAGAACCGGCAACAGCGGTGAAGTGGAAAGCCGATGCAAGCCGCCGCGCCGCGAGGGCGGTGGCCTTGCATCATCGGAGCACGGCGTTTGCCGCTGCATGCGAGATTTTCCGCTCCGGCCCTTGCCAGGCCGGAGAAGGAACAAGCCGATCGAGCGATTAGTACCGGTTAGCTTCATGCATTGCTGCACTTCCACACCCGGCCTATCGACGTGGTGGTCTTCCACGGCTCTCAGGCGAGACCTCGTTTCGAGGGAGGCTTCCCGCTTAGATGCTTTCAGCGGTTATCCCGTCCGTACTTAGCTACCCTGCGGTGCGGCTGGCGCCACAACAGGTACACCAGAGGTACGTCCACCCCGGTCCTCTCGTACTGGGGGCAGCTCCTCTCAAGTCTCGTACAGCCACGGCAGATAGGGACCAAACTGTCTCACGACGTTCTAAACCCAGCTCACGTACCACTTTAAACGGCGAACAGCCGTACCCTTGGGACCTGCTCCAGCCCCAGGATGTGATGAGCCGACATCGAGGTGCCAAACGATTCCGTCGATGTGAACTCTTGGGAATCATCAGCCTGTTATCCCCGGCGTACCTTTTATCCGTTGAGCGATGGCCCTTCCATGCGGGACCACCGGATCACTAAGGCCGACTTTCGTCTCTGCTCGGCCCGTCGGCCTCGCAGTCAGGCTGGCTTATGCCTTTGCACTCCACAGCTGATTTCCGACCAGCTTGAGCCAACCTTCGCGCGCCTCCGTTACTCTTTGGGAGGCGACCGCCCCAGTCAAACTACCCACCACGCACGGTCCTGGATCCGGGTTCACGGATCGCGGTTAGATATCAGAAGCGTCAAGGGCGGTATTTCAAGGATGCCTCCACGCCAACTGGCGCCAGCGCTTCAAAGGCTCCCGCCTATCCTACACATGACGGTCCTAATACCAGTGCGAAGCTGTAGTAAAGGTGCACGGGGTCTTTCCGTCTAGCCGCGGCTACTCCGCATCTTCACGGAGAATTCAGTTTCGCTGAGTCGGTGCTGGAGACAGCGGGGAAGTCGTTACGCCATTCGTGCAGGTCGGAACTTACCCGACAAGGAATTTCGCTACCTTAGGACCGTTATAGTTACGGCCGCCGTTTACCGGGGCTTCGGTTCAGAGCTTGCACCCCTCTCCTTAACCTTCCGGCACCGGGCAGGCGTCAGACCCTATACGTCGTCTTGCGACTTCGCAGAGCCCTGTGTTTTTAGTAAACAGTCGCTACCCCCTGGTCTGTGCCACCCCGGCCCGGTTGCCCGGGCGAGGTCCTCCTTCTTCCGAAGGTACGGAGGCATTTTGCCGAGTTCCTTCAGCACCGTTCTCTCAAGCGCCTTGGTATGCTCTACCAGCCCACCTGTGTCGGTTTGGGGTACGGTCTGTTGTCAGGGCTATTTCCTGGAAGTCCCAGGCTGCCGGTCCAATCCGATAAGGACAGACAGCTTTCGGCCTTCGTCAACTCCTGACAGGCCACGGAATATTTACCGTGTTCCCATCGGCTACGCCTTTCGGCCTCGCCTTAGGGGCCGGCTAACCCTGCGCAGATTAGCTTTACGCAGGAACCCTTGGGCTTTCGGCGAGAGTGTTTCTCACACTCTTTATCGCTACTCGTGTCAGCATTCTCACTTCCGATACCTCCACGCATCCTCGCAAATGCGCTTCACCGGCATACGGAACGCTCCGCTACCGCTCCGAAGAGCCCGCAGCTTCGGTACATGGCTTGAGCCCCGTTACATTTTCGGCGCAGGACAACTTGATTAGACCAGTGAGCTGTTACGCTTTCTTTAAAGGATGGCTGCTTCTAAGCCAACCTCCTGGCTGTCTTGGTCGTCCCACATCCTTTCCCACTTAGCCATGATTTAGGGACCTTAGCTGGCGGTCTGGGCTGTTTCCCTTTCGACGACGGACCTTAGCACCCGCCGTCTGTCTGCCGGGCATTGCTCTACGGTATTCGGAGTTTGGTTAGGTTTGGTAAGGCTCGCGCCCCCCTAGCCCATCCAGTGCTCTACCCCCGCAGGCATTCACCCGACGGCCTACCTAAATAGGTTTCGCGGAGAACCAGCTATTTCCTGGTTTGCTTGGCCTTTCACCCCTAGGCACAGGTCATCCCCCGATTTTTCAACATCGGTGGGTTCGGCCCTCCAGTGCGTGTTACCGCACCTTCAGCCTGCCCATGCCTAGATCACCAGGTTTCGGGTCTGATCCCCGTAACTCGTCGCCCTGTTCAGACTCGCTTTCGCTGCGCCTACGCCTAGCGGCTTAAGCTTGCTACGGAGACCAAGTCGCTGACCCATTATGCAAGAGGTACGCGGTCACCCCTCAAGGGGGCTCCCACTGCTTGTAGGCGTCCGGTTTCAGGATCTGTTTCACTCCCCTTATCGGGGTGCTTTTCACCTTTCCCTCACGGTACTCGTTCGCTATCGGTCGTTGAGGAGTACTTAGGCTTGGAGGATGGTCCCCCCATGTTCAGACAGGATTCCACGTGTCCCGCCCTACTCGATAGCGCACTGTCCTGTTACCTGTACGGGACTGTCACCCGCTATGGTCCGGCTTTCCAGCACGGTTCCAGTTCGAACAGTTTGCTAATGGCCTGGTCCCCGTTCGCTCGCCACTACTAAGGGAGTCTCATGTTGATGTCCTTTCCTCCGGGTACTTAGATGTTTCAGTTCCCCGGGTTC
>OZ244891.1:0-2322500 GCA_965221475.1 Alphaproteobacteria bacterium | reverse complement strand
CTACGGCATGCGTCGCCATCCCATTCTGGGATACACGAAAATGCACAAGGGCCTGGATTTCGCCGCCCGCACCGGTACGCCGATCTATGCCGCCGGCGACGGCAGCATCGTCAGGATCGGCTGGTTCGGCGCCTATGGCCGCTATATCCGCATCCGGCACGGCAGCGTCTACGAGACCGCCTATGCCCATATGAGCCGCTTCCGGCGCGGCCTCAGGGTCGGTTCGCGGGTCCGGCAGGGCGAGACCATCGGCTATGTCGGCAGCAGCGGCCGTTCGACCGGCCCGCACCTGCATTATGAGATTCTGCGCCACGGCCGGCACGTCAATCCGCGCCGGATCGCGCTGCCTTCGAGCCGGCGTCTCAAGGGCCGGGAACTGCAGCGCTTCCTCGCCTATCGCAGACAGGTCGATGCGCGCTACGCCGGCCTCGCCGGGCCGGTGGCGACCGCGGGAACGGTCCGGTCCGGCGCCGGCTGCCGCAATGGCGGCGCGACCGGCGCGTCGAACGGCCGCCTCTGCAACTGAAGCGGCGCTGCCGCTGTGCGGCCGGCCTCAAGGGGCTGGCGCTTCGGCCGCGCCCTGTGCCAGAAACGCACGCCGGCGGGGATCGTCACGGAGAAGGCCGGACGGTCTCTGCATCGAACGGAAACAGAAGGGATGGAAACGATATGACGACGCAATTTCACCTGCCTTCGCGCCGCTGTCTGCTCGGCGCCGCGGCCGCACTGATCGCCACCGCCGGGACGGCGCAGATCGCCTTCGCCGCCGACAAGCTGGTGGTCGGCGCCCTGCGCTTCACCTCCCACAGCGCCGGCTTCATCGCCCTGGAGAAGGGCTATTTCAGCCAGGAAGGGCTGGACGTCGAATTCCGCTTCTTCCAGGCGGCCGCGCCGACCGCGGTCGCGGTGGCGGCCGGCGATGCGGATTTCGCCATCGCCGGGGTGACCGGCGGCTTCATGAATCTCGCCGCCAAGGGCGCGCTCAAGGCGGTCGGCGGCGTGCTGCATGAGCGCAAGGGCGTGGACGGCATCGCGATCATGGCATCCGCCAAGGCCTACAAGGCCGGCTTCACCCGGCCGGAACAGCTCAGGGGCAAGACGCTGGCGATGACCCAGGTCGGCTCCACCTTCCACTATATGGGTGCGATGGTGGCGCAGAAGTTCGGCTATTCGATCAAGGACATTACGGTCCGCCCGCTGCAGAAGGTCGGCGCCATGATCGGTGCCATGAAGTCCGGCCAGGTCGATGCCATGTTCATGGTCCCCCATATCGCCAAGCCGCTCGACCGGGCGGGCGCCGGCAAGATCATCGGCTGGCTGCGCGATTATCTGCCCGACTATCAGATCACCGTGCTGCTGACCTCGACGCGGAATATCGAGAACAAGCCGCAGCTGGTGCGCAAGTTCCTGCGCGCCTATGCGAAGGGCATTGCCGATTTCAACCGCGTGATGCTGAACCAGAGCCGCAACCCGGCGGAGACCGAGGCGATGGTGAAGCTGATCCACAAATATGTCTACACCTCGCGCCCCTATGCGAAGGCAGCGCGCTCGATCAAGGCCGGCGCCATGTACCTCAATCCCGGCGCCTCGCTCGATATGGGCAGTATCCGGCGCCAGCTGGCCTGGCACCAGTCCCAGGGCTTCGTGCCGAAGACGGTCAGGCTCGAGCAGATCGTCGACACGAGCTTCGTCAAGGCGAACTGAGAACGGCCGCCCCGAAGCGATCCGGGGCCGGCTCTTCGGGGGCCGGTCCCTTTCGTTTGCCGCAGACTCCCCGGCCGCCGCGCTTTACCGGGAATCGCCGCTGGTGTAGCGTTCTCCGGTCTCCCGGAGGACCGCGCCATGGCCAGCCCCGACGATATTGTATCCGTCCTGACGCTGGAGCTGGGGCCGGACACCATTCCAGCCCCGGCATTCGTCAAATCCGTCCGCGCCTTCGCCGATCTGCTGAACGGCATCGCCCAGGATGCGTGCGGCGATGCGAAGGCCGTCATCTGGGAAGTTTCGGTCGCCAGGGGCAGCACGTTGATCGGCGCCGATATCGCCCCGGCCGCGGACCGGACCGCCGCCCGGCGCGTCCGCGAGCTCATCCGCGAGCCGCCGGAAAGGACAAGAGCCCGCTTCCGGGATTTTCCCCGGCCGGTCGAAGGAACCCGGATCTGGCTCGGGAAAAGGCCCGAGGACATGCTCCGCAACGATGAGGATGCGCCGGCAAAACCCGATTCGTTCGCGGAATACGGAACCGTCGAGGGCAGGCTCGAAACGCTGAGCGCCAGAGGCGGCCCCCATTTCGTCATCTACGAACCGATCTGGGACCGGGGAGTCCGGTGCACCGTGCCGGACGATCTGGTCGATGCCACAGGGGCGATGTGGCGGCAGCGCGTCGCAGCGCACGGCATGGTTCGCTACGATGCCGAGGGCCGGCCGATGAGCATCCGGGCCGATACGGTGGAGCCGTTTCCCTGCGACCGGACCCCGATCGAAGCCTTTCGCGGATTGCTGCGCGCCGGGTAATGGTCGAACGACGGTATTGGGACTCCGGTTGCTTCCTTGGCTGGCTGCAGGAAGAACCGGAAAAATTCCGGCAATGCGGAGAGGTGCTGCAGCTCGCCGAGCTCGGCAGGGTTGAAATCGTCACGAGCGCACTGACCCTTGCCGAAGTGCTGATGCTGCGGCCGCGAGACGCCCTGCCGCGGCATCGCCGTGCCAGGGTGGAAGGGCTGTTCGCCAGAGAGCACATTCACACCATGGCCGTTACCCGGCGCATCGGCGAGGCGGCCCGCGATCTGGTATGGGACAAGGGCATCCGCCCGAAAGATGCTATCCATGTGGCTTCGGCGCTGGCCGCCGGGGCGCCGGTCCTGAACACCTTCGACGAGCGGCTGATCGGCAAGAGCGGGCAGGTTGGCGGTGCGCCCCTCATTATCGAGCCGCCGACGGTTGCCCAGCCCGGCCTCGGTCTGTAACCGGCGCAGGCGCGGGCGTTCGCCTTACGAGCGCCAGCGCAGGAAATAGCGCTCGGCTTGGCCGATCAGCCAGGATACGACCAGGCCCAGCACCGAGAGCATCGCCACGCCGGCGATCAGCTGATCGGTCGCCGACAGGTTGCCGGCCTGCAGGACATAGGCCCCGACGCCGAATTCGGCGCCGATCATCTCCGCCGCAACCAGCAGGATGATGGCGATCGAGGCCGAGATGCGCATGCCGGAAAGGATCGCCGGCAACGCGCCGGGCAGCACGATCTTGCGCACGATGGACAGCCACGGCAGGCCGAAGGACTGGCCCATGCGGATCAGATTGCGGTCGACCGAATCGACCCCGCCATAGGTGGCGATGACGGTCGGGAAGAAGGTGCCGAACAGGATGGTCGCGATTTTCGACCCCTCGCCGATGCCGAACCAGACGATGAACAGCGGCAGCAGGGCGATCTTGGGAATCGGGAACAGGGCGGCGACCACCGGCACCAGGCCGGAACGGGCGATGGAGAACAGGCCGATGGCGAAGCCGACGGCGACGCCGAGGGCCATGCCGGCGCTCCAGCCGATGACGAGGCGCGACAGGGAAGAGCCCAGATGCTGCCAGAGCTCGCCGGTCTCGACCAGATAGGCGAGCGCGGCGAAGGCCTCGCTGGGCGCCGGCAGAACGAGCGGCGCGATCCAGCCGATCCGCGCGCCGAATTCCCAGACTGCGAGCAGAACGACGAAGACCGCCGGGCCGATCGGTCCGAGCGGGCGCGGCGCAAACCCGCCGCCGCGGAACGCCACCGGCTGCCCGGAAGACGGCCGGGCCGGCAGCCCGCTCAGCGGCCGGGCGTCAGGCATCGGCAAGCTCCCGGTCGGCGGCCTGGGCCTCCTCGCGCAGCAGCGCCCATAAACGGTGCTGCGTCTGCGCCAGTTCGGCCGCCGCTCCGGGTCGGTCCTCCAGCGGCATGTCGATGGCGACCAGGTCTCGGATGCGGCCGGGCCGGCGCGACAGCACGACGATTCTGTGGCCGAGCCGCACCGCCTCCTGCAGATTGTGGGTGACGTAGACCGCGGTGAAGGGCTCGCGCGTCCACAGGCCGATCAGATCGTCGATCAGCAGGTCCCGGGTCTGGCTGTCGAGGGCGGAGAGGGGCTCGTCCATCAGGAAGACCGCCGGCCTGACCGCCAGCGCCCGGGCGATGGCGACCCGCTGCTTCATGCCGCCGGAGAGCTGGCGCGGGAAGGCGTCGCCGAACTCCGACAGGTCGGTGCGCGCCAGCACATCGTCGACGATGCGCCCGGCCTCGCCGGCGTCGAGGCCCCGATCCTCGAGGACCAGGCTGATATTGCCCCGCGCCGTGCGCCACGGCAGCAGCGCGAAATCCTGAAAAATGTAGGTGAGCGGATTGAGACAGCCATCCGGCGGCCGGCCGACCTGGACGACACAGCCCGACGCCGGCTGTTCGAGCCCGCCGATCAGCCGGAGCAGGGTGGACTTGCCGCAGCCGGACGGGCCGATCAGGCAGACGATCCGGCCGCTCTCGATGCGGAGATCGATCCCGTCCAGCACCGGCATGTCGCCATACCGGTGGCTCAGCCCGTCGATGTGCAGATCCATGCCCGCTGGAGCCCCGAAGCCGTTCCGGCCCCCATGCTTATCCGCCTGCGCCGCCGCCGTCCAGCACCGGCCGGCCGCCGGGTGGCGCGGGGCGGGGCGCGGACCGGCAGGAGGGCCGGGCGCTCAGACGTGCTGGCCGCCATTGATGTGGATTTCGGCGCCGCTCACATAAGCGCCGACATCGGTCGCCAGGGCATAGATCACCGACGCCACCTCTTCCGGCTGGCCGAGCCGGCGCATCGGTATCTCCCGTTCCGCCATGCTTTGCGTGCCCGGCGAGAGGATCGCCGTATCGATTTCGCCCGGCGCGATGGCGTTGACCCGGATGCCGGAGGGGCCGAAATCGTTGGCCATTTCGCGGGTGAGCGCGGCCAGCGCCGCCTTCGAGGTGGCATAGGCGGCGCCGGCAAAGGGATGCACCCGGCTGCCGGCGATCGAGGTGACATTGACGATGGAGCCCCGGCCGTCCCGCAACTCCTGCATCAGGCCGCGGGCGAGCAGCAGCGGGGCGTAGAAATTCACCGTCATCACCTCCTGCCACAGGGTCAGGCTGGTGTTGACCGTGCCGAGCCGTCCGCCGTCCCGGTCCTTGGGCGAAATGCCGGCATTGTTGACCAGCGCGGTCAGCGGCCGGCCGGCGAGCTTGCGTTTCAGCACGGCAAGCCCTTCGGCCAGTGCCACCAGGTCGGACAGGTCGATCTCGACATGATTGTCCGCGCCATGCTCCCACGGGCAGGCCTTGTCGAAAGACTGGCGCGAAATGGTGATGACCCGCCAGCCGGCCTGATGGAAGCGCTTGACCGTGGCGTGGCCGATGCCCCGGCTGGCGCCGGAGATGATCAGGGTGGGGTCGTCCCCTCCGGCGGCCGGGGCGAGTCTGTCGCCGGTTACCGGGCAGACCTGGTCCATGGCCCTCGGCCTCCTGCGCTGCACGGCCCGCCCGCGATCCCCGGCCTTCTGCCGGTCGGGGCTGGCGAGCGGCGATTATAGTATCGGGCACGGCGGCGTCCATGGCGATTGTCGGCGCCGGCGCGCCGCCCTGCCGGTATCGGAAACCTAGCGGACCGCCGTCCGGTTGCGTTGCCAGGCGAGATAGGTGCAGGCCCGACCCTCCCGCCACGCCCGCGCCTCGTAGCGGGTCTGCGGCCAGTCCGCCGGCCGCTCCGTCCAGTCTGCAGCGCGGCGCGCGGTCCAGTCGAACCAGGGCTGTGCGCCCATGAGGCGCAGCGTCCAGCCCAGATAGACCCGATGATCGGTCGCGACGCGCAGGATGGCGCCCGCCGGCATCAGCTCGGCGAAGCGCCGGATCGTCGGGCCCTGGATCAGGCGGCGATGGCGATGGCGGCGCTTCGGCCACGGGTCGGGATGGAGCAGGAACAGGCGCCCGATCGACCGTGCCGGAAGCGCCGCCAGCAGCCGGTGGGCGTCGTCGTCGAAAATGCGGATATTGTTGAGTCCGCGCTCCTCGACATGGCGCAGCAGCGAGGCGATGCCGTTGACGAAGGCCTCGCAGCCGATGAAACCGATATCGGGATGGGCTTCAGCCTGCCAGGCCAGATGCTCGCCGGCGCCGAAGCCGATTTCGAGCCAGAAGGCGCGCCGGGGCGTTGCGAACAGAGCGGACAGATCGAGCGTGCCGGCCTCCGGCAGGCGGATCGACAGGTCCGGCAGCAGGGTTTC
The DNA here is from genome assembly GCA_965221475.1 of Alphaproteobacteria bacterium. Classification (GTDB taxonomy): domain Bacteria; phylum Pseudomonadota; class Alphaproteobacteria; order Bin65; family Bin65; genus Bin65. The sequence continues at coordinate 2,316,239 of OZ244891.1, read as the reverse complement.
GATCAGCCGGGACCGGCCCTTGCGCAGCGGCCGGCCGCGCCGGCGGCCGTGGAAACGGGCGGGTGCGCCGTCGTCGGTCGCCGCCGGCTTCGCATCCGGGCCCCGGCCGGCGCTAGAAGGCTCCCTTGAGGTCATCGACCAGATCGGTCCGTTCCCACGAGAATCCGCCGTCGCCCTCCGGCGCGCGGCCGAAATGCCCATAGGCCGCGGTGCGCGCATAGATCGGCTTGTTGAGGCCGAGATGCTCGCGGATGCCCCTGGGCGACAGGTTCATCAGCGCCTGCAGGACTTCGGAGAGCTTCTCCTCGTCGACCTGGCCGGTGCCGCCGAGATCGACATAGACCGCCAGCGGCCGCGCCACGCCGATGGCGTAGGCGAGCTGGATGACGCATTTTTCTGCCAGGCCCGCCGCCACGACATTCTTGGCCAGATAGCGCGCGGCATAGGCGGCCGAACGGTCCACCTTGGTCGGGTCCTTGCCGGAAAAGGCGCCGCCGCCATGGGGCGCCGCGCCGCCATAGGTATCGACGATGATCTTGCGTCCGGTCAGGCCGGCATCGCCGTCCGGGCCGCCGATGACGAAGCGGCCGGTCGGGTTCACATAGAAGTTCTCCTCGTCGCACATCCAGCCTTCGGGCAGCACGTTGACGACATGGGGCCGCACGATTTCGCGCACGGCGTCGGCATCGACCTTTGCCGAATGCTGGGTCGAGACGACCACCGAGGTGGCGCCGACCGGCTTGCCGTTCTCATAGCGCAGCGTCACCTGGCTCTTGGAATCCGGGCCGAGATGCGGTTCGGCGCCCGAATGGCGCGCCTCGGCCAGCGACAGCAGAATCTGGTGCGACAGGTGGATCGGCGCCGGCATCAGCACATGGGTCTCGCGGCAGGCATAGCCGAACATGATGCCCTGGTCGCCCGCGCCCTCGTCCTTGTTGCCGGCCGCATCCACCCCCATGGCGATATCGCCGGACTGGCCGTGCAGGTGCACCTGCACCTCGGCATGGCGCCAGTGGAAGCCTTCCTGCTCATAGCCGATGTCGCGCACCGCGGCGCGGGCGATCTCCTCGATATGGCCGCTGTCGACCCTGCCTTTGGCGTCGATCAGCGGTGCCGGGCCGCGGACCTCGCCGGCAATGACGATCCGGTTGGTCGTCGTCAGGGTCTCGCAGGCCACCCGGGCTTCCGGGTCGGCGCCGAGGAACCCGTCGACGACGGCATCGGAAATCCGGTCGCACACCTTGTCGGGGTGGCCTTCGGAGACGGATTCGCTCGTGAACAGGTAATTTGCGCTCGGCACAGGCACTCTCCTTCGGTCGGCTTCGGCAGGTGGCGGCGACCGGCACCGCCGGCCGCGGCGGCGGTCGGGCCGGGCCACGGGCCGGACCTTAGAGACCGCGGCCGGGCCGCGCAAGCGAGGCAGCCGGAATCTCCCTCAGATCGGCTGGCGGGGCCTGGGCCGGCCGGGGGCCAGGCAGGCCAGCACGCCGACCGCCAGCAGCAGCGCCAGAAAGACGAGATCGCCGTAGCGGGCATAGAGCGTCGCCGGGCGGGCCGCCGGCAGATCGGCGTCGAGCACGCCGCGCGCGCCGAGCGGCAGCCGCGCCGTCACCCGCCCCCACGGATCGACCACCGCCGAAATGCCGGTATTGGCGGCGCGCACCATCGGCAGGCCCTGTTCGACGGTGCGCAGGCGGGCGGCCGCGAAATGCTGGTACGGCCCGGCACTGTTGCCGAACCAGGCGTCGTTGGTGACATTGAGCAGCCAGCCCGGCCGGCGCGCGCCGACCGCTTCGGCCGGGAAGATCGCCTCGTAGCAGATCAGCGGGCTGGCGTCCGGCGCGCCCGGCACCGCGAGGCTGCGCGGCCCCGGCCCGAACGCGTAGTCGCGGCGGCCATGGGCGATTTTCGCGACCCCGATGCGGCCGAGAAAGGCGCGAGCCGGCACATATTCGCCGAACGGCACCAGGCGATGCTTGTCGTAGGTCGCGACAACCCGCGCGTCGCCGTCGACGATATGGACGCTGTTCCACGTGTCGGGCCCGGCATCGCGATTGGCGCCGGTCAGCAGCACGCCGCCGGCAGGAATGGCGCTGCGCAGAATCTGCCGGACGATGCCGGTCACGGCCACCGGGGCATGCCGGGTCTGCAGGCGGTAGGCCAGCGCCGTCTCCGGCCAGACGACATGGGTCGCGCGCCCGAAACCGGCCGAACGGGTCAGCCGGGCATAGCGCAGCAGAATCTCCCGGCGCGCCCCGACGCGCCATTTCAGGGTCTGGGCGATGGCGGGCTGGACGATGCGCAGCCGTACGCCCGGCACCGTCTCCACACGGGCCGGCACGATCAGAAAGCCGGCAGCCAGGACGGCGGCCGACGCCAGGGCGAGGGCGCCGGACCAGGCCAGGGTGCGCCGGCTGCGGCAGCCGCCGCCGGGCAATGCGCCCGGCAGGCTGGCCAGGGCGACCGTCACCAGGCTCAGGCCGAACGGCCCCCACCAGGCCAGCGACTGCGCCGCGGCGGGAAATTCGATCCAGACCGCCGCCGCGAGATTCCACGGAAAGCCGGTGAGAACGGTGCCGCGCACCCATTCGAGCGCCGCCCACGCGGCAGCCAGCGCCAGCACGCGCCGGATGCCGCCCGGCGCTGCCCGCCATGCGATGAAGGTCGCCGCGGCGGTCGTGGCCGCCAGCACCGCGCCGAGGCCAAGCACGTTGAACGGGATCATCCAGGTGAAGCGGCCGGGCAGCACGGCGACGGCAAGCCCGATCCAGAGCGCGACCACCAGGGCCGCACCGGCGATCCAGCCGGCGACCGGCCGGCCGGCCAGCCGGGCGCCGAGCGCGCCGGCCGCCAGCCCGGCGAGCGGAACGCCGAGCACGCCGGCGGCGAGCAGCAGGTCCCTGACGCCTTCGTCGGGAACGTCGATCACCACCGGCAGGCCGAGCCAGTACAGGCCGGCCGAAAAATAGCCCATGCCGAACAGCCACCCGGCGGCGAGGGCACGGCCGGGGCGGTCGGCCGCCTCGAGCTGCCGGAACAGGAGCGGAAAGCCGACGAACAGCAGCGGTATGAGGCCGAGCGGCGGTTGTGCGAGGGCGCAGAGCGCGCCGGCGAGCGCCGCCAGGGCGGCATCGCGCCACCCGGAACGTTTCGGCCGGTGCAGCATTCAGTGGCCCGGAGGCGGTTCCGGGCGCCGCGGCGGCAGCTTTCTCAGCCGCACCCGGTGGATGCGTCGCGGATCGGCCTCCAGCACTTCCAGCTCGATCCCGCTGGAATGGCGGATCAGTTCGCCCCGGATCGGTACCCGGTTGGCGAGGAAGAAGAGCAGCCCGCCGATGGTATCGATATCGTCCCGCTCGCCGTCGGTCAGCAGGTCGCCATAGAGGGCTTCCAGGTCCTCGACCCGCGCCCGCGCGTCGGCCTCGGCGATGCCGGGGCGTATCTCCTCGATCTTCGGGCTCTCGGCATCGTCGTGCTCGTCCTCGATTTCGCCGACGATCTCCTCGACCAGGTCCTCGATGGTGATCAGCCCGTCGATGCCGCCATATTCGTCCACGACCAGGGCGAGGTGGATGCGCGTGTCGCGCATCTCCGCCAGCAGGTCGAGCACGCTCATCGAGGGCGCCGCGAACAGCGCTTTGCGGACGATTTTTTCCAGCCTGAAGCCGCGCTTTTCGCTCCAGAAGGGCAGCACATCCTTGATGTGCACCATGCCGACGATCTCGTCGAGGGTGCCGCGATAGACCGGCAGCCGCGAATGGGTCTCGCTGTCGAGCAGCTCGATCAGCGCCGGCAGGCCGGTCGAGATATCGACCGCCGCGATATCCGCCCGGGGCACCATGGCGTCGCGGACCGTCAGATTGTGCAGCTGCAGTATGTTGTGGATCAGCCGGCGTTCGTCGGCCGCCATCGGCGCCTGGGGCCCGGCGTCGTCGAGCAGTTCGCCGATGGTGTCGCGAATCTGTTCGCCGTTGCGCGGCCGGCGCAGGCTGCGCAGGAAGCGCAGGAACGGGCCGCGCGCCGGGCGGGCGGACGCGGCCGGTTCGCGCGGGAAATCGGCCGGCGCCAAAGCCGGGCCGGGCACCGCATTCGGGATCGTTCCGCTGTCGGGCACTGTTTCGGCCGGCGGCTCCGGGGGGTCGTCGCCGCGACTCTCTGCGGGCGCGTCGTCGGGCGCGCCGCCCGGTTGCTCAGGCATTTTCCGCTTCCTGGGACGTCCGGGGCATGTCCGGCATGTGTGGCCCGGCATAGGGATTTGCAATCCCCAATCCGGCCAGAATCGCAATCTCCAGCCCCTCCATGCGCCCGGCCTCGGCGGCGCTCTCATGATCGTGGCCCAGCAGGTGCAGCATGCCGTGCACCACCAGATGGGTGAGATGGTCGGCCGGCGACCGGCCGAGCCCGGCGGCATCGCGCAGGACGGTCTCGCCCGACAGGACGATATCGCCCAGCAGGCCGCCCGGCGCGCCGATCCGGTCGGGCGGGCCGCCACCGGGTGCGGGGGCGTCGATGGGGAAGGACAGGACATCGGTCGGCCGGTCGATCCCGCGATGGTCGCGGTTCAGAATGCGAATGCCGGCATCGTCGGTCATCGCAATGCCCAGCTCCCATCCGGCGAAATCCAGGCCGGGCAGCTGCCGGACAGTGGCGCGGACCGCCGCCCGGCACAGGGCCTCGGCATCGCCGTGCCTTTCCTTCCAGCAGGCCGCACAGGGCCCGAAGGCGAGCACCGGGCCGGTCATCGGGCCGGTACCCGGTCGCCCGGCGGGTCGTCCGGCTCCAGCTTCAGCCGGCCCTGGGCCTCGTCCCTGGCGTCGTAGGCCCGCACGATGCGCGACACCAGATCGTGGCGCACGACATCGGCATGGTCGAAATGGACGAAGCCCACCCCGTCCATGCCATCGAGGATTTCGAGGGCGTCGCGCAGGCCGGAGCGGACGCCGCGCGGCAGATCCACCTGGCTGAGATCGCCGGTCACAACCATGCGCGAATTTTCGCCCATGCGCGTCAGCAGCATCTTCATCTGCATCGGGGTCGTGTTCTGCGCCTCGTCGAGGATGATGAAGGCGTTGGACAGCGTCCGGCCGCGCATGAAGGCGAGCGGTGCCACCTCGATCTCGCCGCTTTCGAGCTTCTTCGCCACCCGGTCGCCGGGCAGCATCTCATACAGCGCATCGTAGAGCGGCCGGAGATAGGGATCGACCTTCTCGCGCAAATCGCCGGGCAGGAAGCCCAGGCGCTCGCCTGCCTCGACCGCCGGGCGCGAAAGAATGAGCCGCTCGACCTGCCCGGTCTGCATCATGTTCACCGCGCAGGCGACCGCGAGATAGGTTTTGCCGGTCCCGGCCGGGCCGAGGCCGAAGGTCATCTCGCAGGCGCGCAGCGCGCGGACATAGGCCGCCTGGCCGGGCGAGCGGGCATTGACCAGCCGCCGGGGCGTGCGGACGGTCGCGCCGGCCGCGTCGCCGGGTTCCGCCGGCAGGCCGGCCATGCGGATCGCGGCATCGACATCCGGCTGCGCCACCGCGCCGCCGCCGCGCGCGGCGTCGTAGAGGGATTTCAGGGCGCTGACCGCGGTCGCCCTTGCATCCTGCGGCCCGGTCACGGTCAGCCGGTTGCCGCGGGCATGGATGGTGACGCCGGTCTTCTGCTCCAGCCGCGCCAGATTGGCGTCGTGCGCGCCGCACAGGGCGGACATGAGCGCGTTATCGTCGATGCGAAGGCTGGTGCCGCCGTCGCCCGACGCAGCCATGGCAGCCCCGGTCGCCGGTTTGCGACTCACGCGGCCCTGGCCCTTCCGGCAGCAGGCGGCGCCGGCCCGGCGCGCGCGGGCGCCGGGTGCCCGGCCAGGCTGTTCGCGCCCGCCCGGTCGATCGCGATATCGACGATATGGCCGAACCGGTCCGCCGGCGCATCGGCATGAACGGCCTGCATCCAGGGGCTGCGGCCGACCATCTGGCCCGGCCGGCGGCCGGCGCGCTCGAGCAGCACCGGCATCGTTCGCCCGATGCAGGCATGATTGAAGGCGGATTGCTGGGCATCGAGCAGCTGCTGCAGCGCTTCCAGCCGCCCGGCCTTCACCGCCTCCGGCACCTGGTCGCTGGCGGTCGATGCCGGCGTGCCGGGCCGGGCGCTGTATTTGAACGAATAGGCCTGGGCGTAGCCGACACGGGTGACCAGGCGCAGGGTGGCGGCGAAATCCGCATCGGTCTCGCCGGGAAAACCGACGATGAAGTCCGAGGACAGGGCGATGTCCGGGCGCACGTCGCGCAGCCTGTCGACCAGGCGCAGATAGTCGTCCGCCCCGTGCTTCCGGTTCATCGCCGCCAGGATGCGGTCCGATCCGCTCTGCACCGGCAGGTGCAGCGCCGGCATCAGGGCCGGCACATCGGCATGGGCGGCGATCAGTTCGTCGTCCATGTCGCGCGGGTGCGAGGTCGTGTAGCGGATGCGCTCCAGCCCTTCGATTTCCGCCAGTTCCCGGATCAGGCGGCCGAGCCGCCAGACTGCCTTGCCGCCGCCGGGCGCCGCGCCGGCCCAGGCATTGACGTTCTGGCCGAGCAGCGCGATCTCGCGCGCGCCGCCGGCTGCCAGCCGCCTTGCCTCGGCCAGTATGGCCGCTGCCGGCCGGGAATATTCGGCGCCGCGCGTATAGGGCACCACGCAGAAGGTACAGAACTTGTCGCACCCCTCCTGAACGGTCAGAAAGGCCGCCGGGCCGGGGGGCGCGCTCTCTTCGGGCAGGGCATCGAACTTCTCGTCGGCCGGAAATTCCTGGTCGATGGCGCTGCCGGCCCGGCCGGCCTCGGCCAGAAGCGCCGGCAGCCGGTGATAGGCCTGCGGGCCGAAAACCAGATCGACGGCCGGGGCGCGCCGGCGGATTTCCGCCCCCTCGGCCTGGGCGACGCAGCCGGCGACGGCGATGGTCGCCGCCTTGCCGGCGGACCGGCGCGCCTGCTTGATCCGCTTCAGCCGCCCGAGTTCGGAATAGACCTTCTCGGCCGCCTTCTCGCGGATGTGGCAGGTATTCAGGATGATGAGATCGGCATCCTCCGGCGTCGCGGCCGGCCGGTACCCTTCCGGCGCCAGCACGTCGGCCATGCGGGCCGAATCGTACACATTCATCTGGCAGCCGTAGGTCCTGATATAGACCGTTTTCTGCATACGGGCGTCTACCGGTGGCGGCGCGGCGGCTTGGACGCCCCATACGGTAGGCGCGGGGGCAGGGGTGTCAAGCGGCGGCACTTTCTGCCGGCCGGTCGCCGGCCGGTTCGGTGCCGGCAGGCCCGCCCGTCTGGTCCCGCCCGGTGAGGGACCCGGCGACGCCGGCCGCGACGATGGCCTGGCACTGCACCGCCATTTCCTTGCGCGAGCCGAACCGGTCGATGGTCACCGGCTCGTGAAACCGGACCTCGACCCGCGAGCGGCCGATGCCGAGCATCTGCCAGAGATGGGGCGCCATTTCCATCTCGCCGTACCAGGCGAAGAAGGGCCGCAGATGCCGGCCCATCGGAATGCCGTCGAGATGGGTGTAGGCGACGGAAACCGGCTGAACCCGGACCGGCCGGCCATCCAGCCGGATCGCCGCGGCGCTGAACAGGGCGCTGCGGAAGGGGAGAACGAAATTGCCGTCGCTGCTCGTTCCTTCCGGGAACAGGATCAGGCTGTCGCCGGCGACCAGCCTGTCCCGCAGCGCCTCGGCATGGCCGGCGGCGCGGCGCGGGTTGCGGTCGATGAACAGGGTGCGGCTGATCCTGGCGCACAGGCCGAAGACCGGCCATGTCGCGACCTCCTGCTTGGCGACGAAACAGGCCTCCAGCAGCGCGCCGAGCACGACGATATCGGCATAGGACGTATGGTTGGCGACGAACAGCACCTGCCGGCTCTTTACCGGCGTGCCGACGGCGACGATGCGGATGCCGATCAGAAAGGCGAACAGGCGGTAGACGATGACCGGCCATTTCCGGGCGAAATCGAGCCGCAGCGCCAGACAGACCGCCTGGACCGGAATCAGCACCGCGAACCAGGCCAGGCACGCGATGAGGCGAACGGCGGCGCGGATATGGGAAATATACAGCATGGCGTCGCCGCTCAGCCGGCGCCGCTGCCGGCCGGGCGCTTTCCCGGCATGTCCAGCTCGCGCGTATAGTGCTTGTAGTACCGGTCCGAGACGCTGGCGATATCGACGATCACGCAGACATCGACCGTATTGAACTCATGGTCGATGACCGCACCGTCGCCGATCGTGCCGCCAAGGCGCAGATAGCCCTTGATCATCGGCGGCAGATCGCGCAGCGCCGCCTTGCGGTCGATCCGGTCGGCCGGGACGAGGGCCATATCGACATAGCGGTCCCTGACCGCCACCGGCCGGTAGCGTTCGGGCGCCAGATGATTGTGGTGCAGATAGGCCAGCGGCATGGCCATGGCGTGCGGATCGGTGCCGTGGAGGCTGGCGCAGCCGAACAGGAAATCGATACCGTTCGACAGGACATAGGCCGACACGCCGCGCCACAGCACCTGCATGGTGCTGCGCGTGCGGTAGCCGGCGTCGACGCAGGAGCGCCCCATCTCCAGAATCTCGCCCGGTTCGGCCACCAGCCGGTCGATATCGTATTCCGCTGCGGAGTAGAACCGGCCGACCCTGGCGGCGCCGGCCCGCGGCAGCATCCGATAGGTGCCGACGACGGCATCCGGCCCGGCGCCGAGATCGTCGTTGAGCACGATCATGTGATCGCAATGGGGGTCGAAATCGTCGGCATCGCGCTTCAGCCGGGCGGCCTCCGCCGACGGCCGGGCGGCCATTTCCTCGTAGAACACCCGATAGCGCAGGGCGAGCGCGGCATCGACCTCCGCTTCGGTCTCGGCCAGCCGCACATGCAGCGCGCCGACGCGCTCGTCGATCTGGCGCGCCGCGAAGCCTTCGGCATCGCGCGGGTCGGCGGCCCGGCTCGCGGTCATCGGCGGCCGGTGCGGCTCACGATCCGCTTTCCGGGTCGCGGGCCGGGCTGCGCGCCCTCTTGCGGGCATAGAGTTCGAGCCGGTGATCGACCAGCTCGTATCCCAGCTGCGCGGCGATGCCTTCCTGAAGGCGCTCGATTTCGTCGTTGCGGAATTCGATGATCTCGCCGGTCTGGACATCGATCAGATGGTCGTGATGCTCCTCGGGCATTTCCTCATAGCGGGCCCGGCCGTCGCCGAAATCGTGACGATGCAGAATGTTCGCTTCCTCGAACAGGCGGACCGTCCGGTAGACGGTCGAAATGCTGATATTCGGATCGCGTTCGACCGCGCGCCGATAGACCTGTTCGACATCCGGGTGGTCGGCGCTTTCCGAAAGCACCCGCGCGATCACCCGGCGCTGTTCGGTCATGCGCAGGCCGCGCTCGCTACACAGTTTCTCGATCCGATCGGGCATGATCCACCGATGTGGCCCGGAAGGCCGCGCAGGATCGCACGGGCCCCGCCGGCCTCGCCGTGCGTTGTTGCTGCCGCTCCGCGCGCCCGGCCGTCACCAGCGACACCCTATCGCGTCCGCGCCGGCAACACGAGTCCCGAAACGAAAGGCCGTCGGCGAGACGGCGCCGGCCGGAGCGCGGGAAATGCGGCTACGCGCTTCTTCTGCCCCGGCCGCCGGCATCGCGGGCGCCGTTGCCGAGGCCGATCCGGCGGGCCAGCTGGCTGCGGTGCCGGGCATAGTTCGGCGCGACCATCGGATAGTCCGGCGGCAGATTCCAGCGCTCCCGATACTCGTCCGGCGTCATGTCATAGGCGGTCTTGAGGTGCCGCTTGAGCATTTTGAGCTGCCGGCCGTCCTCAAGGCACACAATGTAGTCGGGATGGATCGAGCTTCCGACCGGCACCGCCGGTTCCGGCCGTGCCCGTGCCACGGCGCCGCCCGGGCGGCCCTGCGCTTCGAGGGCAGCATAGGTCTCCTCGATCAGGCGGGGCAGATCGCCGACCGAAACCACATTGTTCGAAACATAGGAGGAGACGATTTCGACAGTCTGCGACAGCAGGCCCGATTTTTCCCTGTCTTCACGATCCGACATTACAGCTTCCGCGCCGAATATGAACGATACTGAAGACAATATATGAACGTTACTGTAGACGGCAAGATTTTTATTGTAATCTACACAAGAAGCACACGGCGGGTCTCGGCGCCGGTTCGGAGGCGCCGGCCCTCTATGTTCCGGCGGAAGCGGTTTCGGGCAGGCGTGCTGCCGGCGGGCGCAGATAGAATGGCTGCGGCATGGCGAAGCCCGCCCGGCCGGCGCCGCCATGCTCCCGGTATCGTGCGGCGATTGCCGGCGCGAACTCGGCCGCGCGCGGCGGACCGGCCGGAGCGCTTTCGCCGGCCGGTCCATCCGCCAGGCCGGGCGTGTCGGCGACCAGCGGCAGGCCGCCGGCCCGGGCAAGCGCAAGGGCGCCGGCCGCCGGCAGAATCTCCGGCCGACCGGCCGCCGTGCCGCCGGGGCCGCAGCGCTGGCAGTAGAAATCCTCGCGCCGCGTGTCGATGGCGACCACGCAGCCCGCCGGCGCCCGCACCGCCAGGGCTTCGAACGTCGTGATGCCGACAACCGGGATATCGAGGACGAGCGCGAGCCCGCGCGCCGCCGCCAGGCCGATGCGCAGGCCGGTGAACGCGCCCGGCCCGCGGGTGACGCCGATGCCGTCCAGCCGGTCCCAGGCCAGGCCGGCCGCCGCCAGGGTCTCGCCGAGCGCCGGCACCAGATGTTCGGCATGGCCGCGCACCATCGCCCGGTAGCGTTCGGCGACCACGCGGCCGTCGGCCAGAATGGCGGCGCTGCAGGCCGCGCCGCTGGTATCGAAAATCAGCAGCCTTTCCATGGCCGGCCGGTCAGAGGATTTCGCAGGCCTCTTCGAACGACAGGCGCGGCGCCCGGTCTTCCAGGGCCGAGCGGTCGCCATAGCCCAGACAGCACAGGAAATTGGACTTCAGCCTGCCATCGGGGAAGAACGCGGCATCGGCAAGGGCATTGTCGAAACCGGACATCGGCCCGCAATCCAGCCCGAGCGCGCGGGCGGCGACGATCAGATAGGCGCCCTGGAGCGTGCCGTTGCGGAACGCGGTGATTTCGGCGTGCGGCTGGCCGTCGAACCAGCGCCGTGCGTCCGGCGCGGCCGGAAACAGGCGCGGCAGATGTTCGAAGAAGCGGGTATCGTGGGCGACCAGGGCCACAACCGGGGCCGCCATGGTCTTTTCGACATTGTTGGCCGAGAGGGAGGGGCGGAGCCGCTCCTTCTGTCCGGCCGATTTCAGGAACAGGATGCGGGCCGGCTGGCCGTTGGCGCTGGTCGGCCCCCATTTCATCAGCTCCCAGACCGCGGCCAGCGTCGCGTCGGACACCGGCCGGTCGGTAAAGCGGTCGAAGGAGCGGGCGGACCGGAGGATCAGATCCAGCGTTGCCGGTTCGGCCGTCATCAATAGACCGCGCGGACTTCGTGCACTTCCGGCACGTAATGGCGCAGCATGTTCTCAATGCCGGCCTTGAGCGTCATGGTCGAGCTGGGACAGCCGGCGCAGGCCCCGCGCATGGTGAGATAGACCACGCCGCTCTCGAAGCCGTGGAACTGGATGTCGCCGCCATCCATGGCGACCGCCGGGCGGACGCGGGTATCGATCAGCTCGCGAATCTGCTGAACCACCGGATCGTCGTCGTCCGCTCCCGGCATCTCGTCGCCGGCCTCGGACCGTTCCGGCGCCATGACCGGCCGGCCGGCGGTGAAATGCTCCATGATCGTGCCCAGGATCGACGGCTTGAGCAGGGGCCAGTCCGTGCCGCCCGCCTTGGTCACGGTAATGAAGTCCGAGCCCAGAAAGACGCCGGCGACCCCTTCGATATCGAACAGCGCCTCGGCCAGCGGCGATCGGCCGTCGGCCGCCTCCGACGTCGGGAAATCGGCCGTGCCGCTTTCCAGCACCGTGCGGCCGGGCAGGAATTTGAGGGTCACCGGGTTCGGCGTTTCGGCTGTCTGGATGAACATCGCACACTCTCGGAATCGGGAGGCGGCGGCCCGGCCGGCGGAACTTCGGAGTCGAAGGCCGGCCGCTGGATGCCGCTGGACGATGCCAAACTGATGCCGGGCGCGCCCGCGGTCAAGAAGACCGGGCCGAAGGGCCGGAGATCGAAGGCCGGGGGCCGTTCATCCGGCATTCGGCGCGAGGCGCCGGTAGCTCAGCGCTTCGGCAATGTGAAGGCGGCCGACCCCGCCGGCGGCGGCAGTGGCCCCTTCGCGATCCGCCGCCTCCATGTCGGCAAGGGTCCGGGCGACCCGGAGCACCCGGTGATAGCCGCGGGCGCTCAGCCGCAGCTTGCCGGCAGCTTCGGTGAGCAGGGCCCGGCCGGCGGAATCCGGGCCGGCAACCTCTTCCAGCAGATCGCCATCGGCTTCGGCGTTGGTCCGGATGCCATGGCCTTCGTAGCGCGCCTTCTGGATCGCGCGCGCCGCCGCCACCCGGCGGGCGACCTCGGCGCTGCCTTCCCGCGGCGGCGGCAGGGAGAGATCGGCCGCGCGCACCGCCGGCACATCGACATGCAGGTCGATCCGGTCGAACATCGGGCCCGAAATCCGCGCCTGATATTCCCGGGCGCAGCGCGGCGCGCGCGAACAGGCCAGCGCCGGATCGTCGAGATGGCCGCAGCGGCACGGGTTCATGGCCGCGACCAGCTGAAAGCGCGCCGGATAGGTCACGTGGTGATTGGCCCGCGCCACCACCGCGCGCCCCGATTCGACCGGCTGGCGCAGCGCTTCCAGGGTCTGCCGGTTGAATTCGGGCAACTCGTCGAGGAACAGGACGCCGAGATGGGCGAGGGAGGCCTCGCCGGGCCGGGCGCGCAGCCCGCCGCCGACCAGCGCCGGCAGCGAGGCCGAATGGTGCGGATCGCGGAACGGCCGGCGCCTTGTGATGCGGCCGCTCTCCAGCATGCCGGCGACCGAATGGATCATGCTGACCTCGAGCGCCTCGCCGGCGTCGAGGGGCGGCAGGATGCCAGGCAGGCGTGCCGCCAGCATCGACTTGCCGGCGCCCGGCGGCCCGATCATCAGCAGATTGTGACCGCCGGCAGCGGCGATTTCGAGCCCGCGCCGGGCGGTTTCCTGCCCCTTGATATCGGTCAGATCGGGATAGCCCTCCCGGTCGTCGGCCAGCGCCGGCTCCGGCGGGCTCAGCACCTGGGCGCCCTTGAAATGGTTGACCAGCGCGATCAGGGAATGCGGCGCCAGAACGTCCAGATCGCCGGCCCAGGCGGCCTCGCCGCCGCAGGCCGCCGGGCACACGATGCCGCGCCGGCCCTCGCCCACCGCCGCCATGGCCGCCGGCAGCACGCCGGCAACCGGGGCGATCTGGCCGTCGAGCGCCAGTTCGCCGACCACCGTATAGCCGTCGAGCGCATCGGCCGGCAGGGCGCCCATCGCCATCAGCATGCCGACCGCGATCGGCAGGTCGAAATGGCTGCCCTCCTTCAGCACGTCGGCCGGCGCCAGATTGACCGTGATCCGCCGGGCCGGCAGGGCGAGGCCGAGGGCGGTCAGCGCACTGCGCACCCGCTCCCGCGATTCGCCGACGGCCTTGTCCGGCAGCCCGACAACGACGAAGGCGACCAGCCCGCTCGAAATCTGGACCTGGACATCGATGTCCAGCACCTCGATGCCCTGAAAGGCAACGGTCTTGACCCGCGCAACCATGGTCCGGGGCGATAGCAGAGCGGCCCGGCACGGGCAAAGGGAATCGCCGGAAAGATTGCAGATCGGCGGTGCGGGGGCGCCGGAACTCCTGCAGCAGGCGCTTCTGCAAGGCGCCGGACATGCGCTGCGGTCACCCCGCCATGGCCGTCATGTGCGGGCCGCCCGTGCGGAAGCAGATCGCGAAGCATACAGCGCCGCCGCGCCGGCGATCGAGGCGCCGACGGTTGCCGAAATCAGCCAGCGCCCGGCGCTCAGCGATGTCGGATCTGCCGCCCGGTCCAGCAGGATCGTCCACGGCAAGGTGAAAGCGAGCGCAAGATCGATCCAGCCGGGGGCCAGCTCGGCCACCAGCGCCCCGGCCACATGGATGGACACGACCCAGGCCAGCCAGAACAGCGGCAGGACGCGCTCGCCGGACGATGCGGACGAAGGGTTCTCCGAACGCCAGTAGAGGCGATTGGCGATATCCCGGAGCAACCGCCAGATCACCAGGTCCCGCACCGCATAGAGGGTGACCACCATCACCAGCAACCAGGTTTCCGGAAGGCGATAATGGCCGATCCTCCCGGCGCTCTCCAATCCTGCGCCGGCGCCCCCCAGCGCCGCGAGGGCCGCCGCCAGCATAAGCAGCCCTGCCACCCCGACCGGGCTGGCCGGCAAGAGCGAAAGACGCGACCGGCGTGGCGCCCGCGCGAACAGCGGCGTCAGCATGGCCAGGACCAGGACGACGAGCCACGCCGCGATCAAGCCCTCGAAGCCCACCGCCAGCAGCCAGCAACCGCCCAGCATCGCCGGCGTGAAGGCCGGCATGTCCGGCCAGCGCCGCCAGAACGGCGGCGCGACCAGCGCAGAGAATGCCAGAATGACGCCGATCAGCAACAAGGGCAGTATCACCGGGTGCTGCACACCGAAGAAATCGACGGTGCGATGATTGCCCGCCATGAAAAACGCAGCGCCATGAACGACGACCAGCGCCACCAGGGCCGCGCTGGCGATCAGCCGCGCCGGCACGGTGTTGTCGCGCCAGTGCCGCCAGGCCGCCAGCGCCAGCGGGATGGCGCAGGCCCAGACAGCGGTGACGCCCAGCACGACGACCGAGCGCCCGCCCAGCATCCACGCGGCGCTGCCGAGCAGCATGAGCAGCAGCGGAAAGGCCGTCGCAGCCGCCAGCCTCGCCAGGCGGGGCGCCGGGCCGGCCGGCAGGGGCGCAACCGCCACCACGACAGCCCAACTGTTGCCGAGCGGCCATGCCCAGGCCAGCATCAAGAAGGGATCGCCCGCCCATATTCCGCCCGCCAACGCCAGCAAGAGCGCCACCACTGCGAAGGTGGCGAGCCGGAGCGGCGATAGCTCCCGGCGCAAGATATCCTGCAGTGTCACGGGCGACCCCCACTCTCATGGACGCTTACATTCAAAAGGCCGGACCCTGATCCAAAAGGGGCGGCTTCACCAAACGCTTACCCTCTTCCGGCTTTGTGCATGGCCGTAGCCGCCGCGCTCATATCCTTCTGCGGCACCTGCAGCACCTTTTGGCCCGCGCCACGCATCTTCAGGCGTCTCGCTGCAGCGCTCAAGTCCGATGCCGAACCGCTACACTCCACTTCTGTAGCCCGCCCGCCACCTTTGGTGCGAGCATCCAGGCGTCTGCTCCCCTTCAGTGGAACTTCGGTTTTGCCCCTGGATCCGCTGCCCGGCTCTACCCGTCAGCCAACCATGGCCGCCCTCTCCATCCCGCGCTGGCTGACATGCACCGTTACGCACAGACCATCGTTCAGGGCGGCGATCATCCGCATCAGCCGGTCCAGCGTGAAGCGGCCGAGATCGGCGTTCCGTATGCGCAAGAAATCCGCAGCCGCGAAGCCGGTCGACCGCTGCAGCAGGCGGCAGCTCACAATCCACCTTCCTCGGCAAGGACCAGTTGCCCAACTGTCCTGTTGTGCCACTTGCGTGTGTATGCCTGTCGTAGCGCCGGCGTCGGCCGGTGGCCCGCGTCGTCAAGCAATCGTTCCAGGGACACCAGCCTCTCACGGAAACCCAGCCGAATCCCGAAGCGCAGACTGGCCTTGTCCGGCCCGCACAGCAGCCAGGCATCGTCCCGATGGGCCGCGTGCGCCCAGAGCGACGCCTCTCCTCGATCCAGGGCGATGTCGGGCGCCCGCATGGCCAACTCCGCTCGCTCGCGCCGGCTCACTTCATGGATCGCCGACAGGGAGCGCCGCAATTCCAAACCGTCGATCCGTTGCTCCGGTCGCCGTCGTTGAAAGCCTGTCTGCGTTTCCGTCACGCAGTCGTCGACGGTCTCCACCGCGTAGCCGCCGGTCAGCGCCCGCCATGAAGCCGTGCGGTGGTATTCGAGGATGACGTTCGTGTCTACGAGTACGGGGCCACGGTGTCGCGCCATTGCCGGTCATAATTCCACGGGCGGCTCGACGCCATGGGTTGCGAACAGGTCCGCCAGATCGTCCAGGGTCAGATCGAGCAGACCCGCTGCGCGCCGCATCGAAATGTGGCCCTCATCGACAGCCGAAGCGAGAACCTCCACAAACGGCTTGGAGTACCGGATAGGCTCCGTGTTCGTCGCAACCTTCCGACCGTTGTTGCGCAAGGCTGCTTCCGGCAGGGAGCGCGCCAGCGCCGGTTTCAGGTGGCCAAGCGCAACCAGCCGCCAGCGCAGGGCCGAGGACGTCACCCGAAGCTCTTCCGCGACCGCGTTCAGACGCGCGATGAGTTCTTCCCTGCCCAACGATTTCCACTCTCCGTGCCGCTCCAACGCTGCAGCCGGCATCAGCACTGCTGCCGCAAAATTGTTGGCAAGCTGCTCCACCCGATTGCCGCCGGTCTCTCGCGCCTCTTCCGAATGTTCCGGCGGCATCGCGTCCCAGGTCAGGATATGAAAGAGCTCGTGCGCGAGGTCGAAGTGCCGGCGGCCTTCGACTTCCCGGCGCGCGATCAGGACCGCATCCAGTTCGGGCAGCCGGCAGGCCGCGCCGGAAATGCCCTCGCAGGCATCCACCATGAGCACCAGGATGCCCAAATCCCGCTCCATCGCCTCGGCCAGATTAGTTGCCGGCACCTCGCCGAGAGCGAATTCAGTCACGAACCGCTCACCGGCCCGCATGGCGTCCTCGAAACGCGAATGGCGGGTCAAGCTCAGCTTCTGACGCATCAGCGGAGTCTCGCGACCGACCTGCGGCGCCAGAGCACGAAACGCGGCGATCCACCGCCCGGCCTCCTGTTCATACTCGCTGAGCTGTTCGGGCCGCACACCGGTCTGGCGCCACGAGAAGCGGCCTTCGCCGACGAGACGAAACGGATCGGTGAAGTATTCGAGCGGCGCGCCCAGCTTCTCCAACGCCAGCACGAGCTCGTCCGCCGAGACACGGCGCGCGCCTGTCTCGATGGCCGAGACGGTCTGCCGGTCCTTGAAGCCGAACATTCGCGCAAGATCATCCTGAGAGAGCTTGCGCTCCTCGCGCAACGCCTTGAATCGCATACCGATCAGCGGTGTGGACATGGCGACCTCCCAGAGCCAATATAATATTGCATAGCAAGTTATGCAAGAAATTAATGTAATAGGATGATCGCAGGACGCACTGTCTCTGCCACCTCCCGAGGTCCATCCCTGTCCCGTGATCGCGTTGTGGCACGGGAATCTCGCGACCTGCCGGCGCCGGCGCCGCCTCCCCGCGTTCCTTCCCCGCTTTCGATCCGTGCTCCAGGCGCGGTGTGGCGGCGCGGTGTGGCGGCCCGGCCCGCCATACCGCACACCCGGCCGCCGGTTGACCCGGCGGGGGCGGGGGTTATGGTCCGGCGCCGGGATCGGGCGGAACGGGAGGTGAGTGCCATGCGCGTCATGCAGATCGAGGGGGAATGGGGGCTGGACAATATCCGGCTCGCCGAGCGCGCCGATCCGGTGCCGGGCCCCGGCGAGATCGTCGTGAAGATGGAGGCGGTGTCGATCAACTATCGCGATACCGTCATGGTCAATCGCGGCTATGGCCGGCGCTCCGGCGAACTGCCGCTCGTGCCGCTGTCGGACGGCGCCGGCACGGTCGAGGCGGTCGGCGAAGGGATCGGCCGGGTCGCGCCCGGCGATCTGGTCTGCCCGATCTTCGGCCAGAACTGGATCGACGGCACCTTCCGCGAGGAATATTGGGGCGGCACCCTGGGCGGCCCGCAGGACGGCACGGTGCAGGAGAAGATGCTGCTGCCGGAAAGCGGCGTCGTCCGCGCCCCGGCCCATCTGAGCGCGGTCGAGGCGGCGACGCTGCCCTGCGCTGCGGTGACGGCGTGGAACGCCGTTGTCGAGCAGGGGCGGGTGAAGGCCGGGGATGCCGTTCTGGTGCAGGGAACGGGCGGCGTCTCCCTGTTCGCCCTGCAATTCGCCAAAATGCACGGCGCCGAAGTGGTCGCGACCTCGTCGAGCGACGACAAGCTGGCGAAGGCGAAAGCCCTGGGCGCCGACCACACGATCAACTATCGCGCGACGCCGGAATGGGCGAAGGCAGCCCGGACGGCGCTCGGCCGCGGCGTCGATCATGTCGTCGAGGTCGGCGGCGCGGGCACGCTGGAGCAATCGCTGCGGGCGGTACGCCCCGGCGGCACGATCAGCCTGATCGGGGTGCTCGCCGGCGCGGCCGGCCCGATCGGTCTCGGCCCGGTCGTCACCCAGAATGTCCGGCTGCAGGGCGTCACGGTCGGCAGCCGGTCCATGTTCGAGGCGATGAACCGGGCGATGAGCCTGTTTGCGACCCGGCCGGTGGTGGACGATGCCCACCGCTTCGGTTTCGGCGAGGTCGCCGCGGCCCTGCGCGCCTTCCCGCAGGGGCGCCATTTCGGCAAGGTCTGCGGCATCGCCTGGGACAGTTGAGAGCCGGCCGCCGGCGAACCCGGCCGCACGGCCCCGGCTATTCCGCGCCCTCGTCCGCCGCAGCACCGGTCAGCTGCAGGAAAAGGTCCTCCAGGTCGCTTTCCTGGGTCGACAGATCGACGATGGTCAGGCCGCTCTCGCGCACATCGTTCACCAGATCGCGAAAGCGCGTGCGGCTCGGCCGATAGCGGACGACCAGGCGGCGCGGCGGAATCAGCCGCGCATTGTAGGCCGCCAGCCCGGCCGGCACCGCGTCCAGCGGCTCGCCGACGACGATGGTCACCTGCTTGCGGTCCATCCGCTTCAGCAGGGCGGCGGTGGTATCGCAGGCGATGACCGTGCCGCGGTCGATGAAGGCGATGCGGTCGCACAGTTCCTGCGCTTCCTGGAGATAGTGCGTGGTCAGCAGGATGGTGGTGCCGGCCCGGTTCAGCGCCCGGATATGGCCCCACAATTGCTGACGCAGCTCCACATCCACGCCGGCGGTCGGCTCGTCGAGCACAAGGACCGGCGGCTTGTGGACCATCGCCTTGGCGACCATCAGCCGCCGCCGCATGCCGCCGGACAGGCTGCGCGTGGTGCTGTCCGCCTTGTCGGTGAGCTGCACGGCCGCCAGCAGCCGGTCGGTCATGCGTTCGCGCTTCGGCACGCCATAGAGGCCGGCCTGGATATCCAGCAGCTCGCGCGCGGTGAAGAAGGCGTCGATATTGAGCTCCTGCGGCACCACCCCGATGGCGGTGCGCGACCGGCGCGCCTCGCGATCGATGTCGATATCCCAGATCGAGACGGTCCCACCGGTCTTGTTGACCAGGCCGGCCATGATGTTGATGAGCGTCGATTTGCCGGCGCCGTTGGGGCCGAGCAGCCCGAAGATCGAGCCGCGCGGGACATCGAGATCGATCCCTTTCAGCGCATGGTTCGCCGCCGCCGTCTTCGAGCCGCGATAGATTTTGGTCAGGCCGCGGATGCGCACGGCCGGAAACGGATCGGCCGAAACCGCGGTCGAACTCTCGGTCATGGCGGGCGCGCTGTCGGGCATTGCCCGAAGGTGAGGCGCGACCGGCGCCTGTGCAAGGGAGCGGGGCGAACGGGCTATTCCCGGCGCAGAATCCGGTCGACAAGGATTTTCGCCCACCACTGGCCCATGAAATCGGCCTTCAGGGCAGCGGGATCGTACTCCTCCTCGATCCAGCGGCGGAACCCCTGCCCGCCCGCCTCCTGCGCATAGCGTTCGAGAAAGAAATCCAGAATACCGGTTTTCGCCTGGCGCCAGTGGCCGTAGCGCAGGGCGAGCTGCCGTTGCGCCAGCCCGATGGGCTGCCCCTCCACGCCGTGCAGAAAGGCGGCGGCGAACAGCCCGGCCCGGTCGGCGCCGGTCTTGCAATGGGCCAGCACCGGATAGTCGAGCCCGTCCGCCATGTCGAGCAGGCCAAGCAGCCAGTCCTTGCGCGGCGCATCCCGCGAGGCGAGGGGAAAATCCAGATGGACCAGGCCGAGCGCCCGGCAGGCGGCGACCTCCTGGCCGTAGGTCGCATAGTTGTGCCGGCCGCGCAGATTGACGACGGTCCTGAGGCCATGCCGGCGCGTCCACCGGCGCAGCTGGGCCGGGGTCGGCTGGCCGGAGCGGAACAGGCGCGGCGAGACGCGATGGAAGCGGTTGAACCCCAGGCGGAATACCGCATGGTCGCGGAACAGCGCGTCGGCCGCCATGCGCAGGGAAGAGGCGGCTTCTCCCGGCGGGCGCGCCGGCGGGCCGGCAGCGGCGCTCACGATGGCGCTCCGGCGGCCCGGCCCTCCGCCGTGCCGAGCGGTTCGACCGGCGCGCCGAGCGATTGCATCAGCGGCATGAAGCCGGGAAAGCTGGTCCCGATTGCGGCGGTATCGTCCACCGCGACGCCGTCGCGGCTCGCCAGGCCGAGTACGAGAAAGCTCATGGCGATGCGGTGGTCGCCGCGGGTGGCGACCCGGCGGCCGGGATCGGCGCCGGTGCCCGGCACCGGCCGGCCGGCCGAGCCCTCGATCTCGATCCAGTCGTCGCCGCTGCGCACCGGCACGCCGCAGCGCGCCAGGCCGTCGGCGATGGCGGCGAGACGGTCGCTTTCCTTGACCCGCAATTCGCCGACCCCTTCGAAGCGGGTCGTGCCCCGGGCGAGTGCGGCGGCGGCGGCGAGGACGGGATATTCGTCGATCATGGAGGCAGCGCGCGCGGCCGGCACGGTGACCGCGGCGAGCGCGCCGGGCGTGGCGGTCAGATCGCCGACCGGCTCGCCGCAGACCTCCCGCCGATTGTCGAAGGCGAGGGCCGCGCCCATGTCGGCCAGCGTTTCGTAGAGGCCGGTGCGCAGCGGATTGAGGCACAGGTTGCGCAGGGTCGCCGCCCCGCTGCCGGCAAGCAGGGCGGCGACGGCCGGATAGGCCGCCGACGAAGGATCGCCCGGCACCGAAATATCGGCGGCCGCCACCTCCTGCCAGCCCTCGACCGCGATGCGCGTCCCCTCCTCGCGGCGCTCGGCGGCAACCGTCCAGCCGAAATGGCGCATCATGCGCTCGGTATGGTCGCGGGTCGGCGTCCGCTCGACGACCGCCGTCTCGCCGCCGGTGTTGAGCCCGGCCAGCAGCACCGCCGACTTGATCTGGGCCGAGGGCACCGGCGGCGTGCACACGATCGGGACCGGCATGGGCGCGCCCCACACGGTGAGCGGCAGCCGCCCGCCGGCGGTGCAGTCGAACCGGGCGCCCATCTGCGACAGCGGCCCGGCGACCCGATCCATCGGCCGCCGGCGCAGGGAGGCATCGCCGGTCATGACCGCGCGCACATCGTGGCTCGCCAGCATGCCGAGCAGCAGGCGCGCGGCCGTTCCGGCATTGCCCATATCGAGCACCGTATCCGGCACGGCCAGCCCGCCGGCGCCGACGCCATCGACCGTCCAGATGCCGCCTTCCCGGCGCGCCGCCGGCACGCCCAGACAGCGCAGCGCGTTCGCCGTGGCCAGAACGTCCGCGCCCTCGAGCAGGCCGGATATCCGCGTCCGGCCGACGGCGAGCGCACCGAGCATCAGGGCGCGATGGGAGATCGATTTGTCGCCCGGCGGCGATGCGACGCCCCCGAACCGCCCGGCCCGGCGCGAAATCGCGGGGCCGGCCGGCATATCGGCGCACTCGGACGGATCGGCGGTCATCGGGTCGGGGCGGGGCACGGTTCCAGTGAGCGGCGCGAAGCGCGGATGCGCGATTCGGGTCTTGACGGCAGGCGCGTCTCTACCACATAGCCGCCTTCATCCGAATGTCGCCTGCAGCAGGTTGCCGCCGAGCCGGCACCGCCCCTTCCCGACGACATCGTCCCCGCCACAATCCGGAGACCCGCCTTGGCTGATGCCGAACTCGGAACGAAACGCGCCTGCCCGTCCTGCAGCGGCAAATTCTACGATCTGGGGAAAGTGCCGGCGGTCTGCCCCTATTGCGGCGCGACCTTCAACCCGGACGAGCTGCTGCGCGGCCGCAGCCGCCGGCCGGCGCCGCAGGACGATGGCGCCGGCAAGGCCGCCGACAAGCCGGCGCGCGACGAAGAAAGCCCGGAAGACGGAGTCGCCCTGCCGGACGGCCTAGACGATGACGACAGCGACGGCGACGAGGACGACGATGTCCTTGAGGACGCTTCCGACCTGGCCGAGGACGATTCGGACCTCGACGAGGTGATGGAGCATGTCGAGAAGCCGGACAAGGACACCTGACCGCTAGGGATACAGGATTTCGGTGCGCCAGCCCGCGCCCTCGCGGCAATAGACCAGGCGGTCGTGCAGGCGGAACTGCCCGTTCTGCCAGAATTCGCAGCGCCGCGGCCGCAGCCGGAAGCCGCTCCAGTGCGGCGGCCGCGCCACCTTGCCGACCGCAAACCGGGCGGTGAAGGCGCCGACCCGTTTCAGCAGCTCGGCCTTGCCCGCCATCGGCCGCGACTGCTCCGACGCCCAGGCGCCGATCTGGCTGCCGCGGGCGCGCGTGGCGAAATAGGCATCCGCCTCGGCATCGCTCACGGTTTCGACCGCGCCCTCGATGCGCACCTGGCGGCGCAGGGACTTCCAGTGAAAGCACAGCGCCGCCTGGGGATGGGCGCGCAGCTCGATGCCCTTGCGGCTCTCGAAATTGGTGTAGAAGACGAAGCCTTCGGCGTCCGCGCCCTTCAGCAGGACCATGCGGACCGAAGGCATACCGTCCGCCCCGACGCTGGCCAGCGCCATGGCGTTGGCATCGTTCGGTTCGGAATCGCGCGCCTCGGCAAACCAGGCGTGGAACAGGTCGATGGGTTCGGCCGTCGGTTCGATGCTCATGGCCGGCACTATATCCCGCTCCGCGCCGCGCGGATAGCGGCGGCGGAAGCGCCGGCGCAGCGGTTGCAAGAGCGCCCCACGATGGCCATATTCGCAGGCAGGAATCGGGCAACCGGCGCCGGCGGCCGCTGGCGGAAAACGCAGGTGGAAACTGGAGAGAGCATGATGCGCAAGGTGTTTCTGGCCGTCGGCATGAGTGCCGCCCTCGTCCTCGCGGGCTGCACCGGGGCGAACAAGGAAACCGGCGGCACCGTGGGCGGAGCCGTGATCGGCGCCCTGGCCGGCGCCGCGATGGCCCGCAAGGGCGACACCAGCGGCCGGCTTGCCGGCGCGGCGATCGGCGGCCTGATCGGCGGCTTTGTCGGCAACCGGATCGGCGCCGGGCTCGACGCCCAGGACCGCGAACTGGCGCGCCAGCGCGCCAACCGGGCGATGAACGATGGCGAGACCGGCCGCCATTATGGCTGGCGCAACCCGCGCACCGGCAATCGCGGCGGCGTCCGGCCCACCTCGCCGCCCTACCGGGCCAAGCGCGGTCCGGGCAAGGGCCGGTGGTGCCGCAACTTCGCCGAACGGGTCGAGCTTGCCGACGGCCGGTCGGAAACCGTCTCCGGCCGCCGCTGCCGGACGTCGAACGGCGAGTGGGCCATCGTGGTCTGACCGACGCTTCAGCCCGGCCGGCCGGCATCCCCGGCATCGGGCCCGAACAGGTCGCGCAGGGAAATGCCGAGCACGGCCTGCTGCGCCGTTTCCGATTCGCCGATCAGGGCATCGAGCCGGTCGGGCCAGTCCCCGGTATCGTCCAGCTCGCCCAGTCCGGGCCGGATCGTGATGCCGAGGTCGCGGGCGATTTCATAGACGTTCAGCGCCGCCGGATCGCGCGACAGAAGCCAGGCATCCTCGCCGGCGCGCGCGATATAGTGCAGCGCTTCAAGCTGTTCCAGCAGCGGCTCCAGCAATTCGGCGGATTCCGGCAGCGGCGCCAGCAGCGTTTCGGTTGCGACCGGCCGGCCGGTCCGCCCGGCCCGGTAGAGGCTGTGCAGAATCGACAGCGTCTGGGCGAGGCGGCGGGTCGTGCGCGCCTCGCCGGCCGGCCGGTGGCGCTGCAGGGCCAGCCATTCGGGCAGCGCCGCCGCGGTCTGAGCGCCGAACAGGACGGCGCACCAGACCAGATACATCCAGACGAGCAGCAGCGGAATGTAGGACAGCGCGCCATACAGGGTTTCATAGGACGGGAAGGCGCGGAAATAGAGGGTGAAGGCCCATTTCAGCCCGTCATAGAGCAGCAGGGCGACGGCGGCGCCGAGCACGGCGTAGCCAGTCCGGACCCGGCGGTAGGGAATGACCATGTAGGCGACGGCGAACGAGGCGAACAGCAATGCCGGCGGCAGCCAGCGCACGGCATTGTTCTGAACCCAGCTGCCTTCGGCGACGCCCAGATTCGCCTGCGCGAACAGATAGGTCGAGATCGCGATGCTGCCGCCGGCGAGCAGCGGCGTGAGGGTGAGGATCGCCCAGTACATGGTCATGCGCTGAACCAGCGGGCGGACTTCCGGCTGCCGCCAGATGAGGTTGAACCAGCTGTCCACCGTATCGAGCAGGATCACCGCGGTGACCGCCAGGGCGACGGTGCCGAGCGCGGTCAGCTCCCTGGTATTGCGCAGAAACAGGTCGAACTGGTCGCGCACCGCCTCGACATTGCTGGGCAGAAAGATTTTCAGGATGAAGGAGAGCAGGTCGGTGCGGATGCGGTCGAAGACCGGAAAGGCGGCCAGAATCGAGAAGCCGATGGCGGCGAGCGGCACGACGGCCAGCAGGGTGGTGTAGCTGAGCGAGGCGGCGGCGCTGAAATTCCGGTCCTTCCAGAAGCGCAGGCCGAGATAGCGGCAGAAGCCGGCCGCACCCCGGACGAACCGCCAGGCTGCCGGGCGCTCCCCATCGTCGCTGCGCGTGTCGGCCCCGCTCATGCCCGCCCGTTCCGTCTCGCCCCCGGCCTGCATACGCCCGTGCTTCGTGCGCCGGCCGGCGGACGACCATAGCGCGCCGCGCCAGCCTTGTCGCGCCGACTCCGCGCCACCCCGGCCCTCCCCTCGCGGGCATTTTCGCGTCGCCGGTCGTCAATGGCGGTCTGCTCTGACGAGCCGGGCGTTCGGCGTGATGATGTCGATCAACACGTCCATAAGATCGAGAGGTCACAAGCGCATGTGATATCCGACCGGGTGGTTTGGTCTTTACAAGCACCGGACGTTAACGCAACAATAAAATGAAAGACTGTTTTGAATCGAAGAGCGGAAATGACGCCCGATGAAGTAAAAGCGAAGATCGCGGCGTTTGCTGGCGATGAGCAGAGTCCGGGGACGCTGCGGCGGCAGGCATTGGATCTCAGCCGCGAGTTCGGCGACTATGGCCTTGCGGTTGGCATAGGTCAGGTTGCGGACGGTTCGTTCATACCGGATGCAATCGGATACAAGTACCAGCAGTTCTTTACGCATTGGGCTGTCTCCGCACTGACGCGACTGGCGGACTCCAATCCCAAAAGTACCTGCATACAACAATTCCTCAAATGCCTGCGCGGTTTACGCGAACAGGGCGAAATGAGACGGGATCGCTGGGTCGAGCGTATTGCCGGAGTATCCGGATGGAGGGAAGCCAGGGACATTGAGAAGAGGAAGAGCGAGAAACGATTGGCTGCGGCTGGAGGAGGGTCAATATGGTCGCCCATCGGACCGGGGGAAACGGCCGCAATGCTAAACGAAATTTATAACCGCCTGACGGGCCGAAAAAAAGGAAGCGACGATCCGAAAGATGATATGGAGGACTGGATATTCGATAGCTGTAAGCAGCCTCTTGACCACCCTTCTATGAAGGCGGTGCGGGCATGGCGAAATAAGACCGTTGCTCATCAGGACTTGAGCCGAACGCGCAATGGCGTTGCTGCCTATGACGTGTTTCCACATCAAACTCTTATTCGAGCCTATTGGGCCGTGATGAAGTCGACGCATCGCGCACTGCTTCTGGCAGAGGAGCCAGGTCTTCCGAATCTTTACCCGACACCACAGTTCGATATCGTGGGAGAATTGAGCGGCGGTTGCCTCGATTCTGTTGAAACGAATGCATTGAACGAGCGTTTGCACAGCCACTCCATTCGCTGGGATTGTCTGTTGCAGCAATCGGAACACCAATGGTATCGGCAACTGCGGAAGCTACGATATAAAGAAAAAACAGGAAATTAATCCGAAATTAATTAAGGACATAGCAGCCCGCGTTGCACTAAAGAATCGAAACTGCCAATGAAGCAATAAACGTGGCAGGGATTACATATACAAATAGGGAATTGCGTAGTAGTAACCGCTTCCCCACAGACTTACAACACTGACAGAAGCGGTCAATTCAGTTCATTCTCGACACGTCGAAATCTTAACGGTTGTCGCCGGCAGCCATAATAGCTATCAGGACTCTTATGAAGCAGATTGCCGCCAGAGAAGCCAGGAATCGGTTCGGCCATTTTCTCGATGCCGCGCAGCGTTCGCCCGTGCGCGTGACCAAGAAGGGCCGGGCGGTCGGCGTGATGATGTCGATGGAACAGTATGAGCGGCTCCGCGGCGCCGCCTGGGAACGCCTGGCGACGACGATGGACGCGATGAGCGAAGAGGCTTCCGCGAGCGGCCTGACCGGGGCCGGGCTCGACACGCTGCTGGCGGATGAAAGCTGAGCGTGTCGTCGCATGGTGCGGTCTGTCGATGGCATTTATTATCGGCCAAGTGCGCGTCGTTATCGGCGCCCTGACCCTGTGGGCGGCCGGCCCGCCTTCCATCCTCGGCTCGATATCGGGGCGATGGTCATTGCACTCAGGCCCTCCTCTTCGCCGCGCCGATCAGGCGGCGCGGTCTGGGGCCCCGCCCCCTCAAACGCCCCGAACCGGGGACACGCGCTTGACGGCGGTTTGGCGGGGCGGTATGGGGCGCTGCCATGAGATCGATGCGCACGACCGGCCGGTGGTGGCAGCGCGCCAGAGCGGCGGCTGCAGCGGATTGATCGTGCCTCATCGTTGAAATCCGTGCCAGGGCCGCCCCGGAAGGAGAGCGGCCTTTTTCTGGCCCGGCAACTCTCTTTCCGGCGGTCCTCCGCCCCGGCCGAACCGGAAAGAGATCATGCTCGAAACCGAACTTCAGAATGCCCGCCGGCCGGCCGCGCCGGACATCGTCCGCGCCCCCGGCCCGGCGCCCGACGGCCCGGTCCGCGGCCCGGCGATTGCGCGCAGTACGGTGGAAATCGATGGCGAAGCCGCCATCGCCGCCCTCGTCGAACGGCTGGACGAGGCCCGCGGCGGCGTCTTCACCAGCGGTTTCGAATATCCCGGCCGCTATTCGCGCTGGGATACCGGCTTCGTCGATCCGCCCGTCGCCGTCACGGTGCAGCGCGAGCGCGTGCGTGCCGAGGCGCTCAACGCGCGCGGCGCCGTTCTGCTGCCGGCCCTGCACCGGGCGCTCGCGACGGCGGACGGCCTTGAGACCGGCCCGGTATCCGATACCGCCGTCGAGGCTCGCCCGCGGCCGGGCGAGCGCCCCTTCTTCGAGGAGGAGCGCAGTCGCCAGCCCAGCATATTCTCCGCCGTGCGGGCGATCCTCGCCGCGTTCCGCACCGGCGACAGCCATCTCGGCCTCTACGGCGCCTTCGGCTACGACCTCGCCTTCGCCTTCGACCCCATCCGCTTCCGCCTCGAACGGCCGGCGGACCAGCGCGACCTGGTGCTCTATCTGCCCGACGAGCTGGCGGTGGTGGACCGGCGCGCCGGCCTCGCCTTCCGGCATCGCTACGAGTTCGAGGTCGATGGCCGCAGCACGGAGGGCCTGCCGCGCGACGGCGCGATCCTGCCCTGGCAGCCCGACCGCAGCGGCGGCGAGCGGGCCGACCGCCGGCCGGGCGGCTATGCCGACCTCGTCCGCAAGGCGCAGCAGGAATTCCGCCGCGGCAATCTGTTCGAAACCGTGCCCGGCATGCTGCAGTCCCGCCCGGCGCCGCAGCCGCCGTCTGCCGTCTTCCGCCGCCTGTGCGCGGCCAATCCCTCGCCCTACGGCTTCTTTCTCAATCTGGGCGCGGGCGAATATCTGGTCGGCGCCTCGCCGGAAATGTTCGTGCGGGTGACCGGCGACCGGGTCGAGACCTGCCCGATCTCCGGCACCATCCGGCGCGGCGCCACGCCGATGGAGGATCACGAGCAAATCCGCCGGCTGCTCAATTCGGCCAAGGACGAGGCCGAGCTCACCATGTGCACCGATGTCGACCGCAACGACAAGTCGCGCATCTGCACGCCGGGCAGCGTGAAGGTCATCGGCCGGCGCCAGATCGAAATCTATTCCCGGCTGATCCATACCGTCGATCATGTCGAGGGCCGGCTGCGGCCGGGCTTCGACGGGCTCGACGCCTTCCTCACCCATATGTGGGCGGTCACGGTTACCGGCGCGCCCAAGCTGGCGGCCATGCAGTTCATCGAGGACAACGAAACCTCGCCCCGGCGCTGGTATGGCGGCGCGGTCGGCGCCCTCGGCTTCAACGGCAACGTCAATACCGGCCTCACCCTGCGCACGATCCGCATCGCCGGCGGCCGGGCCGAAGTCCGCGCCGGCGCGACGCTGCTGTACGATTCCGTGCCCGAGGAAGAGGAGGCGGAAATCCACCTGAAGGCCTCGGCCCTGATGGCGGCAATCGGCGAGGCGCCGGCCGCCGCGCCCGTCCCGCTGCGGCCCGCCGCCGGGCCGGGCGCTGCGGATTCCGGGCCGGATTCCCGGCCGGGCGCCGGCATGACCGTCGCCATGATCGACCATCGGGATTCCTTCGTGCACACGATTGCCGACTATTTCCGCCAGACCGGCAGCCGGGTCGTCACGCTGCGCGCCGCCTCCGACGACGACGATGCGGGCACGGGCGCCGGTTCGGGGCTTGCCCCGGCGCTGCGCGCCCTCGCCCCCGATCTGGCGGTGATGTCGCCCGGCCCCGGCCGGCCGGCGGATTTCCGCACCGACCGGACCCTGGCCCTGCTCGAAGAAATGCAGGTGCCGGTGTTCGGCGTCTGCCTCGGCCTGCAGGCCATGGTCGAATTCTGCGGCGGCCGCCTGCGCCTGCTGCCCGAACCGTGCCACGGCAAGCCCTCGACCGTGCAGTGCCGCGGCACCGGCCTGTTCCGCGGCCTGCCCCGGCAGCTGACGGTCGGGCGCTACCATTCGCTCCATGCCCGCATCGAAGACGTTCCGGCGGCGCTGGCGGTCACCGCCGAGGCCGGCGGCGCGGTCATGGCGGTCGAACACCGGGAGCGGCCGTGGCGCGCCGTCCAGTTCCACCCCGAATCGATCCTGAGCCTCGGCGGCGGCGCCGGCCTCGCCATCGTCCGCAATGCGGTACGGCTGGCGCGCGACGAGGGCGGCGGGGCCATCGACCGGGTGGCGTAGCGGCGGGCGGCGGTTGTTTTCGTCGCATTGGCGGGGTTCGGGCGCGCCAATAGCTTCGCCGGCGCCTTTCCCCTTGCCTGACCGGAGGACAGCAGATGCCCCGCGACGAGCGGCCCGAAGATCGCGGCCCGGCCTATGCGCCGGTGACCAGCGGCGAACTGCACGGCTACCATTTCGAGGACCTCGAGATCGGCATGACGGCGGTCTATTCGCGCACCGTCACCGAGGCGGATATCGCCAATTTTTCCGCCGTCTCCGGCGATATCAATCCGGTCCATCTGTCGGAAGAGTTCGGCCGCGACGGCCTGTTCGGCAGCCGCATCGCCCATGGCATGCTTTCGGCCAGCTTCATTTCGGCGGTGATCGCCAACAAGCTACCGGGGCCCGGCGCGATCTATATGGGCCAGTCGCTGAAATTCATGGCGCCGGTGCGCGCCGGCGATACGGTGAACACCCGCCTGACGGTCCGCGAGCTCAATGGCGAGAAGCACCGGGCGATCCTCGACACGATCTGCATGGTGGGCAGCGAGCCGGTGATCGAAGGCGAGGCGATGGTCAAGGTGCCGTCGCGCGACGGCTGACCGGCCGCACCATGCGGCTGATCCGGACCTGGCGGGACGCCCCGGCCGATGCGCGCGGCGCCGTGCTCGCCCTCGGCAATTTCGACGGGGTGCACGAAGGGCACCGGACGGTGATCGGCGCCGCTGTCGATGCCGCCCGGCCGGCCGCCGCGCCGGCCGGCGTGCTCACCTTCGAGCCGCACCCGCGGACCTGGTTCCGGCCCGGCGAGGCGCCGTTCCGCCTGACGCCGCTGCGCTCGAAAGTGCGACAGCTCGAAACGCTCGGCCTCGACCTGCTCTATGTCCTGCCGTTCGACGAGGCGATCGCGACGCGGACGGCCGAAGCCTTCATCGAGGATATTCTGATCGGCAGCCTGGGCGTCCGCCGGGTCGTCGTCGGCTACGATTTCGTCTTCGGCCGGGACCGCGGCGGCTCGGCCGCAACGCTGCAGGGCTATGCCGACGCCGGCCGGTTCGGCCTCGATGTCGTGCCGGCAGTGAACGACGGCAGCGGCGACAGCTATTCCTCCACCCGCATCCGCCGGGCCCTGCGCGATGGCGATGCGGCCGCCGCCGCCGCCCTGCTCGGCCGCGACTGGGAGATCGAGGGCCATGTCCTGCCCGGCGACCGGCGCGGCCGCATCCTCGGCTTCCCGACGGCGAACCTCGATCCCGGCGATTATCTGCTGCCCCGCTTCGGCGTCTATGCCGTGCTGGTCGCGCTCGACGAACCCGGCGGCGGCGCGCCGGTCTGGCTGCCCGGCATCGCCAATCTGGGCCGGCGCCCGACGGTCGGCGACGACCGGGTTCTGCTCGAGGCCCATATCTTCGATTTCGACGGGGATATCTACGGCCGGCTCGCCCGCGTGCGCTTCGTGGATTATGTCAGGCCCGAGGCCCGGTTCGACGGCCTGGACGCCCTGAAGGCGCAGATTGCCGAAGATGCGGCGGCGGCGCGCCGAATTATCGCCGCCCTCCCGGCGGGGCGCTGAACACGCCGGGCACACCTGCCCTTTCCGCTTCCGGCCGGGCGCTCCCGGCCCGGCCTCCAGTATCGGACCCCGCCGATGGCCATCGACTACCGAGACACGATCTTCCTGCCCCGCACCGATTTTCCCATGCGCGCCGGCCTGCCGAAGAAGGAGCCGGAAATCCTGAAGCGCTGGGAGGACGAGGATCTCTATGGCCAGCTGCGCCAGGCCGCCAGGGGCCGGGAGAAATTCATCCTGCACGATGGCCCGCCCTATGCCAACGGCAGCATCCATATCGGCACCGGCCTGAACAAGATTCTGAAGGATATCATCAACCGGACGCAGCAGATGCTGGGCCGGGATGCCAACTATGTGCCCGGCTGGGATTGCCACGGCCTGCCCATCGAGTGGAAGATCGAGGAGCAGTACCGCGCCGAAGGCCGCGACCGGGAGGCCGTGCCGATCAACGACTTCCGGCGCGAATGCCGGGAATTCGCCGAGCACTGGATCGAGGTCCAGCGCGAGGAGTTCAAGCGGCTCGGCGTGATCGGCCGGTGGGACGATCCCTACCTCACCATGACCTTCGAATCGGAGGCCCTGATCGCCGCCGAGCTGATGAAGTTCGCCGCCAACGGCCGCCTCTATCGCGGCTCCAAGCCGGTCATGTGGTCGGTGGTGGAGGGCACGGCGCTGGCCGAGGCCGAGGTCGAGTATCACGATCACGAATCCGATACGATCTGGGCGAAATTCCCGGTCGTCGCCGGCCCGGAGGCGCTGGCCGGAGCCTCGGTCGTCATCTGGACGACGACGCCGTGGACCGTCCCCGGCAACCGGGCAGTCTGCTACTCCCCACGCATCGCCTGCGGCCTCTATGAGGTGACGGCAGCGGCGGACGGCAGCCGGGCGCGGCCGGGCGACCGCCTCATCCTCGCCGACGCGCTGGCGGGCGAGGTCATGAAGGCGGCGCGGGTGGACGGCTTCGAGCGGCGGCAGGCGGTTCCGGCCGACATGCTGGCGGCAGCGGTCTGCGCCCATCCGCTGCGCGATGCCGGCCTCGGCGGCTATGGTTTCGACGTACCGCTGCTGGCCGGCGACCATGTCACCGACGATGCCGGCACCGGCTTTGTCCATACCGCGCCCGGCCACGGCCGCGACGATTTCGAGGCCTGGACCGGCGCGGAGGCGGCGCTGGCCGACCGCGGCATCGATCCCGCCATCCCCTTCACCGTCGGTCCGGACGGCGCCTTCACCGCTGAGGCGCCCGGCTTTGCCGGCGAGTTCGTCATCGATTCGGCGGGCGAAAAGGGCGGCGCCAACCGGGCGGTGATCGCGGCCCTGGACGCCGCCGGTGCCCTGATCGCCAGCGGCCGGCTGAAGCACCAATATCCGCATTCCTGGCGCTCGAAGAAGCCGGTCATCTTCCGCAACACGCCGCAATGGTTCATCGGCATGGGCGATGGCGCGCCGGACAGCCTGCGCCAGAGCGCGCTGGACGCCATCGCCGCCACCCGCTTCGTGCCATCGGCGGGGCGCAACCGCCTGCACGCCATGATCGCCCAGCGGCCGGACTGGGTGATTTCCCGCCAGCGCGCCTGGGGCGTGCCGATTGCCGTGTTCGCCGATCCGGCGAGCGGCGAGGTGCTGAACGACCCGAACGTGAACCGGCGTATCGTCGCCGCGTTCCGGGCGGAAAGCTCGGACGCCTGGTTCGCCGACGGCGCGCGCGAGCGCTTTCTCGGCGACGAACACAGCGGCGGCCCGTGGCAGAAGGTGGACGATATCCTCGATGTCTGGTTCGAGAGCGGCTGCACCCACGCCTTCTGCCTGGAACAGGAGCAGGAGGCGCTGGCCTGGCCGGCCTCGCTCTATCTGGAAGGCTCCGACCAGCATCGCGGCTGGTTCCATTCCTCCCTGCTCGAATCCTGCGGCACGCGGGGCCGGGCGCCGTACGAGGCGGTGTTGACCCACGGTTTCGTCACCGACGAGGACGGCCGCAAAATGTCCAAATCGCTCGGCAATGTGACGGCGCCGCAGGAAATCTGCGACCGTTTCGGCGCCGATATCCTGCGCCTGTGGGTGGTCGCCTCCGACTATGCCGAGGATCTGCGCATCGGGCCGGAGATCGTTCGCCAGCAGGCCGATACCTATCGCCGGCTGCGCAACACGCTGCGCTTCATCCTCGGCAATGTCGCCGGGTTCCCGGCGGAGGAGAAGGTCGCGCCGGCGGAGATGCCGGAGCTCGAGCGCTGGGTGCTGCACCGGCTCCACGCCCTCGACCGGGAGCTGCGCAAGGCGTGCGATTCGTTCGAATTCCACGGCTTCTACGCCGCACTGCACCATTTCTGCGCGACCGACCTTTCGGCCTTCTATCTCGATATCCGCAAGGACGCACTCTATTGCGACCGGGTGGATTCGCCCCGGCGGCGGGCGGCGCGCACCGTGCTCGACATCCTGTTCGACTGTCTGAGCGCGTGGCTGGCGCCGGTGATCTGCTTCACCGCCGAGGAAGCCTGGCGCGCGCGCCATGGCGCGGATGCCGCCAGCGTCCATCTGCGCACCTTCCCCGACATTCCGGCCGACTGGCGCGACGACGCCCTGGCGGCGAAATGGTCGAAGGTCCGGGCGCTGCGCCGGGCGGTCACCGGCGCGCTGGAGGAGGAGCGGGCGGCGCGCCGCATCGGCTCGAGCCTGGACGCCGCGCCGGTCGTTGAGGCGACACCGGATTATGTCGCCGCCATGGCCGGGGTCGATCTGGCCGAGATCGCCATCACCTCGGCGGCGACGCTGGTGCCGGCCGCCGGGCCGGCGGGCAGCTTCGCCATGGCGGAAATTCCCGGCGTCGCCGTGACGCCGGCGCCGACCGAACACGCCAAATGCAGCCGATGCTGGAAGAAGCTGCCGGATGTCGGCGCCGATCCGGCGGTGCCGGAGGTCTGCGGCCGCTGCGCCGATGCGGTCCGGGCCCGGCGCTGACCGGCATGGCGAGCGGCCGCCTTGGCCTCG
Source organism: Alphaproteobacteria bacterium (assembly GCA_965221475.1). Classification (GTDB taxonomy): domain Bacteria; phylum Pseudomonadota; class Alphaproteobacteria; order Bin65; family Bin65; genus Bin65. The sequence continues at coordinate 2,282,357 of OZ244891.1, read as the reverse complement.
TTGTCGGCCCCGGCGCCCTGATCCTGGCGCTGGACCAGGCAAGCAAGCTCTGGATTTTCGGTATTCTGGGCCCGGCCCGGCCGGCCATCGAGGTCGCGTCGTTCCTGAATCTCGTGCTGGTCTGGAACCGGGGCATCGGCTTCGGCCTGTTCAACCGCGAGTCGGAATGGCAGCCTTGGCTGCTGGTCGGCCTGAGCGCGGCCATCGTCGCCGGGCTGGCGATCTGGCTGCGCACGCTCGAAGGCCGGTGGCCGGCAATGGCGGTCGGCCTGATCGCCGGCGGCGCGCTCGGCAATGCGGTGGACCGGGTGCGCCTGGGTGCCGTGGTCGATTTCGTCGATATCCACGCCGGCGGCTGGCACTTTCCCGCCTTCAACGTGGCCGATGCGGCGATTACCTGCGGCGTCGCCATTCTGCTGGCCGATTCCTTGTTCGGTCGGCGCAACGGCGCTACATAGCGAAGCGATGCGGCCGCCGGGACGGCCGGCGCAGCGCGATGGGGCCAGGACCATGCGAAAGATCGACAATTCCATCCGGCGGCCGGCCGGCCTTGCCGCCGCGCTGGCGGCGCTTCTTGCGCTCGGCGCGTGCGAATCGCTCGAAGAGGCTTTCAAGGGCGTCAATCCGATCGCGCGGGAGCTCGACCGGTCGGCGGGCCGGAGCCCCGGCGGCGGTGCCGAATCGCTGGCGATCCCGCCGGACTATTCGCTGCGGCCGTCTGCCGGCAAGGCCGGCACCGGCGGCGAGCGCCGAACAGGAGCGGGCGCGGCGGAAGGCGGCGACAAGGCCCCGGACAAGGCGGCGGATGCAAAGAAGATCGACCTCGGCACGGGCACGACCGGCGGCGCGGCCGGCGGCGGCCGGATCGTCCCCGATGTCCAGCCGGGCACCCGCGCCCCGGCAGCGGGCGGCAACCGCCAGCCGGGCGGGAAGCTGCAGATACCGCCGGCGAAGGACGAAAGCTGAGAGCCCTCCCGCTTCGGCGGGGCGGCCGCCGCGTCGGCTCTCCGCAGCTTCAGAAGATCCAGTAGCCGCCGTCGATCAGATGGCTGTCGCCGGTGTGAAAGGCCGAGGCGTCGCTCATCAGATAGACGGCGATGCCGCCGAAATCCTCCGGCCGACCCCAGCGGCCGGCCGGGGTGCGCGGCAGGGCGGCCTCGGCGAAACGGTCCCAGGAGAACAGCGCCTCCGTCATGTCGGTCTCGATCCAGCCGGGCAGGATGGCATTGGCGGTGATGCCGTAGCGGGCGAATTCCACCGCCATCGCCCGGATCATCGATACCACCGCGCCCTTGCTGGCGCCGTAATGCTCGTTGCGCGCCGCGCCGGAAAGGGCGGCGAGGCTGGCGGTTGCCACCAGGCGGCCGCCGGGATCGCCCTGTTCCGCCCGCGCCACCATGTGCCGGGCGGCGGCGCGCAGCGTATAAAACACGCCGTCCAGATTGATCTGCATGACCCGCCGCCATTCGGCGTCGTCGATCTCGAAAAAGCTGCGCTTGCGCCCGGTGACGCCGGCATTGGCGAACACGCCGTCGATCCGGCCGAAGCGGGCGACGGCCTCCTCGAAGCCGGCATCGACGGCTGCGCTGTCGGCGACATCGACCTGCCGGGCGAGCACCCGGCGGCCGGTCGGCGCCAGCCGTTCGGCGGCCGCCTCGTTCTTCGCCGCATCGGTGCCCCAGATGCAGATATCCGCGCCGGCCTCCGCCATCGCCATGCAGAAGCCGAGGCCGATGCCGCCATTGCCGCCGGTGACGAGGGCGACCTTCCCGGTCAGGTCGAAGGGCTTGTACATGGCGGGCTCCTGGCGGTGGGCTGCGGCCCATAAAGCCGATCGGCCGGCGCCGATCAAGGGGCGCGCGGCCCTTTACAGGCGCGCCGGGCGCGGGCATGGATGGCGCACAGACCGAGCGGCGGAAGGCAGGAACCGATGACGCGCGAAACCTTCACCTGGCGGCCGGAATGGGCCCATATCGGCCATGACGAGACCAGCCGGTTCACCGAGACCTACGGCTTTGCCGGCAGCCAGGGCCGGGTCAATCTGGAAGGCATCCGCTTTGTGCCGGAGGGCCGGCCTTCGGACACGCTGCTGGTCTATATGCACCCGGCCTCGACGCTTCAGCTGCTGCCCATGCCGCGGGCGATGGCCCGGCACGGCATCCATGTCCTGTGCGCCGCCAGCCGCTATCAGAAGAACGATACCGCGCTGATCATGGAGAAGGTCGCCGCCGATCTCGGCGCCTGGGTGCGCCACGCGCGGCAGGAATGGGGCTATGACAAGGTCGTCCTGGCCGGCTGGTCGGGCGGCGGCTCGCTGTCGCTGTTCTACCAGTCGCAGGCCGAGAAGCCGACGGTCACCCACACGCCGGCGGGCGATCCCTACGATCTGACCGCGGCCGGCCTGATGCCGGCCGACGCTGTCATCTTCCAGGCCGCGCACCTGTCGCGCGCGGTCGTGCTGACCGACTGGATCGACCCGTCGGTGCGCGACGAGAACGACCCGGACAACCGCGACCCGGAGCTCGATCTCTACAATCCGGACAATCCGAACCGGCCGCCCTACAGCGCCGCCTTCATCGCCCGCTACCGCGCCGCCCAGCTCGACCGGGTGCGGCGGCGGACCGCCTGGGCCCGCCAGATGCTGGAGGACCTGAAGAAGCGCGGCGGCAACGAGGTCGAGCGCAGCATGATCACCCACCGGACCATGGCCGAGCCGCGCTTCCTCGATCCGGCGCTCGACCCGAACGACCGCGCGCCCGGCATCTGCTATCTCGGCGTGCCGGAGACGGTGAACAGCGGGCCGGTCGGCATCGGCCGCTTCTCCACACTGCGCGCCTGGCTCAGCCAGTGGTCGCCGGACGATACCAACGCCCATGGCGAGAAATGCGTGCGCACGGTCGGCGTGCCGCTGCTCGCCATCGAGAATTCGGCCGACGATGCGGTGCCCCAGCCGCATACCGGCGCCATCTATCGGGCCGCGGGCAGCGCCGACAAGACCATGAAGGTCATCCACGGCGCGACCCACTATTATCTCGGCCAGAAGGACAAGCTGCAGGAAGCGGTCGATACCTGCCTGGACTGGCTGAATGCCCGCGGCTTCTGCACCTGACCGGGGCCGCCCGGCCATCGACGGGCTGCAGGGCCGGGTCGCCATCGTCACCGGCGGCGGCCAGGGCATCGGCCGGGCGGCGGCCCATGCCTTCGCCGCCTGCGGCGCCCTGCCGGTCGTCGCCGATATCGACGGGGCGAAGGCGGCGGCGGTGGCCGGCGAGATCGGCGCTGCCGCCCTGGCGGTGCCGGCCGATGTGGCCGATCCGGCTTCGGCCGAAGCCATGGCCGAGGCCGTGCTGCGCGAGCGCGGCCGGATCGACATTCTCCTCAACGGCGCCGCCATCTTCTCCACGCTGGCGATGCGGCCGTTCTGGGAAATCCCGCTCGACGAATGGCGCCGGGTGCTCGATGTCAACGTCACCGGCACGATGCTGGCGACCAGGGCCGCGGTGCCGGCGATGCGCGCGGCCGGCTGGGGCCGCGTCATCAACGTGTCCTCGGCCGCCGTCAACCGCGGCCGCGACCGCTATCTCCACTATGTCGCCTCCAAGGCCGCGGTGATCGGCATGACCCGCTCGATGGCGCGGGAGCTGGGCGGCTTCGGCATTGCGGTCAACTGCATCCTGCCCGGCGCCACGGTGACGGAAGTGCCGCGCGCGACGACCCCGCCGGACATGCTGAAGGCCCTGGCCGCGCGCCAGTGCTTCCCGCGCACCGCGACGCCGGACGATCTGATCGGCTGCATCCTGTTCCTCGCCTCGCCGCAGACCGGCTTTCTCACCGGCCAGTCGCTCACCGTCGATGGCGGCGGCTCGCACCTGTAGCCCGCGCGGGAGGAGAAGCCGCATGACGGATACCGCCGATCTCTGGAAGCTGGATGCCACCGGGCAGGCGGCCCTGGTCCGGCGCGGCAAGGTCAGCCCGGCCGAACTGGCCGATGCCGCCATCGCCCGCATCGAGCGGCTCAATCCGCGGCTCAACGCCATTGTCCATCCGATGTTCGAACAGGCGCGCGCCGCCGCCCGGGGCCCGCTGCCGGACGGGCCGTTTCGCGGCGTGCCGCTGCTGCTCAAGGATCTGGCGGCCGAGTGCGCCGGCGAGCCGATGACCGAGGGCTCGAAATTCCTGCACGGCTATGTTTCCGGCCAGGACAGCGAGCTGGTCGCCCGCTACCGGGCGGCCGGGTTCGTCATGGCGGGCAGGACCAATACGTCCGAATTCGGCCTGCTGCCGACGGCCGAACCGGCCCTGTTCGGCCCGGCGCGCAACCCGTGGGACACCGGGTGCACGACCGGCGGTTCGAGCGGCGGCTCGGCCGCCGCTGTCGCCGCCGGGCTGGTGCCGGTCGCCCACGCCAACGATGGCGGCGGCTCGATCCGCATTCCGGCCGCCTGCTGCGGCCTGTTCGGCCTGAAGGCGACGCGGGGGCGCAATTCGCTGGCACCGCATTATGGCGATATCGGCAACGGCATCGTCCACGAACACGCACTTACCCGCTCGGTGCGCGACAGCGCGGCGCTGCTCGACGCCACCGCCGGCGCCGCGCCGGGCGAGCCCTATGGGCCGCCGCCGCCCGCCCGGCCCTTCGCTGCGGAGGTAGAAGCCGATCCGGGCACGCTCAGAATCGCGATCATGACCCGGTCGATGAACGGATGCGAGGTGCATCCGGACTGCGTCGCCGCGGCCGAGGATGCCGGGCGCCTGTGCGAAGCGCTCGGCCACCGGGTCGAGATCGCCGAGCCGGACATCGACTGGGAGAGCATCGCGCAGCTGTTTTCCAACCTGTGGGCCGGCATGTTCGGCTGGGCGGTCGCCGACTGGGCGCGCCGCCTCGGCCGGCCGCCCCGGCCGGAGCATTTCGAGCCCTGGACCTGGCGCATGTACGAGGTTTCGCAGCGCATCGGCGCGGCCGACTATCTGCTCGCCGTTCAGGATGCCCAGCGCGTCGCCCGCACCGTCGGCCGGTTTTTCGAGGATCGGGACATCCTGCTCACGCCGACGGTTGCCGCGCCGCCCCTGCCGCTGGGCAGCTTCGTGCGGACCGAAGAGACCCGCCGGGAAGCCCGCCAGGCGGTCGCCCGCTTCAGTTCGCACACGCCGCTGTTCAACGTGACCGGGCAGCCGGCGATGAGCGTGCCGCTGTTCTGGAACGCGGCCGGCCTGCCCATCGGGGTGCAGTTCGCCGGGCGCTATGGCGACGAGGCCAACCTGTTCCGCCTGGCCGGCCAGCTCGAACGCGCCCGGCCGTGGCGGGAGCGCTGGCCGGCCATCGCCGGCTGAGCCGCGGGCTGCCCTGCCCTACCGCCGGCCGAACAGCCGTTCCAGATCGTCCAGCTTCAGCTCGACATAGGTCGGCCGGCCATGATTGCACTGGCCGCTGTGGGGCGTGGCCTCCATCTGGCGCAGCAGGGCATTCATTTCGTCGCCGTTCATCGACCGGCCGGCGCGGATCGAGCTGTGGCAGGCGATGGTCCCGCACACCTCGTCCAGCTTCTCCTTCAGCGAGAAGTCGCTGCCCAGCTCGACGATCTCGTCGGCCAGATCGCGCACCAGGCCCTGGATGTCGCCATCGCCCAGCAGGGCCGGATATTCGCGCACGACGACCGCGCCGCCGCCGAATTTCTCGATTGCCAGGCCGAGCTCCGCCAGATCGCCCCGGCGGGCGACCAGCGCATTGGCGGCCTCGTCGTCCAGCTCGACGACTTCCGGGATGAGCAGCCCCTGGCGGCGGACCCCGCCATTGGCCAGCGCCGCCTTCATCTGCTCGTAGACCAGCCGCTCATGCGCCGCGTGCTGATCCACGATGGCGATGCCGTCGGCGGTCTGGGAGACGATATAGGTCCGGTGCACCTGGGCCCGCGCCGCGCCGAGGGGGTGGTCCAGCAGATGATCGGCCGCCCCTTCCCCGTTCTCAGGCGGCGCAACGGTGCGCGCCGTGGGCGCGGCGATGCCGTCCAGCTCGCCTTCGCCGGGGCCCTGCCAGGCCGTCGTCTCCTCTGCCATGCCGTCGAAGCCCGGTCCCGGCGGGAATGCCCGGCCGCCCCGGGCGGGGAAAGGCGCCGGCCGGCCCGGCAGGCCGGCCCCGTCCGCCGGGCGGAACGCGCCGAGCGCCGCAGACGACACGGTGGTGGAGGCCCGGTGGCCGGCCTCGGCCAGCGCGTGGCGCAGGGCGCTGACGATCAGGCCGCGCACCAGGCCGGCATCGCGGAAGCGGACCTCGGTCTTGGCCGGATGGACGTTCACATCGACCTCCGCCGGCGGGACTTCGAGGAACAGGACGACCAGCGGGTGGCGGTCGCGGGCGAGGAAATCCCGATAGGCGCCGCGCACCGCGCCGGTCATCAGGCGATCCTTCACCGGCCGGCCGTTGACCAGCAGATACTGGTGGCGCGCCGACCCGCGATGCAGCGTCGGCAGGCCGATATGCCCGGTCAGGCGCAGATTTTCCCGCGTTGCATCGACCCGCACCGCATTGTCGGCGAAATCCCGGCCCAGAATGTCCGACAGCCGCGCCAGCCGGGCATCGAACAGGTCGCCATGGCTGGCCGGCAGCGTCAGCAGCGGCCGTTCGCCGTCGCCGCGCAGGGTGAAGCCGATCTCCGGGTGCGCCATCGCCAGGCGGTTGACGACATCGCACACCGCCTGCTGCTCGGTGCGCGCGCTTTTCAGGAATTTGAGCCGCGCCGGCGTGGCGTAGAACAGGTCGAACGCCTCGACCCGCGTGCCGCCGGTCATCGGCGCCGGGCCGGGAATGCCGCGCAGGCCGCCCTGGATGTGGATGGACCAGCCGGAATCCGAGCCCGCCTCCCGCGTCGCGATTTTCAGCCGGCTGACGGCGCCGATGGACGGCAGGGCCTCGCCGCGAAAGCCGAGCGTGGCGATGTTGACCAGATCGTCGTCCGGCAGCTTGCTGGTGGCGTGGCGCTCGACCGCCAGCGCCAGGGCCTCCCGCCCCATGCCGCAGCCATCGTCGACCACCGAGATGCAGCGCCGGCCGCCATCGCGCACGGCGATGTCGATCCTGCCCGCGCCGGCGTCGATGGCGTTCTCCACCAGCTCCTTGACCGCCGCCGCCGGACGCTCGATCACCTCGCCCGCCGCGATGCGGTTTACAACATTTGGTGGGAGCAGCCGTATCATTTACCAGATACGCTATATCATTTGCTCGCCGATTTCGAGAGGATTTCTCGCATCAGCGCCTTGCCGGCATCGACGGCCGGCTGGTCGAACGGATCGATGCCGAGCATGTGGCCGGCAATGGCCGTCTCGAGCATGAAATGCATCGCCAGCGCCCCCACGGTTTCGGCATCCGGGCCCGGCCGCTGCAGGCGGATGCGCCGGACCGGCCGGCCGTTCTGCGCCAGAATCCCGGCGGTCGCCTGCGCCGCCGCCTGCATCAGCGCACCGGGCGACCGGCCGTTCAGCCAGTCGAGACCGGGATCGTCGATCCGCACCGGCGTGCCTTCGGGCGGCAGGTCGATCAGCGTGTAGCTGCCCAGCGCCGGGCCGGCGAGCCAGAACTGAAGCTGGCTGTGCTGATCCACCATGCCGCGCGCCGGATAGGGCATGCTGCCGCAGCCGGCCTTGCCCAGGCTTTCGGCCCAGAGCTGGCAGTACCAGCGCGCGAACGGCGCCAGCCGGTCGGCATAGGGCATGACGATGCTGGCCTTCGCACCCCGCTCCTCGATCAGCGCGATCTGGGCCGCCGCGCCCAGCGCGGGCGGGCAATCCCGCACCGTCGCGGCGCCCAGCGCCTGCTCCGCAACCCGGCGCGCACCCAGCCGGACGGCGCCAATATCGACCCCGGCCATGGCGGCCGGCAGCAGCCCGGCATCGGCCAGGATGGACATGCGGCCGACCGTATCCGGCTCATGGTCGCGGATCGCGATTCCGCGCTGCACTGCCAGCCGGCGCAGCGGCGATTCCGCCGGGCCGGTGACGACCAGGAACCGGTCGGCGGCGGAAGCCGGGCCGAGCGCGCGCGCCGCCAGCGTCCAGCAGTGGGCGAACGCCGCCAGCGTCTCGGCGGTTTCGCCCGATTTCGAGACCGCGACGAAGGCGCAATCCGCGACCGCTTCGGCGCCCCGGAAATCCAGCGTCTGCGGATCGGCATTCTCGACGAAGGCGACCGGCGCGCCGGCCCGTGCCCCGGACCGGGCGGCGGCGTACAGGGTCTTCGCGCCGAGCGACGAGCCGCCGGTGCCGAGCACGACGATCTGCGCCGCCCGCGCCGCCAGACCGGCGGCCGCCGCGCCGATTTCCGCCAGATCGTCGGCCCGGAAGGCGTGGCGCATCAGCGGCGCACCGGCCGCGTGCCCGGCACGCAGCCATTCGAGGGCCGCCCACGCCCGGCCGCTGGCGGCTTCCAGCGCAGCGGCGGAAACGCCGCCCGCCCCGGACCGGGCCGACAGCATCCCGGATATGTCCTGCGTGTAGAGAGGCGTCATGGCGTCCGGCCCGCGCGATCCGCACCCGGCGGGCATCCGGCGGGGCGGCCCCGTGCTTACAGGCCGGCCGGCTTGCCGACAACGAAGAAGGTGAGCCGGTCCGGCTGCAGCAGCGCCCGCGCCACGCGCCGGATATCGGCCAGCGCGACCCGTTCGATATAGCCGTTCCGTTTGGCGAAATAGTCCGCCCCCAGCCCTTCCATCTGCAGCCCGACCAGCATTCCGGCGATCCGCGCCGAGCTGGAGAAGCGCAGCGGCCAGCTGCCGGTCAGATATCTCTTCGCCGCCTTGAGCTCGGCCGCCGTCGGCCCCTGCTCCGCCATCCGGGCCCATTCCGCCCGGACGATGCCGACCGATTCGGCGACCCGCGCATTCCGGGTCGCGACCGCCCCCAGCAACAGGGCGGAGCGGCGCAGGGGCCACAGATAGGAATAGACCGAATAGGCCAGGCCGCGCTTCTCCCGGACTTCCCGGTACAGGCGCGAGGTGAACCCGCCGCCGCCGAGAATGTGGTTCAGGATATAGGCAGCGTAATAATCCGGGTGCCGGCGCGGCAGGCCGGGCTGGCCGAACATGACGACGCTTTGCGGCGTATCGAACTGGCGGACGACGATTCCGCCGGGCAGCTTCGGCACTGCCGCCGGCACGGGGCGGCGCTGCTGCTTTGCCGGCAAGCCGGCGAACGCCTTGTCGAGCAGAAGAGCCAGCTGGGCCGGCGTCACGTCGCCGACCGCGCCGATGAAAAGATTGTCGCGGGCGAAGTTCCGCGCCGCGAAGCGCTTCAGATCCGCCCGGCCGATCGCCCGCAGGCCGGCGCCGGTGCCGGCGACCGGGCGGCCATAGGGATGGCCCGGATAGGCGGCCGACCAGAAGGCGCGCCGGGCCAGATAGCGCGGCCGCTGCATGTTGCGCACATGGCCGGCCAGCAGGCTCCGGCGCATGCGCTCCACCGCGTCGGCATCGAAGCGCGGCTGTGTCAGGGCAAGGCCGGCCATTTCGAAGGCGGCATCGCGGTTGCGGCTCAGGGTCCGCAGCGTGCCGTGAAAGCCGTCGCGACCGACATCGAACGTCAGCCGGATCGACAGCGCCTCCAGGCGCTTCTGGAAGGCCAGCGCCTTCATCGCGCCCGCGCCCTCGTCGAGCAGGGCGGCGGCGAGTTCGGCCAGCCCTTCCTTGCCGGCCGGATCGAACGCGGCCCCGGCACGGAAGCTGAAATTTACCGACAGGACCGGATTGGTGCGATCCTCGACCAGCCAGGCGACGATGCCGGACGGGCTGACGACCCGGCGGACCTCGACGGCGGCCGACGGGGCGGCGGCGGACAGGGCGCAGACGCCGGCGGCGAACGCAGCCGCCAGGCCGGCGGCGCGCCGGCGGACGGTCATTGGCCGGCCTTCCCGGCCTTGCCGGCACCGTTCTTCGCCGCGTTTGCGTCCGGGGTTTCGGCCGGCAGCAGCAGGGCGGTGACCGACCGGCGCCGCTGCAGGACATGGCGCGCCGCGGCGGCGACCTGTTCGGCGGTGACCGCGCCGATCCGCTCCGGCCACGCCTCGACATCCTGCACCGTCCGGCCGGTTATCAGGGCGGTCGCGACGGCCCGGGCGCTGTAGCGGAGGCTGTCGCGGGCATAGACGGCCATATCCTGCAGCTGCTGTTTCGCCGCCTCGACCGCCGCGGCCGGCACACCGTTTTTCAGAATTTTCGCCAGTTCCGCATCCACCGCCTTTTCCAGCCGCTCCAGGCCGATACCGCGCCGCGGCGAGGCGTAGATATAGAAATCGGACGGGCCGCGCCGGCTCGCGCCATAGTCGCTGCCCGCCGTCGTCGCCAGTTTCTGCCGGACCACGAGGCTCTGATAGAGCAGGCTGGTCGAGGACGACCCCAGAATGCGCGACAGCACCTGCAGCGCATAGGCGTGCTCCGCCCCGGCGCCATTGTAGCCGGGCGCGAGATAGAGCCGGCCGAAGGCGGGCCGGCGCACCCGCCGGTCGCGGTAGATCACCCGGCGTTCGGCGCGCTGCGGCGGTTCCTGCAGCGCCGGGCCCGGCGGCAGCCCGATCCGCTTGACCGGGCCGTAATGGCGCTCCGCCAGGCGGCGCACCTCGGCGGGATCGACATCGCCGGCGACGACCAGCACCGCGTTGTCGGGGCCGTAATGGCGCCGGTAGAACTCCAGCGCATCGGCCCGGCTCAGCCGCTCCATCTCGTGCATCCAGCCGATGATCGGGCGGCCGTAGCGATGGTTGAGATAGAGCGCGCGGCGCGCCTGTTCCCACAGGATGGCGGACGGGCGGGAATCGACGCGCGACCGTCGCTCCTCGAGGATGACGCGGCGTTCCTGCGCGACCTCGTCCGGCGCAAGCGCGAGGTTCGCCATGCGATCGGCCTCGATCTCCATCATCCGTTCGAGCCGGTCGGCGGCGACGAACTGGAAATAGCCGGTATAGTCCCAGCTGGTGAACGCATTCTCGCGGCCGCCATTGGCGGCGACGATGCGGGAAAATTCGCCGGATTTCCGCGTCTTCGTCCCCTTGAACAGCAGATGCTCGACGAAATGGGCAATGCCGGATTTACCGGCCGGCTCATCGATGGCGCCGGCCCGGTACCACACCATGTGCAGCGCGACCGGCGCCCGCCGGTTGACGATGACGACGCCGCGCAGCCCGTTGGCGAGGGTAAAGCTTCCGGCGACGAACGGCGGCCGGCCGGCCTTCTGCCGGGTCGCCGCCGGCGCGCCGGCGGCCGCCGTGCCGGCGAGCGCAACGGTCACCGCGCCCGCGGCGCCGGTGGCGGCCGCAACGCCGGTCAGGGCGCCGAGCGGCGCCAGCGCGGCGAGGAAGGCCGCCGGCGCCCGCGCGGCACGGCTGCTTTGTCGGAAAAACAAGGGTCTGGCTCCTGCTGCTATCGACCGGCTGGCCGTTCCGATACGCGCAACTTGTGGCCGCGATGTGGCAGGGCGGGGCGTCGGCGGGGCCGGCCGGATCAGTTGGATGCCCAGCGCAACTGCCGCAGCGGCGCATCCAGCGAGATGACCCCCGGCCCGCCCTTCGCCACCATGGCGGCGAGCACGGCGATGGCCAGCGTCTCCTTCGAGAAGAAGTCCGGATAGACGACCAGGCCGATGGTCAGGGCCATGACGCACAGGATCGCCGCCGCGTAGCGCGAGGCCAGGCCGACCATCAGGAACAGCGGCAAAAAGCACTCGGCCCAGACGATCGGATGCATCGAGACGGTGTGAAACCATCCCGGCATTTCATAGCCGAAATATTTGTAGTCGGCGAAAACGAACGCCTGGCTGTCCGCAATCGTCCAGGGCAGCGGCAGGTTCATGAAGCCGATATCGGCCTTCTCGCTGACCCGGGTCAGCGCCGAACGGAAAAAATACAGCCCCACGGCGAGGCGGGCGCCCAGCGCCAGCACAGAATAGGGAATCGATTCGAAAAGACGGAAGGTCTGCTGCATCGCGCCGTCCAGCCCCAATTCCGTCAATCTGGTCTCGGTCATCTTCATCGGATTTCAGCTCCTTACCTGACGGATGTCCCGGTGCGCATTTTCGGGAGTCGCAGCCCGAATGCGCGGTCCGGGGGGAAGCGCCGGCCCGGTCTCACCCGGCGGCCACGGTAAACTCCCGGCGGAATGTGCCGCCGGCCAGATGGCCGGCAAGCGCGGTTGCAAGATCGAAATCCGCCTCGGCCGCTGCGGCCTGCCCGGCCGCCTCGCCGAGCGCGGCACCCCGGCCGAGCGCGTGGACGAACGCATGGTCGCCCGGCGAAATCAGAACGGCATCGACCCGGTCCTGCGGCCGCCGCACCAGAACGCACTGGGCATCGCCCGGCCGCGGTTCGGGGCCCGGCGCCGGTTCCGGCAGCGCTTCGGCGCCCAGCAGGTCCCAGACCGGCCAGTCCGAGGCGACCGTGCGCACGGCAGGATGGAGGCCGAGGCGCAGCCGGCCATACTGCGCCGGGTCCAGCCCGGCCAGATCGCCGGCGCCCAGACATTCGGCGTCGGCGGCGAAATACGCCTCGTTCATCGCCCATTCGAGCCGCGCCAGATCCGGCAGGAAGGGCAGTTCGGCGACCGCGGGCCCGAAGCCGGCGAGAAAGGCGGCAAACCGGTCGCCCCAGGCATAGAGCGGCGGCTGATGGGGTGGATGGGCGGCGGCGAACCGGCCGGCCAGCACGGCGAAATTCTCCGCGCCGGCCAGCCGGCGCACGGTCGGGAACGCCTCCGCCAGCACGCCGGCCAGCGACCGGAAAATATTGTTGCGGTAGATGCCGAAGCGCGCGCCGCCGATCATGCCGCCGGCGGCCAGCGCCGCGACCGCCGCCTCGTCCCGCCCGATCGTACCGGCGCGGAAAGCGGCCTGGAGCTCAGGCAACATTGTCCAGCACCGGGCGTGCCGGCGCGCCGGCATCGAGCATGGCCTGCGCCCGCGCCGCCTCGCCCAGCAGAACCTCAAGCGGCGGCAGGTCGAGGTCCCACTCCATCAGCACCGGTTTCGGCCCGAAGCGCGCCAGCGCGGCCTCAAGCAGCGCCCAGACCGCGTCGTCGACCTTCGAGCCGTGATCGTCGATCAGCACCGGCCGGCCCTCCCATTCGGTGCGGGCATGGCCGGCGATGTGCATCTCGCCGACCAGCGCGCCCGGAACGGCGTTGAGAAAGTCGGCGGCATCATAGCCGTGATTGCAGGCGCTGACATGGATATTGTTGACGTCCAGCAGCAGGCCGCAGCCGCTGCGCCGCGCCGCCTCGACGCAGAATTCCCATTCCGGCATCGTCGAGCGGGCGAAGCGGACATAGGAGGACGGGTTCTCGATCAGGATGGTGCGGCCCAGCGCGTCCTGCGCCTCATCGATATTGCGCACCAGAATGTCCAGCGCCTCCTCCGTATAGGGCAGGGGCAGCAGATCGTTCAGATAGGCGCCGCCGGCCGTGCTCCAGGCGACATGTTCGGAAACCAGGCCGGGCTCGAACCGGTCGATGAGCGCGCGCAGCCGGGCCAGATGGGCGCGGTCCAGCCCGTCGGCGCTGCCCAGCGACAGGCCGACGCCGTGGCAGCTGAGCGGATAGTGCCGCCGGATCGCCTCGAGGGTCGCCAGCCGCGGCCCGCCCGGACAGAGATAGTTCTCGGAATGGATTTCGAGCCAGGCGGTCGCCGGCCGGCCGGTCAGGAAAGCATCGTAATGGACATGGCGCAGGCCGATGCCGGCGGCAGCGGGCACCGGATCGCGCGTACCGGCGCGAACCGGGTCGTTCCGCCTTCCGGGGGCCGTGCCGTGCTGTGCCGCCATCGCATGTCCCCTGTCGGCCGCCGGCCGCGTCGAAAGTCGCGGCGCGGCGCCGAACCGGGGCGGGAAGCGGAGGGAAGAAGCGGCGGTGCAGCCGCACCGCCGCCGCCAGCCCGGCGCTAGCTCTCTTTCTTCTTCGGGTTCATGCCCTCGAACGGCTTCAGGGCGCCGCCCGCCTGGGTACAGGCTTCGGCGGAGTCGGCGGTCTTCCAGTCGCCGCCGTCGTAATCGGCCTTGGCGTGGCCGGCGCAGCTGTGGGTGCCGGCGGCGTTGGCGCAATCGTTCTGGCCGGCCTTGGCGATGCCGTAGCACTTGACCTTGGCAGCCATTGCCGGGGTCGCGGCCGTGACGGCGGCCAGCGAAAGGGCGCCGGCAACGGCGGCGGCAACGGTCAGCGCGTTCACTTGCTTCATGGTCGGTTCCTCCGATGGGACGTGTTCCCGGACCGGGCGGTACGGGCCCGCCATACACTTATGCGCCGGCGGCGGCGAATCCAGCCCCGCGCGTTCACAAATCCGCGTGCACGGCATCAGCCCGCCCGGCGCGGCTATGCCGCCGGTCTTGACCGGCCCGGCGGCGCCGGCCACATTCCGCTGCCGGCCGCCATGAGCCCGCGGCCGGGAACCGGACGGAAGCCAGCCATGACCAGCCCGCCGAACGCAACCCGCGATGCCGCGATCCGGCAGGCCCGCCGGGACCTTGCCGCCGCCCTGCGCATGGCCGACCGGCTCGGCTTCAGCGAGGGCGTGTGCAACCATTTCAGCGTCGCGGTGCCGGGCGCCGACGGCCTGTTCCTCATCAATCCGCGGCGTCTGCACTGGTCGGAGGTCACCGCCTCCAGCCTGCTGCTGGTGGACGATGACGGTACCCTGCTGGAAGGCGATTCGCCGCCGGAGGCGAGCGCCTTCTATATCCACTGGCGCCTGCACCGGGCCGCACCGCAGGCGCAATGCGTGCTGCACACCCACATGCCCTATGCGACCGCGCTGACCATGCTGGAGGAGCCGGCACTGCTGCCGCTCAGCCAGTCGTCGCTGATGTTCCACAACCGGGTGAGCTACGACACCGCCTATAACGGCCTGGCCGGCTACCGCGAGGAAGGCGACCGGATCGCCGCAGCGCTCGGCAACCGCTCGATCCTGTTCCTCGCCAATCACGGCGTGATCGCGACCGGCGCCAGCGTGCCGCTGGCCTGGAACCGGCTCTATTATCTGGAACGGGCGGCGATGCACCAGGTGATGGCGCAATCGACCGGCAAGCCGCTGCGCCTCGTCTCGCCGGATATTGCCGACAAGACCGTGCAGCAGCTCGCCGAGGACGAAGCCGACATGGCGGAGAACCATTTCCGCTCGGTCCACCGGATTCTCGAACGGGAGTGCCCGGATTACGCCCATTGACGCGCTGCGCGGGCCGGCACCGTGAACGCCGCCCGGCCGGCAGGACGAAAGCGGCCCGGCGGCGGCGGTCCGAAGCGGTCCGGGCCGAAGCCGAAGGCGTCGAAGCGGGCCGGGGCGAAGCCGAAGGGGCCGAAGCCCGCCGGGGCGAAGCCGCAGGAGCCGGGCGCCGCCTTCTCCATCGCCCTTTCGCTGTTCGGCCTGCCGATGGCGCTTGCCGGCCTGCTCTTTCCGCTGCCGGCCGGCCTGGCCGCCGTGCTGACGGCGGCCCTCGCCCTGATCGCCGCGCGCGGCCGGAAATGGCCGTTCCGCCTCGCACTCGCGGTCCTGCTGCTCGGCGCCGGCGGCCTGGTCGGCGGTCTGGCAATCGGCCTTGCCGTGACCGCGCCGGCATGAAGCCCGGCGGGCCGGGCGCGCGGCCATGAGCCTGCTCGACCGGATTCGCGAGATCAACCGGCACGATCCGGCGGCCTTCGCGCCCTTCGTCGTCGATGGAAGGCGCCTCGGCGCGGTCCGGCGCGACCGGATCGGCCTGCTGCGCGCCGCCGCGCCGGGAATCGTCGAGGCCGGCGACGGCAGCCTGGCCTTTGCGCCGGATGCAGCGGGCGATGCCGACGGCCGCAGCGCCCTCATCGCCGCCGCAGCGGCCCGGCTGGCCGATGCCGGCGCCATCGGCCCGCTGCGCGGCGAGCTCTATCCCGCGGCACGCCGGTTCGGCGAAGCGCCCGCCTTCGTTATCGACCGCGCCGCCGTGCCCTTTTTCGGGCTGCGCGCCTGGGGCGTGCATCTGAACGGCTATACCAGGCGCGACGGCGCCCTCGCCATGTGGATCGCCCGGCGCGCCCGCGACCGGCCGACCTGGCCCGGCCGGCTCGACAATATGGTGGCCGGCGGCCAGCCGGCCGGCCTCGGCCCGATGGAAAACCTTATCAGGGAGTGCGCCGAGGAGGCGGCGATTCCGGCCCCTCTGGCGCGCCAGGCCCGGCCGGTCGGCGCCGTCAGCTATGTCCAGCAGGCGCCGGAGGGGCTCAAGCCCGATGTGCAGTTCTGCTTCGACCTGGAGCTGCCGCCGGATTTCGTGCCGCGCAATACCGACGGCGAAATCGAGAGCTTCGCCCTCTGGCCGATCGGGCAGGTCGCCCGGACGGTGGCCGAAACCACCGATTTCAAGGACAATTGCAATCTGGTGATTATCGATTTTCTCATCCGGCACGGCCTGGTGGCGCCGGACGACCCGGACTATCTCGCGCTGGTCCGCGGGCTCCGGTCCTGACCGGCGGCCAGCGGCCGGCCGATGGCCCGCGCCGCGCGTTCGCCGGAGCGGATGGCGCCCTCAATGGTCGCCGGCAGGCCGGTATCGGTCCAGTCGCCGGCGAGATAGAGATTGCGCCAGCGGGTCCGGGCCGGCGGGCGCAGCCGGTCCTGCGCCGGCGTCTGCGCGATGGTGGCGCGCTTTTCGACAATGACGCGAAAGGGCGGGAGCGGGCCGCGCGCGCCGGTCGCCGTGCGGATTTCCGCCCAGACGAGGCGGGCGAGCCGGTCGTGGGGAACCGCCGCCTCGGCAACGCCGGCACTGACCGTGACCGAAAGAATATCGCCGCGCCGGAACAGCCATTGCGCGGTCCCGCCGATCAGCCCGACCAGCGGCAGGCCGCCGGGCAGGGCCATCCCCTCCCCGACCGCGAAATGAAGGTTCACGATGGGCCGGTATTCGCCCGGCGTCGCAATGCCCGGAAACAGGCTGGCGCAGGCCGAAGGCGGGACGGCGCTGACCACCGCGTCGCCGGGGCCGATGGCGATGGTTTCGCCGCCGGCCGAAAGGGCCCGGACCGCGCCGCCGGAAAGCGAGGCCCCGCGCACACGAATGCCGGGCCGGAAGCGGCCGCCCCTCGCCGTCAGCCAGGCGATGGCGGGATCGCAGAAACTCTCGGACAGGCCGGTCCGGGCGATGCAGGGGCGGAAGGCGCGCTCGCCGCGCAGCAGGATTTCCGACATCACCGGCCGCAGCAGCCGGGCCGCGCCGGCCTCGGCCTCGGTATTGAGCACCGCGACTGCCATCGGCTCCCAGAACCGCTCGAACAGGCGCCGGCGCGCCGAGCCGGCCGGCCCGTCGAACATTCCGGCGACCGTTCGCTCGCCGGCCCGGTACAGACGGAGCGCGGCGGCATAGCCGGCGAGGCGGGTCTCCGGCACGCGCCGGCCAGGCACGCCGACCCACCAGGGCAGCGGCCCCCGGCCGGGCCGCAGCGTCCAGCGCGCACCGGTTTTCAGATCGACGAAGGGCAGGCGCGCCGGTGCGATTTCGATCAGCGGGTCCGGCGCGCCGGTCTCGCGCAGGAACGCCATCGCCGAGCGGTTGCCGGAAAGCAGCAGATGGTTGCCATTGTCGATCCGCCGGCCGAGCGTGGCATCGACGAAGGACCGGCAGCGCCCGCCGGGCCGGGCGGCGGCCTCGAAAAGGGTGACGGGCCAGCCCAGCCCGGCCAGGCGGACGGCGGCCGACAGGCCGGCCAGGCCGGCGCCGATCACCCAGGCCCTCGGTTTGTCGGGGGGCTGGTCCGGCGCCATCCGGCTCAGATCAGCCCGTAGCGCAGGGCGATCCAGATCTTGCGCGCGCCGGAGAGCTCAACCGGCTCGGCATAGCGCTGCCAGCCGCGCCGTTCGAGCGCCGCGAGCAGCGCCCGGTAGGCCATCATCATCATCCGCGCCGGCCGCATCGGTCCGCGCCGGCACTTGCGCATGTGCCGGGCCGCCATGCGGTAGTGCTGCCGGGCCATGTGCGCGACCTCGGCACAGATCGCCGGCAGGCCGGGATGGCCCAGCACGGTGCGCGGATCGCGCGAGGCGATGCCCTGGGCATCGATCAGCTCGGCCGGCAGATAGAGCCGGCCGCGCCGGCAATCCTCCTCCAGGTCGCGCAGGATGTTGGTGAGCTGCAGCGCCCGGCCGAGATGATAGGCGACCCGCCGGGCCCGCTCCTCCGGGGCGCCGAACGCCCGGATCGAAAGGCGGCCGACCGCCGCGGCGACGCGGTCGCAATAGAGGTCGAGCACCGACAGGCTCGGCGCGCGGATATCCTCGAGCGCATCCATTTCCATGCCGTCGATGATGGCAAGGAAATCCGCCTTTTCGAGGCCGAACTGGCGGACCGGACGCACCAGCGCGCGCGGTGTAAGGAATTGCGGATCGCCGCGATAGATGCGCTCCACCTCGTCGCGCCAGGCCTTCAGCCGGCCGATCCGCTCCGCCGCCGGCGCCGGCGCGTCGGCGATGTCGTCGACCTCGCGGCACAGGGCGTAGATGGCAAACATGGCCAGGCGCCGGTCCTCGCCCAGCATCTTCATCGCGGTCAGGAAGGTGGAACCGGACGCCTCGACGACCGCCCGTATATGGCTCAGCGCCTCGAAATCGGGCGGCGGCAGGCTGCGGCCGGCAGCGCCGGGCCGGCCGGGCAGCGGCTGGCGGTTGCGGTCGGCGGCGGTCACGGTCATGAAGCGGAGGCAGCGGGAGGCGGGAATCCGGCACGGATTGCGCCCGGACTCTATCGCCGGAGGCCGGCCGGCGTCATCCCTTTTCCGAAAGCCGCCCTGTCCGGCGCCGGGCCGGTCAGCTTCCCGGCGTCGGCGCGCGCGGCCGCGCCATCCAGCGGCGGCCGAGCTCGCCGAGCGCTCCGCCGGCGACGACGAGGCCGGCGCGCGGCTTCGACAGTTCGATGCGCCGGGCGACCGGATCGCCGGCGCGCAGCCGCTTCGACAGCGCCCGCGCCAGGGCGTGGATGGCGGCGCTTTCGAACGCGAGGCGCCGGCTGTGCAACAGTTCCATGAGCGGGCGGGCCTCGTCCAGCAGCGCGTCGATGCCGTCGAGGCAGCGGTCCTTCACCCGCCGCAGGCCGGGCGACATGGCGGCGGCGGCCAGATCGGCAACCGCCGCGCCCTCCGCCGCCATCCAGTCGCCGGGCAGATAGACCCGGTCGAGCGCGCGGTAATCGTCGGCGCAATCCTGCAGATGGTTGACGATCTGGAGCGCGTTGCACAGCGCGTCGGCGGCCGGCCAGGCGCGCTCCGGCCCGCCATGCAGATCGATCAGGAACCGGCCGACCGGCGCCGCCGAATAGCGGCAATAGCCCATCAGATCGTCCCAGCTGTCATAGCGGGATTTGACCGCGTCCTGCTTGAAGGCGACGATCAGATCGCGGCAGTGGCGGACGGTTTGGCCGGTCCCGCCCATGGCGGCGCGAACGCGGTGGGCCCGGATATAGGCCGGATCGTCGGTCTCGCCGCGCAGGGCGCGGTCGAACCCGTCGAGCCGCGCCACCTTCTCGTCGGGATCGAGCGCCGGATTGTCGGCAATATCGTCGATGGCGCGGGCATAGGCATAGAACAGCGCGACCTTCGGCCGGAGGCGCCGCGGCAGCAGGAAGGAGCCGACGGGGAAGTTCTCGTCGCCGGCACCCTTGCCGGACGGCGTTTCGACCCCTGCCGCCGGGCTGCTCATCGCGCGCGCCGGCATGGCGCCCGCACCGGGCCGGCGCCGGAATCGGAATCGGGCAGGGATGCGCACAGGCAGCGGCAGCAGCGGGTCACGGCGGATCGGGGCGGGGCTTCCGGCCGGAGCCGGGGCCGGGGCGTCTTTCGGGCGTGGACAAGCGACGATACGGCCGGCTACCACGTTCGCGCGCCAATGCCAAATCCCCCGCCAGCCGGCCGCCCGGTCCGGCAGCCCGATTTTCCGAAACCCCGATGCGCGTCGACGATTTCGATTTTCCCCTGCCGAAGGACCGCATCGCCGCGACGCCGGCGCGGCCGCGCGATTCGGCACGGCTGCTCCATGTCGGCACCGCGCTCGCGGACCGGAGCGTTCGCGACCTGCCGGCGCTGCTGCAGCCCGGCGACCTGCTGGTCATGAACGACACCAGGGTCGTCCCGGCGCGGCTGCGCGGCCGGCGCGTGGCGCCGCGCGGCGAGGCCGCGGTGGAGGTCACCCTGCACCGGCCGGTGCCGGGCGGGAGCGGCGGCGACGGCGATCCGGGCGGGCGGACGCACTGGCTGGCCTTCGCGCGGCCGGGCCGGCGGCTCCGGCCCGGCGATGTTTTCCGCTGCCCCGGCCTGCCCGACGCGACGGTGGCGGAGAAGCGGGCGGACGGCGATTTCCTGCTCGCCTTCGAAGGCGATGCCGCCGGCCTGCTGGCGGCGCTGGAGCGCGCCGGCGAGATGCCGCTGCCGCCCTATATCGCGCGCGCCGCGGCCCGGAGCGAGGACCGGGACGATTACCAGACCGTCTATGCCCGCGTGCCCGGCGCGGTCGCGGCGCCGACCGCCGGCCTCCATTTCACCGGCCGGCTGCTCGCCGCCCTGGAAGAGCGCGGTATCGGCCATGTCTTCGTCACCCTCCATGTCGGCGCCGGCACCTTCCTGCCGGTCCGGGCCGCGCGGGTCGCGGATCACCGGATGCACGTGGAAACCGGCACGGTCCCGCCGGAAGCGGCGGCACGCATCGAGGCAGCGCGAGCGGCGGGCGGGCGCATCGTCGCCGTCGGCACGACCAGCCTGCGCCTGCTCGAATCCTGCCTCGACGCCAATGGAAAGGTGCGCGCGTTCACCGGCGAAACCGATATTTTCATCGTTCCCGGCGTGCCGGTGCGCAGCGCCGATCTGCTGCTGACCAATTTCCACCTGCCGCGCTCGACCCTGTTCATGCTGGTCTGCGCCTTCGCCGGGACCGAACGGATGAAGGCCGCCTATCGCCATGCGGTGGCGCGCGGCTATCGCTTCTTCTCCTATGGCGATGCCTGCCTGCTGGAGCGCGCTGCGCCGGGGGCGGCGGGTGGCTGAGTTCGGCTTCGAGCTTCTGGCGCGCGACGGCGCGGCCCGGCGCGGCCGGCTGCACACCGCCCACGGCACGGCGGAAACGCCGGCCTTCATGCCGGTCGGCACCGCCGGCACGGTCAAAGGCATGCTGCCGGACCATGTCGCGGCGACCGGCGCCGAAATCGTGCTCGGCAACACCTACCATCTGATGCTCCGCCCCGGCGCGGCGCGGGTGAAGGAGCTGGGCGGCCTGCACCGCTTCATGGGCTGGCCCGGCCCGATCCTGACCGACAGCGGCGGCTTTCAGGCCATGTCGCTCGCCAGCCTGCGCACGCTCTCGGAGGACGGCATCGCCTTCCGCTCCCACATCGACGGCAGCGCGCATACGCTCACGCCCGAACTGGCGACCGCGATCCAGGACGATCTCGATGCGACCGTGACGATGGTGCTGGACGAATGCACGCCCTGGCCGGTGGACGAGGCCGCCGCCGCGGCCTCGATGCGCCTCTCCATGGGCTGGGCGGCGCGCAGCCGGGCCGCCTTCCGCCCCCGGCCGGGCTATGGCCAGTTCGGCATCGTCCAGGGCAGCGTGTTTCCCGGCCTGCGCGCCGAATCGGCGGCGGCGCTCGCCGGCATCGGCTTCGAGGGCTATGCCATCGGCGGGCTGGCGGTCGGCGAGGGCCGGGAGCGGATGTTCGCGACGCTGGACGACACGGTACAGGCCCTGCCGGCCGACCGGCCGCGCTATCTGATGGGCGTCGGCCGCCCGGCCGATATCGTCGGCGCGGTCGCCCACGGCATCGACATGTTCGACTGCGTCCTGCCGACCCGGTCCGGGCGCACCGGCAAGGCCTTCGTGCCCGGCGGCGAGCTGAACATCCGCAATGCCCGCCACGCCGGGGCGGACCGGCCGCTCGACCCGGACTGCGCCTGCCCGGCCTGCCGCCGCTTCAGCCGGGCCTATCTGCACCATCTGTTCCGGGCCGGCGAGATGCTGGGCCCCATCCTGCTCACCTGGCACAATCTGCAGCACTTCCAGGATCTGATGCGGGACATTCGGACCGCCATCGCGGCCGGCGGATTCGAAGTATACAGGCGCGACCGGGCGGCGGCCGAAGCGGCCTTCGACCCGCAGACCGCCTGAGGCGTGCCGCCCGCGCCCGCCGAGAACGAGGGAAGCCCATGTCCGCGCCGACCGAAACCCACACGCTGACCCAGCTCGGCCAGCCGACCGAAATTCCCGCCTCGCCGGAGGAGGCGGTACTGGAGACCGTCGCCAACCCGCATCCGGGCAAGACCTATCTGGTGCGCTTCGTCTGCCCCGAATTCACCTCGCTGTGCCCGCTCACCGGCCAGCCGGATTTCGGCCATCTGGTCATCGACTATGTGCCCGGCGAGCGCCTCGTCGAGAGCAAGTCCTTGAAGCTGTTCCTGACCTCGTTCCGCAATCACGGCGCCTTTCACGAGGCCTGCACCGTCGGCATCGCCGAACGGCTGGCCGGGGCGCTGGCGCCGATCTGGCTGCGCATCGGCGGCTACTGGTATCCGCGCGGCGGCATCCCGATCGATATTTTCTGGCAGACCGGCGCACCGCCCTCCGGCCTGTGGCTGCCCGACCAGGGCGTCGCGCCCTATCGCGGCCGCGGCTGAGCGGCGCGCGCCGGGCCGGCACCGCAGCGCCGGAAGACGGGCCGGCAATGGATGCCCCCGACGATATCCGCGACGACATTCGCGCCGAGGCGGCCCGTCTGGGCTTCGATGCCGTGCGCTTCGCCCCGGCCCGGCTGCCGCCTTCGGCCGGCCAAGGCCTCGACGGCTTTCTGGCGGCCGGCCATGCCGGCGACATGGGCTGGCTGGCGGCAACCCGGTCGCGCCGCCGCTCGCCGGAGCGCATGTGGCCGGACGCCGTCTCCGCCATCGTGCTGGGGGTGAATTACGGCCCGGCCGACGACCCGCTGGCGATTCTGCAGCGGCGCGACCGGGGCGCGATTTCCGTCTATGCCCGCAACGACGATTATCACGATGTCATCCGCCGGCGGCTCAAGGCGCTGGCCCGCTGGATCGCCGGGCGCTTCGGGGCCGAAGTCAAAATCTTCGTCGATACCGCGCCGCTGATGGAAAAGCCGCTCGCTGCACAGGCCGGACTGGGCTGGCAGGGCAAGCACACCAATCTGGTCTCGCGCCGCTTCGGCAGCTGGCTTTTTCTCGGCACCGTCCTCACTACCCTCGACCTGCCGCCGGACGCGCCGGAGGCCGACCGTTGCGGCTCGTGCCGGGCCTGCCTCGACATCTGCCCGACCGGCGCCCTGCCGGCGCCCGGCCGGATCGATGCGCGGCGCTGCATCAGCTATCTCACCATCGAGCACAAGGGCCCGGTGCCGCGCGACCTGCGCCCCCTGATGGGCAACCGGATCTATGGCTGCGACGATTGCCTGGCGGTGTGCCCGTGGAACAAGTTCGCCCGGATGACGGCGGAGCCGGCCTTCCTGCCGCGCCGCGAACTGGCCGCGCCGCGGCTGGCCGATCTGGCGGCGCTCGACGATGCCGGCTTCCGGGGGCTGTTCCGCAAGTCGGCGGTCAAGCGGATCGGCCGCGACCGCTTCGTGCGCAACGTTCTGATCGCGCTCGGCAACAGCGGCAGCGCCGGCCAGGCGCCGGCCGCCGAGCGGCTTCTGCACGATGCGTCGGCGCTGGTCCGCGGCGCGGCGGTGTGGGCGCTCCGGCGCCTCGATCCGGCGCGGGCGCAGGCGCTGCGGCCGGCGGCGCTCAAGGCGGAGCGCGACCCGGAGGTGTGCGCCGAATGGACCGTGTAAAGCGCTACCCGGCGGCGGCGACGGCCAGGCAGCCGCCGAGGCCGCAATAGCCGTCCGGGTTCTTCGCCAGATATTGCTGGTGATAATCCTCGGCATAATAGAATTCGGGCGCGTCGAGAATTTCCGTCGTGATCGGCCCATAGCCGGCGGCGTCGAGCCGTTCCTGGAACGCCGCCCGCGTCGCGTGGGCGAGCGCCGTCTGCGCCGGCGTCGTGCAATAGAGGCCGGAACGGTACTGGGTGCCGATATCGTTGCCCTGGCGCATCCCCTGGGTCGGGTCGTGATTCTCCCAGAACAGCCGGAGCAGCGCTTCGGTCGGCAGCGCCGCCGGGTCGTGGACGACCAGCACCGCCTCGTTATGGCCGGTCAGGCCGCTGCACACTTCCTCATAGGTCGGGTTGGGCGTCCGGCCCGCGGCATAGCCGACGGCGGTGGTATGGACGCCGGGTTCCTGCCAGAAGACCCGCTCGGCGCCCCAGAAGCAGCCCATGCCGACAATCAGCACCTCCATGCCGTCGGGAAAGGGCGGCTTGATCGGGTTGCCGTTGACATAGTGGCGGTTTTCGACCGGCATCGGCCGGTCCCGCCCCGGAAGCGCCCGGCCGGGCGCGGGCATTTCCTGGCTGCGTCGCGTGGCGAAGAACATGGCGGCGGCCTCCACGATGCCGTTTGGCGTTCGGCAGAAGATAGGCGCCCGCGCGCCCGCCGGCCAGCGTTTCCGGCGCAGCGGGGCCGCGATCCGCTGCGTCAGCCGCGGAACGGGCTGGCCGGATAGCTGCCGAGCACCGTCCATTCGGTGGTGAAGAAATCGAGCTCCTCGAACGCCCATTTCATCGCCTGTTCGTCCGGGTGCCCCTCGACATCGGCATAGAACTGGGCGACCGTGAAGGCGCCGTCGATAATATAGCTCTCCAGCTTGGTGATATTGATCTTGTTGGTGGCGAAGCCGCCGAGCGCCTTGTAGAGCGCCGCCGGCACGCTGCGCACGCGGAAGACGAAGCTGGTGATCGTCCGGCGGCTGCCGGGCGCCGGCGTCAGACGCTCCGGCCCCATGACGATGAACCGGGTCGTGTTGTGCGCCTCGTCCTCGATCTGCTCGCGCAGGATTTTCAGCCCGTAGCTTTCGGCCGCCAGCGCGGAGGCGATGGCGCATTTCGTCCGGTCGGCCCAGTGCGCGACATCGCGGGCGGCGCCGGCGGTATCGAAATGGACCGCTGGCTCGAGGCCGAGCTCCGCGATCAGCCGGCGGCACTGGCCGAGGGCATGGATATGGCTGTGCACCTCCTTCAGATCGTCGATGACGGCGTCCGGGGTGCCGAGCAGGCAATGCTCCACGCGCTGGAAATGTTCGCCGATGATGTAGAGGCCGGATTGCGGCAGCAGATGGTGGATATCCGCCACCCGGCCGGCCACGGAATTGTCGATCGGGATCATCGCCAGCCGCGCCGCGCCGTCGCGCACCGCGGCGAAGCTGTCCTCGAAGGTCGCGCAGGGCAACGGCTGCATATCGGGATAGACCTGGCGGCAGGCGATGTGCGAGTTCGCACCCAGGGCGCCCTGAAAGGCGATGCGGTTGGCAGCTGTCCTGTTCATCGCTCCGGCTCCAGCAGGGCGCGCGCCCGCGCCAGGTCTGCCGGCGTATCGACGCCGAGCGGCACGCCGCCGACAATGGCGGCATCGATGCGCATCCCGGCCTCCAGGGCGCGCAGCTGTTCGAGCCGTTCGCGCCGTTCGAGCGGGCTCGGCGGCAGGCCGACGAACCGGGCGAGCGCCGGACGGCGCCAGGCGTAGACGCCGATATGGTGCCAGACCGGCCCCGGTCCAGCGGGGGCGGCGGCGCGGGTGAAATAGAGCGCCCGGCCGACCGTCGCGCCCGCCTCCAGGCTCATCACCGCCTTGACGATATCGGGATCGTCGCGCGCGCCGGGATCGTCGGTCGGCACGACCGGCGTGCCGATATCGACCGCCGGATCGCCGAGCGGCGCGAGCGCCGCGCGGAGCGTGCCGGGTTCGATGGCGGGCAGATCGCCCTGCAGGTTGACGACGATATCGTAGCGGCCCGCCGGATCGCGCACCGCGGCGGCGGCGTGGACCCGGTCGGAGCCCGAAGGCAGGGCCGGATCGGTCATGACCGCCTCGCCGCCGGCCGCCTCGACCGCATCGGCGATCTCCCGGTCGGCGCAGGCGACGACGACCGGGCCGATCTGCGCCGCCACCGCCCGGCGCCAGACATGGACGATCATCGGCGTGCCGGCAATTGTCGCAAGGGGCTTGCCCGGCAGGCGCGTGGCGGC
Source organism: Alphaproteobacteria bacterium (assembly GCA_965221475.1). Classification (GTDB taxonomy): domain Bacteria; phylum Pseudomonadota; class Alphaproteobacteria; order Bin65; family Bin65; genus Bin65. The sequence continues at coordinate 2,256,263 of OZ244891.1, read as the reverse complement.
CATCCGGGCCGGGACAATTACCAGCGATTCCCGTCCGTTATCGGTCATGGACCGGGCCTAACCCGCGGTTCGCAAACGATTTATGTGACATCGTGTCGCCAAGTCCCGGCCTGTCGGGGCCGCGGGGCCGCCACTATAAATCGAAGGCGACGCCTCAAGGCCCGCCCCGCCGGCGGATTGTCGGCCCGACGGGCCCAATCCGCCCCGTCCGGCAGGGCTTCAGGGGAACCGCGTCGGCGGTCGAGGGTCTTCAGGGTCTGGATGCAGAGGCCCGGATCGAGAGGAAAGTCCGGTCAGCGCCATGAATTTCAACTCAATTGCCGCCGCCGTCCTGGTCGTGGGCATCAGCGCCATGATCGTCAGCAAGATCGGCGACATTCTTGTCCCCGAGACGCATTTCACCCACAGCGCCGAGGCCGCGGTCTCGGCCAAAGGCGATGCGGCCGCCGCCCGCAAGCCCAAGGCGCCGGCCGATCCGGCGGTCGCCATTGCCCTCGCCGCGGCCGACGTGGCGAAGGGCGAGAAGCTGATGCGCAGCAAGTGCAAGTCCTGCCACACCTGGTCGAAGGGCGGCAGCAACGGCGTCGGACCCAATCTCTGGGGCGTTGTCGGCCGCAACAAGGCCGCCGTCGACGGTTTCGGCTATTCGTCGGCCCTGAAGGAAGCGGGCGGGGCCTGGACCTATGAAGAGATGTACACTTTCCTCAAGCGGCCGGCCGCCCTTATCAAGGGCACGAAGATGACCTACCGCCTGCGCAAATATGCCCAGCGGGCCGATGTCATCGCCTTCCTGCGCACCCGGTCGGACCAGCCGGTGCCGCTGCCGAAGGCCGGCGAAGCGGACGGGAAGACGGAATAGCGACCGGCCGGCGGCATGGCCCGATGACCGGCGCCTGCCCCGGCGAATTCATCGAGATCGCCAACCGGCTTGCCGACGCCAGCGGCGCGGTCATCCGTCCGCATTTCCGCAGCGCCGTCGCCGTGACGGACAAGCCGGACCGCAGCCCGGTCACCGTCGCCGACCGGGCGGCGGAGCGGGAAATCCGCCGCCTGCTGGAGCAGGCCTGTCCCGGCCACGGCATCGTCGGCGAGGAGCTGGGCACCGAGGGCGCCGGGGCGGAGTTCGTCTGGGTCATCGACCCGATCGACGGCACGCGGAGCTTCATCTGCGGCGTCCCCACCTTCACCACGCTGATCGCCCTGCTGCGCGACGGCGAGCCGGTTCTGGGCGTCATCGACCAGCCGGTAGCGGGCGAGCGCTGGGTCGGCGCGCGCGGGCACGGCACGATCTTCAACGGCGCCCCGGTCGGGGCCGCGGCGCCCTGGCCGCTCGGCCGGGCACGCCTGTGCACCACATCGCCGGGCATGTTCGCCGGCGCCGCGGAGCGGGCCTGGAGCCGGCTGCGGGCGGCGGTCGGGTTCACCCGCTTCGGCCTAGACGGCTATGCCGCCGGATTGCTGGCGAGCGGCCTGATCGACCTGCATGTCGAGGGCAGCATGCAGCCCTGGGACTATCTGGCGCTGGTTCCCGTGGTCGAGAATGCCGGCGGCACAATGACCGACTGGGCCGGCCGGCCGCTCACCCTGGAAGCCGGGCCGGGCCTGACGCTGGCCGCCGCCTCGCCCGCCCTGCACCGGGAGGCGCGCGCCATTCTGCAGCAGGGCTGACTCCGCGCCGCGGCGGCGCCCTATGGCTGCATCAGCGCCCTGACGAAATTGGGCAGGGCGAAGGCGGCGGCGAAGATTTCGGCGTTGAAATAGCGTGTCGTCAGGCCGATGGCGTCGATCTGCGCCTGGATTGCGGCGCGGCCCTGCCGGCGCAGGCCCTCATCGTCGGTCGCCCAGCCGAAGGCCATGAAGCCGCCATTGTAGGTTGGCACCGGCGCCAGATAGCAGGCGGCATCGGCGAACAGGCGGCGCAGCGCGGCGTGGCTCGCGGCAAATTCCCCGCCCTGCAGGGCCGGCACGCCGTTCTGCGCGATCAGCACGCCGCCCGCCTTCAGGCAGCGCCGGCAGCCGCGGTAGAAATCCTCCGTGAACAGGGCGGCGCCCGGCCCGACCGGATCGGTCGAATCGACGATGACGACATCGAAGCGCCGGCCGGTTTCGGCGACGAAGCGGGCGCCGTCGGCAATCGCCAGTTCGGCGCGCGGATCGTCGAAGGCGCCGGCCGAAAGACCCGGCAGATGGCAGCGCGCCAGTTCCACCACCCGCGCATCGATCTCCGCCTGGACCGCCCGGACCTCCGGGTGGCGCAGGGCCTCGCGCAGGCAGCCGCCATCGCCGCCGCCGACAATGAGGACATCGAGGCCGGCCGCTACCTCGCTGCCGAGCGCCGCCTTGCGCGCCAGGATCGCCGGATGGGCCAGCATCTCGTGATAGACATATTCGTCGGCCTCGGCGGTCTGGATCGCGCCGTCCAGCGCCAGGACCCGGCCGAACAGCCGGTTTTCGAAAATGCACAGATCGTGCAGCCCGGTATGTTCGCGATGCAGCAGCCGGTCCATGCTGAGCGACTGGCGAATGCCGTCGTGCAGCGTCTCGTCGAACCAGTCCATCCCGCGCCCGGCCCTGCGCGCCGTCAGCCCGGCTCGCCGCGGCGGTGGGCGGCGACCTCGATCCGCCCCGGCGCGAAGGCTTCCTGCAGCACTTCGACCGCCCGGTACGGATCGCAGGCGCCGCACATGAACAGGTCGATGGCGGCATAGCCGCGCTCCGGCCAGGTGTGGATGGCGATGTGCGATTCGGCCAGAACGACCACGCCCGAAACGCCGGCCCCGGCGCCGAACGGGTGCAGATAGGAATGCAGGACGGTGGCGCCGCTCGCCCCGGCGGCGCGGATGAGCGCGGCCTCCACCGCCTCGGCGCTGGCAAGATTGGCGGCCTGCCACAGATCGACCAGCAGATGGGTCGCGGCGCCGGGCCGGGCGGCGCCCTCCGCCTTCGTCGCGGCGGCGGCCATGGCCGGGCGGCGGTGCGGCCGGCCCGCCGGCCTCAGAACTGGTCCTCGGCCAGCGCCATCGCCGTATCGCCGCTGCCGGCGATGCTGGCGAGCAGCCCGCCGGACCGGCTGAGGACATGATCGGCATAGAAGCGCGCCGTCTTGATGCGGGCGGCGTGCCGGGCGCCCGCTCCGTTCGCCCCTCCGCCATTCGCGCCTTCGGCCAGCGCCGCGGCCGCCGCCCGGCCCATGAGCCAGCCGCCCGCCGCATTGCCGAACAGGGTGAGATAGGGCACGGCATGGGCCGAGGCCCGGCAGATATCGGCCGGGCCGGTCGCCAGCATCCAGGCGGTCGCCTCGTCGAGCGCCTGCACCGAAGCCGCCAGCGCCGCGCCGGTCGCGGCGACATCGGGATCGGCCGAGCCGGCGATGGCAGCAGCGTCGGCGGCCATGCCGGCGATGAAGGTGCGGGCGCTCTCGCCGCCGTCGCGCAGCAGCTTGCGGCCGATCAGATCGTTGGCCTGAATACCGTTCGTGCCTTCGTAAATCGGGTGAATCCGGGCGTCGCGCATATGCTGGGCGGCGCCGGTCTCCTCGATGAAGCCCATGCCGCCATGGACCTGGACGGCGGTATGGGCAACCTCGCAGCCGGTATCGGTGCACCAGGCCTTGACGACGGGGATCAGCAGGTCGAGCGTCGCCTGCGCCGCCCGGCGCGCGCCCTCGTCCGGGTGCCGCCGGGCGATATCCATGCGGCCCGCCGTATAGTAGCACAGCGCGCGCATCGCCCCGGTCCGGGCCTTCATGTCCATCAGCATGCGGCGCACGTCCGGGTGGCGGATGATGGGCACGTTCGGCTCGCCGGTGGCGATATCCCGGCCCTGGGTCCGCTCCATGGCGAAGGCGCGGGCCTGCTGCCACGCGCGTTCGGCGGTGGCGAGGCCGGCGATGCCGACATTCAGGCGGGCATTGTTCATCATGGTGAACATGCAGGCCATGCCGTTGTTCTCTTCGCCGATCAGTTCGCCGACCGCACCTTCGTTCTCGCCGAAGGCCATGACGCAGGTCGGGCTGCCATGGATGCCGAGCTTGTGTTCGAGGGAGACCGGCCGCACATCGTTGCGCGGGCCGGGGGCGCCGTCGTCGCCGACCAGCGCCTTGGGCACCAGGAACAGGGAAATGCCCTTCACGCCCGGCGGCGCGCCCTCGATCCGGGCGAGGACGAGGTGAATCACATTGTCGGTATAGTCCTGGTCGCCGAAGGTGATGAAAATCTTCTGGCCATGAAGGCGGAACCTGTCGCCGTCGCGCACCGCCCGGGTGCGCAGCGCGCCCACGTCCGAGCCGGCATGGGGCTCAGTCAGGTTCATGGTGCCGGTCCATTCGCCGGTCACCAGCTTCGGCAGATAGCGGGCCTTCTGCGCCGCCGTGCCGTGGGCGGCAATGGCCTCGATGGCGCCCACCGTCAGCATCGGGCACAGGGCCCAGCTGGTATTCGCCGCCCCCCACATTTCCGACAGCGCCGCGCTCAGCGCCCAGGGCAGGCCCTGGCCGCCGATTTCCGGCTCGAACGGCACGCTGTTCCAGCCGCCATCGACGAACTGGCGATAGGCGTCGCGGAATCCGTCCGGCGTGCGCACCACGCCGTTTTCGAGCACAGCGCCCTGTTCGTCGCCGCGCCGGTTCAGCGGGCCGATCACCTCGCCGGCCAGCCGGCCGGCCTCGGCCAGCACGGCATCCACCAGATCGCCCGTCGCCTCCTCATAGCCGGGCAGGGCGGCGATGCCGGGCAGGCCGGCGACATGGTCGAGCGTGAAACGCATATCATCGACGGGCGCGCGATAGTCGGTCATGGCAACCTCGGGCGATAAGAGTCTGGCGGCGGCCGCGGGTCCGCTGCCGACTATAGCAGGGCAGCGCCGGGCCGACAGGTCCGCAATGTCCCACGCGCGCCGGGCCGGGGCGACGTTCCGGCCGGGTGCCGAACGCCCGCCGCAATCTTGCCGATCTTTAATCTTTCATTCAGCGGACGGACAGGCGCGATGGCCTATATCCAAGGGCAGCGAACGGCGCCGGCCGCCGTGCCCTGCAGGCCGGCGCCCACTTCACGCCAGACCCGTAAACCCGGATCGCCCGGATACAGGAGGCTTCCCATGACCGCAGCATCGAGCGACCGCGCCGCCCGGCGTCCGGCGGTGCAAGGCCTGATTCTGACCCTGGGGGCCGGCGCGCTGGCCGCCTTTGCCATGCTGCCGGCCGCCGCCCAGGCGCGCGGCGTGCCCGACAGCTTCGCCGATCTGGCGGCGAAGGTGAAGCCGGCCGTCGTCAGCATCGCGGTCGAGCGCCGCGGCGGATCGCGCGGCAGGCCTGAGCCCGATTTCCAGAATCCGTTCCCGGAGGGTTCGCCCTGGTACGATTTCTTCCGCCGCCGTTTCGGCGATCCCGGCCGGGGCGTGCCGCGGCGGTCCCGCGCCGTCGGCTCCGGCTTCGTGATCGATTCCTCCGGCCTCATCGTCACCAACCACCATGTGGCCGAGAACGCAGTGCGCATCGAGGTCGTCTTCGACAGCGGCAAGCGGCATCGCGCCACGGTGCTCGGCCGCGACCGCAGGACCGATCTGGCCCTGCTCAGGGTGGAGGGCGAAGGGCCCTTCCCCCATGTCGCCTGGGGCAATTCCGACAAGACCCGCGTCGGCGACTGGATTCTGGCGGTCGGCAACCCGTTCGGCCTCAGCAGCACCGTGACCGCGGGCATCGTCTCGGCGCGCGGGCGCAGCCTGGGCAGCGCCGCGCTGGTCGATTTCCTGCAGATCGATGCGCCGATCAACCGGGGCAATTCCGGCGGGCCGACCTTCAACCTGAAGGGCGAGGTGATCGGCGTGAACACGGCGATCTATTCGCCGACCGGCGGCAGCGTCGGCCTCGGCTTCGCCATCCCGTCGAACACGGCGCGCGCGGTGATCGATCAGCTGAAGCAGGACGGCCGGATCAGCCGCGGCTGGCTCGGCGTGCAGATCCAGAACGTATCGGAGGATGCCGCCAGCGCCGTCGGCCTGAAGAAGCCGCGCGGCGCGCTGGTCGCCGCCGTGGTGCCCGGCAGCCCGGCAGCCCGCGCCGGCGTCAGGACCGGCGACGTCATCCTGCGCTGGGCCGGCAAGGCGGTGAAGGACACCCGCGACCTGGTGCGCCAGGTGGCGCTCACCAGGGCCGGCCGGTCGGTCGGCCTGGTGGTGTGGCGCGATGGCGGGCGGCAGTCGCTCAAGGTCCGGGTTGCCGACAGCGGAACCCGGCAGGCCGCGCTGGGCGGCGAGCCCGGCAGCGGCGGCAGCGGCGGGCTCGGCCTGTCGATTGCGCCGGTGGACGATGCGCTGCGCCGTCGCTTCGGCCTCGGCGCCGATGCCAGCGGCGTGGCGATTCTCGAGGTCCGGCCGGGTTCGCCGGCTGCCGGCCGCAACCTGCGCCGGGGCGATCTCATCACCCATGTCAATGGCGACCGGGTGGCCGCGCCGCTCGACCTGAAGCGGCAGATCGACCGGGCGCGGGGCCAGGGGCGCGAGGCGGTCCTGCTGCGCATCCTGCGCCGCGACCGGGCGATCTTCGTCGCCGTTCCGTTCGGCTGAGCCCGCTGCCGTGCGGGGCGACGGCCCTGCCCCGGATGCCGGTTTCCCCTCCCCGCCGGCATCCGGGGCGCCTTTGCCGCTATCGCCGCGCCCGGCGTAAGGGACGCCGCTTCCAACCGATCCGAAAAAACCGCTCCCGGCAACGCTGTGAAAATCCTGGTCGTCGAAGACGATGCCGAAACGGCGGACTATGTCGCCCGGGGCCTGCAGGAGGCCGGCCACGCGGTGAGCGTCGCGCGCGACGGCAGGGACGGGCTGGTGCGCGCGGTCGGCGAACCCTTCGATGTCGCGATTGTCGACCGGATGCTGCCCGGCGTGGACGGCAAGGCGCTGGTCGAGACCCTGCGCGGCACCGGCGGGGCGACGCCGGTCCTGTTCCTCAGCGCCATGGGCGAGGTGCGCCACCGGGTCGAAGGGCTGCAGGCCGGGGCCGACGATTATCTCGTCAAGCCCTTCGCCTTCTCCGAACTGCTGGCGCGGGTCGAGGCGCTCGGCCGGCGCCGGCGCGACGCCTGGCAGGAGGATACCGTCCTCGAAGTGGCCGGGCTCACGCTCAACCGGCTGACCCGGGAGGTCGCCCGCGACGGCCGGCGCATCGATCTGCAGCCGCGGGAATACCGGCTGCTGGAATATCTGATGCAGCATGCCGGCCGGGTCGTGACCCGGACCATGATGCTGGAACAGGTCTGGGACTATCATTTCGACCCCCGGACCAATGTGATCGACGTCCATATCAGCCGCCTGCGCCAGAAGATCGACCGGGATTTCGGGACGCCGCTGCTCCAGACGGTGCGCGGCGCGGGATACAGTCTGCGTGCGCCCGATCCGGCCCCATAGATCGCGCGTCTTCCAGCTTTCGCTGCTGTCCAGCGCCATTTTCGGCATCGCGGCGTTCGCCGTCGTCGCAACCCTGTACCGGGCTTCGGTCGAGGCGGTGACCCGCCAGGTCGAGGCGACCATCGACGCCGAGATCAAGGGCCTGGCCGAGCAGTATCGCCAGTTCGGCGCCATCGGTCTCATCCGCGCCGTGCAGCGCCGGACCCGGCAGCGCAGCCGGCCGGGCGCGCTCTATCTGGTCGCCGGTGCCGGCCTCGCCCCGCTCGCCGGCAATCTCACGGCCTGGCCGCGGGAGGTGCCCGATGCCGGCGGCTGGATCGTCTTCCGGTTCCGCGGCGATGCTGCGGCCGGCCGCCCGGACGGCGAAGCGGGCGAGGCGCGGGCCCGCCTGTTCCGGCTGCCGGACGGGCTGCGCCTGCTGGTCGGCCACGATCTTCGCGAGCAGCAGCGGGTCACGGCGCGCACCCGGCAAACCCTGATCCTGGCGGGCGTGGTCGCCATCCTGTTCGCCTTCGCATCCGGCGGACTGCTGAGCTGGCTGGTGCTGCGCCGGATCGAGAGCATCGCCCGGACCAGCCGCGAGATCGTGGCCGGCGATCTGGCGCGCCGCGTGCCGGCGACCGGTCGGGACGACGAGTTCGACCGGCTGGCGCAGAGCCTGAACGCGATGCTGGCCCAGAACGAGAAGCTGTTTCAGGGCATGCGCGAAGTGGCGGAGAATCTGGCCCACGATCTGCGCAGCCCGCTCGGCCGGGTGCGCCAGCGGCTGGAGCGCCAGCTTTCCGAGGCCCTGTCGGACAGCGAGAAACAGGCGCTGAGCGTGGCGGCGCTGGAGGAGATCGACCGGCTGCTCGCCGCCTTCAACGCCATTCTCGGCATCGCCCAGGCCGAATCCGGGGCGCCGAAGCGCAGCTTCGAACCGGTCGATCTGTGCGTGCTGCTGCGCGATGTGGCGGAGCTTTACGAACCGCTGGTCGAGGAGGCCGGCGCGACGCTCGCCCCCGGCCTGCCCGACCGGCCGGTCGCGGTGCGCGGCAACCGGGACCTGCTGTTCCAGGCCTGCGCCAACCTGCTGGACAATGCCATCGAATACGGCATCGCGCGCGACGACGCGGCGCCGGCAGCGGCGACGGCCCTTGTCGAACTCGGCCTGGAGGCCGGCGGCGGCAGCGCCCGCCTTTCGGTGCGCGACCGGGGTCCGGGCCTCGGCAGCGAGGCGCGGGCGCGGGCGCGCGAGCGCTTCTACCGGGCCGATCCCAGCCGGTCCGCCGGCGGCAGCGGCCTCGGCCTCGCCCTGGTCGATGCGGTCGCGCGCCTGCATGACGGGGCGCTGGACCTGGCCGATGCGCGGCCCGGCCTGTGCGCCACGGTTACCCTGCCCCTCGACAAAGGCGCCGCCGCAACGGAAAAGGGAGTGCGGGAAACGGACGCCGCCGCCGCACCGGCCGGCGACGGGAGAGGAGAGCGCTGACATGGTGATCGTGTACGGCCTCAAGGCCTGCGACAGCTGCCGGGCGGCCCGGCGCTATCTGGAGGAACGCGCGTTCCGCCACGAATTCCGCGATGTGCGCGCCGATCCTGTCCCGGACGATACGCTCGACGCCTGGCTCGACGCCGTCGGCTGGGAGGCGCTGCTGAACCGCAAGAGCCGGACCTGGCGCGAACTGCCGGCCGGGGACCGTACCGGCCTCGACGAAGCCGCGGCACGGGCACTGCTGAAGGCGCACCCGACCCTCATCAGACGCCCGGTCATCGACGCCACCCGCGGCACGATCACCGTCGGCTGGAACGCCGAGGTGCGCAAGGCCCTCCAGGCTGTGCTCTGAACCGGTTGCCGGTAGCCGCCTACCGGCCTTCCCACGCTGCCAGCTCGTCGTCCGGCAGCGGATCGAGGAAATTGTCGGGAACGACGACTCTCCCCTTGAGCGTGTCCGGCCGGCGCCGGGGCCGGGGGGCGCACGCGACCAGACGGGCGACGGGCTCGCCGCGCCGGGCGATCACGATCTCCTCACCGTCCTCGACCCGCTGCAGCAACCGGGAAAGTTCCGTCCGGGCCCGGCGAATATTGACGATCAGCATGATTGCCTGCCTCCCGCATCGTCGGATTGGCATTCATGTAGCCGGCGAACGGCCGACATCAAGGCCGGCCGGCGGAAGACCGCGGTCAACCGCCTCCCGGCCGCCGCTTCGGCGCGGTGCGCGGCGGCAGCGGGCTAGAATTTCGGGAACAGCTGGGCCTTGCGCAGCCACTCGGACATGACCATCCGCTCCTTGCGCGCGGCGCTGCCGAAGCCCTCGTGGCGGGCCTTGTTGGGCCAGACATGGTCGGATACCACGGCAGTCCGGGTGACGATATGAGCCGGGGTGGCGTTGATGACCATGAAGTCGGTCGCGAGCGCCAGCCGGCCCTGCCAGTGCCGGCGGATTTCCGCCTCCATCTCGCCGGCGGTGTCGAAATCGTTGAAGAAGTGGAAGGCGACGAACAGGCGGGGATTGCATTGGGCAATCGTGTGGGCCGCCTCGGCGGGATCGGAATGGGCGATGGTGCCGATGCCGCGGGCCGTGCGCTCGTCATAGCCCGAACGCTCCATGAGCTGGCCAACCGTGTTGAAGGTTTCGTGCACCAGCACATCGGCGCCGGCGGCGTTTTCGACCATGAAGCGGCTCGGCGTGGTGTCGCCGGAATAGACGAAGCTGAGGCCGTTCCATTCCAGCTTCAGGCTGACCGGCCCGTCATAGATGTGCACCGCCGGGAAGCTGGTGATCGTCACGCCGTTCTTCTCATAGACCGTATGGACCTTCGCATAGTCGAACTCGTTGATCTCGACCTCGGCGCCGATGGCGGGCAGGAAGCCGACCCGCGTATCGGTATCCCAGCGCCAGCTCTCCATCTGCTTCTCGACGAAATGGCGGAAGCCGTATTCGGGCCGGTCGCCCGACGGGCCGTAGACGACCAGCGGCTTGAGCCGCCCGCCGGCCCAGCTGCCGATCCAGACCTGGCCGAAATCGCCGACATGATCGGTATGCAGGTGGGTGGCGAACCAGGCGGTAATGTCGTTGTAGGGAATCTCCAGCGCGGTGAAATTCATCTGGCTGCCGAAGCCGAAATCGAAGACGAACCGGTCGCCATTGCCGAGCTCGACCAGCCACGACGCATTGGCCTGGGACCGGCGCAGGAAGGGCCGGCCGGTGCCGAGCGCGACGATCCGCATCTCGTCCGGGCCGAGGGGCTCGGCATTGGGGTAGTAATGTTCCGGATAGCCGGCCCGCCCGGCGTCGGTGTCGGTGCGAACGGTCATGGCGAAATCTCCCTGCCGGCCGGGCCGCGCCGGCTCTCCGGTTTGCGAATGCCGGTTGCGGCGCCGGAGTTTCCCGCCATGATGGTACAGGCCGGCGCGCTTTGGCAAATTGGCGTTGACATGCACGGACCGAGCCGCTATTGTTCGTTAAAAGAACATTTGTTCGTATATCGAACCGTTAGTACGGGAGGAACGCACCATGGAGGACTACAAGACCGTGTTCGGCGGTCTGAACGATTTCACGCCCGGCGGCGTGGACGCCATCGACGACAATCCGAAAAACTATGTCTTTTCCAACGTGTTCGACGTTGCGAGCCGGAGCGCCCCCTATGAGCGCGTCGCCGTCGGCAAGAATCTGGAATATGTCATGGAGGCGATCCGCGCCGAGGGCCAGTCGCCCTGGTATGCCTGCGCCCATGACGAATTCGCCCTGTGCATGGATGGCGAGGTGGAGATCCATCTGGTCAAGCCGGACGATGCCGACAGCCTGGTCGATCCGGACAGCGAGGGCGCGGTCGTCCTCGACGGGGCGCCGGAAGGCCGCAAGATGGGCCGCATCGTGCTGCGCCGCGGCCACCAGGCCCTGCTGCCCGGCGGCAGCGCCTACCGCTTCGAGACCGGCAGCCCCGCCGTGCTGCTGACCCAGACCATCCAGGGCCCGGCGACCGTCGAGCGCTGGGCCGAAATCTGCCATTCCGAGAGCCTTTCGGCAGGCTGACGCCGCCGCCGGCCGGAACATGCCGCATTCCATGAGGACCGACCGATGACCGAAGCCCTGCAAACCCACTACAGGATCAATCCCGCCTCCAACGAGACCGGCTACAAATCCTACGAGGCCGGCTCCTTCACCTTCAAACGCGACGAATATTTCGTCTCCATCGACTGGCCCAAGGGCGCCCACACCATGGCCGCCGACGCCTTCATGCGCGCCATGATGCGCACCGTCGCCTGGGGCTTCTTCTATGGCACGCTGAGCTACGATCCGGTGTTCGGCACGACCAACCATTACGGCATCGTGGACATGTTCGCCGGCACCTACCATCCGGTGTTCCGGGAAAACGGCCGCGACCATCTCGAGAAATTCAAGGCCGAGGAGCTGCTGGAGCTGTTCCGCGACCTGGTCGACGACTGGACCAACGAGGGCTACGACCCGTTCGCCGCGCCGGGCGAGGATGACGCCGGCCAGCCCTGGGGCCGCAAGAACGGCAACAATGCCGATGCGGTGACCCGCCTGCGCGTCACCGCCAACCGGATGGTCGGCCTGCCGGGCGACGCCGAAATCCGCACCGACGAGAACGGCTATCCGCAGAACCGCATGTTCGCCGACGTGCCCTCGGACCAGCCGCTGGTCGAGGTCGAGCCCGGCTTCGAGAACGAGGTCGCGGCCTTCAATCTCTACGACTATCTGTCCCGCTCGGATGTGACCTGGAACCCGTCGGTCTGTTCGGTGGTCAAGGAAAGCCTGTTCTGCCCGACCTCGGAGGAATTCATCCTGCCGGTCGAACACGGCAACGACCGCTGCGAATGGTTCGTCCAGCTTTCCGACGAAATCACCTGGGAGGTGAAGGACAAGGAGACCGGCAAGCCGCGCAGCCGCATCGTCATGCGGCCGGGCGACGTTGCCTGCATGCCGGCCGATATCCGCCACCAGGGCTACAGCCCGAAGCGGTCGATGCTGCTGGTCTGGGAGAATGCCAGCCCGCGCATTCCCGACATGATCCAGAGCGGCGAGGCGCCGGTCGTCGCGGTGCAGTTCTAGCGCCGCCGCCCCGGCCTGGCGCGCTGTTCCGGCGCCGGCGTGATCGATCCCTTCACCTATATCGGCCTGCCGGCAAGGGTCGTTTTCGGACCCGGCCGGCGGCGGGAGTTGCCGGCCGAGGTCGAGCGGCTGGGCGCGAAGCGGGCGCTCGTGATCTCGACGCCGGAACAGCGCGGCGATGCCGAAATGGCCGCCGGGCTGCTCGGCAGCCGCGCCGCCGGCATCCACGCCGGCGCGCTCATGCACACGCCGATGGAAACGGTGCACGAAGCACGCCGGGTCGCGGACGAGCTCGACGCCGACTGCTATGTGACGGTCGGCGGCGGTACCGCCATCGGCCTCGGCAAGGCCATCGCCATCGAGTCCGAAAGGCCGGTGCTCGCCGTGCCGACGACCTATGCCGGCTCGGAAATGACCGCCATCCAGGGCTTCACCGAGGACGGGGTGAAGACAACCCGGTCGGACCCGCGCATGCTGCCCAGAACGGTGATCTACGACCCGGAACTCACCCTCAGCCTGCCGCCGTCCTACAGCGGGCCGAGCGGCATGAACGCCATCGCCCACGCCGTCGAGGCGCTCTATGCCGAACACGCCAACCCGATCACCTCCCTGATCGCCGAAGAGGGCATCCGGGCGCTCGGCCTCGGCCTGCCGAAAGTGTGCGCCGAGCCCGGCGACCTGGACGGCCGCAGCCATGCCCTCTACGGTTCGTGGCTGTGCGGCATCGCGCTGGGGGCGGGCGGCATGGCCCTGCATCACAAGCTGTGCCATGTCGTCGGCGGCAGCTTCGGCCTGGCCCACGCACCGACCCACACCGTCATCCTGCCCCACGCCATGGCCTACAACGCGCCGGCCGCCGAAGCGGCCATGGCCCGTATCTGCCGCGCGCTGGGCGCGGAGAATGCGCCCCGCGCCGTCTATGACCTGATCGGCGCCATCGGCGCGCCGCGCGCGCTGAAGGATATCGGCATGCCGGAGGACGGCCTCGACCGCGCCGCCGACCTGGCGGTGCGCAATCCGTATTACAATCCGCGCGCGATCGCCCGCGACGGCATCCGCAAACTGCTGGACGACGCCTTTCACGGCCGCCGCCCGGCGGCCTGAACGATCCCACCCGCACTAACGCTTCAAGACAGGAGGAAACCCGGGATGAGCAAAACAACCAGGACGACGCTTTCGCGGCGTCACGCCCTGCAGATCGGCGCCGGCGCGGCGGCCGCATCGGCCATCGGCGCCCCGGCGGCGCTGGCGGCATCGAAGACCGTCAAGATCGGCTTCGTCAGCCCGAAGACCGGGCCGCTGGCGCCGTTCGGCGAGGCCGACGCCTTTGTGATCGGCAAAATCCGCGAGGCGCTCAAGGGCGGCGTGAAATCCGGCGGCACGACCTACACTATCGAGATTATCGAGAAGGACAGCCAGTCCAACCCGAACCGCGCCGCCGCCGTCGCCGCCGACCTGATCCTGAAGGACGAGGTCCATCTGATGCTGGTCGGCTCGACGCCGGAAACCACCAATCCGGTCGGCGACCAGTGCGAGGCGAACGATGTGCCGTGCATTTCCTCGCTGGCGCCGTGGCAGCCCTGGTTCTTCACCCGCGGCGGCAAGCCGGGCCAGGGCTTCAAATGGACCTACCACTTCTTCTGGGGCCTGGAGGATGTGATCGCCGTCTTCACCAACATGTGGTCGAAGGTGGCGACCAACAAATCCGTCGGCGCCCTGTTCCCGAACGATGGCGACGGCAACGCCTGGGGCGACAAGAAGCTGGGCTTCCCGCCGGTGCTGGCCAAGCAGGGCTATACGCTGACCGATCCCGGCCGCTACCAGAATCTGAACGACAATTTCTCGAATTACATCGCCGCGTTCAAGAGGGCGAAGGCCGAGATCGTCACCGGCGTGATGATCCCGCCGGACTTCATCACCTTCTGGAACCAGGCCAAGCAGCAGGGCTTTGCGCCCAAGGCCGTGTCGGTCGGCAAGGCGCTGCTCTATCCGGTCGTGATCGAGAGCATGGGCAAGAATGCCCACAACCTGTCCTCCGAGGTGTGGTGGACGCCGACCCATCCGTTCAAATCGTCGATCACCGGCGAATCGGCCGGCGCGTTCGCCCGGTCCTATACGGTCGGCACCGGAAAGCAGTGGACCCAGGTCATCGGCTTCGTCCATGCGCTGTTCGAGGTTGCCGTGGATGTCGTCAAGCGCTCGGCGGACCCGACCGACAACGAGGCCAACCTGAAGGCGCTGGCGGCGACGAAGGCCGATACCATCGTCGGCCCGGTGGACTGGACGAAGGGCGGCCCGTTCCGCAACGTGTCGAAGACTTTGCTGGTCGGCGGCCAGTGGCGCTATGTGAACAAAAAGTTCAAATACGACCTGGTCATCACCGCCAACGAGACCGCGCCGATCATCCCGGCCGGCGGCAGGATGGAGCCGATTGCCTGAGGCGCAGATCGCGCCTCGGCCGGGGGCGGCGCCTTGCGGCGCGCCCCCGGCGCCCGCACCGGCCGAACCATGCCTCTGATCGAACTCCACAACGCGCACAAATCGTTCGGATCGCTGGTCGTCATCGACGATCTGAGCATGCATCTGGACGAGGGCGAGGCGCTGGGCGTGATCGGGCCGAACGGCGCCGGCAAGACGACGCTGTTCAACCTGCTGGGCGGCGGCCTGGCGCCGGACGCCGGCCGGATATCCTTCGACGGTGCGGATATCACCGCGCTGCCGGCCCATGAGCGCTGCCGCCGCGGCATCGGCCGGTCCTATCAGATTCCGCACCCCTTCACCGGCATGACGGTGTTCGAGAATCTGCTGGTCGGCGCCGCCTTCGGCACCGGGAAAGCCGAATCCTCCTGCTATGGCCCGTGCGCCGAAATCCTTGAGCGGACCGGCCTGATCGACCGGGCCAACACGCTGGCCGGGAGCCTCTCCCTGCTCGAGCGCAAGCGGCTGGAGCTGGCGCGCGCGCTCGCTTCCGATCCGCGGGTCCTGCTGCTCGACGAGATCGCCGGCGGCCTGACCGAGGACGAATGCCTGGCGCTGGTCGATACCATCCGCGACATCCGGGCCGGCGGCGTCTCCATCGTCTGGATCGAGCATATCGTCCACGCCCTGCTCTCGGTCGTGGACCGGCTGATCGTGGTCAATTTCGGCCGCAAGATCGACGACGGAGACCCGCACCGGGTGATGAACAGCGCCCAGGTGCAGGAAATCTATATGGGGATCGGCGCCGAATGAGCCTGCTGGAGACCCGCAACCTGACCGCCTTCTACGGCGATTTCCAGGCGCTGTTCGGCATCGATTTCGCCATCGCGGAGGGCGAGACCGTCGCCATCATCGGCGCGAACGGCGCCGGCAAATCCACCTTTCTGCGCAGCCTGACCGGCCTGCTCGCCAACGCGCCGGACGCCATCCGCTTCCGCGACCGGCCGATCGGCGATCTGCCGGCCAACCGGGTCGTCGGCCTCGGCATCGCCATGGTGCCGGAAGGCCGCAAGCTGTTTCCGTCGCTGACGGTGGAGGAGAACCTGAAAATCGGCGCCTACAGCGGCCGCCGCGGCGCCTGGTCGGTCGACCGGATCATGGACCTGTTCCCCTTCATGCAGGAGCGCCGCCGCACGCCGGCCACCGCCCTTTCCGGCGGCCAGCAGCAGATGGTCGCCATCGGCCGGGCGCTGATGTCGAACCCGGAGCTGATCCTGTGCGACGAGATCAGCCTCGGCCTCGCCCCGACCGTCATCCGCGACATCTACAATGCCCTGCCGGCGATCCGGGAGGCGGGAACCACCGTCGTGGTGGTGGAACAGGATATCCAGCAGGCGCTCGCCGTCTCCGACCGGGTCTATTGCTTCATGGAGGGGCGGGTGACGCTTGAGGGCGCGCCCGGCACGCTCGGCCACGACGCCATCCGCGAGGCCTATTTCGGCCTGAAAGGGGCGGCCTGATGGATTGGGTGAACGCCGTTCTGCAGGGCGTTCTGGTCGGCGGGCTCTATGCCCTCTTCGCCACCGGCCTGTCGCTCATCTTCGGCGTGATGCGCCTGGTCAATATCGCCCATGGCGATCTGATCGTGCTGTCGAGCTTCCTCGGCCTCGCCATCGTCAGCGGCTTCGGCATCCATCCGCTGGTCGCCCTCGCGATCATCGTGCCGCTGATGTTCGCCTTTGGCTACGCGCTCCAGCGCGGCGTGCTCAATTTCACCCTCGGGCCGGATATCCTGCCGCCCCTGCTCGTCACCTTCGGCCTGTCCATCGTCATCCAGAATGCGCTGCTGGAAATCTTCTCGGCCGACAGCCAGAAGCTGCCCGCCGGCGCGCTGCAGACGGCGAGCCTGCAGATCGTCGATGGCCTGGCGGTCGGCGTGTTCCCGATGATCGTGTTCTTCTGCGCGATTGCGGCGATTGCCGGGCTGCAGTTCCTGTTCTACCGCACGGCGCTCGGCAGTGCCTTCCGCGCGACCTCCGACGATGCCGATACAGCGCGCCTGATGGGCATCGACAATCGCCATATCTTCGCCCTGGCGATGGCGATCTCGCTGGCGGTGGTGGCGCTGGCCGGCGTCTTTCTCGGCATGCGCACCTCGTTCGATCCGAGCATCGGGCCGGGCCGGCTGATCTATGCCTTCGAGGCGGTCATCATCGGCGGGCTGGGCAGCCTGTGGGGCACGCTGGCCGGCGGCATCATCCTGGGCGTTTCCCAGATCGTCGGCGGCAAGCTGTTTCCGGGCGCCGACCAGCTGGCCGGCCATGTCGTGTTTCTCATCCTGCTGGTGGTGCGGCCGCGCGGCCTGTTCCCCCGGGCGGTCGATTGAGGCGCCGGCATATGGCCGAAAACGCCCGCTACCGCGTCGCGACGACGACCCGCGCCAGCCGGATCGGCCTGCTGATCCTGCTCGCCGGCGTCGTCTTCCTCGCCGCGACGCCGCTGTGGGGCGGCCGCGCCGAAATGCGCCTGGTGGTGGAATTCTGCTATTTCCTGGCGCTGGCGCAGATGTGGAACCTGCTGGCCGGCTATGCCGGGCTGGTCTCGGTCGGCCAGCAGGCCTTTGTCGGCCTCGGCGGCTATGCCCTGTTCGTCTTTTCGATCTGGCTCGGGGTCCACCCGCTGCTGGCGCTGCCGCTGGCGGCCGTGGCGGCGGCGCTGTTCGCCATCCCGACCGCGCTGATCGTGTTCCGCCTGCGCGGCGCCTATTTCGCCATCGGCACCTGGGTGACGGCGGAAGTCTACCGGCTCAGCTTCGCCCAGGTGTCGGAGCTGGGCGGCGGCTCCGGCATGAGCCTGCCGATCGGCGTCATCAAGGCGGTCGCCGGCAGCCGGGCCGACCGCGAGCTGACCATTTTCGCCATCGGCGTCGCGGTGGCGGTGGCCGCGACCGGGATCGTCTACTGGCTGCTGCGCTCGCGCTACGGCCTGGCGCTGACCGCCATCCGCGACAGCGAGGCGGCGTCGGAAAGCCTGGGCGTCGACAATTTCCGCACCAAGCTGTTCGTCTATGTCCTGGCGGCGACGATCACCGGCTTCATCGGCGCGCTGATCTATCTGCAGAAGTTCCGCATCGCGCCGGATGCCGCCTTCAGCCTGATCGACTGGACCGCCTATGTCATCTTCATCGTCGTGATCGGCGGCATCGGCCGCATCGAGGGGCCGATCGTCGGCGCCATCGTCTTCTTCATCCTGCGCGAGTTCCTCGCCGATCTCGGCAGCTGGTATCTGATGATCCTGGGCCTGGTTGCGGTCGTGGTCATGCTGCGCGCGCCCCAGGGCATCTGGGGCCTGCTGTCGGCGCGCTTCGACCTGCATTTCTTCCCGGTCCAGCGGCGCCTGTACCGGCGCGACGACGGCCCGCCAGGAGGGCCGTGAAGGGCCGGCGATGAGCGTCCGTTTCGACCGGCCGTGGCACAGCCGCCCCTTCGCCCCCGCGCCCGGCGAGCCCCTGTGCGACGCCGACGCCGTCGGCGCCGGCGAGACGCGGGAGTTCGTCTATGGCGAGGGCAAGGCGGCCTTCGAGCTCATCCTGGTCGGCACGGCGGACGGCCCGCGCGCCTTCATCAACCAGTGCCCGCATTTCAAGATCCGGATGAATGCCCGGCCGAACGAACTGCTGAATGCCGACGGGCTGATCCAGTGCGCCTGGCACTATGCCTGCTTCCGGCCGTCGGACGGCCATTGCGTCTCCGGCCCGGTCGAGGGCCATGCGCTGAACGCGGTGCCGCTGGCGGTGCGCGGCGGCGTCATCCATGTCGGCGAGCCCGAGGCGGCCGAAGGCGCGGCGCCGGCAGCGCGCCCGGCGCGGGCATCATGAACCGGGCCGGAACCGGCACGGCCGCCGCCCTTTCCCCGGATGCCGGATATGGCGGGTCCGGTGCCGGCGGCGACAGCCGGGCGACGGAGCGGGAGCGGGTCCGCTCGCTGGTCCGCGGCCTGGCGGTGATCCAGGCCTTCGGGCCGGACCGGCCGGCGATGACGCTCACCGAGGTCGCCGCCGCCACCGGCATGACCCGCGCCGCCGCCCGGCGCTTTCTGCTCACCCTGGAAGATCTCGGCTTCGTCGATTCCGACGGCAAGCGCTTCTCGCTCACGCCGCACATCCTGCGCCTCGGCTATGCCTATCTGTCGTCGATGAGCTGGTGGCACATCGCCCAGCCCTTCATGGAACAGGTCGCCCGCGCGGTGCACGAAAGCTGCTCCGCCGCGGTGCTGGACGGCGACGAGATCGTCTATGTCGCCCGCGTGCCGGCGAGCCGCATCATGTCGGTCAATCTCAGCATCGGCACGCGCCTGCCGGCCTATTGCACAGCGCTCGGCCGGGTTCTGCTGGCCCATCGGCCGGCGGGCTGGGTGGATGCCTATCTCGAACGAACGCCGCTCGAAAAACGGGCGCCGCGCACGATTACCGACCCGGCGCGGCTGCGCGCCGAGCTCGAAAAGGTGCGCGCCCAGGGCTTCAGCCTGGTCGACGAGGAGCTGGAGCCCGGCGTGCGGTCCATCGCCGTGCCGCTGTCCGACCGTTCCGGCGCCTGCATCGCCGCGCTCAATATCGGCGGTGCCGCCGCCCGCGCCACGGTCCAGCACCTGCTCGACGTCTACCTCCCCACCCTGCGCGAAGCCGCCCGCCAAACCACCGCAACACTGCCGTAGGCGGCGTGCGGCGGTGCCCGGCGCCCGCCCGCCCTCGCCTTCGGCGGCGGGTTCGGCTATGAGGGCGGGCTCCCCGCCTGCCGCCGCCACCGGAACCGCGCCATGACGCCTTTCCCGCCGCTTGAGACGATTGCCCGCCAGCAGGCCGCCCTCGCCGCCGGGAAGACGACCGCCGCCGCGCTGGTCGACGAAGCCTGCGCCCGCGCCGAGGCGCCGGAGGGCGAGGGCGGGCTCGTCTTTCTCGGCCATTATGCCGCCGCCGCCCGGCTGCAGGCCCGGCACGCCGATGCGCTGCGCGCCGCCGGCGTCGATGCCGGGCCGCTGGCCGGCATGCCGGTCTCGATCAAGGACCTGTTCGACGTTGCCGGCGAGACGACGCGGGCCGGCTCCATCGTGCGCCGCAGCGCCACGCCGGCCGCGGCCGATGCCGCCATCGTGCGCCGCCTGAAAGGGGCCGGGGCGATCCTGGTCGGCCGCACCAATATGACCGAGTTCGCCTATTCCGGCATCGGCCTCAACCCGCATTACGGCACGCCGGCCAATCCGTGGGAACGGGCGCAGCGGCGCATTCCCGGCGGCTCCTCCTCCGGCGCGGCGGTCTCGGTCGCCGACGGCATGGCCATCGCCGCCATCGGGACGGATACCGGCGGCTCGGTCCGCATCCCGGCGGCGCTGACCGGCCTTGCCGGCTTCAAGCCGACCGCCCGGCGGGTGCCGCAGGAGGGCTGCTTCCCGCTCTCCTTCTCGCTCGACAGTATCGGGCCGCTCGCCGCCTCGGTCGCCTGCTGCGCCATGATCGATTCGGTCATGGCGGGCGAGACGCCGGCGCCGCTGCCCGAACTGCCGCTGCAGGGCCTGCGCCTCGGCGTGGCGCAGACCCTGGTGCTGGACGGCCTGGAGCCGCCGGTCGCCGCCGCCTTCGAGGCGGCGCTCGCCCGCCTGTCGGCGGCCGGCGCCCGGCTGACCGACCTGGCCTTCCCGATCCTCGCCGACATTCCGCAGCTCAGCACCGCCGGCGGGCTGGCGGCGGCCGAAGCGCTGGCGCTGCACCGGAGCGATCTGGCGAAGCGGCCGCAGGATTTCGACCGGCGGGTCGCGGCGCGCATCATGAACGGCGCGAAGATCGGCGGTGCCGACTATGTCGATCTGCTGCAGGCGCGCGCCCGCCTGTGCCGCGAGGCCGACCGGCTGACCGCGCCGTTCGATGCCGTCCTCATGCCGACCTGCCCGCGCATCGCGCCGCGGATCGCCGATCTGGAGAACGACGATACCGCCTTCGGCGAGGCCAATCTCGCCATGCTGCGCAACACGGCGCTGTTCAATTTCCTCGACCGCTCAGCCATCAGCCTGCCGGTCCACCCGCCCGGCACGGCGCCGGTCGGCCTGATGGCGGTCGGCGAGACCATGGGCGACCGCCGCCTCCTCGCCGTTGCCCGGGCCATCGAGGGAGCGATCGGGGCGGCGGCCTGACGGGCCGGCGGACGTGCCTCCCCTGCCGCGCGCGCCGGCCGGATGAGCCCGACCGTCCGCCTCGTCCTCGTCCTGTGCCTGGCGCAGTCGCTCGGCATGCTCGGCTTCGCGACCTTTCCGGCCCTGCTGCCCGGCCTGATGGCCGAATGGCAGCTCAGCAATACCGGCGCCGGCATCGTGAACGGCGCCTATTTCGGCGGCTATATGGCGTCGGTCGCCATCCTGGTGCTGCTGACCGACCGGTTCGAGGCGCTGTGGGTCTTCCTCTCCGGCGCGGCGCTGTCCGGCGCGGCCCAGCTCGGCTTTGCGCTGCTCGCCAGCGGGTTCTGGAGCGGCCTCGTCCTGCACACGCTCATGGGCATCGGCCTGGCCGGCGTCTACATGCCGGGCCTGCGCGTCCTGACCGACCGGCTGGAGGGGCCGAAACAGTCGCGCTATGTCGCCTTCTACACCGCGACCTTCGGCGTCGGCACCGGCCTGTCCTTCCTGTTCGCCGGCATCGCCAGCGATCTGCTGGGCTGGCGCTGGGCGTTCGGGCTGGCCGCCGCCGGCGCCTGGCTGGCCGGCCTGCTGGTCGCCGCCGTCGCCCGGCCGTTGAAACAGCGCCCGCCGCGCACCGGCCATCTGCTCGATATGCGCCCGGTGCTGCGCGACCGGCCAACCATGATGTACGTTCTGGGCTATGCCGGCCATGTCTGGGAGCTGTTCGCCGTGCGCGGCTGGCTGGTCGCCTATCTCGCCTGGGTCGCGGCGCGCGACGGCGGCGCACCGGCCTGGCTGGCGCCGACCGCGGTCGCGACCGTCATCGGGCTGATCGGCGTGCCGTCCAGCATTGTCGGCAACGAGATCGCCATGCGCGCCGGGCGGCGGCGGACCGTCGTCTGCATCATGCTGCTGTCCGCGGTCGCGGCGCTGCTGTTCGGCGCGCTGGCCGGCGCGCCCTACTGGCTGGTCTGCCTGATCGGCCTGTTCTATGGCGTGCCGCTGGTAGCGGATTCGGCCTCGCTCACCGCCGGCGCCATCGCCGCCGCACCGGCCGGCCGGCGCGGCGCGGCGATGGCCCTGCACTCGACCCTCGGCTTCGGCGCCGGCTTTCTCGGCACGACGGCGGTCGGCATCGCCCTCGATCTTGCCGGCGGCGCCTCCGAATTCGGCTGGTTCGTCGCCTTCGCCACCATCGCGCTGGGCGCGGTCTTCGGGCCGCTGGTGCTGTGGCGGCTCGGCCGCGCCCCGGCGGGCGGGCGGAAGGCGCCGGCATGAGCCGCCGCCCCAAACCGTCCCACTGGGATAATCTGGCGACGATTCTGGAGCGCTTCGGCATCGACCTGGTGCTCGATATCGGCGCACACCGGGGCGAGTATGGCGGCTATCTGCGCCGCGCCGGCTGGACCGGCCGGATCGTCTCGTTCGAGCCCCAGTCGGCGGTGCGCGCCGTGCTCGCCGAGCGGGCGGCGGCCGACGGCAACTGGCAGGTCGCGCCGGCCATGGCAATCGGCCGGGAGGATGGCGAGATCGCCCTCAACCTCTCCGCCGAAACCGATATGAGTTCCGTACTGCCGCTGGCCGACAGCGCCCTGCGCTTCACGCCGAGTTCGGCCGCCATCGGGCGCGAGACGGTGGCGCAGCGCCGGCTGGCCAGCGTGTTCGGCGACCATGTCCGCGCCGGCGACAGGGTGTTCGTCAAGGCCGATGTGCAGGGCTTCGAGAGCGCCGTGCTCGACGGCGCCGCGCCGGTCATGGCGCGCATCGCCGGCTGGCAGCTGGAAATGTCGATAGAGCCGATCTATGACGGCGAGACCGACTGGCGCATCCTGCTCGACCGCATGGCGCGCCTCGGCTATGCCGCCCACCTGTTCATCCCCGGCTATTTCAGCCGCCACATCGCCCGCCAGCTCCAGATCGACGGCATCTTCATGCGGCGGGACGGGGTGGAGGGATAGGAAGGGCCCGGATCAGCCGGCGTTCCGGGTGCTCATCGTATCCCGGATAGCGCGGGTGAGACAGGCAGGACAGTGACAATCCTCATCGTTCGGACGAAAATGCACCAGTCCGTGCAGGACACCGCCCTCGGAGTCGAACCGCGAAACAATCCGGTCGAAATATCTGGTATCGCCATATTCGTATCGGCGCCAGACAGCCCAGGACACGAGATCGGCAGCCTGCACGATACGCGACAATTGCGAATCCACAAATAGTGGAACTTCAGCCATATTTCGTAGATTACCCCACCGCGTACCCTCCATACGGAACTTTCGGGCAAGATTTTGAAGCGCAGCCTCGTAATTATCCGACTTGTCCATAACGACAAGTCCGCGTTGCGCTGCTTCGGATCTGTTGCTGGATCGATTATAAATTCGTTGGAGCTGCAGGTTAAATCGGTTGCATATCTCTTCAAACGCATATTCGACGGGATCGTGCGGAGCGCGATGGGCCTTATGGATAGCCGTGGCAAATAATGTATTGGTTCGGTGGCTATTGGATATGATATCGAGTGCGCCTTCAATAATTTCAAGACGCCGCTTGCGCGAGAGTCCCTTCCATGGTCTCCGGCTACCGTTGGCAATGACACTGGCGTGCAGCTCTATATCCTGCGCATCTCCCAGTTCAAGAGATTTCACATAGCCATCTATCTTGCTGATCAGGTGAAATATCTGTCTTTCAAAGACTGAAATTCCTCCCAGAATAAAATATCTTTCGTTGGGATTCTTTACCGAACCGGAGCCATCGATATAGATGAGGTACATTGAACTCTTTCAATAATGCTTCCATTTCAAATGAAACGCAGCCGAGTGGGGAACCTGCCCCCAGCGGACCGTGAACACCACAGCCCTCTCGACCGCATTGCAACAATTGGTGCGCCGCGCCCGTATGTCAATACTCGATATTGCCCGCCATGGCGGCGCAGGCCCTACCCCTCCCGCGCCCAGAGCTCGCGGCAGAGGATGCCGACCCGGTCCTCGATCGCCTGGGCGGCGTCGAGGGCGAGGTCCTCGCGGAAGCGGCTGGCGACGATCTGGCAGGCGTTGGGCAGGCCGTTATGGGTGCCGACCGGGGCGATGGCGCAGGGCAGGCCGAGCAGGTTCATCGCCGAGATGAAGCGCGCGGCGGTGAAAATTTCATAGACCCGCTGCGGCCCCTCCAAATCCTCGTTCAGCAGGTTGACCGGCTGGACCGAGGCCGCGGACAGAATGAGCGGCGTTTCCTCCAGCTGCGCCATCCAGGCGCGCACCAGCCGCGAGCGTTCGGCAATCGCCGTCATATAGCCCTTGAGGTCGAGCCGGTTGGAGAAGCCGAGATAGGCATCGAGCGTATCGGTGAGCGCCGGCGAGGCGACCTCGTCGATAACCTCGCGCTGCATGGTCTGAACCTCGGCCATCAGAATGTCGATCCACTGCTGCCAGGTTTCCTTCAGATGCGGCGCCGGCCCTTTCTCGACCGCATAGCCGGCATCGGCCAGCATGTCCGCCGCGGCATCGACCTGGGCGAGGATCGCCGGATCGCAGTCCATATCGTCGTCCGGCTGGGCATGAAGCACCCGGGTCGGGCCTTCGGGCCGTGGCCCTTCGAGCGGGACCGGGCACCAGAACGGGTCGCGCCAGTCGCGCGCCGCCATCGCCTGCAGGCCGAGGCGCACGCTTGCCACCTCGCGCGCCATCGGGCCCTGCACCGACATCAGCTGCGCCATCAGCGGCCGCTCCGCCGGCGCGCCGGGATTGTAGGCCGGCACCCGGCCGAGGGTCGGCTTGATCGTCGCCACGCCGTTCGACCAGGCCGGAAAGCGCAGCGAGCCGCCAATATCGTTGCCATGGGCGATGGCGCCGATGCCGGCGGCCACGGCGGAGCCGCCGCCGCCGGAGGAGCCGCCCGGATTGTGCAGCGGGCTCCACGGGTTGCGAGTCGGCCCGTGCAGCGGATTATCGGTAAAGGCGCGGAAGGAGAATTCCGGCGTGTTGGTGAGGCCGAGAACGATGGCGCCGGCCTTGCGCAGATTGGCGACGACGGGCGAATCGTCCGGCGCGATGACATCGCGGAAGGCGGCGACGCCGTTGCTGTTGGCCTGGCCCTTGTAATCCACGTTGATCTTGACCGTGACCGGCACGCCGTGCAGCGGGCCGGCCGGCGCGCCGGCGGCGCGTTCGGCATCGGCCTGCGCTGCCGTCGCCTGCGCCTCTTCGCGCAGATCGACAACGACGGCGTTCAGGCCCGGATTGACCGCATCCATGCGCGCGCCATGGGCCTCGACCGCCTCGGCCGCCGAGAGGTCGCCGCTGCGGATGGCAGCCGCGAGGGCCGGGGCGGACCATTGCCAGACCGGGCCGGCTGTATCGGATCGGGTCATTCTTCCATTCCTGGCAAATCGATATTGCGTGCGCCGGCCGGTGCTGTCCCGGCCGGCCGCCTACAGATAGCGGATTTCGCCGCCCTGCCAACCGCGGAGTTGCCGGCGCCGGCCGCCTCCGCCCCGCCATGGCGCTTGCATCGGCGCCGGGCACGGGGCGACAATGCCGGCATGATACGCTTCCACCCGCCCCGCTGCGCCGCCGGCGCGGCCCGGCCGCCGGGCTGACCATGGCGGCCATAGACAGCCTCGAAGCCCTGCGCGCCCGCTATCGGTCGCCGACGGAGCGGGCGCAGCGCAAGGTCATCGACCGGCTCGACGACCATTGCCGGACCTTCATCGCCCACGCCCCCTTCGTCGTCATCGGAACGGCGGCGGCCGATGGCGGGCCGGCCGATGTCTCGCCGCGCGGCGACCGGCCGGGCTTCGTCCAGGTCGCGGACGACCGCACGATTCTGATCCCGGACCGGCCGGGCAACAACCGCCTCGATACCCTCACCAATATCCTGGAGAATCCGGAGGTCGCCCTGATCTTCATGATCCCCGGCTTCGAGGAGACCCTGCGCCTCAACGGGCGGGCGAGCCTGACCGACGATGCCGACCTGCTGGCGCGGCTGGCCATGGGCGGCAAACCGGCCCTGATGGCGATCCGCGTCGCCGTGCGGGAAGCCTATATGCACTGCAACCGGGCGCTGCGGCGCGCCCGCCTGTGGGACGAGGCGAGCCGGCCCGACCGTGGCATCCTGCCCGGCGGCGGCCGCATGGTCCACGAGATGGCCGGCCTGTCCGGCGATCCGGCAGAGGCCGAGCGCCGCTACCGGGAAGGGACGCGCAAGCTGTACTGACCGTTCCGGGCGGCGCCGGGCGGTTCCGGGCCGGGACGGCGCCGGGGAAGGCACGATGTTCAGGCTCATCTCCCCGATCGGCATCGTCATGGCCGCCTATGCCGGATTCGCCCTGCTCGGCCCGGTCTTCGGCGCGGCCGATTTCCGGATGACGGCCTTCCTCGCCAATATCGTGTGGCGGCTGCCCCTGCCCTCGGGCGCGGACTGGCCGGTCGAACTCGGCGCCCTGTTCCCGTTCGCCGGCCTGGCGGCGCTGGGCTTCGGGATGCTGAGGCGGGCGCGCGGCAGCCGGTCGCGCGGTGCCTGCGCGCTTGCGATCCTGTGGCCGCTCGGCGGGGCGGCGCTGTTCCTGCTGGTCGGGCCGTTCGCCACCTCCGTTTTCCTGCTGCTGATCGCGCTGGCCCTGTTCGATGCCATCGCCGGCCTGCCGGGGCCGTGGCGCCGGGCCCGGCCGGCGGCCGGCACGCCCGCAGCGGAACCCCGGAGCGAAGCGCCGCCCTTGCCGCCGGCCGAACGCTGATCCGGCCGGGCGCCGGGCGCTGCGACGGTCGCCGGCAGGTTTCTGCTGCAATTTCGTTTGTGTTCGCCGGCGATCGTGGCACTGTGGCGGCAACCGGTGCCCACATCCGCACGCTGCGCCCCTCCGCTTCAGACCAACCGGCCGACCGCCATGCGCCCGATCAGGCTCCTGCTGTTTCTCGCGGTCGTTGCCGCCGGCGCCGCCGCAGTCCCCGGCTTCTTCCCGTCGCTGATCTGGCAGGCGCCGCAGGCCGGCCCGGATGCGGCCCCGGCGGATGCCGGCCGCGGCGCCTATCTGTTCGCCATGGCAGGGTGCGCCGGCTGCCACACCCGCCAGGGCGGCACGCCGCTCGCCGGCGGGCGCGAGATTCCCTCGCCCTTCGGCGTCTTCGTCTCGCCCAACATCACGCCGGACGCGGCGACCGGGATCGGCGGCTGGACCGAGGCCGATTTCATCCGCGCCATGACTCTCGGCCTGGCCCCGGACGGGCAGCACTATTATCCGGCCTTCCCTTACGTCTCCTACACAAGGATGACGCTGGCCGACCTGCGCGACCTGTGGGCCTATCTCAAATCCATCCCGCCGGCGACCGGCCGGACCGCCGGGCACCGGCTGGCCTTCCCCTATTCCGTCCGCCCGGCCCTCGGCCTGTGGAAGCTGCTGTTCCTCGAGCCGGCCCGCTACCGGCCCGACCCGACCCGCTCGCAGCGCTGGAACCGCGGCGCCTATATCGTGACCGGCCCGGCCCATTGCGGCGAATGCCATACCCGGCGCAACGCCCTGGGCGGCCTGCGCAACAGCGTGCAGCTGGCCGGCGCGCCCGATTTCGGCGACGGCACGGCCAAGATCGGCGGCGCGCCGAACATCACGCCGCACACGAAAAAAGGCATCGGCGCCTGGAGTGCGGACGAGATCGCCTTCGCGCTGCAGACCGGCGTGACCCCCTCCGGCGACGTGATGGGCGGCGAGATGGAAGAGGTCGTCGCCAACGTCACGGCGAAACTGACCGACGCCGACCGCCGGGCCATCGTCGATTATCTGCGCAGCGTGCCGGCCAAGGCGCTCGACTGACCGGGCGCCCGCCCGGAACCGGCCGGGCCGGTCAGAAGATGCCGGCCTCCAGCCCGGCCGCCATCGCCGCGCCGAGCTCCGCGACCTGGCCGACAAAGCCCTCGTCCCAGGCGCCGCGGCAGACCAGCGGCTCCTGCACCGCCCGCCAGCGCAGGCCGGCGACGATGCTCTCGACGCCGCGCCGCGTGCCCGTCCCGTCATGGCCGGCGCGGATATAGAGGCAATAGGGCAGCCCCTGGGTGCGCTCAAGGCAGGGGTAGTAGCAGCGGTCGAAGAAATCCTTCAGCGCCCCGCTCATATAGCCGAGATTCTCGGTCGTCCCCAGAATCGCGGCATCGGCGGCCAGCACATGTTCCGGCCCGGTCTCGAACGGGCTGCGGGCGAGGATGCGGACGCTTTCGCCCGGCACGGCGGCGCGCGCCGCCTCCGCCGCCGCATCGCGCAGGCGCCGGGTATTGTCCGACGGCACATGGCCGACGATCAGCAGCCGCTTCGCGCCCTCCCGGCCGGTCATCGGGCCGCGCCCGCAGCGCCGCCGGCCGGCTGCCCTCTTGCCCTGCGGGCCGAATGGCGGCACAAAGCCCCGATCCTCAATCGTCCCGTCTCAACGCTGCAGGGAGCAATCGCCGGCATGGGTGAGAAACTCGGTATCGGTGCAGCCTTTCCGAAACTGTCGATCGATCTGGTCGATGGCGGAACGATGCACCTTCCCGATGACCTGAACGCCAAATATCGGGTCATCCTGTTCTATCGCGGCCATTGGTGACCGTTCTGCCGCCATCAGTTGGATGGCTTCGGAAACCGGATTGACGAACTGCGCGCCGCCAATGCGTCCGTCGTGGCCGCGAGCGTGGACGATATCGACAATGCGAGGAAGATCGCCGACGGCAAGGACTTCCCCTTCGGCTATGGCGTGACCCGCGACATTGCCGATACGCTCGGCTCGTGGTGGGAGGACCGGCGGCAGATCATCCAGCCGTCGGAGTTCGTCGTCAATGGCGAGACCGGCAGGGTCGTCCTCTCCAGCTACAGCGATGGCCCGCTCGGCCGGCTGGACGCCGGGGATGTCGTGCGGCTCGTCGCCTTCTACGAGTCGATGGCGAAGAAATAGCCGCCCGCCGCCATGTCCGCAGACCTCGTCCTCTACGAAACGGCCGGCCGCGTCGCCACGCTCACCCTGAACGATCCGGACCGGCGCAACCCGATCTCCGGCCCGGCCATGATCGACGCCCTGGTCGGCGCCATCGGCCGGGTGCAGCGCGACCCGGATATTTCGGTCGCCATCCTGACCGGGGCGGGCAGCGCCTTCTCCTCCGGCGGCGACGTCAAGGCGATGCGGGACCGTGCCGGCATGTTCGACGGCCCGCCCCAGCATGTCGCCGAGGGCTACATGTATGGCATCCAGCAGATTCCGCTGGCGCTGTACGGGCTCGACGTGCCGACCGTCGCCGCGGTCAACGGCCCGGCGATGGGCGCCGGCTGCGATCTGGCCTTCATGTGCGACATGCGCATCGCCGCGACCACGGCCCTGTTCGGCGAGGTTTTCGTCAGCCTCGGCCTGATCGCGGGCGATGCCGGCAGCTGGTTCCTGCCCCGGCGGGTGCCGTGGGAGGTTGCGGCCGAAATGTCGTTCACCGGCCGCCCGATCCCGGCCGACGAGGCGCTTCGCCGGGGCCTGTGCATGAAGGTGGCGGAGCCGGACCGCCTGATGGACGAAGCCCGCGCGCTCGCCGGCGTCATCGCCGCCAAACCGCCGAAAGCGGTGCGCCAGGCCAAGCGCCTGCTGCGCGCGGCGATGAAGATGGACCTGCCGGGCTTTCTGGAGACCGCCGCGGTCAACCAGGCGATGTGCCATCACAGCGCGGACCATCTGGAGGCGGTCAACGCCCTGCTGGAGAAGCGGCAGGGCAATTATACCGGGCGCTGAGACGGCGGCCCGCGCCGGGCGGAACGCGGCCATGGCCGCGGCGTTTCGCGCCGCCGCCGCTTCGGCCGCCGCCATGCCGCGCCCTTGAACCGGCGATGGAGTCGTGTTTCACGGGGCGTTTCGGCTTTTGGACCGGGCCGCCGCGGGGCGGCCGGGCAGGCACAGGCATCGCGCGATGAGCGAAGCGATTGCATTCACCCTGGACGGGGAGGCCGTCACCGCCGCGCCGGGCGAGACCATCTGGCAGGTCGCGACCCGCCTGGGTACGGAAATCCCCCATCTGTGCCACGCCGACCGGCCGGGCTACCGGGCCGACGGCAATTGCCGCGCCTGCATGGTCGAGATCGAGGGCGAGCGGGTGCTGGCCGCCTCCTGCATCCGCCGACCGGCGGCGGGCATGACGGTCCGCACCGCTTCCGACCGGGCGCAGGCGGCGCGGCGCATGGTCTTCGAGATGCTGCTCGCCGACCAGCCGGCGAGGGAGCGGGCGCACGATCCGCAAAGCCGCTTCTGGCACTGGACCGGCCGCGCCGGCGTCGCGGAGAGCCGCCTGCCGCCGCGTGCGAGCCCGGCGCCGGATGTCAGCCACCCAGCCATGGCGGTGCACCTCGACGCCTGCATCGATTGCACCCTGTGCGTCCGGGCCTGCCGCGAGGTGCAGGCCAACGACGTGATCGGCATGGCGCAGCGCGGCCACGGCGCGAAGATCGTTTTCGACATGGACGACCCGATGGGCGCCAGCAGCTGCGTCGGCTGCGGCGAGTGCGTCCAGGCCTGCCCGACCGGCGCGCTGATGCCGTCCGGCCTGCTCGACGGGGCCGGCGTGCGCACCGGCTTCCCGGACCGGACGGTCGCCAGCGTCTGCCCCTATTGCGGCGTCGGCTGCCAGATCGACTGGCATGTGAAGGACGGCCGCCTGCTCGCGGTCGATGGGCGCAACGGCCCGGCCAATGAACAGCGCCTGTGCGTGAAGGGCCGGTTCGGCTTCGATTATGTGCACAGCCCGCAGCGCCTGACCCGGCCGCTGATCCGGCGCGACGATGCGCCGAAGGCGGCCGACATCGTCATGGACCCGGCCAGGCCGCTGGAATATTTCCGCGAGGCGAGCTGGGAGGAGGCGCTGGAGCGCGCCGCCGCCGGCCTGCGCCGCATTCGCGACACCGAGGGGCCGGGGGCGCTCGCCGGCTTCGGCTCCGCCAAGGGCTCCAACGAGGAGGCCTATCTGTTCCAGAAGCTGGTGCGCACCGGCTTCGGCACCAACAATGTCGATCACTGCACCCGGCTGTGCCACGCCTCCTCGGTCGCCGCGCTGATCGAGGGCATCGGCTCCGCCGCCGTCACGGCTCCGTTCACCGCCTGCCGCGACAGCGACGTGATTTTCGTCATCGGCGCCAACCCGACCGAGAACCATCCGGTCGCCGCGACCTATCTGAAGCAGGCGGCGGCGCGCGGCGCGTGCCTGATCGTCGCCGACCCGCGCGGCCAGGCGCTGGCCCGCCACGCCAGCCATGTGCTGCAGTTCCGCGGCGGCACCGATGTCGCGCTGCTCAACGCGATGCTGAACGTCATCGTGACCGAGAAGCTCTATGACGAGCAGTATGTCCAGGCCCATGTCGAAGGCTTCGCCGCCTTCGCCGAGCATATCCGGCCGTTCACGCCGGAGGCGATGGCCCCGGTCTGCGGCATCGATGCCGAGAGGCTCCGCACGGTCGCCCGCACCTTCGCCCGGGCGGAGCGGGCCATCATCTTCTGGGGCATGGGGATATCCCAGCATATCCACGGGACGGACAATGCCCGCTGCCTGATCGCGCTGGCGCTGCTCACCGGCCAGATCGGCCGGCCGGGCACCGGCCTGCACCCGCTGCGCGGGCAGAACAATGTCCAGGGCGCGTCCGACGCCGGCCTGATCCCGATGTTCCTGCCCGACTATCGCCCGGTCGAGGATGCCGATGCCCGCGCCGCCATCCAGACCCTGTGGGGCAGCACGCTCGACCCGAAGCGCGGCCTGACCGTGGTGGAGATCGTCAACGCCATCCTCGCCGGCGAAATCCGCGGCATGTACATCATGGGCGAGAACCCGGCGATGTCGGACCCGGATACCGCCCATGCACGGGCCGCGCTCGCCCGGCTCGACCATCTGGTGGTGCAGGACCTGTTCCTCACCGAGACGGCCTGGCACGCCGATGTCGTGCTGCCGGCCTCGGCCTGGCCGGAGAAGACCGGCACGGTCACCAACACCAACCGGCAGGTCCAGATGGGCCGGCAGGCGCTCGACCCGCCCGGCGAGGCGCGGCAGGATTTGTGGATCGTGCAGGAGATCGCCCGGCGCATGGGCCTGGACTGGCGCTATGACGGGCCGGCGGAGGTTTATGCGGAAATGGCGCAGACCATGCCTTCGCTCGACAACATCCCGTGGCAGCGGCTCGAGCGCGAAGGCGCGGTCGTCTATCCCAGCCCGGCGCCGGACCGGCCGGGCAATGAGATCGTTTTCGGCGACGGCTTCCCGACCCGCAGCGGCCGCGCCCGGCTGGTGCCCGCCACCCCGCAGCCGCCGGGCGAGGTGCCGGACGACGCCTATCCGATGATCCTCACCACCGGCCGGCAGCTCGAACACTGGCATACCGGCGCGATGACCAGCCGGGCGACGGTTCTGGACGCGCTGGAGCCGGAGGCGGTGGCTTCGTTCAGCCCGACCGATCTGGAGCGGCTCGGCGTGGCGCCGGGCGAGCCGGTGCGGGTCGAGACCCGGCGCGGCGCGATCGAGCTCTCAGCGCGCATGGATACCGCCGTGCCGGTCGGCACGGTCTTCGTCCCCTTCTGCTTCACGACGGCGCCGGCCAACCTGCTGACCGCGCCTCAGCTCGATCCGACCGGCAAGATTCCCGGCTTCAAGTTCGCCGCCGCCCGGGTGACGCCGGCCGGCCAGCCCGCCGGCCAGCCGCCCGGCCGTCTCTCAGGGACGCTCAGAAGACCCAGGCGACCAGGGCGAAGCCGCCGAGCAGCAGGGTGAGGAAGATCGCCGCGGCCAGCCTGACATTCCGGTCGATGAGCCGTTCGACCGCCGGGCCGAACAGGTAGAAGGCGGCGGCGACGGCGAAATAGCGCAGGCCGCGGCCGACCAGCGAAACCAGGGCGAAGGCGGCCGGGTCCATCTGGAAGAAGCCGCTGGCGATGGTGACCACCTTGTAGGGCACCGGCGTGATCGCGCCGATGGCGACGAACAGTTCGCCATAGCGCTCATATTCCGCCCTGGCGAGCGCCATCCCCTCCATCCCGCCATAGAATTCAAGCAGGGGCCGGCCGATCTCCTCGAAGGCGTAATGGCCGATCAGCCAGCCGAAGCAGCCGCCGGCGACCGATGCGGCGGTGCAGATCGCCGCCAGCCGCCAGGCCCGGGCGCGCACCGCCAGCACCATCGGGATCAGCAGTATATCCGCCGGCAGGGGGAAGAAGGTCGCCTCGGCAAAGGCGAAGACGACGAGCCAGCGCACGGCGTGGGGGTGCGCCGCCTTCGCCACCGTCCAGCGATAGAGCTGCTGAAGCACCGCCGCCCCGATCCGATTCCGCCCGCTTCCGAAGCGGCGGATGGTGCAAGCCGCCGCCGCCCTGTCAAGCCGGTTGCCGCCCGGCCGGCGCGGCCGCGCGCACGAAAAAGCCGCGGCGCCGGGGGAGGACAGCGCCGCGGCTTTCGCAGACGGGCGGGAGGGCGGCCGGGGAATCGTGCCGCATGATCCCCCGATATCGCCCCGTTCCCGTTTCGCCCGGCCCCTGCCGGCGGCAGCCGGCCCGGACCGGGCGTTGCGAACGGCCGACCGGCGCCGGGGTGCGCGCCGGATCGACAGGGGCGATCCTGATACCCGCCTGTGGCAGGAATAGCGGCGATTCGGGGCAATCCCGTGACGATTGCGGCGGTTTCGTGTCCCGCCCGGCGGGCCGGGCGTGCGCGGATGTGCCGGCGGGGAAATAAGGCCGCCTGCGGCGGCACGGCGCGGAAAGAGGCTTGAAACCTGCGCAGCGCCGCGATACTCCGCTTGGCATCGTCACCCGACCGTTCCGGACGAAAGCCGGGGGAGCGTTTTCGCATGACCTATGTCGTCACCGAATCCTGCATCAAGTGCAAGTATCAGGACTGTGTGGAAGTCTGTCCGGTGGACTGCTTCTATGAAGGCGAGAACATGCTGGTCATCCACCCGGACGAATGTATCGACTGCGGTGTGTGCGAGCCGGAATGCCCGGCCGAGGCCATTCTGCCGGATACCGAGCCGGATGTGGAGCGCTGGGCCGAGGTGAACCGCACCTATGCGGAGCAGTGGCCCAACATCAACCGCAAGGGCGACCAGCCGGCCGACGCCGACGACTGGAAAGACGTGGCCAACAAGTTCGAAGAGCATTTCAGCGACCGTCCGGCCGCCCGGTAGCCCCCTGGGGCCGGCCCGCTCCGCAGCCGGCGCCGCGCCCGCTCCGCCCGTCCCGCAGGCCCGGCCGGCTGCGCCCGCCGGGCCGCATTGCCGCGCCCGAAACGCTGGAATTTCCCATATTCCTGTGCTAGTCTGCACCCTTCCGAAAGTTCGGATGGCGGCGCGTGCCGGCCGGCGGCCTTTCGGGGCGTACCGGTCGGCGCCGCATGCGGAATTTTTCCGATGCCCGGCGCCGTTTTGCCGCCCGTTGCCGGCGCGGCAGGCACTGGCGCGGCCGGGACGGGAAACGGAACAAGGGCGGCGAGGAGCGGAATGTCTGTGAAATCCAAATTCAGAAAGGGTGACTATGTCGTGTATCCGACGCATGGCGTCGGCCGGATCACCGGCACCGAGAAACAGGAAATCGCCGGCCAGAAGCTGCATTTGTTCGTTATCGAATTTCCCAAGGAAAAGATGACCCTGCGCGTGCCCGTCGCCAAGGCCGATACGTCCGGCCTGCGGCTGCTCGCCGGCACCGCGGTGATGAACACGGCCTACAAGACCCTCAAGGGCAAATCCCGGGTCAAGCGCACCATGTGGAGCCGCCGGGCGCAGGAATACGAGGCCAAGATCAATTCCGGCGATCCGGTCTCCATCGCCGAAGTGATCCGCGACCTGCACCGCAATGCCGGCCAGCCGGACCAGTCCTATTCCGAACGCCAGATCTACCAGGCCGCCTTCGAGCGCCTGGCACGCGAGGTCGCCGCCATCGACGGCCTCGACGAGGATGCGGCGGTCGAGAAGCTGGAGAAGGTGCTGGAGGCGGCATAGGCGCCGCTGCCCTTCGCCCCGGCGCCCGGCCCGGTGCAATCGTCATGAGCGCCGCTGCCGACACATCCGACGCGCCCGATCCGCGCCGCGCCCGGCTGCGCGCGATGATCGCGGAGAAATCCGTGCTCCGCGGCCAGTTCCGGCTCGCCTCGGGCGGCGAGAGCGGGCTGTTCTTCGACATGAAGCAGACGCTGCTGCTGCCCGAAGGGCTGGCGCTGGTCGGCAGCCTGATGCTGGAGAAGGTGCTGGCCAGCCGGGCGACGGCGGTCGGCGGCCTGGTGCTCGGCGCCTGCCCCATCGTCGGCGCCATCGCCCAGGCGAGCCACGGCGCCGACCGCGGCATCGCCGCCTTCTATGTCCGCAAGGAACCGAAGGATACCGGCACCCGCGAGCTGATCGAGGGCCACAATATCGCCGGCCACAAGGCCGTCATGATGGTCGAGGACGTGACCACCAGGGGTGGCTCGGTGATCCGGGCGATCGAGGCGGTGCGGCGCGAAACGCCCTGCGAGGTGCTCGGCGTGCTGACGGTGGTGGATCGCGAACAGGGCGCCCGCCAGGCCCTGGCCGGGCTGGGCCTGCCGCTCGACGCCCTGTTCGCCATGCGCGACTTCGCCTGAGCCGCCCCCGGCGGGATACGGAAGGGCGGCGGGACGCGGCCCCCGATCAGGCCGAGAGGCGCAGGCCGACCCGGTTCAGGTCCGGCTCCTTGTGGAACCTGCCGTCCTGCATGATGGCGATCAGGCGCGACGGGTCCTGCAGCAGCCTGATGTCGGTCAGCGGGTCGCCATCGACCAGCAGCAGGTCGGCCAGACAGCCCTCGCGGATCGTGCCCAGCTCGTCGCCCATGCCCATGATCTGGCCGCCATACAGGGTCCCCGCCTTGATCGCCTCCATCGGCGAGAAGCCGACCATGTCGACGAAATATTCGAGGTCCCTGGCGTTGGTGCCGTGGGGGGTCCAGGCAAACCCGTAATCGCCGCCGATCAGAACGCGGATGCCGCGCTTGTGCATGGCCTGCATGGTCGCGCACGCATGTTCGAGCTCGCGCTCGTAGCGGTCGGTGATCGGCGTGCCCGGCTTGATGCCGTATTCGGCCGCATTGCGCGCCGTGTTGATGAGCCAGGCCAGGCCCGGTGCCACGAAATGCTTCTCCTTGTTGGCTTCGAGCAGGTCCAGCGTCTCCTCGTCGGAGAAGGAGGCGTGATAGATGATCTCGATGCCGTGCCTCACGCAGCGCTGGATCGATTCCTTCGAGCGGGCATGGGCGGCCAGGCGCCGGCCGCGCCCCTTCGCCTCGGCCACCGCAACGGCGACCTCCTCGTCGGTGAACTGGTTCTCCTCCGCCGCCATGCCGGTGATCTCTTCGCCCGACAGGTTGATCTTGATCGTATCGACGCCCCATTTCATCAGCGTGCGGACCTCGCGGCGCATCTCCTCGACGCCGGAGACCACGATGCCGAGATTGAGGGCGTTGTGTTCGATATGCGGCAGGGTGGCGTCGCCGAGGCCGCCGACGGCGGTCAGCTCCGGCCCGGCCGCGGTGTAGCGCGGACCGGGGACCCGGCCCTCCCGTATGGCATCGCGAATGACCACGTCGAGCCGCGGTTTCGCCGCCGCCGCACCGTAGCCGGCGGTGAAGCCGGCATCGATCAGCAGCCTGGCCATGTAGACGCAGTTCAGCATGTGCTCCTCGATGGGCATGAGCTGAATCGGGTCGATGCCGGGCGCGTTGTTCCAGCTGAGATGGAGGTGGGCGTCGATCAGGCCGGGCATCAGGGTCATGCCCCGGCCGTCGATCCGGTGGGCGCCGTTCGCCGCGCTCCAGCCGCCGGGGCCCCGGCCGCTGCTCCAGTTGCCGTTGTCGGGCCGGCCGCCATAGCCGCTGCCGGCGCGGACGACGGATTTGATGCGGTTGCCGGCCACGGTGACATCGCCGGCATAGGGCGCCTCGCCCGTCCCGTCCAGAATGCGCACATTGGCGAACACGGTCTCCGGTTCGGCGCGACCGTTGCCGTTGGAACCGGCCCAGCCGCCGTAAGCGATTTCCGCCATCGTTCTTCTCCCTCTCCTGCCGCGCTATGGCGCGGATTTGTCGAGATGCGCCCGCAGCAGCCCGGCCGAGCGCCCGGGCATCTCCATCGTCATCCAGTGGCCGATGCCGGGCAGGACCTCAAGGTCCGCCCCGGCGATCCGGCTCTGCAGCGCCTCGGCCATCGCCACCGGCGCGACCGGATCGGTTTCGCCGGCGACCAGCAGGACCGGGCAGCGGATCGCCCCGTGATCGGCCGCCGGCGCCGCCGCCAGCGCCAGGCAATGGGCGGCATAGCCGGCCGGATCCTGGCGCATCAGGCTTTCGCGCACAAAGGCCCCGGCGACCGGATTGGCCGCCCGCGAGGCCGCCGCCACGCTGCTGCGCGAGATCGCATCGGCGATCCCGGCCATGCCGCTGCGGCGCGCGGTTCCGGCCCGTTCCCGCAGCGCCTGGCGCGCGGCCGGCGGCGGTTCCAGAAGCGGCCCGAACAGGGTGAGGCCGAGCACGGCATCGGGCCGCGTCGCCGCCAGATGCTGGCAGATCAGCGTGCCCATGGAATGGCCGGCGAAATGGGCCCGGGCGATGCCGGCGACGCCCAGCATGTCCCACACCGCCGCGCACAGGCCGCGCAGCCCCGGCCGGCCCGGACGCAGCGCCGAGCGGCCGGCGCCCGGCAGATCGGGCCGCAGCACCCGATAGCCGCCAAGCTCCGCCATCAGCGGCTCGAAACTGTTCGAATCGCCGCCGAGGCCGTGGATCAGAACGACGGCCGGGCCGTCGCCGCCGCTGTCCTCCGCCACCATGCCGCCGAGCCGCAGATCGGCCATCGTTCAGGCCTCCGCCACCGGGTTTTCCAGAATGCCGATGCCTTCGATCTCGACGGCGACCCGGTCGCCCGGCCGCAGATAGCGCGGCGGCGAGAAGCCGATGCCGACGCCGGCCGGCGTGCCGGTCGCAATCACGTCGCCGGGCATCAGGGTGATGCCGTTGGAGATGGCGGCGACGATGGCGGGAATATCGAAGATCATGAGCGCGGTATTGGATTCCTGGCGCAGCTCGCCATTGACCCGGCAGCGCAGCGGCGTGTCGGCAAGGTCCAGCCCGTCCGCCGTCACGGCGACCGGCCCCATCGGGCAGAAACCGTCCTGCGACTTGCCGATCAGCCACTGGCTGTGCCGGCTTTGAAGATCGCGCGCGGTGATGTCGTTGACAATGGTATAGCCCCAGATATGGGCCATGGCCCGGTCCGGCGGGATGCACCGGCCCGCCGTACCGATTATCGCCGCCAGTTCGGCTTCGTAATCGACCGCTTCGGTGACGGCCGGATCGACCGGAATCGCCGCGCCGTGGGGGATCACCGTCTCCGGCAGCTTGGAAAAGACGATGGGCGCTTCCGGCACGACGCCCTGCGGCGCGGAACTGTCGAAGCCGGAACGGGCGAATTCCTGCGCGTGCGCGCGATAATTCTTGCCGACGCAGAACAGGTTGCGCCGCGGCCGGGGGATCGGCGCCTGGATGGCGATCTCCGTCATCGGCACGGTCCGGTCGGTCGCCGGCAGATCCCGGCCGATCAGCGTGGCGACGCCGTCCCGGTCGGCCGCGCCCGGCGGCAGGTCGAACCGCCGGACCGCCTCGCCGCCGTCCGCCACCCGGCCGACATGCCGGCCGCCCTGCCAGTCGAAGACGATGAGCTTCAGGGCGCGGCCTCCTCTTCCGGCGCCGGGATGAGGATCGTCGAGCCCGTGGTGGCCCGGCCTTCCAGCGCGCGATGGGCCGCGGCCGCATCCTGCAGGGCGAAGCGCTGCCCGATTTCGACAGTCACGATGCGCCGTTCCATGGCGTCGAACAGCCGGTCGGCGCTCGCCCGGAACTGCTCCGGCGTCGCGGTATAGTGGCCATAGTTCGGGCGCGACAGGGTGGCGGAGCTTGCGGCCAGCGTGCCGATATCCCACGGGCCGATATCGCCGGAAGCCTGGCCGAAGCTGACCAGATGGCCGCACGGCGCGAGCGCGGCGACGGAATGGGCGAAACTGTCCCTGCCGACGCCGTCATAGACGACATCGGCGCCGCGCCCGCCGGTCAGATCGCGGACCTGGTCCTCAAGGCTGCGCTCGCTCGGCAGGATGACGTGATGGGCGCCGGCCGCGCGCGCCGCCCGCGCCTTCTCCGCCGTCGATGTCGCGCCGATCACCGTGGCGCCGAGGCGGTTCGCCCACTGGCACAGCAGCCGCCCGACCCCGCCGGCCGGCGCATAGACCAGAACGGTCTCGCCCGCCGCCACGGCATGGACCCGGTGGAGCAGGAATTCCGCGGTCACGCCCTTGAGCAGCCCGGCGGCCGCCGTCTCGTCGCCGATGCTGTCGGGCAGCGGGATCACGTGTCCGGCGTCCATGGTCCGCACCGTCGCATAGGCGCCCGGCGGCACGCAGGCATAGGCGGCGCGCTGGCCCGGCGCCAGATGACGGACGCCCGGCCCGACATCCACGACGGTGCCGGCGGC
Organism: Alphaproteobacteria bacterium; assembly: GCA_965221475.1. GTDB lineage: Bacteria > Pseudomonadota > Alphaproteobacteria > Bin65 > Bin65 > Bin65. The sequence continues at coordinate 2,216,741 of OZ244891.1, read as the reverse complement.
CTCCATGCCCGGCACGCCGGGCGGCGTCAGCAGGTCGAAATAGCCGGTACGGCAATAGACATCGATGAAGTTCACGCCGATGGCGGTCTGCTGCAGGCGCACCTGCCCCGGCCCCGGCGGCGGCGCCTCGACCGGCGCCGCGCGCAGCTCTCCGGCGCCGCCATGGCGGCCGACGACGATGGCCGTTCCCGCCAGCGCCGCGCCGGTAATTGCCGGGCGGCCGACCGGCGCCGCCGCAGCCGGTCGCGCCGGTTCGCCGGCCGGGCGCTCGACGCGCTGGCGCACGGCCTCGAAGCCGGCCTCGTAGACCCCGGTGGCGACCAGCGCTGCCAGTTCGCGTTCCTGGCCCGGCGGCGCATCGAAGCGGGACGACCAGCGCCAGAAGGTCCGGTCGCCGTCGGTCACCGGCTTCAGCCGGACCTCGGCGACGTAATTCTGCAGCGGAATATCCGCATCGACGATGGAATAGCGGAAGCGGCATTCCCGGTCGGACAGGGAGAGCAGCCGCTCGCGCACCCTGGCGCCGTCCTCAAGGTCGAAATTGCGCACGCAGCCGACCTGGTCGGTCTGCTTCGCCTCCTCCAGAAGGCTGCGCCGGACGATGGGATGCCAGCGGTCGTGGTCGTTGAAATCGCGCAGGACCTCCCACACCGCCGCAATCGGGGCATCGATGACCGTGCTGCGCACCACCTGGATCATGCCGGGGCCATGGCGTCAGCCGCCGAAGCGGACCTTGAGAGCATCGAAGGCGGCCTGGAAGACATCGTTGCCGATGGCGGCGACCAGATCGGCCTCGGCGGCCGGATCGCAGTCGAACTCGGCCGTCCACTCGGCAAAGGTCCGCTCGCCATCGGTGACCGGCGCGAACTTCAGCGTCGCGACATAGTTTTCCACCCCCATCGGGCTTTCGAGGATCGCGTAGGTGACGCTGTAATCGTAGTCCGACAGCGCCAGCAGCCGTTCGCGCAGGAAGCCGCCATCCTGCAGCCGGAAGGCGCGGACGCAGCCGACCCGGTCCGAGGGCTCGCCGCCCTCGATCCGGCTTTCCCGGACCGCCGGCACCCAGTCCGGCAGCGCATTGAAATCCCGCACCGTCTGCCAGATCCGGTCGGCCGGCGCCCCGATCACGGTGGAGACATAGACCCTGGCCACGATCTAGCCCTCCCCCTCCGTGTCGCTCGCGGCGGCCTTCGCCAGGCTGGCGGCGTCGCGGGCCGGGCGGAAGACATCGCCCATGCGGGCGACATTGGCATTCTCGATGCCGATCTCCTTCATCATCTCGTCGATCAGCGGGCTCTGCACCCGGTAGCGCAGGACGCTCTCGATCACCTCGTCGGTCGGGCTGCGCCCCGATCCGCCGCCGCCGCCCAGGCCGTCGACATGGAGGATCCGGATGCCCTCGATATTCTCCATCGGGCGGACGCTCTCGCGGATAATGCCTTCCAGCCGGTCGAGCAGGCGGCCGCGCAGGCGGCCGGCGCGCGCATCCTCGGTGAGCAGGTTCTCCGCCTCATTGCGCAGGCGGTCGGCCTCGGCCGCGACGGCCGCCGCCACCCGGTCCGCCTCGGCGGCGATCTTCGCCGTATCGGCGTCCTTGCTCGCCACGATCCGGTCGATGGCGGCGATGCGCTCGGCGATCTCGGTCTCGCGCACGGTGGCGACCTTCTCCTCGGCCGCGACCGCGCCGGCGCGCGCCGATTCGGTGGCAACACGCGATTCGGCCTCTTCCGACTGTTTCTTCAGCACCTCGATCTGCCGTTCGATCTCCGCCAGTTCGACCGCCATGTCGCGCTCGACCTGGAGCCGCTGCAGGTCGCGCTGCTGTTCGATGCGGGCTTCTTCCAGAGTGCGGTCGGTGGCGATCCGGGACCGCTCGACCTCTTCACGCGCCACGATCTCGGCTTCCTCGACCGCCTTGCGCCGTTCGATCTGCCGGGCCTCGAGCAGGCGGTCGCGCTCGATCCGCTCCTGGTCCAGAATCCGGTCCTGGGCGATCCGCGCGGCCTCGACCGCCTTCTGCGCCTCGATGCGGGCGGTCTCGGTCTGCTGGTTGCGCGCGATGTCCCGCGCCTCGGTCTCGGTATCGGCGATGATCTGCGCCTCGCGCAGCTGGCGCTGCGAGGCGATGCGCGCCCGCTCGATATCCTCGTTGGCGGCGATTTCGGCGCTCTCCAGATCGTGGTGCTGGCGAATCTGTTCCTGGCGCACCAGGCGCTCGCGCTCGATGCGCGCCGTTTCCAGCGCCTGCTCCTGGGCGATGCGCGCGCGCTCCACCTCCTCCTGGGCCTTGATTTCCGCCTCCTCCAGGGTCCGGCGGCGGTCGACCTCGAAGCCGCGGGTTTCCTGCTGGCTGGCGATGCGGGCCTGTTCGGCCTCGCTCTCCCGCGCCGCCTGGATGCGGGCGATCTCCGCCCGCTGGTCGGCGCGCAGGGTCTCCAGGGCGCGCTGCTGGTTCAGGCGCGCATCCTCGCTCTGCTGCTCCAGCATCAGGGTCTGCTTCTCCGCTTCCAGATTCTGGCCCCGGATGGCGACCATGGAGGATTGCTCGATCTCGTTGCGCAGCTTGCGGCGGGTCTCGATGGTCTCGATCAGCCGGGTCAGGCCCTCGGCATCGAACCGGTTGGACGGATTGAAGAATTCGAGATTGGTCTGGTCCAGATCGGTGATCGCCACCGATTCGAGCTCAAGGCCGTTCTGCGCCAGGGCGACCGCGGCGCGCTCCGCCACGGCGGCCACGAAATCGCCGCGCCGCTCGTGCATCTCGTCGAGGCTCAGCTCGGCGGCAACCGAACGCAGGGCGCCAACGAACTTGCCCGACAGCAGATCGGCCAGCCGCTCGGCATCCATGGTGCGCCGGCCGAGGGTCGAGGCCGCGGCCGCAATCGCCTCCTTCTTCTGCAGCACGCGCACGAAGAATTCGGCCTCGATATCGACCCGCACCCGGTCGCCGGTGATGACCGCCTCCTCGCGGGCGCGGGCGATCGGGATGCGCACCACGTTCAGATTGACCGGCGTCACCTCGTGGACGATGGGCAGCACCAGGGCGCCGCCGTTGATGACCACCTTCTCGCCGCCGAAGCCGGTGCGCACGAAGGCGACTTCCTTGGTCGAGCGGTGATACAGCCAGTGGAGCAGATAGACCGCCACCACGATGGCGACGATGGCCACGATGAGCCACAGGATGATGCTCCCGATCAGGCTTCCCGTCATGATCCGGCCCTCCCTATTGTCCGGTCCCGATTGCCTTGAAGGCCCTTGTCCGTTCGGTCAGCGCCTCTTCCGTCGGCAGGCGCTCCATCGAAGAGGCGCCATAGAAGCCATGGCAGTTCCGGGTTTCGTTCAGAATGTATCGCGCGTCGTCCGGCATGGCGACCGGCCCGCCATGGACCAGCACCAGGATATCCGGGTCGATTTTCAGCGCCGCTTCGGCCCAGGCATCGACCAGGGCGGGGCAGTCTTCCAGCTTCAGCGCCGTTTCCGCCCCGATGCTGCCGCCGGTGGTGAGGCCGAGATGGCAGACCACGATATCGGCGCCGGCCTGCGCCATGGCCGCGGCATCCTCCTCGCCGAAGACATAGGGCGTGGTCAGCATATCCTTCTCATGGGCCATGCGGATCATGTCGATCTCCAGGCCGTAGGACATGCCCGTCTCTTCCAGATTGGCCCGGAACACGCCATCGATCAGGCCGACGGTGGGAAAGTTCTGAACGCCGGAAAACCCCATGGCGGCGAGCCCGTCGAGCCACGGCCCGAACAGGCAGAACGGGTCCGTGCCGTTGACGCCGGCCAGCACCGGCGTACGGTCGACGACGGGCAGCACCTCGCGCGCCATCTCGACGACGACCTCGTTGGCATTGCCATAGGCCAGCAGGCCGGACATGGAGCCCCGGCCCGCCATGCGATAGCGGCCGGAATTATAGATCACGATCAGGTCGATGCCGCCGGCCTCCTCGCATTTGGCCGACAGGCCGGTGCCGGCGCCGCCGCCGACGATGGGGATGCGGGCGGCCTTCATGGCCCGGAATTTCTCGACCAGAGCCCGGCGCTCAAAACGTGGCATGGCGGACCGTCCCCGGGGCGTGGCCCGGCTGTGGCGCGACCTCGTCCAGGGCCGCGGCGGCGGCGCGGGCGAAGGCCGGATCGTTGACATGATGCGGCAGGCGGACCACGCGCCGCCGCGCGGTCTCGCGCACCGCCCCGGCGATGGCGTCGAACAGGGCCGCATCGGCCGCCGGATCGTGGAAGGGCTGGCCCGGCGCGTCGAGGGCCGAAACCCCGCCTTCCGGGATCAGGAACCGGACCGGGCCGGCCATGCGGTTCAGCCGCTCGCCGATCCAGGCGCCCATGCGCGCATTCTCCGTCGGCGTGGTGCGCATCAGCGTGACCTGCGGATTGTGCTCGACGAAGGTGCGGTCGCGGTAGCGGTCCGGCACCGAATCGCGGGGGCCGAAATTCACCATGTCGAGGGCGCCGACCGAGCCGACATAGGGCAGGCCGGTGCGGATGAAGGCGCCGAAACGGTCCTCGGTCGCCGGGAACACCCCGCCCATCATCATGTCGCAGATTTCCGTGGTCGTAAGGTCGATGGCGGCGGCGAGCAGCCCGCTGTCCGCCAGCTTCTCCATCGACCGGCCGCCCGTTCCCGTGGCGTGGAAGACGAGGCAGTCGTAGCGGCCCTCGAGCAGGCCGGAAATCTGCTGCACCGCGGCGGTGGTGACGCCGAACATGGTGAGGCCGAGGCAGGGCCGGTCGTCCGCCTGCCGGTCCGGCCGGCGCCGTTCGGCCATCATGCCGGCGAGCGCGGCGGCACCGTTGGCGAGCACGGTGCGGCTGATCCGGTTCAGCCCCTGCACGTCGGTGACCGAATACATCATCATGATATCGGCCGCGCCGACATAGCGGCCGACCTCGCCCGAAGCCACCGTGGAGATCATCACCTTGGGGGTGCCGACCGGCAGGGCCTGCATGGCCGGCGTCGCCAGCGCGGTCGCGCCCGATCCGCCGGCGGCGACGATGCCGCCGACATCGTGCTGCCGGGCCAGCCAGGCCTCGAACGCCTCGGCCATGGCGCGCACCGACCGGCCCCGGTCGCCGGTGAAGACTTCGCCGGTGCCGCGGCGATGGGAGGCGGCGACGACATGGGGCGGCACATCGGCCGACGACGCCTTGCCGGAGGTCGACAGATCGACGGTCCTGACCGTCGCGCCGAGGGCGATCAGCCGGGAGCGGAGGAAGGCGAGCTCGCGCCTCTTGGTATCGAAGGTGCCGACGACATAGGCCGTCGTCGCGGCGGTCGCGGCGACCGGCGCGGCCGAAGGCCGGTCGAAGGCGGCGGCCGACTCGCGGAACATCGGCTCCGGCTCGGCATCGAACGGCCGCGCGCTTTCCGGCGCCGCCGCGGCCGGGCGCTCGCGCCAGGCTGCCGCCGTCCACCGGGTCGGCGGCACATAGACCGGGCCGACAGCCTCCGGCGTTCCGCTTCTGCCGGGTGCATCGGGTGCGTCGGCCGCGGCAGCGGCCGGCGGTTCTGCGGCCGGCCCGTCCGGCACCTCGCCGGCACCCTCGGCCGGCTCCTCCGGCTCCAGGTCGGCATCCTCGCGGGAATGGCGCCCGACGCCGAGCAGCCGTTCCTGAAGCGGCCGGTCGGCGGCGAGTTCGCGGCTCGGCATGGTGCGCCGGATACGGCCGTTCACCATGATCGAGACCTGTTCGGAAATCGCGGTGGCGACCGAGATATTCTGTTCGATCAGCAGGACGGCGACCCGGTTCTCGCCGGCCAGCCCGGCGAGCAGCTTCTCGACCTGGTCGACGACGACCGGCGCGAGCCCCTCGGTCGGCTCGTCGAGCACCAGCAACTCCGGGTCCTGCAGCAGCGCCCGGGCAATCGCCAGCATCTGCTGTTCGCCGCCGGAAAGCTGCCCGCCGCCATGATTGCGGCGCTCGGCGAGGCGGGGGAAGGTGTCGTAGACCCGCTCGACCGTCCACGCGCCGCGGCCGGTCCAGGCCAGCCGCAGATGCTCGTTGACGGTGAGCGACGGCCACAGCCGGCGGCCCTGGGGCGTATAGCCGACGCCGCGATTGGCGATCCGGTACGGCGCCAGGCCGGTCAGCTCCTCGCCGGCCATGCGGATCGATCCGCGCTGCACCGGCAGCAGGCCCATGATGGCGTTGCACAGCGTCGTCTTGCCCATGCCGTTGCGGCCGACGACGGCGTGCACGCCGGCATTGAGCTCGAGATCGACCCCCTGCAGCGCGTGGGACAGGCCGTAATAGACGTGCAGATCGCGGATTTCGAGCGCGTGCGGGTCCGCCGCCGGCCGGCGGATGCGGTCGCGGTCGCGGCGCCGGCGCTCAAGCATGGCCGCCCCCGCCGTGGCCGAGATAGAGCTCCTGGACTTCAGGATCGCTTTCGATCTCCTCGGGCGTGCCCTGTTTGAAAATGCGCCCGTTGTGCATCATGGTCACCCGCTCGGCGACGCGCAGCGCAACATCCATGTCGTGCTCGATGACGATGAAGCCGACATGCGGCGGCAGCGATTGCAGAATCGCCACCAGGTCGGCACGCTCGCCCGGCGACAGCCCGGCCGCCGGCTCGTCGAACAGGATCAGGCGCGGTGCGCCCGACAGAGCGAGCGCAACCTCGAGCTGGCGCTGCTGGCCGTGGCTCAGCTCGGCCACCGGCGTATCGCGCCGGTCGCCGAGGCCGACGGCGTGGAGCAGGGTTTCGGCCATCTCCATGGCGCCGTCGTCGCGCCGCGAACGGAGCAGCGAATGGCGCCCGCGGCCGACTCCCCGGCAGGCGAGAAAAATGTTCTCGATAACGCTGAGCCCGCCGAACAGCAGCGAAATCTGATAGGTCCGGCGGAGGCCGCGACGGATCCGCTCGTGAACGGGCAGATCGGTCACGTCCTCGCCGAACAGTCTGACGCGCCCGGAGGTCGGCGGAAAATCGCCCGTGATCGCGTTGAACAGGGTGGTTTTGCCGGCACCGTTGGAACCCAGCACCGCCCGCCGCTCGCCGGCGCGGACAGTCAGGTCGATGTCCGCAATCGCCACCAGCGCGCCGAAATGGCGGCTGACGGCGTTCAGCTCGAGCGCGAACTGGCCGGCTTGCGGCAGCGCGGTGCGCGCGGCGGTGTCGGGTTCGCTCAACGGTATCCCCGGATGCGTCCGGTCGCCCGGACCCTATTCGCAGGGCGGGTTCTGACGGCTGACCTTGCCGTATTTCAGGAACTGCTCATAGGGCAGGCCGAAAGTCTGGGAGACCTGCGGGATGACCCGGATCGTCTTGTTGACCAGGTTGCCGCCCGGACCCTCGACGACTTCCGTGAGGAAAATGTCGGCGATGGCGTTGCGCCGCGGATCGAGCGAGACCATGCCGGTCGGCGCCTCGAACTTGAGCGACGAGAGCGCCTTGCGCAGCTTGGCGCCGCCATCCGACAGATCGCCCTTCACCATGTCCAGGGCCAGCAGCGCGGCCTTGGTATTCAGGTAGTAGCCATGAGCGAACAGCGACGGCGAGGGGAACCCGCCCTTGCCCTTGAACATTTTCTGGTACTGCGCGACGAAGGCCGCCCAGGCCTTGCCTTCCCAGGTATCCGAAATCGGCCCGGCCGAAGGCGTGCCGATCACGGTCTTGCGGATCTTGCCCTTCGAGCCCAGCACGGACTGGTCGACGGTGATCGAACCGCCGACGAGCGGCAGCTCGCCGCCGGCGCGCTGATACTGGGTCAGGAAGTTGACCGCATCGGCACCGCCCAGCGCAACGAAGATGGCATCGACATCGTCAGGCAGGGCCGCGATGACCGAGGAATAGTCCTTGTTGCCGATCGGCACCCAGAAACGCGCATTGGCCGGCGCCTTGCCGCCCAGGCGGCAGAACGGCTCCAGGAAGCCGAAGACCTGGGTGTAGGGGAAGGAATAGTCTTCCGCCAGCACCGCGACCTTGCGGTACTTCTTGACGTTGTAGGCATATTCGCCAAGGCCGGCCATCCACTGGGCGCCGTCGGTGGAGAAGCGGAAGAAGTTCGGCGCCGGATTGCGCAGCGTCGTATCCTGGGCCGCCGATGTGCCGTTCAGGAAGGTGACGTTGGGCTGGGTCTTGGCATAGTCCTTGACCGCAAGGCCTTCGGAACCGGACAGCGGCCCGATCATGACCTTGACGCCGTCCTGCTCGACCAGCTTGCGGGTCGCGCGGATGGCGCTCGCCGGCGAGGCGTCCGACGAGCCGGTAATCAGCTCGATCTTCATGCCGCCGGCCTTGTAGCCGAATTCCTCCAGCGCCATCCTCATGCCGCGCATGCTGTCCTGGCCGAGCGCGGCGAACGGGCCCTCCAGCGTGGCGAGGCCGCCCATCTTGATCGTGCCCTGCGCGGCGGCAGGGCCGGCGACGGCGAGAACGGCCGCCGCCATCAGGGTGCTTCGTGCGAGATGCAACATGATTTCTCTCCCTTCTACATGCGTTCGGGCGAACCGGCGGAATGCCAGTCGTCCGGGTTGGCGCCAGGGCCCTGGCGGGCACTGGCACGGGGCAGCCGGATTCTGGATAGCATCCGGCGCCAGATGCCGAGCAGACCGTCCGGCGAAAACAGCACCACGAGCAGGAAGGCAAGGCCGATCACGGTGTTGAAACGCTCCCGGTCGATCAGGTCGATGGCGAAATTCTCCAGCAGTACGAAGGCGACGGCGCCCATGAACGGGCCGATCGGCGCGCGCAGGCCGCCGACGACCGCAATCACCAGAATGTCGATGGCCATATCGACGCCGACAAGGCCGGGCGAAATCCGGCCGTTGAACCAGACCAGCAGCACCCCGGCCGTGCCGGCGATGATCCCGGCATAGAACCAGGCGACGACCCGGTGCAGGGTGACGTCGATGCCGAGCGCGCGCACGCGCCGGGGATTGTCGCGGATCGCCTGCAGGCCGAGCCCGAAGCTTGAGCGCGCGCCGTAGCGCACGGCGCAGTAGAACAGGGCGGCGACCGCCAGGCTGAGATAGTAGAACGGCGCCGGATCGCGCCAGTAGACGCCGAACAGGGTCGGCGGCTCGATGCCGGCAAAGCCGGTGAAGCCGTTGAAGACCTGATAGTTCTGGCGGACGAAATAGAAGAAGGCGACGGCAATCGCCAGCGTGATCATGATGGTGTAGATGCCTTCGGTCCGCGCCGCGATTGCGCCGATGAAGGTGCTGAGCAGCGCCGCGCCGAGAATGGCGATGACGACGGTCAGCCACCACGGCCAGCCCAGCCCCATCACGCCGACGCTGTTGTTGCCCAGGATCGCCACGATATAGCCGGCGAAACCGGCGATGGTGACCTGGGCCAGGCTGACCATGCCGCCATAGCCGGCCAGCATCGTCAGCGAGAGGGCGATGGTGCCGAGGACCAGGGAATAGGCGCCGATCTGGAAGATGAAGAAATCCGGCGCGAACAGGGGATAGGCGAGCAGGAAGACGACGCCCGTCAGCACCGCCGGGTGGAGCCCCGGCCAATCCGTCCCCGACAGGCGTGCCCGGCCGAACATCTCAGCGCGTCCCCATGATGCCCTGGGGCCGGATGGCGAGGACACCGACCATGATCAGAAAGGTCAGGACCACGCCGTAGGTCGGGAAATAGGCGAGGCCGAACTGCTCGGCGAGGCCGATCAGCAGCGCGCCGATGGCGGCGCCGGTCACCGAGCCGAGGCCGCCGACGATGACGACGACCAGCGAGGCGAGCAGATAGCGGATATCCTCGCCCGGCGCGATCGACAGGGCCGTGCCGCCGACCACGCCGGCGAAACCGGCCAGCCCGGCGCCGATGGCGAAGACCAGGGCGAAGACGAAATGGACATTGACCCCGGACGCCGCCAGCATCTCCCGGTCGTTGACCCCGGCCCGGATCATGACGCCGATGCGGGTGCGGTTGAGGAACAGCCAGAGGCCGATGCCGACCGCCACGGCGACGCCGAGCACGGTGAGCCGGTACATCGGATATTTGATGAACACCGGCGCGCCGGACGATTTGACGACCGAGACCACCGGCAGGACGACGGCGCCGTAGAGCCCTTCGGGCGGATCGAACTGATAGGTCGTGCCGCCCCACACGGCCAGCATCAGATCGGCGGCGATGATCGAGATGCCGATGGTCACCAGGGTCTGGCGCAGTTCGTCGCCCTCCATCCGGCGGAAGATGGCCGCCTGCAGGAGAATGCCGCTGGCCGCGATGGCCAGGAAGGCGACGGCGAGGCCGAAGAACCAGCTGCCGGTCGCCTCGACGATCTCGTAGCCGATATAGCCGCCGAGCAGATACATCGAGCCGTGGGCGAGATTGACGTTGCGCATCAGGCCGAAGACCAGGGTGAAACCGCTGGCGACCAGGAAATAGAGGCCGGCGAGGGTGACGCCGTTCAGCAGCGTGTTGACGAAGGTTTTCTTGCGGCCGAGGGAACCGACCAGCCAGTCCGGCCAGACCGCGAAGATCAGCCAGAGCAGCACCGCCGAGAGCAGGACGATCCCGAGGATCCGTAACGTGCGGCGCTGCATCGGCCGGCGCATGGCGGATCAGGCGCCCGGCCGGCTTCCGGGCACAGGCAGAGTCATGACAGGCAGGTCGTTCGCGGCCGGAACGGTCCACAATGCTGTCATGATCGATCCTCCCCGGATCCGGCGACGCGCGCACGAACCGGCCCCGCCGCCCTGTCGGCGAACCGGTCCGGCGGCGCTGCCGGGCGTGCTCGCGGATAGTGCCGACAGTTTGTCGCAAGCCGACCGTGGCTACAACCGCGTTTCTGGCCGGCGCGCACGGTGCGGGCGGGCGGAGGCCCCGGCCTGCACGTTGCGTTGCGCCGCAACCGCCTTCCGCAAGGGCTTCGCCATCCCCATCGGCGGCATTGCCGCTGGCCCGGCCGGCCATGGAAGGGTATGGCGTCGCCATGCCGGCTGCCCGCCCTCCCGACCGTTTCGGCGCCATGCTCGACGGCCCGATCCCGCCCATGCTGGCGAGGCTGTCGGCGCCGAACGTCGCGACCGCCTTCGCCTTCGTCGCCATGTCGGTTGCCGACGCCTGGTATGTCGGCCGGCTCGGCACCCTGCCGCTGGCGTCGATCGCCCTGGTCTTCCCGGTCCAGACGATGATGCAGATGATGTCGGCCGGGGCCATGGGCGGCGGCGTATCGGGGGCGGTCGCCCGCGCCCTCGGCGCCGGCGATGCCGGCCGGGCCGATGCCCTGGTCCGCCACGGCGCGGCCATCGCCATCGTCATGGCGCTGCTCTATTTCGCCATCTTCGGCCTGTTCGCCCGGCCGGTCTTCGCCGCCCTGGGCGGCAGCGGCGCGGTGCTCGACGGCGCGGTCGATTATGCCTTCGTCGCCTTCGCCGGCGGACTCACAATGTGGTTCGCCAATATTTTCGCCGCCGCCATCCGGGCGACCGGCAACATGAATGCGCCGGCGCTCTGGATCGTCGCGGCCGCGCTGGTCCATGTCGTGCTGGGCGGCGCGCTCGCCCTGGGCTGGGGGCCGCTGCCCCGGCTCGGCCTGGTCGGGCTCGCGGTGTCGATCACGGCGAGCTACGGGCTGGCCGCAATCGCGCTCGGCCTGATTCTGCTCCGCGGCACCGGCGGCATCCGCCTGCGGCCCGGCGCGGGTGCGGGCGGGCGGCTGCGCGCCGGCCTGTTCCGGGATATTCTCAAGGTCGGGCTGCCGGCGTGCGGCAACTCCGCCCTGACCGTGGGGACGGTGCTGATCGTCACCCGGCTGGTGGCGGAAACCGGCGTCGAGGCGCTGGCCGGCTACGGGCTGGGCAGCCGGCTCGAACTGCTCGTCATCCCGCTCGCCTTCGGCATCGGCTCCGCGCTTACGACCTCGGTCGGCGCGAATTTCGGCGCCGGGCAGATCGGGCGGGCGCGCCGCATCGCCTGGACCGGCGGCGCGCTCGCCGGCGCGGCGACCGGCGCCATCGGTCTGGCGGCGGCGCTGTGGCCTGCCCTGTGGCTCGACCGCTTCACCGCCGATGCCGGCGCCTGGGCCTTCGGCGCGCGCTATCTGGAGATCGCCGGGCCGTGCTACGGCTTTTTCGGCCTCGGCATGGCGCTCTATTTCGCCGCCCAGGGGACGGGCAACATGGTGCTGCCGGTGAGCGCCGGCGCGGTGCGGCTCGCGGTCGCCGGCGGCGGCGGCGCGGCGGCGGTGCTGTGGTTCGGCGCCGGCCCGGCGGCGCTCTTCGCCTGCGTCGCGGCCGGCCTGTTCTGCTTCGGCGCCCTGCTCGCCGCCTCCCTGTTCGGCCGGATCTGGAACCCGCCGGCGGCGGCGCGGTAGCGCGCCCTTGCCGCCCGCCCGTTTCAGTGGGCGGTGTCCTTGCGGATTTCGTAATGATCGCCGCCGAACGGGCCGAACAGGTGCTTCACCCTGGGGTGGCCGACCGGCTTGCCGCTGTCGTCGGGCAGCAGATTCTGTTCCGAGACGTAGGCGGTGTAGGCGGTCTCCGCATTCTCGGCAAGCAGGTGATAGAAGGGCTGGTCCTTGCGCGGGCGCACCGCTTCGGGAATCGACTGCCACCATTCCTCGGTATTGGCGAACTGCGGATCGACATCGAAGATCACGCCCCGGAACGGGTAGATCCGGTGTTTGACGACCTGGCCGATGGCGAATTTGGCGGTGGCAAGCATGGCGCCCGGCAAGCTGGTGCAGCGGTGCCGCAGCCCATCGGGACGGATCGGGCACCGGCCGGGCATTGTGACCGAGAGCGCGCCGGCAGGCAAATCCCGAAACGCGGCAGCGGCGCGGCGGCGCGGAGCCCGGATCGCCGGCGGAACCGCGCCTTGACTCGTCCGGCGGCGGCGGCCCATATCGGGCGGGCGCAGGCCGATCCGCCAGACCGATGCGCCGCCGAGCGGGCCTGCGCACCGGCGCGGGCGGCGGGACATGCCATGGGTACGGGGCCGTAGCTCAGATGGGAGAGCGTCGCGTTCGCAATGCGAAGGTCAGGGGTTCGATCCCCCTCGGCTCCACCAACCCCCGCCCCGGCGGAATTTCCCCCGCAATCCACCGGCATCGCATGGCCGGAGCGGCGGCATGAGCGGCCAGCCGGACCGGCTGACGGTCGAGGTCTGGCGCGGCGATGCGGGCGGCGGCGCCTTCGTCGCCTATGCCGTACCGCGCCGGGCCAACCAGACCGTCCTCGATGTCGTCACCTGGATCCAGCAGCACGCGGCGCCGGACCTCGCCTACCGCTTCGCCTGCCGGGTCGGCATGTGCGGCTCGTGCGCCATGACGGTGAACGGGGCGCCGCGCTGGACCTGCCGGACCCATGTGCGCCGGGTCGCCCGCGCCGGGCGCCTGCGCATCGCGCCGCTGCGCAATCTGCCGGTGATCCGCGATCTTGCCGCCGACATGGCGCCCTTTTTCGACAAATGGACCGGGGCGGGCGGCACCTTCGTGCCGACCGCGACGCGCGAGGCGCCAGTGGCGCAGATCGCACCGCAATCGCCGCAGCGCGCCGCCGCCGATGCCGGCATCGAATGCATCAACTGCGCCATCTGCTATGCCGCCTGCGATACGGTCGCGATGAACCCCGACTATCTCGGCCCGGCGGCGCTGAACCGGGCCTGGACCCTGGTCAACGACGCGCGCGACGGCGACCGGGCGGACCGGCTCCGCGCCGTTTCGGGCGGCAACGGTTGCGCCAACTGCCATTCCCACCAGAGCTGCGCCAGCCTGTGCCCCAACGGGCTGAACCCGACGGCAGCGATTGCCGGGCTCAAGCGCCAGGCCGGCCGGGCCTGGCTGGGCGGCGGCCTGTAGGGCGATGACCGGCATTCGCCTCTATATGCTGCAGCGGATCAGCGCGATCGTTCTGGCGCCGCTGATCGCGGCCCATATCGTCACCATGATCGTGGCGGTGCAGGGCGGCCTGGACGCAGCGGAAATTCTCGGCCGGACCCGGGGCAGCCCGGGCTGGGGCCTGTTCTATGGCCTGTTCGTGGCGGCGGCTTCGGTCCATGCCGCCATCGGCCTGCGCACCATCGCCTTCGAGTGGCTGAAAATCCGCGGGCGCGCGCTCGACCTGCTGGCCTGGGGCGTGTTCGCCGGGCTGCTGCTGCTGGGCGGGCGCGCCGTCTGGGCGGTGGTGGCCTGATGGCGGGCCCGGCCGCACCGCGGGCCTGGGCCCATCGCGGGCACCCGCTGTGGATCGCGTGGCTGATCCATCGCCTCTCCGGCCTCGCGCTCGCGGTCTTTCTGCCCGTGCATTTCCTCGTGCTCGGCCTGGCGCTGAACGGTGCGGCCGCCCTGGACGGCGCGCTGCGCTGGGCCGACAACCCCTGGGTCAAGGCGGCGGAAACCGGCCTGGTGCTGCTGCTCGGCCTGCATCTGTTCGGCGGCCTGCGGCTGCTGGCAATCGAATTCATGCCCTGGTCGCCGCGCCAGAAGACATACGCCGCAATCGCCGCGGCGCTGGCCTGTACGGTCGCCGCCGGCTTTCTCTTGAGCCTGTTGAGCGCGCTGTGACCGCCGCCCGCCCCGACCGGCACGATACCGACATTCTGATCGTCGGCAGCGGCGGCGCCGGCCTGTTCGCCGCGCTGCACGTGCTGAAAGCGGCGCCGGACCTGCGGGTGACCGTCGCGGTCAAGGGCCTGATGGGCAAGTGCGGCTGCACGCGCATGGTCCAGGGCGGCTACAATGTGGCGCTCGGCACCGGCGATTCGGTCGAGCGCCATTTCATGGACACCATCCTCGGCGGCAAATGGCTGCCCCATCAGGAAATGGCCTGGCGCCTGTGCCGGACCGCGCCCGAACGGGTGCGCGAGCTGGAAAACGAGATCGGCTGCTTCTTCGACCGCAACCCGGACGGCACGCTGCACCAGAAGGCGTTCGCCGGTCAGACTTTCGACCGCACGGTGCACAAGGGCGACCTGACCGGGATCGAGATCGTCAACCGGCTGATGGAGCAGGTGCTCGCCCGGCCGGTCGAGCGGCTGGAGGAGCACCGGGCGCTCGCCCTGATCCCGGATCGCGCCGGCGCGGCGCTGGCCGGCGTCCTGTTCGTCGATATGCGCAGCGGCGATTTCCGCTTCGTGCGGGCAAAGGCGGTGCTGCTGGCGACCGGCGGCGGGCCGACCATGTATCGCTACCACACGCCGTCCGGCGACAAGAGCATGGACGGGCTGGCCATGGCGCTGCGCCGCGGCCTGCCCCTGCGCGATATGGAGATGGTGCAGTTCCACCCGACCGGCCTGCTCGCCGGCCCCGATACGCGGATGACCGGCACGGTGCTGGAGGAAGGGCTGCGCGGCGCCGGCGGCCAGCTGCTCGACGGCGACGGCCGGCGCTTCATGTTCGACCATGACGAACGGGGCGAGCGGGCGACGCGGGACATCGTCAGCCGGGCGATCTTCCACGAGATGCGCCGCGGCCGCACGACGCCCCATGGCGGCGTCTGGCTCGCCATGAGCCATCTGGGGCCGGATACGGTGCGCGACCGCTTTCCGGGCATGGTCCGGCGCTGCGCCGATTGCGGCTTCGACCTGGCGGCCGGGCAGGTCGAGGTGACGCCGACGGCGCACTATTTCATGGGCGGCCTGGTCTGCGATGCCGATACCCGCACCGGGCTGCCCGGCCTTTATGTTGCCGGCGAGGATGCCGGCGGCGCGCACGGCGCCAACCGGCTGGGCGGCAATGGCGTCGCCAATTCGACGGTGTTCGGCGGCATTGCCGGGGATGTCATGGCGGCGGACGCGGCGGCGGCCGACGCCCACGCCACGGCGGACGAAGACCTGCTGGCGGCGGAAATCGGGCGCGCCCTGCACCCGTTCGCCCGGCCGGCCGGCCCGGTCGGCGAGCTCCGCCAGCGGCTGATGGACCTGATGTGGGCGGATGCCGGCGTCATGCGCACGGCGGCCGGCCTGCAGCGCGCCCAGGCGGGGCTCGGCGAGCTCAAGGCCGAGCTGCTGGAGACCGGCCTTGGCGGCGGCGCGCGGGTTTTCAATCCCACCTGGCACGACTGGCTGAACCTGCGCAGCCTGATCGAAGTCTCGGAGGCCATCGCGCTGGCCGCGCTGGAGCGGGACAATTCGTGCGGCGCCCATTTCCGGGAGGATTTCCCGGACGGGGCCGACCCGGCCTCCGCCTTCTTCACCGTCGTCCGCGGCGCCGGCGACGGCCTCGACATTGCGCGCGAGCCGGTCGACTTCCCGATCGTTCGGCCGGGCGAATCGCTGCCCGGCGCCGACCCTGCCGCGCGCGCCGCGGTTTGAACGGGAGACGGCGATGATTGCCATCGATACCATCCACCGCACCGCGCTTCACCTCATGAGCAAGGCGGCCATCGAGATTCCGGAGGATTATCTGGGCGGCCTGCGCCGCGCTGCGGCCGCCGAGGAAGCCGAGCTTTCGTCCTTCGTGCTGCAGGCGATGCTGGAGAATTACGATGCCGCGCGGGAGGACGGGCGCGCCATGTGCGGCGATACGGGCTGCCCGCGCTGGTATGTCAAGCTCGCCAACGAGGCGCGGGTCGAGGGCGGCCCGGTCGCGCTCGAGGCCGCCCTGCGCCGGGCGACGGCGGAGGCGACCGCTGCCATCCCGCTGCGTCCGAACCGGGTTCATCCGCTGTGGCGCACCGATCACGACAACAATGTCGGCATCGCCGCCCCGGAGATCGAGGTCGCGTTCGAGCCGGACGGCGACTGGATCGAGCTCACGACGGTCCACAAGGGCGGCCTGTTCGGCACCGACTACCGGATGCTGTTCCCGTCGGACGGGATCGAGGGCATCCGGCGCTTCTATCTCGATTCCCTGGTCGCCTTCGGCAAGCGCGGCCTGGCCTGCCAGCCGGCCATCGTCGGTATCGGTCTCGGCGGTTCCAAGGATGCCTGCATGGTGCTGGGCAAGCGGGCGGCCTGCCTGCGCACGGTCGGCGACCGCAACCCGGACCCGAAGATCGCGGCGCTGGAAGAGGAACTGATGGAGCTCGGCAACAATATCGGCATGGGCGCCATGGGCTTCGTCGGCAACGCCATGGTCGTCGATTGCCATATCGAGGTCGGCTATTGCCACACCGGCGGAATGCAGATGAGCGTGCACGCCTTCTGCCTGTCGTCGCGCCGGGCGTGCGCCCGCCTTCATGGCGACGGCAGGGTCGAATACCGCACCGATCCGATGTGGTTCACGCCCTATCAGCGCCGCGAGACGGTCGACTGGCCGCCCGGATCGGACCGGCCGGCGAGCGAGCCGGCGGAGGTGGCCGCCCCGGCGGCGGCCCGGGCGGCCGTGGCATGAACCGGGTCCGCCTCGCCACGACCCCGGACCGGGCGACGCTGGCCGATCTGGCGCCCGGCGATGTCGTCTATCTGGACGGCACCGTCTATACCGGCCGGGAAGGCGTCTACCGGCGGGTCGTCGACGAGGGCGCCGCCCTGCCGCCCGGCCTGACGGAGGAGAGCGCGACCAATTTCCACTGCGCGCCCGCCGCCGCCATCGCGGATGACGGCACCCCCCGGATGGGCGCGGTGACGGCGACCGCATCGTTCCGCTTTTCCCGATGGATCGGCCCGTGGCTGGAACGGTCGGGCGCGAAGCTGATTATCGGCAAGGGCGGCATGAACCCGGCGGACTATCGCCGCCATTTCGTGCCGAACGGCGCGATCTATCTCACCACCGTCGGCTATGGCACCGGCGCCCTGCTCGGCCGGGGCGTCCGGCGGGTGAAGGCCGTGCACTGGCGCCGGGAGCTCGGCCTCGCCCAGGCCATGTGGGTGATCGAGGTCGAGAATTTCGGACCCTTCCTGGTCGAGAGCGATCTGGCGGGCAACAGCCTGTTCGAGCGCGAGAACGCCCGCATCGCTGCCGGCCTCGACAAAGCTTATGCCGGCACGCGCTCGCCGGTGCTCAAGCGCTTCGGCGAGACCGACGACCGCCGCGACGAGATGATCTGAACCCGGATTTCCGTGCGCGGCGCGGCCGGTAGCCAGGCACCGGAGCGGAGCGCGGACAGGCGCCGGACAGGGACCCTATGCTGAAGAAGGCCGCGACTGCATCCTGCCGGCGCCCGGCCGCATGAAGCGGCCGGCGGCGACATCGTGGCAGGTCATCGCCATTCTCGGCGCCGCCGGGGCGATCACCCCGCTGGCGGTCGATATGACCGTGCCGGCACTGCCGGAGATCGCCGGCGCGTTCGGGGTGAGCGGGACCGCGGGCCAGCTCACCATCTCGGCCTTTCTGATCGCCTATGCCGCCGCCCAGCCGGTCTACGGGCCGCTGTCGGACCGGTTCGGCCGCCGGCCGGTGTTCCTGTGCTCGCTGGCGATTTTCGTTGCCGCCTCGGCGCTGTGCGCCTTCGCCTCCTCCATCGACATGCTGCTCGCCGGCCGCTTCTGCCAGGGCGCGGGGGCGGCCAGCACCATGGCGATCGGCCGGGCCTGCATCCGCGACATTTACGGGCCGGATGCGACCCGGGCGATGTCGTGGCTGATGATGTGCATGGGCTTCGGGCCCATCGTGGCGCCGCTGCTGGGCGGGCTGATCGTCGGCACCGGCGGCTGGCAGAGCCTGTTCCTGTGGCTGCTCGGCATCGGCGCGGCCGTGTGGCTGGTCATCCTCCTGCTTCTGGACGAGACGAACACGCGGCCGAACCCGGATGCGACGCGGGTCCGGCCGATTCTGGCGAATTTCGCCATGCTGTGCCGGAGCCGGCTGTTCCTCGGCTATGCCGCCACGGTCGCCGGCCTGCACGGCTCGCTGTTCACGATGCTCTCGGCGCTGCCCTTCGTCCTGACCGGCCGGCTGGGCGCCGCGCCGCAGGAGATCGGCCTGTCCTTCGCCGGGCTGATGGTCGGCAACAGCATCGGCACGGTGATTTCGGCGCGGCTCGCCACCCGCGTCGGTACGGTCGCCCATGTGCTCATCGGCACCGCGATCATGCTGCTGGCGCTGGCGGCCATGATCGCGGCGGTGCTCGCCGGGCCGGCCCTCTTCGGGGCGCCCCTTGCCGGGGTGGCGGGCTTTGCCGTCTTCGTCGCGCCGCTGTCCGTCTTCATGCTCGGCTTCGGCATCGCCTCGCCCGGCGTCTATGCCGGCGTACTCGCGCCGTTCCCCACCCTCGCCGGCTCGGTCTCGTCGCTGACCGGAATCTGCCAGTTCGTTTCCGGGGCGGCGCTGGGCGCGCTGGCGGTGGCGCTGGCCGATCCGGCCGGGCTCAATCTCGGCATTCAGATGGCGGTGCAGATATCGGTCGGCGCGCTGGCCATGGCCTTCATCGTCGGCCCGGCGCTGCGCCGTTCGGAGCTGCCGGCGGGCGCCTGACGCCCGCCATGGCCGCCATGTGGGTGTTCGGCTACGGCTCGCTGATGTGGCGGCCCGGCTTCGTGCCGGCCGAGCGCCAGCGCGCCACCCTGTACGGCCGGCAGCGCGCCCTGTGCGTGCGCACCGTCCACCATCGCGGCGCACCGGGCCGGCCGGGCCTGGTGATGGGGCTGAAGCCCGGTGGTGCCTGCATCGGCATGGCCTTTCGGGTCGGCGCGGGCGAGGCGGCGGCGGTTGCCGACCGCCTGCGCGAGCGCGAGCTCGACCATTATCCGGTCTATCGCGAAAGCAGCGCCGATATCGCCCTGGCCGACGGCCGGACCGTCGCCGCCACCGTCTATCTGCCGCGGGAGGACCATCCCGATTTCCTGCCCGATCTGAGTCTCGAGCGGCAGCTGGCCCTGATCCGCCCGGCCCGCGGCGTCAGCGGCAGCAACGCCGACTATGTCCGCAGCACCGCCCGCACCCTGCGCCGGCTCGGCATCGAAGAACCGGCCATCTTCGCAGCGGAACGGGCGTTGGGATAGCGCCGGCAGCCGGTATGCGCTCCGCCGTTCCCGGCAGATCGCAAATACCGAAGACAGAGCCGCGCTATTCCCGGCCGGCGATCTCCCGGATTCGCGGTGGCAGGCCTTCGATATCCGCCATGTCGTCCAGCTTCTTCGTCAGCTTGCAGGTCACTGCCTGACCCTCCGCCATGCGCCCCGATCCTGCCCTCTTTTCCAGAAGACGAGAAAATAGGAATGATTTTTGCGCGCGTGGACCTGCCGGACCGTCCGGCTGACTCCCGGCCGGTTCCGGCGCACGACAACAAACAGGTCTTCCGCGACGAAACCTGTTTTCTCATAGGCGTTGATGATCTCGACATGGGTAAACCGCTGCCGGTTCGAACAGACCTCGTCCTGGCATTTGACGATCAGAACGCCGCGCTGGCGCAGGACCCTGTGCGCTTCCGCGGCGGCATCCTCATACAGCGCCAATACCGCTTCATGATATTTCCTGCCGGTCCTGTTGCCGGTTCAATTGTTTCTGTAGTGGTGCTCGAACGCGGAGTGGGAAGTGTGGGCCGTGCCGCCCGGCGAGTGCATATAGGGCGGGTCGAGCACGACGCAATCGATCTCGCCGTCCCGATAGGGAAGCGCCCGGCAGTCCACGCCGTCCAGAATGTCGGTGGGGAGCAGATTGTACAGGCCTTGCGGGATATTGCGCCAGAATACGCCCTTCCCGAAGGTAACGTCGGCGACCGCGCTGCCCGGCGCCACATACAGGCGCATGATGTGGGGGAATATATCCTCATTGCCGCCGGCACAGGCGCTCAGCACAAGATCGTTGGTCGGCCTGCCGTTGCGAACGCGGCGGCGGCCCGGCCGCATCTCCCCATTGTCGAGCTGGTTCAAACACTCCCCCTCACCCGCATTTGCTGTAGGTGCAGCCGGTGCAGATATCGCAGCCTTCCTGGCGGATCAGGGCGCGCTGGCCGCATTTCGGGCACGGGCGCATGGCGAGGCCGGCCGCGCCGGCACCGCCCGGCCCGCCGCCGCCCCCGCCCGGAGCAGCCGACCCGCCGGCGCGGCCCGCATCCGGCCCGCCCTGGCCGGAAACCGCCGCCTCCGTGCCGCCGACAATTTTGAGTTCGCGCCGGCCCTCCCGCGCCTCCTGGGCATCGGGCAGGAAGCCGATATCGATCATGTGCTGCTCGATCACATCGCCGATGGCGGCGAGCAGGCTCGGCACATAGCGCCGCCCGACCCACTGGCCGCCGCGCGGATCGAACACCGCCTTCAGCTCGTCGACGACGAAGGAGACATCGCCGCCGCGCCGGAAGACGGCGCTGATCATCCGGGTCAGGCCGACGGTCCAGGCATAGTGCTCGGTATTCTTCGAATTGATGAAAATCTCGAACGGGCGGCGGCGGCCGTCCTGCACAATGTCGTTGAGCGTGATGTAGATGGCGTGGTCGCTCTCCGGCCAGCGGATTTTGTAGGTCTGGCCGGGCAGCGCCTCCGGCCGGTCGAGCGGCTGCGTCATGTAGACGACCCCGCCGGCCTCCAGATCGTCCTCCGGCTTCGCCGCCGCGCCTTCCTGCGGCGGGGCGAGCGGCAGTTCCTGCTGTCCGCTGTCGGCCGCCGCGCCGCCATCGGTCAGGACCGCGCCGGTGACATCGTTCGGCCGCCAGGCGGTGCAGCCCTTGCAGCCCGTCTCGAACGCCATCAGGTAGATGTCCTTGAAGGCGTCGAAGCCGATATCCTCCGGGCAGTTGATGGTCTTGGAAATCGAGCTGTCGACATATTTCTGGACCGCCGCCTGCATGACGACATGGTCGCGCGGGCTGAGAGACCGGGCATCGACGAACCAGTCCGGCAGCGGCGCCGCCGGGCCGTTGAGCCGGCGGAACAGGCGCCAGGCATAGTCGGCGACCTCCTCCTCGCGGCGCGACCCGTCCGGCATCAGGACGCTGCGGATATAGGACCAGGTGAAGACCGGCTCGACGCCGGAGGAGACATTGTCGGCCAGGAGGGAGATCGTGCCGGTCGGCGCGACGGAGGTCAGCAGGGCGTTGCGCAGCCCGTTGGTGCGGATGGCGGCCCGCACCTCCGCATCGGCATTCGCCAGCGCCGGGGTCGCCAGATATTCGTCGGCATCGAACAGCGGGAAGGCGCCCTTTTCGGCGGCGAGATCGGCCGAGGCCAGCCAGGCCGCCTTCTGGATCGTCGCCAGCCAGCGTTCGGCCAGCTCCACCGCCCCGTCGCTGCCATAGCGCATCCGGCACATGATGAGCGCATCGGCGAGCCCGGTCACGCCCAGCCCGATCCGGCGCTTGGCCTGCGCCTCGGCGCGCTGTTCCGGCAGCGGGAAATTGGAAATGTCGGTGACATTGTCCATCATGCGCACGGCGATGGCGGTCAGCCGGCGCAATTCTTCGAGATCGACCGCCGCCCCGGCCTCGAACGGCGCCTCGACCAGCCGGGCCAGATTGATCGAGCCGAGCAGACAGGCGCCATAGGGCGGCAGGGGCTGCTCGCCGCACGGATTGGTGGCATGGATCGTCTCGGCCCAGGCGAGCGGATTCTGCCGGTTGATCCGGTCGATGAAGATCACGCCCGGCTCGGCGAAGGCATAGGTCGAGCGCATGATGGTATCCCACAGCGCGCGGGCCCGGACGGTGCGGTAGACCGTGCCGTCGAAGACCAGATCCCACGGATCGTCCTGCCGGACCGCGGCCATGAAGGCATCGGTCGCCAACACCGAAAGATTGAACATGCGCAGCCGGCCGGGCTCGCGCTTGGCTTCGATAAAGGCCTCGATATCCGGGTGGTCGCAGCGCATGGTCGCCATCATGGCGCCGCGGCGGTGGCCCGCGCTCATGATCGTCCGGCACATCGAATCCCAGACATCCATGAAGGAGAGCGGCCCCGACGCATCGGCGCCCACCCCCTTCACCGGCGCGCCGCGCGGCCGCAGGGTCGAGAAATCGTAGCCGATGCCGCCGCCCTGCTGCATGGTGAGCGCCGCCTCCCGGAGATGGCGGAAGATGCCGCTCATATCGTCCGGGATCGTGCCCATGACGAAACAGTTGAACAGGGTCACATTGCGGTCGGCGCCGGCGCCGGCGAGAATCCGCCCGGCCGGCATGAAGCGGAAATCCTGCAGCGCGGCGTGGAACCGCTCCTCCCACACAGCCGGTTCGCGCTCGACCGCCGCCAGGGCCCGCGCCACCCGCCGCCAGGTGTCGTCGATCGTCCGGTCGAGCGGCGCCCCGTCCGCGCCCTTCAGCCGGTACTTCATGTCCCAGATCCGGTGGGCGATGGCAGACATGTGGGTCATGAACGGTCCGTCCCCGGCGGCGCCTTCGTTTTCGGGCGCAAGGGTACAATAGCACCGGCCGGCGGCTCAAACAAGTTTGTTCTTTTTTTGTTTCCACACAGTCAGCCACAGGCCCCCGCCGGCCAACCCGTTGCAATCCCTGAACAATCCCGCCTTATCCCCAGGCCGGGAGCGGCCGGGCCTCTTCAGCGCTCCGCGGTCCCGGTGCGGGCCGCCTCGTAGAGCCGCTGCGCCGCGGTTTCGATCCGGTCTTCGAGGGTCGCCATGAAGGCCTCCCGGTCGAGGCCGGGCGGAATCGGCGCCAGAAACTCGACGGTAATCGTCCCCGACCGCTTGAGGAACCCGTTGCGGGGCCAGAACAGCCCGGCATTGTGGGCGACCGGGACGACCGGCAGGCCGAGATATTTGTAGAGCGCATAGACGCCGGGATGGTAGCGCCCGGTCCGCCCCGGCGGCATCCGCGTCCCCTCCGGCATGATCGCCAGATGGCGGCCGCGCTCGACGTGCGCACGGGCGCCGCGCAGCATCCGTTTCAGCGCCGCACCGCGCGCCGAACGGCGGATCGGCACCGTACCGGCGCGGCCGAGGAACCAGCCATAGACCGGGATGCGCCGTAATTCCTCCTTGAGGACGGCGGCGAAGGCCGGCGCGATGACGAGGAAGGCAATCGTCTCCCAGGCCGACTGGTGCTTGAGCGCAAAGATACAGCGGCCGCCGGGCTCCGGCAGCACGGTCCCAACCGTCCGGTAGCGGATGCCGACGGTCGCCCGCAGCAGCCACAGGACAGCCCGGGCCCAGACCTTCGCCGCCGCATAGACCGCCGGCCGGGGCGCCGCGAGCAGGGGCAGGCACAGCAGGCCCAGCACCAGGGTGACGAGCCACAGGCCGAGGGAGAACAGGGCCGAGCGGAGCGCGGTCATGGCATGCCGCATCGCTCGGCTCCGGTCCGCCGGTTCAGCTCATGCGCCGCAGCGTGCGCAGCACGGTCACCCGCGCGGTCAGCAGCGCAACCAGGGCAGCGACGACCGGCACGCAGGCGAACAGGCCCCATTGCAGCGGTGTGAACGGCACGCCGCCGGCGAGGCCGGGGGCGATCCCGCCGGCCTCGATACCGGTATCGATCCCGGAGCCGGCCGATGCCAGGGCGGCGACGGCGAAGACGGTGCCGACGGCCAGCGCGATGCCGACGGTCGCGCCCTGCAGGCTGAGCCACAGGGCCTGGCGCTCGAACTGGCGGGCGATATAGCGGTCATGGGCGCCGACCAGATGCAGCAGGCCGATGACCCGGCGATGGATGCGCAGGCCGGTGCGCGTGGCGAAGACGACGGTGACGGCGGTGGCCAGCCCGATCAGCGCGACGACCAGCAGCGAGACGAGCCAGATCGAATGCGCCAGCCCGACCAGCCGCCCGGTCCACCGGGCGTGGGTCTCGACGATCGCGCCCGGCGCGACGGCGGCGATCCGGGCCGACAGCGCGGCGGTATCGATGGCCGCGCCCCCGGCCGTTCGGATATCGATCAGCACCGGCAGGGGCAGGTCCCCGGCGCCCGGATCGTCGCCCAGCCACGGGCGCACGAGGCGAAACACCTCCTGCCGCGACAGCTGCCGGGCCTGCCGGACTCCCGGCGTCTTCCTGACCGCAGCCAGCACCGCATCGACCTGCTGCCGCGCCGCGCCGGCACCGGAATCGGTTCCCGAAGCGGCCCCGGCCGGCGCGCGGACCGGCAGCTGCACGGTGAGGCCGCCGCCCAGGCCCGACGACCAGGCGGCCACCAGACCGTTGACGACGATGGCCCCGGCCATGGCGACGCCGCACAGATAGATCATGATCGCCACGATCCACGGCAGCAGCCGGCTGGCCGGATCCTGCTCGAAGGGGATGTCGGTCTGGCGGCGGATCAGCACGGGCCCGGACCTCAGGAGCCGACAGCCCGCAGCGCGCCGTCCTCCAGCTCCAGCCGGGGATAGCGGAAGCGGTCGACAAGGCCGAAATTGTGCGTTGCGATGACCACCGTGGTGCCCATCCGGTTCAGCTCCTCGAACAGCTGGATCAGGCGGATGCCGATATTATCGTCGACATTGCCGGTCGGCTCGTCGGCAAGCAACAGGTCGGGCCGGTTGATGACCGCCCTGGCGATGGCGACGCGCTGCTGCTCGCCGCCGGAGAGGGTCGGCGGCCGTGCGCCCAACCGGTCGCCGAGGCCGACCCAGCGCAGCAGTTCGGCAACATGGTTGCGGACATCCGGGCCGCGCGCGCCGGCGACCCGCAACGGCAGGGCGACATTGTCGACCGCGCTCAGATGATCGAGCAGCTGGAAATCCTGGTAGACCACCCCGATGCGCCGGCGCAAATCCGGTATGGCGGCACGGCCGAGGGTGGAAACGTCGCGGCCGAACAGGTGGACGAGGCCGCGGGTCGGCCGCTGCGCCAGATAGATCAGGCGCATCAGGGAGGATTTGCCGGCGCCGCTCTCGCCGGTCAGGAAATGGAAGCTGCCCGGATCGAGGCTGAAGGCGATATCGCTCAGCACCTCGTCGCCGGCGCCATAGCGCAGGCCGACCTGGTCGAAGCGCACAACCGCTCCTTCGCCCTCGAAGAGATCGGCCTTCAACGAAATCTCCGTCCGTTGCCGCGGCGACCGGCCGGCGCCACCGCTGCGACCGGCCGGCTGCCGCCCCCGGCCCCGCGGTTCCGCCTGCGGCAACATCCGGCTTCCCTGCCGCGATCCGCATCCCATGTAAGGCCGGGAGCGCCGACGCCTATCAGCGACGGCGCGGCCCGGTCAACCGGGATGGACCGAAGCGTCGAGCCCAGAAGCGAGCCATGATCCTCCGCTGCCCGCAATGTGCGACGCGGTTTCTGGTCGATCCGGCCACGCTGGGGCCGGCCGGCCGCACAGTGCGCTGCGGCGCGTGCGGCCATCACTGGCACCAGGGGCCGGCGGCGGTGCGCGATCTGGCCGTATCGCCGGCCGCCGCCCTGCCGGTGCCGGTTGCGGCGCCCATCGAGGCGCCGGAAGCCGAACCCCGGCCGGCAAAGCCGGCAAAACGGCGGCGGCACCGGTCGGTCCGCGGGCAGATGCTCTCGCTCGCCCTGACGGTCGCCATCCTGGCCGTGGTCCTGCTCGCCGGCTACCGGTTTCGCGGCGACATCGTCTCCCGCTGGCCCGAATCGGTCCGGCTCTACGAAGCCCTCGGCGTGCTGGCACCGCCGCCCGAACCGCCCGGCCCGAAGGCTCCGGCAGAGTAGCGCGACGGCGGCCATGGGGCCCCGGCCGGGCGCTTCAGAAGCGCTTGAGAAGCCGCTCGATATACTCGCGTTCCAGCTTCGGCCGCCCGGTTTCGCCGGCGCGCCGGCGCAGTTCGCGCAGGATATCGCGGACCCTCTTGCGCTCGGCTTCGGTCGGCACCTTGACGTCGTTCCGGTCGATATGGCCGAAGCCTTCCTGGCGGCGGCCGAGCGGATCGCGGTCGCGCCCGTAGCGCCGGTATCGCTCGCCGGACCGGCGCTCGCCCTGGCCGGGCCCGATGCCGTAGCGCCGGGCCATCTGGCGCATCGCCCGGTTCATGCCGCGGCCGAGCTCGCGCAGCGCCCGGCCCTGCGGACCGACCGCCCGGCCCGGCCGGCCGCGGCCCAGATCGCGCTGCGCCCGGCGCATCTCGCGCTCCGCCTTGCCGAAATTCGGCGGCACCTGTCCGGTCATTTCGCCGAGCCGGCGCATCAGATCGCCCAGCCGGTTGCGCAGCGCGCCCTGGCGGCGCGCCATCTCGCGGTCGGCCCGGCGCTCGCTCTCGCCGTCGGTCCGGGGCTGCTGGCCGCGGCGGAAGCTCTCGTCCATCAGCTGCTGCTGCCGGCGGATCAGATCGTCGATATCGCGCATCATGCGCTGCATCGGATGGTTCGGGTTCGCCCGCCGCTGCTGCCCCGGACGCAAATTCTGCATCATGTCGCGCAGCTGGGAGAGCAGCCGGCGCAGGGCCTCCCGGTCGCCGTTGCGCATCATGTCGCGCATGCGCTCCAGCATCTGCCTGATGTCCCGGTCGGTCAGCGTCCGTTCGCGCTCGCCGGGCCAGCGCCGGCCGAAGCGCTGCGGATCGCGCTGCATTTCCCGGCGCAGGGCCTCCAGATACTCCTTCATCGAACGGCGCAGTTCGTCGAGCAGCCGCTTCAGCTCCCGGTCCTCGATATCCCTGCGCGACAGCAGCTCCATCAGCCGGTCCTGAATGCGCGCCAGCTCCCGTTCGGCGCGGGCGGTCTTGCCCTCGTCGATGCGCAGGGCGGTCTGCCACAGGATCGGCTGAACCGCCCGGATGGCGGCATCGCGGCCCGCGCGGCGCGCGGTATCGCTGCGCCCGTCGTGCCGGGAGCCGAGGATCAGCCGGCCCTGCGCCGCCCGCAGCGCCAGATAGACGACCGGATCGCTGTCGAACGCGCCGCGGTTGTCGGCAATCCGGCCCAGGACCGTGACGACGCTGTCGAGCTTTTCCGGCTCCAGCGTCAGGCGCTTGCGCTGGGCGACGATCAGGCGCGCAACCGGATGGCGGAAAATCCGCTCCGGCAGCGTCATTTCGCGGATTTTGCTGTGCCCGCGCTGGCCGAGATCGTCCTGCGTCTCGAACATCATGGCGACATCGAGGCCGGCCCAGCGATGCGGGGTCAGATCGCGGTAGAGGCGCCCGGCGGCCTTGCGGCCGCCGCCGACCGGCGCGTCGATGGAAATGACATCGGTCTCGCCGGCCCGGGCGATATAGACGCGGATCTTCCTGACATTGTGATCGTCCTCGGCGGCGTAATCGAGCCGGACGTTCTGGCGTGCGGTCGCCTCCGGGTCCTCGGTCCAGGCGATTTTCGGCGCCAGGTCGGGCGTCACCGAAATCTTCCAGCGCAGGGCGTCGCGCGCGCGCTGGCGAACCTTCAGCTCGCCGCTTTCCCGGAGCAGGAGCTCGCCCTGCCAGCTCGACCGGTCGAGCGCCCTGAGGGCGAGGCGCTGCCGCCCCAGCGACATGGCCGGCCGGCCCCGGCCGCCGTGAAACTGCAGCAGGAGCCGGGTATTCTGCGGCACGACCACCGGGGTGCCGTCATGGGCGAGGGTGAGCATGCGCGGCTGCAGGCCGGTATAGTCCGGCGGCGTCAGCCAGGCCTCGACCGTCACCGGCGCGGCGGTGCCGCCCTCGAAATCGGGCAGGAAGGCGCGGGCGAGACGGTCCGCCGGATCGCTCCAGCCCGCGCTCAGGCCCAGAGCCAGCAGAATGACGGCAAGACCGCGCAACGCATACGGATCGCGCCGGGCGACCCGCGGCCGCGGCGGCCCGACCCGGAGCTGGCGCAGCGCGGCCCGGGCCTGCGCCCGGTGACGCTGCCAGAGCGTTTCGGCAAACGCATCGCCGGCGCCGACCGCGAGCCGGTCGAGGCCGGTCGTCAGCGGCCGGTGATCGAGGCCGCTGGTCCGCTCCAGCCGGCGCCGGGCCGCCGCGATGCCGGGCAAGCGCAGGCGGCGCAGGCCGCGCACCAGGGCAACCGGCAGGGCAAGGCCGAAGGCGGCCAGAATGGCGACATGGAGCCAGCCGGGCAGCAGCGGCAGAAAATCGGCCAGGACGAGGGCGGCGAACAGGATGGCGACGGTCGCCGCCGGCCACAGGCGGGGCCACAGCCGCTCCCAGACCAGGGCCAGCCAGGACAGCCCGGTGCGGACGGGATAGCGCGGCGACGACGACGCCCCGGCCCGCACTTTCCAGCCCTTGTCCGAAGCGCCCATGGGATATCCCTTTAAGGCCGTTCCCCCTTCAGGCGGCGCCGCGGGCCGCCGCCGGCACCGCCAGCCAATCCGGCATCGAATCCTGCCGGATCAGCGCTTCAACCGTCTGCCGGGCCCGCACCACGGCGAACCGCTCGCCGCTCACCAGCACCTCCGGCGCCGGCGGGCGGCTGTTGTAGGCCGACGACATGACCGCACCATACGCCCCTGCCGAGCCGAACGCCACCAGATCGTCCGGCGCCAGCGGCGGCAGGCTGCGCGCGACGGCAAACGTATCGCCGCTTTCGCAGATCGGCCCGACGACATCCATTGATACCGGATTGGGGCTATTTTGCGGCCGGGTCACGGGCACGATGGCGTGCCAGGAATCGTAGATGGCCGGGCGGACGAGATCGTTCATCGCGGCATCGACGATGGCGATCGGCCGGGCGCCGGCTTGCTTCACATACAAAACCCGCGCGACCAGAATGCCGGCATTGCCGACCATCGAACGGCCGGGCTCGAACAGCAGATCGCAGTCGAGATCGCCGACCGTCTCGCGCACCACAGCGGCATAGTCCCCGAAGCATGGCGGCGTCTCGTCGCGATAGGCGATGCCGACTCCGCCGCCGAGATCGAGGCTGCGCACGGCAAGGCCCGCGGCGCGCAGGGCCCGAACCCGCTCGGCCAGGCGCGCGAACGCCGTCCGGTAGGGCGCCACATCGAGCAGCTGGGAGCCGATATGCATGGCGAGGCCGACCGGCTCGAGATGGGGCAGCGCCGCCGCCTCGGCATAGGCGTCGAGCGTCCGGTCGATGGCGATGCCGAACTTGTCCTGCCGCCGGCCGGTCGCGATCTTGCGGTGGGTCCGGGCATCGACATCGGGGTTGATGCGCAGGGCGACGCGGGCCGTGACGCCGGCCGCCCCGGCAAGGGAGGAGATCAGCGCCAGCTCCCGTTCCGATTCGGCGTTGATCTGCAGAATGCCGGCGCGCAGCGCCTGCGCAATCTCCTCCTGCGTCTTGCCGACGCCGGAAAACACGATCCGCTCCGGCGGCACGCCGGCCGCCAGCGCCCGCTGCAGCTCGCCGCCCGAGACGACATCGGCGCCGGCGCCCATGCCGGCGAAAGCCGCGACCACGGCCTGGTTGGAATTGGCCTTCAGCGAATAGCAGATCGTCGCCGGCAGCCCGTCCAGCGCCGCCGCCAGCGCCCGGTAGCTGCGCGTCAGCCCGGCCAGCGAATAGCAGTAGAAGGGCGTGCCGACGCCGGCCGCGATCTGCGGCAACGGCAGCGCCTCGGCCCGCAGGACGCCGTCGGCATAGGTGAAATCGGGCGACGGAAGGCTGTCGGTCATGGGCGCGCATTCGGCAATTCGGGCCCGGCCGCGCGGCCGGCGCGGCGGGAGACGGGAGACGGGATCGGACGGAGCGGCTATTCGGAACCGGGCCGCCGGAAGATGACGAGCGGACCCGGCAGCGCGCCGTGCGGATAGCCGGCCGGGAACCGGTCGTCGCCGCGGACGGCCCGCGGATCGTCCTTCTTGCCGCACGCCGGCAGGCCGATGCCGAGCGCGGCGGCAACTGCGAGAATGGTCAGAAATCGGGTCATTCGAGCCTCCCCCGCGCCGCGGCGATTGCGGCGCGGACATTGTCCGGCGCCGTGCCGCCGAACGATTGCCGGCTGGCCACCGAATAGTGCACCGTCAACACATCGAAGACAGACCGGGTGAGCCGCGGCTCGACCGTCTGCATCTGTTCGAGGGTGAGGTCGGCCAGATCGCCGCCCTGCGCCTCGGCCAGCTTCACCAGCGCGCCGGTGACGCGGTGAGCCGCGCGGAACGGCATGGCGAACTCGCGGACCAGCCAGTCCGCCAAATCGGTCGCCGTGGCGAAGCCGGCGCCGGCCGCGGCCAGCATGGCACCGGTATGGACGGTCATTTCGCCGATCATGCCGGTCATCGCCCGGATGCAGATGGACAGGCTGTCGGCGGCGTCGAACACCGGCTCCTTGTCCTCCTGCATATCCTTGGAATAGGCGAGCGGCAGGCCCTTCATGACCACGGCCAGGCCGGTCAGGGCGCCGACGATCCGGCCGGCCTTGGCCCGCACCAGCTCGGCAGCGTCGGGATTGCGCTTCTGGGGCATGATCGAGCTGCCGGTGGAAAAGCTCTCCGACAGGCTGACAAAGCCGAACGGCGCGCTCGACCAGATCACGATCTCCTCGGCGAGGCGCGACAGATGGGTGGCGCAGATGGCGCAGGCGGCGAGGAATTCGAGCGCGAAATCGCGCGCCGAGACCGCGTCGAGCGAATTGGCCATCGGCCGGTCGAAGCCGAGCGCGGCGGCGGTCTGCGCCCGGTCGATCGGGAAGGAGGTGCCGGCGAGCGCCGCCGCCCCCAGCGGCGATTCGTTGACCCGCCGGCGGGTATCGTGCAGCCGCCCCCTGTCGCGTTCGAACATGGCGACATAGGCGAGCATGTGATGGCCGAAGGTCACCGGCTGCGCCGGCTGAAGATGGGTGAAGCCGGGCATGATCGCATCGGCGTGGGCCGCGGCCCGGTCGAGCAGCGCCGATTGCAGCGCCCGCAGATCGGCATCGAAGCTGTCGATGCGCTCGCGCACCCACAGGCGGAGGTCCGTCGCCACCTGGTCGTTGCGCGACCGCGCGGTATGCAGCCGGCCGGCGGCGGGGCCGATCAGTTCGGCCAGCCGGGCCTCGATATTCATGTGGATGTCTTCGAGCGCCGTGCTGAAGGCGAAGCGGCCGCTCTCGATCTCGCGGAGAATGTCGTCGAGCCCCTGCCGGATCGCGGCCGCGTCCTCCGCCGCAACGATGCCGCAATCGGCGAGCATTGCCGCATGGGCTTTCGATCCGGCGATATCGCAGGCATAGAGACGGCGGTCGAAGCCGATGGAGGCGTTGATCGCCTCCATCAGGGCATCGGGGCCGGCGGCGAAGCGCCCGCCCCACAGCGCGTTCGCTGCCGGTTCGGGCGCCGCCGATTCGGGGGCTTCCGGTTCGGGCGGGTTCGATTCGGACATGGGGCGGGAGTTAGGCGTGAAGGGAAACGGGACAACCGACCGCATCGTCCGGGCGCTGGCCGCCGGCCTGCTGCTCTTCCTCGCCGCTGCATCGCCGGCGGCGGTTCCGCTTTCGGCCGTCCGGGCGGCATCGGAGCCGAAGCCGGCGGCAGAGCCGCCGCCCTTCGCCGGCACCGCCCGCCCCTTTGTGTTCCTGAAGCGGCCGCGGGCCGTGGCCCTCGGCCCGTTCGAGGACGGACAGGGCCGGACCGTTACCATCGAACGCTACCGGGGCAGGGTCCTGCTGCTGAATTTCTGGGCGACCTGGTGCGCCCCTTGCATCCATGAAATGCCGACCCTCGACCGGCTGCAGGGCGCGCTGGGCGGGCCGGAATTCGCCGTCCTGACCGTCGCGCTGGACCGCAGGGGCATGGCGACCGTCGGGCCGTTCTGGCAGGCGCAGGGCTACCGGAACCTGCCCGTGCTGCTGGATACGCGCTGGAAGACCGCCCGGCGCCTCGGCGTCAGCGGCCTGCCGGCAACCTTCCTGATCGATCCCGAAGGCCGGGTTATCGGCTATCTGCTCGGCCCGGCCGAGTGGGATTCGCCGCAGGCCAGGGCCTTTCTGCGCTTCTATATTGCGCGCGCCGGCGGCTGATGCCGGACCGTTGCCGGCCTGTTGCGGGGCGCCCATGACCAAGACCGATCCGGGCAATTATTTCGAGGATTTCCGCCTCGGCCAGGAAATCCGCCACGCCACGCCGCGCACGCTGACCGAAGGCGACGCCGCCCTCTATACCGCGCTGTACGGCAGCCGTTTCGCCGTCCAGTCGTCGGACGCCTTCGCCCGCGCCGTCGGTTTCGAGCGGGCGCCGCTCGACGATCTGCTGGTCTTCCACACCGTGTTCGGCAAGACGGTGCCCGACATCTCGCTCAACGCCGTGGCCAATCTGGGCTATGCCGATTGCGTCTTCGCCGCGCCGGTCTATCCGGGCGACAGCCTGACGGCCCGCTCCGAAGTGATCGGCCTGCGCGAGAACAGCAACGGCCGGACCGGCATCGTCTGGGTCCGCACCGTCGGCGAGAACCAGCACGGCCAGACGGCGGTCCGCTATGTCCGCTGGGTGATGGTGCGCAAGCGCGATCCTTCCGCCGCCGCGCCGGCGCCGTCGGCGCCGGACCTGCCCGCCGCGGTCGCGGCCGAAAATCTTGTGCCGCCGGCCGGGTTCGACCCGGCGGGGTGGGACGATTCTCTCGCCGGCGCCGCCTGGCGCTGGGCCGATTATGCGCCGGGCGAGAAGATCGATCATGTGGACGGCATGACCGTCGAGGAGGCGGAGCACGCCCTCGCCACCCGCCTCTACCAGAACACCGCGAAGGTCCATTTCAACGCCCATACCGAATCGCGCGGCCGCTTCGGCCGGCGGCTGATCTATGGCGGCCACGTCATCAGCCTGGCGCGCGCGCTCAGCTTCAATGGCCTTGCCGGCGCCTTCCGCATCGCCGCGATCAATGGCGGGCGGCACGTCAACCCGGTTTTCGCCGGCGACACGATCTATGCCTGGTCCGAAATCGTCGAGCGCCTGGAGCCGCCCGGCGATACGGCGCTGGGCGCGCTCAGGCTGCGCACGGTGGCGACGAAGGACACGCCCTGCGCCGCTTTCCCGGACCGGGATGCCGGGGGCCGCTACCCGGAAAGCATCGTGCTCGACCTGGACTATACCGTCCTGCTGCCCCGCCAGGGGGCCGCCGGCCGGGCTGCGCGACAAGCCGGGGCTTGCCTGGACCGGGCGGTGGCGCGATAAACGGCGCAGACATTTCCGCCCCCGACGGACGGCTCATGGCTTCCGACCCCCCGACCGCGCGCGAACGGCCGCTTTCGCCCCATCTTCAGGTCTACCGGCCGCAATGGACCTCGGTACTGTCCATCGCCCACCGGGCGACCGGCGTCGCCCTGGCGCTGGGCACCGTGCTGCTGGTCTGGTGGCTCGCCGCGGCAGCGTCGAGCGAGGCCTATTTCGACTATGTCCAGGGGCTGATGGCGAGCTGGCCGGGCCGCGTGCTTCTGGTCGGCTGGGCCTTCGCCCTGTTCTACCATCTGTGCAATGGCATCCGGCACCTGTTCTGGGACGCCGGCATCGGCCTGGAGCTGGGGCCGGCGCGGGCGAGCGGCATGGTCGCCGTCGGCGCCGCGGCCGGGCTGACGGCGCTCTCCGCCGTCATCGCCCTGACGCCGTCGTGAGGCCGGGCATGGGCTTCCGCTCTCCGCTCGGCCGGGTTCGCGGCCTCGGCAGCGCCCGCAGCGGCACCGGCCACTGGTGGGCCCAGCGGCTGACCGCGATCGCGCTGGTGCCGCTCACCGTCTGGTTCGTGACCAGCATCCTGATGCTGGTCGGCGCCGACCGGGCGACCCTGGTCGACTGGCTGGCCAATCCGGTCACCGCCGGCCTGCTGGTCATGCTGATCGCGGCGACCTTCCACCACGGCCAGCTCGGGCTCCAGGTCGTGATCGAGGACTATGTTCACCACGAAGGCTGGAAGATCGGCCTGATCGTCGCGGCCAGGCTGGCAGCGCTGCTGCTCGGCGCGATTGCGGTCATATCCGTCCTCAAGCTGGCCTTCGGCTGACCGGGCGCTAGGAACAGGGCAGAGATGGCAACCGCCTACGAAATCGTCGA
Source organism: Alphaproteobacteria bacterium (assembly GCA_965221475.1). GTDB lineage: Bacteria > Pseudomonadota > Alphaproteobacteria > Bin65 > Bin65 > Bin65. The sequence continues at coordinate 2,182,206 of OZ244891.1, read as the reverse complement.
ACACCGGTATGACGTGGTCGTCATCGGCGCCGGCGGCGCCGGCCTGCGCGCCACCTTCGGCATGGCCGAAAAGGGCCTGCGCACCGCCTGCATCACCAAGGTTTTCCCGACCCGCTCGCACACGGTGGCGGCCCAGGGCGGCATCTCCGCCGCGCTCGGCAATATGGGCGAGGACGACTGGCGCTGGCACATGTACGACACGGTGAAGGGGGCGGACTGGCTGGGCGACCAGGACGCCATCGAATATATGTGCAAGGAGGCGATTCCGGCGATCATCGAGCTGGAGCATCACGGCGTGCCCTTCAGCCGGACGCCGGACGGCCTCATCTATCAGCGTGCCTTCGGCGGCATGACGACCAATTTCGGCGAGGGCATCGCCCAGCGCACCTGCGCCGCCGCCGACCGCACCGGCCACGCCATCCTGCACACGCTCTATCAGCAGAGCCTGCGCCACAATGCGGAATTCTTCGTCGAGTATTTCGCCATCGACCTGCTGGTCGAGGACGGCGAGGTGCTCGGCGTGATCGCCTGGAACCTGGACGACGGCACCATCCACCGCTTCCGCGCCCACCGCACCGTGCTGGCGACCGGCGGCTATGGCCGTATCTATTTCTCCTGCACCGGCGCGCATACCCAGACCGGCGACGGCAACGCCATGGCCCTGCGCGCCGGCCTGCCCTGCCAGGACATGGAGTTCGTCCAGTTCCACCCCACCGGCATCTATGGCGCCGGCTGCCTGATTACCGAGGGCGTGCGCGGCGAGGGCGGCTATCTGACCAATGCGGAGGGCGAGCGCTTCATGGAGCGCTATGCGCCCTCGGCCAAGGACCTCGCCTCGCGCGATGTGGTCAGCCGGTCGATGACGATGGAAATCCGCGAGGGCCGCGGCGTCGGCGCGAATGCCGACCATATCCACCTGCATATCGAGCATCTGGACCCGGACGCCATCGCCCGGCGCCTGCCCGGCATTTCGGAGACCGCGCGCATCTTCGCCGGCGTCGACGTGACGAGGGAGCCGATACCGGTCCTGCCGACCTGCCACTACAATATGGGCGGCGTGCCGACCAACCATATGGGCGAGGCGGTCACCCGCAAGGGCGACGATGCCGATGCCGTGGTGCCCGGCCTGATGGCCATCGGCGAGGCGGCCTGCGTCTCGGTGCACGGCGCCAACCGGCTGGGCTCCAATTCGCTGCTCGATCTGGTCGTGTTCGGCCGCGCCGCCGCCGACCGCTGCGCCGAGACGCTGACGCCGGGCGAGCGCCACCGGCCGCTCAGGAACGGCGCCGACGATCTGGCGCTGGACCGGCTGGACCGGGCGCGCCACGCCGATGGCGGCACGCCGACGGCGGCGGCCCGGCTCGCCATGCAGAAGGCGATGCAGGACAATTGCGCGGTCTTCCGCACCGGCGATGTGCTCGCAGAGGGCGTCGCCCGGATGAAGGAGGTCTGGGCCCTGCGCAGCGACCTGAAGGTCGCCGACCGGTCGATGATCTGGAACACCGACCTGGTCGAGACGCTGGAGTTCGACAATCTGATCCACCAGGCGCTGGTCACCATCGTCTCGGCCGCCAACCGCGAGGAGAGCCGCGGCGCCCACGCCCGCGAGGATTTCCCGGACCGGGACGACGAGAACTGGATGAAGCACACCGTCGCCTGGTGCGACGGGGCCGGCGAGGTGGCGCTCGACTACCGCCCGGTCCACATGAACACGCTCACCAACGACGTCGCGCCGATCCCGCCGAAGGAGCGGGTGTATTAGGACATGTGCCGGCAGAGGGGGAACGGTCATCGGATTCGCCGCCTGACCGGCCGGCCGGCGGGCAGCGGCAACGGGAGACGACATGGCTGAATTTGCACTGCCGCGCAATTCCAGGGTCGGGAAGGGCCGGGACTGGCCGGCGCCGGCCGGGGCGAAGCGCCCCCGGCGCTTCCGCATCTACCGCTACGATCCGGAGAGCGGCGCCAACCCGCGGCTGGATACCTACACCGTCGATCTGGACGATTGCGGGCCGATGGTCCTCGACGCGCTCATCAAGATCAAGAACGAGGTCGATTCGACCCTCGCCTTCCGGCGCTCCTGCCGCGAGGGGGTGTGCGGCTCCTGCGCCTTCAATATCGGCGGCACCAACACGCTCGCCTGCACCAGCTTCATCGCCGACTACAAGGGCGATATCCCGATCTATCCGCTGCCCCATATGCCGGTGGTGAAGGACCTGGTGCCGGACCTGACCCGGGCCTATGCCCAGCTCGCCGCGGTCGAGCCGTGGCTCAAGACCGAAACGCCGGCGCCGGAGCGCGAACGGCTGCAATCGCCGGAGGACCGGGAGAAGCTGGACGGGCTGTGGGAATGCGTGCTGTGCTTTTCCTGCACCACGAGCTGCCCGTCCTACTGGTGGAACGGCGACCGCTATCTCGGCCCGGCCGTGCTGCTCCAGGCCTATCGCTGGATCGCCGACAGCCGCGACGAGCATACGGGCGAACGGCTCGACGATCTCGAAGACCCGTTCCGCCTCTACCGCTGCCACACGATCATGAACTGCACGCAGACCTGCCCGAAGAACCTGAACCCGGCCAAGGCCATCGCCAGCATCAAGAAACTGATGGTGGCGCGGCAGTAGCGCCGGAACCCATCGCAGGAGAGAAGCCATGATTACCGCTGTCGTCAATTTCCCGCTGCCGTCCGGCACCGATCTCGGCAAGGCCAGGGAGCTGTTCGCCGGCACCGCGCCGCGCTACCGGTCCATCGAGGGGCTGGTGCGCAAATATTACCTGTTCGACCCGGCGACCGGCGTCGGCGGCGGCTGCTATCTGTTCGAGGATCGCGCCTCGGCCGAGGCGACCTTCGACGACGAGTGGCGCACCTTCATCGCCGGACGCTACGGCGCCGACCCCGATGTGCGCTTCTTCGAGACGCCGGTGGTGGTCGACAACAGCATCGGCGATATCGCCGTCGCGGCGGAATAGCCCCCGCGTCCCCCTCTCGTCCGACAGTACAGCGCAAGCCGGCGGGGGGCGGCTTGAGCCTCGCGGCGGCGCCATGATTCCGGCCGGGTCAGCCGGCACCGTCGCCACGCCCGACCGGACGCTCGACAGGGCGGCGCTGTTCGCCAATATCCGCCGCGCCGCCGCCGGCTTCCGGTCGCTCGGCCTCGGGCCGGGCGGCACGGTGGCCATGCTGCTGCGCAACGACATTCCGTTTCTGGAATGCGCGCTGGCGGCGAACTGGATCGGCGCCTTCATCGCCCCGGTCAACTGGCATCTGCGCGGCGCCGAAGTCCGCGCGATCCTGGCCGACAGCGGCGCCGCCGTGCTGGTCGTCCATACCGACCTGCTGGCCGCCGTGCGGCCCTTCGTGCCGGCCGGGGTGCGGATTCTCGCCGTCGCGCCCTCGCCCGCGCTCATCGCCGCCTACCGCATCCCCGACGCCGAAGCCCGGCCGCCCGGCGATGCCGATCTGTGGGAGGACTGGTGCGCCGGCTTCGCGCCGGTCGAAGAGCCTTCGATGGGCCGCTTCACCATGGTCTACACGTCGGGCACGACGGCGCAGCCCAAGGGCGTGACCCGCGCCATCGCCGACCCGGCGGCGATCCAGCGGGCCCTCGCCGTGGCGGCCCAGGCCTTCGGCGTCCGCGACGGGCTGGGCGCGATCATGACCGGCCCGATGTATCACAGCGCCACCTTCGCCTACGCCTTTGCCTGCCTGGCGTTCGACGGCGACCTGTTCCTCATGCCGCGCTTCGACGCCGCCGGCCTGCTGGCGCTGATCGAGCGGCGCCGGGCACAGGGCATGCACATGGTGCCGACCATGTTCGGCCGCCTGCTGCGCCTGCCGGCAGCGGTGCGCGCGCGCCACGATGTCTCGTCGCTCGATTATGTCATCCACGGCGCGGCGCCCTGCCCGCCGGCGGTCAAGCGGGCGATGATCGACTGGTGGGGGCCGGTGATCCACGAATATTACGGCTCGACCGAAGCCGGCATCGTCTCGGTCGCCTCGAGCGCGGAATGGCTGGCCCGGCCGGGCACGGTCGGCCGGCCGCGCGAGACGACGCCGGTGCAGGTGCGCGGCGAAGACGGCGCCGTGCTGCCGCCCGGCGCGGAGGGCGAGCTCCATATGCGGCTCAACCCCCTGACCGGCTTCGCCTACCGCAACCGGCCGGACACCGCGGCCGCCACCCGCGACGGCGCCTGGTTCACCAATGGCGATATCGGCTATGCGGATGCCGACGGCTATCTCTTCGTCTGCGACCGGCGCAAGGACATGATCGTCTCCGGCGGCGTCAACATCTATCCGTCGGAAATCGAGGGCGCGATCTGCGAGCATCCGGCGGTGCGCGACTGCGCCGTCTTCGGCATTCCCGACGAGGATTTCGGCGAGGCGGTCGCCGCCGCGGTCGAACTGGCCGACGGAACGGGCGCCGGCCCGGAACCGACCGCCGAGGCCATCCGCGCCCATGTCGCCGAGCGGCTGGCCGGCTACAAGGTGCCGCGCCTCGTCGCCTTCCACGATGCCCTGCCGCGGGAGGATTCGGGCAAGATTTTCAAGCGCCGGCTGCGCGATCCCTTCTGGGCCGGCACCGACCGCAGAATCTAGACCGGCAGCGAGGACGCAAGCCCATGGCCATACCCGAAGCCCTGAAAGGGCGGCTTTCCCTGCCGCTGATCGGCGCGCCCCTGTTCATCGTGTCGAACCCGGACCTGGTGATCGAACAGTGCAAGGCCGGCATCGTCGGCTCGTTCCCGGCGCTGAACGCGCGGCCGAAACCTGTGCTCGACGAGTGGCTCGACCGCATCTCGACCGAACTGGGCGACTACGCGGCGCGCTTTCCCGAACGGCCGGTCGCGCCCTTCGCCGTCAACCAGATCGTCCACCGGTCGAACGACCGGCTGGAGCACGATGTCGAACTGTGCGTCAAATACCGGGTGCCCATCGTCATCACCAGCCTGCAGGCGCCGACCCAGGTCGCCGGGCCGGTGCACAGCTATGGCGGGCTGGTGTTCCACGACGTCACCAATATCCGCCACGCGAAGAAGGCGCTGGCCGAGGGCGCCGACGGGCTGATCCTGGTGTGCGCCGGCGCCGGCGGCCATGCCGGCGCGCTCAGCCCGTTCGCCCTGGTCGCCGAGGTGCGCGACTTCTTCGACGGCCCGATTATCCTCGCCGGCAGCATGGCGACGGGCAGCCAGATTCTCGCCGCCCAGGCGATGGGCGCCGATCTCGCCTATCTCGGCACCCGCTTCATCGCGACCGAAGAGGCGAACGCGCACGAGCGGCAGAAGCAGATGATCGTCGACAGCACGGCGGAGGAGATCGTCTACACCAACCTCTTCACCGGCGTGAAAGGCAACTATCTCGCCCGCAGCGTCGCCGCCGCCGGCCTCGATCCGGCCAACCTGCCGGAGGCCGACAAGGCGAAGATGAATTTCGGCTCCGGCGGCAACATGAAACAGAAGGCCTGGCGCGATATCTGGAGCGCCGGCCAGAGCGCCGGCATGGTCCGGAGCGTCCGGCCGACCGCCGAAGTCGTCGCCCGGCTGCGCGAGGAATATGCCGACGCGCGGGCCCGCCTCGCCGCGCTGAGCGCGCCCTGGCCGCCCCCGGCCGCCGCCAGCGCCGACGCGGCCTGAAGCCCGGTCACGCCGCCAGTTCCGGGCGCGCCGCGAAGCCGGCCGCCTCCTCCAGCACGCCGGCGACGCGGAACAGGGTCTCCTCCCGGAAGGCATCGGCGATCAGGTGCAGGCCGAGCGGCAGGCCTCTGCCGTCCAGCCCGGCCGGCACGGAGATCGCCGGCAGGCCGGCCATGCTCGCCGGCACGGTGAACACGTCGTTGAGATACATGGCAATCGGATCGTCCGTCTTCTCGCCCAGCGGGAAGGCGGCGGACGGCGCGGTCGGCGTCAGAATGGCATCGACCCGGCCGAAGGCTTCGGCGAAATCGCGCGCGATCAGGCTGCGCACGCGCTGGGCCTTGAGGTAATAGGCGTCGTAATAGCCGGCCGAGAGCACATAGGTGCCGATCAGCACCCGGCGGCGCACTTCCGGGCCGAAGCCGGCGCCGCGGGTCGCCTCGTACATGCCGGTGAGGTCGGCCGGGCCCGCGCCGGGCTCGCGCAGGCCGAAGCGCACCCCGTCATAGCGCGCCAGGTTCGACGACGCCTCGGCCGGCGCCACGATATAATAGGCCGGCAGGGCATATTTCGTGTGCGGCAGGCCGATCTCCACGATCTCCGCGCCGGCGGCGCGCAGCCAGTCGATGCCGCGCTGCCACAGGGCGGCGATATCGTCCGGCGTGCCGTCCAGCCGGTATTCGGCCGGAATGCCGATGCGCAGGCCGGCAATGTCGCCGGTGAGCGCCGCCTCGTAATCCGGCACCGCGCCGGGCGCGGAGGTCGAATCCCCGGCATCGTGGCCGGCCATGGCGCCGAGCATGATGGCCGCATCGCGCACCGTCCGGGCGAGCGGGCCGGCCTGGTCGAGCGACGAGGCGAAGGCGACGATGCCCCGGCGCGAACAGCGGCCATAGGTCGGCTTCATGCCGACAATGCCGCACAGCGCCGCCGGCTGGCGGATCGAGCCGCCGGTATCCGTCCCGATTGCGGCCGGGGCGGCGTGCGCCGCCACCGCCGCCGCCGAGCCGCCGGACGAGCCGCCCGGTGCCAGCGGCCGGTTCGACCCGGCGGCGCGCCACGGATTCTCCACCGGCCCGTAATGCGAGGTGATATTGGACGAGCCCATGGCGAATTCGTCCATGTTCGTCTTGCCCAGCATGACCGCGCCTTCGGCCCACAGCCGGGCGGTCACGGCCGATTCGTAGGGCGGCGCAAAACTGTCGAGCATGCGCGAGCCGGCGGCGGTCCGCACCCCTTCGGTACAGAACAGGTCCTTGACCGCGATGGGCAGCCCTTCGAGCCGCCCGGCCTCGCCCCGGCGCCGGCGCGCGTCCGAGGCCCTGGCCATGGCGAGCGCCTGCTCCGGCGTTTCGGTGACGAAGGCGTTGAGCCGCCGGGTCCGCTCCATGGCGGCGAGGCAGGCCGAGGCCAGCTCCTCGGCGCTGAACCGGCCGGCCGCCAGCCCGGCCCGCGCTTCCGCGAGGCTGAGGTCGGAAAGGCCGGCCATCACTCGACCGTCCGGGGCACGGCGAAGAAATCGCCCGCCCGCGCCGGCGCGTTGGACAGCACATCGTCCTGCCGGTCGCCATCGTCCACAATATCGTCGCGCATCGGCAGGCGGGCGGCGGCGGCGCTGGTCATCGGCGGCACGCCCTCGGTATCCACCGCGCCGAGCTGCTCGACCCAGGTGAGAATCTGCGACAGTTCCCCGGCGAGCGGCGCCAGCTCCGCCTCGGCGACGCGCACCCGTGCCAGATGCGCAATCCGGCGCACCGTTTCGCTGTCCAGCGCCATCACGGCACCTCGCTTGGCTGTCCGACCGGGCGCCGGCTTACACCGGCCCGGCGATCCGGGCCACGGATCGATTGGCGCATCGCCGGGGGTCCGCGCCGCGAAAGGGCTTGACCGCAGGCCGCGCCCGGCGCCACGAAACGGCGATGAACGCGATTCCCGACCCGCCGGCCCGCCGGGCCGACCCCTCCGGCACGCCCGATCCGTCCGGCGCCCCCGGCGCCAGCCCGATGGAACGGGCGCTCGAACAGGCCCGCCTGGCGGCGGCGCGCGGCGAGGTGCCGGTCGGCGCCGTGATCGTCCTGCGGCGCGAGGGCCGCATTGTCGCCAGCGCCGGCAACGAGACCGGGGCGCGCCGCGACCCGACCGCCCATGCCGAGCTGCTCGCCATCCGGCGCGCCGCCAGGGTTCTGGGGCGCAGCCGCCTTACCGGCTGCGATCTCCATGTCACGCTGGAGCCCTGCGCCATGTGCGCCGGCGCCATCGCCCATGCCCGGCTCGACCGGCTCTATTTCGGCGCCGCCGACCCGAAAGGCGGCGCGGTCCTCCACGGCCCCCGCCTGTTCGACCGGCCGACCTGCCACCACCGGCCGGAAATCTACGACGGCATCGCCGCCACCGAATCCGCCGCCCTGCTGCGCCGCTTCTTCGCCGAACGCCGCTGAACCCGCAGCGCCGGGTGTCGTGCAATGTCACGATGCGCAGCGGCGCCTGCCAGAAGGGAGCGCCCCGGTCTCGCGATACGGCCTCCCTGGATACGCCCCGGTCCCTCGATACGGCCGCTGCGCCGCCTACTCGGGATGAGGGTATTTGTTGTTCTTATTCAATAGATTATTCAAAACCACCTCTGCCCTCATCCCGAGTAGGCCCGGACGAAGTCCGGGCCGTATCGAGGGACCGGGCCGTATCGAGGGAGGGCGTATCGAAGGAAAGAGCAGGCGCTCAGCTGCCGGTGCCGGGCTCGAGGTTCAGGGCGGCGGAATTCATGCAGAAGCGATTGCCGGTCGGCGCCGGGCCGTCGGGGAAGACGTGGCCCAGATGGGCGTCGCACTTGCTGCACAGCACTTCGGTGCGGCGCATGAACAGGCTGCGATCCTCGCGCAGCGACACCGCGCTGTCGTTGATCGGCGCCCAGAAGCTCGGCCAGCCGGTGCCGGAATCGTATTTGGTTTCGGACGCGAACAGCGGCTGGCCGCAGCAGACGCAGCGATAGATGCCGGGGGTTTTGCTGTCCCAGTATTCGCCGGTGAAGGCGCGCTCGGTGCCGTGCTCGCGGGCAACGTGAAACTGGAGCGCGGTGAGCTGCGCCCGCCACTCGGCCGCCGTCTTGACGATCTTGTCTCTCGTTCCGGTCATGGCCCCGAACTGGGTTCGCCGGCACGCCGATTCAAGGGAGGTCCGGGGCTAGGCGCCGGCGAGGCGGGGCCAGAGCCGGTCCGCGCCCGCGCGGCAGACATCGGCGCCGAGGCGGCGGCTCCACCAGCTTTCGTTGCCGAAATCCTCGCGCCACTGCCAGATCGCCCGGGTCAGCCGGTGCAACGGATATTCCGCCGTATAGCCCATGGCGCCGTGGAACTGGTGCGCGGTGCGGGCGGCGAGCGTGCCGGCCCGGCCGGCGGCGATGGCGGCGGCGCCGCCGGGCAGCAGCGCCCCGCGGTCGAGCGCAGCGAAGGCGGCGCGCGCCAGCTGCGCGGCCGCGGCGGTTTCGGCCGCTGCGACGGCAATATGCTGCTGCACCGCCTGAAAGCGGGCGAGCGGCCGGCCGAACTGGCGGCGTTCGCGGACATGGGCGAGCGTCATGTCGAGCGCCGCGGCGGCAGCGCCGGCGGTCTGCAGCGCCCGCGCCGTCGCCAGGGCCAGCCGGAAGGGCGTGGGCGCATCGGTCGTACCCGGCAGCGGCGCCGAGGCCGGCACGCCATTGAGCAGCGCGCCGCCGCCCGCCGCCGGCCCGGACGCGGACAGGTCCGCCGCCGCAACCGGCCGGCCGGCCGGATCGACGGCGCACGCCTGCGCCGGCCACGGGACCCGGCAGCCCGGCTCGGCCAGCACCACCGGCCCGTCCGGTCCGCCGGGCAGGTCGGCAAGGTCCGCGCCCTGCCGCGCCAGCAGCCAGGCGAGCACCGCGGTATCGGCCGCCGGCGACGGATCGCCCAGCCTGCCCAGCGCCTCGATTGCCGCCGCGCCCTCGGCGAGGGACGCCCCGGCGCCGCCCTGTTCCTCCGGCACCAGCAGCCGCGGCAGGCCGAGGGCGACGACCGCCTGCCAGTGCGCGTCCGACCAGGCGAGCGGCCGGTCGGCCGGGCCGTCATGAGCCGCCCGGTGCGGCGCCAGCGCGTGGCGGACCGCATCGGCCATCGCGGCCGCCGCGCTGTCCGCCATGCCGGCCGTGCCGGGCCCGCCGCTCATCGCAGACCCAGCCCGCGGGCCACGATGCCGCGCACCACTTCGCGCGCGCCGCCGCGCAGGGTGAAGGACGGCGTGTGCAGAATATCGTAGGCCAGCAGGGCTTCGAGCAGGCCGGTGCGCCCGGCAGCCGGGCACTCCGCCAGGACGCGCCGGGCAGCCTCCGGCGTATCCTGCTCCAGCGCGGTGCCGACCTCCTTGACCAGGGCCGCTTCGGTATTCGGCGTCTCGCCCCGGTCGAGCGCGCCGGCGACCTGGATCGACAGCGCCCGCACCGCGGCGAGGCGGGCGACCAGCTCGCCGATTTCGGCGGCGGCCAGCCGGTCGGGTTCCGGCCCGGCGGCGCGCACCAGCTCGACGATCAGGCGGAAGGTGGAGAGAAAGCGGTCCGGCGCGCTGCGCTCGAAGGCCAGTTCGCTCATCACCTGGCGCCAGCCGTCGCCCGGAGCGCCGACGATGCGGTCGGCCGGGATTTCGTGGCCGTCGAAGATCACCTCGTTGAAATGACGGTCGCCGGCGAGGTTGCGGATCGGCCGGATCGCGATGTCCGGCGCGGCCAGATCGATCAGGAACTGGCTGAGGCCGCCATGGCGGTCCGCCCCGGTGCCGGCTTCGCCGCCGGCTGCCCCGTCGATGTCGCCGGTGCGGCACAGGGCGACCATCCAGTCGGCGCGATGGGCGTTGGACGTCCAGATTTTCGCGCCCTCGATACGCCATCCACCGGCGGTCGGCATCGCCCTGGTGCGCACGGCGGCGAGGTCGGAACCGCTCTCCGGCTCGCTCATGCCGATGGCGAAGCTGTATTCGGCCGCCGCGATGCGCGGCAGGAAATGCCGGCGCTGCGCCTCCGTGCCGAAGCGCAGCAGCAGCGGCGCGGTCTGGCGGTCGGCGATCCAGTGGGCCGCCACCGGAGCGCCGCCGGCCAGCAGCTCCTCGAGCACGACATAGCGCTCCAGCAGGCCCCGCTCGCGGCCGCCGTAGCGCCGGGGAATCGCCATGCCGACCCAGCCGCGCTGCGCCAGGCGGCGGCTGAACTCCCGGTCGAAGCCCTCCCACGAGCCGACCCAGCTCTCGATGCCGGCGCGCCGGCGCTCTTCGGCCAGAAAGGCGCGAACCCCGGCGCGCAACCCTTCATGGGCGCCAAGATCGGGCAGCGGCGTATCGGCAAAAAACTGCATGGCACCCGGTTGCGGCATCCGGCGCGAACCCGGCGCTATCGCCGGACCGCCGAAGGAACGCTCTATAGCAGGCGGGGCGGGCAACCGGCCACTCCCGCGCGTGTCGCAACCCGGCTATCATGCGCGCTCGGCCTTGCTCCGACCGGGGAACCCGCCATGCCTGCTGCCAGCGATACGATCGGATTTATCGGCCTCGGCACCATGGGCGGGCCGATGGCGGCGGGCCTGGCGCGCGCGGGGCACCCGGTCGTCGGCTACGATATCGACCGGGGGGCCGCCGAAGCCTTCGCCGCAGCGACCGGCTGCCCGGTCGCCCCTTCCCTCGCCGACCTTGCCGGGGCCGCGACCGTCGCCGTGACCATGCTGCCGACCGGCGCCAGCGTCCGCCAGGCGGTGCTGGAGGCGGAAGTGGGCGCGCTGGTCTGCGGGCTCGGACCCGGCGGCATGGTCCTCGACATGAGCTCGTCGGAACCGGTCGGCACGCGGGCGCTGGGCAAGGCGCTCGCCGAGCGGGGCATCGATCTGGTCGATGCGCCGGTCAGCGGCGGCGTGGAGAAGGCGCGGGACGGAACGCTGGCGATCATGATCGGGGCGGACAGCGAAGCGGCGGCGGCGCGGGCGGCGCCGATCCTGCGCGCGATGGGCGACCGGCTGTTCCGCGCCGGCCCGCTGGGCGCCGGCCACGCCGCCAAGGCGCTGAACAATTATGCCGCCGCTGCCGCCTTCGCCGCGGCGGCGGAGGCGCTCATCGTCGGCGACGCGTTCGGCCTCGACCGGCAGACCCTGCTCGATATCGTCAACAATTCGACCGGCCGCAGCTTCAATTCCGAACAGCCGATCAAACAGCATGTGCTGACCGGAACCTTCGCCAGCGGTTTCGGCCTCGGGCTGATGGCCAAGGATGTCGCCACCGCGGCCGGCCTCGCCGAGGCGGTCGGCGCGCCGGCGCCGCTCGCCCGCTTCATGGCGCAGCGCTGGACCGACGCCAGGGACGCGCTCGGCGCCGAAGCCGACTTCACCCGTGCAGCGACGCATTGGGAGCGCCCATGAAGCCCCGGCGCGCGACCCCCGCACCATGATCCCCGTCACCGTGATCGGCGGCTATCTGGGCGCCGGCAAGACGAGCTGCCTCAACGGCCTGCTGGCGGCCGGCCACGGCCTGCGCCTGGCGGTGCTGGTCAACGATGTCGGCGCCGTCAATATCGATGCCGGCCTGATCGCGGCCCATGACGGCGATACGGTGGCGCTCACCAACGGTTGCGTCTGCTGCGCCATCGCCGACGATCTCGGCGCCGCGCTGAAGGCCCAGGTGGAGCGCGCGCGGCCGCCGGACCGCATCGTCATCGAGGCCAGCGGCGTCGCCGATCCGGCGCGCATCGCCCGCCTCGCCGGCAGCTGGCCGGGCTGCGGGCCGGCCGGCACGGTCGTGCTCGCCGATGCGGCGACGATCCGCGCGCGGGCGGCGGACAAGTTCGTCGGCCGGCTGGTCGTGCAGCAGATGCGGGCGGCCGACCTGCTGATGCTGAACAAGTGCGATCTGCTGCCGACCGGGGACGCCGCGCCGCTCCGCGCCTGGGTGCGGGCGCAGGCCGGGCCGGTCGAGACTGTCGAAAGCCGCTTCGGCCGGGTCGATCCGGCCCGGCTGCTCGGCCCCGCCGCCTCGCAGCGGGCGGCGGAAGGGGCGGAAGCGCCGACCGGCGGGACAGGCCATGGCCTGTCCGGCATGGTGTGGCGGCCGGCCGGGCCGCTGCGGGCCGAAGCGCTGGCGCGCCTGCTCGCCGCCCGGCCCGGCATCCACCGCGCCAAGGGCCTGGTCGAGACCGAAGCGGGATGGCGGCGGCTCGACTGGAGCGGCGGCCGGCTCGCCCTCGCGCCCGCCCCGGCCGGCGCCGCCTGCGTCGTTCTGATCGGCCCGCTCGACGACGCGGCCGGGGACGCGCTGCGCCGGGCGCTCGATGGGTGCATCGGGCCCGCCGGAGACCGCGGCAGCGGCGGGGACGGGGCCGAGCTGCGCACGAAAAGCGCCGGAACGGGGCGGTGACCGACCCGCTTCCGCCCGAGCCGCCCGACCCTGCGGACCGCCGCGCCGAGGCCGGCCCCGGCCCGGCGGGGCTGCTGATCGTCCTCGCCGCCGCGTTTACCGCCAGCCAGTTCTACCGCACCGCGCCGGCGGTCATCGGGCCGGAGCTGCGCAGCGAACTGGCGCTCGGCCCGGCCGAGCTCGGCCTGGCGGCCGGCGCCTTCTTTATCGCCTTCTCGCTGATGCATGTGCCCATCGGCGTGCTGCTCGACCGCTATGGCCCGCGCCGGGTCATGGCGGCGATGCTGGCGCTGGCCGGCGCCGGCGCGGTGCTGTTCGCCCGGGCCGAGGGCGCAGCCGGCCTGATCGCGGCGCAGCTGCTGATCGGTGCCGGCTGTTCGGCCATGTTCGTCGGCGGCCTGGTCGTGGTGGCGCAGCGCTTCCCGCCCGCCCGCTTCGGCGGCCTCGCCGCCCTGCTGACCTCGGTGAGCGGCATCGGCATGATCGTATCGGGCACGCCGTTTGCCGCGCTGAGCGACAGCGTCGGCTGGCGCGCCGCCTTCCTGATTTCCGCTGCCCTGTCGTTCCTCCTCGCCGCCCTCGTCTTCCGGGCGGTGCCGCGGCGCGGCGAGCGGCGGACGGAGGCGGCCGGGCAATCCCTGCTCCGCTCGGTCCTGGAGCTCGGCCTCATCTTCCGCCACGGCCCGGTCTGGGGCGTGATCGCGCTCGCCATGGTCGCCTATCCGGCGATTGTCGCCATCCGCGGCTTCTGGGGCGGGCCTTATCTGTCGGATGTCTACGGCGCCGGCACCATCGAGCGCGGCAACATCCTGCTGATCATGAGCCTTGCCACCATGGCGGGCGCGGCGCTCTATGCCCTGTTCGAGCGGCGCACGAGCCGGCGCATGCCCTTCATCTATCTGGCGGCCGGGACGAGCATTCTGGGCTTCGGCCTGCTGGCGCTGGCGCCGCTCTCCTCCTCGCTCCAGGCGACGCTCATCTTCGTGCTGATCGGCGGCTTCAGCTTCGGCTCGATCCTGCTGCTCGCCCTGGCGCGCGACATGTTTCCGGCGCGCCTGACCGGCCGGGCGATCACCTCGGTCAATTTCACCTCCTTCCTCGGCGCCGGGCTGATGCAGGTCGTCCCCGGCATCGTGCTCGGCCTGTGGGCGCCGGTGGACGGGCACCCGCCGGCCGAGGCCTACCGGGCGGTGTTCGGCGGCATCGCCGCCGTCCTGCTGGTCGCAACCGCGATCTTCGCCCTCGTCCTGCACCGCGTGCCGGCCGGCGGCGGGCGCCCCGGCCGGCCGGCGCCCTGATCCGCACCACGCCGGGGTTGCACCGGCGCCCGAAGCGGGCGACATGGAAACGCGATTCGGCAGGCAGCGCGCCGGGCGGGCCCGGCAGCGCAGCGGACAGCGAAATGGAGGGCGGGGCGATGGCCTACTGGCTGGTGAAATCCGAACCGGGCGAATGGTCGTGGGACGATCATGCCCGCGACGGCGTCGCCGAATGGGACGGCGTGCGCAACCATCAGGCGGCGAACAATCTGCGCGCCATGAAGATCGGCGACCGGGCCTTCTTCTACCATTCGGTAAGCGAGAAGCGGATCGTCGGCGTGCTCGAAGTGGTGCGGGAATTCTATCCCGACCCGACCGACCCGACCGGCCGCTTCGACATGGTCGATTTCCGCGCCCTCTTCCCGGTGAAACGCCCGGTGACGCTGGCCGAGATCAAGGCCGAACCGGCGCTCGCCGGCCTCGCCCTCATCCGCCACTCCCGCCTCTCCGTCATGCCGGTCGCCGAAGAACACTGGCAAATCCTGTGCCGAATGGCCGAAACGGAAGCGTGAGGGGGGCGGGGAAGAGCGGCTGGCCTGCGGCACTCGTGCCGTTCAGCGGAACGGGTTGACAATCGTCAGGCCTTCGATCCGGCGGCCGGTCTGAAAATCCTCGGTCAGCAGGACATCGCAACCCGCCTCGATGGCCGAGGCGAGAATCAGCGAGTCGTAGAAGCCGAGACGATGCTGCCGGGCGAGGGCAATGGCGGCGATGCAGGTGTCGATGTCGATCGGGCGAACCGGATCGAGCGCCGTTCGCACATCCGCAACCGCAGCGGCGACCTCCGCCCATTCGCGGCGCAACTTCCGGCGGAGGACGGCAATGAACTCGTTCACCACCTGGACGCTGACGATGCCGCCGGACAGGATCGCCTGTCGCGCCGTCTCCGCCTTCGCGTCGGCGGTTTGGGCGTAAATCAATACATTGGTGTCCAGAAAAGCAGTCACCGGGCGTTGGCGGCTTTGCGGTCGAACGTGTAGTCCGGCGGCAGGGGCCAGGTGCGTGTGCGCATCCGTTCGACCGCCTGCGCCCGCCTTTCGTCCTTCGCCAGGACGATCCGGGTCGGCGCCGCGGATACGACCGCCAGGCTGTCGCCGGATTTCAGGTCGAGCTCCTCGACCACCGACCGGGGCAGCCGGACGGCCAGACTGTTGCCCCATTTCGAGACCTTCATCGCCCTGCTCCGTATATCCCGCTGCTTTGCCCATATCCCGAAATTGCGGATATCATATGGCGGTGCGCTGGCCCCGGCGTCAAGACATGCCGCCCTCCCGCCAAAGCGCCCCGCCCCCTGTGCAAGACGGTGCGGGCGCGCTACAAAGGGGGTGCGGAGGGAAGGCCGGGCCTGCCCGCCATGCCTTGCGGGGCGCGGCCGGGCCCGACGGACGAGAGCAGAGGCATCGAGATGGACGCAGTGGAGCATCCGGTCAGCCCGGAATGGGCGCGTCAGGCCCATATCGACAATGAGCGCTATCTGGAAATGTATGCGCGCTCGATCCGCGATCCCGACGGTTTCTGGGCCGAACAGGCGGAACAGATCGACTGGTTCCGCACGCCGACCGTCATCCGGAACGTCGATTTCGGCCACCCGGACGTTTCGATCAAATGGTACGAGGACGGCGTCCTCAACATCGCGCACAATTGCCTCGACCGCCATCTGGCGACGCGCGGCGACCGGACGGCGATTATCTGGGAGGGCGACGATCCGGCGGAGGACCGCCGCATCACCTATCGCGAGCTGCACCGCGATGTCTGCCGCTTCGCCAATGTCCTGAAGGGGCTGGGCGTCCGCAAGGGCGACCGGGTCACCCTCTACCTGCCGATGATCCCGGAGGCGGCGGTCGCCATGCTGGCCTGCGCCCGCATCGGCGCCATCCATTCCATCGTCTTCGGCGGCTTCTCGCCGGAGGCGCTGGCCGGCCGGATCGACGATTGCGATTCCGAATATGTCGTCACCGCCGACGAGGGGCTGCGCGGCGGCCGCACGGTGCCGCTCAAGGTCAATACCGATGCCGCCATCGGCATCGCCGGCAAGATCCGCAAGACCGTGGTGGTGAAGCGGACCGGGGCGGACATTCCCTGGGACGACGGCCGGGACTTCTGGTATCACGAGCTGATGGCGGAGGCTTCGGACGAGTGCCCGGCCGAGCCGATGAATGCCGAGGACCCGCTGTTCATCCTCTACACATCGGGCTCGACCGGCAAGCCGAAGGGCGTGCTGCACACCACCGGCGGCTATGCGGTCTATACCGCCATGACCCACCGGCTGATCTTCGATTACCGCGATGGCGACGTCTACTGGTGCACCGCCGATGTCGGCTGGGTGACCGGCCACAGCTATATCGTCTACGGCCCGCTGCAGAACGGTGCGATCACCCTGATGTTCGAGGGCGTGCCGAACTATCCCGACAGTTCGCGCTTCTGGCAGGTCTGCGACAAGCACGGCGTCAACATTTTCTATACCGCGCCGACCGCGCTGCGCGCCCTGATGCGCGAGGGCGACGGCCCGGTCCAGGCGTGCAGCCGGCAGTCGCTGCGCCTGCTCGGCTCGGTCGGCGAGCCGATCAACCCGGAGGCCTGGGAATGGTATTACCGGGTGGTCGGCGACGGCCGCTGCCCCATCGTCGATACCTGGTGGCAGACCGAGACCGGCGGCATCCTGATCAGCCCGCTGCCCGGCGCGACCAAGCTGAAGCCCGGCTCGGCGACCCGGCCCTTCTTCGGCGTGCGGCCGGAAGTGGTCGATGCCGACGGCCGGGTGCTGGAGGGCGCCTGCGAGGGCAATCTGTGCATCGCCGACAGCTGGCCCGGCCAGATGCGCACCGTCTATCGCGACCATGAGCGGTTCGTGCAGACCTATTTCAGCACCTACAAGGGCAAGTATTTCACCGGCGACGGCTGCCGGCGCGATGCCGACGGCTATTACTGGATCACCGGCCGGGTGGACGATGTCATCAACGTCTCCGGCCACCGCATGGGCACCGCCGAGGTCGAGAGCGCGCTGGTGGCGCACGACAGCGTGGCGGAGGCCGCCGTGGTCGGCGCGCCGCACGGGGTCAAGGGCCAGGGCATCTATGCCTATGTCACCCTGGTCGCCGGGGCCGCGCCGAGCGATGCGCTGCGCAAGGAGCTGGTGCAGTGGGTGCGCCGGGAGATCGGCCCCATCGCCTCGCCGGACTGGCTGCAATGGGCGCCCGGCCTGCCCAAGACGCGCTCCGGCAAGATCATGCGCCGCATCCTGCGCAAGATCGCCGAGGACGATTTCGGCAATCTGGGCGATACCTCCACCCTCGCCGAACCCGCCGTCGTCGAAGACCTGATCGAAAACCGCCAGAACCGGACCGGCTGAGGCGGAAGGCGCCGGCAGCGGGATGGCGGACGGGGCCGGCGCACACTGGACCGACGAAGAGAACGACGCCACGGTCGCGGATTATTTCGCGATGCTGGCGGCGGAACTGGACGACCGGCCTTACAACAAGGCTGGCCACAACCGGCGGCTGCAGGCCCGGATCGGTCGCAGTCAAGGTGCGATCGAATACAAGCACCAAAATATCAGCGCGGTCCTCAAGGCGTTCGGCCACCCCTGGATCCTGGGCTACAAGCCGGCCTGCAATTTCCAAAATTCCCTGATCGAAGCGGTCGCGCGCTGGCTGGAGAGCAATCCGAGCCCATTCGAACCCGGCCTCGGCACACAGCCTGCTGCCGGCCTGGCAGAGGCTCCCTCGATCTATGTTTCTCCGCCGCCGACGAGCAGCAATGCACCGCCGCCACCGGAGATCGAGCAGATGCAGCGCATCGCCCGAAAGTTCGATGTCGCGGGTCGCGACCAGCGCAACCGGGCCCTCGGTCAGGCCGGTGAGGCGATGGTCTTCGCCCATGAGCAGGCCACGCTGAAGGCAGAGGGTCGGCCCGATCTGGCGAGCCGGGTGAAATGGGTGTCCCGAGACGAGGGCGACGGCGCCGGATACGACATTGCCAGCTTTATGGCGGATGAACGCGACCGGCTGATCGAAGTGAAGACAACGAACGGCTGGGAGCGAACGCCCTTCTGGATCACGCGCAACGAGCTTGCCGTGGCTGAAGCACGGGGCAGCGATTGGTGTCTGTTCAGATTATGGAACTTCGCGCGCGAACCCAGAGCCTTCGAACTGTATCCACCCCTCGAAGCCCACGTGTCGCTGTTCCCGACCAGCTACGAAGCGCGCTTCCTCTGACGCCAGATTCGTCGCCGGTGCCGGCAGGGAGGAAGCCCGATACCGGCCCGGATGGCCCCATCCGGGCCGCTTTTTTTATGTCGTCTTGCATATGGCGTCCCTCGATACGCCCCGGTCCCTCGATACGCCCCGGTCCCTCGATACGCCCCGGTCCCTCGATACGCCCCGGTCCCTCGATACGCCCCGGTCCCTCGATACGCCCCGGTCCCTCGATACGCCCCGGTCCCTCGATACGCCCCGGACTTCGTCCGGGGCTACTCGGGATGAGGGTATTTGTTGTTTTTATTCAACAGTCTATCCTGAAACCACCTCCGCCCTCATCCCGAGTAGGCCGCGAAGCGGCCGTATCGAGGGACGGCCATATCGCGGACCTCCGTATTGAGGGACGAACAAAGCGAATGCACCCCCGCCGCGCACTCTCCCGCCCCCCGCCGACTGTTGCAGATATGCAACAGGGGAGGAAAAAATTGCCGGTGCGGCAGGCGGGGCTGGTGCGTTTCGGGGCCGGGGGCGCTATAGGCTGGCCCTGCTGGCCGGTTCGGCCTGCTTCCTGCCGCTCCTGCAAAGGGGGCGGCGGGTTGCTATTCGTTTCGGTGTTCAACCTTCGCGTTTTCCCGTTCCGGCGTTGCCGGCCGGGGGACGCGCAAACCGGGAGAGGGATATGACGGGGATCGTCAAATCCGTGGGCAAGTACGCTCTCCTTGCCGGTTCTGCGTTGGCTCTTTCGCTGTCGGCCGCCACGGCCGCTTCGTTGGCCGACGCCGGCATGGACAAGCGGGTTGCCGATCTTGAGCGCGAGATCAAGCTGCTCAAGAACCAGATGAAGTCGGCCATGTCGGGCCAGTCCGACAAGGCCATCCAGTCGGGCAACAGCCGGGTCAAGGTGACGATCTACGGTCAGGTCAACCGGGCCTTCCGTGTCGCCTCGGGCGGCGACAACCAGTACCAGAGCGTCGACAATGACGGCTCGTCCTCGCGTCTGGGCTTCCTGGCCAGCGGCGCGATCGATGCGAGCACGAAGATTTCGGCGCGGACCGAGGTGGAGTGGCAGGACAACCGCCGCTCGGCGACCAACGATGGGTCCGAGGGCAATGTCCGGCTGCGCTCGCGCCATGTCGATCTGTGGATCGACAACAAGGATGTCGGCCAGCTCTGGATGGGCCATGGTTCGATCGCGGGCGACGCGGCGGACCTGTTCTCCATGTCCGGCACCAGCCATATCTTCAGCTTCGGCGGCCCGTCGGGCAACGACGGCATCCCGGCTTTCGACGCGGACGGCGATGTCATCACGACCGGCACGGGCGATGACGAGAAGAATGTCGGCCGGGCCTGGGTCTTCGGCTCGTTCTTCGGCGCGCGCGAGAATCGCATCATGTATGTGACGCCGAACCTGATGGGTGCGCGGCTGCGCCTGTCGATGGGCGAGAACAAGTCCGTTTCGGCCGGTCTGCGCTATGCCGGCGCGCCGGGCGGGCAGAAGGAAGTGAGCATGCTGCTCGCCGCGGGCTACCGCAGCGATCCGAACGAGCACTCCGACACGGCCGAGCGGAGCACGGCCTGGGGCATTTCGGGCGGCGTCAAGCATAACGCTTCGGGCATCAGCCTGAGCGGCAGCTACGGCACCAGCAAGACGCGCGGCAGCGATCTCAAGCCCAACAAGTGGGCTGCCGAGCTCGGCTGGACCGGCAAGATGAACGACATGGGGGCGACCAGCGCCACCGTCGGCTATGGCATCTACGATGACGACGATCTGAAAGAGGCCAAGTACTACTACGTGGCCGTCAATCAGAAGATCGATGCCGCCGCGGCCGACATCTATGCCGGCGTGTCCCATGACACCGGCACGGTGAAGCATACCGAGACCGGTCGCGACGACACGACGTGCGATGCTAACACCAGCGCGAACGCCACCTGCGCAGTGAAGCGCAAGGATGTGCTGATCTTCCTCGCCGGCGCACGCATCAAGTTCTAGGCGGAAACCGGCAGGGGCAGGAGCGGTTCCGGTGCGCCCGCATTCGCCTGGCCGGCGGCGGCTGCCCGTGTGGGCGGCCGCCCTGGTCCTGACCGTCGGCGCCTGCGCCACCCCCGCGGCGGAGAACGCCGCGGGGAAGGCCGGCACCGCGGCCAAGCCGGGGGGTGCGACCGGCAGCAGCCAGGGGGCGAAGCCGAAGCAGCCCTGGTGGAAGCTGTCGCGCTACAGCCGGGAGGCGGATTTCAAGCCCTGGGTCTATGGCGACGTTCGCCCGGGCAAGGGCCTGCTGGGCAATGACGAGGAAGGCTATGTCCTCTACCGCAAGGGCGATGGCACCTCCGCCGACCCGTCCAAGCCGCAAAAGGTCCGCCGCTGACCGCACCCTGCCTTCGCAAATCAACGCGAGACCGGCCCGGAGGGAAACCTCCGGGCCGTTTTTTTTGTTTTCTTCGATGGGGCTCTCCCTCGATACGCCCCGGACTTCGTCCGGGGCTACTCGGGATGAGGGTGGAGGTGGTATTAGTGTAAATTATTGAGAAAAAATAACAAAATCCTCATCCCGAGTAGCCGCCCGCAGGGCGGCGTATCGAGGGAGGGCCAAGAACCTGTTACCGGCCCGACAAAGCCGGGACCAGGCGCTCCATTGCCTGTTCCAGCAGATCGTGGGAGACGCCGAAGCACAGGCGCAGGAAGCCCTCGCCCTCCGGCCCGAAGGCCGAGCCCGGCGCCAAGCCGACGCCGGCCTCATCGACCAGCCGGAAGGCGAGCGCGCGGCTGTCGGCCTCGCCCTCGACGGCGAGATAGAGATAGAAGCTGCCGCCCGGCCGGGCGAAACGGACATTGGACAGCGGCGCCAGCGCATCGCAGACGATATCGCGGCCGCGCCGGCAGCGCGCCACCATCTCGCGCAGGACCGGTTCGCCCCGTTCGAGGGCGGCAACGGCACCGTATTGCAGGAAGGTCGCCACGCCGGACGTATTGTACTGGACCAGGTTCTCATAGACCTGGCCCAGCGCCTCCGGCATGACCAGCCAGCCGATGCGCCAGCCGGTCATCGACCAGTTCTTGGAGAAGGTGTTGACGACGATCAGCCGCTCGTCTGCATCGCACACCTGGAGGAAGGAGGGCGCCGCATCGGCCTCATAGACCATGCGGCCATAGACCTCGTCGGCGACGATCCACAGGCCGCGGGCGCGGGCGAAGTCGCGCACGGCGATCTGGTCCTCGCGGGGCATGATCCAGCCGGTCGGGTTGCCCGGCGAATTGATGAAAATGGCGCGGGTGCGCGGCCCGACGGCGTCGAACAGCCGGTCGAGATCCAGCGTCCAGCCGGCATTGCCGAAACGCAGCGGCACGCCGACGACCCGGCCGCCGGCAATCGCCGCCGCGGCATCGATATTGGGCCAGACCGGCACTGGCGCCACGATCTCGTCGCCCGGGCCGAGCAGCATCTGCATGGTCTCCATCACCGCCTGCATGCCGCCGACGGTGACGACGGTGCGCTCCGGCGATACCTCGACGCCCCAGGTCCGGCCGAGCCAGGCGGCGAGCGCCCGGCGCAGGGGCGGGATGCCGCGCTGCCAGGTGTAGAAGGTCTGCCCGTCCTTCAGCGCCTTCATCGCCGCCTCGCCGATAAAGGCCGGCGTCGGCTGGTCGCCCTCGCCGATCCAGAGCGGGATCAGCCCCTCCCGGTCGCGGCCGTAATTGGCCAGCTCGACAATGCCGCTTTCCGGCAGCGCGGCGATGCGCGGCTGGATCGCGGCGAGGAGATCGGCATCGGCCATGGCAGGCTCCGGGCGGCGGGAGGAACGGGCGGCAGGCGGGCGGCGATTGCCCGCACCGCCGCCCGACACCTAGCGCGCCGGCCGGCCGGCCAACAGCGCCAACAATGACACAGGGCCGGCGGCCGTTCCCTGCCTGTCCCTCATTTTTTGTGTGCTCTCCGATATGGCCTCTCTCGATACGGCCTCCCTCGATACGGCCGCTTCGCGGCCTACTCGGGATGAGGGATTTTGTTGTTTGTATTCAACAGATATGCCCAAAACACCCCCGCCCTCATCCCGAGTAGCCGCCCGCAGGGCGGCGTATCGAGGGAGGCCGCGTATCGAGGGACGGCCATACCGGGGGACGCCCCCCACATCGAGGAACCGCTGTATCGCTCGCCGCGGCGCGATCCGGTTTCCGGCCGGCGGCGGGCCGATTATAGTGGCGGCCGGCATCTGGCAGCACGGGACGGGACAGGGCGATGGCGACGACGACGCGACAGGCGGCCAACGCGGCGCTGGCCGGGCAAATCCGCCAACGGGAATGGATTTCGGCGCCCGGCGTGTTCGAGATGATTTCGGCGCGCATCGCCGACCGCATGGGCTTCCCCGCGCTCTACATGACCGGCTATGGCACCGTCGCCAGCCATCTCGGCATTCCCGATGCCGGGCTGGCGACCTATACCGACATGGTCGGCCGGCTGGCCGGCATCGTCGGCGCGACCGAAACGCCGCTGATCGCCGACGGCGATACCGGCTATGGCGGCCTGCTCAATATCGAGCACACGGTGCGCGGCTACGAGGCCGCCGGCGCCGCCGTCATCCAGCTCGAGGATCAGGAGTTCCCGAAGAAATGCGGCCACACGCCGGGCCGCCGGGTCGTCCCGCTCGAAGACGCGGTGGCGAAGCTCAGGGTGGCGGCGGCGACGCGCGATTCGCGCGACTTCCTCATCATGGCGCGCACCGATGCGCGCGGCCTGTACGGGCTGGACGAGGCGTTGCGCCGGGGCGAGGCCTTCGCGGCGGCGGGCGCCGACATATTGTTCGTCGAGGCGCCGGAATCGGAGGCCGAGATGCGCCGGATCGGCGAGGCGTTCCACGGCCTGCCGCTGCTCGTCAATGTGGTCGAGGGCGGCAGCACGCCGGTCCTGCCGGTTGCCGACTACCGGGCGCTGGGCTATTCGCTGGCGATCTACCCGGCGGCCGGCTTCCTGGCGGCGGGCGAGGCGCTGCGCCGGGTCTACGACCGGGTGCGCGAGACGGGTTCGAGCATCGGCGCCGACGCGCCGCTCTACGATTTTCAGGATTTCAGTCGACTGATGGGATTCGAGCATGTCTGGGAGTTCGAGAAGAAGTGGGCCGAAGCGGTTTGAGCCCCGGCCCGGCAGCCGGACGGCCGGCATGACGCCGGGGGGCCGGATGGGCCGGGCGCTCGCCGCCCTGGCCCTGCTTGCCGCGATACTGGCGCCGTTCGCCGCCCTGCCGCCGGGGCCGGCGCGGGCGCAGGATGCGCTGAGCCCGGCGCAGAAGTTCGACCTGCTGTACAGCCGGGACCGGAAGCTCGGCGCCGAGGTCGGTTATGGCGCCCTCGCCGAAGAGAACGGCGTGCTGACGATCCGCGGCCTGACCTACCGGCTTGCGTTGCCGGAACAGGGCGCACAGGGCGCAACCGCGTTCATGCGGATGACCGTGGAGACGATGCAGGTTCGCCGCTACGACTATGGCAACCCCGATATGCCGCGCTTCTCGGACCTGACGATGACCGGGGTGCGCATCGGGGGCAGCGTGTTCGCCGACGACATATTCCGGCGGCTCGCCCCGCTGCTCGGCGGGAAGGAAGCGGTCTTCGATGTCGTGCAGACCTATGAGGCCGATATTGCGGCCGGAACGATCACCGCCACGAATAATACGCTCACCCTGCGCGACGTGTTCCGGATCGCCCTGGCCGGACGGTTCGAGGGGGTCGATTTTGCCCGACTGTCGGACACGGCCATGATGGAGGAAATGCTCCGGGCGGGGCCGAATGCCGGGCAGCCGGGCGTGCCGGACAAGGTCGGCGCGGTGTTCATGGCGGCGCTGGGCCGGGCGCGCATCCAGAACCTGTCCCTTTCGTTCACCGATCTGGGCGGTGTCGACAGGATCCTGGCCCTCATGGCGGCGACGCACGCGCAGAAGAATCCCGCTACGCCCAAACCGACTCCCGGGATGCTGCGTCGCTCGCTGGCCGGCACGCTGACCGGTTTCGGCGCCCGGCGGCTTTCCGGTTCGTTCGGACCGGCGATGTGGGTGAAACTGAGCCGGGCGATATTGGAGCCGGGCACGCTGACCGTCGCGCTCAGGCCGGAAAGGCCTCAGTCCTTCGCCGGTATTATCGGCTTTGTCGCGGCATTCGGCGCGGGCGTGCAACAGAACAGGGAACAGAAGATCGACCTGGACCCGTTGCAGAAGTTTCTCGGCCTCAGGGTTTCCTTCGCCCCGGCGGCGCGCTGACCGGCTATGCGGCCTGCGACGCGCGGCCGCCGGCGATCCGGGCAAGGGCCTGCAGAGTCTCTTCGCAGGTCAGCAGGTCGGCATATTTCTGGCCCATGTCGAACAGATTGGCCTCGTGCGGGCCGAGCGCGCGGTCGCCGACGCAGTCCGTGACGACGATGTTGCGGTAATTGTAGCTCAGCGCATCGATCACCGAGGCCCGGACGCAGCCGGAGGTGGTGCAGCCGGTCTGGACGATGGTATCGACCCCGCGCATGGTCAGCCACGAATGCAGGGCGGTGCCGAAAAAGGCCGAGGGCTGCTGCTTGCGGACGATGAGCTCGCCGGGGTGCGGCTTCAGCGCATCGACGACCTGGCTTTCCGGATTGTCCTCGGTGAGCGTCGTCAGGCTCGGCGCCTTGAGGCAGAACACGCCGGCGTCCGCGCCGTCGTCGGCATAGACCACCCGGGTGAAGACGACCGGCAGGCCAAGGCCGCGGCAGGCTTCGAGCAGCACGGCGGTGTTGGCAATCGCCTCCTGGATATTGCCGCCGCCGAAGCGCGCCGGATCGGTGAAGCCGTTGACGAAATCGACGATCAGCAGGGCCGGCGCCCTGCCCCAGCCGCTGCTGTTGCCGAAATTCTGCGTCCTGTAAACATCGAGATCGCCCATCGCACCGCCTCCCCTCTGGTATCGTCCCCGCAGCCCCGCAACCGGGCCCGCGCCTTTATCGTACCGCCCTTGTCTCATTTCGTCATCCTCGCCGGAGCGCCGGCATGGACATCGGCCGGAATCGGCCATTCAGGCAGCGGGTGCGGCATCGCGAACGGCGGAAAGGCCGAATCCGGCGGTGACCTGGCCGCGGCCGACAGGTTTTCCGCCCCGGTATCGAAATGCCGCCAGCGCCAAAGAGTAACGCCTGTACAACACTGGTTGGCGGTAACGGCGGAATCTCTATGGCCGATCGATCGACTCCTGTATGGCTTCCACAAGATATTGTACGTCTTCGATAGTCGATGCTTTTGCCCATTCGGCGCACATGGATTGCCACAATACGTTACCACCGCACATCAATCTGTTTGCGGCAAATGGAATCCAGTCATGATGATTTTGCAGCAGCATGGCTTGTTCGCAAGCGTCGGCCACACTCGATACATCGCGACCGACTCTTGTCCAAAGTTTCTTCCATTTCAATCTGAATAAATGTTCAAAAACAACCCGCTCAGGAGCGTCTTCTCCAGGTAGCAGGGTACATCCCATTGCTCCATCCTGATCGCCATCGAGAAAGACCGTTACTGGCCGCATGAATCTGTTATGGTATGCCAGTTCTCCCAGTGCAACGCCGAGATTTGCTGCTCCATACGGAATGACGGAACACCGCATAAGAAGCTCTTTTGCGTGCATACTCAATATCTCAATAAGGAATGTTTCAGATCGAACGTCTTCGACATAGAGTTCGCATTCAGGGTGTCGCTCGTCATCCATCTTGGTCATTGCAAATTGCGGGCTCACACCGCTGACGATTTCTCTTCCGCTCTCTGTTTCCAAAATATAGATTCTTGCCGCCAAGGGAAGCTCTTCAAGCACAAAGGGCGAGTGTGTGGTCAGTATGATTTGACATTCCTGTCGCCGCGCCTTGGTTGCAAGATCGCGCAGCAGGCGGCGTTGCGCGCGAGGATGAAGCGACGACTCGATCTCATCGATAAGAATTAAACCATAACGCGGCAGATCGGACTGTATAAGCTCAGCAATCGTTGTTTCGCCGGAACCCTGATGAAATCCGGAATATCTGTTTCCCGATTTGGAAAGCACTGGAATTTCCCGGTTCTTGTCGATGTTGGAAAGAGCTATCTTGGCATAGTCGTATCGACGCCCCATAATTTCCGAAAGTCGATATACCTGATCCTCGACGAAGTCGGTAGCAGAAGCCTCGGCATGCCGGCTCTTTGCTATCCGGGCATACCCCACCCGGGTTCCAACCGGCTGCAGGCGGCTCAGGTCGATATATTCCACCCGTCGTTTCGGGCGCTCCGGCTGCCCCAGCCAACGGGTCGTCGGCTTTCGGACCGAGCCATCCGAATAATGGCCGCCTTCCTTGTAGCCATAATCGATTCTCACATCGCGCAGCGTGTCCCAGGCAGTTTCCGGAAAGAATTCGCTGGGAAACCACGAAACGCCGCCTGTATTCCGGTAGGCGCACGCGGCTGCCTGAAGGATCGTGCTCTTGCCTGAGCCATTCTCGCCGACCACGGCCACGATGGGGAAGTTGAACCGGACGCGCTGGCCGTTCCAGCCGCGCATGTTGCGGATCTCAAGCCATTCGAGCCGCTTGGGCCATGCGTTGCCGGTTTGCCATTTTGTATCGAGGCGGCGTATTTCGTTGCCGGGCGGCACGGTCTTACCCTCCACCGGTGGATGCCCATCTCCGGCCTCGCGCCGAAGGACGGTCGGAGCGATATCAAATGCGGATTATTTTTTCAATATGAAAATTATAGGCCGATATCCCTCGCTCAGCCGAATGGAAAGAGCGAGGCTGTGCTTGCGGCAGGAGGGCGCCGGCGCTACGGACAGGGTGGCGGCCGGCGGCCGCCGCGTGCGGCGCAACGCAGTTCGGACATTCGGCTCGCGCAGATAAGGAGTACCCCCTCCCCCTACCCGCCGCCGGGGCGGGCGGCGAGGGCGGCGGTGCGGATTTCGGCGAGGGAGGCGGCCGGGGCGACAGCATCCGGGTCGACGCGCAATTCGATCAGCGCGGCGCGGCCGGCGGCAACGCAGCGCTCGAAGGCCGGGGCGAATTCGTCGGTGCTGCGCACGATTTCGCCGTGCAGGCCATAGGCTTCGGCAAGCGCGCGGAAATCCGGGTTGTGCAGCGCGGTCGCCGACACGCGGGCCGGATAGTCCCGTTCCTGGTGCATGCGGATGGTACCGAGCATGCCGTTATTGACCACGATATTGACGACCCGCGCCCCGTTCTGCATCGCCGTCGCCAGCTCCTGCCCGTGCATCAGGAAGCAGCCGTCGCCGGACCAGTTGACCGTCAGCCGTTCCGGCGCCGCCAGGGCGGCGGCGATGGCGGCCGGCGTGCCATAGCCCATGGAGCCGGAGGTGGCGCCGAGCTGCGTCCGGTAGCCCTTGAAGACGAAGTGGCGGTGCAGCCAGGCATTATAGTTGCCGGCGCCGTTGCAGACGATGGCGTCTTCCGGCAGCCGGTCGCTCAGCCAGGCGACGATCTCGCCGATCTGAATATCGCCGGGCGCCGGCTGCGGCCGCAGGAAGGCGCGCCATTCGTCGTGAATCGCCCGGCGCCAGTCGCGCCACGGCACCGCATCCGGCGCCTCCAGCGCCGCCGCGGCGGCAGCGAAATGCTTCATCCCGGCATTGATGCCGAGGGCGGGCTGGAACACCCGGCCAAGCTCCTCGGCGCCGGGATGGATATGGATCAGCGTCTGGTCCGGCAGCGGCGGCCGCACCAGACTGTAGCCGCCGGTGGTCGCCTCGCCGAGCCGGGCGCCGGCGACCAGCAGCAGGTCTGCCGCCGCGATCCGCCCGGCCAGCGCCGGATCGATGCCGACGCCGGCATGACCGGCATATTGCGCCAGCCGGTTGTCGAAAAAGGCCTGGCAGCGGAACGAAACCGCCGTCGGCAGGTCGAAGGCCTGCGCGAACGCCTCGAAGCCGGCCACGGCCTCCCGGTCCCAGCCGCCGCCGCCGATCAGCGCCATCGGCCGCTTCGCCGCCAGCAGCAGGGCGCGCAGCCGCGCCATGTCGGCCGGCGGCGGCGCCGGCTGCACCTCGGCGAAGCGGCGCGCATCGCCGACGCCGGCGCGCTGGCGCAGCATATCCTCCGGCAGGGCGAGGACGACCGGGCCGGGCCGGCCGTTGACCGCCGTGTGGAAAGCGCGCGAGACCAGCTCCGGGATCCGTTCCGGCTCCTCGATCTGGCCGACCCATTTCGCCATCTGGCCGAACATGCGCCGATAGTCGATTTCCTGAAACGCCTCCCGGTCCGCCATGCCGCGGGCCACCTGGCCGACGAACAGGATCATCGGCGTCGAATCCTGAAAGCCGATATGGATGCCGGCGCTGGCGTTGGTGGCGCCCGGCCCGCGGGTGACGAAGCAGATGCCGGGCGCACCGGTGAGCTTGCCGTGCGCCTCCGCCATCATCGCCGCCCCGCCCTCCTGCCGGGCGGTCACGACCTGGATTTCCGGCACGTCGACAAAGGCGTCCAGCACCGCGAGATAGCTCTCGCCCGGCACGCAGAAGACCCGCTCGACGCCGTGGATGCGCAGCTGGTCGACCAGAATCCGCCCGCCGGAGCGCAGATTGTCGGCGGGCGGGTCGGGCATGGCGGCGGGGTCGTTCATGGCGTCTCCGTCCTCCGGTCGCGGCCGGCCGGCACTTGCGCCGGGAGCGCAGCGATTGCAGCGCGACGACGGCCGGTCGGCCGATGCGGGGGGGTGCGGTTTCTTATTCCGGCCGCCCCGGCAAGTCTAACGGAAAGTCCGGCAACGGGCGGGGGATGCGGGCGGGAAACGGCGCGCTCCCCGGCGCCGGTCTTGCCGGGCGGGGCGAAGCCGGATAGGGGGTGGCGGCGAGCACAGCGTCAACCACAGGAGTCGATTTCATGAACCTTCTCGGCATCGCCGGCAGCCTGCGCGCCGGATCCTTCAACGCCAGCCTGATCCGGGCCGCGGCCGCCGCCGCGCCCGACGGGACGGAAGTCGCGCCGTTCGACCGCCTCGGCGACATTCCGCCCTATAATGACGATGTGCGGCAGCAGGCGTTCCCGGAGCCGGTGGCGGCGCTGGGCGACCGGATCCGGGCGGCCGACGGCGTGCTGATCGCCACCCCGGAATATAATTACGGCGTGCCGGGCGTCCTTAAGAACGCGATCGACTGGGTCTCCCGCCTGCCGGAACAGCCGTTCCGGGACAAGCCCATCGGCATCATGGGCGCGGCGATGGGCAATCTGGGCACCGCCCGGTCGCAATACGATCTGCGCCGCTCGTTCATCTTTCTCGAAGGCCTGGTCATGAACCGGCCGGAAATCTTCGTCGGCGGGGCGCACACGAAGTTCGACGACGACGGCGCCCTGACCGACGGGCCGACCCGCGACCTGCTCGCCGACTATATGAAGGCCTTCGCCGCCTGGATCGGCCGGGTGGGCTAGCGCCGGCGCGGCCGGCAGCGGCGGCCGGCGGATTTCGGGACAGGGGCATCGGCGCGGGCCATGACGGCCGACGACAACCCGGTTCGCGGCATCGCGATCATGTGCCTTTCCATGTTCTTCTTCGTCGCCATGGATGCGCTGGCCCGCGAGCTGACCCAGCGCCTGGCGGTCAGCCAGATCATGTGGGTCCGCTTCCTGATCTTCGCCGTCATCGCCATTGCCATGGTCGGGCCGCGCAATGTCCGCGCCCGGTTCAGGAGCCGCAATCCATGGCTGCAGATCGGCCGTGGCGTGGTCATGGTGGCGGAAATCGGCGCCTTCGTGCTGTGCTTCCGCTATCTGCCGGTCGCCGACGTTCATGCCGTGGCGGCGGCCACGCCGCTGATCGTGACCGCGCTCGCCGTGCCCGTGCTGGGCGAGCGGGTCGGCTGGCGGCGCTGGATGGCGGTCTGTATCGGCTTCGCGGCCGTGCTGGTCATTCTCCGGCCGGGTTATGCGACGCTCGACTGGATCCATGCCCTGCCGGTCGGCGCGGCGGTGCTGTGGGCGGTCTACCAGGTGCTGATCCGGCTGACCGGCCGCTATGACGGCCCGGATACGACCCTGTTGTGGACGGCGCTGAGCGGGGCGGCGATCTCCAGCCTGTTCGGCTGGATCGACTGGGTGTGGCCGAGCCCGCAGACCTGGCTGCTGCTGGCGGCCGCCGGCGTGCTCGGCGGAGCGGCGCACTATACGCTGATCCTGGCGCTGAGCGCGGCGCCGGCGTCGCTGCTCCAGCCCTTCGTCTACACCACCTTTCTGTGGGCGCTGGCGCTCGGGCTGATCTTCTTCGGCGAGTTCCCGGACGCGGTCACCATCGCCGGCGCGGCCGTTCTCATCGCCGTCGGCCTCTATGTCATGCGCCGGGAGCGGCACTCCCCGTGAGGCGGGCATAGGCCGGCAGGGTGAGAAATTCCTGGAATTCGTCGGCGACCGTCATGTCCCGGAACAGGGCGCAGGCCGCTTCGAGCCCGCCGGCATCGCCGCCGCGCGCCGCCGCGATCCGCTCCGTCTCCTCGGCAAACAGGCGGGCGAGAAGCGCATCGTCGATGGCCGGGCCGCCGGCGATCGAGGCGCCGTGCCGCCGCCACTGCCAGAGCTGGGACCGGCAGATTTCCGCCGTCGCGGCGTCTTCCATCAGATTGTTGATCGGCACGCAGCCATTCCCGCCCAGCCAGGCCTCCGTATACTGGATACCGACCGAGATATTGTTGCGCACACCGGCCTCGGTGATCGTGCCGTCGGGCACGGCCAGCAGATCGGCCGCGGCGGCGGGCGCCGCCGCGCCCTGGCGGTCGAGCTGGTTGCGGCCGGGCATCAGCCGGTCGAACGCTTCCATGGCGACCGGCACGAGCCCCGGATGGGCGACCCAGGTGCCGTCATGCCCGTCGCCGGCCTCGCGCTCCTTGTCGGCCCGGACCAGCGCAAGGGCCGCCTCGCTCGCCGCCGGATCGTGCCGGATCGGGATCTGCGCCGCCATGCCGCCCATGGCGAAGGCGCCGCGCCGGTGGCAGGTGCGGATCAGCTCGAGCGAATAGCTGC
This sequence comes from Alphaproteobacteria bacterium, assembly GCA_965221475.1. GTDB lineage: Bacteria > Pseudomonadota > Alphaproteobacteria > Bin65 > Bin65 > Bin65. The sequence continues at coordinate 2,150,691 of OZ244891.1, read as the reverse complement.
GCAGGAAGCCGACGGTCATGGTGACCTGCGCCCGGTCCGGCAGGATGAAATCCGCCCGGTTCCGGAAGCGCTTGATATAGCTGAAAATGTAATCCCAGCGGCCGCAGTTCAGCCCGGCAATGTGATCGCGCAGCTCATAGAGGATTTCGTCCATCTCGAAGACGGCCATGATGGTCTCGATCAGCACCGTGGCCCTGATCGTGCCGACCGGCAGGCCGAGCTCCTGCTGCGCGTGGACGAACACGTCGTTCCACAGGCGCGCCTCGAGATGGTTCTCCAGCTTGGGCAGATAGAAATAGGGGCCGAGGCCGCGCTCGATCTGGGCCCGGGCATTGTGGAAGAACATCAGGCCGAAATCGGCAAGCGCGCCGGACATGGGGGCGCCGTCCACCCAGATATGGTTCTCCGGCAGATGCCAGCCGCGCGGCCGCACGATCAGCACCGCGATCCGCTCGCCCAGCGCGTAGTGCCGGCCGCTCGCCGGATCGTCGAAGGCGATGGTGCCGCGCACGGCATCGCGCAGATTGATATGGCCCTGGATATTGTTGTCCCAGGTCGGAGCGTTGGAATCCTCGAAATCCGCCATGAAGACCTTGGCGCCCGAATTGAGCGCGTTGATGACCATCTTGCGGTCCACCGGGCCGGTGATTTCGACCCGCCGGTCGAGCAGCGGTTCGGGGATCGGCGCCACCTTCCAGTCGCCGTCGCGGATATGCCGGGTTTCGGGCAGAAAATCGGGCAGCCGGCCTTCGTCCAGCTCCGCCTGGACCGCCTCGCGCCGCGCCAGCAGCTCGGCCCGGCGCGGGCCGAAGCGGCGCTGCAGCCCGGCGACGAAATCCAGCGCCGCCGGCGTCAGAATGTCCTCATAGCCCGGCTTCATCTCGCCATGCAGGGTCACGCCCGGCGCTGCGCTCATGGTCGGAAACTCCCGATAATCGGGCCCCGCCGGGGGCCGGGGCCGGAGGCTGCAGCGGTTCAAGGACACTTGGCCGCCCCGGTCAAGCGCGGCATCGGCGCACCGGGCGGCAAGCGTCATAAATCCGACATATGACTGTAGTAATTCCGCAGCGCGCCGCCGCTAGCGTCCGCCTCGCCCGCAGCGCTCCGTAGCGCCGCGGCATTGCGAGGAGGAGCGAACGACGGATGCGGCGCGGCAACCGCCGGCTGTCCATGTCCCGAAGTTCCCCCTCCACTGGCCTGAAACCGCGCTGCGTTGCCGGATCGCCTCCTGTGCGCAGCCATCCGATACGGAGAGAAATCGGTGAAACAGACCGTCATCCTTGCCGCCGCCGGCGCCCTGGCCCTGGCCGGCGGGGCCGACCGGGCCGCCGCCCGCGACCAGATTCGCATCGTCGGCTCGTCCACGGTTTATCCCTTCGCGACCGTGGTCGCGGAGCGGTTCGGCAAGCGCAGCAAATTCAAGACCCCGGTGATCGAAGCCACCGGCTCCGGCGGCGGCCTCAAGCTGTTCTGCGCCGGCATCGGCGTGAAGACGCCCGACATCGCCAACGCATCGCGCCGCATCAAGAAGAGCGAGTACGACCGCTGCATCCGGAACGGCGTCACGATGACCGAGATCAAGATCGGCTATGACGGCATCGTGATGGCCAATGCGAAGATGGCCAGGCTGATCGGGCTGAGCCGCAGCGACATTTTCCTGGCGCTCGCCAAGCAGGTCCCGAAGGCAACAGGGACGGCGGCAGGCTGGTGGCCAATCCGAACAAAACCTGGAAGGACGTCAATCCGGCCCTGCCCGCTGTCGCGATCAAGGTGCTCGGCCCGCCGCCGACCTCCGGCACCCGCGATGCCTTCAACGAGCTCGCCATGGAAGGCGGCTGCAACAGCTTCGGGAGCCTGAAGGCGATCAAGAAGCAGGACAGCAAGCGCTACAAGGCGGTGTGCCGCGGCATCCGCGAAGACGGCGCCTGGGTCGAGGCCGGCGAGAACGACAATCTGATCGTCCAGAAGCTGGAGGCCGATCCGAATGCGCTGGGCGTGTTCGGCTTCTCCTTCCTCGACCAGAATGGCGACAAGGTTCAGGGTTCGGTCGTCGACGGCGTGGTGCCGACCTTCGAGAATATCGCGGCGCAGACATATCCGGTCAGCCGCTCGCTCTTCTTCTATGTCAAGAAGAACCATGTCGGCCATATTCCGGGCATCCGGGAGTATGTCCGCGCCTTCATGAACCGCAAGGCGATCGGCAATCGGGGCTTCCTGGTCGGCAAGGGCCTGATCCCGCTGCCGGCGGCCGAGCTGAGGAAGTACATCAGGGCCGGCAAATCCCTGCCCGACCTGAATATGTAGCCTGACGGCCGGGGCGCAGCCGCCATATCGCGGGTGCGCTCCGGCCTCCTTCCGGCAGAGCCTTTGGCAGGGCCGGGGCGTCCACGCGGCGGAGCGTCATGAATTACGGGGCGATACTGGCAGTCCTGCTCGTGCTCACGGCCCTCGGCTTCTATCTGGGCCGCGGCCGGGCCCGGACGGTCGCCGGAACGGCCGTGGGGCCAACGCCGCCCGCGCGGGGCCGGATGCGCCTGCATTCCCTGCCCGGCTATTACGGCGCCCATGTCGCCATCTGGGTCGCGCTGCCCGCCCTGCTGCTGTTTCTGTTCTGGATGTCGTTCCAGAGCACGATTGTCGAGGGCATCGTCTGGAACGGCCTGCCGGAGCGCGTGACCGTGCTCGGCGAATCCCGGCCGCGAGAGTCGCTGCCGGACGCGCAGAAGCGGCTTCTCCTCAACAATATCCGCAACCATGCCGCCGGCGATGTGGTCAGCGGCCGGATCACCGAACTCGTCAAGCGCGGCGCGGCGCATTATGTGCGGCTGGAAGCCCTGTCGGCCTGGATCATGGCGGCGGCGATGGCGATCCTGGCTGCCATCGGCCTGCTGTTCGCCTACCGGTCGGTCACGCCGGCCATGCGCGCGCGCAACCGGGTCGAGCGGGTCGTCCTGCTGCTGCTGATGGTCGCCTCGACCATCGCGATCCTGACCACCGTCGGCATCGTCCTGTCGCTGCTGTTCGAGGCGCTGGCCTTCTTCGCCCGGGTTTCGCCGGTCGATTTCCTGTTCGGGCTGGAATGGAGCCCGCAGACCGCCATCCGCCCGGACCAGGTCGGCGCGTCCGGCGCGTTCGGCGCCATTCCGGTTTTCGCCGGCACGATGCTCATCACCGTCATCGCCATGATCGTGGCCGTGCCGGTCGGCCTGTTCGCCGCCATCTATCTTTCGGAATATGCCTCGCGCCGGGTCCGGGCGACCGTCAAGCCGGTGCTGGAGGTGCTGGCCGGCATCCCGACCGTGGTCTACGGCTTCTTCGCCGCGCTCACCGTGGCGCCGCTGATCCGCGACGCCGGCGCCGCCATCGGCCTGACCGTCGCCTCGGAGAGCGCGCTCGCCGCCGGCCTTATCATGGGCGTGATGATCGTCCCGTTCGTCAGTTCGCTGTCAGACGATGTCATCAATGCGGTGCCGCAATCGCTGCGCGACGGCTCCTACGGGCTGGGCGCGACCCGCTCGGAGACCGTCCGCCAGGTGATCCTGCCGGCGGCGCTGCCGGGCATCGTCGGCGCCGTGCTGCTCGCCGTATCGCGCGCCATCGGCGAGACCATGATCGTGGTCATGGCGGCCGGCCTGTCGGCGAAGCTCACCGTCAACCCGTTCGAGGCGGTGACCACGGTGACGGTGCAGATCGTCACCAACCTGACCGGCGATCCGGAATTCGACAGCCCGAAGACGCTCTCTGCCTTCGCGCTCGGCCTGGCGCTGTTCCTGGTCACCCTGTGCCTCAACGTGATCGCCCTGCGGGTGGTCCAGCGCTACCGCGAGAAATATGACTGACGCCGCACGCCCCGTGCTGATCGCCGGACAGCGGGAGAAGATCCGGCACAGCCTGCGCCGCCGCCGGCGCTCCGAAGCCCGCTTCCGGGCCTATGGCATCGTCGCCATCGTGCTGGCCATCCTGATGCTGCTGTTCCTGGTCGGGACCATCGTCTCGAACGGCCATTCGGCCTTTGTGCAGACCTGGATCAAGGTCGATGTCCTGCTGGACGCCGACCTGATCGCGCCGGACGGCAAAACCGACCCGGAAACCCTGCGCGAAGAGGGCGATTTCCGCGGCGCCCTGATCGAATCGCTGGTCGCCCGCTTCCAACCGCAGGGGCGGGCGCAGGAAAACCGGCTGATCGCCATGTTCAGCACCGATGCCGAGCGGACGCTGCAGGATTTCGTCATCGCCAACCCGGACCGCATCGGCAGCACGGTCGCGATCTGGGTCAAGGCGTCGTCCGACATCGACCAGCTGACCAAGGGCGCGATCCGCCGCAGCCTGCCGGAGGATGCGCGCACGGTGAAGGATGTGCAGCTGCGCTGGTACGACCGGATGGCGGCGGAGGGCCGGATCGAACAGCGCTTCAATACCGGCTTCCTGTCCGGCGGCGATTCGCGCGAGCCGGAACAGGCCGGCATATGGGGCGCCATCGCCGGGTCGTTCTTCACCATGCTGGTGACGCTGATCCTCGCCTTCCCGGTCGGCGTCGCGACCGCGGTCTATCTTGAGGAATTTGCCCCGAAGAACCGGCTGACCGACCTGATCGAGGTCACCATCAACAATCTGGCGGCGGTGCCGTCCATCGTGTTCGGCCTGCTCGGCCTTGCCGTCTTCCTCAATTTCTTCGAATTGCCGCGCTCGGCGCCGCTGGTCGGCGGCATGGTTCTGGCCCTGATGACGCTGCCGACGATCATCATTTCCGGCCGGGCGGCGCTCAAGGCGGTGCCGCCCTCGGTGCGCGAGGCCGCGCTCGGCCTCGGCGCCTCGCGGGTCCAGGTGGTGTCGCACCATGTCCTGCCGCTCGCCATGCCCGGCGTGCTGACCGGAACGATCATCGGCATGGCGCAGGCGCTGGGCGAAACCGCGCCGCTGCTGATGATCGGCATGGTGGCGTTCATCGTCGACATTCCCGGCGGGCCGACCGACGCAGCGACCGTCATGCCGGTGCAGATCTATCTCTGGGCCGACAGCCCGGAACGCGGCTTCGTCGAGAAGACATCGGGCGCGATCATGGTGCTGCTGACCTTCCTGGTCGCGATGAACGCATCGGCCGTGTATCTTCGCAGGAAGTTCGAGCGCCGCTGGTAGGGGGAGCGATGAGCGAGAACCTCGCCGACGACATGGGCAGACCGGCCCCGGCAATGGCGGCCGAGAGCACCGGGGAAAGCGCCGCCGGGGGCAATCGTCCGGCCAAAATGAAGGCCCGGAACGTCAATGTCTTCTATGCGGAGAAACATGCGCTGCGCGATGTTTCCCTCGATATCGGCGAGCGGGAGGTCACCGCGCTCATCGGCCCTTCGGGCTGCGGCAAGTCCACCTTCCTGCGCTGCCTGAACCGGATGAACGATACCATCGACATCTGCCGGGTGACCGGCGTGCTGGAGCTGGACGGGCAGAATATCTACGACGACAGCGTCGATGTCGTGCAGCTGCGTGCCAGCATCGGCATGGTGTTCCAGAAGCCGAACCCGTTTCCCAAATCGATCTTCGACAATGTCGCCTACGGCCCGCGCATCCACGGCCTGGCGGCCGACCGGGGCGAACTGGAAGAGATCGTGGAGCAGAGCCTGCGCAGGGCCGGCCTGTTCGACGAGGTCCGCGACCGGCTCGGCGATCCCGGCACCGGCCTGTCCGGCGGCCAGCAGCAGCGCCTGTGCATCGCCCGCGCCATCGCCGTCGGCCCGGAAGTCATCCTGATGGACGAGCCGTGCTCCGCCCTCGACCCCATCGCCACGGCGCGGATCGAGGAGCTGATCGACGAGCTGCGCCAGAACTACACCATCGTCATCGTCACCCATTCCATGCAGCAGGCCGCGCGGGTCTCGCAGAAAACCGCCTTCTTCCATCTGGGCGACCTGATCGAACAGGGGGAGACGCCGCAGATTTTCACCAATCCGCGCGACGCGAAAACGCAAGGATACATTACCGGCCGGTTCGGCTAGGGCGGCGCGCCCGGCCGGCGGGATCGAACGCAGGGCAGCCCGGGAGGCTTCCAGGATGGCATCGGAACATATCGTCAGCGCCTTCGACCAGGATCTGAACGAGCTGAAGAACAAGGTCTCGGAGATGGGCGGCCTCGCCGAGGCGCAGCTCGTCAACGCCCTGGAGGCGATGCAGCACCGCGATACCGACCTGGCGGCCCGCACCATTGAGAGCGATGCGCGGGTCGACGACATGGAGCGCGAGATCGACGCCTTCGTCATCCAGCTGCTCGCCCTGCGCCAGCCGATGGCGAGCGATTTGCGGGAGATCGTCGTCGCGCTGAAAATGTCGAGCGACCTGGAGCGGATCGCCGACTATGCGACCAATGTCGCCAAACGGACCATGACCCTGGCGCAAAGCCCGCCGGTGCGCCCCGCCCATGCCATCCCGCGCATGGTGCGCCTGGCGCTGTCCATGATCTACGATGTGCTCGATTCCTATTCCGACCGCGATACGGACAAGGCGATCGAGGTCTGGCGCCGGGACGAGGAGCTGGACGAGATGTATATCAGCCTGTTCCGCGAACTGCTGACCTACATGATGGAGGATGCGCGGCGCATTTCCTCCTGCACCCATCTGCTGTTCGTCGCCAAGAATATCGAGCGCATCGGCGACCACGCCACCAATATCGCCGAATCGATCTACTATCTGGTGGAGGGCCGCCCGCTGCTGCAATCGCGGCCGAAGGGCGGCGACGAGCAGTACGATCCGGTCGAGGCGCCGGAAGGGCCATAAGGGGGCCCGCACCGGCGCCATGGGGAGGCCGATGAAGCCCTATATTCTCGTTGTCGAGGACGAAGCGCCGCTCATCGCCCTGCTGCGCTATAATCTGGAACAGGCGGGATTCGAGGTCGGCACGGCGGAAGACGGCGACGAAGCGCTGATTTCGGTGCGCGAACGCCGGCCGGACCTGCTGCTGCTCGACTGGATGCTGCCGGCCGTTTCCGGCATCGAGGTGTGCCGCCGGCTGCGCCGGCACCGCGAGACGCGCAAACTGCCGGTCATCATGCTGACCGCACGGTCGGAGGAGGGGGACCGCATTCGCGGGCTCGACAGCGGCGCCGACGATTATGTCGTCAAGCCGTTTTCGCCCAGGGAGCTGATCGCGCGCGTGCGTGCCGTGCTGCGCCGGACCCGGCCGGCGCTGGCGGCCGAGCAGCTGACCTTCGCCGATATCGAAATGGACCTCGCCGCCTGGCGGGTGACGCGCGGCGGCCGGCCGACCCATCTGGGCCCGACGGAATTCCGCCTGCTGCGCCATTTCATGGAGCATCCCGGCCGGGTGTTCTCGCGCGAGCAATTGCTCGATTCGGTCTGGGGCCACGATGTCTATGTCGAGCCGCGGACCGTGGATGTCCATATCCGGCGGCTGCGCAAGGCGCTCGATGTCGGCCGGTCGCCGGATGTCATCCGAACGGTCCGCTCGGCCGGCTATGCGATGGAGCTGCAATAGCGGCTGGCGGGCCCGCCGCGGCGCCGGAACGCCGGGCTATGCGGAACCGCGCGCCGGAGCTGGCCGGGCCGGTGCCGGATCGGCGCTCCTGCCGTTGCGCCTGCGCCGGATGATGCCGAGCTGCTCCAGGCGCACCAGCACCAGGATCAGGATCACCGCCGGCGCGCCCAGCGCCGAAGCGTAGACGAAGAACACGACATAGCCGGCGAGATCGACGACCAGGCCGGAGAGGCCGGCGACCGCCTTGCCCGGCAGCAGCATGATCGAGGTCAGCAGCGCATATTGCGTCGCCGTATAGTGAATGTTGGTGAGCGACGACAGATAGGCGATGAAGGCCGAACCGGCCATGCCGGCGGCGATGCTGTCGGCGCTGACGATGGCCGTCAGCAGCCAGAAATCTTCGGTCCGGATCAGCGCCATGAAGCCGAACAGCAGATTGGTGGCGATCACCGCGAATGCAGCCGTCATCAGGGCGGGCAGAACCCCGATGCGGGCGACGACGAAGCCGCCGAACAGCGCGCCGCCGACCGCCGCCAGCAGGCCGAACAACTTGGTGGCATTGGCGATCTGCGTCAGCGAGAAGCCGAGATCGATATAGAACGGCCCGGCCATGACGCCGAGCGTGATATCCGACAGGCGGTAGACCCCGATCAGCAGCAGGATCAGCAGCGCCCACCAGCCATTGCGGGTGAAGAATTCGCTGAACGGCCCGACAACGGCGGTGGCGAACCATTTCGCCACGGCGCCCAGCGCGGCCGGGACAGCCCCGGCGCGTCTGGCGGCAGCTCCGGCATCGCGGGCGGCCGCGGCGTGCAGCGCCGCCAGCACGGCATCGGTCGGCTCGTCCGCGGCCGCAGCCGGCTCCGGCCGCACAAGGATGGTGACGATGCCGATCGACATGCAGCCGGCCATGACGAAATAGGCGGTGCGCCAGTCGAAAAATTCGGCGAGATAGAGCGCCATGACGCCGCCGACGATCTTGATCGCCAGCATGTAGCCGGCCTGGTAGGCGCCGGCGGTGGCGCCCTGCAGATGTTCGGGCGCGCTTTCGATGCGGAAGGCGTCGAGAGCGATATCCTGGGTCGCGCTGCTGAACGATACGATGACGGCGAACAGCGCCATCTGCCACAGGTCGCTGCGCGGATCGGTGACGGCCATGCCGATCAGGCCGGCGATCACGCCCAGAATGGCGAGCACGATCCAGCTGCGCCGCCGCCCGAGGCGCGACAGCGGCCGGGGCAGGCTGAGCCGGTCGACCAGCGGCGACCACAGGAATTTGAACCCGTAGGTCGCCGCGACCCAGCTGAAGAAGCCGATGGCGGTGCGGCTGACGCCGACATCGCGCAGCCACAGGGACAGGGTCGAGAAAACGAGGATCAGCGGCAGGCCGGCCGAAATGCCCATGAAGAACATGGCGATGACGCGCCCATCGCCATAGGCGGCCAGCGCCTGCAGCCAGGTCGAGGCCGGTTTCTCCGCGCTGGCGCTCATGGCCGCGTCTCCGCTTGCCTGGCCTGTCCGGCAGGCCGGGCGCGCACCCCGCGCCGCAGGGCCGGCATCAGTTCATCCGCTCCGCCACCCGGTCCTTCAGCGAGACCGCGGGCCGGGCGCCGATATGCCCGATGATTTCGGCAGCGCAGATGCTGCCGATCCGGCCGCATTCGGCAAGGCTGCAGCCGCGGGCGAGGCCGTGCAGAAAGCCGGCGGCATAGAGATCGCCGGCCCCGGTGGTATCGATCACCGCCTCGACCGGCTCGGCGGCGATGGCGAGCGCCTCCCCGTTCGGGACCAGGACCGAGCCCTTGCCGCTGCGCGTCAGCACGGCCAGCTCGCACCGGCCGCGCACGGCGGCGAGCGCCCCGGCGAAATCGCCGGTCCGGTAGAGCGAGACGATCTCGTCCTCATTGGCGAACAGAATATCGATATGGCCATCGACCAGGTCCTGGAAATCGGCCCGGTGCCGGTCGACGCAGAACGGGTCCGACAGAGTGAGCGCGACCTTGCGGCCGGCGGCGTGGGCGGCCTGGGCCGCCTTGCGAAAGGCCGCCTTGGCCGGCGCCGGATCGAACAGATAGCCTTCGAGATAGGTGATGGCGGCCCCGGCGATCAGGGTTTCGTCCACATCCTCCGGGCCGAAGCAGGCCGAGGCGCCGAGAAAGGTCTGCATCGTCCGCTCGGCATCCGGCGTCACCAGCACGAGGCAGCGGCCGGTCGGTTCGCCGTCCGGCGCCGGCAGCGTGGGATATTCGACGCCGATGGCGCGGATATCGTGGGCGAACACGGCGCCCAGCTGATCGTCGCACACCCGGCCGAAAAAGGCCGGCCGGCCGCCGAGCGAGGCGATCCCGGCCATGGTGTTGGCCGCCGAGCCGCCGGACATTTCCGTCGCCGGGCCCATCGCGGCGTAGAGCGCTTCGGAAGCCGCGGCGTCGGCGAGCGTCATGCCGCCCTTGGCGAGGCCGTGGCGGGCGACGAAGGCATCGTCGGCCGGCGCGATCACGTCGACGATGGCGTTGCCGAGGCCGACAACGTCGAAGGCGGCATCGTTCATGCGGGGATGTGTCCGATCCGGTGGAATTTCGCGGGCCGGACACCAAGTACAATCAACGCGCCGCGGCGGCAACCGCCGCCCCGCAGGGATTCGCGATTGGGGGAGCCGGCATGGCCGCCAACGAAGCCGTCCACAGCGCCGGTTCGCTCGCCAGGGCCTTCGGCGCGCTGCTCAATCCGCGTATCGGCTGGGTGGTCGTCGCCAGCATCCTGCTCACCGTGCTGGCGCTCGCCGGCCTGTGGGCGCTGATCGCCTGGCTGCTGACCGGATTCGAGATTTTCCGCTGGGGCTGGGCCAACTGGATCGTCGATACCTTCACCGGCCTGGCGATCTTCTTCGCCGTGCTGCTGGTCGCGCCGGCGGTCCTGCTGGCGATCACCGGCCTGTTCCTGTCGTGGGTCGTCGCCGCCGTCGAACGCCGGCACTATCCGCACCTGCCGCCGGCGCGCGACGTGCCGATTATTGAGGATATCGCCAGCGTGCTCCGCTTCGCCGCCCTGCTGCTGGCGCTGAACCTGCTGGTGCTGCCGCTCTATCTCGTGCTGCCGGTGCTCAATTTCCCCATCTCATGGACCCTGAACGGCTATCTGGCCGGCCGGGAATATTACGATCTGGTCGCCATCCGCCGGCTGGAGAAGGCGGAGCGCGAAGGCCTGCGCCGCGCCAATGGCGGGCGCATTTTCCGCGCCGGCTTCGTCGTCGCGCTGCTGATGACCGTACCGGTGCTGAACCTGGTCATGCCGGTCGTCGCCGCGGCCTACATGACCCACGTCTTCCACGCCCTGCGCCCGCGCACCGGCTGAGGCGCCGCCGCGCCGCGTGCCCTATGGCTGCACCGTCTTGCCGGGGAAGCGGCACAGATCGGCGACGATACAGGCCGGGCAGTCGGGCCGGCGGGCCTTGCAGACATAGCGGCCGTGCAGGATGAGCCAGTGATGGGCATGGCGCCGGAAGCGCGCCGGCGTCGCCTGCTCCAGCTTTCGTTCCACCGCCAGCGGCGTCTTGCCGGGCGCGAGGCCGGTCCGGTTGCCGACCCGGAAAATGTGGGTATCGACCGCGATGGTCGGCTGGCCGAAGGCGATGTTGCAGACCACGTTCGCCGTCTTGCGGCCGACTCCGGGCAGGGTCTCCAGCACGGCGCGGTCCTGCGGCACCCGGCTGTCATGGCGCTCGATCAGGATGTGGCTGAGCGCGATGACATGTTTCGCCTTGGCGTTGTAGAGCCCGATGGTGCGGATATGCTCCTTCAGGCCGGCCTCGCCCAGCGCCACCATCTGCTCCGGCGTCGTCACTTCGGCGAACAGGGCCTTCGTCGCCTTGTTCACGCCGATATCGGTCGCCTGGGCCGACAGCACGACCGCGACCAGCAGCGTATAGTCGTTGACATGGTTCAGCTCCCCCTTCGGCGCCGGCCGCTGCGCCTCGAAGCGGGTGTACATCTCAACGATATCGGCTTTCTTCATCATGGCGAACCTTATCACGAAACGGCGAACGGCCTATGTTCGGCGCATGAATCGCCCGCCGGTCTATCTGGATGCCGAGCTCCGGCCGAACCGCAGCCTCAGCCCGCGCGGCTTCCGCTGGCTGATCTGCAGCCTGCTGGCGCTGTCGCTGATCGTCGGCATCGTCTCGGTTTCGGTCGGCGCCTGGCCGGTGTTCGGCTTTTTCGGCCTCGATGTCCTGCTGGTCTGGCTGGCCTTTCGCGCCAGCTACCGCAGCGGCGCCCTGTTCGAATATCTCCGGCTCACCCGCGACCGGCTGGAGGTGCGGCGGGTCCACCCTTCGGGCCGGGAGCAGCGCTGGTCGTTCCAGCCCTGGTGGGTGCGGGTTTCGCTGCCGCGGCCGGTCGGGCACCGGAGCCAGCTGGCGCTGTCGTCCCACGGCCGCCGCCTGGTCGTCGGCGCCTTCCTCTCGCCGGCCGAGCGCGGCGAGGTTGCCGACGCGCTGGAAGACGCGCTGCGCCGGGCGCGCGCGGCGCCGGCCTGAACCTGCAATCGCGGGAAGGCCGCCGCGCTCAGCCCAGGCCGAGCACATCCGCCATGTCATAGAGGCCCGGCGCCCGGCCGGCCGCCCAGCGCGCCGCCCGCACCGCGCCGCGGGCAAAGATGGCCCGGCTGCCCGCCTTGTGGGTCAGCTCCACCCGCTCGCCATCGGCGGCGAACACGATTGTATGCTCGCCGGCAACGTCGCCGCCGCGCAGCACGGCATAGCCGATATCGCCCCGGCGGCGCGCGCCGGTGACGCCGTCCCGGCCGCGCGCGGCGACCGCTTCCGGGTCGACGCCGCGGCCGCGGGCGGCGGCCCGGCCGAAGCCGAGCGCGGTGCCCGAAGGCGCATCCGCCTTGTAGCGGTGGTGCATTTCGGCAATCTCGATATCCCAGTCGTCGCCGAGCGTTCGGGCGACCTGCTCGGTGACCGCGAACAGCAGGTTGACGCCCAGGCTCATATTGGGTGCGTAGACCACCGGAACCGCCGCCGCGGCCTGTTCCAGCGCCGCGATCCCGTCCCGGTCCAGCCCGGTCGTGCCGACCACCAGCGCCGTGCCGCTGTCCGCCGCGACCGCCGCATGGCCGGCCGCCGCCGCCGGAACGGTGAAATCGACCAGCACATCGCTGAGCCGCGCCGCGGCGCGGGCATCGTCGAGGACGGCCGTGCCGAGCGGATCGAGCCCGGCCACCGTACCGGCATCCCGGCCGACCGCGTCGCTGCCCGGCTGTTCGGTCGCCGCCGCCAGGATGCAGCCTTCGGCGGCGGCAACCTCGTGCACCAGCATCCGGCCCATCCGGCCGCTGCAGCCCAGGATGGCAATCCGGCTGTCGCCCATGATGTCGGCCCCCGCCTGTCCGCTTCCCGCCCCGCGCCCTGCCTAGGGCAGCGCGGCCGGCGGCGCAAGGCGGATGGCGCTCTCAGGCCCCGGCCGGCCGGTCGAGCGCATAGCGGCGCAGCGCCCGATACATCGCGCCGTGCCGGGTGAGCCGGCTCTCATAGAGGTGGAAGGCGGCGACCTCGAACGGCGGGGCGCGAAAATCGCCATGTTCGGCGAGGAAATTCGCCAGATGGTGGCCGGTCTCGCCGGACAGGCGCGCCAGGGTGACATGGGGCTTGAACCGGCGCTGCTCCGGCGGCTGCCCGGCCCTGACGATGCAGGATTCGATCCTGGCCTGAAGGCGGCTCAGGGCCTCGCCGGGCTCGACGCCGGCCCAGACCGAGCGCGCCCGGCGCAGCTTGCCGAAATGGCCGACGCCGGCGAGCGACAGGGCGAAGGGCGGCCCCTGCACCGCGGCCAGCGCCGTATCGATATCCTCGGCCCGGTCCTCCGGGACCTCGCCGATGAAGCGCAGGGTGACATGATAATTGTCGGCATCGATCCAGCGCGCGCCGGGAATGCCGCGCTCCAGCCCGGCCAGCGTGTCGCGCACCGCCCCGGGCAGGCCGAGGCCGACGAACAGGCGAAGCATCCCCGGTCGCCCCGGCCGCGGCTGCCGCCCTAATTGCCGCCGCCGGCGATCAGCCGTTCGACATAGGGCACGATCCGCTCGACGATGACGGCGACGCCTTTGGCATTCGGGTGGATGAGATCGGGCTGGTTCAATTCCGGGTCGAGCGCCACCCCGTCGAGAAAGAACGGGTAGAGGGTGGCGCCGTATTGCCGCGCCAGCTCCGGATAGGCGCTGTTGAAGGCCTTTTCATAGGCCGGGCCCAGATTGCGCGGCGCCATCATGCCGGCCAGCAGGACCGGGATATTGCGCTCGCGCAGCCGCTTCAGAATCGCCCCGAGATTGGCCCGGACCTCCGCCGGGTCGAGGCCGCGCAGACCGTCATTGCCGCCGAGCTCGACAATGGCGAAATCCGGCTCCGCCGCCAGCGCCCATTCCAGCCGGGCGCGGCCGCCCGCCGTGGTGTCGCCGGAAATGCTGGCATCGATGACCGCGATATCGTGGCGGCGCGCGCGCAGGGCGGCCTCAAGCCGGGCGGAGAAGCCCTGCCCGGCCGGCAGGCCATAGCCGGCGCCCAGGCTGTCGCCCAGCACCAGCAGCTTGCGCCGGCCGGCGGCGAGCGCGCCGGGTGCCGCGGCACCGGCCAGGCCGCCCAGCAGGGCGAGCGTCAGCGTCCGGCGGTTGATCCGGCGGCGGGCGGCCTCATATGGCATGGCAGTACCCCCGATACGGCCCGGCCGCGTTCCGGCACAGCGGCGCCCTTCCTGCCGGGTTTCCATTCGGCCCATATGGGATGGCGACGCCGGGATTCCATGGCCGGCACGTTATGACCGGTACGGCATGCCGGAGCGCCGATGATCGAACTCTCCAATATTCACCTGCGCCTGTCCAGCCTGGCCGGGGAGGTGCATATCCTGCGCGGCATCGACCTGTCGCTCGCCGCCGGCGAGGCCGCGGCGCTGGTCGGTCCGTCGGGTTCGGGCAAATCGACGATGATGATGGTGCTGGCCGGCCTGGAGCGGCCCAGCGCCGGCCGGGTCGTCGTCGCCGGGCGCGACCTGACCGACATGGACGAGGATTCGCTCGCCCTGTTCCGGCGCGACCATATCGGCATCGTGTTTCAGAACTTCCATCTCGTGCCGACCATGACGGCGCTTGAGAATGTCGCCATGCCGCTGGAATTCGCCGGCCGCGCCGATGCCTTCGACCTGGCGGCCCGCGGCCTTGCCGAGGTCGGCCTGGACCATCGCCTGACCCACTATCCGGCCCAGCTTTCCGGCGGCGAGCAGCAGCGGGTCGCCCTGGCGCGGGCCTGCGCCGCCCGCCCGCGCCTGATCCTCGCCGACGAGCCGACCGGCAATCTGGATGGCGATACCGGCACGGCGGTCATGGACCTGCTGTTCGAAATGCGCGACGCACTGGACACGACCCTGCTGCTGATCACCCACGATCCCGGACTGGCGCAGCGCTGCGGGCGGATCGTGCGCATGGCCGATGGCCGGATCGCCGATGGCGGGCCGGCGCTGGCGGCGGCCGAATGACGGGGTTCGCCGGCGATCTGGCAATCGCCTTCCGCCTGGCGCGCCGGGAGCTGCGCGCCGGCGTGCGCGGCTTTCGCATTTTTCTCGCCTGCCTCGCCCTCGGCGTCGCGGCGATCGCCGGCATCGGCTCGCTCGCCACCGCGGCCATCGAGGGCCTGCGCACCGATGCGCGCAAGATTCTCGGCGGCGATGTCGCCATCCGGCTGATCCACCGCGATGCGACCCCGGCGGAACGGGCCTGGCTGTACCGCAATGCGACCGTATCGCGGGCCGCCGACCTGCGCGCCATGGCCTATGCCGGAGCCGGCGGGCGCCGGCTGCTGGTCGAGCTCAAGGGCGTGGACGGCATGTGGCCGCTCTATGGCAGCGCCGGAGTCGATGGCCGGCCGGCCGGCCGCGACCGGCTGGCGGCGCTGCTCGGCGCACGCAACGGCGTATATGGCGCGCTGGTCGATCCGGCGCTGCCGGAGCGGCTCGGCGTCGCCGTCGGCGACCGGCTGAGCATCGGCCGGCAGAGTTTCGAAATTCGCGGCCTGCTGACCGGCGAGCCGGACCGCGGCACCCGCCTGATCCGTCTCGGCCCGCGTGTTCTGGTCGGCCGGGGCGCGCTCGACGCGACCGGCCTGGTGCGGACCGGCAGCCTGATCTATTTCCACTATCGGCTGAAGCTGCCGCCCGGCACCGATGCCGGCGCCTTCGCCGGCCGGCTCCGCACCGCGCTGCCCGATGCGGGCTGGCGCGTCCGCTCGCTCGGCCAGGCGACGCCGGGGGCGCAGCGCCTGCTGGCCCGGATCGCGCTCTACCTGACCCTGGTCGGGCTGACGGCGCTGCTGGTCGGCGGCCTCGGCGTCGCCAACGGCGTGCGCGCCTGGCTGGACGGCCGCATCGCCACCATCGCCACCTTCAAATGCCTCGGCGCATCGGCCCGCATTGTCTTTCTCACCTGCCTGATCCATATTGTCGTGCTGGCGGGCGGCGGCATCGCCCTCGGCCTCATCGCCGGCGCCCTCCTGCCGGCGCTGCTGGCCGGCGCGGTCGAAACCATGCTGCCGGTCACGCTGCGCCTCGGCCTCTATCCGGGGCCGCTGGCGCTCGCCGCCCTGTTCGGCCTGCTCACCGCGCTCGCCTTCTCGCTCTGGTCGGTCGCCAGGGCGCGCGAGATTCCGCCGGCGATGCTGTTCCGGCAGACCGTCTCGTCCGTCGGCGACCGGCCGGGGCGGATCTATGTGGCGGCGACCGTGCTGCTCGTCGCCGCCCTCGCGGCGCTGGCCGTTCTCGCCGCCGCCGACCGCTTCATCGCGCTCATCTTCATCGCCGCCTGCGCCGGCGTCTTCCTGTTCTTCCGCGCCATGGCCTGGCTGGTGGCGCGCACCGCCGCCCGCCTGTCCGATCCGGCACGCAAGGCCCGCTACGGGCCGAACCTGCGCCTGGCGCTGGCCAATATCCACCGCCCCGGCGCGCCGACGGCGAGCGCGATCCTCTCGCTGGGCCTCGGCGCGACCGTCCTGGTCGCCATCGCGCTGATCCAGGGCAATCTGATGGACCAGCTGCGGCGCCAGATGCCGGCCATATCGCCGGCCTTCTTCTTCATCGATATCCTGCCCGATCAGGCGGCGCGGTTCGATGCAGCGGTCGGCAGCGTCGGCGGCGTCAGCCGGGCGGTACGCATGCCGATGGTGCGCGCCCGCATCGTGACGCTGAACGGCGTTCCGGCTGCCGAGGCAAAGGTCCATCCCGATGCCCGCTGGGCGACACGCAGCGAGCGCGGCCTGACCTGGGCGGCGGCGCTGCCGGAAGGCTCGGAGCTGGCGGAGGGCGAATGGTGGCCGGCCGATTATCGAGGGCCGCCGCTGATCTCCTTCGACGCCGAACTGGCGCGCGGCATGGGCCTCAGTGTCGGCGATACGGTCGGCTTCAACGTTCTGGGCCGGGAGATTACGGCGAAGATCGCCAGCCTGCGCCGCATCCGGTGGCGAACCGTCGGCATGAACTTCTCCGTCGTCTTCGCGCCCGGCACGCTGGAATCCGCGCCGCACAGCCATATCGCCGCAGTCTATGCCGGGCCGGAAGCGGAGACCCGCCTGCTCGGCGCCGTAAACCGGGCGCTGCCCAATGTCTCCGGCATCCGGGTGAGCGATGCCCTGGCAACGGCGGCCGGCCTGCTGCGGAATATCGGCGTCGCGCTGCAATCGACCGCGCTGGTGACGCTGCTGGCCGGCCTGCTGGTGCTCGCCGGCGCCATCGCCGCCGGGCACCGCCGGCGCGTCTACGACGCGGTGGTGCTGAAAGTGCTGGGCGCAACGCGCCGGCGCATCCTGCGCGCCTTCCTGCTCGAATACGGGCTGCTCGGCCTGGCGACGACGGCCATCGCCCTCCTGCTCGGCGCCGGCGCCGCCTGGATCGTGCTGACCCTGGCGATGGGCGCGCCCTGGGCCTTCCTGCCCGGCCCCGCCATCGGCACGGCCCTGCTCTGCCTGGCGGCGATGCTGCTTTTCGGCTTCGTCGGCACCTGGCAGGCGATGCGCCGGAAACCGGCGGCGCTGCTGCGCAACGAATAGTCCGGGGCCGGCCGGGCCGGAGCGGAAGGACCGGAACGGATCGGGAAAGGCATTGATTTTTCCGGGCCGGACGCCAAGATAACAACCGGACCGTTTTCAACTCAATCAGGGGGCCTCCAGAACCATGGATCCGCGTTATCAGGGCGCCGTCCCCGGCGCCGCAACGGCCGCCGGCATCGACGAGGGCCTTCGGGCATATATGCTCAGGGTCTACAACTACATGGCGACCGGCCTCGTCGTGACCGGAGCGGTGGCGTTCGCCGTGATCAACGTTCCGGCGATTTCCCAGCTCTTCTTCGCCACGGTGCAGTCGGGCGGCTTCACCTATACCCAGCTGACCATGCTGGGCTGGGTCGCGCTGTTCGCGCCGCTGCTCTTCGTCTGGGTGTTCGCGTCGCGGCTGCACAGCATGAACCCGAACACGGCGCAGACGCTGTTCTGGGTCTATGCCGGCCTGATGGGCCTGGCGCTGGCACCCATCGTCGCCGTCTACACGTCGATGAGCATCGCCAAGGTGTTCTTCATGACGGCGGGCACGTTCGGCGCGATGAGCCTCTATGGCTACACGACGAAGCGCGACCTGACGAAATGGGGCTCGTTCCTGTTCATGGGCCTGATCGGCATCATCATCGCCATGGTCGTGAACATCTTCCTGCAGAGCCCGGCGCTGCACTTCGCCATCTCGGTGATCGGCGTGCTGGTTTTCGTCGGGCTGACCGCCTACGACACGCAGCGCATCAAGTCGATGTATTCGGCGGCCGACGGCGCCGCCGTGGCGACCCGCAAGGCGATCATGGGCGCGCTGCAGCTCTATCTCGACTTCGTGAACCTGTTCCTGATGCTGCTGATGCTGTTCGGCAACCGCGAATAGGCCGGCAGCACGGCCCGAAGCGACGACGGCCCGGCGCCTTGCGCCGGGCCGTTTTCATTGCGCCCGGCCGAGCCGGGCCGCGATGCGGCGCTGGATCGCCGCGGCGGCTGCCGCCGGGTCGGGCGCGTTGCGGATCGGCCGGCCGACGACCAGATAGTCGGCGCCGAGGTCCAGCGCCTCCTCGATATCGACCGACCGTTTCTGATCGTCCGCCGGCGGCCCGTCGGCGGTGCCGGACGGTCCGTCCGGGCCGGGCCGGATGCCGGGGCATACCGCGACCGGGCCGGCGCCCAGGGCAGCGCGCAGCGCCCCGACCTCCCGCGCCGACGAGACGACGCCGGCACAGCCGAGCGCGACCGCCCGCTTGGCCCGCGACAGTACGATCCTCTCGATATCCGCCTGGAAGCCCAGATCTTCCATATCGCCCCGGTCCAGGCTGGTCAGCACCGTGACCGCCAGAATGCCGGGCCCTTCGTCCGCGCCCGCGGCTTCCACGGCGGCAGCCATGATAGCGTCGTTGCCGTGCACGGTGCAGAAGGTGGCGCCCCGGCCGGCCAGATTGCGCACCGCGGCCGCGACCGTCGCCGGAATATCGAAGAATTTGAGATCGACGAAAACCTTGCAGTCGCGCGCGACCAGCCAGTCGAGCAGGCCGAAATAGTCGCCGCCGGTGAACAGCTCCAGGCCGATCTTGTAGAAGCGCACGCTCTCCCCCAGCCGGACCGCGAGGGCCCTGGCCTCGGCGGCGGTCGGCACGTCGAGCGCCACGATCAGCCGCTCTTCGGGGGCGACGGCCCGGATCGCGGCAGCGGCCGGCCTCCCCCCGGCGCTCCGGTCAGACGTCGAGATTGGCGACCTCCAGCGCATGGCTCTGGATGAAGGCACGGCGCGGCTCGACCGTATCGCCCATCAGGGTCTCGAACAGCTTGCCGGCCTCATCGACATGCTCGACCCTGACCTGGAGCAGGGTGCGCACATTCGGATCGAGCGTGGTTTCCCACAGCTGGTCCGGGTTCATCTCGCCCAGCCCCTTGTAGCGCTGGATCGTCATGCCCTTGCGCGCGGTTGCGACCACGGCGTCGAACAGGGCGAGCGGCCCGGCGATGCGGAAGCTCCGGTCTTTGGCGCGGAAGGTGGCGTGCCGCGTATAGAGCGCCTGCAGCGCGCCGGCATCGGCATCGATGCGCCGGGCCTCGGCGCTGCCCGGCAGGGATGGCGGGATGGTATGCCGCTCGGCGACATCGCGCACCGTGCGCCGGAACTGCATCCCGCCGCCGGCGAGGGCAACGCCCTCCCAGCCCCGTTCGTGCTCCGGCGCCAGGGCATCGAGCCGGCGGGCGATATAGGCCGCCGTCTCGCCCGCCTGCTCCGCGTCCGCCGCGACCTCCGGGTTGAGCGCGCCGGCGATGGCGGCCTGTTCGAGAATGTCGGGCAGGGCGACATGGCGCAGCAGCGGCTGGATCAGGGCCTTGATGCGCCGCGCCTGCTCGACCCGCCCGCGCAGGTCCGGCCCGGCGAGCACGCTGCCGTCATGGAGTTCGAGCGCGGCATCGTCGAGCGCGGTATCGATCAGGAAGCCGTCCAGCGCCCGGTCGTCCTTCAGATAGACTTCCGAGCGGCCGCGCCGGGCCTTGTAGAGCGGCGACCGGGCGATGAAGAGATGGCCGCGCTCCACGATCTCCGGCATCTGGCGATAGAAGAAGGTGAGCAGCAGCGTGCGGATATGGGAGCCGTCGACATCGGCGTCCGTCATGATGATGATCTTGTGATATCGCAGCCGGGCGATATCGAACTCGTCGCGGCCGATGCCAGTGCCGAGCGCGGCGATCAGCGTGCCGATTTCCTGCGACGACAGCATTTTGTCGATGCGTGCGCGCTCGACATTCAGAATCTTGCCGCGCAGCGGCAGGATCGCCTGGAAGCGCCGGTCGCGCCCCTGCTTGGCCGAGCCGCCGGCCGAATCGCCCTCGACGATGAACAGTTCCGAACGCGCCGGATCGCGCTCCTGGCAATCGGCCAGCTTGCCGGGCAGGGAGCCGGCATCGAAGGCGCCCTTGCGCCGGGTCAGCTCCCGCGCCTTGCGCGCCGCCTCGCGCGCCACCGCGGCCTCGACGATCTTCTGGATCACCCGCCGGGCATCGCCCGGATTCTCTTCGAGCCAGCGCCCGAGGCGGTCGTTGACGAAGCTCTCGACCGCCGGGCGGACTTCGGACGACACCAGCTTGTCCTTGGTCTGGGACGAGAATTTCGGATCGGGCACCTTGACCGACAGAACGCAGGTCAGCCCCTCGCGCGCATCGTCGCCGGTGAGCGCGACCTTCTCCTTGCGCGCGATCCCGCTCTCATTGGCATAGCTGTTGATCTGGCGGGTGAGCGCGGCCCGGAAGCCGGCCAGATGGGTGCCGCCATCGGCCTGCGGGATGTTGTTGGTAAAACACAGGGTGGTTTCGTGATAGGAATCGTTCCACTGCAGGGCGATTTCGATGCCGATGCCGTCGCGCTCGCCGGCGATGGCGACCGGCGCCGGGTGGAGCGCCGTCTTGTTGCGGTCCAGATAGCGCACGAAGGCGTCGATCCCGCCCTCGTAATGCAGGTCGACCGACCGGCGCTCGACATGTCGGTCGTCGGTGAGCGTCAGGCGGACGCCGGAATTGAGGAACGCCAGTTCGCGCAGCCGGTGCTCCAGCGTGCCGAAATCGAACTCGGTCATGCTGAACGTATCGGCCGACGGCAGGAAGCTGACCTCCGTCCCAGTCCGGCCGCCGCTGTCGCCGACGGCCGCCAGATCGGCCTCCGGCTCGCCATGGCGGAAGGTCATGGCGTGCTCCCTTCCGCCGCGCCAGATGCGCAGGTCGAGCCGTTCGGAGAGCGCGTTGACCACCGACACGCCGACCCCGTGCAGGCCGCCGGAGACCTTGTAGGAATTGCGGTCGAATTTGCCGCCGGCATGGAGCTGGGTCATGATGACCCGCGCGGCGCTCACCCCTTCCTCCGGGTGCAGTTCGGTCGGGATGCCGCGGCCGTTGTCGCTCACGGTCACCGAACCGTCGCCGTTCAGCGTCACCAGAATGGTATCGCAATGGCCGGCCAGCGCCTCGTCGATGGCGTTGTCGACGACTTCATAGACCATATGGTGCAGGCCGGAACCGTCGTCGGTATCGCCGATATACATGCCCGGCCGCTTGCGCACCGCATCGAGGCCGCGCAGCACCTTGATCGAATCGGCATCGTAATCCGCCGCCGGGTCCATGGCGGCGGGCGGCGCATCGGGCGGCACGGCCGGCGCCGGCAGATCGGCGGGCGGCGGTGCGGAAGCCTCGCCGGCGCTCATGCCACCCCGCCTGTCGCTGCGTCCGGCCCGCCGGCGGGCGCGAGCGCGCCGTCCGCGACGGCGACGAAGCTGGCCCGGCCGCGCAGGGCTTCGAACAGGCCGGCATCGGTGCCGGTCATCCAGGCCTGGCAGCCAAGCTGCTCGATCTCGTCGAACAAGGCGGCCCGGCGCCCGCCGTCCAGATGGGCGGCGACCTCGTCGAGCAGCAGCAGCGGCGCCGCACCGCGCCCGATCGCCTGCAGGCGGGCCGCCGCCAAGATCAGCGCGATCAGCAGCGCCTTCTGCTCGCCGGTCGAACAGGTGGCAGCCGGCATGTCCCGCGCGGCGAAGCGGACGGCGAGATCCATGCGATGCGGCCCGGCCAGCGCCCGCCCGGCGGCGGCATCGGCGCCGCGCCCGGCCCTGAGCCGGGCGCGCAGCGCCTCCTCCGCCACCAGCGACGGCACGCCGGCGTCCGCCCATGCCGGCACGGCATCGGGCGCGGCATCCGGCGCGCCGGCGGCGCCGTCCCCCTCCCCGTCCGTCGCCCATGCGAGGCCGAGGTCCGGCACCGGGAAGGCCGAGACCCGCGCGGCGCAGGCCGCGACCAGTCGCGCGACGAAATCGGCCCGCGCCGCGGCGACGGCGATGCCCTGTTCGGCCATCGTCGCCTCCAGCGCATCGAGCCAGGCCGGATCGGGCGTCCCGTCCCGCAGCAGCCGGTTACGCTCCCGCATCGCCTTGCTGTAGGCGGCGAGGCGGGTGGCGTGGCGCGGCAGGAAGCCGGCGACCAGCCGGTCGAGGAAGCGGCGCCGCGCCCCGGCCGGGCCGGCGAACAGCCCGTCCATCTCCGGCGTCAGCCAGGCGACCGCGCCGAGGGCGGAGAGATCGGCCTGGCTCTGCGCCGGCACGCCGTCGATGCGCACGATGCGCCGCCCGGCGGTCGCCGGATCGTCCTTCGCGCCGTCGCCCGCATCGTTTCCGGGGTCGCGTCCGGTGCCGATCCGGCGCGGGCCGTCGGCGCTGTCGACCCAGGCGCTGACCGCCCAGTCGGCCGCGCCGGCCGGCCCGGACCCGGCGCGATGCTGCAGCTGCGCCAGGGGCGCGCGGCGCAGGCCGCGGCCGGGTGCGAGCAGCGAAAGCGCCTCCAGCAGGTTGGTCTTGCCCGCGCCGTTGGCGCCGGTCAGCACGACACTCGCCGCCGGCACTTCGAGCCGGGCGCTGCGCCACGACCGGAAGGCGGTGAGCGCCAGCCGGCGCACCGCGAAGGCCGGGGCGGGGAGCGCCGGAGCGGCCTGCGCCGGCCGATCCGCGCCGGCCGCGCAGTTCGCCGGGGCAGGCGGCGGCGCTCCGGCCGCGCGCCGGCAGCCCGGCGGCGCCATGCCATCCGGGATCGGGCCGTCGGTCGGCTTGTCGGTCCGGTCGAGCAGGTGTCGAAAACCCCGTCAGACCCGCATCGGCATCAGCACGTAGAGCGAGGCATCGTCCGCCATGTCGCGGATGACGGTCGGCGAGCCGCTGTCCGCCAGTTCGAACTTCATCTCTTCGCCTTCGATCTGGGTCGCGATATCGAGCAGATAGCGGGCGTTGAAGCCGATCTCCATGTCCTCGTCGGCATAGGCGACCTCCAGCTCCTCGGTGGCGCTGCCGGCATCCGGGCTGGTCGCCTGCAGGGTCAGGCTGCCATTGCCGAGCACGAGCTTGACCGCCCGCGACTTTTCCGTGGAGATGGTCGAGACCCGGTCCACCGCCTCCTGGAACGCCTTGGTCGCGACCGTCATCGACCGGTCGTTGTCGCCCGGAATGACCCGCTCATAGTCCGGGAAGGTGCCGTCGATCAGTTTCGAGGTCAGCACGATATCGCCGAAGGCGAAGCGGATCTTGTTCTCCGACAGGCCGATCTGCACCGTCGCGTCGCCGTCGCCGATCAGCCGGTGCAGCTCGTTGACCGTCTTGCGCGGCAGGATGGCGCCGGGCATGCCGTCCGCCCCCGCCGGCAG
Organism: Alphaproteobacteria bacterium; assembly: GCA_965221475.1. GTDB lineage: Bacteria > Pseudomonadota > Alphaproteobacteria > Bin65 > Bin65 > Bin65. The sequence goes on along the minus strand of OZ244891.1, from coordinate 2,126,940 downwards.
GGGCATTTCCAGCCGGGCCAGCCGGTGGCCGTCGGTCGCCACGCTGCGCAGCAGCTTGACGCCGTCCGCCTCCCTGGCGTGCCAGTAGATACCGTTGAGATAGTAGCGGGTTTCCTCGGTCGAGATGGCGAAGCGGGTGCGGTCGATGGCGGTGCGCAGATCGTCCGCGCCGATGGCGAATTCGTGGGGCAGCTCGTCGCTGTCGATGGCCGGGAAGCCCTCCCTCGGCAGGCAGCTCAGCCGGAAGCTGGAGCGGCCGGCGCGCAGGGCGAGCCGGTTGCCGTCGTCCTCCAGCGCCAGCTCGACCTGGGCACCCTCCGGCAGCTTGCGCACGATGTCGTGCAGCGTGTGCACCGGCGTCGTCGTCGACCCGGCCGCCGCGACGGTGGCTTCGGTCGTCTCGACGATGGCGATATCCGTATCGGAAGTATGGAGCCGAACGGCCTCGCCGCTCGCGTCGATCAGCACATTGGACAGGATGGGAATGGCATTGCGCCGCTCCACCACGCTCTGGACATGGGCCAGCGAGCGGAGGAGCGCGGCGCGCTCGATGGAAATCTTCATAGGATGCCGTCAGCGCTTTCCTGTTGGGCGCGGCCGGTGCGCCGGCCGCCGAATGTCAAAACCGTATGCCGCCCCGGCAGCCGCTCCCGCCGGACGGCGATTATAGCAAAATCCCCGACCCCCCAAAGAACTTTCGCCCGTCCTGCACCCCCTTCAGCGCAGGCGGCGCGGCAGGATGGCGGCGACGGCGGGGCGGGCGGCGATGGCGGCAAACCAGGCGGCGAGGCCGGGCGCGGCCCTGCGCCAGTCCAGCTCGGGCAGCTGCCGGTCGAGGTTCGCCAGCATGGCCGCCAGGGCGATATCGGCGCGGGAGAAATCCGCGCCGACGACCCAGGGCCGGTCGCCGAGCTGCCCGGCGGCCGCGGCAAGGCCGGCGCGCACCCGGGCCCGGCGGCGGTCGAACCAGTCGCCGGTCGCGCCATCGACCGCGCCGAGGCCGGCGACATGAAGCTCCACGGCGGCGGCGTTCACGCCCTCGGCGAGCGCCTCATGGCTCTTGACCGCGAAGGCCTCCGCCGGATCGGCCGGCATCAGGGCCGGGACCGGGCAGATCGTGTCCAGATAGTCGAGGATCGTGCGCGTATCGGCGAACGCCACCCCGCCGCCGAAGCGGACCAGCGGGTTGCGGCCGAGCGGATTCTCCGGGGCGGCGGAAGGCCCGCCGGAATGCCACGCCATCTCCTCGACCAGCCGGCAGGCCAGGCCCTTCTCGCCCAGCGCGATCAGCACCCGGTCGACATCCGGGCCGGGCGCGGGCGCGACCACGACGATGGGGCCTTCGGGCAGGTCGGCGGCGGCGGCCGGGGTGCGGCCGGGCCCCGGCCCGTCGAGGACTTTGGGCGTTTCTGCCGGCCGGGCGCCCGCCGCCGGATCGGCATCGGCGCGGATCAGGGCGGCGAAATCCTGCCGTTCGAGCAGGGCCGAGGCGGCCGCGCCGAAGACGAGGCCCCAGAAGGGCGCGCCGATGCCGAGCAGCGACACATCCACGCCGGGGATCAGATCGGTCACGGTGACGACGAAGGTGACGGTCGCGCCGATGGCGAAGCGTCCGCCGAAGCCGGCGGCAAAGGCCTGCTGCAGCACCGGCAGCATGGCGAGGCCGCCGACCGTGTAGATGAAGGCCTCCGGCACCGACAGGGCCAGCCGGGTCACGACCGGCGCCAGCAGGCCGAAGGCGATGGCCAGCGCCGCCCAGATAAAGGCGGCGACGAAATGGAAGCGCGGCGCCCCGGCGGAGGCGAGGATGGCGTTGGTCGGCCCGGTCATGCAGGTATTGACGCTGCCGCAGGCGGCGAACAGCAGGGAGCCGGCGCCGCAGACGAAGGTGCTGGTATCGGCCGGCGGCCTGTGGCCGGCGACGCGCAGGATGGCGATGCCCTGGGCGTTCTGCAGCGCGAGCACGGATACCAGCAGCGGCAGCACCAGATCCAGCAGCGCCGCCCGGGAAAAGACCGGCTCGATGAAAGCCGGCCGGGCGATGCCGGTCGGCAGGTCGCCTTCGAGGGCGAACTGCCCGCCCGAGACCGCGACGACGGCGGCGGCGACCAAGGCCATCAGCACCGGCGGCAGCGAACGCGCCACCGGCCTCCAGAAGGAGAAGGCGACGAAGGCGATCAGCGCCGCCAGGGCGATCCGGAGCTCCTTGTCGAAGGCATCGACCGCCAGAATGCCGAATTTCAGGAACACGCCGGCGACCATGGCCATGACGATGGGCTGCGGCGTGTAGCGCATGATCGCGCTGAAGCCGCCGCTCAGGCCGAGCAGGATCATGATCGCGCCGGTCGCCATATAGGCGCCGACGATCTCGGCGAACGGATATTTCAGCAGGGCCTGACCGGCAATCGCGGTGCCGGAAATGGTCCAGGCGAAGGCAAGCGGCTGGCGGTAGAACCAGCTCATGGCAAGCGTGATGGCGCCGCCGGCGGCGAAGCCGATGAAAATCCATGACGACAGGATTTCGGTGCCGAGCCCGCCGGCGATGCCGACGGTGAGGATGAGCGCCACCGGCCCGGTCGAGGCGAACAGGAAGGCCACGACGGCATTGGCGAGATGATGCGGGCGGACGGCCCGCAGGGTCTCGGCAAGGGTCGGGCGGTCGGGGGCGGGCCGTTCGAACACGGGTCGTCCAGGGGCGGTGGCGGTTTCGGAAGGGGCGAAAGGCGGGAAACTAGCCCGGACGCCCTGCCCTTGTCACGGCCGGACCGGGCTTGACTGTACCGTCGGAAATGCCTTGCATGGCGGAAAGGCCTGACACGGCGCAGCGGTGCAGGACAGGAAACGGGGGAGGACATCATGGCGGTCGAAACGCTCAGCAAGCCGGCGGACGCCGCAATCCCTTCGGAAAGCGAGATCGTGGCGCGGGCCCGGCGGGTCGCGATTGCGCTGAAGGACAATGCCGCCGAGGCCGACGCCCTGCGCCGGGTGCCGGACGATTCGATCGCGCTGATGCGCGAACAGGGCCTGCTGCAGGTCATCCAGCCACGCCGGGCCGGCGGCTGGGAAATGTCGATGCGCACCCATCTCGACGTGATCGCCGCGCTGGCCGAGGGCTGCGGCTCGGCGGCCTGGGTCGCCGGCGTCGCCCACGCGCACAGCTGGATGCTCGGCCATTTTCCGGAGCGGGCGCTGCAGGAAGTCTATGGCGAAGCGCCGACGACGCTGGTTGCCGCCGTGATCGGCCCGCGCGGCAAGGCGGTGCGCCATGCCGACGGCAGCCACACGCTGCAGGGCTTCTGGCCCTTCGGCTCCGGCTGCCAGCACGCCGGCTGGCTCGTGCTCGGCGCCGAAGTGGTCGCGGAGGGCGACAGCTCCGGCGAAATCGTCGATGCCGGCGATTTCCTGGTGCCGGCGGCCGAGGTCGAAATCCGCGACGACTGGCATGTCGCCGGCCTGCAGGGCACGGGCAGCAATTCGCTCACCTGTTCGGGCCTCAAGGTGCCGGCGCACCGCTATCTGTCGCTGGACCGGCTGTTCGCGCTCGAAACGCCGGGGCTGGAAGGCTATGACGGCTGGCTCTACCGGGCCGAGGCCGTGCCGGTGCTGGCCCTGTGCATCACCGGCAGCGCGCTCGGCATCGCCCGCGCCGCCCTGCCGGAATATCTGCGCATGGTGCCCGGCAAGGCGCTGGCCTATACGGACTATACCGCCGAGGCCTTTGTCGGCACGCAGATCGCCGTCGCCGCGGCGGCGACGCAGATCGATTGCGCCGAATTCCTGCTCACCCGCATCGCCGACGATATCGACCGCTACGCCAAAGCGCACGAGCGGATGCCGATGGCGATGCGCGGCCGCATCCGCATGGACTGCGCCCAGGCCGTCCGCCTGTGCATGGAGGCGATGGACCGGCTGTTCCACACCGCCGGCGCCTCCGGCCTGTCGCTGAAAAGCGGGCTGCAGCGCGGCTGGCGCAATCTGCACGCCATCAACATGCACGGCCTGCTCGCGTTCGATACCAGCGCGGAGATCTATGGCCGGCTGCTGCTCGGCCTGGAGCCGAACACCGATATCGTGTGAGCGGGGGCGCCCCGGAGGACGGCGCCTCAATCCCGGTCGAAGCGGATATCCTGCTTGTTCAGAAACGCCTCGATGCCGCGCCGTGCCTCGTCGCTGGTCTGGGACAGGGCGCTGGCGACATTTTCGGTAAAACTGCCAGCCATGCGGTCCATGTCGGCGATGCGCGGCAGGGCGTTGATCATCATATAGTTGCTGATCCTTGCGTTGCCGGCGATGTCGTCGGCCAGCGCCAGCGCCCTGTCGAACGCCGTGCCGGCGGGCTCGACATAATGGCTGAGGCCGAGGCGCAGGCCCTCCCCGGCATCGTAGCGCCGCCCGGTCAGCATCATCTCGCGCATCCGGTCGAAGCCGATGATGCGCTGGACGCGCACGCTGGCGCCGCCGCCGACATAGATGCCGCGCCGGCCTTCGGGCAGCTGGTAGAAGGCGGACAGGTCCGCCACCCGGACATGGCAGGCGGTGGCGATCTCCAGCCCGCCGCCGATGGTGCCGCCCTGCAGCGCGGCGACCGCCGGCACCGGGCCGAATTCCAGCTTGTCCAGCGTCTCGTGCCAAAAGCGCGAATGGAGCACGCTTTCGAAGGGCGGCCGCTCCTTGTGCTCGGCGAGGTCGAGGCCGGCGCAGAAATGGTCGCCGGCACCGCGCAGGACGACCGCGCCGGTCTCGCCGGGATCGAGCGCATCGACGAAGCTGCGGATATCGCGGATCAGCCCGTCGCAGACGGCGTTGCGCTTCTCCGCCCGGTCGAGGGTCAGGATGGCGATCCGGCCCTGCCGGGCGACGGTGACATACTCGGTGGCGTAAACCTGCTGCATCGGGCGCCTCCTGCGGCGGCGTGGAAGTGCCGGGCCCGGCCGCCGGCCCCGGTCTGTCGCCCCCGTTCTATAGACAGGGCGGCGGCGGGCGGAAAGGGGGCGCCGCGCGTCAGTAGAGCAGGCCGGGCAGCCACAGGGCGAGGCCGGGGAGCAGGACGAGCAGAACGACCAGCGCGGTATCGGCGAACAGGAAGGGCACGATGCCGCGATAGACCGCGCCGAGATCGATATCCGGCAGCTGGGCGCGGATGACGAAAATGTTCATGCCGACCGGCGGCGTGATCAGGCCGGCCTCGGCGACCACGACCACAAAAATGCCGAACCAGACCTTGTCGTAGCCGATGCCCTCGGCCAGCGGCAGGAACACCGGCACGGTGATGAGAATCATGCTGAGCGAATCGAGGAAGCAGCCGAGCACCAGATAGACCGCCAGCATCAGCAGGATAATCAGCCAGGGATGGAGCGAGCCGGCGCCGAACAGGTCGATGACCGCCTGGGGCAGCTGGGTGAGGACGATGAATTCCTTGAACAGGAAGGCGCCGAGCACGATGAAGAACAGCATCGCCGTGGTCGCCACCGTCTCGAACAGGCAGGCGCGGAAGCCGGCCGCATCGAGCGTGCGCGTCGCGGCAGCGATCAGGATAGCGACCAGCGCGCTGATGGCGGCCGCCTCCGTCGGGCTGAAAATGCCGAGATAGATGCCGCCGACCGCGATGCCGAACAGCAGCACGATCTTCCACAGGCCGAGCAGGGGTTCGAGCCGCTCGACCAGGGCGAGGCCGGGCATTTTCGGCACCCGGCCGGGCGCGATCCAGCCGATGATGGCGATGGTCAGGACATGGAGGGCGGCGAGCGCCAGGCCGGGCAGCAGGGCGGCGGCGAACAGCTCCGGCACGCCGGCCTCGGCGATGATGGCATAGAAGATCAGGATGACCGACGGCGGAATGAGGATGCCCAGCGTGCCGCCGGAGGCGACGGTGCCGGTCGCCAGCTTCTCGTCATAGCCGAAGCGGCGCATTTCCGGGATCGAGACGCGCGACATGGTGGCCGCCGTGGCCAGCGACGAGCCGCAGATGGCGCCGAAGCCGGCGCAGGCGCCGATGGTGCCCATGGCGAGCGCGCCGCGCAGGCCGCTGAACAGGGCGTTGGCCGCCCGGTACAGATCGGCCGACATGCCCGACCGGGTGGCGACGACGCCCATCAGGATGAACAGCGGCACCACGGTGAGGCCGTAGGCATCCTCGCCCACCAGGTAGGAGGCGGTTTCGCCCGCCGCCAGGCCGGCATTGCGCCAGCCGTCCATCGCCGCATAGCCGAGCAGGCCGGCGATGCCGAGGGCGGCGCCGACCGGTACCCGGATCAGGATCAGCCCGAGGACCGCGAGCAGGCCGAGCAGGCCGTAGACTTCCCCCGTCATCGCGGCGGCTGGCGGCTCAGAGCGGCGCGCCGCCGCCGGAAGCGGGCGGGCCGCGGCGCAGCCAGACCAGGGCGACCGCCAGGCCGGCGAGGGTGGCGCTGCCGATGCCGATCAGCATCGGCAGCCAGAGCCAGAAGCGGTTGATATCCAGCGACATGGTGTTTTCGCCGAATTCCAGCTTTTCGAGCGCGAGCGGCAGCGCCTGGAAGAAGGAGGCGGCGAGGAAGGCAATCGCCAGCAGCAGGCCGAGCCAGCGCAGGGCCCGGATCGGCCGCGGCGGCGCGATCTGGTCGATCAGGTCCACCGCGACATGGCCGTCGCGCAGAGTGACCGCCGGCAGGGCGAGGAAGATGCAGGCGGCGAACGCCCACACCATGATGTCGACATCGTTCTCCCCGGTCCAGTTCGCGACATAGCGCAGCACCACGGAAGCCGAGGTGAACAGCATCATGAAGAGCAGGAAGAGGGCGGCGGCGAGGGAGAAGGCCCGCGCCACCCGCTCCAGCGGGCCCGGCAGCCCCGAATCCTCCGGAGAACCGGCGGCCGGCGGCCCGTCCTGCGCGCCGGTCACGGCGCCGCGTCCGCCGGCGCCCCGGCCGCCCGCTTCGCCGCTACTGCCGCAGGAAGTTGCGCGAGCCCGTCGCGTGCTTCGCCGCCAGCGCCTTCATCGCGGCATAGACCTCGCGCGCCGGCAGGCCCTTCTTCTCCAGCGCGGCGATGCGCGCCTCGGTCACCCGGGCGCCGACCTCGCGGAACTTCTTCGCCTGTTCCGCCGACAGGAGGACCGGCGTCGTCCCGGCCTTCACCATGATGTTCTTGCCGATGGCGTCCAGCTTGTCCCACTCATGGCCGATTTCCTTCTCGCGGCCGGTCATGGTGTCGTCGATGACCTTCTTCAGCTTCGGCGGCAGCGACGCCCAGGTCTTCGCGTTCATGTTGACCGAGAAGCTGGCGACATAGCTGTACATTTCGGTGGTGAATTTGGTCACCGGCCCCATGCGGAAGGCGATGCCGGCGCCGCCATAATCGATGAAGGCGCCATCCAGCGTGCCCTTCTGCATCTGGTCGACGATCTGGGTCGGCGGCAGGCCGCGCGGCGTCGCGCCCAGCGCCCGGATGAAGTCCCGGATGGTCTGGGAGGCGAAGCGGATGCGCAGCCCCTTCATGTCTTCGATGGTGCGCACCGGCGTCTTGGCCGTGTGGATGTTGCCGGGCTGATGGGTGAGCAGGACGAGCACCTTCGTGCCCTTGTGCTCGGCATCGAGATATTTTGCGCGCAGACCGGCATCGTTCAGCACCTTGGTGCCGATCTCGGCGCTGCCGATCAGGAACGGCATGTTCGACAGTTCCGTGAGCGGGAACCGGCCGGGGGTGAAGCCGTGGCCCGACCAGGTCACGTCGGCGCGGCCGGTCCGGGCGAGATCGTAATATTTCGGCGGCGGGCCCATCTGGGCGCCGGGAAAGACCTTGAAGGCGATCTCGCCGCCGGATTTCTGCTCGACCTCTTTGGCCCAGCGGGCGAGCCATTGCGAAAACGAATGCTTCGCCGTCACGAAATGCGCCAGCTTCAGCTCGATCTTGGCGCTGGCCGGCGCCGACCAGGCCGCCGCGGCGAAGAGTGCGGCCAGAACGACCGCGGTTCCCTTGCGTTTCATTGCTTGTCCTCCCTGATTGCGCCCGCGCGCTCGCGCCGGCGAGCAAGCCCCGCGAACGCGCATTCTAGGTTCCCGGCGGCCGCCGCGCCAGCCCGGTTGCCGGCCGGCCCCCTGTGGAGATGGCACGCTCAGCCGTCGAGCAGCGGCATGCGCTCCAGCCAGGCCTCCACCGTTGCGGAATCGTCGAACAGGGTTTCCAGCTCCGCCTTCGCCTGTGCCCTGGTCTGGCGCGCCGACTGGACGACCGACGGATCGTAACCCGGCACGCGCGTGCTGATCTCCAGCCGGATTCCGTTATTGTCGTAGAAATAGACGGAGAGGAAACCGTCGCCCAGATCGATGGGCTCGGTAATCTCCACGCCGCTGGCGCGGATATGGGCGCGCATGTCGTCGAAGCGTTCGTGCGGCGCATGAAAGGCGACATGCTGCATGGCGCCGATCCGGTCCCGGTCGGCCTTCGGCACGCCTTCGGGATATTCGAACACGGCGAACAGCGAATCGCCCCCCATGTCGAAAAAATAATGGCGCAGCCGGTCATAGGGCGGCTGGCCGCGGTCCGGCGCATAGGGCACGCGGCGCACATGGACGAGCTGCATGCGCAGGACCCGGGTGTAGAAATCGAGCGTCGCGACGAGGTCGTCGGTCACGATTGCCAGATGATCGATGCCGCGCAGCGGCACGCCGGCTGCCGCGCCGGACGTTCCGGCCTGCGAAGCCGATAGCGGGTTTCCATCCATTCTCCTGCCTCCCTTGCGGAATCGCCGGGGGCGTTCGCCGCCCGATGGCTCGATCACGACTTTACCGGCAACCCGGCCGGACAGGCAAAATGGATTTGACGGCGTTGCAGGTTCGTCTCTAGCGTCGGGCCGCCGCCCGCCATTTCAGGAGACCCGACCCGATGAGCGCATCCTTCGTTCTGCCGGAGCACCGGACCGACCAGGTCGATTCCGGCGATGTCACGATCTTCTTCCGCCGCTTCGGCGCGCCCGGCGCCACGCCGATGATCGTCCTGCACGGCCAGTCCTATTTCTCGTGGGACTGGGTCGAGATCGCCGACGCGCTCGCCCGCGATCCGGCCGGCGGCCGCGAGATCGCCGCCATGGACATGCGCGGCTTCGGCAGTTCGACCTGGAGCGCGCGCCAGGCCTACAAGGTGCAGGATTTTGCCGCCGACGTGCTGGCGCTCGCCGACCGGCTGGGCTGGGACCGCTTCGTCCTTGCCGGCCATTCGATGGGCGGGCGCAACGCGACCTATACCGCCTCGGCCCATCCCGACCGGGTGGAGAAGCTTATTCTGGTCGATTATTCGCCGACCAACGCCAGGGCAGGATCGATGCGGGTGATGAACACGACCGTGGACATGCCCGCCTCCTTCGCCGATCTCGACGATGCGCTGCGCTATTTCGGCAAGGACCCGGCGAGCGCCGATGCGCGCACGCGGGCACGCTTCGACGCCTATCTCGGCACCTTCAACGGCGCCTATACGGTGGCGCGCGACCCCTATTTCCGCGAAGTGTTCCGCAAGACCCGCGACGAGGGCATCAAGCCCGACCATGGCGCCGACCTGTGGGCGTGCCTGGCCGCTATCGCCTGCCCGATCCTCGTGCTGCGCGGCCGGCAATCCGACATGTTCGCGCCGGAGACGGCGGAGAAGGTGAAGGCAACGAACGCCAATATCGCGCTGGTCGAGGTCGAGGGCGGCCACAACATCCCCGGCGACAATCCGGCCGGCCTGATCGCGGCGCTGCGCCCGTTCCTGGCGGCGCCGGCCGGCGGCGCCTGAACCGGCCCTTCGCCGGGCGCCGCCTTCAGCCGCCGCAGCCCCAGACGTCGCTCGCCACCCGGACGACGGTTTCGAGCTTGGCCCGCTCGGCCGACTCGGTGACCGGATTGCCGGCGACGGTCGAGGCAAAGCCGCATTGCGGGCTCAGCGCCAGGCGCTCACGGTCGATGAAGCGCGCCGCCTCGTCGATCCGGCGCTTCAGCGCTTCGGCCGCCTCGACCTCCGCCACCTTGGAGCTGACGATGCCGAGCACGACGCTCTTGTCGTCCGGCACATGGCGCAGCGGCTCGAAGCCGCCGGCCCGCCCGGTATCGTATTCGAGCATGAAGACATCGACATCGACGCGCTGGAAGACCCGTTCGGAAATCAGGTCGTAGCCGCCTTCGGAAAGCCACTGGCCGCGGAAATTGCCCCGGCACATATGCATGCCGGCGACCATGCTGCCGCGGTCGCGCACGGCTTCGTTCATCGCCTCGATATACAGATCGATCAGCCGGTCCGGGTCGCCGCCCAGCGCCCGCACCTGCGCGACCACGGCCGGGCTGCCGAGCATGATGAGCGGCACCTCGTCGAGCTGGACATAGCGGCAACCCAGGGCAGCGAGATCGGCGATCTCCTGCCGGAAGATGGCGCACAGATCGGCGAAGAAGGCCTCGTCGGTCGCGTAGCCGGAGCCGGCGACCGTGTCCGACAGGCGCCAGAAATGCAGCGTCGAGGGCGACGGCATGGTGATCTTCGGCTCGGCCGTGCCGACGACCGATTTGAGAAAAGCGAACTCCTCGGTCGAGATCGGCCCGGTCTTGCGCAGCGTGCCGGTACAGTCGGCGGCGATGAAGGCCTGCTCGTTGCCCGCCTCGTCGTGGAAGGCGAACAGCGACGGGGCGACGCCGAAACCGTCGATGGCATCGACCCAGTGGCCCCAATAGGATTTGCGGCGGAATTCGCCGTCGGTCACCATTTTCAGGCCCAGGCCCTCCTGCATCGCCACGACATCGCGGATGGCCGCCTGCTTGGCGGCCTCGAAGGCGTCGTCGTCGATGGTGCCGGCGCTGTGGGCGCGGAAGGCATCCTTGAGCGCGCGCGGGCGCAGCAGGCTGCCGATATGTTCGGCGCGGAAGGGCGGATCGCGGCGGGCGGTTCCGGCGGCGGGGGAATCTGTCATCGGCGCAACTCTGTCTCGGCTGGCGGGGCCGGCCACTGTGCCGGAACCCCGCCCCGCCGCGCAACCGGGCATGTCGCCGGCGGCCGCCCGGCCGGTCTACGCGCCGACCCAGGCGATGCGCAGCAGGTTGGTGGCACCGGGGGTGCCGAACGGGATGCCGGCGGTGACCACAATGGGCTGGCCGAGCTCGGCAAAACCGTGGGTGCCGGCCATTTCGACGGCATAATCGACCATTTCCTCGACGCTGCCGGCATCGTGGGAGAAGAAACAGGAGACGCCCCAGGCGAGCACCAGCTTGCGCGCCGTCCGGTCGCTGCCGGTCAGGCACAGGATCGGCGCCGCCGGCCGGGCGCGCGAGGCGCGCAGCGCTGTCGAGCCGGACATGGTGTAGGTCACGATGGCCGCCGCGCCCACCGTATCGGCGACCTGGCGCGCCGCCAGGGTGATCGCGTCCGACGCCGTCGGGTCCGGCAGGCTGCCGCCGGCGTCGAGCGCGCTGCGCCAGGCCGGATCGGCCTCGGTGCGGCGGACGATCCGGTTCATGACATCGACCGAGCGGACAGGGTGGCGGCCGGCCGCGGTTTCGGCCGACAGCATCACCGCATCCGCCCCTTCGTACACGGCATTGGCGACATCGGAGGCTTCGGCACGCGTCGGCGTCGGCGAGGAGACCATCGATTCCAGCATCTGGGTGGCGACGATCACCGGCTTGCCGGCGGCCCGGCAGGTGCGCACGATGCGCCTCTGCAGGCTCGGCACCTCCTCCGGCGGCAGTTCGACGCCGAGATCGCCGCGCGCGACCATGACGGCGTCCGACAGATCGACGATCAGGGCGAGATTTTCCAGCGCCGCCGGCTTTTCGATCTTGGCGAGGACGCTCGCCCGGTTGCCGGCGAGCGTGCGCAGTTCGGCGACATCCTCCGGCCGCTGGACGAAGGAGAGTGCGATCCAGTCCGCCCCCTGGTCGAGGGCGAAGGACAGGTCCCTGCGGTCCTTCGCGGTCAGCGCCGAGAGCGGCAGGACGGCACCGGGCAGGTTCACGCCCTTGCGGTCGCCGATGGGGCCGCCGGCCCGCACGGTGGCGGCGATATGGCTTTCGGAGCATTCGGCGATTTCGAGGCGCAGCCGGCCGTCGTCGAGGGTCAGCATCTGGCCGGGCGCGACCGCCCGGTAGACTTCCGGGTGCGGCAGGCAGACCCGGCTTGCATCGCCCGGCGCGTCGTCGCGGTCGAAGCGGAAGGTTGCGCCTTCGGCCAGTTCCACCGGCCCGCCGTCCGGAGCCGGGGCGAAGGTGCCGATGCGGATTTTCGGCCCCTGCAGGTCGGCGACGATGGCGATGGGGCGGCGCACCTCCCGCTCGACCGCGCGGACCGTGCGGATGCGCGCCCGGTGATCCTCGCGGCTGCCATGGCTGAAATTGATCCGGAAGACATCGGCACCGGCCCGGTAGAGCGCCAGAACGGTGGCCGGGTCGCTGCTCGCCGGGCCCAGCGTGGCGACGATCTTGGCGCTGGCGCGTCGTTGGGGCATCGCGGTCCCGCGCTTTCGGCCGGCCGGGCCGGTCAGACGATCAGAATGGCCCGGAAATCGTTGACATTGGTAAGGGTCGGCCCGGTGACGACAAGGTCGCCCAGGGCGTCGAAGAAGCTCCAGGCATCGTTGTCGGCCAGAAAGGCCGCCGGGCGCAAGCCCCGTTGCCGCGCCCGTTCCAGCGTATCCGGGCCGACGATGGCGCCGGCATTGTCGGCGCTGCCGTCGCGGCCGTCGGTATCGGCGGCGAGCGCCCACACGCTGGGCTGTCCGTCCAGCGCGCCGGCGAGGCCGAGCAGATATTCGCCATTGGGCCCGCCCCGCCCGGTGCGCGCGCCGGCCAGCGTGACGGTGGTTTCGCCGCCGGAGAGCAGCAGCAGCGGGCGGCCGTCGCGCCGGCGCACCGCCCGGTCGCGCACCAGCGCAGCGTGGGCGCGGCCCAGCTCGCGCGCTTCGCCGGTCAGATCGTCGCCCAGCATCTCGACCGCCAGGCCACCCTCCGCCGCCAGCCGGCCGGCCGCCGCCAGCGCCCCGGCCGGGGTCGCGGCCAGCCGGTACTCCGCGCCGGCCAGCCGCGCATCGCCCGGCTTCGCCGTCTCGTTGGCCGGATCGTTCAGGGCGGCCGCCACCGCCGGCGGGGGCACAATGCCGAAGCGGGCGAGAACGGCCCGCGCATCGGCCAGCGAGGTCGGGTCGGCAAAGGTCGGCCCGGAGCCAATGGTCGCCGGATCGTCGCCGGCGACATCCGAGATCGCCACGGTCGCCAGCCGCGCCGGCGCGGCGGCGAGGGCGAGCCGGCCGCCCTTGATCGCCGACAAATGCCGGCGCACCGTATTGACGGCATGGATATCGGCACCGGCGGCGAGCAGGGCGCGGGTCACGGCCTGCTTGTCGGCCAGCGACAGGCCCGGCGCGGGCAGGCTGAGCAGCGCCGAGGCGCCGCCGGAGAGCAGGAACAGCACCCGGTCGCCGGGGCCGGCGGCGCGCGCCAGTTCGAGAATCCGGCGGGCGGCCTCGACACCGGCCCGGTCCGGCACCGGATGGGCCGCCTCGACCGTGCGGATCGCCCGGCAGGGCACGGCATGGCCGTAGCGGGTGACGACGAGGCCGGCGGGCGGGCCCGGCGCCGGCGGCGCGCTATCGGCCCGGTCGAGCCAGTGCGCCTCGACCGTGCGCGCCATCGCCGCCGCGGCCTTGCCGGCGCCGAGCACAAGGGTGCGGCCCGGCGCATCCGGCTTATCGGGAACGGGCGCCGCCCACGGCCCGGCCTCCAGCGCGGCCAGCACCGGCGGCAGGCAGCGGTCGGGCCGGGCCGCGGCGACGGCGGCGTCCAGCAACCGGCGCAGCAGCACCGGCGGGTCGTTCAGTGCCGGATCGCTCGGGGGCACATCGTCTCTCGTGCGCCCGTCGCGGTCCGCTGGAACGGCGGCCGCCGCGCCGGTCACTCCGGCCCGTTCTGCCTCACCCAGTTTTCGGTGTCTTCCAGCGCCGCCTCAAACCGGTCGGCGAGATCGTCGATACCCGCCTCGTCGATGACCAGCGGCGGGCACAGCGCGATCGCATCGACGATGTTGCGCAGGATCAGGCCGTGCTTCTCCGCATTCTTGCGGAATACGGTGCCGACCTTGCCGGGCTTCGCAAAACCGGTATGGGACGCCTTGTCCCGGACCAGTTCGATGCCGGCGATCAGGCCGACGCCGCGCACCTCGCCGACCAGATCGCTGCTCTCCAGCTGGCGCAGCCGGGCCTGGAAGCGGCCCTGCACGCGGCGCACATGGGCGCCGATATCGAGCTCGCGATAGATTTTCTGGGTCTCGACCGCCACCGAGGCGGCGACCGGATGGCCGGAATAGGTGAAGCCGTGGCCGAAGGTACCGATGCGCGCGCTGGCCTCGACCATGGCGGTCCAGATCCGCTCGTTCACCAGCAGGGCGGAGATCGGCAGATAGGAGGCCGACAGCGCCTTGGCCATGGAGATCATGTCCGGCTCGATATCGAAGGTCTGGCTGCCCCAGGGGTTGCCGGTGCGGTGGAAGCCGCAGATGACCTCGTCGGCGACCAGCAGGATATCGTATTTCTTCAGAACCGCCTGAATTTTCGGGAAATAGCCGGCCGGGGGCACGACCACGCCGCCGGCGCCCATGATCGGCTCGGCGAACATGCCGCCGATCGTGTCCGGCCCTTCGGCCAGGATCAGGGCTTCGAGCTCCTCGGCGCAGCGGGTGGCGAAGGCCTCCTCGTCCTCGCCGTCGCGCGCCTCAAAATAATGGTGCGGGCAGGTCGTGTGCAGGATGCGGTCGATCGGCAGGTCGAAATCCATATGGTTCGGCGGCAGGCCGGTCAGGCTGGCCGAGGCGATGGTGACGCCGTGATAGGCACGCCGGCGGGAGATGATCTTCTTGCGCTCCGGCCGGCCCATCGCGTTCCAGTAGTACCAGATCAGCTTCATCGCCGTGTCGTTGGCCTCGGAACCGGAGTTCGAGAACAGGGCTCTGGCCATCGGCACCGGCGCCATCTCGAGCAGGATTTCCGCCAGCTCCACGCCCGGCATGTGCGATTTGTGGGTAAACTGGTGATAGAAGGGCAGGGTCTGCATCGCCTCGGTCGCCGCCGCCACCAGCCGGCTGTTGTCGAAGCCCAGCGAGGCGCACCACAGGCCGGCCATGCCCTCGATATACTGCTTGCCATCGTCGTCGTAGACATGGATGCCCTCGCCCCGCCGGATCATCAGCGGGCCTTCCTCGCGATGGAGCTTGAGGTCGGTATAGGGGTGGATGACGGCGGCGATATCGCGCGCGGCCGGCGAATTGGCGGCGTGGCGGTCGGTGGCGGACATGCGGGGCTCCCGGCTCGTTGGGGGCTCGTTGACAGAGCCGCGCCAATATAGATGCAGAACTGCGACGGGCCAATGACGGGCCCGGTCGCCGCCGGGCAGGGCGGCCCTTGCAATCGGCCGGTCCGGGCCCTTAATCGGCACCATGGCGGATCGCGGGACCATCGGGGCAGGCCGCCGGCTGTGGCGTCACCGGAACGCGCTGGCCGGGCGGCCGGCCGCCTTCTGGATCGGGCCGCTGGCGGCGGCCAATCTGGTCCTGCTGGTCGCGGCCTGGTTCCTGCCGATGATGACGCTCACCCGGCTGTGGTTCTGGAGCGACCGGGTTTCGCTGTGGCAGACGGCGGCGGGCCTGCTGCGGGAGGGCGAATTCCTGCTGTTCCTGATCGTCGCCGGCTTCTCGATGGTCTTCCCGGCGGTGAAGCTGCTCGTCGCCGTCTGGGTCTGGGCGCGGGTCGATGCGGCGAGCCCGGACGGCAGCCGGGCGGTCCGCCTGATGGACGCGCTCGGCCGCTGGTCGATGATCGATGTGTTCGTCGTCGCCCTGATCGTCGTCGCGGTCAAGGTCTCGCTGGTGACGGAGGTCGGCGTGCACAGCGGCATCTATGTCTTCGCCGCCGCCGCCGCCCTGTCGATCTTCCTGATGGCGTGGATCGGCCGCGCGCTCAAACAGGCCGCCCGGCCGCCGCCGCAACCGCCCAACCGCTGACCCGGCGCCGCACGGGATGGTGCCGCAAGAGGGACTCGAACCCCCGACCCCCTGATTACAAATCAGATGCTCTACCGGCTGAGCTATTGCGGCAGGGTCGCGGCGCGCCGGCGGTTGGGCGGTTGCGCCGGACGCCCTTCCCGGCTGCCGGCCCTACCCTATCAGCCCGCCAGCCAGCGGGCGAGCGCCTTGTCCGGGTCGGCCAGCTCCCCGACCGATTCGTACCATGAGGCGCGCCAGCCGTCCTCCGGCAGGCCGGTGAACAGCATCAGGTTGAGCGGATAAGCCTCGCTGTCGGTACAGCGCCGGAAATCGTCGCGGAACAGAAAGACCGGCTTCTGCCAGGCGATGGCCATGCCGAGCTCCACCATCACCCCCTCGTCGGGCGGGCAGCCATTGACGACGGCGAACAGGCCGTCGCTGTCGCGCACATCGGCGAGATCGGCCTGGCCGATCCGGTAGGCCCAGCCCCGGCCGGTGCGGTCGATCTGGTTGTTGCGGGCGAACGGCTCCCACACCTCGGCGCCCAGCGCGTCGAGCGCGCGCACCAGATCGGCCAGCGGGCCATCGCGCTGCTGGCCGGAAAAGCCATAGGGATTGGCGAGATAGAGGGTCTTGCGCGAGGCCATGATGCTGCCCCCCTGTTGCGCCGCGCCCGCCGCTATTTCGGCGGCATTCTGGTGCCGGCGTCGAGGCGGATGGTATCGCCGTTCAGCATCTCGTTCTCGCAGATGGCGACGCACAGGCCGGCAAATTCCTCCGCCCGGCCGAAGCGGGTGCGCGGGAAAATCTGCGACGATTTCAGATTGTCCTGAAAGTCCGGCGGCACCGTATCCATCAGCGGCGTCTGGAAATAGCCCGGCGCGATGGTCATGACCCGGATGCCGTGGCGGCCGAGCTCGCGCATCGCCGGGATCATCAGGCCGATCACGCCGGCCTTGGAGGCGCCATAGGCCGCCTGGCCGATCTGGCCCTCGAAGCCGGCGACCGAGGCGGTGTTGATAACAACGCCGCGCTCGCCGCTCTCCAGCGGTTCGGCCTTCGACATGTCGGCCGCCGCCAGGCGCAGGCAGTTGAAGGTGCCGATGAGGTTGATGCCGATCACCCGGGCGAAGGCGTCGAGCGGCATCGGCTCGCCCTGGCGGCTGACGATGGTGCGCGCCGGGCCGACGCCGGCGCAATTGACCAGCAGCCGGGCCGGGCCGACGGCATCGCGGCTCTGCGCAATCGCCGCTTCGGCCGAGCCGGCGTCCGCCACATCGCACGCGATGGCGACGCCGCCGATATCTCCGGCGACGCGCCCGGCGCCCTCCAGGTTCAGGTCCCAGATCGCGACCTTCATGCCTTCGGCGGCCAGCCGGCGCGCCGTCGCTTCGCCCAGGCCCGAGCCGCCGCCCGTCACGATTGCCGAATGTCCGTTCAGATCCATCGGAGTCCCCAAAATTCTTTCGTCTGCACCGGCGCCGCGGCCGCCATCCGTTTCATAGCGCAATTCGGGGCCCTGTAAAGTTGTGCCCCGGAATGCGGCCGCTGCTGCCCGCCGCGCCTTCGCCCGTGCCGGCGCTAGCGGGCGCCGCCGCGCGCCCGGTCCGGCGCTTCCGCCCCGGCCGGCACCGCAACGCCGGCAAGCCGCCGCAGGGCGAAGGCGAGCGCCGCCGCGATGACGATTGCCCCGGCGATATAGGGCGCGTTGCGGCCGAGTTCGTGGAACAGCAGGCCGGCGAGCGCCGGACCGGCGATCCGGGCGAGGCTCGCCATCGACTGGGCCACGCCCATGACCATGCCCTGCCGGTCGGCCGGCGTGCTGCGCGAGATCAGGCTGCCCACCGCCGGATCGATAAAGCCGTAGCCGATGGCGATCAGCGCACCGTTGAGGAAGACCAGCGGCACGGTATCGGACAGCGCGACCAGCGCCATGCCGGCGGCGGCGAAGGCGAGGCCGAGATAGAGCATCCCGCGCTCGCCGATCCGGCGCGTCGTCGGCCCGATCAGCCCGGCCTGCACAACCACCAGCAGGACGCCGATATAGCCGA
Source organism: Alphaproteobacteria bacterium (assembly GCA_965221475.1). GTDB lineage: Bacteria > Pseudomonadota > Alphaproteobacteria > Bin65 > Bin65 > Bin65. The sequence continues at coordinate 2,108,926 of OZ244891.1, read as the reverse complement.
AGAACAGGCCGGTCTCGCGCGCGCCCCAGCCATGGGCCTCGTTGACCCACAGGGCATAGGTCGCCTCCAGCCCGGTCATGGCGAGGCCGGCCATGCCGGCGACGAGGATGGGGATCAGCACGGCCGGCAGCGACAGCACCATGACGAAGCCGCGCCAGCGCGCGCGCAGGCCGGTACTCTCCGCCGTCGAGCGGTGGCTCGCCGGTTCGCGCAGCACCAGCAGGGCGGCGACGAAGGCCAGCGCGCTGATGGCGGCGCCGACGAAAAAGCCGATCTGGCCCGGATTGGCCGGGTCCGGCCCGGCGACCGCCCCGCCGATGAACGGGCCGAGCACGAAGCCGGCGCCGATGGACGCGCCGAGCAGGCCCATGGCGCGGGCGCGCTCCCCGCCCGCCGTTACATCGGCGACATAGGCGTAGGCGACCGCGATGGTGGCGCCGGTCGCGCCGCCGAGGGCGCGCGCCAGCACGATTGCCGTCAGCGAATCGGCCAGCCCGACCAGGACGAAGCTGAGCGCCGAGCCGGCCAGGCCGAACAGCAGGATCGGCTTGCGCCCGATCCGGTCCGACAGCCAGCCGAGCGGAAAGGCGAAGACGAACTGGCAAGCGGCGTAGACCGACATGACCAGCGCGATCTCAAAGGCGGTCGCGCCGAAGGATTTGGTCCAGAACGGCTGGGACGGGATGACGACGCCGAAGCCGACCATGTCGATGAACACGATCAGGCAGAGCACCCAGAGCCGGCGGATGAGCGGCTTTTCGGACATGGCGGGTGACAAAGGGCGGGAAGGCCGGACGATCAAGAGGAAAAGGCCGCCCCGGTCAATTCGCGCCGCGCCCGCCCGGCCGCCGGCCGTGACACGCGCCGGGCTTCCGGGTTAGCTGGGCGGCAGGGCGCCGGAGGGCCGCGCCCGCCCACGCCCTTCCCCTGCAGGAGAACCGCCCCATGCCCGAATCCAACCGCCGGATATTCCTGGTCGAAAAGCCCGCCGGCAAGCTGGAGGCGCGCCATTTCGAGCTGCGCACCGGGGATGTGCCGCTGCCGCAGGAAGGCGAGGTCCAGGTGCGCACGATCCTGCTCTCGCTCGATGCCGCCAACCGGGCCTGGATGCACGGCGATACCTACCGCAAGGCGATGGGCCCCGGCGCGGTGATGGACGGCTATGGCATCGGCGTGGTGACGCGGAGCGAGGCCCCCGGCCTGGCGCCGGGCGATCCGGTCGCCGGCGCGCTCGGCTGGCAGGATTTTTCGGTCCACAAGGCGCGCCGGCTGGCGAAGCTGCCGGCCGATGTCCGGCCGCTCAGCCATCTGATCTCGCTCTACGGCATCGCCGGCAAGACGGCCTATCACGGCCTGATCCAGGTCGGCCGGCCGCAGGCGGGCGAGACCGTGCTGGTTTCCGCCGCGGCCGGCTCGGTCGGCATGTTCGTCGGCCAGATCGCCCGCAATCTGGGCTGCCGCGTCATCGGCATCGCCGGCGGCGCGGAAAAGTGCGCCTGGGTGACCGATACGCTCGGCTTCGATGCCTGCATCGACTATCGCAACGAGCCCTGCCGCCAGCGCATCGCCGACCTCGCGCCGGACGGGGTCGATATCTATTTCGACAATGTCGGCGGCCCGATTCTCGAAGCCGCCCTCGCCAATATGGCGATGAAGGGCAGGATCGTGTGCTGCGGCGCGATCAGCCAGTACGATACGGCGGAGGTTTCCGGCGCGCGCGGCGTTCCCGGCATCCTGGTGTTCAAGCGGCTGCGCATGGAGGGCTTCATCGTCATGGATTTCGCCGACCGGGACGCCGAGGCCGAGCGCGACATGGGCCGCTGGTTCGGCGAGGGCCGCATGATCGTGCAGGAGGACATTCTCGACGGGCTGGAGCGCGCGCCCGAAGGGCTGATCGGCCTGCTGGCGGGCGACAATCGCGGCAAGCGCATGATCCGCGTCGCGCCCGACCCGGACTGAGCCGGCAGCGGCAGCGCCCGCCCCTGCCGTCCCTCAGTGGGCGGCGGCCCAGTTGTCGGCGGCGCCGGCATCGACGACCAGCGGCACGGCGAGATCGACCGCCGGCAGGGCGGCCCGCTCCATCATCGGCCTGAGCGCCGCGACGGTCTCCTCGACCTCGTCCTCCGGCACCTCGAACAGCAGTTCGTCATGGACCTGGAGCAGCATGCGGGCGCCCAGCCCGCCGGCTTCGAGCGCCGCCGGCACCCGGATCATGGCCCGCTTGATGATATCGGCCGCCCCGCCCTGCAGCGGCGCGTTGATCGCCTGGCGCTCGGCAAAACCGCGATGGGACGGGTTCCGGGCGTTGATCTCCCGGACATGGATGCGGCGGCCGAACGGCGTCGCGACCCAGCCGTTGCGGCGGGCGAAGTCCTTCGTGGTTTCCATATAGTCGCGGATGCCGGGGAATTTTGCGAAATAGGCATCGATGAACCGGCGCGCCTCCGACCGTTCGATGCGCAGCTGGTTGGCGAGGCCGAAGGCCGAGATGCCATAGATGATGCCGAAATTGATCGCCTTGGCCCGGCGGCGGACCATCGGGTCCATGCCCTCGACCGGCACGCCGAACACTTCCGAGGCGGTCATGGCGTGGATATCGACGCCGTTGCGGAAGGCCTCCTTCAGCACCGCCATGCCGGCGACATGGGCGAGCAGGCGAAGCTCGATCTGGGAATAGTCGAGCGAGACCAGCCGGCAGCCTTCGGCGGGGACGAAGGCCTCGCGGATGCGCCGGCCCTCCTCGGTCCGCACCGGGATGTTCTGCAGGTTCGGATCGGTGGAGGACAGGCGCCCGGTCGAGGCCACCGCCATGGCATAGGAAGTATGGACGCGGCCGGTCTCCGGGTGGATCTCCGCCACCAGGGCATCGGTATAGGTGCTCTTCAGCTTGGCGAGCTGGCGCCAGTCCAGCACGCGGGCCGGCAGCTCGTGGCCCTCGGCGGCCAGGCTTTCGAGCACATCGGCGCCGGTGCCCCAGGCGCCGGTCCGGGTTTTCCGGCCGCCCTCCAGGCCCATCCGCTCGAACAGGATTTCGCCGAGCTGCTTCGGCGAGCCGATGGCGAACCGCTCGCCGGCGAGATCGTAAATCTCGGTCTCGTAGCCGGCCATGCGCCCTTCGAAATCGCCGGACAGGCGCTGCAGCCGGCCGGCATCGACCCGGATGCCGGTGCGCTCCATCTGCGCCAGCACGGGGATGAGCGGCCGCTCCATGGTTTCGTAGACGGCGGAAACCCGCTCGGCGACCAGGCGCGGCTTGAGCAGCCGGTGCAGCCGCAGGGTGATCTCCGCATCCTCGGCGGCGTAATCGGTCGCTTCGGCGAGCCCAGCCTCGGCGAAGCCGATCCGGCTTTTGCCCTTGCCGCAAACGTCGCTGTACTTGATCGTCTCGTGCTCGAAATGGAGCCAGGCCAGCTCGTCCATGCCGTGCTTGTGCCGGCCGGCATCGCAGACATAGCTGAGCAGCATGGTATCGTCGACGGGCGCGATATCGATGCCATAGCCGGCCATCACGACCGTATCGTATTTGATATTGTGGCCGATCTTGAGGGTCGCCGGGTCCTCCAGCAGCTCGCGGAGCTGCACGAGCGCCCGGTCGAACGGAATCTGCTGCGGCGCGGCCGCCCCGTCGAAATTGAGACCGGGTGCCGCCTCGCCGCCCGACCCCGGCGCGACATGGGCGAGCGGCACATAGCAGGCCCGGCCGGGCTCGACGGCGAGCGAGAAGCCGACCAGTTCGGCGCGCATTTCGTTCAGCGAGGTCGTCTCGGTATCGAAGGCGACGGCGCCGCGCTCGCGCGCTCGCGCAATCCATTCGGCCAGCTGCGCCTCGTCCTGCACCGTCTCGTAGACCGCCGCTTCGGGCGGCGGCGGGGGCGGCGCTTCGGCCTGCGGCGCCGCCATCAGGCCGGCCTCGACGAAGCCGGCCTCGACCCGGCGGGTCAGGGTGCGGAACTCCTGGGCGCGCAGGAAGGCGAGCAGGGTTGCCGGGTCCGGCGGCGTCAGCCGGAACTCCTCCACCGCCTGCCCGGTCGGCACATCGTCCTTCAGGGTGACCAGCGTGCGCGACAGCCGCGCCCGGTCGGCAAAGGCGATCAGGTTTTCGCGCCGCTTCGCCTGCCGGATGCCGGACGCCCCGGCGAGCAGCGTATCCAGATCGCCATATTCGCCGATCAGCTGCGCCGCGGTCTTGGCGCCGATGCCGGGCACGCCGGGGACATTGTCGGTGCTGTCGCCCATCAGCGCCTGGACGTCGATCACCCTGTCCGGCGCCACGCCGAACTTTTCGGCCACTTCCGCGGCGGCGATCCGCCGGTCCTTCATCGGATCGAACATGGTGACGCTGTCGTTCACCAGCTGCATCAGGTCCTTGTCCGACGAGACGATGACGGTCTCGAAGCCCTTCGCCGTCGCCTCGCGCGCATAGGTGGCGATCAGGTCGTCGGCCTCATAGCCTTCGAGCTCGATGCAGGGCAGGTTGAAGGCGCGGGTCGCCTCGCGCACCAGGGCGAATTGCGGGCGCAGCTCCTCCGGCGGCTCGCTGCGATTGGCCTTGTAGTCCGGGTAGAGATCGTTGCGGAAGGTCCGGGACGAGGCGTCGAAGACAACCGCGACATAGTCCTCCGCCTCGTCCGACGTCACCTGCTCGATCAGCTTCATGATCATGTTGCAGAAGCCGTTGACGGCATTGGTGTGAATGCCGTCGGAGCGCTTGAAGGAATCGACCGGAATGGCGTGAAAGGCCCGGAAGATATAGGCCGAGCCGTCGATCAGATAGAGCTGCGGGGCGGGCATGGCTGTCGTGCGGGCTGTTCGGGATGGGCTGCGGCCGGCCGGCCGTTCCCGCCATTCATCCCACGCCGGGGCGCCGCGAGTCCATCCGGCGCGGGCGGCGCGGCCTATCCTCCGGCCTGCTTCGCCCAGCTGTCGCGCAGGGCGATGGTGCGGTTGAAGACGGGGCGCTGCGCCGTGCCGGCCGGATCGGGCGCGAAATAGCCGAGACGCTCGAACTGGACCGCCTCGCCGGGCGCGGCGGCGGCGAGGGCGGGCTCCAGCTTCGCACCGCTGGCGACCGCCAGCGAATCCGGGTTGAGGTCGTCGAGCCAGTCGCCGCTCGTACTGCCGGGGATTTCGGCGGCGAACAGCCGGTCGTAGAGGCGGATTTCGGCCTCGACCGCATGGGCCGCCGAAACCCAGTGGATCGTACCCCGAACCTTGCGCCCGTCCGGCGCCGCGCCGCCGCGCGAATCGAGGTCGCAGACGCCGCGCAGGCCGACGATTTCTCCGGCCGCGTTCCGCTCCACGCCCGTGCAGGTCACCAGATAGGCGGCGCGCAGCCGCACTTCCCGCCCCGGCGCGAGGCGGAAGAATTTCTTCGGCGGGTCTTCGAGAAAGTCGTCGCGCTCGATCCAGAGCTCGCGCCCGAAGGGAATTTCGCGCGTGCCGCGGGCCGGATCGGCCGGATGGTTGGCGGCGGGCAGCCAATCGACCTTGCCCTCCGGCCAGTTCTCGATGGTCAGCCGCAGCGGCCGGAGCACGGCGAGCCGGCGCGGCGCGGCCTCGTTCAGCACGTCGCGCAGCGCGGCGTCGAACTGGGCCGCCTCGACCAGGCTGTCGGCCCTGGCCACGCCGATGCGGCGGACGAAGGCGCGGATGGCGGCCGCCGGAACGCCGCGCCGGCGCAGGCCGGCGAGCGTCGGCATCCGCGGATCGTCCCAGCCCGCGACATGCCCGTCGGCCACCAGCCGGGCGAGGCGGCGCTTGGACAGCACCGTATGGCCGAGATTGAGGCGGGCGAATTCATACTGGCGCGGCCGCGACGGAGTCGGCAGATGCCCGATCAGCCAGTCGTAGAGCGGCCGGTGATCCTCGAACTCCATGGTGCAGATCGAGTGGCTGACATGCTCGATGGCGTCCGACTGGCCGTGGGCAAAATCGTAGGTCGGATAGATTTTCCAGCGGTCGCCGGTGCGCGGATGGGGCGCGTGCACGATGCGGTAGAGCACCGGGTCGCGCAGGTTCATGTTGCCGCTCGCCATGTCGATGCGGGCGCGCAGCACCCGGGCGCCTTCGGCAAATTCCCCCGCCTTCATGCGGCGCAGCAGGTCCAGATTCTCGGCCGGCGCGCGGTCGCGGAACGGGCTGTTCTCGCCCGGTTCGGTAAGGGTGCCGCGGCTGGCCCGTATCGCTTCGGCCGACTGGTCGTCGACATAGGCGAGGCCCCGGTTCACGAGATGCTCGGCCCATTCGTAGAGCCGGTCGAAATGGTCCGAGGCGTGGTAGAGGCAATCGCCCCAGTCGAAGCCGAGCCAGCGCACATCCTCCTCGATGGCGTCGATATAGGCCTGCTCCTCCTTGAGCGGGTTGGTGTCGTCGAAGCGCAGATGGCAGCGGCCGCCGAACTCCGCCGCCAGGCCGAAATTCAGGCAGATGGACTTGGCATGGCCGATATGGAGGAAGCCGTTGGGCTCCGGCGGAAAGCGGGTGACGATGGCGCGCGCCCGGCCGGCCGCCAGATCGGCGCGGACGATCTCGCGGATGAAGTCGCGCGGGCTGTCGCTGGCAGGATCGTCGGGCATGGCGGGGCCGGGGTGGAAGCGCGGCGGAGCGGCGGCGGAACGAACCCGCCGCCCGGCGCCGCCGGCCGATCCGGGCAGACGGTCCGGCCGGGCGTCAGTCCTCCTTCTTCGCCTTGTTGAGGGCGGCGCCGAGAATATCGCCCAGCGAGGCGCCGGAATCCGACGAGCCGAACTGCTCCATGGCCTCCTTGTCCTCGGCGATCTCGCGCGCCTTGACCGACAGGGAGAGCTTGCGGGCGTTCTTGTCGAAATTGGTCACCTTGGCATCGATCTTCTCGCCGACGGCGAAGCGGTCCGGCCGCTGCTCGGTCCGCTCGCGCGACAGGTCGGACTTGCGGATGAAGCCCTGGATGCCGTTGACCTCGACCTCCAGGCCGCCCGTGGTGACGCCGGTGATGGTACAGGTGACGAGGGCGCCCTTGCGGATCGACCCGGCCGCCTCGGCAAGCGGGTCTGCCGACAGCTGCTTGATGCCCAGGCTGATCCGCTCCTTCGCGGTATCGACCTCGAGCAGCTTCACCTTCACCGTATCGCCCTTCCGGTAGCCGCCGACGGCTTCCTCGCCCGGCGTGTCCCAGGAAATGTCGGAAAGGTGCACCATGCCGTCGATCTCGCCCGGCAGGCCGACGAACAGGCCGAACTCCGTGATATTGCGGATTTCGCCCTCCAGCTCCGTGCCCGGCGGATATTGTTCGGCGAAGGTCGTCCACGGATTGTCGCGGGTCTGCTTGAGGCCCAGGCTGATGCGGCGGCGCTGGGGATCGACATCCAGCACCATCACCTCCACCTCCTGACTGGTCGAGACGATCTTGCCCGGATGGACGTTCTTCTTGGTCCACGACATTTCCGAGACGTGGACCAGGCCCTCGATGCCGGCCTCGAGCTCGACGAAGGCGCCATAGTCGGTGATGTTGGTGACCCGGCCGGTGAAGCGGGTGCCCTCGGGATATTTCGCCTCCACACCGTCCCACGGATCGGCTTCGAGCTGCTTCATGCCCAGGCTGATGCGCTGGGTCTCCGGGTTGAAGCGGATGACCTGGACATCGACGGTCTGGCCGATGGTCAGCGCCTCCGTGGGATGGTTGACGCGCTTCCACGAAATGTCGGTGACGTGGAGCAGGCCGTCGATGCCGCCCAGATCGACGAAGGCGCCATAATCGGTGATGTTCTTGACCACGCCCTGCAGCACTTGGCCTTCCTTCAGGTTCGCGATCAGCTCGGCCCGCGCCTCGGCCCTTGTCTCCTCCAGCACGGCCCGGCGCGAGACGACGATATTGCCGCGCTGCCGGTCCATTTTGAGAATCTGGAAGGGCTGGGGCGTGTTCATGATCGGCGTCACATCGCGCACCGGCCGGATATCGACCTGGCTGCCCGGCAGGAAGGCGACGGCGCCGTTGAGATCGACCGTGAAGCCGCCCTTCACCCGGCCGAAAATGTGGCCGGTGACGCGCTGCCCGTCCTTGAACGCGCTTTCGAGCTGGATCCAGGCCTCCTCGCGCCGCGCCTTGTCGCGCGACAGCACGGCCTCGCCATTGGCGTTTTCCAGCCGTTCGACATAGACCTCCACCTCGTCGCCGGCCTTGATCTCCGGCGCCGCGCCCGGCGGGGCGAACTCCTTGACCGGCACGCGGCCCTCGGCCTTCAGGCCGACATCGATCACGGCATGATCGTTTTCGATCGCCACGATCCGGCCGGCCACCACCTTGCCTTCGAACTGGTCGTGGTTCTTCAGGGATGCATCGAGCAGCGCGGCGAAGTCCTCAACGGACGCCGCCGCGGTTTCTGTCGCAGTCGTCATGGTCTCTCGGATATCCTCTCGCCTTCCGGCCGGCACATGGCTGCCAGTCCGACGGAGCGCTTCCCGACCGGCCGCCCGCATCGGGGGCTGCCGGCCGGACCGGGTCGGAGTGCAGCACCGAAACGGCGCCGTTACCGGATGTCCTGCGCAGGCCCGAACCCGCTGCCCAGCCCGCCGGGTACGCGCTGCGCCACGATATCCAGCGCCGCGCGGAACGCAGCATCGGCGTCCAGCGCACTGGTATCGAGAATCGCCGCATCGTCGGCGGGCTTGAGCGGGGCGGCGGCACGGCTGCTGTCGCGACCGTCGCGTTCCGCCAGCTCGCTCAGGACGGAGGCGAATATAACCGCCGCGCCCTGCGCCTGCAACTCCGCAAAGCGGCGGCGCGCCCTTTCGTCCAGACTGGCGGTGACGAAGATTTTCACCGTCGCGTCCGGGCAGACGACGGTGCCGATATCGCGGCCGTCGAGCACGGCGCCGCGCCGGCCGTCCGGCGGGTGGCGGGCGAAGCGGCGCTGAAAATCCAGCAGCGCCGCGCGGACAGAAGGGAAGGCGGCGACGACCGAGGCCGCCGCGCCGGTCTCCGGCGCGCGCAGGGCCGGGTCGGCAAGCCGGTCCGGGTTCAGGCGCCGGGCGGCTTCGGTGGCGGCCGCCTCGTCGGCCGGGTCGCCGCCCGAACGCAGCACCGCCAGGCCGACAGCGCGATAGAGCGCGCCCGAATCCAGACAGGCGAGGCCGAGCGCGGCGGCGAGGCGCCGGGCCAGCGTGCCCTTGCCGGCGGCGGCCGGGCCGTCGATGGCGATGACCAGCGAGGACGGACCGGGCGGGTCCGACATGGCGGCCGCGGGCCGGGGCGCCGGGCTCAATCCGGGCCCGGCCCGTGCCGGGCCGGCCGCCGGCTACAGGCGGACATAGTCGTAATCGACCGGGTTGTTGTTGATGCCGCGGTCCGGCGGCGCGATCCAGCCGGCCATCCGGCCCGGCTCGGTCACCGGCTTCATCAGGCTCTTGACGTGGGCCCGGTCGGCCTCCGACGGGATCCAGCCGCCGATGGCCTTCTCATAGGCCTCGCGGGTGACCGGCGTGCCGTCCGGCGCGAAATGGAAGCCGGCGAAGGCGCCGACCGTGCGGCGGAACCGGTCCGACGGCAGCCGGAACTCGAAATCGATGCCGGCCCGGCGGATCATCCGGTTCCAGCGCGTGACGCCGATATCGCAATCCTTCGAATAGCCCTTGCGCGCGATCAGATTCATGGCGTTGCGGGTCGGGATTTCGATCTCGCGCACGCCGCTGCCGTCTTCGGTCGGCTCCTCGATCCGGTATTGCGTATCGGCCTCGACATGGTCCTCGAACCGGTCCTCGTCCGGCCGGCCCTTCAGGCCGTTGGCGAAATAGGCGGCGGCGTTGGTCGAGCGGTCGGCGCCGAACAGGTCGAGGGACGAGGAATACCAGAAATTGATGTATTTCTGGACCAGGCCCAGATCGATCGCGCCGTGATCGCGGATGCGCTGCGGATCGTCGGTGTCCAGCTCCTTCATCACCTCGGTCGCCCGCTTGATGACGCGGCCGAGGCCGGTCTCGCCGACGAACATGTGGTGCGCTTCCTCGGTCAGCATGAAGCGGCAGGTGCGCGACAGCGGATCGAAGGCGCTCTCGGCCAGCATCTTGAGCTGGAATTTGCCGTCCCGGTCGGTGAAATAGGTGAAGCTGAAGAACGACATCCAGTCGTCGATCGGCTCGTTGAAGGTCGAGAGGATGCGCGGATTGTTGACGTCGCCGGAATGGCGCTCCAGCAGGTCCTCCGCCTCCTCGCGGCCGTCGCGGCCGAAATGGGCGTGGAGCAGATAGACCATGGCCCACAGGTGGCGGCCTTCCTCGACATTGACCTGGAACAGGTTGCGCATGTCATAGAGCGACGGGCAGGTGTAGGCGAGCATGCGCTGCTGCTCGACCGAAGCCGGCTCGGTATCGCCCTGGGTGACGATCAGGCGGCGCAGGTCGGCGCGGAATTCGCCCGGCACCTGCTGCCAGGCCGGCCGGCCGCGATTGTCGCCGAAGCCGATGGTGCGCTCCTGCACCGGGTCGGCGAGGAAGATGCCCCAGCGATAGTCAGGCATCCGGACATGGCCATAGGTCGCCCAGCCCTTCGCATCGACCGAAGTCGCGGTGCGCAGATAGACGTCCCGGGCCTGGAAATCGCCGTCGGGGCCCATCTCGCCCCACCAGTTCAGAAAGGCGGGCTGCCACCGTTCGAGCGCGCGCTGCAGCTGGCGGTCGGCGCCGAGATCGACATTGTTGGGAATCTTCTCGGTATAGTTGATCGACATGGGTCGGTTCCTTGAAGGCGGGTTCGTTTCGATATCGGGGCGCCGGCCTAGACGCGCTCCCAGCGATAGCCGGGCCGGGTCCCGGTGCCGTAGAGCTTCAGCGCCCCCCGGTCGCCGACGGCGTTGGGCCGGATGAAGATCCAGTTCTGCCAGGCGGTCAGCCGGCCGAACACCTTGGTGGCCATGGTCTCCCGGCCGCCGAAGCGCAGGCTGGCCTCCATGCCGGTCAGCGCGTCCGGCGACAGGCTGGCGCGCTCCTCGATGGCGACGCGCACCTCGTCCTCCCAGTCCAGCTCGTCGGGCGCGAAGGTGACGAGGCCGAGATCGGCGGCATCCTGCGGGCCGATGGCCTCGCCGGTGCGCTCCCGCACCGCGGCTTCGGCCCCGGCATCCTCCTGGAAATGCGCCGCGATCCGGGTCAGGCCGTTGGCCATCGGGAACAGGCCGAAATTGGTGTCGTCGAGCCGGATTGCGGGCGAATTGGCCGGCTCCTCCTGGTCGTCGAGCATGTAGGACCGGTCGGCGGCCAGCAGCAGCTCGGCCAGGATGCCGGCAAAGGCGGTGCCGCTATCGACAATCGCGAACAGGCTGCGCGACGACACGTCGAGGCGGGCCAGCGTGCGCTTGAGATACTGTGCCGTCTCGTTGACGAACCAGTTGTCCCGGCAGTCCAGCAGCGTGCGCCCGGCGGCGAGGATGCGCTCGGCATCGCCCTCGGCGCGCAGCAGCCACAGGCCGGTCTCGGTATTGTTGGTGCGCAGCATCAGGATCGCGTCGTCCAGCTCGCGCGCCATCTGCAGCACCCACCAGCCGGCGCCCTCAGCCTCGATCTCCGCCGCGGTGGCGGGCGGATCGCCGGCCGGGCCGCGCACCGTGATCGTCGCCGTGCGCGCGGCCGAATCCACCGCCGCATCGACGAATTCGTAATGGTAGCCGCCATCGTCGATGCGCCGGTCGAGCGGCGTCAGCCGGACGCCGCGCGCATCGGCCGGCCGGGTCGAGGCGGCGGCCAGCGCCCGCGCCCGCTCGGCGACCAGCGCGTCGAAGGCGGCCGGCGGCGCATAATCGTCGATCAGCTTCCAGTCCTTCGCCCGGTCGGCGCGCACGCCCTCGGCGGTGGTGCAGAACACATCTGCCAGATCGCGCCGCACCTTGCGCTTGTCGGTCACGCGGGTCAGGCCGCCGGTCCCCGGCAGCACGCCGAGCAGCGGCACTTCCGGCAGGCTGACGGTGGACGAACGGTCGTTGACCATCAGGATTTCGTCGCAGGCCAGCGCCAGCTCATAGCCGCCGCCGGCGCACGCGCCGTTGATCGCCGCAATCGATTTCAGGCCGGAGGTCTCCGACATGTCCTCGATGCCGTTGCGCGTCTCGTTGGTGAACTTGCAGAAATTCACCTTCCACCAGTGTTCGGAGGCGGAGAGCATGTTGATATTGGCGCCGGCGCAGAACACCCGGTCCTTGCCGCTGGTCACGACCGCGACCCGGACCGCCGGATGCTCGAAGCGGAGGCGCTGCAGGGCGTCGGACAGTTCCATGTCCACGCCCAGATCGTAGGAATTCAGCTTGAGCTTGTAGCCCGGCCGCAAGCCGCCCTCCTCATCGACATCGAGGGTCAGCCGGGCGACCTCGCCGTCGATATCGATGGACCAGTGCTTGTAGTCGCCGGGCTCCCGGTCGTACAGGACGATATTTTCGTTCATGATCGCTCCCTGGGTGCCGCCTTGTCGCCGGCGGCCGGCTGGTTGAACGCTGCTCCGGTTGCCGGATTTATGCAATATAATGCACAACTCGATGGGTTGCAAGCACTATTATTCGTTTTCGTTGCCAGTTTCGCTCCCGGCCTTGTCGAGGGCCGCGGCCAGCGCTTCCAGCGTCGCCCCGGCCGGCCGGCTCGACGTATCGACCGTCAGGTCGGCGCGGGCATAGAGCGCCTGCCGGGTCTCCAGAATGCGTTTCAGGTCGGCCATCGCCTCGCCGCTGTTCTCCATCGGGCGGGTGTCGCCCTGGTCGCGCACCCGGCGCATATGGTCTTCCGGCGTCGCCCGCAGCCAGACGGTGAAACATTCCCGCAGCAGCAGCTCCCAGGTTTCCGGCTCGGAGACGATGCTGCCGCCGGTCGCGATCACGCATTCCGGCCGGGCGGCGAGCACATCTTCCAGCGCCCGGCGTTCGTAGCGGCGATAGGCGGCCTGGCCGGACAGGTCGAAAATCTGGTCGACGGGCATGCCGGCGGTGCGCTCGATCTCGCGCGCCATTTCGACGAAGGGCACGCCGCGGCGCTGCGCCAGCGCGGCGCCCAGGGTCGTCTTGCCGGCGCCGCGCAGGCCGATCAGCGCAATCCGGTCCATCCGCTGCGCCGCCCCGCCGGGATTGAGGGCGGCGGCGAGCAGCCGGCCGGCCTCGGCCAGCGCCTCCGGCTCCAGCCGCTCCAGCTTGCGGATCAGCAGGGTGAGATCGACCGGCCGCTCGCCGCCCTCGCGCACCAGATCGGCGAGCGGGATGCTGATCGCCCCGGCCACCCGGCGCAGCAGGCCGATGGAGATATTGCCCCGGCCGGCCTCGAGCTGGGCCAGATAGCGTTCCGAAACGCCGGAGGCGCGGGCCAGGATGCGGCGCGACATGCCGCGGCGGGCGCGGGCGGCGCGCACCCGCTCGCCCAGCCCGGCCAGATAGGCGTCCGGCGGCGCGCCGGGGCCGGCTTCCGGACCGGCGGCCGGCCGGCCGTTGCCGTCCTGCGGCCGCTCCCGGACGGTGCGGCCCTCCGGTGCGTCGGGCGATGGTGCGGAGATGTCCATGATGCAAAGCCTGTACCGACGCCGGGTATATGACATGCAGTATAATGCTTGTCACCGGAAAATATCGGCGTTATGTTGCGCGCCCTGCCCCGCCGGGGCGGAGATGGCCTCCGGCGGACGGGGGCGGCACGCCGGCCCGGTATATCGGCCGGAAATGGGGGAATGACGCTCGTGGAACTGAAGATACTCGTCGGCACGATGACCGGCACCGCCGAAATGGTGGCAGATGAGATAAGCGAGACCCTCGCCGAACTCGGCCATGAGGTCGAGGTCGAGGCGATGGACGATCTCGATATTTCGGTCTTCGACGGCGGCGGCGATTTCCTGATCGTCTCCTCGACCTACGGCCAGGGCGACGTGCCCGACAATGCCATGGCGCTCTATGAGGGGCTGGCCCGCCACAAGCCGGACCTGAGCGCCGTGCGCTACGGCGTCTTCTCGCTCGGCGACATGACCTATTCGGACACGTTCAATTTCGGCGGCAAGCGGTTCGACAAGGTGCTGGAGGAGTGCGGCGCCCGGCGGGTCGGCGAGATTTTCACCCATGACGCCAGCGGCGGCACGATCCCGGAGGACGACGGCATCGCCTGGGTGAAGGAGTGGATCGAAAATTTTAGCGGGGCCCGCGCCCTGGCCGCCTGACAAGGGGCGGCTTGCGGGGCGGGCGCCCCTCCTTTTCGACCGGGCAGGCGGCGCAAGCCGGCGCCGCCGGTCAGACCAGCGCTTCGATCACCCGGTCCGGCGGCTTGTGGCCGTCGACGAAGGTCTTGATATTGACGATGACCTTCTCGCCCATGTCGATGCGGCCGTCGATGGTCGCCGAGCCCATATGCGGCAGCAGCACGACATTATCGAGGCCGAGCAGCCGGGGATTGACCGCCGGCTCGTGCTCGAACACGTCCAGCCCGGCGCCGGCGATCTCGCCGGCAATCAGCATCCGGGTGAGCGCATTCTCGTCGATCACCTCGCCGCGCGCGGTATTGACCACGATGGCGTGCGGCTTCAGCAGCTTCAGGCGCCGGGCCGACAGCAGGTGGTAGGTCGCCGGCGTGTGCGGGCAGTTGACCGAGAGAATATCCATATGGGCGAGCATCTGGTCGAAGCTTTCCCAGAAGGTCGCCTCGAGCTCGCCCTCGCTCGCCGCGTCGAGCCGGCGCCGGTTGTGGTAATGCACCGAGAGGCCGAAGCCGCGGGCGCGCCGGGCCAGCGCCCGGCCGATCCGGCCCATGCCAAGAATGCCCAGGCGCTTGCCCCAGATGCGATGGCCGAGCATGGTCGTCGGCCCCCAGCCCTGCCAGCGGCCGGCGCGGATCAGCCGCTCGCCCTCGGCCAGGCGGCGCGACACGGCAAGGATCAGCGCCATCGTCATGTCCGCCGTATCCTCGGTCAGCACGCCGGGCGTGTTGGTGACCGTGATGCCGCGTTCGCGCGCGGTCGCCAGATCGATATGGTCGACGCCGGTACCGAACGAGGCGATCAGGCGCAGGCGCGGGCCGGCCTGGGCCATGATGCCCTTGTCGATCCGGTCGGTCACCGTCGGCACCAGCACGTCCGCGGTCCTGCAGGCCTCGATCAGCTCGGCGCCGGTCATGGGCTCGTCGTCGCGGTTCAGGCGCGTGTCGAACAGCTCCATCATGCGCGTCTCGATGGCGTCCGGCAGCTTGCGGGTGACGACGACGACCGGCTTGTCCTGCGCCATTGGCACTCCTCTCGATCCTGTGCACAGGCGGGTCGGACGGCGCCTCGCCCGCGGGCCTGTTCCCGAAGCCCGTGGGTATCAAGGGGCCCCGGCGATGTCCAGCCTGCAGCGGCCTGTCGCTTGACGAGGATTGCCGCGGGCCGCATACCGCAGCCATGGTTCCGCGCCGCCCCGTCCGCGCCTGCGCCCTCGCCGCCGCGCTCCTGATGGGGGCGGCGGCGGCCGGCCCGGCCCCGGCATCGAAGCTGAAGGTGCCGCGCTTCGTCTCGCTGCGTTTCGGCATCGTCAATCTGCGCGCCGGGCCGGGCGCGCAATATCCCATCGACTGGGTCTACCGGCGGCGCGGCCTGCCGGTCGAGGTCATCCGCGATCTCGATACCTGGCGCCAGGTGCGCGACCGGTGGGGGACGGTCGGCTGGATCCATGTCAGCAACCTGTCCGGCAGGCGCACCGTGCTGATCGATCCGGCGAACGCCGTTCTGCGCCGGCAGCCCGACCCGGCCGCCGCCGCCGTCGCCCGCGCCGAGGCCGGGGCGGTCGCCCGGCTGGTCCGGTGCGCCGGTGCGTGGTGCCGCATCGCCGCCGGCGGCCACCGGGGCTGGGTCCGCCGCGGCGCGCTGTGGGGCGTATACCCGAAGGACGACGGAAGCTGACCCGGCGCCGCCGCCGGCCGACGGGGAATTGCCGTCAGTCGGCCTCCAGCTCCGTATCCCAGTAGAGATAGTCGGCCCAGCCCTCGTGCAGGAAGTTGGGCGGGAAGCGCCGGCCGTTGTTCTGCAGGAAATGGTTGGTCGGCATCTGCGGCATGCGCCGGGGCCGGATGCCGCTTTCCCGCGGCAGCCGGTTGCCCTTGCGCAGATTGCACGGCGCGCAGGCGGTGACGATGTTCTCCCACACCGTGCGGCCGCCGCGCGAGCGCGGCACGACATGGTCGAAGGTGAGGTCCGCCGCCGTTCCCGGCTCGCCGCAATACTGGCAGGTGAAGCGGTCGCGCAGGAACACGTTGAAGCGGGTGAAGGCGGGCCGCCGGTTCGACGGGATATACTGCTTGAGCGAAATGACGCTCGGCAGCGCCATCTCGACCGAGGGCGAGCGCACCGTGCGGTCGTATTCCGACAGCACGGTCACCCGGTCGAGGAAGACGGCCTTGATCGCCTCCTGCCACGACCAGAGCGACAGGGGGAAATAGCTGAGCGGCCGGAAATCGGCGTTCAGCACCAGGGCAGGACAGGCGTTCGGCGATACGGTCATGATGTTTCGTCGCTTGCGCCGGGCGGCCGGTGCGCCGGAGCGCCCACCCGGCAAAGCGCGCCCGGCCCCGAACGCCCCGAATATCTATCCCCTGCCACCGCCCGGCGCAAGCCGGCCGGCATGGCGCGGGCTTATACCGGCGGGCCGGCGGCGGTGGGGCGGGTCTGGCTGAACCAGCGCCACAGCAAATGGGCGACGGCGCCGCGCCAGGGGCGCCAAGGCTCCGCCCGGCGGCACAGTTCGGCCTCCGGCGGGCGGGCCGGCAGATCGAACAGCTGCCCGGCGGCGACGCGCAGGGCGAGGTCGCCGGCCGGCAGCACATCGCGCCGGCCGAGGGCGAACAGCAGATACACTTCCGCCGTCCAGCGGCCGATGCCGGGAACCGCGGTCAGCGCGTCCGCCGCCTTTTCGTCCGTCATCGCCGCCAGCCGGTCGAGGTCGAGCGCGCCGGAGGCGCAGCGCTCGGCAAGCGCCCGCGCATAGCGGGTTTTCGGCCCGCTGAGGCCGCAGGCGCGCAGCGCGTCCCCGCCCTGCGCCAGCAGCCCTTCGGGCGTCAGCGGGCCGACCTGGCCGGCGAGCCGCGCCCAGATGGCATCGGCGCTGGCAACCGAGACCTGCTGGCCGACAATGGCGCGCAGCAGGGTGGCGAAGCCCGGCGGGCGCCGGCGCAGGGCCGGATAGCCGACCCGGCCGAGGGCGCGCGCGACCGCCGGGCAGCGCTCGGCCGCTTCGTCCAGCCCGGCGACCAGGCTTCGTTCGGTCAACTCGCGCATCGCCCTGCTATAACCGTACCCGCTGCCCGCCGCCAGCCTGCGGCGGCACTGGCGGCCGCAACATAAGGATCGTGCCTTCCCCATGCTCGTCACCCGTTTCGCACCGAGCCCGACCGGCTGGCTCCATCTCGGCCATGCCTGGTCGGCCTGGCAGGCCTGGTCCCGCGCGCGGGAGGCCGGCGGGCGCTTTCTGCTGCGCATCGAGGATATCGATGCCGGGCGCTGCCGGCCGGAATATGAGGCGGCGATCCTGGAGGACCTGGCCTGGCTCGGCCTGGAATGGGAGCGGCCGGTGCTGCGCCAGTCCGGCCATTTCGAGCGCTACCGGGCCGCCCTGGCGGCGATCCGCGATCTTGGCCTCGCCTATCCCTGCTTCTGCAGCCGGGCCGAAATCCGCCGCGAGATCGCGGCCGCCGGGCGGGCGCCGCACGGGGCGCCGGATGCTGCACAGGATGGGTCGCCGGATGGGCCGGACGGCCCGCGCTATCCGGGCACCTGCCGCGGCCTGACGGCGGCGGAGCGGGCGGAGCGGATCGCCGCCGGCGCGCCCCATGCCTGGCGGCTGGATACCGAAGAGGCGGCCGCCCGCTTCGGCCCGCTGAGCTGGACCGACGAGCGCGCCGGCCGGGTGGCGGCCGATCCGGCGCGCTTCGGCGATGTCGTGCTCGCCCGCCGGGATGCGCCGGTCAGCTATCATCTCGCGGTCACGGTCGACGATGCCTTTCAAGGCGTGACCCTGGCGGTGCGCGGCGAGGACCTGTTCGCCGCCACCCATATCCACCGGCTGCTGCAGGCCGTGCTCGGCCTGCCGACGCCGGCCTATTGCCACCATCCGCTGCTGCGCGACGCGGCCGGCCGGCGCTTCGCCAAGCGCGACCGGTCGCTCACCCTGCGCGCCCTGCGCCGCCGCGGCCTCGGCCCCGAAGAGGTGCTTGCTCTCGCCGCCACCCACCTCCCCCCGGCAGCCGGCACGGGCGGATAGGCGGCGGCCTTCGGGCGCGGCCGGGGCGCCGCTTGCCGCGGCGGCCGGGGTGGGCTATCGCATCCGCATCGGCCGCCGGGCCGGACATTCTCCGGGAATTCCATCGCCGTGAAACTGCTCCGTTCGATCCGCAAACGCTATCGAAGCCTGTTCGCGCTGTATCTCGCCTGTCGCGGGCGGTATGCCCGGCCTGGCACGCGGGCATGGCTGGTCGAACGGGAAAGGCGGTATGGCGGCTTCGTCGATCGCCTCGCCCAGCGCCGCCTGAGCGAATTCGATACCCAAAGCGAGCAACGATACGGCACCTTCAGCATGACCGGCGGCGACCGGATGAACCCGCGGCGCCACGATTATGCGCCGTTGTACGAACGCTGGCTCGCGCCCCTTGTTCAGAGCGGCGCGCCCGTCACCCTGGTCGAGATCGGCATCCTGCAGGGCACCGGCCTGGCGATATGGTCGGACCTGTTCCCGGACGGGCGCATTATCGGGCTCGACATCGACCTGTCGCACTTCGAAGCGAACCGGGAGCGGCTTGTCCGTTCCGGGGCATTCAAATCAGCGAATTGCGAGGTTCATCCGTTCGACGGTTTCGTCGACAACCGCGGGCTTCTCAAGGAGATTCTCCGTGGCGATCCGGTCCGGATCGCCATCGACGACGCATCGCATATTGACGAGTCCATACTGGCCACGTTCGAGAGTATGCAGCCCTTTCTGGCGGAGGACTTCCGGTATATCGTCGAGGATAATGCCGACATACACCGCCGGTTGATTGAGAACTATCCGCAATACCGGATCGAGAATGCTGGCGAACTCACCCTGATTGCCAACCGGCAATAACCAGGGGGCAGGGCAGCGGCCGGTTCAGGGGGCGTTGCCGGTGTCGAAGAAGGCGCCGAGCGTGTATTCGGCTTCCGGCGGCGTCAGGAGCCCGGTCGCCGAATCCGGAACGAAACTCAGCTCGCCGACCCTGATGCCGCCTGCCGTCACATAAAGGTCCACCCGGACGAAGCGGAAGGGCGCCGACAGTCTGCCCGCCAGGGCGAGCATGTCGTCGAGCCGCGCCGGTCGGGGATGGTCCGCCTCCCGGTTCGGGTATTTCAGCGCCGCCGGAATCCGGTTCCAGCCGGTATCGTAGAGATTCCGCCGGTGGCCGGTGAAACGGTCCGAATCGACCTGGACGAAGCGAGGAACGCCGTCGAAGCAGAAAATCTTGTAATCGTCGGGAATTGTCCGCCCGTCGTCGGAAACGAACTCCTCAACGATGATCTTGGGCTTCAGCCAGCGATAATTCTGCTCCCGTTTCCGCTCGTACAGATCGATATCGAACCATTGTGCCATGGCGTCCCGATCCAGCGGGGCGGACGCATCGAGGCAGACAGCGGCCTGGCCGCTCGAATGGGTCGGCTTGAGGATGCAGGGGAAGCGGTCGGGCCGGAACGCCGCCAGTTCCTCCCGGCTGCGCAGGATGCGGTAGGTCTCGACGACATGCCGCTCGCCCGCCACGGCCGCGATCCAGAGCTTGGCATGTTCCTTGTCGGTGACGAACTGGATCAGCGGATCGTAGCCGGACCCGTCGGTCTTGAGGGCGAACAGACGGTCGTTGAAGCGGACCGGGCGGCGTTCCGGCCAGCGGCCGAGCCGGCGGCGGAAAAGATAGCTGCCATAGAGCCGGTCGCCCCACAGGGTCTTCGGCAGCAGGCGGCGCAGGAGGGCCCGGCTGCTCATGACGTTCAGGCGCCGCCGACCGCGCCGGCGGGCCGCAGCCCGGTGCGCGGCGGCGCGATCAGCGTTTCGAACAGGGCCTCGTGGGCCGCTGCCGACCGCTCGGCGGAGAAGGCATCGGCGCGGCGCATCAGGGCTTCGGCCGGCACGGGGTCCGCCCCGGTCAGGGTTTCGAGGATGGCGTCGGCGAGCGCTGCGGCATCGCCGACCGGGGTGAGCCGGCCCCAGCGGCCGTCTTCCAGGATCTCGGCCGGCCCGAAGGGCGTGTCGGTGCTCACCGCCGGGGTTCCGCAGGCCAGCGCCTCGACCAGCACGTTGGGCAGGCCCTCGAAGCGGGAGGAGAGCACGAAGACGGCGGCCCGGCGCATGTAGCGCCAGGGATTTTCGTCGAAACCCGGAAAGACGATATCCGCTTCCACCCCGTGGGTCCGGGCCAGCGCCACGATGCGCGCCCGGTATCGTTCCGACAGGCGGCCGAGCACGACAAGGCGCGCCGGCAGCCGGCGGCGCACCCGGCCGAAGGCGGCGACCAGGGTTGCCCAGTCCTTCTGCGGCGCCTCCCGCAGCACGGTGAGGACAACCGGCGGCGCGCCGGGATCGAACCACGGCCCGGCGACCGCCTGTTCGGCGAGGCGGCGGATTTCGGCCGCCGGCACCGGATTCCAGATGGCGTGGACGCGCCGGGCATCGAGGCCGAAGGATTCGACGGCATCGGCCGCCACCCCGCGCGAAACCGCGACGACCGCCTGCGCCCGTTTCATTGTCCGGCGGGCGATGGCGGTTTCGCCCGCGCTGTAGCTCAAGCCCGGATTGTTGCGGATCGAGACGATGACAGGGACGCGCCCGCCGCCCAGTTCGGCGGCCAGAACGGCGACATTGTTGGCGCGCGGCAGGGCGGCGAAGAGCAGTTGCGGCCGCGCCTCGCGCAGATAGCGGGCAACGGCCCCGATGCCGCGCGCCTTCGACCAGTTGCCGCGCAGCAGCGGCCAGGTCCGCCAGACGAGGCGCCAGGCGGCGAGCGTGCCGCCCGGCCCGGCCGCAAG
Source organism: Alphaproteobacteria bacterium (assembly GCA_965221475.1). Taxonomy (GTDB): domain Bacteria; phylum Pseudomonadota; class Alphaproteobacteria; order Bin65; family Bin65; genus Bin65. Next base: position 2,087,958 of record OZ244891.1, on the reverse strand, counting down.
CCGGCGCACCGCGATCCCGCGGTCGCGGCAATGGCGCAGCAGATCGCCGTCGCGCCGGCCGCCGGCCGGATACCAGAGGCGGACGCCGCTCGGGATCGTCGCCCGGTAGCGGCCGGCGAGGCGCAGCAGCATCAGATCGACCCGCCAGCCGCGCTCGATCAGGGCGCCGGCGAGCGCCAGCGTCGCCCGCTCGGCCCCGCCGCCGCCAAGATTGGGCAACACCAGGCCGACATGCCCGCGCCCGTCATGTTCAGGGCCCGCACTCACCTACAGGTTCGCCTCGCACCAGGCGGCGAGCGCGAGCCAGCGAAAATCGGGGCGCCGGAACCGGCCGGTGCGCAATCGCCGGAAGGCCCGGTGCGCCGCCGCGGTGTCCGCAAGATCGTGCCGGCGGAGCGTATCGCTGCGCATCAGATCGTGGCTCCACTCCCGGAGCGGCCCCTTCAGCCATTGCGCCATCGGCGCGCCGAAACCGCGCTTCGGACGCTCGAACAGGGCCTTCGGGACATGGCGGTTCAGCACGGCGCGAAGAACCCGTTTGGTTTCCATGTCCCGCACCTTCATCGCCGGCGGAAGCCGGAAGGCGAACTCGACGATGCGATGATCGAGGATCGGCACGCGCAACTCCAGGGAAACGGCCATGCTCATCCGGTCGAACCGGGCGAGGATATAGTCCGGCAGATAGCCGGCAGCATCGATATATTGCTGGCGCTCCGACCCTGAAAGGCCTGCGGCCTGCGCCAGCCAGGCATCGATCCGCTCCCGGACGATCCGGGGCCCGCCCGGCCGGTCGGTATCGCCCTGGGCGAGGCTGCGATGGACGAGGCCGGGATTGCGGAGCCCGCGGGCGAGGGCCCTGAGCTCGGCAGCCGAAGGCGGAGGCGACAGGCCGCCGTTCAGGCCCGGCAGCCGCCCGGCAATCCGGCTGAGGAAGCGGGGCAGCATGGGAACGGCGGCGGCAACCGCGGCGCGGGCGACCGGGTGGCCGTTCAGTGCCGGATGCGCGAACAGCCGCCCGGCCGAGACATGGCGGGCATAGCCGCCGAAAAGCTCGTCGCCGCCATCGCCGGTCAGCACAACTGTCACGTCGCGCCGGACCAGGCGGCAGAGAATCCAGGTCTGCAGCACAGACGGTTCGGCAAAGGGCTCGTCGTGATGGGTCAGAATGGCCGGCCCGTGCTTCCCGATCTCTTCGGCGCCGACATAGTGCTCGCGATGATCGGTCTCCAGATGCAAGGCAACGGCTTTGGCCCACGGCGCTTCGTCGAAGGCGCCGGAGGAAAACCCGATGGTGAAGGTCTGGACCGGTCGCGCCGACTCCTGCTGCATGAGTGCGACGACGGTCGACGAATCGATGCCGCCGGAGAGGAAGGCGCCCAGCGGAACGTCTGCCACCATGCGCCGACGGACCGCATCGCGCAGCAGGCGCTCGAGTTCGTCGGCCGCCTCCCCGAACGTTCCGGCGAAGCGGTCGGCGCAGCCCTTGCGCGCCGCGTCGGCCAGCGTCCAGTACGGGATGAGCTCGATCCGCTCCGGGGCGGCGGCCCGGACCCGCAGGATTGTGCCCGGCTCCAGCTTCCTGACACTGCGGAAGATGCTGAGCGGTGCCGGAACGTAATCGAGGGCCAGAAAGGCGTCGATGGCCTCAGGGTCGAGCGCCGGATCGAATTGGGGATGGGCCTGCAGGCCGCGGAGTTCCGATGCGAAGAAGAAACGCTCCCGGCTCGCGGCGTAATAGAGCGGTTTGATGCCGATGCGGTCGCGCACCAGATGCAGGCTTCGGTCCGCCCGGTCCCAGACGGCGAAGGCGAACATGCCGATCAGCCGTCCGACCGCCTGCTCGACGCCCCACGCGGCGCAGGCTTCGAGCAGGACTTCGGTGTCGGAATGGCCGCGGAAGCGGATGCCGCGTGCTTCCAGATCGGCGCGCAGTTCGGCAGCGTTGTAGATTTCGCCATTGTAGGTGATGACGAAGCGCCCGCAGGCGGAGACCATCGGCTGGGCGCCGGCGGGCGACAGATCGATGACCGAAAGCCGGCGATGGCCGAGGGCGAGGCCGGCTTCGGCCTCGACCCGGACACCGGCGCCATCCGGCCCGCGATGCACGAGCGGGGCGATCATCCTGTGCGCAGTGTCTTCGAGCCAGTCCGCCCCGCGGCCGACGCGTTCGACGGTTCCGGCGATGCCGCACATTATCGAGGTGTCCGGGACTGGCGCATTCGGGGCAATTCAGACTTCCCGGAGCTGTGCTTCGACCAGACCGGCGAGGTAGTCCGCCAGCGGCGAGACATCGAGATGGCCGTCGTCCCATTGCCGGTCGAGCGCCGCCAGCGCATTGTAATAGGGTTGCCGGTCTTCGCGGATGCGCTCGGGCACGGTACGGCGCCACGGCAGCACAGACCCGTGGCGGGTGCACAGCAGATAGTAGCAGACGGCCCGCGCCGTGCGGCCATTGCCTTCGTTGAAGGGATGAATCCAGTTCAGCCGCCACAGGCCGTAGGCCGCGAGCTCCACGGGCGTCATCTCGTCCCAGAGCCCGTGGACGCCGGAGACATAGCGGTCCATCAGGTCCGGCACATCGCGGAAATGCGGCGGGATATGATCGCCGACATAGACCGGCTCCTGGCGGAAGCGGCCGCCGAACGGGGAAAGGCCGGCGACCGCGACATGGTTGAGCGCCCACAGCAACGGCTTGTCGAAGGCGCAGGGGCCGTGCCGCAATCCGATCCGGATGAAATTATCGAGAAGGCTGTATTGCCGCTGGAGATTCTTTTCCGACAGGAGCTCATACAGGTCCGGATCCCGTGCGGCCGTCACCAGCATGGCAGATCGGTCCCCGTGCCGGGCGGCCGCTTCACGACTTCCGCGGTTTGTAGTTGGCCGGCCACATCGAGCGCACCGCCGCCTCCGCCGCTTCGCGGGTGATGTTCAGATCGACCGGCGCGTTGCCATAGACGAAGCTGATGCACTGCTGCTCCAGCTCCTCCTCGGTGATTTCCCGCTTGCGCGATTCTTCCATCAGCTTTTCCAGCCGGGGGCGGGGTTTGGACGGGTAGCGGCCGCGGCGCTGGCTGGTCATGGCATGTCTCCCTCTGCCGCCGGCCCGGTCGGCGGCTTCTATCCAACATATAGCATCGGCGGCGCCGCGGGACCACGCGCCGGCCGGTCGCGGTTCATCCTTTGTCCCGCTCTCCGCCAGCCGGCCCGTCCCGCCGCAGCGACGGGTCGGCGAGGGCGGTGTCCTGGCCGGGCGGGGCGTCGTCGATGGCATCTTCGAGGGTGAAAACCTCGCGCCATTCCTCCGGCGGGCGGACGCGTCCGTCCGGGCCGACCCGGTCGAGGCCCCAGTAGATTTCCAGCCAGTGGCCGTCCGGGTCGCGGAACTCGACGGCGACCTGCGCGCCGGCCCGGCGCCGGCCCTCGAACAGGATTTCCACGCCATGGGCCTCCAGATGGGCGCGCGCCTTCAGCACCTCGTCGAGGGTCGCGACCTCGAAGGCCATGTGGTGCAGGCCGGCGCGTTCGGCCGGCTTCTCGCCATCGCCGACCAGGGCGACGCCGTGATGGTCGGTATTGCAGCGCATGAACACCATGCCGCCATCCATCATCGAATCCGGATAGACATCCGACACCCGGAAGCCGAGCACGCGGGTGTAGAAATCGACCGAGCGCTCCAGGTCGGCGACCAGCAGGACGACATGGCCGATCTTGCGGATATCGAAGGGCAGGGCCGCCTTCGGCGCCTTCGCCCGCATGGCCTGTACCTCGGCGCTCGCCAACGCCTCGAAATCGATCACGCCGCGGGGCATCGCCGCCTCCCTCTCCCGGCCCGCCGGCCCCGGTCGGCGGCGGGCAGCCCGTCTCAGCCCGATATGGCGACCAGAGCCTCCAGCTTCGCCGGATCGTCGCGCAGCGCCTTCGACGGGCCGTCATAGACCGCACGGCCGCGGTCCAGCACGACCGTCCGCTCGGCGAAGCCCAGGGCGACCGCGCTGTTCTGCTCGACCAGTACCATGGCGACCCCGGCCTCGTCGCGCAGCGCCGCCAGAATGCGCACCAGATCCTCCACGATGACCGGCGCCAGGCCCTCGGTCGGCTCGTCCATCAGCAGGATGCGCGGATTGGCCATCAGCGCCCGGGCGATGGCCAGCATCTGCTGCTCGCCGCCGGAGAGCTGGTTGCCGTCATTGTTCAGGCGCGCCCGCAGATTGGGGAACAAGTCGAAAATCCGCTCCTCGGTCCAGCCGCCGCCGGCATCCGCGCCGGCCGGCCCTGCCGGCGGACGGGCGCCGATCGCCAGGTTTTCGCGCACGGTGAGCGAGGGGAAGATTTCGCGCTCCTGCGGCACATAGCCGATGCCGGCGCGCGCCCGGCGGTGGATCGGCAGGCGCGAGATATCGTCTCCGGCGAAGCGGACCGCGCCGCCATGCAGGGTGGTGTGGCCCATCACGGTCGCCAGCAGGGTCGTCTTGCCGACGCCGTTGCGGCCGATCACGGCGACGCTCTCCGTCTCCCCCAGGGCGAGGGAGAGGTTCTCCAGCACCCGGGTCGCGCCATAGCCGGCGGTCACCGAGGCCAGGCTCAGCAGCGGCTCAGCCATGGCCGTGCCCCAGATAGACGGCGCGGACCTCGTCGTTCGCCGCAATCTCCTCCGGCGGGCCGGAGGCCAGCACCGCGCCGGATACCAGAACGGTGATCCGCTCGGCGAAGCGGAACACGACATCCATATCGTGCTCGATGATCATGATCGCGATATCGTCCGGCAGGGCGGCGACGGCATCGAGGATGATGTGGGATTCGGCGCCCGGCACCCCGGCCGAGGGCTCGTCGAGCAGCAGGACCCGCGGCTCCAGCGCCAGCGCGATGGCGATCTCGACCAGCCGCTGGCGGCCGTAGGGCAGCGCATCGACGGTGCGGCCGGCATCGTCCTCCAGCCGGACCAGTTCGACCAGCCGCTCGGCTTCGGCGACGACCGCCGGGCGGCTGCCGACCGGGCGGAACAGGCCGGTCGCCACGCCCATGCGCTCGGCGACGGCGAGATAGATGTTCTCCAGCACCGTCAGGCCGTTGAACAGGGTGTTGATCTGGAAGGTCCGCACCAGGCCGCGCTTGACCCGCTGATGCTCGGCAAGGCCGGTAATGTCGTCGCCGTCGAGCAGCACGGTGCCGCTGCTCGGCGCCAGGGCGCCGGTGAGCAGATTGACGAAGGTCGTCTTGCCGGCGCCGTTCGGCCCGATCACGGCGTGGCGCGCGCCGGCGGCAAGGGCGAAATCGATATCGCGCGCCACCGTCAGCGCACCGAAATTCCGGCACAGCCCCCTGGTTTCCAGAACGGCCGTCATGACGGCTTCTTCCCGGACCGGCCGGACCGGCGCAGCAGCGGATCGAACGCGCCGAGCAGGCCGCGCGGTGCGAACAGGACGGTGAAGACCAGCGCGACGCCGACGGCAAGCTCCCAATAGGGCGGATCGGTGCCGAGCACCGTCTCGGTCAGATTCTCCAGGATGGTGAATACGGTGACGCCGATAAAGGCGCCGTAGAGCCGCCCGGTGCCGCCCAGGATCAGCATGATCAGGATATTGCCCGACATCTCGAACTCGTAGACGCCGATGGTGATATTGCCCTGCACCTGCACCCAGACGGCGCCGGCGACCCCGGCGAGCGCCGCCGCGATGACATAGACATGGCGCATGCGCCGCTGCACCGGCGTGCCGATGGCGTGCATGCGCCGGACATTCTCGCGGATGCCGACCAGCGAACGGCCGAACGGCGCGTGGACGACGGTGCGCGCGACCAGGAAGCCGAGCGCGAGGAAGGCGAAGGCGTACCAGTAGTTTGAGCTGTAGAAGAGCACATCGAACGGGAACAGGCCGAGGATCGCGCTGTTCTCGAAATTGATGCCGTCGAAGCCGCCGGTGATATCGTCCAGATCCTTGGCCAGCTCGTAGAGGATGATGCCGAGCGCCATGGTCAGCATCAGCAGGGTCAGGTCGCGGGTGCGCAGGATGACCCAGCCGGAGACATGGCCGAGCAGCCCGGCGGCCACGGCGCCGAGCGCGACCGCGCTCAGCGGCTCCTGCCAGCCGGCGTTGGCGAGCAGCGCCGCGGTATAGGCGCCGGTGCCGAAAAAGGCGGCATGGCCGAGCGAGACGATCCCGGCATAGCCGACGATCAGATCGAGCGACAGGGCGAACAGGATCAGCACCAGAATCTGGGTCGCCAGCAGCCGGTAGCCGGGGAACAGGAAATAGACCGCGATGGCCGCGATCCACGGCAGCAGTTCGATCGCCCGGAAGCGGTGGGCGCGCAGCAGGCCGGCAGCGGCGGCGGTCGGGGCGTTCATGTCAGGCCTTCCCGAACAGGCCGTGCGGCCGCCACAGCAGGACGATGAAGGTCACGCCGTAGATGAAGAAGCCGCCGCCCTCGGGCAGGAAATATTTGCCGGCGAAATCGACGATGCCGAGCACCAGGGCAGCGGCGAAGGTGCCGCGGATATTGCCCAGCCCGCCGACCGCGACGACGATCAGGAAGATGACCAGATATTCGAAGGCGAACACCGGCTTCAGCCCGCCGAGAATCTGGATGCCGAGGCCGCCGCCCAGCGCCGCCATGCCGCTGCCGAGCGCGAAGATGAGGGTGAACAGGCGGCCGGTTGCGATGCCGCAGGATTCGGCCATGCGCCGGTTATCGACCGCGGCGCGCACCCGGGCGCCGATCTTCGTCCGCTCCAGGCCGAAGAACAGCGCGGCGACGATGACGGCGCCGGCGCCGATCATGAAGGCGCGGTAGACCGGAATCCGCTTGAAGCCGAGATCGACATCGCCGAGCAGAATTTCCGGCAGCAGGATATTCTGCGGATCGGGGCCCCAGACGAAGGAAACCCCGGCGACCGAGGCGAAGACGATCCCGATGGTGAACAGCACCTGGTCGAGCTCCGGCCGGTCGTAGACATGGCGGTAGAGCAGCCGGTCCATGACCACGCCGAGCGCCGCCACGGCGAAGAAGGCGATGACCAGGGCGAGCAGATAGGGCACGCCGACCGGCAGCACCAGCTTCACCGTGATATAGCCGCCGACCATGGCGAAGGCGCCATGGGCCAGGTTCACGAAACCCATCAGCCCCATGGTGATCGACAGGCCGACCGAGACGATGAACAGCAGCATCGCATAGGCCAGGCCGAACACCAGGATCGTGGTGGCAATGTCCAGGATTTCCGCCATGGGATTTCCGCCACGGGATGGGTTGGGGATCGCGGTCCGGCAGGCAGGAGCCGGCGGCCGGGGAGACTGGCGCGGCCGGCGCTACCCGGATCGCAGACCGGAAATCGGCCCGGCCCCGGCCGGCCCCGGCACTGTCGCCGGGGCCTGTATCGCCGGAAGCCGGGCCGGAAGCCGCTACTGGCCGCAGCGGCCGATCTTCAGTTCCTTGCACTTGTCCTGAACCGCCGTAAAGGTCTTCAGGGTCCGGTGGCGCAGGGTGCCGTTGTCGTTGACGACCGTGGCGACATAGATGTTCTGGACGATGTCGCGCGTGATCGGATCGATGGCGATCTTTCCGCGCGGGCTGTCGTGGGTCCAGCCCTTCAGCGCCGCCATCGCGCCGCTCGCCGTGATCTTTCCGCCCTTTGCCGACTTGATGATGTGGAAGACCGCGGCCATGCCGTCATAGCCGCCGACGCTGACGAAATCGTTCACCGCATCGGCGCCGTAGGCGGCCTTGAACGCCTTGCGGTAGCGGTCGTTGGCCGGGTTGCGCAGATCGGCGTGATAGTGGATCGCGATGGTGGTGCCGGCAATCGCCGGGCCGATGCTCTGCAGCTGCAGATCGTGGGTCAGGTCGCCGGGGCCGATAAACCGGATGCCGGCCTGCTTCATGCCCAGCGCGACATAGGTCTTGGAGGCCGCCGCGGCATGGTTGCCGCCGGGCACGAAGACATAGAAGCAATCCGGCCCCTTGTCCTTCACCCGCTGGAAGAAGGGGGTGAAATCGGGCGCATTGCGCGGACCGCCCATCGGGATCGAATCGATCACCGTGCCGCCGGCGCCGGAGAAGCCGCGCGCGAAGGCCGCCACACTGTCCTTGCCGGGCGGATAATTGGTGTAGCCGGAGATCGCCGTCTTGCAGCCCATCTCCTTCGCCGCGTGCTCGCCCATGATGAAGCCGGCCTGCCACATGGTGAACGAGACGCGCGCGATGTTCGGCGACAGGGTGGTGATCCACGAGGTGCCGGCGTTCATGACGACGAACGGCACTTTGCCGGCGGTCGCCAGCGGCGCGATGGACATGGCATTGGGCGAGAAGATGACCCCGCCCAGAATCTCGACCTTCTCGCGCGCGATCAGCTCCTGCGCCGCCGCCTTGGCGATGGGGCCGCCGGGCCGCTTGGAATCGCGCACGATCAGCTTGATCGTGTCGCCGCCCAGTTCCTTCTCGTGCAGCTTGATATAGAGCCGGGCGCCCTTTTCGAGCTGGTCGCCCAGCTGCGCCGCGCCGCCGGATTTGGGCGCGATGAAGCCGACCTTGATCTCCCGCGCCTCCGCCGTCGCCGCCAGCGCGACGAGACCGGCCATGAAGCCCGCCGTTGCAATCCTGTACATATCCCGGTTCCTCCTTGTGTTTACGGTCCGGGGTGCGCCGTCTGCCCGCCACGGACCGCCTACAGCATCGTCCGACCGGCGGAAAGAATCCAGTCTCAACTTGGCGGGGCCTCCCGGCGGGCCCGGCCGGCGCGGCCGGGTTCTTTGCATTGGCCCCGCCGGCGGGCGATAATGATGCGGCCGGGGCGGACCGGCGAACGGAGCAGGGTGCCATGGCCGAACCGGGGACTGCGCTTGTGGTCAGCGCCCATGCGGCGGATTTCGTCTGGCGCTGCGGCGGGGCGATTGCGCTGCACGGGGAGCGCGGCGTTGCCGTCACCATCGTCTGCCTGTCCTTCGGCGAGCGCGGCGAGAGCGCCCGGCTGTGGAAGCAGGAAGGCGCGACCCTCGAAGGGGTGAAGGCGGTGCGGCGGCGCGAGGCGGAGAACGCCGCCCGCGTCCTCGGCGCCCACGATCTGATCTGCTTCGACCTGGGCGACTATCCGCTCGACCTGAACCGGGCGGCGAAGGACCGGCTGGTCGATACGATGCGCGCCGTGCAGCCTTCCTTCATCCTCACCCATTCCCGCTACGACCCCTACAATACCGACCATATGGCGACGACGGCCTTCGCCATGGAGGCGCGCATGATCGCCCAGGCCTGGGGCCACAATCCGGGCGAACGGGTGCTCGGCGCGCCGCAAATGTATCTGTTCGAGCCGCACCAGACCGAACAGATGGGCTGGGTGCCGAACGTGTTCCTCGACATCACCCCGGTGTGGGAGAAGAAGCGCGCCGCCATCGAGTGCATGGAAGGCCAGCACCATCTCTGGGACTATTACACCAATGTCGCCGAGAACCGGGGCAACCATTTCCGGCGCAATTCCGGCGGCCAGACCGGCGGCCGGGACTGCAAATATGCCGAGGGCTTCCAGGCCGTGTTCCCGCGCTGCGTGGACGAACTGTGATGGCCGGCATCGTCGTCCGCCATATCGAGCGCCCGGACCCGGCGACCGTCGCCGGGCTGGGCGAATGCGGCGTCGCCACCGTTCACGAGGCCCAGGGGCGGACCGGGCTGCTCGCCGCCCATATGCGGCCGATCTATGCCGGCGCAGCGGCGGCCGGGCCGGCGGTCACCATCCTCGCCCCGCCGGGCGACAACTGGATGGTCCATGTCGCCATCGAGCAGCTGCAGCCCGGCGACATGCTGGTGCTGGCCGTGACCTCGCCCTCGGACGCCGGCTATTTCGGCGATCTGCTGGCGACCTCCTGCCGGGCCCGCGGCGCGGTCGGCCTGGTTGCCGATGCCGGCGTGCGCGATGTGCGCGAACTCACCGCCATGGGCTTTCCGGTCTGGTCGAAGGCGGTGTGCGCCCAGGGGACGGTGAAGGCGACCCCCGGCTCGGTGAACGTCCCGGTCGTGTGCGCCGGCGCGGCGGTCGAGCCCGGCGATGTCGTGGTGGCGGACGACGATGGCGTCTGCATCGTGCGGCGCGCGGCGGCGGACGATGTTCTGGCGAAGGCGCGGGCCCGGATCGCGGGCGAGGCCGAGAAGCGCCAGCGCCTCGCCGCCGGCGAGCTCGGGCTCGACCTGTACGATATGCGCGACCGGCTGAAGGCGGCCGGCCTCGACTATGTCTGAGGGCATCCGCTGCCTGTGGATGCGCGGCGGCACCTCCAAGGGCGGCTATTTCCTCGCCAGCGACCTGCCGGCGGACCCGGCCGCGCGCGACGACCTGCTGCGCCGCATCATGGGCTCGCCCGATCCGCGCCAGATCGACGGCATGGGCGGCGCCGATCCGTTGACCTCGAAGGTCGCCCTGGTCGCGCCGTCCCGCCACGCCGGCGTGGATGTCGATTATCTCTTCCTCCAGGTCGGGGTCGAGGCGCCGCTGGTTTCCGATTCCCAGACCTGCGGCAACATTCTTGCCGGGGTCGGCCCCTTCGCCATCGAGCGCGGCCTCGTGCCGGCGCGCGACGGCGAGACGATGGTGACGATCCGGCTGGAGAACACCGGCCAGACAGCGGTGGCGACGGTGCAGACGCCGGGCGGCGCGGTGCGCTATGCCGGCAGCGCCCGGATCGACGGCGTGCCGGGCAGCGCCGCGCCGGTGCCCCTGCAGTTCCGCGATGCCGCCGGCGCCACCTGCGGCGCGCTGCTGCCGACCGGCCGGCCGGTCGACCGGATCGACGGCATTGCGGTCACCCTGATCGACAATGGCATGCCCTGCGTCGTGCTGCGCGCGGCCGACGCCGGCATCGCCGGGACCGAGAGCCGGGCGGCGCTGGATGCCGATAGCGGCCTGAAGGCCCGGCTGGAACGGCTGCGCCTGGCCTGCGGCCCGGCGATGAATCTGGGCGATGTGGCGGAGCGGACGGTGCCCAAAATGACCATAGTGAGCGCGCCCCGCCAGGGCGGCACCATCGCCACGCGCACCTTCATCCCGCACCGCTGCCACGCCGCCATCGGCGTGCTCGGCGCGGTCAGCGTCGCCACCGCCTGCCTGCTGCCCGGCTCGCCGGCCGGCGAACTGGCCGATCTGCCGCCCGGCAACCCGAAGACGCTGGAGATCGAGCATCCTTCGGGCCGGACGGCGGTGGTCGCGACCCTGGCGGACGATGGCAGCGTCGCCTCGGCGGCCATCCTGCGCACCGCCAACAAGCTGATGGACGGCATCGTCTTTGCCGGCGAGGCGGCGGAAACCGGCGGATAGATAAAGGAGGGCGGAACCGGTGTCGCGCTATGACGAGGTCGATCCCGACCGGCTGAGCCCGGAGCAGCAGGCGGTCGCCGATGCCATCGCCGGCGGGCCGCGCGGCTCGCTGCGCGGGCCGTTCGTGCCATGGTTGCTCAGCCCGGCGATGGCCGATCCGGCGCAGCGGCTGGGTGCCTTCCTGCGCTTCGAAACGGCGGTGCCGGCGCGGCTGAAGGAACTGGCGATCCTGTTCACCGCCCGGCGGTGGGATGCCGGCTTCGAATGGAGCGTCCATGCCCGGCTGGCGCTGGAGGCCGGCCTGCCGCGCCCGGCGGTCGAGGCCATCGCCCGCGGCGACGAACCGGCCTTCGACGATGCCGGCGAGGCGCTGATCTGGCGCGCCTGCGCAGAGATGTACGACACGCGGCGCTGGTCCGATGCGACCTTCGCGGCGCTGAAGGCGCGGCTCGGCCCGCAGGGCGTCGCCGAACTGGCCGGCATTCTGGGCTATTACGCCCTGGTCTCGATCACCCTCAACGCCTTCGAGGTGCCGGCAGCGGAGGACAGCACCGTCCCGCCCCTCGCCGCGCAGGATCGCTAATCGGGGTTCGGCACTGGCCCAATCTGGTGAGGCACCGCAAAAAGTCGAAAAACGGGGAAAGAATGACCGAAAAAACGAAAGAAAAAACCCTCTTGTTTTGGCAGGCCGCAGTGACAGGAAAGAGCGAAGAACGTGTCTACCTTGGCCTACCTCGCTGGGTAAAATCAACCGACATCAACAAAACTGGTCGACATGTGAGAGAACGCGATCCCCGTACAATGGTTGGTGATGGCTTGTTTCGTTTCTACATAGGCTACTTTCCTGGCAGCGGTTGGGATGAAAAAAATTACGAGGGCTTGGTAATAAGAACGCCTATACAAAGTATATATAGACTGATCGCTGGAGCAGGGTATGGGAGTTCAAAAGACAAGAAAGAAATGATTAGAGTATTACAGAGGACCAGAGATGAGCTGATTCGACAGGAGGCCAGCTCGAATGGCGAAGGCGATGTTTGAGGTTCCGGTTTAGGCCTGCATAGTTGCGGCGCTTGACCGGCTGTACTCAGAACAGGCGGCCGCCGTCCGGCACGTCGCGGTCGACGCCGACCAGCACGACCGCGCCGTCCCCGTCCGGGAAGCCGAGCACCAGCACTTCGGACATGATGCTGGCGATCTGCCGGGGCGGGAAATTGAGCACCGCCGCCACCTTGCGGCCGACCAGATCCTCCGGCGCGTAATGCACGGTGATCTGGGCCGAGGATTTGCGCACGCCGATGGCCGGGCCGAAATCCACCGTCAGCACATAGGCCGGCTTGCGCGCCCGCGCCAGCGGCTCGGCCGAGAGCACGGTGCCGACCCGGATATCGACCTTCTCGAAATCCGCCCAGGAGATGGTGTCGGCAATCGCGCTCATCGGGCGGCTTATAGCAGCTTCGCCGGCGCCGGTCGCCCGCCGGGCCGGCGCCGCCATTGCCGCACCCCGGCCCGGCAGCGCCGGGCCCGAAGGTCAGGTGGCCGGCGCCGCCCCCGGATCGAGATCGGGATCGGTGTCGAGGTCCGCGTCCGCCGCAGCGCCGCGCCGGCGCCGGGCGAAGGGCGGCCGCAGGGTGGCGAACTGCTCCGCCCGCTTGAGGTTGCGGTCGAGCGCCGCCATCGTCCGGGCCATGTCCTCGCTGTCGTCGCGCAGCCAGACGCCGGCGGTCGCCGCGAAAACGACCGCCAGGCCCTTGACCCGCAATCCGCCGGCGAGGCCCGACGTGCCGATGCCGGCGGCCTCCAGCATCCAGCGCATCGAGCGCAGCAGGCGCAGGCCGCCGCACAGCGCCTCGGCAATTCCGCCGCCGCCGTCGCGCACGATGGCGCGGATGCCCGGCTTGTAGGGGTTCAGGGCATCGAAGCGCTGCATCAGGATATCGAACAGCCGGTCGCGCGGCGAGGCGTCGTCGTCCGCCGCCGGCTGCGCGCCGGCGAGCACGGCCCGGTCGATATGGCGCACGAAGCCGTCGAGCAACGCCTCCTTCGAGGCGTGCCGGTCGTACAGGCCGGCGAGCGGAAGGCCGGCCTCTTCGGCGATGTCGGCGAGCCGCGTCCGGCGCCATCCGGCCTGTGCCGCCACCCGCATCGCGGCGGCATAGAGGTCGCTGTCGGTCATGTCTGAATGTGCCATGGTTCGCTCCCCCGAACGGCCGGCGCAAGGCCGCCGGCGTCCGGTCTCAGAACAGGTGTCGGGCAGGCATGGCGCAAAGTATACACCGGCGCGCTTTGCGGCGGTTTCATTTGTTGGCCGGGTGTGCGATTCTGATCGGGTCGGGACGGGCGACGCCGGGGCGCGTTCCGCCGCTCCCGAAGGTGCACCGGCGCAGGCAGCCGCGATGAACCGGCCCCGCTTTGCAAAGCGCTTCCGATACCGTCAGCCGGCGGCGGCCGTCTCGGTCGAGGAAGAGCGCGACCTCGCCCGGCGCAGCCAGGCCGGCGACCGCGAGGCGTCGGACCGGCTGCTGCAGGCGCATCTCGCCTTCGTCGTCGGCATCGCGCGCAAATACCGGCGCTATGGCGTGCCGATGAACGATCTGGTGCAGGAGGGCTCGATCGGCCTGCTGCACGCGATCCGGAAGTTCGATCCCGCGGCCGGCGCCCGGCTTTCCACCTATGCCGGCTGGTGGGTGCGCGCGGCGATCCAGGACCATGTCGTGCGCTCCTGGTCGCTGGTGCGCATCGGCACGACGGCGGCGCAGCGGGCCATGTTCTTCCATCTGCGGCGCAGGATGGCGGAGCTGCGCGGCGGCGCCGATGCCATGACCGAGGATGTCCTGCGCCCGGTGGCGCGGAAATTCGGCGTGCCGCTCAAGGAGGCGATGGCGCTCGCCCGGCGCGCGGCGGAGCGGGACCGTTCGCTCAACCAGCCCGTGCGCAGCGACGGCGCCGCCGAATGGGGCGAGCGTCTGGCCGACGGGCGGGAAAGCCCGGAAGAGGCGGCGGCGGGCGCCAGCGCGGAGCGCTTCCGCCGGGGCCTGGTCGCCCGGGCGCTCAAATCGCTGAGCCGGCGCGAGCGGACCATCGTCGCCGGCCGCTTCATGGCCGAAAGCCGCCGGACCCGCGGCGCCATCGCCGCCGAGCTCGGCATCTCGCGCGAGCGGGTGCGGCAGCTCGAAATCGCCGCCCTCGCCAAGCTCCGCCGCCTGATCGGCCCGAAAGGATCGGAGGCGCTTTAGGGAGGGCAGGAGGAACGGCCGGGGCGCTGTCCCCGCTTGCGCTCCCGACTATTCTGTGGCGGACCAGAGGTTCGTGCATCTACAATGAGGGGCATTTCCGACCGGGACCCGGTCCCGGCCGGAGGGGTGTATTGCGTTCGACCGGGCAATTCTTTGGAGGCTTCACGATGAAGAAAGCAAAACTCACCCTGGCCGCGGCTGCCATGGCGGCGATTGCGGCTGCGCCGTCGAGCGGCCAGGCAGCGACCGGCTGCGGCACCGACGACGAGATCACCATCGCCAACATGACCTGGCTTTCGGGCATCGTGCTGGCGCAGGTGACCCACCGCATCCTCACCGCGGGCTATGGCTGCAATGCCAAGCTGGTGCCCGGCGATACGGTGCCGACGGCGACCAGCATGCTGTCCAAGAACCGGCCGGACATCGCGCCCGAACTGTGGATCAGCACCGCCTCCTCGATCTGGGAGAAGATCAAGAAGAAGGGCAATGTCTACAAGGCGAGCGATGTCTTCGGCGATGGCGGCAAGGAAGGCTGGTGGATCCCGGACTATGTCGCGAAGGCCAATCCGGGCCTCAAATCCATCATGGACCTCAAGAACCCGAAATACATGAAGCTCTTCGTCGAGGCCCAGAGCGGCGGCAAGGGCCGGCTGTACGGCTGCCCGCCGGGCTGGGGCTGCGAGATCATCACCAACAATCTGTTCAAGGCGCTGGAGCTGGAGAAAGCGAACTATGAGCTGTTCTCGCCGGGTTCGGGCGCCAATCTCAAGGCTTCGATCGCCCGCAGCGTGACGCGCAAGAAGCCGATCCTCGCCTATTACTGGGGGCCGACGGCGGTGATCGGGCGCTACAAGCTGGTGCGCCTCGAAATGCCGGCCTACGACGCCGAAAAATTCCTGTGTCTGACCAACAAGAACTGCGCCAAACCGCAGGTCTCGGGCTGGAAGCCCGGCGAGGTCGGCGTCGCGGTGGTGACGACGCTGCGCGACAAGGCACCCAACGTCGCCGCCTTCCTCGGCAAGGTGCAGGTGCCGAACGCGGTGATCAATGCCGTTCTGGCCTGGGGCGACAACCGCAAGGCGAGCCCGGAAGAGGTCACCGCCCATTTCATGAAGACGCAGGAGGCGGTCTGGACCGCATGGGTCCCGGCCGATGTCGCGGCGCGGGTGAAGGCAAGCCTCAACTAGCCCTTCGACCGGCGTAGGGCGCGACGCGCAAATCGACCGGCGGGCGGCCTTCCCGGGCGTCCGCCGGTCTGCGTTTCGGGCCGGCGTGCCGGAAGCCGAGGCCTGCGGGGCGGCGGGGCCGCCGCCCCGGCCGCGGTCGCTTCAGTCCGCAAGGAGGCGGTAGACGCTATGGCGCGGGAATTTCCCGAACTGTTGAACATGCGGCAGGTCCGCATCGGCATCGACGATTCCTTCAACTGGGTCGTCGAGCACTGGAGCGAAACGCTGGAGGAGATCTTCCTGCCGGTCGTCCACCTGCTGGCAACGATCGAGACCTTCCTGCTCTGGCTGCCCTGGTATGTCGTGATCCTGATAATCGCCGGGCTGGGCTTTGCCGCCACCCGCAATGTCTGGGTCGCCCTCGGCCTGGGCGCGATGATCTTCCTGACCGGCTTTTTCGGCCTTTGGGTGCCGGGCATGAAGACCATCGCGCTGATGCTGACGGCGACCCTGCTGGCGGTCGTCTTCGGCATTCCGATGGGCATCTGGATGTCGCGCTCGGACCGGATCGAACGCATCGCCCTGCCGGTGCTGGACATCATGCAGACGATGCCGATCTTCGTCTATCTGATCCCGTTCGTCATGCTGTTCGGGCCGGGCAAGATTCCGGCCCTGCTGGCGACCATCGTGTTCGCCGTGCCGCCGGTCATCCGCCTCACCAATCTCGGCATCCGCCATGTCGACCGCGAGGTTGTGGAGGCCTTCACCGCCTTCGGCGCGACGCGGGGGCAGCTTCTGTTCGGCGTCCAGATTCCGCTCGCCCTGCCGACGATCATGGCCGGCATCAACCAGACCACGATGATGGCGCTGTCCATGGTGGTGATCGCCTCGATGATCGGCGCCGGCGGGCTCGGCTACCAGGTGCTGCAGGGCATCCAGCGCCTGGAGATCAGTCGCGGGCTGCTGGCCGGCCTCGCCATCGTTTTCCTCGCCGTGATCTTCGACCGGATCGCCCAGGCCTATGGGCGGCGCATGCAGCAGCATCTGCACACGGGGCAGTGAGCGATGGCACAGCGGCAGACCAGAATCGCGATCCAGCAGGTCTACAAGATTTTCGGCCCCGATCCGGCCGGCGTGCTCGACCGGGTCAAGGGCGGGATCGGCAAGCAGGAACTGCTTGAGGAAACCGGCCATACCATCGGCATCCGCGATGTCAGCCTCGATATCGCGGTCGGCGAAATCTTCGTCGTCATGGGGCTTTCCGGGTCCGGCAAATCGACCCTGATCCGGCATATCAACCGGCTGATCGAGCCGACCGACGGCAGCATCCTGGTCGATGGCGAGGATGTGCTCCGGCTCGATGCCGGGGCGCTGCGCCATCTGCGGCGCTACCGGATGAGCATGGTGTTCCAGCGCTTCGCCCTGCTGCCCCACAAGACGGTGCTCGAAAATGTCATGAGCGGGCTGCGCATCCGCGAGGAAACGGGCCGGCTGCCGCTGCCGGACGGCGTGGCGAGGCTGGGCGGCCTGTTCGGCCGTGCCGACAGTGCGCTGCGCGACCGGGCCCAGGCCCAGGTCGAGCTGGTCGGCCTCAAGGGGTTCGAGAACCAGTATCCGAGCCAGCTTTCCGGCGGCATGCAGCAGCGGGTCGGCCTCGCCCGGGCGCTCGCCACCGATGCCGAGGTGCTGCTGATGGACGAAGCCTTCAGCGCGCTCGACCCGCTGATCCGCAATGACATGCAGGATCAGCTGCTGCAGATTCAGAGCGAGCTCAGCAAGACCATCGTCTTCATCACCCACGACCTCGACGAGGCCCTGCGGCTCGGCGACCATATCGCCATCCTGCGCGACGGCGAACTGCGCCAGGTCGGCACGCCGGAGCGCATTCTGATGGCGCCGGCCGACGATTATGTCAGCCGTTTCGTGAAGGATGTGAACCGGGGCCGGGTCATCACCGTCGGCAGCATCGCCGCCGATTATCCGGCCGTCGCGCTCGGCGCGGCCAGCTTCGCCGATGCCGCCGCCCGGCTGGAGGCGAGCGGCCGCGAGGCGGTCTATGTCTGCGACGGCGACGGCCGGCCGGTCGGTGCGATAACCGCGCGCATGGCGGCGGACGGAGGCGGCCCGGACGGGCCGATTGCCGGCGCCGAAGGGCTCGAGCCGGTGCTGAGCGTCAGCGAAGCCGAGACGGTTGAGGACATGCTGCCCCTGGCGATGAACAGCGAGCTGCCGGTCGCGGTGCTGGACGGCCAGGGCGCGCTCGCCGGCGCTGTACCGCGCCGCGCCATCCTGTCGGCCCTGATCCGCAAGGCGGAGTAAGGCGGCCAGCCGGGCTTCGTCACCCCGGCCCGGATTACAGATTTTGGGCGAGTTCTCCCAACGCCACGGTCAGCACATTTTCCCGCCATGGCGCAAACCGCGCTTTCAGGCGCTCTTCGCTTTCGTTGTAGAAGAAGACGAAACCCTCCTCGGCAACCGGGACGAAGGTCGCCCTGGTCTGGTCGTCCTCTTCGTCCCTGTCCTTGAATTCGAGAAACGGCGCGCAGATCAGGCTGCCATTGAACGGCCGGCCGATTCCATGGATGGCGAAAACCAGCTGGGCGCGGCGCATCCAGCGCATGTTCAGCGACACCCAAGACCGATATTCTGACAGATCGGCAAAGTAGTCGAGATGGTTCCGGGCATTTTCGATAATCTGATTCCGGTAATAGTGATCGTTGTCCGAACTGGATTTCCTTACCCACACGGAGGATTCTTGCGATACTCGTTCCAGCGCTCCGGCAACTTCCTGCCGGACCTGAGCGAGACGTTCCTCGAGATTACCCTCGATGGCGTTCGCGCGCTCGAAGATGTTCTTCCAGGCCGCCCGGCGATCTGCAGCGACCCGCTCCGCCGCCCTGTGCAGCCCGTCGAGCGCAACCCGGACTTTTTCTTCCGGCTCCTCGGCAAGTATGGCTTCGGAGATCGCAGTCGCCTTGCGAAACTGGTCTCTCTGCAGCCGTGCGATCAGCGCGATCAGCGGCCCTAAATCGCCATTGTCCGCCCGCTCCAGGGCATCGAGATATTTCGTCTTGTCGCTTCGCGTTACCACAAGCGGGAACAGCCCGTCCCTGACCAGCACCAGGGATGCGAGGGCGCGGGCAACCCGCCCGTTGCCGTCCTGAAACGGATGGATCTGGGTAAAGCGGTGGTGGAGCCACGCCGCCTGTACTTCGCTGGAGACGTTTTCTTCGACATGACGCGTATGAAGCGCGATCAGCCTGTCCATTTCCGAAGCGACATGCTCCGGTGGGCAATAGGTGTAGGTGACGCCGTCCCTGACCGGAGAATTGGGCTGTTTCTTCCACTCGCCGACGATGAGCGGGACATCGACATGCCGGCCGAACTGATCGACCCCTTCCGTGGTATTCTGGCTTCGCAGCAGGGCAGCGTGAAGCTCCTTCACGTACGATACCGAAAGGCTTCGATCCCCCTTCACGAAGTCAAAGATACCTTCGAGCGCATCCTTTTGGTCCTGCAGCAGCCGGATGACGTATTCGCGCGGCCTGTTCGTTGAGCCATGGCTGAGCAGATCGACCCTGAAGCCGCTCTCGATCAGGGTCTGGGTCACGCCGCGTTCGATGTCGTAAAGATTTTCGATCACGCCAGTCTCGATCGCCCACTCCCGGTTCATCCGCTCGGTAAAGTCGGAGAGTTCGGTCGTCTCTTTCAGCCGTTCCCGCTGATCGGTCCAGGTAGCCTTGATACCGGGAATTTCAGAGGCGCTCAGCGCATCGGTATCGGCCGGCAAATCCATAATGCCGGTATCGGGATTCCAGATCGGCCTGTTGACGACTTCGCTCATGCAACGCCCCCCGATTTCCGCCGGCCGGGCCCGGCCGGGGCGGTCGGGACGTTATGGCCCGGCGGCTCGCCGGTTGTACAGCCTTCGTCCGGTTCGCGGCCCCTGTCGGTGTGCAGCCGGCCCGTCCTCTCCGGCGCTCGCGGGCCGCGTTGCCGCGACGCATGGCGCCGGTTGCGAAAAGGCTTGCGCGGGCTGCGTTTCGCCGCCATATGGCCGCCCCCGCGCACCGGCACCCGAGCGCTGCCGCCCGCGCACTGGCGCAAACGCCCTGTCGAAAGGCCGCGAACCGTGGCGCGCCCGACCGCATCCTCCGCCGCACCGAAGGCGCTGCTGGCGCCGGTCGCCGCCCTGCTGGTCGGGGTGGCGCTGCTCATGCTGGGCAACGGCCTGTTCCTCACCCTGGTGCCGCTGCGCGCCGATCTGGAAGGCTTCGGCGCCGCCTGGATCGGCGCCATCGGGGCGGCCTATTCGGTCGGCTTCGTGCTCGGCTGCTATCTGGTGCCGCCGCTGGTCGCCCGGGTCGGCCATATCCGGGTCTACGCCGCGGTCGCCGCGCTGGGCGCCATCGTCCCGCTGCTGCATGTGCTGGCGCTGGCGCCGGTCGCCTGGCTGCTGTTCCGCATCGTCATCGGCCTGTGCATCGCCGGCCTCTACATGGTTATCGAGAGCTGGCTGAACGGCGCCGCCACCCGGCGCAACCGCGGCGCCGTCTTTTCCTCCTATATCGCCATCCATCTCGCCGCCGTGACCGCCGGGCAATATCTCATCCTGCTCGAATCGCCGGAAAGCGCGGACCTGTTCTCGCTGGCGACCATCCTGTTCGCGCTCGCCGTCATTCCGGTCTGCCTGACCCGCTCGCCGGCGCCGGCGCTGCCGGTCAGCGCCCGGCCGAGCCTGCGCCGGCTGTGGCGCAATTCCCAGGTCGCCGTGGTCGGCTGCATGACCAATGGCATGGCCAACGGCGCGGTCTGGAGCCTGGCGCCGGTCTATGCCAAGGGCATGGGCCTGTCGCTCACCGGCATCGCCATCTTCGTCAGCGCCGCCATCGTCGGCGGGGCGCTGGTCCAGTATCCGCTCGGCCGCCTGTCGGACCGGCTGCCGGACCGGCGCCTGCTGATCGCCATCGTCTGCACGGTCGCCGCGCTTGCCGGCATCGTGCTGCAGGCGGCCGCCGGCCTGCCGGCCACGGCGGTCTATCTCCTGCATTTCCTGTTCGGTGCGGCGGCGTTCTCGATCTACGGCTTCTCGGTCGCCCACGCCAACGACCATGCCGCGCCGGAGGATTTCGTCGCGATCAGCGCCGGGCTGCTGGTGGTCTTCGGCGCCGGGGCGGTGATCGGGCCGCTGGCCGCCTCGTTCCTGATGGAGGGGCTCGGATCGTCCAAGCTGTTCCTGTTCACCAGCATCGTGCACGGCGTCGTGGCGCTGTGGACCTTCCGGCGCATGAAGCAGCGCGAGCCCATCGCGCCGGAGGACCGGGAGGATTATGTGCCGACGGTGCGCACCTCGCCCAATGTCTTCGCCATCGATCCGCGCGCCGACGAGCCGCCGGCGGAATGACGCCCGCCATGCCCTTTTTCTTCGGCCGCCCCGGCCTATAGTTCAGCCGGGAGCGCCCGTTCCCCCATCCTTGTTCCGCCGCGCAGGTGCGCCGCCCGCATGAATCCGTTTTCCGTCGAGAACGCCGCCGCCGCCGATCCCGGCCCGCCGGCCGAAGGCGTACCGGCCGGCCGGCCGGCCATTGAGCCGCGCCCGGTCGGCGCGGTCAACTGGCTCGGCCTGTGGACCCTCTACAGGCGGGAGAACCAGCGCTTCCTGAAGGTGATGACCCAGTCGCTGCTGGCGCCGATGGTCACCTCGCTGCTGTTTCTCTCGGTCTTCTCGCTCGCCCTGGGCAGCGCGGTGCGCGAAATCGCCGGCGTGCCCTTTGTCGAGTTTCTCGCCCCCGGCCTGGTCATGATGGCGATTGTGCAGAGCGCCTTTCAGCATACCGCCTCCTCGCTCCTGATCTCGAAAATCCAGGGCAATATCGTCGATGTGCTGATGCCGCCGCTCTCGCCCGGCGAGCTGGCCGTGGGCTATGCCGCCGCCGGCGCGACCCGCGGCCTGGCGGTCGGCGCGGCGACGCTCGGCGCCGTGTCGGTCTTCGTGCCGCTCGATGTCCATGCGCCGCTCGCCATTCTGTTCTTCGCGGCGATGGCCGCCTCCCTGCTGTCGCTGCTCGGCCTGATCGGCGGTATTCTTTCCGACAAGTTCGAGCAGATGGCGGCGGTCACCAATTTCATCGTCACGCCGGCCGCCTTCCTCAGCGGCACCTTCTATTCCATCGAACGGCTGCCCGGCCTGCTCAACGATCTCGCCCATCTCAACCCGTTCTTCTTCATGATCGACGGCTTCCGCAGCGGCTTTATCGGGCGCGCCGATGGCGATGTGCTCGCCGGCGGCCTCGTCCTGCTGGTCCTGAACCCGGTGCTGTGGCTGATCTGCGTGTATCTGTTCCGCTCCGGCTACAAGCTGAAGAGCTGAGCCGCCCCTCGCGCCGGCGGCGGGCGGGCGCGACCCGGCAGCCGGTTGACCTGCGCCGCCGGGAGGGCCTTCCTCACCGCCATGACCGCCCCCGACCCGACCGAAACGCCGCCCGCCGCCCCACCCCCGGCGGCCGGCCTGCCGCTGAGCGGCATCCGCGTCCTCGATCTCACAACCATCGTCTACGGCCCCTACGCCACCCAGGCCCTGGGCGATTTCGGCGCCGAGATCATCAAGGTGGAGGCGCCCGGCGGCGACGCCATGCGCCAGATGGGGCCGCGGCGCAGCCCCGGCATGGCGGCCGTCTTCCTGGGCATGAACCGCAACAAGAAGAGCATCGTGCTCGATCTGAAGCGCGCGCCGGCGCGCGCGGCGCTGTGGCGCCTGATCGACGGCGCCGATGTGTTCGTCCACAATATCCGGCCGCAGAAAATCCTGAAGCTCGGCTTCGACCCGGACCGGGTGATGGCCCGCAAGCCGGATATCGTCTATGCCGGCCTCCATGGCTATCGCGATGGCGGGCCCTATGCCGGGCAGCCGGCCTATGACGATGTCATCCAGGGCCAGGCCGGGCTGGCCGGCGCCTTCCACGCCCGCGACGGCGCGCCCGACCTGATCCCGACCATCGCCGCCGACAAGATTTCCGGCCTGCTCGCGGTCAACGGCATGCTCGCCGCCCTGTTCCAGCGCAGCCGCACCGGCCGCGGCGTCTATGTCGAGACCTCGATGTTCGAAGGCATCGCCGGCTTCACCCTGGCCGAGCACCAGTATGGCGCCATCTTCTCGCCGCCGATGACGCCGCCGGGCTATCCGCGCGTCCTCTCGCCCCATCGCCGGCCCCAGCGCACCGCCGACGGCTTCATCTGCCTGCTCGCCTATACCGACCGCCAGTGGGACCGGTTCTGGAGCCTGGTCGGCCGGCCGGAAATGAATGAAGACCCGCGCTTCCGCACCATCGGCGACCGGCTCGACCATGTCGATGCGCTCTATGGCGAATCGGGCCGGGAACTGCTGCGCAAGGGTTCGGCCGAATGGCTCGATCTGCTGCGCCGGGCCGAAATTCCGTGCGGCCCGGTCAACACGCTGCAGGAGTTGCGCGACGACCCGCACCTGGCTGCGACCGGCTTCTTCCGCCCGTTCGCCCATCCGACCGAAGGGGCGATGGAGATGCCCGATACCGCCTTCCGCTTCGACCGGGCGCCCCTGCCGCTCCGCCTCGGCCAGCCGCAGCTCGGCGAACATACCGAGGCGCTGCTCGCCGAAGCCGGTTTCGACGCCGACGAAATCGCCGAAATCGTCGGCGGCTGAGCGCCGCCGCTTCAGCCGCGGAAGGCGGCGCGGCGCAGCCGGTCGTTGATCGCCGCGCCCAGCCCCGCTTCGGGCACCGGCGCGACGGCGATGGCGGCGGGCTCGAGCGCATCCAGCTCGTGCAGCATGCGGAACAGGTTGGCGGCCGCCTCGGTCAGGTCGCCGGCCGGGCTGAGATTGCGTATAGCGGCATAGCCACCCCCCTCCGCGCCGGCGCCGAAGGCGAGCAGCGCCTCGCCGGCGCCGGCGGCCGCGCCGGCTTCGAGCCGGAGCGGCGCGCGCGGCGCATAATGGCCGGCGAGCAGGCCCGGCGATGACGGCGGCGCTTCGGCCGATGCTTCGGCGCCGGCCGCTGTAGTCTCCACCGGCCCGATCGCGGCCTCGATGGCCGACCGGGTCACCAGACCGGGGCGCAGCAGCACCGGCGCCGGGCCGGCCAGCGACAGGACCGTCGATTCGAGCCCGCCCGGACAGGCCCCGCCGTCGAGGATCAGGTCCGCCGCGGCGCCGAGCGACGCCTGGACATGGCCGGCCGCGGTCGGGCTGAGCCGGCCGGAGCGGTTGGCGCTGGGCGCCGCCACCGGCCGGCCGGCAGCGCGCAGCAGCGCCTGGGCCACCCTGTGGTCGGGCACGCGCACCGCCACCGTCTCCAGCCCGGCGCTCACCAGAAGCGAGAGCGGCGCATCCGGCCGGCGCGGCACGACCAGGGTGAGCGCGCCGGGCCAGAACGCTTCGGCCAGGCGCAGCGCCGGCCCATCGAACGCCGCCCACTGCCGGTGCGCCGCCAGGTCGGGCGCGTGCACGATCAGCGGGTTGAAGCGCGGCCGGCCCTTGGCGGCGAAAATGCGCGCCACCGCCCGGTCGTCGGTCGCATCGGCGCCGAGGCCGTAGACCGTCTCGGTCGGGAAGGCGACGAGGCTGCCGCGGCGCAGCGCCGCCGCCGCGGCGGCGATCCCTTCCCGGTCGGCCGGCCGCAGGGTCACGGCGCGCTGTCGGCGGGGCGGCCGCGCACCACAAAGCCTTCATTGCGCCAGCCGGCCTTGCCATAGGTCAGCGGCCCGCCATCGAGGGTTCGCACCGTGCCGCCGGCGGCTTCGACAATCGCCTGGCCGGCGGCGCTGTCCCATTCCCGGGTCGGGCCGAGGCGCGGATAGAGATCGGCCTCGCCGGCGGCGACGAGGGCGAATTTGAGCGCGCTGCCGGCAACGATCCGGCGCGCGACCCGCTCGCCGTCGAGAAAGGCGGCGAAATCGTCCCGGTCGGCGTGGGACCGGCTGGCGGCGACGACGATGCCCGCCGCCGGCGCCGGCCGGGCCGCGACCGGCTCCGCCGGGCCGCCGGCCGCCTGTCGGATGGCGCCCCCCGAACCGCCGGCCGTATAGCCGACATAGACGATATCCTGCACCGGGATGCCGAGCACGCCGAACACCGGCCGGCCGGCGACGACCAGGCCGATATTGACCGTGAACTCGTCGCGTCCGGCGATGAATTCGCGGGTGCCGTCGAGGGGATCGACCAGCCAGAACGGCCCGGCCGCCGCGCGCCCCAGGCGATGGCTGCCCGGCCGCTCTTCCGACACCACCGGAAATTCCGGGGTCAGCGCCTCCAGCGCCGGCACGATCATGGCGTCGGCGGCACGGTCGGCCGCCGTCACCGGCGAGCGGTCCTCCTTGCGCGCAATGTCCAGACCGGCCCGGCGGAACGGCAGGATGGCGGCGCCGGCGCGCCGCGCGATGGCGCACACCGGATCGACCAGGGCTGCGAGATCGGCGGGTTCGGGGCTGGCGGCGAACGGGCGGCCCGGGTTCGGCATCGGCTTTCGCGGCAGGGAGGTGCGGAAGGGCCAATCTAGGGCCGCGGCCGGGGGTGGACAGGCATCGAACTGACGCATTGGCGCGTCCGCCGCCCAATTCGCCGCATCCGGCCGCCGCTTGATTCCCCGCCGCCGGAACCTTTATTGAGGGCCGGTCGCGCCGGCGGGCTCATGCCCGTGGGCGGCGCGCGCCCCGGCACGGTGCTGGGCGCATTCCTGGCGGGAAACCGGACCGCCGGACGGGGCCGTAGCTCAGTTGGGAGAGCGCTTGAATGGCATTCAAGAGGTCAGGGGTTCGACTCCCCTCGGCTCCACCATCCGCCTGACCGCCGGCGCCGCCGGCTGAACGACCGGCACAGATTTCCACCCGCACCGCCCGACCCGCGGGCACCCCGGCACCGCGCTCCGCCCCGTTTCCCGGACTGGGCGGCCGTCCTACATTGGCGGCATGGGCGCGGGGCGGCAGATCATCGGCGTGGCCGGCTGGAAGGGCAGCGGGAAGACGACGCTGGTCACCCGCCTGCTGCCGGTGCTGACCGGGCGCGGCTTCGCCGTCTCGACCGTGAAACACGCCCATGACGGGTTCGAGATCGACCGGCCCGGCAAGGACAGCCACCGCCATCGCGCCGCCGGCGCGGTTGAATCGATGGTCTCTTCGGGAACCCGCTGGGCGCTGGTCCACGAGCTGCGCGGCCGGCGCGAGCCGGACCTGGACGCGCTGATCGCCCGGATGAGCCCGGTCGATCTGCTGATCGTCGAAGGCTTCAAGCGCCTGCCCCACGACAAGATCGAAGTCTACCGGCCGGCCCTCGGCCATCCGCTGCTCGCCGCCGGCGATCCGTCCGTCGTCGCCATCGCCAGCGACGGCCCGGTCGCCGATGCCGGCCGGCCGGTGCTCGACCTCGACGCGCCGGAAGCGGTGGCCGATTTCATCTGCGCCCGCCTCGGCCTCGAACCGGCGCGTCCGACGGCGCGCAGCGCGGTCTGACATGGCCCAGCTCAGCGACGATTGCTTCGCCACCGGCGGCGGGCTGACGCCGCTGGCCGATGCGCTCGCCCTGCTGGAAGAGCGGGTTTCGACCGTCGCCGGGACCGAGGCGGTGGCGCTGCGCGCGGCGCTCGGCCGGGTGCTGGCCGGAGATGTCCGCGCCGGCCGGCCGGTGCCGCCGCACGACAATTCGGCGGTGGACGGCTATGCGGTGCGCTTCGCCGACCTCGATCCGGCGGCCGAGACCCGCCTGCCGGTGATCGGCCGGTGCGCCGCCGGCGACGCCCCCGATCCCGCCGGCGCCGGCCCGGCGGCCGCCGACGGGCCCGGTGCGATGCGCATCTTCACCGGCGCGGCCATGCCGGCCGGCTTCGATACCGTGATGATGCAGGAGGATTGCCGCGAACAGGACGGCGTCGTCTGCATCGCGCCGGGCATAAAGCGCGGCGCGAACCGGCGCCTGGCCGGCGAGGATGTCGAGGCCGGGGCGGTCATCCTGCGCGCCGGCCGGCGGCTGCGCCCGCAGGATCTGGGCCTCGCCGCCTCGGTCGGGGCGGTGCAGCTGACGGTGCGCACGCCGCTGCGCGTCGCCCTGTTCTCGACCGGCAACGAGCTGCGCGAGCCGGGCGCGGCGGTGCCGCCGGGCGCGGTCTACGATGCCAACCGCTTCGCGCTCGCCGGGCTGCTGACCCAGCTCGGCTGCGCCGTCGCCGATCTCGGCATTCTGCCGGACGAAAGGGCGGCCATCGTCGAGGCCCTGGCGGCGGCCGGCGATGCCCACGATCTGGTCATGACCTCCGGCGGGGTCAGCGTCGGCGAGGAGGACCATGTCCGCGCCGCGGTCGAACGCCTCGGCCAAATCCATTTCTGGCGCCTCGCCATCAAGCCGGGCCGCCCGGTCGCCCTGGGCCAGATCGGCCGAACGCCCTTTATCGGCCTGCCGGGCAATCCGGTCGCGGTCATGGTGACCTTCCTGCGCTTCGCCCGGCCGCTGATCGACCGGCTGGCCGGCGCGACCGTTCATGTGCCGAAGCCCTTTCCGGTACGCGCCGGCTTCGATCACCGCAAGAAGGCCAACCGGCGGGAATGGATCCGCGCCACCCTCGAGGCCGGGGCCGGCGGCTGGACCGCGCGCAAGTTCGCGCGCCAGGGCGCCGGCATCCTCTCTTCGATGACCGCGGCGACCGGCCTCGTCGAACTGCCGGAGGACGCGACCGATATCCGGGCGGGGATGACGGTGGATTTCCTGCCCTTCAGCGAACTGGGGACATGATTCGATGGACGTGCTCTATTTCGCCTGGCTGCGCCAGAAGGTCGGCTCCGGCCGCGAGGCGGTGACGCCGCCGGCGGAGATCGCCACGGTCGGCGCGCTGATCGACTGGCTGAAGCTGCGCAGCCCCGGCCATGCCGACGCTTTCGCCAATGTCCGCTTCGTCCGCGCGGCGGTGAACCGCGAGTTCGCCGGCCTCGACACCGCCGTCAAGCCGGGCGACGAGATTGCCTTCTTCCCGCCCGTCACCGGCGGCTGAGGCGGGCGGGCGCAGGAACCCGGCGCGAGGCGCCCGGCCCATGACCGGCGGCGGCGCGCGCCCGCGGCTCGACCGCGACGCCTGGATCGGCGGCGCCCTGGCGCTGCTGGCCGAACGCGGCGTCGATGCGGTGAAGATCGAGCCGCTGGCCCGGCGCCTCGGCGTCACCAAGGGCAGCTTCTACTGGCATTTCAGGAACCGCCGGGCGCTGCTGACGGCAGTCCTGGCGCGCTGGGAGGAGCGGCAGACCGACCTGCTGATCCGCATCGCCGACCATCCCGGCGCGGCGCCGGACGAGCGGCTGCACATGCTGCTCGAGGCGACGGTGGGCGCGTTCGCCGACACCGCCTTCCGCAGCGCCGAAATCGCCATCCGCAACTGGTCGCGCGACGATGCCGAGGCCCGGATGGCGGTGCGCGCGATCGATGCCCGCCGGTCGGTCTATATCGAGAATTTCTTCATCGCCCTCGGTTTTGCCGAGGCCGAAGCCCGGACGCGCGCCGGCCTGTTCCTCGGCCTGCTGCTGGGCGAAGCGATGCTGGTCCGCGACGAAACCGCGGACGAGCGCGCCGCCCGGATCGGGCGCAGCCTCGCCCTGCTCGCCGGCACCGGCACCGACGATCATTCGGCCGCGGCGCCGTAGGCCTCCGGCGGCGGGCAGGCGCACACCAGGTTGCGGTCGCCATGGACATTGTCGATGCGCGCGACCGGCGGCCAGTATTTATCGACCCGGCGCGCCGGATCGGGGAAGACGGCGCACGCGCGCGAATAGGGGTGCGGCCAGTCCGCCGCCGCCGCATCGTCGGCCGTGTGGGGCGCGTTGGCGAGGGGATTGTCGCCGACCGGCCAGTCGCCGGCCTCGATGCGGGCGATCTCCGCCCGGATCGCGATCATCGCGTCGCAGAAGCGGTCGATCTCGGCCCGCGATTCGCTCTCGGTCGGCTCGATCATCAGGGTGCCGGCGACCGGGAACGACATGGTCGGCGCGTGGAAGCCGTAATCGATCAGCCGCTTGGCGACATCCTCGACCGAGGCGAAGTCGCGGAGCGGCCGCAGATCGACGATGCACTCGTGCGCCACCCGGCCGTTGCTGCCGGTATAGAGCACCGGAAAATGGCCGTGCAGGCGCCGGGCGATATAGTTGGCGTTGAGGATCGCCACCTCCGTCGCGCGCTTCAGGCCGGCCGCCCCCATCATGAAGATATAGGCCCAGGAGATGGGCAGGATGCCGGCGCTGCCCCAGGGCGCGGCCGCCACCGGCCCGATGGCCTGCGCGCCGCCGCATTCCGGCACGACCGGATGGCCGGGCAGGAAGGGCGCGAGATGGCGCCCGACCCCGATGGGGCCCACGCCCGGCCCGCCGCCGCCATGGGGGATGCAGAAGGTTTTGTGCAGGTTCAGATGCGCAACATCGGGCCCGAACGCGCCGGGCCGGGCGATGCCGAGCAGGGCATTGAGATTGGCGCCGTCCATATAGACCTGGCCGCCGCTTTCATGGACGATTTCGCAGATTTCCACGATGCCGGCCTCGAACACGCCATGGGTCGAGGGGTAGGTGACCATGAGCGCGGCCAGCCGGTCGCAATACTGCCCGGCTTTGGCGCGCAGATCGGCGAGATCGATATTGCCGTCGGCGTCGCAGCCGACGACCACGACCGAAAATCCGGCGAGCACGGCGCTCGCCGGATTGGTGCCGTGGGCCGAACTCGGGATCAGGCAGACATCGCGGCCCGTGTCGCCGCGGCTGGCATGCCACGCGCGGATGACGAGCAGGCCGGCAAGCTCGCCCTGCGAGCCGGCATTGGGCTGCAGCGAGACAGCGTCGAAGCCGGTCGCCGCGCACAGCATTTCCTCCAGCTCCGCAATCAGCGCCCGCGAGCCGGCCGTCTGTTCCGGCGGCGCGAAGGGATGCAGGTCGGCAAAGGCCGGCCAGGAGACCGGCTCCATCTCCGCCGCCGCATTCAGCTTCATGGTGCACGAGCCGAGCGGAATCATCGCCCGGTCGAGCGCCAGGTCCCGCGCCGCCAGCCGCTGCAGATAGCGCATCATTTCGGTCTCGGACCGGTAGCGGTGGAATGTTTCGTGGGTCATGAAGGCGGCGCGGCGGGCGAGCGCGGCCGGCAGCCGGTCGGGCGCGCGGTCCAGCGCCTGCCCGATCCGCGCCTCGTCCGCGCTGCCGGTCAGCGCCCGGTCGAGCGCTTTCAGGTCCCCGGCGCCGCAGGTTTCGTCGAAGGCGGCGGCGAAATTGTCGTCGTCGATCGGGCGCAGGTTCAATCCCTGCTCCCGTGCCGCGGCGACAATGGCCCCGGCCCGGCCGGGCGCGCGCACGGCGACCGTATCGAAAAAGGCTTCGGCCGGCACTTCGCAGCCGGCAGCGACCGCGATCTCCGCGAAGGCGCTTGCCAGCCGGTGGACGCGGCGGGCGATCTTGCGCAGCCCGTCCGGCCCATGCCAGACGGCGTAGAAGCCGGCCATGTTGGCGAGCAGCACCTGGGCGGTGCAGATGTTGCTGGTCGCCTTCTCGCGCCGGATATGCTGCTCGCGGGTCTGAAGCGCGAGGCGCAGGCCAGGCCGGCCCGCGGCATCGACCGATACGCCGACCAGCCGGCCCGGCATCTGCCGCCGGAAGGCATCGCGGGTGGCGAAGAAGGCGGCGTGCGGCCCGCCGAAGCCCATCGGCACGCCGAAGCGCTGGGCGCTGCCGACGACGATATCGGCGCCCCACGCGCCCGGCGGTTCGAGCAGGACGAGCGCCAGCAGATCGGCGGTCACGGCGGCCAGCCCGCCGCCGGACTGCACCGCCGCCACGCATTCCCGCCAGTCGTCGATCCGGCCGAACGTATCGGGATACTGGACCAGCATGCCGAAGGCGCCTTCGGCCCGCCCGGCGGTCGCCGGGCCGATATCGAGCTCGATGCCGAGCGGCGCGGCGCGGGTCTGCAGCACCGCAAGCGTCTGCGGATGGCAGCGGTCGGACACCAGAAAGCGGCTGCTCTTCGACCGCGCCGCCTTGCGGGCGAGCAGCATGGCCTCGGCCGCTGCCGTCGCCTCGTCGAGCAGGGAGGCGTTGGCGATCTCCATGCCGGTGAGATCGGCAACCATGGTCTGAAAATTGAGCAGCGCCTCCAGCCGGCCCTGGGAAATCTCCGGCTGATAGGGCGTGTACGCACTATACCAGGCCGGATTCTCCAGCACGTTGCGCCGGATGACCGGCGGCGTCACGGTGCCGTGCCAGCCCATGCCGATGAGGGAACGGGCGACCCGGTTGCGACCGGCCAGTTCCGCCAGCCGCTGCAGGGCCGCGGCCTCGCTGGCCGGCGCGCCGAGCGGCAGGGGTGCCGAATCGCGGATGGCGGCGGGGACGGCCTCGCCGATCAGCGCATCGAGCGAATCGGCGCCGATACTCTCCAGCATGGCGGCGATATCGGCCGGACCGGGGCCGATATGCCGGCCGATAAAGGAATCGCGGTCTTCGAGTTCGGCGAAGCTTCCGGCGGTCGGGGTATCGGTCATGACGGCGGCTCCGGCGGTTGACGGCAGGGGTGCGCGGCCCGGCGCCTAGCCCTCGCTCCCGACAAGGGCGGCGTAGGCGGCGGCATCCATCAGCCCGTCGAGCTCGGCGGCATCGGCCAGCTTCAGGCGGACGAACCAGCCCTCGCCCTCGGCATCCTCGTTGACCGCGCCGGGATTGTCGGCAAGGGCGGCGTTCACCGCGACCGTCTCGCCGCCGACCGGCGCGTAGACCTCGCTCGCCGCCTTGACCGATTCGACCACCGCCATGTCGTCGCCCCTGGCGAAGGTCCGGCCGACCTCCGGCAGTTCGACGAAGACGACATCGCCGAGCTGCTCCTGGGCATGGTCGGTGATGCCGACCGTGCCGGTCTCGCCCTCGACCGCAATCCATTCATGGTCTTCGGTATAATAGACGGTCGGCATCGGAGCCTCCTCTGTTGCCCGGTTTCAGGGCCGCCGGTAACCCGGCGCGACGAACGGCAGGCGCGCCACCACGGCCGGCAGCGCCCGGCCGCGCACCGAAAGCGCAACCGGCGTGCCCGGCGCGGCCCGGTCGGCAGCGACATAGCCCATGGCGACCGGGCCGCCGACCGTCGGGCCGAAGCCGCCGCTGGTCACCTTGCCGACCGGCGCGCCGTCGGCACTGCAAATCTCCGCGCCCGCCCGCGCCGGCACCCGGCCCTCCGGCCGCAGGCCGACGCGCCGGCGGGCCGGCCCGTCGCGCAGCTGCGCCAGAATCTTCGGCGCGCCGGGGAAGCCGCCTTCGGCGCGCCGCCGCCGGCCGATAGACCAGGCGAGGCCGGCCTCGACCGGCGTCGTGCCGCGGTCGATATCCTGGCCGTACAGGCACAGGCCGGCTTCGAGGCGCAGCGAATCCCGCGCGCCCAGGCCGGCCGGCGCCACACCGTCGCCGGCCAGCAGCGCCTCCGCCAGGGCGGTGGCCCGGTCCGCCGGCACCGAAATCTCGAACCCGTCCATGCCGGTATAGCCGCTGCGCGAGACCCAGAGCGGCGCGCCGGACCAGGCGAAGGCGGCGGCCTGCATGAAGGCGAGGCGGCCGACGCCGGGCACCGCCGCCTCCAGCGCTGCCTCGGCCTGCGGGCCCTGGAGCGCGAGCAGGGCCGCATCGTCTTCGATTTCGAGCCGGCAGCCCCAGGCGGCGAGCACGGCGCCGATATGGGCGAAATCCGCCGCCTTGCCGGCGGCATTGACCACGATGGCGAAGGCATCTTCGGCCAGCCGGGCGACCATCAGATCGTCCCTGATGCCGCCGTCCTCGTCGGTCAGCTGGGTATAGCGCATCCGGCCGGCTTCGAGGCCGGCGATATCGCCGGGGACCAGGCTTTCCAGCGCCGCGGCCGCCCGGTCGCCGACAATCCGCGCCTGGCCCATATGCGAAACGTCGAACAGGGCGGCAGCGGAGCGCGCCTGCCGGTGCTCGGCGACGATGCCGCCATAGTGCAGCGGCAGCGCATGGCCGGCGAACGCAACCATCCGCCCGCCCCGCGCGAGGTGCAGATCGTGGAGCGGCGTGTGCAGCGCCGCCGTCTCGCCCTTGTCTTCGCCTGCCATCGGAGCCCGGACTGCGCGCGGGGTTTCCGCTGCACCCTGGCCGATCTCACGGAACGGCCGGGCACGCCCCCTCTGTCCGGTAACCTGAGAGCTTGAACCGGCGGTTCTCCGGCCCTGCCGGGCGGCGATCCTGTCGGGCGCCTTTTCTGTCCGGGCGCCCGCCGGTCTTTCCCCTTCGGTGAGGCGGCGCAAGGCTCGCGCGCGGCCGCCTGCTTTCCAGAGTCGCCTCCGCCTGCGGTCCCTGGTGCCTGAGAGTTTCCGGGGCGGTTGCTCCTTCGGCGCCGGACGCGCCCGAACCATCGGCGCGCCCGCTCTCTCCCACAGGCCTCAGAGGCTGTCCCCGAAGCCTAGCGAACGCCTGCCGCAAGTCAAGCGGCGGCTCAGAGGCTGTTGTGGCTGCCGTCGCAGAAGGGGCCGCTGGCGGTCTGCTTGCACTGGCAGAGCCAGGCTTCTTCGGTCTCTTCCTGCTTGAAGATCAGCGGCTTCATGTCGGTCGCCTTGTGGGCGCCGTCGCAGAAGGGCTGGGTCTGGCTGAGCCCGCAGGCGCACCAGGCATAGTTCTTGCCGGCCTCGAGGGTCACGCCCTTCGGCTCCAGCGCCGCAATCCGTCCTGCCATCGCCGTTCCCCCTTATCCTGCCGGCACCGCCGCGCCCGGCCCCATGCGATGCCGCACCCTAGCCGGGCGGGCCCGGCCGGGCAAGCGGCGCGCCGGCCGGTGCGGCCGGCATATCGGCCCTTCGCGCCGCTTCGTGCCCCTTGGCGGTTGATCCGCCGGCGCGGTTGGGCGTAAGCAGCCGGCATGGCGGTCTACACCCAGGTGGCGGACGATGAGCTGGCGGCCTTTCTCGGCGCCTACGATATCGGTGCGCCCGTCTCCTACAAGGGGATCGCCGAGGGGGTGGAGAATTCCAACTATTTCCTGCAGACCGAGCGCGGCAGCTTCATCCTCACCCTCTATGAGAAGCGGGTCGACCCCGCCGACCTGCCCTATTTTCTCGGCCTGATGGACCATCTGGCGGCGCGCGAGATCGCCTGCCCGACGCCGATCCACGCCCGCGACGGCGCCGCCCTGCGCACGCTGGCCGGCCGGCCCGCCGCCATCGTCTCCTATCTTCAGGGCGTCTCGCCGCGCCGGGTCGATGTCCGCCATTGCGCACCGCTCGGCCGGGCGCTGGCGCAGATGCATCTGGCGGCGGACGGCTTCGATGCGGTCCGGCCCAATGCGCTCGGCCTTGCCGGCTGGCGGCCGCTGTTCGACCGCTGCGGCCCGCGCGCCCATGAAGTGCAGAACGGCCTGGCCGGCGAGATCGAGCGCGAGCTGGAATTTCTCGAGGCGCACTGGCCGTCGGACCTGCCGACCGGCACGATCCATGCCGACCTGTTCCCGGACAATGTCTTCTTTCTCGGCGACCGGGTTTCCGGCCTGATCGACTTCTATTTCGCCTGCAACGATTTCTTCGCCTACGATCTGGCGATCTGCATCAACGCCTGGTGCTTCGAGAAGGATGGCAGCTTCAACGTCACCAAGGCGCGCCACATGCTGAACGCCTATCGCGGCGCGCGGCCCTTCTCGGCGGCGGAGCTGGCGGCGATCCCGGTGCTGCTGCGCGGCGGCGCGCTGCGCTTTCTGCTGACCCGGCTGCACGACTGGCTGCACCACCCCGAAGGCGCGCTGGTCACGCCGCACAACCCGCTCGAATATTATCGCAAGCTGCGCTTCCACCGCGGCGTCCGGCGCCCCGGCGAACTCGGACTGGACTGAGGCAGCGCGGAGGAACGGGCGGCATGGCGGAGACAGGGGCGCAGGGCCGGGCCGATGCGGCGCTGGACTTCTATACCGACGGCGCATGCAGCGGCAATCCGGGGCCCGGCGGCTGGGGCGTGCTGATGCAGCACGGCGCGGCGGAGGAGACGCGCTGCGGCGGCGCGGCCGAAACCACCAACAACCGGATGGAGCTGCAGGCCGCCATCGAGGCGCTGAAGATGGTGCCGCCGGGCGGCGCGGCGACGGTTCATACCGACAGCACCTATGTCAAGGACGGCATCACCGCCTGGATCGCCGGCTGGAAGGCAAGAGGCTGGCTGACCGCCGGCCGCAAGCCGGTCAAGAACCGCGATCTCTGGCAGGAGCTGGACGGCCTGCAGGCCGCCCGGCGCATCGCGTGGCGCTGGGTGAAGGGCCATGCCGGCCATGCCGGCAACGAGCATGCCGACCGGCTGGCCCGGCAGGGCATGGCGCCCTTCCTGCCGGAACCGGCGCCCGGCGCGCCGGCCGCTGCGCCGGCCGAACCGCCGCCCGGCCCGCCGCCGGGCATTCAGCGCATCGTCCCGATGCTCAACTATGCCGATGCGCCGGCGGCCATCGACTTTCTGGTCCGCGCCTTCGGCTTTCGCGAACGCCGCGTCTTTGCCATGGCGGACGGGCGCATCGGCCATGCCGAACTGGCGCTGGGCGACAATGTTGTGATGCTGGCAAGCGCGTTCCCGGAGATGGGCCTGAATGCGCCGGCGCCCGACGGCGGCCGGTCCGGCCAGGTGTTCTGCTATGTCGCCGATGTCGATGCGCACCACGCACGGGCGCGCGCCGCCGGCGCCCGGATCGCCGCCCCGCCGGCCGATCAATTCCATGGCGAGCGCCACTATCGCGCCGAGGACCCGGAAGGCCATCGCTGGATTTTCGGCCAGACCGTCCGCCACGTGCCGGACGCCGAAATCCGCGCCGCAATCGCGGAAATGTAGGCGGCCACGCGGTGCTTGAAATATCGTCGCGTCGTCGCTACGTTTCGCTTGACGGAAGGAGAGACCGATATGGCAGCCAGAGGGCAGCACGTTGTTCCGATGGGCGGCAAGTGGAGCATCATGCGCTCCGGCGCCAAGAGGGCAACGGCGATCAATTTGACGAAGGAAGATGCTATTGCACGGGCGACCGAAATTGCGCAAAAGAAGAATGGAATACTCTATATTCACGACGAATACGGTCGCGTACAGGAACGCCGCACATATTGCAAGCATTCTCACTTGTCTATGGCCTAGTTTTTGATTCGCGACAGCTTCTACAGCAACGTTTTCATTAACTGTCCCTTCGACAGCGAATACGAGCCGCTGTTGGAGGTATTGTGCTTTTGCGTCGTCTGTTTCGGCCTGACGCCCCGGCTGGCGAACGAGAGAATCGATTCTGGAGAAAATCGCCTCGATAAAATAATCGAAATCATTTCAGCGTCGCGATACTCGATCCACGATCTGAGCCGCTGTCGGGCAACGCAGCCAGATGGCCTTTTTCGCATGAATATGCCGTTTGAACTCGGCATCGATTTCGGCCTAAGAAAGAGTTCAGATGCCCGCTTTGTCGAGAAAAAGTTTCTTGTATTCGAGGAACATCAATACGATTTGAAGCGAGCTCTTTCCGATCTGGCTGGCACGGATGTAGAGTTTCACGAACTAAAAATCAAGAATATTGTCATTCATGTACGTAATTTCTTTAAAGTTGAGGCTGAAATCAATGCACCCGGAGCGCCAAAAATCATCGGCGAATATTTGGCGTTTCAGGGATGGATGGTAGAGAAGAAAATTTTCGAAGGTCATACAGAAGAACAGGCGAGACGACTGCCCATATCGGAACGCCTGGAGGAGATGCGCATCTGGTTTTCATCCGGCAGGCCTGCCGAATTTGTGCCGAAGCCGGAAGCGTAGTTCGCCTTTCCCCGTTGGGGTAGTCTGCTCCATGCCAGAACGGTCGCGAATGACGGCAGGCGGATCCGCTCGGGGGCACCGTGCGGCGCGGACTCCATCCCGGCTGGCATAAGGCTGCTCCTGGCCCGCCCGGCGGTTGCAAGATGGGGGGCAAAGGTGCGAAGCTAGCCGGGCAACGCATTTTCGGGAGGAAGGCGATGAACCGCCTGCGCAGTTTCGCTACGATTGTCCTCGGCCTCGCCGTGGTGGCCGGCGCCGCACCGGCCCAGGCCCAGGCCCAGAAGATGACCTACCTGTTCCCGGCGCCGCCGATCCTGCCTGCCTTCGGACCGCTCCAGCTGGCGAAGCAGCGCGGCTATTTCTCGGCGGCCGGGCTGGAGGTCGCCTTTGCCCAGGCCAAGGGCGGCGTCGATGTCGCCAAGCAGGTCGGCGTCGGCAATGCCGAGCTCGGCGGCGGCCTGGCGGACGGGCCGATCATCGTACGCGCCCAGGGGATTCCGGTGCGCTCGGTCGCGGCCTTCGGCGGCCGCGGCTTCATGCAGCTGGTGGTGCGCGAGGATTCCGGCGTCCGGACGCCGGCCGACCTCAAGGGCAAGAACGTCGCCGTCATGTCCTATCAGGATACGACCTATTACGCCCTGCGCGGCATGCTCGCAGCGGGCGGCCTGAAGGTGCAGGATATCAACGCCATCGCGGTCGGCCCGCGCGGCGTTCCGGGGCTGGTCATCCAGGGCAAGGCGGTCGGCTGCGCCTGCGTGCCGGACTGGATTCCGCCGCTGCACGCCGCCAAGGTGAAAGTCCGCATCATCAAGTCGGAAAACTATTTCCCGCACATGGCCCAGGCCGTGCTGGCCTCCGACCGGCTGATCGCCGACAATCCGGCGCTGATCGGCAAATTCGTCGGCGCCGTGCTGAAGGGGATGCAGGACATCATCGCCGATCCGGCGGGCGCGGCCGGCGATTTCGCCAAAGCGGCGCCGATGTGGAAGGGCAAGGAAGGCTATGTGAAGGCGGTGTTCGCCTATTATGCCGAGCTGGTCTATCCGGGCCAGAAAGTGCCGGGCGAGATCGATGCGAAGCGCCTTGCCAGCCTGCAGGACTTCTATGTCGGCCAGGGCATCGTGCGCAAACGGGTGCCGGTGGAGGACCTCTACACCAACCGGTTCGTGAAAGCGCAATAGGGCCGGCGCCGCCGGCGTTTCAGAGGATATCGGCCGCCAGCCAGAGCCAGAGCGGCAGGGTGACGAGGGCGACCACGGTCTGCGCCGCCACCATGGCGGCCGCGGCCCGTGCATCGCCGCCCGACAGCCGCCCGGCGGCCGGGATCGCGCAGGGCGCCGCGGCGTGGATCAGCAGCGCCGCGGCAACGGTCCCCTCGATGGCAAGGCCGCTCAGGGCGGCCAGAACGCAGGCCGGCAGCAGCACCAGCTTGACCGCCATCGAGGCGAGCATGGCGCGGCCGGCGGCGGCGGCCCCGAAAACGAGGCCGGCGCCGACGACCAGCAGGCCGAGCGGCAGGGCGGCCCGGCCCAGAGTCTGCAGGATGCCGTCCACCGGGCCGGGAATGCCGGTATCGGCCAGATTGATCGCGAGCCCGAGCGCGATGCCGATCAGCAGCGGGTTCAGCAGAATCTCGCGCACGGCCGGGCCCAGGGCCTTCGGCGCCGCCGCCCCCTTGCCGCCGGCGCGCGCCCCGGCGAGTGCGCCGGCCAGCCCGGCGAGCGGCACGAAGGCGATCAGCGCCACGGCGAAGGCCGGCAGGCCGGTCTCGTCGAACAGGGCGAGGACCATGGCGAGCACGAGATAGACATTGCCGTGCACACTGCACGGCACCAGCGCCGCCCCGGCGCCGGACTTCGCAGCGACAGCCCGGCGCAGCGCGTGGATCGACAGCACAGCCGCCAGCACGCCGGCCGCCGCGGCCAGAACGGCCGCACCGACCGGCAGATCGTCGAGGTTCGCGCCCGCCAGCCCGCTCGCCAGAAGGCAGGGCAGCAGCAGGAACCGGGTCAGCCGGTCGAGGCCGGACCAGAAGGCGTCGGGCGCGAAATCCGCCTTGCGCAGGCACCAGCCCAGAAAGACCAGGGCGGCGACCGGGGCGATGGCGGCAATCGTATCGGGCACGGGGGGAGGCTCCGCCGTCCTGCCGTCAGGCCGGCGTCCGCGCCGGCGCGGCCCTGAGGGCGTCCAGCGCCCCCTGGAGAATCCAGGCCGCCGCGGCCCGGTCCACCACCTCGGCACGGCGCTTGCGGGTCATGTCCGCCTCGCCGATCAGCAGCCGTTCGACCGCCGCGGTCGACAGCCGCTCGTCCCAGAAGGCGTAGGGCAGCGCGATATGCCCGTCCAGATTGCGGGCGAACTGCCGGACCGACTGGCAGCGCGGCCCCTCGTCGCCGCGCATGTTGACCGGCAGCCCGTAGATCAGGGCGGCGGCGCCGCGCTCGGCGATCCGCGCGGCGATTGCCGCGGCATCGGCGGCGAATTTCCCGCGCCGCAGGGTGACCAGCGGCGAGGCGATGCTGCGCGTCCGGTCCGAGATGGCGAGCCCGACGGTCCGGGCGCCGACATCCAGGCCCAGCGCCGGCGCGGCGGGCGGCAGCAGTTCCGGCAGGTCGTGCAGGTCGGTTTCGGGCATCGGGCGGCGACAGCGAGCGGCAGGAGCGCGACGGGGACGCCGCGGCGGGCGTCCGGGCCGAACATAACCCGGAGTCCCCGCCCCTGTCATGAGCCGCCGGGGCGGCCGGGCCGGCGGCCCGAACGAAGCGGCGGGCGAAGCCTCAGGCCGGGAGATTGCGCACCGTATCGACGGTCTGGCGCAGATTGTCCATCAGGACGCCCCATTTGAAGCGCCCCAGCGCCTCGACCATGTCGGACTGGGCCTGCTGCCACAGCGGCAGCGCGGCGTCGAGCGCTTGCAGGCCCTGCCCGGTCGCGCTCACCAGGCGGGCGCGCCTGTCCGCGCCGGGCGCGACCTGCACCAGGCCGGCCCGCTCCAGCGGCTGCAGATTGCGGGTCAGCGTCGTGCGGTCCATGACCAGCTCGTCGGCCAGCCGGCTCATCGCGATGGGCCCCAGGGCCGCGGCGGCGGCCAGCACCGGAAGCTGGGTGATTTTCAGGCCGACCGGCTCCAGCGCCTGTTCGTAGTGGCGGGTGACCGTGCGCGCCGCCTGGCGCAGATTCTGGCAGGTGCAGCCGGACATCAGGCCCAGCGCCGTGCGGTCGATGGATCCGTCGGGCATGACGGCCTCCTCCCAAAGAAATGTTGCGTCGCAAAGAAATTATGTTGCATTGCAATATAAGCGGTCTGCCCGCCGATGCAAGGGGCGGTTTCGGACGATACGGGCAGGCGAGGACTGCCGCGCCGGCCTGGCGGCCGGACGGTCCGGTCTCTATGAAAAAGGAAGCCTGCGGCAGACGGCCGGAAGGGCCGGTCAGGCCATCGCCTTGATGCGGGCGCTCAGGCGGCCGATGCGTCGCGACGCCGTGTTGCGGTGCAGGATGCCCCTGGCCGCGCCGCGCATGACCTCCGGCTCGGCGCTCTTCAGCGCCTGGCGCGCGGCTTCCCGGTCGCCGGCGGCAATCGCCAGCTCCACCTTCTTCAGAAAACTGCGCACGCGGCTGCGCCGCGCCGTATTGACCTGCGCTTTCGCGGCGTTGCGGCGGATGCGCTTCCTGGCCGATTTGTGATGGGCCATCTTGCCTCTTCGGTCCGGTCCGGCTGGTCGTTGGGGGCGAAGCGCGCGGCCGGCTTCCCGGAAGCGCGCAGGACGCGCGGTAATAAAGGCGGCGGCCGGCAAAGGTCAAGGGGCGTTGCCGCCGCTCTGCGG
The DNA here is from genome assembly GCA_965221475.1 of Alphaproteobacteria bacterium. Taxonomy (GTDB): domain Bacteria; phylum Pseudomonadota; class Alphaproteobacteria; order Bin65; family Bin65; genus Bin65. The sequence goes on along the minus strand of OZ244891.1, from coordinate 2,047,658 downwards.
CGCCGAAGCGCAGCGGCCGGCCGGCCGAAGCCGCGCCCGGCCGCGCCCGCGCCCGGCACAGCGATAAAAACAGTTATTTTTGAGAGGCTTAGTCTTGACCTTGCCACCCCTCTTTGGCACGCTTTGCCGACGGTCGGGGCACGCCCGCAACCGTTGCCGAAACCGGGGCGGCATATTCCGGGGAGCGCCCGCGACTGCCATGACGAAATCGGAACTGATCGCCCGGTTGACCGAACGGCATCCCGGCCTGAAATCGCGGGACTTCGAGCGCATCGTCACCACGCTGTTCGATGAAATCTGCAACGCGCTCGAACGGGGCGACCGGGTGGAGCTGCGCGGCTTCGGCGCCTTCTCGGTCAGGGATCGCGCGCCGCGCACCGGCCGCAATCCGCGCACCGGCGCAACCGTCCAGGTCGCCCGCAAGCGCGTGCCCCATTTCAAGACCGGCAAGGAACTGCGCGAGCGGCTCAATCCCGATCAGGCGCGCTGATCCGGCCGCGCGCCGCGGCGGCAGAGGCCGGTTTCCGGTTCGCCGCGCCGGTCCGGTCCGGCAGGAGCATGGGCATGAAGCTTTTCGGTTGGATCGTCATGGGGCTGGTCGGCCTCGCCTTCGTCGCCTTCGCGACCCACAATTACCGCCTGGTCGAGACAGACCTGTGGCCGGCGCCGCTGATCCTGTCGCTGCCGGTCTACGGTCTCGTTTTCGCCGGCATCGTGCTCGGCTTTCCCGGCGGCGCGCTGGTCGCCTGGCTGGCCGGCGCCAGGGGCCGGCGCCAGGCGCGCGAACTGCGGCGCACCGCCCGCGACCTGGAGCGCCGGGCCGGGGCCGGCGGGCCGGTGCCGGCCGTCCGGACGGGCTGAACCCGGCAGACCGGCCCGCCCGGTAAGGCGGCGCCGGCATTGCGCAACGGTGGAAGATCATGAGCTGGCTGAACAATATCCGCCCGAAAATCCGCGCCCTCGTCACCCGCGAGGTGCCGGAAAATCTGTGGGTCAAGTGCAGCGCCTGCGGCCAGATGATCTTCCATCGCGAGCTGGACGCCAATCTCAAGGTCTGCCCGCATTGCGACCACCACATGCGCATCGCGGTGCGCGAACGGCTGGCCGCCCTGTTCGACGATGGCGCATTCCAGGAAATCGAGCCGCCGAAAGTGGCGGTCGATCCGCTGAAGTTCCGCGACCGCAAGCGCTATACCGACCGCCTGCGCGACGCCCGGTCGGCCGCCGGCAGCCGGGAACCCGGCGATGCGGCCATCGTCGCCCACGGTCCGATGGGCGGGATCGGCATCGTCGTCGCCGCCTTCGATTTCTCCTTCATGGGCGGCTCCATGGGCATCGCCGTCGGCGAGGCCCTGGTCGCGGCCGCCCGCCTCGCCGTGCTGCAGCAGGCGCCGCTCATCGCCATCCCGGCCTCGGGCGGCGCCCGCATGCAGGAGGGCATCCTTTCGCTCATGCAGATGCCGCGCACCGTGATTGCCGTGCAGGAGGTGCGGGAAGCGGGCCTGCCCTTCGTCTGCGTGATGACGGACCCGACGACCGGCGGCGTTTCCGCCTCCTTCGCCATGCTTGGCGACATTGCCATCGCCGAACCGGGCGCGACCATCGGCTTCGCCGGCAAGCGGGTGATCGAGGACACGATCCGCGAGAAGCTGCCCGAAGGGTTCCAGAGCGCGGAATATCTCCACGAGCACGGCATGGTGGACATGGTCGTGCGCCGCCAGGACATGCGCGACACACTGGTCCGCACCCTGCGCCACCTGCTGCGGCCCAACCCGCCGGCCGATGTCGTGCCGCTCGAGCCGGCGCGCCGAATCGCCAAAGGGAAGCAGAAGGCGCCGGACGATGCCGACGCGGCCGATGCCGAAGCCGCCGCCCCGGCGCCACCGGCGAAGAAGGCATCGCCGGCCGGCAAACGGGCCGGGAAAGCCGGCCCGGCCGGGGAGAGCGCGACCGACCCGGCGCCGGAGGCTGCCGGCGACCCGCCGCCCGCCGACTGACCCCGCCCCTTGCCCGCCGCGGACATCGACCGGCTGCTCGCCCGCTTCTCGGCGCTGCATCCGCGCGTCATCGATCTTTCGCTCGGCCGGATCGAGGCGCTGCTGAACCGGCTCGGCCGCCCGCAGGACAGGCTGCCGCCGGTCATTCACATTGCCGGCACCAACGGCAAGGGTTCGGCCCTCGCCTTCTGCCGCGCCGCGCTGGAGGCGGCCGGCCGGTCGGTCCATCAATATGTCTCGCCGCATCTGGTGCGCTTCAACGAACGGATCGTGCTGAACGGCCGGCCGGTCGGCGACGATGCGCTGGCCGAAATCCTGGCCGCGGCCGACCGCGCCAATAACGGCGCGCCGATCACCTTTTTCGAGATCACGACGGCCGCCGCCTTCCTCGCCTTTGCCGAAACCCCGGCGGATGTTCTGCTGCTCGAGACCGGCCTGGGCGGGCGGCTCGATGCCACCAATGTCGTCGCCCGGCCGGCGGCGACGGGCATCGTCTCCATCGGCCTCGATCACCAGGCCTGGCTGGGCGACACGGTCGCCGCGATTGCGGCGGAAAAGGCCGGCATCCTGCGGCCGGGCGTTCCAGCGGCGGTCGGTGCGCTGCCGGCGGCGGCGATGGCGGTCGTCGAGCGGACCGCCGCCGGGCTCGGCGCGCCGCTGGCCGTGTGCGGCAGCGCATGGCGCTACGCGAGCGCCGCCGCACCGTCCGATACCTGGTCGTGGACCGGGCCGGACCGGACCCTCCGGCTGCCGGCACCGGCGCTGCCCGGCGCGCACCAGATCGCCAACGCCGCCTTCGCCATCGCGCTCGCCGACGCCGCCGGCATCGCCCGGCTGACCGAACGGCACTGGGCGCAGGCGATGCGCTCGGTCGTCTGGCCGGGCCGGCTTCAGCGCCTGGATCGCGGCCCGCTCGCCGCCCGGCCCGGCCCCGGCCGTCCGCTCTGGCTGGACGGCGCGCATAATCCGGCCGCGGCCCTGGCCCTGGCCGCCTGGGTGCGGGCGCAGGACCGCCCGGTCCACGCCGCCATCGGCCTGCTGGAGACCAAGGATGCCGCCGGCGTGCTGGCCGCCCTGGCGCCGGCCTGCGCCTCGCTGGTCGCGGTTCCGGTCGCCGGCCACGGGAGCGTTCCGCCCGAAAGCCTGGCGGCGCAGGCGCGCGCCGCCGGCGCGGCAGACGCCGTCGCCGCGGCCGACCTCGACAGCGCGCTCGACCTCATGGCGGCGCGCGCCGGGGCCGGCGACGGCTTCCTGATCTGCGGTTCGCTCTATCTGGTGGGCGAGGCGCTCGCCCGCTCGCCGGACTCTGGCGGATAAGCGGGTCCGGCTTTCGCCGCCGGGCGCGGGGTCAGGCGCTTTCGGCGAGGACGCTGTCCACCCAGTCGTTCAGCCTGCTCTTGGGCAGGGCACCGACCTTGGTCGCCGCCAGCTCGCCGTCCCGGAACAGCATCAGGGTGGGAATGCCGCGCACATTGTAGCGCTGCGGAATCGACGGGTTTTCGTCGATGTTCAGCTTGGCGACCGTGAGCTGGCCGTCCCGGTCGGCCGCCATCTCCTGAAGCGCCGGCGCGATCTGCTTGCAGGGGCCGCACCATTCCGCCCAGAAATCCACCAGAACCGGCGTGGACGATTGCAGGACATCGGCGTCGAACGACGAATCGGTCACGTTGGTCAAGGCCATGCTAACCCCGTTTTCCCCTGGAGGACCGGCGCGGCAGGGGCGCCGGTTCTGGCTGCGCTGCAGGCCCCGGGCGGGCGGCCCGGACAGGGTCACGATCTAGGCGGGCGCCGCCGGCCGGTCAAGCGGGCGGGTCGCGCCGCGCCGCCCGGTCGAGCCCGGCCGGCGCATGGGCATCGAGCAGCGGATCGGCGAGCCGCATCAGCTTCGGCGCCGCGGTCCAGAGCAGGAAGCAATCCACCCGGCGGGCCGGGTAGAGGCGGCGCAGCAGGGCGCGATAGGCAGCCATCTGGGACAGATAGACCGGCGGCGTCGCCGCTTCCGTCGCCGGCGGCGGCCGGTTGGTCTTGTAATCGACGATGGATACCGCCGTCTCGCCGATGGCGAGCCGGTCGATCTGCCCGGCGATGACGACATCGCCGACGATGCCGGTCACCGGCGCTTCGGCAATCGAGCCGGGGCCGAACAGGGGCCGGGCCGCCGGCAGCTCCAGAACGGCCAGAATCTCCGCCGCGATCTGCCGCTGCTCGTCCGCACTCAGCCGGTGGCCGGGCCGGGCGAGATAGTGCGCCGCCGCCCGCGCGCGCCGGTCCGGCGGCAGATCGGGCAGATGCTGGAGCAGCCGGTGGATGAGGATGCCGCGGCGGAACCGCTCCGCACCGCCCTCGAACGGGCCGGAGACCGGCGGCGCCTCCTCCGCCGGGCGCGACGGGGCGAGCGGCCGGGCCGGCTGCGCTTCCGGCGGCGGCGGGGCGAGCAGGGCCGCCGGCACCGCCGCGGCGCCCCGGTCTTCGGCCGCCGGTTCCGGCGGCATATCGGCCGGAGCGGCGCCCGGCGGATCGGCCGGGGCGAGGCCGCCAAGGCGCAGGACCGGCCCGTCGAACGCCGGCCCGGCCGGGCCGGCCGTGGCTTCCGGGGGAATTTCGACCGTATCGCGGAGCCGGCGCAGACCGCGCTCGACCAGGCTGTGCCAGCAATCTTCGTCGATTTTCCGCGGCCCGCGACTACCGCAGACGATGAGCGCGTCCTCCGCCCGGGTCATGGCGACATAGAGCAGCCGATTATACTCTTCCCACCCTGCCTCCTTGGCGGCGTCGCGGAGCGATCCGGTCCGCCCGTCGGCGTCGGCATCGGAAGGGGAAATCAGCGGCAGGCCCGGCGCGCCGCCCTCCGGCGCCAGCGGCCACAGCAGGAGGTCGGCCTTGCTCGGCCCGCGGGTCGTATCCGGCAGGATCACGATGGGGGCCTGCAGGCCCTTGGCGCCGTGTACGGTCATGATGCGCACCGCATCGGGCACGCTTTCCATGTCCCGCCTGGTCTCGACCGCCCGCCGCCGCAGCCAGTGCAGGAAATCCTGCAGCGAGGGCGGATGGTCCCGCTGATAGGCGAGGGCGAGATTGAGCAGCTCCTCCAGCGGCTCGATGGCGTCGGGGCCGAGCCGGGCCTGGAAACGCTCGCGCCCCGTCGGCGAGGAAGGCCCGGTGAGGATCGCCTTGAACAGCTCGTAGGGCGGCGTGTAATCGACCGCCGCCAGCAGGCCGGAAAGCGCACCGGCCGCCGCCCGCGACGCCGGATCCCCCGCCGCCTGCAGGCGCGACCACAGGCTGGCCCGGCCGCGCCCGTGGGCAAGGGCGAAGAGAAGATCGTCGTCGAAGCCGAACAGCGGGCCCTTGAGGACGGTCGCCAGCGTCAGATCGTCCTCCGGCAGCAGCAGGAAATCCGCCACCGCCAGCATGTCCATGACCGCCAGTTGCTCGATCAGCACCATGCGGTCGGTGCCGGCGACCTCGATCCCCGCATCCTTGAGCGCCCGGATCAGGGCATCGACCAGCTCGTTGCGCCGGCGCACCAGGATCATGATATCGCCGGCCCGCGGCGCCCGGCGCACCGGCGGCTCGACGCTGCGGTCCTGGATCGTGCCGGCCGAACCGTCGAGCCAGGCGCGGACCTGCCCGGCGATCCGGCGCGCCAGCGCTTCGGTCGGCGAGGCCGCGTCGCTGTCGGTCTCCGGCGTCGTCCAGGGCTGCGGCGGCGCGGCCTCGGCCGGCGCGATAACCGGCCAGAGCTCGACCAGGCCGGACCGGTCCCGGCGATGGGCCAGATGGGCGAGCGTCGCGCCCTCCCCGACCACGCCGGCGCGCGCCGGCCCCTCCGCAAAGCAGCTGTCCACCGCATCCAGCACCGGCTGGACCGAGCGGAAGGAGACATCGAGATCGACCTGCGACCATTCCTCGTTCGCCGCCTGCACCTGGGTGCGGAAATCCTCGCGCACCCGGTCGAACACCGCCGGATCGGCGCCCTGGAAGCTGAAGATCGATTGCTTGCTGTCGCCAACCGCGAACATGGTGCGCGGCGGGCCGGGCAGGCCGTCCACGCTGGCCGCCCGCCCGGTTTCGGCACCGGTGCCGGCGAAGAATTCGCGGGCGATGGCCTCGACCAGGCGCCATTGCTGCGGGCTCGTATCCTGCGCCTCGTCGACCAGGATATGGTCGATGCCGCCATCGAGCTTGTAGAGCACCCAGTCGGTCGCCGTCCGGCCGGTCAGCAGCGCCTCCGCCTTCAGGATCAGATCGTCGAAATCGAGCACGGCGCGCCGGCCCTTCTCGGCCTCGTACTCCCGATGGACGGCGGCGCCGAGCCGGGCGAGGGCGGCGCTGCGCGCCACCGTGTGCAGGGCTTTCCGGCGCTCGAACAGATCGGCGAGGCGGGCGGCCTCCCCGGCCAGGATCGGGCCCAGATCGGGCATCGCGGCGAGCGGCTCTTTCGTCGCCGGCCGCGCCAGCGGCTGACGAGCGGCGGTCAGGAACGCCCCGGCATAATTCTCCAGACCGGCCGCACGCCCGTCGCGGTCCGCCGCCAGCCACCGGGCGATGCGGGCGGCCTTCTGCCGGTCCGTCACCTTGCCGCCTTCCAGCGCGCGGACGGCCCGGCTCAGCCCCTCCCGGTCGAAACGCTCCTCGGCGCTGGCCTCGGCTTCCAGCCCGGCGACGGTATCGCCCTCCACGAAACCGGCCTCGCGATAGAGCCGGCGGATCGCGGCGGCGACCGAGGCCTCGTCCCTCAGCACCTCGCGCATCCGGCCGCGCTCGGCCAGAAAGTCGCCGAGCCGCCCGGTCAGATCGTCCGGCCCGCCGAGCAGGGCGAGCTCGGCCAGATCGTCGGCGAACCGCCCCCGGCCCGGCGCCGCGGCGGCCAGAATCCGGTTGCGCACCCGGTCGAGCAGGGCGCGCCGGTCGCCATCCTCGATCACCTGGAAATGGGGCGGCACGCCGGCCTCCAGCGGAAAGCGCTTGAGCAGCGCCTGGCAGAAGGCATGGATGGTCTGGATGCGCATGCCGGCCGGCACATCGAGGCAGGTCGCGAACAGGGTGCGGGCGCGCGCCATCTCCGCCGCATCCGGCCGGCGCCCGATTATCTCGCGCAGGTCTTTGCGCAATTCGGCCTGGTCCCTCAGCGCCCACGCGCCCAGATCGCGGGCGATGCGCCCGGTCATCTCCGCCGCCGCCGCCCGGGTGAAGGTCAGGCACAGGATGCGCGCCGGCGATGCGCCGTCCAGCAGCAGCCGCAGGACGCGCCGGGTCAGCACCCAGGTCTTGCCGGTGCCGGCGCTGGCGCCGACCCAGGAGGAGACGCCCGGCCGCGAGGCCCGGCCCTGGGCGCGCCGGGCGGCCCGGTCCGGGTCCGGCGCCTTCCGCGGGCGGGTGTCGTTCATCCGGCCGCCTCAGCGAGCGCCCATTCGCGGATGCGCGCCAGATGCTCGTAATCGTTATAGGCGAGCGCCCAGGCGCTGGCCGGCCGGGCCGGATAGGCTCTGGCCGGATCGTCATAGGCAGCGACGAGGGCGGCGAGCCCGGCCTCCGCCTCGTCGATCAGTTCGGCGGCGGCCATGGTGCCCGCCGCCCGTTCCTCGATCGGCGCTCTGCCGCCGGAAAGCTGCCAGTAGGTCAGCGCCTCGACCGCCCCGGCCGGCGACAGGCCGGCGAAGCCGCCGCGGCGCAGGATCAGCCCTTCCAGCGCCAGTTGCGGGTTGAAGCCGCTGTCGACATGGCGCTTCGACGGCGGGCTGCCGGTCTTGTAGTCGATGATTTCGGCGCTGCCGTCCTCGCCCAGATCGATGCGGTCGGCCTTGCCGGTGAGCCGGAAGCCGCCGGCCGGCGCGGCAATTTCGATCTCGCCGGCAATTTCGACATGGGATTCGCGGATCGTTCGCCGGCGCGCCGCCTCGCGCACGACAAAGGCTTCCGCCGCCCGCTCGAAACGCGGCCACCAGATCGCCGCCACGCCCGGCGCATGGTTGAGGCCGAGAAAGCGGCTGCGCCCCAGCGCCTTCAGCTTCGCGAGCGCATCGGGCGGCAGCGGCCCGGCCGGATGGTCGCGCACGAAGGCCTCGAAAATATCGTGCAGGACGATGCCGCGCTCCAGCGCACCCGGATCGGCGTCGATGGGATCGAGCGGCGCCAGATGGAGGATATGGCGGGCATGGATGGTGTAGGGATCGCGCAGCCACTTCTCGATCCAGGTGACCGACAGCCGGCGCGGCCGGGCGGCGACCGGCGGCCGCGGCGCCGGGCGCGTGCAGGGGCGCAAGCGCGGCGGCCGGTCGAGTCGGGCGGCCATGGCGGCATGCGCCCGGTCGCGCTCGCGGATCTGGCGGAGATCCTCGGCCTCGAGCCCGCCCTCGATAACCGTTTCGAGACGCTGCAGCCAGCGCGAGGCCACGGCCGGGCTGCCATCCACCTTGCCGCTGCGCGTCACCATCACTTCGGGCGCGCAGAAGCCCTGGGCGAAATCGTGGGCGGACAGGCCGATCCGCCGCTCCGGTGCCGGCAGGCCGAAGCGCAGGCGCATGGGCCGGCTCATCCACGGATCGACCGGCGGTTCGGGCGGCCAGGTTCCCTCGTTCAGGCCGCCCAGAACCGTGAGATCGGCATGGTGGAGCCGGGCTTCGAGCGGGCCCTGGATCGCCAGCCGGGGATGGGCGCCATAGCGCGGCCGCACGACCCGGCCCTGCATCAGCGTGGCGAGCAGGCCGGCCGGATCGTGCATCCGGTCCGGGGGAATGAGGTCGCCCGCCTCGGCCAGTTCGGCGACGAAGCCGGCCAGCGCCTCGCCGGCATCGCCGGCCCACAGGCGCCCGCCGCCCGCCTCCGCCGGAGCCGCCGCCAGGGCCTCGGCGGCGGCGCACAGGGCGTGGAGATACTCCGGCAGGGCAGGCGCGGAGGCCGGCCCGGCTTCTTCCAGCAGGGTTTCGTGCGCAAACGCCTGCAGGGGCGCCAGCAGCCCGGCCAGCCGGTCGATCAGCGCCCCGGCCTCGTCGCAGACATGAGAGCCGGGGCCGTAACGGTCCCCCCGCGCCGCGGCGAGACGGCGGCGCAGCCCTTCGATGCCCGGCGCCGGCCGCGGGCCGCGCAGGGCGGCACGCTCCAGCGCGCGCGCCTGCCGCCGGGTGGCCGGCCCGGCCTGTCCGGCGCTGCACAGCGGATGCTTGAGCAGCGCCAGCAGGCCGGCCGGAGCGAGCCCGTCCGCCACGGTGCGCGCCAGCAGCAGCAGGAAGGCGGCCGGCGGCGTCGCCGCCAGGGGCACGCCGGCGCTGTCGTCGACGGTCACGCCCCAGCGCTTCATTTCGGCCGCGACCCGGCGGCCGAGCTCGCGGTCCGGCGTCACCAGGGTCGCGGTCCTGCCCGGCGTTTCGAGAGTGCGGCGGAAGGCGAGCGCGATTGTCCGCGCCTCCTCGCCGGGGTCGCGGCAGACGACGAGGCTGAGATCGGGGCCGAGCGCGGACAGCAGGACATCGCGGCCGAGCGGCCGGCCGGCCCAGGCTTCGGTGGTCTGCGCCGGCCGCAGGGCTTCGGCGATCAGGCTGGCCCGCGCCGGCGGCGCTTCGGGCCGGGCGGCGGCGCGGCCGGCCGCCGGTTCCGGCCAGTCCCGCACCGCCGCCCGCCCGATGCCGATGCGCTGCAGCAGCTGCGCCAGGCCGAACTGCGGGTGGCTTTCGTCGTCTTCGACGCACGACCAGCTTTCGTCGTCGAGATGGCGATCCAGACCGGGCAGGACAACGGCGCCCTCCGGCAGCCCGGCGACGGTCGCCAGCAGGTCGGCGGTCGCCGGAATGCTGCCGGTCGAGCCCGCCGCGATCACCGGATGGCCGGGCGGGGCATCGGCCCATTGGCGCCGCAGGCGCTCGAGCAGCCGGTTGCGCCGCGCCGCCGGATCGATCAGGCCGTTCTCGGCCAGAATGGCGGGCCAGGCCTCGGTGACGATTTTGAGGAACGCCACCGTCTGCTGCCAGTGGGCCGACAGGCCGTCCGGCGTCAGCGCGTCGAGCCGGTCGAACGACAGCCGCCCGGTCTGCACCCGGTCGAGCAGCCGGGCCAGCGCCTGGGCGAGCAGGATCGCCTGTTCGGCCGTCGCATCGCGCTCGCGCTGCAGGATGAGCCGCGCCAGCAGAAGCTGCCGCCTCATCCCGGAAATGGCGGGCGGCAGATCGAACAGCCCGGCATCCTCCCCCGGCATGTCCTCGCCGTCGCCGGGCGCCAGATCGTCGTCGTCGACATCGCCGATCGGGCGCATGCGCGGCAGCAGCAGCGGCGCGCCGTCGCCCAGGCGCAGAAACGCCTCGCGCAGGCTGCGGCAGGCGCGGCGCGTCGGCAGCAGGATCAGCAGCGGCGTCAGCCCCTCCGGCGTGTGGCCGAAACGGTCGATCAGCCCGCCGGCGAGCGCGGTCACGAAATCCCGGTGGGGCGGGATGGTGTAGACGGTTGCGGGGTCGTCAGCGGCCATCGAACAGATCGGCCTGGCCGGTGTCGGCCCCGGCGGCAGGCCGGGCAAGATGGGCATAGAGCCGGCTTATCCTGGCGAGGCTTTCCGGCGTGCCGACATGGTGCCAGGCACCGTCGTGGCGGAGGCCGAACAGGCGCTCGCGCGCGCCGGCGCGGTCGTGGACGCGGTTGAGCGAGAACGCGCCCGGCGCCAGCCCGTCGAACAGGGAGGGATGCAGAATCTGCAGGCCGGTGAAAACGAACGGCGCGACCCGGGATTCGCCGGGGCGGTCCAGCCGGCCCTCGACATCCATGAAATAGTCGCCGTCGCCCTCATAGCCGGTCGCCGCGACGGTCGGGTGCAGCAGCAGCAGCGCATCCATGCGCGCCGGGTCCCAGGCCCCGGCCAGGCGGCGCAGGGCCGGGGTGGGGCCGTCCTCCCAGACCGTATCGCTGTTGAGCACGAAAAACGGCGCCGGGCCGAGCTCGGCCAGCGCGTTGAGCACACCGCCGCCGGTATCGAGAATCTCCGCCTCGCGGGAAATGACGATCTCCGGCACGGTGCGCGCCGCCAGCCGGCGCTCGACCTGCGCGGCCAGATAGTGGCAGTTCACGACCGCCCGCTTCACCCCGGCCTCGACCGCCTTGTCCAGCGTCCGGTCGAGCATGGTTCGCCCGCCGACCTCGATCAGCGGCTTGGGCACGGTCGCGGTCAGCGCCCCCATGCGCCGGCCGAAGCCGGCGGCCAGCAGCATCGCCGTATCCGGGGCGGCAGCGGGCGGCGCGGCCGTCATTGCCGGTCGCCGATGGGCGGCGCGGTCCGCAGGGCGGGCGGGATCGCGGCGTCCAGCCACGCTTTCATCTGCGCCAGCGCCGGGTGGGCAAGATCGTCGGCGAGCAGGCGCCAGACCCGCGGGATGTGGCGCAGATAGCCCGCCTTGCCGTCGCGCACCGCCAGCCGGGTGAAGATGCCGGCGATCTTGCAGTTGCGCTGGGCCGACAGGACCGCCGCCGCGGCGAGGAACGCCGCCCGGTCGAGGGCCGGAAAGGCCGCCAGATAGCGCTCGACCATGGCGTCGCGCAGGGCCGGGCTGACATCGCGCCGCGCATCGGCGACCAGGGAGACCAGATCGTAGGCCGGCGGACCGGCCAGCGCGTCCTGGAAATCCAGCAGGCCGCAGGCGGCGGTGCCGGCCCGGCCGGGCAGTTCCATCAGATTGTCGACATGATAGTCGCGCAGCACCAGGGTCGGCGGACAGATATCGGCGAGCGGATAGAGGCCGCGCCAGACCGCGCGATAGGCGTTCAGGGCATCGGCCGGCACCGGCGCGCCGGTCGCGGCCGGCAGGAACCATTCGATCAGCAGATCGGCCTCGCGCTGCAGCGCCGCCGCGTCGTAGGGCGGGATATCGGCCGCCGCCGCCTCCGGGTGGCGATGCAGGGCGATCAGCGTGTCGGTCGCCAGCGTATAGAGCGCCCGCTCGTCGGCGCCGGCGGCGAGCCGGCGGGTGAAGGTCGCGTCGCCGAAATCCTCGATGACGAGAAAGCCGCCGGCCCGGTCCTCGGCATGGATGGCCGGCGCGCTGAAGCCGAGGGCGGCGAGGTGGCGGCCGACCCGCACAAAGGGCGCGACATCCTCCTGCGGCGGCGGCGCATCCATCAGCAGCGCCGGCGAAGGCCCGCCGGCGAGGCGGAAATAGCGGCGGAAGGAGGCATCGGCGGCGAGCGGCGTCATACGCGCCCGGCGCCAGGGCGTGCTGGCGAGAAAGCGCTGGCGCGCCCGCGCCCGCGCGCCGGTCACCGCGCCCTCCCGGCCAGCCGGTCGAACAGCGGCTGGAGCCGCGCCGCCGCACCGGTGCGGTCCTCGACACTCACGCGCCGGCGCTGCGGATCGGCGGTATGCGCCAGGCGGATATCGAGCCGGCGCGGCGGCAGCAGGGAACCGGCCCGCTCCGGCCACTCGATCAGGCAGATGCCGCCGGCCAGCGCCTCCTCGAAGCCGATCTCCCACAGCTCCTCCGGCACGCCGATCCGGTAGAGATCGAGATGCCAGATCGTATCGGCACCGAACGGATAGAGCTGGGCCAGGGTGAAGGTCGGGCTCGGCACCTCGCCCGCCGCCGCGCCATGCCGCGCCGCGAAGGCGCGGATGAAATGCCGGGCGAAAACGGTCTTGCCGGCGCCCAGCGGCCCGTGCAGGGCGATGATGTCGCCGCGCCGGGCGCAGGCGGCGAGGGCGCCGGCGAGCGCCGCCAGTTCCGCTTCCGATACAGCGGCCGCGTATCCCGATGCTGCGCCGGGCGGAGGCGCGCGATGCGGGGCGGCCGGCACAGCACCGGGTACGCGCGGAAGCGGGGCGGAACGGGCGGGCCGGTCGTCGATCACGGCACCGACGCATAGCGAACCCCCGCCCCCCTGTCCAGCCATCGGCGCCCCGCCTTCCGAACGCGGAATCGGCGGCGGTGGCGGCAATCCGGCCCGGCGAGGGCCCTCCTGCCAGCGCGGTTCAGCCGGTGCAGGTGCCGCCGCCGAGGACGCAGAAGCGGGCGCAGTGCGGGTGGTTGAGCGGGACTTCCGCCGCCGCCTCGCCGAGCGACCGGCCGAGCACGAAGCGCTCGTCATAGGGCAGCAGCGTGCAGGGCATCACGACCGGCCGGCTCTCGCCCTTGCGCTTCACCACCATGCGCGAGGAGGCGCACATCAGGCTGGCCGGATCGACGCCGAGCAGGCCCCAGCAGGCGGTGGTGATTTCCGGCACGTCGAGGGTCTCGTCCATTTCCGGCAGCAGAAGCAGCGCCGCCGGATCGCTGGCATCGAGGGCGATGCCCTCGGCCTCGAACAGGCGGGCATAGCCGGCGCGCAGCTCGGCCTCGCTTTCGCGCCATCCGGTGCGGCCGGCGACGGTGAGCGCAAAACCGTTGTCGGACAGGAATTTCAGCCCCCGGATCATCGGCGCCCAGGCGCGCGGCCCGCGCTCCAGCCGGTGCAGGGCCTCGGCATAATGGTCGATGGAAACGCGCAGCATGAGGCGGCGGCCGAAACGGGCCCGCAGGTCGCGCAGCGCCGGCGCGTGGCGCATCATCGGCCGCATCGCATTGGTCAGGACCAGCACCTCGTGGCCGGCTTCGAGGATGCGCTCCAGGATCGCCGCGATTGCCGGATTCATGAATGGCTCGCCGCCGGTCAGGCCGACGGTGCGCAGCGGCAGGCCGGCATGGGCGACCTCGTCCAGATAGGCGGCGACATCCGCCTCCGTCAGATAGCTCAGCCGGTCGTTGACCGGGCTCGATTCGATATAGCAGCGGTCGCAGGCCAGGTTGCACAGGGTGCCGGTGTTGAACCACAGGGTCTCCAGCGCGTCGAGCCGGACCCGCGCACGCGCCTGACCGTCGGCCGTGCGGTGCGGGTCGCTGAATTTCGCGCTGTCGAGGGGCGGGCGGTCGTGGCGGAGCGCCGGAGCTGCAGTGTCCATGCCGCTCCATATAGGGCCGGCGGGCGGCGAGGCATAGCGGCGCCCGGTCGCCCGTCCGGTCCGGGAACGGCGGCCGGCTTCGGCCGGGGTGCCATGCGCGCCTTGCAGGCGTGCGGCGCGGCGGCTAAACAGGGATGTTGGCCGCGCGGCCGGCAGCCATGCGGGTGTAGCTCAGTCGGTAGAGCACGAGCTTCCCAAGCTCGGGGTCGCGGGTTCGAGCCCCGTCGCCCGCTCCAGGCTGAAGGAAGGCGGCGTGCGGCATCGGGCCGCGGGCCGGAGCGATCTCGATGGGCATTTCGGCATTCCGCGCCCTGGCGGCGGCCGCAGCGGTTCTGGCCATGGCGGCTCTGACGAACGGCGCCGCTGCCGCGACCGGCAAGCTCTCGCCGCTCGGCGTCAGCGACGATGGCGAGAAGGGCATGTCCGAATCCACGAATGCGGCGAGAAGCTGTGCGGCAGGCTGATCCGGAACACCAGGCCGGACGCGAACGACCGCAGCAATCCGGACGAATCCCTGCGCAGCCGCAAGGCGATCGGGCTCACCATTCTCCGGGACCTGGAGCCGGGCGCCGGACGCCCCGCTTTGCGCGCCGCGACCGGTCCATGAGCCGCACGCCGCACGCCCGGCAACCCGCCCGGCCGGTCCGATGATCGTCGCCGTGCTCAGCACCGGCGACATGGGCCATGCCGTCGGCCGGGTCGCTGCCGAGCGGGGCTGCCGGGTCGTCACCTGCCTGCAGGGGCGCAGCGCGCGCACCCGCATGCTCGCCCGCCGGGCCGGCATCGAGGATGGCGGCACGCTGGCAGCGGTGGTCGAAGCGGCGGACATCGTCCTCTCCATCCTGCCGCCGGCCGGAGCAACGGCGCTGGCGTGCGCCGTCGCCACCTGCCCGGTCGCCGCCCGGGAGCGCGTCTTTGCCGATTGCAACGCGGTCGCCCCGGCGACGGCGCAGGAGATCGGCCGGATCGTGGGCCGGGCCGGGTTCGCGTTCGCCGATGGCGGCCTTGTCGGCCCGCCGCCGATGGAGGAGCCGGCGACCCGCCTCTATGTCAGCGGCCCGGCGGCCGGGCGCCTCGCCTTTCTGGACGATGCGCGGCTGAGCGTGCGCGATCTGGGGCCGGAGCCGGGCCGGGCCTCCGCCGTCAAAATGTGCTACGCTGCGCTGACCAAGGGCAGCTGGACCCTGTTCGCCGCGCTCGCCACCGCCGCCCACCGCCTCGGCGTCGCCGATACGCTGGATCGCGAGCTCGCCGCCAGCCAGGCCGCGGTGCGGGAGCGGCAGCGCGCCATGCTGCCGCGCCTGCCGCTCGACGCCGGCCGCTGGATCGGCGAGATGGAGGAAATCGCCGCCACCTTCGAGGCCGCCGGCCTGCCCGGCGGCTTCCATCGCGCCGCGGCGGAAATGTTCCGGCTGCTCGACGCCACGCCCTTCGCCGTCGAATCCCGGCAGGACTGGGACCGCGGGCGCACCGCCGAACAGATCGTCTCGGCCATTTCGGACATCGTCGAAAATCGGGAAACCGCCGCATGAACGGACCTGCTGCTGCGCCGGAGGCCCCGTTGCGGGCCGATATCTGCGTTATCGGCGCCGGCGCGGCCGGCCTTTCGGTCGCCGCCGGCTGTGCCCAGCTCGGCGCGCGCACGGTGCTGATCGAGCGCGGCGCCATGGGCGGCGATTGCCTCAATACCGGCTGCGTGCCGTCCAAGGCGATGCTGGCGGCCGGCCACGCGGCACAGATCGTGCGCACCGCCGGGCGCTTCGGCATCGCGGCTGACGGCCCGGCGGTCGATTTCGCCGCCGTCCACCGCCATGTCCACGATGTCATCGCCCGCATCGCGCCGCTCGATTCGGTCAACCGCTTTCGCGCCCTCGGCGTCACCGTCATCCAGGGCTCGGCCCGCTTCACCGGGCCGGACGCGGTCGAGGTCGCGGGCCGGCGCATCGTTTCCCGGCGCTTCGTCGTCGCGACCGGCTCGCGCGCCGTCGCGCCGCCGGTGCCGGGGCTGGCCGAGGCGCCCTACCTGACCAACGAAACGATCTTCGACCTCACCGAATGCCCCGACCGGCTGCTGATCATGGGCGGCGGGCCCATCGGGTGCGAACTGGCCCAGGCCCATCGCCGCCTCGGCGCAAGGGTGGCGATCGTCGAGATGGCACACCTGCTGGGGCGCGACGATCCCGAGGCCGCCGATGTCGTGCGCCGCCAGCTGCAGCGCGAGGGCATCGACATACTGGAAGGGGCACGGGTCGAGCGGGTCGCAACGCGCGACGGCGGCATCGAGCTCACGGTCGGCCGCGCCGACGGTACGGAAACGACGCTCGCCGGATCGCACCTGCTGGTCGCCGCCGGCCGCGCGCCGGTCGTAGACGGCCTCGACCTCGACCGGGCCGGCGTCGCCGTCGGCCGCACCGGGATTACCGTCGATGCCGGCCTGCGCACGACCAACCGGCGCATCTTCGCCGCCGGCGATGTGGCCGGCGGGCCGCAATTCACCCATGCGGCCGGCCATCATGCCGGCGTGCTGGTGCGCCGCCTGCTCTTCCGCATGGCCTGGGCGAAGGTGGACTGGCGCGCCCTGCCCTGGGTCACCTATACCGAGCCGGAGCTCGCTCAGGTCGGCCTGACCGAGGCGCAGGCCGCCGAGCGGCACGGCCGCCTTTCGGTACTGCGCTGGAGCTTCGCCGAGAACGACCGCGCCCAGGCCGAGCGCTGCACCGACGGCCATATGAAGGTGGTCGCGACGCCGAAGGGCCGGATCCTCGGCGCCACCATCGTCGGCGCCCATGCCGGCGAACTGATCCACCCCTGGGTGCTGGCGATCCAGAACGGGCTCGGCCTCGCCAGGATGGCCGGCTATATCGCACCCTATCCGACCCTGGGCGAAATCGGCAAGCGGACCGCATCGAGCTTCTATGCGCCGAAACTGTTCAGCCGGCAGACCCGGCGCATCGTGCGCGGCCTGATGCGGCTGCCCTAGGGCGGCGCCCCGGTCAGGCAGCGCCGGCGAACGTCCCGACCGGCGCGCCGCCGACGCCGGGCTTCAGGGCGAACAGGCCGCCGGCCAGCGGCTCGCGGGCGCGCGCCGCCTCGTCCATGCCGGCGGTCGCCGAGGTGACGACGAGCGTATCGAGGCCGGGACCGGCGAAGGCGCAGCTCGTCGGCCGGGATACCGGCAGGCGGACGATCCGGTCGAGCGCGCCATCGGGCCGGAAGCGGGCGACGCAGCCGCCTGCCCAGCGCACGCTCCACAGGCAGCCTTCCTCGTCGACCGCCATGCCATCGGGCCAGCCCGGCGCCGTGCCGGGCCCGACCGCGACGGCACGCTCGCCGAGAACACCGGGCTCGCCGGCGGCATCGTAGCGGAAGATCGTGCCGGCCGGGCTGTCGGCGATGTAGAAGCGGCTCCCGTCCGGGCTCCAGCCCGGCCCGTTGGGCACGGTAAAGCCACCGGCCATCGCCACCGCCGCGCCGCCGGGCGCGAGCCGGAACAGCCGGCCGCCGGCACCGGCATAGCTCCGCGGCATCGAGCCGACCCAGAAGCGGCCGTCCGGCCCGCATTTGCCGTCGTTGAAGCGGTATTCCGGCCGCTGCGCCTCCGGGTCGGCGAGCGCCGCGAAGCGCCCGGTCTCCGGGTCGAGCAGGCCGAGGCCGCCGCCGGTCGCGGCGACCAGCCCGCCATCGTCGCACAGGCCGATGGCGTGCACCGCGTCCGCCAGCGGGACCGTTGCTGTGGCGCCGTCCGCCAGGCGATAGCGGTGCAGCCGGCGGCCGATGCAGTCGATCCACCAGACGGATTGCCGCCGCCCGTCCCAGACCGGCGATTCGCCAAGCCGGGCGCCGGCGTTCCACAGCAGATCGGCCGGGCCTGTCCCCGTCATGCCGGCACCGCCGCCTCTGCCGCAGGTCGCGGCCGGAGCGGCGGTCCGGGCCGCCGGCGGCTCAGCTGCGCAGGGTGCGGATCAGAATCTCGACATCCTCGTTGAGCGACGGATCGATGGCGCGCAGCTCCTCGATCTTCTTGACCGCGTGCATCACCGTGGTGTGGTCGCGGTTGCCGAACTTGCGGCCGATCTCCGGCAGCGAGCGGCTGGTCAGCATCTTGGCCAGATACATGGCAATCTGGCGCGGCCGGGCCACCGCGCGTGCGCGGCGGGCGGAGGACATGTCGGTCATCTTGATATTGAAATGGGCGCAGACGCTGCGCTGGATTTCCTCGATGGTGATGCGGCGCTCATTGGCGCGCAGCACATCCTTGAGCACGTCGGCGGCCATCTCGATGGTCAGCTTGCGCCCGACCAGGCTGGCATGGGCGGCCATGCGGTTGAGCGCGCCTTCCAGCTCGCGCACATTGGACTGGATCTTGTGGGCGATGAATTCGAGGACCTTGTCCGGAAATTCGAACGGCATCCGCGCCGCCTTGGCCTGAAGGATGCCGAGGCGCAGTTCGTAGGTCGTCGGGTGGACATCGGCGACCAGGCCCCAGTTGAAGCGGGAGATCAGCCGCTCCTCGATGCCGGAGAGCTCGCTCGGCGACTTGTCGGCCGACACGACGATCTGGCGGCGCTCCTCCATCAGCGCGTTGAAGGTGTGGAAGAATTCCTCCTGGGTCGCGCCCTTGTCGGCCATGAACTGGACATCGTCGATCATCAGCACGTCGACCGAGCGGAACTGCTCCTTGAACGCCAGGGCCTCCTTGAAGCGCAGCGCCCGGATGAAGCGGTACATGAACTTCTCGGCCGAAATGTAGGCGACCCGGCGCCACGGCGTGCGCTCGCGGATGCGCCAGGCCATGGCGTGCATCAGATGGGTCTTGCCGAGGCCGACCCCGCCATGGATGAACAGCGGGTTGAAGGGAATATCGTCCGAATCGGCGACCCGCCAGGCGGCGGCGCAGGCCAGCTCGTTGGGCTTGCCGACGACGAAGCTGTCGAAGGTGTAGCGCGGCTCCAGCGGCAGGCTGGGCCCGTTGTCCGCCTCCTCGTCGGCGGCGCGCGAATCGGCCGGGCCGGGCGTGCCCGCCGGCGCGCCGGAGCTGGCGGTGCCGGGCTCCGGCATGCCGGCTTCGGCCGGGCCGGCGGAGGCCGGGTCGTCCCCGGCGGGGGCCGGCTCCTTCGCCACCAGATCGACCGCGGCGAGGGCCGGCAATTCGGCGCGGAAATGGTCGAGAATGCGCCCGCCATGATTGGCCGAAACCCAGTCGCGCAGAAAGCGGGACCGGATGGAGAGAATGGCGGTGTCGCCGCGCATCGCCTCGAGGGTCAGCGGCGCGATCCAGCTGCGGAACGCTTCCGCGCCGAATTCGTTGCGCAGCCCGGCGCGGGCGCGTGCCCAGGCCTTCGACACGGTCGGGGAGACCGCTGACGATGCCGCCGGAGCCCGGCGCGGATCGGCCGAAGCCGCCGCGTCCGGTTTCCCGGAGGGCCGAACGCCGCCCGCTGTATACTGCATCCCCTGCATCCCCTTCCTTTTTCGGCAGCCGGGCGCCCCCGGCTCCGTTCTTTATCCGATGCGGCCCGGAGCGGACCGGCCTAGCCCTGCCGCCACGGCAGGCCCGCCACCTTCCAGCCGCCGACCGTGCCGCGATGGCCGGCCGCGTCGCGGTCGCCCTCGAAGCCGGAGGCGACATTGAAACAGGGGCCGTAGCCCTGCGCGGTCAGCGCGATCGCCGCCGCGCGCGAGCGCACCCCCGACCGGCACAGCAGATAGAGCGCCACCCCCGGCGTCACGCCGGCCGCGGCGACCGCCCCGGCAAAGTCGGGATCGATCGCCATCGACGGAAAGCGCTGCCACTCCACCGCCACCGGCGCTTTGCCCAGGGCATCGAGATCCGGCATCCCGACATACGCCCATTCGGCCATCGTGCGCACATCGATCAGCCGGGCATCGGCATCCGATGCCAGAGCAGTCCATGCAGCTGCCGGCGATACGTCGCCGGCGTACCCGGTGAAGTCCGACATGTGGCACTGGCCAGTCGCGAATACGGTCGAAACGACAGTCCCGACGGCGGACTAGTTGGCGCCAATTCGGCCCGGCGGCAGCGGTATCCGCCGGTCGCGCCAGAGACTCGAATAAATGTCGCTCATTACACTCTCCCCCGGCTCTTTTATTTAATTTCAGCAGATTTTTATTGAAATACCGCCGAAATTTGAACAAACTGTAATACAGGGTCCGGCGGGGCGCAACGGGAAAGATGGCGAAAATGACGATCCGGACGGAGCTTTGCACGGCCGCCACCGGGCCGCTCCGGGCCGCACGCCGGGCCTCTGCCGCCGGCGGCGCAGATCGCTTCGGGCAGCCGCGGCGGTCCGCCGCGGCTGCTGCCGCCGGGCCGGCCGGCGCACGCTGACATGGCGGGTCCGACCGGGGCCGGACCGGGCGCCGATTCCGGCATTCGCCTGCTGCTGATCGGGCGTGGCTATGTCGCCCGGCGGCTGACCGGGGGCGCGGGCGCCGACGGGACGGGCGCACCGCCGCTCGACGCCATCGGCGCCACCCATCGCCCGGACGGGGCGCCGCGCCGGGCCGGCGATATCCGGTTCGGCGACAGTACGGCGGCCGAAGGGCTGCTCGAACGCGCCACCCATCTGCTGGTCTCCGTGCCGCCCGATGCCGATGGCGACCCGACGCTGCGCTGGCTCGGGGCGGACCGGCTGGCCGCTCTGCCGGCGCTGCGCTGGATCGGCTATCTGTCCTCGACCGGGGTCTATGGCGACCATGACGGCGCCTGGGTGGATGAGGAATCGCCGCTCCGCCCGGCCGGGCCGACCGGGCAGCGCCGGGCGCGGGCCGAGCGGGAATGGCTGGCGGCGCGGCAGCGCGGCCTGCCGGTCGCCCTGTTCCGGCTCGCCGGCATCTACGGGCCCGGCCGCAGCAGCTTCGATGCGCTCGACGCGGGCACGGCGCGCCGGATCGACAAGCCGGGCCATGTCTTCTGCCGCTGCCATGTCGACGATATCTGCGCCGTTCTGCGGCGCTCGATGGCCGGCGAAGGGCGGGCCGGCGGGGCCGCGCCGGCAACGCTTCGCCCCGCCCGCCCGGTCTATAACGTCGCCGACGATCTGCCGGCGCCGCAGAGCGATGTGGTCGGCCATGCCGCCGGGCTGATCGGGGTGACGCCGCCGCCGCTCGTCCCCTGGGACCCGGATGCCATGCCGCCAACCCTGCGCCGCTTCTACGAAGCCTGCCGGCGCGTCGGCAACGGCCGCATCGTGCGCGAGCTCGGCGTCCGCCTGCGCCATCCGACCTATCGCGAGGGCCTGCGCGCCATCGCCCGCGAGGAAGGCCGGCTTTAAGTCCCGGGCCGGAGGCCGCGCCCGCCGGCGGCGGGTCAGCCGAAGTGCGGCATCACTTCGGCGGCGAACAGGCGCATCGAGTGCAGGGCGTCCTCGCGGGAGACGGTGTTGAAATTGACCTGCAGGGACGCGATCTCGAAGCCGCCGGTCATGTCCCGGTAGTCGGCGATGCAGCGGCGGATTTCCGCCGGCGTGCCGACCCAGGCCGCACCCTTCTCGACCTGGCTCTCGAACGTCTCCTGCGCCAGGCCGGCGATGATCCGGTCGTAGCCCGGATAGTCCTTCGATGTCGTGCCGCCGGTCCAGTGGGAGGCGGCGGAGACCAGCGAGCGCAGATAATTGTTGAGCGGCTCGCGCGCGATTTCCGCCGCCCGCGCGCCGTCCTCATGGCAGAGCATGTGGAAGGCGAGCATCACCTCGCCTTCGCCGGGATGGCCGGCCTCCTTCCAGGCCTCGCGATAGAGGGCGAGCAGGTCCTTCATCTTGCCGCCGGCGAGCGGGATCGCCATGACCTTGTAGCCGGCCCGGCCGGCATTGACGAAACTCTCCGGCGTCGCGAAGGCGGCGATCCAGAAGGGCGGGCGCGGCTTCTGGGTCGGCCGGGGCAGGGAGGTGACGTGCTCGAACCGGTGGAACCGGCCCTCGAAGGTCACGTCCTCCTCTTCGAGCAGGCGGCGCACCGCCTCGATCCCCTCCTCGAAACGGGCGCGGCTCTCGTCCAGGCTCACGCCGAAATTCTCGAACTCGTGGGGCAGGAAGGCGCGGGCGAAGCCGGATTCCATGCGCCCGCCCGTGATCGCATCCATCATGCCGATCTCGCCGGCGATCTTGAGCGGATGGTTGAAGGCCGGCAGCACCGCGCCGGTGACGAAGCGGGCCTTGCGGGTGCGCATCGCCGCCGCCGCGAGGAAAATGTGCGGATTGGGCGAATAGCCGCCATAGGGCAGGAAATAGTGCTCCACCGTGCGCAGATTGGCGAAGCCGAGCTCGTCCATATGGTCGACCAGCCAGAGCGCCTCTTCCCAATAGTCGCGCGCCGACTGGATCTCCGGGCCGACATCGGGGAAGAACTGAAGTCCGAACTCGATCCTGCCAGTCATGAATGCCTCCCTGAACGGCCGCGTGGCGGGCCGGGTTTTGCGGGCCTTGCGGTTCGGGCCCGGTTGCTGCCGGATTGTCAGTATACAGACGAACTGATCGGCCGCAACCGATTTTATCAGTATACGGACGAAAAAATCGGGCGTATGATCGGGCCATGAACGCTTCGAAACCCGGCGTGCCGGCTGCAACCGTCTCCGCCGACCCACCGGCGGGGTCCGGCGACGGCCCGGTGCTGCACGACATGCCGGGCCATCTGCTGCGCCGGGCGCAGCAGCGAGCGGTCGAGCTGTTCGTCCGGGCGGTCGGCGAGGACGGGCTGCGGCCGCCGCAATTCGCCCTGCTGCTGGCGGCCCGGCAGAACCCGGCGGCGAACCAGAGCGAGTTGGTGCGCCTTACCGGGATCGACCGGAGCACGGCGGCCGACATGATTACCCGGCTGGCCCGCCGCGGGCTGGTCCGCCGGGTGCGCACCGAGGCCGATGGCCGGGCCAACCGGCTCCGGGTCACGGCCGCCGGCATCGCCGCGCTGGAGGCGGCTGCCGGCCGCGTCGGCCGGGTCCAGGACGAGATCATGGCGCCGATCCCGGCCGGCGAGCGGGCCCGCTTCCTGGCCGATCTGGCGCGCATCGCCGATCTGCCCGGCGGCGCCCGCCCCGCCCCGCCGGCCGGCCCAACGCCCGGCAACACCGCAAACCACGCTGCCCGCGAGGAGGACTGATCCATGCGCCTGTGCCGCTACAACGACAACCGGCTGGGCCTGGTCGAGGGCGACCGGATCGCCGATGTCACCGCCGCCCTCGACGCCATTCCGCCCTGCTCGTGGCCGCTGCCGCCGGGCGACCTGCTGATCCGGCATCTCGACGCGGTCGGCGCGCGGGCGCGGGCGCTGGCCGCGGACGCCGGGCGGATCGCCGTTGCCGACGCACGATTGCTGAGCCCGGTCGCCAACCCGACCAAGATCGTCGGCGCGCCGGTGAATTACCAGCTGCACATCGACGAAGCGCTGGAGGACAAGGGCCTTTCGGCCGGCAACCGGATTCTGAAAATCGCCCAGGCCGGCCCATTCCTGAAAGCCTGTTCGGCGCTGGTCGGCCCTTCGGAAGGGGTCGCGCTGCGCTTCCCGGACCGGCGTAACGATCACGAGGTCGAGCTGGCGGCCATTATCGGCCGGACCGCCGACCGGGTGCCGGAGGAAGGCGCGCTCGATTATATCGCCGGCTATGCCATCGGCCTCGACATGACGGTGCGCGGCAGCGAGGACCGCTCGGCGCGCAAGAGCATCGACAGCTATGCCGTGCTCGGCCCGTGGCTGGTGACCGCCGACGAAATCCCCGACCCGGACAGCCTCGACCTTTCGATCCGGGTCAATGGCGCGCTCCGGCAGAATTCGAACACGCGCCATCTGATCTATTCGGTCGCGCGGCTGATCGAGTTCTGCTCCGCCTTCTACACCCTCCATCCGGGCGACATCGTCATGACCGGAACGCCGGAGGGCGTCGGCCCGGTCGAGGCCGGCGACACCATGCTGTGTGCCGTCGATACGATCGGCACGATGGCGGTTTCCGTCCGCAACGCCTGAGCCGGCCGCCCCGGCCGCACCGGGCAGGAAGCGGCGCCGGCGCCTCTTGAAGCCGGCCCGGCAATCCCCACATGTCCGTTGCGCCGGATGCCGGTTTCCACGGGTCCGGCGCAGCCCGAAACCGGCTGCCGGCCACGATGGCGGCGGCCGCCCGCCCCGGCCTTCGGGGCTGTCGCATTGCTTGTTGGAGGATGCCATGACCCGTCTCGATTTCTCCCCCCTGTTCCGGTCCACCGTCGGCTTCGACCGTGTCTCGCGCCTGCTGGAAGCGGCGCTGGACGAAAACGGCAGCGCCGCGGCGACCTATCCGCCCTACAATATCGAGAAGCTCTCCGACGACGCCTATCGCATCGTCATGGCGGTCGCCGGCTTCGGCGAGAAGGACATCGCCATCACGGTGAAGGAGAACACCCTGTTCGTCGAGGGCCGGATCGACGACAAGGAGAGCGGTACGCGCTACCTGCATCGCGGCATCGCCGGCCGCGCCTTCGAGCGCCGCTTCGATCTGGCCGACCACATCAAGGTCGATGGCGCCACGCTCGAGAACGGCCTGCTGGTCGTCGATCTGCGCCGGGAGATCCCGGAGGCGCTGAAGCCGCGGACCATCGAGATCCGGTCCGCCGGCCGCCAGCGGACGCTCGACGCGAAGGCGGCGTAGCCCCTCTCGCGCTTGCGCAGGCAAACGCCGGCCGCCCGGACTTCCGGGCGGCCGGTTGCGTTGCGGGGCTCTGCAGGGCGCGCGGTGCGGGAAGGCCGACCTAAAGCGCCGGCACTTCGAGCGGGCGCCAGTCTTCGGCCAGGCGGAGCGGCGCCTCGACCATCTGCCGGAGCCCTTCGAGATCGAGGCCGGGGATCGTCTCGCGCACCGCCAGGCCGTCTGCAGTCACATCGATGACGGCATGGTCGGTATAGATCCGGTCGACGCAGCCGGCCGCGGTGAGCGGATAGGTGCAGCGTTCGAGGATTCTGGCCGCGCCGCTGCGGGTGCGCAGCTCCATCATCACATGGATGCCGCGCGCGCCCTTCGCCAGGTCCATGGCGCCGCCGATCGCCGGCAGGCGGCTGGCATCGCCGGTCGACCAGTTGGCGAGATCGCCGGCGGCCGAGACCTGGTAGGCGCCGAGCACGCACAGATCCAGATGGCCGCCGCGCACCATGGCGAAACTGTCGGTATGGTGGAAATAGGCGCCGCCGGTCACCAGCGTCACCGGCCGCTTGCCGGCATTGATGAGATCGAAATCCTCCTCGCCCTCGGCGGGCGAGGGGCCGAGGCCGAGAATGCCGTTCTCGCTGTGCAGCATGACCTCGCGGCCATCGGGCAGATAGTTCGCCACCATTTCGGGCATGCCGATGCCCAGATTGACATAGGCGCCGTCCGGAATGTCCTGGGCGATGCGCCAGGCGATCCCCTGGCGGCTGAGCGGCGTCGGCATCGGGTCACTCCACCTTCACGACGGCATCGACGAAAATGCCCGGCGTCACGATCCGTTCCGGATCGAGGCCGCCTTCCTCCTGGACCTCGCGTACTTCGGCAACCGTCCGCCGGCCCGCCATTGCCATGGTCGGGCCGAAATTCCGCGCCGCCTTGCGGTAGACGAGATTGCCGAACCGGTCGGCGCGATGCCCCTTGACGAGCGCGACATCGCCGCGGATCGGCGCCTCGAACAGATAGTCCGTGCCGTCGATGCGCCGGACCTCCTTGCCGTCGGCGATTTCGGTGCCGACGCCGGTCGGGGTGTAGAAGCCGCCGAGGCCGGCGCCGCCGGCGCGAATGCGCTCGCTGAGCGTGCCCTGGGGCACGACCTCCAGCTCGATCCTGCCGGCGGCGTACAGTTCCGGGAAGACGAGGCTGCCCTGGCTGCGCGGGTAGGAGCAGACCACCTTGCGCACGCGCCCGGCCGCCATCAGCGCGGCGATGCCGTGGCGGCCGACGCCGGCATTGTTGGTCACCAGCACCAGATCGGTCGCGCCCTGTTCGATCAGCCCCTCGACCAGGACATTCGGCACGCCGGCCTCGCCGAAGCCGCTGACCAGGACGGTCGAGCCGTCGGCGATGCCGTGCAGCGCTTCGGCGACCGAACGGGCGATTTTGTCGATCATGCGGGGAACCTGCAATTCGGAGCGGACCGGGCCGGCGCCCCTTTGTAGTCGTTCGCAGCCACCGGTCAAATCGGCAATTTGCGCCGGGTCCCCCGGACGGGGGTGCCTATGCGCCGAACAGGAACAGGGCGCCCGCCGCCAGCGCGAAGGCGGCCAGCGTGAACGGGCCGTTCCAGCGCCAGGTCAGCACCGTGCCCGGCACGCCGGTCGCCCGGCCCAGCACCAGCGCGGTTGCGCCGAAGGGCGAGCCGGTCAGATTGAGGCACCAGCCCATGACGAAGGCGAAGCCGAGCAGGGTCGGATCGAGGCCGAGGCCCGGCATCCCGATCAGCAGGCTGCCGAAGAAGGTGACGGTCAGGATCGGCGGCACCGCGAGATTGGAGAGCAGCGGCACGATGGCGACGGCGAGCGGATAGAGCGCCCCGGCCGGCAGCCGGCCGATCTGCAGCCAGTCGCCGACGCGCGCCGGATCGAGCAGGCCGGCCAGCATCAGTCCGCAATAGCCGCCGGTCGCCAGGGTCAGCGCCTCCGGCATGCTGCGCGGCATCGAGACCGCGGCGACCTCGCCCAGCCGCGCACCGAAGCCGGCGGCCGTGCGCGCCTGAACCCGAAGCCAGACCAGCGTCACCGCCGGCGCCACCAGCATCAGCGCGACGATGACGACGACGCCGGATGCCAGCACGACGAGCGCGGTGCCGCCGGCCAGCGCCGCGCAGACCAGGGCGAAGCGGACCGCGGCGGCGCGCGGAAAGGACCGGCGCAGGCCCGGCGGCAGCCCGCCGGTACGCGCCAGCCGCCGCCGCGCCCGCCGGCCGACGATGCGGTCGTCGAGCCAGCCCAGCGGCAGGATCGCCGCCGTCACCAGCGCGCCCATGCCGGCGAGCGCCGCCGGATCGGCCCCGGCGATGGCGAGCGGAATCAGCGCCTGGGTGACCGCGGTCGGCGACCAGGCGATGACCCATGAAAAGCCCCGGGCCAGCGCCGAAAACTGCCGCCGGGCGCGGACCGCCGCGGCGGCCGGCTGGTCTGCCCGGCTCGCCTCGACGCCGCGGGCGATCAGCGGCCCGAACAGGCTGAGCGTGCCGAAATTGAGCAGGATGCCCATGGCGTGGCTGCCGGCATGGATCGCCAGATAGCGCCGGCCCGGCGGCTGCCGGGTCAGATAGTCGCCGAGCGCCAGCACCGAGGCCGAACGGCCGGCCCCGACCCGGAGCAGCGCCAGCAGGATCATGAAGGCGGCGAGAAAGGCGGCCCGCTCCAGCGAGCGTTCGACCAGCGCCGCCGGCGCCGGCAGGCTCAACAGCGCCACCCCGGTGATGGCGAGGGCGGCGGCCAGCAGGCCGCGCTCGCGCCAGCCGATCAGGCGCTGGCCGAGGACGAAGCACAGGACGAGACAGGCCGAGGAGACCAGCGCCGCTGCGCGCAGATCGGCAAAGCGATGGACCAGCACGGCGGCGCACAGCACGATCAGGCCGGCGCCCAGCGCACGATGCCGGACGGAGCCCTCTGCCGGGGCCGGGCCGGGGCCGGCCGGGCCGCCTGTCGGCCCCTCGCTCAGGCGCCGAGCCGCCGCAATTGCAGGGCGTACCGGCGGCGCGCCAGCAGGGCGGCCCGGCAGCGCAGGAGCAGCACGGTCGCGAAATAGGCCATGAAGCCGGCGATGGTCAGCAGCAGCGGCCACAGCATGGAGCTGTGGATGGTCGGGCCGGACAGTTTCAGGATGCTCGCCGGCTGATGCAGCGTGCTCCACCAATCGACCGAGAATTTGATGATCGGCAGGTTGATCACGCCGACCACGGCGAGCAGCGCCGCCGCCCGCGCGCCGCGCTGGGGATCGTCGAAGGCCCGCGCCAGCGCGATATGGCCAAGATAGAGGAACAGCAGCACCAGCACCGAGGTCAGCCGGGCATCCCAGACCCACCACGTCCCCCACATCGGCTTGCCCCACAGCGATCCGGTGGCGAGCGCCAGCGCGGTGAAGCAGGCGCCGACCGGCGAGGCGGCGCGGGCGACGATATCGGCGACGGCGTGGCGCCAGATCAGCGCCGACGCGCTCGCCGCCGCGACGACGAGATAGACGAACAGCGCCATCCATGCCGACGGCACATGGACATACATGATGCGCACGCTCTCGCCCTGCTGATAGTCGGGCGGCGCGAAGACCAGCGCCCAGGGCAGGCCGATGCCGAGACAGAGCAGAGTCGCGGCCGCGCTCCAGGGCAGCGCCGCGCGCGCAAGACGGTCGAACCGGGCCGGACTGGCGAAGCCGTGGAACATGGGCCGGCAGGATAGACCGGCCCCGCCGGCGCGCCATGCCGGCGCTTTGTCGCCCGCGGCGGGAACGGCCGGCGCGGGCGCAGATTGGCGCTGGACGCCGCGCGCCACTGTGCGACAAGCACCCTGTCCGGAACGGGCGGGAAACCGGGAATGGGCCGGCGAACCGCCGGGCCCGGCCGGCCGCGCACGAACAAGGGACTGGTGGACCCGATGGAATTTCTCGAAACGCTCAAAAGCGTGATGAATGTCGAAACCTCCGGCCAGCTGGTCTGGGTATCGGTCGGCTTTCTGGGCCAGGCCCTGTTCTCGGCCCGCTTCATCATCCAGTGGTTCGTCAGCGAGAAGGCGAAGGAGAGCATCGTGCCCATCGCCTTCTGGTATTTCAGCATTCTGGGCGGCATGACCCTGCTGACCTATGCCATCTGGCGCCGCGATCCGGTCATCATCTGCGGACAGGCCGGCGGCTTGATGATCTATGCCCGCAATTTGTGGTTCATTCACGGCAAGCGGGCGCGCGCCGCCGACCGGGTGCCGGGTGTGGACGATGCCGTGGCCCCGGCGCCCGACGCGGCCGGCAGCGATACCGGAAACGGCGCCGGGGCAGGCGCCGGGCGGGCGGCGCGCTCCTGAACGCCCCCGTTCAGGGACGCCTGGCCGGACGCGCGCCGCCGGCCGGCAGCAGCTCGATCTGTTCCGGGTGGGTGGCGACGATGAAGGGGCCGTTGCGGCGGCGGACCCAGCCGCGCACGCGGATGCGCCGGCCCTTTAGCGCCGCCGGATCGAGGCCGGCGCGGCGGAACAGGCGGCGGGCGCGGGGATCGATCCCGACCGTGAAATCGCTCCGCCAGTCGGCGCCGAAATTGAGATAGGTGAAGGCCCGGCGCGCGGCGACCGCCTTCACCCGGCCCTCGACGATCTGCCACGACCCGATATCGCGCCAGACGGTTTGCGGCGTGCGCACGGCGTGGCGCCGGTCGGCCCACAGGCCCCGGCCGGCCCGGCGCGCGCCGGCCTCGCGCGCCAGCAGTTCGGCGATGCGCGCCCGGGTATCGGCCTCGCTGCGCACCCGGAGGTGGCCGGCGGCGACCAGCGCGCCCTGGACCCAGCGCGGCCCGACGAAAAGATGAGCGACCCGGCGGCCATAGCGGTCGATCCGGCGGCCGGCATCGACCAGCCGGACCTGCCGGCCGAGGACGAGGGCGGCGAGCGCCTGCCGCGCCGCCCGGCCATGGGGCGGCGGCGCACCGTCGCGGCCGGGCAGCGGCGCCGCCACGCCGGCGAGGCGGGCGGTGACGCCGGACGCCAGCCGCACCGTCGCCCCGTCGACGACGGCAACGACCTGCGCCGCGCCGGCGGCCGGGGCGAGCCAGGGTGAGAGCAGTCCGGCCAGCGCCAGCGACAGCAGGATCGGCAGACCGGCGCCGCGGCACACGGAACGGGTGACCTGCGGGCCGGGCTCGGCTACAGATGCCGGGCACATCCGCGCCGATCCCGCCACCGTCGCCCGCCCATGCCTGCCGAAGCCCATCCCGCCGCTGCCGGCGCCCGGCCCGAACTCTTCCCCGCCATCGAGCCGCGGGAGAGCGGCTTCATCGCGCTCGACAGCGGCCACCGGATGTACTGGGAGCAATCGGGCAATCCGGCCGGCATCCCGGTGGTATTCCTGCATGGCGGGCCCGGCGCCGGCACCTCGCCGACCCACCGGCGCTATTTCGATCCCGACCGCTGGCGGATCGTCCTGTTCGACCAGCGCGGCGCCGGCCGGTCGAAGCCCCAGGGCTGTATCGAGGCCAATTCGACGCCCCATCTGATCGCCGACATGGAGCGCCTGCGAACGCTGCTCGGCATCGACTCCTGGTGGCTGTTCGGCGGCTCCTGGGGCAGCGCCCTGGCGCTGGCCTATGGCGCCGCCCATCCGCAGCGCTGCCGCGGCTTTGTCCTGCGCGGCGTCTTTCTCGGCCGGCGGACGGAGCTGGACTGGTTCCTCACCGGCATGCGGCGCTTCTTCCCGGAGGCGCACCGCCGCTTCGCCGAATTCGTGCCGGCCGCCGAACGGGGCGATCTGCTGGCCGCCTATCACACCCGGCTGACCGACCCGGACCCGGCGGTCCACCTGCCGGCGGCGCGGGCGTGGAGTGCCTATGAGGGGGCGTGCTCGACCCTGCTGCCCAGCCCGGATACGGTCAGCGCCTTCCAGCAGGACCGCATGGCGCTCGGCCTGGCGCGGATCGAGGCGCATTATTTCCGCCACGACATGTTTCTGGACGGCGAGGCCCTGCTGCGCGGCGTCGCCGGGCTGCGCCACCTGCCCTGCACCATCGTCCAGGGCCGCTACGATGCGATCTGCCCGATCGCGACCGCGGACGAACTCGCCAGGGCCTGGCCGGAGGCGACCTATATCGTGGTGCCCGATGCCGGCCATTCGGCCATGGAGCCCGGCATCCGGCGCGCGCTGCTGGCCGCGATGGAGCGGTACAAGGCGGGCTGACCGGTCATCGCGCCGTCGCGGCGGCCGCTTCGTCGATCCGGCCGGCAAGGGCGATATCCTTCGCACTGAGGCCGCCGGCATCGTGGGTGGTCAGGACGATCTCCACCCGGTTGTAGACATTGAACCATTCCGGATGATGGTCGGCCCGTTCGGCATGGAGGGCGACGCGGGCCATGAAGCCGAAGGCCTCGTTGAAATCCCGGAAGCGGAACGTCTTCGCGATTGCATCGCGGTCCCCGGCCTCCGACCAGCCTTCGAGGCCGGCCAGCGCCCCGGCGCGCGCCGCGCCGGTCAGCCTTTCCGTCATCGCCGTTCTCCCCGCCCGGCCGGCCGCGCCTTGCAGCCGGCGCCGCATTCCCTATGTCGGCTTCGGGGGCTCCGGCGATCCGGGGCCCGAACGCCCGGACACTTCCCCGGAACGCTGCCGCCCGGAAGCCGCGATGACCGAGTCGTTACACCCCCGACGCCGCGACGGCAAGCAGCCGTGACCGCCGGCACCGGCACCGTTCGCGCCGGCACGGCGGCCGACGATATTCTGGCGATTGCCGAGCGCAGCTATGCCGCGCTGCCCGCGGCCTTCCGGCGCTTCGCCGACCGGGTCGCCATCACGATCCGCGATTTCCCCGACGACGAGACCCTGGCCGATATGGGATGCGCGAGCCGCTGGGACCTGCTCGGCCTCTACAGCGGCATCGCCGTGGGCGAAAAGCAGGCCGGCCATGTCGCGCCGGGGCCGGACCGCATCTTCCTCTATGCCCGGCCGATCGCCGCCCACGCCGAAGAGACCGGGGAGGCGCTGGCCGATGTCGTGCGCCATGTCCTGATCCACGAGATCGGCCATCATTTCGGCCTGTCGGACGACGATATGGAGCGGATCGAGGCCGAAGCCGACGGCCGCTGAACGCCCGTAACGGCTATCGGGTCGTGAGGACGATCTTGCCGGTCGATTTGCGCGACAGCAGCATGGCCATGGCGGCCGGCACGTCCGCCAGGTCGAAGGTGGCGGAAATGTGCGGCACCAGCAGCCCTTCGCCGTACCAGCCGAGCAGCTCGTCGAAGCTGCGCCGGATCAGTGCCGGGTCGTTCTTCATGTAGGCGCCCCAGAACACGCCGACCGCCGCGGCATTCTTGAGCAGCAGATAGTTCGCCGGCGCCTGCGGAATCCGGCCGGCGGCAAAGCCGATGACGAGCAGCCGGCCCTCCCAGGCGATGCAGCGCAGCGAGGCGTCGAAGACATCGCCGCCGACCGGATCGTAGATCACATCGGCGCCCCGGCCGCCGGTCAGTTCCAGCACCCGCGCGCGCAAGTCCTCCTCGGCATAGTCGATGGTTTCGGCAGCGCCGTTGGCACTGGCGACCGCGCGCTTTTCAGCGCCGCGCGCGGTGGCGATCACCCGCGCGCCCATCGCCGTGCCGATCTGGACCGCGGTGAGGCCGACGCCGCCGGCCGCGCCGTGGACCAGCAGGGTTTCGCCCGGCTGCAGGGCGCCGCGGTGGCGCAGCGCGACATGGGAGGTGCCATAGGCGACCGGGAAGGCGGCAGCATCGGCGAAGCTCATGCTGTCGGGGATTTTCAGCACCCGCTCCGCCGCCACCGCGCAGCATTCGGCAAAGCTGCCATGGCCGGTCAGCGCCATCACCCGGTCGCCCTCGCGCAGGCCGGTCACGCCGGCGCCGACCGCCTCGATCTCGCCGGCCGCCTCCATGCCGGGGCTGAAGGGAAAGGGCGGCTTCTCCTGATATTTGCCGGCGACCAGCAGCGTATCGGCGAAATTCAGGCCGGCGGCATGAACCGCGATCCGCACCTCGCCGGCCGCCGGTTCGGGCACCGGCAGCGCTTCCACTTTCAGATCCTTCGGATCGGTCCATTGCCGAACGACGACAGCCCGCATGGCGCTTCCGCTCCTTATCCCCTTTTGTGTCAAACGCCGCCCAGCCAGCCGGGTGCGACCTCGAATCCACCGACGATCCCGCCGTCGGTATTGCGCACGGGCGGCGCCGCATGAGGGCCCAGCGCCGCCCAGTCCCGATCGTCGAGCAGTTCGAGATAGCGCAGAATGGCGGCCATCGCCACCTCGGCCGCGCGGCCCGCCCCGTCGTCGATCTTCAGCGCCACGCCGAGGCCCAGGCCGGGCAGGGCCGCCGCATGAACGCCCTCGGCGCCGCCCTTGGCGACCAGGCCATAGCCCTTCCGCGCCATCAGCGCGGTATCGAACCGCCCGCTGCCGGCGACATGTTCCCGATAGGTCGCGATG
Source organism: Alphaproteobacteria bacterium (assembly GCA_965221475.1). Lineage (GTDB taxonomy): Bacteria > Pseudomonadota > Alphaproteobacteria > Bin65 > Bin65 > Bin65. Next base: position 2,014,658 of record OZ244891.1, on the reverse strand, counting down.
GCGACCCTGAGCCGCCGGATCGCCGACTGGCGCGGCACCGCCATGCCGCGGGTATCGGCAAAGCGGGCATAGGCGCGGGCGAGGCCCTGGAGCGGGACCGGCCAGCACGGTGCGCAGCAGCCGTCCACGGCGGCCGGGCCGGCGCCGGGATCGAAGCCGGTCATGTCGGTCAGCGTCTCGCGGATGCGCCGCTGCACCGGATGGTCAGGGCCGGCATAGCCCTCCACCGCCTCGCCCCGGTGCAGGGCGGAGGCGATCATGGCGAGATGCTTGCCGCTGCAGGGATTGTGCAGCCGGCCCGGCGCTTCGCCCTGCGCCTCCATATGCACGGCCGAACGGCGGCCGAGCGGCAGCACCGGGCCGCAGGCCAGGGCATCCTCCGGCAGGCCGAGCCGGTGCAGCCAGGCGCGCGCCGTGCGCAGATGGATCGGTTCGCCGCTGTGCGACGCGCAGGCGAGCGCCAGCTCCTCACCCGAACATTTCCAGACATCGGCCGCGCCATCCTCGACGAACGGGATCGCCTGCAGCGGCTTGACGGCGGAGCGCGGCAGGATCGGCCGGGCGACATCGCCGACGGCGAGCACGGTCTCGCCCTCGGCATCGACCACGCACACGGCGCCGCGATGGGCGCTCTCCGCAAAGCCCGAACGGGTGACCGAGATCAGGACGGGATTGGCAGGCGGTTCGGCAGTCATGGACCCGGTTTCGGCGCAGCGGCCCGGATATGGAGCCTGGACATCGGACATGGGGCCTGGGCACGGAGCCCGCAACGGGGCTTTCGACAGCGATGGGGCCGGATTTCTTCGCGACAGGCTTGCCCGTTTCATAGGGGCAGGCCACATCACTGTCCATGCGCGGATATTTCGGCATCGGGGCGGAAGGCCTTTCCAAGGCGATGAATGCGGGCGCCCTGTTCCGCACCGCCCACGCCTTCGGCGCCAGCTTCCTGTTCACGGTCGATGCCGCCTGCGACCGGCGCGAGCTCCGCAAATCCGATACGTCGAAGAGCTGGGCCCATGTGCCGCTGCACGATTTCGCCAGCTGGCAGGAGCTGCGCCTGCCGCGCGGCTGCAGCCTGGTCGGCATCGAGCTGACCGACGACGCCATCGAGCTGCCCGGCTTCCGGCATCCGCCGCAGGCCGCCTACGTTCTGGGGCCGGAGCGCGGCAGCCTGTCGCCGGAGCTTGCCGCGCTGTGTGCGCACACGGTGAAAATCCCCACCCGGTTTGCCATCAATGTCGCTTTGGCCGGCGCCATCGTGATGTATGATCGGCTGCTGTCGATGGGGCGCCACGCCCGCCGGCCGGCAACGCCGGGCGGGCCGGCGGAGCCGCTGCCGCCGCCGGTCTTCGGCCCGCCGCTGTGGGTCCGCAAGCAGCGGCGCCGCGCCGGGCCGGCCGATGCCGCTTCGCCGGACCGGGGCGCATCGGAAGAGCCGCGAGAGCAGGAGTCGCCATGAGCCGTACCCGCCCAGCCGGCAGAGCCATGCTCGCCGCCGCCGCGCTCGCCGCCGGCGCCGCGGCGGGCGCGCCGGTCCACGCCGCCTCCAAAAGCTTCATCGCGCGGTACGGGCAGTGGCAGGCCCACAAGGCGCAGATCGAGGGCGCGGCGGTCTGCTATGCCGCCGCCATGCCGATACGGCAGCAGGGCAGGTACAAGCGCCGGGGCGAAACCAGCCTGATCGTCTCGTTCTGGCCGGCGCGCAAGGTGAGCGGCCAGGTCGAGGTCCGCGCCGGCTATACCTACCGGGCCGGCGGCCCGGTCACGCTCACCTTCAACAACGGCACAAAATTCACCCTTCGGACCGTCGCCGACGGCGCCTGGAGCCGCAACGGCGCGGAGGACCGGAAGATCGTCAAGAACCTTGCCGACCGGGCCCGGCTCACGGTGACCGGCCGGTCCTCGCGCGGCACAAGGACGGTCGATACCTATTCCCTCAAGGGCTTCCGGGCTGCCTTTGCGCGGGCCAAATCGGCCTGCGGCATGTAGCGGCCTGTCCGGCGCGGCGGCGGTGCGGCAAGGGCCGGCTTTAACGATTTCGCACTCCCGGCAGAGGGCTGAATGATCCGCAGCAATCCCGTCAAGGCCCGGCTGGCCGCCGGCCGGAAATGCCTCGGCCTGTGGCTGGTCGCCAACAGCGCCATGACCGCAGAGATCGTCGCGCAGTCCGGCGTCGATTTCGTCATTATCGATCACGAGCATGGGCCCGGCGACCTGATGGGCGCGGCGGCGCAGATGCAGGCCCTGCGCGCCGGCAGCATCGGCGCGGCCAACGACGACGGCCGCGAGCCCGGCGGCCCGGCCACGTTCGTCCGCGTGCCGTGGAACGATACGCCCTATATCAAGCGGGCGCTCGATACCGGGGCCGAAGGCATCATGGTGCCCTATGTCGAGACGGCGGAGGAGGCCGAGGCGGCGGTCCGCGCCTGCCGCTATCCGCCCGCCGGCAACCGGGGCTGCGCGGTCAGCGCCATCCGGGCCACCGGCTTCGGCCACAGCGCCGCCGAATACTGGCGCCGGAGCGAGGCCGAAACCTGCATCATGCTGCAGATCGAGACCGGCCGGGGCATCGCCAATGTGCCGGAGATCGCGCAGATCGACGGCGTCGATATCCTGTTCATCGGGCCGACCGACCTGACCGCGACCGGCGGCCATGACCCGACCGCGCCGAATGCCGAAACCCGCGCCATCGTCGAGAGTGCCGAGGCGGCGGTGAAGGCGGCCGGCAAGCCGATGGCCGCCGTGCCGTGGGGCGGACAGTCGGCGGCGGAAATGTTCGACCGCGGCTACGATCTGGTCGCCGCCGGCAGCGACCTCTCGCTCATCCGCACCGCCGCCCGCGCGGCGATGGACGCCCATCGCGCGCGCTGGAGCTGAGCGGCCCGCCGGACCGTTCCGCCAGGGAGAAAAGCCCGATGACCGCCCCCACGACCGGGATCAACCGCCAGTGGCTGCTGGCCGAACGGCCAGTCGGCCCGTTCGACGAGTCCGCGTTCCGCCTGGTGGAAACGCCGGTGCCGGAGCCCGGCGCGGGCGAATACCTCGTCCGCAACCTCTTCCTTTCGGTCGATCCCTATATGCGCGGCCGGATGAGCGCGGCGAAGAGCTATGCCAGGCCGGTCGGCATCGGCGAGGTCATGGAAGGCGGAACGGTCGGCGAGATCGTCGCCTCCAACCATCCGGATTTCCGGGTCGGCGATATCGTCGACGAACGGCTGGGCTGGCAGGAATACGGGGTCAGCAACGGGCGCGGCGCCCGCCGGATCGATCCGTCGCTGGCCCCGGTCTCGACCGCGCTCGGCGTTCTCGGCATGCCCGGCATGACCGCCTATTTCGGCACGAAGGAGGTCATGGGCGTGAAGGAGGGCGGCACCGTCCTCGTCTCCGCCGCGGCCGGGGCGGTCGGCGGCCTGGTCGGCCAGATCGCCCGGATCGAGGGTGCTGCCCGCATCGTCGGCATCGCCGGCGGCGAGGCCAAGTGCCGCCACTGCATCGACGAGCTGGGCTATGACGACTGCCTCGACTATCGCCGCTTCGGCGGCGAGACGGCGGCGCTGGGCGAGGCCCTGGCGGCGGCCTGCCCGGACGGTATCGACGGCTATTTCGACAATGTCGGCGGCTGGATCTCCGACGCGGTCTATCCGCTCGCCAACCCGTTCGGCCGGGTCGCGATCTGCGGCATGATCAGCGAATACAATCTCGTCGAGCCGGAGCGGGTGCCGCGCCACACCCGCCAGATCCTGACCAACCGGCTGCGCGTCACCGGCTTCATCGTCACCGATTTCTGGAGCCGCTGGCCCGAAGGGCTGGAGGCCATGGCCGGCTGGATCGCGGACGGCCGCATCCGCTATCGCGAAGACATTGTCGATGGCATCGGGAACGCGCCGGCGGCGCTGCTGAAACTGTTCCGCAGCGAGAATTTCGGCAAGCAGCTGGTCAGGCTGCGCGACGACCACCCGGCCGCCCGGCCCGGCTGAAATCAATCCCCCGCCTGCGGCGGCGCCGGCGGAAAGACGATTGTGAAGGTGCTGCCGACGCCGAGCTCGCTGGCGATCTCCAGGCGCCCGCCATGGCGGGCGACGATGTGCTTGACGATGGCGAGGCCCAGCCCGGCGCCGCCGGAATCGGGCGGCGCGCCGGCGCCGGCCTCCGGCCCGGCTGCCGCCGCGGGGCGCGTCCGGGCATCGTCCACTCGGTAGAAGCGCTCGGTCAGCCGCGGCAGATGCTCCTCGGGAATGCCGTCGCCGCGATCGCTCACCGACAGGGCCACTGCCGGCACGGCTTCCGGCGCCGCTTGCGGGGCGGTGCCGAAGACCCGCACCTCGATGGCCGTTCCGGGCCGGCCGTATTTGATCGCATTCTCGATCAGGTTGCGGGCGACTTGGGCGACCTGGTCCTCATCGCCGGCGATTTCCGCCGGGTCGAGCGCGCTGTCGATGGCGATGCGGCCGCCGGTCCGCCGGGCGACGATGCGCAGGGCATCGACGACCCGCCCGACGGTTGCGTTCAGTTCGACCCGGCCGGTCGGCGGCCGGTGCGCCGCCATCTCGATATTCGAAAGCGACATCAGCGTATCGACCAGACGGGTCATGCGCGCTGTCTGCTCGGCCATGATGGGCAGGAAGCGGTCCCGCGCCGCCGAGTCGTTCGCCGCCGGCCCGCCAAGGGTTTCGATGAACCCGGCCAGCGAGGCGAGCGGCGTGCGCAGCTCGTGCGAGACATTGGCGACCAGATCGGCCCGCGCCCGGTCGGCCCGCACCTCGCCGGTCAGATCGCGCAGCAGGATGAGGGCGCCCCACGGCCCGGCCTCCGGCGCGTCCGGCGCCTCCTCGCCTCCGCCGAGCGGCGCAATCAGAGCCTCGATATGGCGCTCGGCCGGCACCGATTCCCGGATCGTCACCGCGGCCTCGCTGCCCTCCGCAATCGATTGCTGCACCGCCGACAGCAGTTCGGGATGGCGGACCAGATCGGGCAGCGGGCGGCCCTCGGCGGCCCGGCGCAGCAGGCCTTCGGCCGACCGGCTGACCGCCCGCACCTCGCGCTGCCGGTCGACCAGAATCGCCGGCGCCGGCAGGTGGCGCACCAGATCGATGGCCGCGTCCTGCGCTGCGGCGGGATCGCCGGCCGCGGCGGCCTGCGGCGGCCCCGCCCGCGCCGCGGCCGGGGATGGCAGGCCGCGCGGCACGATCCGGCGCGCGAGCAGCACGGCGATGAGCCCGGCAACGCCCGCGCCGAGCAGGCCGGTCAGGGCATCGAGGCGGAGGATGAGGAAGACCGCAATGCCGCCGGCGGCGGCGCCGACGGCAAGACCGGCCAGCGCCGCGCGCCGGAACGGGTGCCGCGTTCCGTCCTTCGGGGGGGTATCGCCGCGCGCCTCGGCCACCTCCGGTCCCCTTTGTCGCCGCTGCCGGCCTCCGCGCCGCCCGATCCGGTATTCCGGCCTGTCAGGCCGCGTCCGCGGCGGCGAAGGCGGCGAGGTTCAGCAGATCGTTGACGGTCGAGCCCATCTGGACGATCTGAACCGGCTTGTCGAGGCCGAGCACAATCGGGCCGATGGCCGTGCCGCCGCCGATCTTCTGCATGAGCTTGGCGGAAATATTGGCGGCATCGAGGGTCGGCATCACCAGAACGTTGGCCGGCCCCGACAGGCGGCAGAACGGATAGAGCGCCATCAGCGCCGGATCGAGCGCGACATCGGCCGAAAGGTCGCCATCGTACTCGAAATCCGTCCGCCGCGAATCGAGCAGCGCCACGGCATCGCGAATCCGGTCGCCGCGGTCGGTCAGCGGATTGCCGAAATTGGAATGGGACAGGAAGGCGACGCGCGGTTCGTGGCCCAGTTCGCGCGCCTTGGCGGCCGCCTGGTCGGCGATATCGGCCAGCATGACCGAGGTCGGCTCCTCGTTGACGCTGGAATCGACGATGAAGACGGTCCGGCCCGGCGCCACGATCATGGTCATGCCGAAAACGCGCTCGCCCTGGCGGCTGTCGATGACATTGCGGATCTGTTCGTAGCTCACCGCAAAGCGCCGGGTCAGCCCGGTGAGCATGGCATCGGCCGCGCCGCTGGCGACCAGGCAGGCGGCGTAAACGTTCCTGTCCTGGTTCACGATGCGCTGGCAGTCGCGGAACAGCCAGCCCTCGCGCTGCTTGCGCCGGTAGAGCAGCCCGGCGAACTCGTTGTGGGAGGTCGATTGGCGGGCATTGTGAATCTCGACCCCCTCGGGCAGTTCCAGGCCGGCCTCCTCCAGCGCCGCGCGCACCGGCTCCTCGCGGCCGACCAGCACGGCCGTGCCATAGCCGGAGGTGACATAGGCGATGGCCGCGCGGATGGCGCGTTCCTCCTCTCCTTCGGCGAAGACCATCCGGCGCGGGTTGGCGCGCACCCGGTCGAACACCCGCTGCAGGGAGGAGGCGGCCGGGTCGAGCCGGCTGCGCAGCTCCCGGCGATAGCTGTCCTCATCGACGATGAATTTGCGCGCCACCCCGCTTTCCATCGCGGCCGCGGCCACCGCATAGGGCACGGCCTCGATCAGGCGCGGATCGAACGGCACCGGGATGATATAATCCGGCCCATAGCGCAGGCGGCGGCCCGAATAGGCGGCATCGACCTCGTCGGGCACATCCTCCCGCGCCAGCCGGGCGAGCGCCTCGGCGGCGGCGATCTTCATGCCGTCGTCGATGGTCGATGCCCGGACATCGAGCGCGCCGCGGAAAATGTAGGGGAAGCCGAGCACATTATTGACCTGGTTCTGATAATCGGACCGGCCGGTCGCGACGATGGCGTCGGCGCGGATCGCCTGCACCTCCTCCGGCGTGATCTCCGGGTCCGGATTGGCGAGGGCGAACACGATGGGCCGGTCGCTCATCGCCTCGATCATCTCGCGGGTGAACGCGCCCTTGACCGACAGGCCGACGGCGACATCGGCGCCGGCCAGCGCCGCTTCGAGCGTGCGCGCGTCCGTATCGGCCGCGTGGGCCGATTTCCACTGGTTCATGCCCTGCTCGCGGCCCTGATAGATCACGCCGCGCGTATCGCACATGATGACGTGGTCCGAAGGCACGCCCATCGCCTTGATGAGCTCGGCGCAGGCGATGCCGGAGGCGCCGGCGCCGTTGATGACCACCTTCGCGTTGCGGATCGAACGGCCGGTCAGGTCGAGGGCGTTGATCAGGCCGGCCGCCATGATGATCGCGGTGCCGTGCTGATCGTCGTGAAACACCGGAATATCGAGAAATTCACGCAGCTGCTGTTCGACGATGAAGCAGTCCGGCGCCTTGATATCCTCCAGATTGATGCCGCCGAAGCTGGGCCCGAGATAGCGGACGCAATTGACGAAGGCATCGACATCGGCGGTATCGACCTCCAGATCGATGGCATCGACATCGGCAAAGCGCTTGAACAGGACCGCCTTGCCCTCCATCACCGGTTTGGAGGCCAGCGCGCCCAGATTGCCCAGGCCGAGAATCGCGGTGCCGTTGGAGATCACGCCGACCAGATTGCCGCGCGCCGTGTAGTCATAGGCCGTGCCGCCGTCCTCGGCGATGCGCAGCACCGGCGCGGCGACGCCGGGCGAATAGGCGAGCGCGAGGTCCCGCTGGGTGGTCAGCGGCTTGGTCGGCGCGATTGCGATCTTGCCCGGCCGCCCGGAGGCGTGCATCAGCAGGGCTTCCTGATCGGTAACGTGTTCGGAATCGGACATGGCGGCTCTGTCGGATGCGGTCCCGGCGCGCCGGGTGGCGCTGGCTGCCGTTATAGGCTGCACCGGCGCGCCTGCCCATGGCCGCGGCCGTCACACCCCCGCCCTGCGCCCTGCCGCCGCCCGGCGGGAAACTGCCGGCCCGTATCGACAAGCGGCGCCGGCCCGGCGAGGATAGGGGCGATGTCTCCCGCTGCCCGGCGCGCCGCGCCCGCCCCCTCCCGGTCATGAACGGTCCCGCCCGGCCGACGCCCGACGGGCCGGCTCTCCCGCCCATGCTCCGGCACTATCGGGAGGTCAAGGCGGCGCATCCGGACTGCCTGCTGTTCTACCGGATGGGCGATTTCTACGAGCTGTTCTTCGACGATGCGGTGACCGCGGCCGGCGCCCTCGACATTGCGCTCACCCGGCGCGGCAAGCAGGCCGGGGCGGACGTGCCGATGTGCGGCGTGCCGGTTCATGCCGCCGAATCCTATCTCGCCCGGCTGATCCGCGCCGGCTTCCGGGTCGCGGTGTGCGAACAGATGGAAGACCCCGCCGCGGCAAAGAAGCGCGGCGGATCGAAGGCGCTGGTCCGGCGCGATGTCATAAGGGTCGTCACGCCGGGCACGCTGACCGAAGAGACGCTGCTCGATGCCCGCACCCACTCCTATCTCGCCGCGCTGGCCGAGGCGGGCGGCGATCTCGGGCTGGCCTGGCTCGACATGACGACCGGCGATTTCGCCGCCCGGCCGGTGCCGCCCGGCGATACCGGCGCGGCGCTGGCGCGGCTCGACCCTTCGGAAATCCTGATCTCCGACCGGCTGATCGAGCGCCCCGACCTGTACGGCCATCTTGCCGACTGGCGCGACCGGCTCACCGTGCAGCCGGCCAGCCGGTTCGACAGCCTCAATGCCGGGGCGCGGCTCGCGGCGCATTTCGGGGTCGCCTCGGTCGAGGCGTTCGGCGCCTTCACCCGGTCGGAGACCGCCGCGGCCGGCGCCCTGCTCGACTATGTCGATCTCACCCAGCGCGGCCGCACGCCCCGCCTGTCCCGGCCGGTCCGCCGCCTCGCCAGCGAGACGATGGAGATCGACGCGCCGACGCGGCGCAATCTGGAGTTGACCCGGACGCTGTCGGGCGAGCGCCGGGGCAGCCTGCTCTCGGTCGTCGACCGCACGGTCACGGGCCCCGGCGCGCGGCTGCTGGCCGAGCGGCTGTCGGCGCCGCTGACCGATGTCGCCGCCATCGAATCGCGCCTGCGGCTGGTCGCCTTTTTCGCCGGCGACGGCGATGTTCGCGCCCGCATCCGCGACGTGCTGAAACGCACGCCGGATGCCGAGCGCGCCCTGTCGCGGCTCGCCCTCGGCCGCGGCGGGCCGCGCGACCTCGCCGCGATCCGCGACGCCATGGCGGCGACCGGGCCGCTGGCCGCCGCCCTCGCCGCCGCCTCCCTCGCCGATCCCGACGAGCTGGCCGATCTCGCCGGCCGGCTCGGCAATCACGATTCGCTGGTCGAGCGGCTGCGCCGGGCGCTGGCGGAAGACCTGCCCCTGCAGAGCCGCGACGGCGGCTTCGTCGCGCCGGGCTATTCCGAAGCGCTCGACCGGCAGACCGCGCTGAAGAAGGACGGCCGCGACCTGATCGTGCAGATGGAGGCGCGCCTGCGCGCGGAAACCGGCATTCCCTCGCTCAAAATCCGGCACAATAACGTGCTCGGCTATTTCATCGAGGTTTCGACCGCCCAGGCCGGCAAGATGCCGACCGGGGCGGACAGCCCCTTCATCCACCGCCAGACCATGGCGAGCGCCACACGCTATGCCACTGTCGAGCTGTCGGAACTCGAATCCGATATCGTCCGCGCCGCCGACCGGGCGATCGCCATCGAACTGGCGCTGTTCGACGATCTGGTCGCCGAAACCGGAGCAAGGGCCGAGGCCGTCGCCCGGGCGGCGCAGGCGATGGCGGAGCTCGATGTCGGCACCGCGCTGGCCGACCTTGCCGCCGAAGCCGACTGGTGCCGCCCGGCGGTGACGGCCGATACCGCATTTGCCATCGTCGGCGGCCGGCACCCGGTCGTCGAGGCGATGCAGCGCGATACGCCCTTCGTGCCGAACGATTGCGATCTCGGCCCGGACGGCAATCTCTGGCTGCTCACCGGCCCGAACATGGCGGGCAAGAGCACCTTCCTGCGCCAGAACGCGCTCATCGCCATCCTGGCGCAGGCCGGCAGCTTCGTCCCGGCGCAGCGGGCGACGGTCGGCATCGTGGACCGGCTGTTTTCCCGGGTCGGCGCCGCCGACGATCTGGCGCGCGGCCGCTCCACCTTCATGGTCGAGATGGTCGAGACCGCCGCCATCCTCAACCAGGCCTCGCCGCGCTCGCTGGTCATTCTGGACGAGATCGGCCGGGGCACGGCGACCTTCGACGGTCTTTCGATCGCCTGGGCAACGGTGGAGCATCTGCACGAGGAACTGCGCTGCCGCGCCCTGTTCGCCACCCATTATCATGAGCTGACGGCGCTGGCGTCGCGGCTCGACCGCCTGTCCCGGCACACCATGCGGGTGCGCGAATGGCAGGATGAGATCGTCTTTCTGCACGAGGTCGTGCCCGGCAACGCCGAAGCGAGCTATGGCATCCATGTCGCCCGGCTGGCCGGCCTGCCGGCCGCCGTGATCGACCGGGCCGGGGAAGTCATGGCGATCCTGGAGGCCGGCGACCAGGGCGCCGGCATCGACCGCCTGACGGACGAGCTGCCGCTGTTCAGCGCCCCGGCACCGGCACGGCAACCGGCGGCGCCGGCCGGCCCGACCGAGGCCGAGCGGCTGCTCGACGAGCTCGACCCGGACGCGCTGACGCCGCGCGCGGCGCTGGAATTCCTCTACCGGCTGAAGGCGGCGGCGCGGCAGTGAGGTGACGCGAGCCGTAAGCGCATCCGCCTATTCCGCCGCGACGGTCACACCCAGCTTGCGCGCCAGACGGTCGGGATCGTCCCGGCCCCGGCGCAGAAGCAGCACCAGGGTGAGCAGGGCAACCGGGGGTTGCGGCGCCGCCGTCAGGGTGATCGTGCCGCGGTTCTTCACCAGGGCGATGGCGGCGTCGAGCGCCTGGCGGAAGATGGCGTGCGGCGCGGCGGCGCGGCGCGCCTCCAGCCCCTTCACGGCCTGCGCGATGACCGTGGCCTTGTCCTGGCCGGTATCCCCGGCACGCTGCGCCGCCATCCGGTCGATGGCGCCCCGGTCCCGGAACGAGAGGGAGAGCGCGCCGATCTTCGCGCCGGCGAGCAGGCCGAAGGCCTGGACCGGATCGGCCTCCTCGCCGCTTTCCATCTCCAGCAGGGCCTTCATGTCCAGCTCGAGAATCCGGCCGGCGAAGCGGACCGTCCCCCATTCCCGCACGGTCAGCTCGGCGATGCCGATATCCATCGTCCGGTCGTCCTGCCGATAGGTCCAGCGGAGCCTGACATCGGCCACCGGATCTCTCGCGCCGCTCGCCGCCATGAATGCCGGGAGGCCCCGCAGGCCGGCCGGATCGAGCGATTTCAGGCCGGCGACCGCGATATCGCCCCGGGCCGGGACGGCGAGGTTGCTCCAGTCGAGCCGGCGCACCCGGAGTTCGGCAGCGGCGATGCCGCCGGCCCGGCCGTTCGCGCCGGTGTGCGCGATGCGCAGATTGCGGATCAGCACGCCCTCCGCGCCCAGCGCCGAGGCGCTGTCCCAGGTCACGGTGCCGCCATCGGCCCTGAATTGCGGCGATTGCCTCAGCCGGGCGAACAGCCTGTCGGCCCGGGCCTCGCCGCTTTTCGACACGGTATCGCCGGCCGGCCGGACATCCTCGCCCGCCAGGACGGCCAGAATGGCAATCGCGGCCGCGACGGCGGCGAGAACGCCGAAAATGGCGGTGCGGGACAGGCTGGTCATGGCGCGCTCGTCGATGCGGAACGGGCAGCGGCCGGGGCCGGGTGCCTTGCGAGAATATGGGGCCGCGGAACCGCGCGGGCGGCCCTGCGCCTGTGCTGCGATGTCGCGCCGGGGCGACCGCCGGAGGGGCGCGGCCTGCGGGCCGGCCGTGTCGCCGGCGCGGAAATGGTGTAGAAGGGATGGCGGGGCCGGCCGGGCCGCGGCGCACTCCGGCGCTCCGGCCGCGCCGGCCCGGATGCACCGGTCGGGCCATGGATTTCTCAAGCGCCGCCCCGATTGCCGGACAGCGCCGGATCGTCGACCGGCGCGATCTGGTTGAACGGCTCGACGCCGTCGCCGCGAAGACCGGCGACCCGGCGGCCCTGCGCGCGCCGGTTCTGGCCGCGCTGAAGGCGGCGCTGGAAGGCGGGCGCCGGGAAATCCGCCAGCGCTTCGACCGGGAGGCCGATACCGCCCTGCGCGGCCACCAGTGCGTCCAGGCCCACTGCTTCCTGATCGATCAGATCGTCCGGGTGCTCTACGATTTCGCCTATGAGCGGGTCTATCCGGTTGCCAACCCGACCGAGGGCGAGAAGCAGGCGGTCGTCGCCGTCGGCGGCTACGGGCGGGGCGAGCTTGCGCCGCAATCGGATATCGATCTTCTGTTCGTGTCGAACTGGAAGCTCGCGCCCCATGCCGAGCAGATCGTCGAATTCCTGCTCTATACCCTGTGGGACCTCGGCCTCAAGGTCGGCCATGCGACCCGGTCGGTCGACGACTGCATCCGCCTCGCCCGGACCGATCTGACGATCCGGACCGCGCTGCTCGAAGCCCGCTATCTGTGGGGCGATGCCGGGCTCTACCGCAACCTGCGCCAGAAATTCCGCGATGCCAGCGCCGCCGGCGACGCCAACGGCTTCGTGACCCAGAAGCTGGCCGAGCGCGATGCGCGGCACGAGCGCATGGGCGACAGCCGCTATGTCCTGGAGCCCAATATCAAGGAGGGCAAGGGCGGCCTGCGCGACCTCCACACCCTGTTCTGGATCGCCAAGAATCTCTACCGGGTCGATGCGGTCGGCGATCTGGTCGAGCGCCAGGTCTTCTCGGACCATGAGTCCGGCCTGTTCCGCCGGGCCCACGCCTTTCTGACCACGGTGCGCTGCCACCTGCACTATCTGGCCGGCCGGCCGGAAGAGCGCCTCACCTTCGACGTCCAGCCCGAAATCGCCCGCCTGATGGGCTATGGCGACCGCCGGGCCCAGCGCGGCGTCGAACGCTTCATGCGCCACTACTACCTGATCGCCAAGGATGTCGGCGACCTGACCCGGATTTTCTGCGCCGCCCTTGAGGACGAGAGCCGGCGCCAGCCCAGGGTCCGCCTTCCGGGCCGCTGGGGCGGCGAGCGCGAATATGGCGATTTCATCGCCCGGTCGGGCCGGCTGAACGCGAAGCACGACCGGGTGTTCCGGGAGGACCCGGTGAACCTGCTGCGGCTGTTCGAGACCGCCCAGGAACACGGCCTCGACGTTCACCCGGCGGTGCTGCGGCTGGTCACCCAGTCGCTTAAATCGATCAACGCCGCGGTCCGGCGCGACCCGGCGGCCAACGCCAGCTTCCTCGCCATGCTGACCTCGCGCAACGATCCGGCGGCAACGCTGGTCCGGCTCAACGAGGCCGGGGTGCTCGGCCGCTTCATCCCGGATTTCGGCCGGGTCGTCGCCCAGATGCAGCACGACATGTACCATGTCTTCACGGTCGACGAGCACACCATCCGCGCAATCGGCCTGCTGCATCGCATCGAGACCGGCGACCTTGCCGAGGATCATCCGCTGGCCACCGGGATCGTCCACAAGGTCGCCTCGCGCCGCGCCCTCTATGTCGCCGTTCTGCTGCACGACATCGCCAAGGGGCGCGGCGGCGACCATTCCGTGCTCGGCGCCGAAGTGGCGCTGGAACTGTGCCCGCGGCTCGGCCTGGACAGCGAGGAGACGGAGACCGTGGCCTGGCTCGTCCGCCACCATCTGGCGATGAGCAACACGGCCCAGAAGCGCGATATCGACGATCCGAAGACGATCCGGGACTTTGCCGACCACTGCCAGTCGCCGGAGCGGCTGCGCCTGCTGCTGGTGCTCACCGTGGCCGACATGCGCGCCACCGGGCCGGCGGTCTGGAACGGCTGGAAGGCGGCGCTGCTGCGCGAACTCTATTACCGGACGGAGGAGCTGCTGAGCGGCAGCGTCGAGGCCGACGGGGTCGCGGCGCGGGTGGCGCGGGCGCGCGATGCGGTGGCCGCCCTTCTCAGGGACTGGCCGGCCGAAGACATCGAGGCCTATCTCGAACTCGGCTACACCGCCTACTGGCTGTCGCTCGACAGTGCGACCCAGGCGCGCCATGCCGGGCTCATCCGCCAGGCGCACCGGGACGGCGCCCGGCTTTCCATCGATTTCGATATCGACAAAGCGCGCTCGGTCACCGAGGTCACGGTCTACACGCCCGACCATCCCGGCCTGTTCTCGCAGATTGCCGGGGCGATTGCGCTGTTTGGCGGCTCGATTGTCGAGGCGCGCATCTTCACCCTGTCGAACGGCCATGCGCTCGACATTTTCACGATTCAGGATGCCGGCGGCCAGGCGGTCGCCGATGCCGCCGATCTCGAAAGGCTGAAGGTTCGCATCGCCGCCAGCCTGACCGGCGAGCTGCGCCCGTGGCGCGAACTGAAGGGCAAGGAATCGCTGCCCCAGCGCGCCCGCGATGTGTTCGATGTCCCGCCCCGGGTGCTGATCGACAATGCGGCGAGCAATTTCTTCTCGGTCATCGAGGTCAACGGCCGCGACCGGCCCGGCCTGCTCTACGATGTGACCCGCGCCCTTACCGAAAGCGGGATGCAGATCGCCACCGCCAAAATCTCGACCTATGGCGAGCGGGTTGTCGATGTCTTCTATGTCAAGGATGTCTTCGGCATGAAGGTCGAGAACCCGCAAAAGCAGGAGGAGGTCCGCAAGGCTGTGCTCGCCTCGCTCGGCGCGGAGGCGCAGCCGGCACCCGAACCGGTAGCGGCGAAAAATGTTTGACATGATGGTGGGGTTGTGCAACAAAGCCGGGGCAAGGGAGGGGGCGATGGCCGAAACGATCACGATGACGATGACCCAGTTGCGGGAATTGCTGGCCGCGGTCGGCGTTGCGGTGGGCGACGATGCGCCGGCCGGCGATGCCGTTATGGGCCTGGCCGACAGTGGCGGGGCCGTGGGCGGTCACGCCTGGGGCGGATTGGCCGAAGAGGCGGCGGCCTATGGCGCCGCTGCTGCCAAGGACCGGCGGATCGCCGCGCGCATCGACGATTTCCTCTATGCGCGGGCCCGGGCGGCCACCGGCATCGACCGGGATTCCGATCTCGTGCGCGCCGGCCTTGAGGCGCTGGCCGATCCGGACGGGTTCGGCGCGTGGCTGGCCGGCCGGCGCGGATCGCTGCCGCAGGAATTCGCGCTCGATCTGTGAGCCTGCTCGACGAATTTGCGCGCTGGCAGCGCCGTATCCGGCCGGAGAAGCGCCGGACGCCCCTGGACTACAGGGACCGTTCGGCGCTTCCCTTCTTTCCGGCCGCCGGCCTGGAGGGGCCGGTGATGCTCGACAGCTGCGCCTATATCGATGCGCTGACCGGCCGGATGCCGCTGGCGCTGCATGCCCTGCTGCCCGGCCGGCGGCACATCCATTGTCCGGTGTGCCTGGCCGAGCTGACCTTCGGCCTGGGCGCCCTGCCCCCCGACGCCGCCCATGCCGCCCGGTCGCGGGCGGCGGTTGAGGAAATGCTGCACCGGATCGAGATCAGGCGCACCGTCTCGCTGCCGCCGTCGGGCTGGATGGCGGCCGGGCTGATCGCCGGCGTGCTGGCGCGGCTCCAGGGTGGCGACCGGGCGGACCGCCGGCGCTTCCTCGCCGACGCCGCCATCTATCTCACCGCGCGGTCGGCCGGCGCCACCCTGCTGACCGCCAACTGGCGCGATTTCGACCTGATCGACCAGCTGGCGGCGGCCGACCGGGCGGCGGCCCGGCTGCTGTACTACATGCCTGAAACGCCGCGAGCGGGCCGGCCGTGAAGCTGGCCCGCGCCTCCGCCATCGTTGCGTTCTGGACCCTGGCCAGCCGGCTGCTCGGCTTCGTCCGCGATATTCTGCTGGCCCACTATCTCGGCGCGGTCGGCGTGATCGAGGCGTTCATCGTCGCCTTCCGCTTTCCCAACATGTTCCGGCGCCTGGCGGCCGAAGGGGCCTTCGCGGCCGCCTTCGTGCCGATGTTCTCGAAACGGCTGGAGCAGGACGGCCGGCACGAGGCGATGCTGTTCGCCGACCGGGTCTTTTCCGTCCTGGTGCCGATTCTGGCCGTCTTTACCGTCGTGGCCGAAATCTTCATGCCCCAGGCGCTGCTGATTGTGGCGCCCGGCTTCAGCGCGCAGCGGCCGGAACTGTTCGATACCGCCGTCCTGCTGACCCGCCTGACCCTGCCCTACCTGCTGTGCATGGCGGTCGTCGCGATGATGAGCGGCATGCTCAATTCGACCTACCGCTTCGCCGCCGCCGCCGCGGCGCCGATCCTGCTCAATATCGTGCTGATCCTCGGCCTCCTGTTCGTCCGCGACCGGTTCGAGACGCCGGCCCACATGCTGGCCTGGGGCGTCGCCGTTGCCGGCATCGGCCAGTATGTCTGGCTCGCCTGGGCCTGCCACAGGGCCGGCCTCGGCCTGCGCCTGCGCCGGCCGCGGCTGACGCCGGCGGTCCGGCGCCTGCTCAGGCTGATGGTGCCGGGCCTGGTGAGCGGCGGCATGATCCAGATCAACATCCTGGTCGGCACCGTCATCGGCACCTTCCTCACCGGCGCCGTCTCCTACATCCATTATGCCGACCGGGTGTATCAGTTCCCGCTCGGCATCGTCGGCATCGCCATCGGGACGGCGCTGCTGCCGGCGCTGACCCGCACCCTCGAGACCGATGCGGCAGGCGCCAATACGATGCAGAACCGGGCCATCGAGCTGGCCATGCTGCTGACCGTGCCGGCGACGGCGGCCCTGATCGTCATCGCCCTGCCGCTCGTCACGGTCATGTTCCAGTATGGCCGGTTCACGCCGGACGCGGCCGCCGCCACCGCCTGGGCGCTGACCGCCTTTGCCGCCGGCCTGCCGGCCTTCGTGCTGATCAAGGTGCTGTCGCCGGGCTTCTTCGCCCGGCAGGACACGCGCAGCCCGATGATCTACGCCGTCGCTTCGATGCTGGTGAATCTGGGCCTGTCGCCGCTGCTGGTCTGGCCGCTGGGCATCGGCTTTCTCGGTATCCCCATCGCCACTTCGGTGGCGGCGTGGCTTCATGCCGGGCTGCTGGCCTGGTTCCTGGTCCGGCGCGGCCATCTCGGCCTCGATGCCCGCCTGCGCGCCCGGCTGCCGCGCTTCGCCCTCGCCGCCCTGGTCATGGCCGGCCTGCTGTGGCCGGCGGCCGATGCGCTGTGGCCCTGGCTTTCCGGCGCGGTGTGGCAGCGGGTTGTCTCGGCGCTGGCGCTGGTGGCCGGCGGCATGGCGGTCTACGCCGCCGCCTGCCTGCTGCTGCGCGCGGCTTCGGTCGGCGAGATGAAGTCAATGATGCGGCGCTCGGGCCAGGCGCGGCGCTGAAGCGGAACGACGGGCAATTCGGAAATTGCATCAATTCGCCGCTGGCGAGTCGCAATTGGAATCCCCGTATAAGAGCCGCAGTGACGACTTCTCAATTCGAATGACGATAAATCGGAGGAAACAAATGAAATACTCCGTTCTTGCCGCTGCTGCTCTTGCTGCCGCTTTGCAGGCCGCGACCGTGCAGGCCGAAACCACAATCCGCGTGACCCTGCAGCTCCCGATAAAGCACTCGCTGGGCCAGAACTGGCTCGCCTTCGGGAAAATCGTCGAGCAGGAGTCCAGGGGCCAGCTCAAGGTCCAGGTGTTTCCTTCCGCCCAGCTCTACCGCGACAAACAGGTGCCCCAGGCAGTCGGCTCCGGTGCCATCGAGGCCGGCTCCTCTTTCCTCGGCCGGTTCGCCGGCTCAGTGCCGGCGGTCGATGTCGTGAACCTGCCTTTCCTGTTCAAGGACGAGGCGGCGCTGCGCGCCGCGGTGAAGACCGGTTCGCCGATGCGCACGCTGCTCGATGCCGCCATTCTGAAGGAGACAGGCGCCAGAATTCTGTGGTGGCAGGCGTTCGGGCGCAATGTCTACCTCAACAACGGCAAGCCGATTCGCGTGCCGGCAGACCTGAAGGGCAAGAAGGTCCGCACCTACGGCAAGGTCCTGGGCTGGACGGTGACTGCCCTGGGCGGCGCGCCGACGCTGATGTCCGGCTCCAAACAATTCCTCGCCTACCAGCAGGGCGCCGTGGATGTCGGGATGACCGGCGCGTCCGCGGTCAAGAGCCGGAAGCTTTATGAGGTCATGAAGAACATGACGCTCAGTTTCGACAGCGTGATCGAGTTTGTCGCCGTCATCAACGGCAAGTTCTTCGACGGCCTGCCGAAGGCGCATCGGGCGACAATCGTGAAGGCCTCGGCCACCGTCGAGAAGCAGCTGCGCGACGAGATTTACGGCCAGGAAGCGTCCGTGGTGAAATTCCTGCGCGACAAGATGAACGTCATCGACCTGACCGAGGCCGAGCGCGCCAAGTGGCGCGGGGCGACCAGGGGCGTGTTGGAGCGCTTCGCCAGGGAGCGTGGCGCCACCGCCGCGGCCGTTCTCAAGGCGGTCGGCAGGTAGCGAATTCGGGGCGGCGGGCCGATTGGTGCCGCTTCCGCCATTCCGCCTGCCGCTCCAGGCGATTCGATGTCCCTGATCGTTCGCCTGATCGATCTCGTTTCAGAAGGTGCGGGCCGGTTCTGCGCCTGGATGTTCTTCGCCATCGGCCTGTTCGTGACCTACGAAGTGGCCATGCGCTACCTGTTCACCGCGCCGACCATATGGGTCGATGAAGTCAGCCGCATCATGCAGATCTGGGCGACGTTTCTCGCCGCCGGATTCGTGCTCAAGCATCGCGACATGATCACGATCGATGTCGCGTTCAGGGACCCCGGCAGTCTCGGCCGGCGCGTGGCGGAAACCGCCGCGATCCTCGTGCTGTTCCTGTTCGCCGGCACCGCCGTATGGTTCGGCTTTCAGGAATGGCTGAAGGCAACGCTGGCGGGCCATACGACCGACAGTTTCCTCGCGCCGCCGAAATGGCTGACCCATTCCTCCGTCTGGGTCGGTTTCGGCCTGCTGGCGCTGCAGGGCTTTGCCGAACTGGTCAAATTGTGGGCGCGCGCGCCCGGCGCAATGCCGCCCGACCGGGAAAACTCCCGGATCGGCAGCGCCTGACGGCCGGCCGCTGGCAATCCATGGAAGCCGCGATCATTCTCGTCGCCCTGGTCGGGCTGCTGGTGCTGCGCACCCCGGTCGCCGTCGCGCTCGGCGGGCTGGGGGTCATCCTGCTGGCGCTGAAAGGCCTCCCGCTGATCAGCGTGCCGCAGCGCCTCTACGGCACCATGGACAGTTTCGAACTGCTCGCCGTGCCGATGTTCCTGCTGATGTCGAACATTCTGCTGAAAGGCGGCGTGGGGCGCGACCTGTTCGCCGCTGTCCAGAGCTGGGTCGGGCACTGGCCGGGCGGGCTGGGTGTCGCCACCATCATGAGCTGCACGCTGTTTTCCGCTGTTTCCGGTTCGTCCGTCGCCACGGCCGCGACCATCGGGACGGTCGCCATACCGGAGATGGAGAAGCGCCGCTACAACCGCTCCTTCACCCTCGGCATGCTGGCGGCGGGCGGCACGCTGGGCATCCTGATCCCGCCGTCGATTCCGCTGATCCTCTACGGCATCGTTACGGAGGAATCGATTCCGACCCTGTTCAAGGCCGGCATCGGGCCCGGCCTGTTCCTGGCCGGCCTCTTCATCCTCTATGGCATGGCCTATGCCCATTACGGCGGGGGCGCAGTGCGCATGGCAAGGGTGCCCTGGCGGGAACGCGCCCGCGCCAGCCTGCTCGCGGTGCCGACCGTCCTCCTGGCGGTGGCGATCATCGGGTCGATCTATGCCGGTATCGCGACGCCTTCGGAGAGCGCCGGCGTCGGCTTCATCCTCGCCCTGCTCATCACGCTCGCCATGGGCCGCATGGATCTCTCCCGGATCAGGGAGGCGACCTACGACGCCATGCGCACCACGGTGATGATTTTTCTGATCGTCGCCGGCGCCAAGGTCTTTTCCTACGCCATCACGCTGTATCTGATCCCCCAGAACATCAGCCAGCTGCTCGCCGCCCATTTCACCAGCCCGACCCTTTTTATCCTCGCAGTCGGCGTCGTCCTGCTCGTCATCGGTTTTTTTCTGGAAGCCCTGTCGATGCTGCTCATCATGGTGCCGGTGCTCTTCCCGTCGATCGAGGCAATGGGCATCCACCCGATCTGGTTCGGCATCTTTTTCGTCCTGCTGATCGAGACCGCGCTGATTACGCCTCCGGTCGGTCTCAACCTGTTCATCATCCAGGCGGTCGGAAAGGCGCGCCTGGGCGAGGTCGCCCGCGGCGCCGCGCCGTTCGCCGTCATCATGCTGGCCACCGCCGTGCTGCTGTGGTTCTGGCAGGACCTGGCACTCGCGCTCACCCGGTGGCTGTAGCCGCGCGCCGCGCCGGGACCATTCCGCCGCCTTGACCGGGCCGGCGCGGATGGGGTTAGTCCTGCGCTGCTCCCTCCCCCTTTTCGCGCCATTCGCCTCCGGTCATGAAACGCATCTTCTCCGGCATCCAGCCCTCCGGCGGGGTCACCCTCGGCAACTATCTCGGCGCGATCCGCAACTGGGCGCGCCTGCAGCACGAGGGCTATCACTGCGTCTATTGCATGGTCGATCTGCACGCGATCACGGTGTGGCAGGACCCGGCGCAGCTCGCCGACCAGACGCGGCAGGTCACCGCCGCGCTGCTCGCCTCGGGCATCGATCCGAAGATTTCGGTCGTGTTCCACCAGTCGGCCGTGCCGGCCCATGCCCAGCTCGCCTGGATTTTCAACTGCGTCGTCCGGCTCGGCTGGATGAACCGGATGACCCAGTTCAAGGAAAAGGCGGGCGAGGACCGGGAGCGGGCCTCGCTCGGCCTCTATGCCTATCCGGCGCTGCAGGCCGCCGATGTCCTGCTCTACCACGCGACCCATGTGCCGGTCGGCGAGGACCAGAAGCAGCATGTCGAGCTGATGCGCGACATTGCGAACAAGTTCAATCACGATTTCGGCACGGCCTTTTTTCCGCCGCCGGAGGCGATGATTTCCGGCGGCGCCGCGCGGGTCATGAGCCTGCGCGACGCGAGCCGGAAAATGTCCAAGTCCGACCCTTCGGACATGAGCCGCATCAACATGACCGACGATGCCGACGCCATCGCCCGGAAAATCCGCCGGGCCCGGACCGATCCGGCGCCGCTGCCGGGGCCGGACACGGTCGGCCCGGACGGCGAGGTGAAGCCGGAGATCGAGGCGGCGCGGCCGGAAGCCTTCAACCTGGTGCGCATCTTCGCCACCCTGGCCGACCGGCCGGTCGCCGATGTGCTCGCCGAGTTCGAGGGCCAGGGCTTCGGCCGCTTCAAGCCGGCGCTCGCCGATCTCGCTGTCGACCGGCTGGGCGCCATCGCCGCGGAAATGCGCCGGCTGCTCGACGATCCGGCGGAGATCGACCGGGTGCTGGCCGGCGGCGCCGACAAGGCACGCGCCATCGCCGACCCGATCCTGGCGCAGACCTACCGGATCGTCGGCTTTCTCGGCGCCTGAGCCGGGGCATCCGCCGCCGGCCGGGCCTTGCGGCAGGGGCCGGCATCCCCATCTGTCGGACAAGGCATGGCAAGCGGGGCCGGACCTTCGCCCGACCGGCCCCGTTGCGCCATGCCGGATGACGGAGGGTTGCGATGACCGCCGGGGCAGACCCGCTGTTCGAAGACGAGCCCCGCCGGCCGGGCCGGCTCGCCCGGTGGCTGCGCCGGCAGCCGCCGGACCGGAAGCCGGCCGATCCGCGCCCGCCCGCCCCGGCGGGGCGCCGGCGCGGGCGCATCGTGCGCCGGGGCCTCTATGCCGTGCTGGCGCTGGCGCTGCTCTACTATCCCGTCGGCATGGCGCTCACCCACCGGATCGGCGACGACACCGCGATGACGGCGCCGGCCGGGGAGCGGGCGAGCCGGGCGGTCGCCATGGCGGCGGCGCTGATCCGGCGCGAGACCATCGACCATGGCTGGACGCCCAACGATCCCTTCCTCTACCCGTCCTGGGCCCTCGACAATCTGCCCAATTTCCAGGTCGGCCTGCGCGACGCGCTGGGCCGCTTCGCCATCGAAATGGCCGACAAGATCGGCCGCAACCGCGGCTCCAGCGCCGTCGACCCGGACCTTGAGGACGCGATGGGCAAGCTGCGCTACTCGCCCTACACCTGGGTGTGGGATTTGCGCGTCAGCCTGCTGCCGACCTCCTCGACGGAAGCGCAGTACCGCGCCGCCCGGCGCGCCCTGCTGCGCTACAATCAGCGCCTCGCCGCCGGCGAGGCGGTCTTCGAGCGCCGGGCCGATAATCTGCAGACCCTGATCGACCGGGTGAACGCCGATATCGGCTCCGATTCGGCCCGCATCGCCGAGCGGGTCGAGGCCTTCGGCGGCATCGTCTTCGACAGCCGGTCGGACGATCTGTTCTACCGCACCAAGGGCCGGGTCTATGGCTACTACATGATCCTGCGCGAGCTCGGCGCGGATTTTGCCGGCATCCTGGCGGAGAAACAGGCGCAGAAAGTGTGGGACAACATGATGGAGAGCCTGCGCCGGGCGGCGGTGCTGCGGCCGCTGATGGTGCGCAACGGCGCGCCGGACGGCATGCTCCAGCCCAACCATCTGGCGGCCCAGGGCTTCTACCTGCTGCGCGCCCGCACCCAGCTGAAGGAAGTCAGCGACATACTCGAACGCTAGCGCCCGGCCCGGCGGCTACCGGCCGAGCCGCGCCTCGATGGCGTCCCAGATCTGCGCCTCGATGCGGGTGCCGGACAGGCGGTTGATCTCCTGGATGCCGGTCGGCGAGGTGACGTTGATTTCGGTCAGCCAGTGGCCGATCACATCGATGCCGACAAAGACCAGGCCGCGCGCCCGCAGGTCCGGGCCGATGCGGGCGCAGATTTCGCGCTCCCGGTCGGTCAGTCCGGCCTTCTGCGGCTGGCCGCCGGCGTGGAAATTCGCCCGCGCATCGCCGGCCTCCGGGATGCGCAGGACGGCGCCGGCCGGCTCGCCATCGACCAGCACGATGCGCTTGTCGCCCTGGCGGATTTCCGGGAGGTAGCGCTGGACGACGAAGGGTTCGCGAAACTGCCGGGCGAACAGTTCGAGCACCGTGGCCAGATTCTCGTCGCCCGGCGGGATGTGGAACACGCCGTCGCCGCCATTGCCGTAGAGCGGCTTGACGACGATATCGCCATGTTCGGCGCGAAAGTCCCGCACCGCCGCCGGATCGCGGGCGATCAGGGTCGGCGGCATCAGGTCCGGGTAGCGGTTGACGAAGATTTTCTCCGGCGCGTTGCGCACCTCGGCCGGGTCGTTCACGACCAGGGTCGCCGGGTGGATCGTCTCGAGAAAATGGGTCGTCGTGATATAGGCCATGTCGAAGGGCGGGTCCTGGCGCAGCAGGATTGCGTCCATCGTCGACAGGTCGGTCGGCTGCGGCGGGCCGAGCTCGGCGTGGCGGCCCTGCTCGGCGCGCACCGCCAGGCGCTGCAGCGGCGCGCTCAGCGTGCCGTCGCGCAGGCGCAGCCGGTCCGGCGTGTAATAGTGCAGCGCATGGCCGCGCGCCTGCGCCTCCATGGCCAGCACGAAGGTGCTGTCCGCCCCGATATCGATGGTGTCGATGGGATCCATCTGGATCGCCACGCGCAGCGCCATGACCGGCCCCTTCGCAAAGCCCCCGCGGCCGTCCGGCCGCCCGGCGCTCAACTAGCCCATGTCCGCCGCCGGGGAAAGGCGCGCGGTGGCCGCCCGGCGGCCATTCCGCAGGCGCGCGCGCCGCGGCTTCTGTGCTATGACCGTGCCGGGCGCCGGCCGGCGCCCGGAAAAACCCCTTCGGAGATTGCCATGCTGAGCCCCGCCGCGGCCCGGGCCGCTGCCGAACTGCTGCTGAAAGCACGCGGCGACCACCGGCAGCTGGAGCGCCTGCCGCCGGACTGCACGCCGCAGAGCGTCGATGACGGCATGGCGATCCAGAACGCGCTGGCGGAGCTGTGGGGCCTTGAGGTTGCCGGCTGGAAAATCGGCGCGGCGAGCGAGGCGGCGATGCGGATGCTCGGCGCCACGGCACCCTTCCCCGGCCGGGTCTTCGCGCCCTGGCTGCTCGACAGCCCGGCCCGCGTCGCCGCGTCCGCGCTGCACGGCTGCATCGTCGAATGCGAATTCGCCTTCCGGCTCGGCCGGGCCCTGCCGCCGCGCGAGGGCGATTACGGGCCGGACGAGGTGCGCGCGGCGGTCGATGCCGTCTGCCCGGCGCTGGAGCTGATCGACACATACTGGGTCGATGGCGTGGCGCTGGGCGTCGCCCATCTGATCGCCGACAACGGGTCGAACGGCGCCCTGGTGCTGGGCGCGCCGATCCCCGACTGGCGCGCGCAGGACCTGGCCGCCGCCTCGGCGACGCTCACCGTCGATGGCGCGCCGGCGGCGGAAGGGACCGGCGCCGCCGTGCTCGGCCATCCGCTCAATGCCCTGGTGTGGCTGGCCAACGACCTGTCCCGGCGCGGCATCGGCCTCGCCGAAGGCGCGGTCGTCGCCAGCGGCTCGATGACCGGCATCACGCAGTGCCGCCCCGGCGCAACCGCGCTCGCCGACTATGGACTTCTGGGGAAAGTTCAGGTTATGTTCGAGGAGTAGACGCAGGAAACGATAAAGAGAGGGATTCATGCTCGGCAGGCTCGGCAGCAGGATATTCGGACGCGCGGATGGCCGGCGGCGCAACTGGCCGGAATATGCGGCGGCCGAGATTCTCGAGGCGCGGTCCAACGGCCGGGCCATCGACCGGCTGGCGCCGGCCCATACGCCGCGCACGGTGGGAGAGGGCTATACCGTTCAGTTCGCCGCCATCGCACGGGGTGAGGGCGACATTCTCGGCTGGAAGATCGGCTGCACCTCCCGGCAGGCCCAGAAGATGCTCGGCGTGTCGGGGCCCTTTTTCGGCCCGGTATACGCGGATGGCTGCTGCCACAATGCGACCTGGATCGATACGGACCGCTTCATCAGGCCCGGCGTCGAGGGCGAAATCGCCTTCGTCCTGAACCGGAACCTGGAGCCGCGCGAGGACCCGTACACCCGCGTCGAGATCGAAGCGGCGATCGGGGAGGTCTATGCCGCCATCGAGGTCATCGATACCTGCTTCCGGGATTTCGCGACCGTGGGCGCGCCCTCCCTGGTCGCCGACCTGGGGGCCAATGGCGGCCTGGTCGCGTATGAAGGCATCGACTACACGCCGGATATCGATTTCGGCTCGGTCGCCCTCACCATGCGCGTCAATGGCGAGGAGGTGGGCGCCGGCCCGGCCACCGACGCGATGGGCGATCCCGTCCACGCGCTGCTCTGGCTGGCCAACGCGATGTCGCGCTGCGAGGTCGGGCTGCGCAAGGGCCAGATTATCTCCACCGGCACCTGCACCGGGCTGTTCTGGCTCGAACCGGGGCAGCGGGTCGAACTCAGCGTCTCCGGCATCGGCGATGCGATGCTCTTCTATGGCGACGAGGACGATTTCGAGATCGTCGACCTCGATGCGGAGGAGCCCGACGAACCGACGCCGGTTGCGCCGAAGGCGCGTTCGGAAAATGCCGGCCAACCGGGAGCGGGCGAAGAGGCCGCGCGCGGCGACCCGCCTTCGGCCGAGCGGATCGTGAGGCGCATGCTGTGCCTGACGATGGTCGGGCTGCGCTGCCGCTTCGAGGAGCTGGAGGAGGCGGAGGCCTTTCGCAGCCGCTTTCTGCCCTGGCTGGAGCGCGAGGGTCTGGAGCGCGAATTCGAACCGTGGGAATGGAATATCGTCCAGGCGGAGGGCGGCCGGATCGCGGAGAAAGACCTGCTGGAAGGCGGCCGCATCCTGTGCTGCGGCAGCGTGCTGTCATGGGCGCTCGGCCTCAACGACCTGCCGCGCCCGGACGAGCCGTTCGCAGCCCCCGATTTTCTCGCCCTGCTGGGCCTCGATATCGGGACGGAATCCGAAATCGGCGTGGCCGGCCTGCTCGCACGGGCGCAGCGCCGGAGCGATGAGGAGCTGCAGAAGGCGCGCAACCTCTATCTGGCGATCCACTGGCGCTTCCGCCATTTCCACCTCCATCCCGGCCCGTGCGATTTCGTCGAAACCAGCCGGAATTCCTGGTGGCACGTCTTCGACCCTTCCGGCCCCTGGATCGTCGATAACGACCTCGCCTTTCAGGGCGCGCCGATCCATACGCTCGACCGGGAGGATTTCGGGCTGGCGAGCATGCACGCCTATTACCGGCACCAGGCGATCAACTGGCTGACCGGCGACGACCCGCTCTTTTCCGAAGTATCCATGGATACCTGAGCGGCCCGGCATATCTTCGGGAAGAAATCGCGCACGACGCCGCGCCGTGCGCTTGCGGCGGCCCGGAAACGGATGAACAGGTGACGACATGACGAAGCTCAAGGACCTGAAGGCGCGCTTCATGGAAGACCCGGAGTTCCGGGAAGAATATGCCCGCGCGGACGAGGAATATGCGCTGATCGAAGCGCTGGTCCGCGCCCGCGCGGCGGCGGACCCTGCCCCGGCGGACGGCTGAGAGGGGCGCCGGATTGCCGACCGGCACCGCATGTCCCAGCGGAAGAAACCTCCGGCCTCCGGCCGGGCGGCGCCGGCCCTGCCGGCGCTGCAGGCGGTCTGGCGCGCCCGCCAGGCGGCGCTCGACCGGGCGCGGCCGGAGGCGGTGGCGAAGCGCCGCGACAGCGGCCGGCTGACCGCGCGCGAGAGCATCGCCGCCTTTCTCGACGAAGGCAGCTTCGTCGAATATGGCCGGGTGTCCAAACCGGTCCGGGACGACATGGCCGGCGCGGCCGACGGCGTGGTCATGGGCCACGGCCTGGCGAGCGGCGGGCCGGTCGCCGTCATGGCCTACGACTATACCGTCCATGCCGGCACCCAGAGCTTTACCAATCACCGCAAGACCGACCGCATCTATGCCCTGGCGGCGGCGCAGCGCTGGCCGATGGTGAGCTGGCTGGAAGGCGGCGGCGCCCGGCCCCACGACATGATCGCCTCGACCCGCGGCGATACCCGCACCTTCGTCAATTTCGCCCGCCTGTCCGGCCTGGTGCCGACGGTCGGCATCGTCGCCGGGCGCTGTTTCGCCGGCAACGCCAACCTGGCCGGCATGTGCGATATCCTGATCGCCACCGACCGGGCGGTGATCGGCATGGCCGGGCCGGCGCTGGTCCAGCAGGCGCTGGGCTACACGCCGACGCCGGAGGAGATCGGCCCGGTCGATGTCCATGTCCGGGCTGGCGCCGTCGATATCCTGTGCCCGGACGATGGCGCGGCGGCGCGCATGGCGCGGCGCGTGCTCGGCTATTTCCAGGGCCCGTCCGCGCCGGGCCGGGCGCCGGATACGGCGACGCTGCGCACCATCGTGCCCGACGATCCGATGCAGGCCTATAATGTGCGCCGGGTGCTGGACCATCTGTTCGATATCGGCTCGGTTCAGGAGCTGCGGCCGAAATTCGGCGGCGCCGCGCTCACCGCCCTTGCCCGGCTCGAAGGGCTGCCGGTCGGCGTGATCGCCAGCCAGCCGACCTTTCTGGGCGGCGCCATCGACAGCCCGACCTCCGACAAGATCGCCCGCTTCGTCCAGCTGTGCGACGCCCACGACCTGCCGCTGGTCATCCTGTGCGACACGCCCGGCCTGATGGTCGGGCCGGAGGTCGAGACGACCGGCCTCGTGCGCCACAGCGCCCGCATTCTGGTGGCGCTCGCCAATGCGACGGTGCCGTGCCTGACCGTCGTGATGCGCAAGGCATACGGGCTCGGCTATTACATCATGGGCTCGCGGGCGCTCGACCCGGCCCTGCTGGTCGCCTGGCCGACCGCCGAATTCGGCGGCATGGGGCTGGAGGGCGCGGCCCGCATCGTCTGGAAGAAGGAGTTCGAGGCGATTGCCGACCCGGCGGCGCGCGACGAAGCGGTGCGCGAGAAGACGGCCTGGCTGATGGCGCAGAACACGGCGCTGGAAGTGGGCGGCCGCTTCGAATATGACGATGTCATCGATCCGGCGGACACGCGCGACCTGCTTGCCAGGACGCTGCGCGCCCTGCCGGCGCCGGCGCCGCGCCCCGGCCGCAAACGCACCGTCGATGCCTGGTAAAGCGCCCATGACCCGCAGCGAACCGGATATCCGCTCCATCCTCGCCCAGGCCGACCATTTTGTGGACCCGGCGACCGGCGCGGTGGCGCCGCCGATCCACCCCTCGGTCACCTTTGCGCGCGATGGTAGCTATGAGCCGGTCGGCGACTATTTCTATACCCGCTATGGCAATCCGGGCTTCACGCCGGTCGAGCGGCTGCTGGCGAAGCTGGACGGCGGCGCCGATGCCCTGCTCTTCGCCTCCGGCCTCGCCGGCGTTGCGGCGCTGGTCGAGCTGGTCGAAACCGGCCGCCATATCGCGGCGCCGCAGGTGATGTATTTCGGCGCCCAGGCCTGGATGCAGCGGATTGCCCAGACCCGCGGCATCGGCCTCACCCTCTATGACCAGACGGAGCCCGGCGCGCTCGAAGCGGCGCTGCGGCCGGGCGAGACGGCGCTGGTCTGGGTCGAGACGCCGACCAACCCGACCTGGGACGTGATCGATATCGGCGCGGCGGCGCGGGCGGCCCATGAGGCCGGCGCGATGCTCGCGGTGGACAGCACCGTCGCCCCCGGCCTGTCGCAGCGGCCGCTCGACCATGGCGCCGACTATGTCTTCCATTCCTCGACCAAATATCTGAACGGCCATTCCGACGCCACCGGCGGCGCGGTGGTGACGCGGGAGAAGGATGCGCGCTGGGAGGAGCTGAAAACCGTGCGCCAGTATTCCGGCGCCGTCATGGGCCCGTTCGAGGCCTGGCTGCTGCTGCGCGGCCTGCGCACCCTCGCCCTGCGCTGGGATACCGCCTGCGCCAACGCCATGGCCGTCGCCCGGCACTTTCACGGCCATCCGCAGATCGAGCGGGTCGCCTATCCGGGGCTGGAGGACCATCCGGGCCACGCCGTGGCGAAGCGGCAGATGAAAGGCGGCTTCGGCGGCATGCTCTCGCTGCTCGTCGCCGGCGGCTGGGAGGCGGCCAACCGGCTCGCCCGCTCGACCCGGCTGTTCATTCCGGCGACCTCGCTGGGCGGCGTCGAGAGCCTGATCGAGCACCGCGCGGTGGTCGAGACACCGGATTCGCCGACGCCGCGCAATCTGGTCCGCCTGTCCTGCGGCATCGAAACCGCCGCCGACCTGATCGCCGATCTCGAACAGGCCCTGGAGGCCCGATGAACGACCCTGCACCCGGCACTGCCGACCCGGACGATCTTTCGATCACCCTCGGGATCGAGGAGGAGTTCTTTCTCGTCGATCCGGCGACCCGCGACCTGCTCGCCGACCCGGACCCGGCCATCTTCGAACGGTGCGAGGCGACGCGCGGGCCGCACAAGGTGGTGCGCGAGTTCCTGCGCACCCAGATCGAGACCAACACGAAAGTGTGCCGGTCGGTCGCCGAGCTGCGCCAGGCCCTGCGCGAGACCAGGCGCATCGTCGTCGAGGCAGCCGGGCAGCACGGCGCCGCGGCGATGGCGGCATCGACCCATCCGTTCGCCGACTGGCAGACCCAGGCGCGGACGCCGAAGGACCGCTACGACCGGCTCGCCGCGTCGTACCAGGACAATCTGCGCCGCTTCCTGGTCGGCGGCATGCACATCCATGCCGGCTTCGGCGATGCCGACAGCCGCATCCGCATCATGACGGCGATCCGCCGCTATCTGCCCTTCCTGCACGCGCTCTCCACCTCCTCCCCCTTCAATGGCGGGCGCGAGACCGGGTTCAAATCGTGGCGGCTGACCGTGGTCGGCGGCCTGCCGCGCACCGGCCTGCCCGGCCCCTTCGCCTCGCGGGCCGATTTCGACCGGCTGGTCGAGAGCTACCGCCAGATGAAATTCATCGAGGACGGCGCCGAACTGTGGTGGGACATCCGGCCCTCCGGGAGCTATCCGACGGTCGAGCTGCGCATCTGCGATATCTGCACACGCCTGGAGGATGCCGTGACCCTGGCGGCGCTCTATGCGTCGCTCATCCGCTATCTCATGCGCCAGGACCGCGACGGCCGCCTGCCGCCGGAGCCGCTGACCGAGCTGGTGGCGGAAGACCGCTGGATCGCGCAGCGCTATGGCGTGCTCGCCTTTTTCGGCGATCCGGGGGGCGGCGGCCGGATCGATATCGACGATTATACCGCCGGCCTGGTCGATACCCTGGCGGAGGATGCCGAGGCGCTCGGCTGCGCGGCCGAAATCCGCCGCGCGCTCGATATCATCCGGTACGGCACCGCCGCCGACCGGCAGGTCGATCTCTACCGCCTGCGCCGGCTGGAGGGCGATTCCGCGCCGGAGGCGCTGCGCCATGTCGTCGATCTCGCCATTGCGGAAACGCGCGAGGGCATGGCGGACGGGCCGGCCTGACCGGCGATCCGGCGGCGGGCGCAAGGGGGGCCTCGCTTGCTCCCCGGCATTGCGCGCCGTAAATTTGCGCCATGCTGAACGGCAAGACCATCCTGCTGATCGTGACCGGCGGGATCGCGGCCTACAAGAGCCTGATCCTGGTCCGCCGCCTGCGCGAGCGCGGCGCGACGGTCCGCACCGTCCTGACCCCGGCCGGCGCCCGCTTCGTGACGCCGCTCAGCATCGGCGCGCTCAGCCATGAGAAAGTCTATAGCGATCTGTTCTCGCTCACCGACGAGGCGGAGATGGGCCATCTGCGCCTGTCGCAGGAGGCCGATCTGATCGTCGTCGCGCCGGCGACCGCCGATATTCTGGCGAAGATGGCGGCCGGGCTGGCGGACGATCTGGCGAGCACTGTCCTGCTCGCCGCCGATGCGCCCATCCTGGTCGCGCCGGCCATGAACAGCCGCATGTGGCGCCACCCGGCAACGGCGGCGAACATGGCGGCGCTGGAGGCCCGCGCCGTGCTGCGCATCGGGCCGAACGAAGGGCAGCTGGCCGAGGACGAGAGCGGCCCCGGCCGCATGGCCGAGCCGGAGGAAATCCTCGCCGCCATCGAGGCGGCGCTCGCCGGCGGCGAGCGCGGCGCGTCCCGGCCGCTCGCCGGCCGTCGCGCCGTGGTGACCAGCGGCCCGACCGTCGAGGCGATCGACCCGGTGCGCTTCATCGCCAACCGCTCGTCCGGCCGGCAGGGCCACGCGGTCGCCGCGGCGCTGGCAGCGCTCGGCGCCCGGACGGTGCTGGTGACCGGGCCGGTGGCGCTGCCCGACCCGGCAGGGGTGGAGGCGGTTCATGTCGAGAGCGCGCGTGAGATGCTGGCGGCGTGCGAAAGCGCGCTGCCGGCCGATATTCTGGTCTGCGCCGCCGCCGTTTCCGACTGGCGGGTCGAGGGCGCGGCCGAGCGCAAGATCAAGAAGGACGGCGCGACGCCGCCCGCTCTGGCGCTGACCGAGAACCCGGATATTCTGGCGACCCTCGGCGGCGCGGCCCGGCGGCCCTCCCTCGTCGTCGGCTTCGCCGCGGAGACGGAGGATGTCGTCGCCAACGCCCGCGCCAAGCGGGCGCGCAAGGGCTGCGACTGGATCGTCGCCAACGATGTCTCGCCGGCCGCCGGCACCTTCGGCGGCGAGACCAACCGGGTCCATCTCATCGATGCCGACGGCGCCGAGGACTGGCCGCGCCTGACCAAGCAGGAGGTCGCCCGGCGCCTCGCCGAACGGATCGCCGAACGGATCGGGCCGGCGCCCGCCTCCGGCGACGACCGCCGGGCCGAAGCAGCGGAATGAGCCGCCCTGCCGCGGCGCCGGCCCCGGCGGACAAGGACCGGAAGACGACCGGGCGATGACCGTCACCGATGCCCAGCTCGAACGCTATGCCCGCCATATCGTGCTCGACGAGGTCGGCGAGGAGGGGCAGGAGGCGCTGCTCGCCGCACGGGTACTGACGGTCGGCGCCGGCGGCCTCGGCGCGCCGGTGCTGCAATATCTGGCCGCCGCCGGGGTCGGCACGCTCGGCGTGGTCGATGACGACCGGGTCGATCTGTCGAACCTGCAGCGCCAGATCGTCCACGCCACCGACCGGATCGGGCAGCCCAAGGTGGCGAGCGCGGCGGCCGGCCTCGCCGCGATCAACCCGGAGGTTGCGGTGGTTCAGATCGGCGAGCGCCTGACCGCGGCCAACGCCGCCCGGCTGGTCGCGGCCTACGATATCGTCGTCGACGGCTCGGACAATTTCGCCACCCGCTATCTGCTGAACGATGCCTGCTATCTGGCGCGCCGGCCACTGGTCTCCGGCGCCCTGCTGCGCTTCGAGGGCCAGGTCGCGACCTTCCTGCCGTGGCGCGAGGGCAGCGCCGATCCCTGCTATCGCTGCCTGTTTCCCGAACCGCCGCCGGCCGGCCTGGTGCCGCGCTGCGAGGAGGTCGGCATTTTCGGCGCCGTCGCCGGCGTGATCGGCTCGCTGCAGGCCGCCGAGGTGCTGAAGCTCATTCTCGGCCTCGGCGCGCCGCTGACCGGCCGGCTGCTGATCTATGACGCGCTGGCCGGCACCTTCCGCGAAATCGGCGCCCGGCGCGACCCGGCCTGCCCGCTGTGCGGCGAGCGCCCGACCATCGCCGACCTCTCCGCCCACGCCGGATAGCGGCCGGCGGGCGCAGAAGGAGCGGGCGAGATCGGCAGCGACGGAACGAGGGGCGGCAGCCGGCGCGTCGACCGGCTGCTGGTCGAGCGCGGCCTGGCCGAATCGCGCGCCAGGGCGCAGGCGCTGGTTATGGCCGGCGTCGTGTTCCACGGCGCGCGCCGGATCGACAAGCCGGGAGCGACGGTGCCGGACGACGGTGCGCTCGCCGTGCGCGGCCGCGACCATCCCTGGGTCTCGCGCGGCGGGCTGAAGCTGGCCCACGGCCTCGACCGGTTCGGCGTCGATCCGGCCGGGCGGGTGTGCCTCGATATCGGCGCCTCGACCGGCGGCTTCACCGATGTGCTGCTGCAGCGCGGCGCGGCGCGGGTCCATGCCGTCGATGTCGGCCGCGGCCAGCTCGCCTGGCGCCTGCGCACCGATCCGCGGGTCGATGTGCTGGAGCGGACCAACGCCCGCCATCTCAGCCGCGACCTGATCCCGGAGGCGCTCGGCGCCATCGTCTGCGACGCCAGCTTCATCGGCCTTGCGACCGTGCTGCCGGCCGGCATGGCGCTGGCCGCCGACGGCGCCTGGCTGATCGCCCTCATCAAGCCGCAGTTCGAGGCCGGGCCGGAAAGCGTCGGCAGGGGCGGCGTCGTGCGCGATCCGGCGGTTCACGAAGCCGTGTGCCGCGATGTGCGGGCCTGGCTGGACGGGCGGCCGGGATGGTCGGTCCGCGGCCTCGCGGCGAGCCCGGTCGCCGGGCCGGCGGGAAACCGGGAGTTTCTGATCTGCGCCGGCTTCGACGCCGCGGCGGCGGCCGGCTGATCCGGCCCTTGCGGCCCGGCTTCGTTTTGCCGGATGATGGCGCGCGATGACCGGACCTCCCGACGACAGCGACGGCGCCGAAGGGCGGATGCCGACGCGGACAAGGGCGCGCAGGATGCTGATCCTGGTCCTGCGCTGCTATCTGTTCGGCGCGGCCATCGTCCTGATCGTGCGGCTGCTCGGCGCCGACGCCGACCCGGTGCAGCTGCTGATCGACGCGCTGTTCTGGCCCCACACGCTCGGCGAAATCGCCCGAACGCTGTGAGGCCCGCGCAGCCGGACCCGTGACGGCGGCGCGAATGGCAGGCTAAGGTGGATCGATAATTTGCCCCGTCACAGGGGAAAAGCGACGATGAAGGGGAAGAGATGACCGAACTGCCCGGAGCGGCCGCGCGCCGCGACGCCGACCGGAACCCGCCGGCCGACCGGGCGGCGGCACTCGCCGGCATCCGCGCCCTGGTCGGCGAGCGGGGCTGGATCGATTCGGCCGACGGCATGGCGCCGCATCTCAGCGAGGCGCGCGGCAATTTCACCGGCAGCGCGGCGGCGGTCGTCCGGCCGGGCTCGGTCGCCGAGGTGGCGGCGATCCTGCGCCTGTGCCATGCGGCCGGCCTGCCCGTCGTGCCCCAGGGCGGCAATACCAGCCTGGTCGGCGCCTCGATCCCGTTCGAGGATTTTTCCGGCATCGTCCTGTCGACCGCGCGGCTCAACCGGATTCGCGCGCTCGACCCGGTCAACAACACCATTGCGGTCGATGCCGGCTGCATCCTCCAGACCATCCAGCAGGCGGCAAGCGATGCCGACCGGCTGTTTCCGCTCTCGCTCGGCGCCCAGGGCACCTGCCAGATCGGCGGCAACATCTCGACCAATGCCGGCGGCGTCGGCGTGCTGCGCTATGGCAATATGCGCGAGCTCGTGCTCGGCCTCGAAGCGGTCCTGCCTGACGGGCGGGTGTGGGACGGCATGCGCGGCCTGCGCAAGGACAATACCGGCTACGATCTGAAGCAATGGTTCATCGGCGCCGAAGGGACCCTCGGCATCGTCACCGGCGCCGTGCTCAAGCTGTTTCCCAAACCGCGTGAAACGGTGACGGCGCTTGCCGCCGTGACGGGCCCGGAAGCCTCGCTGCGCCTGCTCTCCGCCCTGCAGGGCGAGACCGGCGGCGGGGTTTCGGGCTATGAGATCATGAACCGGACCGCCCTCGGCATGGCGCTCGACCATATCGCCGGCAACCGGGACCCGTTCGACCGCGTCCATCCCTGCTACCAGCTCATCGAGCTGACCGGCCAGCGCGCCGACGGATCGCTGCGCGCCGGCCTGGAGGAGGTGCTGGCCCGGGCGCTGGCCGAAGGCGACGCGCTCGACGCCGTCATCGCCGAAAGCGGCAGCCAGGGCCGGGCGCTGTGGCGGCTGCGCGAATCGATCAGCGAGGCGCAGAAGTTCGAGGGCGGCTCGATCAAGCACGATATCGCCGTGCCGGTCAGCCGGGTGGCGGATTTCATCCGCAGCGCGACGGCGGCCTGCGAGGCGGCCCTGCCGGGCCTGCGCGTCGTCTCCTTCGGCCATGTCGGCGACGGCAACATCCATTTCAACCTGAACCAGCCGGCCGAAGGCTGGACCCGGCCGCGCTTCATGGCCGAACAGCCGCGCTTCAACCGCATCGTCCACGATATCGTCGCGGAGATGGATGGCTCGATCAGCGCCGAACACGGCATCGGCCGGATCAAGCGGGCCGAGCTGGCCCATTACCACGCGCCCCTCGAACTGGAGCTGATGCGAGCGCTCAAGGCGCAGCTCGACCCGAAGGGCATCATGAATCCGGGCAAGATTTTCGCCCCCGCCGCCGGCCGGGCGGAATAAGGGCCGGGCTGCGGGCTGCGCCGGTCCGCGCCTTGCGGGGGCGGGGCGGCCTGCCTATGTTCCGCCGCCGCAGCCGGTCCGGCCCCGGCGCCCGATGGGGCGTAGCCAAGCGGTCAAGGCAGCGGGTTTTGATCCCGCGATCCCAGGTTCGAATCCTGGCGCCCCAGCCAGCGGCCCGGCCGGCGCTCAATCGACGACGAAGGTGCCCTCGACCTCGATCACGACATCGAACGGCATGACGGCGACACCGACGGCGGTGCGCGCATGGCGGCCGGCCTCGCCGAAAATCTCGATGAACAGCGCCGAGGCGCCGTTCACTACCTGCGGGATTTCGGTGAAATCCGGCATGGCGTTGACGAAGCCGTTGAGCTTCAGAATGCGCCGGATGCGGTTCAGATCGCCGTCCAGCGCGCATTTCGCCTGGGCGAGCATGCACAGAGCGGAAAGCCGCGCCGCCGCCTGGGCCTGGGCCAGATCGAATTCCCGGCCGGCCTTGCCGATATATTGCGGCACGCCATCGAGCTTCGGCACGGCGCCGGAGATGAACAGCAGGTCGCCATGCCGCGCCCAACCCTCGATCTGCGCCGCAATCGGCGGATGGGCTTCGGGAATGGCGATGCCGAGCTCTTCGAGCCGCCGGTCGATCGGGCCTGTCATGATGCGTCGTCCTCCGCCGGGCGGTGCCGGTCGCGAATATAGCGGTAGATTTCCATATGGTCGCTGGCCGGCATGGCGGCGTCGAACGCCTGCCACAGCGCGGCCGAAGGGCCGGTGAAGATTTCGGGCGCGCCGGCGCGGCGCAGGCTTTCGGCGAACAGGCCGATATCCTTCGCCATCAGGGCGGTCGCGAAGCCGGAATCGAAGCTGCCGGTCAGCACCCGCCGGACGAACTTGTCCCGGCTCGCATTGCTGCCGCCGCTCGAAACGTCGAGCGCATCGAGCATGGTCCGCAGGTCGAGGCCCTGGGTGAGCCCGAACAGCAGGGCTTCGGCGGTCGCGCCGGTGATCGTCGCGGAGAGGAAATTATTGAGCAGCTTGAGCGCCTGCCCCTGGCCCGGCCGCTCGCCGACATGGAAAATGTGGCGGGCGAAGGATGCCAGCGCCGGCCGGTGCGCTTCGAGCAGATCGCCCGGCCCGGCCCACATCAGCGCGACAGTCGCGTTCTGCGCGCCGATCCGGCCGCCGGAGACCGGGCTGTCGGCGCAGGCCATGCCCCGGTCGTGCAGCCGGGCGGCGAGCTTCCGCGCGGCCTCGATGCCGACGGTCGAAAGATCGACCAGCGCGGCCGCGCGCCGGCCTGTGGCGCCGGCGATCCCTTCGGCGACCGCCTGCACCGCCGGCCCGTCCGGCAGGCTGAGGAACACCAGATCGGCCCGGCGGGCGACCCCGGCGGCGCTCTTCGCGCAGACCGCGCCGGCCGGCGCGCGCGCAGCCGTGCCCGCGGCATCGAACACGACCGGCGGCCTCTGCCCGTCCGCCGCCAGAAAGGCGGCAAGATTGGCCGCCATCGGCCCGCCCATATTGCCGAGGCCGACAAAGCCATAGGTGACGCCGCGCCCGCTCATGCCCCATCCGTAGCAAAGCGGCCGGAAACTGCAAGCGGCGCGCGGGGGCGCCGGGGGCGCGGCGGGCAATCGGCCCTCGCGGCGGGGCGGCCGGTTCCGCTATGGTCCGGCTGGTCCGCCCCCCGGAGGCTGCCCCATGCCGAGCCTGCCGCACTACCGCGTCTTCGCCATCAAATATGCCGAGCACATCGGCCGGCGCGCGGAAATGTTCGCCGGCGGCGATCCGCACGATGCGCCGATGCCGATGGATTATTTCATCTGGGCGGTCGTCGATCCCGGCAGCGGGCGGGCCTGGGCGGTCGATACCGGCTTCGGCGCGGCGGACGCCGCCCGGCGCGGGCGGACGCTGCTGCGCAGCGCGGCCGACGGCCTCGCGCTGATCGGCCTGGACGCGGCGACGCTGCGGGATGTCGTCATTACCCACATGCACTACGACCATGCCGGCGGCCTGGCGGAATTTCCCGCCGCGCGCTTCCACCTGCAGGACGACGAGATGGCCTTCGCCTCCGGCCGCTGCATGGCCGAGCCGGCAATCGCCCACGCTTTCGAGGCCGATCATGTTGCGGCCATGGTCCGCCTCGTCTTCGCGCGCCGGGTCGCCTTCCATGACGGTGCGGACGAACTGGCGCCGGGGCTGACCCTGCACCGGGTCGGCGGGCACACCAGGGGCCTGCAGATCGTGCGGGTCCATACCGAACGGGGCTGGATGGTGCTGGCGTCGGACGCGGCGCACTATTACGAGAATCTGGCCGACCGGCGGCCGTTCTGGATTCTCTACGATATCGGCGACTATCTCGCCGCGCTGGATACGGCGCTGGCGCTGGCGGACGCGCCGGAGCTGGTCGTCCCCGGTCACGACCCGCTGGTGTTCGAGCGCTTCCCGCCGGCGAGCGAGGCACTGCGCGGCATCGTCCACCGGCTGGCCTGAAGCCGGCGAGGCCGCCGCCTATTCGCGGCGCAGGATGAAATCGGCCAGGGCGGTGGCGGCGGGCGCGGGCCGGAAGGCGGCCTCGAGGGCGGCCGGATCGTACGCTCCGGCGATCCATGAGCGAAAATCGATGCCGGTTTCCGCCCGCGCCCGGCCATAGGCCTGCACCAGCGCCCGGCCGATGCCGGCCGGGCCGGCGCCGATATAGCCGTAGCGCCGGGCGAAATGGGCCAGCGCCTCGCCGGTCGGCCGGCCGCGCAACAGCAGGAAGAGCGCGGCCATCAACCCGCTGCGGTCGATGCCGGACTTGCAGTGCATCAGGGCCGGATAGTCGATGCGGTCGAACAGGGCCGCGGCCTCTAGCAGCCGCTCCGCCGGCGGCGCGCGGCGCGACGAGAACGGGAAATCGACGAGCGCGAGCCCGGCCTTCGCCGCCGCCTCCCGCTCGAGGAAATAGGGGCCGTCGCGGTTGGCGCCGCGCAGATTGACGATGGTGCGAATGCCGAAGCGGGCGGCCCGGCGCACCTGGAAGGGCGCCGGCTGGTTCGAGCGGTACAGGCCGGGCGCCACCTCGTGCCAGTGCCGGTAGGCGAGGCGCAGAAAGCCGTGATCGACGATCATCAGGTCGAGCCACGCCCGGCTGCGCCCGAAGCGCCCGCCGAACCGGTCGGCGAAGGAGGGCGGGACGGCGCCGGGCGGGGGCGCTGCCGGTCGGTCGGCGGTCATGGGCCATTCTTCCGCCCGATCGGTGGAATTGGCAACGCGCAATTCGGCGGGCGGGCGCGCAGAGCGCAGAGCGCCGGAGCCGCCATGGCCCGGCCCGGACAGGCATGCGGCGCGGCTTGTATCCGGTTCCGCCCGTTGCTACGGTCCGCTCGCAGAAGCGATTTCGACCAAGGGGGGTCTTCGCGCCATGACCATGACAGCCTCTCGCCCGACCTGCCGCGCCTTTGGCCCCGCCATGGCCGGCGTCTCCGCCTTCGCCTCTCTGCGGGCGGCCGCAGGGCGGATGATTACGGTGCTGCCGGTCTGGCGTTCACTGTTTACGCCCCTCGAAACTTCTGAGGATGTGAGAGGCCGAAACGGCGGCTCACCCGCCAGCGGGAGAGCCGGAAGAGGGTTCGCGCGGCGTTTCGCCGGTGCTGGTGCGGCGCTGATGCTCGGTGCGGCCTTCTTCGCGGTTCCGAAGGCTGAGGCCGACATCTATCTCTGGTTCCATGACAACGCGGATGGCGTGGCCGTTGTCGCTGCTTCCGGCACCTTCGATTTGTCAGGATATACCGAAAGCCGGCCGATCGGAGTCACCTCAAATTTGCTTAGGCTGAATGGTCCGGATGGCAATCTTCGGTGGGTTGTAGCTACAACTGGCGCTATGAACTATTATCAACCCGAATCTAACCTGAATGTCGAACGCAAGGGAGTAGAAAGTTATACTGGAACAACGGTTTTTCGGCGCGATTCAGGAAGTTCCGTTGGTGACTTCAGGGTAGCGGTAAGACACGACAATAATCTTCATTTTGCGCGAAATCATGTTCGGGACGGAATGGTCAGTATACCCTCTGGCACGCGCGTGACCTACAATGGGTCTCTGAAGGATTTGTTGGGAGATGAAGATAACGATTTTCATATTGAGTTCATCTATGGCACGCAGAAGATCATTTTCTCGACCCGCGATCCGAATGCTCCGGACAAAACCGGACCATCGACAGAGGCGGAGCGGCCGGCTCTGAAGCACACGCTGGCGGCAGTCGCGCAGGCGACGCTCACCGGCGCGGTCGATACCATCGGACAGCGCTTCGATGCGGCGCCGGGCGCGCAGTCATTGACGCTGGCCGGCCAACGGGTCGGCGGCGCGACGGCACTGCCGATTGCGGAAGGAAACTGGTGGGACCGGATCGACCGCTGGAACGGCCGGACGGCCGCACAAGGCCAGGCGCTGAGCGGCTCGGCCCTGCTGGGCGGCAGCGCCTTCACCCTGCCGCTGGCGGCGGCGGACGGGAAGGGCTCGCCGGCGGCCGGCTGGACGGTCTGGGGTCGCGGCGACTGGCGCGCCTTCGAGGGCGGCAGGAGCGGCGACGGCTGGGACGGCAGCCAGTGGACCGGCTGGCTCGGCGTGGACGGACCGCTGAACGACCGGCTGACCGCCGGTGTGGCGGTGTCGCACGGCGAGAGCGAGACGGATTACCGGCTGGACGACGAGTTCGAGGGCCGTCTGAAGACAACGCTGACGGCGCTGTGGCCCTATCTCCAGATGAAGACGAGCAATGGCGGCGCCGTGCGTGTGGTGCTGGGCGCCGGCACGGGCGAGGCGGAACATCGCGCATCCGACGGCATTGTCGAGAAAGAGGACCTGTCGCTGCTGGCCGGTTCGGTGAGCGGGCGCATGCCCGTGGCGCGACGGTCCGATTTCACACTGTCGGCGATCGGCGGCGCCAGCCTTGCGCAGATCGAGACGGACGGGTCGTCCTCGACCTCATCGCTCGGCGGCCTGAAGGCCACGAGCTGGCGCCTCCGCGCCGGCGTGGAGGCCGAACATGACGGCTTCGCGCTTTCCTCCGGCTCGGAGTGGCAAGTCCGGCCGCGCGGCGCGCTGGCGCTGCGCCAGGACGGCGGCGACGGCGTGACGGGAACCGGCATGGAACTCTCCGCCGGGATGCGCCTGTCGGCGCCCGGCTCACGCTTTGGCCTCGATGCGTCCGGCCACTGGCTGGCGCTGCACTCCGAAGATGGCGCGCAGGAATGGGGCGCGAGCCTGGAAGCGCGGCTGAACCCGGCCGCCGGCGGGCGCGGCCTGTCGCTGGCGCTCGGCCCGGCATGGGGGCAGCAGCAGAACGGCGCGCTGGCACGCGAGCGGCTGTTCGGCGATGAGCAGGGCGCCGCACCGCAGCGCCTGTCGCTGACCGCCCGCGCCGGCTATGGCTTCGCAGCCGCCGGGGGCCTGCTGACGCCGTTCGCCGACATGGCCCTCAGCGGTGAGTCGCGCACGCAGCACTACCGCACGGGCATCGGCTTCGCCAGAGGCGGCATCGATGCCGCGCTCACCGCCGGCCACCGCGCCGGCGAAGTCCCCGACACCCGCATCGGCATGGACCTGCGGCTGCGCTATTGAAGCTGCCGGGGGGTGGCGCCAGGCCGTCCCTCGATACGGCCTCCCTCGATACGGCCGCTTCGCGGCCTACTCGGGATGAGGGCGGAGGTGTTTCGGGAATAACTGTTGAATAAAAACAACAAATACCCTCATCCCGAGTAGCCGCCCGAAGGGCGGCGTATCGAGGGACCGGGGCGTATCGAGGGACGGCCGTATCGAGGAACCGCCGCACGCCGCGCGAAGAGCCGCCATGGCCCGGCCCGGACAGGCATGCGGCGCGGCTTGTATCCGGTTCCGCCCGTCGCTACGCTCCGGTCGCTGAAGCGATTTCCGCCAAGGGGGCCTTCGCGCCATGACCATGACAGCCTCTCGCCCGACCTGCCGCACTGCCGGCCCCGCTATCGTCGGCGTCTCTATCTTCGCCTCCCTGCGGACGGCCGCAGGGCGGATGATTACGGTGCTGCCGGTCTGGCGTTCACTGTTTACGCCCCTCGAAACTTCTGAGGATATGAGCGGTCGGAACGGCTACTCGCCCGCCAACCGTAGAGCCGGAAGAGGATTCGCGCGGCGCTTCGCTGCAGCCGGTCCGGTACTGCTGCTCGGTGCGGTCTTCCTGATCGCAGGCGCACAGGCTGCTGGAGCGGGCACGCTGACCTTCTACTTCTACGACGATGGCGAGAATTCCACCATAGTTCCCAGAGGGACATTGGATCTCTCGGGACTCAACGTGAATACCGGTAACATTAAATTGCGAAAAACGACCAATTTCCAGTTGGCTTATAGTCAAACTAAAAATCAAGCATTTCCCCATTCGACAGGCGGCTTCTTCAAGGATGTCTACATTATAGGACCATTCACGGTTTCCGGACTGGATTCTTTTAGAGGTACACAGACCCGTTTTAATTTGGATAACTATTCCTACGTTTCCGACTTGTACATGGAGTTTTTTCGTCGACATGGCGGCGACCAACTACACGTGAATCGAAACGATGTTTATGGAGATACATACGATCCCTCCGCCCGGTCGATAACGTTCAATGGCACGTTGAGCGAAAGGTTCAACGACGACGACTTTCATGTCGAATACGCGTTCGGCAGCCAGAAGGTCGTTTTCAAGACCGGGCGTCCGCCGCCCGGACCATCGACAGAGGCGGAGCGACGGGCTCTGAAACACACGCTGGCGGCCGTGGCGCAGGCGACGCTCGACGGCGCGGTCGATACCATCGGGCAGCGCTTCGATGCGGCGCCGGGCGCGCAATCCTTGAAGCTGGCCGGCCAGAAGGTCGGCGGCGCGACGGCGCTGCCGATTGCGGAAGGAAACCGGTGGGACCGGATCGACCGCTGGGACGGTCGAACGGCTGCCCGCAGCCAGGCGCTGAGCGGCTCGGCCCTGCTCGGCGGCAGCGCCTTCACCCTGCCGCTGGCGGCGGCCGGGTCCAAGGGAGCTTCGGGCGGCCCGGCCTGGACCGTCTGGGGCCGGGGCGACTGGCGCGCCTTCGAGGGCGGCCGGAGCGGCGACGGCTGGGACGGCAGCCAGTGGACCGGCTGGCTGGGCATGGACGGGAAGCTGAACCGGCGGCTGACCGCCGGGGTGGCGGTGTCGCACGGCGAGAGCGAGACGGATTACCGGCTGGACGACGAGTTCGAGGGCCGTCTGAAGACAACGCTGACGGCGCTCTGGCCCTATCTCCAGATGAAGACGAGCAATGGCGGCGCCGTGCGTGTGGTGCTGGGCGCCGGCACGGGCGAGGCGGAACACCGCGCCTTCGACGGCACCGTGGAGAGGGAGGACCTGACGATGCTGGCCGGTTCGGTGAGCGGCCGTATGCCGGTGGCGCGCCGGTCCGCTTTCACGCTGTCGGCAATCGGCGGCGCCAGCCTTGCGCAGATCGAGACGGACGGATCGTCCTCGACCTCGCTCGGCGGTCTGACGGCAACGAGCTGGCGGCTCCGTGCCGGCATGGAGGCCGAGCATGACGGCTTCGCGCTTTCCTCCGGCTCGGAGTGGCAGGTCCGGCCGCGCGGCGCGCTGGCGCTGCGCCAGGATGGCGGCGACGGCGTGACGGGCACCGGCATGGAAGTGTCGGGCGGCGTGCGCCTGTCGAAGCCGGGCTCGCGCTTCGGCCTCGATGCGTCCGGTCACTGGCTGGCGCTGCACTCCGCAAGCGGCACGCGGGAATGGGGCGCGAGCCTGGAGGCGCGGCTGAACCCGGCCGCCGGCGGGCGCGGCCTGTCGCTGGCGCTCGGCCCGTCATGGGGGCAGCAGCAGCATGGCACGCTCGCGCGCGAACGGCTGTTCGACCGGGAGCGCCATGAGACGCCGCAGCGCCTGTCGCTGACCGCGCGCGCCGGCTATGGCTTCGCAGCCGCCGGCGGCCTGCTGACGCCCTTTGCCGACATGGCGTTCAGTGGGGAATCGCGCACGCAGCACTACCGCACGGGCATCGGCTTCGCCAGGGGCGGCATCGACGCCGCTCTGACGGCCGGCCACCGCGCCGGCGGCGAACCCGACACCCGCATCGGCATGGACCTGCGGCTGCGCTATTGAGGCAGCGCCGGGGTGGCGCCAGGCCGTCCCTCGATACGGCCTCCCTCGATACGGCCGCTTCGCGGCCTACTCGGGATGAGGGCGGAGGTGGTTTTGGGTATAAGCCTGAATACAAACAAAAACCCTCATCCCGAGTAGCGGCCGCAGGCCGCGTATCGAGGGACGGCAGCGTATCGAGGGAGGCCGCGTATCGAGGGACGGTATCGGGC
The DNA here is from genome assembly GCA_965221475.1 of Alphaproteobacteria bacterium. Lineage (GTDB taxonomy): Bacteria > Pseudomonadota > Alphaproteobacteria > Bin65 > Bin65 > Bin65. The sequence goes on along the minus strand of OZ244891.1, from coordinate 1,971,185 downwards.
CCTGGCCCGCCCGGCAGGCCTGAGCCGGCATGGCGGGTTGCGGCGCAGCAATCCATGCCATAATCTGTTGTGCATTGCGGCAGCGCGTGATTGCCTGGCAGGCAGAACCGGCAGCGCCGCCCGCCTGGCCCGGACCGTCCGACCGCTGGGGCAGATTGCGGTTCGGATCGAACGCGGTTCGGGCAGTTGCGGTTCGGGGGGCCGCCTTCCTCATGCTCTATTCCCTGTACGACTGGCAGCTGGCCGCCTTTGCGCCGCTGCGCACCATGGCGGTCGCCGGCCGCAATGTCTTCGCCAATCCCGACCTGCCGTTCACCGAGAGCCGGTTCTTCCGCGGCGTCGCCGCCGGCTGCGAACTGTTCGAACGCGCGACCCGGCGCTATGAAAAGCCGGCCTGGGGCCTGGACGAAACCTGTATCGAAGGCGGCCGGGCCGCGGTGAGCGAGGAAATCGTCGCCGCCCGGCCCCACTGCCGGCTGGTCCATTTCCGGCGCGATGCGGTGCGCGACGATCCGCGGGTCCTCGTCGTCGCGCCCATGTCCGGCCATCACGCCACCCTGCTGCGCGGCACGGTGGCGGCGCTGCTGCCGGACCACGATGTCTTTGTCACCGACTGGGTCGATGCCGGCCGGGTGCCGGTCTCGCAGGGCCGGTTCGATCTGGACGATTATATCGACCATGTCATCGCCTTCCTGCGGCAGCTCGGCCCCGGCGCCCATATCGTCGCCGTCTGCCAGCCTTCGGTGCCGGTGCTGGCGGCGGTCGCCCTGATGGCGGCGGACGGCGACCCCTGCCAGCCGGCCTCGATGACGCTGATGGGCGGGCCGGTCGATACCCGCATCAATCCGACCAGGGTCAACGATTTCGCCCGGCGGCACAGCCTGGGCTGGTTCGAACGCTCGGTCATCACCCGCGTGCCCTTCGGCTATGAAGGCTTCAACCGGCGGGTCTATCCCGGCTTCCTGCAGCTCACCGGCTTCATGTCGATGAATTTCGACCGCCATTTCGGCGCCCATCTCAAGCTGTTCGAGCATCTGATCCGGGGCGATGGCGACGGCGCGGCGGCGCACCGCAAATTCTATGACGAGTACATGTCGGTGATGGACATGACGGCGGAATTCTATCTTCAGACCGTCGATATCGTGTTTCAGCGCCATGCCCTGCCGAAGGGCGAATGGGTTTCGCGCGGGCGCCGGATCGAGCCGGCGGCCATCGCCGGCACCGCGCTGCTGACCGTGGAAGGGGAGCTGGACGACATTTCCGCCGTCGGCCAGACCCGCGCCGCGCACGATCTGTGCAGCGCCATCCCGGCGGACCGGCGGCGCCATGCGCTCCAGCCCGAAGTCGGCCATTACGGCATTTTCAACGGCCGGCGCTGGCGCGAGCAGATCTGCCCGCAGGTGCGCGACTTCATCCGCGCCGCCCGCGACGGGCACCCGGTCGCCTGATGCCCGACGCCGCGGCGGGCGAAACCCTGACGCTCGAAGGCGGCGGCGAACCGGTCGTGCTTGCCGTCCGGCGCAGCCGCCGGGCCCGGCGCATCCTGCTGCGCATCGACAGCAACGCCAGGCGGGCGGAGCTCGTGCTGCCGCCGGGCACCCCGGCGGCCGACGGCCGGGCCTTTGCCGAAAGCCGGGCGGCATGGCTGCGCGACCGGCTGGCGGCGATGCCCCGCGGCGTGCCGTTCGCGCCCGGCGCGACGATCCCGTTGCTCGGCGCCGATTGCCTGCTGGTTCACGCGCCGGCGCAGCGGGCCGGAATCGTGCGCGAGGGCGGCCGGCTGACCGTTTCCGGCCGGGGCGAATTCTTCGCCCGCCGGGTGCGGGACTGGCTGCGCGCCGAAGCCCGGCGCCGCATCGCGCCGCTCGCCCACGCCAAGGCGGCGCAGATCGGCCGGACAGTCGGGCGCATCGCGGTCCGCGACCAGAAGAGCCGCTGGGGCTCGTGCAGCGCCGGCGGCACGCTGAGCTTCTCGTGGCGGCTGGTGCTGGCGCCGGCCGAAGTGCTCGACTATGTCGTCGCCCATGAGGTCGCCCATCTGGCGGAGATGAACCATTCGCCGCGCTTCTGGCGCCTGGTGGACGGGCTGAGCGACCATGCCCGGTTCGGCCGCCAGTGGCTGCGGACCCACGGCCCCGGCCTGCACGCCTATGGCGCCGACTGAAACGCCGGGCGGCAGGACACGCTTCGGATAGCGGCGCCGGGCGGGCCGGGCCATGGTACGGCCCTGGATTACAGCACAGGATGCGAACCATGACCCGCCGCGCTCCGCCTCCCCTTTCCGCCGCCGCCGGTCCCGCCAGCCGCCCGGCGCTGCACGACCGCCGCATCGAGCGGGCCTGCCGCTTCATCGACGGCTTCGAGGATGGCGTGCCGACCCTGCGCCGGATCGCCGACCATGTCGGCCTCAGCCCGGCCTGGCTGCAGAAATGCTTCACCCGCACGCTTGGCGTCTCGCCCCGGCAATATGCCGAAGAACGCCGCCGGGCGCGGCTCAAGGTGCTGCTGCGGGCGGGCGATGCGGTGACCGGCGCGCTCTATGAGGCCGGCTATGGCTCGTCCAGCCGGCTCTACGAATCGTCCGATGCCACCCTGGGCATGACGCCCGCCACCTACCGCAAGGGCGGCGCCGGCGCGCGCATGGCCTGGACGGCGGCGCCCTGCGCCCTCGGCCTGGTGCTTGTTGCGGCGACCGAACGGGGCATCTGCTTCATCGCCTTCGACGATGCGGAGGCGCCGCTGCTGGCGGCGCTGCGGGCCGAGTTTCCGCAGGCCGAGATCGTGCCGGATATCGGCATTCTGCAAAGCTGGACCGCCGAGGTTCTGCGCCGGATCGGCGGCGCCGCGCCGCGCGGGAGCCTGCCGCTGGATGTGCGGGCGACCGCGTTCCAGCAGCAGGTGTGGCGCGCCCTGACCGCAATCCCCCGCGGCGAGACGCGGAGCTATGCCGAGATCGCCGGCGCCCTGGGCAAGCCTTCGGCGCAGCGGGCGGTCGGCCGGGCCTGCGCCACCAATCCGGTGTCGGTCGTCATCCCCTGCCACCGCGCCCGGCGCACCGATGGCGGCCTCGCCGGCTATCGCTGGGGCCTGGAGCGCAAGCAGGGGCTGCTCGAAGCCGAGCGGGCGGCCGCCGGCGCGGAATAGCGCTCAAGGGCCGCGGCGCCGGAACGGCAAGCGGGGCACGAAGCCCGGCACGGCGGCCCGGTAGCGGGCATAATCCTCGCCATAGATTTCGAGCAGCTTGCGCTCCTCGAAGCGGGTGCCGATTGCCAGATAGAGCGTCGCCCACACCGCCGTCATCAGCGCCGCCTCGTCGAAGGCGCGGCCCCAAAACACCATGAACAGGGCGCAGTACAGCGGATGGCGGACATGGCGGTGGATGCCGCGCGTGACCAGCGGCTCCAGCCGGGCGTGCGGAATATCGGGCGGCGGCGCCGGCCGCTCGGCCGCCATGCCGGCGCGACCGTGCCGGCCCCGGCCGCGGTGGACGATCACCCGCGCCTGGGTGAGGCCGCCGAAGCGGCCCAGATCGTATTGCACGAGGGCGACGAAGAGCAGCAGCCAGCCGGCGACCTGCACCGCCACCATCGGCGCGTGCAGCCAGAGCGGCGGATCGAACGCGGCCTTGCCGGGAAAGCCGCGCCATTCCAGGCTCAGAATGGCGGCGAGCTGGACCGCCGCGATCAGATTGTAGGCGATCCGGGCGAAGCCGCCGAACGCGGTTTCGAGCGCCCGGACCGCCTTCGGCCGCGCCAGCAGGCTGTGGACCAGGCCGAAGCCGAGCCACGCCAGCGCATAGAGCAGGTGGTCGGCGAGGGTCATGCGGCCCGGCGCCCGGCGGTCAATTCTTCAGGTCCGCCCAGAGGTTTTTCACCCGGTCGAAAAAGTCGCTCGCCTTCGGGCTGTTGTCGCCGCCGGCGTCGCGGAATTCCTCCAGAATCCGGCGCTGCTGCGCGTTCAGATTCTTCGGCGTCTCAACCTCGATCTCGATATACATGTCGCCACGCGCCCGCGAGCGCAGCGCGGTCATGCCCTTGCCGCGCAGGCGGAACTGGTCGCCGCTCTGCGCCCCTTCCGGGATGGTAATCCGGGCCCGGCCGCCATCCACCGTCGGCACTTCCTGCGTGCCGCCGAGCGCCGCCACCGTCATCGGCAGGGGCACCTGGCAATAGATGTGGGGGCCGTCGCGGCGGAACAGCTGGTGCGGCGCGACCGAGACGAAAATATAGAGATCGCCCGCCGGGGCGCCGCGCATGCCCGGCTCGCCCTCGCCGGCCAGCCGGATGCGCGTACCGTCGTCGACGCCGGCCGGAATATTGACCGACAGGGTCTTCTCGCGCCGCACCCGGCCGGCTCCGTGACAGGTGCGGCAGGGCCTTTCGATCACCTCGCCCTCGCCCTGGCACTGGCTGCAGGTGCGCTCGACGGTGAAGAAGCCCTGGCTCGCCCGGACCCGGCCGCGGCCGCCGCACATGTTGCAGGTCACCCGCGCCGCGCCGCCTTCCGAGCCGCTGCCGCCGCACGATGTGCAGGGCTCGGCGCCGGGCACGCGGATCGTCGCCTGCTTGCCGTTGAAGGCCTCCTCCAGGCTCACTTCCATATTGTAGCGCAGGTCCTGGCCGCGGCTCGGCTGCCGGCGGCGGCCGCCCCGGCCGGCCATCTCGCCGAAAATATCCTCGAAAATATCGCCGAAGCTGCTGCCGCCGAAATTGAACTCGAAGCCGGCATTGCCGAAGCCGCCGGCCCCCGGCCCGCCGCCGGCCTCGAATGCGGCATGACCGAACCGGTCGTAGGCCGCCCGCTTTTCGGCATCCTTCAGGATTTCATAGGCTTCGTTGACCTGCTTGAACTGCCGTTCCGCCTCGTCATTGTCGGGGTTGCGGTCCGGGTGATACTGCATCGCCTTCTTGCGAAAGGCGGATTTGAGCTGCGCGTCGTCGGCATCGCGGCCGACGCCGAGCACTTCGTAATAGTCCCGCTGCGCCATAGCCGATCCCGTCCGTCAGGTGAAAGCCGTCGCGAGGCAGGCGGCGCCGGCCGCCGCACCGGAATTGCCGGGGCGCGGCCGGCGGCCCGCGAGGCGGCGGTCAGGCCGATTTCTTGCGCTCGTCGTCGTCGACCTCTTCGAAATCGGCATCCACGACGCCTTCCTCCGGCTTCGCGCCGGTGGCATCCGCCTCCCCGGCGGCATCGCCGGGCGCCTCGCCGGCCTCGGCCTCGGCCTGCCGGGCGGCATACATGGCCTCGCCCAGCTTCATCGACGCCTGCATCAGCGCCTGGGTCTTCTGCTCGATCTCGCCGAGCTCCTCGCCGTCCTTCACCTCCTTGAGGTCCGCAATCGCCTTTTCGATCTCCTCCCTGCCGGCATCGTCGATCTTGTCGCCATGCTCGGCGAGCGATTTGCCGGTCTGGTGGATCATGGCGTCGGCGGCGTTGCGCGCATCGACCAGCTCGCGGCGCTTGCGGTCCTCCTCGGCATTGGCCTCGGCCTCCACGACCATCCGCTCGATCTCGTCCTCGCTGAGCCCGCCGGAGGCCTGGATGCGGATCTGCTGCTCCTTGCCGGTCGCCTTGTCGGTCGCGGTGACGCTGACGATGCCGTTGCCGTCGATATCGAACGCCACCTCGATCTGGGGCATGCCGCGCGGCGCCGGCGGAATGCCGACCAGGTCGAACTGGCCGAGCAGCTTGTTGTCGGCGGCCATTTCGCGCTCGCCCTGGCTGACCCGGATGGTGACCGCGCCCTGATTGTCCTCGGCGGTGGAAAAGACCTGGCTCTTCCGGGTCGGGATCGTGGTGTTGCGGTCGATCAGCCGGGTGAAGACGCCGCCCAGGGTCTCGATGCCGAGCGACAGGGGCGTCACGTCGAGCAGCACGACCTCGTTCACATCCTTGGTCAGGATGCCGCCCTGGGTCGCGGCGCCGAGGGCGACGACCTCATCCGGGTTGACGCCCTTGTGCGGCTCGCGGCCGAAAATCTGCTGCACGGTCTCCTGCACCTTCGGCATCCGGGTCATGCCGCCGACCAGGATCACCTCGTCGATCTCGCTCGCCTTCAGGCCGGCATCCTTGAGCGCCGCCCGGCACGGGCCGACGGTGCGCTGGATCAGCTCCTCGACCAGGGTTTCCAGCTTGGCGCGGGTCAGCTTGACGTTCAGATGCTTCGGCCCGCTGGCGTCGGCGGTGATGAAGGGCAGGTTGATATCGGTCTGGGTGGCGCTGGACAGTTCGATCTTGGCCTTTTCCGCCGCCTCTTTCAGGCGCTGGAGCGCCAGCTTGTCCTCACGCAGGTCGATGCCCTGGTCCTTTTTGAACTCGGCGGCCAGATAATCGATAATCCGGGCATCGAAATCCTCGCCGCCCAGAAAGGTATCGCCGTTGGTCGCCTTGACGTGGAACAGGCCGTCGCCGATCTCGAGGATCGACACGTCGAACGTGCCGCCGCCCAGATCGTAGACCGCGATGGTGCCGCTGCCCTCCTTGTCGAGCCCGTAGGCCAGCGCCGCCGCCGTCGGCTCGTTGATGATGCGCCTGACCTCGAGGCCGGCGATGCGGCCGGCATCCTTGGTCGCCTGGCGCTGGGAATCGTCGAAATAGGCCGGGACGGTGATGACCGCCATATCCACCGGCTCGCCCAGATAGGCCTCGGCCGTCTCCTTCATCTTGCGCAGGATGAAGGCGCTGATCTGGCTCGGGCTGTATTTCTCGTCGCGGGCGCCGACCCAGGCGTCGCCGCCGTCGGACTCGACGATCCGGTAGGGGACGAGATCGACGTCCTTGCGGGTCATCGGATCGTCGAAGCGCCGGCCGATCAGGCGCTTGACGGCGAAGATCGTGTTCTCCGGATTGGTGACCGCCTGGCGCTTGGCCGACTGGCCGACCAGCCGCTCGCCATCCTCGGCGAAGGCGACCATCGAAGGCGTCGTGCGACCGCCTTCCGAATTCTCGATCACCCTGGCGCTGCCGCCGTCCACGACGGCGACGCAGGAATTGGTGGTGCCGAGATCGATGCCGATGATTCTGGCCATGCCGGGTCTCTCCTTTCGCAGCAGGCAGGCGCAGGCCCGTTCAGGCGCCGGCGCGAACCCCTGCCTCGACCGTGTTCCGGGCCGGCGGCGCGCCCGCCGGGGCGGGGAGGCCGGCCGTCAATTGCAGGATTGCGGGGCTTTCCCCCATGTCAGTCCTGCATATAGGAAGGGGGCCGGAGGGCCGCAAGGAGGCGCCGGCGGCGGGAAACGGCCCGTGCTACACTTGGCGGCGATGATCGTCTCCGCCTCCTACCGGACGGACATTCCGGCCTTCTATGCCGACTGGTTCCTCAACCGGGTCGCCGCCGGCGAGGTGCGCGTCCGCAACCCCTGGAGCGGCGGCATCGCGACCGTCCCGCTCCGGCCGCCGGAGGTTGGCGGCATCGTTTTCTGGACGCGCAATTTCGCGCCCCTGCTGGACCGGCTCGACCCGGTCGTCGGGCGCGGCTGGCCCTTTGTCGTACACTATACCGTCACCGGCTATCCGCGGCTGCTGGAGCCCTCGACGATCCGGGCGGAAGAGGCCGCCCGCCAGATCGCGCTGCTGGCCCGCCGCTTCGGGCCGCGGGCGGCGGTCTGGCGCTACGACCCGGTCGTGCTGACCGCCGAAACCGGCCCGGCCTGGCACCGCAGCAATTTCGCCCGGCTGGCCGGGATGCTGCGCGGCCAGGTCGACGAGGCGGTGCTGTCCTTCGTCGAGCCCTATCGCAAGACCCGGCGCAATCTCGACCGTCTGGCGCGCGAGGCCAGGCTGGCGTGGCGCCTGCCCGATCCGGCGGAACAGGCCGCCCTGGTGCGCGACCTGGCTGCCATTGCCGGCGATGCGGGCATGCGGCTCACCCTGTGCACCCAGCCGGCGCTGGCGGAGATTGTGGCGGACTGCGCCGCGCCGGCGCGCTGCATCGATGCGCAGCGGCTGGGCGACCTCGCCGACCGGCCGGTGGTCGCGCCGGTGCGGGGCAACCGGCCCGGCTGCCTGTGCGCCCGCGCGCGCGATATCGGCGCCTACGAAACCTGCCCGCACGGCTGCGTCTACTGCTATGCCGTGGCCGACCGCCGGCGCGCGAAGGCCGCCCATGCGCGGCACGATAAGAGCGCGGCGCTGCTCGACGCCGGCCGCCGATAAACCTGCCCGGCGGCCTCAGGCGTCGGTCTTCGATACCCAGGGAATGCGGCCGAATTCGATGCCGTCGTCGCGCAGCGCCTCCGATTCGGCCTCCGTCGCCTCGCCGTAAATGCTGCGCTGCGGCGCCTCGCCCCGGTGAATCCGGCGCGCCTCGTCGGCGAATTTCGGCCCGACATAATCGGCATGCCGCTCGACATGGCGGCGCATTTCGACCATCGCCTCGCGGATGCGGCCCATCACATGGATGCGCCGTGCGTCCTCGCCGGAAGCCGGCGGCGGCGCGGCGGAGGGTGCGGCCTCCGGCGCCGGCCGGTCCGAACCGGAATCCGGCGGGCTGCCGTCAGAGCTGCCGCCGGGGCCGGCATCGTCGCGCCGGGTCGCCTTGGTGCCGGAGAGCGCCGGCGCCATCGGCGCGCGCTGCACCGAGGTGGAGCCGCACTCCGGGCAGGAAACGGCGCCCGCCGCCTGCAGGCTTTCATAGGTGGCGGAATCCCGGTACCAGCCTTCGAAGCGGTGGCCGGCCTGGCAGCGGACGGTGTAGCGGATCATGGCACATCCGGCATGCCGCCGCGCCGCACGGGTGCGCGGGCGGCGATCGACTCCATTTACGGGCATATATGGGTTATGGCGCGTCAACGGAAGACCTTGCGGCGCGATGGCTGAGCCGACCGACCCCGAACGGGCGGCGGCCGGGCCCAGCCCCTGGGTCGCGCGCTTCCTGCCGCCGGCGCCTCCATCGGGCGGCCGGCTTCTGGATCTGGCGGCCGGCCGGGGCCGCCATGTCCGGCTCGCCCGGTCGCGCGGCTGGCAGGTCACGGCCGTGGACCGGGATGAAGGCGCGCTCGCCGCGCTCGCGGCCCTGGCCGGCGGCGACGAGCGGATCGCCGTCGTCGCGCTCGACCTCGAAGCGGGCGATCCGGCCTGGACCGCAGCAAACCTGGGCGCGGCCGGCCGGTTCGATGCCGTCATCGTCTGCAACTATCTGCACCGCCCGCTGCTGGCGCATCTGCCGGGGCTGCTGGCGCCCGGCGGCCGGCTGATCTACGAGACCTTCATGGCGGGCAACGAGGCCCATGGGCGGCCGCGCAACCCGCGCTTTCTCCTCCGCCCCGGCGAGCTGCTGGCGGCGTTCGCCAGCCGGCTGACCGTGCTCGCCTTCGAACAGGGCTTCGAGAGGGCGCCGACGGCCCGGATCGTCCAGCGTTTCGCCGGGATCGCGCCGCCGCCTGACGAGGCCGGCGGCCGGCAGCGATATTGAACATCGCCGCCCCCGCCTGTATGAACGAAAGCGCGCCGGAAACGCTCCGGCGGACCGGCGATTCCGGCGACGCGAGGCCGGCGGGCGTTCCATTTCACCCCGCCCCGCACTGCCCGCCGCGAGCGGTGACGGTATGCTGAAGACCCGCATCATTCCCTGTCTCGACGTCAAGGACGGCCGCGTCGTCAAGGGCGTGAATTTCGTCGATCTGGTCGATGCCGGCGATCCGGTCGAGCAGGCCCGGCTGTACGACCGGGAGGGCGCCGACGAGCTCTGCTTTCTCGATATCGCCGCCAGCCATGAGGGGCGCGAGACGATCCACGACGTCGTCCGGCGCACGGTCGCATCCTGCTTCATGCCGGTCACGGTGGGCGGCGGCGTGCGCGGGGTGGAGGATATCCGCCGGCTGCTGCTGGCCGGGACCGACAAGGTTTCGATCAACACGGCCGCCGTGCAGCGCCCGGAATTCGTGCAGGAGGCCGCCAACCGGTTCGGCAGCCAGTGCATCGTCGTCGCCATCGATGCACGGCGGGCGGTGCGCGGCCCCCATGCCGGCGGCTTCGAGATATTCACCCATGGCGGCCGCACACCGACCGGGCTGGACGCCGTCGCCTGGGCGCGCCGGATGGCCGCCAGCGGCGCCGGGGAACTGCTGCTGACCTCCATGGACCGGGACGGCACGAAGGCCGGGTTCGACCTGGAGCTGACCCGGACGATTGCCGATGCGGTGCCGGTTCCGGTGATCGCCTCCGGCGGCGTCGGGACGCTGGACCATCTGGTCGAGGGCGTGAAGCAGGGCCGGGCCTCGGCGGTTCTGGCCGCCTCCATCTTCCATTTCGGCACCTTTTCCATCGCCGGGGCGAAGGCCCATATGGCGGCGGCCGGCGTGCCGGTCCGGCCGGTCCTGCCGGCACCGGCTGCCGGGGCGCAGGCCGCGGCATGAGCACGGGCGAACCGGGCCGCCCTGACGGCGGACACGTGCTCGACCGGCTGTTCGAGACCGTGGAGAGCCGGCGCGGCGCGGCGCCGGAAACCTCGTGGACCGCCCGGCTGCTCGCCGGCGGCGTGCCGGCGGCGGCGCAGAAAACCGGCGAGGAGGCGGTCGAAACCATCCTCGCCGCCACGGCCGGCGATGCCGATGCGCTGGCCGCGGAAAGCGCCGATCTGCTCTATCACCTGCTGGTTCTGTGGGCGGCCTGCGGCATTGCCCCGGACCGGGTATGGCGCGAGCTGGAGCGACGGGAAGGCACCTCCGGCGTGGCCGAAAAAGCGGCCCGGAACGCCGGTGCGAACGAAACCGAAGGCGGGAGGCCGGGCGGCCGATGAGCTACGATCCGAACAATATCTTCGCCAGAATCCTGCGCGGCGAGATTCCGTGCGACAGGGTCCATGAGAATGAGCACGCGCTGGCCTTCCGGGATATCAACCCGCAGACGCCGGTCCATGTTCTGGTGATCCCGAAGGGCGCCTATACGGACCTGACGGATTTCGCCGCCCGCGCCGGGGCCGACGAGATCGCCGGCTTCGTCCGCGCCGTCGGCGAGACCGCCCGCCTGCTCGGCATCGATGGCGACGGCTATCGCGCGCTCACCAATATCGGCGCCTTCGGCCTGCAGGAGGTGCCGCACCTCCATGTCCACCTGTTCGGCGGACAGCCGCTCGGCCGCATGATCAAGCCGCCGCACAAATGACCGGGCGCCGGCACGCCGGCCGGGACTTCCGCAACATTCGGGCTTGACCGGCGGCAGGCATGGGCGCAGGCTGTGCCGGTCATCCGACGACGAAACCTTCAGCGGGGAGGATTCCCATGCGTATCGTCAGGACGGCCGCTCTCGGCCTTTCGGTCGCCGCATTCGCGCTCGGTACGGCCGGCGTCGCCTTCGCCTGCGGCTGGGGCTACACCGCCCAGTCCGGCAAGCCGGACGTCAAGCAGACCGTGGTGACCAACACCACGACGACGGGCACGGCGACCGAAAAGAAGCAGTAGGCCGGGCCGCCCTGCCCGCGTGCCAGGGCAGGGCATGAAGAAAGCCGGCCGGCGCGCCGCCGAGGCAGGAGCCACCGCCCCGGACAGGGGGCGGTGCGCGATTTATTGCGAAATGCCGAAGCGCTCGTAATCGCCGGCCAGCCGGCCTGTCGCCCAGCGCCACAGCATGCGGAAATCGCTGAACAGGGACCAGACCGGATAGGTGAAGGTCGCCGGCCGGTTCTTCTCGACGAAGAAATGGCCGATCCAGGCGAAGAAATAGCCGCTGACCAGGGCGGCGGCGAGCAGCCACCAGATGCCGGTCGCCAGCGCGGCGACGACCAGGGCGATCCCCAGCGAGGTGCCGAAATAGTGCAGCCGGCGCGTCGCCGGCCGGCGGTGCTCGCCCAGATAGAAGGGCCAGAATTCCGCATAGCTGGCGATTCTGGCCTTCTTTTCCCCTTCCCCGCCCGGCCCGCTCGCCGGTGCAGTCGTCTCGGGCATCGCTCTCGCCTCCCGGAACCTGCCGGCGGCAATCCATCCCGCCGGGCGCGGCACAGTATAGCTTGAAGTGCGGCCGGCCGCGCGCCAATTCAACCGCCTGATCGTTGCGCCCGCCGCAAACGGCGCGGCCGGGGCGGGCAACAGGGGAGCAGGCAGGAATGGGCTATCGCGTAGCCGTGGTCGGCGCGACCGGAAATGTCGGCCGGGAAATGCTCGGCCTGCTGGCGGAACGGAAATTTCCGGCCGACCGGGTGATTCCGCTCGCCTCGCCGCGCTCGAAGGGCGAACCCATCGACTATAACGGCGGCGTTCTGGAGGTCGAGGCGCTCGACGGCTTCGATTTCGCCGGCGTCGATATCGCCTTCTCCTCGCCCGGCGCGAAAGTGTCCGAGGCCTATGCGCCGAGGGCCGGCGCCGCCGGCTGCCTGGTGATCGACAATACCAGCCGGTTCCGCATGGACGAGGATGTGCCGCTGGTGGTGCCAGAAGTGAACGGCGATATGCTCGCCGGCTATATGGCCCGCGGCGACCGGCGCAACATCGTCGCCAACCCGAACTGCTCGACCATCCAGCTGGTCGTCGCGCTCAAGCCGCTGCACGATCTGGCGCGCATCCGGCGGGTTTCGGTGGCGACCTACCAGTCGGTCTCCGGGGCCGGCAAGGCGGGCATGGACGAGCTGTTCGAGCAGACGCGCAACATCTATGCCGGCGGCGGCACCGACCGGGCGAAATTCACCAAGCAGATCGCCTTCAACGTCATCCCCCATATCGATGCGTTCATGCCCGACGGCGCGACCCGCGAAGAATGGAAGATGGTCAACGAGACCCGGAAAATCCTCGACCCGGCCATCGAGATGATCGCGACCTGCGTGCGCGTGCCCGTTTTCATCGGCCATGCCGAGGCGGTGCATCTGGAGTTCGAAGGCCCGATCGACGAGGACGCGGCGCGGGCCGCGCTGGCGGCGGCACCCGGCGTCTCGGTGGTCGATTACCGCGCCGACGAGGGCTATGTGACGCCGGTCGAATGCGCCGGCGAGGACAAGGTCTATGTCAGCCGCGTGCGCCGGGATCCGAGCGTGCCGCACGGCCTCGCCCTGTGGGTCGTCGCCGACAATCTGCGCAAGGGTGCGGCGCTCAATACCATCCAGATCGCCGAATCGATGATCGCCCAGGGGGCGCTGAAGGCGGCGGCATAGCCCGCCTGCGCAACCCTTCCTCCAGGCCCCCGGGCCCGTTCCCCCGCCCCGACCCCGAAACCCGGAGCCCGTCATGCGCTGCTGCCCGATCGTCGAATTCGGCAAACCGCTCGCCGAGATGGAGCTGCCGACGCCGGAGCCGACCGGCGATGCCGTGCTGCTGCGCGTCGCCGGCTGCGGCGTGTGCCACAGCGACCTGCACATCCAGGACGGCTATTTCGACCTCGGCGGCGGCCGCAAGGCGGATATGACCGCCGGCCGGGCGCTGCCCCTGTGCCTCGGCCACGAGGTCGTCGGCACGGTCGTCGCCATGGGCGAGCGCGCGACCGGCGTGGCCATCGGCGACAGCGTCGTGGTCTATCCCTGGATCGGCTGCGGCGACTGCCCGGTCTGCGCCGCCGGCGACGAACATTTCTGCCCGCAGCACCGCTCCATCGGCGTTGCCGTCGATGGCGGCTTTGCCGACCATCTGATCGTGCCGCACGCCCGCTATCTGTTCGATCATGGCGATGTGCCGGCGGAAATCGCCTGCACCTATGCCTGTTCGGGCCTCACCGCCTATTCGGCGATCCGCAAGGCCGTCGCCGCGCCGGGCGGGCGGCCCGGCCATATCGTGCTGGTCGGCGCCGGCGGCGTCGGCCTCGCCGGGCTGGCCATCGCCCGCACCCTCACCGATGCCGCCATTACCGTGTGCGATATCGACGAGGCCAAGCTCGAAGCGGCGGCGAAGCTGGGCGCCGACCATGTCGTCGACAGCAGCGCCCCGGACGCCGCGAAGCGGATTCGCGCGCTGACCGGCGGCGGCGCGCCGGCCATTGTCGATTTCGTCGGCGCCGCGGCCTCGCTCGGCTTCGCCATGAAGGCGGTGGCCCGGCGCGGCACCGTTATCGTCGTCGGCCTGATGGGCGGCGCCGTCCCGCTCTCCGTGCCCCTGCTGCCGCTGACCGCGATGACGCTCACCGGCAGCTATGTCGGCAGCCTGGCCGAAATGGCGGCGCTGATGGAGCTGGCCCGCGCCGGCAAAATCCCCGCCCTGCCGGTCGAGCGGCGGCCGCTCGGCGAGGCCCAGAAGACCCTGGAGGACATGCGGGCCGGGCAGATCGTCGGCCGCGTCGTCCTGGCGGCGTAAGCGCCGGACCGGCGCGATCTTGCCCGGCGCTCCGGCAATCGCCTATACCGGCCTCCGGCACCGGCGCGACAGCACTGCCGGCCGGCAAGCGGGGGGAGCAGGAACAGGCATGTCCGGGGCCGAAAGCAACGAAGAACCGCAGCACGGCTACACCCGCCACTTCCCGGTTTCGTGGCAGGAGCTGCACCGCGACGCCAAGGCGCTGGCCTGGCGGCTCAGCAGCCTGAAGGGCATACGCGGCGTGGTGGCGGTGACGCGCGGCGGCCTGGTGCCCGCCGCCATCGTCGCCCGCGAACTGGATATCCGCCTGATCGACACGTTCTGCGTCTCGACCTATGACGACCGGGTGAGGGGCGAGGTCAAGGTGCTGAAGGCCGTGGACGGCGACGGCGAGGGCCTGCTGATCGTCGACGATCTGGTCGATACCGGCGCCACCGCCACGGTGGTGCGCCAGCGGCTGCCGAAGGCGCATTTCGCCACCGTCTATGCCAAGCCGGCCGGCCGGCCGCTGGTCGATTCCTATGTCACCGAGGTGAGCCAGGACACCTGGATCCACTTTCCCTGGGATACCGAAGCCCAATATGTGGCGCCGATCCGCGGCGGCCAGGACTAGATGCCGGCGCTGCGGGGCGCCGGCGCCCCCCTGCCGGGCCGGGCGCGCGGCGGCGCCCTTCTGATCGGCGTCGCCCTCGGCTGGGGCTTCAACTGGCCGATGATGAAGATCATCGTCACCGAAATCCCGGTCTGGGAATTCCGGGCGCTGACCGGCATCGCGGCCGGCCTGCTGCTGCTCGGCTTGGCGATTGCCGTCGGCCGGGCCTCCGGCGCCGCCTGGCGGGTGCCGCGCGCGCAATGGCTGCCGCTGTGCCTGGCCGCCCTGTTCAACATTACGAGCTGGTTCCTCCTGATCGGCTTCGGCGTCTCGATGATGGGCTCGGGCCACGCCGCCATCATGGCCTTCACCATGCCGCTGTTCGCCGCGGCCATCGGCGCCGCCTTCCTGCGCGAAACCATGACCCGGCGGCGCCTCGCGGCGCTCGGCCTCGGCGCGGCCGGGATCGCGGTGCTGATGTCGCACGATTTCGCCGTCATCGGCGCCGAGCCGCTCGGCTTCGCGCTCACGCTGGCCGGCGCCGCCCTGTGGGCGGTCGGGGTACTGATCCAGAAGCGCACGCCGTGGCAGACCGGCGTTCTCGCGCTCGGCGGCTGGCAGATTCTGCTCGGCACCGCGCCCATCGTCGCCGTGTTCGCAACCATGGGGCAATGGACCTATCCCGAGGCCGGCGCCGATGTCTGGTGGGCGACCGCCTATCTGGTCCTGATCGCCCTGGTGTTCTGCTATTTCGCCTGGTTCAGCGCGGTCGCCCTCCTGCCGGCCGGCGTTTCCGCCATCGGCACCCTCATGGTGCCCGTGGTCGGCGTGGCGAGCGGCGTCGCCGTGCTCGGCGAACCGTTCGGCCTGCGCGACCTGATCGCCCTCGCTCTCATCGTCGGCGCCGTGGCGCTCATTCTGTTCGCGCCCGATGGCGGGCCGGCCGGCGCGCCCGAAGGCAGGCCCGCCGGGCCATGATGCGCGCCGGCGCCTCGGCGGGCAGCCTGATCGCCCTCGTCTTTCTGTGGCTGGTCTGGGGCACGACCTGGCCGGCCATGCGCACCGTGTTCGTCGAGCTGCCGGTCTGGCAGTTCCGCGCCGCGACCTGCGCCGCCGGCGGCGTCCTGCTGCTCGGCCTCGGCATCCTGCAGGACCGCGCGCGCTGGCGGGCGCCGCGCCGGGTCTGGCCGCGCCTGGCGGTGGCGGCGCTGCTGAACATGACCTGCTGGCATGTGCTGACCGGTTTCGGCCTGCAGATCGTCGGCGCCGGCCACGCCGCCATCGTCTGCTACACGCTGCCGGTGTGGACGGCGCTGCTCGGCGGCCTGTTCTGTGGCGAGCGGATCGGCGGGCGCCTTGCCGTCGCCATCCTGCTCGGCATGGCGGGGGTTGCGGTGCTTCTTTCGGCCGGCTTCGGCGGCGACCGGTCCGTCGCCGACTGGTTCACGGGCGACCGGCCGCTCGGCCTCGCCTTCGTGCTGCTCGCCGCCATGACCTGGGCGGCCGGCACGCTGGTGGTGAAGAATTACGAATGGGGCGTCTCGATGACGGCAATGGCCGGCTGGCAGCTGCTGATCGGCCTGGTCCCGATCCTCCCCATCGCCCTGGTCAGCGAGCCCTTCGTGCTCCACCGGGCGAGCCCAGCGGCCATGTTCTCCGGGCTCTATGTCCTTCTGGTCGGCATCGTGCTCGGCTATGCCCTGTGGTTCCGCGTCGTCCAGTCGATGCCGGCGACGGTCGCCGCCATCGGCGTGCTGATGATCCCGGCCATCGGCGTGGTCAGCGGCGCGCTGCTGCTCGGCGAGCCGCTCGGCTGGCGCGAGGCGCTGGCGCTCGCCCTGGTGCTGAGCGCCATCGCGCTGGTGCTGCTCGTCCCGGCGCGGCGGACCGGCTGACGGCCGGAGATCAGCCGACCGGCACGTTGTCGAGCAGCCTGGTCGTGCCGAGGCGCGCCGTCGCCAGCAGGCGGGCCGGCCGGTCCGGCACCTCCAGCACCGCCAGGTCCGCCGCCGCCCGGCATTCGACATAATCGACGGCGTCGAACCCGGCATCGAGCAGCGCCTGCCGCGCCGCCGCCGTGGCATCGTCGATGGCGCGGCCGTCGGCGATGGCGGCGGCGGTCTCGCGCAGAATCCGGTTCAGCGTCGCCGCGGTCCGGCGCTGGGCCGGCGACAGATAGGCGTTGCGCGACGACAGGGCGAGCCCGTCGGCCTCGCGCACCGTCGGCACCGGCACGATTGTCAGCGGCATATCCAGATCGCGCACCATGCGCTGGATCGCGACCAGCTGCTGGTAATCCTTTTCGCCGAAATAGGCCCGGTCGGGGCCGCACTGCATGAACAGCTTGCACACCACCGTCGCCACACCGTCGAAATGGCCGATGCGCACCGTTCCCTCCATGCCGGTCGTCACCCGGCCGACATGGACGGCGGTGGCGAAGCCTTCGGGATAGATTTCGCCGGCCAGCGGCACGAAGGCGAGGTCGGCGCGCGCCCCGGAAAGCGCGTTCACGTCTTCCTCTTCCTGGCGCGGATAGCGCTCCAGGTCCTCGTCCGGATTGAACTGGGTCGGGTTGACGAAGATCGATGCGACGGTGCGGTCGCACTCGGCGCGCGACCGGTGGACCAGCGCCAGATGGCCGGCATGGAGCGCGCCCATGGTCGGCACCAGGCCGACCGATTCGCCGCGCCGCCGCCAGCGCGCCACCGTATCGCGCAGCGCCGGAATCGACCGGACCACCCTGGTGCGGAACGCCGCCATCGCTTCGCCGCCGGGCAATGGCGGTCAGGCCGGGCGTTCGGCGCCGAAACAGTATTCGGCGGACGGAAACGCCCCGGCCCGCACCTCGGCCGCATAGCGCCGGGCGGCGTCTTCGACCGCCGGCGCCAGATCGGCATAGCGCTTGACGAATTTCGGCCGGAAATCGCTGAACAGGCCGACAATATCCTCGGTGACCAGAATCTGGCCGTCGCAGGCCGGCGAGGCGCCGATGCCGATGGCCGGCACGGCGATATCGCCGGCGATGCGCCGGCCGAGCGGCTCCGGCACCCCTTCGACAACGATGGCGAACGCGCCGGCATCGGCAATCGCGGCCGCATCGTCGCGGATGCGCGCAGCCGCCGCCGCGTCACGGCCCTGGGTGCGGAAGCCGCCGAAGGCGTTGACGAATTGCGGCGTGAGGCCGACATGGCCGAGCACCGGAATGCCGCGCCCGACGAGGTGGCGCACCGTTTCCGCCATCTCCTGCCCGCCTTCCAGCTTGACAGCCTGGCAGCCGGCCTCCGCCATGACCCGGGCGCTGTTGCGGAAGGCCTGCGCCGGCGATTCCTGATAAGAGCCGAACGGCATATCGACGACGACGCACGCCGCCTGCGCGCCGCGCATGACGGCCCGGCCGTGGGCGATCATCATGTCGAGGGTGACGCCGAGCGTGCTGTCCATCCCGTAGAGCACCATGCCCAGGCTGTCGCCGACCAGCAGCAGATCGACATGGGGATCGAGCAGGCGGGCGACCGGCGTTGTGTAAGCGGTGAGGCAGACGATGGGCGTCCCGCCCTTGCGACCGGCGATATCGGGGACGGTCAACCGCTGCCGGCCGTCCGGCGCCTTGTCCTGCACGCTCATGTCACCGATTCTGCCCCGGCCCGGCATCGCGATCCGGCCCAACAGTAGCGCAGCATCGGGCGGGCGGGAATTGCGCCCTTCGCGCGCAGCGCCGTCAGGCGTCGGGCGGCGCCCGGCGCGCGGCGGCCCGGCGGCGCTGAAGGCGCTTGTAGGCGACCGGCAGCAGCGCCAGAACCGCCAGCCCGATCAGCGGCAGCAGAATTTCCGCCCGGAAGACGATGGCGAAATCCGGCGTGCCGCCGGATTCCAGCAGCGCGCCGAGCCCGTTGCCCAGGCTGACATAGACCACCGAGCCCGGCACGATGCCCAGCAGGGTGGCGAGCGCGAAGGTGCGCAGCGGGACGCCGAGAAAGGCCGGCACGAGATTGACCAGCCAGAAGGGGAAGAGCGGGATCAGGCGCAGCACCAGCAGATAGGCGAAGGCATCCTCGCGAAAGCCGTCCTCCATCCGCTGCAGCCAGCCCTCGGACCGGCGGCGCAGGAACGCGCCGAGCGCCGAGCGGGCGGCGAGAAACAGCACGGTCGCGCCCGCCGTCGCGGCGAGGACGACGACGACGGAGCCGGTGACCAGGCCGAAGAAGAAGCCGCCGAGGACGGTCGCCAGCGCCCCGCCCGGAATGGAGAAGGCGGTCATGGCGGCATAGGCGAGGCCGAACAGTACCGGCGCCCACAGGCCCCTGGCGGCGATCCAGGCGGTCAGCGCCTCGCGGTTTTCGCGCAGATGCTCGAAGCCGATATAGCGGTGCCAGCCCATCGCCAGGAACAGGCCGGTGCCGCCCAGCAGGATCGCCAGCGGCAGTACGCGCAGCCAGCGGGACCGGCCGGGGCCGGCGGACGGGGCGGGGCGGGGCGGCGAATCGGTCACGGAACGGTCACGGGGGCAGCGGCGGTCCGGTTCGGCGGTTCGGGCAGGCGGCGATGCATAGCGCGCCCGGCGGCAATCCGGCAACGAAATCGCGCCGGGCAGGACGGGACGGGCGGGCGCGAAATGGCGCGGACCGCCCCCGGCAGCGCCCGTCCGGCCCGGCCGGCAGGGGGCCGAGCGTGCGGATTCGTCGCCGATCCGGGCGGCGGGGGCCGCGCCGACCGGCTTGACCCGGCCGGGGCCGCATCCGTATATCCGGCGCAACTGTCTCGAAGGAGGCCGGGGCTCCGGGGAGCCGCCGGCAGTCCCGGCAGGTTCCGCGACACCAGATCCCCGCACGAAGCCCCGGAACAGACGGCCCGCCCGGGCGGCGACCTGCCGGCGCCCGATGCCGGCGGGGCAGCCCGGCCCGGCGCCGCAGATCGATGGAGAATGTCCGGTGAAACGCACCTACCAGCCCAGCGTGCTGGTGCGCAAGCGGCGGCACGGCTTCCGCGCCCGCATGGCGACCAGGGGCGGCCGCCAGGTTCTGGCCCGCCGCCGCGCGAGGGGCCGCAAGCGTCTGTCGGCCTGACCGGCCGGCACGGCATGGGCCCCGCGGCGGCGGCACGCACCGGCGGATCGTTCGCCGGCCCGGCGCCCCGCCCTTGCGTCGAAACCGGCGGCCCGGCCATTCGGCTCCACCCTTCATCGACCGGCCAGCGAAGCGCCCTTCGACATGCCAGCAGAACCGACCCTCCGGCGCCTCCGGCGCCGCCCGGAATTCCTGCATGTCCGCAACCGCGGGCGAAGCTGGGCCGCGCCCGGCCTCGTCCTGCAGGCGTGCCCGGCCGGCACCGGCAGGGCCGCCGCGGACGCCCGGACCGGCGCGCCGGGCGGGCCGGCCGAAATCGGCATCGGCCTGACGGCGAGCAAAAAGGTCGGCAATGCGGTGGCGCGCAATCGTGCCCGCCGGCGCCTGCGGGCGCTCGCCGCCGGCGACCTGAAGGCGCTGGCGCGCCCGGCGACCGACTATGTCCTCATCGCGCGCCGGAACACGCTGACCCGGCCGTGGCCGGACCTGCAGCGCGATCTCCGCGAAGCCCTGCGGCGCCTCGGCAAGCTGCGCCGGCGCGCCGATGGGCCGGCCCGGCCGGAGGGCACGACAGCGGAAGGGCGCCCGGCCCGATGATCCCGCCCGCTGCATCCCGGCCCGGCGCCGCCCCGTCCGCCGGCGCCACGCCGCCGGAACCGGCAGCGCCGGGCCTTGCCGCCGGTGCGATCCTGATCGCGATCCAGGCCTATCGCCTGACCCTTTCGGCGTTTCTCGGCCGCCAGTGTCGCTTTGCGCCGACCTGTTCGGAATATGCCGCCGAGGCCGTGCGCGCCCATGGCGCCCTGCGCGGCGGCTGGCTCGGCCTGAAGCGGATCGGCCGCTGCCATCCGTGGGGCGGATCGGGCTACGACCCGGTGCCGCCCCGCCAGCGGCGCGCCTGACGGAGCCGGCCCGTGGGACCTGACCGCACCGACAGCCACAACATGATTCTGGCGATCCTGTTTTCGATCGCCATCATCTTCGGCTTCCAGGTCTTTTTCGCGCCGCCGGAGCCGGCGAACCGGCAGGAAGCGGGCCTGGAAGTCGGCGCCGGCGCGCCGGCCGGGCAGGACAGTACCGGGCAATCCCGCTCCAGGGCCCCGGTGCGCGTCGTCGCCGACAAGCCGGTGCTGCCCCGCACCGAGGCGCTGGCCGCCTGCCGGGACGGCGACGGGCGCTCCCTGCGCATCCCCATCCGGACCGAAGCGGTCACCGGCTCGATCTGCCGGCGCGGCGCCGTGTTCGACGACCTCACCCTGGAGAAGCACTGGGAGACCATCGAACGGCGGGAGAAAATCCACCTGCTGCGGCCCGGCCGCACCACGGGCGCCTATTATGTCGGCATGAACTGGGAAGTGCCGGGCCGGAGCGAGGGCATCGTCCCCGGCCCGGATACGGTCTGGCAGGCCAACGGCACGACGCTCGAGCCCGGCCGGCCGGTCACCCTGTCGTGGCGCAACCGCGACGGGGTCGAATTCCGCCGCACCTATGCCATCGACCGGAACTATCTGGTGACGGTGGAGCGCCGGGTTGCAAACCGCAGCAGCAAGCCCTTCGTCCTGCGCCCGACCGGCTTCATCCACCGCCATGGCGAGCCGGAGACGCTGGGCTTCTTCATCCTGAGCGAGGGCGGCCACGCGACGATCCGGCCGCCGGGCGAATCGAACTATATCACCGAAGGGCAGGAGATTTTCGACAGCCCGCTCGACTATTCGGACATAAAGGACGAGCCGCAGACCTACCGGACGACCGGCGGCTGGATCGCCTTCAGCGACCAGTACTGGGCGGTCGCGCTCGCGCCCGAACAGGAGGAGCGGTACGAATTCACCTTCGACCACCGGCAGAAGTTCGAGGGCTTCGAGGACGTTTACCGCACCTATTTCAAGACCGGGACGGACATCGAGATCGCGCCGGGCGGGACGACCGCCCGCACCCTGCGCATTCTGGCCGGGCCGAAGGAATCCCGCGTTCTCCAGATCTATGAGAAGGAATTCGGCATCCCGCGGCTGAACTGGCTGGTCGACTGGGGCTGGTTCTTCTTCCTCACCCAGCCCTTCTACTGGCTGCTCCAGGTCATTTTCGGCTATGTCGGCAATTTCGGCGTCGCCATCCTGATCGTGACCATCGTGGTCAAGATCGTCTTCTTCCCGCTCGCCAACCGGTCCTACCGCAGCATGAGCCGGATGAAGAAGCTGCAGCCGGAGATGATGAAGCTGCGCGAGCGCCACGCCGGCGACCGCCAGCGGATGAACCAGGAGCTGATGGCGCTCTACCGGGAGAAGAAGATCAACCCGGCCTCGGGCTGCCTGCCCATCCTGTTGCAGATTCCGGTGTTCTTCGCCCTCTATAAGACCCTGTTCATCGCCGTGGACATGCGCCACGCGCCGTTCTTCGGCTGGATTCAGGACCTTTCGGCGCCGGACCCGACCACCATCGTCAACCTGTTCGGCCTGCTGCCCTGGGGGCCGGCCGGCTTCCCCTATCTCGATATCGGCATCTGGCCGATCATCATGGGGCTGACGATGTATCTGCAGCAGAAGATGAATCCGCCGCCGGCGGACCCGATGCAGCAGAAAATCTTCATGGCGCTGCCCTTCGTCTTCACCTTCATGCTGGCGATCTTCCCGGCCGGGCTCATCATCTACTGGGCATGGAACAATACGCTCTCCATCGGCCAGCAATGGGTGATCATGAAGCGGATGGGCGTCTACGAGAAGAAGCAGGCCGCCGGCAATATCCGCGACCTGGTTCCGGCGTCGGGCGACGGGGGCGAAGCGGGTGCGGACGGCGCCGACGATGCCGGCGAAGAGGATGCCGGGGAGCCGGAGGAGGCCGCCCCGGCGCCGAAGCGCCGGACGCCGGCGGCGGCCGGCGCCAATCCGGGCCGCAGCAAGCAGAGCCGCAACAAGCCGCCGGCGGCCCGCACCGGCAAGGGCCGGCGACGCGGCAGCGGCGGGCGCGGCCGGCGCCGCTGAAGCCGGCCGCCATGAACGACGCGGCGGACGATGCCGGCCGGGCCGGCCCTGCCGGTTCCGCATCGCCTGCGCCCGACAGCGACGGGATCGAGGCCGGCCGCCTGCTCTTTGCCCAGGCCTGCCGCTTCGTCGCCGGCGTCGTCCGCGTGCGCGACCTGCCGGCGGCGGGCCTGCCGGAAATCGCCTTCGCCGGCCGGTCGAATGTCGGCAAGTCCAGCCTGATCAACGCGCTGACCGGCCGCAAGGCGCTGGCCCGGACTTCGAACACGCCGGGCCGGACCCGGCAGATCAATTTCTTCGATCTGGGCGGCCGGCTGACCCTGGTCGATCTGCCGGGCTATGGCTATGCCCGGGCGCCGAAGGAAGCGATCCGGCGCTGGAACGCGCTGATCCGCGATTATCTGCGCGGCCGGGCGACCCTGCGCCGGGTCTGCCTGCTGATCGATTCGCGCCACGGCCTCAAGCCCGGCGACGAGGAAATCATGGCCCTGCTCGATGCCGCCGCCATGTCGTACCAGATCGTGCTCACCAAGGCCGACAAGCTGCACGAGGCCGGCCTCGAAGCCTGCATTGCCGATACCGCGCCGCGCGCCGCCGCCCATCCGGCCTGCCATCCCGACATCGTGGCGACCAGCGCCGAACGGGGCCGGGGCATCGCCGGGCTGCGCGCCGCCCTTGCCACGCTCGCCATCCCGGCCTAAAGGCTCGCGGAGCCCTTCACAACGGCCGCACCATGGCTGACCGGAAATTCAACCTGACCGAAGCCCGGCAGTGGCTGCGCACCGCCCGCACGCTGACCGAGGCCCTGCCCTATCTGCGCCGCTATGACGGCCAGACCTTCGTCATCAAATATGGCGGCCACGCCATGGGCGACCGGCGCCTTTCGGGCAATTTCGCCAACGATATCGTGCTGCTCAAACATGCCGGGGTGAACCCCATCGTCGTCCATGGCGGCGGGCCGCAGATCGGCCGCATGCTGGAGCGGCTGAACATCAGCAGCGAGTTCGTCGACGGGCTGCGGGTGACCGACCGGGAGACGGTCGATATCGTCGAGATGGTCCTGTCCGGCTCGATCAACAAGCAGGTCGTACAGGCGATCCACGGCGCCGGCGGCAAGGCGGTCGGCCTGAGCGGCAAGGATGGCGGCCTGATCCGGGCGCGCAAGCTGACGCGCAGCCGGCGCGACCCGGATTCGAACATCGAGCGCATTCTCGACCTCGGCTTCGTCGGCGAGCCGGATGCCGTCGACCCGGAAATCCTCGACGACCTGCTGGACAGCGACATCATCCCGGTGATCGCGCCCATCGGCGTCGGCGAACGGGGCGAGACCTACAATATCAACGCCGATACGGTGGCCGGCGCGGTCGCCGCCGCCAGCGAGGCGGTCCGCATGTTCCTGCTGACCGATGTGCGCGGCGTGCTCGACCGGGAGGGCGCGCTGGTGCCGGAGCTGACGGTGACCGCGGCCCGCGCCCTGATGGCCGACGGCACCATCGCCGGCGGCATGATCCCGAAGGTCGAGACCTGCATCCGCGCCATCGAGGGCGGCGTCGAGGCGGCGGTGATCCTGGACGGCAGGGTGCCCCATTCCATGCTGCTGGAGATTTTCACCGAAAGCGGCACCGGCACCCTGATCCGCGCCGACGCGGCATAGGCGCCGCCGCCCCTTGCCCGATCTCTCCCATATCGGCCACTGGGTCTTCGACCTGGACAACACGATCTATCCGGCGGAGTGCAACCTGTTCGCCCAGGTCGATGTGCGCATCGGCGCCTATATCGCCGGGATGCTCGACCTGCCGGCCGACGAGGCCCGCCGGCTGCAAAAGCACTTCTTCCGCCGCTATGGCACGACGATGAAGGGGCTGATGGAGGAATACGGCGTCGATCCGCACCATTTCCTCGATTACGTCCACGATATCGATTACAGCCCGGTCGTGCCGTCGGCCGGCCTGACGGCGGCGCTGGAGCGGCTCGAAGGCCCGCGCTACATTTTCACCAACGGCTCGGTCGGCCATGCCGAGGCGGTGCTCGACCGGCTCGGCGTCGCCGGCCTGTTCGCCGATATTTTCGATATCGCCGCCGCCGGCTTCCATCCCAAGCCGATGGATCCGTTCTACGACCTGTTCCTCGCCCGGCACGGCATGGACCCGGCGGCGACCGCGCTGATCGAGGACATGGCGATCAATCTGCGGCCGGCGCACGAGCGCGGCATGACGACCGTGCATGTGCGCACGCCGAGCGAATGGGCGATGAACGGCCACGATGCCGACTATATCCACCATTCGACCGGCGACCTGGTCGCCTTCCTCGACGCCGCGGCCGCCGCCGGCCCGGACCGGCCGGAAGGGGGCTTTGGGACATAGGGACGCGCGCGCGCCGGCCTTTCTGCGCCGCCGCCCGGCGCCATGATATGGAGGGCGCCGGATCGAAAAAACCGCCCGGAACCGCAGTCTTGGCCGCCAGACCGAAACCCGCGCAGGGCCTGCCGTTCGATGCCCGGACGCTGCCGATGCTCAGGCGGCTCATCCGCGATTACCTGCTGCAGCACTGGCTGCGCATCGCCCTGAGTTTCGTCCTGCTCGGCATCGTCTCGGCCTGCACCGCGGCCGTGCCCTTCCTGCTCAAGGAACTGCTGGACAGCGCGTTCGGCGGCGCGCCGGCGGCGGAAAGCGCCTGGCTGACCGGCGCCATCGCCGGCCTGTTCTCGCCCGATCCGCGCTACAACCAGCTCTATTTCATCGCGTTCGCCACCATCGTCGTCTTCGTCGTCAAGGGCGGCGCGGGCTATGGCGCGATCACGACGATGGCCTGGGTCGGCCACCGCGCCATCGCCGATATCCAGGATGCCCTGTTCGCCCGCCTGATGCGCGCCGATCTGGGCTATTTCCAGAATACGCCGACCGGGCAGCTCGTCTCCGCCTTCTCCAACGATGCCGGCCGGATGCGCAACCTGTTCTCCGGCACGGTGACCGGCCTCGGCCGCGATGCGGTGACCGCCATCGCCCTGATCGCCGCCATGTTCTGGATCGACTGGATCCTGTCCTGCATTGTCTTCGTCATGTTCCCGCTGGTGGCGCTGCCGGTCCAGGCCATCGGCCAGCGCATGCGCCGCGTCTCGGCCGAGACCCAGGCCGGCATGGCGCGCTTCACCACGGTTCAGGAAGAGGCGTTCCAGGGCATCCGCCACGTCAAGGCCTATGGCGGGGAGGATTACGAGACCGGCCGCGCCGGCGCCGTCATCGCGCGGATTTTCCGCCTGAACTTCCGGCAGTCGAAAACCCAGGCGATCACCGAGCCGCTGCTTGAGGGCATTGCCGGCATCGCCATCGCCGGCGTGCTGGTCTATGGCGGCTATCAGGTTGTCGACGGGGCGAGGACGCCGGGCGATTTCGCCGGCTTCATCGCCGCCCTGCTGCTGGCCTACGACCCGGTGCGCCGGCTGGCCCGCCTCAATGCCGAGCTGCAGGGCGGCCTCGCGGCGGCCGAGCGCGTGTTCGCCCGGCTGGATATCGAGCCGGAGATCGTCGACCGGCCGGGCGCCCGGCCGCTGGCGCCGGGGCCCGGCGCGGTGCGGCTGGAGAATGTCATGTTTGCCTACGATGGCGGGGCGCCGGCACTCGGCCGGGACGGCGCCGGCGTGACGCTGGACGTGCCGGCCGGGCGGACGGTGGCGCTGGTCGGCCCGTCCGGCGCCGGCAAGACGACGGTGCTGAACCTGATCCCGCGCTTCTACGATGTCGACAGCGGCTCGGTCGCCATCGACGGGCAGGATGTGCGCAGCGTCACCCTGGCGTCGCTGCGCGCCCGGATCGGCCTGGTCAGCCAGGAGACCACCCTGTTCGACGATACGGTCCGGGCCAATATCGCCTATGGCCGGCGGGATGCGGGCGACGACGAGATTGCGGCGGCGGCGCGCGCGGCGGCCGCCCACGATTTCATCATGGCACTGCCGCAGCAATACGAGACCCCGGTCGGCGGCCTCGGCACGAAGCTGAGCGGCGGCGAGCGGCAGCGCATCTCCATCGCCCGCGCCATTCTGAAGGACGCGCCGATCCTGCTGCTCGACGAGGCGACCTCGGCGCTGGATACAGAATCCGAGCGCCAGGTCCAGACCGCGCTCGATGCCCTGCGCCGCGGCCGGACGACCATCGTCATCGCCCACCGGCTCTCCACCATCGTCGATGCCGATATCGTCTATGTGCTGGATGGCGGCCGGGTGGTCGAGCACGGCAGCCATGCCGACCTGGCGGCCGCCGGCGGCGCCTTCGCCCGGCTGCAGGCCCGGCAGGCGGGCGGCGCCGGGCGCGGCTGAGCCATGCTGCTCGGCCTCTACCGGGGCGTCGGCTGGCTGGCGCCGCCGGCGGTGCGGCTGGCGCTGCACTGGCGCCGGCGGCGCGGCCGGGAGCATCCGGCGCGCTGGCGCGAGCGGCTGGGCCGGCCGGGACACCCGCGGCCGGACGGCGCCCTGGTCTGGCTCCACGCCGCCAGCGTCGGCGAGGCCCGCTCCGTCCTGCCGCTCATCGACCGGCTGCTGGCCCGGCTGCCGGCCGCCCATGCCCTGGTGACGACCGGCACCGTCACCTCGGCGCAGCTTATGGAAGCGCGCCTGCCGGAGCGCGCCTTCCACCAGTTCGCGCCGGCCGACAGCCCGGCCTGGGTGCGCCGCTTCCTGAACCATTTCCGGCCCGACCTCGCCCTGTGGGTCGAGAGCGAATTGTGGCCGACCCTGCTGGGCGAGACGGCGCGGCGCGGCCGGCCGCTCATTCTGCTCAACGGGCGGCTCTCCGAACGGTCGTTCCGGCGCTGGCGGCGCTTTCCGGGTACGGCCCGCCGCCTGCTGCACTCGTTCGATCTGGCGATGGCCCAGTCGGCCGGCGATGCCGCGCGCTTGCGCCGGCTCGGCGCCCGGCGGGTCGAGACTCCGGGCAATCTCAAAATGGCGGCGCCGGAGCTGCCGGCCGATCCGGCGGCGCTGGCCGCGCTCAACCGGGCGATTGCCGGGCGGCCGGTCTGGCTCGCCGCCAGCACCCATCCGGGCGAGGAGGCGACGGCGGCCGAGGCGCACCGGGCGGTGCGCGCGCGCCATGGCGATGCCCTGCTGATCCTCGCACCGCGCCATCCGGCGCGCGGCCCGGCCATCGCCGAAGGGCTGCGCCGGGCCGGCCACACCGTCCGGCGGCACAGCGCCGGCGAGGCGCCGGACCGGGCCTGCGACATCTATCTGGCGGATACGCTGGGCGAGCTCGGCCTGTTCTATCGCGCGGCGCCGGTCGCCTTTGTCGGCGGCTCGCTGGTGCCCCATGGCGGCCAGAACCCGATCGAGCCGGCCCGGCTCGATTGCGCGATCCTGCACGGCCCGCACACCGCCAATGTCGCCGGCAGCATCGATCTTCTGCAGGCGGCCGGCGCCAGCCGGGCTGTGGATTCGGCGGCAGCGCTCGCGCAGGCGGTCGGCGGCCTGCTGGCCGATCCGGCCGAATGCGCCGACCGCGCCGGCCGGGCGGCGCGCGCCGTGCCCGACGGTACTGCCATTCTCGACCGGACGATGGCCCTTCTGGAGCCGTGGCTGGCTGCGCTACCCGAAGCGGGCGGCCCCTGCGACGGCGGCGGCGCCTGATGCGCACGCCGGAGGGCTGGTCGCGCAAGGGCGCGCTCTCCACCCTGCTGCTGCCGGTATCGTGGCTCTATGCGCTGGGCACGGCGGCGCGGGTACGCCGGGGGCCGCGCCATGTGCCGCCGGTGCCGGCCATCGGCGTCGGCAATCTCACCGCCGGCGGCACGGGCAAGACGCCGGTCGTCCTGTCGCTCGCCCGGCGGCTGCAGGCGTGCGGGCGGCAGCCCTTCGTACTCAGCCGCGGCTATGGCGGCCGGCTCGCCGGCCCGGTGCGGGTCGAACCGGAACGGCACAGCGCGCGCGAGGTCGGCGACGAGCCGCTGATGATGGCCCGCAAGGTGCCGACCGTGGTCGCCCGCGACCGGGCCGCCGGCGCGCGGGCTGCCGTCGATGCCGGCGCCGACTTCCTGCTGCTCGACGACAGCCACCAGAACCCGCATGTCGCCACCGCCCTGTCGCTGGTCGTCATCGATGGCGGCTTCGGCTTCGGCAACGGCCGGCCGATCCCGTCCGGCCCGCTGCGCGAACCGGTGGCCGGCGGCCTGGCGCGCGCCGACGCCGCCATCCTGATCGGCGACGACCGCACCGGCGCGGCCGAAATCGTGCACCGGGCGGCCCCCGGCCTGCCGCTGCTCGAGGCCCGCTTCGTGCCGACCGGGAATGCCATGGCGGTCAGGGGGCGCCGGGTCGTCGCCTTCGCCGGCATCGGCCGGCCGGACAAATTCTTCGAGACGCTGCAGGAAATCGGCGCCGAACTGGTCGAGGCCATGGCCTATCCGGACCATTACCGGTTCCCGGAGACCGAGATCATGTTCATCTGCGAACTGGCGCAGCAGCGCGGCGCGAGGGCGGTCTGCACCGAGAAGGACCATGCCCGCCTGCCGAAGGATGCCTATCCGATGGTATCGCCGGTGCCGGTCCGCCTCGAATGGCGCGACCCCACTGCCCTGGAAGGCCTGCTGGAACCCCTGCTCTGACGGCGGGCGGGGGTGGGACCGTCCCTCGATACGCCCCGGTCCCTCGATACGCCCCGGACTGCGTCCGGGGCTACTCGGGATGAGGGTATTTGTTGTTTGTATTCAATCGATATGTCCCAATACCACCTCCACCCTCATCCCGAGTAGCCGCCCGAAGGGCGGCGTATCGAGGGACGGCGTAAGGCTGCGCATTGAGGGATCGAAGAACATGGAAACCGGCAACTGCGATGACGCATGAGCCGCCGACCTTCGTCTACATGCTGCGCTGTGCCGATGGCAGCTTCTATACCGGCGTCACCCGCCGGTCGCTGGCGGAGCGGGTCGGCGAGCACAATAGCGGGGAGATTCCGGGCTACACGCGCGCCAGAAGGCCGGTCGATCTGGTCTGGCAGCAGGAATTCCAGTGGGCGACCGACGCGATTGCCGCCGAGCGCCGGATCAAAGGCTGGTCGCGGCGCAAGAAGATCGCCCTGATCGAAGGCGATTGGGAGGCCCTGAAGCAGGCCGCGAAGAAGGATTTCCGGCGGTAGTTCTGCCTCGCTGTGTGCCTGCGGGTCGGGTTCGTTCCTCGATATGGCGTCCCTCGATACGCCCCGGACTGCGTCCGGGGCTACTCGGGATGAGGGTATTTGTTGGTTTTGTTCAATAGATTATTCCCCATACCACCTTCACCCTCATCCCGAGTAGCCGCCCGAAGGGCGGCATATCGAGGGACGGCCTCATCGAGCGAGACCCCACGCCCCCCGCTTGCGCCGGGCGGGGGCGGAACGGTAGGGTTCGGGGCAACGGCCGGCGGGCGCCGGAACGAACCGGGAGATGCGGGATGCGCGGGGCGATGCTGAAACAGGAGCGGGCACGGATGGCAGGGCCGGGCGCAGCGGTATCGGCCCTTGCCCTTGCGGGGGTGCTGGCCCTCGCGGCGCTCGCCCCGGCACCGCCCGCACTGGCGGCGGCGCCGCTGCCGGAGAAGCTCGGCGACTGCGTGGACTACAAGGCTTCGGGCGATGGCACGGTGCTGTTCAACCGCTGCAATGTCGATCTGACGGTGCGCTATTGCTGCACCGGGCCGAATGTCCATTCCCGGTGGCGCTGCGCCGGCGGGCGGGCGGCACGCAAGGGGGCGCATCAATGGCTGCCGGCGACGGCGCAGGGCCGGCTGCCGCAGACGCACCCGATGGCCTGCGACGCGGAGGCGGGCTGGCGGCGGGCGGCCTGTGCGGTGCAGGACGGGGCGTTCGGCGCGAACCTCGGCCCGTACAACTGGAACGGCCGCCGGTCCGATCCGGGCATGCGCTGCACCGACCCGCAGACCGCCGGGGCATCGGATGCAGAGGCACCGACGGAGGATGCCGGGGAAAAGGCGGCTGCGCCGGCGGAGGGTGCTGCGCCGGAAGCGGCTGAGAAGGAAGCGGCCGGGCCGGTGGAAGACGGGACGAGGGACGCTTTGCCGGAAACGGTTGCGAAGAAGGAGGCTGAGCCGGAAAGGCAGGCCGCCGCGAGCCCGGCCCCGCAGGAGGCCCTCGAACCTGCGGGGGAGCCGGCCCGGAAGCCGGCGGCGGAGCCGGACCTGGCGCTGCAGAACCCGCTGTGGATTCAGCAATGGCTGGCGCGGCTGGGCTTCGATCCGGGGCCGCTGGACGGCGTGGCCGGGGCGCAGACGCGGGCGGCGCTCCGACGCTGGCAGGCGGCGCACGGCTACCCGGCGACCGGCGTGCTGACGGCCGAACAGGCCCTCGTGCTCGGCGGCCTGAAGCCGGCGCCGAATGCTGCATCGGGCACCGCCCCGACCGGCCGGACCGCACCGAAGGCAACCACGCCGCCGGCCGACCGGACCGCCGCCCGCACTGCGCCGAAGGAGGACCCGGAAGAGACCCCGAAAACCGCAAAACCGCCAGCCCCGCCCGCCGCCCTCACGCCGAAATGCGCCGGCAAGGGCGGCAAGCCCCGTGAACAGTGCTGGGCGGAAGTGTCCGGCCGGTCAGGATGCCATATATGGATCGAATTGCGGGAATGGGCCATATACTTTCCCGAAACAGAGCACGCGACCGGCCCCTGTCGGAGCGGCGTGGCGCATGGCCGGTGGGCCATTCCTGAGGGGGATGGAAAATCCTATGAAGGCCCCTTTGTTAACGGCGTGGCGCATGGCCGGTGGATCTTGCGGATTCCCGGTAAGGTGGTTTATGAAATTCCCTTCGTGAACGGCATACGTCATGGCTTGGAAGTCATCCGCTGGAACTATGGAAGTGTTAGCGAAACGCCCGTTGTGAACGGCAAAGATCACGGCCGGGCGGTCACTCGCCGTGCCGACGGCTCCCGCAGAGTGTGCCAGTACAGCCACGGCAAGAAGCTCGGCTGCCAGGAGTACAAACGCTGACGGTCCGGGCGGCCGGGCGCGGGGGCAGGTGCGGTGCGTTCTGTGCGGTGCCGTCCCTCGATACGGCCGCTTCGCGGCCTACTCGGGATGAGGGCGGAGGAGGATTTGGGATAATTTATTGAATTTAAATAACAAAT
This sequence comes from Alphaproteobacteria bacterium, assembly GCA_965221475.1. Classification (GTDB taxonomy): domain Bacteria; phylum Pseudomonadota; class Alphaproteobacteria; order Bin65; family Bin65; genus Bin65. The sequence continues at coordinate 1,939,246 of OZ244891.1, read as the reverse complement.
ACCCTCATCCCGAGTAGCCCCGGACGAAGTCCGGGGCGTATCGAGGGAGGCCGTATCGAGGGACGGGGCCCTATCGGGGAACGGCCGTATCGAGCCTCTGTTGCAGGCGCTGGCCGGCGGTGAGGGCGAAGCGGAGGATCTGGGCGCGCCGGCGCGCCGGGTTCATGGTGCAGGGCGGGGCCTCGCGCAGCACCGCGGCGTCGAAGGCGTCGGCGACCAGCAGGCCGCGGTCCGCCGGCAGGATGGCGGCCGGGAAACCGTCCGGCACGGCGAAATAGAAGGCATCGCACCAGGGCAGATAATCCGGCCATTTGGCGTCGCTGCGGAAATCGGCCGGCGAGGTCTTGATCTCGACGACGACGAAATGCCGGTCGCGGTTCAGGCCGACGACATCGACCCGCCGGCCGCTGCCGACCGGGAATTCGGTCAGCGTGCTGTAGCCGCGGGCGGCGAGGAAGCGGCAGACGCCGCGCGCCAGCCGGTCCGCCTCCGTGCCCGCGGCGCGGCCGGGCGCGGCGGGCGCCGGCCGGGGCGGAGCGCCGGAAGAAGGGGCGGAGGCAGGGGTGCGGGAATCCATCGCGTCGCCAGGCGGCATTCCGGTCGGGCAGGGCCGGCAGTTTACACGGGGAAGCGAACAACAGGGGTACAAATTATCGGCCGGCGCGCGGGCGGCGGCGCGGCCTGTCAGCACTCAGGCGGCGGAGCTGCTGCCAACCCATTGATATTGTTGATCTATCCGTCTTCTGCTAGCGTGCTGCCAGACCGGCCGCGGCCGACGGGCCGGCGAGGGACCGGAACGGGAGGAAACGGCATGGCGACGCAGCCGACCGGCGCAACTGCACCGAGACAGGCACGGGCGGGAGCCGAGCTCCGCCGGCAACTGGCGGGCCACCGGCTGACCACGGCGGAGATCGTCTACCGCCTGCCCGACCATCCGGCCCTGCTGCAGACCTATGTCTGGCAGGGCCTCGACCTGGCGCCGCGCTATCCGCGGCTGCACCGCTTCCTGCGCTTCTGGGAGGATAATCTGGAAGGCGCGCTGCATCTCGTCCGGGTCGCTTCGGTCCGGGCGGTCCGGCCGGCGGAGTTCCGCTTCGTCAACGGGCAGCTGCGCCTTCATTGACCGGCGGCGACAAAGGGCTTTCAACCCGGACAGACACGGACTAGCTTCGCGCCGGGCCGGCCGCGCGCCCTCCGGCAACCGCCGGGAAGAAGCGGGCTGACATCACGGGCAATGGCATGACGCTCCGCGTCGCAATCGTCGGCTCCGGGCCGAGCGGCTTCTATACGGCCGAATCCCTGCTGCGCGCGGCGGAGGATATCGAGATTGACATCGTCGAGCGGCTGCCGACGCCCTATGGGCTGATCCGCGGCGGCGTCGCGCCGGACCACGCCAAGACCAAGAATGTCGCCCGTGCCTATGAGAAGACGGCGCGCGACCCGCGGGTGTGCTATTACGGCAATGTGTGCCTGGGCACCGATATCGGCCTCGCCGACCTGCGCGGCATGTACGATGCGGTCGTGCTCGCCACCGGCGCCGCCGTGGACAGGCGGCTGGGCATTCCCGGCGACGACAAGGCCGGCGTGCTCGGCGTCGCCGCCTTTGTCGGCTGGTACAACGGCCACCCGGATTTCCGCGATCTCGATCCGCCGCTGGATACGGCGGCGGTCGCGGTGATCGGCGTCGGCAATGTCGCCGTCGATGTCGCCCGGGTGCTGACCAAGACGCCGGCGGAGATGGCGGCGACCGACCTGACCGACCATGCCGCCGCCGCGATCCACGCCGCGCCGATCCGCGATGTCTACATGTTCGGCCGGCGCGCCGCGCACCATGCCCGGTTCAGCAATGTCGAGCTGCGCGAGATGGGCCAGCTTGAGGACAGCGCGCCGGTCCTCGACCCGGCCGAGGTGCCGCCGGATGTGCCGGAGGCCTATGCCGCGACGCTCAGCGACCGCGACCTGCGCATGGTCGGGCGCAATCTGGCGACGCTGCGCGATTTTGCGGCCATGGAACCGGAGGGGCGGGCGCGGCGCGTCCATTTCCGCTTCTGCGCCAGCCCGGTCGAGATTCTCGGCGGCGCGCGGGTCGAGGGCATCCGCATGGAGCGGACCCGGATCGAGAACGACCGCGCCGTCGGCACCGGCGAGACCTTCGATGTCGCCTGCGGCCTCGTCATCCCGGCAATCGGCTACCGGTCGGAGCCCATCGAAGGCGTTCCTTTCGAGGGCGGGCGCAGCCGCAACCGGGACGGGCGGATCGAGCCCGGCCTCTATGCCGTCGGCTGGATCAAGCGCGGCCCTTCGGGCGTGATCGGCTCGAACAAGCCCGACGGCGCGACCGCGGCGGACCAGATACTCGAAGACTGCGGCACCGGCGCCGGCCGGCCGGGCCGCGAGGCGCTGGACAATCGTTTGCGGGCAAACAATATCCGCCCGGTATCGTTCGACGAGTGGAAACGGATCGAGGCGGCCGAGGAAGCGGCCGCCGCACCGCCGGCGCCGCGCCGCAAGTTCGGGCGCATCGCCGACATGCTGGCGGTGCTGGACTGAACGGCGGCGGGCAAGCCGCGCAACAGGAGGAGAGAGCCGATGGAAGGCGGCTCGTTTACGGCAGACCGGTCCGACCAGGAGCTGGAGAGCGCGGTCGTGCGGTTTGCCGGCGATTCCGGCGACGGCATGCAGCTGACCGGCAGCCAGTTCACCCAGGCGACGGCCTTTGCCGGCAACGATCTGGCGACATTCCCGGATTTCCCGGCCGAAATCCGCGCGCCGGCCGGCACGACCTTCGGTGTTTCGGCCTTCCAGATCCATTTCGGCTCGCGCACGATCCGCACCTCCGGCGACGCGGTCGATGTTCTGGTGGCGATGAACCCGGCGGCGCTGAAGACCAATCTGGGCGATCTGCGCAAGGGCGGGCTGGCCATCGTCGATACCGGCTCGTTCACGCGCCGCAACCTGGCCAAGGCCGGCTTCGACGAAAACCCGCTCGAGGACGGCACGCTCGACGGCTATCGCCGGCTCGATATCGACATGACCCGCATGACGGTGGAGGCGGTCAAGCCGTTTGGCCTCGGCAACAAGGATGCGCAGCGCTGCAAGAACATGTGGGCGCTCGGCCTGGTGGACTGGCTGTTCGGCCGCGACCGCACGGTGAACGAGGACTGGCTCAACCGCAAGTTCGCCAGCAAGCCGCAGATCGCCGAGGCCAATATCGCGGCGCTCAATGCCGGCCACGCCTTCGGCGAAACCGCCGACATGGCGCGCGAGTTCGGCAGCTTCGTCGTGCCGCCGGCGGATATCGCGCCGGGCACCTACCGCGCGCTCACCGGCGCCGAGGGCATTGCCCTCGGCCTGGTGGCCGGCGCCCGCCTCGCCGGCCTGCCGATGCTGTTCACCGGCTATCCGATCACACCGGCCTCGGCGCTGCTCCACCTGCTGGCGCCGCTCAGGGATTACGGCGTGACGACCTTCCAGGCGGAGGACGAGATCGCCGCGGCCTGCGCGGCCATCGGCGGCGCCTATGCCGGCGCGCTGGGCGTCACTTCGAGCTCGGGGCCGGGCATCGCGCTCAAGACCGAGGCGATCGGCCTCGCCATCGCCACCGAACTGCCGCTGGTCGTCGTCAACTCCCAGCGCGGCGGCCCCTCGACCGGGCTGCCGACCAAGACGGAGCAATCGGACCTCTATCAGGCGGTCTATGGCCGCAACGCCGATTCGCCGCTCGCCGTCGTCGCCTGCCATTCGCCCGGCGACGCCTATTACACCGCCATCGAGGCCTGCCGCCTGGCGGTCAAATACATGACCCCGGTCATGCTGCTGACCGACGGCTATATCAGCAACGCCGCCGAGCCGTGGCAGATCCCGGATTTCGCCGATCACGAGCCCTTCCCGGTCTCGTTCCGTACCGATCCGGAAGATTATCTCGTCTATGCCCGCGACCCGGAAACCATGGCCCGGGCCTGGGTCAAGCCCGGCACGCCCGGCCTGCTGCACCGTATCGGCGGCATCGAGAAGCATCATCTGACCGGCGACATTTCCTACGATGCCGACAACCACCAGAAGATGACCGACAACCGGCGCAACAAGATTCTCGGCATCGCCAAAGACATTCCGGCCCAGACGGTCGATCAGGGCCAGGCCGGCGGCCGGATCGCGGTCGTCGGCTGGGGCTCGACCTACGGGCCCATCGGCCGGGCGGTCGCCAATATGCGCGGCCGGGGCCATGATGTGTCCCACATCCACATCCGGCATATCTGGCCGATGCCGGCCAATCTGGGCGAACTGCTGCGCAGCTACGACACGGTGATCGTGCCGGAGATGAATACCGGCCAGCTGGTGACGGTGCTGCGGGCCGAATATCTCATCGATGCCCAACCGCTGAACAAGGTGAACGGCAAGCCGTTCCGCATTGTCGAGATCGAGAACGCGCTGGAGGCCCGGCTGTAGCGCCGGGGGAGACGGAGCCATGAACGTTCAGACCCCTGCCCGCCTGTCGCCCGGCGACTTCGCCACCGACCAGGAAGTGCGCTGGTGCCCCGGCTGCGGCGACTATGCCATCCTGAAGGCGGTCCAGAAGGCCATGGCCGATATCGGCGCCGACCCGGCCAATACGGTGTTCGTCTCCGGCATCGGCTGTGCCGCGCGCTTCCCCTATTATATGGAGACCTATGGCTTCCACACGATTCACGGCCGGGCGCCGAGCTTCGCCACCGGCATCAAGCTGGCCAACCCGGACCTCGACGTCTGGGTCGTCGGCGGCGACGGCGACGGGCTCTCCATCGGCGGCAACCACACGATGCACGTCATCCGCCGCAACGTCGATATCAGCTATCTGCTGTTCAACAACGAGATCTACGGTCTGACCAAGGGCCAGTATTCGCCGACCTCGCGGACCGGCACCCGCTCGCCGTCCACGCCCCACGGCTCGGTCGATTCGCCGGTCTCGGCGCTCAGCATGGCGCTCGGCGTCAATGCCCGCTTCGTCGCCCGCGGCATCGACCGGCGGCAGGACCATCTGCCCGGCGTGCTGGCGCGCGCCCATGCCCACAAGGGCTGCTCGTTCGTCGAAATCATCCAGAACTGCATCGTCTACAACGATGGCGCGTTCGAGCATTTCACCGACAAGGAGGCGCGCGCGGAGATGCAGATCGAGGTCGAGCACGGCCAGCCGCTGCTGTTCGGCCGGGAGCGGGAGAAGGGCCTGCGCCTGAACCGCCACACCCTGGAGCTCGAAGTCGTCACCGTGGGCGCAGACGGCGTGGAGGTGGACGATATCATCGTCCATGACGAGACCAACCGTACCGTCGCCGGCGCGCTGGCGCGCATGCAGCCGCCGGAATTTCCCATCGCCATCGGCGTGCTCTATTGCAGCCCGGCGCCGCAAAGCTATGAACGGGCGGTCCTGTCCCAGAACCGGGAGATCGCGGCAAAGGCGCCGACCGCGGGCGACATCGACACCCTCCTGCGCCGCGGCGCCACCTGGGAAGTCCCCGGATAGCGGGGCGGGGCGGCGCCGCACCTGTGGCGAAAGTTCGCTTTGCCGGGCATCGACGATGGACACCCGAACCCCGGAACAACGCCGGCGCATCATGCAGGCGGTTAGGAGCCGGGACACCGGGCCGGAACTGATCGTCCGACAATTGTTGCACAGGATGGGGTATCGATATCGGCTTCATCGCAAGGACTTGCCGGGAAGGCCCGATATCGCCCTTATTTCGCGCCGCAAGGCAATCTTCGTTCACGGTTGTTTCTGGCACGGCCATGGCTGCCGGAAAGGACAATTGCCGAAGTCCCGCCTCGAATACTGGAAGCCCAAGATCGAGAAAAATCGGGAGCGCGATAGAAAAAAGCTGGAAATGCTGGAAGCGCTCGACTGGGCAGCGCTTGTCGTATGGCAATGCGAGACGGTCGATCTGGATTCTCTCGAATCTAGATTGATGAAATTCGTCGAAGGAAATAATTCTCAATTGCCATCGTGCATTGCTCCTCTCAATTCCATTCAGGGAAACATTGCATATAGAGGCTCGGCATTATGAGGCCGATAGGCATAGATCTTTTTGCCGGCGCCGGAGGACTTAGCCTGGGTTTCGAACAGGCAGGGTTCGACATAGTCTCTGCCGTCGATATAGACCCCGTACATTGTGCCGTTCACAAATATAATTTCCCCAATTCAGTGACAGTCGCCCGGCCTATCCAAAATGTCACCGGCAAATACCTTATTGAGGCGACAGGAATTGGCAAGCGAGAGATAGATTGTGTTTTCGGTGGCGCTCCCTGCCAAGGATTTTCTCTGATCGGACATCGTATTCTCGACGATCCCCGCAATCGACTTGTCCGCGATTTCGTGCGTATCGTTGTTGAGCTGGAGGCCCGATCGTTTGTATTCGAAAATGTCAAGGGCTTGACCGTAGGCAGGCAGCGAGCGTTTCTGGACGAACTTGTGGAAGAATTTTCGCAGGTTGGCTACGATGTCCGGGTGCCCTGGCAGGTTCTTAACGCAGGGCATTTCGGCACGCCTCAGCATCGCGAGCGCCTGATTCTCCTCGGGGCCAGAAGGGGCCAGGCGTTGCCCGACTATCCGCCGGCAACGACGAACATCGCCGGGCGACGCCAAGGCATCGACGGGCTTCCTGAAGGGCCGACCTGCGCCGACGCTCTCGGCGACCTTCCGGATGCCGACCGCTTCCAGTCCCTGATCGATTCCGACGCCGTGGCGACATCGGCGCTGGGACAACCGTCGATGTACGCCGCTCAGCTTCGATGTCTCACCAATGACGCCTGGCATTCGGGCTATGTCCGGGAATGGAGTCCGGAACTCCTGACATCGAGCGCCCGCACCGAGCATACTTCCATCTCGCGCAGGCGATTCGGGGAGACGAAACCGGGAACTGTGGAACCGATCAGCAGGTTCTTCAAACTCAATGCGACCGGCGTCTCCAACACGCTTCGGGCCGGAACGGATGGCGCGCGCGGCGCATTCACCAGCCCCCGCCCCATCCACTATCGCTTCGATCGCTGCATAACGGTACGGGAGATGGCGCGACTGCACGGCTTCCCGGACTGGTTTCGCTTCAACAGGACGAAATGGCACGGCGCGCGGCAAATCGGCAATGCGGTTCCGCCGCCGCTGGCGAGAGCCATTGCCGCCAAGGTGGTCGAGACGCTGGGGATTACGCCGGGCACGCCTTCGACGCCAGTTCCGTTGGGCGACCCCGCGCTTCTGTCATTCGATCTTTCGCAAGCCGCCGAATATTTTGGGGTTAAGCCGTTGCCCAGCCGCAGGAACAGAAAAAGCGGAGCGAAAAAGCGCAAGCAAATCGAGATTGAGCGCGAACGTACGGCTGGACTCGAAACTTATGCCTGAGCGCAAGAACCGCTACCATGCACTGATTGAGCGAGTATTCTTCGAGCACTACAGCGAGGGGTTGGAGGAATTTGAATTTGTCCGGGAGGAACTTGAAACCGGCGCTATCGCGCTTGACCTTCCTCGTGTGAAAAACCTGGGCGACATTCTTTATTCTTTTCGATACCGGAACAAGCTCCCTGCAGCTATATTAGATACACAGCCGAAAGATCGCGAATGGATTATTGAGAGTGCCGGAAAAGGCCGCTACAGGTTTCGTCTGGTAAGACTGACCCGTATCGTACCGCGTGTCGATCAAGCGGCGATAAGCATTCCGGATTCGACACCTGAGCTGATCCGGGCCTATGCACTGGACGATGAACAAGCTCTTCTGGCAATCGTTCGCTACAACAGATTGATCGATATATTTCTGGGTCTGACGACTTACAGTCTTCAGAATCACCTTCGAACGACTGTCGGGGGCCTGGGTCAAATCGAAATCGATGAGCTTTATGTCGGCCTCGACAAGAGAGGCAGGCATTACGTAATTCCAGTTCAGGCAAAGGGTAGTAAAGATCATATCGGTGTCGTTCAGACAACCCAGGATATCCGGTTCGCCGAGGAGAAATTTTCCGGCCTTCGTTGCCGGGCGATCGCCGTTCAGTTTATGGACGATAAGGTAGTTGCACTATTCGAACTTATCCTGCAAGACGATGAGATTAAGGTTGTGGAGGAAAGACACTACCGGCTGGTCCCCGCCGAGGACTTGAATCGGGATGCGGGGTAAACGAGCGCTTCCGGGGCGCGGAGCGGGAGGACAGGAGCCATGAAACGGGACGAGGCCGAGCGGGTTGTGCGCCATGCCGAGGCGGTGTACCGGCGGCGCGATGTCGAGGAGACGATGGCGCTCTATACGGACGATGCCGTCATCGTGTGGAACGGCCGGGAGGTGGCGCGCGGCGCCGATGAAGTCCGCGCCTTTCACGAGCGGTTCTACGACGCGGCGCGGCGCAATGTGCAGCTCGACAAGACCCTGATCGCGGCCAGCGGCGACTGGATCGCCGTGGAATGGACCGCGAGCTGGGACAATGGCGACGGCAGCGCCGGCCGCCAGGTCGCCGGCGAGCACTGGAAGATGCGCGGCGACAGATTGTGCGAATGGCGCGCCTTCGTCTCGACGCGGCGGGTCGGCTGAGGCCGGGTCCGGCTGAGACCGGCGCGCCATGACCCGCACCCCCGCCCGCCGGGCCGCGGCCGCAGCCGCCCCGCCCGATCTCGACGCCCTGATCGTCGGCGCCGGCTTCGCCGGCATGTACATGCTGCTGCGGCTGCGCAATGCCGGCTTCCGCGCCCGGATTTTCGAGGCCGGCGGCGGGGTCGGCGGCACCTGGTACTGGAACCGCTATCCCGGCGCGCGCTGCGATGTCGAGAGCATGTTCTATTCCTACCAGTTCGACGACGAGCTGCAGCAGGAATGGACGTGGACCGAGCGCTATGCGACCCAGCCGGAGATCCTGCGCTACGCCAACCATGTCGCCGACCGGTTCGCCCTGCGGCCGGACATGCAGTTCGATACGAGCGTGGCGGCGGTGCACTGGGACGATGGCGCGGAGCGGTGGTCGGTCCGGCTGGAGCCGGCCGGCGGCGCGCCGGAGACCGTGACCGCCCGCTTCTGCATCATGGCGACAGGCTGCCTGTCGAGCGCCAACCTGCCGGACATTCCCGGCCGCAACCGGTTCGGCGGCGCGATCTACCATACCGGCCGCTGGCCCCACGAACCGGTCGATTTCACCGGCCTGCGCGTCGCCGTGATCGGCACCGGCTCCTCGGCCATTCAGACGATCCCGAACGTCGCCCGCCAGGCCGCCCGGCTCACCGTCTTCCAGCGCACGGCGAACTATTCCGTCCCGGCGCACAACCGGCCGCTGGCGGCGGACGAAATCGCCGGCGTCAAGGCCAGCTACCCGGCCCTGCGCGCCAGGGCGAAGAAGCAGATCGGCTGCTTCCCCGTCGAGCCGCCCCGGCCCTCGGCGCTGGCCGACAGCCCGGCGGCGCGCACCGCCGAATATGAGCGCCGCTGGCAGACCGGCGGGCTCACCTTCATGGCCAGCTATGAGGATCTGCTGCGCGATCCGGTCGCCAACGAAACGGCGGCCGACTTCGTCCGCGCCAAAATCCGCAAGACCGTCCACGACCCCGAAACGGCCCGCAAACTGTCGCCGACCAATGTGATCGGCTGCAAGCGCCTGTGTGTCGATATCGATTATTTCGAAACCTACAACCGCCCCAATGTCCGCCTGATCGACCTTGTCGAGCGGCCGCTCCGGGCCATCGGCGAGGCCGGGGTCGTCATCGCCGGGCCGGACGAGACGATGCCGGACGAAACGATAGAGGCAGACGCCATCGTCTTCGCCACCGGCTTCGATGCCATGACCGGCAGCCTGCTGCGCATCGACACGAAGGGGCGCAACGGCCTGCCGCTGCGCGAGGCGTGGCGCGACGGGCCGCGCAGCCTGCTCGGCCTGACGGTCCACGGCTTCCCGAACCTGTTCACCATCACCGGGCCGGGCAGCCCTTCGGTGCTGACCAACATGATCCCGTCCATCGAGCAGCATGTCGAGTTCGTGTCCGACTGCATCGAGGCGCTGCGCGCCCGCGGCGCCACCGTCATCGAGGCCGAAGCCGATGCCCAGGACGCCTGGGCGGCGCATGTCAACGACCTGGCCGGCGCCTCCCTGCGCTCGACCTGCGCCTCCTGGTATGTCGGCGCCAACGTGCCCGGCAAGCCGCGGGTCTTCATGCCCTATATCGGCGGCTACCCGGCCTATGCTGCCGAATGCGCGCGCATCGCCGCCGCCGGCTATCCGGGCTTCGCCATCCGCTAGCCGGGCGCGATGCGGCGATCGGCGCCCGCGCCGGGCGCAGTCCCGACCCTATCTTGCCGCGGCGATGACGGCCGGCCGAACACCCTTTCTGCTGTTGCTGCCGGGCAGCGGGGGATTGCTGCTCGGCGCCCTCGCCTTCCAGTATTTCGGCGATCTGGCGCCCTGCCCGCTGTGCCATGTCCAGCGCTGGCCGCATATCGCCGTCATCGCGCTGGCCGTGCCCGGCCTGGTTGCCCTGCACCGGCGCACCGCCATCGCCGGGGCGATCCTGCTGCTGATGGCGGCGGCGCTGGCGGGCACGGCAGGGGTCGGCGTCTACCATGCCGGGGTGGAATATGGCTGGTGGACCGGCCCCGGCACCTGCAGCGGCACCACCGGCTTCGACGCGGCCGGAGTCACCCCCGGCAGCCTGAGGGACACCATCGGCGCGGCGCCGCCGGCGCGCTGCGATGCCGCCCCCTGGTCGCTCGCCGGCGTTTCGCTCGCCGGCTGGAACGCACTTTTCTCCGCCGCGCTGGCGGCCTTCGCCGCCGCCGCCGGCCGGCACGCCCTGCGCCGGGCCCGGCCATGAGCCGGCCCGGCCCGAAACCGGCCGAAGGGGCGCCGGGCGAGGCGGCGGCACCGCACCGCCCGATGCCGGGCGAGCCGGCCGGCGAAGCGCTGATCCACCGGATGATCCGGGTGAACCAGGCCGGCGAATACGGCGCCGTGCGCATCTATGAAGGCCAGCTCGCCGTGCTGGGCGACAGCGCCGACGGGCCGGCCCTGCGCGAGATGGCGGCGCAGGAGCGCCGGCATCTCGAAACCTTCGACCGGATGATGGTCGAACGCCGGGCCCGGCCGACGGTCATGACCCCGGTCTGGCATGTCGCCGGCTTCGCCCTCGGCGCCGCCACCGCCCTCCTGGGCCGGGAAGCGGCGATGGCCTGCACCGTCGCGGTCGAGGACGCCATCGACGAGCATTATGCCGACCAGGCGGCGCGGCTCGACGAGAGCGAGGCCGAGCTGAAACGGACGGTGGAGGAATTTCGCGCCGACGAGCTGGCGCATCGCGATGCCGCCCTTGCCCATGGCGCCGAAGCTGCGCCGGCCTATCCACTGCTGACCCGCGCGATCCGGGATATTTCCCGCACCGCGATCTGGATATCGAAACGGGTCTAGCCGGCGGCGACAAGGACCGCCCGCGCCCATCCCGGAGGCCTGCCCTGGCACCGCTCCGCGCCGCCGCCAGCCCCGCCGACGCCATCACCCATCGCCGGGTGCTTGGCCTCGCCGTGCCCATCGTTCTGGCGAATATCGGCCAGCCGCTGCTCGGCGCGGTCGATACGGCGGTCATGGGGCATCTGCCCGGCCCGGCCTATATCGGCGGGGTCGCCATCGGCGCCATGGTGTTCAGCTTTCTCTACTGGGCCTTCGGCTTCCTGCGCATGGCCACCACCGGCTTCATCGCCCAGGCGCGCGGGGCCGGCGACGATCAGGAAATACGCGATGTCGCCCTGCGCACCGCGCTGCTCGCGGTCCTGCTCGGGCTCGCCATCGTGGCGCTGCAGGTGCCGGCGCGGCACATCGCCTTCTGGGCGGTCGAGGCGACGCCGCGGGTCGAGACGCTGGCCGGCGCCTATTTCGATATCAGGGTGTGGGGCGCGCCGGCAGCCCTGCTGGTCTATGTCGGGATCGGCTGGCTGATCGGCATGCAGCGGACCGGCGCCGTGCTGGCGCTGACCCTGTGGATGAACGGGCTGAACATCGCCCTCGACCTGCTGTTCGTGCCGGTGCTCGGCATGGGCATCGAAGGGGTGGCGCTGGCGACGCTGATCGCGGAAGTCTCAACGGCGCTCGCCGGCGCGGCGCTCATCCTGCGTCTGCACCGGCCGCTCGGCGGGCGCTGGCGCCGGCGCGGCCTGACGGGCGGGGGCGCCGGAACGCGCGGCCTGCTGCGCGCCAATGCCGATATCTGCCTGCGCACCCTGTGCCTGATCTTCGCTTTCGCCTGGCTGACCGCCCAGGGCGCAAAGCTGGGCGAGACGGTGCTGGCGGCCAATGCCGTGCTGTTCCAGTTCTTCCTGTTCATCGGCCACGGCCTGGACGGCTTCGCCTTCACCGCCGAGGCGCTGGTCGGCGCCGCCATCGGCCGGCGGGACCGCCGCCGCTATGGCGACGCGATCCGGGTCACCACCCTGTGGGCCGGCATCGTCGCGACCGGCTTCGCCCTCGCCTATCTCGTTGCCGGCGGCCTCATCGTCGATACGCTCACCGATATCCCGGCGGTGCGCGAACTGGCGCGGGTCTATCTGCCATGGGCCATCGTCGTTCCGCTCATCGGCGTGTGGAGCTTCCAGCTCGACGGCATCTATATCGGCGCAACGCGGACCCGCGAAATGCGCAACGGCATGGCGCTCGCGCTCGCCATCTATCTGCCGGCCGGCTATGCGCTGCTCGACCTGTGGGGCAATCACGGCCTGTGGCTGGCGTTCTACCTGTTCCTGGTCGCCCGGGCGGCGATCCTGTTCCTCTGGCTGCCGCGCATCGCCGCGGTCTTCCGGCCGGCCGTGGGCGACCATGCCGGAAAGGGCGGAACGACATCTTGAAATTGCCACAGTCGCACACATGTTTGGCTCCGGCACGACCGGCATCCGCAAGCCCCGCGCCGGGGCCGGACGGGTTTGCGATCCGGCCCTCCGTGCCTGCCCGGCCGGCTTGGCCAAGCCGCACAGCCGGGTTTTTTGCATCTATCGCTGCACCTGTCGGGCGTCGGACCGGATGATCGAAGTTCAGTCGCTAACCAGATATTTCGGGCCGATCCGGGCGGTCGACGGCATTTCCTTCGCCGTCGGCAAGGGCGAGGTTCTCGGCTTTCTGGGGCCGAACGGCGCCGGCAAGTCCACGACCATGAAGATGATCACCGGCTTCGTCCCGCCGACCTCGGGCACCGCCATCGTCTGCGGCCACGACATCCGGACCGCGCCCATCGCGGCCAAGGCGCGCATCGGCTACCTGCCGGAGGGCGCGCCGCTCTACGCCGACATGACGGCGCGCGGCTTTCTGAAATTCGTCGGCGCCAGCCGGGGCCTCGGCGGGACGGCGCGGGCGAAGGCCATCGACCGGGTTGTCGAAATGGCGCAGCTCGATACCGTCCTCGACCAGCCCATCGAGACGCTGTCGAAGGGCTTCACCCGGCGGGTCGGCCTGGCCCAGGCGCTGCTGCACGATCCGGAGGTGCTGATCCTGGACGAGCCGACCGACGGCCTGGACCCGAACCAGAAGCACCATGTCCGCCAGGTCATCAACGACATGGCGCCGGACAAGGCCATCGTCATCTCGACCCACATTCTCGAAGAGGTCCACGCCGTGTGCAGCCGGGCGACGATCATCGCCCATGGCCGGCTGCTGATCGACGGCACGCCGGCCGAGCTCGAGGCGCGGGCGCGCCACCATAATACGGTCACCGTGCGCACCCGCGCCCTGCCGCCGGCGGCCGAACGCAACGGGCTGGGCCGGCTCGACGGCGTCCTCAGGGTCGAGGAGAGCGGCCAGCCGGGCGCGCCGGTATTCCGGGTGATCCCGCGCGACGGGGCGGCCGTGCTGCCGGCGGTGAGCGCCTTCGTGACCGAACGGCGCTGGAACGTCGACGAGATGCGCCTGGAGCAGGGCCGGCTGGACGATGTGTTCCGCCAGCTCACCGCCGGCGACAAGGGCGGCGGGAACGGCGACATGCCCGGCGCCGGGCAGGAGGCGGCCCGATGACCGCCGCCCGCACCGTCGCCGTCATCTTCCGGCGCGAATTCGCCGCCTATTTCGCCAGCCCGGTCGCCTATGTCTTCCTGATCGTCTTCCTGGCGCTGGCCGGGGCGACGACCTTCTTCCTCGGCGGCTTCTTCCAGCGCAACCAGGCCGATCTGGACAGCTTCTTCCTGTTCCATCCCTGGGTCTATCTGTTCCTCATGCCGGCAATCGCCATGCGGCTGTGGGCGGAGGAGCGCAAGACCGGCACGGTGGAACTGCTGTTCACCCTGCCGATTGCGACCTGGCATGCGGTCGCCGGCAAGTTTCTCGCCGCCTGGCTGTTCGCCGGCGTCGCGCTGGCGCTGACCTTCCCGATCTGGCTCACCGTGGCCAGCCTGGGCGCGCCGGACCACGGCCCCATCGTCGCCGGCTATCTCGGCAGCTTTCTGATGGCCGGCGGCTATCTCGCCATCGGTTCCTGCCTCTCGGCGACGACGCGCAACCAGGTGATCGCCTTCGTCCTGGCGGCCATCGTCTGCTTCCTGTTCGCCATGGCGGGCTCGGAAATCGTGCTCGGCCCGGCGCGGGACATGCTGCCGGCCGGCACGGTGGAGCTGATTGCGTCCTTCAGCTTCCTCAACCACTTCGCGGAGATGCGCAAGGGCGTGATCGACCTGCGCAACCTGCTCTATTTCGCTTCCGTGATCGGCGTGTTCCTGTTCGCGACCGTCCTCGTCCTCGACCTCAGGAAGGCGGCCTAGGCCATGGCGCTGCTCAACGACCGCCGCCGCCTGACGATTGCGACGCTGATCGTCGCCTTCGTGTTCCTGTTCGCGTTCAACGCCTTTGTCGGCAGCGTGGCGCGCAACCTTTCGCTCGACCTGACCGAAGACCGGGAATTCACCCTCTCGGCGGGCACGAAAAAGGTGCTGAAGTCGCTGCAGGAGCCCATCGTGCTGCGCCTGTTCGTCTCCCCGTCGCTGGTCGAGCGGGCGCCGGCCTACGGCCCGGCAGCAGCCAGGGTGCGCAATCTGCTCGACCGCTATGTCGCGCTCTCCGGCGGCAGGATCCGTCTGGAGGTCTACCGGCCGGAGCCCTATTCGGTCGATGAGGACAAGGCGACCGCCTATGGCATCGAGGGCGTGCCGATCGACAACAGCGGCGGGCGCGCCTATTTCGGCCTTGCCGGCACCAATACGGTGGACGACGAGGACAGGATCGCCTTCTTCCACCCGTCGCGCCAGCGCTTCATCGAATACGACATCACCCGGCTGGTCCACAGCCTGGGCGCAAAGCGGAAGAAGGTCGGCCTGATCGCCGGCCTGCCGATCAACGGCACGTTCAGCATGCAGGGCGGCATGCAGCAGCCCTGGGCGATCATGAACGAGATCGGCAAGCTGTTCGAGGTCGTGACCGTCGAGGAGGCCGACGGGCGCATCCCGGACGATATCGACGTGCTGATGATCGTCCATCCGCGCGCCCTTTCGGACAAAATGCTCTATGCCATCGACCAGTATGTCCTGAAGGGCGGGCGCGCCCTGGTCGCGCTCGACCCGGTGCCGGAGACCGCGCCGCGCCGGCGCACCTTCATGGGCGCCGGGCCGGCCCAGCCGGGCTCCGATCTGCCGAAGCTGCTCAAGGCCTGGGGCGTCGGCTATGACAGCACCGCGGTGGCGACCGACGCCAACCGCTATATCGAGGTGCCCCACCGCCACCAGGGCCGCGCCGTGCTGGCGCCGCACATCGCCTATCTGCAGCTCGGCGAGCCGGACCTGAACCCGGACGATCCGGTCACCGCCCGCATCCGCATCCTGATCTTCGGCATTGCCGGCCATTTCACCCGGCCCGAAGGCGCCGGAGGCGCCGGCACCGCGATAACGCCGCTGGCGACGACGACCGGCGAAGCCATGGCGCGCAAGGCGGCGGACTACCGGCAGCAGCCGGACCTGGTCGGCCTCTATCGCAGCTATGTCCCCGGCAACCGCAAGCTGTGGCTGGCGGTGCGCGTGACCGGCGATGCGAACAGCGCCTTCCCGGAAGGCCGCCCGGCGGACAGCGAGGACGACAAGGCGCCGGACAAGGCCGAAAAGGCCGAGGCGGCGAAGGACGACAGCAAGGCCGGGGCGAAGGACAAGGCCGAGGCGGCACCCCATATCGCCCGGTCGCAAAGGCCGCTGAACCTGATTCTGGTCGCCGATGCCGATTTCATGGAGACCGGTTTCTGGGCCCAGAAGACCCAGGTGGGCGAGAGCGAGGTCTATACCCCGTTCGCCAGCAATGCCGATTTCGTCGTCAACGCGCTCGACGATCTGGCCGGCGCCAACCCGCTGGGCGCGCTGCGCGGGCGCAGCGCGCCGGCCCGGCCGTTCACGGTCGTCGAGGCGCTGCGCAAGGCATCGCAGAACAAGCTGCGCGCCCGGCAGCAGGAGCTGGCCAAAGACCTGGAGGACATCCAGAAGAAGATCGACGACGCCCGGACCCGGAGCGAGGACGGCGAGACCGTGCTGACCGAGGCGCAGCAGGAGACGCTGCGCGGCTATCTGGCGAAATTCCTCACCATCCGGCAGGAGCAGCGCGCCGTGCTCGCCGGCCTGCGCGCCGATGTCGATGCCCTTGAGGCGCGCATCAAATTCTACAATATCGCGCTGATCCCGCTGGCGATTGCCGTGCTCGCCATCCTGGTCGGCATCTGGCGCGCCCGCCGGCGCCGGCGCCGGCATGAAACCGCCTGACCGCCGAACCGCACCTGCACCCGCCATGAACAAGACAGGCTTCCTGGTCCTTTCCGGCCTTACCGTTGCGCTGATCGCCGGCGCCGTGCTGCTGCGGCCGGAAACCACCGCCACCGCCCCGGCGGCGGGCGCCCGCTTCTTCCCGGCGCTCGATGCCAAGGCGGTCAACGCCATCGACCGGCTGCGCATCGTCGCCGGCGGCGAGCGCTTCACGCTGGAGCGGCGCGACGGCGGCTGGACGGCGCGGGAGAAGGGCGGCTACCCGGTCGCCTTCGCCCGGGTGAAGGAGACGCTGGTCGCGCTCTCCCGGCTGCAGCGCTTCGAGCGCAAGACGCGCGACCCGGCGCGCTACGGCAAGCTCGAACTGGAGGACCCGGCCGGCAAGGATGCCCGCTCGAAACGGCTGACCGCCTTTGCCGGCGGGAAGACGGTCGCCGATGTGATCGTCGGCAAGAGCAATTCGCGCGAACTGCTGTTCGGCCGCTCGCTGGTCTATGTCCGCCTGCCGGCGGACGAACAGAGCTGGCTCGCCGTCGGCGACCCGAAGCCGGCGGCGGAAATCGGCGACTGGCTCGACCGCAGCCTGATGGATGTCGGCACCGACCGCATCCGCCAGGTGGTGCAGACCGGGCCCGGCGGCAAAGACGGCGACGGCGCGGTGATCGTCGGCCGGGACCGGGCGGGCGACGCCGAATTCGCCCTGCGCAACAAGCCCGAAGGCCGGGAGGTCAAGGGCGAGCGCTTCCTGCGCTATATCGCCGAGAGCCTCGACAAGCTGACGCTGGAGGATGTCCGGCCGGCCGCCGGGGCCGACAGCGCTGCCAAAGCCGCCGGCCGCGCCGAATTCCGCACCTTCGACGGCCTCACGGTCACGGCGCGGCTGATCCGGGGCGATGGCGACGACGACGACGAATACTGGATGACCTTCGCCGCCGCCGTGGACGAGGCCGCCCTGCTGAAGAAAGCGCCCGGCAAGGACTCCAAACTCAAACCGGCCGACGCGGTGCGCAAGGAAGCGGAGGCCATCAACGCGCGGACCGGGGGCTGGGCCTACAAGGTCTCCGGCACGGTCACACGCTTCATGCGCTACACCATGGACGACCTCCTCAAGCCGCTGCCGAAGGAGAAGCCGGCCGAAGGCGCATCCGGCGACGCCCCGGCCGGCAAGGCCGAATAGCGGGCACGGGCCCCGCGCCTTGCGGCCCCGCGACCGGGGCGGGGCTCGCCATCGCCCGCCGGGCGGGCTATGATCGGCCATCGGCAGAGGTTTCGGCCGGGCTGCGGCGGGCCGATTGCGGTTCGGGGAGGGGCGACATGACCGGCGAATTCATCGACATTCCCGCCGGGGACGGCACCACGTTCCAGGGCTATCTCGCCCTGCCGGAGGGCGGCCGCGGGCCGGGCCTGATGGTCCTGCAGGAAATTTTCGGCGTGAACGAAGCCATCAGGGCGACCTGCGACTACTTCGCCGAGGAAGGCTATGTCGTTCTGGCGCCCGACATGTTCCACCGGCTGGAGAAGCGGGTCGAGCTCGGCTATTCCGAGGCTGAATTCGCCACGGCGTTCGACTATTTCGGCCGGTTCGATTTCGACCGGGCGGTCGAGGACATGTCGGCCACCGTCGCCCGGCTGCGGGGCATGGAGGCGGTGCGCGGCCAGGGCAAGGGCGGCGCCACCCAGGTGGCCGCGCTCGGCTACTGCCTGGGCGGCGCGCTGGCCTACCGGGCGGCCGCCCTGTGCGGCGTCGATGCCGCGGCCGGCTATTACGGCGTGCGCATCGAGGAGCAGCTGCACCTCAAGGACCGCATCTCCTGCCCGATGGTGCTCCATTTCGGCGGCGCCGACGAGCATGTGCCGATGGCGGCGGTCGAGCAGGTCCGCGAGGCCTTCGCCGATACCGACCATGTGCTGATCGGCGTCTATGAAGGGGCGCCGCACGCCTTCGCCAACCGGTTCCGCGATACCTACGACAAGGCCGCCGCCGGCATGGCCCATTCGCGCACCATCGCCCTGCTGCGCGGCGTCATGGGGCCGGACTACGATCTCGAACATCTGTGGGACATGCACTGCTACCACGAGTTCGCGACCCGCGATGTCGATGCCACCATGGCGACGATGGTGGCGCAGCCCTATGTCAACCACATCCCGACCATGACCGGCGGCGTCGGCCAGGAAGAACTGCACCGCTTCTACAAGAACCATTTCGTCAACGCGAACCCGGACGATACCGCGCTGATCCCGGTCTCGCGCACCGTCGGCGCCGACCGGGTGGTGGACGAGATGATTTTCGAATTCACCCACGACCGGGAGATCGACTGGATGCTGCCCGGCCTGGCGCCGACCGGCCGGCGGGTCCGCATCCCGCTGGTCGCCATCATCAATTTCCGCGGCCCGAAACTGTATCACGAGCATATCTACTGGGATCAGGCCTCGGTGCTGGTCCAGATCGGCGCGCTCGATCCCAAGGGCCTGCCGGTCGCCGGCATCGCAACCGCGGAAAAGATGCTCGACGAGACAAGACCGTCCAACACGCTGATGCAGCGCTGGGCCGAAAGCGCCCCGGCGCAGGCCGCCGAATAGCCGGCCGGCGACCGGACGATTTTCCGAGCGGAGGAAACCATGACCCATCTCGACCGCAGACAATTCCTGCACGCCGCCGGGGCGGCCGGGGCCGCGACCGGCCTGGGCTCGCTGCTGTTCAACCGCGCGGCCGCCGCCGCCATCGGCGATACGCTCACCATCGCCTATCACGTGCCGCTGCCGGCGTGGGACCCGACGACCGGCCTGTCCTCGGTCAATCCGCAGCTCATGTCGATCTACAAATGCGTCTTCGACCAGTATGTCGATCAGAACGCCGATCTCAGCTTCCGGCCCGGCCTGCTGACCGAATGGGGCTGGACCGACGACAAGACGAAAATCCGCATGGTCGTGCGCGACGGCGCCAAATGGCAGGACGGCAGGCCGGTCACGGCGCAGGACATCGTCTGGAACCTGAAGCGCGTCGCCGATCCGAAAACCGGCAATCCGGTTTCCTTCGTCTGGGCATCGCTGGCCAATCTGAAGGCCGAGGGCAATGTCGTCACCGGCGACGTGAAGCAGTATATGCCGGACCTGTTCAAATGGATGGCCTTCCTCACCGCCTATGTCCTGCCGCCCCATCATTACGGCAAGGTCGGCAAGGCCGGCTTCGAGAAGCAGCCGATGGGCTCCGGCCCCTACCGGGTGGACGAATTCCAGCGCGGCTCCTTCGTGCGGCTGAAGGCGAACCCGCATTACTGGGGCGGCAAGCCGGCCTTCGAAACGGTCGTGTTCAAATTCGTCACCGATCCGGCGGCGCGCATCGCCGAGGTTGAGAGCGGCCGCTCCGACCTCACCCTCAATATCCCGTTCGAGGAATACGACCGGCTGAAGGCGAAATCCGGCCTGGAGGGCGCCGCGACGCCGGTCTCCGACATCGCCATGATCTTCTTCAACGATGTCGGGCCGATGACCGATATCAATGTGCGCCGGGCCGCCGTGATGGCGGTGGACCGGAAGGCGATTGTCGACCGGCTGCTGCGCGGCTATGGCGTGCCGATCGAGACCCTGCTGGCGCCGCCCTATACCGGCTTCGACCCGGCGGTGAAAACGCCTTACGACCCGAAGGGCGCGGCAGTGCTGCTGGCCAAATCCGGCTATTCGCGCGACAAGCCGGTGCGCTTCACGATCCAGACCACCCGCGGCTATATCGCCAAGGATTACGAGGTCATCCAGGCCATTGTCGGCATGTGGCGCAAGGTCGGCATCCAGGCGGAGATCGAGGTTTATGAGGTCGCCAAGCATTTCGAGCTGCGCGCCCAGGACAAGCTGGCGCCGGCGGCGTTCTACAACTGGGGCAACTCCATCGGCGACCCGACCACCTCGACCGGCCACGCCATGTTCGGCCCGTCGCCCCACTCGACCTGGGATACCGACGATCTCGACGCCATGATCGGCCCGCTCTGGGGCGAGAAGGACGAGGCCAAACGCATCGCCGGCTGGCAGAAGGTCAACCGCTATATCGCGGACAAGGCCTATGTCTTCCCGCTCTATCAGCAGGTCCAGCCGGTGGTCTACAAGACCGGCCTGAAATTCCGCGGCCATTTCGCCAACTTCGTCCTGCCGCACCGCATGTCGAAGGGATAGGCGGCCCGCCGGCGCGGCCGGCCGCCCTTTCCGCGCAATTGCCGGGGGGCGCAGGTTCGGGCGGAGGAACCGCGCCCCTGTCGCCGGAGGCTCATGTCCTGGTCCTTCCTGCTGCGCCGGCTGCTGCTGGCGATTCCGACCCTGTTCGGGGTGGCGACGGTGGTGTTCGTGCTGCTGCGGGTGGCGCCGGGCGATCCGATCGCCATGCTCACCGGTCCGGGCGCGACGGCGCAGGACATTGCCGCGCTGCGCCGGCTCTACGGCCTCGACGAGAGCATCGCCCTCCAGTTCGTCTATTATCTGCAGGACCTCGCCAGCGGCCGCTTCGGCACCTCGATCTCGATGCGCCAGGATGTGATGGAGCTGGTGCTAGGCCGCCTGCCGGCGACGATGGAGCTGTGCCTGGTTGCCATGCTCGCCGCGGTCGGGCTGGGCGGGGCGATGGCGCTGGCCGGCGCCTTCTGGCGCGGCCGCTTCGGCGAGGCCGCGGTCGATGGCGCCGCCGGCTTCATCCTGGCGATCCCGGATTTCCTGTGGGCGCTGCTCTTCATCCTGTTCGTCGTCGTCTTCGCCCTCGACGGATTGCCGATTTCCGGCCGCATCGGCCATGACATCGCCTTTCGCGGCGCGACCGGCTTCTGGCTGATCGAAAGCCTGCTGCGCCTGCGCTTCGACGCCTTCGCCTCGGCGGCGCTGCACATGCTGCTGCCCGCCATGGCGCTGGCGCTGCCGCTGGCGGCGATCGTCGCGCGCGTGCTCAAGGCCTCGATCGCCGAGGCGATGGCCCAGGATTACGTTCTGATGGCGCGGGTGAAGGGCTTTTCGCGCGCCCGCATCGTCGGCCGCGAGGCGCTGCGCAACGCCCTGGTGCCGACGGTGACGCTGACCGGCGTCCAGTTCACCTTCCTGGTCGGCGGCACGGTGCTGGTGGAGAAAATCTTCTCGTGGCCGGGCATCGGCAACATGGCCATCGATGCCGTCATCAACCGCGACCTGCCGCTGATCCAGGGCCTGGTGCTGACCTTCGCGGTGCTGTTCATCGCCATCAACCTGCTGGTCGATATGAGCTACGCCCTGCTCAATCCGCGCCTGCGCCATGGCTGAGGCGGCCGCGCTCGGCCGGCCGGCGGCCCATGGCGGCGCCCGCCGCCGGCTGCTCGCCAGCCGGCGGGTCGTCCTCGGCGGCGCGGTGCTGCTGTTCTTTGCCCTCGTCGCCCTGTTCGCGCCGGTCCTCGCGCCGCACGATCCGGTCGAGCAGGATCTGATGCTGCAGTATTTCCCGCCCTTCTGGGACGCGAAGGCCGAGCCCGGCCACCTGTTCGGGACCGACAATCTGGGCCGGGACATCCTCTCGCGGCTCATCCACGGCGCGCGCATCGCGCTCTTCGTCGCCGTTGCGGCGGCGGCCGCCGCCGGCCTGCTGGGCACGGTGCTCGGCCTGCTCGCCGGCTATCTCGGCGGCTGGGTCGATACCGCCATTTCCCGGCTGGTCGATATCTGGATGGCCTTTCCGGCGGTCCTGCTGTCGATCGTTCTGGTCGCGGTGATGGGGACCGGCCTGCATTCCGTCGTCATCGCCATCGCCGTCATCGACTGGACCCGCTTCTGCCGGGTCGTCCGCGCCGAGACGATGGCACAGAAGCAGCAGGATTATGTCGCCTCCGCGGTGACCGTCGGGCTCGGCCGCGCCGGCATCCTGTGGCGGGAAATCCTGCCCAATGTGCTGCCCCTGCTGATCGTCCTGTTCACCCTGGAGATGGGCATCGCCGTGATCGTCGAGGCGATCCTCAGCTATGTGAACCTGTCGCTGGCGTCCGACTATCCGACCTGGGGCGGCATGATCGCCGACGGCCGGACCTATGTGAACCAGGTGCCCTGGCTGATGATCCTGCCCATCCTGTGCGTCATCGCCCTCGTTCTGGCGCTGAACGCCCTGGGCGACGGGCTGCGGGACGCGCTCGATCCGGTGCTGCAGCGATGAGTGCCGCCGGCCGGGACATGCAGGCGAACCGGCCCGCCGACAGGTCCGGCGACGGCGCCACGCTCTCGATCCGGCAGCTGCGCCTCGACATCGCCGGGGCGCGGCGGCGGATGCCGATCCTGCGCGACGTATCGCTCGCCGTCGCGCCGGGCGAGGTCCATGGCCTGGTCGGCGAATCCGGCGCCGGCAAGACCATGATCGGCAAGGTCGTGCTCGGCATTCAACCGCCGGCCGCGCGGATCGCCGGCGGCTTCGTGCGCTTCGACGGCCGCGACATCACCCATCTGGCGGAGCGCGGCCGGCGCCGGCTGATGGGAAGGGGCCTCGCCCTCATTCCGCAGGACCCGATGACCGCGCTGAACCCGGCCGGCCGGATCGGCGGCCAGATCGCCGATGTGCTGCGCCTCCATCTGGCGATGGACCGGGCGGCCGCCCGCGCCCGCACGCTGGAGCTGCTCGACGAGGTCCATATCCGCGCGCCGAAGCGGGTGGTGCGCCAGTATCCGCACGAACTCTCCGGCGGCATGCGCCAGCGCGTGCTGATCGCCATCGCCTTCGCCTGCCGGCCGAAGCTGATCGTCGCCGACGAGCCGACGACCGCGCTCGACGTGACCGTGCAGCGCCAGGTGCTCGCCCTGATCGCGCGCATGCAGGCCCAGGAAGGCGCATCGATCCTGTTCATCACCCACGATCTGGGCGTGGTCGCCAAAATCTGCGACCGGGTGACGGTGCTGCATGGCGGCCGGGTGCTGGAGGCCGGCACGACGCGCCAGGTCGTCGAGGCGCCGCGCCACCCCTATACCGCGGCGCTGATGGCCGCGACGCCGCGCCACGACCGGCCCGGCGACCGGCTGCAGCCGGTGCCGCGGGCGCTGACTGCGCAGCTTGAGCGGGAGGCCCGCGACTGGGATGCGGCGCACCGGAACGAAGCCGCCGGTGCCGCCGGTCGGGCCGATGGCTGAGCGGCCGCTGCTCGAGGCCGCCGGGCTCGGCCTGGCGCTGCCGGACTACAGCCGCAAGCCGCTGTTCGGCGCAGCGCCCACGGTGGACATTCTGCGCGGCATCGACCTCGCGCTCGCCCCCGGCGACAGCCTGGGCATCGTCGGCGAAAGCGGCTCCGGCAAGACCAGCCTGGGGCGGACGCTGGTCCGTCTCCACCGGCCGACGGAAGGGCGGCTGCGGTTCGACGGCCGGGACATTGCCGCCCTGCCGGAAGACCGGCTGCGGCCGCTGCGCGCGCAGTTCCAGATGATTTTCCAGGACCCGCAATCCTCGCTCAATCCGCGCCGGCGGGTGGCCGCCATCGTCGCCCGGCCGCTGCTGCTCCACGGCCGGGCGGCCGGCGCGGCCGAGGCGCGCCGGCAGGTCGATGCCCTGCTGGAGCGGGTCGCCCTGCGCCCGGCCCACGGCGCGCGCTTTCCGCACGAGCTTTCGGGCGGCGAGCGCCAGCGCGTCGGCATCGCCCGGGCCATCGCCCTGCAGCCGCGCCTGGTGGTGGCCGACGAGATCGTCTCCGGCCTCGATGTCTCCAGCCAGGCGCAGATCCTCGCCCTGCTGCGCGAACTGCGGCGCGATCTCGGCCTGGCGCTGCTGTTCATCAGCCACGACCTTTCCGTCGTGCGCACGGTGTGCGACCGGGTTATGGTGATGCGGAACGGCCGGGCGGTGGAGCAGGGCGATTGCGCGGCGATCTTTGCCGCGCCGCGCCACCCCTATACGCGCCGGCTGCTGGATGCGATCCCGCTGCCCGAGGTCGATCCGGACTGGGTCGCCGGCGCAGCGGAGAACGAAGCGGGAGAGAGACAGACCATGAAAGTGAACGATTGCGTGGCGCTGGTCACGGGCGCCAATCGCGGGGTCGGCGCCGCCTTCGTCCAGGCGCTGCTGGAGCGGGGCGCGGCGAAGGTCTATGCCGGGATGCGCCGGACCGATGGCTACGCGGCGCCGGACGGCCGCGTCGTGCCGGTCGAACTCGACGTGACCGACCGCGACGGGATCGCGCGCGCCGCGGCCGCCTGCGGCGACATCACCCTGCTGGTCAACAATGCCGGGGCGAACCGCAACCGGCCGATTTCGGCCGACGACGCCTGGCAGAACGCGCGCGAGGAGATCGACGTCAACTTTTTCGGCACGATGGAAATGTGCCGGCGCTTCGGCCCGGTTCTGGGCGGCAATGGCGGCGGTGCCATCGTCAACATGCTCTCCATTCTCAGCCGGGTGAACCTGCCGGCCATCGGCACCTATTGCGCCTCCAAGGCGGCCGCCCTGTCGCTCACCCAGGGCGTGCGCGCCGAGCTGGCGGGCCAGGGAACGCTCGTCGTCGCGGTAATGCCGGGGGCGATCGATACCCGCATGGGCAATATGAACCCGCCGCCGCTGGAGCAGCCGGCCGATGTCGCCAATGCGGCGCTCGACGCGGTTGAGGCCGGCGAGGAGGATATCTATCCCGGCGCTGTGGCCGGCGGCGTCAGCCAGGGCCTCGCCGCCGATCCGAAAGGCGTCGAGAAGCAGTTCGCCGCCTATCTGCCGCAATAGCGCCGCTGACGGCGCGGGCGCGCGACCCGGCGCGGCGAATGAAGAGCGGAGGAAGCGTATCGCATGCCCGTTCCCCATTATGACTGGGCGGCGCGCCAGGCCGCGATCCGGCCCGACAGCATCGCCCAGATCGATATCCAGAACGGCCGCCAATTTACCTATGCAGAGATGGACGGGCGGTCGGCCCGGCTGGCGCGCTGGCTGCAGGACCGCGGCGTCGGCCGCGGCGACCGGGTCGCCATCCTCGCCCATAACGGGCCGGAATTTTTCGAGCTCGAATTCGCCGTCGGCAAGACCGGCGCGATCATGGTGCCGCTGAACTGGCGGCTGGCAGCGCCGGAGCTGCGCTATATCCTGGGCGATTGCGCGCCGAAGGCGCTGATCCACGACCGCGAATTCGCCGCCATGTGCGCCGAACTGCGCCGCGACTGCGGCATCGGCCACGGGCTGGAGATCGCCGTCGACCGGCCGGACAATCCCTATGAAGCCGCACTCGCCGGCACGCCGCCGGAGCCGGCCATCGAAGCGCTGACCCATGACGATCTCGTCATGATCATGTACACGTCCGGCACCACCGGGCGGCCCAAGGGGGCCACGATCACCCACCGGATGCAGCTCTACAACTGCATCAATCTGGGCTTCACCAGCCGGCTTTCGCCGGATACGGTCCAGCTCGTCGTCCTGCCGCTGTTCCATACCGGCGGGCTGAACTGCTATGCCAATCCGGTGCTGCACGCCGGCGGCCGGAATATCCTCGTGCGGGATTTCGAGCCGGCGGCGGCGCTCGACATGATCGGCGATCCGGCGCTCGGCATCACCCATTTCTTCGGCGTGCCCGCCCATTACCAGTTCATGATGCAGGCACCGAATTTCGCGACCGCAGACCTGTCGCACCTCACCGTCTGCGGCGTCGGCGGCGCGCCGTGCCCGCTGCCGATCCTCGAAGCCTGGCTCGACCGCGGCGTGCCGCTGATCCAGGGCTGGGGCATGACGGAGACCAGCCCGGCCGGCCTGTTCCTCGATGTGAAGGACGCGCGCCGCAAGGCGGGCTCGGCCGGCAAGACCGTTCTGCACACCGAACTGAAGGTGGCCGACGAAGCGGGCAACGAACTGCCGCGCGGCGAGACCGGCGAACTGATGATCCGCGGCCCCAACGTCACGCCCGGCTACTGGAACGATCCGGCGGCGACCGCGGCCGCCTTCCTCGACGGCTTCCTGAAGACCGGCGATGCCGCCCGGATGGACGAGGAGGGCTTCGTCACCATCGTCGACCGCTGGAAGGACATGTATATTTCCGGCGGCGAGAATGTCTATCCGGCCGAGGTCGAGAGCGTGATCTACCGGCTGCCGCAGGTCGCCGAAGCGGCGGTGTTCGGCGTGCCCGACCCGCGCTGGGGCGAGGTCGGCCGGGCCGTCGTCGTCGTGCGGCCCGGCGAAACGCTGAGCGAGCGCGAACTGATCGCCCACTGCCTCGCCAACCTGGCCCGGTTCAAGGTGCCGGCCTCCGTCGCCTGGGCCGATGCGCTGCCGCGCAATGCCACCGGCAAGGTGCTGAAATGGGAGCTGCGCAAGGACCATGTCCCCGAAGGCGAGGGCGGCGCGCCCGCCCCCGCCGCCGGCGCTGAACGGGCCCGGCCATGATCCCGCTCAAACCCGTCGCCGAACTGCCGACCCACGATGTCGTCAACGTGCCGCCGCCCATCGGCGATCAGGATCTGTGGGCCGGCGATATCGCGCTGCGCGAGGCGGCGGTACGGGAAGGGGCGGGCCGGGCGGCCGGGCATCTGGCCGCGTTCGGCCGGCTGGCCGGGCAGGACGCGACCTTCGAACAGGCGGAGCTCGCCAACCGGCACGGGCCGGAATTGCGCGCCTTCGACCGGCACGGCCGGCGCATCGACCGGGTCGAGTATCACCCGGCCTATCACGAGCTGATGGCCGTCGCCGTCGCCAACGGCGCGCCGAACCATGCCTGGCTGCACCGGGGGCCGGGGGCGCATGTCGCCAACATGGCCATCGTCTACCTGTTCAGCCAGGCCGAAAGCGGCGTTCTGTGCCCGATGGCGATGACCTATTCGGTCATGCCGGTGCTGCACCGCAACCCCGGCGCCGGCGACGAATGGATTCCGCGCCTGCTGTCCGACCGCTACGACCGGCGGGACATTCCGGCCGCCGACAAGGCCGGCGCGCTGATCGGCATGTTCATGACCGAGAAGCAGGGCGGCTCCGACGTGCGGGCCAACACGACGCGCGCCGAACCGGCCGGCGCGGCGAGCGGCGAAGGGGCGGCCTATCGCCTGTCCGGCCACAAATTCTTCTGCTCGGCGCCGATGTGCGACGCCTTCCTGACCCTCGCCCGGGCGAAGGGCGGCCTCTCCTGTTTCCTGATGCCGCGCTGGAAGCCGGACGGCAGCCGCAACGCCCTGTTCATCCAGCGGCTCAAGGACAAGCTCGGCAACCGCTCCAACGCCTCGTCCGAAATCGAGCTGCACGAGGCCTGGGCGGTCATGATCGGGCCGGAGGGCCGCGGCGTGCGCACCATCATGGACATGGTCGCCGGCAACCGGCTCTATTGCGCCGCCAATTCCGCCGGGCTGATGCGCCAGGCCCTGGTCCAGGCGCTCCACCATGCCGGCAACCGCAGCGCCTTTCAGAAACGGCTCATCCAGCAACCGCTGATGCGCAATGTGCTGGCCGATCTGGCGCTGGAGGCCGAGGCGGCGCTCGCGCTCGCGCTGCGCATCGCCCGCACTTTCGACGATGCGGGTAACGGCCCGGAGGCCGGCGGGGAGGAGGCCGCCGCCCTGTGCCGGATCGGCACGGCGCTGGGCAAATACTGGAACTGCAAGCGGGTGCCGGCCCATACTGCCGAGGCGCTCGAATGCCTTGGCGGGCCGGGCTATATCGAGGAATCGCCGATGCCGCGCCTCTACCGGGAAGCGCCGCTCAACAGCATCTGGGAGGGCGCGGGCAACGTCATCTGCCTGGATGTGCTGCGCGCCCTGCAGCGGGAGCCGGCGGCAGCGCCCGCCCTGCTGGCGGAGCTGGGCGCGGCGCGCGGCGGCCACCCGCTGTTCGATGCGGCGCTGGACGGGCTCGGCGCGGACCTCGCCCGGCCGGGCGATGCCGAACGCGGCGCGCGGCGCCTGACCGAGCGCATGGCCGTGCTGTGGCAGGCCGCCCTGCTCGTCCGCCACGCGCCGACCGCCATCGCCGACGCCTTCTGCGAATCGCGCCTCGGCGCGCGCTGGACCGGCAGCTTCGGCACCCTGCCGGCCGCGACCGGCTTCGACGCCATTCTGGAACGCGCCCTGCCCGATGCGGAGCCGGCGGCATGACGGGGCGCGGCCGGCCGGGCGGCGGGGAGGCCTGAGATGGCGGACGCATCCGTCCCCGGCGCCGTCGAGACCATCCCGGTCCGCGCCGCCCACCGGCTCGACGAGGCGGCGCTCGCCGCCTGGCTGGGCGCGCGGCTCGACGGGTTCGGCGACGGGCTCGAGGTCCGCCAGTTCCCGGCCGGGCAGAGCAACCCGACCTATTGCCTTTCGGCCGGCGGGCGGCGCTATGTGCTGCGCAAGAAGCCGCCGGGCCGGCTGCTGCCCTCGGCCCATGCGGTGGATCGCGAATACCGCGTCATCAACGCGCTGCAGGATAGCGCCGTCCCGGTGCCGAAGACCCTGCTGCAATGCGACGACGAGAGCGTCATCGGCACGCCCTTCTATCTGATGGAGATGGTCGAGGGCCGGGTGTTTCACGATGCCGGCATGCCGGGCGCCACGGTGGCGGAGCGGCGGACCTTCTATGACGATTTCGTGCGCATCCTCGCCGCCCTGCACACGGTGGATATCGGGCGCGCCGGCCTTGCCGATTTCGGCCGGCCGCAGGGCTATCTGGAGCGCCAGATCGTGCGCTGGGGCAAGCAGTACGAGGCCTCGAAGACCGAGGAAATCCCCGAAATGGACCGGCTGCACGCCTGGCTGATCGACCGTCTGCCGGACGAGCCGTCGGTCGCCATCGTGCATGGCGATTTCCGCCCCGGCAATGTGATCGCCTTCCCCGACCGGGCCGATATCGCCGCCGTGCTGGACTGGGAGCTGTCCACGCTCGGCCATCCGCTCGCCGATCTCGGCTATTGCTGCGCCGCCTATCATGGCGATATCGGCAGCACCGGATCGTTCAGCACCCTCGACCATGCGGCGCTCGGCATCCCGACGGAGCGGGAGTTCGTCGAGGCCTATTGCCGCCACAGCGGCCGCGCCGGCATCGACGATTTCCACTATTACGTCGTCCATTCCCTGTTTCGCAGCGCCGCCATCATCCAGGGCGTCTACAAGCGCGGCCTGGACGGCAACGCCGCCTCGGCCGAGGCGCTGTCCTTCCGCGATATGGCGCGCGAACGGGCGGAGACCGCCTGGCGGGTCGTCGAGGAGCATTTCTGAATGTGGCCGGCGCCCTTCAGCGCCGCCGGGCAGTCGGTCGGCGTCGAGCCCCTGTCCCGCGACCATGGCGCGGACCTGGCCGAAGCGGCGGCGGACGGCGCGCTGCACACCCTGTGGTACACCCCGGTGCCGCCCCCGGAAGCGGTCGGCGCCGAGATCGACCGGCGGCTCGGCCTGATGGAACGGGGCAGCATGCTGCCCTTCGCCATCCTCGACCGGCGCGACGGGCCCCTGCAGGGCCGCGCCGTCGGCATGACCACCTATATGAACATCGACGCCGCAAACCGGCGCCTTGAGATCGGCTACACCTGGTATCGCCGGGCGGTCCAGCGCACGGCGCTCAACACCGAATGCAAGCTCCTGCTGCTCTCGAAGGCGTTCGAGGAGCTGGACTGCATCGCCGTCGAGTTCCGCACCCACTGCATGAATGTGCCGAGCCGCCGGGCCATCGAGCGGCTGGGCGCCCGGCTCGACGGCATCCTGCGCCACCACATGATCATGCCGGACGGTACGCTGCGCGATACGGCGGTCTATTCGATCGTCGCGCCGGACTGGCCGGCGGTGAAGGCGAACCTGGCCTGGATGCTGACGCGGCCGCGCGATTGAACGCCGGGCCGCCGGCGCCGGCTATGCGGCCGCGCGGATCGCCGCCTTCTTCAC
Organism: Alphaproteobacteria bacterium; assembly: GCA_965221475.1. Classification (GTDB taxonomy): domain Bacteria; phylum Pseudomonadota; class Alphaproteobacteria; order Bin65; family Bin65; genus Bin65. The sequence goes on along the minus strand of OZ244891.1, from coordinate 1,908,788 downwards.
CGCATCGCCGACAAAGGGCTCGAAGCGGGTGAAATTGTGCTCGAAGCGCCGGGCGACATCGCGAGCCATGCTGTCATAGGCGCTCTTGTCGGTCCACGAACTCTTCGGATCGAGCACATCGGACGGCACGTCCGGGCAGGCCTCGGGCACCAGCACGCCGAAATTCGGGTCCGGCGCCACATTCACGGTGGCGAGCGTGCCGTCGAGAATCGAGCGGATCATGGCGCGCGTATGGGCGATCTTCATGCGCTCGCCGACGCCATAGGCGCCGCCCGACCAGCCGGTATTGACCAGCCAGCATTTCGCCCCGTGCCGCTCGATCCGCTCGCCCAGCATGCGGGCGTAGACCGACGGATGGCGCGGCATGAAGGGCGCGCCGAAACAGGTCGAGAAGGTGGCCTGGGGCTCGCGGCCGAGGCCCCGTTCGGTGCCGGCGACGCGCGCCGTGTAGCCGGAAAGGAAATGGTACATCGCCTGTTCCGGCGTCATCATCGAGACCGGCGGCAGCACGCCGAAGGCATCGGCGGTGAGCATGACGATATTGCCGGCATGGCCGCCGCGGCCGCTGCCGACGATATTCGGGATGAAATCCACCGGATAGCTGGCGCGGGTGTTCTCGGTGAGGGAGCCGTCGTCGAGGTCCGGGACGCGGGTCGCCGGATCGAGCACGACATTCTCCAGCACCGTGCCGAAGCGCCGGGTCGCGGCGAAGATTTCCGGCTCCGCCTCGGCCGACAGGCGGATCGTCTTGGCGTAGCAGCCGCCTTCGAAATTGAACACGCCGTTGGACGACCAGCCATGCTCGTCGTCGCCGATCAGGGTGCGCGACGGATCGGCCGACAGGGTCGTCTTGCCGGTGCCGGACAGGCCGAAATAGATCGCCACATCGCCGCGCCCGCCGACATTGGCCGAACAGTGCATGGGCAGCACATCGCGCGCCGGCAGCAGATAGTTGAGGATCGAGAAGACGGATTTCTTGATTTCGCCGGCATAGGCGGAGCCGCCGATCAGAATCGTCCGCTGGCCGAAATCGACCAGGATGAAGGTGCTGCTGCTGGTGCCGTCCTCCGCCGGGTCGGCCAGAACGGAGGGCGCCTGCAGCACCGTGAAATCCGGCTCGAAACCCGCCAGCTCGGCAGCGGGCGGGCGGATGAACATGTTGCGCGCGAACAGGCTGTGCCAGGCGCATTCGGTGACGACCCGGACGCGCAGGCGATAATCCGGGTCGGCGCCGGCAAAGCAATCCTGGACGAACAGGTCGCGGCCGGAAAGATGGCGGGCGATCCGCTCGCGCAGCCGGTCGAAATGCGCCCGCTCGATGGGCTTGTTGACCGGGCCCCAGTCGACGCTGTCCGCGCTGCCGGCGTCGTGGACGATGAACTTGTCCTCCGGCGACCGGCCGGTATGCTCGCCGGTCAGCGCGACCAGCGGGCCGCCAGCGGCCAGCCGGGCCTCGCCGCGCTGCAGCACCTGTTCGTAGAGCGCCGGCACGCCGAGGTTCCAGAATTCGGTTCCGCCGGTACGGATGCCGTGATTGTCGAGCCCGAAACGGCTTGCAACGGTTCCGGTTTGCGCCACCCTCAATCCTCCGCCAGCGGCCTGCCTGCCGGGCCTGCTCCGCCCGGCCTGCCGGAAAACTGCCAGCCCGGACGGCGCTTGGCAACGCCCGCGTTCGGCCGCACCGGCCGGGGCGGCATCCGGCCCCGCCTTCAGCCCGCTGCTGCGCCGGCGCGCGCCGCCCGTGCCAGCCCGATCAGGGCCCGGCGCGCCTGTTCCGGGGTCAGGACCGGCGCCGCCGCGACGGCGTCGAAGGCAAGCCGCGCGATCTCGCCGCCATGGCGCAGGTCGATGCCCCACGGGTCGATCCCGGTCATGCGCCACGATCCAGCGGCCCGGCCGAGCAGCGCGGTGGCGTAAAGCGCGACCGCGTCGCCATGATCCTCGTTCATGTGGGCGACGATATCGGCCTCGGCGTCGTGCAGCGCCCCGGCATCGGCATCGGTATCGGGCGGCCAGGCCGCGCCGGCAAAGGCGGCGATGCGACCGAATCCGCCGACCAGATGGGCCGCGCCGACAGTCATGCGGAAAAAGTCGAAATCGCCGAAATCGGCATAGGCGGCCGCGGCCGGATGGCGGGCGAGGAAGCGGGCCCGGTCCGCCGGCCGGTCCGTTTCGACAATCGTGCCCCGGAGAGTGACGCGGTCGCCGGCCAGCGGATCGGCCGGTGCAGCATCGGCCGCGCCGTGCCGCCGCCCCTCGCCGGTCATCAGCAGCGCGGCGGCCGGATTGGCCGCCAGGTTCCGGCGGTGCTGCGCCAGGCGGGAGAGCAGCAGCAGCGGGCCGAGCGCCCGGTCCAGCGCCACGGTTACCAGCGAGGCGTGCGGCGGGCCGCCCTCCGGGTCGAGCGTCGCCAGGCTGGCGACCGCGCTGGCGCGCGCCAGCTCGCGGGCGAAATCGAGATCGCCGGAATCCGGGCCGGCCGTCATGGCATCGTCTGTCATGGCCAGTCCGGCTCCGGTTCCGATCCCGGCCGGAGCATCGAACGCTCGATGATGGCGGCGGCCTGGTTCGGCGACAGGATGCGGGCCCGGACGGTAATCGCGCCGCCGCGCTCGAAGGTCAGGGTGATGGGGACGGTCGAGCCGGCGACCAGAATGCCGGTCAGCCCGACCAGCCGCAGGCGCTGGCCGGTGCCGGTCAGCACGACCGCCCGGCCGGCGGGCACCGGAACGGCATCGACCGGCCCGGTTTCCCAGACCCCGCCGCCGGGCAGCGGGCCGTGCAGCTCCACCCGCTTGGCAAAGGGCGTCGAGGCGTCGATCAGGGCGTCGTCCTCATCCCCGTCATTGGCGATGCGCAGATAGGCCGCGCCGTCGCGGCTGGCCGACTGGTGCGCCCGGATTTCGCCGATGGTGAGATCGCCGAGCCGGTGGCCCGGCGGCCGTTCGGCCTTTGCGGCGGGCGGCCCGGCGGGCGGCCCGGCCGGCGGCACCACCCGCGCGGCCTGAGCATGCGCCGGCGCCGGGACCGGCAGCAGCGCCGCGGCCGCCAGGCCGCAGACACAGAGGGCACGCAGCAACGGTCCGGTCCTGTCCCGGGTCACCCCTTGCCTCTCCCTGCAGCGCCGCGCCCTGCCGCCCCGTTTCCGGTCGGCCGTTCGGAGCCGGCGCCGCTTCGCCGGATTGCCGAAGAATGATAGAATAGCCGGGCCGGCAACGGAACGGCGCCGCAATGTCGCCCGACTCGTCCGCTATCTGCCGCGATGCTGCCACGATCCCTTCGGGGCGGCACCCGCAACGCGCACGAAGACCGCAGCATGAAGAGCACGATTGCCCTGGTCGATGACGACCGCAACATTCTCACCTCGGTGTCGATTGCACTGGAGGCCGAAGGCTTCGACGTGCGGACCTACCGGGACGGCGCCGAGGCGCTGGCCGGCATCGCCGCCCGGCCGCCCGATCTCGCCATCCTCGACATCAAGATGCCGCGCATGGACGGCATGGAGCTGCTGAACCGCATCCGCAACCAGTCGCGCCTGCCGGTGATCTTCCTGACCTCGAAGGACGACGAGATCGACGAGGTGCTCGGCCTGCGCATGGGCGCGGACGATTACATCACCAAGCCCTTCTCCCAGCGCCTGCTGATCGAGCGCATCCGCGCCGTCCTGCGCCGCGCCGAGGCCGAGGCCGCCGGGCCGGCGAGCGACGGCGTCATCGTGCGCGAGCCGCTGGTGCTGGACCCGGAGCGCCACCGCTGCACCTGGCGGGAAGAGCCGGTCCAGCTGACCGTCACCGAATTCCTGATCCTCCAGTCGCTGGCCCGGCGGCCGGGCCATGTCAAAAGCCGGGACCAGCTGATGGACGCCGCCTATGGCGAGAATATCTATGTCGACGACCGCACCATCGACAGCCACATCAAGCGGCTGCGCAAGAAATTCAAGGCCGTTGACGACGGCTTCGACAAGATCGAGACCCTGTACGGGATCGGCTATCGCTACGCCGAGACCTGAGGGCGCGCCGCAGCGGGCCCGGCGCCATCGCGGGATGCCATGCCGGACGATGCCCGCCTGAGACCGCCCGACCCCGGCGCGGCCGCGCCACCGCCGGACCGCCGCCCGGCGGGCGGGGCAGGAGGCGGGCTGGCGCGCAACGCCGCCGGCCGCGCGCCGGCCGCGCGCCGCAGCCGGCGCTATTCCCGGCTCACCCTGCGCGTTCTGGTCATCGGCATCTTTCCGCTGGCGACGATCTTCGGCGGCCTGATGTATCTCGGCGTCTACGAGCGCAGCCTGATCGAGGGCCGGGTGCTGGCGCTCGGCACCGAGACGCGCATCATCGCCGGCGCGCTCGGCGAGGCGGCCGTGCCGTCGGGCGATCCGGCGGTCACCGAAATCGACATCGCGACGGCGCGCAAGGTGCTGCGCCGGCTGGTGCGGCCGGGCCGGGTGCGCGCCCGGCTGTTCGCGCGCTCCGGCGCGCTGATCGTCGACAGCCGCGCCCTGCTGCGGCCGGGCGGCGCCATCCGGCAGGAGGCCCTGCCGCCGCCGGAGGCGTCGGGCCGGGTGCTGCGCTTTCTGCGCAGCGTCTATGACGGCTTCTTCTTCCTGCTCTCCCAGGGGTACGACCGGGCCGAAGTGTACCGCGAGCGGCCCTATGAGAGCGCGGCGGACTATGACGAGGTGCAGGACGCCCTGAACGGCGACGAGGGCAGCATGGTGCGCGTTTCGGAGCGCGACCGGCTGATCCTGTCCTTCGCCATTCCGGTCCAGCGCTACAAGAGGGTCTATGGCGCCCTGATGCTGTCGATTTCCAGCGCCGGCATCGACCGTTCGGTGCGCGAGCTGCGCCAGGATATCGTTCTGGTGTTCGGCATCGTCTTCGTCCTCTCCCTGCTGCTCTCGCTCTATCTGGCGCGGACGATCTCGCAGCCCATCGCCCGGCTGGCGGCGGCGGCCGACCGGATGCGCCGGCTGCGCAGCCGTTCGGTGCGGATACCGACCTTCGCCGACCGGCGCGACGAGATCGGCGATCTGTCCGCCGCCCTGCACGACCTGACCACCGAACTGTTCGACCGCATGGACGCGATCGAGCGCTTCGCCGCCGATGTGTCGCACGAGCTGAAGAACCCGCTGTCGTCTCTGCGCAGCGCAGTCGAGACGGCCGGCCGGATCGACGACCCGGCGACGAAGAAGCGCCTGATGGCGATCATCGAACAGGATATCGGCCGGCTCGACCGGCTGATTACCGATATCGCCAACGCCTCGCGCCTCGATGCCGAGCTGGCGCGGCGCGCGCCCGGCCCGGTCGATCTGCGCCAGCTGCTCCCGGCCCTGGCCGGGGTCTACCGGGCGACGGCGGAGGCGGAGGCGCCGGCGCTCGCGCTCGACCTGCCGGAACGCGGCGGGCTGGTCGCCGAGGCGGTCGAGGACCGGCTGGTCCAGGTGCTGCGCAACCTGATCGCCAATGCCGTCTCGTTCAGCCGGCCGGACGGCCGCATCCGGATCGCCGCCGCGGCGGACCGGAGCACGGTGAGCGTGAGCGTGGAGGACGAAGGCCCCGGCATCCCGCCCGGCCGGGAGGAGGCGATTTTCGGCCGCTTCTATTCCGAGCGCCCGGCCGACGAGGCGTTCGGCCAGCATTCCGGCCTCGGGCTCAGCATCAGCCGGCAGATCGTCGAGGCCGCCGGCGGCACGATCCGGGCGGAGAACCGGACGGGGCCGGACGGCACGGTTCTCGGCGCGCGCTTCGAGATCGTCCTGCCGCGGCTGCCGGGGGACGGCGGCAGCGGCCCGGCGGGCTGAGCGCGCCGCCTATCGCCAGGGCAGCAGGCCGGGATCGAGCGCCAGCGCCACAATTGCCGGCAGAACGGCAAAGGCCAGCAGGGTGGAGACGAACACCACGCCGGCCACCGCCTCGGGATTGCGCTCGTAATGGGCGGCCCACAGATAGTTGAACACGGCGGCCGGCATGGCGCACTGAATCAGCAGCACGCCGCGCGCCACATCCGGCAGGCCGAGAGCGGCGCCCAGCCCGAGCCCGACGGCGACGCCGATGGCGATGCGCAGCACGGCGTAGAGCAGGCTCCGGCCCAGATCGCCGACGCGCAGCCCGGCGAGCGAGACCCCCATCGCGATCAGCATCAACGGGATGGCGAAGCCGCCGAGCAGCCGGAAGGCATTGTCCAGCGCCGCCGGCATCGGCCAGTCGAGGGCGTTGAGCGCCACCGCCAGCGCCGTCGCCCAGACGACCGGCGACCCGGCGACCCGGCCGGGGGAGAAACGCCCGGCGACGATGAACTGGCCGACGGTGAACTGGCCGACCGCGCCGACGGCGAAATAGGCGATGCCGAGCGCCAGGCCGGCATCGCCGAAGGCGAACAGGCACAGCGGCAGGCCCATATTGCCGGCATTGGCAAAGCCGAGCGCCGGGCCGTAGACGCGGAAATCGTCGCCGGCCAGGCGGGTCGCGACGAAGGCGATGGCAAAGAAGACGCCGATGGAGAGAAGCGCCGCCAGGGCCATGGTCCAGAAGGCCCCGGTATCGAGGCGCAGGCCGGTCAGCGTCGCGACGATCAGGCAGGGCGTGCCGATATTGGTCACCAGCCCGGTGATCGTCCCGGTATCGAAGGCGCGGCCGGCCCGCGCCCAGCCATAGCCGATCCCGGCGCAGATCAGCACCGGCAGGACGATCTCGATCAACTGCAGCAGCATGGGCGCCTGTTACGGGAGGATGGCGCCCCGGTAAAGGGCGGCAACCTGCCCCCTGTGCCGCGCGGCGGCGCCGTGCCAGCGTTGCCGCCATGGCCCGCACGCCGGACCCGACCGATTCTGCCGAAGAGGCCCCGCCGCCGCAGCGGCCCGGCGGGGTGCGCCGGCGCGCCGGCGGGGACGGGGAGGCCGCGCTCCACGCCACCTGCGTTGCCGTCCACGGCCGCGGCGTCGTGCTGACCGGGCCGAGCGGCGCCGGCAAGTCCGCGCTCGGCCTCCAGCTCATCGACGGCGGCGCCATGCTCGTCTCGGACGATGTCACCCGCCTCCACCGGCAGGGCGCCCTGCTGATCGCGCGGGCGCCGGAGCGGGGCGCCGGCCTGATCGAGGCGCGCGGCAACGGCTTTCTGCGCCTCGGCCATGTCGACAGGGCGCCGGTCGCCCTGTTCGTCGCCGTCGGCCCCTTCGACGGCGACCCGGCCGGCGGGGAGCGCCTGCCCGAACCGGCCTGGCGCACCGAGCTCGGCATTTCGGTGCCGCTGCTGCAGGCCGATCCCCGGGACCCGACGGCGGCGGCCCTGATCCGGCTTGCCGTCGCCCACGGCCCGCCGCATATTCCGGCCGCCGGCTGACGCCCCGGCGCCGGCGCCGCAGGGCCGGGCTTCGCCGCGACAGGAAGGGGCCGCCCGCATGAAGCGCTTCCGCCCGTGAGCGTACCGGCCGGACCAGCGCCGCCGGAGGAGCCGGCCGGCCCGCGGCGGCTGGTGCTGGTCACCGGGCTTTCCGGCGCCGGCAAATCGACCGCGCTGGGGGCGCTGGAGGATATCGGCTTCACCGTTGTCGATAATCTGCCGCTGGCCATGATCGAGGAGTTCGCCGCCTCGGGCGGCGCCGGGCCGGTCGCGCTCGGCATCGATGTGCGGGCGCGGGATTTCGACAGCGCGGCCATGGCCGCCGCGGTACGCCGCATCCTGGCGCGCCGCGATATCGATGCCCGGCTGATGTTTCTCGACTGCGCCGACGATATCCTGGTCCGGCGCTATTCCGAAACGCGCCGCCGCCACCCGCTGGCCCGCGAACGGCCGGTGCCGGACGGGGTGCGGCTGGAGCGGCAGATGGTGGCGCCGCTGCGCGGCCTCGCCGACCCGGTGATCGATACGTCCGACGAGACGGTGCGCGGGCTTCGCCGGCGGGTTCAGGACCGGTTCGCCGCCGCCGGCCGGCCGCAGCTTTCGGTTCTGGTCGAAAGCTTCAGCTTCGGCCACGGCCTGCCGCGCCATGCCGATCTGGTGTTCGATGTCCGCTTTCTGCGCAATCCGCACTATGTCGAGGACCTGCGGCCGACCACCGGGCTGGACGCGCGCACCGGCGACTATATCGCCGCCGATCCGGCCTTCGCGCCCTTTCTCGACCGGCTCGGCGCCCTGCTGGCCCTGCTGCTGCCGCGCTACCGCGACGAGGGCAAGAGCTATCTCACCATCGCCTTCGGCTGCACCGGCGGGCGACACCGTTCGGTCTTCGTCGCCCGGCGGATGGCGGCCTGGCTCGCCGGCCGGAATTGGCCCTGCACGCTGCGCCACCGCGATCTGGCGCCGGCCGAACCGGCCCGCATCGAGCCAGGCCCGGCCGGAGCGGACGGGCGCGATGCGCTTTCAACGGAAGCGGACTTGCTCTAGTCTGCGCCGGCCCGGACTTCCCGAACCCCACGTCCCGAATTTCCCGGAAGGCGCGCCCCATGATCGGGCTGGTTTTGGTGACCCACGGCCGGCTGGCCGACGAGTTTCTCGCCGCCCTCGAACATATCGTCGGGCCGCAGGCGCAGACGGCCGCCGTCTGCATCGGCCCGGACGACGATATGGAGCGCCGCCGCGGCGACATTCTCGACCGGGTCGAGGCGGTCGATTCCGGCGACGGCGTCGTGGTCCTGACCGACATGTTCGGCGGCACGCCCTCGAATCTCGCCATCTCGATCATGGAGCCGGCGAAGGTCGAGGTTCTGGCCGGCATCAATCTGCCGATGCTCATCAAGCTGGCAGCGGTGCGCGGCGAGGAGGAGCTCGGCGCCGCCGTGGCCGCGGCGCAGGAGGCCGGGCGCAAATATATCAATATCGCCTCCGCCCTGCTGAGCGACCGGCGCTGAGCGGGCCGGCCGCGCCGATGCCCTGCCTGACTGCGGAAATCGTCAATCGCCGGGGGCTGCACGCCCGCGCCGCCGCCGCCTTTGCCCGGACGGCGGCGCGCTTTGCCAGCGACATAAGCGTTTCGCGCAACGGCACGACCGTCTCCGGCCACTCGATCATGGGGCTGATGATGCTGGCCGCGGCCCGGGGCACGACCGTCGATATCCGCGCCGAGGGCCGCGACGCCGCCGCCGCGCTCGCCGCCCTGGAGCGCCTGGTCGCCGCCGGCTTCGGCGAAGGCGAAGGATAGGCGCCGGGCCGGCTGTCTCCCCCGGCAAGGCCCGGTCCTTCGATACGCCCCGGTCCCTCGATACGGCCGCTGCGCGACCTGCTCAGGGTGGAATTTTTTATTGTTTGTATTCAATATATTATAGCCTATACTTACACTTGTTTATTGGAACAGGCCGCTGAAGCAGCTTCTACGACGGGAATGTTGCGCGCCATGACCGGAGCGTCCCTGCTTTCGCCGCGCCGCGCCGGCGACATGTTCGCGGCCGGGTTCGCGGCCTCTGCCGCGCGCACCCTGCGGGCGGCCGCCGGCACTTCCATGGCGCTGCTGCTCGGCGCGGCCTTTCTGGCCGGAGGGGCACCGGCCGCCGGGGCGGGCACGCTGACCTTCACCTTCTCCGACGATGGCAGGAACTCCACCATTACCGCTTCGGGAAGTCTGGATCTCTCGGGTTTCACGTTCAAAACAAGTCAGGATAGAACGTTAAATACAGCAGACCACTTAACGACGGGTATGGTAGATCATTTAAATGCGGATCGTAAAATATGGTTAATTTCGAGGACATCCAAAAAACCGGCCATCAGATTCCACTATTCGCCGACAGTTGCGACGGTTTCCGTGCTCTCTCCCTTCACGGGTAACACTTCATTCAGTGCAGGATCGTCATACCGTTCGAACTTTCATTTCGGTATCAGCGATCATCTCGGCATGAACGATCATCTCGGTGTCGAAGACATTCAAAACGGGCTGGAAGTGGACAAAGATTACCTTTCCGGAACGACTCTCGGTCTCTCCGGCGGGAAGGCCACGTTCGACGGCACGTTGCTCGAAACGCTGGGAGACAGCGATTTCCACATCGAAATCGCGTTCGGCAGCAACAGGGTTATTTTCAAGACGAGAGCGCCGCCTGCCAGGCCGGCCGGTCTCGCTGCGACCCCGGGGAATGCACAGGTCACGCTGAAATGGAACGACCAGTCGGACGACGCAGCCATCAACAAGTGGCAATACCGGCAGAGGGTAAACACCTCCGATAGCTGGGGTGCCTGGACCGATATTCCGAACAGCGACAGGACCACCACGACATACACCGTCGCCACCGGGCTCACGAACGGCACGACATATGCGTTCCAGATTCGAGCGGTGGGCAGCGGCGGTGACGGTGCCGAATCGAACGAGGCCACGGCAACGCCGGCCGACGCGCCGACGGCTGCAGTGCTGAAAGCCGAGGCGGTTGCAAGGCGGGTGACGCTTTCGTGGACGCTTGCCGCCGATGCCAGCATCCAGAAGTGGCAGTATCAGAAGCTCCGGGGCACGGCGGCGAATGCGAGGGCTTTCGCCGACATTGCCTGGACCCCCGTTCCGGGCAGCGGCGCGGCGACGCGGAGCCATACGGTGCGCGGGCTCGAAGGCGATGTCGCCTACAGCTTCCGCGTCCGCGCCATCGGCCATGGCGGCGACGGCGCGGCATCGGATATCGCCACGGCGACGCCAGCGCCGGGGCCGCCGATGGAGGAGGAGCGGCAGTCGCTGAAGCACACGCTGGCGGCGGTGGCGCAGGCGACGCTCGACGGTGCGGTGGATACGATCGGGCAGCGCCTGGATGTGCCTTCGGGCCGGGCGTCGCTGACCCTGGCCGGCCGGCAGGTCGGCGGCATGACGGCGCTGCCGGCCGAAAAGGGCAACTGGTGGGACCGGATCGACCGCTGGGACGGCAAGTCCGCCGCCGGCAGTGCCGGCAGCCAGGCGGTGAGCCCGTCGGCCCTGCTGGGCGGCAGCGCCTTCGTCCTGCCGCTCGCCGCGGCGGCAGACAGGAAGGGAAGGGCCGCCGGCGCCAAACTGGCGGTCTGGGGCCGGGGCGATTATCGCAGCTTTGCGGGCCAGCGTCGCGGCGAGCGCTGGGACGGCAGGCAATGGACCGGCTGGCTGGGCGTGGATGGAAAGCTCGACCGGCGGCTCACCGCCGGCGTGGCGCTGTCGCACGGCCAGGGCAGGGCGGATTACCGGCTGGACCAATTCAAGGGCCGTGTTGCGACATCGCTGACGGCGCTGTGGCCCTATCTCCAGATGAAACTGGCGCGCGGCGGCGCCGTGCGCCTGGTGCTGGGCGCCGGGCGGGGCCGGGCGGAGCACCGGAAGTTCGACGGCGAGGCGGAGAAGGCCGACCTGACGATGCTGGCCGCTTCGGCGAGCGGCCGCCAGCCGGTGGCGCGCTGGGGCCGGATCGTCCTGTCGACGCTGGCCGGCGCCAGCGTGGCGCAGATCCGGACGAAGGGTTCGCCCTCGACCGCCATCGGCGGGCTGAGGGCGCGGAGCTGGCGCCTGCGCGGCGGCGTGGAGGCCGAACATGACGGCCTCGCGCTTTCCTCCCGGCGAAATGCTCCGAGGCTCCGGCCGCGCCTCGGGCTGGCGGTGCGCCAGGATGGCGGCGACGGGGTGCGGGGCACGGGCATGGAACTGACCGGCGGCGTGCGCCTGTCGCGGCCGGGCGTGCGCCTCGTCCTGGATGCAAGCGGGCACTGGCTGGCGCTGCATGGCCAGTCGGGCACGCGGGAGTGGGGCGCGAGCGTGGCGGTGCGGCTGGTGCCGCGCGCCGGCGGGCGCGGCCTGTCGCTGGCGCTGGGCGTGGAGCGGGGCTCGCCGCGCACCGGCGTGCTGAACCGGGAGGCGGCGTTCGCCAGCGAGGCGGCGGAACAGCCCGGCCGGATGCTGCTGTCGCTGCGCACCGGCTATGGCTTCGCGCTGGCCGGCGGCGTGCTGACGCCGTTTGCCGACATGGCGTTCGGCACCGGCGATGTGCGCACCCGGCGCTACCGCACCGGCATCGGCTTCCGCCGCGACGGCCTCGAAGCCGCGCTCACCGCCGCCCACCGTCGCGGCAGCACCGCCGAAACCCGCGTCGACCTCGACCTCCGGCTCAGCTACTGACCCCGCCGCCGCACCGGGCCGGGACCGGGCCAGGGCCGTCCCTCGATACAGCCCATCCATCGAAACGAGGCTTTTTGTTTACATTCAATATATTATAGCTTATACTTACACTGTTTTATTGGAACAGGCCGCTCAAGCAGCTTCTACAATGGGAATGTTGCGCGCCATGACCGGAGCGTCCCTGCTTTCGCCGCGCCGCGCCGGCGGCCCTTTCGCGGCCGGTGCCTCCGCCTTCGCCGCGCGCGCCCTGCGGGCGGCCGCCGGCACTTCCACGGCGCTGCTGCTCGGCGCGGCCTTTGTCGCCGGAGGGGCACCGGCCGCCGGGGCGGACACGCTGACCTTCTCCTTCTCCGACGACGGCAGGAACTCCACCATTACCGCTTCGGGAAGCCTGGATCTCTCGGCGGGCAAGCGCAGTTCAGATTACCAAACCGGTGGCCGTGGCCTTATCGGACTTGGCAATTGGGTATCCGGTAGCGCCGGAAGTTATTATGTCACTTTGTTTCTTCACGGTGAAGGCCGACGAACCGTGGCCAAGTACCAGGGCTGGACAATTACCGTCAGCGGATTAGACAGCTTTCGCGAAGGAGGCGCCGATATCAATAAGCTTACTGCATACAAATCGGATATATACTTCAATATTCTGGATTCAATTCGCTTCGACGATCCTGAAAAATGCTGGTGTATCACCGTTGAAGCGGCGAAGGTCAAAGATAACATTTACAATCCCACCGGCAGCAAAATCACGTTTGCGGGCACGCTGCTCAAGGTGTTTGGCGACAATGATTTCCACATCGAGTATTCGTTCGGCAGCAATAAGATCATTCTCAAGTCGGTACCATCGACGCAGGCGGAGGAGCGGGCTGTGAAGCACACGCTGGCGGCGGTGGCGCAGGCGACGCTCGACGGTGCGGTGGATACGATCGGGCAGCGCCTGGATGTGCCTTCGGGCCGGGCGTCGCTGACCCTGGCCGGCCGGCAGGTCGGCGGCATGACGGCGCTGCCGGCCGAAAAGGGCAACTGGTGGGACCGGATCGACCGCTGGGACGGCAAGTCCGCCGCCGGCAGTGCCGGCAGCCAGGCGGTGAGCCCGTCGGCCCTGCTGGGCGGCAGCGCCTTCGTCCTGCCGCTCGCCGCGGCGGCAGACAGGAAGGGAAGGGCCGCCGGCGCCAAACTGGCGGTCTGGGGCCGGGGCGATTATCGCAGCTTTGCGGGCCAGCGTCGCGGCGAGCGCTGGGACGGCAGGCAATGGACCGGCTGGCTGGGCGTGGATGGAAAGCTCGACCGGCGGCTCACCGCCGGCGTGGCGCTGTCGCACGGCCAGGGCAGGGCGGATTACCGGCTGGACCAATTCAAGGGCCGTGTTGCGACATCGCTGACGGCGCTGTGGCCCTATCTCCAGATGAAACTGGCGCGCGGCGGCGCCGTGCGCCTGGTGCTGGGCGCCGGGCGGGGCCGGGCGGAGCACCGGAAGTTCGACGGCGAGGCGGAGAAGGCCGACCTGACGATGCTGGCCGCTTCGGCGAGCGGCCGCCAGCCGGTGGCGCGCTGGGGCCGGATCGTCCTGTCGACGCTGGCCGGCGCCAGCGTGGCGCAGATCCGGACGAAGGGTTCGCCCTCGACCGCCATCGGCGGGCTGAGGGCGCGGAGCTGGCGCCTGCGCGGCGGCGTGGAGGCCGAACATGACGGCCTCGCGCTTTCCTCCCGGCGAAATGCTCCGAGGCTCCGGCCGCGCCTCGGGCTGGCGGTGCGCCAGGATGGCGGCGACGGGGTGCGGGGCACGGGCATGGAACTGACCGGCGGCGTGCGCCTGTCGCGGCCGGGCGTGCGCCTCGTCCTGGATGCAAGCGGGCACTGGCTGGCGCTGCATGGCCAGTCGGGCACGCGGGAGTGGGGCGCGAGCGTGGCGGTGCGGCTGGTGCCGCGCGCCGGCGGGCGCGGCCTGTCGCTGGCGCTGGGCGTGGAGCGGGGCTCGCCGCGCACCGGCGTGCTGAACCGGGAGGCGGCGTTCGCCAGCGAGGCGGCGGAACAGCCCGGCCGGATGCTGCTGTCGCTGCGCACCGGCTATGGCTTCGCGCTGGCCGGCGGCGTGCTGACGCCGTTTGCCGACATGGCGTTCGGCACCGGCGATGTGCGCACCCGGCGCTACCGCACCGGCATCGGCTTCCGCCGCGACGGCCTCGAAGCCGCGCTCACCGCCGCCCACCGTCGCGGCAGCACCGCCGAAACCCGCGTCGACCTCGACCTCCGACTCAGCTACTGACCCCGCCGCCACACCGGGCGGCACCGGGCCAGGACCGTCCCTCGATACGGCCGCTTCGCGGCCTGCTCGGGATGAGGGTATTTGTTGCTTGTATTAAACAGATATATCTGAAACCCGCCTCCACCCTCATCCCGAGTAGCCCCGGACGAAGTCCGGGGCGTATCGAGGGACGGCACCGGGAACATCGCCCCCCGCGGACCGGAGGCCGAAGGCTTCGCCCTTGCGCCGTTATGGTGAAACCCCTATAATATAAACGGACGGGAGCCGTGCTCAGGCCTGTCGAATGGGTCGGTTCGAGCAAGGCCGATCTGAAGCGCTTTCCGGACCTGGTGCGGTATCGCGTGGGGTTTGCGATCTACCAGGCCCAGACCGGCCTGCAACATCGCGACGCCAAGCCGCTCAAGAGCTTTGGTGCTGGCGTTCTGGAGGTCGTCTCCCGCCATGACGGCGATACTTTCAGGGCCATCTATACGGTCCGGTTCGCGAGGGCCGTCTATGTCCTGCACGCCTTTCAGAAGAAGGCCAAACGGGGCATCGCGACGCCGAAACAGGAACTCGACCTCGTTCGGCGCCGATTGCGGGCCGCCGGGGAGCATTATCGGGCAACCCATGACGAGGGAGCGGGCGGATGAACCGGGGCGATAACAGGGTCGAGCGCGGCAGCGGCAATGTCTTCGCCGATCTCGGCCTGGCCGATGCCGAGGCGCATCTGGCAAAGGCGGAGCTGGCCGGCCGGATCGACGCCATTGTCCGGCAGCGCGGCATGACGCAGACGGAGGCGGCGCAACTGCTGGGCCTGTCGCAGCCCGATGTGTCCCGTCTTCTGCGGGGCGACTTTCGCGAATATTCGCTTGAGCGCCTGTTGCGCCTGCTGATGGCGCTCGGCCGCGATATCGATATCGTCATCCGCCAGCCGCCTTCCGCAACGGAAGCGGGAACGCTGCGCATCGCCGCCGAACCTGTCTGACCGGAGGCATCCCCCCGGCGGGGCGGGGACAGCTTCTTTCCCGGACCGGCGATCCGTACTAATGTCATTGCCGTGAACGGGCATGAACGGCGCTCGGAGACGCGGAAGATGGCGACAGAGACGCAAACCGCGGGCGCGGCGGAGCGCCCCTGGCTCAACATGTATCCCGCCGGCATCGACTGGCGCGCGCCGCTGGAGGTCGCGCCGCTGTGGGAGAATCTGGACCGGGCCGTCGCCCGCTACCCGGACCACCGGCTGATCGATTTCCTCGACCGCAAGTTCACCTACCGCCAGATCGGCGACCTGGCGAACCGCGCCGCCCGGGGCTTTCAGGATATCGGCGTCGGCAAGGGCGTCCATGTCGGCCTGTTCCTGCCCAACTGCCCGCAATTCACCATCTGCTACTATGGCATCCTGAAGGCCGGCGGCACGGTCGTGAACTATTCGCCGCTCTATTCGGAACCGGAGCTGGAATATCAGATCGAGGATTCGCAGACCGACATCATGGTGACCCTGAATGTCGAGGCGCTCTATCCGAAAATGCACAATCTGCTGTCGAAAACCCGGTTGAAAAAGCTGGTGATCGGCACCCTTCCCGAAGTGCTGCCCTTCCCGAAGAACCTGCTCTATCCGCTGGTCAAGCGGAAGGAGATCTCGAAGGTTCCGCACGACGACCGGCATGTCCGCTTCGCCGCGCTGACGGCGAACGGCGGCGACTTTGCGCCGGTGAGCGTCGATCCGCACGCGGATATCGCCGTGCTGCAATATACCGGCGGCACGACCGGCGTCTCCAAGGGCGCCATGCTGACCCATGCCAATCTGATGGCCAATATCGAGCAGACCTTCCTGTGGAATACCGCCACGGAGGAAGGCTGCGACCGGTACATGGCCGTCCTGCCCTTCTTCCACGTCTTCGCCATGACGGCGGTGATGAATCTGGCGATCCGCTCCGGCGCCGAGCTGATCGTGCATCCCCGCTTCGTGCTCGACGACGTGATGCGCGACATCGGCCGCAAGAAGCCGACCGTCTTCCAGGGCGTGCCGACCATGTACAACGCCATGTCGAATCATCCCCGGATCGGGACGTTCGACCTGACATCGATCAAGGCCTGCGTCTCCGGCGGCGCGCCCCTGCCGGCGGAGGTGAAGGGCCAGTTCGAATCGCTCGCCGGCGGCACGGTCATGGAGGGCTACGGCCTCACCGAATCGTCGCCGAGCGCGACCTGCAACCCGCTCGACGGGGTGAACAAGACCGGCTCCATCGGCCTGCCGCTGCCGAACACGGAAATCGTCATCGTCGACCGGGAGGACCCGCACCGGGTCCTCGGAATCGGCGAGAACGGCGAAATCTGCATCGCCGGGCCGCAGGTCATGAAGGGCTACTGGAACCGGCCCGAGGCGACGGCCGACACCATTATCGACGGGCGGCTGCGCACCGGCGATGTCGGCTATATGGACGAGGACGGCTACACCTTCATCATCGACCGGATGAAGGACCTGATCCTGTGCGGCGGCTTCAACGTCTATCCGCGCCATGTCGAGGAGGCGATCTACCAGCATCCCTCGGTCGCCGAGGTGACCGTGATCGGCGTCCCCGACGATTATCGCGGCGAGAGCCCCAAGGCGTTCGTCGCCCTGAAGGAAGGCGCCGAACCGGTCGACGAAGCCGGCCTGCTCGCCTTTCTGGGCGACCGCCTGGGCAAGCACCAGATCCCGCGGGAGATCGAGTTCCGCGACACGCTGCCGAAGACCATGATCGGCAAGCTGTCCAAGAAGGAGCTGGTCGAGGAAGAGCGCGCCCGGTACGAGGCCGGCAAGGCGGCGGACGGCGACGGCGCGGCTTCGTAATTCGGAATGAAAAGTTACGGGCTTGTCTCACGCCACCGTTAGGATGATTCCACTGAAGATCCACAGCAGAATCAGTCCGGCCACGACGGCGACCAGTGTCCACACAAGAAACATCGCGATCCTCTTCATCGCCGTTCTTCCTGTACGATAGGCAGCTAGATCAGGTTAGGCTGAGCAATCCCTCGCCCGGCGACGCCCGGAGTGTGAAACCGTTTGCTGTCCAATATCTCGGCGACGGTGAATAAAAGCCCGGCCCGAAGGGGCCTGCCGGCGGCCTACACCGCCGCGTCGGCGAGCGGCGCGTCCGGCGGCGTCTCGTCCGGCCCGGCCGCCGGCTTGCGGCGGCGCGTGCGCGGCTTCGGCGCCGCCTCCGCCGGTTCGGCAGCGGCCGGCCCGGCCTCGCTCTCCGGCGCCTGGCCGTTCGCCGAATCCGGCCCGGCCGCTTCCGCTTCGTTGCCGCTGTCGCGCGCCGCGTCCTCGTCGGCGGCACGCTCCGGCGCCGACCGGTCCGGGCCGCCCAGAATGCGGTGCAGCCCCCGGTCCAGCGGCTCGTCGCCCGGCCGGGCTTCGCCGGCCCGGCCGCCCGCGCCCGCCTCCGGCCCGTCCTCCGTCCGGGCGCCGGCGCGCCGGCGCGGATCGGAATCCTGGCGGCGGACCGGCTGGCGGCGGCCGCGGCTGCGCGGTTCGGCATCGCTGCCGGCGCTCCGGTCCGCTGCCTCGTCCGGCGATGCCACGGGCGGCTGCTCGCCGCCATCGTCGCGCTCCCGGCCGCGGCGGCCGGCGCCCTCCCGGCGCTCCCGGTTCGGGCCGGCCTGGGCCGGGCTGCGGTCGGCGCGGCCGCGCCCGTCATGGGGCTGCATCTCGCCATAGTCGCCCGCTTCGGGCTGGCGGTCCTCGTCGCGCGGCGCCGGCGGGTTGAGGGAGAGCATCACCCGGTAATAATGATCGGCGTGCTGGTGGCAGTTCTCCGCCATCACCCGGTCGCCGGCCGAGGTCGCGTCGCGCGCCAGGGCCTGGTATTTCTCGTGCAGCTGGGCCGCGGTGCCGCGCAGGCGAATGCCGGGGCCGTTGCTGTCGAAGGACTGGTTGCGGCCCGGCCGGCGGCTCTGGCTGCTTCTGCCGCGGCCGCGGCGCTGATTGGTGTTCTGTCTCATCGTATCCTGAAGAGGTTCGGTCCGTTCCCGGCCGGGATGACGCAAACCAGCGTCATGCGATGCCGGCGCGCCGCCGGGCCGGGCCCGGGAACGCGCGGGAACTCATGAAATACCGGATCGTCGGCCTGTCGATGTGCAGACGCCCCTCTGGCGTCGCCCCGGTGCCCGTCACGATGCGGAAGCCGCTCTGCCTGCTCTTCTTGTGCAACCCCCGGCCTTCGGGCGTTCATAGCGGCAACGGCCCGCCGATCATAGCAAAGCGCCGGCGGCGGCGCCAACGCTAATCCGCAGCAATTCGCCGCGGTTCGACGACGAGGGCGCGCGGCCGCCCGGCGAGATCGGCAACGAGGTCCGCCCGGTCGAGGCCGGCGGCGGCGAAGATTTCCGCCACCGCCTGCGCCTGCCCGGCGCCGAGCTCCAGCACGGCCCGGCCGTCCGGCGCCAGCCGCTCGGCGATGGCCGGCGCGAAGCGGCGGAACGCGGCCAGGCCGTCCGGCCCGCCATCGAGGGCGATGCGCGGATCGTGGTCGCGGACTTCCGGCGCCAGCCCGGCAATGTCGCCGGTGGGAATATAGGGCGGGTTGCAGACGATCCGGTCGAACGGCCCGGCGAAACCGGCAAAGCCGTCGCCGGCGGCGAAATGCGCGCGCGCCGACAGGCCGAGCGCCCCGGCATTGGCCCGCGCCGTGGCAATAGCGGCCGGCTCGATATCGGAGCCGAAACCGGTCGCCGCCGGCAGTTCGCTCAGAATCGAGAGCAGCAGACAGCCGGTGCCGGTGCCGAGATCGAACACGGTGAGCGGCGCGCCGGGCCGGCCGGCATGGCGCAGCGCCGCCTCGACCACAGCCTCCGAATCGGGCCGGGGATCGAGCGTCGCCGGCGACAGGGCGAAGGGCAGGCCGCGGAACTCGCGCTGCCCGGTCAGCCGCGAGACCGGAACCCGGTCGTGCGCGCGCTTGCGCAAGAGCGCGATGAGCCGGCCCTCGGCATCGGGCATCAGGGGCTTTGCCGGGGTGCTGCGCACCCTGTCGGCGCTCAAGCCGGCGGCGTGGGCGACCAGCAGCACGGCATCCAGCCGCGCCGTTTCGATCCCGGCGGCGGCGAAGCGCGCCTCCGCCTCGCGGATGGCCTGGCCGATGGCGATCATGAAGGGCTGCCCGGTCCGCTTGCCGGCCGGCGCTATCCGCCGGCCCCGGCGGGCGCGTCTTCCGCCCCCATGGCGGCCAGCCGTTCGGCTTCGTCATGCGCGGTCAGCGCATCGACGATCTCGTCCAGCGCCTCGCCGGCGAGGATCCGGTCGATCTTGTACAGGGTGAGGCCGATCCGGTGGTCGGTCACCCGGCCCTGGGGGAAATTGTAGGTGCGGATGCGCTCCGACCGGTCGCCGGAGCCGACCTGGCTCTTGCGCGCCGCCGCCCGTTCGGCATGGCGCGCCGCGCGCTCCGCCTCGTAGAGCCGGGCACGCAGGATTTTCAACGCCCTCGCCTTGTTCTTGTGCTGGGATTTCTCGTCCTGGATGGCGACGACGATGCCGCTGGGGATATGGGTGATCCGCACCGCGCTGTCGGTGGTATTGACCGACTGGCCGCCCGGCCCGCTGGAGCGGTAGATATCGATGCGCAGATCGCTGTCCTCGATGACGATATCCACCTCCTCGGCCTCCGGCAGGACGGCGACGG
Organism: Alphaproteobacteria bacterium; assembly: GCA_965221475.1. Lineage (GTDB taxonomy): Bacteria > Pseudomonadota > Alphaproteobacteria > Bin65 > Bin65 > Bin65. The sequence goes on along the minus strand of OZ244891.1, from coordinate 1,888,840 downwards.
TCGCGGCGGAAGTGTGGATGCGCCCGCCGGATTCGGTTTCCGGCACCCGCTGCACCCGGTGGACGCCGCTTTCGTATTTCAGGCGGGCGAAGACGTTGCGGCCGGAGACCGAGACCTGGACCTCCTTGATGCCGCCGATGCCGGTATCGTTCGTCTGCAGCGGTTCGAGCGCCCAGCCGTGCTTCTCGGCATAGCGCTGGTACATGCGGAAAAGATCGGCGGCGAACAGCGCCGCCTCGTCGCCGCCGGTGCCGGCGCGGATTTCCAGAATGGCGTTCTTGGCATCCGCCTCGTCGCGCGGCAGCAGCCGGCGCTGCAGCTCGGCCTCCATCTCCGGGATGCGGCCTTTGAGGGCCAGAAACTCGGCCTCGGCCAGCTCGCGCATCTCGCCCTCCGTCGCCGGATCGGCCATCAGGCCGGCCAGATCGGCCAGCTCCGCCTGCGCGTCGCGCAGCGCCCGGATGCCGGCGACGACCGGCTCCATCTCGGCATATTCCCGCGACAGGCGGGCGAATTCGGCCGGATCGCCGGCGGCATCGGCGGCCATCGACCGCTCGATTTCGTCATGGCGGGCAAGCACGGCATCGAGGCTGGCGGCGAAGGTCATCGGACGGATTCCGGCTGGGGCAGGCGGCTGGGCGGGGCTGTGACCGGCGGGGGCGCGCCGGCGCCGGGCTAGCGGAAGGGGGCGAGCGCCCCGGCCAGCCCATCGAGCGGCGCCGCGCCCTGCTCGCCGCTGTCGAGGTCGCGCACCGTCGCCGTGCCGGCCGCCAGCTCGTCGTCGCCGATCAGCACGGCGGCGCGGGCGCGGATGCGGTTGGCACGCTGCATCCGCTTCTTCACGCTGCCGGCGAAGGCCATGTCGATGCGGAAGCCGGCGGCGCGCAGGCGCTCGGCGAGCGGCAGCGCCGCGCTTTCCGCCGCCGGGCCGATCGGCACCAGCGCGACCGGCCGCGGCGCCGGCAGATCGCCTTCGGCCAGCAGGCACAGCCGCTCGATGCCGCCGGCCCAGCCGACGCCGGGCGTCTCCGGCCCGCCCATGCAGCCGATCAGCCCGTCATAGCGGCCGCCGGCGATCACCGCATCCTGGGCGCCGAGCGCGTCGGTCGTGAACTCGAAGGCGGTGTGGCAGTAATAGTCGAGCCCGCGGACCAGGCGCTCGTTCAGCGTCCAGGCAATGCCGATGGCATCCAGCCCGGCCTGCACGGCGTCGAACCAGGCTTTGGCGTCGTCGCCCAGCGAGGCGCCGAAGGCCGGCGCATCGGCCACGATCCTGCGGTCGCCGGCATCTTTCGAATCGAGGATGCGCAGCGGGTTGGTCTCGAGCCGGCGCCGGCTGTCGGCCGACAGGTCGGCGCGGAAGCGGCCGAGATATTCGACCAGCCGCTCCCGATAGGCCTGCCGGCTGCCGGCATCGCCCAGCGTGTTCAGCTCCAGGCGGGTCTGCGCGCGCACGCCCAGGGCGTCGAGCACCGCGGCGCCGGCGGCGACGGTTTCGACATCGCCCAGCGGATGGGCGATGCCGACCAGCTCGATGCCGATCTGGTGGAACTGCCGCTGCCGGCCCTTTTGCGGCCGCTCGTGGCGGAACATCGGGCCGGCATAGAACCAGCGCAGCGGCAGCGACCCGTGGAGACCGTTGGAGATGATGGCACGGGCGACGCCGGCGGTGTTTTCCGGCCGCAGGGTGATGCTGTCGCCGCCCCTCGTCTCGAAGCTGTACATCTCCTTCGTCACCACGTCCGAGGCCTCGCCCAGCGTACGGGCGAACACTTCGGTCGCCTCGAAAACCGGGGTCGCCATCGCATCGTAGCCATAGCGCGCCACCGTCGCCGCCGCCGTCTCCACGACATGGCGGTGCTGCCGCATGGCTTCCGGCAACAGGTCGTGGGTTCCGCGAATGGGTTGCAGCTTGCTCATCGGGGGTTCCTGCAGGCCGGGGCGGCCCGAAGCCGTTATTCGGCCGCCTCTTTGCCGGGCGCCGCCCGGCCGGCCTCGATCTCCGCGGCCTTGCGCTCGACCAGCCCGACCAGATGGTCGACCAGGTCGCCCTCGCGCATCACATGATGCTTCTCGCCATTGAGATAGACCTGATGGCCGCTGGCGCCGCCGGTCAGGCCGATATCGGTCTCGCGCGCCTCGCCGGGGCCGTTGACGACGCAGCCGATGACCGACAGGGACATCGGCGTGGCGATATGGGCCAGCCGCTCCTCCAGCCGCGCCACCGTCGGGATGACGTCGAAATTCTGCCGGGCGCAGGACGGGCAGGAGATGACGTTCACCCCGCGATGGCGCAGGCCGAGCGCCTTCAGCATTTCGAAGCCGACCCGGATTTCCTCGACCGGATCGGCCGACAGGGAAACCCGGATCGTATCGCCGATGCCGGCCCACAGCAGGGCGCCCATGCCGATGCTGCTCTTCACCGTGCCGGCGGTGAGGCCCCCGGCCTCGGTGATGCCGAGATGGAGGGGATAATCGCAGGCATCGGCGAGCAGATGGTAGGCCGCCACGGCGAGAAACACGTCCGATGCCTTGCAGCTGATCTTGAACTCGAAGAAATCGTTGTCCTCGAGGATGGCGATGTGGCGCTGCGCCGATTCCAGCATCGCCTCCGGGCAGGGTTCGCCGTATTTCTCCAGCAGGTCGCGCTCCAGCGATCCGGCGTTGACCCCGATGCGCATGGCGCAGCCATGGTCCTTTGCCGCCCGGATGACCTCGCGCACCCGCTCTTCCCGGCCGATATTGCCCGGATTGATGCGCAGGCAGGCCGCGCCCGCCTCTGCCGCCTCAATCGCCCGCCGGTAGTGGAAATGGATATCGGCCACGATCGGCACCCTGGCCTCGCGGACGATGCGCTTCAGCGCCGCCGTCGATTCCTCGTCCGGGCAGGATACCCGGACGATATCGGCCCCGGCCTCCTCCAGGCTGCGTATCTGCCCCACCGTCGCCGCCGCATCGGCGGTCGGCGTGTTGGTCATCGACTGGACGGCGATGGGCGAGTCGCCGCCGACCGGCACATCGCCGACATGGATGAGGCGGCTCCTGCGCCGGTGGATATCGCGATAGGGACGAACGCTCATCGGTATCGGACCGCGCTGGCTCGAACGACCGGGAGAGCCGCGGGCACCGGCTGCGCGGCGCCGCCCGCATGGGGCCATCCCGCTTCCCAATTAGATGCCGGCGCCGCCGCTGGCAACCGGCGGCCGGCGCGCGAAGCGGCGGCCTATTCGCCCTGCTGCCGGCGCACCCGGTCGAGCGGCAGATTGTGGACCACGACGGGGGATTCGCCGGCACGGCCGGCCGAAACGCCGCCGACCAGATATTCGAGCTCGCTGGCGCGGCCGACATCGAGCACCAGGCCCGGATCGTCCGGCACTGCAAACGTGTTGCCCGGATTCATGATCCCTTCGACGACGACCCGGCCGGTGGCGGGATCGCGCACCCGGATCCAGACCTGGTCATGCGCCCTGAGAACGATTGCCCCGGCGGCGGCAGCCGGCGGCGGTGGGCTGGCGGCAGTAGCCGGCGGCGGGCTGGCGGCGGCAGCCGGCGGCGGGCTGGCGGCGGCGGCCGGCGGCGATGCGCTCGCGGATGGCGCTTCGCGTTCCGGCGCCGGCGCTTCGGCTGTCGGCGGTTCGGCCGCTGGCGGTTCGGCTGCCGGCGGTTCGGCTGCCGGCGCCTCGCCTGCGGCTCCGCCGGTCCGGCGCCGGATCAGCCGGGCCGGATCGAGGCTCAGATCGTAGCGCGGCGCCTGTACCGGGCCGGCGAAGCCGGCCGAAACGCCGCCGACCAGATATTCGAGCTCGCTGGCGCGGCCGACATCGAGCACCAGCTCCGGATCGTCCGGCACCGTGACGGTATTGCCCTCTTTCATGATCCCTTCGATGACGATCTGGCGGGTCTGGGGGTGGCGCACCCGGATCCAGACCAGGCCGCGCGCCCTGAGGACGATGGTCCGGTCCGCCGCCGCGGATTGCGGCGCTGCCGGATCGGGATCGGGCGGGCCGGCGGCCGGAGCAGGATCGCCGGCGCCGCCGGCCGTCTCCGCCGGGCCGGGCGCTGCGGGGCGGGCCGCCGCATTATCGGCATTGTCCGTTCCGGCAGCATCCGGCGCCGGGGCCGGCGGAACGGGCGGAGCGGTTGGCGCCTCGCCAGCGGGCGGCCCGGCAGCGACGCGGCCGGCCTCTTCGCTTGCGGGAGCAGCGGCGGAGTCCGCTGCAGCCCCGGCAGCATCCGGCGCCGAAGCCGGCGGAACGGGCGGAGCGGCCGGCGCCTCGCCGGCGGGCGGCCCGGCAGCGGCGCGGCCGGCCCCTTCGTCCGGGGAAGCGCCGGCGGAGTCCGCCCCAGCCCCGGCAGCATCCGGCGCCGGGACCGGCGGAACGGGCGGAGCGGCCGGCGCCTCGCCGGCGGGCGGCCCGGCGGCGAGGCGGCCGGCCCCTTCGTCCGGGGAAACGCCGGCGGAGTCCGCCGCCGCCCCGGCGGCCCCGTCCGCCGCCGCATCGCCCGCGGTTTCGGCTTGTGCATCGGCGGCCCGGTCGATGGCCGGGCCCGTCCGCGCCTCCGGTGCGGCGCCGGGCCGGCCGGCAATTTCGACGGGAGCGGCCGGCTGGCGGTCTTCGGCGGTCAGGTAGTACCAGCCGGCATAGGCGGCGCCGGCGAGCGCCAGCGACAGGAGAAGCACCGGACCGCCGGAGAACCGGCCGCGCTCGATCGGCGTCAGCCAGGTATAGTCCTGCCGGACCGGGGCCTGCGTCGTTTCCTCCCGGAAGCGGCCGGCCAGCCGCGCCGCATCGAGGCCGAGATAGGCGGCATAGCTGCGCACGAAGCCGGTGGCGTAGGGCAGGCCGGGCAGGGCCGCGTGATCGTTGCGCTCCAGGCCGTCGAGATAGTCGGCGCGGATTTTCAGATCGCGCGCCGCCGTCTCGAGGTCCACGCCGAGGCGCTGGCGCGCGATCCGCAGTTCGGCGCCGACATGATTGTCCTCCGGCCGGCCGACCGGCTGCGCCAGCGTCCTGTCCGGCATTCCGGCAGGCGCGGCGACCGGACGGACGGTCCGGTTGTCGAATTCCCCGCTGTATCGCTCTCGGTCGGCCATTTCGACCCTTCGCCCGTTTCCGGCCGATGCCCCTCTATTGCCGGTCTATCGCAACATTGTGATCCCGCGCGTGGCCGGCAAGCCGGTTGCGCAGGGAATGCCCGCCGGTGCCGGTGAGCCGGAGGACGAAATCCTCCAGCACGGCGACATCGACGCTGCGCACCATCGCCTTGACCGGGCCGACGGCAGCGGCAGACATCGAAAGCCGGCGCACGCCGAGCCCGATCAGCGCCATCGCCTCCAGCGGCACCCCGGCCATTTCGCCGCAAACGGTGAGCGGTATGCCCCGGCCGCCGCGGGCGGCGCGGCAGCGCTCGACGATCTGCCGGATCATCGCCAGGAATGCCGGCGCCAGCGGATCGTACCGGCCCGAGAGGCGCGGATTGCCGCGATCGCTGGCGAAGGTGAACTGGAGCAGGTCGTTGCTGCCGACCGAGACGAAATCGGCCTGCTCGACCAGGGCCGGCAGCTGCCAGACCAGGGCCGGCACTTCGAGCATGACGCCGACCGAGATGCCGGCCGGCAGCAGGATGCCGGCTTTTTCCGCCCGCGCCAGCTCCATATCGACCAGCCGGCGCGCGGCCTCGAACTCGGCCAGGTCCGATACCATGGGAAACATGAGGCTCAGCGCCTGCCCGGCCGCCGCCCGGATCATGGCGCGCAGCTGGTGGCGCAGGATGGCCGGCCGGTCGAGGCCGATGCGGATGGCGCGCCAGCCCATCGCCGGATTGTCGTCCTTCGGATCGCGCAGATAGGGCAGCAGCTTGTCGCCGCCGATATCCAGGGTGCGGAACACGACCGGCGCGCCGGCCGCCGCGGCCAGCACGCGCATGTAGATTTCCGCCTGCTCGCCGACATCGGGAAAATTCTGGCGGACCATGAACGGGATTTCGGTGCGGTACAGGCCGATGCCGTCCACGCCCTGTTCGGCAAAGTCGTTCAGCTCGACCAGCAGGCCGGCATTCTGGTTGAGGGAGATGCGCACGCCGTCGCGGCTGACCGGTTCGAGCTCGCGCAGGGCGGCATAGCGCGCGCGCCGCTCGGCCCGGTCGCGCACGCTGTTTTCGAACAGGGCGCGGACATTGTCGGTCGGGCGCACGAAGAGCTGGGCATTGTCGCCATCGACCACAATCGGATCGCCGGTCTCGACCCGGCCGAGACAGCCGGCGACCCGGCCGACGACGGGGATATCCATCGCCCGGGCCATGATCGCGACATGGGCGGTCGGCGATCCCTCCTCCAGAACGATGGCGGCCAGCCGGTCGGCATCGTAGTCGAGCAGCTCGGCCGGCCCCAGATTGCGGGCGAAGACGACGACCCGGTCGGCCGCCGGCCGCTCGGCCGGCGCCGGCGCGTCGCTCGACGTCGACAGATGCTGCTGCAGGCGGTTGCCCAGATCGTCGAAATCCGCCATCCGCTCGCGCAGATAGGGGTCCTGGATCGCCGCCATGCGGGCGCTGTTCGCCTCCTGGACCTTGGCGACGGCGGCCTCGGCGGTCAGGCCCTCGCCGACCGCCTCGCGAATGCGCCGCAGCCAGCCCCGGTCCTCGGCGATCTGGCGGTAGGTTTCGAGGATTTCCCGGCTTTCCGAGCCGGTCTCCAGCCGGTCGTCGGAAAGCATGACATCGATGGCGTCGTACATGGAGCGCAGGGCGGCCTCGAGCCGCTCCAGCTCCAGCGCCGGGTCTTCGGCGACGACATTGGCGATGCGCGGCCGGTCCCGGTGCACGAAGGCCTCGCCCGTCGCCGGGCCGCCATGCAGCTTCAGGCCGGTAAGGCGCAGGGGCAGCAGCGCGTTGCCATCGGCCTCGCGCAGCTCGTCGCGGCTGATCAGCTCGCCGGAGCCGACCATCTCGGCCACGACCATGGCCACGGTCTGAAGGGTCTCGACCTCCTCGTCGGTATAATGGCGCGGCGTGCGGTTCTGCACCGCGAGCACGCCGACCACCCGGCCGTTGCGCAGCACCGGCACGCCCATCATCGAGCGATAGATTTCCTCGCCGGTTTCCGGCCGGTAGGCGAAGCCGGGATGGGCCTGGGCATTGGACAGCGCAATCGGCCGGGCGCGCGCGGCCACATCGCCGATCACGCCCTCGCCGACGCGCAGCCGCGTCTTGTGCACGGCCGCCTTGTTCAGGCCTTCGGTGGCGTAGAGTTCCAGCACCTCGCCGGCGCGCCGCAGATAGAGCGAGCACACTTCCGAGACCATGTTGGCCGCGATCAGGGAGACGATCCGGTCGAGCCGGGCCTGCACCGAGGCCGACCGGGCCCCGGCCATCACGTCGCGGATTCGCCGCAGCAGCCGCCGGATGTCCGACAGGCCGCCGGGCGGCAGCCGCGGCGGCGCCCCCAGGCTGTCGGCCGGTCCGGGCAGTTCGGTCATGGCGAACCCGCCTCCTTGCCTGTTGCCGCCGGCCGCGGCCCGTGCCGGCCGGCGGCGAAAAGCCGGCGCGACCGGGCTACGCCGCGTCCAGCCCGTAGGCCGAATGCAGGGCGCGCAGCGCCAGCTCGGTATATTCCTCGGCAATCAGCACGCTGACCTTGATCTCGGATGTCGAGATCACCTGGATGTTGATGCCCTTTTCCGCCAGGGTCCGGAACATCCGCTGGGCCACGCCGGCATGGCTGCGCATGCCGACGCCGATCACCGATACCTTGACCACATTCGCATCGTGGTCGAGCCGCTCATAGCCGATCGCCGCACGCGACCGTTCGATGGAATCGATGGCGCGCAGCCGGTCGCTTTCCGGCACGGTGAAGGTGATATCGGTCTGCCCGCCGTCCGCCGCCACGTTCTGCACGATCATATCGACATTGATCATGGCATCGGCAAGGGGCCCGAATATGGCGGCGGCGACGCCGGGCTTGTCCGCCACCCGCGCCACGGTGATCTTCGCCTCGTCGCGGCTGTAGGCGATGCCGCTGATGATTTCCTGTTCCACGATTTCGTCCTCGTCCACGACCAGCGTTCCCGGAACGTCCTCGAACGAGGACCGGACCTGGAGCCGGACATGGTGTTTCATGGCCATTTCGACCGCGCGCGTCTGCAGCACCCGGGCGCCCTGGGATGCGCTCTCCAGCATCTCCTCATAGGTGATGCGGTCGAGCTTGCGCGCCCTGGCGACGATGCGCGGATCGCAGGTATAGACGCCATCGACATCGGTGAAGATATCGCAGCGCCCGGCGTTCAGCGCGGCGGCGAGGGCGACGGCGGAGGTATCGGAGCCGCCGCGGCCCAGCGTGGTGATCCGGCCGTCCGGCGAAACGCCCTGGAAGCCCGGCACGATGGCGACCCGCCCCTGGCGCATATCGGCCTCGATGCCGGCGGTATCGATGGCCGCGATGCGCGCCTTGCCATGGCCGCCATCGGTGCGGACCGGCAGCTGCCACGCCGTCCACGACCGCGCCGGGACGCCCATGCCCTGCAGTACGATGGCCAGCAGGCCGATGGTGATCTGCTCGCCGGTGGAGACGACCAGATCGCATTCGCGCGGGTCCGCCCCGGCCGCGCCGTCCGCCCCGGCCGCGGCCTCGCGGGTCCAGGCGACCAGCTGGTCGGTGGTGCCGGCCATCGCCGACAGGACGACCGCCACCTCGTTGCCGGCCGCCACCTCGCGCTGCACATGGGCCGCGGCATTGCGGATGCGCTCGATGTCGCCGACGGAAGTGCCGCCGAATTTCAGAACGATGCGCGCCATCGACAGTCCCGGTGCGGGCAGGAGGAAGGGGCGGTTGCCGGTACTGCGCGGCGCAGGACCGGGGCCGGCGCGGCGGATGACCGCCCGATAGCGCCGGCGCCGGGCCGCCGGCGATTTGCCGCCGGCCGGGCGCGCCATACATATTGAAGCGTCTTCACCGCGGCAACCGGAACGCCATGAGCGAAGCCCCGCAAGATCGCCGCAGCGCCGCCGGACCGGAGGGCGGAGCCGCCGGCACGACGGTCGACGAGGCCGAAATCGCCCGCTTCGCCGCGCTCGCCGGCGACTGGTGGGATCCGCGCGGCCGGTTCGCGCCGCTCCACCGGATGAACCCGGTGCGGCTGCGCCTGATCCGCGATGCGATCTGCCGCCATTTCGGCCGTCAATCGACGGCGGACCGGCCGCTCAAAGGCCTGCGCATCGTCGATCTGGGCTGCGGCGGCGGCCTGATCTGCGAGCCGATGGCGCGGCTGGGCGCTGCCGTCACCGGCATCGATGCCGGGGCCGAGGCGGTGGCGGCCGCGCGCGACCACGCCGCCCGGTCCGGCCTCGACATCGACTATCGGCACGGCACGGCCGAGGCGCTGGCCGCCGCCGGCGAGCGGTTCGACATCGTCCTCAATCTGGAGGTCGTGGAGCATGTCGCCGATGCCGCCGCCTTCATGGCCGCGGCGAACGCCCTGGTCGGCCCCGGCGGCCTGCACATCGTCACCACGCTCAACCGGACGATGCGCTCGATGGCGCTCGGCATCGTCGCGGCGGAATATCTCCTGCGCTGGGTGCCGCCGGGCACCCATGACTGGCGCAAATTCCCCAGGCCTTCGGAAGTCGCCGCCTGGCTGCGCGCCGGCGGCCTGGCCGTGCAGCGCATTGTCGGCCTGGCCTATGACCCGCTGACCGACAGCTGGCACGAGAGCGGCGATCCGGCGGTGAACTATGCCGTCGTGGCCGGGAGGCCGCCCCCGGCCGCGCCCTGACGGAACCGGCCGCTATTCCGCCGGCGCGGGCACGGCGCCGGCCGGCGCGGTTGCGGCCGGCCGGAAGGTGCGCACGACCAGCGCCAGCAACGACGGGATGATGAGCAGGGTGAGCACGGCCGAAAGGGTGAGGCCGCCGAGCACGACCGATCCGAGGCCGCGATAGAGTTCCGAGCCGGCGCCGGGGAAGATGACCAGCGGCGCCATGCCGATGACGCTGGTCGTGGTCGACATGAAGATCGGCCGCATCCGGTTGCGCGTCGCCTCGATAATGGCATCGCGCGGGTCCATGCCGCGGTCGCGCGCCAGATGGAGCGTCTGGTCGACCAGCAGAATGGCATTGTTGACCACCGTCCCGATCAGGATGACGAAACCGAGCAGCGTCAGCATATCGAGCGGCTGGCGGATATATTCGTTCAGCACGGCAAGGCCGAGAATGCCGCCGGCGGTCGCCAGCGGCACCGAGAAGATGATGATGAAGGGATAGAGAAAGCTTTCGAACAGGATCGCCATCACCAGATAGACGATGACGACCGCCATCAGCAGCTGCCAGACCATCGCGTTCCAGGTCCGGGTCAGCTGGTCGGCCTCGCCCGACAGGTTGATTTTCACCCCCTCCGGCAGGCCCTGGCGCTCGAGCGCCGGGATCACCTTCTGGCGCAGGACATCCATCGCGGCCTCGAGCGGGATATCCTTGGACGGGCTGATTTCCAGCGTGACCGTGCGCGTACGCTCCGAATGGCGGATTTCGGTGGCGCCGGAGGTCACCTCGACCCGCGCCAGCGAGCGCACCGGCACGATGCGGCCGGACCGGGTGACGACGGGAATGCTCTCGATCCCCTGGGTCGTCCGGATGCCCTGTTTCGGCCCGGTCAGCATCAGATCGGTGCGCCGGCCGGCCACCGTCACCTCGGCGATGCGCAGGCCGTCGTTGAAGGCGTCGATGGTCGCCGCCAGCTCGCTCGCATCGACCCCGGCCTCGTCGAGCCGGGTGCGGTCCGGGATCACCCGGACTTCCGGCGCCCCGAGGCTGAGGCCGGGGCGCGGCCGGACCTGCGTTCCCCCGCTGCGCGGCAGAAAGCGGTTGATGAGGAAGAAGGCCTGCTGCGCGACCTGGAGGTTGCGCGCCAGATCGGGGCCGGAGACATCGAAATCGATCACCCGGCCGCCGCCGATGCCGCGGCCGAACAGGGAGGGCTGGAAGGTCCGGCCGAAGGTGCCGGGCTCCTTGCGCAGGGCGTTCTGAATGATCGGGATCAGCTCGCCGGCGCGGCCGGGATCGACCGAGGCGGCGCCGACGATGGTTATCGAGTTGCGCGCGACGAAGAAGAAGCGCGCAATCTGCGGCGGGCCTTTCGGCGCCGCGCTTTCCGACCCCAGGCCGAACAGGGCCGAGAGCCGGTCGAACAGGCCGAGCGGCGGCGGCGGCGTGCCGCGGGTGACGCCCTCGCCGGGGGCGACATGGGGCGCCAGGTCCGCCTCGACGGCGCGGGCGATGCCGGTCACCGTATCCAGATTGTAGCCCGGCGGCGGCAGCGACAGGGCGATCACCAGATTGCGGTTGCCGGTCGGCAGATATTCCAGCTTCGGCAGCAGCTTCCACGTGGCGAAGGCCGCGCCGCCGCAGACCGTCGCCGCCACCAGGACCGCGAGGAGGCGGTAGCTCACCACCAGGCGGGTGAAGCCCATGACGATCCAGGCGAACAGCCGGGCCAGATGGTCGATCCCCGGCAGGGGCAGGCGGAAGGGCGGCGCATCCGGCGCAGCCCCGCCGCCTTGCGCGGCCGCCCGCCGCTGCCGCCGCGACGGCAGCAGCCGGACGGCCAGCGCCGGGATCAGCGTGACCGCGACCAGCAGCGACAGGATGACGGAAACCGAAATGGCGACGGCGATATCGCGGAACAGCTGCCCGACCTCGAGCTGCAGCACGAGGATCGGGATGAACACCATCACCGTCGTCAGCGCCGACACCAGGATCGCGCCCCAGACCTGGCTCGCGCCCTCATAGGCCGCCTCGCGGATCGGCCGGCCCTGCTCCCTGTGGCGGTAGATGTTCTCGAGCACGACGATGGCGGCATCCACCACCATGCCGACGGCAAAGGCGATGCCGGCGAGCGAAATGACGTTGATCGAGCGCCCGAGCGCCGCCATGGCGACGAAGGAGCCGATGATCGACACCGGAATGGCCAGCGAGATCACCAGGGTTGCCCGCGGCGAGCGCAGGAAGAGCAGCAGCACCAGCGCGGCCAGCAGGCCGCCGACCCAGATATTCTGCGTCACCAGATCGATGGCGGAGTGGATATAGTCGGTCTCGTCATAGACCTGGTCGGCATGGAGCCCGGCCGGATTGAGCACCGTGCGGTTGAGCTCGGCGACGCGCGCCTTGACCCGGCCCATGACCTCGATGACATTGGCGCCGGTATCGCGCAGCACGTTGAAGACCAGGGCCGGCCGGCCGCTCGCCCGGATTCCCGCAGTCGGGTCCTTGTAGCCGAACCGGACATCGGCGATATCCCCCAGGGTCACGCGGGCGATGCGGCCGGTGGCGCTGTCCTCGACCGTGCGAATCAGCACCCGGCGCGCCGCGTCCACCGCCGTCAGCTCGCCCTCGAAGCGGACGACATAGCGGCGCTTGCCCTCGTTCACCTCGCCGGCCGACCGGGCGGTGTTGGCGCGCTGCAGGGCCGCGGCGACCGCCGGGATGGTGAGGCCGTACTGCGCCATCTCCTCCGGCTGGACGACGATGCGCAGCTCCCTCGTGCTGCCGCCGAAGAAATTGGTGCCGGAGACGCCCTCCAGCCGCTCCATCCGCTCGATGACGAAATCCTCGATGAAATCGCCATAGGTATGGACGGGGCGGGTATTGCCCTCGAGGCGGGTGATGACGAACCAGGCGATGGGATTATCGTCCGAGCCCTGGGTCTGGATCTGGGGCCGCTGCACCTCGTCCGGATAGCCGACCACCCGGTCGAGCCGGTTGGCGACCAGCAGGATGGCCCGGTCCATATTCTGGCCGATCTGGAATTCGAGCGTGATGCGCGAGCGGCCGGTGGAGGCGCTGGAAACGATTCGCTCGACCCCCTCGACCCCTTTCAGAACGTCTTCCTGGCGGTTGAGTATCTCGCGCTCGACATCGGCCGGCGCGGCACCGGGCCACTGGGTCGTGACGGTCAGGTTGGGCTTGCGGACATCGGGCGTCAGCTGGATCGGAATCTGCTGCAGCGCGACGAAGCCGAACATGACGATCGCCAGCACGCCGGCAACGACCGCGACCGGCCGGTTCAGAGCGGCCCGGATCAGGTCCACGTCAGTTCGCCGGGTCCGGCCCCGCGCCGCCGGCGGCGGAACGGCGCTGCCCCGCCGGGGCGGGCGGCGCGCGATGGCGCACCGGCTGGCCCGGCCGCAGCCGCTCGTTGCCGCGCACCACGGCGAGATCGCCGGGCGCCAGGCCGGCGCGCACGACGAAGCGGGAGCCGATGGCGTCGCCGAGCTGCACCGGGCGCGGCACGGCGCGGCCGTTCCTCACCACATAGACCATGCGCTTCGCGCCGCGATTGACGATGGCATCCTTGTGGACCGAGACCACAACCCGTGCGGCGCCGAGCGGAACATGGACGGTCACCGCCTGGTTGATGGCGTAATTGCCCTCCGGCGCCGGGCCGAGCGGCGCGAAGCGCACCGCCTGGGTCCGGGTCAGGCTGTTCTGCACCGGCAGCACGGCGCGCACCCGCGCCCGGCGGTCGGGGCCGGCGCCGCCGCTGCGCAGCCGGTAGGAATAGGAGACGGTGCTGCCCGGTCGCAGGCCCTTCAGACGGTCGGCCGGCACATCGGCCTCGATCTCGACATCGGTATCGTTGACCAGCTCGACGACGGCGGCCCCGTCCTTCAGATAGGCGCCCAGCTCGGTCGCCTTGCGCACGACGATGCCGTCGAACGGCGCCGGCACCTTCGCCTTTTCAATCGCCAGCCGGGCCAGGCGGACATTGGCGCGGGCGCGGGCGAGGCGGTGGACCGCCGAATCGTAGCGCGCCCGCGCAAAGGCGGCCGACCGGTTGGTGCGCAGCGCCTCGAAGCGCTTCAGCTCCTGCTCGGCCAGCTTCAGCTCCGCGCTTTCATGGGCCAGGCGGGCCTCGGCCATGGCGGTATCCTGGCGCGCCAGAATCTGGCCGCGGCGCACATGCTCGCCGACCGCGACATCGATGCGGACGACCGCGCCGGACACGCGCGCCGCCACGATGCCCTTGCGCGTGGCGACGATGCGGCCGATCACCGGCTCGGTCCGGGTCAGCGGGCCGCGGCTCACCGGATCGACGCCGACCGTCATCGGCGGCCGCCCGCCGCCCGCCTTGCCGGGCGGTTTGCCGGCGCGGCGGTTCTTCTCCGGCGGTTTCTGCCCGGCCCCGCCGCCGGGCTTGCCCTGCGTCCGGGCATCGGACCCGGCCCGCGCCTGGGCATCGGCAGCCCGCCCGTCCACTGCCAGGGCGGCAAGACACAGCAGCGCCGCCGCCCATATGAGCGGCGGACGCACCGCACCCGCTTCGTGCCGCGCTTCTGCCGGGTTCACGGTTTCGATTCCGCTCTCTGATCCTTTGGGAGCGCCATTCGCCGGGGACAAGGCCTTGGCGGCGCCTCCGTTTGTCATGATATGGTCAATACAGAGCTTCGATCCACCCGAAACTTCGGGCGCCGGCAGGGCGTTGCGCCGCGTTCGGCAGGGCGCCGCGCCGGGAGCCCGCAGCCCGGCAGGGCGCCGCGCGCCGCAGGGCCGCCGGCTGCCGCCCCTCTTACGAGAGCCCCCTTGTGACCACAGCCATCTATGCCCACCCGGCCTGTCTGGACCACCGGCCCGGCCGCCATCACCCGGAACGGCCGGCCCGGATCGCGGCCGTGCTCGACGGTCTGGCGAAATCCGGCATTCCCGGCCTTGAGCGCCGCGAGGCGCCCGCCATCGATCCGGCGCTGCTCCACCCGGTGCACCCGCCGGCCCTGGTCGACCGCCTGCTGGCGCCGATGCGGCCGGACGAGCGCCGCCGGATCGACGCCGATACGATCATGAGCGCCGGCTCGGCGGCGGCGGCGCTGCGCGCGGCCGGGGCGGTGTGCGCCGCCATCGACGCGGTCATGGCCGGGGAGATCGACAACGCCTTCTGCGCCGTGCGCCCGCCGGGCCATCATGCCGAACCGGGCCGCGCCATGGGCTTCTGCCTGTTCAACAGCGTTGCCGTCGGCGCCTGCCATGCGCGCGAAAAGCACGGGCTCGGCCGGATTGCGGCGGTGGATTTCGACGTTCATCACGGCAACGGCACCCAGGCGGCCTTCGAGGCCGACGGCGACCTGTTCTATGCCTCGACCCACCAGTGGCCGCTCTATCCCGGCACCGGCGCCGCCGGCGAGACCGGCGTCGGCAATATCGTCAACGTGCCGCTGGCGGCGGGCAGCGGCCCGGCCGAATTCCGCCACGCCATGTCGGAAACCGTCCTGCCGGCACTCGAGGCGTTCCGGCCCGACCTGATCCTGGTCAGCGCCGGTTTCGACGCCCATCGCGACGATCCGCTGGCCGGGCTGAATTTCACCACCGAAGATTATGGCTGGGCGACGGCGCAGCTGGCGGACCTGGCGGCCGGCCTGTGCGCCGGCCGGCTGGTTTCGGCGCTGGAAGGCGGCTATGACCTGCCGGCGCTGGCCGACAGCGCGGCCGCCCATGTCCGGGCACTCGCCGCCGCCTGACCGGGCGGGGCGGGGCCGCACAATCGTTTGCTTTCGGCGCGGCGGGCGTGAATAATAAACGGGCGGCGAATCCCGCCGATTGCCCAGGAGCCCGCCATGTCCGAAGCGCCCGCCCCGGACGAAGCCGCCGATCCGGCTGCCCCGGATGCCGGCGAGCCGGGCGACGGGGCCGTGCCTACCGCCATCGCGGCCCTCGGCTTCGAGGAGGCGCTGGCCGAGCTGGAAAAGATCGTGCGCGATCTGGAGTCCGGGCAGGCGAAGCTCGACGAGGCGATTGCCGCCTACGAGCGCGGCGCGGCGCTCAGGCAGCACTGCGAGGCCCGGCTGCGCGAAGCCCAGGCGAAGGTGGACCGCATCGTGGCCGGCCCCGACGGACAGGTCGGGCTGGAGCCGGCCGGTTTGGACGAGGCCTGACCGGCCGCCCGCATTTTGCATTCCGTGACCGACCGCCAGCCCGCGATCCGCCCGTGACCGGCCGCGACCGCCTCGAAACGGCGATGGCCGGGATCGCCGACCGGATCGAAGGAACGCTCGCCGCCCTGCTGCCGGCCGGCGACGGGCCGGAGGCGCGGGTGTTCGCCGCCATGGCCCATGCCGCGCTCGACGGCGGCAAGCGCCTGCGGCCGTTCCTGACCGTGCAGACCGCCCGGATGTTCGACGTGCCGGACGAGCGCAGCCTGCGCGCCGGCGCCGCCATCGAGTTCGTCCATTGCTATTCCCTGGTCCATGACGATCTGCCGGCCATGGACGACGACGATCTGCGGCGCGGCCGGCCGGCCTGCCATATCGCGTTCGACGAGGCGACCGCGATCCTGGCCGGCGACGCCCTGCAGAGCCTGGCGTTCGAGGTGCTGGCCGACCCGGCGACCCATCCGGACGGCGAGGTGCGCGCGGCCCTGGTCGCCGCCCTCGCCGCGGCGGCCGGCGCCCGCGGCATGGTCGGCGGCCAGATGTTCGACCTCGCCGCCGAGACCGCCGGTGCCGGCTTCGGCCTGGAGCAGATCGCCCGGCTGCAGCGGATGAAGACCGGCCGCCTGTTCGATATTTCCTGCCAGGCCGGCGCCATCCTGGGCGGCGCCGACGAGGCGGCGCGAACGGCGCTGGCGAGCTATACGGAGGCGCTCGGCCTCGCCTTCCAGATCGTCGACGACATATTGGACGAGACCGGCGATGCGGCCCGGATCGGCAAGAAGGTCGGCAAGGATGCCGCGGCCGGCAAGGCCACCTTCGTTTCGCTTCTGGGCCTGGAGGCGGCGCGCGAACGGGCCGGCCGGCTCGCCGAACGGAGCATCGGGGCCCTTGAACCCTTCGGCCCGCGGGCCGATCTGCTGCGGGCGGCGATGCGCTTCGTCGTCGACCGGAGCGCCTGAAGCGGGGCCTTGACGCGCCAGCGGCGCCCCGCGACCCTGCAGCAAAGGGGAAAGACAGCGATATGGCCGAGACCGGCAGGACCCCACTGCTCGATACGGTGCATTCGCCGGCCGATCTGCGCCGGCTCCCGGTGCGCGACCTGAAGCGCTTCGCCGACGAGCTGCGGGCGGAGACGGTCGATGCCGTGTCGGTCACCGGCGGCCATCTCGGCGCCGGCCTCGGCGTCGTCGAGCTGACCACGGCGATCCACTATCTGTTCGACACGCCGAACGACATTCTGATCTGGGATGTCGGCCACCAGTGCTATCCCCACAAAATCCTCACCGAACGGCGCAGCCGCATCCGCACGATCCGGCAGGGCGGCGGGCTCTATGGCTTCACCAAGCGCGCCGAGAGCGTCTACGACCCGTTCGGCGCGGCGCACAGCTCGACCTCGATCTCGGCCGGGCTCGGCTTCGCCGTATCGGGCGAGCTGCAGAAGAAGGAGGGCCGGCACGTCATCGCCGTGATCGGCGACGGCGCCATGAGCGCGGGCATGGCCTATGAGGCCATGAACAATGCCCAGACCACGGGCGCGCGCCTGATCGTCATCCTCAACGACAACGACATGTCCATCGCGCCGCCGGTGGGCGGGCTTTCGGCCTATCTCAGCCGGCTGATCTCGTCGCGCAGCTTCCGCTCCGTCCGGCACCTGACCATGATGCTGGCCGAGAAATTTCCGCGCCAGATCGAGAAGGCGGCGCTGCGGGCGGAGGAATATGCCCGCGGCCTGCTGACCGGCGGCACATTGTTCGAGGAGCTCGGCCTCTATTATGTCGGCCCCATCGACGGGCACAATCTGGACCATCTGATCCCGGTGCTGCGCAATGTGCGCGACGACCCGCAGGGCGGCCCGATCCTGGTCCACTGCGTCACCCAGAAGGGCAAGGGCTATGAGCCGGCGGAAAGCTCGGCCGACCGGTATCACGGCGTCGGCCGGTTCGATGTCGTCACCGGCGAGCTTCACAAGGCGCCGTCCAACGCCCCCAGCTATACCAAAGTGTTCGCCAACGCCCTGGTGAAGGAGGCGCAGAAGGACGACCGGATCGTCGCGATCACCGCCGCCATGCCGTCGGGCACCGGCGTCGACATTTTCGGCAAGGCCTTCCCGGAGCGCACCTTCGATGTCGGCATTGCCGAGCAGCACGCCGTGACCTTCGCCGCCGGCCTCGCCGCCGACGGCATGAAGCCCTTCTGCGCGATCTATTCCACCTTCCTGCAGCGCGGCTACGACCAGGTCGTCCACGATGTCGCGATTCAGAAGCTGCCGGTGCGCTTTGCCATGGACCGGGCCGGCCAGGTCGGCGCCGACGGCCAGACCCATGCCGGCTCGTTCGATATCGCCTATCTCGGCTGCCTGCCCGGTTTCGTGCTGATGGCCTGTTCGGACGAGGCCGAACTGGTCCACATGGTGGCGACCGCGGTCGCCATCGACGACCGGCCGTGCGGCTTCCGCTATCCGCGCGGCGAGGGCATCGGCGCCGACATGCCGGAGGAAGGCGTGCCGTTCGAGATCGGCCGGGGCCGGATCGTGCGCGAGGGCAGCGCCGTCGCCATCCTGTCCTATGGCCAGCGGCTGCAGGATTCGCTGGCGGCGGCGGATGCGCTGGCCGCGCGCGGCCTGAGCGCCACGGTCGCCGACGCCCGCTTTGCCAAGCCCATCGACGAAGACCTGGTGCGCCGGCTGGCGCGCGAACACGAGGTGCTGATTACGGTCGAGGAAGGCTCGGTCGGCGGCTTCGGCAGCTTCGTCGGCCATTTCATGAGCCATGCCGGCCTGCTCGACCGGGGCACGC
The DNA here is from genome assembly GCA_965221475.1 of Alphaproteobacteria bacterium. Classification (GTDB taxonomy): domain Bacteria; phylum Pseudomonadota; class Alphaproteobacteria; order Bin65; family Bin65; genus Bin65. The sequence continues at coordinate 1,870,137 of OZ244891.1, read as the reverse complement.
TGAAATTCCGGCCGATGGTCCAGGCCGACCGCTTCCTCGACCAGGACAAGCCGGAGAAGCAGGTTGAGGCGGCCGGGCTGAGCGCCCGCCACATCGTCGCCACCGCGCTGAACGCGCTTGGCCAGGACAGCGAAGGGATGGAACTGCCGCGCCGGGCTTAAGCGCGGAACGGCCGCCAGACGGCGGCGATGCGCTATCCCGCCTCCGCCCCGGCGCCGTAGGTCTGCACCACCTGGTCGGCGAGGCGGCCGGTCAGCTCCTGCAGGCGGTCGAAACTGTATTCGAACGTGCCGACGCCCTGGGTGAGCGAGCGCAATTCGATAATCAGGTCCTGTAGCTCGGCCTGGGGCAGCTTGGCGCCGATCTCGTCCCAGTTGTTCCAGCCAGCCTTCGAATCGAAGCCGAGAATCTGGCCGCGCCGGCCGCTGATCAGCCCCTGGATGTTCGAGGTGAAGTGCGACGGCGCCGAAATCCTCACATCGTAGATCGGCTCCAGCAGGACCGGCCGCGCCTTCGGCATGCCCTCGCGCATGGCGAGCGAGCCGGCCGTCTTGAAGGCCTGGTCGGAACTGTCCACCGAATGATACTGGCCGTCGGTCAGCGTCACCGAGACATCGACCACGGGAAAGCCGAGCGGCCCGGCCGACATATAGTCCTTCACCCCGGCCTCGACCGCCGGAATGTACTGGCGCGGCACCCGGCCGCCGACCACGGTATCCTGAAATTCGAAGCCGCCGCCGCGCGGCAGCGGCTTGATATCGACATGCACATCGCCGAACTGGCCGTGCCCGCCCGATTGCTTCTTGTGCCGCGCGTGCTGCGAGACCGGCTGCTTGATCGTTTCCTTGTAGGGCACTTTCGGCCGCCGGCCGCCGACGGTGAGATTGTATTTGCTCTTCAGCCGGTCGATGGCGACCTTGAGGTGGATTTCGCCCTGGCCGGCGAGCACGAGCTCGCGGGTATCCTGGCTGTGCTCCAGGATGAGCGACGGGTCTTCCTCCGCCATGCGGCCCATGGCGCCGGTCAGCTTGACCTCGTCCTCGCGCCGCTCGGCCTCGACGGCGAGCGCGAACAGCGGCATGGGCGGCGCCGGCCACAGGGTCTCCGGCGGCTCGCCGGAATCGACCAGCGTCGTCCCGGTCTTCACCGGCTCCATCCGGCCGAGCGCCACGATATCGCCCTTGCCGGCGCTCGCGACCTTTTCCTGGTCATAGCCGTTCAGGCGGTTCATGCCGCTGACCCGCGTACCGTTCAGCACCGCGCCGTCGCGGATTTCGCCGTCCAGAACGCGGGCGATGGAAAGCTTGCCGGTATGGGGCATGTAGAGCGTCTTGAACACGGTCGCGCCGTTGCCGCTCCAGTCGCCGGGCAGCAGCCGGCGCCGGACGGCATCGACGCCGGGCGCCTCGTGGCGCAGCATTTTCAAAAGGCGGCGGATGCCGGCATCCTTCTGGGCCGACCCGATGAAGACGGGCACGATGCTGTCCGCCTGCAGCGCGGCGGTGAGATGGCCATAGACCTCGTCGCGCGGCGGCACGGTATCTTCCAGCAGCTGCTCCAGCAGGCCGTCGTCGAAATCGGACAGGGATTCGAGCATTTCCTGCCGGGCGAGCGCGCCGTCGTCGGCCATGGCGGAGGGAATCTGGATCAGCTTCGAGGCCGCGCCCTGCCGGTATTCATAGGCGCGCTCGCTCGCCAGATCGACATAGCCGGCAATCGCCTCGCCATTGGCGATCGGCACATGGCGCAGGACCAGCGGTTTGTCCGACGCGCTTTGCAGCGCATCCATCATTTCCGGCACCGTCGTCCCGGCCATATGGTCGATCTTGTTGAGAAACAGGCAGTGCGGGATTTCGCGGTCGTCGAGAAATTTGAGCACCGGCGCGGTCATCATCGCCTTGTCGACCGAAGGCTCGCAGACGACGACGGCGATGTCGGCGACGGTCAGCGCGTGCCGCGCCTCCTGCTGGAACTCGACCGAGCCGGGGCAGTCCAGCACCGTCCAGCGGTCGCCCAGATAGTCGAAATTGCCGACATTGACCTCGGTGCTCATCTCCCGCTCGCGGGATTCGGGCGCGGCGTCGCCAACCGTATTGCCGGCGGTGACGCTGCCCTTGCGCTGGATTCTGCCGGCCGCCGCCAGCATCGCTTCCATCAGGCTTGTCTTGCCGCTCAGATACGGCCCGACAAGCGCGACACATCTGGGATCGGAGGTTGCCGCCATGGCGCTGCATCTCCCTAAAGGGGCTGTTCCTGCCGTTCAGGACGATGCGCGGCGCCGGCCAGCCCGCCGGAAAGCGCCATAACCTGCCCTGTTTCTCGCCGGCGCAAGGTTACAAGACGGCCAACGCGACGCAAGTGTTTTGGCGCCGGAACTTCGCCGCCGGGCCGCGCTCACAGGGCCAGCAGGAAGAGGGCGGCGGCAAGGCCCGCGATGGCGGCCCAGAGCGGCCACAGGGGCGGGGCGGCCGGCGGCGCCGGCTCGTCCGGCCGGTTGAGGCGGTCGAGCGCCAGATCCAGCTTGCGGACCGTTGCCGGCAGGCGCTCCGCCGCCTCGGCAACGGCGCGCAGCTGTTCGACGATACGGGCCTGGGGGCCGCGATGCTCGCGCATCCAGCTTTCGATCAGCGGCTGGGCCAGCGTCCACATGTTGATATCCGGGTTGAGCTTGCGGCCGACCCCCTCGGTCACCAGCATGGTCTTCTGCAGCAGCAGCAGCTGGGGCTGCGTCTCCATCTCGAACCGCTCGGTCACCTGGAACAGCAGGCCGAGCAGCCGGGCGATGGAGATTTCGTGCAAGGGCCGGTCGAAGATCGGCTCGGCAATCGCCCGCAGCGCCAGCGCGAAGGCGGCGCGCGACTGGCCGGGCGGGATGTAGCCGGCGCGGAAATGGACCGCCGCGACCGCATCGTAATCGCGGCGCAGGAAGCCCATGAGCATGTCGGCCAGATAGTAGCGGGTCTCGCGGTCGAGCCGGCCCATGATGCCGAAATCGACGGCGACGATGCGGCCCCCGGCATCGACGAAGGCGTTGCCCGGATGCTGGTCGGCGTGGAAGAAGCCGTCGCGGAACACCTGGTTGAAGAACACCGTCGCCGCATTGGCGAGGATCGCGGTCGGGTCGTGGCCGGCCTCGATCAGGCGCTCGCGCTGATCGACCGGGATGCCCTCGATACGCTCGAGGGTGAGCACCCGGCGGCCGGTCCGCTCCCAGTCCACGGCCGGAACCCGGAAGCCCGGCTCGTCGGCGAAATTCTCCGCCAGCTGCCGGGCCGCGGCGCCCTCCATGCGCAAATCCATCTCCAGCCGGGTCGAGGCGGCGAAGGTGTTGACGACCTCCACCGGCCTGAGCCGGCGCAGGTCCGGCCGCAGCCGCTCCACCAGGCCGGCGATCCAGTAGAGCAGGTCGAGGTCGCGCGCAAAGGCGGCCTCGATCTCCGGGCGCAGCAGCTTGACCGCCACCTCCCGCCCGTCGGCGGTAACGGCGAAATGGACCTGGGCAATCGAAGCCGCGGCGGCGGCCGTGTCGTCGAACTCCCGGAACAGCGCTTCGACCGGCCGGCCCAGCTCCTCCTCAACGGTCCGCCGCGCGATGGCGCTGTCGAACTGCGGCAGGCGGTCCTGCAGGGCGGCGAGGTCGCCGGCCACCTGCTCGCCCAGCAGGTCGGGCCGGGTCGAGAGCATCTGGCCGAGCTTGATGAAGGTCGGCCCCAGGCGTTCGAGCGCGCGCGCCAGCCGCTCGCCCGGCCGGCCGGCGACCGTGCGCCGGCGCAGGCGCCGGCCGATCCAGAGCGCCAGCGGGGCGATGGGCAGCCGCTCGAGCGGAAACAGCGCATCGTGGCGCGCCAGGGTGGCGGCGATGGCGATCAGCCGGGCGACATTGCGGACGGAACGGAACATCGGCCGCCGCCGGCGCCTAGAGCCGCCAGCCCGAGTGAATCGCGACGATGCCGCCGCTCAGGTCGCGCCACGCCACCCGGCCGAAGCCGGCCTCGCGCATCGCCCCGGCCAGCTCCGGCTGGGGCGGAAACCGGCGGATGCTCTCCACCAGATAGCGGTAGGCGTCGGCATCCCCGGCGACCAGCCGGCCGATGCGCGGCAGCACGGCGAAGGAATAGCGGTCGTACAGATCGCCGAGCAGCGGCAGCGAAACCGTGCCGAACTCCAGGCACAGGAAGCGGCCGCCGGGCCGCAGCACGCGGTGCATGTCGGCCAGCGCGGCGGCCCGGTCGGTCACATTGCGCAGGCCGAAGGCGATGGTGACGGCATCGACGCTGCGGTCGGCCACCGGCAGGCGCTCGGCATCGCCGCACAGCCAGGCGACCCCGTCCGCCATGCCGTCGGCGACGCCGCGGTCGAGTGCCCGGTCGCGCCCGCGCGCCACCATGGCAGGATTGATATCGCACACGAGCGCCGGCCCGCCGCCCCGGCGGCGCCACAGCAGGGCGATATCGCCGGTGCCGCCGGCGACATCGAGCAGGCGCCGATCCGCCGCCGGGCGCAGCATGGCGATGCACGCGCGCTTCCACAGCCGGTGCAGCCCGCCGGACATCAGATCGTTCATCAGGTCGTAGCGCGCCGCGACGCTGTCGAACACGCCGCGCACGAGCTGCCGCTTGTCGCCCGCCGCCACGGTGCGGAAGCCGAAATCGGCGCGCGCGCTGCTGTCGGCCCGGTCGGTCATGGCCGATAGTCAAGCGCGCTGCCGCCGCCCTGCCAACCGCGATGAGGCCGCACGGGCCGGGGGTGGAGGCACTACCGGGGCGAGACGCCTGTGGATATGCTGGACAAGCCGCCAGGCTGTCCGAAAAGGCTAGAGCCACCTCGCCCCGCCGCCGACGCGGAACCGGTGAGGGCGGAGAGCAGCCGATCTATAGAAGAGGCCATCATAATGCCAACAGAAACAAAATTTCAATGGGAAGAGGTCAGGCTTGAGAACGGAGACTCCGAGTGGATCGTCTATGAGGAAGAAGGGACTCAATGGACACCTGTTGCCCGTGACAAGGATCTGAATGTGGCGATTGAAACTGCATTAGAGAAGAGTGGCTATAAGGTCTTGGATAAAGCCCCTTGGCCTCCCGGAAAGATCGCAGATTTCAAGTTTTGCAAAAACTTTGTTCGTAATGTGGCTGTACTTCGCACTGGCCTGCATTCTTTATACAAAGAGGTGAAGGCTCTCGAATCTGAATTGTCAACTAAAGTTCACGTTAAACAAGAACTTGATGTTAACGGGATTTTTGCTCTACTAGCCGTCAAGTTCGATTGGTTCAGTATCAGTATGCTGAACCTTATGGAGGGTATCAGTTTGCTGCATACGCTTGTTGTTGAAGGAAGCTATAACGATCTGACTTCCAGCAAAGAAGGCATGAAACTGATTCAGTCTCTCGCACGAGATTATACCAAATCGATACCGGAAGCCGAAGCTCTTCGGCTTTGGAGAGATAAAGTCGCCGCGCACAGATCGGGAATACACCCACCACCGCGCGGAAAACCAAGTGATCCCATAACGACAAAATACATTTCGATGATGGGCGCACAAGTTAAAGTAAAGAACAGGCGGTACGTGGCGCCTTCATTTACATTTGTCAATACTGCGGCGCGCCCTATCGAGCATGGGCTTGTGGAATGGTCGCTGACCGAGACCTGGGAAAGCCTGGCAAGGGAGCGATATGTATGGTTGAATGACGGGAATTTCTTCAAGGAAGTCAACGGAATAAATCTCTGAGGGTGAAGCAGCCTTCATAGTTCTCACTGGTATCTGGTAACGAATCGGTTCTCAGAGCCGTCTTGACGAAAGACGGTCTTGATCTTGACGATGAGAACTAATCTGTACAGACAGGGTATTCTCCAGCCATTTTACCCACCCCTTCCCGCTAACTCCGTGCTATCGTGGTGGCAACCGTGACCGTGCTCCGAGTTATCGCATAGCCATGACGACAGCGACCTCCTCTGCCGCGCCCGGCCGGCTTGCCGGGGCGACGGCGCTCATCACCGGCGCCAGCCGCGGCATCGGCCGGGCGATTGCCGAGGCCTTCGCCCGCGAGGGCGCCGACCTGTTCCTCAGCGCGACGGCGCGGGCCAATCTGGCCGAAGTGGAGGCCGCGGTCGCGGCGCGCGGCCGCCGGGTCGCGGCCCACGCCGCCGATGTCGCCGACGAGGCGGCGGTCGAGGCCCTGTTCGAGGCCGCGACCGGGGCGTTCGGCCGGATCGATATCGTGGTCAACAATGCCGGCATCTATCTGGGCAAGCCGCTGATCGACTACAGCGCGGCCGAATTCGACCGGGTGATGCAGGTCAACGCCTATGGCGTGTTCCACGTCATGCAGCGCGCCCTGCGCCACATGCGCGGCCTGGGGCGCGGCAAGATCGTCAACATCGCCTCAACCGCCGGCAAGTGGGAGAGCCCGAACCAGGCGGCCTACAACGCATCGAAGCACGCGGTCGTCGCGCTCACCCGCTGCGCCGCGCTGGAACATGCCGCGGCCGGCATCACGGTGAACGCGATCTGCCCCGGCTTCGTCGAGACCGACATGATCGGCGTGGTCCGCGCCCATGCCGAGCGGGCCGGGGCCGATCTGGACGCCTTCCGCGCCGCCATGCTGGCCAGGGTGCCGATGGGCCGCCTGATGGACCCGGCGGAGATCGCCCATCTCGCCGTCTATCTGGCCTCGCCCGAATCCGACGGCATGACCGGCCAGACCGTCACCATCTCCGGCGGCATGCGCATGGGATAGGGGCGGGCGCCTCCGTTCCGGCATTCGCGGCCCGGCCCCTGGCGGGGCGGCGCCTTTGGACCATTGGCGCGGCGGCGGCGCGATGCTACCTCCCGGCGCCGGTGCCGGCGCGCGGGCCGGACCGCCCCTCCCCTTCCTCGCACAGCAGCGCCCGATGACCGATTCGCCGACCGACATCGCGCAGATCCGCAATTTCGCGCTCGTCGCCCATATCGATCACGGCAAGTCGACGCTGGCGGACCGACTGATCCAGCATACCGGCGGCCTTTCGGACCGGGAGATGCGCGAACAGGTCCTCGACAGCATGGAACTGGAGCGCGAGCGCGGCATCACCATCAAGGCCCAGACGGTGCGCCTGAAATGGACCGGGCCGGACGGCACGACCCTGTTCCTCAACCTGATGGACACGCCCGGCCATGTCGATTTCTCCTATGAGGTCAGCCGGTCGCTCGCCGCCTGCGAGGGCGCGCTGCTGGTGGTCGATGCCTCCCAGGGGGTCGAGGCGCAGACTCTCGCCAATGTCTATCTGGCGCTCGAGGCCGATCTGGAGATCGTCCCGGTCCTCAACAAGATCGACCTGCCGGCGGCCGAGCCGGAACGGGCGCGCCAGCAGATCGAGGAGGTGATCGGCCTCGACGCCGCGAACGCGGTTCCGGTTTCGGCCAAGACCGGCGACGGCATCGGCGCGCTGATCGCCGCGCTCGCCGCCCAGGTGCCGCCGCCGCAGGGCGATCCGGCGGCCCCGCTCAAGGCGCTGCTGGTGGACAGCTGGTACGACCCCTATCTCGGCGTCATCATTCTGGTGCGCGTGCGCGACGGCCGGCTGCGCCGGGGCCAGCGCATCCGCATGATGGCGACCGGCGGCGTCTATGAGGCCGACCGGGTCGGCGTGTTCACGCCCCGGCGCACGCCGGTCGAGGCGCTCGGCCCCGGCGAGATCGGCTTCATCACCGCCGGCATCAAAACGGTGGCGGACTGCCGGGTCGGCGATACCATCACCGAAGACCGCAACCCGGCTGCAGCACCCCTGCCCGGCTTCCAGCCCGGCCTGCCGGTCGTCTTCTGCGGCCTGTTCCCGGTCGATAGCGGCGATTTCGAGCATCTGCGCGAATCGCTGCAGAAGCTGGCGCTGAACGATTCGAGCTTCCAGACCGAGCCGGAGACCTCGGCGGCGCTCGGCCATGGCTTCCGCTGCGGCTTTCTCGGCCTGCTCCATCTGGAAATCGTCCAGGAACGGCTGGCCCGCGAATTCGATCTCGATCTCATCGCCACCGCGCCCAGCGTCGTCTACCGGCTCGAGCTGCGCGACGGCGCGAATATCGAGCTGCACAACCCGGCCGACATGCCGGACGAAACCCGCATCGCCTCCATCGCCGAGCCGTGGATCCGCGCCACCATCCTGACGCCGGACGACTATCTCGGCGCCGTGCTCGCCCTGTGCACCGAACGGCGCGGCGAGCAGATCGACCTCACCTATGCCGGCGCGCGCGCCATGCTGGTCTACCGCCTGCCGCTCAACGAAATCGTCTACGATTTCTACGACCGGCTGAAATCGATCACGCGCGGCTATGCCAGCTTCGACTGGCGCATGGACGGCTATCGCGACGGCGATCTGGTCAAGGTCCGGATTCTGGTGAACGGCGAGCCGGTCGATGCCCTGTCGCTGATCCTGCCGCGCCAGTCCGCCGAGCGGCGCGGCCGGGCGGTCTGCGCCCGGCTCAAGGAGCTGATCCCGCGCCAGCTGTTCAAAATTCCCATCCAGGCGGCGATCGGCGGCAAGGTCATCGCGCGCGAGACCGTCTCCGCCCTGCGCAAGGACGTGACCGCCAAATGCTATGGCGGCGACATCACGCGCAAGCGCAAGCTGCTGGAGAAGCAGAAGGCCGGCAAGAAGCGGATGCGCCGCTTCGGCCGGGTCGATATCCCGCAAAGCGCCTTCATCGAAGCGCTCAGAATGGGCGAGGATTGAGGCGCGGGGCGCAGGGCGCGGAAGACGGGCCCCCTTTCGCCGGCCTCCGGTCACAGCGGCGCCGTTCCGCGACTGAGAATGTTCAGATAGGCGTCGTAGACGAAAAGCTGCCCGCGCCGCCGGCCGGTCGTCTCCCGCAGGATGCCGAGGCGCTCCAGATGCCGGATCGCCCGCGCGACGGTGGGCGGCGACAGGCCCAGGCCTTCCGCCGTCTCGCCGACGGCGGCGAACGGGCTGCGCTGCAGATGCGCGTGCACCCGCAGGGCCGATGCCGCCGGCCGGCCGAGGCCCTCGATCCGGCGGCGGTCGGCCGCGAACAGGGCGATCAGCTCCCGCGCCGCTTCGGTGGCCTGATGCGAGGTTTCGGCAACGCCTTCGAGAAAGAATTCGAGCCAGCTCTCCCAGTCCCCGCGCTCGCGCACCCGCTGCAGCAGGCTGTAATAGGTCTGCCGGTGCGTCTTGAGATAGAGGCTGAGATAGAGGAGCGGCTCCTTCAGCAGCCCCCGGGCACACAGCAGGAACACGATCAGAAGCCGGCCGAGCCGCCCGTTGCCATCGAGAAACGGGTGGACGGTCTCGAACTGGACATGAACGAGGCCGGCCTCGATCAGTACCGGGATATCGGGCGTTTCGGCATGGATGAAGCGTTCGAGATCGGACAGAAGATCGGGGACCCGTTCGTGCGGCGGCGGCACGAAAACGGCGTTGCCGGGGCGGGTTCCGCCGATCCAGTTCTGCGACCGCCGGAACTCTCCGGGCTGCAGTCCGCCGCCCCGCCCGCCGGACAGCAGCTCTTCGTGGATTTCGCGGATCAGGCGCTGCGAGACCGGAAAGCCTTGCCGGATCCGGGCGAGGCCGTGGTTCATCGCCGCGATATAATTGACGACATCGCGAACGTCGCCGGGCGCCGTGCCCGACAGTTCCGCCCTTTCGAACAGCAGCAGATCGGACAGCGAGGATTGCGTCCCCTCGATCTGGGACGAGAGCAGGGCCTCCTTGCGGACATACATGTACAGGAACAGGTCGGTATCGGGCAGGATCGACATCATGCCGTCGAGCCGCCCCAGCGCAAGATTGGCGCGCTCCAGCGGGCCGGCCAGCCGTTTCATATCGACCGGCGGCACCGGCGGCAGGGGCGGCGGGACGAAGGCGTCCACCCGCTCGCCAACTGTTGAGAGCGTCACCTTGCGGCCGAGCCGCGAGGGTGGCGGGCCGTGCTGCATGGTTTGAAAAAATCTTTCGTTAGCCGCGCGATAACGAAAGGATAAGGCAAAAAAGATTCCTTAACCACACGATAAAGAAAAGATAAGCTGATATCCGTTCCTTATCCCGCGTCTGGCGGCGGTGCCGGGCGCCAGCGGCCTTGTGTCAGCCGCGCCGGCGGAACAGCAGCCGGAGCAGGATGCCAGGCACCAGAAGGACGGCGAAGGCCGGCGCGCCCCAGAGATAGGGCACGAGGACGGCCTGGTTGAACCCGGCCCCCAGGCTCTGTTCGAGAAAATGATTGACGCCGAGCTGGGAGGACTGGTCGATCCACAGCCACAGCCGGGCGAAGACCACCGGCTCGAACGCGCCGGTCCCGTTCGCCAGCATGGCAATTACGTCGTAGCCCAGGGCGCCGATGCCGGCCAGAATCAGCAGCCAGGCGAGCAGGCGGAACAGGATCATCGAAAGCTCGCTCCCCGCGCTGCCGGGAGGGCACGGGCCGGCACAGCCTCGACCATGCCGGACACGCCTCTAATTGTTCGGCGTTTCGCGCGGCGCGTATTTGTTCAGGATGCGCTGCAGGGTGCGGCGGTGCATGTTCAGCCGGCGCGCCGTTTCCGAAACATTGCGGTCGCACTGTTCGTAGACCCGCTGGATATGCTCCCAGCGCACCCGGTCGGCCGACATCGGATTCTCCGGCGGGCCGGGCAGGGGCCGGTCGGTATTGAGCAGGGCAGCCTCGATCTGGTCGGCATCGGCCGGCTTGGGCAGATAATCCACCGCGCCCGCCTTCACGGCGGCGACCGCAGTGGCGATATTGCCATAGCCGGTCAGCATGATGACGCGGCAGTCCGGCTTCACCTCGTGCAGCGCGGCGACGACATCCAGCCCGCTGCCATCGCCCAGGCGCAGGTCGATGACCGCATAATCCGGCATTTCCGACCTGGCGCAGGCAACGCCCTGGGCCGCGCTTTCGGCGGCGGCGACGGTGAAACCGCGGCGCTCCATCGCCAGGATCAGGCGCTGGCGCAAGGGGCGGTCGTCGTCGACGACCAGAAGTTTGCCTTTATTGTCCTGCGTGTTCTCCGACACGTCCGGTCTCCGAAGTTGGGTGTTCAAGCTCCCGGCGCGGCCAGGTTATGCGAACGATGGCGCCGGCGCCCCACCAGTCCCACCAATCCTGATTGGCGAACCGCAATGTGGCGCCCGTTCGATTGAGCAGGTTCTGGGCGATGAACACGCCCAGCCCCATATGCTCGCCATCGCTGTCCGCACCGGCACGGGTTGAAACATAAGGCTCGCCGAGGCGGTCTAGCAAGTGGGCCGAGAAGCCCGGCCCGTCATCGATGATTTCGACCGTGACCGTGCCTTCGTCCCAGCGCGCCCGCAGGATCACCTCGGAATCGGCGAACTGGATGGCGTTCTGAACCAGGGTGCCGACAGCGCGCAGAAATTCCGGGCTGCGGGTGAGCATCGGTTCGGGGCTGTCCGGCGCCTCGCCGGCCGGGCGGAAATCGCGGGTCAGATTGACCGAGGCGGCGAGATGGGGCCCGGCCGCCTCGTCGAGCATCGCGGTGAGCGGCAGTCTGGTATAGGGCTCGCCGCCCTCCGCCTCCGGCCGGCGGCCCAGCTCCATCAGGATTTCCCGGCAACGGGCGGTCTGCTCCAGGATCAGCTCGACATCGCCGGCCATCGGGCTGCCGGGCGGCAATTCGTGGCTCAGCTCGCGCGCCGTGACCGCGATGGTCGCCAGCGGCGTGCCGAGCTCGTGGGCCGTCGCCGCCGCCAGCGCGCCCAGCGACGACAGGCGCTGTTCGTGCTCCAGCGCCACCTGGGCGGCGTTCAGCGCATCCTGCATGCGCCGCCCCTCCTCGGCGACGCTGCCGACGAAGGCGGCGATGAACATGCCGCCGATGACCAGGGCCTGCCAGACGCCGAGCAGATAGAATTCCGGCAGGTCGAGAATCGGCTGCGGCCCCGGAAACGGCTCGTGCCAGAAGGCCAGCACGCTGATGCAGACGGCGACCAGCAGGCCGAGGGCAAGCGTGCTCCAGCGCGACAGGACCGAGGCCGAAACCACGACCGAGGCGAGGATCAGCAGGGCGAACGGATTTTTCAGCCCGCCGGTGAGATAGAGCAGGGTCGACAGCTGCAGAATATCGTAGCCGAGCCAGAGCGTCGCCGACCGGTCGGACAGGGTCCCGCTCATCGGCCGCGTCGCGACGAGCCCGACATTGATCGCAGCCGATATGCCGACGGTCGCGAGGCAGGCGAGCATCGGCAGCGAATAGTTCAGCCCGAAATTGACGATGACCAGCGCCGCCAACTGTCCGCCGACGGCAACCCACCTTATGTAGACGAGCGTCCGCAGGCGAACTCGCCCCGGCGGCGGGGCGGCGAGCTTGCGAAGCGCGGCAAGTCCGGGTTTCATCGTCCGTCTGTCAGGGCCCCTGGCGCCGCGGGCGGCCGTTCGCGGCTGTGCGCAGCGGGTTGCGGCGAAGAAGGCTGTCGATACCGATGGGCCCAAGTACTGACGAAGACCGGCCATGTTCGCAAGGCGATTGATCATTATGGCGATTGCAGGCCGGTGAACGGCTCCCGAAGCGTTGCGGAACCGGGCGGCGGCGAGCCGGCGGCGATCCGGGTCGCCGGCCTGACCAAGGTCTATGACGGCACGACCGCGGTGTCCGGCATTTCGTTCGGCATTCCCGCCGGCACGACGGCGGCGCTGCTCGGCGGCAACGGGGCGGGCAAGACGACCACGATCTCGATCCTGCTCGGCCTGCTGCTGCCGACCGAGGGGACGGTCTCGGTGCTCGGCGTCGACATGCTCGGGCGGCGTCACGATGTGCTGCCGCGGATGAATTTCTCCTCGCCCTATGTCGATCTGCCGAAGCGGCTGAGCGCGCGCGAGAATCTGACGGTCTATGCCCGGCTCTACGGCCTGCGCCGGCCGGCCCGGCGCATCGCGCAGCTCGCCGAGGAACTCGACCTGGGCGCCTTCATGGACCGGCCGAGCGGCACCCTTTCGGCCGGCCAGCGGACGCGCCTCGCTCTCGCCAAAGCGCTGGTGAACGAGCCCGAAGTGCTGCTGCTCGACGAGCCGACCGCCTCGCTCGACCCCGATACCGGCGACCGGATCCGGAGCTATCTCGAAGCCTATCGGGACGCCAGGCGCGCCACCATCCTGCTGGCCTCCCACAACATGGCCGAGGTTGAGCGCCTGTGCAGCCGGGTGATGATGATGCGCGCCGGCCGGATCGTCGACGAAGGCAGCCCGGCCGACCTGATCGCGCGCTATGGCCGGGCCAATCTGGAGGATGTCTTCCTCGACATCGCCCGCGACCGGCGGGCCGCCGGCAGCGGCGGGGCGGCGGCCTGATGCGCGCGCCAGGCACCGGCACGGATACCGGCAGCGCCGCCGCCATGGCCGCCGAACGGCCGGTCACGAAAGGGTTGGGCGCGGCGTGGCGGCGGATGCAGGCCATGGTGCTGCGCTATGTCTATCTCTATCGCGGCTCGTGGCCCCGGCTGCTCGAACTGGCCTACTGGCCGACCATGCAGATGGTGATGTGGGGCTTCCTCACGATCTTTCTGGCCGGCAAGTCCGGCTTCTTCGTCGAGGCCGCCGGCGTGCTGATCGCCGCCGTCCTGCTGTGGGATGTGCTGTTCCGCTCGTCGCTCGGCGTCAGCCTGTCCTTCCTCGAGGAAATGTGGTCGCGCAATCTGGGGCATATTTTCGTCAGCCCCCTGCGGCCCGGCGAATTCGTCGCCGCCCTCACCCTGATGTCGCTGATCCGCGTCCTGATCGGGGTGATCCCGGCCGCGCTGCTGGCGATCTGGCTCTATGAATATTCGATCTTCGACATGGGCCTGCCGCTGATCGCCTTCTTCGCCAATCTCCAGATCATGGGCTGGTCGTTCGGGCTGATCGTGTGCGGCCTGCTGATGCGCTACGGCCTGGGGGCCGAGAGCATCGCCTGGTTCGCGATCTTCGCCATCGCGCCGTTCAGCGCCATCTATTATCCGCTTTCGGTGATGCCGGAATGGCTGCAATGGTGCGCCGGCATCCTGCCGGCACCCCATGTGTTCGAAGGGATGCGCGCGGTGCTGATCGAAGGCACGTTCCGGGCCGATCTGCTGTTCAATGCCGCGGCGCTGAACGCGGCCTATCTTGCCGTCGCCATCGCCGTCTTCCTGCGCTTCTTCCGCGCGGCGCGCGAGCGCGGGCTGATCCTGCAGATCGGCGAATAGCGGCCGGTTCCTGTCGGCACGGGCGGCGATGCGCTATAGGTGCGGGCGGCGCCGCCCGGCGCAAACCGGGCCGGCAGCGCAGGAGGCTTGACGAGCGATGACCATCGACGACCCGGATGCCGGCCCCGGCCCGGCCCGCGGCGGCGGCGATTCCGGCTGGTTCCGCGATCTGCGCAACGCCGCCATCGTCCTGACCGGCTGGCCGATGGGCCGGCGCGGCGAGGTCGGCCCCGCCGCCGAGGCCGACAGCCGCCGCGCCTTCGCGCCGGTCGGCCTGGCGCTCGGCCTCGCCGCGGCACCGGTCGCCTGGGCCGCCGACGCCATCGGCCTCCAGGCCCTCGGCGCCGCCGTCTTCGCCGCTCTCGCCGTGGCGGTGCTGGGCAATTTCCGGGCCGAGGCCGGGGCGGCGGCCGCCGCCGCCGATCTGGCCGGCCCGGATGCCGGCGCCGACCGGCGTGTTGCCCTGATCGCCGGCTGTGTCGGCGCCATTCTGCTCGTCCGGGTTGCCGGCCTCGCCGTGCTGGCGCCGCTGCCGGCCATGCTCGGCGCCCTCATCGCCGCGCAGATGCTGTCGGCCGCGGCCATGGCCCTCGTCACCCTGGCCGGCCGGGCCGGCCATGTCCGGCAGCGCGGCGATGCCGATCCGCTGTTCGATCCCGCCCTCGACCGGGATGGCGGCACCGCCCTGTGGGTGAGCGGGGCGGCCGCGCTGCTGCTCGCGATTCTGTTCGCCGGGCTTGCGACGGCGGTGCTGGCGGCGCTGTTCTGTCTCGCCGCGGTCGCCGCGATCTGGCTGGCGGCCGATCTGTGCGGGATGCCGCGCGACCGGAATTTCCTGTATACCGTACGCATCAAGACCGAGCTGGCCGTTATTCTCGCGGCCGCGGTCGCGGCATGAACGCAGGCGGGAACCGCGGGATGAGCGTAACCGTTACCCGGTGGTGGTGGGTCCGCCACGCGCCGGTGACCGACGATGGCGGCTGTTTCTATGGCCAGCAGGACATGGCGGCCGATACCGGCGACACGCCGGCCTACCGCGCCCTGGCCGCGGCCCTGCCGACCGATGCCGTGTGGGTCGCCTCGCATCTGCAGCGCACGCACCAGACCGCGGCGGCCATCGGCGCCGCCGGCTATCCGCTGCCCGAAATCGCGCAGCATGCCGATCTGGCCGAGCAGCATTTCGGCGACTGGCAGGGCCGGCCGCGCGCCCCGGCCTATGAGAAATACGGCAGCTTCCACGGCTTCTGGATGACGCTGCTGGACGAGGCGCCGCCGAACGGCGAGAGCTTCGCCGACCTGCGCCACCGGGTCGGCGCCGTTGTCGAGCGCCTTACGGCCGAGCATCGCGGGCGGGATATCGTCGCCGTCGCCCATGGCGGCACGATCCGGGCCGCCATCGTCAACGCCCTCGCCCAGCCGTCGCCGGCGGCGCTCAGCTACTCGGTCGGCAACAGCTCGCTGACCCAGCTCGACCTGATCGAGGAGCCGGGCCGCAGCGCCCGCTGGGTCCTGAACCTGCTCAACGGCCTCGGCGTGCAGGCGCCGGCCTAGAGCGAGGCGGGCGTATCGACTCCGGCGGCCCGTGCAGCGGCACCGGGCAGTCGGGGGCGAAGGCCATCAGTATTTGCGCGCTTCCCCGATCGCCTGCCGCACCGGGAGATCGCCGAGGCTGTGGGTCTTCTGAAATTCCTTCAGGGTCTCGATTGCCGCGCGCACCTTATCCGAATCGCGCGGCCGGTACGGGACCAGCTCGGCCACCGGGCGGCTGTGCCTGGTGATGACGAACCGCTCGCCCGCTTCGACGCGCTGCAGCAGGCGCGACAGGCGGGTCCTGGCCTCGAAGGCACCGATTTCCGTCATGGCCCGGCCTCCGTCACGCCGGCGGGTCGAGATCGGCGGCCAGCGCCGTTCGGACGGCTTCGGGCATGACCGCCATATGGGCATAGTTCGGGTGGCCGACGCCGACGACGGCATCGCCGGCCCCGGACCGGAACGCCGCCGCCTCCGCATCGGTGAACGGGAAATGGACGAACTGGACGGCCGAGGCCTTGCCGTCCGCCGTCGTGCGGTCGAGGTCGCGTTCGGGAACGCCGCCGATTTCGCAATCGCCGAAGCGGATGAACAGGGTTTCCTCGAAGCCGCCGAGCCGGGCCAGCACCGTGCGCCGGCGGCGCTCGTCGTCGATCTCGATCATCACGGTCGCCACCAGCTCGCGGCCGTTCGGGATCAGCGGATTGTAGGCGGCGAGCTCGTCGGCGATCTGGTCTTCGCCGCCCTTCTCGATGAACAGCATTTCGTGAATCTGGTGCCGCATGGTGGCGCGGTTCTCGAAATAGAAGGTCGCGAAGGGGCCGACGGCGAGCCGGCGGTCCCTTTTGATCTGCGCGATTTCGCGGCGCTTCTCGCCGCGCACCTTCGCATACTCCGCCATCGGCATGATGTCGGCGCGCGTCAGGATGTTCATCTCGCGCTCGCTCCGCTCAAGATTGGAATTATTCCAATATAGGCCGGCCGGCCCGGCCGGCAAGGGTGGCGGCCGCCGGCCCTAGAGGGGCGCGATGCCGCCGGCGACCTCCAGGGTGGCCTGCACCAGGGCATAGCCGGAATCCGGCTCGATGCGCAGGCGCGGGCCGTCCGGCGTCAGCTCGCGCCACGGCATGGCCTGGGGCGGCGTGCGCCCGGCGGCGCGGGCCAGCGCATCGGCCACGCTGCTGCTGAGGGCGAGGTCCATCAGGTTCAGCCGGGTGGCGAAATAGAGCGAATGCTTGAGCTCCCGGTCGGCCGCGTCGATCACATCCTGCGGCCGCGCCCACAGGCCGCGCACGGTCTCGCTGCCGTCGTGGCTCAGCGTCTGGTCCGGCGGCACGGCGGCGAGGAAGAACATGGTATCGAAGCGTTTGGGCCGGAATGCCGGCGTCACCCAGCGGGAAAAGGGCGCCAGCGCGGCCAGATCGAGGCGCAGGCCGCGTTCGGCGAGAAAGCGGGCGAACGAAATCCGGTTGCGGCCGACCGCCTCCCGGAAGCCGGCGAGCGGCTGCAGTTCGGCATCGGTCGGCGTCGCGCCGCCGCGATGCGCCAGCAGCACGCCGCATTCCTCGAACGCCTCGCGCACCGAGGCGACGGCGAAGCCGAGCGCCGCATCGTCCAGCGCCGAAGCATTGTCGGCGAGCGCGCGCAGCGCCGGTGCGCAATCCTCCGGCACCACCTTGCCGCCGGGGAAGACCATCGCGCCCGGAAAGGCGCCGACCTGCACGCTGCGCTCGACCATGAAGACTTCCAGGCCCGCCGCCCCGTCGCGCAGCAGCAGGATGGTGGACGAGGCGAGCGGCGCCGAGATTGCCGAAGGCGCCATCCCGGCATCCATGCCGCGGGCCTCCATCGCCCGGATCGTCATCGCGCCCTGCTCACGGATAGTGCCGGAAACTGACGGTGTCGTCGCGGGCGATCTGTTCGACCAGCGCGACCTCCCAGTCCAGATACTGCACCATCCGGGCGCGCACCTCCTCATCGGTATCGTAGGGCTTGTACCAGACATCGTCGGGCTCGACCGTGGCGCGCGCCAGGGCACCATCGTCCGCCTCGACCGGCCGGCCGGCGGCGCGCCAGGCCGCGAGGCCGCCGGCGAGCACGACGATCCGGTTGCCGATCCCGGCGCCGGCGAGGGTTGCCGCCGCCAGATGGGCCAGCCGGTCGTCGTCGGCATAGAGGACGATCCGCGCCCCGGCGGGCGGGGCCACGGCATCGGGGCGGGTGCGCAGGCCCCACCAGGCGCCGGGAACATGGCCGCGCCGCCAGGTCAGGCTGTCCGACAGGTCGAGGATGAAATCGTCCGCCGCCACATCGGCGGCGCCGACGGTCTCGCAGCGCGGAATTTCCGGCGCCGCCGGCGCGCGCGGCCCGGTTTCGAGCGGCCAGCCGGCCAGCCCGCCGCGACAGACATGGACATCGTGCCAGCCGAGCTGGATCAGCCACGATGCCGTCATCGGCGCCCGCACCTCCTCCTCGTCGAACAGCACGATCCGGGCGTGGCGGACGGCGACATATTCATCGGTCGCCTGGACCAGCTGGCCGCCGGGCGCGTGGCGGGCGCCGGCGACATGGCCGGCGGCAAATTCCTCCGGCGTGCGCACATCGAGCAGATAGAGCGTCCGCCCGCTGCCGGGCTGCCGGCATTCGGCCTGCCAGCGCTCGACCTGCGCCCGGTCGACGAAGGAGACGCCGAAGCGCCGGGCGACCGAAGCCGCCCGCTGCCGGGCAATCGCCACCGCCTCCGGCGAGGGCGCCGGGCCGAAGCGCGCAGCACCGCGCTCGCAGGCGAAGCCGGCGAGTTCCCAGCCCATGGTGCCGTCCTTCAGCGCCGCCACCTCGTTGGGGATGCCGGCATTGATGAGGCTCTGGGCGCCGATGATGCTGCGCGTCCGGCCGGCGCAGTTGACGACGACCAGGGTTTGCGGATCGGGCGCGATCTCGTGGAGCCGGTAGACCAGCTCGGCGCCGGGCACATCGATGCCGCCGGGAATGTTCATGCGCCGGTATTCGTCCGCCGGCCGGCTGTCGAGGATCACAAGGTCCCGCTTCGAGCGGACGATGGCATCGAGCTCCTGCGCCGGCAGGCGCGGCGTATCGTAGGCATGTTCGACGAATTCGCCGAACGCCTTGGACGGTACGTTGACGCCGGAATAGAGCTCATGGCCGCCGGCCGCCCACGCCGCCGCCCCGCCCTCCAGGATGCGGACATCGCCATAGCCGAGCGTTTCGAGGACCGAAGCGGCCGCCGCCGCGAGGCCGGAATCGCCATCGTCGCACAGCACGATCCGCGCGCTCCGGCGCGGCACCAGATCGAGAATCTGCAATTCGAGGCGCGACAGCGGAATGCAGACCGCCCAGAACAGGTGGGACCGGCAATAGACGCCCTGTTCGCGCACATCGATCAGCGCGAGCTCGTCGCCGTCGAGCAGGGCGGCGTGCAGGGCCGCAGCGGAGATGGAACGGGTCATGGGCCCTCAGCCCTCCCGCGCGTCGATAATGCCCTGCTGGGCCGGGAAATTGCGCCAGCTGTTGTCCGAAGCCCGGTAGTATTCGCGCGCGTGAAGGCGGTCGAGCGCCAGGCCGTACATGTGGAAATTGACGACCGTATCGCTGCCCCGGACATGGATGGAATGCAGCTCGTCGGCCAGGAAGGCGACGGCCGAGCCCCGGCCGACCGCCCGTTCGCCGGTCTGCCGGACGCCGCCATCCGCCGTCCGCTCATAGAAGCGGTTGAGCTCGTCGCCCCGCATGCCGGCGATGACGGCCCAGGTGGTATGGTTGTGCGGCGGCGTATCGAGCGCGCCGCGGGCGGACTGGACATAGAGGGCGAAGCGGTGGTCTTCGTCCTCCGCCACCCGGTAGACGCGGGCGGGAAAATCGGCGCCGGCATCGGGCGGCGGAAAATCCGCATCGGGGAACAGGTCGGCCAGCCCGGCAAGGGCGATCAGGCGCGCCTTCATCCGCTCGAGGCCGGCGCGGGTCGCCCCGCATTCGCGCTCGATGGCGCGGATATCCGCCACCGCCGCCGCAACCGCCTGCCGCCGTTCGGCGCGCCGCGCGGCCTCCTGCGCCGCTCCGGCGGCCGCTTCGCTCGTTGCCTGCATCGTCCCCCCAATCCTTCTTCCGGTCAGGCCAGCAGGCCGGACAGGCCGTCATATACCAGCTTGAGGCCGATGCCGAACAGGAAGACATAGACGGCGACATAGAAGACGCGGTCCGAGGTTCGCGTGTGCAGCCACACGCCCAGCAGGGCGGCGCCGACCGCCAGCGGCAGCAGCGCCGCCGAGACCGCCAGATTGGCCTGCGGAAACTGGCCGAGCCACCAGTAGGGCAGCAGCTTGACATAGTTGATCGCCGCGAAGAAGACGACCGTCGTCGCCTGGTAGAGGGTCTTGTCCAGCCTCTGCGGCAGCAGATAGACGGCGACCGGCGGGCTGCCGGAATGGGCGACGAAGCTGGTGAAGCCGGCAATCGCGCCCCAGAAGCCGCCGCGAACGACATCCGGCGCGGCCGCCGATGCGGCCGCCGCGGCGCGGGCCTGCCCCCGCCGCCCGCTGCGCCAGGCGCGCAGGGCGAAGACGATGGAGATCGCGCCGATCAGCAGGCGGATGGCATCTGCATCCAGATGGCGGAAGGTGAGCGCCCCGGCCGCGATGCCGATCATGGCCGCGGCGATCAGGATGCGCATGTTCAGCCGGTGCCAGCGCCCCCAATAGGCCTTCAGGCCGACCAGATCGATGGCGCACAGGACCGGCAGCAGCACGGCCGCCGCCGTGCGCGGATCGACTGCCAGGGCGAGGATCGGCACGCCGACCGCGCCGAGGCCGCCGCCGAAGCCGCCCTTCGACACGCCGACGATCAGAATGGCCGGCACCGCCGCGGCCCAGAACCAGGGATCGTGAAGCAGCATGGCAGCATGGCATAGCCGCCCGCAGCGCCGCCGCAAAGCCCCCCCGGCCCGGTTCGGGAGTTCGTCCCACTCCCTGTCCGGCGATACTTCGTGCTTCTGGAAGCCGATTCTGTCCGGTGCTATGGTCCTGTCGCCGAAGCGATTTCGACCAGGGGGAGTTCTCGCGCCATGGCCATGACAGCCTCTCGCGGACACTGCCGCACCGCCGGCCCCTTTATGGCCGGCGCCCTCGCCTTTGCCGCGCGCACCTGCGCGCTTGCGGCGCTGTGCATCGCCTCAGCCTTGTTCGCGGTTCCGAAGGCCGAGGCCGACATCGTTGTCCGGTTCTTCGACACCGGGAGCAATGAATCTGCGGCCGAAGTATCCGGCAGTTTCGATTTTTCAGGATATGGATATACAAATCAGACCATTACTAACGTAATAGGAGCGGAAGCTGCGGGAAACAGAGGCGTTAGTTTCTGGATAGTCGCTACAGGAGGAAGCTCCCGTCGATATTCCCCACCGCAGATCAATGTCGAGCGAAAGGTTGTGAGCGCCTATAACGGAATAAAAACCCTTCAATCCAACTTGGGAAATTTCAGTGGCGATTTCAGGATATCGGTTCAATACAAGGTCGGAGGGGTTATTGGCGAATGGAATATCGGAGTCGGTGACGCCTATGTGAGTAACGATATAGCCAGTTTTTCCGGCGAGCGCGTGACCTTTGAGAAATCTCTTCAGGATTTGCTGGGCGACACGGATTTTCATAGCGAGTTTATATTCGGCACGCAGAAAGTCATTTACACGACGAAGATGCCGCCTGCCAGGCCGGCCGGTCTCACCGCAACCCCGGGCAATGCACAGGTCACGCTGAAATGGAACGACCAGTCCAACGACGCGAACATCGACAAGTGGCAATACCGGCAGCGGCCAGACACCTCCAGCAGCTGGGGTGCCTGGACCGATGTTCCGAACAGCGACAAGAGCACCACGTCGTTCGAGCGCGACCGGCTCACCAACGGCACGACATACAGGTTCCAGATTCGAGCGGTGAACGCTGGCTTTGACGGTGCCGAATCGGACGCGGTCACGGCAACGCCGGCCGACGCGCCTGCGAAACCGATGACGCTGACCGCAACGCCGGGCGCCAGGCGGGTGACGCTTTCATGGACGCTTGCTGAGGATGCCAGCATCGAGAGGTGGCAGTATCAGAAGCTTGAGGGCACGGCGGCGAATGCGGCCGCTTTCGCCAATGTTGCCTGGACCCCCATTCCGGGCAGCGGCGCGGCGACGCGCAGTCACACGGTGCGCGGGCTCGAAGGCGAGGTCGCCTACAGCTTCCGCGTCCGCGCCATCGGCTATGGCGGCGACGGTGCGGAATCGGACATTGCGACCGCTACACCCACGCCGGGGCCGTCGGTGGAGGAGCAGCGGCGGGTTCTGAAGCACACGCTGGCGGCGGTGGCGCAGGCGACGCTGGCCGGCGCGGCGGACACCATCGGGCAGCGCTTCGATGCGGCACCGGGGGCGCGGTCCCTGACGCTGGCCGGCCAGCGGGTCGGCAGCGCCGATCGCTCGCCGGAAGCAGAGGCCGGAGCGACCGGTCCAGGGGCGGCTGCAGCCTCCGATCCCCGGATTGCCGGTGGCGGCGCGCGCGACGATTTCGGGCGCCGGGTCGGCAATTCGTCATACGGGGTCGATGGCGACGCCCTGCTTCGGGGCAGCGCGTTCACCCTGTCGCTTGCGGGCAAGGAGGCGGGCGCGGGCGGTCCGGACTGGACGGTGTGGGGCCGGACCGACTGGCGCGCCTTCGAGGGCCGCCGGAGCGGCGACCGCTGGGACGGCAGCCAGTGGACCAGCTGGCTGGGCATGGACGGGAAGTTCAACCGGCGGCTGACCGCCGGGGTGGCGGTGTCGCACGGCGAGAGCGAGACGGATTACCGGCTGGACGACGAGTTCGAGGGCCGTCTGAAGACAACGCTGACGGCGCTGTGGCCCTATCTCCAGATGAAGACGGCGGGTGGCGGCGCCGTGCGTGTGGTGCTGGGTGCGGGCACGGGCGAGGCGGAACACCGCGCCTTCGACGGCACCGTGGAGAGGGAGGACCTGACGATGCTCGCCGGTTCGGTGAGCGGCCGCATGCCCGTGGCGCGGCGCTCCGGTTTCACACTGTCCGCGATTGGCGGCGCCAGCCTTGCGCAGATCGAGACGGATGGATCGTCCTCGACCTCGCTCGGCGGTCTGACGGCAACAAGCTGGCGCCTGCGCGCCGGCGTGGAGGCCGAACATGACGGCTTCGCGCTTTCCTCCGGTTCGGACTGGCAGGTCCGGCCGCGCGGCGCGCTGGCGCTGCGCCAGGATGGCGGCGACGGCGTGACGGGCACCGGCATGGAGGTCTCCGCCGGGATGCGCCTGTCGAAGCCCGGCTCGCGCTTCGGCCTCGACGCCTCCGGCCACTGGCTGGCGCTGCACTCCGCAAGCGGCACGCGGGAATGGGGTGCCAGCCTGGAAGCGCGACTGAACCCGGCCGCCGGCGGGCGCGGCCTGTCGCTGGCGCTCGGCCCATCATGGGGGCAGCAGCAGGACGGCGCCTTGGCACGCGAACGGCTGTTCGACCGGGAGCGCCATGAGACGCCGCAGCGCCTGTCGCTGACCGCCCGCGCCGGCTATGGCTTCGCAGCCGCCGGCGGGCTGCTGACGCCGTTTGCCGACATGGCCCTCGGCGGTGAGTCGCGCACGCAGCACTACCGCACCGGCATCGGCTTCGCCCGCAGCGGCATCGATGCCGCGCTCACCGCCGGCCACCGCGCCGGCGGAACCCCCGACACCCGCATCGGCATGGACCTGCGGCTGCGCTATTGAGGCGGCCGGGGGTGGCGTCCCTCGATACGGCCGCTTCGCGGCCTACTCGGGATGAGGGCGGAGGTGTTTCGGGAATAACTGTTGAATAAAAACAACAAATACCCTCATCCCGAGTAGCCGCCCGAAGGGCGGCGTATCGAGGGAGGCCGTATCGAGGGACGGCCGTATCGAGGGAGGGCGCGTATCGAGGGACGGCATCTGCCCCCGCCGGCCCAAAGGCCCTGAACGGGCACGAAGGCCCTCGACCGGGCGGGCGGGACGCTTCACGATGGGCGTAGCAGCCCGTTGCAGGAGTGCCGCCATGCCGCGATTTTCGGCCAATATCTCAATGCTGTTCGCCGAGCGCGACTGGCTCGACCGGCCGGCGGCCGCGGCGGCAGCCGGCTTCGGCGCCATCGAAATCCAGTTCCCCTACGACCGGCCGGCGGCGGCGTGGCAGCGGGCCATCGGGGCGGCCGGGCTCGCCGTTTCGGTCGTCAACATCCCGGTCGGCGACATGCTGGACGGCGGGCCGGGCCTCGCCGCAACGCCGGGCCGGGAGGCCGAATTCCGCCGGGCGGCCGAGGCGGCGCGCGACGTGGCGGCGGTGCTGCGGCCGTGCCATGTCAATGTGCTCGCCGGCTGGCCGGAGCGGCACGGCCACGAGCGGGCGCGCTGCCTGGAGACCCTGGCCGGGAATTTGCACATCGCGGCCGACATCATGGCCGGGATCGGCGTCGGCACGGTTGTCGAGGCGGTGAACACGGTGGACCGGCCGGGCTTTCTGCTCTCCACCAGCGCCCAGGCGCTCGAGGTCATCGACCGGGCCGGCCACGACAATCTCGCCCTCGAACACGATCTCTACCACATGGCGATCATGGAGGGCCGGCTGATCGAACGGCTGGAGGAGATCATGCCGCGCATCGGCCACATCCAGTTCGCCGACGCGCCGGGCCGGCACGAGCCGGGCACCGGCACCATCGACTTTCCCGCCGTCTTCGCCGCCATCGACCGGCTGGGCTATCGGGGCTGGACCGCGGCCGAATATGTGCCGGGCCGGCAAACCGAAGCGACCCTGGGCTGGATGACGGCCGGCTGAGCGCGGGCGGCGGCGGACGGGCGGCTACGCCACGCCGAGCGCGATATCGGAAACGAAGGGATTGCTCCGGCGCTCGTGGCCGAAGGTGGAGGGCGGGCCGTGGCCGGGGATGAAGGCGATATCGTCGCCGAGCGGGAACAGCTTGTTGCGGATGCTGGCGATCAAATCTTCGTGATTGCCCCGCGGAAAATCGGTCCGGCCGATGGAGCCCTGGAACAGCACATCGCCGACCACGGCGAGGCCGGCGCCGCGATGGACGAAGACGACATGGCCGGGCGTGTGGCCGGGGCAGTGGATCACATCCATGACGATATTGCCGAAGCGGACCGTATCGCCGTCCTGCAGCCAGCGGTCGGGCTCGAACGGCTGCGCGCCGGCGAAGCCGAAGCGGCGGCCCTGCTCCTCCATCTGCGCGATCCAGAAAAGATCGTCCTCGTGCGGGCCCTCCACCGGCACCTGGAGCCGGGCGGCCAGATCCTTCGTGCCGCCGGCATGATCCAGATGGCCATGGGTGATGAGAATCCGCTCGACGGTCACGCCGCGCTCGCCGATGGCGCTTTCGATCCGCTCCAGATCGCCGCCCGGATCGGTGACCGCGCCGCGCATGGTCTCCGTGCACCACAGCAGCGAGCAGTTCTGCTGAAACGGCGTCACCGGGATCAGCACCGCCTGAATCGGCGTGGGTGCGGCTTCGGACATGGCGGGGCGGCGGGGCAGCTCTCGTGGACCGGGCGCCCGTGACATGTCGCGCGTACCGGCGCGGTTCAAGCCCCGATCTGCCGCATGGCGGGCGGCGGCAGCGGGGCGCGGAACGCCCGGCCCGGCCGGATCAGGCCGCGGCGCCGGCCGCGCCGAGCAGCGGCAGCACCTCCCGGCTCAGCCGCTCGACGGTCTCGCGCTCCCGCGCCGCGTCGATGCCGGCGAAGCGCGCGATGATGCCGATTTCGGTGAAGCCGAGATCGCGATAGGCGGCGATCTTCTCCGCCGCCTGGGCCGCCGTGCCCATCATGCAGCGCTCGCGGAACAGGACGGTGAGATCGTCGATCCCGGTGCTGCCGGTGAGCGCCGCCTCGCTGGCGGCAAAATCCCGGTTCCACGGATCGCCGGCCAGCACTTTGCCGAAGGCGGCGACATGCTCCTGCACCGCGGGCCGGCCGATGGCGATGGCCTCCTCCTCCGTATCGGCGATCACGGTCAGCAGGGCGACCATGGCCTTGCGGCCGCCCGGCCCGGCGCCGATATCCGGATGGCCGGCGCCGGTCAGCGCCGCGCGATACCAGGCCATTTTCTGCGCCAGGCTCTCGCGGCTCATCGGATACTGGTTCATCATCAGGTGATAGCCGCGCCGGCCCGCCGCCTCGAAGCTGCTGCGGTCGTTGGAGGCGGCGATCCAGATCGAGGGCGCTTTCTGAACCGGCGTCGGCCAGGGCTCGATCCGGTCGAACGACCAGAAGCGGCCCTTGTGGGCAAAGGGCCGGCCGGCCCAGAACTTCTCGATGACGCCGAGCCCCTCATACATCCGCTCGGCGCTCTCCTCCCGGCCGATGCCGAAGGCGGCGAATTCGTGCGGGACGAAGCCGCGCGAGATGCCGATTTCCGCCCGGCCGCCGGAAAGCTGGTCGAGCGAAACCAGGTCTTCGGCCGCCTGGAGGGGATGGCGCAGCGGCAGCAGCGATACCGCGGTGCCGAGCCGGATGCGCCGCGTCTCCCGCGCCAGGGCGGTGAGATAGAGCGCCGGATTGGGCACCGCGCCGCCATAATAATGGAAATGATGCTCCGTCGTCCGGTAGCAGCGCCAGCCGAGCCGGTCCGCCAGTTGCACCGCTTCGATCAGCTCCCCATAGAAGCGGTTCAGCGTCCCCGGATAGGCGCTGCGCCAGGTCGGCAGATGAAACAGGCAGAGATCCAAGGCGCTGTCTTCCCCAGAACGCGGCTTCCGGCCCGAAGCGGCCGCCGCCCGACCATGCCCGCTTACCGGGCGACCGGTCAAACCCGCACTTCGCCCGGCCCCCTATTTCGCTTGGGCGCCGGCCGGCCGGGCGCTATCGTTGCCCGGCAATCGCCCGGGGCGGCGGGGAGGATACGGCATGGTGACGGTGTGGGGCCGGAACAATTCGGTCAATGTGCAGAAGGCGGTGTGGGCGCTGGACGAGGCCGGAGTCCCGTTCGAGCGGCTGGACGCCGGCGGCGAATACGGCCGGCTCGATACCGCGGCCTATGGCGCGCTCAACCCCAACCGCCGGGTGCCGACCCTGGTGGACGGCGACACCGTCGTCTGGGAATCCAATGCCATCGTCCGCTATGTCGCCGCCAAATGGGGCGAGGGCACGCTGTGGCCGGCCGATCCCGCCCGGCGCGCCCATGCCGACATGTGGATGGACTGGATTCAGACCACCGTCATGGCGCCGCTCATCCCGGTCTTCTGGGGCCTGGTGCGCACGCCGCCGGAACGGCGCGACATGGCCCTGATCGGCGCGAAGGCCGCGGAATGCGGCGGCATCTTCCGCGTTCTCGATGCCGCCCTCGCCGGGCGCGATTTCATCGCCGGCGAGGCCTTCACCATGGGGGACATTCCGGCCGGCGCCGTCGCCTGGCGCTATCTGGAGCTGCCGATCGAGCGGCCGGACCTGCCGGCCATCGCCGCGTGGATGGACCGGCTGAAGCAGCGCCCGGCCTTCGCAACCCACATCATGCTGCCGCTGACCTGAACGCCGGCGCGAGCGGCCGGTTCGGAACCGCCGGGGGAGAATGCCCATGACCGCGACCCATCGCGATTGCCGCGGCCTGGCGCTGACCGCCGCGTCGCCCGAAGCCGTCGAAGCCTGGGACCGCACGATCCGCAGCTATCTCGGCATGCGCCGCGATACCGGCGACCGGCTGAAGGAAATCTATGCCGCCGACCCCGCCATGCCGATGGCGCACTGCCTGCGCGGCTGTTTCATGCTTCTGTTCAGCGAGGCGGCGCGCTGGGCGAGCGGGCGCAAGGCCCTGGCGGCGGCGCAGCAGGCGGCGGCCGACCGGCCGGTCACGGCGCGCGAGGCCGCCCATATCGCGGCGCTGGCGCGCTGGGCGGACGGCGATCTGCGCGGCGCGACCGCGCTGTGGGACGAAATCCTCGCCACCGAGCCGCGCGATATCCTCGCCCTGCGCCTTGCCCACTACACCCATTTCTACAGCGGCGATTCGGCCGCCATGCGCGCTTCGCTGGAGCGCGTCATACACGCCTGGGACCCGGCGGTGCCGGACTACGGTTTCGTCGCCGGCTGCCATGCCTTCGCGCTCGAGGAGGATGGCGAGTACGGCCCGGCCGAACGGCGCGGCCGCGAGGCGGTCGCCATCAATCCGGACGATGGCTGGAGCACCCATGCCGTCGCCCATGTCATGGAGATGCAGAACCGGCAGGCCGAGGGCATCGCCTGGCTCACCGGCCTCGAGGCGCACTGGACGCAGATTCAGAATTTCCGCTTCCATCTGTGGTGGCACCGGGCGTTGTTCCACCTCGAGCTCGGCGAGCACGATGCAGTGCTCGATCTCTACGACCGCGGCGTGCGCGAGGAAGAGACCGGCGACTATCTCGACCTCACCAACGCCGTCGCCCTGCTGTGGCGCCTCGAGGCCGAGGGCATCGATGTCGGCACGCGCTGGCAGGAGGTGGCCGGCCACTGCGCCGAACATGCCGGCGACCAGCTGCTCGCCTTCATCGATACCCACTATGCCCTTGCGCTTGCCCGCACCGGCGATGCCGGGGCGCTGGCCGGGCTGCGCGCCGGCGCCGAACGGACGGCGCAGGGCAGCGGCAGCCAGGCGCCGGTCTATCGCGAGGTCGCCATTCCGCTGTGCGACGGGGCGGCCGCCTTCTGCGCCGGCGAATACGGCCGGGCCGCCGACCTGCTCGACCCGGTCGGCGGCGATTTGTGGCGCATCGGCGGCAGCCATGCCCAGCGCGACCTGTTCGTCCGCATGGCGGTCGAGGCCAATATCCGCGCCGGGCGCAGCGGCCGGGCGAAAGCCCTGCTCGCGGAGCGCGAGGAACGCCGCCCCGGCAGCGGGTGGACCCGGCAGCGCCTCGCCCTTCTCGCCGGCGGCGGCAGCGCCTGAAGCCGCCGGGCGGTTCCGGGCGCCGCCGCTACGCCCCGCCGTCGCCGTTCGCCGCGCCCGGCCGGTCCGGGCCGTCGGCCGGGTCCGCAGCGCTTTCCGCCGCCTCGTCCGGCGCCGCGGCTTCGGGCGGCGTGCGGGCGACGCCGACCAGGGCCGGGCGCAGCAGCCGCTCGTGAAGGACATAGCCGTCCTGCACGATCCGGGCGACCGTACCGGGCGCCAGATCGGCGCTCGGCACCTCGAACATCGCCTGGTGGAGATTGTGGTCGAAGCGCTCGCCGGCCGCCGGCGTCACCTTGCGCACGCCGTGCCGCTCCAGAACCTGAAGCAGCTCTTTCAGCGTCATGTCCACGCCGGTGCGCAGGTTGAACAGGTTCTCGTCGTCCTCGCGGGCGAGTTCGGGCACCGCCTGCAGCGCCCGGCCCAGATTGTCGGCCACGCTCAGAATGTCCCGCGCCAGCCCGGTGGCGCCGAAGCGGCGGCTTTCGGCGACATCGCGGGCGGCCCGCTTGCGGTCGTTGTCGGCATCGGCAAGCGCGCGCAGGGTCCGGTCGCGCAGGGCCGCGATCTCGGCCTCCAGCCCGGCAATGCGCTCCTCTTCCGGCGTCGGGGCTTGCGGGGCCGGCGCGACGCCGTCTTCCGCCGCGCTGTCGGAGGCGGCACCGTCCGGGCCGGCGCCGTCCGGTTCGGCCGCGTCCGGTTCGGCGGAGGCGGCGGCATCGGGGGCTTCGGCTGCTTCCGGCGCGGGCTCTGCCGCGGCCTCCGGCGCACTCTCCGCCGCATCGGGGCCGGCGGTCTGGCGCGGATCGTCGGTCGTTTCGTGCAATTCAGGCATCTCCGATACAGGCCCGATCCGGTCCCCGCCGGGCCGGCCTAGCCGATCAGCCGGCCGACCACCGTTGCGGTATAATCGACCATCGGGATGATCCGGGCATAGTTCATGCGTGTCGGTCCGATCACGCCGATCGCGCCGACCACCATTTCGTCCGCATTGCGGTAGGGCGAGATGATCAGCGAGCAGCCGGCGTTGCGGAACAGCTCGTTCTCCGCGCCGATGAAGATTCGGACACCCTGGGCCTCGCCCGACAGGTCGAGCAGGCGCAACAGGGTTTCCTTGCGCTCCAGCGCCGAGAACAGCCGCCGCACCCGCTCCAGATCGTCGATGGCGGTCACGTCTTCAAGAAGCCGGGACTGGCCGCGGACAATTAGCGCACCCCGGTCGGCCGCCCCGTCCGCCCCGGCCCAGACCGCCAGGCCGCGCTCGACCAGGTCGCCGGCCAGCGCATCGAGCTGGGCGCGGTCGCTGGCCAGTTCCGACATGACCGCCCGCTGCGCCTCGCTCAGCGTCCTGCCGACCAGCCGGGCGGTCAGATAGTTCGATGCCTCGACCAGCGCCGAAGACGGCATGCCGACCGGCACATCGATGATCCGGTTCTCGATGATGCCGTTGCGCAGCACCATCACCACCAGCGCCCGGCCGGGGCCGAGGCCGACGAATTCGATATGCTGGAGCGCGCTCTCCGATTTCGGCGCGACCACCAGCCCGACCTGGTGCGACAGGCCGGCCAGCGACTGGCTGGCCTGGGTCAGGACCTGCTCCACGCTGCGCCCGCTGGCGGCGCACTGGGCCTCGATCCGCTCGCGCTCCTCCGCGCTCAGCCGGCCGACCTCGAGCAGGCCGTCGACGAACATGCGCAGGCCGGCATCGGTCGGCAGGCGGCCGGCCGAGGTGTGCCGGGCATAGAGCAGGCCGGCATCCTCAAGATCGGCCATGACATTGCGGATCGTCGCCGGCGAGAGATCGATCTCGTCCATGCGCGACAGGGTGCGCGAGCCGACGGCGCCGCCCGAACTGACATAGGTTTCGACGATGTGGCGCAGCACCTCGCGGGCGCGCGCGTTCAGCGCCTCGACCGGCGAGCCCTGCTTCGACGGCGCGCCGTCGGACGGATCGGGAACTGCGGGGTCGTGGGCCTTCATGTCGGCTGTCGTCGGGGCGGGATCGCAGGGTCCGTCGGCAACGAATCGGCCGCGGGCCGCACCGGACGGGCGGCCGGAATGGCGGCGCCGCCGATCCGCTGCCGGGGATTTAGGCATTCGGGCAAATCCGGTCAATCCGGCGGGGCGGCGTGGATGGCGGCGGCGGAGCGGGGGCGTCCCTCGATATGCCCCGGTCCCTCGATACGGCCGCTTCGCGGCCTACTCGGGATGAGGGTATTTGTTGTTTATTTTCAATATATTAAATCGAAAACTACCTCCGCCCTCATCCCGAGTAGCCGCCCGAAGGGCGGCGTATCGAGGGACGCCATCGGAGGCATCGGGGGCCGCCCCCGCCGCCCCGCAGAGCCCCGGACGGGGACACCCCTATTCGGCCGCCGGTCCGGCGGGTTAGAGTGCCGGCGCCGCCCCATCGCCGGAAGCCGCCCATGCCCCCTTATGAAAGACCGTCCGGCCGCGCGCCCGATGCCCTGCGCCCGGTCAGGCTCAGGCCCGGCTATGCCCGCCATGCCGAGGGCTCCTGCCTGGTCGAGCTCGGCGCGACCCGCGTGCTGTGCACCGCCTCGGCGACCGGGCGCGTGCCGTCCTTCGTGCGCAACACCGGCCGCGGCTGGATCACCGCCGAATACGGCATGCTGCCCCGCTCGACCCACAGCCGCACCGACCGGGAGGCGGTGCGCGGCAAGCAGAGCGGACGGACCCAGGAGATCCAGCGCCTGATCGGCCGCTCCCTGCGCGCGGTGACCGATCTGGAGCTGCTGGGCGAGCGCCAGATCGTCGTCGATTGCGATGTCCTGCAGGCCGATGGCGGCACCCGCACCGCCGCCATCACCGGCGCCTCGGTCGCCCTGCTCCAGGCGTTCCTCTGCCTGATGGAGCGCGGCGAGATCGGGGAAATCCCGCTGGAATGCCATGTCGCGGCGATTTCCTGCGGCCTCTACCGCGGCGAGGTGCTTCTCGACCTCGACTATGCCGAGGACAGCGATTGCGAGGCCGATGCCAATTTCGTCATGGCCGCCGGCGGCGGGCTGGTCGAGGTGCAGGCGACGGCGGAGAAGGAGCCGTTCGACGAGGGCCGGTTCGCCGAGATGATGCGGCTGGCCTACCTGGGCACCCAGGAGCTGTTCACCCTGCAGCACAACGTTCTGTAGCGGCCGGCCCTGGCGCCATGACCGCGCTTTCGCCCTTTCCGATCCGCGGCGACCTCGTCATCGCCAGCCACAATGAGGGCAAGCGGCGCGAGATCGCCGCCCTGCTGGCGCCGCTCGGCGTGACGACCCTGT
The DNA here is from genome assembly GCA_965221475.1 of Alphaproteobacteria bacterium. Lineage (GTDB taxonomy): Bacteria > Pseudomonadota > Alphaproteobacteria > Bin65 > Bin65 > Bin65. Next base: position 1,838,237 of record OZ244891.1, on the reverse strand, counting down.
CGGCCGCCGGCCTCGGCCTGCCGGAGCCGGAGGAAACGGCGGACAGCTTTGCCGGCAACGCCCTGCTGAAGGCGCGCGCCGCGGCGGCGGCGACGGGCCTGCCGGCGCTGGCCGACGATTCCGGGCTCGCCGTCCACGCCCTGGGCGGCGAGCCGGGCATTCGTTCGGCGCGCTGGGCCGGGCCGGAGCGGGATTTCGCCATGGCCATGGCGCGGGTGAACCGGGCGCTCGGCGACGCGGCCGACCGGCGCGCCGCCTTTGTCTGCGCCCTCGCCGTCGTCGCCCCGAACGGCGGCGAAGCGGTGTTCGAGGGCCGGGCGGCCGGCCATTTGATCTGGCCGCCGCGCGGCGGGCACGGCTTCGGCTACGATCCGATCTTCGTGCCGGACGGCCACAGCCTCACCTTCGGCGAGATGGCGCCGGCGGCCAAGCACGCGATCGGCCATCGCGCCGCCGCCTTCGCCCGGCTGCTCGCCGCCTGGCGCGCCGCCGGACCGTGACCCGCCCCCGCCCGGAACCGGCGGCGGCCGGAGGCCCGCCCATCGAGGCCGGGCCCGCCCTGGCCGTCTATATCCACTGGCCGTTCTGCCTGTCGAAATGCCCCTATTGCGATTTCAATTCCCATGTCCGCGACCGCATCGACCCGGCGGCGTGGCAGGCGGCCTATCTGCGCCAGATCGGCGCCTATGCCGACCGGATCGGCCGGCGGCGCGTCACCAGCCTGTTCTTCGGCGGCGGCACGCCGAGCCTGATGCCGCCGGAGACGGCGGGCGCCATCATCGACCGGACAGCGGCGGTCTGGCAGCTCGACGAAGCGGCCGAGATCACGCTGGAGGCCAATCCGGCGGCGGTGGACCGGAGCCGGTTCGCCGGCTTCGCCGCCGCCGGGGTCAACCGCGTTTCCATCGGCGTGCAATCGTTCGACGACCGCGCCCTGCGCTTTCTCGGCCGCACCCATTCGGCCGCCGACGCCAGGAACGCGCTCCGCCTGGCGCGCCGCCATTTCAGCCGCACCAGCTTCGACCTGATCTATGCCCTGCCCGGACAATCGGCCGGCGACTGGCGGCGGCAGCTGCGCGGCGCGCTCGCCGAGGCCGGCGGGCACCTTTCGGCCTATCAGCTGACCATTGAGCCGGGCACCGCCTTCCACGCGCAATGGGCGCGCGGCGAGCTGGCGACGCCGGACGAGGACGCCGCCGGCGGCCTGTACGAAACCACCCAGGCGGTGCTGGAGGCGGCCGGCCTGCCGGCCTACGAGATTTCCAGCCACGCCCGGCCCGGCGAGGAATCGCGCCACAATCTGACCGGCTGGCGCTATGGCGATACGGTCGGCATCGGCCCCGGCGCCCATGGCCGCATCGTCATCGGCGGGACGCGCCACGCCACCCGGCACCACCGCGCGCCGGAAATCTGGCTGGCGCGCGCCGGCAGCGCGGCCGACCCGATGGCGGCGGAGAGCGGCTCGACCGTCATCGGCGAAAGCGACGCCATCGTCGAGGCGGTCATGATGGGCCTGCGCACCGCCGAGGGCGTGCCGCATGCCCGGCTCGCCGGCCTGGGCGATGCCGCGGCCGTGCTGGATGGCGGGGCCATCGCCGGCCTGGTCCGGGCCGGCCTGCTGCACGACGACCCGGACCGGCTGCGCGCCACCGCTGCCGGCCGCCAGCGCCTCAACGCCGTCCTGACCGCCATCCTGCGCTGAAACCGTGCGGGGCTGCCCGCCCTCCGCAATGCGCCCCTCGATATGGCCGTCCCTCGATACGCCGCCCTGCGGGCGGCTACTCGGGATGAGGGTTTTATTGTTTGTATTCAATAGATTAAATCCGAAACCACCTCTACCCTCATCCCGAGTAGGCCGCGAAGCGGCCGTATCGAGGGACGGGGCACGCGCAGGAGGCAGGCGCCCGCACGCCCCGGCGCTTCAGTTCGTGCCGATGGCGAAGCTCTGGCGGGCCGGGCCGACGGTGCGGAACTTCCGCCGCCGGACCTCCAGCACCGCGAGGCCGCGCTCGACCAGCCCGGCCCCGGTGAAGCGGAAAATGCCGTCGGCGCCGAGAAAGCCGTCCGGATCGGTGAGCGCCGGCCGGGCGAAGGGATCGCGCCCCGGTCCCGACCCCGCCCCCACCCGGCCAGCGAGCGTGGCGGCGAGCGCGACGGCATCGTAGGCCAGGCTGGCGCGGCCGGCCGGCGGCGCCCCGAAAACGCCCTCATAGCGCTCGGCAAAGCGGGCGCTCACCTCCGGTGCCGGCGCGGCGAACCAGGCGCCGCGCAGATTGCCATCGGCGCGAATCGCCGGACTGTTCCAGGCGGCGGTGCCGAGATAGCGATAGTCCGGCGGCAGCACATCGTTGAAGGCCAGCAGGCCGGCCAGCGTGCGCAGCCGGTCGCCGGCGGCGTGGATCAGGACGGCGCCATAGGGCGGGTCGGCGGCGAAGGCCTCGATCCGGGCTTCCATCGATCCCATGTCGCCGCTGTAGAAGCCGACCCGGCCGATGCCGGCGCCGTGGCGCCGGGCGGCGGCCTCGGCATAGGCGACGACGCGGCGGCCGGTCGGCGTATCGGGTACCAGCAGGCCGATCCCGGCAATGCCGTTGCGCGCCGCGTGGCGGACGACGCGGTCGACCTGCTGGCGCAGCAGGAAGCTGAGCAGGAAGACATTGCCGCCGGCCACGCTTTCGCTGTTCGAAAAGGCGATCACGTTGAGCCCGGCGGCGGCGGCCCGGCGCCCGGCGGCGGCAACCCCGTCGCGGAACAGCGGGCCGACGATCAGCCGGGCGCCGGCCGCAACCGCCCGGTCGGCCGCCGCGGCGGCGCCGGCGGCGGTGCCGGCGGTATCGAAGCTCAGCACCGCCAGCCGGCGATTGCCGGATTCCATGACCGCCATATGGGCGGCATTCTCCATCGACCGGCCGATCCGGGCGGCGGCGCCCGAGAGCGGCAGCAGCAGGGCGATCCTGACCGGGCCATCGGCGGCGGGCGCCGGACGGACGGAAGCGCCGGGCGAACCCTTGCCGGTGCAGCCGGCCAGCAGGGCGAGCGGCAGCAGCAACGCGGCGAGCGCGCCAAGCGCCGCCGGAAGCCGGCCGGCCGGCCGGCGGCGCGCTCCGAAGCGGCCGGGCCGGCGATCCGGGTTGCGCTTGGGCGCGCCGGCCGGCTTTATGGACGGGCGTGCATGGGCTACCGTCACCGCTCGCTCCCGTTTCTCCCGGCCCCCTTCGCGAACCGGTCCGAAGCCATGTATCCGATCCACCGCAGCCAGCCTAGAGACTGCGGGAACGGCTGTAAACGCCGGGGCGGCGGCCGGTGACCGGCCCGCCGCCGCAGCCGGCCGGCCCGGCCCCGCCGCTGGCGCCCGGCCTGTATCTGGTGGCCACGCCCATCGGCAATCTGCGCGACATCACGCTGCGCGCCCTCGATACCCTGAGGCAGGCGGATATCGTGGCCTGCGAGGACACGCGGGTGACCGGCCGGCTGCTGGCCCGTTTCGACATCGCGGCCCGGCTGCGCGCCTATAACGACCACAATGCGGCGCGCCGCCGGCCCGCCCTTCTTCAGGCACTGAACGAAGGCAGGAGTGTGGCGCTGGTCAGCGACGCCGGCTCGCCGCTGATCGCCGATCCCGGCTACCGGCTGGTGCAGGAGGCCGTGGCGGCCGGGCACCGGGTCGAATCGGTGCCGGGCCCGACCGCGGCCATCGCCGCCCTGCAGGTTTCCGGCCTGCCGACCGACCAGTTCCGCTTTGTCGGCTTTCTGGCGCCCAGGGATGCAAGGCGCCGCCGCCAGCTCGCGGCGCTGGCGGCCGAGCCCTGCACCCTGGTGTTCCACGAAACCGGGCCGCGCCTGGCGGCCAGCCTGCGCGCCATGGCCGATCTGCTCGGCGACCGGCCGGCTGCCGTCGCGCGCGAGCTGACCAAGCGCCATGAGGAGGTGCGCCGCGGCACGCTGCGCGCACTGGCCGCCGCCGCCGGGCCGGCGCCCAAGGGCGAGATCGTCGTCCTGGTCGCCGGCCGGGCGGAGGCCGGCGAGGGCGGCGCGGCCGACACCAGCCCCGAAGCGCTGGACGGCCTGATCCGCTCCGGGCTCGAGGCCGGCGAGAGCGTCCGTTCGGTCGCCGACGCGGTTGCCGGGCAGACGGGCACGCCCCGGCGGACGGTCTATCGGCGCGCGCTCGCCCTGGCGGGCCGGGACGGTCCGCCGGAGCGGTCTGCCGGCTCCGGGACCCCGGCGGCATGAGCGACCGGCGCCGCCGGGCGCAGCGCTCCGGCATGCGCGCCGAGGCCCTGGCCGCCTGGTATCTGCGCCTGCGGGGCTATCGGATCGAGGCGCAGAATCTGCGCACGCCGGCGGGCGAGATCGACATCGCGGCGCGGCGCGGCGACACGCTCGCCATCGTCGAGGTCAAGCGCCGTCCGGCGGCCGACGATCCCGGCGCCGCCGTCGCGCCGGCCCAGCGGCGCCGGCTGGTCGCGGCGGCCGGCTGGCTGCTTTCCACCCGGCCCGGACTGGCGACGCTGACCGTGCGCTTCGATATCGTGCTGGTCGCGCCGGGGCGCCTGCCGCTCCATGTCGCCAACGCCTGGCCGGCGCAGGAATAGGGGAGGCGCACCATCGACGCCGCGCGCTATCGCAGCTTTGCCGATCCCGCCGCCGCCCAGGAATGGCTGGCGGCGCTCGCCGGACTGCCGGACCGGGCCCTCGACCTGACCGGGGCCGGCCTGGCGCTGGGCGCGCTGGACCGGCCGTGGCAGCCGCTGGTGCGCGAAATCGACCATCTGGCGCGGCTGGCGGACGATCTGCGCGGCTCGCTTTCCGGTGCGGCGCTGCCGCTGCCGGCGCGGGCCGAGGCGCTTGCCGCGGTGCTGTGCGGCATGCACGGCTATCGCGGCGACCGCGAGACCTATGACGATCTGCGCAACGCCAATCTGCTCGCGGTCATCGAGCGCCGGCGCGGCCTGCCGATCGCGCTCGGCATCCTCTGGCTGCATCTGGCGCGCACCATGGGCTGGCCGGCCGAGGGCATCGCCTTCCCCGGCCATTTCCTGCTGCGGCTGAGCGACGGGCCGGCGCGGCTGATGATCGACCCGTTCGACGGCGGCAGGCCGGTCGGGGCCGGCGAGCTGCGCGCCCTGCTGAAGCTGGTCGAGGGCGAGAGCGCCGAACTCAGGCCGCATCATTACGCGGCGGCATCGAAGCGCGACATGCTGCTGCGCCTGCAGAACAATATCAAGCTGCGGCAGATCCGGGCCGGCCGGCTGGAAGACGCGCGCCGGACGGTCGAGCGGATGCTGCTCTTCGCGCCCGACCGGGCGGCGCTGTGGCACGCGCTCGGCGTCCTCAATGCCGGGACCGGCCGGCCGGCGGCCGCGCTCGACGCCCTCGACAGGGTGGCCGGGCTCGACCGGGCCGGCGACTGGGAGCGCCGGGTCGCCCGGCTGAGGCAGCGCCTGCGCCGCACGTTGAACTGAAGCGGCGGCCCCGCTTCCGGCCCGGCCGGCGCCTACAGCCGGTTCAGCGGCACCTTGAGATAGACCGTGCCGTCATCCTCCGCCGGGGGCATGTGGCCGGCGCGCATATTGACCTGGATCGAGGGGATGATGAGCAGCGGCATGGCCAGCGTCCGGTCCCGGCCGGTGCGCATGGCGACGAAATCGTCCTCGCCGATGCCTTCATGGATATGAATGTTGTGCCGCTTCTGCGCGCCGACGGTGGTCTGCCAGGCGAATTCGTCCCGCCCCGGCGCCTTGTAGTCGTGGCACAGGAACATCCGGGTCGCGTCCGGCAGGGCGAAGAGCCGGCGCACCGAACGATAGAGCGTGCGGGCGTCGCCGCCGGGAAAATCGCAGCGGGCGCTGCCGTAATCGGGCATGAAGACGGTATCGCCGACGAACAGCGCATCGCCGACCCGGTAGCTGGCGCAGGCCGGCGTGTGCCCCGGCGTGTGCAGGACCGAGACGGTCAGCCGGCCGAGGGCGAAGCTGTCGCCATCGCCGAACAGATCGTCGAACTGGGAACCGTCGAGGCTGAAATCCGGCCCGCAATTGAAGATGCCGGCGAAGGCGCGCTGGACCTCGACGATGCCGGCGCCGATGCCGATGCGCCCGCCGAGCGCATCCTTGAGCCACGGCGCGGCGCTGAGATGGTCGGCATGGGCGTGGGTTTCGAGAATGCGCTCCACGCGCAGCCCGCGGTCGCGGACGAAATCGGCAACCGCCGCCGCCGCTTCGTCCGTCAGCCGGCCCGAACGGTGGCAGAAATCGCGCACCGAATCGATGATCGCCGCCGCCCCGGTCTCCGGGCACCAGGCGACATGGGTGGCGGTGAAGGTCGGTTCGTGAAAGAAGGTCTCGACGGCGGGCTGCAGGGTCATGGCGCCGCGCCTCCGGCCCGCCGGCCGGCGCGGGCCCGGCCGGGGCCGGGGCAATCGTACGGGCGAAGGATCGAGAGGGGAGCGGGCATGAACGGTCATCCGGTTCCGGCGCTGCCGGTTCTGCCGACCATGGGAGTCGGCTCGTGGGCGGCGCCCGGCTGGTTTATCGCCTCCTGGCGCGCGGCGCGAAAGGGCGAATGGGGCGCCCACGATGTCGAGGAACTGTTCGAGGACGCGACCCGGATCGTCGTCGCCGACCAGCAGGAGGCCGGGGTCGACATTATCGGCGACGGCGAATTGCGGCGCCAGCGCTTCGTCTATGAAATGTTCGACCGGCTGAGCGGGCTGGAGCGGGTGCCGCCGCGCCGGCGCCTCGGCATCGCCGGCTACGATATGGCGCCGCATTTCCGCGTCGCCGGCACTATCGCGGCCCCGGACGGGCTCGGCGCGGTCGAGGAATTCGCCCTGCTGCGCACGCTGGCGCCGGATGCCGCCCTCAAGATCGCGATTCCCGGCCCGCTCACCTTCCTCCAGGCCATCGAGCCGGACGGGCACGACCGCGATGCCGTGCTGGAAAGCCTGATCGGCATCGTCGGCGCCGAGCTCGCGGCGCTCGCCGAAGCCGGCGCGGGCCTGGTCCAGATCGACGAGCCCGGCCTGGCGCGGACGCCGCACGGCCTTTCCTTCGCCGACGGCGCCGCCGCAATCGGCCGCTGCCTGGAGGGCGTCGCGGCGCGCACGGCGGTCCATGTCTGTTTCGGCAACAATGCCGGCCGGCCCTTTGCCGACCGCCGCATCGCCCCGATGATGGACGCGATACAAGCCCTGCCCTGCGATGTGCTGATGTTCGAATTCGCCAACCGGGAGATGGCGGAGGTGGAGCTGATGGCGGCGCTGACCGGCCGCTTCGCCGTCGCGGCCGGCGTGATCGATGTGAAGAATTTCCAGATCGAGGATGCGCAGACCGTTGCCGGTCGGATCGACCTCTGCCTCCGGCATATTCCGGCCGGGGCGCTGTGGATCACGGCCGATTGCGGCTTCTCGGCCCTGCCGCGCCATATCGCCCGGCGCAAGCTGGCGGCCATGACCGCCGGCGCCCGGCTCGCCCGGTCCGCCCTGTAGCGCACCCCGCCGCCGGGGGCGGACTCACATGCAGAAGGGAACGCCGCTCAGCAGCAGGTCGAAGAATGCCGGGACGAGACGGTCGCTCCACAGGCCGGCCGCGGCATGGGCGACCTCGCCCGCCGCATCGCTGCCGAACAGCCCGCCGAGCGCGCCGCCCGCCAGCGCGGCGGCCATGAAGAGGTGCCGCCGCCGGAAGCGGGGCGGCCGGACCGCCGCGCCCGGCAGAGGGCGGAGACCGGCCGGAAGGTCGAGCGCATTCATGCCCGCAAGAATGGCGCAGCCGCACCCGGCCGGCAAGCCCGTCGCGTCAGCGGCAGGCCGGAACCGCCGCCGGGATTACGCGGCCGGCTGCGGGGACGGTGTCAGCGGCACCTCGAAGCGCACCCGGTCGTAAGGCACCCGCGGAATCACCGTGCCGCGCCGGCCGCGCCGCAATTCGACCAGGCCATAGCGCGACATCGTCTTCAGGGTTCGCGACAGGTTGGACTTGTTCCGGTGCGCCAGCGCCGCCAGTTCGGTGAGCGATTGGGGCTGCTCCCGGGCAATCAGGGCAAGAAGCTCCCGGTTGCGCCGGGACAATATCCTGCCAAAGCTCTCGACAGACGTGAACCAGATCGCCGGGTCGTCTCCGTCGGGCCGCCGTTCGCCGCGCGCGATCTCCATGGTCCGCGCCTTCATCCGCCCATAGTCGGCAATGCCGATCTTCAGCGTTGTCACGGGATCGATCCCCTTTCTCGCAATACGCCGTCCACTTCGTTCCAGAAATCCTCCAGAAGGGTGGCAGCATCCCGGTACTCATACGGCCTGATCGTCCGCAGTCGGTGGCGATGATCGTTCGCTGCTGTTTTTCGGGCCGCCGAAGCGCGCCGAGTCTTCACCGGATGCGCGTTATCGAACCCGACCAGCCGTGTGCCGTCCGGCGCGTGCAGGGTCAGCGAATAGCTGAGGCCGTGCGGCCGTTCCGGGGTCGTTGCGGTTCGCAGCACGACAAACTTCACCCAATGTCCGAAATCGTCCACAAACAGCGTCTGGCCGTGCAGATCCAGCAACGTATCGAAGCCATGATCGCGCCCGGCCGCTCCCATCCGTCAATGGTTATCGGTTTCTGATAACCTTGGCAATGCGAATAATGGATGCGAGCCGGTCTCAGCCTTCCTTGTCGACCCATTCGGTCAGGGCCTGTGCGAGCTCGGCCGGGGCGATCCGATAGGGGAAATGGGTGAGATACCGGCCGTCCGGCGCCATCAGATAGATCAGCGCCGTGTGGTTCACCATGTAGCTGCCGTCGGCCGCCGGCTTCATCCGGCTGTAGCCGACCTTGTAGGCCTTGGCGGCCCTGGCGATGGCGGCCTCGCTGCCGGTCAGCATCAGGAAGCGCTTGCCGAAGGCCGCGCGCCAGGCCTTCAGCCGGGCCGGGGTATCGCGGGCCGGATCGACGGTGATGAAGACCGGCCGGACCCGGCCGGCCGCCGGGCCGAGCGCATCCAGCGCCTCGGCCATGGTCTGCAGGGTCGTCGGGCAGACGTCCGGGCAGTGGGTGAAGCCGAAGCCGATCACGGAGAATTTGCCGAGCAGGTCCTTCTCCGTCCGCGCCGCGCCGGTGTGATCGACCAGGGCGAACGGCCCGCCGATCAGGGCCTTGCCCGCGGTCCGGCCCCCGGTGGCGACCTGCGCCGCGTCGCCGGCACGCCACAGATAGACCGCACCGGCGACCGCAACCGCCGCAATTGCGGCAATCAGCAGGGCCTGTACTGCGCTTCTCGGCATGTCGCCCTCCCCCGTCATGACCGTACGGTGAAATGGGCCCTCGCCGGGGCGGGGCACAGCCGGCGCGGCGGCGCTGCGCCACTTTGCCCGGCCGGGCCCCGCCCCGGCATATCCCCGCCCGTTCCGGGGGCAGCCGCTGGCGCACGACCGGCCGATACGCTATATACCGGCCTCCGATGAGGAGAGCGGAATGGCGGACGCCGCATTCGACACTCTGGCAACGGCCCGGCGCCTGCGGGAAGGCGGCTTCGACGAGAGTCAGGCCGAGGCGATCGCAGTCGCCATCCGGGAAGGCGTGACGGGAGGAGTTGCCACCAGGGCCGATCTCGAGCGCGCCGAAGCCAGCATGCACGGCGAAATCCACGCCGCCCGCGCCGATCTCAAGCAGATCGAGACGACGCTGCGTGGCGAAATCGACGCCGTTCGCGCCGATCTCAAGCAGACCGAGACGGTTCTGCGCAGCGAAATCGATGCCGTTCGCGGCGAAATCGACGCCGTTCGCGCCGACCTCAAGCAGACCGAGACGGTTCTGCGCAGCGAAATCGATGCCGTTCGCGGCGAAATCGACGCCGTTCGCGCCGATCTCAAGCAGACCGAGACGGTTCTGCGCAGCGAAATCGATGCCGTGCGGGCGGACTACAAAAAATCCGAGACGAGTCTGCGCACCGAAATCGTCCAGGCGAAGTTCGACCTGACCTGGCGTTTGCTCGGCGGTGTGGCGATCCTGAACACCATGCTGTTCATCGCCCTGCGCGGCGGGCTGTAGGCGGGCGCAGCCGGCCCTCTCCGCCGGCCCGCAACCGGTTCTTCAGCGCACGATCACGCCCGGATTCATGATGCCCGCCGGGTCGAGTGCCCGTTTGGCGGCGCCCAGGGCGGTGCCGAACAGCTCCGGCCGCTGCCGTTCGTACCAGGGCTGGTGGTCGCGGCCGACGGCATGGTGGTGGGTGATGGTGCCGCCATTCGCAATCACCGCGTCCGACGCCGCCTTCTTGATCGGCGTCCACTGCTCGATCATGCGCGCCCGGTCGGCCTTGCAGTGCAGGGTGAAATAGGGCGCCGGCCCGTCGGGATAGACATGGGTGAAGCGGCAGGTGACGATGCCGTCCTGCCCGGTCGCGTCGCGGATCGCCGCGTGGGTCGCCGCCATCACATTGCGGTGGAATTCCGGGAAGCGGTCCCAGGTGATGCTGGTCTCGAACGTATCGTTCAACACCGCCCAGGGGGTGACGATCTCGCGGAAGAAGGGCATGCGGATGAAGGCGGTGCGCCAGCGGCCGACCGCTTCGGCGGCCGGCCCGCTATCGTCGATCCGCCCGCCATGGTCCTGCACCAGCTCGCGCGCCCGCGCCATGGCCGGCGCGACTTCGACATGGGCGGATTCGAAACCGAGCACCAGCAGATGCCGGCCATCGTCGCTCACCCCGGCGATCCGGCACTCGGCGCCGTCGATCAGCCGGCAGTTGGCCGGGTTGAGCCCGGACTGGGCGACCGCGCGCACCGCCTCGGCCGCGCGGTGGAAATCGTCGAAGGTCGCCGCCGCGTGGGCGCGGAAAACCGGCTTGTCCTGCAGCCGCAGCCAGGCCTCGGTAACGATGCCGAGCGCCCCTTCCGAGCCGATGACGAAACGGTCCGGGCTCGGCCCGGCGCCGCTGCCGGGCAGGCGGCGGCTCTCCATCGTGCCGGCCGGCGTGACCGTGCGCAGGGATTCGACGAAATCGTCGATATGGGTGTAGAGCATGGCGAAATGGCCGCCGGAGCGGGTTGCGATCATGCCGCCGACCGTGGCCATGGCGAAACTCTGCGGGAAATGGCGCAGGGTGAGGCCGGCCGGCTTCAGCACCGCCTCGAGCTCCGGCACCCTGGTGCCGCCGCGAATGCGCGCGGCGCGCGATGTCCGGTCGATCTCGACCACCCCGGCCATGCGCACGGTCGAAAGCGCGACCGCCCCGGCATAGCCGTCGCCGACAATCGGCTCGACGCCGCCGACCACCGAACTGCCGCCGCCGAAGGGGATCAGCGCCGCCCCGGCATCGGCCGCCCAGTCCATGATCGCCAGCACCTGCTCGTCGCTCTCCGGGAAGGCGACGAGATCGGGGACATGCGGGGCGTGCCGGTCGAACATGCGCACCGCATCGGGCAGCGACTTGCCCATGGCGTGGACCAGCCGGGTGTGCGCATCGCTGGCGCACAGCGCCGCCAGCGCCGCCGGCGGGCGCAGCCGCGATGCCGGCAGATCGAACTCGGCCACGCGCGGCGGCGGTTCGTCGGGGAAGCTGTCGATGCCCAGCGCGGCGCCGTAGCCGCGCTTCAGATGCGCGATCTCGGCCGCCGTCGCGCCCTCGCCTTCCCAGCCCCAGCCCCAGAATTTCAGCCGCTGTTCCGTCATGTTCCTGCACCGCTCCCCCGATATCCGCAGCGCCGGCCGGCGCCGGCGCAGGGCGCCATTCTTGCCCGAAGCGGCGGCCCGGTCCAAACAATATGGTGCCGGTGCTATGCGAATCGGCAAAAGAAGATGGGCAAGCCCCCTTGCCGGGCCGGCGCAACTCGATATATTGCCCGGCATAACAAGAACCCGATGGGTCCTGGCGGGCCCGGTGCAAAGGGTGGGCCCGGCGGCCCGCTCTTTTTTGTTGGCGAAACCGCGGCAGCGCGCTCGCCGGCCGGCGACGGCCCGCACCGCACCGGAACCCCGACGGCACATGCGGAGCGCCGGCGCCGGCTGACGGCCCGGACCGGCAAACGCCACGGAGCGTCATGGAGCTGACGGAACGAATCGCCGCGACGATCGGGCCCGGCCTGACCGCCATGGGCTATGAGATCGTGCGCATCCGGCTGGGCGGCAGCGGCCGCCCGACCCTGCAGGTCATGTGCGACCGGCTGGACGGCGGGGCGCTGACGCTGGACGATTGCACCGGCATCAGCCGCCTGGTTTCGGCGACGCTCGATGTCGAGGACCCGATTGCCGGGGCCTACAGCCTGGAGGTCAGCTCGCCCGGCCTCGACCGCCCGCTGACCCGGCCGAAGGATTTCGCGCGCTTCGCCGGCGCCGGGGCGCGGCTCGAACTGAAAGCGCCGGTCGAGGGCCGCAAGCGCTTCAGCGGCGTACTGCGCGGCCTGGACGGCGACGCGGTCGTCCTGGAGGCCGGCGAGGGCACGCACCGCTTCGCCCTGGCCGATATCGACAGGGCCAGGCTGGTGCCGGACGCCGGGCCGGAAGCCCGAACGAACGCCTGAGGAAAACTGAGATGAATTCGCACGGTATTGCGCCATGAACGTTGCCACGACACTGCACCGGCCGGAGCTGATCCAGGTCGCCGATACGGTGGCCCGCGAGAAGGGCATCGACCGCGACGAGGTTCTGGAGGCGATGGAGCAGGCGATCCAGAAGGCCGGCCGCTCGAAATACGGCCACGATCTCGACATCCGCGCCACCATCGACCGCAACAATGGCGAAATCGTGCTGGCGCGCTATCGCGAGGTCGCCGAGGAGATCGAGGACGAGGGCGCGCAGATCACGCCGGAACACGCCGCCCGCATCGACCCGGAGAAGAAGGTCGGCGACTTCATCGTCGATCCGCTGCCGCCCATCGATTTCGGCCGCATCGCGGCGCAGACCGCCAAGCAGGTCATCGTCCAGAAGGTGCGCGAGGCCGAGCGCGGCCGCCAGTACGAGGAATACAAGGACCGGGTCGGTGAGGTCGTCCACGGCCTCGTCAAGCGGGTCGAGTTCGGCCATGTCATGGTCGATCTGGGGCGGGCCGAGGCCATCGTCCGGCGCGACGAGCTCATCCCGCGCGAGAATTTCCGTCAGGGCGACCGCATCCGCGCCTATATCTACGATGTGCGCCAGGAGCTGCGCGGGCCGCAGATTTTCCTCTCGCGCACCCATCCGCAATTCATGGCCCGGCTGTTCGCCCAGGAGGTGCCGGAAATCTATGACGGCATCATCGAGATCCGCGCCGTGGCGCGCGATCCCGGATCGCGGGCCAAGATTGCGGTGATCTCCAACGAAAGCTCGATCGATCCGGTCGGCGCCTGCGTCGGCATGCGCGGCAGCCGCGTCCAGGCCGTGGTCCAGGAGCTGCAGGGCGAGAAGATCGATATCATCCCGTGGTCGCGCGACCATGCCACCTTCGTCGTCAACGCCCTGGCCCCGGCCGAGGTTGCCAAGGTCGTGCTCGACGAGGACACCGGCACCATCGAGGTCGTCGTCCCCGACGAGCAGCAGAGCCTGGCCATCGGCCGGCGCGGCCAGAATGTCCGCCTCGCCTCGCAGCTGACCGGCTGGCACATCGATATCCTGACCGAACAGGCGGAATCGGAACGCCGGCAGGAAGAATTCCGCACCCGCAGCGCCATGTTCATCGAGGCGCTCGATGTCGACGACGTGATCGCCCACCTGCTGGTGACCGAGGGCTTTTCCACCATCGAGGAAGTCGCCTTCGTGCCGATCGACGATCTGATGGGCATCGAGGCCTTCGACGAGGATATCGCCGAGGCCCTGCGCGAGCGCGCCCGCGATTTTCTCGAACGCCGCGATGCCGAACTGACCGAGCGCCGCCGCGCGCTCGGCGTCGACGATGCGCTCGCCGGGATCGACGGGCTGACGCCGGCCATGCTCGTGCAGCTCGGCGAGGCCGGCGTGACCGCCATCGACGATCTGGCCGACCTCAGCAGCGAGGAGCTGCGCTTCATCGTGCTGACCAAGGAGGCGCGTATTTCGGCCGACGATCTGAACCATGTGCGGGACGACCGCCGGGCCCGGCTGATGGCCGGCCAGACCCCGGACGAGGACAACCGGATCGACCTGACCCTCGACATGCTCAACTATCTCAAGCCCTACCGGCTCGCCGCCATGGTGCAGCCGAGCCCGCTGGATACGGAGGAGGCGGAGGCCATCGTCATGGCTGCCCGGATCGCCGCCGGCTGGGTGACCGAGGAGGACCTGGCCGGCCCGGCGGACGAAGACGGGGCGGACGACAGCGCCGACGGCGGCGAAGCAGCGGCCGGGGCCGAACCGGCGCCCGCGCTGTAGGCCCGCCGCAGAACCGCCATGGCCCCGCGCCAACGGAAAGGAATGCCGCCCATCGATACCGCGATGCCATCGCCGACCGCCGCCGCCGTCCCGGACCCTGCCGGGCCGGGCGACGGCCTGCGCGCCGGCTCCGGGCAGGCCGGGGACCGGGCGGCCGGCCGCGGCGGCGGCAACGACCGCCGCTGCGCAGTCACACGCCGCACCGGCGCGCGCGCCGGCATGATCCGCTTCGTCGTCGCGCCGGACGGGGCGCTGACGCCGGACCTGGCCGAGACGCTGCCCGGCCGCGGCCTGTGGATCGCGGCGTCGCGCGCCGCGCTCGCCGCACCGGGGCTGGCCAAGGCAGCCGCGCGCTCGGCGCGCCGGCCGGTATCGGCGCCCGGCGACCTGGCCGCGACGGTCGAGCGGCTGCTGGCGCAGCGCTGCATCGCCACCCTCGGCCTGGCGCGCCGGGCCGGGCTGGTCGAGAGCGGATTCGAAAAGGTGCGCGCGGCGCTCGCCGGCGGCGGCGCCATGCTGATGTTGACGGCGCGCGACAGCGCGGGCAGGGACGGCCGGGAGCTGGCGCGGCGCGCGGCGGGACGGCCGGAGCAGGTTCGCACCGCGGCGGTGCTGGATTCGGACGAACTGGGCGCCGCCTTCGGCCGCGAACGGCTGGTTCATGTCGCGGTGGCCGGCAGCGCGCTGGCCGACCGCCTGCATCGCGATCTGCAGCGGCTGGCCGGCCTGCGTACCGGCGGCGCTGCGGACGAAACGGACGGGACGGCAGAAGCCGCAGCAGCCGCCTCCGGCGGGAACGACGAAACGGCGCACGGGACGGCGCAGGAACGGTAACGGCATGGCTGAGACGAAACAGGACGGCGCGAAGAAGCCGCTGACGCTGACGAGACCGGGCCGTCTCGAACTCAAGAAGACGGTCGAATCCGGTGTCGTGAAGCAGAGCTTCTCCCACGGCAGGTCCAAGACCGTTGCCGTCGAGGTGAAGAAGAAGCGCACCTTCCGGCGCGGCGAGAGCGGCCGCATGGCCGAGGTGAAGGAAGAGGCGGCGCAGAGCGCCGAGGACGCCTTTGTCGAGAAGAAGGGCGCCGCCGGGCCGGTGCTGAGCCAGGCCGAACGCGAAGCCCGGCTGCGCGCGCTCAAACAGGCCGACACCGCCCACGCGGTCGGCGAGCGGCAGCCGCCCGCCGGCGGCACGATGGAGGCCGATGCGGCACCCGACGCGATGCCGGATATCGCCGCCGATGCAGCGGCCGCCGAGGCGATGCCGGAGGCGGAAGCGGCGGCCCCGGCGGCGGAGACCGTCGATCCGGGCGACGCGCCGCAGCCCGATCTGGCCATGGCGGAGCCGGAGGGCGCGCCGGCAGCGGAAGCCGGACCGGAAGCCGGCGCGGCGCCCGAACCGGGCGTCGTCCAGCCGGAGGACGAGCAGCCGGACCCGGCGGACGAGGAGAAGATGCGCCGCTATGCCGAGGCGCGCGCCCGGACGGACGATCTGGCGCGGCAGCTGGCCTCGCAGGAACTCGGCGTCGGCTTCACGCCGAGCTCGCGGGTGGCGCCGAAACCGGTGGCACGGCCGGCGCCGTCGGCGCCCGACCGGCCCGCCGGCACCGCCGAACCGGGCCGGGAAGAGGATCGCGACGAGCGGCGGCGCCGGGCCGAGCCCAAGCGGCCGGCCGCGGGCAAGCGCGGCGAGCCGCGCCGCCGGACCGGCCGGCTGACCATCACCCAGGCGCTGGAAATCGGCGATGCCGGCATGGAGCGCAAGCGCTCGGAGGCGGCGGCACGGCGGCGCCGGGAGAAAGAGCGGCAGCGCGCCCTGAAAGGCCCGATCGAGCACCGCAAGCAGAGCCGCGAAGTGGTGGTTCCCGAGACGATCACGGTCCAGGAACTGGCCAACCGCATGGCGGAGAAGGGTGCGGATCTGGTCAAGGCGCTGATGAAGATGGGCGTGATGGCGACCATGACCCAGTCCATCGACGCCGATACCGCCGAGCTCATCGTCGAGGAATTCGGCCACAGGATCCGCCGGGTATCGGAGGCCGATGTCGAGATCGGCCTGGAGGGCGCGCCGGACGAAGAGGAGACGCTGCAGCCGCGCCCGCCGGTCGTCACCATCATGGGGCATGTCGATCACGGCAAGACATCGCTGCTCGATGCGCTGCGCGAGACCGATATCGCCGGGCGCGAGGCCGGCGGCATCACCCAGCATATCGGCGCCTATCAGGTCGCGCTGGCCGGCGGCAGCCGGATCTCCTTCATCGACACGCCGGGCCATGCGGCATTCACCGAAATGCGCTCGCGCGGGGCGACCGTCACCGACATCGTCATCCTGGTCGTCGCCGCCGACGACGGCGTGCAGCCGCAGACCGTCGAGGCCATCGCCCATGCCCGCGCCGCATCGGTGCCGATTGTCGTCGCCGTCAACAAGATCGACGCCCGGGGCGCCGATCCGAACCGGGTGATGACCGAGCTGCTGCAGCACGACATTCAGGTCGAGCCGCTGGGCGGCGACGTGCTGTGCGTGGAAGTCTCGGCGACGGAGAAGACCAATCTCGACAAGCTCGAAGAGGCGATCCTGCTCCAGGCCGAGCTCATGGACCTGCGGGCCAATCCGGACCGCGAGGCGCAGGGCGTGGTCGTCGAGGCCAGGCTGGAGCGCGGCCGCGGCGCCGTCGCCACCGTGCTGATCCAGCGCGGCACGCTGAAGATCGCCGATATTCTGGTGGTCGGCCAGGAATGGGGCAAGGTGCGGGCGCTGGTCGACGACCGCGGCGGAACGGTCCGGTCGGCCGGACCTTCGGCGCCGGTCGAGGTGCTGGGCCTGAACGGCACGCCGGCGGCCGGCGACGGATTTCTCGTTGTGAACGACGAGGCGCGGGCGCGCGAGATTTCCGAATACCGCCAGCGCGTGGCGAGGAAGGACGCCGGCGTCCCGCGCAGCTCCATCGAGCAGATGTTCTCGCGCATCAAGGCCGGCCAGGCGGAGGAGCTGCCGCTGCTCATCAAGACGGACGTGCAGGGCTCGGCAGAGGCCATTTCGGGGATGCTGGAGAAGCTTTCGACCGACGAGGTCAAGGTCCGCATCCTGCATGTCGGCGTCGGCGCGATCAGCGAATCGGACGTGACCCTCGCCAGTGCGTCCGGCGCCATGATCGTCGCCTTCAACGTCCGGGCCAACAGCCAGGCGCGCGATCTGGCGGCGCGGGACGGCATCGACATCCGCTACTATTCCATCGTCTACGAAATCAACGACGACATCCGGGCGATGCTCTCGGGCATGCTGGCGCCGGAAATCCGCGAAAGCTTCCTCGGCTATGCGGATATTCTGGAAGTTTTCCGGGTATCGAAGGTCGGCAATGTCGCCGGCTGCCGGGTGAGCGAGGGCGTCGTCCGCCGCGGCTCCGGCGTCCGGCTGCTGCGCGACGGGGTGGTGATCCACGAGGGCCGGCTGGCGACGCTCAAGCGCTTCAAGGACGAGGTCCGGGAGGTTCATGGCGGCATGGAGTGCGGCATGTCCTTCGACCGCTACCAGGACATCCGGGTCGGCGACCGGATCGAATGTTTCGAGGTCGAGGAGGTGGAGCGCACGCTCTAGCCCGGCCCCGGCCGGCAGGATCGTGCGGCGCGGCCCGATGAGCGCAGGCAGGCCCCCGACCCAGCGGCAATTGCGTGTCGGCGAGGAGCTGCGCCACGCGCTGGTCCGCCTGCTCGCCGAGGAGAGCTTTCGCGACCCGGCGCTGCAGAATGTCTCGGTCACGGTCAGCGAGGTGCAGCCGGCGCGCGACCTGAAGACGGCAAAGGCCTTCGTCTATCCGCTCGGCGGCGGTTCGGCCGACGAGGTCGCCGCGGCGCTCAACCGGGCGGCCGCCTTCCTGCGCCTGCGCCTGGGCCGGGCGATCCACCTGAAACACACGCCCCGGCTCCGCTTCCATCCCGACCGCTCCTTCGATACGGCGAGCGCCATCGACGCCCTGCTGCTCGACGAGCGGGTCCGGCAGGACCTGGCGGCACACCCGGACGCGGCCGAAGATGGCGGCTAGCCGGCGCGGCCGGCCGGTCCATGGCTGGGTCAATCTCGACAAGCCGGCCGGCATCGGCTCGACCCGCGCCGTCGCCATCGTCCGGCGCGCCTTCGATGCCCGCAAGGCCGGCCATGCCGGCACGCTGGACCCGCTGGCCTCCGGGGTTCTACCGGTCGCCCTGGGCGAGGCCACGAAGACGGTTCCGTTCGTCATGGCGGGCGCGAAATCCTACCGCTTCGCCGTCCGCTGGGGCGAAGCGCGGGAAACCGACGATTGCGAAGGGGCGGTGACGGCAACCTGCGCAAAACGGCCGACCGCGGCCGGGATCGAGGCCGCCCTGCCGGCCTTTGTCGGCGAGATCGCCCAGATACCGCCGCGCTTCTCCGCCATCAGGGTGGCGGGCGAGCGCGCCTACCGGCTGGCGCGCGCCGGCCGGCCGGTGGCGCTCGCGGCCCGGCCGGTCGTCATCGACCGCCTGGCCCTGGTCGACATGCCCGATGCCGACCGCGCCGTATTCGACATGGATTGCCGCAAGGGCGCCTATGTCCGCAGCGTGGCCCGCGATCTAGCCGCCGCGCTGGGCACGGTCGGCCATGTCGAAAGCCTGCGCCGGACCCGCGCCGGCCCGTTCCGCGACTGCGACGCGATTCCTCTGGAAAATCTCATGCAACCGGACCATATGGGCGCGCGAGATGGCGATGCGGCCCGGCCGCCCGCCATCGACCGTGCAGCCCTGCTGCAACCGGTCGCCAGGGCGCTGGACGACATCCCGGCTCTTGACGTGACCGAGTGCGAGGCCGCGCGCATCCGCAACGGGCAGCCGGTACCGATCCTTCGGGCCGGCGACCGCCGGCGGATCGGCGACCTTCCCGACAACGCCGCCCTGTGTGCGTTGCTGAATGGCGAGGCCATCGCAGTGATGCGGCTGAAGGGCCGGTCGGCGCTGCCGGCGCGGGTCTTCAATCTGTAGCCCCGAACGAGGAGGCATCCGATGTCGATTACGGCCGAGCGGAAGCAGGCTCTGATACAGGAATACGGCCGGAAGGAAGGCGATACCGGATCGCCGGAAGTCCAGGTCGCGATCCTGACCGAACGCATCCGCAACCTGACCGAGCATCTGGGCGAGCATCGCAAGGATCACCATTCGCGCCGCGGCCTGCTGATCTCGGTAGGCCAGCGCCGCCGGCTGCTCGACTATCTGAAGAGCCGGGACGAGAGCCGGTATGCATCGCTGATCGGGCGCCTCGGGCTCCGCCGCTAGGCGCCCGCCGGCTCCGGCGGCACGGGCCGGTCCCCGGCCCCGGCAATCCCGGAAAAGCGGCCTGCCCGCAAGGGGCGGGCCCGGAAGGCCCTGTCGGCAATCCGGCCGGCAGGCAACGCCAAGGTATACAGGAAACCCCCGTACATGTTCGATATCTGCAAACGCTCCATCGAATGGGGCGGCCGCACGCTGACGCTCGAAACCGGCCGCATCGCCCGTCAGGCCGACGGCGCCGTGCTGGCGAGCTATGGCGAGACCACCGTGCTGGCGACCGTCGTCGCCGAGCGAAGCCCGCGCGAGGGCATCGATTTCTTCCCGCTCTCCGTCCACTACATGGAGAAGACCTACGCCGCCGGCAAAATCCCCGGCGGCTTTTTCAAGCGCGAGGGCCGGCCGAGCGAGAAGGAAACGCTGGTCTCGCGCCTGGTGGACCGGCCGATCCGGCCGCTGTTCGCCGACGGCTTCCGCAACGAGACCCAGGTCATGATCCAGGTCATGAGCCATGACATGGAAAACGATGCCGACATTCTGGCGATGATCGCCGCCTCGGCGGCCCTGACCCTTTCCGGCATCCCGTTCATGGGCCCCATCGGCGGCGCCAAAATCGGCTATATCGATGGCGAATACGTGCTCAACCCGACCTTCGACGAGCTTGAGACCTCGGCGCTGGAGCTGGTGGTCGCCGGCACGCGCGAGGGCGTGCTGATGGTCGAATCGGAGGCGCGGGAGCTCGCCGAGGACGTGATGCTCGGCGCGGTGAATTTCGGCCACGAAAGCTTCCAGCCGGCCATCGACCTGATTATCGACATGGCCGAAAGCGCGGCGAAGGAGCCCTGGCAGCTGCCGGCACCGCCGGCCGCGCTCGCCGAGGTGGACGGGCTGTGGCGCGAGGCCGGGATCGACCGCGACCTGCGCGCGGCCTATGCCGAAACGGTCAAGCAGGAGCGCCAGACCGGCATCGGCGCGGTGCGCGAGAAGGCCTTTGCCGCGGTCGCCGACGACGAGGAGCGGCGGGCCGTCGCCGGCGATGCCTTCAAGAAGCTGGAGAAGGAAATCGTCCGCGGCGACATTCTCGATACCGGCAGCCGGATCGACGGCCGGGACACGCGGACCGTCCGCCCGATCGTCGCCGAGGTCGGCGTACTGCCGCGCACCCACGGCTCGGCCCTGTTCACCCGCGGCGAGACCCAGGCCCTGGTGACCGCCACGCTGGGCACCGGCCAGGACGAGCAGATCATCGACGCGATCCAGGGCGAGTATCGCGAGAACTTCCTGCTCCACTACAATTTCCCGCCCTTCTCGGTCGGCGAGACCGGCCGCGTCGGCTTCACCGGCCGGCGCGAGGTCGGCCATGGCAAGCTGGCGTGGCGCGCCGTGCGGCCGATGATGCCGGGCGAGGACGATTTCCCCTACACCGTCCGGGTCGTTTCGGAGATCACCGAATCGAACGGCTCGTCCTCCATGGCGACGGTGTGCGGCGCCTCGCTCGCCATGATGGATGCCGGCGTGCCGGTCCGCCGGCCGATTGCCGGCATCGCCATGGGGCTCATCAAGGATGGCGAGCGCTTCGCCGTGCTGTCCGACATTCTGGGCGACGAGGACCATCTGGGCGACATGGACTTCAAGGTCGCCGGAACGTCCGAGGGCATCACCTCGCTGCAGATGGATATCAAGATCACCTCGATCACCGCGGAGATCATGCAGGTCGCGCTCGACCAGGCACGCGACGGCCGGTTGCATATCCTCGACGAGATGAGCCGGGCGATTGCCGGCTCGCGCGAGGATGTGAGCGCCCACGCGCCGCGCATCACCGCGATCCAGATCAACAAGGAGAAGATCCGCGATATCATCGGCACCGGCGGCAAGGTGATCCGGGAGATCACCGAGCAGACCGGCACGAAGATCGATATCGACGACGACGGCACGGTGAAGATCGCCGCGACCGACATGGCGGCGACCCAGGCCGCCATCGACTGGATCGAGGGCATCGTCGCCGAGCCGGAGGCCGGCCGCATCTATACCGGCAAGGTGGTCAAGGTGATGGATTTCGGCGCCTTCGTGAACTTCATGGGCGCCCGGGACGGCCTGGTCCATATCAGCGAGCTGACCGACGGCCGGGTCGGCAAGGTGACCGATGTCGTCAACGAGGGCGACGAGGTGAAGGTCTACTGCATCGGCTTCGACGACCGCGGCAAGGTCAAGCTGTCGATGCGCAAGGTGGATCAGGAAACCGGCGAGGAGCGCACCGATATCGAGGTTTCGGAGCCGCGCCGGGCCGGCGGCGGCATGCGCCGCGACCGCGGGCCGCGCCGGCGCGACTAGAGCCCCGGCCGGGGCGGCGCCGGCCCGGCCGCCCCGGCGCGATTGCCGCGGCGCCGGAAATTTCTTGGCGTTTTCCCGAACCGGTTCCTATACCCGTTTCTTCAGGAGCATGTTGAAACAAGGGTCGGGCGCGCCGAAGCCCGCAAGCGGACCTGTTGCCCGCGCTGGAGGGCCGGCGGCAGGTGCCCGGCGGTTCGGTGTGCCCGGATGTACTGGCGCCCCATGGGCAACACCCGGACCGCCGACGGACGATGACCGATTTCCGCGACCGCAACGCCTTCGGCTATGACGATCTGATCGCCTGCGGCCATGGCGAGCTGTTCGGCCCGGGCAATGCCCGGCTGCCGCTGCCGCCCATGCTGATGTTCGACCGGATCACGGAAATCGTCCGCGACGGCGGCGAACACGGCAAGGGGGCGGTCGCCGCCGAACTCGACATCAGGCCGGACCTGTGGTTCTTCGGCTGCCACTTCGAGGGCGACCCGGTGATGCCCGGCTGCCTCGGCCTCGATGCGCTGTGGCAGCTGGTCGGCTTCCATCTCGGCTGGCTCGGCCATCCGGGCCGGGGCCGGGCGCTCGGCGTTGGCGAGGTCCGGTTCGCCGACCAGGTGCTGCCGGAGGTCGGCACGGTCGCCTACCGGATCGATTTCCGCCGCGTCATCGCCCGGAAGCTGGTCCTCGGCGTCGCCGACGGCCGGGTTCTGGCCGACGGCAGGGAGATCTACGAGGCCCGCAACCTGCGGGTCGGCCTGTTCACCGCCTGACGGAGAACGCGGATGAGGCGCGCGGTCATCACCGGCATCGGCATCGTCTCGGCGATCGGCAACAACCGGCACGAGGTCGCCGCGTCCCTGCGCGACGGCACCTCCGGCATCCGCTTCTGCGAGACCTATCGCGAGCTCGGCTTCCGCAGCCATATCCACGGCGCCATCGGCATCGACCCGGACAAGGCGGTGGACCGGCGGCTGCGCCGCTTCATGGGCGACGGCGCCGTCTACAATTATGTCGCGATGGAGGAGGCGATTGCCGATTCCGGGCTGGAGCCGCACGACATAACGAACGAGCGGACCGGCCTCATCATGGGCTCCGGCGGCCCCTCGACCCGCAACCAGGTGCTGGCGGCGGACCTGCTGCGCGACAAGGGCACGACCCGCAAGATCGGGCCGTTCATGGTGCCGCGCACCATGTCGAGCACCAATTCGGCGACGCTGGCGACGCCGTTCGGCATCCGCGGCGTCAACTATTCGATCACCTCGGCCTGCTCGACCAGCGCGCACTGCATCGGCAACGCGCTGGAGCAGATCCAGCTCGGCAAGCAGGATATCGTGTTCGCCGGCGGCGGCGAGGAGCTGCACTGGTCGCTCTCGATGCTGTTCGACGCCATGCCGGCCCTCTCCGCCGGCTATAACGACAGGCCGGAGAAGGCCTCGCGCCCGTTCGACACCGGCCGCGACGGCTTCGTCATTTCCGGCGGCGGCGGCTGCGTCGTCGTCGAGGAGCTGGAGCGCGCGCGGGCGCGCGGCGCGAAAATTTATGGCGAGATCGTCGGCTACGGTGCCACGTCCGACGGCTACGACATGGTGCAGCCGTCCGGCGACGGCGCCGTGCGCTGCATGCGGATGGCGCTGGAAGGGCTCGATGCGCCGGTCGATTACATCAACGCCCACGGCACCTCGACCCCGGTCGGCGACGCCACCGAGCTGGAGGCGATCCGGACCGTCTTCGCCAACGGCAAGGGCAACCGGCAGCCGCATATCGCCTCGACCAAGTCGCTCACCGGCCATGCCCTCGGCGCCGCCGGCGTGCACGAGGCGATCTATTCCCTCATCATGCTCAACGAGGATTTCGTCGCCGCCTCCGCCAATGTGGAGGAGCCGGACCCGGCGGCCGAGGGCCTGGCGCTGGCGACCGAACGGATCGACGATGCCGGGCTCCACCAGGTGATGAGCAACAGTTTCGGCTTCGGCGGCACCAATTGCAGCCTGGTCTTCCGCCGCGCCGGCGCCTGACGCTCCCCCTGCTGCCACTGCAATCCCGCGCCGGCGGGAGCCGCGAAAAAGAACTTTGCAAGAACGCTTGCATCTCTGGAACAAACCAGATACATTGATGCTGTCCGGCCCGGAAGCGGCCGGGGCGTGCCGGCGAACCGGGCGGCTGAACCGGGTGCCGGCGCAGGTTCGGCGGTCCGCGGCACCGGCCCCTCGCCACGCCGCGGCGGATGTGAAATAAGGGAGCGTTCCATGCCTCAGGTTGCCCTCCGACTCGTCGAAGCGAACGATATGGACCGTCAGAAAGCCCTCGAATCCGCGCTCGGCCAGATCGAGCGCGCCTTCGGCAAGGGCTCGATCATGAAGATGGGCGATACCGACCGCCCGGTGGAGGTGGAGACGGTCTCCACCGGCTCGCTCGCGCTCGATATCGCGCTCGGCATCGGCGGCCTGCCCAAGGGCCGGATCGTCGAGATATACGGCCCGGAAAGCTCGGGCAAGACGACCCTGGCGCTGCACCTGATCGCGGAGGCGCAGAAGGCCGGCGGCACCTGTGCCTTCGTCGATGCCGAACACGCGCTCGACCCGGCCTATGCCGGCAAGCTGGGCGTCGATCTGGACGAATTGCTGATCTCCCAGCCCGATGCCGGGGAGCAGGCGCTGGAAATCGCCGATACGCTGGTGCGCTCCGGCGCCATCGATGTGCTGGTGGTCGATTCGGTCGCCGCGCTGGTGCCGCGGGCGGAGCTGGAGGGCGATATGGGCGATGCCCATGTCGGCCTGCAGGCGCGCCTGATGAGCCAGGCCCTGCGCAAGCTGACCAGCTCGATCTCGCGCTCGCAGTGCCTGGTCGTCTTCATCAACCAGATCCGCATGAAGATCGGCGTGATGTTCGGCAGCCCGGAAACGACGACCGGCGGCAATGCGCTGAAATTCTATTCCTCGGTGCGCCTCGATATCCGGCGCATCGGCCAGATCAAGAACCGCGACCAGGTGGTCGGCAACCAGACCAAGGTGAAGGTGGTGAAGAACAAGATGGCGCCGCCGTTCCGCGTCGTCGAGTTCGACATCATGTATGGCGAGGGCATTTCCCGGACCGGCGAGCTGGTCGATATGGGCGTCGCCGCCGGCATCGTCGAGAAGTCCGGCACCTGGTTCTCCTTCGGCGACCAGCGCATCGGCCAGGGGCGGGAGAACGCCAAGGCCTTCCTGCACGACAATCCCGATATCGCCGAACAGATCCGCAGCCGGATTCTGGCCAGCGCCGGCCTGGCGGGCGGCGCAGCCGAAGCCGCCGGGCCCGGCGATGCCGGCCTCGAACCGGCGGCGGAGCTGGCGGGATAACGGAGAGACGGGGAGACAGCGCCGGCGGGCTCAGGCGGCCGGCGGGCCGGGGTTCCGCCCGGCCCGTGCCGCCCCGCCGCAGGCCGGCGGGTTCAGGAAGAAGAGCCGGCGGCGCCCTCCGGGCCGGGCGGGCGCTTGCGGATCAGGTAGCGGTGCTGCCCGTCGAAGACCAGGACATCGTCCTGGTTATGGACCGTCGCGCGCATGGTCAGCACGCCGGTGCTGTTCTGCGCCTCGAGGCCGACGATTTCGAGCCGGGGATAGAGCGTATCCTCGCGATAGACCGGGGCGAGGAACGAGCCGCCCACTTCGAGCATCGCGACCAGCGAATCCGCGACCTCGGACGGGAAGGTGCCGGCGCCGGCCGCCGACTGGATCATGACCTGCATGCCGTGGGCGAGCATGTCGCGATGGCCGCGCGCCCGGCACCAGGCGACATCGTAATGGATCGGGTCGTTGTCGCCGGAAGCCGCCTGGAACATGGCGAACAGGCCGCCGGTCTGGGTCCGGGACGGCAGGGTATAGACTTCGCCGAGGGCGAAATCCTCGAACCAGCGCGACGGCCGCGCGCCCCGGCCGGCGGCCGGCCCGGCAGCCGGGCCTGCGGGCGGATTGGCGCTCCCGCTTGCGTTCCGGTGGCGGCTGCTCATCTATGTCATGCTCCTTCCATGCGCCGGCCGGGCGTTCGGCCGGCGCGGTTGCCGCTTTGCTTTGCCCGCGCGCCCAGCCATAGAGTGTCGCCATGTCCTCAGGCAACGAAATCCGCTCGGCCTTCGTCGATTTCTTCGCCCGCCACGGCCATACCCCGGTCGCGTCGAGCCCGCTGGTGCCGCGCAACGATCCGACGCTCATGTTCGTCAATTCCGGCATGGTGCAGTTCAAGAATGTCTTCACCGGCCTCGAACAGCGCGACTACAGCCGGGCGGTGACCTCGCAGAAATGCGTGCGCGCCGGCGGCAAGCACAACGATCTCGAAAATGTCGGCTATACCGCCCGGCACCACACCTTCTTCGAAATGCTCGGCAATTTCTCGTTCGGCGACTATTTCAAGGATGTCGCCATCGAGCTCGCCTGGACCCTGATGACCAAGGAGCTCGGCCTGCCCGCCGACCGGCTGCTCGCCACGGTCTATATCGACGACGACGAGGCCTTCGACCTGTGGCGCCGGATCGCCGGCCTGCCGGAGCACCGGGTCATCCGCATCGCCACCTCGGACAATTTCTGGTCGATGGGCGATACCGGCCCCTGCGGCCCCTGTTCGGAAATCTTCTACGACCATGGCGAGGGCATTCCCGGCGGGCCGCCGGGCAGCCCGGACGAGGATGGCGACCGCTTCATCGAAGTGTGGAACCTCGTCTTCATGCAGTTCGAGCAGTTTGCCGACGGCAGCCGCACGGCGCTGCCGCGGCCGTCCATCGATACCGGGATCGGCCTCGAACGGCTGACCGCGATCCTCCAGGGCCGGCACGACAATTACGATACCGATCTGATCCGCCCGATCATGGACGCCGCGGCGGCCGCCACCGGCGGCGACCCGGACGGCGAACAGCGCGCCAGCTTCAAGGCCATCGCCGACCATCTGCGCGCCGCCGCCTTCCTGATCGCCGACGGCGTGCTGCCGTCCAACGAGGGCCGCGGCTATGTCCTGCGCCGGATCATGCGCCGGGCGATGCGCCACGCCCATCTCGCCGGCGCGCGCGAACCGCTGATGCACCGCCTGGTCCCGGTGCTGAACGGCATCATGGGCCAGGCCTTTCCCGAACTGCCGCGCGCCGAGGCCCTGATCGCCGAAACCCTCCAGCTGGAGGAATCCCGCTTCCGCCAGACCATGGAGCGCGGCCTGCGCCTGCTCGCCGGGGCGACCGACCGGCTGGGCGACGGCGAGACGCTGCCCGGCGAGGTCGCCTTCCGGCTCTACGATACCTATGGCTTTCCGCTCGATCTCACCCAGGACGTGCTGCGCGGCCAGGGCCGGGCCGTCGATCTCGAAGGTTTCGAGGCCGCCATGGCGCGCCAACGCGAAGAGGCGCGCAAGGCCTGGGCCGGCTCCGGCGACCGGGCCGAGGACGCCATCTGGTTCGGCCTGCGCGAGCGCCACGGCGCCAGCGAATTTCTCGGCTATGAGACCGAAAGCGCCGAGGGCCGGATCCTCGCCCTGGTGCGCGACGGCACCGAGACCGACCGCGCCGAAGCCGGCGATGCGGTTTCGGTCGTCGTCAACCAGACGCCCTTCTACGCCGAGGCCGGCGGCCAGGTCGGCGATACCGGCATCGTCGAGGCCGAGGGCGGACGGATCGAGATCGCCGACACGGTCGGGCGGGCGGACGGCCTGATCGTCCATGCCGGCCGGGTCGCCGCCGGCGCCGTCGCCGCCGGCGATGCGGTGCGGCTGACCGTCGATGGCGACCGGCGCAGCAAGGTGCGGGCCAATCATTCGGTCACCCATCTGGCGCACGAGGCCCTGCGCCGGGTGCTGGGCGACCACGTCACCCAGAAGGGCTCGCTGGTCGGCCCGGACCGCATGCGCTTCGATTTCAGCCACCCCAGGGCGCTCAGCCCGGCGGAGACCGAGGCGGTCGAGGACGATGTGAACCGCCGCATCCGCGCCAACGGGGCGGTGGCGACCCGCCTGATGACGCCGGACGCCGCGGTCGAGGCCGGCGCGCTCGCCCTGTTCGGCGAGAAATACGGCGACGAGGTCCGCGTCGTGTCGATGGGGCCGCCGGCGCCCGGCGAGGCGGGCGATTTCTATTCGACCGAACTGTGCGGCGGCACCCATGTCCGGCGGACCGGCGATATCGGCCTGTTCCGCATCGTCTCGGAAAGCGCGGTCGCCGCCGGCGTCCGGCGCATCGAGGTGGCGACCGGCGCCGCGGCCGAGCGGCTCGCCCGCACCGAGGCCCGGACGCTTGCCGAGGCGGCGGCGGCGCTGAAAACCGGCGCGGCCGAGCTGCCGGCGCGGCTCGCCGCCCTCATCGACGAGCGCCGCCGGCTGGAACGCGAACTGGACGAGGCGCGGCGCGCCCTGGTCGCCGCGGAGGGTGCGGCCGGCGCCGGCAGCACCGCGGCCGCCGGGCCGGCGACGCGCCAGGTGAATGGCATCGCCTATGCCCCGCGGGCGCTCGACGGCGCCCTGCCGAAGGACCTCAAGCCGCTGGCCGACGATCTGAAGGCGCAGATCGGCTCCGGCGTCGTCGCCCTGGTCACCGGCAGCGGCGGCAAGGCCTCCATCGTGGTCGGCGTGACCGACGATCTGACCGACCGGATCAGCGCCGTCGATCTGGTGCGCATCGGCTCGGCCGCGCTCGGCGGCAAGGGCGGCGGCGGCCGGCCCGACATGGCCCAGGCCGGCGGGCCCGACCCGGCGGCGGCCGAGGCTGCGCTCGCCGCCATCGAGGATGCGCTGAAGGCCGGCGCCGCGCCATGACCCGGCCTGGCTGGGTGCAGCGCGTCGAGGCCCCGCTCGCCGGCAGCGGCCTGTTCGTGCGCGGCGCCTTCCATCCGGCGCCGGGGGATGAGGTGCCGGCGCTCGCCGACGGAAGGCCGGCCCGGACGGTCGTGCTGATCGGCAATGCCGGCAACGCGCTGTGGCAGGCGTTCCGCGCCGGCAGCCCGGACATGGATGCCCGGCATCCGCTCGACCGCTGGGTGGCCGGATATCTGCAGGCGGCGGCCGATGCGCTCGCGCTCGAAGGCGGCGGAGGAGACGATGCCGGACGCGGCGCCGAAGCGCTCGACGCCATGACGCCGCCCTGGCCGCCGATCCAGCGCTGGGCGGTGCGCGCCGGCGCCGGGCACCGCTCGCCGATCAACCTGCTGGTCCATCCGGAATACGGTCTCTGGCACACCTTTCGCGGCGCGCTGCTGGGCGCTGCCGCCCTGGCGCTGCCGCCGGCGAGCGCACCGGAAAATCCATGCGAGGCCTGCGCCGACAAGCCCTGCCTGACCGGCTGCCCGGCCGGCGCCTTCGTTCTGCCGGCCGGCGGCCGTTTCGCCGCCCTCGATTCGGCAATCTGCGTCGATCATGTCGAAGGACCGGCGGGCCGGGGCTGCCGCACCGCCGGCTGCCTGGCCCGCCGGGCCTGCCCGGTCGGCCGGTCCTGGGCCTATCGGCGCGAGCCGGCGGCCTATCACATGGCCGCCGTCGTCAGGACGGTCCGCCGGCAGCAGGCGGCCGGCGCCCTGCCGCGCGCCGCCGACCGGCCGTAGCCGCCCATGCCGCCGCCCGTCACCGTCGCCGACATGCCGGACCCGATCCCGGTCTTTCCGCTCCAGGGCGCCCTGCTGCTGCCCGGCGGGCGGCTGCCGCTCAATATTTTCGAGCCGCGCTATCTGTCGATGATCGACGATGCGCTGGCCGGCCACCGGACCATCGGCATGATCCAGCCGACGGAGCCGGAGCAGGCCGCGCCGGGCGATAGCCCGCCGCTCTACGGGCTGGGCTGCGCCGGCCGGATCGTCTCGTGGGAGGAGACCGGCGACGGCCGCTATCTGATCGCGCTGCACGGCCTGTGCCGCTTCGAGGCGGTGGACGAGATCGCGCCGCGCAACGGCTATCGCCGCGTCCGGCCCGATTACAGCGCCTGGGCGGCCGATTTCCTGCCGGCGGACGATGCCGGGATCGACCGCGACCGGCTGATCGCCGCCCTCAGGGCCTATCTCGCCGCCCGGCAGATGGATGCCGACCCGGAGGCCATCGAAAAGACGCCGACCGGCGGGCTGGTGCGGCTGGTCGCCATGTCGTGCCCCTTCTCGCCGGCGGAAAAACAGGCGCTGCTGGAAAGCCGGACATTGACCGGGCGGGCCGAACTGCTCATTTCCATGCTGACCATCGACAGTGCCGGCACGCCGGCGCCGGAGCGCATGAACTAGGGCGGCGCCCGGACCGGGGACGCCGGAAGCGAAGGCGGAAGGGGAGCGCAGCCATGACCGGACCGGCCGCCGGCGAGAGCCCGCAGGTGGACCCGAAGCTGCTGGAAATCCTGGTCTGCCCGGTCACCCGCCAGCCGCTTACATACGATGCCGAAGCCCAGGAGCTGGTTTCGGAGGCGGCCGGGCTCGCCTACCCGATCCGCGACGGCATTCCGATCATGCTGCAGGACGAGGCGCGCCCCCTCGCCGCCGCACCGTGACCGGCGCGCCATGACGGAGCCATCGGCTTTCGGCACCCGTATCTGGCCGACGCGGATCGACCTTGACCGGGCGGAAAAGCGCCTGACCGTCGCCTTCGAAAATGGCGAGACTTTCGCCTATCCGGCCGAGCTGCTGCGCGTCGAGAGCCCGTCGGCCGAAGTGCAGGGCCATGGCGGCGAGGAGCGCAAGATCGTCGCCGGCCGCCGGCATGTCGGGATTGTGAATGTCGAGGCGGTCGGCAACTACGCCATCCGCATCGCGTTCGACGATCTGCACGACAGCGGCATCTACAGCTGGACCTATCTCCATGGCCTGGGCCGCAACCGGGACGCGATCTGGCAGCGCTATCTGGACGCGCTCGAAGAACGCGGGCTGAGCCGGGACCCGTAGGGCGGGCGCCCGCCGGGCGGCGCCTAAAGCGCCTCGCCGCGCAGGAGGCGAGGCAGGCGGCCGACCGTCCCCATGGCGTGCTGCATGAACAGGCGCTTCAGGCCGGGCATCCGGTCCACCGCCGCCAGGCCGAGGTCGCGCGCCAGCCGGACCGGCCCGATATCGTTGGAAAACAGGCGGTTCAGCCCGTCGGTGACCGCCATCAGGGTGACATTGTCCGGCCGCCGCCAGCGCTCGTAGCGCTGCAGCGTGGCCAGCCCGCCATGATCGAGGCCGAGCCGCCGGTCGTCCACTACCGCCTCGGCCAGTGCCGCCACATCGCGCAGCCCCAGATTGAGGCCCTGGCCGGCGATCGGGTGGATGGTGTGGGCGGCATCGCCGACCAGGGCGAAGCGCGGGGCGACATAGCGGTCGGCATGGAGCAGGCGCAGCGGATAGCGCCAGCGCCCGCCGGTCGCCCGGACCGCGCCGTACCAGTCGCCGAACCGGCGCTGCAGCTCGGCGCCGAAAGCGGCATCGGACAGGCGCATCATGGCCGGCGCATGGCGCGCCCGCTCGGTCCAGACGATGGAGGAGCGGTGGGTGCCGTCCGGCGCGTCG
Organism: Alphaproteobacteria bacterium; assembly: GCA_965221475.1. Taxonomy (GTDB): domain Bacteria; phylum Pseudomonadota; class Alphaproteobacteria; order Bin65; family Bin65; genus Bin65. The sequence continues at coordinate 1,806,880 of OZ244891.1, read as the reverse complement.
GTCATCGGCAGGACGGCGAACGGCCCGGCGGGCAGAAAGCGCTCATGGGCGATGCCGTCATGCGGCAGTTCGTGCGCCATGGTGCAGACGATGCCGTCCTGGGGATAGCGCCATTGGGTGGCGGCGATGCGGGCCTGGGTGCGCAGCCGCGATTCCGTGCCGTCGGCGGCGACGATCAGGGGCGCGCGCAGCACCCGGCCGTCTTCGAGCGCCAGCCCGGCGAGCGGATCGCCCGGATCGCCCGGCATCAGGCGCTGCGCCCGCGCCGGCGCCACGACGCGGATGCCGGGCGCCGCGGCCAGCAGCGCCGCCAGCCCGCCGCGGATGGCATCGTTCGCGACGATCCAGCCCATGGGCGCGCCGTCCGCCGGCCCGTCCGCCTCCCGGTGCCGGTAGTGCAGGAACAGCAGCGAGGCGCCGTCGGAAACGCGGATATCGCGGATCGGCTCGGCGGCGTGGGCAACCTCCCGCCACAGGCCGATCCGGGCCAGCAGCTTCTGGCTGGCATAGGCGATGGCGGAGGACCGGCCGTCATGGGCCGCCGCCGCGAGGGCCTCCGGCGGCGTCCGGTCCACCAGGGCGACCTCGAGCCCGCCGCCCGCCAGCGCCAGCGCCAGCGCGCCGCCGACCATGCCGCCGCCGACCACGATCGCATCCGCCGGCGCATCGGCCGGGGCCGCTTCTTTCGGGGTCGCTCTGCCTTGTGAACCGCGCGCCGCCATCGCCCCGGCAGGGTGGCCCTTCGGCCGCCGCCGGTCCATGGCCAAATCGTCCCCGGCCGCCATTGCCCGATAATTGTGCAGAAGACGATATTGCCCGCCTTTTGTGCAATCGGCGCCGGCGCCAGGGCGAGTGCCGGCGGCCGCACGGTTTTAACCCGTTGAAACACAAGCATCTTCGTTTCGGGTCCGGCAGCTGGCACGGATATTGCTTATTCCCTGCTATCCGGCGCTTTCGCCCGTGCGGAAGCGCGACCGACGATCAAGGGAGACGTCGTTGTGAAACTCGTCATGGCGATTATCAAGCCCTTCCGGCTCGACGAAGTGCGCGAAGCCCTGTCCGCCGTGGGCGTGACCGGGATGACCGTCTCGGAAGTGAAGGGGTTCGGCCGGCAGAAGGGCCATACGGAAATCTATCGGGGCGCGGAATATGCGGTGAGCTTTCTGCCCAAAATCCGCATCGAGGCGGTGGTCGACGATTCGGTCGCAGACCGGGCGGTGGAGACCATCGTCGAGACCGCGCAGACCGGCAGCATCGGCGACGGCAAGGTGTTCGTCCTCGACGTGCAGTCGGCCGTGCGCATCCGCACCGGCCAGACCGGCGTCGAGGCGCTCTAGACCATCGAGGGACCCATGACCGCATCCAGACCCAACCGACGCCGGACGGCGCTGGCGCTCGCCGCCGCCGCACCGGTCGCATTCGCCGCCTCGCCCGCCCTGGCCGATGTGTCGGCCGAGACGCAGTATATCTTCAACACCTTCTCCTTCCTCGTTCATGGCGTGCTGGTGATGTTCATGGCCGCCGGCTTCGCCATGCTGGAATCCGGCCTGGTCCGGCGCAAGAACACGGCGGCGATCTGCCTGAAGAATATCGCGCTCTATTCGGTCGCCGGGCTGATGTTCTACCTCATCGGCTATACGATCCTGTATCCCGGCGACGGCGGCTGGCTCCTCGAAGGCGTGTTCGGCAAGCTGGCGCTGTTCTACGATCCGGCGGCGGCGGAGACGGCGCTGATCGCCGCTGGCGACAAGGCGACGCCGGACCAGCTGAAAGCGGTTGTCGACGACGGCTATTCGGCGCCCTCCGACTGGTTCTTCCAGATGGTCTTCGTCGCCACGGCGGCATCCATCGTCTCCGGCACCGTGGCCGAGCGCGTCAGGGTCTGGCCATTCCTGATCTTCGTGGTCGTGCTGACGGCGGTAATCTATCCGATCCAGGCCTCGTGGGTCTGGGGCGGCGGCTGGCTGAACGCCATGGGCTTCTCGGACTTTGCCGGCTCCACACTGGTTCATTCGACCGGCGGCTGGGCGGCGCTGGCCGGTGCGCTCCTGCTCGGCGCGCGCAAGGGCAAATATACCGCCGACGGAAAGGTGGCGCCGATGCCCGGCGCCAACCTGCCGCTCGCCACCCTGGGCACCTTCATTCTGTGGTTCGGCTGGTTCGGCTTCAACGGCGGCTCGCAACTCGCCCTGGGCAGCGCTGCCGACGCCGCCGCCATCTCGATCGTCTACGTCAATACGAATGTCGCCGCCGCCGCGGGGGTCGTCGTCGCCATGGCAGTCACGCACTGGCGCTATGGCAAGATCGACCTGACCATGGCCCTGAACGGCGCCATCGGCGGCCTGGTGGCGATCACCGCCGGGCCCGATGTCGATGCTCACTGGAAGGCCATTCTGGTCGGCGGCATCGGCGGCACCCTGGTGGTCTTCGCCGTGCCCCTGTTCGACCGGTTCCGCATCGACGATGTGGTCGGCGCCCTTTCCGCCCATCTGGTCGCGGGCATCTGGGGCACGCTGGCGGTCGGCATTTTCGGCGCCGGCAATCTGCTGGTACAGGCGGTCGGCGTCGTGGCAATCGGCGCTTTCGTCTTCGTCGCCTCCTTCATCGTCTGGTACGTGCTGAAGGCGACGGTCGGCATCCGCGCCGACGACGAGGCGGAAATGAACGGTCTCGACATCGCCGAGGTCGGCATGGAGGCCTATCCGGAGTTCGGCCAGGCGACCTGACCGGACACCGGGACGGTACACCCGCTCCCGACGGCGGCGGCGCCCTCCCCCTTTTCGGGAGGGCGTCGCCTGTCGATCGCGTGCGGGATGCGATGACACTGCTGCAAACGACAGGAACAGGAAAGGAGCAGGCCGATGGAGGCTTTCAGATCGGGGGGCGATGTGCTGTTCGTCCTCATGGGCGCGATCATGGTGCTCGCCATGCACGCCGGCTTCGCGTTTCTCGAGGTCGGCACCGTCCGGCGCAAGAACCAGGTCAACGCGCTGGTCAAGCTGTTTGCCGATTTCTGCGTTTCGACCCTGGTGTATTTCTTCATCGGCTATCTGGTCGCCTATGGCGTCAGCTTCCTCGCCAGCGCCGCCATGCTGACCGGCGCGGCCGAGGGCAGCCCCTTTGCCAAAAGCGGCTATGACCTGGTGAAGTTCTTCTTCCTGCTGACCTTCGCCGCCGCCATTCCGGCCATCATCTCCGGCGGCATTGCCGAGCGCGCGCGCTTCTGGCCCCAGGTGGCGGCTTCGGCGATTCTGGTCGGCCTGTTCTATCCGCTGTTCGAGGGCATCGTCTGGAACGGCAATTTCGGCATCCAGTCCTGGCTCGAAGAGAGCTTCGGCGCGCCGTTCAACGATTTCGCCGGCTCCATCGTCGTCCACGCGGTCGGCGGCTGGATGGCGCTGTCGGCGGTCCTGCTGCTCGGCGCGCGCCGCGGCCGCTACCGCCGCGACGGCACCCCGAACGCGATCCCGCCGTCCAACATCCCGTTTCTGGCGCTGGGCAGCTGGATCCTGTCGGTCGGCTGGTTCGGCTTCAACGTGATGAGCGCCCAGAAGCTGGCCGACGTGACCGGGCTGGTGGCGCTCAACTCGGTGATGGCGATGGCCGGCGGCCTGCTCGCCGCCACCGCGGTCGGCCGGCGCGATCCGGGCTTCGTCCACAATGGCGCGCTCGCCGGGCTGGTCGCGGTCTGCGCCGGCTCCAACCTGATGCACCCCATCGGCGCGCTGGCGACCGGCGCGATTGCCGGCGCCCTGTTCGTCGTCACCTTCACCCTGTGCCAGAACCGCTGGAAGATCGACGATGTGCTCGGCGTCTGGCCGCTGCACGGGCTGTGCGGGCTGTGGGGCGGCATCGCCTGCGGCATCTTCGGCCTGACCGCCCTGGGCGGCCTGGGCGGGGTTTCCTTCCTGTCGCAGCTGGTCGGCTCGCTGGCCGGCGCGGGCTATGCGCTGGCGGCCGGCGCCATCGCCTATGGCGTCGTCAAGATGACGACCGGGATTCGCCTGAGCGAGGAAGAAGAGGAAAGAGGCGCCGATCTTTCCATACACAATATCGGCGCGTATCCGGAAGAAGAGCTTATCACGAGATAGGCCCGCCATTCCGGGAATGAACTGAGGGGCGCTTCCGGCGCCCCTTTTTCATTTGCGCTGCATTGCTGTATACTCCGGGCGATTACAGCCGGTCCGCCGGCGCGGCCTGGCGGCGGCGCCGCGGCGATAGCGGGAGGAGCCATGGCGCGCGCCGCCACCCTTGACGGCAAAGGCAAGCCCACGGCCCGGCGGCTGAAGAAGCAGCCGGCCGGGCAGCCGGGGACGGACAGCCGGCCGGCCCTGCTGCCGCCGGAGGTGAGCGCGCTGCTGCGGCGCAGCGGCCGGCGCGTCTGCGGCGCCGTGCTGGCGGCGGCGGCCGGCGCGCTGCTGCTCGCCCTGCTTTCCTATACCCCGTCGGACCCGTCATGGAACACGAGCGCCGGCGGGCCGGTCGGCAATCTGATGGGGTCCGGCGGCGCCTGGGTGGCCGATGCGGTGCTGCAGACCGTCGGGCTGGGCGGCTATGCCATCGTGCTCGCCGTCGCCGCCTGGTCGCTGCGGCTGATGAGCGGCGCGGCCCTCGATGCCTTCGGCTGGCGCCTGCTGCTGCTGCCGGCGGCGCTGGTGCTGCTGATCGTGGCGCTCGCCGGCATTCCGGGCGCAGCGGACTGGCCGATCCGTGCCGGGCCGGGCGGTGTGGTCGGCAGCACCCTGCTGCTCGCCCTGCGCGACCTGTTCGGCAGCAGCATCGGGGGCTGGCCGGCGGTGCTCGCCGGATTCGCGCTCGCGACCGTCTTCCTGCTGCCGGTCCTCGGGCTGACGCTGCGCGAATGGCGCTGGGTCGGCGCGCTGATGCTGTGGCCCTTCCGCCTTGCCTTCCGGCGCCGGCGGCGCGCCGAATCGCGGGTCGAGCGCCCGCAGCGCCCGGCCGCCGACCCGCATTTCGCGGCGCTGGCCGAAGATGGGGGCCGCAGCCCGGCGGCCGAAATCGCCGCCCGGCCGCTCGCCTCGATGCTGCGGCGCGCCCAGGCCGGAAACGCCGGCCCGGAAGAGCCGGGCGCGGCCGGCGGGGCGGCGGAGCAGGCCGGCACGGCCGGCGACGGCGCAACGAAGAAGGCGGCCGCAGCCGCCCGCGCCGCCCGGCGCGCCGGTGCGAAGGGCGGTTCGCTGCTGAAGAAGCACCGGCCGCTGGTCGCCGACAAGGCCGGGCCGGCGGCGCCGGGCAAACGGGCGCGCGAGGCGCGGGAGCCGCGGCTGGATCTGGACCCCGGCCGGTACAACACGCCGGCGCTCAGCCTGCTGCAGGAGCCGCCGGCCGGCGCGGGCGGCAATCTGGATACCGCCGCGCTGGAACAGAATGCCCGCTATCTGGAGACCGTGCTCGCCGATTTCGGCGTCAAGGGCCGGATCGTCAAGGTCAGGCCCGGACCGGTCGTCACCCTCTACGAGCTCGAGCCGGCGCCGGGGGTCAAGTCGGCCCGGGTCATCAATCTGGCCGACGACATCGCGCGCTCGATGAGCGCCCTGTCGGTCCGGGTCGCCGTCGTGCCGGGGCGCAATGTCATCGGCATCGAGCTGCCGAACCAGAACCGCGAGACCGTCTATCTGCGCGAGATGATGGCGGCGCGCAGCTTCGAGCGCTCGGCGCACAGGCTGGCGCTCGCGCTGGGCAAGGATATCGGCGGCGCGCCGGTTCTGGCCGATCTGGCCCGGATGCCCCACCTGCTGGTCGCCGGCACCACCGGCTCGGGCAAATCGGTGGCGATCAACACCATGATCCTGTCGCTGCTCTACCGCCTGCCGCCGGAGCGCTGCAAGTTCATCATGATCGACCCCAAAATGCTCGAACTGTCGATCTATGACGGCATCCCGCAGCTGCTGACGCCGGTGGTGACCGACCCGAAAAAGGCGGTCGTCGCCCTGCGCTGGGCCGTGCGCGAGATGGAAGGCCGCTACCGCGCCATGTCGAAGATGGGCGTGCGCAATATCGACGGCTACAACCAGCGCCTCGCCGACGCCCGGGCGAAGGGCGAGACGATTACGGAAACCGTCATCGCCGGCACCGACGAGAACGGCCGGCCGATTGCGGAAGAGCGGCCGATGGCGCTCGACCCGCTGCCCTATATCGTCGTCATCGTTGACGAGATGGCCGATCTCATGCTCGTCGCCGGCAAGGATATCGAGGGCGCGGTCCAGCGCCTGGCGCAAATGGCGCGCGCCGCCGGCATCCACCTCATCATGGCGACCCAGCGCCCGTCCGTCGATGTCATCACCGGTACGATCAAAGCCAATTTCCCGACCCGCATCTCCTTCCAGGTCACCACGCGGATCGACAGCCGCACCATTCTGGGCGAGCAGGGCGCCGAGCAATTGCTCGGCCAGGGCGATATGCTCTACATGGCCGGCGGCGGGCGCATCACCCGCGTCCACGGCCCCTTCGTCAGCGACGAGGAGGTCGAGGAGGTCGTCGCCTTCCTGCGCACCCAGGGCGAGCCGGTCTATATCGACCGGATCACGGAAGAGGACGAGGAAGACGGAATGCCCGGCGCGGCCGCCGGCGAAAGCGGCGGCGACGACCTCTACAACCGGGCGGTCGAAATCGTCATGACCGAGGGCAAATGCTCCACCTCCTTCATTCAGCGCCGCCTGCAGATCGGCTACAACCGGGCGGCGCGGCTGGTCGAACGGATGGAACAGCGCGGCGTCGTCAGCCCGGCCAACCATGCCGGCAAGCGCGAAATCCTGACCGGCGCCTGAAGCTTCGGGCGGCGCTGTCGCGAACCGGCACCGGCCTGCTGGCGCTCATCCCGGCGCTCGCCCTGGCAGCCGGCGCGGCGGCGCAGGAGCGGAGCGGGCTGAGCGCCGAAGACCGCGCCGACCTCGCCCGCATCGAGGCGAAGGTGAACGGGTTCCGCACCCTCGCCACCCGGTTCCGCCAGATCGCGCCGGACGGCACGGTCAGCCATGGCGATATCCTCATCCGGCGGCCCGGCCGGATGCGCATCCGCTTCGACGACCGGGACATGACGATCCTCACCTCCGACCGCTGGCTGATCGTGGTCGATGGCCGGTATGGCGAGCCGCAGAACTTTCCGCTCAATTCAACCCCGGCCGGCATTCTGGTGCGCAACGAGATCCGCTTCGGCCGCGACGTTCGCGCGACCGGGCTGCGGCGGACCGGCGGGCGGATTTTCGTCACCGTCGTCCGGCCGGAATCGCCCCGGTCAGGCCGCATGATCCTGGAGTTCGAACAGGGCACGCTCGACCTCGCCGGCTGGACCGTCATCGACGCCCAGGGGCAGAAGACCCGCGTGTTCCTGTCGGATACGCGCTTCGGCTTGCCGCTGGCGTCCTCCCTGTTCGAGCCGCCGCCGCCGCCCGCGGCACCCGCAGGGCCGGGCAGCGACCGCTAGCGCGAAGAAGCGATTTACGCCGCGGCGCAGAGGCCTATATTGCCGGCCATGTCCGCCTCCCGGCCCGATGCGCCCGTTGCGCCCGCTCCGCTGCTGCCCGTCGTCGGCGTCTCGGCCTGCCGGCGCAATCTCGATATCTTCGCCGGCCACTGGGTGATGCAGCGCAATCTGGAGGCCGTGATCGAGACATCCGGCTGCGTGCCCCTGGCGGTGCCGGCGATGGCGCGCCATTTTCCGGCCGGCGCCCTCGAATCCATCCTCGACCGGCTGGACGGCCTGCTGCTGACCGGCAGCCCTTCGAATGTCGAGCCGCACCATTATGGCGCCGAACCCTTCGAGGGCGATTTCAACGACCCGGACCGGGACGCCACGACCCTGCCGCTCATCCGCGGCGCGGTCCGGCGCGGCATCCCGGTCTTCGCCATCTGCCGCGGCATTCAGGAGCTGAACGTGGCGATGGGCGGCAGCCTGCACGGCAAGCTGCACGAGGCGCCCGGCCACCGGGACCACCGGTCGGACAAGACCCGGGCGAAGGGCGAGCGGGCGAAGCTCCGCCATCCGGTCGCCATCGCGCGGCCGAGCCTGCTGCACCGGATCCTCGGCGCGCGGACCGTGACCGTCAATTCCCTGCACGCCCAGGGCATCCGGGAGCCGGCGCCGGGCGCGCGCATCAACGCGGTGGCGGAGGACGGGGTCGTCGAGGCTATCGATTTCCCGGACAGCCCCGGCTTCGCCCTCGGCGTGCAATGGCATCCGGAGATCGAGCACGACAGCGATGCCTGCAGCCGCGCCCTGTTCGAGGCCTTCGGCGCCGCCGCCCGCGACTGGGCGGGCACGATGGGCACCGGCGCCGGGCTGGCGACCGCCGCCGAATAGGCCGCGCCGCAACCGCCGGCAGCACAACCGCCGTCATGAAGCTCATCACCTGGAACATCAATTCGGTCCGGCTGCGCGCTCCGCTGATCGAGCGGCTGGCAGCGCAGGAAAACCCGGACGTGATCTGCCTGCAGGAAACCAAGGTCGAGGACGGGAAGTTTCCGTTCGAGCCGCTGCGCGCCCTCGGCTTCGGGCATATCGAGATTTTCGGCATGAAGGCCTATCACGGGGTCGCCATCCTCTCCCGCCTGCCGCTGGCCGGCCATGCCCGGCACCATTGGTGCGGAATCGACGACGCCCGCCACCAGTCGGCGACGCTGCCCGGCGGCATCGAGCTGCACAATGTCTATCTGCCCTCCGGCGGCGACGTGCCGGACCCGGAGGCCAACGACAAGTTCGACCACAAGCTGCGCTTCATGACCGAACAGGCGGCGTGGTGGGCCGGCCGCGATCCGGCCGTGCCGCGCATCCTGGTCGGCGACCTGAATGTCGCCCCGCTCGAGACCGATGTCTGGTCGCACCGGCAGCTGCTCAATGTGGTGAGCCACACGCCGGTCGAGGTGGCGCATTTCGGCCGCATGCAGGCCGCCCATGACTGGGTGGATGCGGTGCGCGCCCGGATCGACCCGGCCGAGAAGCTGTATTCGTGGTGGAGCTACCGGGCGCGGGACTGGCGCGCCTCGGACCGGGGCCGGCGCCTCGACCATATCTGGGTCACGCCGCCGCTGGCGCCGGCCGTGGCCGATGCCAGAGTGCTGAAAGACGCCCGCGGCTGGGAAAAGGCCTCCGACCACGCGCCGGTGCTGGTCGAGCTCGACGTCTGAGCCGGCGCTCCGGGATTCAGGCCCGCCGATAGAGATAGTAGGGCCAGGGGGCGATCCCTTCGGGCAGGGCAACCGCCGGGGTTTCGAGCCGGACCAGACCCGCGCAGCCCATCTCCCGGTCGCCGAGCAGCACGCCGCCGGGCGGAAGGCGCGGCGCCACCGCGCGGCCGACGAAGCGGGCGAGCGCGGCATCGGCCCGGCGGCTCTCCGTCCCGATATCGGCGTGGACCAGGGCCGGCGGCGCCTCGATCCGGCTCCAGCAGGTGCGCAGCGAATCGCGAAAATCGCCGGCCAGGATGCGGTCGGGATCGGGCCGGCTGTGCGCCGGGGCGTGGACGGCGAAATCGAAGGCCCAGAGCTCGCGGTCGGGGAACAGGCGGCGCAGATGCGACCAGGTCCGGCCCTTGCCGAGCCCGACCTCCAGGACCGGGCCTTCGATGCCGGCGACCAGCGCCGCCGCCCGGTCGAGCAGGGCGCGCTGGGTCGCCAGCCGGGCGATCATGCGCTCGAGCCGGCTTTCCGCCGCCGCCGGCATCGGCCGTCGCCGTTGCGCCCTGCCGCCGGTTCGCGCTCAGGCCGCGCTCAGTTCGCGAATCCGGGCGTTGGTCGCTTCCAGCCGCCGGGCGAGCTCGCGCATGATCTCGATGGCGATCTGGGGAAACTCCATGACCAGGCGGAAGAACAGCTCCCGCGAAATCACCATCGCGTCGAGCCGGGTGGTGGCCTTGACCGTCGCCGTGCGCGGGACATCGGCCAGGATGGCGATTTCGCCGACCAGCGCGTTCCGGCCGAAATGCGCCACGGTGAGCGGCCCGTCGTCGGTATCGATGATCACATCGGCCTCGCCCTCGACGATGATATAGGCGCTCTCGCCCGTATCGCCCTGGCGGAACAGGCAGTCGCCCGCGGCCCAGGCGTGGCGCTCGCTGGTGAAGGCCAGCAGCTTCAGCTTCGACGGCTCGACATTCGCGAACATCGGAATGTTGCGCAGAATCTCCACTTCTTCGTTCAGGCTCACGATCCGTCCTCCTGTTCGCGCCGCCGCGGGCGCGCCGGGCATTACCCCTGTTCGGTTTCCAGCAGTTCGCGCAGCGCCGACCCCTCCCGGTCGAGCTCGTCGAAGCTGCCCTGCTCGACCGCCCGGCCGCCCTTCATGACGATAACCCGGTCGAAATGGCGGGCGAAGCCGGGCCGGTGCAACGACCAGATGACGCCCCGGCCCTTCATTTCGGCCAGCACGGCTTCGAGCACGCGGCGCTGGCCCGCCCCGTCCAGATTGCCGATGCCCTCGTTGAGGATGAAGAGATCGGGCCGCTTGATCAGGCCGCGGGCGATGTTCACCTTCTGCCGCTGCGCCGCCGACAGCCGCGCCCCGGCAACGCCGACCGGGTGCGCCAGGCCTGCCACCATCACGGCATCGCGCAGGGACAGCGAATCGAGCACCTCGCCGATCAGGGTGGCGAGCTTGCCGGCGGCGTTGGCCTCGCCCCAGGCCACCTTGCCGAACAGGATATTGTCCTCCAGGCTCGCCGCCCGGTTGTAGCGGCCGGGATCGAAAAACTCGACCGCGCCGCGCAGCGGCTCCGGCAGCGTATCGGCAAAGATTTCCCGCGCCTTCAGCACCCGGCTGCGAATGTCCTCGCCCAGCAGCCCCAGCCGGTGGCGGGCAGGGATCAACCGGAAGGGCAGCGAGCGCAGGCGCTGGCGGTCTTCGGGGCGCATCGCCTCAGCCGTCTGGCCCGCGGTGCGGCCGAGCAGCTGCTGATATTCCGGCATTTCGTCGGAGCCGAAAAAGCTGAACTGGTCGAAAAACGGATGGCCGGGCGGCAGGTCGGCGAACAGCTCGACCATGGTCTCGGCGAGCTGCCGGCCGACCTCGAGCAGCGGTCCGTCCAGGCCGGCATCGCGGATGACCCGGCGGACGAAAGGGTGCCCGGCCAGGCGGTCGATATCGAAGGCCTCGCCGGCCGGCGTGCCGAACAGCAGGTTTTCCGCCAGCGTCGCATTGGTATTGTAGCGCGCCCGGTCGAAGGGCTCGACCAGCGCCGACTGCTGCGTCTCGTCGAGCCGGCGGCGCAGGGCCGACCGGGCGGCGAGCATCGCCCCGGCCAGGTCCGGCCGCTCGTCCGGATCGATGGTGCCGCGCAGGCCGAAGCGGTAGAGATCGTCGCCGAGATCGACCCGGCACAGCATCCCGACGCATTGGCGGTCCAGCTCCGCCCGGTCGGCGACGCCGGCGGCGCCGTAGTCCACCCAGTCCGCCGCCGGATCGGCATCGATATTGGCCGCCGCCCGCGCGTCGCGGACATAGCGCTCGCGCCCGGCGCCGGCGGAGTCCGGCCCCGCGCCCGGCACGAGCGGCCGGTGGCGCAGGCCGTATTGCAGGTTCTCGCGCAGGGTGGTGGAAAACAGATAGGGCACCGGGCCGGCGAACGACATGCGGCGGCCGGTGAAGGTTTCCGGCAGATCGTCGAGGCGATGGCCGTCCAGATCGATCCGGCCGGCGCTGCCCTTCAGCAGGCGGGCCAGCAGCAGGGCCAGATCGTCCCGCCCGCTGCTGCCGCTGCCGACGATGGCGGTGTGCCCGGCCGGATCGATCTGGAACGAGACGCCATCGACGGTGCGGGACTGGCCGTCCTCGGCATAGGACAGGCCGGCGACATCGAGCGTCCGGCCCGGCGCTTCCGGCCCGGCATCGTCGGTCAGCTGCAGGGTTTCGTCGAGCAGGCCGGGCGGATCGAACTGCTCGATCACCTGTTCGTATTTCACCTTGATATCGGCCTGGAGCTGGTAATAGCCGAGCAGCTCCTTCCACGGCGAGCTGAGATCCTTGTAGGCGGCCAGAACGGCGGTGAGCGCGCCGATGGTCATGTCGCCGGCGATCACCAGATAGCCGCCGATGGCATAGAAGAAGAAGGGCGTGAGCTGCGCCATGAAGCTGTTGAGAAACTTGATGGCGAACTTGCGGCGGAAAATCTCGTAGCGGATGGTGTAGATGCGGCCGAGCCGGCGGGCGATGCCGGCCCGTTCGTATACCGAGGCGTCGTTGGCGTGGATTTCGGCGATGCCGGCAATCGATTCGCCGATATTGCCGGCCAGACCGCGCACCTCCCGCACCCGCTCCTTGCCGAGCGCGATCACGCGCTTCTGCAGCTTCGGCACGATATAGATCTGCAGCGGATAGAGCGCCGTCGCCGCCAGGCCGAGGAACACGTCCTGGGCGAAGATGAAGCCCAGATAGACGAGCAGCAGGCCGCCGAAATAGAGCGGCGTCGAGGTCGCCGTGCCGACATAGCCGCCGACCGGCTCGACCTCGGCGGTGATCATCGGGATGATCTCGCCCTGGGAGACCTTCTTGAAATGCGGCAGGGGAAAGCGAAGGATGCGCGCATAGAGCATGTAGCGCAGCCGGCGCAGCATCTGCTCGCCGAGCCGGCCGGCATAGACGTTCAGCACATATTTGACGCCGCCGCTCAAGATGACGAAGAACAGGAAGCCGAAGCTGAGCGCCATCAGGAAAGCGATCTGCTCCATCTCCGGGCCGAGCACGGCGCGGGCCCAGCCCGCCTTCGCGCCGATCGCCTCGTCGATAATCGCCTTGGGCAGCTCCAGGGTCAGATAGATGATCGGCCAGGAGACGACGGTCAGCGCCAGCACGACCAGCTGCTGGCGCTTGCTGTATTTCATGATGAAGCGGAAAATGCTCCGCTCCAGCGGCACGTTCGGCGCGTAGCCGGGCGTTTCGGGCCCGGCCAGCCGGCCGCTCTCGCCGGCCGCGCTCATCGGCCCGCCCGCCCGGCGGCGGCGGCCGGCGGGGCGACGACCGGTCGCGACGCTGCGGCAGGGCTGGCGGAATTGTGCATGGATGCCGGCATTGAACCTCGCGCCCGGTTCTGACACCATAATTCAGGGCGTTGCCGACTGGCGATACGGAATTCGGCGCGCCGGGGCAAGCGCCGGCCGGCGCGGCGACCGGCCTCGCGACCGGGGTGACGATGGCAACCGACAAGGCAACCCTGTTCCGATACGAGGCGGCCCGGCCGGAATCCGGCGACGACGAGGCCCTGCCGGCCGGCGCGCTGGGCGACGGCTTTCGCATCCTCATCTACAGCCACGACAGTTTCGGCCTCGGCCATCTGCGCCGCTGCCGCGCCATCGCCCACGCCCTGGTCGAGCGGCGCAGCAACCTTTCGGTGCTGATCCTTTCCGGCTCGCCGATCATCGGCAGCTTCGATTTCCGCTCGCGGGTCGATTTCGTGCGCGTGCCCGGCGTCATCAAGCTGCGCAACGGCGAATATACCGCGCTCAACCTGCATATCGGCCTGCAGCAGACGCTGGCGATCCGCGCCTCGATCATCCGCCACACCGCCGAAGTATTCGCGCCGCACCTGTTTCTGGTCGACAAGGAGCCGCTCGGCCTGCGCGGCGAGATCGAGGAGACGCTGGCCTTCCTCAAGCGGCGGCGGACGCCGCTGGTGCTCGGCCTGCGCGATGTGATCGACGAGCCGGAACTGCTGCAGCCGGAATGGGAGCGCAAGCAGGCCGTGCCGGCGCTGTCGAAATACTACAATTCGATCTGGGTCTATGGCCTGCCGCAGATCTGCGATCCGCTGGCCGGCCTGCGCCTGCCGAAATCGGTGCGGCGCAAGATGGTCTATACCGGCTATCTGCGCCGCGAACTGCCCGCGGGCGGGCCGGCCGACCCGGCGCCGTACGACAGCCCCTATATTCTGGTGACGCCCGGCGGCGGCGGCGACGGCGAGGCGCTGGTCGATTGGGTGCTGCGCGTCTATGAGGCGCGGCGCAACATGCCGGTGCGCGCGGCCATCGTCACCGGCCCGTTCATGCAGGCGGAGCGCCAGGCGGAATTCCAGCGCCGGGCGGCGGCGCTCGACGATGTCAGCATCGCCACCTTCGACGCCGCCCTGGAGCATCCGATCGCCGGCGCCGAGGCGGTCGTCGCCATGGGCGGCTACAACACGTTCTGCGAGGTTCTTTCCTTCGACAAGCGCGCCCTGCTGGTGCCGCGGACCGCGCCGCGGCGCGAACAGTTCATCCGCGCCTGCCGGGCCCAGGAGGCCGGCCTGCTGAGCGTGCTGGAGGATGACGGGGTGCGCAGCGTCGACCGCATGGCGACCGCGCTGCACCAGCTGCTGCAGCAGAACCGGCCCTCCGACGTGGTCGTGCCGGGGCTGCTGGACGGGCTGGACAATGTCGACCGGCTGGTCGGCCGGACGATCGAGCGGGCGCCGGGCCGGGCGCTGCCCGGCGCCGTGAAGGCGCTTTTGAGCCCTTGAGCGGCGGCGCGCGGCCGGCGGCGATGCAGGGCGCCGTCGCCTTCGTCCTGAAGGGCTATCCGCGCCTGTCGGAAACCTTCATCGCCCAGGAGATTCTGGCGCTGGAGCGGCTGGGGCTGGAGCTTCGCCTGATTTCCCTGCGCCACCCGACCGATGCCCGGCGCCACCCGATCCATGACGAGATCGCCGCGCCGGTGACCTATCTGCCGGAATATCTCCACCGGGAGCCGCTTCGCGTCGCGGCCGCCTGGCGGCGGGCGCGGCGCCTGCCGGGCTATGGCGCCGCCCTGCGCATCTGGCGCCGCGACCTCGCCCGCGACCGCACCCGCAACCGGGTGCGCCGCTTCGGCCAGGCGATGGTGCTGGCCGCCGAACTGCCCGCCGGGGTTGCGCGGCTGCACGCGCACTTTCTCCATACCCCGGCCTCGGTCGCGCGCTATGCCGCCATCGCGACCGGCCTGCCGTGGAGCGCGGCCGCCCACGCCAAGGACATCTGGACGATTCCCGACTGGGAAAAGCGCGAAAAGCTGGCCGACGCCGACTGGACGGTCGTCTGCACCCGCTATGGCCAGGACCATCTGCGCAGCCTCGCGCCGTGCCCCGGCCGGGTCGGCCTGGTCTATCACGGCATCGACCTCGGCCGCTTCGCCCCGGCCGGCGAGGCGGAGCGGGAAGCGGGAACAGCGCGGGACGGGGCGGACGCGCAGCGCCCGGTGCGCCTGCTTTCGGTCGGGCGCGCGGTCGCCAAGAAGGGGTTTGCCGTGCTGATCGAGGCGCTGGCCGCCCTGCCGCCGGCGCTGCACTGGCGCTGGACCCTGATCGGCGGCGGCCCCCTGCTGCCGCAATTGCAGCGGCTGGCGGCGCAAAAGGGCATTGCGGAGCGGATCGACTGGCGCGGCGCGCAGGACCAGCGGGCGGTTCTGGCGGCCTGCCGGGCGGCGGACCTGTTCGTGCTGCCCAGCCTGATCGCCGAAGACGGCGACCGGGACGGACTGCCCAACGTGCTGATGGAGGCGCAGAGCCAGGGCCTGTGCTGCGTCTCGACGCAAACCGCGGCCATCCCGGAACTGATCGAGCATGGCCGGACCGGCGTGCTGGTCGAGCCGGGCAGCGCCGAAGCCCTGAAGGACGCGCTCGCCCGGCTGATCCGCGATCCCGGCCGGCGGCGCGAATACGGCGCCAACGGATGCGAGCGGGTGCGCACCGGCTTCGACGCCAGCGTGACTGTCCGGGCCCTGTACGACCGTTTCGCCGGCGCTGCGGCGACCGCCGGGGCGCGGCAATGAAGATCGCCTTCTACGCCCCGATGAAGCCGCCGGATGCGCCGCGGCCTTCCGGCGACCGCACCATCGCCCGGCTGCTGCTGCGCGCGCTGGCGATGGCGGGGCACGAGCCGTTCGTCGCCTCAAGGCTGCGCAGCCGCCTGGCAGACCCGGCCGACGGCGGCGCCCGGCAGCGCATCGAACGGCAGGCCGGCGACGAGGCCCGCCGGCTGGCCGGCGCCCTGCGCCGCGATCCGCCCGCCCTGTGGTTCACCTACCATCTGTTCTACAAGGCGCCGGACCCGGTCGGGCCGGCGGTCTGCCGGGCGCTCGGCCTGCCCTATGTCGTTGCCGAGGCCAGCCATGCGCCGAAGCGGGCGGCCGGGCCTTGGGCGGCCGGGCATGCGCAGGTCGGCGACGCCCTCCGGCTCGCCGATCACATCTTCTTCCCGAACCCGGCGGACGAGGCCTGCGTGCTGCCGCTGCTCAAGCCGGGCGCCACCCATTCCCGCCTGCCGCCGACGGTCGAGGTGCCGGCGGAGCGTACCGCGGCCGAACGCGCGCGCGCCCGGCAGGAACTGGCGCGCGAATGGCGGCTGGATGCAGATGCGGTGTGGGCGCTCGCGGTCGGCATGATGCGGACCGGCGACAAGCTCGCCTCCTATGCCCGGCTCGCCGCGGCCTGGGCGGCCTGGGCCGGGCCGGCGGCGGCCTGTCTCCTGATCGTCGGCGACGGGCCGGCCGAAGCCGAAATCCGGCGCCTGTTCGCGCCCTTTTCGGCACAGACCCGGTTTCTCGGCAGGCTGGAGGCGGACCGGCTGGAGGCGGCCTATGCGGCGGCCGACCTGTTCGCCTGGCCGGGCGCGAACGAGGCGATCGGCATGGCGACGCTGGAGGCCATGGCCGCCGGCCTGCCGGTGGCGACCGGCCCGTGCGGGGCGGTGGCGCAGACTATCGTGCCCGGCGTCACCGGGCTGGTCGCCCGGAGCGATGCGGATTTCGCCCGGGCGCTCGACCGGCTGATCGTCGATCCGGCGCTGCGCCGGCGGCTGGGCGCGGCCGGGCGGGCCGGGGCGGCGCGGCGGCACGGCCTGCCGGCGGCGGCGGCCGCCCTGGGCCCGGCCCTGCGCGATGTCGCCGGGCGGGCGGCGGGCCGGGCGGCATGACCCGGATCCTGTTCCTGCGGCACGGACCGACCGGGTGGAATGCCGAAGGCCGGGTGCAGGGCCAGACCGATGTGCCGCTGAGCGAAGCCGGGCGCCGGGCGGTGCGCGACTGGCAGCTGCCCGCCGGAACGCGGCGCTGGGAGTGGCACGCCAGCCCGCTCAGCCGGGCGGTGGAGACCGCCATCCTGCTGGGCGCCGACCCGGACGGCCTGCGGCTCGACGACCGGCTGAAGGAGATCGACTGGGGCGACTGGGAGGGCGCGATCCTGCGCGACCTGCGCGCCGAACAGGGCGCGGCGATGCGCCGGATGGAGGCGCGCGGCCTCGACATGGCGCCGCCCAACGGCGAATCGCCGCGCCAGCTGGCGGCCCGGCTGGCCGGCTGGCTGGCCGACATGGCCGGCCGGCAGCAGGATATCTGCGCGGTCAGCCATGCCGGCGTGCTGCGCGCCGCCTATACCATCGCCACCGGCTGGGATATGCGCCGGGCCGCGCCGCTCGAAAAGGGCCATGCCTGGGGGCATCTCTATGAACTCGCCGCGGACGGCGCCCTGATCCCGGAAGCGCTCAATATCCGCCTGGCCGACAGCGAACCGCCCTCCGGCTATGATTCCTGACGCGCCTTCGCCACCGCCGGCGATCCTGTTCTGGGTCCAGCATCTGCTCGGCGTCGGCCATTTCGCGCGGGTCGCCGCGCTCGCCAGGGAAGCGGCGGCCGCCGGCTATGCCGCCCATATCGCCAGCGGCGGGCGGCCGGTCGCCGGCATCGATACCGGCGCCGCCGCGCTGCATCCGCTGCCGGCGCTGCACGCGGCGGACGAAGGCTTCGGCGCGCCGGTCAACGAGCGGGGCGTACCGGCCGGCGCGGCGGACTGGCGGCAGCGGCGCGACCGGCTGGCCGCCCTGACCGGCAGCATCCGGCCGCGGCTGATCGTGATCGAACATTATCCGTTCGGCCGCCGGGCGTTCGGGCCGGAGATCGCCGCGCTCGTTGACCGGGCGCGGCAGGAGGGCGGGGCGAAAGTCGCCATTTCCGTGCGCGATATTCTGGTCGGGCGCAAGGCGGAACGGTGGGAGGAGGCGGCCCGCTTCGTCGAGCGCGAGGCCGACCGGGTTTTCGTCCATGGCGATCCGGCCCTGATCGCGTTCGACGAGACCTTTCCGCTCGCCGCCCGGATCGCGCCGAAGCTCTGCTATACCGGCTATGTCGATCCGCACCCGCCGGCAGACGACCCGCCGGCGCCGGCCGGGGCGGAAATTCTGGTCAGCAGCGGCGGCGGGCGGGTCGGCGCGGCGCTGTGCGCGGCCGCCCTCGCGCTGGGCGCCGGGCCGAACGGCGAGGCGATCCGCATCCGCGCCGGCGCCGCGCCGGCGGCCGCGACGCTGGTCGGGATGAGGGCCGCGGCCGGGCCGCGCGTGACGGTCGAGGGCAACCGGCCCGATTTTCGCGCCCGGCTCGCCGGCTGCGCCTGTTCGGTCTCCCAGGCCGGCTACAACACCGCGGTCGATCTGCTGAAAACCGGCGCGCCTTCGGTCTTGGTGCCGTTCGCGGCCGGGGGCGAGACCGAGCAGATGCACCGGGCGCGCCGGCTGGAGGCGGCCGGCCGCGCCATCGTGGTGGCGGAGGCCGAGCTGACGCCGCAGCGGCTGAACGATGCCATCGCCGCGGCCCGGGCCCTGCCGCGCCCGGCCCCGGTCGCCCGGCCGGTGCGGCTGGACGGTGCCGCGGCCTTCGTCCGGGCCCTGCCCGGCCTGATCGGCGCGCCGGCATGACCGGCTGGGACGATCTGCAGCGCGAGCTCGAACGGTGGGCCGCGCTCGGCCGCACCGCCACCCTGTGGTGGCGCGACGACGATGCCACCGCGCCCTCGGCCGGGCTCGACCGGGCGCTGGCGCTCGCCGCGGCGACCGGCGTCCCGCTCGCCCTGGCGGTCGTGCCGGCGCACAATCGCCTGACCGCTGCCGACCTGGCCGGCCCGGTCACCCCGGTCCAGCACGGCTATGCCCATCTGGACCATGCCGGGCCGGGCGCGAAAAAATCCGAGCTCGGCCCGGAGCGCCGGGCCGATGCGGTCATCGGCGAACTGATGACCGGGCGCGATGCCATGGACAAGGCCTTCGGCGCCGCCTTCCGCCCGGTTCTGGTGCCGCCGTGGAACCGGATCGGCACCCACCTGCCGCCCCTTCTGCCGGAGCTGGGCTATGCCGGCCTCAGCCGGTTCGGCCCGCGACCGCGCCCGGCCATCGGCGCCATGCGGCTGGTCAATACCCATATCGACATTATCGACTGGAAAGGCGGGCGCGGCTTCGTCGGCACCGGGGCGGCGCTCGACCGGGCCGTCGGCCATCTGCGCGCGCGCCGGGAAGGCCGGGCCGACCCGGCGGAGGCGACCGGCCTGCTGACCCACCACCGGGTCCACGACGCCGCCTGCTGGTCGTTCCTCGAACGCCTGTTCGCCGCGACCGCGCAAAGCGGCATTGCCGAGTGGCGCAGCGTGGCATGCCTGTTCTACCCTTGAGCCATGACCGTGCTGTGCTATCCGCGCAAAACCCTTCGCAACGACTTTCTGCGCGCCGCCGTCGGCGTCGCCGCGTGCGCGCCGCTGGCCGCGTTCACCCGCGGAACGTCGTTCGGCATGTGGCTGTTCCTCGCCCTCACCGCGCTGTTCCTCGCCTTCGGCGTGCGGACATGGCTGCGCGCGCGCACCGGATACCGATTGACCGCAACCGGCCTCGTCCGCACAAAGGCCGCGACCGGGGACGGGCCGGAGCGCGGGCCGGCGACCCGGATCGACTGGTCCGGACTGAGCGGCCTGAAGCTGCGCTTCTTTCCCCTGCGCCGCGACCGGTCCGACGGCTGGATGCAGCTGACCGTCCGCGCGGGGAGGGTGCGCCTGTCCATCGATTCGACACTCGAAGGCTTCGATGACATCGCCGCGGCCGCCCTCGCCGCCGGCATGCGCAACGATCTGCCGATGAGCCGGACGACGCTGGCCAATTTCCGCGCCCTCGGCCTCGAACCGGAGCGGGCGGCGGGCGACGGCGCGGTGGACGCGCCCGGCGGGCAGGCGGAATCGTGACCGGCCCGCTGATCGATATCCGCGATCTGCATGTCTCGTTCGCCGTGCATGGCGGCGAGGTGCCGGCGGTGCGCGGCGCCTCGTTCCGCATTCCGGCCGGCGGCACGGTGGCCCTGGTCGGCGAGAGCGGCAGCGGCAAGACGGTCGTTTCCCAGACCCTGCTCGGCATTCTGCCGAACAACGCCCGCATTCCGCGCGGCGAAGTGCTGTTCCGCGACCCGGAGGGGGATGGAAGGCCGGTCGATCTGGCGGCCGAGGACCCGGACGGACGGCGCATGCGGGCGATCCGCGGCGGGCGGATTTCGATCGTCTTCCAGGAGCCGATGACCTCGCTGTCGCCGCTGCACACGATCGGCAACCAGATCGGCGAGGCGCTCGGCCTGCATCGCGATGTCGGCGGCCGGGCGCGCGATGCGGCGGCGGCCGAGATGCTGCGCCTGGTCGGCTTTCCCGAACCGCAGCGCGCGCTGAAGACCTATCCGTTCGAACTGTCCGGCGGCCTGCGCCAGCGCGCCATGATCGCCATGGCCCTGGTGTGCCGCCCGGCCCTGCTGGTCGCCGACGAGCCGACGACCGCGCTGGACGTGACCATACAGGCGCAGATTCTGAAGCTGATCCGCGACCTGCAGGCCGAATTCGGTATGGCCGTGCTGATGATCACCCACGATCTGGGCGTCGTCGCCAATGTCGCCGACGAGGTGGTGGTGATGTATCACGGCGAGGTCATGGAGATCGGCCCCGCCGCGCAGATCTACCGCGACCCGCAGCATCCCTATCTGAAAGCGCTGATGAAGGCGGTGCCGCGCTTCGGCATGGACCGCGGCGAGCGCCTGACGCCGCTGCGCGAGATCGAGGCCGGCTCCGGCCACCTGCTGGCCGCCCGCCCGCGCGACGCGGCGAGCGCGCCGGCCGGCGCAGACCCGGCCGGCCGGCAGGACGGGCCGCTGCTCCGGGTCGAAAACCTGGTCAAGACATACCGCATCCGCAAGGGCGGGCGGGACGCCGCGATCCGCGCCGTGGATTCGGTCAGCTTCGACATCGCGCGCGGCGAATGCCTCGGCCTGGTCGGCGAGAGCGGCTGCGGCAAGACCACGCTGAGCAAGACGATCATGCGCGCGCTGAGGCCGGATTCGGGCCGCATCGTCTATAACCGGCAGGGCACGCTGCGCGATGTGCCGGACCTGAAGGGCGCGGCGCTCGAAGAATACCGCCGGGATGTGCAGTTCATCTTCCAGGACCCGTTCAGCGCCCTCAATCCGCGCATGACCGTGTTCGACATTGTCGGCGAGCCGCTGAAAATCCATCGCATCGGCGACGAGGCGCACCGCCGCGAGCTGATCGCCGAACTGCTGCGCCGGGTCGGCCTCGACCCGCGCTTCCTCAACCGCTACCCCCATTCCTTCTCCGGCGGCCAGCGCCAGCGCATCGGCATCGCCCGGGCGCTCGCCCTCAGGCCCGAACTGCTGATCTGCGACGAGCCGGTATCGGCGCTCGACGTCTCGATCCAGGCGCAGATTCTCAATCTGCTGCGCGACCTGCAGCGCGAGCTGGGCCTGACCTATCTGTTCATCTCCCACAATCTGGCGGTGGTGAACTATGTCGCCGACCGGATCGCGGTGATGTGCGCCGGCCGGATCGTCGAGCTGGCGACCGGCGAGGAGCTGTTCCGCAATCCGGTCCACCCATACACCAGAGCGCTGGTCGCCGCGGTGCCGGAGCCCGACCCGGACCGCCGGCTGGACTTCGCCGCCCTGATGGAGGGCAAGGCCTCGCTGCCGGAGGCCTGGCCGCCGCCCTTCGCCGCGCGCGGACCGGCGGAGGCGGAAGTGTTCCACGATATCGGCGGCGGCCATCTGGTGCGGGCGGCGGCGGATGCGCGGCCGGTGCCGGCATGAGCGGGCCCGGCCGGCGCGCCTACCGGGCCGCGACGATGGCCGTCGCCGCGACGGTCCTCGCCGCCGCCCTGCCGGCAGGCGAAGGCCGGGCGCAGGACGGGGCGCGGGCCGGGCCCTATATCGAGCCGCCCGGCCTCCGGCAGCAGGTGGCGGCCGGCACGCTGCCGCCGCTCGCCCGGCGCCTGCCGGCGCGGCCCTCGATCGTCTCGTTCCGCGGCACGGCGGGGCGGCCGGGCCGCCATGGCGGCACGCTCACCATGCTGATGGCGCGGGCCAGGGATACGCGCATGGCCGTGGTCTACGGCTATGCCCGCCTGGTCGCCTGGGACCGCCGCTACCGGCTGCGGCCCGACATTCTGAAGCGCTTCGAGGTGAAGGAGGGGCGCATCTTCACCTTCCGGCTGCGCGGCGGCCACCGCTGGTCGGACGGCGCGCCCTTCACCAGCGACGATTTCCGCTACTGGTGGGAGCAGGTCGTGCACAATGAGGTGCTCTCGCGCTTCGGCGTGCCCCGCGCCCTGCTGGTCGACGGCCGCAAGCCGGTCGTGACCTTTCCCGACCGCCATACGGTGCGCTACAGCTGGCACCGGCCGAACCCCTATTTTCTGCCGGCGCTGGCCGGGCCGCGGCCGCTCTACCTGTATATGCCGCGCCATTACATGAAGCGCTTCCATGCCCGCTTCGCCGGCCGGAAATTCCTGCAGGCGGCGACGGAGCAGGGCCGGCGGCCGGAGGGCTGGGCCCGGTTCCACCGCAAGCACGGCCGCATGTACCGCTTCCAGAACCCGGACCTGCCGACGCTGCAGCCCTGGATGCCGACCACCGCGCCGCCGGCCGACCGCTATGTCTTCGTCCGCAACCCCTATTTCCACCGGATCGACCGGAACGGCCGGCAGCTGCCCTATATCGACCGGCTGGTGTTCGTCATCGCCGACAGCAAGATCGTCCCCGCCAAGGCCGGCGCCGGCGAGACCGACCTGCAGGGCCGCTATCTGCGCTTTACCGATTTCACCTTCCTCAAGCGCGGCGAGGCGCGCGGCCGGCACCGCGTTCACCGGTGGAAGACCGCGACCGGCGCCCATATCGCGCTCTATCCGAACCTGAATCACAGGGACCCGGTGTGGCACCGGCTGTTCAACGATGTCCGCTTCCGGCGCGCCCTTTCCCTCGGCATCGACCGGAACGAGATCAACCGGACGATGTATTACGGCCTCGCCGAGGAGGGCGCCAACACGGTGCTGCCCGGCAGCCCGCTGTTCCGCCCGGCGCTGCGCCGGGCGTGGGCGCGCTTCGATCCGGACCGGGCGAACGCGCTGCTCGACGAGATCGGCCTGACCGGGCGCGACGGTGACGGCTATCGCCTGCTGCCCGACGGCCGGAAGCTGGAAATCATCGTCGAGGCGGCATCGGAGGGCAGCGAATACACCGATGCCATGCGCCTGATAAAGGATTCCTGGCGCCGGATCGGCATCCGGCTGTTCCAGAAGAATACAAGGCGGGAAATGTTCCGCCGCCGCATCTATGCCGGCCTGACCCAGATCGCCATGTGGTCGGGCATCGACTATGCCAATGTCCGGGCCGACAGCCCGCCGGTCGAACTGGCGCCGACCGACCAGGCCCAGCTTCAATGGTCGCAATGGGGCCTGCATCACGCCAGCAAGGGCCGGTCGGGCCGGAAGCCGACCGATGCCGGCGCGCTCCGGCTGCTCGCCCTGCTCCGGCAGTGGGAGGCGGCGGCCGGCACCGCGGCGCGCCGGGCGGTCTGGCGCCGGATGCTGGATATCTGGGCCGACCGGGTCTACACGATCGGCATCGTCGGCGGCACGATCCAGCCGGTCGTCGTCAATGTGCGGCTGCGCAACGTGCCCCGCACCGGCATCTGGGCCTGGGATCCGGGCGCCCATCTGGGCATCTACCGGCCGGATACGTTCTGGTTCGCCGGCCCGGACGGGGCGAGGCGCTGACCATGGCGCCGCGCCGCCGCCTCTGTCTCCGCCGCTGCTGACCGGCCCGGCCGATGCTCCGCTATATCGCCCATCGCCTGCTGATCATGGTGCCGACCCTGATCGCGATCAGCTTCATCGTCTTCGTCGTCATCCAGCTGCCGCCGGGCGATTATCTCACCACGCTGATCGAGGAGCTGCGCGAGCTCGGCGAGCCGGCCGACCTCCGCCAGATCGAGGCGCTGCGCGAGGAATACGGCCTCGACCGGCCCTTCCCGGTCCAGTATCTCCAGTGGGTCGCCGGCCTGGTCCAGGGCGATCTGGGCTATTCGTTCGAATACGAACAGCCGGTGGCCGATGTCGTCGGCGACCGGCTGTGGCTGTCCTTCATCGTTTCGGTCGCGACCGTCCTCTTCACCTGGATCGTCGCCTTCCCGATCGGCGTCTACTCCGCCACCCACCAGTACAGCTGGGCCGACAACACCCTCACCTTCATCGGGTTTCTCGGCCTGGCGACGCCGAACTTCCTGCTCGCCCTGGTCATGGTCTATTTCGCCAATGTCTGGTTCGGCACCGAGATCGGCGGCCTGATGGACGAGCGCTACATCGGCCAGCCCTGGAGCTGGGGCAAGATCGTCTCGGTGCTGGAACATTTGTGGATTCCGGTCATCGTGATCGGCACTTCGGGCACCGCCGGCATGATCCGGCGCCTGCGCGCCAACCTGCTGGACGAACTGCAGAAGCAGTATGTCGTGACCGGCCGGGCCAAGGGGCTGCCGCCGTTCCGCCTGCTGGTCAAATACCCGCTGCGCATGTCGCTCAACCCGTTCATCTCCGATATCGGCGACCTGCTGCCCCAGATCATTTCCGGCGCCGTTATCGTTTCGGTGGTGCTGAACCTGCCGACCACCGGCAAGATGCTGTATGAGGCGCTGCTCAGCCAGGACATGTATCTGGCCGGCTCGTTCCTGATGTTCCTTGCCCTGCTCACCGTGATCGGCGTGCTGGTGTCCGACCTGGCGCTCGCCCTGCTCGATCCGCGCATCCGGCTCGAGGGCCGGGCGGCCGCATGACCGGCAGCGGCACCCCGCCGGCGGCGCCGGAACCGGTCCCGGCCAATGCGCGCTTCGTCTCGCAGGCGCCGTTCGATCCGCACGCCATCGAGGCGCTGACGCCGGAGCAGGAACGCTACTATCTGGCCGGCCAGTGGAAGCTGATGTGGTGGAAGCTGCGCCGCCACCGCATCGCCGTGTTCTGCGGCGGCCTGCTGCTGTTCATGTATGCCTGTGCGATGGTGACGGAGCTGCTCGTCCCCTACCATGTCACGACCCGGCATACCGGCTTCATCCATGCGCCGCCCCAGGCGGTGCGGCTGTTCCATGACGGCCGGTTCGTCGGCCCGTTCGTCTATGCCCTCAATTACCGGCTGGACCGCGAGACCCTGCAGCGGACCTATACGGTCGACCGCTCGCGCCGCCACTCCATCCGCTTTCTGTGCGCCGGCGAGCCATACCGGTTCTGGGGCCTGGCCACCCTGAATGTCCGCCTGTTCTGCCCGGCCGAGGGCGGCACGGTCTTCCTGCTCGGCACCGACCGGATGGGGCGGGACATGTTCTCCCGCCTCGTCGTCGGCTCGCGGATATCGCTCACCATCGGCATTGTCGGCGTCGCCATCAGCTTCCTGCTCGGCATCGCCATCGGCGGCCTGGCCGGCTATTACGGCGGCTGGGTCGATTCGGTCGTGCAGCGGATTATCGAGGTGCTGCGCTCCTTCCCCGTGCTGCCGCTATGGATGGCGCTTTCGGCGGCGCTGCCGGTCACCTGGTCGCCGCTCTGGATCTATTTCGGCATCACGCTGATCCTCGGCCTGCTCGACTGGACCGGCCTGGCCCGCGCCGTGCGCTCGAAACTGCTCGCCCTGCGCGAGGAGGATTTTGCCGTCGCGGCGCAGCTGATGGGTGCGCGGCCGGCGCGGATTATCGGCCGCCACCTGCTGCCGAGCTTCATGAGCCACCTGATCGCTTCGGCGACCCTTTCGATCCCGGCGATGATCCTGGGCGAGACGGCGCTGAGCTTTCTCGGCCTCGGCCTCAAGCCGCCGATCACGAGCTGGGGCGTACTGCTGTCCGAAGCGCAGAACATCAACGCCGTGGCGCTTTATCCATGGCTGCTGCTGCCGGTGGTGCCGGTGATCGTCACCGTGCTCACCTTCAACTTTTTCGGCGACGGCCTGCGCGACGCCGCCGATCCGTATCGCTGAACCGGCCGCGGCGCGCGCTCAGGCGGGCTCGACATAGGCCAGATCGACCGGCGTGACGATGTCGGCCACGGTCGATTCCGGGAGGCGCCGGTAGGTCAGCGTCGGCTCGAAACCCTGTGCGATGGCGCGGTCGAGCGCTTCGGCCGTCGCTATGATCCGGGCATCGAACGCCTTGCCGTGCTTGTCGAGCTTGGCCGCCAGGTTCACCGGATCGCCGATGACGGTGTATTCGAGGCGGCTTTCGTCGCCGATGGCGCCGAACACGACCGGGCCGGCGGTGACGGCGACCGCGACCTCGAACGCCGGGCGGCCGGCCGCCCGGCGCTCTGCGCTCCACCGTTCGGCGGCCGCGACAATCGCCTCGGCGGCGCGCAGGGCGCCGGCGGCGCAGGTTTCGGACGGAACGACCGCGCCGAAGGTGGCGAGAATGCCATCGCCCATGAACTTGTCGATGGAGCCGCCCTGTTCCTGGATTGCCGGCACGAGGCGGGACTGGTATTCGGTCAGAATGCCGATCACCTCGTTCGCCGGCAGCACGGCGGAGGCGCGGGTGAAGCCGCGAATGTCCGTCGTCAGGATGACGGCGTCGCGCTGCTGGCCCTCGCCGGCCCGGATATCCTCCTGCGCGCGGGCGATCCGGTCGGCGATCTCCGGGCTGAAAAAGCGCGAGAGCGCCATCGCCGCCGCGTGCTCCTCCGCGCCGCGCACCAGGGTCCGGCGGGCGCGCACGATGGCGACCGCCAGGATCGCGGTGACCAGCAGAATGGTGATGACCTTGTCGAACTCGCCGCCGAGCAGGACCTTGTTGGCGGTCAGATACTGGACATAGTCGCGGGTGAGCGCGCTCATGCCGTCGTCGTGGGCGATGGCGTAGCCGATCATCAGCAGCCAGCCCGCCGCCGCCGCCAGCCCGGCCAGCACGACATAGCGCGAATCGAAGCGCAGGGCGCGAATCGAGATGAACAGGAAGACATAGAGCAGCGTCGGCGCCTTCAGATAGAAGGCCGGCGGCTGGCTGTAATCGATATGGAACGACCAGATGATGCCGAGCAGCAGCGCCATGTCCGCCACCACCGAAAGGGCGAGGAACCAGGCCGGCAGGCGGATGCGGTAGGACAGGGCCAGCCGCAGCAGGGTGAACAGGAGATAGGCGAGCAGCGCCCAGCCGATCGGCCGGGCATAGACCGCGGTTTCATGGGTTTTCGGCGAGAGCAGGAAGAGCACGCCGAGGCCGACGATCACCGAAAGCTGGATCCAGCCGATCAGCCGCTCGCTGGCGTCGCGCTGGCGGTCGATGGCCTCGCGGATGCGCGGCGCGACCCCGTCGCCGCGCCGGCCCGGCAGCAGGCGCCCGGCCGAGCCGACGGCCGCGCGGACGGCGGAGCGGAGAGCCGGCGGGACCGGGCCGGCGGGCGCCGGCCCCGGATCGGCCGTCGGGCGTTCGGGCCTGTGCTGCATCCGCTCCCCCGCTTCCCCTGCGCCGGCCCGTCAGGGCCGCAGGACGAGCCCTTCGCGGGCGACGACGGTCGGCGCGAAGACCCGGCGCGCGTCGGCGGCGATCCGGTCCATGTCGTCGTCCGTATGTTCGGGCGCATGGTGGAAGATGACATAGCGGCCGACCCGGCCGCGCTCGGCAAGCGCCGCGCCGGCCTGCCATGTCGAATGGCCCCAGCCCCGGAAGGCGGGATATTCGCTCTCCGTATAGGTCGCGTCGTAGATGAAAATGTCGGTATCCTCGATCAGGGCGAGGATATCGGCATCCAGCGCGCCCTCGACATGTTCGGTATCGGTCACGTAGCACACCGACCGGCCGGCCGCCTCGATCCGGTAGCCGGTCGCGCCGTTGGGATGGTTGAGCGGCGCGGTGCGGATGGCGATCCCTTCGTACAGGTCGAGGCGGTCGCCGGCGCGGAACTCCTCGAAGGAAATCTGCGCCCCCACCGCGGCCAGCGGCACCGGAAAGATCGGCGCCTCGATCAGGCGTGCGAACACGTCGCGCAGGCGGATGGCGCCGTCCGCAAGGTGCCCGGCATGGATGCGCAGCCGGTTGCCGGGCCGGAACAGCGGGGCGAAGAACGGCATGCCGGCAATGTGGTCGATATGGGTGTGGGTCAGCAGAATATCGGTATCGACCGGCCCGGCGGCATCGAGCTCCGCGCCCAGCGTGCGCAGGCCGGTGCCGGCATCGAGGATCAGCAGGCGCCCGGCGCAGCGCACCTCGATACAGGCCGTGTTGCCGCCATAGCGGGCATGATCGGCGCCCGGACAGGCGACCGTGCCGCGCACGCCGCGGAAGCGGATGAGGAAATCGTCGCTGTCTGCCGCGCGGGCCGCGTTCATGGCGGGGGTTTCGGCTTTCCGGTTCGGGGTTCGGGGCCGGCTACGGTCCGAGCCGGTATCCGCCCGGCCCGGTCAGCAGGATTTCCGCCCGGCCGGGGTCTTTCTCGATCTTCCGGCGCAGCCGGTAGACATGGGTCTCCAGCGTGTGGGTGGCAACGCCGGCATTGTAGCCCCAGATATCGGCGAGCAGGGTCCGGCGCGGGACGATCCGGCCGCCGGCGCGGTGGAGGAATTCGAGTATCGCCGTCTCCTTCTCGGTCAGGCGGATTTTCCGCCCGCTGTCCCGGTCGATCAACAGCTTCTGCGCCGGGCGGAAGGACCATGGGCCGATGGCGATGGCCGGATCGCCGGCCGCCTCGCGCTGCCGCATCTGGGCCCTGAGCCGGGCGAGCAGCACGCCGAGCCGGAACGGCCGGGCGACATGATCGTCGGCGCCGGTATCGGCCCCGGCGCCGGTATCGGGCCCGGTCAGCATGACGATCGGCGTATCGGGGCCGTCGCGCCGCAAAAGCCGGCACAGGTCGCGCCCATCCATGTCCGGCAGGCGCTCGTCGAGCAGCAGGGCGTCGTAGCGGGCCTGGCGGACCCTGGCGAGCGCCTCCGCCGCGGTGGCGGCAACATCGATGGCGAACGCCGCGTGCCGCCGCAGCTGGTCGGCCAGCGCCTCCCGGAAATCGGCATCGCCATCGACCACAAGAAGCCGCCGGTCGGCGGCGGGCGTGCCCGTGTTCATCGGCCGCTCCCGGCGCCGGTATCGACCGACGGCCGCGCCGCCTGCCGGGGGCCGAAAATGGCGGTGCCGAGGCGGATATGGGTTGCGCCCTGTTCGATGGCGGCGGCGTAGTCGGCGCTCATGCCCATGCTCAGCCGGGGCAGGCCGTGCTCGCGCGCCAGCCGGGCGAGAAAGGCGAAGTGGGGCGCCGGCTCCCGGTCCATCGGCGGGATGCACATCAGGCCGGCAAGGTTCAGGCCCAGGCTGCGGCAGCGTTCGATCAGCGCCGCCGCGCCGGCCGGCGCCACGCCGCCCTTTTGCGGCTCCTCGCCGGTATTGACCTGGACGAAACATTCGATGCGGCGGCCCTGCTTTTCCTGCTCGCGCGCGATGGCGGCGGCGAGCTTCGGCCGGTCGACGGTTTCGACGGTATCGAACAGGGCGACGGCATCGGCCGTCTTGTTGGTCTGCAGATGGCCGATCAGATGCAGGCGGGCATCGGGGAACGCGGCCTTCAGCGCCGGCCATTTGCCATGCGCTTCCTGAACCCGGTTCTCGCCGAACAGCCGGTGGCCGGCCTCCAGCGCCGGCCGGATCGCCGCCGGGCCCCAGGTTTTGGTCACGGCGACGAGCGCGACCGCATCCGCCGGCCGGTCGGCCTGCCGGCAGGCATCGCGCACCGCTTCCCGAACGGCGGCCAGATTGTCCCGAACGCTCATCGCCATGGTAGCTTGGACCGGCCCGCGCCGGTGTCAAGAAGCCGGGGCAGGCCGGCAGCGTCTGGCGTCTCGAAGGCTGTCCTCCCGTCGCGACAGGAAACCCTCTTGATTTTCTTTATTTGTTCCCATATGAATATAAGCAAGCGCTGATAAGTGCCTTTATCTGCGTTGGAGGCTCGGCCATGACAGTATCGGTTTTTGCGGCGGCGAAGCGCCTTGGCGAAAAATCTGATTGGTCGCTGACCAATCTTCAGATGCAGAAGTTGCTGTACCTTGCCCAAATGCTTCATTTGGGCCGGCATAATGTTCCTTTGGTCCAAGGCGAGTTCGAGGCTTGGGACTTTGGCCCGGTTCATCCTCAGCTGTATCACAGAATTAAGATTTTTGGCTCTTCTCCAGTTAAGGATATTTTCCGACTTGACGGAAAAATGGATGAGGGAAAAGAGACCGAACTGATTGACGAGGTATTCGGTGCTCTTTCGAATGTTCCATCGGGCCGACTTGTAGCGATTACTCATTGGGGTGAGGGTGCGTGGGCAAAGCATTACGCTCCCGGAGTAAGAGGCACTCGCATACCGAATGAAGATATTATGGAAGAATTTAGCAAGAGGGATAAGTACAGCAAAGGGAATACGAAAAATTGACCGAAGACAAACTGGTTTCGGGGCTTGTGCAGACAAGACCCGAACAAAAGGACATGCTGATTGAAAAATTACAGGAAGACCTCGCTCAAGAAAAAGACAAGCGAAGGGAAGAAAGATTCTTCGGCATAGTGCTATTGATATTGATTTTTGATATAGTATTCTTCTCAGTTATGCCAACTTTTGGCGGCCCCTTGGCCTTGCTTGTTTTGGAACTCCTGATTCTCATCCCACTCGCCAGACGCATGGGAATGGAACAGATCGCAACCATGATCGATCGCGTCCTTGGAAGAATAGCAGCTGGAGCTGGTAGAGAAGAATAAGCCCGCTCCCGGAGATTGCTGCTGGAACGTTCCCACATAACTTGCGGCCGGGCGGAGCCCCTGTCCTCGGCAATGTGTGGCCGCCGTCCGCTCCGGGAAATCGCCCGGCTTTGCCGGCGGGCGGGATATCGGATATATCCGGCCCGTTGCCGCCGCCGGCCCTGCCGGCGGGCGCAGGCAGGGTTTCTCCATCGAGCGGAGGTGCGATGACCGGACGAGACTGCACCATCGATCCGGGCCGCTCCCGGCGCCGGGCGGCCGCCGGCGCGCTGCTGCTGGCCGCCGCCCTGCCGCTCGCCGCCTGCATCGGCGGGGACCGGCATGGCGCCGGAGTGAATGTTTTCGCGCGCTACGAGCGGGCGCGGGCGCTGCGGCCGAACCCGGACCTCTGGGTCGCGGCCAACGACCAGCTCGCCTTCGCGCGCAAGAAGGTGTCCGACCCGTTCGGCGGCGTGCTGGCGACGGACTGGTACCGGCCGAAGGAGGCGCCCGGCGAGCGGCGGCGCGTGACCGTCAACATCCTGGGCGCGGAGGCGGCGGCGCGCAATCTGAAGATCGCCATCCACCGGCAGGTGCGACGCGGCGGGGTCTGGCGCAACCGGCCGGTCGATGCGTCCACTGTCGCCGCCCTGCACCGCCGGATCGTGCGGGCCGCGCGGCAGCGCGCCGACGCCAGGAATTTCTGATCCGCTGCGCCCGGCCGAGGCCGGGCTGCACCAGCCGCCGCCGGCGGCAGGACCGAACGAACGGAGTGTCGCCGCCGATGGCGCGTTACGATTTCCGAACCGCGGAGCCGAAATGGCAGCAGGCATGGGACGAGGCCGGCTGCTTCGCGGCCGAGGCCGATCCGGCCCGGCCGAAATATTATGTCCTTGAAATGTTTCCCTACCCGTCGGGCAAGATCCATATGGGCCATGTCCGCAATTACACGCTGGGGGATGCCGTGGCCCGCTGGCGCCGGGCGCGCGGCTTCAATGTCATCCACCCGATGGGCTGGGACGCTTTCGGCCTGCCGGCGGAGAATGCCGCGATCGAGCGCGGCGTCCACCCGCGCGACTGGACCTATGAGAATATCGCCACCATGCGGCGCCAGCTTAAGCGCATGGGCCTGTCGCTCAACTGGGAGCGCGAGATCGCGTCCTGCCATCCCGGCTATTATGTCCACCAGCAGCGCCTCTTTCTGGATTTTCTCGAGCGCGACCTCGCCTACCGCAAGGAATTCTGGGTCAACTGGGACCCGAAGGACGGGACGGTCCTGGCCAACGAGCAGGTGATCGACGGCCGGGGCTGGCGGTCCGGCGCCGTCGTCGAGCGGCGCAAGCTGTCGCAATGGTTCCTGCGCATCACCCGCTATGCCGACGAACTGCTCGACGCGCTCGGAACGCTCGACCGCTGGCCGGAGAAGGTCCGGACCATGCAGGAGAACTGGATCGGCCGCTCGGAGGGCGCGCGCATCCGCTTCCCCATCGT
Source organism: Alphaproteobacteria bacterium (assembly GCA_965221475.1). Taxonomy (GTDB): domain Bacteria; phylum Pseudomonadota; class Alphaproteobacteria; order Bin65; family Bin65; genus Bin65. The sequence continues at coordinate 1,774,628 of OZ244891.1, read as the reverse complement.
CGGCCGCGACGGCGAGGCGCTCGACGTGTTCACCACCCGGCCGGATACCCTGTTCGGTGCCTCCTTCTGCGCGCTGGCGCCCAACCATCCGCTGAGCGAGGAGCTGGCGCGCAGCGATCCGGCCCTGCAGGCCTTCATCGCCGAATGCCAGCGCATCGGCACCAGCGAGGCCGCCATCGAGGCGGCCGAGAAGACCGGCTACCGCACCGGGATCGAGGTCGCCCACCCGTTCGCCGACGGCGTGACGCTGCCGGTCTATGTCGCCAATTTCGTGCTGATGGAATACGGGTCGGGCGCGATCTTCGGCTGTCCGGCCCACGACCAGCGCGACCTGGAGTTCGCCCGCAAATACGGGCTGCCGGTGCTGCCGGTGGTCGCGCCGCTGGAAGACGGCGCGGCGCAGCCGGTGGAGATCGGCGACGAGGCCTATCTCAGGAAGGACGAGGGCGCGGTCATCGTCAATTCGGACTTTCTGGACGGCCTTGACGTGCCGGCCGCGATCCGCGCCGCCATCGACCGGCTGGAGGCGGACGGCAGCGGCAGCGGCACAATCCAGTTCCGCCTGCGCGACTGGCTCATCTCGCGCCAGCGCTACTGGGGCTGCCCGATCCCGGTCGTCCATTGCACGGAATGCGGCATCGTACCGGTACCGCGCGACCGGCTGCCGGTGACCCTGCCGGACGATGTCGCCTTCGACCGGCCGGGCAATCCGCTCGACCGCCACCCGACCTGGAAGCATGTCGATTGCCCGCAATGCGGCCGGCCGGCGGTGCGCGATACGGATACGATGGATACGTTCGTCGATTCGTCCTGGTATTTCGCCCGCTACTGCTCGCCGCGCGAGGAGGGCGCGCCGGTGGACCGGGCGGCGACCGATTACTGGCTGCCGGTGGACCAGTATATCGGCGGCGTCGAGCACGCCATTCTGCACCTGCTCTATTCGCGCTTCTTCGTCCGCGCCATGTCGGACACCGGCTCGCTCGGCCGGCTCGACGAGCCGTTCGCCGGCCTCTACACGCAAGGCATGGTCTGCCACGAGACCTATCGCGACGCGGCCGGCAACTGGCTGTACCCGGACCAGATCGTCCGGGAGGGCGAGGCGGTGCGGCAGGCCGATACCGGCGCGCCGGTGACGGTCGGCCGGTCGGAATCGATGAGCAAGTCGAAGCGCAACACGGTGGACCCGGAGGCGATCATCGAGGCCTATGGCGCCGATACCGCCCGCCTGTTCATGCTCTCCGACACGCCGCCGGACCGGGACATGGACTGGACCGAGGCCGGCATCGACGGCGCCTGGCGCTATGTCAACCGGCTCTGCCGCATGGTGGCCGACGCCGCGGGCGCCCTGCCGCCGCCGGGCGCGCCGGCGCCGGACGCGTGGAGCGGGGCCGCCCTGGCGCTGCGCCGCGCGACCCACCGGGCGATTGCCGGCGTGACCGAGGATTTCGAGCGCTTCCATTTCAACCGGGCGGTCGCGCGCATCCGCGAGCTCACCAACGCACTGGCCGAGGCCGCGGCGCCCGACGGGGCGGCGCAGCAGGCGGGCGACGCCTGGGCGCTGCGCGAGGGCCTGGAGGCGGCGGTCCGGCTGATCGGGCCGATGACCCCCCATGTCGGGGAGGAGCTGTGGCGCGCCCTGGGGCACGAAAGCCTGCTCGCGACCCGGTCCTGGCCCGAAGCCGATCCGGCGCTCATGGCCGACGACACCGTCACCATCGCGGTCCAGGTCCGGGGCAAGCTGCGCGGCACCATCGACCAGCCGGCCGGTGCGGAGCGGGCGGATGTCGAGGCGGCGGCGCTGGCGCTGCCGGCGGTTGCGCGGCAGATCGCCGGGCAGGATATCCGCCGGATCGTCGTCGTGCCGGACCGCATCGTGAATATCGTGGTCTGACGCCATGCCGGCGGGCGGAAAACGGGCCGGCGGGCGCGCACGGCTGGCGGCCGGGCTTGCGGCGCTGCTCGCCCCCGGCCTCGCCGGCTGCGGTTTCCAGCCGCTCTATGCCGGGAAGCCGGGCAGCGGCGTCGCCGACGATATCGCCGCCGTGCGCATCGCCCCGATCCGCGACCGGGCGGGCCAGATTCTGCGCAACGCGCTGATCGAACGGCTCAATCCGCGGGGCGCGCCGGCCGATCCGCGCCATGTTCTCGAAACGAGCCTGGCGGTGACGCGGCAGAAGCTGGGCATCCGCAAGGACGAGACGGCGACCCGCGAGAGCCTGCGCTTTACCGCCGTCTTCCGGCTGCGCGAGAGCGCGTCCGGCGCCATCGTCCATTCCGGCCGGGCGGCCGCCATCGCCTCCTACAATATCGTCGAGAGCGAATACGCCACCATCGCCTCGGAGCGCGCGGCGCGGCGGCGCGGCCTGACCCTGGTCGCGGAGCGGATGACCGCCCGCCTGTCGGCCTGGTTCAACCGGCTGCGGTCGCTGCGCCGGCGCCCCTAGCGCGGCGGCGGAGGCCGGCATGGAGATCAAGCCCGCCGGCGCGCCGGCCTTCGTCGCGAAGCCGGCGGCGGGCATCCGCGTCTTCGTTCTGTTCGGCACCGACGACGGGCTGATCCGGGAGCGGAGCGAGGCGCTGGCGCGGCAGATCGTGCCGGACCCGGACGATCCGTTCCGCCTCGCCGATCTGGACGGCGCCGCGGTCAACGACAGTGCCGCCCTGCTCTATGACGAGGCGACCGCGCTTGCCTTCGGCGGCGGCCAGCGGGTCGTCCGGGTCCGGCGCCTGACCGGGCGGATCGCCGATGCCGTGACGGATATGGTCCGGGAGCCGGTCGGCGAGGCCCGGATCGTCCTCGAAGCGCCGGGCGCCAACCGCAAGAGCGCGCTCGTCGCTGCCGCCATCGGCGCGGACGCGGCGGCGGCGGTGCCCTGCTATCGCGACGAAAGCCGCGGCCTGCGCGACCTGGTCGCCGATGCCATGGCCCAGGCGGGGCTGAAGCCGGGCCCCGGCGTCGTCGACCATGTGAGCGACCGCGCCGGCAGCGACCGCGCCCTGACCCGGCGCGAGATCGAGAAGCTGGCGCTGTTCGCCGGCGCGGACCCGGCCGGGCCGCCGAAGCCGGTCGATCTGGCCCAGGCGCAGGCGGTGGTCGGCGATACCGCCCTGCTCACCCTCGATTCGCTGGCCGATGCCGTGTTCGACGGCAGGAGCGCCGAGGTCGAGCGCATCCTGCAGCGGGTCCGGCAGGAGGGAACCGGCAGCGGCACCATCCTGCGGGCCATGGCCGGCCACGCCGCCCGGCTGCTGCGCTTCCGCGCCCTGGTCGAGGGCGGCACCGACCCGGCGGCGGCCGGCCGGCGTCTCAGGCCGCCGCTGCACTTTTCGCGCCAGCGCAGCGTTGAGCGCCAGGCCCGGATGGCGCCGGGCCGCCTGTCCGCAATCATGGACCGGCTGGCCGAGGCCGAGCGTCTGACCCGGCGGACGGAAGTGCCGGACGAGGCTGTGTGCGACCGCGCCCTGTTCGGCATCGCCGCCGCGCTCCGGCGCCGCTGAGGCGCCACCGGCGGCACGGCGCTGGCCAGCGCGGTCAGTCGGCGACCAGGCGGGTCAGCAGATCGTCGAGCTGTTCGAGGGAGGCATAGCGGATCGTCACCCGGCCGCCAGCGCCCTTGTGGTCGATGGCCACCTTGAGGCCCAACCGGTCTTCCAGCGTCCGCTCCAGCGCCAGGGTATCGGCGTCCTTGCCGGCCGCCGGTTCGGAATCCGCGCCGCCGGCCTGCCCGGCGCCGGCGCTGCGGCCGGACCGGCCGGCGCCGCCCTTGCCGGCGAGCCGCTCGGCCTGGCGCACCGACAGGCCGTTGCGGACGATTTTCGCCGCCAGCGCATCCGGGTCGGCGGCGGTCAGCAGGGCGCGGGCGTGCCCGGCGCTGAGGGCGCGGGCATCGACCAGCCGGCGGACCTCGCCGGTCAGGTTGAGCAGGCGCAGCGTGTTGGCGACATGGCTGCGGCTCCTGCCGACGATCCGCGACAGGGCCTCCTGGGTATAGCCGAATTCGTCGATCAGCCGCCGATAGCCGCCGGCCTCCTCCAGCGGCGTCAAATCCTGGCGCTGTACATTCTCGACGATGCCGGCCTCGAGCGCCTCGCGGTCGGACAGGTCGAGCACGACCGCCGGCACATCCGCCAGCCCGGCGCGCTGGGCGGCCAGCCAGCGCCGCTCCCCGGCGATCAGCTCCCAGCCCGGCGCCGCATCGGCGCGGCGGCGGACGAGGACTGGCTGCAGAACGCCCTTCTCGCGGATCGATGCGGCCAGCGCCTGCAGCTCCTCATCGTCGAAGATGCGCCGGGGCTGGAACCGGCCCGGCCGGATGTCGCCGATGGGCAGCCGGCGCGCGCCGGCGGCCGGGTCGCGGTCCGGCGGGCCGGACTCCCGGTTCGGGTTCGCGCCGGCATCGGCCGGTGCCGCGGCATAGCCGTCGCCGCCCAGCAGGGCTTCGAGGCCGCGGCCCAGACCGCGGCGCCTGGTGTTGATCTCATTCATTGTTGAACGCTCACTTGCCGAATATCGCCTTCGCGCCGAATCACCTCCCGGGCGAGGTGGGCGTAGGCCAGCGAGCCGGCGCAGCGAAGGTCGTAGAGCAGAACGGGTTTGCCGTGCGACGGCGCCTCCGAAACCCGGACATTTCTTGGAATAATCGTTTCATAAACCTTGGAACCGAAGCATTTGCGGACATTGTCGGCGACCATACCGCTCAGTTTGTTCCGCCTGTCGTGCATGGTAAGCACGACGCCCTGGAGGTCGAGCCGCGTATTGAACGCCGCCCGGACCCGCTCAACGGTGCGGACCAGGTGGCTGATGCCCTCAAGGGCGTAATATTCGCACTGCAGCGGGACGAGAACGCCGTCCGCCGCGACCAGCGCATTGAGGGTGAGCAGGCCCAGCGCCGGCGGACAGTCGATCAATACGGTATCGTATGGTGCGGTCGCGCCCTGCAGGGCGTCGCGCAGCCGGTACTCCCGGCGCGCGGCGGCGGCCAGCTCGATCTCGGCGCCGGAGAGATGCACGGAGGTGGGCGCGAGATGGAGCTGCGGCACCTCGGTCTCGATGGCGATTTCCGGCAGCGCCGCATCGCCGATGATCAGATCGTAGGTCGTCGGCGCTTCCGGCGGCCGGGCGAGGCCGAGGCCGGCGGTGGCATTGGCCTGCGGATCGAGATCGAGGATCAGCACGCGCGAGCCGGTCGCGGCCAGCGCGGTGCCCAGATTGATCGCCGTGGTCGTCTTGCCGACCCCGCCCTTCTGGTTGGCGACCGCCAGGATCCGCGCCGGGCCGGCCGGGCGCGCCGGCGATGGCCCCGCTAGGGGCTCCCGCGCCGGGCGGGCGCCGGCATAGCGCTCCATCGATTTTTTTATTATCGCTCCATTTTCCCGTACGGCGTCAGGTTTTAACACGGGCGATCCTTTCGATGCACAGCAGCCGCGCACCCGGCTGGGTCAGGCTGTCGATCTGCCGGACCGTCATATTCCAACATTTAGCGGATGAAATCAATTCACTCTCAACATTTTGTCCCTTGAGGAACAAAAAGCGCGGATTATCGCCGGACCAGCCGCTCGCCAGCGCGAGCAGTTCGGGCAGCGGGGCGAGCGCGCGGGCGGTCACGACATCGGCCCGCGGCCGCGCCGGGCTGCGCGCGACCGCCTCGATCCGCGCCGCGATTACGGCGACATCGAGCGACAGCAGCGCCGCCATGGCGGTGAGGAACGCTGCCTTGCGGCTGTCGGCCTCGATCAGATGGACGGCGAGGCCCGGCCGCAGCAGCTTCAGCACCAGGCCCGGAAATCCGGCGCCGCTGCCGAGATCGACGAGGGAGCGGGCGTCCGGCGGCAGATGGGCGGCAAGCTGGGCGCTGTCGGCGAAATGGCGCCGCCAGACATCGTCCAGCGTCGACCGGCCGACCAGATTGATGCGTCGCTGCCAGCGGGCCAGCGTCCGTTCGTAGAGCGCCAGCCGGTCGCATGTTTCACGTGAAACGCCGAACTGCGCGGCAAATTCCGCCGGACCGTAGGGCGCGGCGCGGCCGGTCACGCCGCCCGTCGGCGCTCGACGACCTGCAGCAGCGCCGTCAGCGCCGCCGGGGTGACGCCGGAAATGCGCGCCGCCGCCGCCAGCGTGGCCGGCCGGGCCGCGCTCAGCTTCTGCCGGGCCTCGCCGGACAGGCCGCCGACCGCGCCATAGTCCAGGTCGGCCGGCAGCTTCAGCGCGTCGTCGTTGCGGAAAGCCCGGATATCGGCGACCTGGCGCTCCAGATAGCCGGCATAGCGGCCCTCGATTTCGAGCTGCTCCGCAACCGCCGCCGGCAGGCGGTGCAGCTCCGGCCACAGCGCCGCCAGCCGCGCCATATCGATTCCCGGATAGCCGAGCAGGTCGAGCGCCGAGCGCGGCACGCCATCCCGGTTGACCGGGAGGCCGTGCGCCGCCAGCCGGTTCGGCGTCATCTTCAGGCGCCCGGCGAGCGCCCGGCCGCGCTCCAGCGCCGCCGCCCGGCTGGCGAAGCGCCGGGCGCGGGCGGCGGAAACGACGCCGCGCCCGATGCCTTTGGGGGTCAGGCGCAGATCGGCATTGTCGGCGCGCAGCACCAGGCGGTATTCGGCCCGCGAGGTGAACATGCGATAGGGCTCGCGCGTTCCCAGCGTCACCAGATCGTCGATCATCACGCCGATATAGGCGTCGGCCCGGTCGAGCACGAACTCGGCCGCACCGGACGCCGCGAACGCCGCGTTGAGCCCGGCCACCAGGCCCTGCCCCGCCGCCTCCTCATAGCCGGTCGTGCCGTTGATCTGGCCGGCCAGGAACAGGCCGGGCAGCCGCCGGCATTCGAGGGTCGGCAGCAGCGCCCGCGGATCGACGAAATCATATTCGATGGCATAGCCCGGCCGCAGGATCGCCGCCCGCTCCAGCCCGGCAATCGCCCGCACCATACGCTGCTGTACTTCCTCCGGCAGCGAGGTCGAAATGCCGTTCGGATAGACCGTGGGGTCGTCCAGCCCTTCGGGTTCGAGGAAAATCCGGTGGCTGTCGCGTTCGGGGAAGCGCACCACCTTGTCCTCAATGGACGGGCAATAGCGCGGCCCGACGCTTTCGATCTGGCCGGAATAGAGCGGCGACCGGCCGATATTGGCGCGGATCTCCCCGTGCACCGCGGCATTGGTGTGCGTGACGTGGCAGACGGTCTGCGGCACCGCGATCCGGTCGGTCATGAAGGAGAACGGCGCCGGCGGATCGTCGCCATGCTGCACTTCCAGCGCCGCCAGATCGAGGGTCCGGCCGTCGAGGCGCGGCGGCGTCCCGGTCTTGAGCCGGCCGAGCGGCAGGCCGAACCGGTCCAGGGTCGCGGCCAGCCGGGTCGAGGGCGGGGCGTCGAGCCGGCCGGCCGGCCAGCTCCGGTCGCCGAGATGGATGACGCCGCGCAGGAAGGTGCCCGTCGTGACCACCGTGGCGCCGGCCCGGACGGTGCGGCCGTCCTCCAGAACCACGCCGGCGCAGCGGCCGTCGGCATCGATGTTCAGGTCGCCGGCGGCGCCTTCGACGATCTCCAGGCCCGGCTGTTCGGCGAGGATGGCCTGCATGGCCTGCCGGTACAGCCTGCGGTCGGCCTGGGCGCGTGGGCCGCGCACGGCCGGGCCCTTGCTCCGGTTCAGGATGCGGAACTGGATGCCGGCCCGGTCGATGGCCCGCCCCATCACGCCGTCGAGGGCATCGATCTCGCGCACCAGATGGCCCTTGGCCAGGCCGCCGATTGCCGGATTGCACGACATGACGCCGACGGTGTCGCGGCTGTGGGTCAGCAGCACGGTCCGCGCGCCGGCACGCGCCGCCGCCGCCGCCGCCTCGCAGCCGGCATGGCCGCCGCCGATCACGACGACATCCGCGCTGAAATCTCCGGTCCCCGTCATGCGCCGGGAAATTGCACAGCGCCGCGCGGAGTCAAGCCGGGCGGGCCTGTCGCCATTGTCCCGGCGCAGCGCAGGTTTTCGACATGGCGCCGTGTTTCACATGAAACAGGGCGCGCCCGCCGGCGGCGGCAACCGGGTCATTTGCCGATGCAGAAATCGCGGAAAATCAGGTCGAGCAGGTCCTCGACATCGGTCCGGCCGATCAGCCGGTCGAACGCGCGCAGCGCCAGGCGCAGGTCTTCGGCGCACAGTTCCGCCTCGGTCGCATTGAGCGCGCGCGCCAGGGCGGTGGCGGCCTCTTCGAGGCACTGGCGGTGCCGCTGCCGGGTGAGCGCCGGGTGCTCGCCCGGCGCCATGGCAGCGACCGCGCGCGCGCCGACCGCCGCCAGCAGCCCGCCGATCCCGGCCCCGGTGCGGGCGCTGACGGCGAAATCGGCGCCGGCGGGCGGCGGTGCCAGATCGGTCTTGTTGGCCACGGCGAGGAGGCGGTCGGCGTCGATGCCAAGGTCCGCCGCCGCCCCGGCGCCGGGCGCCGAAGCGTCCACGACATGCAGGACCAGATCGGCCTCCGAAGCCTGAAGCCGGGCACGCGCCATGCCCTCCCGCTCGACCGGGCCGGCCTCGCCGCCCTCCGGGCCCCCGGCCCGCAGCCCGGCCGTATCGACGAAGACAGCCGGATAGCCGGCGAGGTCGGCCCGCACCTCGATGGCGTCGCGCGTCGTGCCGGCGCCCTCGGCGACGATGGCGACATCGCGCTGCGCGATCCGGTTGAGCAGGGACGATTTGCCGACATTGGGCGCGCCGACGATGGCGACCCGGAAGCCCTCCCGCACCATGCGGCCGCGGTCCGGCGCGGCCAGCCACTCGCCAACGCCGGCCGCGACCGCCGCGACATGGGGGCGGACCTGCGCCGCCAGATCCTCCGGCACCGCCTCGTCGGGAAAATCGATGGCCGCCTCCAGCCAGGCGAGGCCGCGGCGCAGCTGCGCTCCCCAGGCCGCGCAGCGGTCGGCGAACGCGCCCTCCATCTGGCGCCGGGCCTGAACCCGCTGGGCCTCGGTCTCCGCCTCGATCAGGTCGGCCAGCCCCTCGGCCTCCGACAGGTCCAGCCGGCCGTTGGCGAAGGCGCGGCGGGTGAATTCGCCGGGCTCCGCCGGCCGCACCCCTTCGAGGCTGCACAGGACCGACAGCAGCCGGCCGACCACCGCCGGGCTGCCATGGACATGAAACTCCGCCACATCCTCGCCGGTCGCCGAGCCGGGGCCGGGCAGCCACAGCACCGGGCCTCGATCGATCGCGCCGCCGGCGCCGCCGGGCGAGCCGTCGGCCGCCCCGTTGCACAGGGCGCACAGAACGGCGCGGCGGGCCGGCAGGGCGCGGCCGGTCAGGTGCCGGATGCAGGCGGCTGCCTGCGGCCCGGAGGCCCGGATCACGGCGATCCCGGCCTTGCCCGCGCCCGAGGACAGGGCAACGATGGTATCGTTCGGGGTCACGCGCCCGCGACCTGCGTTGTATTGGAACATTATACGAACATAAGCCGGTGCCGGCAGCCTCGCGCCGGACGATGACATTGCCGCAACCGGCCCCGCGACACCATATTGCCGCCGCACGGGCCGGGCCGCCCCGGCGGGCGAACCGTTTTCGGCCCGTGCACACTGCCGAAACCGCGCCCGGGCACGCCCATGACCGCATCCAGCCCCCTCGCCGGCAACGCGCTCGGCGCCGAGACCAGCCCCTATCTGCTGCAGCACCGGGATAATCCGGTGCACTGGCAGCCCTGGTCCGACGCCGCCTTCGAGGCCGCCCGGCGCGACAACCGGCCGGTGCTGCTCTCCATCGGCTATTCGGCCTGCCACTGGTGCCACGTCATGGCCCATGAGAGTTTCGAAAACGAGGCCATTGCTGCGGCAATGAACCGCGGTTTCGTCAACATCAAGGTCGACCGGGAAGAGCGGCCGGATATCGACCAGATCTACCAGCACGCGCTGGCCCTGCTCGGCGAGCAGGGCGGCTGGCCGCTCACCATGTTCCTGACGCCGGACCGGGAGCCTTTCTGGGGCGGCACCTATTTCCCGCCGGAGGACCGCTGGGGGCGGCCCGGCTTCCCCAGGGTGCTCGACCGGATCGGCGAGATCTGGCGCAGCGAGGCCGACAAGGTGCGCGCCAATGCCGATGCGCTGACCTCGGCGCTCGCCGGCCTCGGCGCCAGCCGGCCCGGCGGGCCGGTCGCGCAACAGACCTTTCTGCAGATCGCCGATTTCCTACTCAGCCGGATGGACGACACCCATGGCGGGCTGGCCGGCACGCCGAAATTCCCCCAGTGCGCGCTGTTCGATCTGATCTGGCGCGCCTGGGGCGAGACCGGCGATCCGCGCTACCGCAACGCCGTTCTGCGCCTGCTCGACCGCATGTCCCAGGGCGGGATCTACGACCATCTCGGCGGCGGCTATGCGCGCTATTCCACCGACCGGTTCTGGCTCGCGCCGCATTTCGAGAAAATGCTCTACGACAATGCGCAGATTCTCGAACTGCTGGCCCACGCCTGGGCCGAAACCGGCTCGCCGCTCTACCGCCAGCGGGCCGACGAGACCGTGGCCTGGCTGGTCCGGGAGATGACGGTTGACGGCCGTGCTTTCGCCAGCGCCCTCGATGCCGACACCGAGGGCGAGGAGGGCCGGTTCTATGTCTGGTCGCGCGACGAGATCGACGACCTGCTCGGCGGCGACGCCGCGGCGTTCTGCGAGGCCTATGACGCGACCGCGGCGGGCAACTGGGAAGGCAAGATCATCCTGAACCGCTCCCAGCGGCCACTGCCGGGCGACGCGGCCCACGAGGCGATGCTGGAGCGCTGCCGCGCGATCCTGTGGCAGGCGCGCGAGCGGCGGCCCCGGCCGGGGCTGGACGACAAGGTCCTCGCCGACTGGAACGGCTATGCGATCCACGCGCTCGCCCTGGCCGGCGCGATCATGGACCGGCCCGACTGGATCGATCTGGCGGCCGGCGCGTTCGGCTTCGTCCTCGACGAGATGACCGACGGCGAGCGGCTGATCCACAGCTGGCGCGACGGGCGGGCGGCGCATCCGGCCACCGCGGAGGATTATGCCAGCCTGATCCGCGCGGCGCTGACCCTGTTCGAGACGACCGGAGAAGCGCATTATCTCGACCGCGCGCGGCGATGGACCGGGACGATGGACCGCCACTATTTCGACGCGGCGGAGGGCGGCTATTTCCTCGCCGCCGACGATGTGCCCGGCCTGCTGGTGCGCGCGAAATCCGTGCACGACAACGCCACGCCGTCCGCCAACGGGCTGATGGTCCAGAATCTGGTCCGGCTCGGCCTGCTGGCCGGCGAGACCGCGCCGCTCGACCGGGCGGACGCGCTGGTGAAGGCGTTTTCCGGCGAGCTCGAGCGCAACGCCCTGGCGGCGCCGCTGCTGGTCGCCGGCGCCCGGCTGCTCGAAACCGCCCTGCAAACGGTCATTGTCGGCCGGCGGGACGATCCGGCGACCGCGGCGCTGGTCCGGGCGGCCTGGCAGGCGCCGGCGCCGGCCCGGGTCTTCTGCCGGATCGATCCGCACGACCGGCTGCCCGACGGCCACCCGGCCCACGGCAGGGGCCTCGCCGACGGCCGGCCGGCCGCCTATGTCTGTGAGGGCCAGGCCTGCAGCCTGCCGATTGTCGAGCCGGCGGAGCTGGCCGAACGGCTGACCCGGCGGGCCGCAGACGCCCGGCCGGACCCGACATGACAGCGGGGGCGGACACGGAAGGCATGGCGATGGCGGAGACGGTGTATCGCAGCCCGCTGGGGCCGCTGCGCCTGCGCGAGGCGCACGGCCATATCGTCCGCCTGGAATGGGGCCCCGCCGTGCAGGAAGAGCCGGCGCGGGGCCATGACGACACGCCGCTGCTGAGCCGGGCGCGCCATCAGCTGGATGCCTATTTCCTGCGCGGGCTGCGCCGCTTCGACCTGCCGGTCGCGCCGGCGGGCACGGCGTTCCAGCTGGCGGTCTGGCAGCAGATGCAGGCCATCCCCTATGGCGACACCCGCACCTATGGCGAGATCGCCCGCTGGCTGCACAGCGCGCCGCGCGCGGTCGGCACGGCGTGCGGCCGCAATCCGATCCCCATCGTCATTCCGTGCCACCGGGTCGTCGCCTCGGCCGGATTCGGCGGCTATTCCGGTGCCGGCGGGGTCGATACCAAGCGATGGCTGCTCGCCCACGAAGGCTGGCCGGACCGCGATTCGGGGACGCTGTTCGAGGCGCCGGCGCCGGCCGCCGGCTTGCAATAGCCGCGCCGGTTTTCTACGACATGGCACGCGCATCCATGCGATTCCGACCACCGGGCCGCCGGCCGTGCGGCCGCACCATTCAGGGAGAAGACCATGCCGGACATCACGATTGAGGGCCCGGACGGGCCGTTCATGGCCTATCGCGCCGATCCGGCCGGCGGCTCCGGCCCGGCCGTCGTCGTCATCCAGGAGATTTTCGGCGTCAACGCGGTGATGCGCGAGATCTGCGACCGCTGGGCCGAACGGGGCTATATCGCGGTCTGCCCCGATATTTTCTGGCGGCAGGAGCCGGGCATCCAGCTGACCGACCGGACCGAGGCCGAATGGGCGCGGGCCTTCGAGCTCTATCAGGGCTTCGACGAGGTCGCGGGCATCCGGGACATCCAGGCCACCATCGCCGCGATCCGCAGCGATGCCGCCTGCAGTGGCAAGGTCGGCACGGTCGGCTTCTGCCTCGGCGGCAAGCTCGCCTATCTCTGTGCCACCCGCACCGATGCGGACGCCAATATCGGCTATTACGGCGTCGGCATCGAGAACAATCTGGACGAGGCGGGCAATATTTCGGCGCCGACCCTGCTGCATATCGCGGAGGAGGACGGCTTCTGCCCGAAGGAGGCGCAGGCGCAGATCCATGCCGGGCTGGACGGGCACGACCGGGTCGTCATCCACGATTATGCCGGCGTCGACCACGCCTTTGCCCGGAATGGCGGCGAGCATTACGACGACGCGGCGGCACAGACCGCCAACGACCGCTCGGCCGCCTTTTTCGACCGCCATCTGCGCTAGCCGGCGGCGCGGCGAAACCCGATCTTGCGAGGACCGAACGCCATGACCCATGCCATTGTCGTACACGAAACCGGCGGGCCGGATGTCCTGCGCTGGGAGCCCGCCGAAATCGGCGATCCGGGCGAGGGCGAGGTGCGGCTGCGCCATACGGCGGTCGGCCTCAACTATATCGACGTCTATTTCCGCACCGGCCTCTACCCCGCGCCGCACATGCCGTTCACGCCCGGCTTCGAGGGCGCCGGCATCGTCGAGGCGGTCGGGCCCGGCGTCCGCGGCTTCGCCGAGGGCGACCGGGTCTGCTACGGCACCAGCCCGATCGGCGCCTATGCCGAGCGCCGCCTCATCCCGGCTGTGCATCTGGTGAAGATACCGGACGGCATCGACGACACCACGGCCGCGGCGATGATGCTGCAGGGCCTGACGGTGGAATATCTGATCCGCCGCACCTGCCCGGTCGAGGCCGGTCAGACCGTGCTGTTCCACGCCGCGGCGGGCGGAGTCGGCCTGATCGCCTGCCAGTGGCTCCGGCATCTCGGCGTCGAGGTGATCGGCACGGTCGGCAGCGCGGAAAAGGCCGCGCTCGCCAAGGCCCATGGCGCCGCCCACACCATCGACTATCGCAGCGAGAATTTCGTCGAGCGGGTGCGCGAGATCACCGGCGGCAGGGGCGTGCCCTATGTCTACGATTCGGTGGGCCGGGATACGTTCATGGGCTCGCTCGACTGTCTGGCGCCGTTCGGCACCCTGGCGAGCTTCGGCAACGCCTCCGGCCCGATCGATCCGGTCAATCCGGCGATCCTCGGCCCGAAGGGTTCGCTCTACCTGACCCGGCCGACCCTGTTCACCCACGCCTCGGACCGCGCCCGGCTTGAGGAGATGGCCGCCAACCTGTTCGAGGTGGTGCTGGGCGGCGCGGTGAAGATCGAGGTCAACCAGACCTGGCCGCTCAAGGATGCCGCCGGGGCCCACACCGCCCTTGAGGGCCGGAAGACGACCGGGAGCACGGTCTACACGCTCTGATGCCGCCTGCGCCCGACTCCGCAACCGGCCTCGCCGTCCGCGACGCCCGGCGCGGCGATCTGCCGGCGCTGGTCGCCCTGCTGGCCGACGACAGCCTGGGCAGCGGGCGCGAGAGCGCCGACGGCACCGTCCCGGCGAGCTATGCCGCCGCGTTCGACGCGATGGCGGCGACGAAGCTGGTGCGCATGCTGGTCGCCGAGCAGGAGGGCGAGATCGTCGGCTGCCTGCAGCTCAACCTGATCCCGCACCTTTCCATAAAGGGCGGCACCCGGGCGCAGCTGCAATCGATGCGCATCCGCAGCGACCGGCGCGGCCGGGGCCTCGGCACGGTATTCGTCCGCCGGGCCGTGGCCATCGCCCGCGACGCCGGCTGCGTGCTGATGGAGCTGACGACCGACAACCGCCGGCCGGACGCCCACCGCTTCTACGAGCGCCTCGGCTTCCGGGCCACGCACCAGGGCATGAAGCTGCCGCTGGACTGATGCGGGCGCGGCGCCGGGCTGTGCGGCGGGGCCGGATCCATGCCGCATAATTTGTTTGACCGTCGCCTTCCGGTACATTATTCGACCTTGAAGAACATTCCGTAAACTCACACCATCCATGGGGGTGTCGGTGAGGTCTTTCGAGCCAGGGCAGACAATTGAAATTCCTTGCAGCATCGGGCCCGGCGCGTTCGTCGGCGAGCGCTATGTGACCATTCATCTTGAGGATGGAGAGATTGCCGGTTTCGTGCCGCGAGCCTGCCTGACAGAAACCGGAGACCATTCGGCATATATCCCCGGACGCATTGAGGCAATTTCCGGGTCGATGCTGACGATCCGGGTGCCCGGATCGTACTTCACGACCACCGGGGTTGCCGACATTTCACAATCCTGGGCGGAAAGAAACACGAAAGTATCGCAGGTATAGCTCCGGGAGTATTTCTGTTGATTCTTTCCAGACCGGCCCTGGAAAAAGCCGTTGAGTCCGGACAAATCGCCTTCGACCCGCCCGTCGAGGGGGATCAGTGGGGCGAAGCCTCAATCGATCTCCGGCTGGGCTTCGGCTTTACCATTCTGGAAGGCCTTCCCGGCATGACGCTCTCGGTTGCCGAGGGCATGCAGGCCATTTCAAAGGCCGGGTTTTGGAAAACAAAGGAACTCAGGGAGCGGGATGCGCACGGCAAGAGGGAATCGTTTACGCTGGAGCCCGGCGAATTCGTGCTCGCCATGACCCATGAAAGCGTCCGCGTGCCAAACGGTCTGATCGGGCTGGTCGAGGGGCGCAGCACATATGCCCGCCTCGGTTTGAGCATGCATCAGACGGCCCCGTGGATTCAGCCGGGCTGGTCCGGGCCGATCGTATTGGAAATCATGAATCACGGGCCCCTCAATATTCAATTGACGCCGCTCATCGACCGCCCGTGTCAGCTGACGTTTCTCCAGCTCTCCGATGAACTGCCGCAGAGCATGTCATACGGCTCCCGGCCGTCGGACCGCTACATGGACCAGACCCACCCCATCGATACCGGCTGACCGGAGCCTGTTGGGCCTGGCAGCGCGCCGGGGCGCGCTCAGGTGTTCATGCTGTCGAAGAATTCCTCGTTGGTCTTGGTGTCCTTGAGCTTGCCGACGAGGAATTCCATCGCGTCGGTCACGCCCATCGGCAGCAGGATGCGCCGCAGCACCCACATTTTGGCCAGCGTCGCCTGATCGACCAGCAGTTCCTCCTTGCGGGTGCCGGACTTGCCGATATCGATGGCCGGCCACACCCGCTTGTCCGACAGCTTGCGGTCCAGATTGATCTCGCTGTTGCCGGTGCCCTTGAACTCTTCGAAAATCACCTCGTCCATACGGCTGCCGGTATCGATCAGCGCGGTCGCGATGATCGACAGCGAGCCGCCCTCCTCGATATTGCGCGCGGCGCCGAAAAAGCGCTTCGGCCGCTGCAGGGCGTTGGCATCGACGCCGCCGGTCAGCACCTTGCCGGAGGACGGCACGACCGTGTTGTAGGCGCGCGCCAGCCGGGTGACGGAATCGAGCAGGATGACGACATCGTGCTTGTGCTCGACCAGCCGCTTGGCCTTCTCGATCACCATCTCGGCGACCTGGACATGCCGGCCGGCCGGCTCGTCGAAGGTCGAGCTGATGACCTCGCCGTTCACCGTCCGCTGCATGTCGGTCACCTCTTCCGGCCGCTCGTCGATCAGCAGGACGAGCAGATAGACTTCCGGATGGTTCGACGAGATGGCGTGGGCGATGTTCTGCAGCATCATCGTCTTGCCGGTGCGCGGCGGCGCGACGATCAGGGCGCGCTGGCCCTTGCCGATGGGGGTGACGACGTCGATCACCCGGCTGGTCACGTCCTTCGAGGTCGGATCGCGCGACTCCATGGTCAGCCGCCGGTCGGGATAGAGCGGGGTCAGATTGTCGAAATTGATGCGGTGGCGGACCTTCTCCGGGCCCTCGAAATTGATCTGGTCGACCTGCAGCAGGGCGAAATAGCGCTCGCCGTCCTTCGGGCCGCGGATCGGGCCCTGGACGGTATCGCCGGAGCGCAGGGAGAATTTGCGCACCTGGCCGGGCGAGACATAGATATCGTCCGGGCCGGGCAGATAGTTGGCCTCGACCGAGCGCAGAAAGCCGAAACCGTCCGGCAGCACTTCCAGCGTGCCCTGGCCGATGATCGAGGTCTCCTGCGCCGAAAGCTCCTTGAGGATGGCGAACATCATCTCCTGCTTGCGCAGGGTGCTCGCCGCCTCGATTTCCAGCTCTTCGGCATAGGCCAGCAGGTCGCCGGGGGATTTGGCTTTGAGGTCCTGAAGATCGACGGAAGACATGGGCGGCCTTTCACCTCGAAACATCGATGCCGAAAACGGCGGTGCGCATCGGCGCACCGGAGGAGCGGAAACGGGAAGGAAAACCGGAAACGGATACGGTCGGAAGCGGCCGGGCGGTGCGACGGAACCGGGGCGGATGCCCGTCCCGGCCGCGGGCGCCGGCGGCCGGTGCTTGCGCCGGAGGCCTTTCCGGCAGCGCGTCTGGCCGCTTCCCCTGGGCAGGAAGCCCGAACTATAGGCAGAAACCGCCGGCGGGGGAATGCGGCGCGATGGCCGCGCCCCGGCCGGGCGGAGCCGGGATCAGAAGGGTCGGACGACCACCATGACGACGAGCGGGATCAGGAACAGAACCGGCACCTCGTTCCACACCCGGTAGAAGCCGGCCGGCCGGCGGTTGCGGTCGTCGGCAAAATCCTTGCGCCAGCGCGCATAGACATGGTGGAGCAGGGTGAGCGCGAGGACGCACAGCCATTTCGCGTGCATCCAGCCCTCGGTCCAGTATTCGTTGACAAGATAGAGCGCGATGCCGGTCGCCCAGACGACGATCATCGACGGGTTGGCGATGCCGCGCAGCAGGCGCCGCTCCATGGTCTTGAAGGTCTCCGACATGGCGGAGCCGGCCGGCGCACCGGCGTGATAGACATAGAGCCGCGGCAGGTAGAGCAGGGCGGCCATCCAGGCGATGACGGCCAAGACATGCAGCGCCTTGATCCAGAGCAGCCAGTCCATCGCTTCGGCCCCCGCTGCCGTCAGGCGCGCGCAGCGAGCGGACAGGCTGTCCGGTCGGCCGGGCACAGCCGGCTGCCGCCTTCCGATGCCAGGCCGCCGCGCGCCAGAACCGCCTCCACCATATCCGCCAGCCCGGCGATGAAGGCAGGGTGGGTGCCGACGGTCGGCGCGCGCAGATAGGCCGGCACGCCCGCGGCTTCGGCGACCGCGCGATATTCGATATCCAGTTCGACCAACGTTTCCGAATGTTCCGAAACGAAGGCAATCGGCGCCACGAGCACCGGTTTCCCTTCGGCGCCTGCGCGGCGGATTTCGGCCTCGGTCGAAGGGCCGATCCAGCGCAGCGGGCCGACCCGGCTCTGGTAGCAGACGACCCGGTCGTCCGCCGCCGCGCCGAGCTCGCCGGCGATGGCCGCCACGGTCCGCTCGACCTGCCACTGATAGGGATCGCCGGCGGCGATTACCTTTTCCGGCAGGCCGTGCGCCGAGAAAAGCAGGCGCGGCGCATCGCCGGCATGGCCGGCCAGCACGGTCCGGATCCGCTCCGCCATCGCGGTGGCGAAACCCCGGCTGGCCGGATAGCAGCAGATGCCGCCCAGGGCCGGGCCGAGCCCGCCGGCCGCGGCAAGACCGGACCATTCGCGCACCGAGGAGGCGCTGGTCGTCGTCGAGAACTGCGGATAGAGCGGCAGCAGGATCGTGCGTGCAACGCCGCGCCGGGCCAGCTCCTCCACCGCCGAAGCGGCGCGCCGGCCCCAATAGCGCATCGCGACATGGACCGACGGTGCCGCTGCGCCGAGCCGCTCGCGCAGCAGCGCCTCCAGGGCGGCCGCCTGGCGGTCGGTCTCCTCGTGAATCGGCGACCGGCCGCCCATATGGGCATAGATTTCCCGCGCCACCGGCGCGCGCCGGGCGGCGATCAGCCGGGCCAGAAGCCAGCGCACGGGCTGGGGCGCGCCGATGATCGCCCGGTCGTTGAAAAGGTTGAACAGGAACGGCCGGACCGATTCCGGCGAGGTCGGCCCGCCCAGATTGAACAGGATGACGGCGGTATCGCTCATGCCGCGGCGCTCATTTCGTCTCCCGCACGGTCGCCACCAGTTCGGCGACATGTTCCGGCGGCGTTTGCGGCACGATGCCGTGACCGAGATTGAAGATATGCGGCCCGCCGGCCAGCCCGTCGCGGATTTCCCGGATGCGCGCGGCGAGCGCCGGGCCGCCGGCCATCAGCAGAATCGGATCGAGATGGCCCTGGACCGGGACGGATTTCTGCAACTCCTGTGCCTGGGCGAGCGGAACCCCGGTATCGAGGCCGACGGCCGCAACCCCGGTCCCGGCAACATAATCGCCGATCAGGCGCCCGGCCGCCCGGGGAAAACCGATCACCGGGACGGCCGGATGCCGCGCGCCGAGGGCCTCGACGATCCGCCGCGCCGGCGCAATCGCATGGCGCCGGAATTCCGGCTCCGCCAGCGCGCCGGCCCAGCTCTCGAAAATCTGCACGCAATCGGCGCCGGCCTCGATCTGGCAGGACAGATGATCGATCGTCGCTGCGGTCAACATGTCCATCAGCCGCCCGAAACCGGCCGGGTCCTGCCACATCCAGCGCTTGATCTCCTCGAAATTGCGGCTGCTGCCGCCCTCGACCGCATAGGTCGCCACGGTCCACGGGCCGCCGGCAAAGCCGATCAGCGCCTTGTCCGGCGCCAGCTGCGCCCGGATGGCGGCGACGGCCTCGTAGACCGGCGCACAATGGCCGGCGACGCGCGCCGGATCGAGGGGCCGGAGATCGTCGCGGCCGCGTACCGGATCGAGCACCGGGCCCTGCCCGTCCTCGAAGCCGACGCCGATGCCCAGCCCATCCGCCACCACCAGAATGTCGGAAAACAGGATCGCCGCGTCGAAATCGAAGCGCCGGATCGGCTGCAGCGTCGCCTCGACCGCCAGCGCCGGCGTGTAGCACAGATCGAGGAACGAGCCGGCCCGACGGCGCAGGGCGCGGTATTCCGGCAGATAGCGGCCGGCCTGGCGCATCAGCCACACCGGCGGCGCACCCGGTGCCCGGTCGCCTGAAAGGACGCGCACGAGGTCGGTCATCGGACCTCCCTGTTCGGCCGGCCTCGCGCTTCGGCCGGCCGGGACTCCTGAAAATCCTTATATATAGAAAGGTTGTAGTGGATTCTGTTGGATAGGGGAGTCGCGGGGATAATCCTTTTGCCACAGGATGACCGGCGGACGGCCCGGCGCCGGCTGCAATCGGCCGGGCGGGCTGTGGACAGCTTGAAAGAATCGCACAACCTCCTGAAACGGCAGCAGAAAGCCCGGCCGATGGCCGGGCATAATCCGGGGGTTCGAAACGGCCGGAGGAGGGGACAGGCAGCGCCGGATCGCCTTGTCTCCAGGCCGGGGAAAAACCGTCCCCGGCCGGACAAGCCCGGTGCCGGAATCGCCGTTTGCCGGGATGGAAATTTGCGGTCGCGGCCGGCCGCCGGTGCCGCGTATAACAGGGGCGGTTCCGGCCGCACGCCGCCCCCGCCTGTCCACAGACTTGTCCGCCCCTGCCCGGTGCCCCGCCGCCGCCATGAGCCGCCATCACCTCTATCTGATTTCCGATTCGACCGGCGAGACGGTTCAGAGCATCGGCCGGGCCTGCACCGTCCAGTTCGAACATGTCGATGTCGTCGAGCATCTGTGGCCGATGGTGCGCAGCCCGCGGGCGCTGGAAATCGTCATCGAGGAGATCGAGGCCGAACCCGGCCTCATCCTCTACACCCTGCTCGACCGGACGCTGGCCGAAACCCTGGAGAGTTTCTGCAAGCGCCGGGGGCTGACCTGCGTTTCGGTGATCGATCCGTTCATCGCAACTATGGCGGACTATTTCGGCGAGAAGAGCCGCGACCAGCCGGGCCGCCAGCACGAGCTCGACGACGAGTATTTCCGGCGCATCGACGCCATCACCTATGTCATGAACCACGACGATGGCCAGCAGGCCGAAAATCTGGCCGAGGCCGATGTCGTTCTGGTCGGCGTCTCGCGCACGTCGAAAACGCCGACCTCGATCTATCTGGCCAATCGCGGCATCAAAGCGGCCAATGTGCCCATCGTCCCCGGCCAGCCCCTGCCGGACGGCCTGTTTGCGCCCGACCGGCCGCTCATCGTCGGCCTGACCGAAAATCCGCGCCGCCTGGTCGATCTCCGCCGCTCGCGCATGCGCCAGTCGCTGGGCGGCACCGAGACCGACTACACCGATTTCGATACGGTGAAGCAGGAGGTGGCCGATGCCCGCCGCCTGTTCGGGCGCCAGGGCTGGCCGGTGATCGATGTCACCCGCCGCTCCATCGAGGAAACCGCCGCCGCCGTAATGCGCCTGGTGCACGAGCGGGCGCGCCGGCTCGAAGAGGGCGCGGATGCCGATCTGCTGGGCGTCGGCCCGCCGGAAGCGGCCGGCCATGGCTGAGGCGCTACCGCTGGTCCGGCCCGGCGCGCCGCCGCTGATTCTGGCCTCCGGCAGCCGGACGCGAGCCGAACTGCTGCGCAATGCCGGGCTCGCCTTCGATATCCGGCCGGCGGCCATCGACGAAGCGGCGGTCAAACGGAGCCTGTCGGCCGAAGGCGCCGCGCCCGACCGGATCGCCGATACGCTCGCCGAGCTGAAGGCGGCGCGCATCGCCGGCCGGCTGGCGGGCGAGCTGCCCGGCGCGCTCGTCCTGGGGGCCGACCAGGTCCTCGATCTCGACGGGGAAATTCTCGACAAGCCGGCCGACCGGGCGGCGGCGGCGGCCCATCTGCGCCGCCTGGCGGGCCGGCGCCATCGTCTGGTGTCGGCCGCCGTGCTGCTTCGCGACGGCGCGCGCATCTGGGGCCGCAGCGACCGGGCGAGCCTCGTCATGCGGCCGCTCTCGGACAGTTTCATCGACGCCTATCTCGAAGCGGCCGGCGCATCGGTCCTGGAATCGGTCGGCGCCTACCGG
Source organism: Alphaproteobacteria bacterium (assembly GCA_965221475.1). Lineage (GTDB taxonomy): Bacteria > Pseudomonadota > Alphaproteobacteria > Bin65 > Bin65 > Bin65. Next base: position 1,753,114 of record OZ244891.1, on the reverse strand, counting down.
CTCGAAGGCGCCGGCGCCCACCTGTTCGCCTCCGTCGAGGGCGATTTCTTCACCGTTCTCGGCCTGCCGCTGCTGCCGCTGCTCGATTTCCTGCGCGGCCACGGCGTCGTCGCGGCATGACCGGCCTGCCCTCCGGCGCCGCCGCGGTGGCCGGCGTGACCGGCTGGCCGGTCGCGCATTCCCTGTCGCCGCGCCTGCACGGCCACTGGCTGCGCCGCCATGGCATCGACGGGCTGTACGCCCCCTTCCCGATTGCGCCGGACGCGCTTGAGGCCGCCCTCCGCGGCCTCGCCGCTGCCGGCCTCGCCGGCCTGAACGTCACCCTGCCGCACAAGGAGGCGGTCTGCGCCCTGTGCGACCGGCTGGACGAGACGGCGCAGCGCCTCGGCGCCGCCAACACGCTGGTCTTCCGGCCCGATGGCGCCATCGAGGGCCGCAACACCGATGTTTTCGGTTTTGCCGAAAGCCTCCGGGCGCACGGGCACGGGCCGGGCGGAACGGCGGTCGTGCTTGGCGCCGGCGGCGCGGCGCGGGCGGCGGTCCTGGCGCTGCAGACGATGGGATACGGCCCGATCCGCCTCGCCAACCGGACGGCGGCGCGGGCCGAAGCGGTCGCCGCCGCGCTCGGGCCGGGGATCGAGACCGTCCCCTGGGCCGAACGCGCCGCCGCGCTCGCCGGCGCCGCCCTGCTGGTCAATGCCACCGCCCTCGGCATGGCCGGCCGGCCGGCGCTCGACCTGCCGCTGCACGATCTGCCGGCGCAGGCGCTGGTCGCCGATATCGTCTATACGCCGCTGGAGACGCCGCTGCTCGCCGCCGCGCGCCGCCGCGGCTGCCGCACGGTCGATGGCCTCGGCATGCTGCTCCATCAGGCCCGGCCCGGCTTTCGCGCGTGGTTCGGCGTCGATCCGGTTGTCGATGACGATCTGCGCCGGGCCGTTCTCGGCGCTTCCCCGGCGGCCGCCTGATGCGCATCGTCGGGCTGACCGGCTCCATCGGCATGGGCAAATCGGCGGCGGCCGATTATCTGCGCTTCCTCGGCGTGCCGGTCTACGATGCCGATGCGGCGGTGCACGCGGTCTATGCACGCGGCGGCGCGGCGGTGGCTCCGGTCGGCGCGGTCTGGCCCGATGCCGTGCGCGACGGCGCCATCGACCGGGCCGCGCTCAGCGCCCTGATCGCGGCCGACCGCTCGGTCCTGCCCCGGCTCGAAGCCATCGTCCACCCCATCGTCCGGCGCGCGCAGGAGCGCTTTCTGCTCGCCGCCGCGCTGCGCCGGGCGCCGGCGGTCGCGCTCGATATTCCGCTGCTGTTCGAAACCGGCGGCGAGCGGCGCTGCGATGCGGTGCTGGTCGTTTCGGCGCCCGCCTTCGTCCAGCGGGCACGGGTTCTGGCCCGTCCGGCGATGACAGCGGAGAAGCTCGCCCTTATGCTGGCCCGTCAGATGCCGGATGCCGAAAAGTGCCGGCGGGCCGATTTCGTCATCCCGTCCCATCGCGGCTGGCGGCCGATGCTCGATGCCCTGCGCCGGGCCCTGCGCACCGCGCGCGCCCGCCCGGCGCGGCACTGGCCGCCCAACCCGCAAATGGCGCCGCCGCGCGCCGCCCCATGACCGGGAGCCGCCATGCGTGAGATCGTGCTCGATACCGAAACCACCGGCCTCGACCCGGCCGACGGCCACCGGATCGTCGAAATCGGCGCCGTCGAACTGCACCACCACCTGCCGACGGGCCGGGAGTATCACACCTATCTGAACCCGGAGCGGGACATGCCGGAGGAGGCCCTCGCCATTCACGGGCTTTCCGGCGATTTCCTCGCCGGCAAGGACCGCTTCGCCGATATCGTCGATGCCTTTCTCGCCTTCATCGGCGATGCGCCGCTGGTCATCCACAATGCGGCCTTCGATCTGCGCTTCCTCAATGCCGAGCTGGCCCTGATCGGCCGCGAACCGCTCGATGCCGGCCGGGCCATCGATACGGTGGCCATCGCCCGGCAGAAATTCCCCGGCGCCCGCGCCAGCCTGGATGCCCTGTGTCAGCGCTTCGACATCGACCTTACCGTGCGCGACAAGCACGGCGCGCTGGTCGATTCCCACCTGCTGGCCGCGGTCTATCTCGAACTGGTCGGCGGCCGGCAGCCCGGCTTCGAGCTCGCCGCCGCGGCCGGCCGGCCCGATGCCGCCGCCGGCACCGCGCGCCCGCACCGCGCGCCGCGCCGCCACCTGCCCGGCGCCTCGCCCAGCGAGGCCGAGCGGGCGGCCCACCGCGCCTTTCTCGACCGGATCGACAACCCCATCTGGCTCGCCGAATAGGCGCCCGGCACCGCCGCGGCCGGGGGGGCGCCGGGCTAGGCCGTGCCGGCGCTCTGGACCATCTGCGCCTGGACGACGGCGTTGAAATCGATGGGCTGCAGCATCAGGGGCGGCATGCCGCTTTCCTGGGTGGCCGAGGCGATGATGTTGCGGGCGAAGGGAAAGAGGATGCGCGGGCACTCGACCAGCAGGATGGAGCCGACATATTCCTCGGGAATGCTGCTGTCGAGCGCGAACAGGCCGGCATATTTGAGCTCGATGACAAAGGCGACCTCGTCGCCGACGGTGGCCTGCGCCTCGACGATCAGCACAACCTCGAACTCGCCGTCGCCCAGCTCGTCCGGCTGGACGTTGATCTGAATCTCGATCTCCGGCTCCCCGGCCATCCGGCTGAAAATCCCCGGCGCGCCGGGGATCTCGAACGACAGATCCTTGATATATTGCGCCTTCACGATCAGCGGCTGGGCATCGGTCATGTCCGGGCCTGCGCCATTTTCGTCTGCCGCCATCGCGGGGTCTCCTGAATGCCGGGAAGGGCCGGGTGTACGGCAACCGGCCGCCGCCGACAATGGGGCCGGCAACCGCGCCGCAGCGCCCGGCGCGGCCGCGGGCGTCAGCGGCCGCCGAGGCGCGGCCGGTCTCCGCCATCCGGACCGTCGCCCTCCCGGCCGTCCGGGCCGGCGCCGCCTTCATCGACCGTCTCGAACTCGCCGTCGATCACGGTAGCGCGCCCGCCGCCCCGGCCGAAGCCGGCGGCATGGACCTGCCCGCGGGCCTGCATCGCGGCCCAGAACCGGGCGGCCAGCCCCCGCCGCACCGGCGGCAGCAGCAGGGCGAAGCCGACCGTATCGGTGAGAAAGCCGGGGGTGAGAAGCAGGGCGCCGGCCAGCAGCAGGCCGATCCCGTCCAGCAGGTCGGCCACCGGCGGCTCGCCCCGCTGCAGCCGGTCGCGCGCGCGGGCCAGCACGCGCCGGCCCTGGGCCCGCAGCATCGCCGACCCGGCAACCGCCGTCAGCACGACGAGGCCGACGGTCGGCCAGGTGCCGATGGCGCCGCCGAGCTCGACGAACAGATAGATTTCGATCAGCGGAACGCCGATCAGCACGGCAAGGAGTATCCAGCCCATCGGCCCCTTCGATCCCGTCGGCGCGGCCCCGGCGCCTGCCCTGGCCGGCGCGCTTGTTATCGGCAGCCCGTGTTCCTATGTAGGCAGGAACGGGGCGGGCCGCCACCGCAGCGCCGCCGCCGGCACCGTCCGGACAGCACCGCCGGTCCCATGAACAACGACCTGATTCTGACCCTGATCTTCGCGGCCGTCGCGGCTTTCGTGCTGTTCAAGCTGCGCTCCGTGCTGGGCCGGCGCGAGGGCCACGAACAGCAGCCGCCCGATATTCTGGGCCAGGCGAAGCGCGGCCCGGCCGCGGAGAATGGCGATGCCGCCCCGCCGGCGCCGTCGCGGCCGGAGCCCGAACCCGCGGGCATCGATCCGGATTCGCCGGCGGCCGGGGGCCTGCAGGCGATCTGCGCCGCCGACCGCAGCTTCGATCCCGAAGGCTTCCTGGCCGGCGCGCAGGCGGCCTTCGAGATGATTGTCGAGGCGTTTGCCCGCGGCGACCGCGATGTCCTGCGGCCGCTGCTGGCCGATGCCGTGTTCGCCAATTTCGACAGCGCCATCGCGGCGCGCGAACAGGCCGGCGAGACGCTGGAGACCACCATCGTCGCCTTCAAATCGGCCGATATCGCCGCCGCCGAAATGCAGGGGGCGGAGGCGCGGGTGACGGTCTCCTTCACCTCCGAACAGTCCAATATCGTGAAGGACGAGGAGGGCCGGATCGTCGATGGCGACCCGTCCGCGGTCGGCAAAATCGTCGATATCTGGACCTTCGCGCGCGATACGCGCTCGCCCGATCCGAACTGGCAGCTGGTCGAGACCGACGGCGGCTGAGCCGCCCGGAGGCCTCCGCGACACCGCCGCCCGATCCGCCGCGCCCTTGGCGGCCGGCGCGGATTGGCGTACACCGTCGGCGCCGTCTGCCGCAGCGCTGCCATGTCCGCCCAGCCCACCGTCGCCCTGTTCGTCACCTGCCTGGTCGATCTGTTCCGCCCGTCCGTCGGCTTCGCCGCCATCGCGCTGCTGGAGCGGGCCGGGTGCCGGGTCGCGGTGCCGGAGGCGCAGGTCTGCTGCGGCCAGCCGGCCTATAATGGCGGCGACCGCAAATCCGCCCGCGCCATCGCGCGCGACGTCATCGCCGCCTTCGAGGGCTACGACCATGTCGTCGCGCCGTCCGGCTCCTGCGCCGGCACCATCGCCCGGCATTACCCGCAGCTGTTCGCCGACGATCCGGCCTGGCAGGCGCGGGCCGAGGCGCTGGCGGCCCGGACCCATGAGCTCACCGCCTTTCTGGTCGATATCTGCGGCATGACCGAAGTGCCGGGCCGGCTGGACGCGATCTGCACCTGGCACGATTCCTGTTCCAGCCTGCGCGAGGCGAAGGTGCAGGCCCAGCCGCGCCGGCTGCTGGCTTCGGTCGAGGGCCTTGCCCTGCGCGAACTGGCGACGCCGGAAGTCTGCTGCGGCTTCGGCGGCGCCTTCTGCGTCAAATATCCGGCCATTTCCAACGCCATGGTCGCCGACAAGGCGGCGGATATCGTGCAGACCGGCGCCGATACCGTGCTGGCCGCCGATCTGGGCTGCCTGATGAACATCGCCGGCAAGCTGAGCCGCGATGGCTCTTCCATCCGCGCCTACCATGTCGCCGAGGCGCTGGCCGGCATCGAGGCGCCGCCCATCGGCCGGGCCGCACCGCCGGAGCGCGACCGGTGAGCGCCGGCGCACCGGCCCGGTTCGCGCAGCGCGCCGCCGCGGCGCTCGCCGACGAATCGCTGCAGCGCGCCCTCGGCAACATGCGCATCGGCTTCATCGAGAAGCGGCGCAAGGCCGCCGCCGCCCTGCCGGAATTCGAGGCCCTGCGCGACCGGGGCGTGGCGATCCGCAACCACACCCTCGCCCATCTCGATCTCTATCTCGAAGCCTTCGAACGCCAGGTCCTCGATGCCGGCGGCCATGTCCACTGGGCGCGCGACGCCGCGGAGGCCCGGCAGCGCGTGCTCGATATCTGCCGCGCCGCCGACGCCCGGACGGTCACCAAGGGCAAATCGATGATCGGGGAGGAGATCGACCTCAACCCGTTTCTCGAAGCCGGCGGCATCGAGCCGGTGGAAACCGATCTGGGCGAATATATCATCCAGCTGCGCCGGGAAACGCCGAGCCACATCATCGCCCCGGCGATCCACGTCAACCGCGAGCAGGTGGCCGACGCCTTCCGCGCCCACCATACCGGCCTGCCGCCCGACCGCCGGCTCGACGACGGCCCCGACCTGCTGGCCGAGGCGCGCAACGAACTGCGCGACCGGTTCGTCGAGGCCGATGTCGGCATCACCGGCGCCAATTTTCTGATCGCCGAAACCGGCTCGGCCATCATCGTCACCAATGAGGGCAATGGCGACCTGACCCAGACCCTGCCGCGGGTCCATATCGTGCTCGCCAGCCTGGAGAAAATCGTGCCGACGCTGGAGGACGCGACGACGCTGATCCGGCTGCTCGCCCGCTCCGCCACCGGGCAGGAAATGTCGGTCTACACCACCGTGACCACCGGCCCGCGCCGGCCCGACGATGCCGAGGGGCCGGACGAATTCCACATCGTCCTGCTCGACAACGGGCGCAGCCGGCTCTACGGCACGGATTTTCAGGAGGTCTTCCGCTGCATCCGCTGCGGCGCCTGCCTCAACCACTGCCCGGTCTATGGCGCCATCGGCGGCCATGCCTATGGCACCGTCTATCCGGGGCCGATCGGCAAGGTGCTCTCGCCCGTGCTCATGGGTATCGACCGGGCGGGCGCCCTGCCCAACGCTTCGAGCTTCTGCGGCCGCTGCGAAGAGGTCTGCCCGGTGCGCATCCCGCTGCCCGGCCTGATGCGGCGCTGGCGGGAGGAGGAATTCGCGCGCCGGACCGGACCGCCGACGGCCCGCCGCGGCCTGCGCCTGTGGGCATTCGCCGTGCGCCGGCCGGCGCTCTACCGCCTGGGCGCGCGCCTCGCCATCGCTGCGCTCGCCCGGCTGGGGCGGCGGCGCGGCCATCTGCGGTCCCTGCCGCTGGCCGGCGGCTGGACGGCGCATCGCGACCTGCCGGCGCCCCAGGGCGGCACTTTCCACGATCTCTGGCGCCGCCGGGCGGCGGCCCGGAACGGAACCGGCCGGTGAGCGCACAGGCGGAGAGCGGCCGGGCGGCCATTCTGGGCGCGCTGCGCCAGCGGCTGGGCCGGTCGGCCGATGGCGGCGCCGGGGCCGCAACGGTGGCAAAGCGCCTGTCCGCCCGCGAGCGCAACCTGATCCCGGCGCGCGGCCAGCGCGACCGGGCCGGCCGCATCGACCTGTTCGAGGACTATGCGACCGCGGCCGACGCCACGGTCGAGCGGGTGGCCGCCGCCGCCGATGTGCCGGCCGCCGTCGCCGCCTTCCTCGCCCGGCACAATCTGCCGTCCCGCCTCGTCCGCGCGCCGGACCGGGACCTCGACGCCATTCCGTGGCACGCGCGCGAAACCCTCGCCCTTGAGGCGCGCCGGGCCGAACCCCGCGATGCCGTCTCCGTCACCGCCGCCTTCGGCGCGGTCGCCGAGACCGGCACTCTCGTCCTCGTCTCCGGCCCGGACCACCCGACGAGCCTGAATTTCCTGCCGGAGAGCCATATTGTCATCCTGTGGGCGGACCGGATTACCGGCGATTACGAAAGCCAGTGGTCCCGGCTGCGCGAGCGCTCCGGCGCCATGCCGCGGGCGGTCAATCTGGTCACCGGCCCGTCGCGCAGCGCCGATATCGAACAGACCCTGCAGCTCGGCGCCCACGGGCCGCGCCGGCTCCATATCGTGATCGTCGATGAAGCGCCGCCGGCCGGCCGATGACGATGCCCGCCTGTGGCAGGATGTGGCGCGCACGGTGACGCCGCTGGCGCGCCGGGAGGGTGCGGCGCCGCCCGCGGCCCCCGGCCCGGCCAAAGGGAGCCCGAAGGGGGCCGCCGCGGAAACGGGCGCCGGCAGCAGCAGCGCGGCAGCGGCCGATCCGCCTTCCCGCCGCGCGCCGGTCGATCTCGCCGGCCTGAAGATCGGCGCGCAGGACCGGCCGGCCGGGGCGCCGCCCGCCCCCGCCGCCGGCCGCGACCGGCTGGGCGAGGGCGCGGCGCCCGGCGTCGACGGCCGCAGCGCCCTGCGCTTCCGCCGCGGCCTGATGCCGATCGACGGTCGCCTCGACCTGCACGGCCATACCCGTGCCAGCGGCCGCCGGGCGCTCGCCGGCTTTCTGCGCGCGCAGCGGGCGGCCGGCGCGCGCTGCGTGCTGGTCGTCACCGGCAAGGGGCTGAAGGGCGACTGGTCGCCCGGCGCCCTGCGCCAGGCCCTGCCCGAATGGCTGAACGCGCCGGACCTGCGCCGCCTGATCCTCGCCTTCTGCCAGGCCCAGCCCCGCCACGGCGGCAGCGGCGCCACCTACATCCTGCTGAAACGCCAGCGCGGCAAGGGCGATGGCGACTGAGGCGTGAAACGGAGGCGGCAGCGGCGTCCGGGCAACTCGATGCCGACCGCGCAGCCTACAAAATAAACTTGCTCAAATCGGCGTCTTTGGCGAGTTCGGCGACCTGTTGTTTGACATAGGCGGCGTCGATGGCGATGGTTTCGCCGCTGCGCTCGGTGGCGGAGAAGCTGATCTCCTCGAGCAGGCGCTCCATCACCGTGTGCAGGCGCCGGGCGCCGATATTCTCCACCGCGCTGTTGACCTCGGCCGAATAGCGCGCGATCTCCGCGATGGCGTCGTCGCTGAACTCCAGCGTCACATCCTCAGTCTGCATCAGCGCCCGGTATTGCAGCGGTAGGCTGTTCTCGGTCTCGCTCAGGATGCGCACGAAATCCGCCACATCCAGCGCCTTGAGCTCGACCCGGATCGGCAGGCGGCCCTGCAGCTCCGGCAGCATGTCCGAAGGCTTCGACAGGTGGAAGGCGCCGGAGGCGATGAACAGGATGTGGTCGCTGCGCACCGGCCCGTGCTTGGTCGCCACGGTCGTGCCCTCGATGAGCGGCAGCAGGTCGCGCTGCACGCCCTCGCGGCTGACATCGGCGCCGGAAAGCCGCTCCGACCGGCCGGTGATCTTGTCGATCTCGTCGAGGAAGACGATGCCGTTCTGCTCCACCAGGTCGATGGCCTCGGCGACCACCTGGTCCTCGTCGAGCAGATTGTCGCTCTCCTCCGCCATCAGCAGCTCATGGCTCTCGCCGACATTGAGGCGCCGCGTCTTCATATTGCCGCCCAGCGCCTTGCCGAGCATGTCGTTGAGATTGATCATGCCCATCTGGGCGCCGGGCATGCCGGGAATGTCGAAGGTCGGCAGGCCGCCGCCCCGGCCGTCGCGCAGCTCCAGCTCGATCTCCTTGTCGTCGAGCTCGCCGGCGCGCAGCCGGCGGCGGAAGGCTTCCCGCGTCTCGCGGCGCGCATTCTCGCCGACCAGCGCGTCGAGCACCCGCTCCTCGGCCGCGATCTCCGCCTTGGCGGTGACCGATTTGCGCAGCCGCTCCCGCGTCATGCCGATGGCGATCTCCACCAGGTCGCGCACGATCTGCTCGACATCGCGGCCGACATAGCCGACCTCGGTGAACTTGGTCGCCTCGACCTTGAGGAAGGGCGCGTTGGCGAGCCGGGCCAGCCGCCGGGCGATCTCGGTCTTGCCGCAGCCGGTCGGGCCGATCATCAGAATGTTCTTCGGCAGCACCTCTTCCTTCATCGCGTCGTCGAGCTGCTGGCGCCGCCAGCGGTTGCGCAGGGCGACGGCGACGGCCTTCTTCGCGTCCTGCTGGCCGACGATGAAGCGGTCGAGTTCCGAGACGATTTCGCGCGGACTGAAGGCGGTCGGGGTGTAGCCGGTCATACCCGCTCGATCACGATCCGGTCGTTGGTATAGATGCAGATATCGGCGGCAATCGCCATGGCGCGGCGCGCGACCTCCTCCGGCGGCAGGTCGGTCTCCGCCGCCAGGGCGCGGGCCGCGGCCAGCGCAAAGGCGCCGCCGCTGCCGATGCCGATCATGCCGTCCTCCGGCTCCAGCACATCGCCATTGCCGGTCAGCACCAGCGATACGCTGCGGTCGGCCACCGCCATCATCGCCTCCAGCCGGCGCAGATAGCGGTCGGTGCGCCAGTCCTTGGCCATCTCCACGCAGGCGCGGGTCAGCTGGCCGGGATGCTGCTCCAGCTTGCCCTCCAGCCGCTCGAACAGGGCGAAGGCGTCTGCCGTGGCGCCGGCGAAGCCGACGACGACCTTGCCGTCGGCCAGCCGGCGCACCTTGCGCGCGCCGCCCTTCAGCACCGTATTGCCGAAGGTGACCTGCCCGTCGCCGGCCACCACGACATCGCTGCCGCGCCGGACCGAAAGGATCGTCGTGCCATGGAACGGCGGGGTGCCGGGATCGCTCATCTCGCCCCTCTATGTGGCGCGGCCGCGGCCGGCGTCAACATGCGAACCGCCGGGGCGCGCGGCAAATGTCCCGGCCGGCCAGGCGCTTCAATCGTGGCCCGCCGCCCCGCCGGGATGGTATGAACCGGCAACGGATGCCGGAGATCAGCGATGAATCAGGCCCCCCTTGCCGAAAACGCTGCCGAAGACAGCCCGCCCGCCGCCGCCGGCCCCGGCGAGGCGCCGCGGCGCACGGCGAGCGTCGCCCGCCGGACGCGGGAGACGCAGATCGAGGTCGCGGTCGATCTGGACGGCAGCGGCGAATACCGGATCGATACCGGCATCGGCTTCCTCGACCATATGCTGGAGCAGCTGTCGCGCCATTCGCTGATCGATGTGGAGCTGCGCGCGGCCGGCGATCTGCATATCGATTTTCACCACACCACGGAGGATACCGGCATCGCGCTCGGCGAGGCGGTGAACCGGGCGCTCGGCGACCGCCGCGGCATCCGCCGCTATGGCGATGCGCTCATCCCGATGGACGAGACCCTGACCCGCGTCGCCCTCGACTGCTCCAACCGGCCCTATCTGGTCTGGAAGGTCGGCCTGTCCCGGCCCAAGCTCGGCGAGATGGATACGGAGCTGTTCAAGGAATGGTTCCAGGCCTTCGCCCAGGCGGCCGGCCTCACGCTCCATGTCGAAAATCTCTATGGCGAGAACAACCACCATATCGTCGAAAGCTGCTTCAAGGGGCTGGCCCGCGCCCTGCGCCGCGCCATCGAGCCCGACCCGCGCAAGCGCGATGCCGTGCCGTCGACCAAGGGCGTGCTCGGTGGCTCCCTCTAGCGGCTGCAGCCCGGCCCGGCCCCGGCGGCCGGCGGGAGCGGCCGGTGGCTGACGGCGTCGCCATCGTCGATTACGGCGCCGGCAATCTGCGCTCGGCGGAAAAGGCCTTCGCCCGCATGGCCCGGCAGGGCGGCCGCAGCCTGCCGGTGGCGACGACCCGGCACGCCGAAACGGTCGCCCGGGCGAGCCATGTCGTCCTGCCCGGCCAGGGCGCCTTTGCCGATTGCCGCGCCGGCCTCGATGCGCTCGACGGCATGGTCGAGGCGCTGGGCGAGGCGGTGAAGGCGCGCGGCGCGCCGTTCCTCGGCATCTGCGTCGGCATGCAGCTGCTCGCCGACCGCGGCCTGGAGCATGGCGAGACCCCCGGTTTCGGCTGGATTCCGGGCGAGGTCGCGGCGCTGGCGCCGGCGGATCCCGGCCTCAAAATCCCCCATATGGGCTGGAACGACCTCGCCTTTCCCGCGGGCGCGCGCCACCCGGTGCTGGCCGGGCTGGCCGATGGCGACCATGTCTATTTCGTCCATTCCTACGGCTATCGCTGTGCCGATGCCGGCGACCTGCTGGCGACCTGCGATTATGGCGGGCCGGTGGCGGCCATTGTCGGCCGGGACAATATGGTCGGGACCCAGTTCCACCCGGAGAAGAGCCAGCAGGCCGGGCTGCGCCTGATCGCCAACTTTCTGGCGTGGCGGCCGTGACGGCGCGTTCGGGCGCGGGGCCTTCGGGCGCGGGCGAGCCCGGCCGGGCGGCGGCCCGGCCCGCGCCCGATTCGATCCTGGAGGTTGAGGTCGTCACCCGCTTCGGGCCCGGCGAGCTGAACGATATCTGCGATGCGGCCGAGGATGCGATTGGCGCCGGCGGCGGCTTCGGCTGGCTGCGCGCGCCGGAGCGGACGGTGCTCGAACGCTACTGGAAGGGCATTCTGGTCGTGCCGGAGCGCATCCTGGTCGTCGCCCGGATCGACCGGGTGATCTGCGGCTCGGCGCAGCTGGTCCGGCCCTCGCCAGGCAATGAGGCGCAGGCCTTTGCCGTCCATCTCGAACACGCCTTCGTCGCGCCGTGGGCGCGCGGCCATGGCCTCGCCCGCATGCTGATGGAAAAGGCGGAGGTGCTGGCGCGCGCCGAGGGGTTCGACGTGATCGCGCTGGATGTGCGCGAGACCCAGGACCGGGCGATCCGCCTCTACGAGGCGCTCGGCTATGTCCGCTGGGGCCGCAACCCCTTCTACGCCCGGGTCGATGGCGCGCCGGTCGCCGGCCTGTACTACTGGAAGGAGCTGCGCCCGGCGGCTGATGCGGAGCGGGAAGCGGCGGGCGGCGCGGCATGATCCTGTACCCGGCCATCGATCTCAAGGACGGCCGCTGCGTCCGCCTGCTGCGGGGCGATTTCGACCGCGAGACCGTGTTCAACGACGATCCGGCGGCCCAGGCGGCGCGCTTCGCGGCCCAGGGGTTCCGCTGGCTGCATGTCGTCGATCTGAACGGCGCCGTCGCCGGCCGGGCGGTCAACCGGGCGCGGGTCGAGGAGATTCTGGCGGCGGTGACGATCCCGGTCCAGCTCGGCGGCGGCATCCGCGACATGGCCGCCATCGAGATGTGGCTGGCGCGCGGCGTGGCGCGGGCGATCCTCGGCACCGCCGCGCTCACCGAGCCCGGTCTGGTGCGCGAGGCGGCGCGCGCCTTTCCCGGCCGGGTCGCGGTCGGCATCGATGCGCGGGGCGGCCGGGTCGCGACCCGGGGCTGGCTCGAAACCTCGGAGACGACCGCGGCCGATCTCGCCCGCGCGTTCGAGGATGCCGGCGTGGCCGCAATCGTCTATACCGATATCGAGCGCGACGGCGCGCTCAAGGGGGTGAATGTGGCGGCGACGGCGGCCCTGGCGCAGGCGCTCACCACGCCGGTCATCGCCTCCGGCGGCGTCGCCGGGCTCGACGATCTGAAGGCGCTGAAGCGCGCCGCCGGCAGCGGGATCGAGGGGGTGATCTGCGGCCGGGCCCTGTACGATGGCAGGCTCGATCCCGAACAGGCGCTGGCCGCGCTGGCAGCGAACGATCCATCGATGGAACGGGGGGCGGTATCGTGAGAGGTTCCGGGAGGGAAGCGATCTGGACCGGCGGGCGCAAATCCGCCTTCGGCTGGGCCATGTACGATTGGGCGAACTCGCCCTTCACCACTGTCGTCACAACATTCATCTTCGCCAGCTATTTCGCCAGTGCGGTGGCGGCGGACAAGATATCCGGCGCCTCCCAATGGGCGTTCACCCAGGGCACGGCCGCGTTCGTCGTTGCCATTCTCAGCCCGATCCTCGGCGCCATTGCCGACCATGGCAGGGGCTGCAAGGCCTGGATCGTCGGCTGGACGCTGGTCATGGTCGGCGCCTCGGCCGCCCTGTGGTGGGGCGCGCCGGAGGTCGATTCCACCCTGCTCGTGCTCGCCGCCGCTTTCATCGGCGTGGTCGCCTTCGAGCTCGGCCTCGTCTTCTACAATGCCATGCTGCCGGGCCTGGCGCCGGCCAGCCATATGGGCCGCCTGTCCGGCTGGTCGTGGGGCCTCGGCTATTTCGGCGGCCTGGCGTGCCTGGTCCTGCTGCTGTTCGTCTTCGTCATGCCGGAGACGGCGCCCTTCGGCCTCGACAAATCGGCGGCCGAGCATGTCCGCATCGCCGGCCCGGTGGTCGCCCTGTGGGTGCTCGTCTTCAGCCTGCCCCTGTTCTTCTTCACCACGGACACGCCGGGCAGCGGCCTGCCCATCGGCCGGGCGGCCGGCGCCGGGCTGCGCGAGCTGCGCAACACGCTGGTCAATGTCCGCAAGCATAAGAACATTGTCCGCTTCCTGGTCGCCCGCATCTTCTATGTCGACGGGATGAACACGATCTTCGCCATGGGCGCGATCTATGCCGCGGCCCTTTTCGGCATGGGGACCGAGGAAGTGCTGCTGTTCGGCATTCTGGTGAATATCACCGCCGGCATCGGCGCCATGGCGTTCGCCTGGCTGGACGACTGGCTCGGCGCGAAGCCGACGACCCTGGTCGGCATTGTCGGCATGGTCGTCTGCGGCATCCCGATGCTGCTCACCGCCGACAAGACCTTCTTCTTCGTGCTCGGCGGCGCCATCGGCCTGTTCCTCGGCCCCGCCCAGTCGGCCAGCCGGTCGCTGATGGGCCGCCTGGCGCCCAGGGGGCAGGAGGCGGAAATGTTCGGCCTCTATTCCTTCGCCGGCAAGAGCACCGCCTTTCTCGGGCCGTGGCTCTATGGCGTGGTCACGCTCGCCGCCGGCCATCGCTGGGCCATGGCGACGGTGCTGCCGTTCCTCATTATCGGCGCCCTGATCCTGCTGACGGTCGATGACCGCAAGGCCGGTCCGGCGGGTGCGGAAAGCAAAGCCGCGGGCTGAAGCGCGGCGCGCCGGCCCGGCCGGCGCCGGCCGTCGGTCAGTGCCGGAAGTGCCGCCGCCCGGCGAACACCATGGCGATGCCGTGTTCGTTCGCTGCCGCGATGACCTCGTCGTCGCGCACCGAGCCGCCCGGCTGGATCGCCGCCGTCACGCCGGCGCGCGCCGCGACCAGCAGGCCGTCGGCAAAGGGGAAGAAGGCATCGGAGGCGACGACAGCGCCGGCCAGCGGCGGCTGCGCCAGGCCGGCGGCCTGCGCCGCCTCCTCCGCCTTCTGCACCGCGATCCGGGCGGCATCGACCCGGCTCATCTGTCCGGCGCCGATGCCGAGCGTGCGCCGGTCGCGCGCGCAGACGATGGCGTTCGACCGGACATGCTTGCACACGGCGAAGGCGAACAGCAGGTCGGCCACTTCGTTCTTGGTCGGCGCCCGGCGCGTCTTCACCGCCAGCTCGCCCTCGGCGATGCCGATATCGCGGGACTGGACGAGCAGGCCGCCGGCGACGCTGCGCACCGTTTGGCGGTTCGCCGCCCGGTCCGGCACTCCGCCGGTCAGCAGCACGCGCAGATTCCGGCGCTCGCCCAGGATGCGCCGGGCGTCGGCATCGGCGTCGGGGGCGACGATGGCTTCGGCGAAAATGCCGGCGATGCCGGCCGCCGCGGCGCCGTCGAGCGGCCGGTTGCAGGCGACGATGCCGCCGAAGGCGCTGACCGGATCGCAGGCCAGGGCGAGCGGCCAGGCATCGGCAATCGAATCGGCGCTGGCGACGCCGCAGGGGTTGGCGTGCTTGACGATGGCGACCGTCGGCCGGTCGAATTCGGCAACCAGCTCCCAGGCGGCATCGGCATCGGCGATATTGTTGTAGCTGAGCGCCCTGCCCTGGATTTGCGCCGCATCGCCGATGCCGTGGGCGGCGCTGCCATCGCTATAGAAGGCGGCCGCCTGATGCGGGTTCTCGCCATAGCGCAGCGCCAGCCGCCGCTGGCCGAAAAGGATCAGCCGGTCGGGGAAGTGCGCCTCGTCCGGCCCGGCGAACCAGCGCGCAATCGCCGAATCGTAGGCCGCGGTGCGGGCAAAGGCGCGCCCGGCCAGGCGCTGCCGCAGATCGGCCGGGACCGACCCATTATTTTTCGTATATTCATTCAAAAATTCCGGATAATCGGCCGGATCGGCCAGAACGGTCACAAAAGCGTGGTTTTTCGCCGCCGCTCGGATCAGCGCCGGGCCGCCGATATCGATCTGCTCGATCCAGGACCGGGCGTCCCCGCCCGCGGCGACGGCGGCCTCGAACGGATACAGGTTGACGATGACGAGATCGATCCCGGCAATGCCGTGTTCCGCCAGCGCCGCCCGGTGGCCGGCATCGTCGCGCCGGGCGAGGATGCCGCCATGGATCGCCGGATGCAGCGTCTTCACCCGGCCGTCGAGAATTTCCGGAAAGCCGGTGCAGGCCGACACATCGACGACGGCGATGCCGGCATCGCGCAGCGCCTGCGCCGTCCCGCCGGTGGACAGGATTTCGACGCCGCGCGCCGCCAGCGCCTCCGCCAAGCCGGCCAGGCCGGTCTTGTCGGAAACGGAGATCAGCGCCCGTTCGATGGCGATCGGACCGGTCATCGTGCCTCGGCAGGGAAGGGAGGGCCGCCCCGGCCGGCGCCGGCTGCGCGCCGCAGGTTCGGGGCGGCACCAGTCTATCGCAGGCGGCCTTCGCCCGTCACCGCTTCAGGGCGCCCCGGCCGGGGATGCCGCCGGCGCCGGCGGAAAATGCCGCACGCACCCGCCGGCCGCGGCGGCGCATAACCGCCCCGCGCCCGCAGGCAGGCGCCCGAACGGACAGCACCCAGAGGAGACGACCGGCCGGCATGACCCTTCCTGAACGAATCGCCGTGATCGGGCTGGGCTATGTCGGCCTGCCGCTGGCGGTGGCGCTGGCCCGCCATTTCGAGGTCGTCGGCATCGATGCCGATGCCGGCCGCATCGCCGCGCTGGGCGCCGGGCGGGATGCGACGGGGGAGGTCTCCGCCGCCGATCTCGCCGCGAGCCGGGCGGCCTTCGCCGCCGATCCGGCCGCCATGGCCGGCGCCGACCTGTTCATCGTCGCGGTGCCGACGCCGGTCGATGCAGAAAAGCGGCCCGATCTCTCCCTCGTGCGCGCCGCCATGGCGGATGTCGGCCGCCAGCTGCGCGCCGGCGCCACCGTGGTTCTGGAAAGCACGGTCTGGCCCGGCGCGACCGAGGAAGTGTGCCGGCCGATCCTGGAGCGGGAATCCGGCCTTGCCGGCGGCCGGGATTTCTTCCTCGGCTATTCGCCCGAGCGCACGAACCCCGGCGACCGGCAGCACGGGCTCGCCGACCTCGTCAAGGTGGTGGCGGGCGAGACGGCGGCGGTCGCCGGGATGCTGGCGGCGGTCTATGGCCGGGTGACCGGCGGCAAAATCTTCGTCGCCCGCGATATCCGCACCGCCGAGGCGGCCAAGGCCATCGAGAATGCCCAGCGCGATATCAATATCGCCTTCGTCAACGAGGTGGCGATGATCTGCGCCCGGCTCGGCCTTTCCACCGGCGATGTGCTCGACGCGGCGCGGACGAAGTGGAATTTCCTGCCCTTCGCGCCCGGCCTGGTCGGCGGCCACTGTATCGGCGTCGATCCCTACTATCTGGCCCACAGGGCGGCGGAGGCCGGGCACGAGCCGGCCATCCTGCTGGCCGGCCGCCGGATCAACGACGGGATGAGCGGCTTCGCCGCCCGCGCCATCGATGCGGCGCTCGGCCGGCCTTCGGATATTCTGGTCCTCGGCCTCGCCTTCAAGGAGAATGTGCCGGACCTGCGCAACAGCGGCGCGGCCGGTTTCGTCCATGCGCTCGCCGCCGCCGGCCACCGGGTCGCGGTGCACGACTCTTTCGCCGATCCGCAGGAGGCGCGGCACGAACACGGCATCGATCTGGTGCCGGACCTTGCCGGCGGGCCGTTCGACGCCGTGGTCGGCGCGGTTGCGCACGCGCCCTATTGCGCGCTCGGCGCCGCGGACCTGGCCGGCCTGCTGCGAACGGGCGGCCTGCTGGCCGATATCAGGGGCATGTGGCGGGCGCTTTCCCTGCCGGCGGGCTTCCGGCGCTGGTCGCTCTAGGGCGCCGCCCGTTCCGGCCGGCCTTCAGCGCCGCCGGATCGCCCAGCGCACCGATTGCGCCCCGCTGCCGCGATATTCGCCCGACAGGACGATCTGGCTGGTGCGCTGCCGCCGGTTGCGCACGCCCTGGTAGAAGCTGTCCTCGACCCGGATGGTGACGCCCTGTTCGGCGTGGAACTGCCAGTTGCCGGCGCCGCGGCGGCTGAAATCGATAATCCGCCCGCCCTTCTCCCAGATCGACATGGAATCGATGGAAACATCGGGGTGGAGGTGGAAGCGCACGGCGAAGGCGACGGCCGGCCCGCGGCGGGATTGCGCCGGCCGCTCCAGTATGTCCTGGCCGCGGATATCCTCGCCGCTGGCGGAGACATAGATGCGCCGCGTATGGCGAACGTCGAAGCCCGGCACATAGCCGTCATGGCTGCCCTCGATCACCACGGCGCCGTCATGCTCCCGCCGCCGGGCGGTCACCGTTTCGGGGCGCCGGCCGAGGCCGCCATTGCGATAGAGCCGCGACGAATTCCGGTCGGCGACGACGAGCGTGGAATGGGCGGCCGAGACCCGGCCGGCGAAGGCCCATTCGCTGTGCGCCTTCCAGTCGCTGCCGCAATTGACGATCAGCCGGGCGCGGCCGGCGCTCATCTCGAAGCCGAGCAGGCCGGCATGGGCGAGCTCGTCATGCCCCGGCGGCGGCGGCGCGCCGCTGTCCATGACGATGGCGGTGCGGCCGGCGGTGACGCGCTGAAAGCCGGTATGGGGCGAATGTTCCGGCGGCTTGCCGGTCGAGCCGGACTGGTTGAGCGTCATGTCGATCTGCCAGTCATGCTCCTCGAAGCCGCCATTGAACACGGCAAGCCCGCCATCGCCCATGCGCAGGCCGCGCAGCATCGGCGCCGCCCGGTCGATGGCGCCCTGCACGACAGGCGAGGAATCCTGGTGGCTCGAGGCCAGCACGCTGCGCACATCGATGAGGTCGCGCAGGATGGCGTGCTGCAGGGAGGGGCAGCGTTCCGCGACGCCGCCATCGGCATGGATCCGGTGTTCGATCTCGTTCTCGAGCAGCGCCAGGCCCCGGTACAGCCGGGCATGGGTGCCGGGCAGGCAGGCGCCGACATAGATCAGGCCCTTGGCAACCCGCACCCGCCGGGCGCCGCGGGTCGATTTCCCGGTCGCGTTCGCCAGGTGCCGGGCCTGCCGGGCGACGCTGCGCAGCACCCGATCGCGAAAGGCCCGGTCGGCGCCGCGGCAGAAGAAATCGAACTGGCTCAGCCAGTTGATCAGCCGTTCGGCGGCGATCTCCGACCGCCAGCTGTGATGGTGGTAGCGGCCGAAACGGGCGATCCAGTCGTCGATCATCTGGCGGCCGACGCGCCGGCCGGCCTCGGTGCCGGTCGCGCGCAGGTCGCGCAGCCAGGCGAAGCCGTGGGGCTCGATGGGCAGCTCTTCGTCGCGCCACAGCGGCTCGGCCCGGAAGCTGAAGGCGCCGGCCAGAATCGCCTTGCCGGTTTCCGAATCGCCGGGCCAGGGATCGTGCGGGACGAGCAGAACCTGGGTCGCCCTGGTGCCGCCCAACTGCCACTGATAGAGGGCGCTGCGATACCACGCGCCGGTCAGGCCATGGCGCAGCGCATCGAGGCTGCGCGCCAGCGACGGCACGTAGCTCCGTACCGCCGGGCCCGGCCCGGACTCAGCCACCGCGCAGCCGGCGGATATTCTCCGCATAATGCGCCGGCCCGCCGGCGAAGGCCGCGGTGCCGGCAACCAGCACATTGGCGCCGGCGGCGATGGCGAGCGGCGCCGTTTCGGCATCGATGCCGCCATCCACCTCCAGATCGACGGGGCGGTCCAGCCGGGCGGTCAGATCGCGCAGGGCCCGGATCTTGTCGAGCTGCGCCGGAATGAAGCGCTGGCCGCCGAACCCCGGATTGACCGACATGACCAGGATGAGATCGACCATATCCAGCACCGGCTCGACCGCCGAAGCCGGCGTGCCGGGATTGAGCGAGACGCCGGCCTTCCTGCCCAGATCGCGGATCCGCTGCAGCGTCCGGTGGAGATGCGGGCCGGCCTCGGCATGGACGGTGAGGATATCGGCGCCCGCCCCGGCGAAGGCCTCGAGGAAGGGATCGACCGGCGCGACCATCAGATGGACGTCGAACACCTTGTCCGAATGCGGCCGCAGCGCCTTCACCACCCCCGGCCCGATCGTGAGGTTGGGCACGAAATGGCCATCCATGACATCGACATGGATATAGTCCGCGCCGGCCTCGTCGATGGCGCGCACCTCGGCGCCCAGCCGGGCGAAATCGGCCGCCAGGATCGATGGGGCGATGAGCACGGGCTGTGCCATGAAGGGGGCCTTTGCAAGCAGGCCGGCCGTGCAGGCCGGAATCCCCTTCTATATTGAAGAATCCGGCGATGAAAATGAAGCGAATTGGCCACAAGCCGGCGAACGCCGCCGCCGGTCAGGCCCGCCGCCGCAGGCGCGCGACGAAGAAGCCGTCCATCCCGCCCTCGGCCGCCAGGTGGCACGGCAGGGTCTGGATATCGCCGTCCGGCGTCAGGGCCGCCGCCGCCGGGCCGAGCGCCGCCGCCCTGATCGGCAGTCGCTCCAGCGCCGGATTTTCCGCCAGTAGGCGGGCGATCCGCTCCGGCCCCTCCTCCGCTTCGAGCGAGCAGACCGCATAGACCAGCACGCCGCCCGGCCGCAGCCGGGCCGCCGCATTGGCGAGCAGGGCGGCCTGCAGCCGGGCGAGGGCGGCGATATCGTCCGCCGTCCGGGTCCAGGGAATGTCCGGCCGGCGGCGGACGGTGCCGGTGGCGCTGCACGGCGCATCGAGCAGGATGGCGCCGGCCGGCCGGTCGGGCTGCCAGGCGGTGGCGTCGGCCTCGACGGTATCGGCGTCGAGCCGCAGCCGGCGCAGATTGTCCCGCAGCCGGCGCAGCCGCCGCGCCGACCGGTCGACCGCCACGACCCGCGCACCGGCGGCGGCGAGCTGGGCCGTCTTGCCGCCGGGCGCGGCGCACAGGTCGAGCACGATCCCGTCGTCGGGGATCGGCAGCAGGCGGGCCGGCAGCGCCGCCGCCGCATCCTGCACCCACCAGCCGCCCTCGTCATAGCCGTCCAGTCCGGCAACCGTGCCGGCCGGCCGGCGCAGGGTATTACCCATCAGCGGCCGGGCCTGCAGCCGCCGCGCCCAGCCTTCGACATCGCCGACGACCGAAATGTCGAGCGGCGGCTCGGCCCGGATCGCCGCCGCGATTTCGGCCGCGAGGGCCGGGCCGAACCGGGCGCGCCAGCGCGCCGCCAGCCAGTCCGGCAGGGCGGCAAGCGGCGGCTCCAGCATTTCCTGCAGGCGCGCCCGCTCGCGCTGGGCCCGGCGCAGGACGGCGTTGACCAGCGCCCGGTAGCGGCGCAGGCCCAGCGGCGCGGTCAGGGCGACGCTGCTGTCGACCGCGGCATGGTCGGGAATATCGAACAGCAGCAGCTGGGCCAGCCCGGCCTCGAGCAGCACCCCGGCCGGCGCGGCCCCGGCCGGCAGGGGCCGCTCCAGCAGGCTGCCGACCGCCGCCTGCAGCGCGCCGCGATGGCGCAGCACCGTCAGCACCAGCCGGTGGGCGAAGCGCCGGTCTCGCGGATTAGCGAGCCGGTCGAGGCGCGGCGCCAGGGCGGAATCGAGCGCGCTGCGCCGCAGCAGCACATCGGCCAGCGCCGCGTGGGCGCACAGCCGTGCCGGGTCCGGCGGCCGGCTCAACCCCAGGGGCCGCGGCGCGAGCGCGGGATGCGCGTGGCGGCCGGTGCGGCTGCCCTGTCCGCCCCGGCATCCGCATTGCCGACGCTGACGGCGATCCCGGTCACTGTCCGGGGCCGGGCATCGGCGGCAGCCATGGCGCGCAGCCGGGCGATCCGGTCGGCCATCTTCGGATGGGTCGCGAAGAGCGAATCGACCGCATTCGATTTCAGCGGATTGACGATGAACAGATGTGCCGTCGCCGGGTGGCGCTCGGCATCGGGGTTGACCGTCCGCCCGGCCGCCGCGTCCAGCCGCTCCAGCGCCGAGGCCAGCCATGCCGGATTGCCGCAGATTTCGGCGCCGATCCGGTCCGCCTCATATTCCCGGGTGCGCGAGATCGCCATCTGCACCAGGCCGGCGGCGACCGGCGCCAGCAGGGCGACGATGAGCGCCACCGCCGCATTGCCGCCGTTGCGCGAACTGCCGCCGAAGAACAGGGCGAACATGCTCAGGAAGCCGATGGCGCCAGCGAGGGTCGCCGTCACGGTCATGATCGTCGTGTCCCGGCTTTTCACATGGGCCAGTTCGTGCGCCATCACGCCGGCGACCTCTTCGCGCGAACAGGTGCGCAGCAGGCCGGTCGTCGCCGCGACGGCGGCCCGGTTCGGGCTGCGCCCGGTGGCAAAGGCGTTGGGTTGTTCGCTGTCGATGATATAAACCGCCGGCATGGGCAGGTCGGCGCGTTCGGCGAGCCGCTCGACGGTGCCGAACAGTTCGGGCGCGTCGCGCTGCGTCGCCGGCCGGGCGCGGTAGATCGAAAGGACCATCCGGTCGGAGTTCCACCAGGCGAGGGCGTTGGTGGCGAGCGCGATCAGAAAGGCAATCGCTGCGCCGGCCGCGCCGCCGACGGCAAAGCCGATGCCGACGAACAGGGCGGTGATGGCGGCGAGCAGGATGCCGGTGCGCAGCAGGGCGGCCATGGCGGAACGGAACCTCCCGGACGGCAGCGAGGGGGTGGGCCTGCCCGTCATTTGGGAAGCCGGGACCGTCCCGGCAATCCCGCTCCGGGCCATGTATTGCACCCGCGGCCGCATGAAGCCGCCGGGGAGACGGGGAGAGAGCCGGCGATGACCGCAGACAGGCAGAACAGCGCAGCCACGCCCGCGGCAGACCCTTCCGGTCGGGAGGAGGCGCCCCCGGCGCCTCCGGCAGCGCCGGCCGGCGGCAGGCCCGAAAGCGGCGAAATCGGCGGCCCGGCCGGCCCCGAACCCACCCGCTACGGCGATTGGGAAGTCGGCGGCCGCTGCACGGATTTCTGAAGCTGAAACCGGCCCCGAATCGCCGGTGCGTCAGCGCGTCGGTTCGGGGGTTTCGCCGGAATAGTCGTAGAAGCCGCGGCCGACCTTGCGGCCGAGCCAGCCGGCCTCGACATATTTCACCAGCAGCGGGCAGGGCCGGTATTTCGAATCGGCCAGGCCGTCATACAGCACCTGCATCACCGCGAGCGCCGTATCGAGGCCGATGAAATCGGCCAGCTCCAGCGGCCCCATCGGGTGGTTGGCGCCCAGCTTCATCGCCGTGTCGATGGCCTCGACGGTGCCGACGCCCTCATAGAGCGTATAGACCGCCTCGTTGATCATCGGCAGCAGGATGCGGTTGACGATGAAGGCCGGGAAATCCTCCGACTGGGCAATCGTCTTGCCCAGGCTGCGCGCCAGCTCGGCGACGACGCGATAGGTCGCCTCGTCGGTCGCCAGGCCGCGGATCAGCTCGACCAGCTTCATCATCGGCACCGGATTCATGAAATGCATGCCGATGAAACGTTCCGGCCGGTCGGTGACGGCAGCCAGCCGGGTGATCGAAATCGAGGATGTGTTGGACGCGATGATCGCATCCGGCTGCAGCTTCGTCGAAAGCTCCTTGAGGATCGCGCGCTTGACCGACTCGTCCTCGGTCGCCGCCTCGATGGCGATGTCGCAATCCTGCATCGCTTCGAGGTCGAGCGCCGGCACGATGCGCGCCAGCGCACCGTCGATATCGGCATCGGCGACGATGCCGCGCCGCGACTGGCGTTCCAGATTATCGCGGATGGTCGCCATCGCCGCGTCGAGCGCCGCCTCGCTGACGTCGTTCAGCACGACGTCATAGCCGTTCAGCGCCGATACGTGCGCGATGCCGTTGCCCATCTGTCCGGCGCCGATGACGCCCACTTTCCTGATCGACAGCGTCCCGGTCCCTTCCCTGTCGGCGGTTGCCTGTCCGTCCATGACGGCGCCCGCTCCGCCAAGCGCTACTTGCGCACCTCGACCTTGTCCAGCTCGGCCGAAAGCGCCGGCACCGCGCTGAACAGGTCGGCCACCAGGCCATAGTCCGCGACCTGGAAGATCGGCGCTTCCTCGTCCTTGTTGATCGCCACGATGACCTTCGAATCCTTCATGCCGGCCAGATGCTGGATCGCGCCGGAGATGCCGACCGCGATATAGAGGTCCGGCGCCACCACCTTGCCGGTCTGGCCGACCTGATAATCGTTGGGCACGAACCCGGCATCGACCGCCGCCCGCGAGGCGCCGACCGCGGCGCCGAGCTTGTCCGCCACCTCCTCCAGCATCGGGAAATTCTCGCCCGACTGCATGCCGCGCCCGCCGGAAACGACGACCCGCGCCGAGGTGAGCTCCGGCCGGTCCGAGCGCGACAATTCCTGGCCGACAAAGGCGCTGCCCTCGATATCGGCGCCGGCGTCGATGGCCTCGACCGCCGCGCTGCCGCCCTCCGGTGCGGCGGCGTCGAACGCGGTCTGGCGCACCGTCACCACCTTCACCCGGTCGGTCGAGCGCACCGTCGCCATGGCGTTGCCGGCATAGATCGGCCGGACGAACGTATCCGCGCCCTCGATGCCGGTGATGTCGGAAACCGGCTGGACGTCGAGCAGCGCCGCTGCCCGCGGCATGACATTCTTGCCGTGGGTGGTCGCCGTTGCCAGCAGATGGGAATAGCCATCGGCCAGGCCGGCGATCAGGGCGGCCAGATCCTCGGCCAGGCCGTGCGCCAGATGGGGGCCGTCGGCGTGCAGCACCCTGGCGATGCCGCCGATCTGCGCCGCCTCGGCCGCCACGGCGGCGCAGCCCTCGCCGGCCACCAGCAGGTCGATGTCGCCGCCCAGCGCCTGTGCCGCCGCCACCGCGGAGAGGGTCGCGACGTTGAGGCTGGCATTGTCGTGTTCCGCAAGGACGAGAACCGTCATGTCCCGCGTATCTCCTTCATTCTCCGCGCTGCCCGGCCCGGCCGGGCCGGGCGCTCCGGCCGGTCAGATGACCTTGGCCTCGTTCTGCAGCTTGCCGACCAGTTCGGCCACGCTTTCGACCTTGACGCCGCCGGCGCGCTTCTCCGGCTCGACCACGCGCAGGGTTTCGAGCCGCGGCGCGATATCGACGCCGAGCTCCGCCGGCGTCACCCGGTCGATCGGCTTCTTCTTCGCCTTCATGATGTTCGGCAGCGAGGCATAGCGCGGCTCGTTCAGCCGCAGGTCCGTGGTGACGACCGCGGGCAGGCTGGTCTCGATGGTCTCGAGCCCGCCATCGACCTCGCGGGTGACCGTCAGCCCGCCATTGGCGGCCGCGACCGCCGAGGCGAACGTGGCCTGGGGCCAGCCGAGCAAGGCCGCCAGCATCTGGCCGGTCTGGTTGGCGTCGTCGTCGATGGCCTGCTTGCCGAGGATCGCGATATCCGGGCTTTCCCGGCCGATCACGGCCGCGATCAGCTTGGCGACGGCGAGCGGCTCGAGCGGATCGTCGCTCAGCACGTGAATGCCGCGGTCCGCCCCCATGGCGAGCGCGGTGCGGATCGTCTCCTGGCACTGCTGGACGCCGAGGCTGATGGCGACGATTTCGCTCGCCACGCCGGCCTCCTTCATCCGCACCGCCTCCTCGACGCCGATCTCGTCGAACGGGTTCATGGACATTTTGACGTTCGCGAGCTCGACGCCCGAACCGTCGGATTTGACGCGGACCTTCACATTGTAGTCGATCACGCGCTTGACAGCGACGAGGACTTTCATCGGCGGCTTGTCTGACAAGGGAGCGGCCGGGCCGGCGCCTCTCTGGCGCGGCCGGCGGCGTCGGTTGATCCAATCCGGGGTCGGGCCGGTCCGGCAGACCGGAAGGCGCCCCCCGGCACGGATGCCCGCACGGCCCCCCGTTATTTCGCACTGCACCATATTGGATGTTGCAAAGCGGAGTCAACGCGCGCCGCGCCTTCCGCCCCTGCAACCCAGAGTCGCGCCGCCGGCCGCCCTTCCCGCCCCCTCTTCGCGGCCGGTCAGCCGTCCATATGGCGCAGGCCGGCGCGCAGATAGGCCGCCCCGGTGGCGACGGCGAGCAGTGCGGCCAGCCAGAGCAGCGCCTCGCCCGCCGCCGGCAGCGGCCCGTCGGCGAACGCGCCGGCGAGCAGCAGCACGGCGATGGCGGCGAACTGGGCCGCCGTCTTCCATTTCGCCAGCGGCGATACCGGCACGACGGCGGCGCCGGCGAGAAACTCGCGCAGGCCGGAGACGGCCAGCTCGCGCACCAGGATGACGACCGCCGCGACAAGGCCGGCATCCGACAGGCGGTCCGAGGCCGCCAGCATCACCAGCGCCGCCGCCACCAGGATCTTGTCGGCGACCGGGTCGAGGAAGCGGCCGAAATCGGAAACCGTGCCGCGGCGCCGGGCGAGCCGGCCGTCGAGCCAGTCGGTCGCCCCGGCCAGCGCGAACAGGGCGAACGCGGCCCAGGTGCCGGCCGGCTCCGGCAGCCAGAAGGCGGCGACGAAGAACGGCACCAGCGCCACCCGGCCGAGGGTGAGCAGGTTCGGGGCCAGCAGCAGGGTGGATCGGGATACGGGCATGGGCGCGGTTTCCCCGGCGGGGCGGCGGTCAGGGCTCGGCATGAAACCAGTCGAACACGGTGCGGGCGACCGCCCGGCTGATGCCGTCGACAGCCTCCAGATCGCTCAGGCCGGCGCGCTCGATATTGCGCACCGAGCCGAAATGGTTGAGCAGCGCCCGCTTGCGCCGGGCGCCGATGCCGGGAATTTCGTCCAGTACCGAGCGGGTCTGCGCATTGGCCCGGCGCGTGCGGTGGGCGCCGACGGCATAGCGGTGCGCCTCGTCGCGCAGGCGCTGCAGGAAATAGAGCACCGGGTCGTCGCCCGGCAGGCTGAAGCTGCTGCCGTCGGCCAGGTGGAAGGTCTCCCGGCCGGCGTTGCGCTCCGGCCCCTTGGAGACGCCGACCGCCGGAATGTCGTCGATGCCGAGCGCCGCCAGCGCCTCGAGCGCGCTGCCGAGCTGGCCGCGGCCGCCATCGAGCAGGATCAGGTCCGGCCAGGTGCCGGTCTCGCGCGTCGGGTCTTCCCGGATCGCGCGGCCGAAGCGCCGGGTCAGCACCTCGCGCATCATGCCGTAATCGTCGCCGGGCGCGAGGCCGTCCGACCGGATGTTGAACTTGCGCCAGGCGTTGCGCACCGGCCCGTCCCGGCCGGCGACGATCATGCCGCCGACGGCGTGGGCGCCCGAAACATGGCTGTTGTCATAGACCTCGATCCGCTCCGGCGGCCCGTCGAGGCCGAATGCGTCCGCCACCCCCTCCAGCAGCTGCCGCCGGGAGGCGTTTTCCGACAGTCGGCGGGCGAGCGCCGCCCGGGCATTGGCCCGCGCGTGCTCGACCAGCTTGCGCTTGTCGCCGCGCTTCGGCTCGATGAGGGCGACCTTGCGGCCGGCCTTCGTGCCCAGCGCCGCGGCGACCAGCTCCCGGTCGGCGACCGGCCCGCCGGTCAGGATCAGCCGGGGCGGCGGCTTGTTGTCGTAGAACTGGCCGAGAAAGGCGGCGAGGATATCGGCATCGTCGGCCGATCTGTGGTGCCGCGGATAATAGGCCCGGTTGCCGTAATTGCGCCCGCCGCGAAAGAAGAACACCTGAATGCAGCTGTGCTCGCCCTCGCGCCACGCCGCGACGACATCGGCATCGTCCGGCGTCGGCAGGTTGATGTCCTGGCGCGACTGGATATGGGCGAGGGCCTGGATGCGGTCGCGCAGATAGGCGGCGGTCTCGAATTCCAGTGCTTCGGCGGCGGCCTCCATCCGCCCGGCCAGGTCGCGTTGGATCGCGCTGCTGCGGCCGGACAGGAAGGCCTCCGCCTGGGCGACCAGGGCATCGTATTCGGCCTCGCCGATGCGCCCGACGCAGGGCGCGCTGCAGCGCCGGATCTGGAACAGCAGGCAGGGCCGGCTCCGCGAGGCGAACATGGAATCGCTGCACGAGCGCAGCAGGAAGGCGCGTTCGAGGGCGTTCAGGGTCCGGTTGACGGCGCCGGCCGAGGCGAACGGCCCGTAATAGGCGCCCGGCTCGGCGCGGCTGCCGCGATATTTGGCGATGCGCGGCCAGCGGCCCGGCCGCTCCGGCCCGGCGCGCCCGTCCTTCCGGCCGATGCGGATGTAGGGAAAGGATTTGTCGTCCCGCAGCAGGATATTGTAGCGCGGCCGCAGCCGCTTGATGAGATTCGATTCGAGCAGCAGCGCCTCGACCTCGGTATGGGTCTCGACGATTTCGAGCGATGCGGTTTCCGCGACCATGCGGCGCAGGCGCTCCGGCAGCCTCGATGGCGTCGTGTAGCTGGCGACGCGCCGGCGCAGATTGCGCGCCTTGCCGACATAGAGCGCCTCGCCCCGCCGGTCGATCATGCGGTAGACGCCGGGTTCGGCCGACAGCCGGGGCAGCTCGCCCTTCAGACAGGCGATGCCGGCGGCCAGCGACGGCGGCAGCGCCTCGCCGCCGGGCACCGCCTCCGGCGCCGCCGCGGCGATGGCGGGCGCGCGCGCTTCCCGTGCCGCTTTCGCTCTGGTGCCGGACGCCATGGCGCCAATCGTGCGCCCAAAGCGGCCGCACGGTCAATCGACGCTGCGGGCGGCGGGTACGGCCGTCAGGGGCGGCGATACGGGCAGCCGCACCCGCGTCCGGGCCGGGCTAGCCGCTTGAATCGTTTGCGCTTTTCCGGCCGGCGCCGGGAGGCCGGCGCTTGTCCACGAAAACTGTGGATAAGTCTGTGGGACAAGCGGCGCCGACGCGGAGATTCCGCAGAAACCCGCGGCCCGGCCCCGGATTGCCGATTTATTGGGCAAAATCAGCTAACACATTGTCATATATGGATTTTTGCATCGTCCCGATATCATCGTTCGGTAATGTCGCCCGGAGACCGCCCGAAATCCGGCGTATTGCGGCGCGCCGGGCGGCGTGTGAACAAACGCCGGAAACCGCGCGCCGAATCAGCCGTTCGGCCCGGTTCGGCGCGGTCTTTCGATCTCGACGCCGACCGCGCCGGTATCGGCGAAGACATCCGGCTTCTCGACCCGGATGCGGGCGGTGTGCACCCGCGGATCGGCCAGGCACATGGCCGCCAGCGCCTCGGCCAGGGTTTCGACCAGAGTGTAGTGCCGCGCGCCGGCGATGCTGCGCGCGCGCTCGACGATATTCTCATAATCGACCGTATCGGCGAGCCGGCCGCTCAGGCCGGCCGAATCGTCGGCGACCGCCAGGTCGATATTCAGCCGCACGCGCTGGGCCGCATCGCGCTCGTGGCGGTGGACGCCGATGGAGCAGCTCAGCACCAGGTCGCGGACGAACATGCGGCGCCGGCCGCCGGGCGGCGGGGCCGCGGTTTCCGGGGCGCGGGTCATGGGCTGTCGTCCGTCCTCGTGAAGCGGCGGCGCCTTGGCCGGGCGGCGGCTCATTCCCGGTCGCCCCCGGCCCGGTCCGGCTGCGCCCATCCCAGATGCTGGCCCCCGTCCAGGGCGATCATCTGGCCGGTCATCGACGGCATGGCGAGAATGAACCGTATCGCCGCTGCAATGTCCTGCGGCGTGCCGGCACAGCGCAGCGGCAGTTTTTCGATCTGGCGGGCGAGGTCGGCCGGGCTCTGGCGCTTGCTGGGCAGCGCCGGGCCCGGCCCGATCGCGTTCACCCGGATGCGCGGCGCGAGCGCCATCGCCATGGTCCGGGTCAGGGTCCACAGCGCCGCCTTGCTCACGGTGTAGCTGACGAAGTGCGGAGTCGGGTTGAGCACGCGCTGGTCGAGCAGATTGACGATGGCGCCGGCCCGGTCGGCCGGCAGCTGCCGGGCCATCTCCTGCATCAGCACCAGGGGCGCGCGCAGATTGGTTTCGATATGCATGTCCCAGCTCTGCCGGGTCATGTCGCCGATCTCGTCGCGTTCGAACTCGCTGGCATTGTTGACCAGACAGCCGACCGGCCCGAAGCGCCGGCAAACCGCCGGCAGCAGCGCCGCCGCCTCTTCCTCGACCGCCAGATCGGCCCGGATGGCCGCGGCCTCGCCGCCATCGGCGCGGATGCGGTCGACGACGGCGTGCGCCTCGCGCTCCGAATGCCGGTAGTGCACCGCGACCGTCCAGCCGGCGCCGGCCAGATCGAGCGCGATGGCCCGGCCGATCCGGGTCGCCGCGCCGGTGACGAGGGCGATGCCGGCTTCGGTACCGCCGGCGGCCGCCGGGGCGGCTTCGGCATCGTTGCGGGGTCGGGCGTCGGTCATGGCGGCGTCGGCAGTGTGGCAGTCGCGGTTCGGCAGTCCGGGTCGGGCGCCCGCGGCTTCAGGCCGGCCGGTACATCGCCGGCACGGCCGACAGGCCGGTGAGCTGGGCAACGATATAGGCAGCATAGCACAGCAGCATGACGATGCCGGCCGCCCGGCCCAGCCGCGGCACCGCCAGGGCGAGGCCGACAAAGGCCAGCGTGGTGCCGCCGAGCACCCACAGGTCGAAGGACAGCACCTCGTCCGGCACCGCCAGCGGCCTGACCGCGGCGACGATGCCGATAATGGCGAGAATGTTGAAAATGCAGCTGCCGATCACATTGCCCAGCGCCAGCTCGGTATGGCGGTTGCGCGCCGCGGCGATGGCGGCGGCCAGTTCCGGCAGCGAGGTGCCGACGGCGACGAGCGAGACGCCGATGGCGGTTTCGGACAGGCCGGCCTCGGCCGCGATGCCGACTGCGCCGGCGACCAGCAGCTCCGACCCGGCGATGACGCCGCCGAAGCCGCAGGCCAGCAGCACGGCGATCAGCCAGGGCGCGCGGTCGCCGCCGAGCCCGGCGACTTCGTCCTCGATTTCGGCGCGGGCGCGGGAATCGCGCAGATCGGCCCTGTATACCATATGCAGCCAGACGATCAGCGCGGCCGTCATGGCGATGCCGACCGGACGGTCGATGATGCCAACAAGGGCGAGCGCGCCGAACAGGACCGTCGCCCCGACCAGAGCCGGCCCGTCGCGCCGGGCGATGCCCCGGCGCACCGCGACCGGCCAGATCAGCGCCGCGACGCCCAGCACCAGAAGGATATTGGCGACATTGCTGCCGACGACATTGCCGATGGCAATCGCCGGCTTGTCCTCCAGCACCGAGATGAGGCTGACGAACAGTTCGGGCGCGCTGGTGCCGGCGGCGACGACCGACAGGCCGACGATCAGCGGCGAGACCCCCAGCCGGCCGGCCAGCGAAACGGCGCCGCGGACCAGCCACTCGCCGCCGAGCAGCAGCAGGACCAGCCCGGCCGCCGCCTGCGCCAGAAGCAGCATCAGGCGCCCGCCCGCACGGCCGCGCCGCCGCGGCAGGGGCGCGGATCGCGATACGGTCGGGCCGTTCTCTGCACGCGGTTCAGCATTCGGCGCCGTTCGGGGGTTCGGAGACGGTTCGGGGCGTGTGGAGGCGGGCCGGCCCGGCGGCGTTCGGCGGCGCCCGCCGCGATCCCCGGTTTCCCCCTCGAGCAGGGGCTGCCCGGCGGAGTTCGGCCTTCGCAGCTTTATATGGAGCGTTTCGGGCGGAATTGAACGGACAATCGTACCCTTCCCGCCGGCCCGGCGCCGCCAGGGCGCGGCCACGGGGTCGCAGGCGGCGCCGGCCGGCCGCTCCCGGCCGGCCGCGGCCGAAGTCTGCGCTTGCGCGCCGGCGGCGAAATCCCGATATTCCGGGCGGAAGACTGGCGCGGACGGGCGCCTCGCCAACCCGGTCAGGTCCGGAAGGAAGCAGCCGTAACGAGTTTCGCCCGGGTCGCTGTCCAGTCTTCCACCGGCTCCCAGCGCGTTCGCCCGGACGGTCGGAGACGACCGGGGCGCCGCCGCAGTGTGGCGAGGCATGGCCGACAGCCCCGAAACCGCCGCAGCCCCCGAAACCGTCGAGCCCGCTGCCGAAGGCCGCGCGGAATATCGCGTTCTGGCGCGCAAATACCGGCCGGCCACCTTCGGCGAGCTGATCGGCCAGGATGTGCTGGTCCGCACGCTGACCAACGCAATCCGGCTCAACCGGGTCCATCACGCCTTCATCCTCACCGGCGTGCGCGGCATCGGCAAGACGACGACCGCCCGGCTGATCGCCCGCGCCCTGAACTGCATCGGCCCGGACGGCACCGGCGGGCCGACGGTCGATCCGTGCGGCGTGTGCCCGCGCTGCGTGGCGATTGCCGAAGACCGGGATGTCGATGTGCTGGAGATCGATGCCGCCTCGAACACCGGGGTCGACAATGTCCGCGAGATCATCGACAGCGTGCGCTACCGGCCGAACGCCGCCCGCTATCGCATCTTCATCGTCGATGAAGTCCACATGCTCTCCCGGCAGGCCTTCAACGCCCTGCTGAAGACGCTCGAAGAGCCGCCGGAGCACGTGAAGTTCGTGTTTGCGACCACAGAGGTCCGCAAGGTTCCGGTGACCATCCTGTCGCGCTGCCAGCGCTTCGACCTGCGGCGGCTCGACGAGGCGGAGCTGGCGGCGCATCTGACCGATATCGCCGGGCGCGAAGGGGCGGCGATTGCCGAGCCGGCCATCGCGCTGCTCGTCCGGGCGGCCGATGGCTCGGTGCGCGACGGCCTGTCCCTGCTCGACCGGGTCATCGCCCAGTCCGATGCCGGGGCCGGTCCGGTCGCGGCAGACCGGGTGCGCGCCCTGCTCGGCATGGCGGACCGGTCGCGCAGCCTCGACCTGTTCGAGGCGGTCATGGCCGGCGATGCGCCCGGCGCCCTCGAGCGCGCCGGCGCGCTCTATCGCGATGGCGCCGCGCCGCTGCTCATGGTCCAGGACCTGATGGACATCGCCCACTGGCTGACCCGGCTGAAGCTGGCGCCGGAGGCCCGGGCCGCCGGCGCCGGCGCGTCGGAGACCGATGCGCAGCGCGCCGCCGGCCTTGCCGGGCGGCTGCAGATGGGTACGCTCGCCCGCGCCTGGCAGATGCTGCTGAAAGGCGCCGGCGAGGTCCAGCTCGCGCCGCAGGCCATGACGGCGCTCGACATGCTGATCGTGCGCCTGTGCTATGTCGCCGAACTGCCGACGCCGGGCGATCTGGTCGAGCGGCTGCAGCGCTCGCCGCCGGCCGAAGCGTCGCCGGCCGCCCCCGCCCCCGCCCCCGCCCGCGGGGCGCCGGAGGCCGTGCCATCGGCGGCGGCCGAACCGCCGCCCGCGGACCTTGCAGACCCGGCGGACCCGGCGCCGCCCGGCCCGGCAGAGGCGGCCCCGGAAACGCCGGCCTCCGGCGCGCCTGCTGCCGCCGATCCGCCCGCCGCGCCGCCGCCGGCCGATTTCCGCGCGATGGCGGCGCTGTTCGAGGCGCAGGGCGAAATGGTGCTCTACGGCCAGCTCTACAGCGCCGTGCATCCGGTCTCATACGATATCGGCCGGCTGGAAATCCGCCCGGCGCCCGGCGCGAGCGACACGTTGCCCGGCCGGGTCTCGGCCCTGCTGGAGCAATGGACCGGCCGGCGCTGGATGGTCGTCGTCTCGGCGGCGGAGGGCGCGCCGACCCTGAAAATGCAGGACGATGCCGCCCGGCAGCAGCTGATGGAAGAGGCGGCGCGGGACCCGCTGGTGCGGGCGGTCCTCGACCGGTTCGACGGCAGCAGGCTGGCCGATATTTCCGCGCCCGAGGCGCCGTCCGGCGCCGCTGGCGCAAATGTCGGCAGAAGTGCCGGGGGAGACGGGGGATGAAGAATATCGCCGACCTGATGAAGCAGGCCGGGCAGATGCAGGCCAGGCTGGAGGCCATGCAGCGCGAGCTTGCCGAAGCCGAATATGAGGGCCGGGCCGGTGCCGGCCTCGTGCAGGTGACCATGAACGGGCGCAACGAGGTGACCGCGGTGCGGATCGATCCGGCCGCGCTGGTGCCGTCGGAGGCGGCGGTGCTGGAAGACCTGCTCGTCGCCGCGTTTGCCGACGCAAAATCCCGGGTCGAGGCGCGCCAGCAGGAAGAAATGTCGAAGCTGACCGGCGGGCTCAACCTGCCCGGCGGCTTCAAGCTGCCCTTCTGACCGCCGCACCATGGCCGGCGCGGAGATCGAGCGGCTGATCCAGCTGCTGGCGAAGCTGCCGGGCCTCGGCCCGCGCAGCGCCCGCCGCGCCGCCCTGCACATGGTCAAGCGCAAGGAGCAGACCATGGCGCCGCTCGCCCGCGCGCTTGCCGAGGCGGTCGAGCGGGTCGCCGCCTGCAGCCTGTGCGGCAATGTCGATACCGCCGATCCGTGCGCCATCTGCACCGATCCGCGGCGCGATCCCTCGGTCCTGTGCGTGGTCGAGGAGGTCGGCGATCTGTGGGCGATGGAGCGCGCCGGCGCCTTCCGCGGCCGCTACCATGTGCTCGGCGGCACGCTCTCGGCGCTGGACGGGGTCGGGCCGGACGAATTGCGCATTCCCGCCCTGGTGCGCCGCGCTTCGGAGCCCGCGGTCGCCGAAATCGTTCTGGCGACCAATGCCACGGTGGAGGGGCAGACCACCGGCCACTATATCGCCGAGCGTCTGGCCGATGCCGGCGTTGCGGTCACGGCGCTGGCCCATGGCGTGCCGGTCGGCGGCGAGCTCGACTATCTCGACGATGGCACGCTGACCGCCGCGCTCAAGGCCCGCCGCAAACTGTAGCGCGCCCGCCTACCCCGCAAAGGGCTGCCAGCCGGTGCCGCGCCAGCCGAAATCGAAGCGGTCCGGGTGGAGCATTTCGGCCAGCATTTCCAGCGATTCGGCGAGGCGCGGGCCCGGCCGGTTGAAATAGCGGTGGCCGTCGGCGACGAAGACCCTGCCGTTCCTGACCGCGCGCAGGTCCGGCCAGCCCGGCTGCGCCGCCAGCGCCGGCATCTCCGCCATGCTGCGCGCCATGTCGAACCCGCAGGGCAGGACGATGATCGCGTCCGGGTCGGCCGCCCGCAGCGTGTCCCAGGCAAGCCGGGGCGCATCGGCACCGGCCTCGCCGAACAGGTTGCGGCCGCCGGCCATCGCCACCAGGGTCGGCATCCAGTTGCCGGCGGCCATGAGAGGGTCGATCCACTCGACGGTCGCGACGGTGGGCCGGTCGGCCGGGACCGCCGCCGCAATGGCGCCCATACGCGATTGCAGGCCGGCGACCAGCGCCGCGGCCGGGCCGGCAGCATCGAGCGCGGCGCCGATCCGGCCGATATCGGCCCAGAGATCGTCGAGGCCGGCCGGATGGCAGGAGACGATTTTCGTGTCGGTCCCGGTCCAGTCGCACACCGCCGCCTCGACATCGGCAAGGCTGGCGCCGCAGACCTTGCACTGGTCCTGGGTGACGATCAGGTCCGGCTTCAGGCTGCGCAGCCGTTCGGCGTCGATGCGGTAGATAGCGAGGCCGTCGCGCACCAGGTCCCGGACCCGCCGGTCGATGGCCGCGCTGGCGCCGCCGATATCGAATTGCGGCGCGGTCAGCACCGGCAGCCTTTCGACTCCGGGCGGATGGTCGCATTCGTGGGACCGGCCGACCAGCGCATCGCCGCGGCCGAGGGCGGCCACGATTTCGGTGGCGCTGCAGATCAGCGAAACGACGCGCATGGGCCCGGCGGCCTCCCCCCGGATGCGAAACAGGCTCCGAGACTGGCAAGCGGAACGGGCCGTGGCAAGCCCCTGCCGGCGCCCGCACGCAGGCGGGCGCCGCGGGCCGGCGTTCAGCGCGGCGCCATGACCATGGTGATCTGGCGGCCTTCGAGCTTCGGGAACTGTTCGACCCTGGCCTGCTCGTCCAGCGCGTCGCGGACCTTTTCCAGCAGCTGCAGGCCGAGCTCCTGATGCGCCATTTCCCGGCCGCGGAAGCGCAACGTGACCTTGACCTTGTCGCCTTCGTCGAGAAACCGGTGGATGGCGCGCATCTTCACGTCATAGTCGTGCGTGTCGATGTTGGGGCGCATCTTGATTTCCTTGACCTCGATGGTCTTCTGCTTCTTGCGTGCCTCGTTCTTCTTTTTCTGTTTCTCGTATTTCAGCTTGCCATAGTCGAGAATCTTGCACACCGGCGGTTCGGCGTGGGGCGA
Source organism: Alphaproteobacteria bacterium (assembly GCA_965221475.1). GTDB lineage: Bacteria > Pseudomonadota > Alphaproteobacteria > Bin65 > Bin65 > Bin65. The sequence continues at coordinate 1,717,885 of OZ244891.1, read as the reverse complement.
AACCTCGACCAGATCGAGCCCGGCCTCGCCGGCGCGCTCGCGCGCCTCCTCCGTCGGCACGATGCCGACCTGGCTGCCATCCTCGTCGATCAGGCGAACCGCGGGAACGCGGATCATGTCGTTGATGCGCGGGCCTTCGTGGACCGGCGCAATCGGACCGATTGGGCGTCGTATGGGCTGTCTTCCTTTCGTCTCTCCCGCGCCGGCCCGGCTTCCGCGGTCCGGCACACACCGACCATCGCGCCCCGCGCGATCCGGGGCACTTTTTCTATCGGGAACCCTTATTGTTGCTGGATCGGCGACGAAGCGTCATTGGCCAGTGTATCGACCGCGGCGTCCAAGGCAAGCACTTCCTGCGCCCTGCCGCCGAGCCGGCGCAGGGAAACCGTCCCGTCCGCCGCCTCGTCGCGGCCGACCACGGCGATGACCGGAACCTTGGCGCGCGAATGTTCGCGGATCTTGTAGTTGATCTTCTCGTTGCGCAGATCGGTCTCGACCCGCAGGCCGGCCGCCGCCAGCCGCCCGGCGACCTGCTCCGCCCAGGCATCGGCCGCGCCGACCACGGTGGCAACGACGATCTGCACCGGCGCCAGCCACAGCGGCAGCCGGCCGGCATGATGCTCGATCAGCATGCCGATGAAGCGCTCGAACGATCCCAGAATGGCGCGGTGCAGCATCACCGGCCGGTGCTTGCCGCCATCCTCGCCGATATAGGCGGCGTCGAGCCGCTCCGGCAGGACGAAATCGACCTGCAGCGTGCCGCACTGCCAGTCGCGGCCGATGGCGTCGCGCAGCACGAATTCCAGCTTGGGGCCATAGAAGGCGCCCTCGCCGGGGTTCATCTCAAAGGGAATGCCGGCGGCCTCGACCGCCTGGCGCAGCGCCGCCTCGGCCCGGTCCCAGGTCGCGTCGTCGCCGGCGCGCACCGGCGGCCGGTCGGCGAACTTGATCGTCACATCGTCCCAGCCGAAATCGCGATAGACCGTGGAGAGCAGGTCGCAGAAGGTTCGCGCCTCGGCGTCGATCTGGTCCGGCGTGCAGAAAATATGGGCATCGTCCTGGGTGAAGGCGCGCACCCGCATCAGGCCGTGCAGCGCGCCCGAAGGCTCGTTGCGGTGGCAGGCGCCGAATTCGGCCATGCGCAGCGGCAGGTCGCGATAGCTGACAATGCCCAGATTGCGGAAAATCTGGACATGGCCGGGGCAGTTCATCGGCTTGAGCGCCAGCACCCGCTCGCGCTCGTCGTTCGCCGTGAACATGTGCTCGCGGAATTTCTCCCAGTGGCCGGAGCGCTCCCACAGCGTCCGGTCGATCATCTGCGGCGTCTTCACCTCGACATAGCCGGACCGCTCCAGGCGGGCGCGCATATAGTCTTCGCACGCCCGGTAGAGCGTCCAGCCCCTGGGGTGCCAGAACACGCTGCCGGCCGCCTCCTCCTGAATGTGGAACAGCCCCATTTCCCGGCCGAGGCGGCGATGGTCGCGCCGCTCCGCCTCCTCGAGCCGGTGGAGATGGGCCTTCAGGTCCTTCTCCGTGCGCCAGGCGGTGCCGTAGATGCGCTGCAGCTGCGGATTGGCCTGGTCGCCGCGCCAGTAGGCCCCGGCCACCCCGGTCAGCCGGAACGCTTTCGGCAGCCGGCCGGTCGAGGGCAGGTGCGGGCCGCGGCACAGATCGATCCAGTCGCCCTGGCGATAGACGCTCAGCTCCTCGTCCGGCGGCAGCTCGCCGACCCATTCGGCCTTGAAGCTTTCGCCGGCCCGGCGGAAATAATCGGTCGCGGCGTCGCGCGGCCACACTTCGCGCACGATCTCCTCGTCCCGGTCGACGATCTCGGCCATCCGCGCCTCGATGGCGGGGAAATCGGCCGGCGTGAACGGCTCGCTGCGGTGGAAATCGTAATAGAAGCCGTCCGCCGTCACCGGGCCGAAGGTGATCTGGGTGCCCGGATAGAGCTCCTGCACCGCCTGGGCGAGCACATGGGCGGCGTCGTGCCGGATCAGGTCGAGCGCGTCGTCGTCCTTCAGGGTGACGATCTCGACCGCGGCATCCGCCGCGATGGGGCGGGAGAGGTCGCACAGCGCGCCATCGATGCGCACCGCCAGCGCCGCCCGGGCGAGGCCCGGCCCGATGGCGGCGGCGACGGCCGCGCCGGTCACCGGCGCCGGAAAGGGCCGGATGCTGCCGTCCGGCAGGGTAATCTGGATCGTTGGTTCGGCCATCGTTTCGTTCTCGGTTTGCGGCTGTTCGACCGCGCCGGCGCGCTGGGCCCCGGACATGAAAAAACCCTCCGGGCCGCCGGCCGGGAGGGTCGCTGGTCCGGGCGATCCCGCGCCGGACGTCACGGCCCCCCGCAGCGGGTCGCGGTCGTCGTTCCGGTCAGGGTCGTCGGGCGGATCATGGCCGGGAATATCGAAGCGCCGCCCCGGCCTGTCAAGGCCTGCGCCGGCGGTTCCATTTGCGCCCGGTGCGGGGCATAAGGACGGCCGCCCGGCCGGGGCCGGCGGGCGGAACAAGAGGGGCGGGATGAGCGAAGAGCGGCAGATTCTGGGCGTCTGGCTGTTGCGCAACGAGGAATATTTCGCCGCCTGGTCGCTCGGCAATGCGCTCGCCTTCTGCGACCGGGTGCTGGTCATGGACAATCGCTCGCAGGACCGGACGCGGGCCATCGTCAATGCCATTGCCGCCCGCCACCCCCATGTCGAAATTATCGGCGTGGACGACGCCCGCGACACCCACAAATATGTCGAGGACCATGCCGGCAGCCAAACCTGGGTGTTTGGCATCGACGGCGACGAAATCTACGATCCGGCCGGCCTCGCCCGGCTGCGCCCGCGCCTGCTCGCCGGAGAATTCGACCGCTACTGGCGCCTGGCCGGCCATATGCGCCATGTGCTCGGCTTCCGCTTCGACCGGGCCGAGGCCTTCGGCCATGTCCAGCCGGCGGCGCCGGAAGGCACGAAATGCTATAATTTCGCCGCTATCGAAAGCTGGCGCCCCGGCCCGCACGAGCGGCTGCACGGCCTCAAGACAATCGTCTACCGGCCCGGCTGGAGCCGCGGCAGCACTCTGCGCCTGTGGCAGGAACAGGGCTGGGACGCGGCCGATCTGCGCTGCCTCCATCTGTGCTTCATGCCGCGCTCGCCGCTCGATGGGCCGGCGGGCACGCCGGCGCCGGCCGGCCGCGACAATCCGGTCGAGCGGATGAAGAAGCGCTCGCCGCTGCGCCGCCTGCGCCGCGCCCTGCTGCGCCCGCTCGCCGGCGGCAGTGCGGCGCCGACCTACAAGCAGCGCTACTACGCCAGAGGGCCGGTGACGACCTTCGATATTGCCGCCTTCGGTGCACCGGAGAGCGCCGGGGCGCTGGCCGCCCTCGAGGCGGCGACCGCCCGGCATGCTGCCCGAAGCGCCGGCCCGGCTTCCGGGTAGCGGCTCTTCGGCCGGCGGCAATCGCGTCTAGGCGGCCGGCGGCGCGCCCGTGTCGGCCGGCCGGTTGCGGACGCCCCAGACATCGGCATGGTCGGCCCACAGGCGATAGCCGCGCTGCCTCAGCGCTCGCGTCAGGCTGCGCCGGGCGGCGCCGGACAGATGCTTGTGTTCGTACTGGAGGACGGAGGGCAGCCAGCCGGCGTCCAGCGCCATGCGGACCACAGCGGCGTCGAAGCCTTCGGTATCGACCATGAGCACATCGGGCCGGGCGATGCCGGCCTCGGCCGCGGCGCCTTCGAGCGTCGCGACCGGCACTGTCTCCGTCGCGATCAGCCCGGCGATCCGGTCGCGGGGCAGGTCGGGCAGCCGGGCGGCGATCTCCTTTTCGACATGGGCACGGTCGAAGGATGCGATGCCGTCGCCCGTTCCTGCGCCGGCGTCCGCGCGCACCGTATGGAGATGCCGCTCGCCGGCCTGCCGGTCGATGGCGGCGTTGAGGCAGATCACGGTTCCGAAGCCGGCATAGCGCCGGGCCAGGCGGTCGAAGGCGCGCCCCTGCGGCTCGATCAGCAGGGCCCGCTCGATCCGGTCCGGGCGGCTGCGGATCAGCTCGCCGAGGGCATCCCTGCTGTCGTTGGCGCCGACTTGGACGACGGTAATCCGCCGCTCGTCGGCCAGCCGGTCGAGCAGGTCGCCGAAGCTGCGGAAGCGGCGGGACGTCTGGCGCAGATGGACGCCGGGGTTGCGCGCCAGCGCCTTGGTCGAGAAATGGATGCCGCAGGCGCGTTTCAGCCGCCGGATCACGGGTCGGGCCCGGTTGCGTCCGGCGCTTCGTCGTGCCAGTGGCCGGCGATCCAGGGCGCCGGCCGGCTGCGCCGGTGCGGGCGGCGCGCCCGCCAGCCGTGCAGCGCCTCGTCGGGATCGGGCCGGCCGTGAAAGACCAGGATGCGGGTGCCGGCCGGCAGCCTCGGCGCGCTCAGCAGGTTGAGCGGAAAGGGCGGCACGGCATGGCGCTTGAAGCTGCGCACCCATTCCTCCGGCCACCAGTGGCGCTCGCCGATGGCGACGGAAAGGTAGCGCTGGGGCGATTTCAGATCGTAGTGGCGCAGGATGCGGTCGCGGTCGCGCAGAAAGCCGTCGACGGCGAACTGGGCGGTGTTGGCGCGCCAGCGGAAGACCGAGGAATTGCCGACATCCGGCCGCTTCTTGAAAATCTGGTGGCTCTGCTTCCAGTTGTGGATGATGCAGCGCTCGCCCGGCCGGAAATCGAAGAAACAGTCGATATTGTCGACGATCAGCAGGTCGAGATCGAGGAACAGGCAATCGCCCGCCATGTCGGCCAGCCCGTCGGCGAACAGGCCGAGCTTGAGCCAGGTGGAGCGGGCATAGCGCGCCGGCAGATCGAGCGCAGGCAGCGGATGGGCCTCGATTGCCGGCAGCAGCCCCGCGCCATCGTCGGTGAAGCAGAGAAAGCGGAAGGGCCGGGTCAGATGGCGCCCGACCGCCCGGTAGAGCCGATTGACGAAAACCGGCCCATAGCGGCCGCCCCATTTGAGCGTCGCAATATTGACCGGCGCATCGGCCGGGGGCGGTTCGCTTGGCAAGGGCAGGACTCCCGAACAGGACAGCGCGGCGCGCAGCGGCGGACCCGTTATCGATAGCGCCGGCGGCCGTTCCGGGGCCAGTGCGAAATCGCCCGCCCGGCCTTAAGCCCGCTCAGGCCCGCGCCAGTTCGGCATAGACCGCCAGCGTGCGGTCGGTCATGACCTGCTTCGAGAAGCGGCGCCGGACATTGGCGACCGCCGCTTCGGCCATGCGCCGGCGCTCCGCATCCGTCATGGCGAGCGCGGCATCGAGCGCCGCGGCCAGCGCCTTTGCGTCGCCGGGCGGCGTCAGCCAGCCGGTTTCGCCGGGGACGACCGTCTCGCGCGCCCCGCCATGGTCGGTCGCGATGACCGGCCGGCCCATCGCCTGGGCCTCGACGGCGATGCGCCCGAACGCTTCCGGCTGGGTCGAGGCGCTGACCACGACATCGGCGAGCATGTAGGCGGCCGGCATGTCGGCGCAGTGGCCGACGAAGCGGACCGCGCCCTCCAGCCCGTGCCGTTCGACCCGGCGCAGCAGCGCGTTGCGATAGCCTCGGCGGCCCGCTTCGGCGCCGATCAGCAGCGCCATCGCCCCCTCGCGCCGCAGCATGGCCAGCGCGTCGATCAGCACGGCGTGCCCCTTCAGGCGGGTGAGCCGCCCCGGCAGCATGACGATCTGCGCGCCGTCCGGCAGGTCCCACGCCTGGGCGAGCTGGACGATCCGCGCCTCCGACACCGCGCGGATGTCGAAATGGTCGAGATCGACGCCGCGATGGATGGTGGCGATGCGCTCCGCCGGAACGCCGTACTGCGCCCGCATATGTTCGGCGACATGGTCGGAGACGGCGATGACGCGATCGCCCCCGGTCATGATCCGGTTCCACGCCTTTTTCAGCGGGCTGCGGAAGGCGTAGATGCCGTGGAAGGTGGTGACGAAGGGGATGCCGGTGCGCCGCGCCGCCGCCCGCGCGCTCCAGGCCGGCGCCCGCGAGCGGGCGTGGACGATATCGACCTTTTCCGCCCGGATCAGCGCGGCCAGCCGGCCGGCATTGCGCCACAGATGGCCGGGCAGCTTGCGGTCCACCGGCAGGCGCACATGTTCGGCGCCGGCGCGCGCCAGCTTCGCCTCCAGCCGCCCGCCGGCGGAGGCGACGATGGCCCGCCCGCCGGCCGCGACGATGGCGGCGGCGACATCGACCGCGCCGCGCTCGACGCCGCCGGCCTGCAGCGCCGGCAGAACCTGCAGCACCGTGAGGCCGAAGCCGCCGGGCCCGCCGCCGGCCGCCGGCCGGCCGGCCTCTTCGTCGTCGTCCGTCATGCGCCCGCTTCCGGTCGAATCGCGCCCCCGAAGCGCCCGCTCCCGGCCGCCCGGAACGAAGGCGGGGGTGTCGCGCGTCGGGACACGGGATATAACAGAAGCGCCGCCGTGCCAAATACGTGCGTCGGCGCCATAGCGGGACTGCGCTGTCGCAGACCCTTGCAAGGGAACCCTTTGCCGGAGAAAGGCATGGCCGGGGCCGAGCCCGCCTTCCTGACGCGCGCCGCCGACGGCGCCACCATCGCCTATTGCCGGACCGAAGGCCGCGGCGCCGCGGCCGCGCCGGCGGTCGTCTTCCTGCCCGGCTTCCGCTCCGACATGACCGGCGACAAGGCGCTCGCGCTCGAAGCCTGGTGCCGCGCCGAAGGCCGCGCCTTTCTGCGCTTCGACTATACCGGCCATGGCCGCTCTTCCGGCGCGTTCGAGGATGGCACCATCGGCGCCTGGGCGGCCGATGCCCTGTTCGCCATCGATGCGCTCACCGCCGGTCCGCTGGTCCTGGTCGGCTCCAGCATGGGCGGCTGGATCATGATGCTGGTCGCCCGCGCCCGGCCGGACCGGGTGGCCGGCATGGTCGGCATCGCGCCGGCGCCGGATTTCACCGAAGACCTGACCATGGCGAACGCCTCCGCCGCCATGCGTACCGCCCTTGAGCGCGACGGTGTGTGGTACGAGCCCTCGGCCTACAGCGACGAGCCGACGCCGATCACCCGGCGGCTGATCGAGGACGGGCGGCAGCAGCTGGTGCTGCGCACGCCCCTTCCCTTCGCCGGGCCGGTCCGCATCGTCCACGGCATGGCCGACCCGGATGTGCCGTGGCGCCATGCCCTGAAGGTGGCCGATGCCCTGGCCGGCGCCGATGTCGAGATCGCCCTGGTGAAGGACGGCGATCACCGCCTGTCCACCCGCCGGGACCTCGACCGCCTGGTCCGCATGACCGCCGATGTGTGCGAGCGGGCGGCCGGCTAGCGCCGGTCCAGCATCTGCCGGATTTCGTCCATCCGGCGCTGCAGCGCCTCCATGCGCTGGAGCAGGGCCGAGGCCTCGGCCTCGCTGACGGCGTGGATTTCCTCCTTCAGCGCTTCGGATTCGGCGTGGCTCTGCTCGGTCATGGCGTTGACGATGACGGCGATGAACAGGTTGATGACGGCGAAACTGGTCATCAGGATGAACGGCACGAAGACCAGCCAGGCATTGGGGAACTGCTCCATGACCGGGCGGACGATGCCCATCGACCAGCTTTCCAGCGTCATGATCTGGAACAGCGAATACATGCTCTCGCCCACCGTACCGAACCAGTCCGGGAAGGCCGGGCCGTAGAGTTTCGTCACCATGACGGCGAAGACGTAATAGACCAGCGCCAGCAGGGCGATGACGCTGGAGACGCCGGGGATCGCCGCCATCAGCGCCATCACCACCCGGCGCATCGACGGCACGATGGCAACCAGGCGGAGCACGCGCAGGATGCGCAGCGAGCGCAGCACGGCGAGATCGCCGCTCGCCGGCGCCAGCGCAATCGACACGATGATGAAATCGAACACGTTCCAGCCGCTGGTGAAATAGCGCCATCCGAAGGCGAACAGCTTGGCCAGCAGCTCGGCGACGAAAATCGCCAGCACCAGATCGTCGAGGATGGACAGCAGCGGCCCGGCCCGCGCCATGACGCTGGCCGAGGTTTCGAGGCCGAGGGTGATGGCGTTGAAGACGATGACCGCGGTGATGAGCCGGGTCATGCGCCGGCCCTCCATGACCGCGCCGACCCGGCGGCGCAGCCGGCCCAGCGGCGCATCCGGCGGCGGCAGCGCGGTCACGGCCGTTCCGCCAGCAGGGATTTCAGCGTGCCGATCTCCGCTCTCAGTGCGCCGATCTCGGCGGTCAGCGCCTCGGTCTGGGCGTCCACCTTGCGGTTCAGGCTCTCGGTGCGCGCGTTCGCCTCCGCGGTCAGCTCCATGGTCTGGGCGGCGATGTCCTGCTCCAGGGCGCCGCGGGCGTCCACCAGATCGATCGTGTGCTGCTCCTGCATCGCGTTGACGATAACGGCGATGAACAGGTTCAGCACCGCGAAGCTGGTGACCAGGATGAAGGGCACGAAAACCAGCCAGGCATTGGGGAACTGTTCCATGACCGGGCGGACGATGCCCATCGACCAGCTTTCCAGCGTCATGATCTGGAACAGCGAATACATGCTCTCGCCCACCGTGCCGAACCATTGCGGAAAGGCGGCGCCGTAGAGCCGGGTGGCGATGACCGCGAAGATATAGAAGACCAGCACCATCAGCATCATGATCGAGCTGACGCCGGGGATGCTCGCCAGCAGGGCGAGCACGACCTTGCGCATCGCCGGCACGATGGAGACCAGCCGCAGCACCCGCAGGATGCGCAGGGCGCGCAGGACCGAGAACGCGCCGGCGCTCGGCACCAGGGCGATGGCGACGATGGCGAAATCGAACAGGTTCCAGCCGCGCCGGAAGAAGCCGAGCGGCCCGAGGGCGACGGTCTTGAGCGCGATTTCGCACACGAAGACGGCGAGGATGATCCGGTCCAGCCCGGCAATCAGCCCGCCGGCATGCTGCATCGCGACCGTCGAGGTCTCGAGGCCGAGGGTGAGGGCGTTGACGGCGATCAGCCCGGTCACCGCCCACTGGAAATGCCGCCCCTCGACCAGGGCGCGCAGGCGGCCGCGGACCGTCCCGTCTGCGGGGCCGGCGGCGTCGTCAGCCCCGGCATCCGCCGCCGGAGGCGGGGCCTGCGACCGCAGGCCGGCCGGCGCCTCGCCCGGCTTCATGGCGCCGACCCAACGACGGGCTCTCACCTCCGGCCCCTCCCCTTCAGCCTGCCTCCTCATTGCCCGCCGGTCCGCAACATGGCGGGCAGGCGCTGCAGTCGCAGCCTGTTTTAGAGGCGCCGGGCCGGGGATCAACCCGGACGCCGCGTCGCGCATGGCGGCAGGCGCCGGGCCCGTGCCGGAACCGGCTTACAATTCCGCGCCGCGATGCCCATATGGAGAGGGCATCCCGGTCAAGCCTGCCCCCATGGAGCCGCCGATGACCCCGACCCGCCGTTCCGTGCTCGCTGCCGCGCTCGCCGCGCCGGCCGTCGCCCTTGCCGCCTTCCACGCCGTCCCGGCGACCGCCGGCAAGCCGCAAATCTTCGCCCCCGGCGGCAAGGCGATCCGCGGCTACGATCCGGTTGCCTATTTCACCGAGGGCCGGCCGGTCGCCGGCAGCCCGGCGCACACCTGGCGCTGGCGGGGCGCGACCTGGTATTTCGCCAGCGCCGCCAACCGCGACCGGTTCCGGCAGGATCCGGAGCGCTGGGCGCCGCAATATGGCGGCTATTGCGCCTATGGCGTCTCCCAGGGCTATGCCGTGAAGATCGAGCCCGACCAGTGGTCGGTGGTCGATGGCAAGCTCTATCTCAACTATTCCCGCAGCGTGCAGCGGCGCTGGAAGCAGGATATTCCGGGCTATATCCGCGCTGCCGACCGGCGCTGGCCGGGCGTGCTGGACTGATCCGCGGCGGAGGGCGCCGGCCCCCTGGCCGGGCCCTCCCGCGCCGCGAGGCGCGATTGCAGCCAGGCCAGGACGTGGAGGCGCAGCGCGCTCGACAGATTGCCGGTCGAGGCGGCATCGACTCCGGCGATCAGGCTGCCGAGCGAGCGCCCCTCGGCGGCGGCCATTTCCTTCAGCGCCTGCCAGAACGGCGCTTCGAGCGAAACGCTCGTCCGGTGGCCGCGAATGGCGACGGAGCGCTTCTCGACCCGGTCGGCCGCCGGCTGGCCGGAAGAGGCCGTCATTTCAGAATCGACCGAAAATATCGCATAAACGGCCCGCAAGCATGAGGCGGCAGGGGCGCCGCTAGCCCGGCCGGGTCATCCGCGCCGGGCGGACCCAGGCGTCGAACTGCTCGCCGGTCAGCAGGCCGAGCCCGATCCCGGCCTCCCGCAGGGTGGTGCCTTCGGCATGGGCCGTCTTGGCGATCCGGGCGGCATTGTCATAGCCGATATGGGGGTTGAGCGCGGTGACCAGCATCAGCGAATCGCTCATCAGCCGGTCGATCCGCGCCGCGTTCGCCTCGATGCCGGCGACGCAATTGTCGGCGAAGGAAACCGACGCATCGGCGAGCAGCCGGATCGACTGCAGCAGATTATGGACGATCACCGGCTTGAACACGTTGAGCTCGAAATGGCCGTTCGAGCCGGCGACGGTGACCGCCATATGGTTGCCGATGACCTGGCAGCACACCATGGTCAGCGCCTCGCACTGGGTCGGATTGACCTTGCCGGGCATGATCGAAGAGCCGGGCTCGTTGGCCGGCAGGACCAGCTCGCCGAGGCCGGAGCGCGGCCCGGAGCCGAGGAAGCGGATATCGTTGGCGATCTTCATCAGCGAGGCGGCCAGCACGTTGAGCGCGCCCGACGCCTCGACCGCCGCGTCGTTCGCCGCCAGGGCCTCGAACTTGTTGCGCGCGGTGCGGAAGCGGAAGCCGGTGATGGCCGAGACCCGGTCGGCGAAGGCCGTGTCGAAGCCCTTCGGCGCGTTCAGGCCGGTGCCGACGGCGGTGCCGCCCTGGGCCAGCTCCGAAAGGCGCGGCAGGGTCTGCTTCACCCGCTCGATGCCGTATTTCACCTGCTGGACATAGCCGGAAAATTCCTGCCCCAGGGTCAGCGGCACGGCATCCTGGGTGTGGGTCCGGCCGATCTTGACGATCCTGGCGAAGGCGCGGCGCCGCTCCTCCAGCGCGTCGCGCAGACGCTCCAGCGCCGGCAGCAGCAGCGTGTTCACCTGCGTCACGGCCGCGATGTGCATGGCGGTCGGGAAGGTATCGTTGGAGGACTGGCTGCAATTGACGTGGTCGTTGGGATGGACCGGCTCCTTCGAGCCGATCGTGCCGCCCAGCCGCTCGATGGCCCGGTTGGCGATCACCTCGTTGGCGTTCATGTTGGTCTGGGTGCCGGAGCCGGTCTGCCAGACGACGAGCGGGAAATGATCGTCGAGCCGGCCGGCCATCACCTCGCTCGCCGCGGCGACGATGGCATTGCCGATGCGGCTGTCGAGCGCGCCCAGTTCCATGTTCACTTCCGCCGCCGCCCGCTTGAGGACGCCATAGGCATGAACCGCCTCGCGCGGCATGCGCTCCTCGCCGATGCGGAAATTGCGCCGCGAGCGCTCGGTCTGCGCGCCCCAGTAGCGGTCGGCCGGCACCTGGACGGCGCCCATCGTGTCGGTTTCGGTGCGGGTTGCGGGGCCCGTGTCGGCTGGTTCGGCCATGGCTGCCTGCCCGTGCTTCCTGAAGAAAAGGGACTGAAGCGGATGTAGCCCGCGCCGGGCCGCCGGTGAACCCGCCGCGGCGACGCATCGCCGAACCGCCCGACCGCTTTGACGCGGCGGCGCCGCGGCGATAGGCTGGCGGCAAACCGGATCGGGAGGAATGCCATGACCGATATCGCGACGCTGCCGGCCCCGCGCAATGCCTGGTATGTCGGCGCCTGGAGCCACGAGGTGACCGGCAAGCCGCTGGCCCGCACGATCATGAACGAGCCGGTCGTGCTGTACCGCGACCGCGACGGCCGGGCGGCGGCGCTGGAAGACCGCTGCAGCCACCGGGCGACGCCGCTCTCGCTCGGCGAGGTGACCGACCGGGGCCTGCAATGCGGCTATCACGGCCTCACCTTCGACGGCAGCGGCGCCTGCGTCTTCATCCCCGGCCAGGACAGCATCCCGCCCCAGGCCTGTGTCCGCGCCTGGCCGACGGTTGAGCGCCAGGGCATGGTCTGGCTGTGGATGGGCGACCCGGAGCAGGTCGACGACGCGACCCTGATCGACTGGCCGTGGAACGACGATGCGGAGAACTGGCCGGTCCGCTATGGCCGGATGCACATCAAGTGCAACTACATGCTGCTGGTCGATAATCTGATGGACCTGACGCACATCCCGTTCATCCATCGGCGGACCATCGGCGGCGGCAACCAGCTCGGCCAGGTGAATGCCGAGATGAAGACGAAGCGTACCGATACCGGGGTCCACTATATCCGGTGGATGGACGGCATCCAGCCGCCGCCGACCTATGTCAAGGCGGCCGGCTTCGGCGACGGCGTCATGGTCGACCGGTGGCAGGAATTCGAATATGTCGCGCCGATGACGGTGCTGCAATGGACCGGGGCGCTGGCCAGCGGCCGGGGCGCGCGGCAGAACCGCGAGCAGGAGGGCGGCTTCCAGCTGCGCATCTATCACGGCGCGACCCCGGAGACCGACCGGACCTGCCACTATTTCTTCGCCGCCAACAATGGCTGCAGCGCGCGCAGCGAGGCCGATACCGACAGGCTGTTCAAGGAGATCGAGGATACTTTCCTCGAGGACCTCGAATTTCTCGAACGGCAGCAGGCGTGCCTGGAGGCCGATCCGATGCGGCCCCTGTGCGATATCCGCCACGACGGCGCCCGCATCCACGCCCGGCGCGCAATCGACCGAATGGTGGCGGCCGAGGGCGGCCTCGCCGCGGCGGCGGAGTAGGCGCGGGCCGGCCGGGGCCGACGCCGGCGGCTACCAGTTCGCCACCACCTCGTCCATCGCCTGGTTGACCTCGCCGGCGTGCAGCCGGCCGGTCTTGCCGGTCGGGGCGAGCGGCTCGTTCAGGAAGAATTCCGGCAGCTCGTCGTCCTCGACGGTGAAGCCGGCCGCCTGGTTGAATTCGCGCTCCAGCTTCAGGGTCTCGACGCCGATCTCGTCGATGAATTCCGGCGGCAGGTCGAGATTGTAGGCATTGTTGATGGCATCGGCGATCAGCTTGCGGTTGACGTCCGTCACCGTACGGCCGAACACGCACAGGCCGAGCGAATCGGCGACCGCGCTGTTGATCTGCACCTGGTAGCTGGCTTCGGCCAGATCGGTCATCGTCTTGCCGTTGCAATCGTAGGCCGGCAGATTGCCGGCGGTGTGGTCGGCGCCCTGGGCGGTCAGCATCATCGAGACGCCGGTCACCTCGACAATGCGCGGATCGTAGGCGCTGATCGCCTGCTTCTTGATGACCGGCACCCGCGCGATGCCGTAATGCGCGCCGACCCGGGCCGTGCCCTGGGCCAGGATCCGGCCGCGCTCGTTGCCGACCCGGATATCCTCCAGCGCCCGCTCCATGAAGGCGACATCGCCATACTCTGCCTCGCCATGGTCCATCAGAATGGCGAGCGTGGCGCCGACCTCGATGGTATCGATGCCCAGATCGTTGGCGATGAAATTGAGCCGGGCGATATCGTCCGGGTCCTTCAGGCCGCAATTGGTGCCGAGCAGGCCGATGGTCTCGTATTCCAGCGGCGAGACGACTTCGTTGCCGTCCTCGTCGACATAGATGTTGGAGCATTTGATGAGGCAGCCGGGCATGCAGGCGTGGGAGACCTCGCCGCCGCGCTCGGTATTCTGGCGATGGATGAAGTCGCCGCCGGCCTCGAAGGTCTCCTCCTTCGGATCGACGATCCGGCCGGCGCTGAAATTGCGCACCGGCAGGGCGCCGATGGTGTTGGTGTAGTCGGCCATCATGGCGGTGCCGTAGGTCGACATGTTCTGCACCGCCGGCTGCTCGCGCAGCTTCGCGCCATATTCCTTGATCGCGCCCATCACTTTCGGCCGGTCGTGCAGCGGCGGCATCTTCGTCTTGTCGATGACGATGGCCTTGACCTTCTTCATGCCCATGACCGCGCCGACGCCGCCGCGCGCGGCGATGCGCACCGGCCGGTTCTCCGCATCGCTCACCGCGATGCCGGCGAGCAGGCCGCAATATTCGCCGACCGGGCTGCACAGGGCGACGCTGGTCTTGCTGCCGTATTTTTCATGCAGCAGGGCGGCGGCCTCGATATTGCCCTTGCCCATATACGGTTCGGCCGTGTCCCAGCTGAAGGCGCCGTCCTTGTCGATATGGATGACGACCCAGTCGTCCGCCGCGCCGTGCAGGGTGAAGCCGGCGATCTGCAGATGGCCCATGGCCAGCGCGAAGGTGCCGCCGGCATTGGATTCCTTGATGCCGCCGGTCAGCGGGCTCTTGCAGCCCACCGAAAGCCGGTTGGCATTGGAGAAATTGGTGCCGGCGAACGGGCCGGCGGAGAAGATCAGCGGATTGTCCGGCGACAGCGGATCGACTTTGGCGACGCCGTCGCGCAGCAGGGTCCGGGCGATGAAATAGCGGCCGGCCTCGGCGAACTCCCGCCCTTTCAGCTCGCGGGACTTCACCTTCCTTGTGGCAAGATCGATATCGAGATAGTGGCGCATGACGGCCCCGACAGTTTGCGAAACGCTTCGCCGCCGATTTTAGCGGATCGGGCCGGCCGTGTGTTGGAAATTCCGTCGCCGGGCAAACCGCGCTATGGAGGGGGCTGCCGGCAGCCCGGCGAACGAGGAGCGACAAGCCCATGCCCGTCATCAACCGCATCGCCGATTTCCACGACGACATGACCGCGTGGCGCCGGGATATCCACGCCCACCCGGAGACCGCCTTCGAGGAAACCCGCACCGCCGACCTGGTCGCCCGCACGCTCGAAAGCTTCGGCATCGAGACCCATCGCGGGCTGGCGAAGACCGGCGTGGTCGGCCGGCTGCGCGCCGGCAGCTCGGCGCGGACCATCGGGCTGCGGGCCGATCTCGACGCCCTGCCGCTCGACGAGAAGAACGATTTCGAACACCGCTCCCGCCACGATGGCAAAATGCACGCCTGCGGCCATGACGGCCACACCGCCATGCTGCTCGGCGCCGCGCGCTATCTCGCCGAGACGCAGAATTTCGACGGCACGGTGCATTTCATCTTCCAGCCCGCCGAGGAGGGCGCGGCCGGCGGCCGGGTCATGGTGGAGGAGGGGTTGTTCGAGCGCTTCCCGTGCACCGCGGTATACGGTATGCACAACTGGCCGGGCATGGAACGGGGCCGGATCGGCGTGCGCACCGGTGCCATGATGGCCTCGGCCGACATGTTCGCCATCCGCATCGCCGGCCGGGGCGGCCATGCCGCCATGCCCCACCATGCCGTCGATCCGGTCGTCGTCGGCGCACAGATGGTCGGCGCCCTGCAGGCCGTCGCCAGCCGCAGCGCCGATCCGCTCGACAGCGTCGTGGTCAGCGTCACGCAGTTCCATGCCGGCACGGCCGACAATGTCATCCCCGACGAGGCGGTGCTCTCCGGCACCTGCCGCGCCCTGTCGGCGGCCGGCCGGGCCCTGATCGAGCGGCGGATGCGGGAGATCGTGGCCGGCATCGCCGCCGCCCATGGCGCGGAGGCCGAGCTCGACTACCGGCACAATTATCCGGTGCTGGTCAACACCGCCGAAGAAACGTGCAAGGCCGCCCGCGCGGCCGCCACGGTGGTCGGCGAGGCCAATGTCGCCATCGACGAGCCGCCGGTCATGGGCTCGGAGGATTTCGCCTTCATGCTCCAGGCCCGGCCGGGCAGCTATGTCTGGATCGGCAACGGCGTCGGCGAGGAGGGCGGCTGCATGGTGCACAACCCGCACTACGATTTCAGCGACGAAATCCTGCCCGTCGGCGCCAGCTACTGGGCCGCCCTGGTCGAGCAGGAGCTGGCCCGGCAATAGCCGCGGCGAAAAAGGGGGGTCAGACCCCTTCGACGACCCGGAAGTCGCGCACCACGGCGCCCTCCAGCCGTTCGAGCGCGGCGCCGTAGGCCGCGCTTTCGCGCGCGGCGACGGCCTGGTCGTAGCTGTCGAACTCGATCACCACGGTGCGGCCGGCGAGGCCGGCATCGTAGGCCGCGACCCGGCCGCCGCGGGCAAGGATGCGGCCGCCATGCTGCTCCACCGCCGGCCCGGCCAGCTCGGCATAGGCGGCCAGCGCGTCCGGGTCCTTCACCTCGCGATAGCAGGAAACCCAGTATCCCTTGGCCATTGTCTTCCCTTCCGTTCGGTTGCATCCGGTTTGCGGTCGCTTCGCGCGCCGCGTCTTTACCCCATCAGGCCCGGCAGCCATAGCACGATTCCCGGAAAGGCCAGCAGCACGCCGACGGTCGCCACATCGGCGACGAAGAACGGGCCGATGCCGCGGAACACATCCTGCAGCGGCACTTCCAGCGAGGCGCCCCGTTCGTCGCGCAGATCGCGGCTCACCCCGGCGACGACGAAACAGTTGAGGCCGATGGGCGGGGTAATCAGGCAGATTTCCGCCATCTTGACCACGATGATGCCGAACCAGACCGGGTGGTAGCCCAGCGCCTCGACCGCCGGGAAGACCACCGGCAGGGTAAGGATCAGCATGCCGATGGCATCCATGAACATGCCCAGGATCGCATAGGCGAGCAGGATGCAGATCATGATGACGATGGGCGGCAGGTCGAGCGTCGTCACCCAGCCGGCGAAGGAGGCCGGCAGGCCGGCGAAGCCGAGAAAGCGGACGAACAGGAACACGCCCCAGATCAGGGTGAAGATCATCGCCGTCAGCTTGGCGGTCTCGAGCAGCGCCTCCTTGAGCCGGCCGCCCATCTCGCCGACCGCCTTCCGCCGGAACGCCTCGAACACATAGATGGCAAAGACGATGGCGGCGCCGAGCGCGGCCGCCTCCGTCGGTGTCGCCTTGCCGGTGTAGATGGCGCCGAAAATGACCAGGACAACCGCGAAGATGGGCAGCACGCCCGGCACCGTCGCCAACTTCTCGCGCAGGGTGAAGCCGGCGATCGGCCGGCCGAGCTGCGGCTTCCACACGCACAGGCCGACGATCAGCCCGGCATAGATCAGCGCCGAGACCGCGCCCGGCAGAAAGCCGCCGAGCAGCAGCTTGCCGACCGATTCCTCAACGATGATGGCATAGATCACCAGGATCGCCGAGGGCGGGATGAGCGAGGCAAGCGTGCCGCCCGCCGCCACCACGCCGGCCGCCAGCTTGCGGTCGTAGCCGTTCTTCAGCATGTCCGGGATGGCGACGCGGGAGAACACGGCCGCCGTGGCGGTTGAGGCGCCGGAGACCGCGGCGAAGCCGGCGGTGGCGAACACGGTCGCGACCGCCAGGCCGCCCGGCACCCAGCCGACCCAGCGCCGGGCCGCCTCGAACAGCCTGCCCGTCAGCCCGGCATAGAAGGCGAGGAAGCCGATCAGGATGAACAGCGGCAGGACGGAGAGCGGATAGGTGATGGTCTTGGAATGGGGGATGGTGCCGGAAAGCGCCGCCGCCACGTTCCAGCCGCGCAGTTCGAGCAGGCCGAGAAAGCCGGTGAGCGCGGCGGCGACGAAGACCCGGACGCCGAGGATCACCAGAACGATCAGGAAGACGACCGCGACGATCCCGGTATCGAACGGATCGAGGCCGAGCATCAGGTCGTACCCTCGATCTCGTCCCGCGCCTGTTCCTCGACCGTCCTGATATGCGGCACGCCGAGCGGCGCCAGCGCCGGATTCAGCAGCAGGCGCAGATAGGCGAGCGCCTGGACGATGAGGCGCAGCAGCAGCAGGCCGAGAAAGATCGGCACCGCCAGCTTGCCCGGCCAGGTCGCCAGCTCGATATCGATCGTGCTGTCGCCCAGCTCCCAGGCCCGGCCGAAATGCTGGTAGGAATAGGGGATCAGGATGGCGACGATGGCCATGCCGGCGAGCACGCCGACCAGCTCGGCGAACCACAGGGCGCGGCCCTTCAGCCGGCCGATCAGCAGTTCCATGCGGACATGGCCGCCCAGGCGCTGCAGATAGGCGATGCCGAAAATGGCAAAGCCGATCATGCCGAACTCGACGATATCGATATAGCCGAAGATCGGCGCGCCGAAGAGGTTGCGCAGCACGATCTGGACCATGCCCAGGATCATCAGCCCGAAGACGAGCAGCCCGCCGACCAGCGTCGCCGCCCGCTCGACCGGTGCGAGCAGGCGGTCGGCGCGCAGGATGGCCCGGCCCGCAGGGTCTTCGGGCGGCCCGGCCCCGGCCGGCAGGTCAGGCGCGGCGGCTTCCGTCATCCGCCCGGCCCGGCGGCGGGCCGGGCCATGCGCCCCGGCAGAGTGCGCGGCCGGGCGCTCGGCCGGCGGGCCACCGCCCTGTCCCGCAGGCCCAGGCCGCGGGGGCTATTCGTAGGTCTGGCCGACGGCGGCGAAGATCGATTTCACCAGGCCGCGGGCGTCGAAACTATCCTGGTTCTCGGCGATCCAGGCCTCGATCACCGGCCGGCCGGCGGCCTTGCGGAAGGTCGCGATCTGGGCGTCGGTATAGCGGACTTCCTTCAGCTTCTTCTTCAGCAGCGGCAGGTTCTTCCGGTCCATGATCTGATAGGCCTCGATCTGGGCCTGGATGACCTCCTCCTTCACGCTGTCGAGCAGCTGCCGGTACTGCGCCGGCAGCTTCCGGTAAGCCGAGATCGCGAAGGTGATCGGGCAGTCCGACGTTCCCGGCGCCAGGTTGGCGGTATACCACTCGGCCACCTCGTGGATCTTGTAGGCGACATGGGCATAGGTGAAGGGGAAGGAGACGGCCTGCATCGTCCCCTGCTGGATGCCGGTATAGACCTCGGTCGCCGTCAGCGTGGTCGGCGTCGCGCCCAGCTTCTTCATCGCCCGGCCGACGCCGCCGCCGGCCCGCACCGTCATGCCCTTCCAGTCGGCGAGCGCGCGCGGCGGCTTGCCCTTGCCGAGCAGTTCGTACTGCGGCAGGAAGGAAGAGGTGTAGATCATGGCGTTCCAGCGCGCGAGCTGCTTGCCGACCGCCGGGTGGGCATAGACCGCCTCGCGGATCTTGCGGTTGTTCTCCCAGCTCGACATCGGCAGGAAGGGCAGGGTGAGCGCCATCAGCGCCGGGTTCTTCTTCGGATGGTAGAAGTTGCAGAACATCGCCGCCTCGAAGGCGCCGATCTTCAGCCCGTCCAGATTCTCGCGCGATTTGGAGAGCGCCGAGCCGTAATGGATTTTGAGCGTCCAGTTGCCGCCCGTCTTCTCGGCCAGCAGGGCGGACAGCCTCTCGATACCGACGGTAAACGCGCGCTTCTTGCCCCAGACCGAAAGGTTCCAGGTCAGTTTCGGGCCGTCGACATCGGCGGCCTGCGCCGGCGCCGGGCCCAGCGCCAGCGCGGTGGCCGCGCCGGCAATGCCCAGCACGACGGTTCGGGTGACATTCGGCATGATTTTCCTCCAACAGGAACAGGCGGCCGGCCCGGCCGCTTCCGCTTCTGCCGCCACCCTAGCGGATCGGTCCGGCCGGCGGCAAGCATGTCCGGCGCCGGGCGGCGCGTTCAGATCATGCCGATGGCGCGGCGATAGAGCTCCAGCAGCTCCTCCGCTTCCCGCCGGTCGGCCTGGTCCATGCGGCGCAGGGCGATCAGCCGGCGCATGATCCGGGGATCGTAGCCATTGCCCTTCGCCTCGGCATAGACCTCGCGGATATCGGCGGCGAGCGCCCGCTTCTCGTCCTCCAGCCGCTCGATCCGCTCGATATAGGCGCGCAGCGCATCGCCGGCGACGCCGCCGGCCGTTCCGGCGATCGGGGCTGCAGTGTCGGCAGCAGGGCCGGGCGCGGCGTCTTCGGCGGGGTGCATCGCTTCGGTATCCTTTGAATGGCAGCGGCGCGGCCTGACTGGCCGGCCCGGCCGACGGATGCAAGCGCCAAACCGCCCGCCGGGTCGAAACGCCCGGCGGCCGGGTCGGCAGGCCGGCCGCTACATGCGGAAATGTTTGCTCAGGCGCAGGCCCTGGGCCTGGTAGTTCGAGCCCAGCCCCTTGCCATAGAGCCGGTCCGGGACGGCGCGCAGCCGCTCATAGAGCAGCCGGCCGACGACCTGGCCGTCCTCGACGAAGAACGGCACCTCGTGCGGCCGCACTTCGAGCACCGCCCGGCTGCCGGCGCCGCCCGCCTCCGGGCTGCCGAAGCCGGGGTCGAAGAAGCCGGCATAATGGACCCGGAATTCGCCGACCAGCGTATCGTAGGGGACCATCTCCGCCGCGTGGTCGGGCGGCACCGACACCGCCTCGCGCGAGGCCAGGATATAGAAATCGTCGACATTGAGCACGAAGCCGCCGGCCGCCGGCGCCCGGATCGGCTCCCAGTAATCGGCCGCCGGATAGTGGTCCACCCGGTCGACATCGATCACGTCGCAATTCTTGCGCGCCTTGTAGCCGACGACCGAATCGGGCCCGCTGCCGCGCAGGTCGAGGGAAATGTTGAGCCGGTCGCCGTCCAGCTCGATATCCGGCCCGTCGGTCGAGAGCTTGCGCTGGGCGTGCAGCGCGCGCAGGGCGGATTTGCCCAGATTGGGCACGCCGCGCCGCAGGCGGAGCTGGTTGAGCCGGCTGCCGGTGCGCACCCGCACGCTGAAGGTGCGCGGCGAGATTTCGGCATAGAGCTGCCCGCAATAGCCCGGCGCGATGCGGTCGAAGGCCGGCGAACGGTCGGTGATGACGCGGGTGAAGATATCCAGCCGCCCGGCCGAGCTTTTCGGGTTGGCATAGGCGCCGATGGGCCGGGGCAGGGCGAGCTGTTCGAGCAGCGGGACGATATAGACATGGCCCTGTTCGAGCACGCCGCCGTCCGACAGGTCGATCTCGTATTGCGCGAAGGCGTCGATCCGGTCCTGCACCGTGTGTTCCGGTCCGGGCAGGAAGCTGGCATTGACCCGCCAGGCGACCCGGCCGAGGCGCAAATCGAGGCTGGCCGGCTGGATCTGCCGGTCGGCAATCGGCTCTGCCGAGACGATGCGGCGGCCCCGGATCAGCCGCTCGATTTCCTGGGACGGATAGACCCCGGTGTTCGGCGCGTGCCGTTCGCCCTCGCCGCCTTCGTCCGGCACCGCCGGCCCGGCAGGCTCGTCCCCGGTCACAAGCATCAATTGGGTTGCGCGCATACAGGCCTCCGCTCAACCCGTAGCATGCCATAGGTGAAAACCAAACGGAATCAATAAGTTATAATGCTTTGGCCAGCGCTTTTCCCGCCTCCTGTCCGCCGGCCGGCCGGCCGGAATATCGCGGCGCCGCACAGGGTTGCGCACCTTGTCCACCCGATTCACGCAATCCACAGCCGCGCTGCCGTTTTCGTTCGGTCAGGGGGCGACGCGAGGGACCGGGCGACGAATTCGTCCCCTTCGCACTCCACCTGGCGCGGTGTGACGACCTTGTACCATCGGTGTACCATCGGTCTCTAGTCACGGCTCTGCCCCATGCTTTTCGCCGACCGTATCCGCACGCGCCTTCCGGTGACCACGACAATAGCGCCTTCGCGCATGGCTGGGGCATGCCGCTCAATCAAAGTCTGCATGGCGTCCGCTCTCTCCACAGGTGTCATTCCGACGAGACGAACGATGCAGGGATGCGGAAGTCCCCGCAGGAAGACAAGCTCGCCGAAATCCTTGTCTTCGGTGACGAGCACGCGATTCTCGCTCCGCGCCAGTGCGAGCAGCGCTTCGTCGGAGGCGTCCGGACACCGCTCACGCGCGGAGAGCACATCGTGCCCAAGGTCCAGCAGGGCTCTGCGCAACGGCACAGACTCGGCGCATACGTCGATCAGAAACTTCACGAAGCCTCTCGAACCTCGATGCGGTCATGGACCTGCTCGCCGGCCAGCAGGCGATGGGCGAAGAGCAGGCAGGCCTGAACATCCTCCGGTTCGAGGAACGGATAGTGCGCAAGCAGGTCCTCGACCGTCTCTCCGGCCGCGAGATTGCCCAGGACATGCTCCACGGCAATCCGCATGTCGCGGATGATCGGTTTGCCGCCGAAGATATCGGCGCGGACCGTGATGCGGTCGAGCAGCTCGGCCTCTCGAGTCATGGGGCTCACCTCCGCTTATCCATGGTCTGTTCGGGACGCGCTCCTGTTCCGGGACGATCCGCGCCCCGCAGGGCGTTCGCATGAGCAGACCGCCATCGGGCCCCGCCACCCCTGGACGTCGGCATAAGTGTCTGCAATCAGGCAGGCTCTCTCGCACTGTGCAGGGTACCGACCCGGATGACTGTAGCGGGCTGTCGGGCCGTCGTCATCCCGTTGTCCTGCTTCAGGAGATCGCCTCGCAGCGCCCGGCTCCTGCACTACCACGGGATACGATCTGCACGGCTCTGCTACCCGCTGAGCGAAAGTTTACCCGCCGCCCCTGCCGCCTGTGCGACATCGGTGCGCCGGCCGATTGACGGAACAGCGACCGGTCGCTATCCGGGAGCGTATGAAACCGGTCGAGCATAGCAGTCCGAACAGCCCGCTGCCGGCCGAAGCGGTTCGCAGCGGCCGGCTGACGCCGCCGGCTTTGCCGGGCGCGGGGGAGCCGCCTGCCCCGGAACCGGTTGCCCGGCTGGGCGTACTTCTCGACGAACTGGACGCGGATCGGCGCGAGCGGTGATCCGGGCCGACAGGCCGCTCGCGCGCGCGCATCGCTCCGCCGCCGTCGTCAGGCCGGCCGGTCGCCGGCGATGGAGATGCGGTGCATGACGCGGCGGTGGCCGTGATAATCGTTGAGCGGATAGTGCTGCGACGCCCGGTTGTCCCAGAAGGCGAGGGCGCCCTCCGACCAGGCGAAGCGGCAGGTGAATTCCGGCCGCGTCTGATGGCGGAACAGATAGTCGAGGATCGGCGCGCTTTCCTCCTCGGTCATGCCCTCGAAGCGGGTCGTGTGTCCGGCATTGACATAGAGGGCCGGCCGGCCCGTTTCCGGATGGGTGCGCATGACCGGGTGGACGGCCTCCTGCAGCGTCCGGTCATCGGCGCCGGGCCCTTCGGTCGCGCCCCTGGTGCGGGTTGCCCGCGCCGAGGCCTTGGCCGAACTGTTGACCGCCCTGAGCGGCCGCAGCAGGGCCTTCATCCCGTCCGACAGGGTCTCCCAGGCCAGATACTGGTTGGCGAACAGCGTGTCGCCGCCGGCCGGCGGCAGCTGCCGCGCCAGCAGCATCGCGCCCATCGGCGGCGCCGGCGCATAGGCCGTGTCGGAATGCCAGACGCCGCCGAAATTGACCCGCTCATGCTCCAGCTTGACCACCGGGGCGATTTCCGGAAAGCCCTCGATCCCCGCCACCATGGGATAGGGCACCGGCGTGCCGAAGCGGCGGGCGAAGGCGAGCTGCTGCGCCGGCGCGAGAAGCTGGCCGCGGAAGAACACGACCAGCCGGTCGAGCAGCGTCTGCCGGATCGCCGCCACCGTTTCGTCCGACAGGTCGGACGACAGGTCGACGCCACGGATTTCGGCGCCGAGCGCCGGGGCGACGGGCGCGACCGTCAGGCCGCTGGCGGGTGCGATGCCGTCCATGACCGGATTGAAGCGGCGCGGCCGCCGCGTGGCAAGCCGAACCTGCCGCGCGCCGCCCGGCGAACTGCCGCCTTGCGCCGGCCTGTCCGCTTCCCCTGGCGCCGGTCCTGCCGCAGGATAGGCCGCCGCCAGGGGGATTGCCGAACATGCCGACCGCTGAAACCGCTGCCGAAACTGCTGCCGCCCCGGCCTGGGGCCCGGACCCGGAGATCGAGGCGATCCGCCGGTCCGTGCGTGCCCTGTGCGCCGGCTTTCCGGGCGAATACTGGCGCGAAAAGGACCGCGAGCGCGCCTATCCGGCGGAGTTCGTCCGGGCGCTGACCGAGGCCGGCTTTCTCGCCGTGCTGATCCCGGAGCAGTGGGGCGGCAGCGGCCTCGGCCTGCGCGCCGCCGCGGCGATCCTGGAGGAAATCCACCGCAGCGGCAGCAACGGCGCGGCCTGCCACGCCCAGATGTACATCATGGGCACGATTCTGCGCCACGGTTCGGAGGAGCAGAAGGCGCGCTGGCTGCCCGGCATCGCCTCCGGCGCGCTGCGCCTGCAGGCCTTCGGCGTCACCGAGCCGGGCAGCGGCACGGATACGCTCTCGCTGCGCACGGTGGCGGAGAAGAAGGGCAACGACCGCTATGTCGTCAACGGCCAGAAAATCTGGACCTCGCGCGCCGAACATTCCGATCTCATGCTGCTGCTGGCCCGCACCGCGCCGAAGGAGCAGGTACGCAAGCGGACCGACGGCCTCTCCGTCTTCGTCGTCGATATGCGCGAGGCGCTGGGCAACGGCCTGACGATCCGGCCGATCCGCACCATGATCAACCACGCCACGACGGAGACCTTCTTCGACGATCTGGAGGTGCCGGCGGAAAACCTGATCGGCACGGAGGGCGAGGGCTTCCGCTATATTCTGGACGGCATGAATGCCGAGCGGGTGCTGATCGGCGCCGAGTGCATCGGCGATGCCCGCTGGTTCGTCGACAAGGCCACGGCCTATGCGCGCGAGCGCATCGTGTTCGGCCGGCCGATCGGGCAGAACCAGGGCATCCAGTTCCCGCTCGCCAAAGCCTGGGCCGCGACCGAGGCGGCGGACCTGATGGTGCAGAAGGCGGCCGCCCTGTTCGACGGCGGCGCCCGCCCGGCGGCCGAGGCCAACATGGCCAAGATGCTCGCCGCCGATGCCGCGTGGGAGGCCGCCAATGTCTGCCTGCAGGCCCATGGCGGCTTCGGCTTCGCCGAGGAATACGATATCGAGCGCAAATTCCGCGAGACCCGGCTCTACCAGGTCGCGCCGGTCTCCACCAACCTGATCCTCAGCTACATCGCCGAACACGTCCTCGGCCTGCCCCGCGCGCGGGGCTTCTTATCCTGCGATGCCTTTCACGAGCAGGCCGAGGCCGGCGAGGAAGAGGAGGGCGAGGATGAGGTTGCGGTAGCGGGCTTCGGGGACGCGGGCGCGGATGCGGCTGCCGATCAGCATGCCGAGGCCGGCCGGCAGCAGCAGGCCGGCGGAAATTGCCGCGACCTGCCAGCTGACCGCCCCCTTGACGACCAGCGACGCCGCCCACGGCACCACGACGATGAACAGGACATAGCCGGACGCCTGGACGAATTCGTCCTTGCGCAGGCCGAGCATCTGCCACCAGGCCGCGAGTGGCGCGGCCAGCGAGCCGGTCGCGCCCTGCAGCACGCCGAACAGCAGGCCGGCCGGAATGGCGAGCCGCGCCTCCCAGACCCGCGGCAGGGCGGGCGGAATGCGGATCGCATTGATGACGACATAGAGGCAGACGACGATGCCGAGCAGGACCTCGATAATCCGCTGGTCGACGGCGAACAAAAGCTCGGTGCCGCCCCACACGCCGACCGCCGCGGCGAGCGCGAGCAGGGTATAGCGGCGGGCGACCGCGCGGACGCCGCCCATCTGCAGGAACTGGACCAGGTTCAGCACGATGCCGGACGCGAGCACGAGCGGCACCGCGGCCCGCGGCTCGATCAGGATCGACATCAGCGCGATCGAGACCAGCGGCAGGCCCATGCCGAGCAGCCCCTTGACCATGCCGGCGAGACAGAAGGCGAGCGCGAAGAAGAGGAGAATGGCAGAGCTCCGGTGTGCGAGGCGCCCGGCCGGGAAAAAAGCCTCGATGGGGCCGGGGCGCAGCGGACCTTAGCGCCGGCCGCCGCGATGCGATAGGCTCGGCGCGCCGCACAGGCCGGGGCCGCCGCTTCCGGCCCGGCCCCTTTTCCCGCCGACGACCCGCGAGCCCTCCCCATGAGCCCGACGCCCTTCGCCATCCAGGTCCCGCAGGCCCGGCTCGACCGGATACGCCGCCGCATCGCGGAATTTCCCTGGCCGGAGCCCCCGGTCGACAGCGGCTGGGCGCTCGGCCCCGATCCGCACTGGCTGCGCGATTTCTGCCGCACCTGGCTCGAGGACTATGACTGGCGCGCCGTCGAGGCCCGGCTGAACGCCCTGCCCCATTTCCGGGCGGAGGCGGACGGGCTCGCCCTGCACTATGTCCATTGCCGCTCGCCGCGGCCGGATGCGCGGCCGCTGCTGCTGGTCCATGGCTGGCCGGGCTCCTTCATCGAGTTCGAGGCGCTGTTCGGGCCGCTCGCCGATCCGGCCGCCCACGGCGCGCCGGACGCGCCGGCCTTCCATGTCGTGGCGCCGTCGCTGCCCGGCTATGCCTTTTCCGACAAGCCCGCCGGCCCGATCGGCCCGCGCCGCATGGCCCGGCACCTCGCCGCCCTGATGGGCGATGTGCTGGGCTATGACGGCTATATCGCCCAGGGCGGCGACTGGGGCAGCGTGATCTGCGGCTGGCTCGGCCACGATTACGGGGCGGGGCGGGAACCGTCGGGCGAAGGCGCCGAAGGCGCGCCGGCCGGCCGCTGCGGCGCGGTCCACCTCAACATGTTCGGCGTTCGCCCGTCGCGCCGCCGGGCCGACGGGAGCATCGAGCCGGTCCCGCCGGAAACCGAAGCGGAGCAGGCGTGGCACCGCCGGGCGACGCGCTGGCGGGCGAAGGAAGGCGGCTATTTTCACGTCCAGGCGACCAAGCCGGAATCGCTCGCCTACGCCATGCTCGACAGCCCGGTCGGCGTCGCCGCCTGGATCGGCGAGAAGTTCCGCACCTGGATCGACGGCCGGGAAGCCAGCCTGGACCGGGCCATCGGCCGCGAGCGCCTGATCACCAATCTCATGCTCTATATCGTCAACGACGCTTTCGGCAGCGCGGCCTGGACCTATTACGGCTATGGCCGGGACGGCGATTCGCTGCTGCCGCCGGGCGGCCGGGTCGCGGTGCCGACCGGCATCGCCAGCTTCCCGCGCGAGATCGTCCCCTTCCCGCCGCGGCCCTATGTCGAGAAGGCATACGATGTCGTGCACTGGTCCGACATGGCGCGCGGCGGCCATTTCGCCGCCATGGAGGCGCCGGACCTGCTGCTGGCCGATATCCGCGCCTTCGCCGCGGCGGCGGGCTGAGCGGCCGGCGGCCCGGCCCCCACCGATTCCCTGCGTGACGGCTGCGGCGAGTTTGACTAAGACTGGCCGGCAGGGCGCGGCGTGCGGCCGTATGTTAAAACCGCCGCCGGGCCGGTGGACCGACGGTCCCCGTTCGATACCCCGGAGAGCCGAAGAGGCGTTGCCATGAAACGACTGACGACCGCGGCGGCCATTGTCGCCGCCCTCGCGATTGCCGCGGCGCCGGCAAGCGCGAAGAACGTGCTGAAATGGGCGAGCCAGGGCGATGCCCTGACCGCCGATCCCCACTCGCAGAACGAGGGGCCGACCAACTCGGCGACCCTGCAGATCTATGAGGGGCTGGTCTTCCGCGACCCGTCGATGAAGCTGGTTCCCGCACTGGCGACATCGTGGAGCACCGTGGCGGGCAAGCCGGATGTGTGGGAGTTCAAGCTGCGCAAGGGCGTGAAATATCATGACGGCACGCCGTTCACGGCCGACGATGTCGTCTTCACCATGAATCGCGTCAAGCTGCCGACCTCGGACTTCAAGAACTACGTCAAGAGCGTCGTCGAGGTGAAGAAGGTCGACAGCCACACGGTCCAGCTGATCACCAAGGGGCCGAACCCGATCCTGCCCAACCAGCTCACCCAGATCGGCATCATGTCGGCCGCCTGGGCGAAGAAGCACAAGGTGGAGAAGCCCCAGGACTTCAAGAACAACGAGGAAAACTACGCCGCCCGCCACGCCAACGGCACCGGCCCCTACCGGCTCAAGCTGCGCGAGCCGGGCGTGCGCACGATTCTCGAGCGCAATCCGGACTGGTGGGGCTGGAAGCAGGCCGGCGGCAATGTCGACGAGATCGTCTACACGCCGATCAAGAACGCCGCGACGCGGGTCGCCGCGCTGCTCTCCGGCCAGGTCGATTTCGTGCTCGACCCGCCGTTCCAGGACCTCAACCGGATCGGCCGCAGCGCCCGGCTCAAGATCGTCCAGACGCCGCAGATCCGCACCATCTTCCTCGGCCTCGATACCGGCATCGCCGAGCTGCGCACCTCCGATGTCAAGGGCCGCAACCCGTTCGCCGACGCCAGGGTGCGCGAAGCCATGTACCGGGCCATCGATATCGCGGCGATCCGCAAGGTCGTGATGCGCGGCCTGGCGGTGCCGGCCGGCATCATCACCTCGCCCGGCGTGCACGGCTATACCGATGCGCTCAACGGCCGGCCGGCCCACGATCCGGCGAAGGCGAAGGCCCTGCTCGCCGAGGCCGGCTATCCCAACGGCTTCCAGGTCCGGCTCGACTGCCCGAACAACCGCTATAATAACGACGAGAAAATCTGCATCGCGGTCGTCGGCATGCTCGGCAAGGTCGGCATCAAGGTCACGCTGGATGCGATTCCGAAGTCGAAGCACTTCCCCAAAATCCAGAAGCGGGTCACCGACTTCTACATGCTCGGCTGGGGCGTGCCGACTCTCGACAGCCACTATGTGTTCACCTACCTCTACCACTCGAAGGGGCCGTGGAACGCGACCGGCTATGCCAATGCCCGGGTCGACGAACTGACCGACGCCATGCCGGTGACCGTCGATCTGGCAAAGCGCGATGCCATGATCGCCGAGGCGTGGAAGCAGGTGAAGGCCGATACGGTCTATATCCCGCTGCACCATCAGGTGATCGTCTGGGGCATGTCGAAGAAGCTCGACCTGCCGATCCGGGCCGACGATTCCCCGCATTTCCGCTGGGCGAAGCTGAGCCAGTAGCGCTCGGTACAATCGGGCGGGCGCCCCGGTTCCGCACCGTGCGGGGCCGGGGCGCCGTCCGGCGCGGTATCCGCCGCCTGCGGCAGGGCTGAACGGCCATGTTCAGCTATCTCGTCAACCGGGTCCTGCAGGCCATCGGCGTTCTGCTGGTGGTCGCGCTGCTTTCGTTCGTCATCTTCAATTACGTCGGCGACCCGATCAACAATATGGTCGGGCAGGAGGCGACGCTGGAGGACCGCGAGGCGCTGCGCGAGCGCCTCGGCCTCAACGATTCGGCCATCGTGCAGTTCCTGCGCTTCGTCGCCAACGCGGCCGAGGGCGAGTTCGGCATTTCCTACCAGTTCCAGCGCAAGGTCTCCGACCTGATCCTGGAGCGGATGCCGGCGACCCTCGAACTGGTCTTCGTCTCGGCGGTGCTGGCGCTCGCCGCCGGCATCGGCCTCGGCGTCTATACCGGCCTGGTCCGCGACAGCTGGCTCAGCCGCTTCGTGCTCACCGTCTCGCTGGTCGGGGTCTCGCTGCCGACCTTCGTCATCGGCATCCTGCTGATCTATATTTTCTCGGTCACGCTGGAGTGGCTGCCCTCCTTCGGCCGCGGCGATACCGTGCGGATCGGCAGCTGGGATACCGGCCTGCTCACCGGGTCGGGCTGGCTCGCCATCCTGCTGCCGGCCGTCACCCTCGGCCTGTTCCAGCTCACCATCATCCTGCGCCTCGTCCGGGCGGAGATGCTGGAAGTGCTGCGCACCGACTATATCAAGTTCGCCCGCGCCCGCGGCCTGTCGCGCCGGGCGATCAATTTCGGCCATGCGCTGAAGAACACGATGGTGCCGGTCATCACCATCGCCGGCCTGCAGATCGGCACGCTGATCGCCTTCTCGATCATCACCGAAACCGTGTTCCAGTGGCCCGGCATGGGCCTGCTGTTCATCCAGGGCGTGGAATTCGCCGATGTGCCGATCATGGGCGCCTATCTGCTGCTCGCCGCCATCGCCTTCGTGGCGATCAACCTGATCGTCGATCTGCTCTACGCCGCCGTCGATCCGCGGCTGCGCATCTCGGCCCAGCGCGGCACGGGGACGGCATGACCGCCCGCCCCGCCGCCCCGCGCGCCGCCGGCGCTGCCCGGCGCCTGTTCGCCGCGCTGCACCGCGCCGCCGCCAGCGATCTGGCGTGGAGCTTCCGCCGCAATCCGCTCGTCGTCGCCGCCGCGGCGGTGACGCTGCTCTACTTCTTCGGCGCCGCCTTTGCCGACTGGATCGCGCCGCACACGCCGTTCGATCCCGCGACCCTCAGCCTGGGCGATGCGGAGAAGCCGCCGGCCTGGCTCGAAGGCGGCGATGCGCGCTTCCTGCTCGGCACCGACAATCAGGGCCGGGATATTTTCTCGACCATCCTCTACGGCAGCCGCCTGTCGCTGATCGTCGGTTTCAGCGCGGTCGTCTTCTCGGTCGTGCTCGGCGTCGGCCTCGGCGTGACGGCGGGCTATTTCGGCGGCTGGTACGAATCCATCGTCATGCGCGCCGCCGATGTGCAGCTCACCCTGCCTTCGATCCTCGTCGCCCTGATGGTCGATGGCGTCGCGCGGGCGGTGTTCGCCGATACCGGCGTCAAGACCGACGCGACCTTCGCGATCTATGTGCTCATCTTCGCCATCGGCATTTCCGCCTGGCCGCAATATGCGCGGGTGGTCCGCTCGACGACGCTGGTGGAGAAATCCAGGGACTATGTCGCGGCGGCGCGGGTGATCGGCATCCCGTCGTGGCGCATCATGGGCCGCCATGTCCTGCCCAATACGATGGGGCCGGTGCTGGTCATCGGCACGATCGATCTGGCGCTGGCGATCATCACAGAGGCGACCCTGTCCTTTCTCGGCGTCGGCATTCCGCCGACCCAGCCTTCGCTCGGCACGCTGATCCGGGTCGGTCAGGAATTCCTGTTCTCCGGCGAATGGTGGATCACCCTGTTCCCGGCGCTGGCCCTGGTGCTGCTCGTGCTCGCCGTCAACCTGCTGGGCGACTGGCTGCGCGACGCTCTCAACCCGAAGCTGCGCTGATGGCAGGCGCCGGCGCCCGAACGCTGCTCGATGTGCGCGACCTGCGGGTCGGCCTGCCGACCCGGCGCGGCTGGCTGCCGATCCTCCACGGCGTCGATCTGCACGTGAAGGAGGGCGAGGTGCTGGGTGTGGTCGGCGAATCCGGCGCCGGCAAATCGATTGCCGGCCTCGCCATCATCGGCCTGCTCGAACCGCCGGCGCAGATCGAGGGCGGCGAGGTATGGTTCGACGGCGCGCGCATCGACCGGCTGGGCGGCGAGGAGATGCGCCGCATCCGCGGCGCCCGCATCGGCGTGATCTTCCAGGACCCGCTGACCAGCCTGAACCCGCTCTATACCATCGGCCGCCAGCTGACGGAGACCATCCGCACCCATCGCGATATCGGCCCCGACGCGGCGGAGAAGCGGGCGGTCGAGCTGCTCGACGAGGTCGGCATTCCGGCCGCGGCGTCGCGGCTCGGCGCCTATCCGCACGAATTCAGCGGCGGCATGCGCCAGCGCGTCGTCATCGCGCTCGCCCTGTGCGCCAATCCGCGGCTGATTATCGCCGACGAGCCAACGACCGCCCTCGATGTCTCGATCCAGGCCCAGATCATCGGCGTGCTCAAGCGGCTGTGCCGCGACCACGGCACGGCGGTCATGCTGATCACCCACGATATGGGGGTGATCGCGGAGACCGCCGACCGGGTCTCGGTCATGTATGCCGGGCGGGTGGTTGAGGAGGGCGCGGTCGCCGAAGTGGTGCGCAACGCCTCCCACCCCTATTCGGGCGGCCTGATGGGCTCGATTCCGACCATCGGCGTCCGGGCCGACCGGCTGCCCCAGATCGCCGGCGCCATGCCGCGCGTCGGCGCCGTGCCGGCGGGCTGCGCCTTCGCGCCGCGCTGCCCGGCGGTGCGCCCGCTGTGTCGCGCCGAACGGCCGGTCATGATGGCCGGCCGGGCGACCCGCGCCGCCTGCTGGCAATATTCGCCGCGCTGGGCGGAGGCCGGGCCGGAAGCCGCCGCCGCCGGGGAGCCGGCCCATGGCTGACGCGCCGCTGCTCCAGGTCGAGGATCTGGCGGTGCATTTCCGCCTGCCGCTGCCGCTGGCCGAACGCCTGCTCGGCCGCCGGCCCGGAATCCTCCGGGCGGTGGATGGCGTGGGCTTCGCCCTCGGCCGGGGCGTCACCCTCGCCGTGGTCGGCGAATCGGGCTGTGGCAAGTCCACCGTCGCCCGGCTGATCGCCGGCCTCTACCGGCCGACCCGCGGCCGGATCGCCTTCGACGGCCATGACGTGACGGCGGCAAAGGACCGGAGCCGGGCGATCCGCCGCCGGCTGTCGATGATTTTCCAGGACCCGCACGCCTCGCTCAATCCGCGCTGGCGGGTGCGCGATATCGTTGCCGAGCCGATTGCCGCCTTCGGCATCGCCGGCGATGCGCGCGCAACCGGCCGCCGGGTCGATGCCCTGCTCGAACAGGTCGGGCTGAGCGGCGCCGACGGCGAGAAATTTCCCCACGAATTCTCCGGCGGCCAGCGCCAGCGCATCTCCATCGCCCGGGCGCTGGCGAGCCGGCCGGACCTGATCCTGTGCGACGAGCCGACCTCGGCCCTGGACGTTTCGGTCCAGGCCCAGATTCTCAACCTGATGCGCGATCTGCAGGACGAGCTGGGCCTGAGCTACCT
Source organism: Alphaproteobacteria bacterium (assembly GCA_965221475.1). Classification (GTDB taxonomy): domain Bacteria; phylum Pseudomonadota; class Alphaproteobacteria; order Bin65; family Bin65; genus Bin65. The sequence goes on along the minus strand of OZ244891.1, from coordinate 1,685,431 downwards.
GTTCATCAGCCACGATCTCGCCGTCGTCCACCACATGGCGGACCGGGTCGCGGTGATGTATCTCGGCCGCTTCGTCGAGATCGCCGATGCCGCCGCCCTGTTCGCCGATCCGCAGCACCCCTATACCCGCCTGCTGCTCGAAACGATCCCCGATCTCGGCATGACCGGGCGCGACCGGGAGGCGGTGGCCGGCGAGGTGCCGAGCCCGATCGATCCGCCGGGCGGCTGCGCCTTCCATCCGCGCTGCCCCCATGCCGATGCGCGCTGCCGGCAGGAGCGTCCGGTGCTGCACCCCGCCCGGTCCGGCGCGGCGCAGGTGGCGTGCCACGCGGTCGAGGAAGGCCGGCTCGCCGGCCGGGGCTGACCGGGCTGACGGCGCCGCCACCGTGACCGGAGAGAACGCCCCCTTCCGGCCCCGCGCCCTGTCGCTGGACCTGGAAGTCGACGGGAGCAACCGCATCCGCGCCGTCGGCGCGCTGCGCGCCGATAGCGGGGGCCGGCTCGAACGGGCGGGCGGCGGGCCGGCGGTGCTGGCCCGGCTCGATGCGCTCGCCGAGGGCGCCGACTTCGTCCTCGGCCACAATCTGATCGCGTTCGATCTGTGCCATCTGCGGGCGGCGCAGCCCGGCCTGCGCCTGCTCGGCCTGCCGGCCATCGATACGCTGCGCCTCAGCCCGCTCGCCTTTCCGCGCCACCCCTATCACCGCCTGGTGAAACACTATCAGGATGGCGGCCTGCGGCGCGGGCAGATCAACGATCCCCTGCTCGATGCCGAACTGGCGCTCACCCTGTTCGGCGAGGAGCGCGAGGCCTTTCTGCAGCGGGCGAACGACAATCCCGATCTGGTGGCCGCGTGGCACCGGCTGACGACGCCGGCGCCGGACGGGATCGACCGCGCCCTCGATGCGTTCTTCGCCGAAATCCGCGATGCGCCCCGCCCGTCGGATAGCGAGACGAAGGCCGCCATCGCCCGGCTGCTGGCCGGCGTCGCCTGCGCCGTTCATGCGCGCGCCGCGGTCGATGAAGCGCCGGAAGCGGGCTGGCCGCTCGCCTATGCGCTCGCCTGGCTTTCGGTGGCGGGCGGCAATTCGGTCATGCCGCCCTGGGTGAGCCACCAGTTCCCGGCGGCCCGGCGGCTGGTCCGCCGCCTGCGCGATACGCCGTGCCGCGATCCGGAATGCGCCTGGTGCCGCGAACGGCACGATGCCGGCAGGGAACTGAAGCGCTGGTTCGGCTTCGACGGCTTCCGCCCGGAGCCGGCCGGCGACGACGGCCGGCCGCTGCAGCAGGCCATCGCCGAGGCCGCCATGGCGGGCGAGCACGTTCTCGGCATCCTGCCGACCGGGACGGGCAAATCGCTCTGCTACCAGCTGCCGGCGCTCTCGCGCTACGACCGGACCGGGGCGCTCACCATCGTCATCTCGCCGCTGGTGGCGCTGATGGCGGACCAGGTGGCCGGGCTGGAAGCGCGCGGCATCGGCGCCTGCGTTGCCGTCAACGGGCTGCTGTCCATGCCGGAGCGGGCCGATGCGCTCGACCGGGTCTGGCTCGGCGATGCCGCCATTCTGCTGATCGCGCCGGAGCAATTGCGCTCGCGCGGCCTGCGCCAGGCCCTCGACCAGCGCGAGATCGGCGCCTGGGTGCTGGACGAGGCGCACTGCCTGTCGCGCTGGGGTCACGATTTCCGGCCCGACTATCTCTATGTCGGCCGCTTCATCGGCGAGAAGGCGGGCGCGGTGCCGCCGCCGCCGATCCTGTGCCTCACCGCGACCGCCCGGCCCGATGTGGTCGGGGATATCGCCCGCCATTTCCGCGACCGGCTCGGCATTGCCCTCAAGGTGTTCGACGGCGGCGCCGAGCGGCCGAATCTGGATTTCGAGGTCCTGCCGACCTCCGGCGGCGAGAAATTCGACCATATTCACCAGCTGCTGACCGCCTCCCTGCCCGCAGACGAAGGCGGCGGCGCCATCGTCTATTGCGCGACCCGGCGGCGCAGCGAGGAGGTCGCCGAATTTCTGCAGCTCAAGGATGTGGCGGCGGACCGGTTCCATGCCGGCCTGCCGCCGGAGACCCGCAAGGATGTGCAGCAGCGCTTCATCGCTGGCGAGCTGCGCGCCATCGCGGCGACCAACGCCTTCGGCATGGGCATCGACAAGCCGGATGTCCGCCTGGTCGTCCATGCCGACATTCCGGGCTCGCTGGAGAACTATCTGCAGGAGGCCGGCCGGGCCGGGCGGGACCGCAAGCCGGCGCGCTGCGTCCTGTTCCTGTCGCCGGACGATATCGAGCGCCAGTTCAGCCTGTCGGCGCGCTCGCGCCTCACCCGGCGGGAAATCCACGCCGTCCTGCGCGCGCTGCGCAATCTGGAACGCCGGCTCGCCCGCCACGGGCAGGCGAACGGCGAACTGGTCGCCACGGCGGGCGAAATCCTCGGCGAGGACGATGAAAAGGCCTTCGAGCGGGACAGCCTGACCGACGATACCCGCGTGCGCATCGCGCTCGCCTGGCTGGAAGAGAGCGCGCTGCTGACCCGCGAGGAGAATGCCGTTCAGGTTTTCCCGTCGTCGCTGCGCGTGCACTCGGTCGCGCAGGCCCGGCAGCGGCTGGAGCGGGCCGATATCGCCGACGATTACCGGAAGCGGCTGCTGAGCATCGCGGCGGCGCTGATCGCGGCCAGTGCGGACGAGGGCGTCACGACCGACGAGCTGATGGCCGTTTCGGGCCTGAGGCCCGAACCCCTGCGCGCCGCCCTGTACGATCTCGAACGCCTCGGCATCGCGAGCAACGATACGGTGCTGACCGCCTTCGTCCATGCCGGCGTCGAGCGCGCCTCGCGCAAGCGCTTCGACGAGGCGGCGGCGCTGGAGAAGGCGCTGATCGCCCATATGCGCGAGGCGGCGCCGGAGCTCGGCAAGGGGGATTCGTCATCGCTCCATCTGCGCAGCGCGGCCCAGACGCTGCGCGACGCGGGGCTGGCCGACCCGCTGCCCCTGCGCCTGCTGCGCATCCTGCGCAGCATCGAGCGCGACGGCCAGGGCGAGGATGGCGCCGGCGGCAGCGTCGATGTTCGCAAGCGCGATGCCGAAACGGTTCAGGTGACGCTGAAGCGGACCTGGGGGGCGTTGGAAGAGACAGCGAAATGGCGGCGCGCGGCCGCCGGCCGGCTGCTGGAACATCTGCTCGATTGCCTGCCGCAGGGCAGCCGGGGCACGGACCTGCTGGCCGAAACCACCCTCGGCCGGCTGCTGCAGGCCATCGAAAGCGACATCGTCCTGAAAAGCGGGGTCAAGGATACGGGCCGACTGCTCGACCGCGCCCTGCTGTGGTTGCACGAGCAGGAAATCGTCCGCCTCAACAAGGGGCTGACGGTCTTCCGCCCGGCCATGAACATCCGCCTGCGCCGGCAGGAGGGCCGGCGCGGCTTCGCCGCGGCCGATTTCGAGCCGCTGGCCCTCCATTACAAAGGCCAGGTGCTGCAGATTCACGTGATGGCGGAATATGCACGGCGCGGCCTTGAGGCCACGGCCGAGGCGCTGCGCCTGGCGCGGGATTATTTCACCCTGAACGAGGCGGCGTTCCTTGAACGCTGGCTGCCCGGCCGCGACCGGGAAATCGGCCGGCAGACGACGCCGGATTCGTGGCGCGCCATCGTCGAGAGCCTGCGCGACCCGGTCCAGCAGCGCATCGTTGCCGACGACCGGGAGCAGACCAGCGTGCTGGTGCTCGCCGGCCCCGGTTCGGGCAAGACGCGCGTACTGGTGCACCGCATCGCCTGGCTGGTCCGGGTCCGGCGCGAGGCGGCGGGCGGCATCCTCGCGCTGGCCTATAACCGCCATGCCGCGGTCGATATCCGCCGCCGCCTCGCCGGGCTGATCGGCGACGATGCGCGTGGCGTCACCGTGCTGACCTGCCACGGCCTCGCCATGCGGCTTGCCGGCGCCAGCTTCGCCGCCGGGGCGGAGCGGCCGGACGACGACATTTTCCGCGACCTGCTCGCCCGCGCGACCGCCCTGCTGCGCGGCGAGGGCCTGCCGCCGGAAGAGGCCGACCGGCAGCGCGAGCGCCTGCTCGCCGGCTTCCGCTGGATTCTGGTGGACGAATATCAGGATATCGGCGCGGAGGAGTACGCCCTGATCTCGGCGCTGGCCGGGCGGACGCGCGAGGAGGACGACGGTCGGCTCACCCTGTTCGCGGTTGGCGACGACGACCAGAACATCTATGCCTTCAGGGGCGCGTCGGTGAAATTCATCCGCCGCTTCGAGGAGGATTACGGGCCGAAGCCCGCGTTCCTCACCGCCAACTACCGCTCGACCGCCCATATCGTCGCCGCCGCCAACGCCATGATCGCGCCGGCGCAGCGGCGCATGAAGGCCGAACGGCCGATCCATATCGACCGGGCGCGGGAGAAGGCACCGCCCGGCGGGGCGTGGCAGGCGCGCGACCCGGTCGGCCGGGGGCGGGTGCAGATTCTGCCCGCCGGCGCCGCCGACCCGGCCGTCCAGGCGCAGGCCGTGATGGCGGAACTGCAGCGCCTCGCCGGTCTGGCCGAGGACTGGGACTGGTCGCGCTGCGCCGTCATCGCGCGCGAATGGCGCTGGCTCGACCCGGTGCGCGCCTTCTGCGAGGCCCATGGCATTCCGGCGCAGCGGGCGGATGAGGAAATTCCGCGCTTCTGGCGCCTGCGCGAAACCGCGGCGCTGCTCCGGTGGCTGCGCAAGCGGCCCTCCCGCCTCGTCGATGGGGCGGCGCTCGCCGGCTGGATCGGCGCGCGCCCGCCCGGCCCGTGGTTCGACCTGCTGCGCCAGGCCATCGCCGATCACGCGCTGGAGAGCGGCGGCGCCGAAATGCCGGTGGACCGGTTCATCGACTGGCTGGCCGAATGGGGCCGCGAGGTGCGCCGGCGCCAGCATGGCCTGCTGCTGCTGACCGCCCACCGGGCCAAGGGGCTGGAGTTCGACCATGTCGCCGTGCTGGACGGCGGCTGGGACCGGCCCGGCCGGGACGAGGACCCGGATGCGCCGCGCCGCCTCTGCTACGTCGCCATGACGCGGGCGCGGCAGACCCTGGCGCTGGCGCGCTTCGCCGGGGCGCACCCGCTGCTCGATGCGCTGCGCGGCCATCCCTCGGTCCTGCAGCGCCCGCCGGCCGAACTGCCGCCGGCGCCGGCGACGCTCCATCGCCGCTCGGTGCGGCCCGGCCTTGACGGGATCGATCTCGGCTTTGCCGGCCGCCACCGGGCCGGGCACCCGGTTCATCGCGCCATTGCCGCCCTGTCGCCCGGCGCCGGGCTGACGGCGCGGATCGGGGCGGGCGGGCGCTGGCTGCTGCTGGACCGCGAGGGCCGGACGGTCGGCCGCCTCGCCGCCGGTTTCGAGCCGCCGGCCGGGATGCGCTGCCGCTCGGCTGCTGTGCACGCGGTTCTGGGCCGGAGCCGCAAGGAGACATCGCCGGAATATCTGGACAGTCTGAAATGCGACGCTTGGGAAATCGTCGTGCCGGAGCTGATTTTCGAGCCCGATCCGGCGCCGTCCGGCCCTTCGTGAACGCGGCCGGCGCCGGGCCGCCCGCCCGCACCTCCCGGCCGGAATTGCGCGCTTCCGGGGCCTGTGGCATGACGCGGGCCATGGCCTTTCCTCCCCATTCGCTGCGGCCGGACCGCCGCCCGCCCGGCCGGGCCTAGGGCCGATGCCGGAGCTGCCCGAAGTCGAGACCGTCGTCCGCGGCCTGCGCCCGGTGCTCGAAGGCGCGAAGATCGTCCATGCCGAGGCGCGCCGGCCGGATCTGCGCGTGCCGATCCCGCCGGACCTGTCGGCCCGGCTGGTCGGCCGGGCGGTCCGCGCCGTGCAGCGGCGGGCGAAATATATTCTGGTCGAACTGGCCGATGGCGGCGTGCTGATCGTCCATCTCGGCATGTCCGGCCGGATTCATATCGACCGCGGCGAGCCGGAGCTGCAGCCCCACGACCATGTCGTGCTGAAGACCGACCGGGGCGTCACCCTGCGCCTCAACGATCCGCGCCGCTTCGGCCTCGTCGCGCTCGACCGGGTGGAGACCCTCGACCGGCACCGCCTGTTCGCCGGCAGCGGGCCGGAGCCGCTCGGCAACGCCTTCAACGGCCCGGCGCTGGCGGCCCGGCTGAAGGGCAGGCGGACGCCGCTCAAGGCCGCGCTGCTCGACCGCAGGACCGTCGCCGGCCTGGGCAATATCTATGTCTGCGAGGCGCTGTTCTTCGCCGGCCTGTCGCCGCTCCGGCAGGCGGCGGCCGTCACCGCACGCCAGGCCGAGGCGCTGGCCGGGGCGATCCGCCAGGTGCTGGAGCGGGCGATCGCCGCCGGCGGCTCCTCGCTGCGCGACTATGTCCAGCCGTCGGGCGAGCTCGGCTATTTCCAGCACGAGTGGGCGGTTTACGGCCGGGAGGGCGAGGCCTGCCCCGGCTGCGACTGCCGGGTGGCGGAGACCGGCGGCATCCGGCGCATCGTCCAGTCCAACCGCTCGACTTTCTATTGTCCGCGCCGCCAGCGATAGGCTAGAACCGGCGCCGGTTTTGAAGGCCCGGCACGGATTTGAAGCGCCGGAAAGGCCGGCCGGCCGGAACCGGCCGCAAACGCTGGCCCGAACGACGTCCCACCCGAACGACGGAGCAGCGCCAATGGCCTATGACAACATCGTTTACGAAACCCGCGGGCCGGTCGCGCTGATCGTTCTGAACAGACCGAAAGCGCTGAATGCCCTGAATTCCGCGCTGGTCGCCGAGCTGGGCGATGCCCTCGGCCGGGCGCAGGCCGACGATGCCATCGGCGCCATCGTCATCACCGGCAATGAGAAAGCCTTCGCCGCCGGCGCCGATATCAAGGAGATGCAGGAGAAGACGTTTCAGGACGTCTATCTGGAGGATTTCATCACCGATGGCTGGGAGGCGGTGACGACGGTCCGCAAGCCGGTCATCGCCGCGGTCGCCGGCTATGCCCTGGGCGGCGGCTGCGAAATGGCGATGATGTGCGATTTCATCCTGGCGGCGGACAATGCCCGCTTCGGCCAGCCGGAGATCAATCTCGGCATCCTGCCCGGCGCCGGCGGCACCCAGCGGCTCACCCGCTCCGTCGGCAAGTCGAAGGCGATGGAAATGTCGCTCACCGGCCGGACGATGGACGCCGCCGAGGCCGAGCGCGCCGGCCTGGTCAGCCGCATCGTGCCGGTGGACGAGCTGGTGGACGAGGCGGTGAAGACGGCCGAAACCATCGCCCGCCAGTCGCGCCCGGCGGTCTATATGGCCAAGGAGGCCATCGACCGCGCCTATGAGACGCCGCTGCGCGAAGGCGTCCTGTTCGAGCGCCGCATGTTCCACGCCGCCTTCGCCACCGAAGACCGCGCCGAAGGCATGGCCGCCTTCATAGAAAAGCGCCAACCCCGCTTCCGCAACCGCTGAGCGGGGGGCGGGGCGGCGGCATCGCCGACGAAGCGCCGCCGCGACCGTTTCCAGTTCCCACTGCCCGACTGTGCGGCCCGGCAAACCCGGCGCCCGCATTTTATGCTTGACAAATAGGTAATTATGTAATAAAGTATATTTCTATCAAATTCACAGAAGGTTCTGAGCCGATGAACTCGCATGACGAACTGGAGCGTCGCCTTCGCGACGAGCTTGCCGGGGAACGGGACCCTTCGAGGCTGGAGGGGCTTTCGTCGGCTCTGGCCGAACTGCTGAGGAGCCGGTCCGCGCTGGCCGATGCGGAAGCCGGGGCGCGGCAGGTGCTGGGCGACGGGCCGGAACGCACGGCCGGCAGCCCCACGCTGCACGAAGCCATCGTCCAAGTGCTGGCGGACCGGGGCGAGCCGATGACAAGCACCGAGATCGGCGACGCCGTGAACCGGCGCAGATTGTACCGACGCAAGGACGGCGGCCCCGTGCCGGCCACGCAGATTTCTGCCCGCGCGAATAACTACGACCGGCTCTTTCGCAAGCTGGGGGATGGGCGAATCGCACTGAAAAACAGCAACAGGAGCGAGCAATGAAGACTTCGGACATCGACCGGCTTGCCGGCGTGAAGGGATTAGAAGCCGTCTCCCTGGGCGATCTGTTGGCGAGGGCGCAAAGCGAGCGAGCGAATTGGCAGGATTTGCCAGCTTCGCCGGGTGTATATGCGGTCTGCATGTCCGGGTGGCAGACTTGCTCGCTTCTTCCCCAAGCAGGTTTGGCGAAGCATGCCAAACCCGAAGACACCGGCGTACTCGAAGCCAAAAGAAAACAAATTCTGGCAGGTCCGCCAACGAATGTCATCTACCTCGGCAAGGCTGGCTGTGAGACCAGCGATTTGTGCCAGCGTCTGAGCCAGTTGGCCCATTTCGGCGTGGGTAAATGGAAAAATCACAAGGGGGGAAGATGGCTCTGGCAGCTGGACGGAATCGAAAAGGCCCGGATATACATGTGGTGTTGTCCGAGAGGCCGACCGGAATCGCTTAAGCGCGAATTGCTTGAGCGCTTCAGAGATATTTACGGCGATTTGCCGCTTGCGAATCTAGTTTGACGGTCCTGTCGCCAATGACGGCGGGACAGAAGAGTGAGAGAGCTGAAAACGGAAAGGAGTCGAACATGATCTGGGCAATTCTTGTGGGTATCCTTCTGCCCGTGGCGTTTATCGTCATGCCGAAAACGATGTCGTGGCTCGCGCATATCTATATGCCGGGGAATTACAGAAGGCACGGAAGGTACAGGTGACCTTCATTCAGGGGTTCGGGCCGCCGCCGCATTCTGCCACGAGCGGCGGCGGCGGCATGACCGCCTTCATAGAAAAGCGCCAACTCCCGCTTCCGCAACCGCTGAACGGGGGGCGGGGCGGCGGCGCCTGTACCGCCGGCGCCCTGACGATCCGCCCGATTATCCGGGGATTCCCCCGGACTATTGGGAAAAGCGCTTTGGATCGTCGACTCCGGGGTGATCGGCCGCCCATAGAAGGCAAGCGATCAAGGACATTCTTGCATATTGCTCCGCTCTGCTTCTTCTATCGCTCCAGTCATGGCCAAATTTGTCGTTCGTACCATGAACAGTTCGACTCCGACTGGCGTTATATATCTCCTTTAAATCCCGTCGAAGCTTCGATTGATCGCGCACCGTCAATCTTGCCTTTATCAAATCCTGGATGCCGGTCAATTCCTTTCCGCACGCCAATGCATCCATAGATGAACAGAATTTAACTATCGCCATCGCATCGATATCTTCTCTGCAACCCTCATGGAACCATAGAAGTGCCTGATAAAGAGTACCCATCACTTTTGGACACGCCACTCTGTTGGAGCCATGCGTCAGAAGTTGAATCACTTCGCCCGCGCAGCAAAATAGCTTATCCCAGCTCTTTAAAAATATTTGCCACTTTTGCAAATTCATTCCGCGCACTCCGCCTGGAATGAACGACCGAGACTTTCCCACGCGCCCGCGCCCATCTGGCGAAAAAGAAAAATATTCTCTCAAATGTGGCTGTCGATCATAAATCAAGTTCATGGAGTTCAAGGCGGAAGATGGCTTGCGCATTGCAAGCGCTATCGCGGTAGTGGCGACCCGCACTGCAGTCAATGCCTTCTGAAGTCCTGCCTCTGCACCCGTCGGTCCGACAGAAACGGTGCAAACAAAATCACCGTTTCCAACGGCGCCAAGTATACTCCGCTCACGGACTTGATCGACGGAAGGCACTCTTTTGCGGAGCCTGATTCCTCGCCATGTCTTGTCTATGTGTGATCGGGTGATTTTGGATATCCTACCTGCTTCCTGCGTTCTTGCCAGCCATACAAATCTTGGTTCGATTCGCACCGGCCCAATGCAAAACGGTTCAACATTGGAAGCATTACAGAAATGGCATCCAAATATATACTCGCGCTCCTGAATTTCACCAAGCAAGTCATGGATATTCTGCTTCACAGTTTCCAATACGGTATCGGCATTCCTGTCAGAGTCCTTAGCTTCATTATGATGCATTATAGCTCTTGCGAGGGCACTGTATACTATCTGATTCCATTCAGAATATCTGAAGTTAGACTTTTCTTCTTGAAACCAGTTATTCATCAGAGTATTCGAAAAAAGTGAAATATCCCCACCTATCGCTATATCAGGCGTGATATAGATAATCTGATCGTTTTCTCCATCGAGCATTTTGGGGAACGAGTGTGGATCAATTGGAGAGGCGCTAGTGCTTTCAATAATTTCCCGGAGGAGTTCAACACATGATGCTTTTGTGTTCATAGACAAGCTCTCTCTTCATGTATGTTTGGACTTCAGGTTGAGTTTGTGCAATTTCGCCAACCCCTCATCCCCGGGAATTCCGCGCCTCACCCGTAGGCCACTGCGACGGTGACGGCGCGGCCGGCCGGGCGTTCGGGCGGTGTAGCATCGAACATCGGGGCATGTCTTTGTGTTCCTGACTTGTTCCGTCTACCATGCCGCAGCCCCGCGCCCTGCGCAAGCGCGGCCTCCGGCGGGGCGGGCGCTGCCGGTTGCCCGGCGCGGTGCCCGGCCCGTTCCGCATTTGCCCGTTCGCCCCGCACTTCCTACACTGCCGGCCTGCCGCCCGCCCGCCATGCCATTGGGGAGGAGTGCCTGAATGTCCGAATTGATCCTGCATCATTATGACGGCTCGCCGTTCGCCCACAAAATTCGCGCGATCTTCGGCTACAAGGGCCTGTCGTGGCGCTCGGTCGAAATCCCGACCGTCATGCCGAAGCCGGACCTGATGCCGCTGACCGGCGGCTACCGGCGCACGCCGGTGATGCAGGTCGGCGCCGACATTTACCACGATACCCAGCTGATCGCCGCCGAGCTGGAGCGTCGCCAGCCCGCGCCGACCCTCTACCCGGCCGGCGGCGAGGGCCTGGCCCACGCCCTTGCCTTCTGGGCCGATGGCGCCCTGTTCGGCGCCGCCACCGGCGCCGTCTTCGCCCACATCGCCGACCGGATGCCGCCGGATTTCTTTGCCGACCGGGCCGCCATGCGCGGCCAGGCGCCGGTGCCGCCGGAGAAGATCATGGCCGCTGCGCCGCGGCTGGCGGCCGAGCTCGGCCGCTCGCTCGACCTGGTCGAGGGCTGGCTGGCCGACGGCCGCGCCTTCCTGCTCGGCGACAGCGCCGGGCTGGCCGATTTCGCCATCTTCCATCCGCTGTGGATGCTCGGCCGCACCGGCCGGCGCAATGCCGCGCTGCTGGAGCCGCGGCCGAACATCCGCGCCTGGCTCGGGCGGATCGATGCCTTCGGCACCGGCGCGCAGACGGCGCTGGAGGCGAAGGCCGCGCTCGAGATCGCCGCGGCCGCCGAGCCGGCCGATCCGAGCGAAAGCCAGCCGGACGATGCCGGGCCGGCGCCCGGCCAGGCCGTCTCGGTTCTGGCGGCGGACAAGGTGCCGGAAGCGGTGGTCGGCGAGGTCGTCGCCGTGCGGGCGAACGAGGTCGTCATCCGGCGCGAGGATGCGCGGGCCGGCACGATCCACAACCACTTTCCGCGCTTCGGCTATATCGTCCGCCCGGCCTGATCCGTTCTCGCAGGCCCGGCCTCAGTCCCGGCCGAGGGCGGCATACGCCTCCAGCGCCGCCCGCCGGGCCGCTGCGTGATCGACGATGGGCAGCGGATAATCCTCGCCCAGGCGCAGGCCCGCCGCCGCGCACACATCCGCCGGCGCCTGCCACGGCCGGTGGACCCAGCGGTCCGGCAGGCGCGCCAGTTCGGGCACGAAGCGGCGGACATAGGCGCCGTCGGGGTCGAATTTCCGCCCCTGGATCACCGGATTGAAGATGCGGAACCAGGGCGCGGCATCCGCCCCGCAGCCGGCGACCCACTGCCAGCCGGCGCTGTTGTTGGCGAGATCGGCATCGACCAGCGTATCGAGGAACCAGGCCGCGCCCGCCTGCCAGGGCAGGCGCAGATGCTTGACCAGAAACGACGCCGCCACCATCCGCACCCGGTTGTGCATCCAGCCGGTCTGCCACAGCTGGCGCATGCCGGCATCGACGAGGGGATAGCCGGTCCGCCCGCGCTGCCAGGCGCGCAGGGCGGCGGGGTCGTCGGCCCACGGGAAGCGGGCGAAGCGGGGCTGCAGCGGCTCTTCGGGCAGGCTGGGGAAATGGAACAGGAGGTGATGGGCGAATTCGCGCCAGCCGAGCTCGGCGAGGAATTTCTCCCGCCCGGCAGCGGCCGGATCGTCCTCCCTGCCGTCCGCCGCGCCGGGCAGCGCCCGGATGGCGTCCCAGACCTGGCGCGGGCCGATCTCGCCGAAATGCAGATGGGGCGACAGGCGCGAGGTCGCCGCCCGGTCCGGCCGGTCGCGGCCGGCGGCATAATCCGGCAGGCTGCGGCCGCGAAAGCGGTCGAGCAGGCGCCGGGCCGCCGCCTCGCCCGGCTGCCAGGCGGTGCGCAGGCCGGCGGCCCAGTCCGGCGCACCCGGCCGCAGGGCCCAGGAATCGAGGCTATCGTTATCGACCGGTCCGGCCGCTGCCGCTGCCGCGGCCGAAGCGGCCAGGTCCGGGGCCGGCAGGGGCGGGGGCGGCGGGTCCGCCCGCCGGCAGGCGTGCCAGAACGGGGTGAACACGCGATAGGGCGCGCCCTGGCCGGTGGCGACGGTCCAGGGCTCGAACAGCAGCCCGACGTTGAAGCTGCGTGCCGCCACCCCGGCGGCCTTCAGCCCGGCCTTGATCGCCCGGTCGCGCGCGATCTCCCATGGCTCATAGCACCGGTTCCAGAATACGCTGCCGGCGCCGGTTTCGGCGATCAGGCGGTCGAGCGCCGGCCCGGCCGGCCCGCGGCGCAGGACGAGGCGCAGGCCGTGCCCGGCCAGATCCTGCGCCAGCGCCGCCAGGCTGCCGTGCAGCCACCATTGCGCGGCGCCGCCCGGCGGCCGGGCGCCGGCGCTTTCCCGGTCCAGTATGTAGACCGGCACGATGGGCCGCCCGCCCGCCGCCGCCTCGTGGAGTGCGGGATTGTCCGCCAGGCGCAAATCCCGGCGGAACCAGACGATGGCCGGCGGGCCGGCGGCAGGGTGCGTCATCGGCAGCGTCCTTCGATCCGCTGGTTCCATGGGCGGGCGCGCCGGCTATAGTGCGCCCGGCCCGTCCGGCCAACCGCGGGGCCGGAGAGGATCGGGCGAACTGCACCGGGGAGAGCCGCATGACTTCTGTCGTTTCCGCCGCCGATCCGCACCCGCGCAGGACCGTCGACCTGCTCGGCTCCACCATGCGCCATGTCGATACCGGAAGCGAGAGCGGTTCCGGCGCGCCGGTCGTGCTGCTCCACGGCAACCCGACCTCGTCCTATCTGTGGCGCAATGTGATCCCGGAACTGGCCGGCAGTTTCCGCTGCCTGGCGCCGGACCTGATCGGCATGGGCGAATCCGGCCCGAACCCTTCCGGCTCCTATACCTTCGCCGAGCACAGCCGGTTCCTCGACGCCTGGCTGGATGCGGTGCTGCCGGCGGGCCGGCTGCGCCTGGTGCTGCACGATTGGGGCGGCCCGCTCGGCTTCCACTGGGCGGCCCGCCATCCGGAGCGCGTCGCCGCCATCGCCTATATGGAAACCGTGGTCTGCCCGGTCGGGTGGGAGGATTGGCCGGACGGCGCGCGCGGCATCTTCCAGGGCTTCCGTTCCGACAAGGGCGAGGACCTGATCCTGAACCGCAACATGTTCATCGAAGGGGTGCTGCCCAACGCCGTCCTGCGCACCCTCACGGATGCCGAAATGGCGGTCTACCGCAAGCCGTGGCGCGAGGCCGGCGAGCGCCGCCGGCCGATGCTGACCTGGCCGCGGCAGATTCCCATCGACGGCGAGCCGGCCGAAACCGTCGCCATCGTCGAAGCCTATGGCGCGGCGATGAAGGCGAGCCCGATTCCCAAACTGTTCGTCAATGCCGAACCGGGCAGCATCCTGACCGGCCGGGCGCGCGATTTCTGCCGCAGCTGGGCCAACCAGGAGGAGGTGAGCGTGCCGGGGCTGCATTTCGTCCAGGAGGATTCGCCGGCCGAAATCGGCGCGGCCTGCGCCCGGTTCTTTTCCCGAAACGATGACTGAGGAGCCGCAGGGGATGAGCGGAAAGATCGTCGAACTGGAAATCTCGGACGGCATCGCCCGGGTGGTCATGAACCGGCCGAAGGCGCTGAACGCGCTCAACCGCGACATGACCCTCGGCCTGATCGGGGCCATCGCCCCGCTGGAGCACGATCCGGCGGTGCGCTGCGTCGTCATAAGCGGCGGCGCGAATTTCATGGCCGGCGGCGACCTCAAGACCTTCCATGCCGGGCTGGACCGGGGGCGCGAGGAACGCCTGGTCGAGATCGAAGGCTTCATCCACGAGGTGCACAGTCTGATTATCGCCGTCCGCCGCATGCCCAAGCCCGTGCTCGCCTCGGTGAGCGGTGCCTGCGCCGGCTTCGGCCTGAGCTTCCTGTGCGCCGCCGACCTCGCCATTGCGGCCGACGACAGCTATTACACGCTGGCCTATACCCGCATCGGCACCAGCCCGGACGGCGGCTCGACCTATGCCCTGCCCCGGCTGGTCGGCCTGAAGAAAGCGGCCGAGCTGGCGCTGCTGGCCGACCGTTTCGACGCCGCGACGGCACTGGAATACGGGCTGGTCAACCGGGTCGTGCCGGCGGCCGATCTGGCGGCCGAAACCGGGCGGCTGGCGGCCCGGCTGGCGGCCGGCCCGACCCGCGCCTACGGCCGGACCAAGGCGCTGCTTCAGCGTTCGCTCGACCATCCGCTGGAGCGGCAATTGCAGCTCGAGGCGGAGAATTTCGCCGCCTGCGCCGTCGAGCCGGATTTTGCCGAGGGCGTTTCCGCCTTCGTCGAAAAGCGCAAGCCCGCCTTCGGCGGCGAGGCCTGAAGCCGCTATCCCGGCCGGCCGCCGATGCGGCATGGCGCGACCCACCAGGCGGGGTGCGCCGCCGCGATGGCGCGCGCCGCCTCTGCCGCCGCCGCCGGCCCGGCAAACAGGCCGAAACAGGTGGCGCCGCTGCCCGACATGCGCGCCAGAAGCAGGCCCGGCGCCGCGCGCAGGGCGGCCAGCGCATCGGCGATTTCCGGCACCAGCGCGATGGCCGGCGCCTCCAGATCGTTGCCGCCGGCCTGTGCCAGCGCGGCGAAATCCCGGCCCCCGGCCGGCACTTCGTCCGGCATCGGCACCGGCGACGACACGGGCCCGTCCAGCGCGCCGAATACCCGCCCGGTAGAGAGCGGTATGCCGGGATTGACCAGCACCGCCGGCACGGGCGGCGGTGCCGGCCGCAGCGGCGCCAGATCGTCGCCGATCCCGCTCATCCGCGCGGTCGTGCCGGCGAGGCAGGCCGGCACATCGGCGCCCAGGGCCGGGGCCAGGCCGGCCAGCGTCTCCGCGCCGATCTCCGCCCGCCCCTGGCGGGCCCACAGCAGCGCGCACAGGCGCAGCGCCGCCGCCGCATCGGCCGAGCCGCCGCCGAGGCCGGCGGCAACCGGCAGGCGCTTCTCCAGATGCAGGGCGGCCGCTGCCGGCACGCCGCACTGCGCCGCCAGCGCCCGCGCCGCGCGCAGGACCAGATTGTCCGCACCGGCCTCGAGGGCGCCGGCGAACGGGCCGGAAACGGCGAGGCGCAGATCGTCCGCCGGGGCGATGGACAGGATATCGCCGATATCGGCGAAGGCGACCAGGCTGTCGAGCTCGTGATAGCAATCCGGCCGCCGGCCGGTGACGTGCAGCCACAGATTGATCTTGGCCGGCGCCAGGGTGCGAAGCGGCGTTTCCGGTGGCGGCATGCCGGATCGCGGGCGGGCGCTATTGCCGCGGGATCGGCCTGAAGGGCGGCATTCCTTCGCGAATCCGCTTGCCGATCAGCGCCCGTTCGGCCTCTTCCGGCTTCAGCCACAGGGCCCGGCGCCACTGGAAGCGGGCTTCCTGCCGCCGGCCGGCGCGCCAGTAGGCATCGCCCAGATGGCGGTTGATGATCGGATCGTGGGGGCGCAGTTCGGTCGCCCGCTCCAGATGGCGGACCGCCGCCTCGAAATTGCCCAGGCGATATTCGACCCAGCCGACCGAATCGACGATATAGCCGTCGTTCGGCCGCTTGCCGACGGCTTCCGCCAGCATGACCCGCGCCCGCTTCAGCTTCTCCCCGCGATCGACCCAGGAATAGGCGAGATAGTTCAGCACATAGGGCTGGCCGGGATTGAGCTCGAGGGCGCGCAGGAAATCCGCCTCGGCGCGTGCCCACTGCCCGGCGCGCTCCAGCGCAATGCCGCGCCCGTAGAGCAGGTTCCAGTGGCGGCGGGCGATTTGCGGAACGCGCTGCACCGCCCGGTCGTAGGCGGCGACCGCCGCGTCGAACGCAGAGCGGCTGCGGTGCACATTGCCCAGCATCCACAGCGCATCGAACCGTTCCGGCCGCTCGGCCGCCATCCGTTCGAGCAGGGTTGCGGCGGCCTCGTGGCGTTCGAGATCGACCATCGCGCCGGCGGCCGCCTTGCGCGCCTCCCAGCCATAGGCGGTGTCGCCCCCGATCTGCCGGAAGGCGGCGATGGCATCGCGGTGGCGGCCATCCTCGGAGAGCACGGTGCCGAGCAGGAACGCCGAGGCGGCATCGCGCGGGCGCATCCAGGCCGCGAGCCGGGCCATGGGCAGCGCCTCCGCGGCGCGCTCGCCCTCGCCGAACAGGCTGGCCACGTTCAGCAGCACCTCGGCCATGCCGTCGGCCGGCGAGCCGATCAGGGGCGCGACCGTCCCGCCGCCGCGATAGCGGGCGCGCAGCGCCTTGCCGATCGTCGATTCCGGATGGGCGGCCAGATAGCGGTCGATGGTTTCGAGAGCGGCGGCCGGCGCACCGGACCGGGCGTGGAAATTGGCCACGGCTTCGGTCAGCCGCAGCGAGGGGGACGAAAGCATCCCGGTCACCTTGCTCCAGTCCTGCGCCGCGGGCTGCGGCCGGCCGGCAAGGTCGAGCAGATGGGCCCGGTGCCGGGCCCGGTGCATCCGCCGGAACCGGCGCAGAAGCCGCCCCTCCTCCGGTTTGCGGAGGTCTTGCAGCGCCAGATCCACATCGCCATGGCGGCCGAATGCGGCCCAGGCCTGCATCGGCGGCAGGAACAGCCAGCTGACGCTATCGACCAGGATCAGGCTGAGCTGGCGCTGCGCATCGGCGAACCGCTCCTCGCGCGCCGCCTCAAGGGCCAGCACCAGGTGCGCCATGGTCTCGCCCGGCGACAGGTCGGCAATCGCCCTGGCGCTGTCGACCGCCCGCCGCATCCGGCCCGCCCGGACATGGGAGAGCAGCGCATGGCGCAACGGGCCGGTGCGGCCGCGCAGCGCCGGCGTCGCCGCCTCGAAATAGGCCGAGGCGCGGTTCGCATCCTTGCGGCTCGAAGCGTGGAGCGCCGACAGATAGGCGCCCCACGATGTGGTCGGCGCCACCGTGGCGGCGGCCGGCGTTTCCGCAGCGTTCGGAGCGGCGGCCGAAAGCGCCGGCCGCAGCGCGCCGGCGGACAGCGCCAGCGCCGGTACGAGCGCAAGGGCGAACGGCGCCGGGGCGCGGCGTGCCGGCCGGTGCCGGCGCCGCCTACATGTTGGGATAGTTCGGTCCACCGCCGCCTTCCGGGACCGCCCAGTCGATATTCTGGGTCGGGTCCTTGATATCGCAGGTTTTGCAGTGCACGCAGTTCTGGGCGTTGATCTGGAGGCGCGGGCCTTCGCCATCGTCGAGGATTTCATAGACCCCGGCCGGGCAATAGCGCTGTTCGGGCGCGTCGTAGAGCGCCAGATTGGTATCGATGGCGACCGAAGGCTCCTTCAGCACCAGATGAACCGGCTGGTTCTCCTCATGATTGGTGGCGGAGAAGGAAACACTGGTCAGCCGGTCGAACGAAAGCACGCCGTCCGGCCGGGGATAGTCGATGGGCCGGTGCTTCTCCTTCGGCTCCAGCGCCTCATGGTCCGCCTTGCGGACCCTGAGGGTCCACGGCGCCCGGCCGCGGAACAGCTGCTGGTCGATGCCGAACAGCAGGGTGCCGGCGACCAGGCCCTTCTTCATCAGCGGTTTGAAATTGCGCGCCCGGTGCAGCTCCTGCCGGACCCAGCTGCCCTCGAACGCCGCCGGATAGGCGGTCAGCTCGTCCTGGCCGCGGCCGTCCGCCAGCGCGTCGAAGGCGGCGTCGGCCGCCATCATGCCGGACTTCATGGCGGTGTGGCTGCCCTTGATCCGCGAGGCGTTCAGAAAGCCGGCATCGTCGCCGATCAGGCAGCCGCCGGGAAAGACCAGCCGGGGCAGGGCCTGCAGGCCGCCGGCATGGATGGCGCGGGCGCCATAGGCGATGCGCCGGCCGCCCTCGAGAAATTCGCGCACCCGCGGATGGTGCTTGTAGCGCTGGAATTCCTCATAGGGGCTGAGCCACGGATTGCGGTAGTCGAGCCCGACGACGAAGCCGACCGAGACCAGATTTTCATCGAAATGATAGAGGAACGAGCCGCCATAGGTCTGGCGGTCGAGCGGCCAGCCGGCCGTGTGCAGGACCAGGCCGGGCCGGTGCCGCGCCGGCTCGATCTCCCACAATTCCTTGATGCCGATGCCGTAGGACGGCGGATCGGCGCCGTCGTGCAGGCCGTAGCGCGCCGTCAGCCGCTTGCCGAGGGAGCCGCGGCAGCCTTCGGCAAAGAAGGTGTAGCGGGCGAGCAGCTCCATGCCCGGCGTGTAGTTCGCCGTCTGCGCGCCGTCTGCGCCGATGCCCATGTCGCCGGTGGCGACGCCGCGGACCCGGCCGCTGTCGTCGTAGAGCACCTCGGCGGCGGCGAAGCCGGGATAGATTTCCACCCCCAGGGCCTCGGCCTGTTCGGCCAGCCAGCGGCACAGATTGCCCAGGCTGACGATATAATTGCCGTGATTGGCGAAACAGGCAGGCAGGAGCAGGTTCGGAACCCTGAAGCCGCCCTTTTCCGAGAGGAAGAGAAAGCGGTCCTCGCTCACCGCCGTTTCGAGCGGCGCGCCGCGCTCGCGCCAGTCGGGCAGCAGTTCGTTCAGCGCCCGCGGATCGAGCACCGCGCCGGAGAGAATGTGGGCGCCGACCTCGGAGCCCTTTTCGAGCACGCAGACCTCGATATCGCCGCCCTGTTCGGCGGCGCGCTGCTTCAGGCGGATCGCGGCGGCCAGGCCGGCCGGGCCGGCGCCGACGATCGCGACATCGTATTCCATCGCCTCGCGGTCCGCTCGCGCTTCGCTCATCTCGCCCGGTCCCGTTCCGTTCCGGCCGCTTCGCACCGGCCGGGGTCTTGCAACTGCGGCGGCTTTCGCCGAAAGTTCCGGGGCGCACCAGGGCGGCGGAAACCGCCGGTGCGCTCCGAAGGAACACTTAGCGCAGAGGGCCGTTCGGCGCCATGCCCGATCGCACGGACCGGCACATTCCGGCGGCGGCCGCGCCGGGCCCCGCACTGGCCCGCGCACTGGCCTGGCAGGTTGCGGCCGGCGCCGACGAGGCGATCGGCGAACGCCCGGTCGACCGCTTCGCCCTCGCTGCCGAAGCCGCCCGTGCCCCGGCGCGCCCGCAGCCGCCCCGGCAGGCTCCGGCCGCGGCGGCGCCGCGGCGGTCCGGCCCGCCGGCCGCATCGGCCGCGCCGCGTCTCGAGCCGACCGGCGCAACGGTAGAGGCCGCCCGCGAGAGCGCCCGCCGGGCCGACAGCCTGGCGGCGCTCCGGGAAGCTGTCGCCGCGTTCGACGGCTGCGGGCTGAAACGCACGGCGATGAACACCGTCTTTGCCGACGGCGCGCCGGAAGGCCGGCTCATGCTGATCGGCGAGGCGCCCGGTGCGGAGGAGGACCGCCAGGGCAAGCCCTTCGTCGGCGCCAGCGGCCAGCTGCTCGACCGGATGCTCGCCGCCATCGGCCTCAGCCGCGCTGCCGATGCCTACATCACCAACATCGTTTTCTGGCGCCCGCCCGGCAATCGCGAGCCTTCGGCGGAGGAAACCGCCATCTGCCGCCCGTTCCTCGAGCGGCATATCGAGCTGAAGAAGCCCGATATCCTGGTCTTTCTCGGCGGGCCCTCGGCCAAGACGCTGCTGGGCCGCAAGGAAGGCATCACCCGCCTGCGCGGACGCTGGTTCGATTATCGCCTGCCCGATACGGCCGGGGCCGGCGCGCCGCCGATCCCGGCGATGCCCATGTTCCACCCGGCCTATCTGCTGCGCAGCCCGCTCAACAAGCGGGAGGCTTGGCGCGACCTGCTGGCGATCCGGGAGCGGCTGGACGCGGCGGAACCGGCCTGACGGGGCAGCATGACGAAGATCGACGAAAGCCGGCCGTTCCTGCCGGTCAACATTGCGGTCATGACCGTATCCGACACGCGCAGCCTGGCCGACGACCGCTCCGGCGCGACGCTGGTCGAGCGCATCGGGGGCGCCGGCCACACGGTCGCCGACCGGCGCATCGTGCCGGACGAGATCGCCGGCATCGTCGCCGCGCTCCGCGGCTGGATCGCCGATCCGGCGGTCGATGCCGTCATCGCCACCGGCGGCACCGGGGTCACCGGCCGCGACGTGACGCCGGAAGCCTTCGAGCAGGTCTTCGACAAGAAGATCGAGGGCTTCGGCGAGCTGTTCCGCTGGATCAGCTACGGCAAGATCGGCAGCTCGACGATCCAGTCGCGTGCCGTCGGCGGGGTGGCCGGCGGCACCTATCTGTTCGCCCTGCCGGGATCGCCCGGCGCCTGCCGCGACGGCTGGGACGAAATCCTGTGCTATCAGCTCGACAACCGCTTCCGCCCCTGCAATTTCGTCGAGCTGATGCCGCGCCTGCAGGAGCATACCGGCCGCTAGCTAGCCCGCCGGCCGGCGCCGCTGCCGCCACGCCGCCAGGGCGGCGCCGTCGTCGATATCGTCCAGGGTCGGGGCGAGGGCGATGCGGCGCTGGCGCGGGATGTTGGCGAGCGTCGCGGCAAGCGTCTGCCGGTCCGACCAGGGAACCCCGTCGAACAGGCCGGCACAGCGCTCCGGGCCGCGCAGGCCGACCAGCCAGAAGCCGCCGTCCCCGGCCGGGCCGAACACCAGATCGGACCGGCGCAGCAGGCCGAACGCGTGCGCGACGACATCCGCCGCAACATCCGGAATATCGGCGCCGATCAGCAGCCGCGGCCGCGGCGCCAGACGGTCGAGGCAGCGCGCCATCCGCGCTCCGATATCGCCCTCGCCCTGTTCGAGGCAGGGCAGACCGGCACAGCGCGGCAGCCCGCGCCGCAGGTGCCGGGCCGACCGGCGCGGCGCGACGGCCAGAACGAGGTCCCATGCCGGGGCGTGCGCCAGCCGTAAGGCAATGCGCTGCGCGGTTTCGCGATGGAAGCGCCAGGCCGCCGCCGTGCCGATATCGGCCGCCAGCCTTGTCTTGACGGCGCCGATCAGCGGCACCTTCAGAAACAGGATGACGACGGGGCGGCCGCCGCTCATCCCGTCTCGCCCGCCCGGTAGAGCCGCGCCAGCCAGGCCGGCGGCACGCCCAGAAAATACAGCGCGAGCAGCGCCAGATTGGCCGCCGAACGCCGCCGCCAGCCGGTGCGGACATAGCGTTCGGCGCCGGTTACGGCCTCGATATCCAGCGCGACGAGGCGGCGCCGGCCGAGGCGGCGGACCAGATCGACATCCTCGAACAGCGGCATCGCCCGATGACCGCCGAGCGCCCGGTAGCAGTCGCGGCCGATCAGCAGGCCCTGGTCGCCGAAGGGCAGGCCGAACCGGCGGCAGCGCCAGGCCACCCGCGCCTCCACGGCGCGCGCCGGCCGGCCCGGCGCATCGAGGCGGAACCGGCAATAGCCGGCGCGGTCCCGGTTGGCGGGATCGGCCATGAAGGCCTCGAAAGCGCCGCGCCAGCCCGGCGCCAGCCGCGTATCGGCGTGCAGGAACAGCAGCCAGTCGCCGCGTGCTGCCGCCGCGCCCGCCGCCAGCTGGGCGCCCCGCCCCCTGGCCCCGGCGACGATGCGCGCGCCGGCCTGCCGGGCCGCCGCCACCGTGCCGTCCCGCGAGCCGCCGTCGCTCACCACGATCTCCTGGCCGGGGCCGGCGCCGAGCGCGGCGAGCGCGGCCGGCAGGCGGGCCGCCTCGTTCAGCGTCGGGATGACGATGCTCAGCATGGCATCCTGTGTCGCCCGGACCGCGGGCGCATTCAAGGCGCCATCGCCCTGCATCCGGCCGCGCGCAAATTGTTCTTTTTTTGTTCTTGACTCCGGCAGCGCCGGGATGGCACGATGCCGGTCATGGAACCAGCAGCGCACATACCGGCGAGCGCGCCGACCGACCGGCAGCGGACCGGGCCGGGCGAAGGGCCGGCCTTCCGCGGCCGGGGCGCCGGCTTCAATCCGCCCAACCGGTTCGAGACTATCCGGCGCGATCCGTTCTTCGACGGCTGGGAAGCGCCGGCACCGCCGGAAGCGGCAGACGGGCCGGCGGCGGAAGAGGCCGCGCCGCCTCCGGCCCTGCCGACGGTGGTGACGGACGATGCCTCGCGGACGGTCATCGCGCGCAACAGTTCGCCCGATATCGGCTTCGACCGGTCGATCAACCCGTATCGCGGCTGCGAGCATGGCTGCATCTATTGCTTTGCCCGGCCGTCCCACGCCTGGCTCGGCCTGTCGCCGGGGATCGATTTCGAGACCCGGCTGTTCGCCAAGCCGGATGCCGCCGCCCTGCTGCTGCGCGAGCTGGCTGCGCCCTCCTATCGCTGCCGGCCGATCGCCATGGGCACCAATACCGACCCCTATCAGCCGGTCGAGCGCGAGCGCTGCATCACGCGCAGCATTCTGGAGGTGCTTGCCGGCTGCGGCCACCCGGTGACCATCGTCACCAAAGCGGCCCTGGTCGAGCGGGATATCGATATTCTGGCGCCGATGGCGGAGCGGGGGCTGTGCACCGTCGGCATTTCGGTGACGACGCTGGAGCGCACGGTGGCGCGCGCGATGGAGCCCCGGGCGCCGACTCCGGCGCGCCGCCTGGCGGCGATCCGGTCGCTCGCCGCCGCCGGCATCCCGGTCCGCGTGATGGTGGCGCCGGTCGTGCCGGGGATCACCGACCATGAGCTCGAAACCATTCTGGAAGCCGCGCGCGATGCCGGGGCGACGCACGCCTCCTGGACCGTGCTGCGCCTGCCCGGCGAGGTGAAGGAGCTGTTCGTCGACTGGCTCGATACCCATTTCCCGGCGCGCCGCAACAAGGTGCTGAACACCGTCCGCTCGATGCGCGACGGCAAGCTGAACGAGGCGCAATGGGGGGCGCGCATGGTCGGCAAGGGCGCTTTCGGCGCGGCGCTGGACCGCCGTTTTGCCATCGCCATCCGCCGGCTCGGCCTGCAGCGGCAGGGCCGGCCGCTGCGCACCGACCTGTTCGTCAAGCCGCCGCGCGACGGCCGCCAGCTCAGCCTGCTGTAGCCGGGGGGCGCGGCGGCAGGCCGGGCGCGCGGGCCCGGCCCGGCCGGATTGGCAAATTCTCACCGCGGTGCCGAAATGCTAGGCTTGCAGCCATGCATGACGGCGTCGAACTGACCGGCCTCGTTCTCGTCGGGCTGATCGCCCTGGCCGGCGGTCTTCTGATGGCGCGGCTGCGCCAGCCGGTCATTGTCGGCTACATTATCGCCGGCGTGGTGCTCGGCCCGTCCGGCTTCCAGCTGGTGGAGGACCGGCAGAGCGTCGCCGTCCTCGCCGAGCTCGGCGTGCTGATGCTCCTGTTCCTGGTCGGCATGGAGCTCAGCCTGCGCGGCTTCAAGGCGATCTGGAAGGTCGCCGTCGGCGCCACCCTGCTGCAGATCGTCATCGCGGTCGGCACGATGCTGCTGATCGGCTGGATCGGCAACTGGCCGACGCCGGTCGTGGTCGTGCTCGGCTTCGTCGTGGCGCTGTCCAGCACGGCGGTCGTGGTCAAGATGCTGGAGCAGCTGGACCTGCTGCGCCAGCCGGTCGGCCAGCTGACCATCGGCATCCTGATCGCCCAGGATCTCGCCGTGGTGCCGATGATGCTGACCATCGGCATGTTCGGCGACCGCGAGCCGGGCCTCGCCGATTTCGGCAAAATCCTGCTCTCCATCGGCCTGCTGGTCGCCTTCATCCTCTATCTCAGCCGCCGCCGCCGGCTCGTCCTGCCCTTTACCGCCGTCACCGCCGCGGTGCCGGAGCTGCTGCCGCTGGCCGCCCTGTGCTTCTGCTTCGGCGCGGCGGCGCTCACCGGCATGCTCGGCCTGTCGCCGGTGCTCGGCGCGTTTCTCGCCGGCCTGGTGGTCGGCAACAGCACCGGGCGGGCCCCGGTGGTGCGCTCGACCCTGCCGATCCAGAGCGTGCTGATGGTGGTCTTCTTCCTGTCGATCGGCCTGCTCATCGACCTGAACTTCATCTGGCGCAATCTGGGGACGGTGCTGCTGCTGCTCGTCACCGTCACCGTGGTCAAGACGGCGGTGAATATCGGCATCGTCCGCCTGCTGCGCCAACCGTGGCCGAGCGCCTTCGTCGCCGGCGTCCTGCTCGCCCAGATCGGCGAATTTTCGCTCATCGTCGGCCAGGTGGCGCAGGACCGCGCCATCATCTCGGCCGAGGCCGGCCAGCTCATCGTCGCCGTCATCGCGATTTCGCTGCTCATGTCGCCCCTGTGGATCGCCATCGCCCGGCGGCTGATCCGGGTCATCCTGCTCGGCGTGACCTCCCTGCGCGGCACGCTGGAGGCGATGGAAAGCCGGGAGACGGTGGCGGTCGGGCGCTATCTTCTCGGCCGCTGGGCCGCGCTGGCGCGCCTGCGGCCCGCCCTCCGCCCCGGCCGCGGGATTGGTTCGGTCCGGGCGGGCCGCCCGGTCCGCTGGCGTCGCCTTTTGCGCCGCGCCGGCCTCCGGCTTCGCCTGTGCCGCCGCTGCTGCATCCGCCGGGTCCGCCAGGTGCGCAGCCGCATCGGCCGGCGGCCACCGGCCGAACCGGCGCTGCTGACCGACGAACGCCCCGCCCCCGCCGCTGCGCCGGCCGGTCCGGCGCCGGCTTCGGCAACCGGCTCGGACCGTGCCTGATTTCAGCGCCGAGCGGGCCGTCGCCGGGGCGGTGCCGGGCGGCCTCGTCGCCGGCGTCGACGAAGCGGGCCGCGGCCCGCTGGCCGGCCCGGTGGTTGCTGCCGCGGTCTGCTTCCCCGGCCTCGCCCTGCCGGCTGCGGTGCGCGATCTGATTGCCGATTCGAAAACCCTCTCCCCGGCCCGCCGGGCGGCCGCCTGCGAGGCGATCCTGGCTGCCGGGATCGTCGCGACCGGGCAGGCCGGCGTCGCCGAGATCGACCGGCTCAACATCCTGCAGGCGACGCTCGCCGCCATGCAGCGCGCTGTCGCCGGCCTCGCCCGGCCGCCGGCGGCGGTGCTGGTCGATGGCAACCGCGTGCCGGATCTGGCGCAGCCGGCCCATCCGGTGGTGAAGGGCGACCGGTCCTCGCTCTCCATCGCCGCCGCCTCGATCGTCGCCAAGGTGGCCCGCGACCGCATCATGGCGCGCCTCGCCCGCGACTGGCCCGGCTATGGCTGGGAGCGCAATGCCGGCTATGGCACGGCGGCGCACCGGGCGGCGCTCGCCGCCCTCGGCCCGACCCCGCACCACCGCCGCACCTTCGCGCCGGTGCGAAATCTTCTGGCGGAAGCGGGCCGGAACGGACCGTGAGTCAGGGCGCGGCCCGCCGCCTCACCCGTTCAGATCGCAGCCCAGAAACCGGCGGCGGCATTTCAGCGCCGCCTGCAGCACGGAGAAGGAGCCGGCGGCGGGGTCGATGACGAAATCGCCCTCGTCGCTCACCGCGGCGATCAGGTCGCGCTGCAGATCGACCGGCTTGGCATGGGGATGGTCGCGCTGCGATACCTTCTCCCGCACCACGTCGGGGATGGTGTGGCTCTGCCAGACTCCCTTGGCCCGGTGCGGCCGCTTCTGCAGCACGAGGCAGTATTCCGCCCGGCGCCGCGTCCGGTAGCCCATGCCGAACGTGCCCTTGTCCCAGGTCAGCATGTCCACGATGCCGAGGCCGGTGCCGTCCAGCCAGCCGCCGATGCCCTCGCACAGATGGAACTTGTCCACCCACACGAACAGATGGCCGGACGGCAGGAGAACGCGGTCGATGCCGCGGACGAAGGCGACGATGGCGTCCTCCGTCATCTGCTGCAGCGCGCTGCGCCGCCGGCCGCGCCGCTCGCCC
Source organism: Alphaproteobacteria bacterium (assembly GCA_965221475.1). Classification (GTDB taxonomy): domain Bacteria; phylum Pseudomonadota; class Alphaproteobacteria; order Bin65; family Bin65; genus Bin65. The sequence goes on along the minus strand of OZ244891.1, from coordinate 1,659,278 downwards.
TCGTTGCCATAGCCCAGCTTTTCCAGAACGCCGCGATATTGCGGATCGAGGAACGCGACCGGAATGGCGCCCTCCGGCAGCAGGGCGAGAAAGGCCAGCCCGTCCATCCTGAGGCGCGTATCCGGCTTCAGGGCGGCCGGCAGGTCCAGCGCCGGTGCCCGCACGGTCCGTTCGCCCGAAAACACGGTGCCGGCCGGCGGCGCGGCGGCGGCCTTCGGCAGGGGCGCGGTCCGGCGGTCCGATGGCGGCATGCTGTTGCTCCTGCGGCGGGTCGCGGCCGGCCGATGCTCCGCCTCCGCCCCCCTCACTCGATCAGCGTCGGGCGGGTCGGGATCGTGACGACGGTATCGGTGCCGGTCGCGCCGGCGACCTGGCGTTCGAGCCGGTTCAGCGCATCGCGCTGGCCGCCGGCCCAGACCAGCCAGTCGCCGGCCGCCTTGCGCGCCGCGGCCAGCAGCGCGGCTGCGGTGGCGGCGGTGGCGTCGGCAGCGGCCGTCAGCGAAGGGCGCCGGTCCCGCGCCGCCGCTGCCACTGCGCGCGCGGCAATGGAATCCCGCAGGATGCGCCGGATCAGCCCGTTGAGCCGGCCGAGATCGCCGCCGATGGCGTCGAGCGCCGCCCGCGCCGCCGCCATGCGGGCGCGGAACGCGGCATCGTCGGCCGGCAGCGGATCGCCCGCCTGGAGCTTCAGCGCTTCCGACGCCTTCAGATAGTCCCGCGCGTGGAGGGCGAGCGCGCCCATGCGGTGGGCGAATTCGCCGTCCCGGTCGGCGAGCGCCTGCCGCACCCGGCGCAGGGCCGGGGCAACGGCGTCGTCGCCGGCCGGAGCGGCGCCCGGTGCTGCCCCGTCGGCCCCGCTGTCGGCGGGCGGCCGGAACCGGCCGGCGGGCGCGGCCGGCGGCGGCCGGCCGAGGCGCGGCGCGGCGGCATAATCGACGAACGGCGTGCGCGTGCCCGGCGTCTCGCCGGCAAAGGTCAGAAACAGGGCGCGCTCGGTCGTCGTGCAGGCGCCGGTCGCCGCCAGGGCGAACGCGGCGGCCAGACCGGTCCGGAGCACGCGCGCACGGCGACGCCCGGCACGTACCGGGCGGCCTGGCGGGCGGCGGTACGGGCGGGCTGCGGCGGCGTCTTCCGGGTGCGGCATCGGCCGCACCATGCCCGCAAACGGCCGGCCGGGCCAGACCGATTTGGGCCCCAGCCGCGCGCCCCGATTGCGCAGGCGCGCGGGTCTTTCGGCCGGCCGGCCGGATGCGCGCTATCGCGCCCCTTCCCATCGCCGCCGCCAGCACCTATTAACCATGGCCTGACCGGACCGGACCGGAACGCCGCGGCGCCCGCCCCGGCCGTATCGCCTCCGGCGCCCGGTCGCGCGGCGCAACCGCCGCCCGGCGCCCGTAGCTCAATTGGATAGAGCACCTGACTACGGATCAGGAGGTTGGGAGTTCGAATCTTCCCGGGCGCGCCACCGCAAACCCGTTTGCACCGGACTGAAACCGCCCGGCCGCCCGGCCCGCGGCGGCGGGGCGAAGATACCGTCTCGACAGAAGGGCGAATGTGCCTAGATTCGCGCCGGAACCATCCACAGCCAGCTCCAGCGACGATGTATTCGGAATTGACGGCCGGCATCCGCGTTTCGGTCAGGCCGACCTACCTTGAGGAACAGTCGGAGCCCGACGACAACCGCTATGTCTGGGCCTATACGGTGACCATCGCCAACGAGGGCGAGGAGCGCGTCCAGCTGCTCAACCGGCACTGGCGCATCACCGATGCGACGGGCCAGCAGCAGGAAGTCCGCGGCCCCGGCGTGGTCGGCGAACAGCCGGTGCTGGAGCCGGGGCAGAGCTTCGAATATACCAGCGGCTGCCCGCTCGGCACGCCGTCCGGCTTCATGGTCGGCGCCTATGAAATGGTGCGCGAGGACGGCCGCCGCTTCGAGGTGCGCATCCCCATGTTCTCGCTCGACAGCCCCTTCGTGCGGACCGCGGTGCATTAGGCGCCGGGAGAGGATTGCCCCATGCTGCTCCGTCTGGTGCCGGCCGGCACCGCCATCCCCTTCGTCCGCTTCCGCACCTTCTATCTGGCGCTGTCGGTCGCGCTGCTGGTCCTTGCCGGGAGCGTGTTCTTCGGCCAGGGCCTCAATTTCGGCATCGATTTCAAGGGCGGCATCCTGCTCCAGGTCACCGCGCTGGACGAGCAGGGCGCCGAGCGGCCGGCCGAGATCGGCGCCCTGCGCAGCCGGCTCAACCGGCTCGGCCTCGGCGAGGTCTCGATCCAGAATTTCGGCAACGAGACCGAAGTGCTGATCCGGGTCGAGAAGCAGCCCGGCGACAATCAGCGCCAGATGGCGGCGATCGAGCGGATCAAGGCGGCGCTCGGCAGCAATTTCCGCGTCGGGCGCGAGGAATTCGTCGGCCCCAAGGTCGGCGCCGAGCTCATTCGCGCCGGCATTATCGCCACCGTGCTCGCGCTGTTCGCGATCATGGCCTATGTCTGGTTCCGCTTCGAATGGCAGTTCGCCGTCGCCGCCGTCGCGGCCCTGACCCACGATGTGCTGCTGACCATCGGCCTGTTCAGCCTGTTCCAGCTCGAATTCAACCTGTCCACCGTCGCCGCGGTCCTGACCATCGCCGGCTACTCGATCAACGATACGGTGGTGGTGTTCGACCGGGTGCGCGAGAATCTGCGCAAATACAAGAAGCTGGCGATGCCGGACCTCATGAACCTGTCGCTCAACGAGACCCTGTCGCGCACGGTGCTGACCAGCCTGACCACCATGCTGGCGCTGCTCGCCCTGTTCTTCCTGGGCGGCGAGGTGATCCGCGGCTTCTCCGTCGCCCTCATCTGGGGCGTGGTCGTCGGCACCTATTCCTCGATCTGCCTGGCGGTGCCGCTGCTGCTGATACTCGGCATCCGCCGGCTCGGCCGGTCGGGCGACGCCGGCGACCCGGCCGGCGCCACCGCCGCATAGGCGCGCGCGGCCGGCGGGCCTCCCATTAATCTATGCGTGTATGAATGATAACATGAGCATTCCACCCAAAACGCCCGTTCGTCTAAAGGATGATCCGTCTCGCGCTGGCATTCTGGGCGAAGGAAGAAAGCAAACCGCAAGGGGACAGCGGGCTAAGGTAAAGTTTTCGGATGGGCGGGAAAGATGGTTGCCACTTTCCGCACTGGAGCCCATACCCGATACTCCGACAAGTCCTGAGGAAGATTTCACGCATGGCCGATTTGTGGAGCCAGACTGGCTCCGCCGTAAGCTGATCGGGCTGCGAATAACAGGAAGACTAAGCAAGGTCGTCTATAGCATGGAGGCGACCGAGACAGATTATTACGCCTATCAGTTCAAGCCAGTTATTAAACTTATCAACTCTCCGACAGATGCTCTATTAATCGCTGATGAGGTCGGCCTCGGTAAAACAATCGAAGCTGGACTCAGCTGGACTGAATTACGCGCTAGACTGGACTGTGATCGCTTGTTAATTATTTGCCCCAAGACTTTATGTCAGAAGTGGCAGGAAGAACTCGCCAATCGTTTTGGTGTTCAAGCTCAAATTGGCGATGCACAAGCGCTTCTAAAAACACTAGAGAATGCAAATAGCGCCAAGCGAGGCTACGCCCTGATCTGCAGCATGCAGGGGTTGCGCCCACCACGTGGTTGGGAGAATGACCATGGAGAAAACGAGAGCCAAGGCAGATCGTCTCGTCGCGATCTAGCGCGATTCCTTGACGATGCTAGCGATGGCGAGCCTTTGATCGATCTTCTGGTGGTCGATGAAGCGCATCATATGCGCAATCCGGAAACCTTGCTCAATCGTTTCGTTAGTCTGGTCAATTCCGTTTCAAGCCATCGCTTGTACCTGTCGGCAACGCCGATTCATCTTCGTAACCGCGATCTCCATTCTTTGCTCAAGATGGTTGACCCAGATACTTTTGCTTTTGAAAGTACAGTGAATGATTTGATTGCAACCAATGCGCCAATCATTGCTGCTCGTGATTTATTGCTAGATCCAAGCGCGTCGATTGCCGATATAATCGAGCAGCTTAATGAGGCACAACAACACGACGTTTTGCAAAATAGTATGGTATTGAAGCAAATCAAGTCCGAGCTATGCGAGCAGCATTTGAACAACTCAAAAAGATCTGAAATTGCAACTCGTTTAGAGCGAGTAAATCAGCTTGCGAACTATGTGACACGAACACGGCGTCGTGACGTCCAGGAATTTCGGGTGGTGCGCGAGCCTAAGGCACCGATTTTGGAAATGAATGCGGTAGAACAATGCTTTTATCGTAAAATATCAGAGGCGGTGAGTTCCTACGCGCTCGATAAAGATATAAGCGAGCCATTTTTGTTGTCATCACCGCAACGACTTTTGACATCAAGCTTGGCTGGGGCATCTGCGTATTGGTCTGGTTTGGTGAATTCAGCTGAATACGATGAAGAGTTTGAAGAAGCCGATTATGGTTTTGAAGACAGAGCGCGCGATGAGCGCCCTCTTGTCGCTCAACTTGCAAAGCTCTCTCATTGTTTAGATATGACAGAGGAATTGCGCCAATCAGATACTAAATATCAACTTCTTCTTGACGAGCTACGACGATTCTGGTGTGCTGATAAAAAAGCTAAAATCGTTATTTTTTCTAGTTTCAAGCCAACTTTGCATTATCTCCGGGGCAGATTTCTTGAAGAGAATATTACAGTAGAGTTGCTGCATGGGAGTGTAAGTTCGCCGCGAGCAAAAATTCTTGCACGTTTCAGAGAAGAAGAAAATATTTCGATCCTGTTGTCCTCGGAAGTGGGAAGCGAAGGTATAGATTTGCAATTTGCGTCAGTTGTGGTGAATTATGATCTTCCTTGGAATCCGATGAGGCTTGAACAGCGCATTGGGCGTGTTGATCGTTTAGGTCAAAATAGTAAAAAAATCATCATTCTAAATTTGATTTACGATAATACGATTGACAGACGTATATACGAGCGACTCTACGAGCGTCTACAAATTAGTCATATGGTATTAGGTGATATGGAAGCGATTTTGGGGGAACAAATTCGCGAGATGACAAAGGAGCTATTAAATCCGAAACTCTCTGATGACGAAAAGCGGCGTGTAGTTGATCAAACAGCTCAAGCACTGGAAAACAAGAGGCAAGAAGAAGTCCAGCTCGAATCGGAAGCCGGCTCTCTAGTTCAGCATGGTGATTATATTCTTCAGAATATCGCAGAGAGTCGAGAACTGCGCCGCTGGATCAGAGCGACAGATATATTAGTTTACGTGCGTGATCGTGTGCAAAAGGATTTTCCTGGCAGCATTATCGAGACTAGCCCGGTTGGATCAGATTCGTATCGGATTGAACTTTCGCCCGAAGGAGAAATGCAATTTCAAAATTATCTTACTAAACATGGCTTTAGGGGCTATACCCGTTTGCTGAGTGGCGATCATAGGCAGCGTTTTCGTTTTACCTCCTCGGTTGTACAGAAAGATGGCAGGGTAGAGAATATTTCACAATTGCACCCTCTCGTGAGGTTTGTCGCTCATTTGGACGACAATGACACAGCTTTCGTCGAAGCGCGCGCTGTGGCCGCAAGCGTGAGCCTTAAAGTCTTGCCCGAAGGATGCTTGCCAGGCGTGTATGCGCTTGCTGCGCGTTACTGGTCAGGCGGTTCTTCCGGAGCTGGCGGTCCAGCGAGCATTCGAATTGGGTACGCGGGCGCTAATGCTGAGACAGGTGAGGCGCTTCAAGAAGAGCTTGCTGAACAGATGATGGCTGCTGCGGTAGAGCATGGCCGTCCGATCCCTAATGCAGGTGAGCATGCAAAGCTTGTCGACGCCAGCTGGACCCTTCGTGAAGTGGTTGAGATCGATCTTGATAAGCGTTTTGAAGAGTTCGAGGAACAAATCGAAGCTGAGACTGAAGATCGATTTGCAATTCAATGTCGAGCTTTACATCGTCATTTCGAATCTAAAATTGAAAATTTAGAAGCACATAAAAAAAGCTTGATTGAGGGTGTGGCTTTAGCAGAAATTAAAGAAGATACTCAGAGAGCTCGGCGTTTGAAGAGCTTGGTTAGCGCGCAGAAGGTGAGGATCGAAAAACTTCGCCAGACTTGGCGTATTCGGAAGCAAAAAATTGAAACGCAGCGTAAATTACTTCCTCAAGAATCAGCAGTCGGATATTTATTTCTTCAAGTGGAGGGATAAAAATATAATTAAAGACTTGGCGTTCAAACTGCGACAATGTAGGTGAGGCGGATTACCGATGTTTCAATACTGGGATTTTCCGGATAAGGCGGCAGTGCGTGAAACACCGCCCTATACTATTACCGATGCGGAAAAGTTATACTTTGAGAAGCTGATACGATCCGGTGCTACTCCGTCTCATTCTAGCGCTACGGAACTTCACATTGTTCTTGGTATTGATTTTGGCACCAGTTCCACAAAAGTGATCGTGCGATTACCGTTCGTATCTGGTCAGCCGACTGTGGCGCTTCCAGCACCTGCCTTTTGTCGTAGCAACAACCATCCTTATCTGTGGCAAACCGTGGTCTGGCTTGGAAGCGGAGGTACATTCAGCCCATGGCCGCAAACAGAGTCAGCAGTGCTGTCTTCCCTAAAGCAGGGGCTAATGCAAGGTCGCAGTAGCGCGAAGATTTCTGATACGGGAGGAAATGGAGCAGCAACTCATATTGAAGCAGGAACTGCATATCTTAGCTTTGTAATTCGATATGCGAAAGGATGGCTTTTGCTCAATCGGCCTGATTTTTTTCGAGGGCGTACGCCAGTTTGGTATCTAAATGTTGGAATGCCGGCGGCGAGCCACGATGACCCTGTGCTTTCACAAATCTATCGACGTGTGGCTGCTGCCGCCCTGCAGCTTGCTGCTATTGATGAGTGCGTCACTGTGAAAGCGACGAGGAAAATTCTTGAAGATTCAAGCATTCGAGCTGCGACAGTATCGCATGAAGCCGCTGAAGGCCTAGGCGTTGCTGTGTTTCCAGAAACGGCTGGGGCAATGACGGGATTTGCTAAATCGGCTCGTGGCGCTTCCGGGCTGTATTTGTTGGTAGATGTTGGCGCCATGACTCTTGACGCTTGTATGTTCCGTCTAAATCAAAATACTAAGGATAGCGATCTCTATGCCCTGATGGCTGCTGAAGTTCGTCCCCTTGGTGTGGAGTCGTATCACTGGTTTTTGGCTGAGGGTAAATCGGAAAATCAATTTATCGAGCAATGCAAACATATGCTTTGGACCGATGTTGTTTGGAAGACAAAGCGCAAACGGGATCCGAACGACATAAACTGGAGGCAGGGAAGTGATGTCCCGGTCTTTGTTTGTGGGGGCGGCTCAGCCAATATCCTGCACCAGGATGTTATATCGTCTATTGGAGAACAGCTGAGGATATTTGTCGAAAACGACGGAATCCGCATAATTAAACTGCCAGTACCGAATGGGATCGATCTCCCGGAGTCTCTTCCAGATTTCGGTCGCATGGTCGTTGCGTGGGGGTTGAGCTTTCTTCCGGAGGATATAGGACGGATTCGCCCGATCCGTGATATTGAGGATGTTCAATCTCCGACCATCCTCGACCGAAGCGGGTGGTATGTATCCAAAGACCAAGTGTAGTTGGTGCTGACAATGCAACCTGCGATCCGGCTTGCTGGCCAAGCGGTGCGAGATTGGGCAATCCATCTTCCGGCGATATCATGGAACTGAGCGAGGCGCCGCGGGGCGAGCGGCCGTTCGTCGAGGGCTACGGCCCCGGCGGCTTCCGCATCGGCGGCGAGCGGCGGGACGGGTCGATCCTGATACTGGCCGACCGGGTAGTCCCCTGGCCCGACGCCGGGGCGGCCGTGCCGGACGCCGCTGCGCTGGTCGCCGCCTTTGCCGGCGAGGGGATGGAGCTGGTCGTGATCGGCCTCGGTGCCGGCGCTGCGCCGCTGCCGCCTTCCTTCCGCCAGGCCTTTGCAGCCGCCGGCCTGGCCGTCGAGGCGATGGATACCGGCGCCGCCTGCCGGACCTACAATGTGCTGGCGGGCGAGGGCCGCGCGGTCGGTGCCGCGCTCCGGGCCCTGCCGGCGGGCTGACCCCCCGCGGGCCGCGGTCGCACCGGACGGGGCGCAACGGAACGGGCTCCGCCGCCGGCGGAGCCCGCTTTACCGTCTTCGACCGGCCCCGGCCGGAGCCGCAGCCGGCCTGGCCTCAGCCGCCGGTCATGCCGACAAAGCCGCCATTCTGCTGCGCCACCATGCAGAACAGCATCGGGATCGACAGCAGCGTGTTGGTGCGCGAGAACAGCATCGCGGTGCGCGCCGATTTCGCCTTGCTGTCGGCGTCGGCCTCGACGATGCCGAGCGCCCGCTTCTGGTTCGGCCAGATGACGAACCAGACATTGAACCACATGATCGTGCCCAGCCACATGCCGATGCCGATGGGCGTATAGTTCGGGTCGGTGAAGCCCAGCGCGATGGCATCGACCAGATAGCCGTTCAGCCACGCCAGGATCAGGCCGGTGACGATGGTCGCCATGGCGCCCCAGCGGAACCAGAACAGCGCCGCCGGCGCGATCACCTTGCTGACCGCCGGCTTCTGCTCGTCCGGAATGTTCGGCATGCCGGGAATCTGGACGAAGTTGAAATACCACAACAGGCCGATCCACATGACGCCGGAAAGAACGTGCAGATACCGGAACAGGAAGCTCCACCAGTTGGAATCGAAGGCGGCGCCGCCGGCGGTCGCGCCGACGATGACGAACATGACGATCAGCGCCACGATGCCGGCAATGACCGTGTTGCCGAGCCTGGTCAGAATAGCAGCCATGATATCTCCCCAAGACAGGTCGCATCCCGGTGGAGCCCGGCCGCACGCCGCGCCCCCTTGCCGGACCTAATCTGCACTCATGCCGGAAAAAGGCAACAGAACCGGTAGCGGAATCGGCGCCTGGCCCGCGTCGCCGGACGCCGTCGAGGCGTGCCGCCGGCTGGCGCGCGAGGGCGATTTCGAGCGCTATCTGGCCAGCCTGTTCGCGCCGCGCGCCCGGCGGCCGGCCCTGTGGACGCTGCTGGCGTTCAACGCCGAAATCGCCCGCATTCCGGCCCTTGTCAGCGAGCCGGCAATCGGCGCCATCCGGCTGCACTGGTGGCGCGAACGGCTGGAAGCGGCCGCCGCCGGCGGGCCGGAGGCGGGCGCCGAGGCCGGCCCGCCGCTCGCCGCCGCCCTGGGCGCGGCGGTGCGCACCGGCGCGCTCGGCCCGGCGCGGCTGATGGGCCTGATCGACGGCCGCGAGTGCGAACTGGACGCCGCGCCGACCGCCGATGCCGGCCGGTTGCGCGACCGGGCCGTTCGCACCGGCGGCCTCCTTGCCGAAGCGATGGCGCAAACGGTATCGGGCGCGGCAGAGGGCGCGGCGGCCCTGCCACCGGCCCGGGCGCTCGGGACGGGATGGGCGCTCACCGGCCTGCTGCGCGCTGCCCGCCCCCGGCCCGCCGGCGGCCGGCCTGTGCTGCCGCCCGCCGCGCCGCCTGCTGCGGTGGCGGCCGTGGCGACGCTGGCGCGGGCCGAACTCGCCGCCGCGCACCGCACCGGCGGGCCGGCGGACCGGCTGCTGGTGCTCGGGCCGGTCGCAACGGCCTGGCTCGACCGGCTGGAGCGCGCCGGCTTCGACCCCGCCGCCGTCCCCGGCCGCCTGGTGCCGGCGCACCTGCTCGCGCTGATGCTCGGCGCCCGCTGGTTCGGCCGCGGCCTCCGGCGCCGCCCTCCGGCCGCCTGACCGGGTTCAGCCGCGCTGCCCGGCGGCCTTCGCGGCGTCGTCGAACGCCGCCTCCAGGCCCACGCTCAGCCCGCGCGAGCCGGTGAGCGTCGTGCCGCCATCGACCGGCAGGTTCGCGCCGGTGACATAGGCGGCGAGCGGCGAGGACAGGAACAGGGCGGCGTCGCCGATCTCGGCCGTGCTGCCGAAGCGCCGCATCGGCGTCGCCTCCGCGGCCTGCCGCTTCAGCGCGTCGGTCGGCGCCAGGCGCTCCATGCCTTCGGTGCCCTCGATCGGGCCGGGGATGATGCTATTGACCCGCACCCCCGCCGGCCCCCATTCCAGGGCCAGGCCGCGGCACAGCATGTCCAGCCCCGCCTTGGCGGCGCAGACATGGACCTGCAGGGCGGAGGCGTGGACCGCCTGGGGCGCGGAGATGGCGATGCAGGAGGCGCCGGGCTTCGCCAGCCGGTCGAAACCGGCGCGGAAGACATTGAAGCTGCCATTGAGATCGATATCGACGACGGTGCGGAAACCGTTGGCCGACATGCCGAGCGCCGGGGCGATGAAATTGCCGGCCTGGCCGGCGATCAGGGTGTGGATCGGCCCGTGCCGGTCGGCCGCCTCGCCGAGCGCCCGGTCGATCTGCGCATAGTCGCGGACATCGGCCGACGTGCCGAAAACGTCGCCGCCATGCGCTGCCAGCTCCTGCACCGCCGCCTCGACGCGCGCTGCCGAGCGGCTGCAGATCGAAACGCGCGCGCCCAATTCGGCGAAGCGGTGGGCGATGCCCAGATTGATGCCGCTGGAGCCGCCGGCGATGAAGACATGGCTGTCGCGGAAATCGGCGTCGGAAAGCAGGACGGGCATAGCGGACGAACCTCGCCGGTTAGAGTGCAGACGGCCGCCCCCTCGCCCGAATCGCCCGCCCCTGTCAAGGGATCGCCCGGCCGGTCGGCCGGGAATCCGGCCTAGGCGTATTTTACCTTCATGATTTCATAGGCGCGGGAGCCGCCGGGGGCGGTCACCTCGATGGAATCGCCGGTTTCCTTGCCGATCATGGCGCGGGCGAGCGGCGAGGTGAGGGAAAGCAGGCCGTTCTGGATATCGCCCTCGTCCTCGCCGACGATCTGGTAGGTGCTCTCCTCGTCCGTGTCCTCGTCGGCCAGGGTGACGGTGGCGCCGAAGCGCACCACATTGCCGGACAGGCTGCCCGGATCGATCACCTGGGCCCGGCTGACCTTGTCCTCCAGCTCCATCAGGCGGCCTTCGATAAAGGCCTGGCGCTCCTTGGCGGCGTGGTACTCGGCGTTCTCCGACAGGTCGCCATGGGAGCGCGCCTCTTCCAGCGCGTTGATGATGGCGGGGCGCTCCACCGCCTTCAGCCGCTTCAGCTCGTCCTGAAGCAGGGCGTATCCGCGCTCTGTCATCGGAACCCTTTCCATCGGGCATACCGTCTGTCGTTGAAGGGATGGCGGCGCGGACGCGGCACAAAAGCTTTGCTTCGGCGTCCTGTTGCCGGGACGCCGGGACGCCTGTCGCGCGATGCTGGTTCTCAGAAGGACGCCGGGAAATACGATTGCAGCGGCGCGACTTCAAGGGCACCGGCGCGAAGTGCGGCAATCGCCTGCACCGCGGCGCGGGCGCCGGCAATGGTGGTGTAGCACGGGATATCGCGCATCAGGGCGGTCCGGCGGATCGAGAAGCTGTCGCGGATCGCCTGGGCGCCGTCGGTCGTATTGAGGACCAGGCCGACGCCGCCGTCGGTCATCTCGTCGACAATGTGCGGCCTTCCCTCCAGCACCTTGTTGACCGGCCGGGCCGGAATGCCGGCGGCCGCCAGGGCGCGGGCGGTACCCCGCGTCGCGACGAGGTCGAAGCCGAGCGCGACCAGCCGCCCGGCAATCGGCGCGAGAGCTTCCTTGTCGCGGTCGCGCACCGAGACGAAGACGGTGCCGGACCTGGGCAGGCGAACGCCGCCGGCGATCTGCGACTTGGCGAAGGCGCGGCCGAAATCCGTGTCCAGGCCCATGACCTCGCCGGTCGATTTCATCTCCGGCCCCAGAATCACATCGACGCCGGGGAACCGGTTGAAGGGGAAGACCGCCTCCTTCACCGCAACATGGCCGCCGGCGGCCGCCATGCCGAATTCGAAGCCGGCCAGCGCCTCGCCGGCCATGACCCGCGCCGCGATCTTGGCAACCGGGGCGCCGGTCGCCTTGGCGACGAACGGCACCGTCCGGCTGGCGCGCGGATTGACCTCGAGGATGTAGAGCGTTTCGTCCTTGATCGCGACCTGCACGTTCATCAGGCCGACCACGCCGAGCGCCTTCGCCAGGCTGGCGGTCTGGCGCCCGATATCCTCCAGCATGGCCGGGGAGAGCGATTGCGGCGGCAGGGCGCAGGCCGAATCGCCGGAATGGATGCCGGCCTCCTCGATATGCTCCATGATGCCGGCGATGCGCACGCCCGTGCCGTCCGACACCGCATCGATATCGACCTCGACCGCGTCCTGGAGATAGCCGTCGATCAGCACCGGATTGTCGCCGGAGACGCGCACCGCCTCCGTCACATAGCGGCGCAGGCCGGCCTCGTCATGGACGATCTCCATGGCCCGGCCGCCCAGCACATAGGACGGCCGGAGCAGGACCGGATAGCCGATCCGGCCGGCCGCGGCGACGGCCTCCGCCACCGAGGTCGCGGTGCCGTTGCGCGGCTGGCGCAGGCCGATCTCGTGCAGCAGGCGCTGAAAGCGGTCGCGGTCCTCGGCCAGGTCGATGGCGTCGGGCGAGGTGCCGAGGATCGGCACGCCGGCCTCGGCCAGGGCGTGGGCGAGCTTGAGCGGCGTCTGCCCGCCATACTGGACGATGGCGCCCTTCAGCCGGCCGGTCGACTGCTCCCGGCGGCAGATTTCGATGGCGTCCTCGGCGGTGAGCGGCTCGAAATAGAGCCGGTCGGCGGTGTCGTAGTCGGTCGAGACGGTTTCCGGATTGCAGTTGACCATGATCGTCTCATAGCCCGCCTCGGCGAGCGCGTAGACGGCATGGACGCAGCAATAGTCGAACTCGATCCCCTGGCCGATCCGGTTCGGCCCGCCGCCCAGGATGACGACCTTGTCGCGGGCTGTGGGTTCGGCCTCGCATTCCGGGTCGGGGTCGCTCTCGTAGCAGGAATACATATAGGGCGTGGTCGAGGCGAATTCGGCGGCGCAGGTATCGATGCGCTTGTAGACCGGCTGGACCCCGGCGGCCCGGCGCGCTGCCGCAACCGCGCCTTCGGACAGGCCGGCGAGCGCCGCCAGGCGCGCATCCGAGAAGCCGTGCCCCTTCAGCCGGGCCAGCGCCTCGCGCTCCTGCGGCAGGCCGCCTGCCTGGACCGCGTTCTCGGCCTCGACGATCTCGCGGATGCGGGCGAGGAACCACGGATCGATGCGGCAGGCCTGGTGGATGGTTGCATCGTCCAGGCCGGCGCGCATCGCCTGGGCGACGACCAGCAGCCGGTCCGGCCGCGCCTCGGCCAGCCGGGCGACGATGGCGTCCACGCCGCCGGGAATATCGACCGGATCGAGCCCGGTCAGGCCGGTCTCCATCGACCGGCAGGCCTTCTGCAGCGATTCGGCAAAGGACCGGCCGATTGCCATCGCCTCGCCGACCGATTTCATCGAGGTGGTGAGCATCGGGTCCGTGCCGGCGAACTTCTCGAAGGTGAAGCGCGGCATCTTGGTGACGACATAGTCGATGGTCGGCTCGAAGGAGGCCGGGGTGGTGCCGGTGATGTCGTTGCGGATTTCGTCCAGCGTGTAGCCCACGGCCAGCCGCGCCGCGACCTTGGCGATGGGGAAGCCGGTCGCCTTCGAGGCCAGCGCCGAGGAGCGGCTGACCCGCGGGTTCATCTCGATGACGACCTGGCGGCCGGTCTGCGGATCGATGGCGAACTGGACGTTCGATCCGCCGGTATCGACCCCGATCTCGCGCAGCACCGCAATCGAGGCGTTGCGCATGACCTGGTATTCCTTGTCGGTCAGCGTGAGCGCCGGCGCGACGGTGACGCTGTCGCCGGTGTGGATGCCCATCGGATCGACATTCTCGATGGAGCAGACGATGATGCAGTTGTCCGCCCGGTCGCGGACCACCTCCATCTCGAACTCCTTCCAGCCCAGCACCGATTCCTCGATCAGCACCTGGCTTGCCGGCGAGGCGCGCAGGCCGCGCTCGACAATGTCGCGGAACTCCGTCCGGTTGTAGGCAATGCCGCCGCCGGTCCCGCCCAGCGTGAAGGACGGGCGGATGATGGCCGGCAGGCCGATGGCGCCGAGCGCCGCCTCCGCTTCGTCCGCGCTGCCGACCAGCGCGCTCTTCGGGCTTTCCAGGCCGATGCGCTCCATCGCCCGGCGGAACTGCAGCCGGTCCTCGGCCTTGGCGATGGCCTCCCGGTTGGCGCCGATCAGCTCGACGCCGTGGCGCTCCAGCGCGCCGCTTTCGGCCAGCGCGAGCGCGGTGTTGAGCGCGGTCTGGCCGCCCATGGTCGGCAGCAGCGCATCCGGCTTCTCCCGCGCCAGAATGCGCTCGACCGTCTCCGGCACGATGGGCTCGACATAGGTTGCGTCGGCCAGGCCCGGATCGGTCATGATGGTCGCCGGGTTGGAATTCACCAGCACGACCCGGTAGCCCTCGTCCTTCAGGGCCTTGACCGCCTGGGTCCCCGAATAGTCGAACTCGCAGGCCTGGCCGATCACGATCGGCCCGGCCCCGATGATCAGGATGGATGAAATGTCGGTCCGTCTGGGCATCGCCGTTCAGGCCGGCTCCGGGGCCGATCCGGCCCCGGCCGCCGCCATGTTCTGCACGAAGCGCTCGAACAGATAGAAGCTGTCCTGCGGGCCGGGGCTGGCTTCGGGATGGTACTGCACGCCGAAGACGGGCCGGCCCTCCACCTTCAGGCCTTCGCAGCTGCCGTCGAACAGCGACCGGTGGGTCATGACGACGCCGGCCGGCAGGCTTTCGGCATCGACCTCGAAGCCGTGGTTCTGGCTGGTGATCTCGACCTTGCCGGTCTCGAGGTCCTGGACCGGATGGTTGGCCCCGCGATGGCCGTGATGCATCTTGCGCGTGCGCGCGCCCAGCGCCAGGGCGAGCAGCTGGTGGCCGAGGCAGATGCCGAAGATCGGCAGGTCGAAATCCAGCAGCTGCCGGAGGGTCGGCACGGCCCAGGCGCCGGTCGCCGCCGGATCGCCCGGCCCGTTGGAGAGGAAGACGCCGTCCGGCCGGTGGTGCAATATCTCCGCAGCCGTCGCCGTGGCCGGCACGACGGTCACCCGGCAGCCGGCCGAGGCGAGGCTGCGCAATATGTTGCGCTTGGCGCCGTAATCGACCGCGACGACGTGAAAGCGCGGCGCGGCCTGCCGGCCATAGCCGGCACCCGGCGACCAGCAGGTCTCGTCCCACCGGTAGGTCTGGGTGCAGGAGACCTGCCGGGCGAGGTCCATGCCCTCCAGGCCGGGCCACGCCCTGGCGTTGGCGATCAGGTCGTCGACCGGAAAATCGCCGTCCGGCGCGTGGCGCAGCACGGCGTTGGCGGCGCCGCCGTCGCGCAGCCGGCGGGTCAGGCGCCGCGTATCGACGCCGGCGATGCCCGGCAGGCCGTGGCTGGCGAGCCAGGCGTCGAAATGCCGGGTGCTGCGATGGTTGGACGGATCGCCGATATCGGCGCGGAAAACGCCGCCGAGGGCGGCCGGCGTCGCCGTCTCGATATCCTCTTCATTGGTGCCGACATTGCCGATATGCGGGAAGGTGAAGGCGACGATCTGGGCGGCGTAGGACGGATCGGTGAGGATTTCCTGATAGCCGGTCAGCGATGTGTTGAAACACAGCTCGCCCAGCACCGTCGCGGCCGCCCCGGCGCCGCGGCCCCAGAACACCGTCCCGTCGTCGAGAAAAAGGCCGGCGGTGGCCCGGTCGGGCCGGTCCGGCCGGCGTGCGGAAACGGGCGCCGCAGGCCCGTCGCCGGGGCCCGCGGTCGCCCCGGGCATGGGTGAGGTCGGCATCGGCAGCCCGCGCTCGCTGCAAGGGGGGGCGGCGTTCGGGAGCCCCGAACGGCGCCGGTTAGGTAGGGAAGGACCGCGATGCCGGTCAAGCGCGGGCCGCGCCCGCCCGGCCGCACGGCGGGCCGCATTTCGTCACAGCGCCGCAAAGGGCGCCCGGACCGGCCGCCGGGCTGGCGCCCCCAAGGGGGTTCGAACCCCTGTTTCCGGCGTGAGAGGCCGGCGTCCTGGACCACTAGACGATGGGGGCGGGGCGCCGGGCTTCGACCGGGCGGCCGCATGCTCAATGCGATAGCGCACCCCGCCGCCCCCGGCAAGGCCCGGCGGCGTGGCATTCCTGCATTCCGGGGCGCGCCGGGCGCGGATCGGCACATTCCGCTTGCCCGGCGGGACGGCCGGCGGCTAAATTCCCGCTTTGTTCCTGAACCGCCGAAGCCGTGCCATGAAATTCCGGGCCGCCGGGCCGCTCGCGCTGCTGCTCTGCCTTTCGGGCGCCGTCGAGGCGGCCGATCTCTGCCCGCCGCCATTGCCGCAGCCGCATTCCTGCCTCGCCCCGCTGCCGGCGGCGCACTGGCGCCAGCGGCACGATCTGAAGGATTTCGACCCGGTGCGCGCGCTCGCGGTTGCCCGCAAGTGCGTCGCGGCCAGCGCCGACCATGGAGCCGATCCGGCGTTGCGGGTTGCGATAGCGACGCTTGTCTACAATGCCGGGAAGCAATGGTGGGCCGGCGAGCTGCTGGGCGCTATCGACCGGCCGGACGATCCGCTCGTCCTCTATACGCGGGCCGACTTCCTCTATCGCAGCTGGAACGTCGGGGAGCCGAACCCGGCCGCGGTCCGCCTGGCGGAACGGGCGGCCGCCGCCGGCAGCGTCGATGCCCTCATCCTGCTCGGCTTCCTCCATGAAGGGAGCGCTGCCGGCAAAGCAGACCATGGCGCGGCCTATGCGAACTATCTGAAGGCCGCGCAGCGCGGCTGCCCGGAAGGGATGACGAAGCTCGGCATGTACTACCAGTTCGGCACCCATGTCGCGCAGGACTGGGCGCTCGCCCTGAAATGGTATCTCCGGGCGGCCGAGGCGGGCGACACCGTTGCCATGGTGTATGCCGGCTATATCTATGAGGACGGTCCGGCGGACCTGCGCGATATTCCCAAAGGCCTCTACTGGTACCGCCGCAGCGTGGCGCTGGGCTATGGCGGCGGGATGCTCAACCTGGGCTGGATGTACCGCTACGGCAAAGGCGTCCCGCGCGATTATGGCGAGGCCCTGCGCTGGTATCGGCGGTCCTATGCCAAAGGCGTCATGGAGGCGCTCAACAATATCGGCGTTCTCTACATGGACGGCCTCGGCGTCCGACGGAATCTGCGGCGCGCCGGCGGCTATTTCCTCCATGCGGCGTCGAACCGGTCGGAAGCGAACGCGATGGCCAATCTCGGCATTCTGTACGGCTTCCGTTTCGGCCCGCCGCTGCGCAGCCGGCAGTCGGGCTATTTCTGGCTCTACGCCGCCTGGCGCAAGGCGGAGAGCGAGCAGCTGCGCGAGCGGATCTTCAACGATCTGGTCGATCTGCAGGAATCGATTTCCGAAAAAGCCGGCGGCCGCATCCGGGGCGAGGCCATCCGGTGGCTGAATGGCGACCCCCTGCCCGACCGCTATCGCACCGGCCTGCGCGCCCGGTCGGAGGTCGGCCCGCCCTGAGCGGCTATGACGGCGGGGGTCGGCCCGGTGCGGCCGCTTCCTCCGCTTCGGCGAAGCCCTCGGCGGCGGCGCGGATCAGGGCGGGGCCGGCATAGATGAGGCCGGTATAGAGCTGGAGCAGGCTCGCGCCGGCGGCGCGCCGTTCGGCGGCGTCGGCCCGGCTGGCGATGCCGCCGACGCCGATTATCGGCACTTCCGGGCCGAGGCGCTGCCGGAACGCCCGCAGCAGCGCCGTCGCCGGCGCCGCCAGCGGCCGGCCGGACAGGCCGCCGGCCTCGGCCGCCAGCGGCGAGTACAGCGTCGCCGGGCGGGCAATCGTGGTGTTGGCGACGATCAGCCCATCGACCGGCGCTGTCCGGGCGACCGCGGCAATGCCGTCGATCTCCGCCGGCGCCAGGTCCGGCGCAACCTTGAGCAGCAGCGGCCGCACCGCCGGCATCGCCGCCCGCACCGCCTCCAGCAGGGCGGTCAGCGCCGCCGCATCCTGAAGCGCGCGCAGGCCGGGCGTGTTGGGCGACGAAACGTTGACCGCCAGATAATCGGCATAGGGCGCGAGCCGCCGGGCCCCGGCGGCATAGTCGGCCGCCGCATCCTCGCTCGCCCGGTTGCGGCCGAGATTGATGCCGAGCGGCCCCGGCAGCGGCCGCCGGCGCAGCCGGGCGAGGCGGCGCTCGGCCCGGTCCAGCCCCTTGCTGTTGAAGCCGTAGCGATTGACGACGGCCTCGTCCTCCGCCAGCCGGAACACCCGCGGGCGCGGATTGCCCGCCTGCGGCCGCGGCACGATGGAGCCGACCTCGACAAAGCCGAAGCCGAGGGCGAAGGCGGCCCGCACCGCCTCGGCATCCTTGTCGAAGCCGGCGGCGAGGCCGACCGGATTGGGAAAATCGAGGCCGAAGGCGCGCTGCGGCGCCAGCCGGTGCGGCCCGCCGCCCACGGGCAGGCGCGCGGCCTGCGCCGCCTGCAGCAGGCGGATCGTCCAGCGGTGCGCCGCTTCCGGCGGCAACAGGCGCAGAAGGCGGGCGGCACGGTCTGCCAGCGCCATGGCGGCCCCCTCGTCGCGGCCGCTCCCGGCCGCTCCCGGCCCGGTTATGGCAGGCCCCGCCGCCGCCGGTCCAGCCCCTGCCGGGCCATGGCCGCCGGTCCGGCGGGCGCTCCGGCGCTCAGCCCGCCGCCCGTTCGATGGCTTCGGCGAGCGCGATCAGCCGGTGCGCCTCCTCGACATGCAGGGCCTCGATCAGCCGGCCATCGACCAGCACGACGCCAGCGCCATGCGCCTCGGCCTCGGCATGGGCGGCGACGATGCGGCGCGACCATTCGATCTCGGCGGCATCCGGCGCGAAGGCCCGGTTGGCGGCCTCGACCTGCCGGGGGTGGATCAGCGTCTTGCCGTCGAAGCCGAGCGCCCTGCCCTGGCGGCACGCCGCCTCGTGGCCGGCCTCGTCGTCGAGGTCGAGCGAGACCCCGTCCAGAATCGCCAGGCGGTGGGCGCGCGCCGCCAGCAGGCAGAGGCCGAGGCCGGTCAGCAGCGGCTCGCGGCCCGGCACGTGGCGGGCCTGCAAATCCTTGGCCAGGTCCGAAGTGCCCATCACCAGGCCGGCGAGGCGCGGGCTCGCCGCGGCGATCTCCCCGGCATGGAGCACGCCCATCGGCGTCTCGACCATGCACATGATGGCCATGCCGTCGGGCGCGCCGCATTCCGCCATCAGCGCCTCCAGATGGCGGACCTGGTCGGCGCTCTCCACCTTGGGCAGCAGGATGGCGTCGGCGCCGCAGCGCGCGACCGGCGGCAGGTCGGCGTGCCCCCAGCCGGTGTCGAGGCCGTTGATCCGCACCAGCACCTCGCGATGGCCGTACTGCCCGGCCGCCGCCGCGGCGCAGACCCGCTCGCGCGCCGCCTCCTTGGCGTCCGGCGCGACCGCGTCCTCCAGGTCGAGGATCAGGACATCGGCCGGAATAGCGCGCGCTTTCTCAAGCGCGCGGGCGTTGGCGCCGGGCATGTAGAGCGCCGAACGGCGCGGCCGCAGCCTTTTCGCGTCCGTGCGAGCGACCGAAATAGTCATTGACGATTGCGGAGTGCGGGCGGAATGGTGCGCCCATCTAGCGACCGCCGGCCGGTTCCGGCACGCTGACACAAGGCCGCACGGCCGGGGCCGGCGGCCGGCAGGCGGTTCGGGGAGCGGCTCCGGGCGCTCCGGCGATGCGGGCACGGGGAGGTTCGGTGCAGGTTCTGTCGATCCAGTCCTCGGTCGCCTATGGCCATGTCGGCAATGCAGCGGCGACGTTTCCGCTGCAGCGGCTGGGCCATGAGGTGTGGCCGGTCGCGACGGTGAACTACAGCAACCATCCCGGCCATGGCAGCTATCGCGGCGGCGTCTATCACGCCGCCGACATTGCCGAAATTCTCGACGAGATCGAGCGGCGCGGCGGCTTCCGCCACTGCGATGCGGTGCTCAGCGGCTTTCTCGGCGCGCCGGAGACCGGCCCGGTCCTGCTCAACGCCGTCGACCGGATCAAGCGCGTCAACCCGGATGCGGTCTATGTTCTCGATCCGGTAATCGGCGATGCCGGGCGCGGCATCTATGTCGCCGACGGCATTCCCGAATTCTTCCGCGACGAGGCCCTGAAGCGCGCCGATATCGCGCTGCCGAACCTGTTCGAGCTCGCCTGGCTGTCCGGCAGCGCGATATCGGATGTCGATGAGGCGGCCCGGGCCGCCGCCTCCCTGGTCGCCATCGGCCCTTCGGTCGTCGTCGTCACCGGCCTGCGCCACGAGACCGATATCAGCGTCCTGCTGGTCACCGCGGAGCAGACCTGGCAGGTCACGACGCCGCTGGTCGCCATCCCGTCCCACGGCGCCGGCGATTGTTTTGCCGCCCTGTTCCTCGGCGCGTGGCTCAATCTGCGCGATGCCCGCGCCGCCGTCGTCCGGGCGATGAGTTCGATCTACGGCATCTTCGTCGCGACGCAGCAGCTGAAGCGGGATTCCCTGGCGTTGGTGTCGGCGCAGCAGGAAATCGTCGATCCGACGGAGCGGTTTCCGGCCGTGCCGGTTCCGGCCGGTTGACCGGAAGCGGGGGCGGCCGTCCGGTGGATTTGATTCTCTTCGCCAAGGGCATGATTGCCGGCTTCGTGATCGCCGCGCCGGTCGGCCCGGTCGGCATCATCGTCGCCCAGCGGACCCTCGCCAAGGGCATTCCGGCCGGCCTGATCGCCGGGGCCGGCGGCGCGCTGGCCGACACCGTCTTCGGCGCCATCGCCGCGTTCGGCATCACCTTCGTCGCCGTCTTCCTGCAGCAGATCGAATACAGCCTGCGCCTGGCCGGCGGCTGCCTGCTGCTGCTGCTCGGCGTGCTGACCGCGCTCAAGAAAATCCGGGCCGATGCCGGCCGGCGGCAGTCCTTCACCCGCAGCCTGGGCGATTTCGCCAGCACCTTCATGCTGACCATCACCAACCCGGCGACCATCGCCAGCCTGGTCGTCGTCTTCCCGGCCCTGGGCGCGATTGTGCCGGAGGGCGATCTGGCGCGCGCCTGGACGCTGATCCTCGGCGTGCTGGCCGGCTCGACCCTGTGGTGGCTGACCCTCGCCGCGCTCGCCAGCCTGTTCCGCAGCCGGCTGAACGATGCGCGGATGCAGATCATCAACCGCATTTCCGGCCTGGCGATTGTTTTCTTCGGCCTGGTCGTGCTGGCGAGCGCGACCCGCTGGGGCCGGGCGCTGCTCGATATGGCGCCGGTCTGAAGCGCCGGGCCGCCGCCCCGGCGGCGGGCTCAGCGCCGGGGCGCCTTCTTCATGCTGCGCAGGTCGAAGGCGGCCGGGTTCTCCGCCGGATCGCCGCCCAGATCGCGCAGATCGGCCTTCCTGATCTTGTTGGTGGCGGTCACCGGCAGCTCGTCCATGAACAGGATCCAGCCCGGCGCCTTGTAATAGGCGAGGCGCTCCAGGCACCAGGCGGCCAGGTCGCGCGCGGTCGCGGCATCGGGCGCGGCCCCGGCGGCCGGCACGATGCAGGCCATCACCTCCTCGCCGCGCACCGGGTCCGGCGCCGCGATCACCGCGACCTGGGCGACGGCCGGGTGGTCGACCAGCACCGTATCGACCTCGAGCGCGGCGATATTCTCGCCCGACCGCCGGATGATGTTCTTGTCGCGGTCGACGAAATAGAAGCGGCCGTCCGGCGCCCGCATCGCGACATCGCCGGTGCGGAACCAGCCGCCCCGCCAGGCCTCTTCGGTCGCCGCCTCGTCCTTGTAATAGCCGGAGAAGAACAGGCGGCGCGGCGCTTCGGCGGATTGGCGCACGACCAGGTTGCCCGGCGTGCCGTCCGCCACCTCCCGGTCTTCGTCGTCCACGATCCGGGCCTCGCAGCCGGCCGGCCGGCCGATACAGCGCCGGCCCGGCTCGTGCGGCGGCCGGTTGGCGGCGATGGTCGCGCCGGCGCCGGTCTCGGTCATCGCCCAGCCCTCGACCAGGGGGAAGCCGAAGCGCTCCTCGAACGGCACGTGCTGGGCCGGATCGACATTGGCGCCGAAGCCGAAGCGGACCCGGTTGTCGCGCTCGGCCGGGTGCGCCGGCAGGTTGAGCAGGATCGCCGGCATGACGCCCAGATAGTGGACGATGGTCGCGCCGGTATCGCGCACATCCTGCCACCAGGTCGAGGGGTGGAACCGGTCGAGCTGGATCAGCGTGCCGCGCGCCAGCAGCATGGCGACGAAGGAGCAGGCCATGGCGTTCATGTGGAACAGCGGCAGCGGCGTCAGCAGCCGCTCCGTCCCGTGGCCGACCGCCGCCAGCCCGCCCTGATCGACATACCAGCGGCCGACCCCGGCATAATATTCGTTGGACAGCATGCAGCCCTTGGGCCGCCCGGTCGTGCCGGATGTGTAGAGCAGGGCGCATTCGCTCGCCGGCCCCGGCGCATCGCGGCGCGGCGGCTCCGGCGCCGGGGGCAGCGCATCGTCCGGCGCGACGACCGGCAGCTTCCGCCCGCCCGCCGCCGCCTCGAGATCGCCGATCCGCTCCGGCACGGCGACGGCGAGCACGCTGTCGCTGTGTTCGAGCAGCCAGGAAAGCTCCGCGCTGCGGTAATAGGGGTTGACCGGAACCGCCGAGACGCCGAGGGCGTTGAGCGCCAGCCAGTGGACGATGAAATCCGGCCGGTTTTCCAGCAGCAGGGCGACGCGCTGGCCGTGACCGTAGCCGGCGGCAGCCCAGGCCGCGCGCCTGGCCTCGATACGCGCCCGCGCTTCGGCATAGGTCAGGCTGATGCCGCCGGGCGCATAGGCCTGGGATGCCGAGGGCGGCACGACGAGAAATTCGCGCTCCGGCGCCTCCGCGGCGGCGGCCTGGAAGGCGTCGTGGAGCGTGGCCGCCGTCATTCGCCGAGAAAGTCCTTCATCGCCCCGTCGCCCGGCCGGGCGAAGGCGGAGCGGCGGCTGACCGCCGTGCCGTCGATCGCCTTCAGCTTCACCGCCGTTTCCATCTGCTTGACCAGGATGTTCAGGCCGTTCAGGACCGGCGCGCCGCCGACATTGAAGCCGTGCTCCGAAGCGAGCAGCAGCATGGGCAGGCCGCCGGCCGGGATCAGGGCATCGACGCCCTCCTCGACGAAGGGCATGGCCTGGGTTTCGAACTGGTCGCGAATGCGCTCATAGGCCGCCCGGTCCGAAATCGCCGCGACATAGTCGAGCGGCGAGGTCGTCATCGCCCGCACGCCGGTCATGCGGCTGCCCAGCCCGTAGGCGACGATCTGGTCCTCGTGCCACGGGATGAACACCGGATGGATGGTCACCAGGCCGGTCTTGCGCGCCAGCGTGCAGGCGTGGAGCATCGTCGTCTCGCCCAGGCCGAGCACCGGAAGGTCGATGACCGATTTCGCCTCCATCAGGCCGGCATCCTGGAAATGGCCGATGGCGAAGGCGTCATAGCCCTCCCGTTCGGCGCGCACCGCATTCTTCACCACCTGGACGCCGAGGCGCATCTCGGTGATCGGATGCACATTGGTGGCCGAAGGATACATGGTGTGGACGTCGATCTCCGTGCCCGGATCGGCGATGGAGTCCAGATGGGCCTTCAGGCGCTCCAGATAGGCCGCGGATTCGTCCTCGTGGGTAAAGCTCTGATACCAGATGCGCATGGCAATCCTTGTCCCCTGGGAGCGGTTCCTGCCGGCAGGTGGCGGGCGGCCGGGCGCCGGCTGAGCGGCCGGCGGAGGGCGGGCGCTGCCCGGCCGGGCCGCCGGGCTGGTGCCGATGGAGGGACTCGAACCCCCGACCCACGCATTACGAATGCGTTGCTCTACCGACTGAGCTACATCGGCCCCTGTGCAAGGCGGGCCCGCGGCCGGCGCCCGCGGCGCCGCGGCACCGGCCATCGAACCGCAGGCATGTAGCCGCCCCGGCCGCCCCGGTCAATGAAGCGCCGCCCGCCAGCGGCGGCATGAAGCGGGGACCGGCGCCGCAGGGCGGTTGCATCGAGGGGGCGAATGCGGCAGCGGGGAACTGCAACCTCTGCCCTCGGCGTCATGATATATCATGACGCCATCGCAACAAGGATGCGTGGCACGATTGAAATATGGTTGTTGAAACACCATTCGTCGTATCAGGGGTTGCTGCGTTTGCGGCTTTTCTTTTCTTCCTTCAAAATTTTTTCTATTTCATTTTTGGCTACCTCTATGCCGCGATATTCAACATGTGGCAGCAAGCGACTAACTCGTTTATGCAATAAACCATAGTCATCAGTTTGAAATTCTGTCGGCATCAGGCCGACCCCTTCAAGAAGCTTAACCAGCACCCCTGCTTCTGACTCTCTTTCCACGTTGTTATCGACATCGTCAACATGCCCATATTTGTAATGATGAACTATATCTTTGCTAATCTTCTTCAGTTTCTGCAACGAGTGAATTGCTTTTTTTCGTTCGACCTCTTCTTTTGCCTGTTGCTCTCTCTGCATTTTCGCCTTTCTTCGGCTCGGTATGGACCATACCCATTGAACTGCCGGCCATCCAAAATATGATAGTCCGCCAATACCAATTACAACCATGCCCAAGTAGAATGAGGTCGGGCTGATTAAGTCAACCAAAAAGTCTATGGTTTTTTCCGGATCGAGCGTAAGAAGTTGATGCCCGAAACTGAACAGCCAAGCAGCACTGATGATGCCGCCGCCAGCTCTGTGTCTTGTATTCATCGAATATTCATGCCATGATAACCTAACTATTTCAAGGGAATAATAGGGTGTCGCCATGAACGCCAGAAACGGCATGAGGCCGGTGCATCCGGGCAAGATTCTGCGCGACGAACTCGACGGGCTCGGCCTGTCGGCCAGCGCGCTGTCGAAGGCGCTGGGCGTTCCGGCGAACCGGGTGACGGCGATCCTGAACGGCGAGCGTGGCGTGAGCGCGGATACGGCGCTGCGTCTGGCGCGGTATTTCGGGACGACGCCGCAATTGTGGCTGAACCTGCAGAAGACGTGGGAGCTTCGCCGGGCGGAGATCGCGGCCGGGCGCGAAATCGCCGAACGGGTGGCGCCCCGGCAGTCGGCGGCATAGCGGACCGGCGCCCAAGACCCGTTCCAGACTTTCAGTCCCTGATGCTTCCTGCCCTGTCCGCGACTGCGCCGCCCGCCGCTGCACCGGCACCGGCGTCGGCGTCGCCGAGCGGCAGGATGCGGGGCGGGGCGGTCCAGCGCAGGCTTTCGAAGGCGCCGCAATGGCCGCACAGGGCCGACCATTCCGGCGCGGTCGCGCCGCACTGGCCGCACAGCCAGGCCGGCGCGCGCGGCGCCTCGGCGGCTTTGGACAGCCAGTCGCGCGCCAGCGCGGCATCGCCATGCTCGGCCTGTTCCAGCTCGGCGAACAGGCGGCAGAAGGCGGCGTCCGGCGCGTCGCCGCCGCCGGCCTCCAGATGGCGGCGCGCCTCGCCCCACACGCGGAGGTCGAGCAGGGCGCGTGCCATGACCAGACGGGTCTCGCGCGCTTCGGGCGCCAGCGCGGCCAGCGCCTCGGCCGCCTTCAGCCGCCGGGCCGGATCGTCGCCGCCCTCGATCTGCAGATAGAGCCGCGCGAGGTCGGGATGCGGCGCGGCCTGCCAGGCCGGCTCGGCCGCCTTGCGCGCCGCCCGTTTCCTGCCGTCGGCGTGCAGCAGGGCGATAAGCTGCAGGGTGGCGGGCAGAAAGTCCGGCGCGGTCTTCTGCGCCTGGCGCGCCCGCTCCAGCGCCAGCCGGCGCTCGCCGGCGCGCGCCGCCATCAGGCTCAGCTGGACCAGCAGGGCGGCATCGCGCGGCCGGCCCTCCGCCGGCGCAACCGCGTCGGCCGCCATCGCCTCGCGCAGGGTCGCCTCGGCATCCTCCCAGCGCCGCTGGCCGATCTGGAGCCGGAACAGGCGGGTGAGCGCCCACGGCGCCCGCGGGCTCAGTTGCCGCGCCCGCTCGGCCAGCGCCAGCGCTGCCGCATCGTCGCCGGCCTGCTCGGCAAGGCTCAGCAGGCCGCGCACGCCGAGCAGCTCGGTATCCGGCTGCTCCAGCATCGCGTCATAGAATTTGCGCGCGGTGGCGGCCCGGCCCTCCATCTGCGCCGCCTGGGCGCCGATCAGCAGGGCGCCGGCCGGCCGGCCGAGCACCTCGCTCGCCTTGCGGGCCTGGCGCCGCGCCTCGGCCGCATCGCCGGCCGCAATCGCGATCATGCCGCTGGTCAGCGCCCGGTAGCCGCCCTCGCGCCGCCGCGCCGCCCGGCCCTGCATCATGGCGCGCGGCGCCCCCAGGACCAGCCGCCAGACCCGGTAGAGCCCGGCGCCGCAGAGAAAGAACAGAACGACGACCAGCACCAGGATCGCGACCGAGGTATCGATCCGCCAGTCGCCCCACACCAGCGTGACCGCGCCCGGAGTCTCGGTCAGCCAGGCGGCGATGGTGGCGACCGCGGCGAGCAGGATGAGGGACAGGAAGACCCGCAGGAACAGGGTCATGGCCGCTTTCCGCCCGGCCTAGCGGGTCCGGCCGCCCGGTGCATCGCCGGCGCCGCCGCCGGGCGCCTTGCCGGATGCATCGCCGGCGAGGCCCGGCAGCAGGGCATCCAGCCGGGCGAGTGCGGCGTCGATGCCGGCGCGCCGTTCGGCCCGGCCGAGCCAGCCGGCGGCCATTTCCCGCGCCGGCGCCGGCAGCCGGCGGACCCGGTCGATGGCCCCTTCGAGATCGCCGTCGGCCAGCGCGATTTCGGCCTGCGCCACCAGGGCCGATGGCGAATCGCCGGTCGCGCCGCGGCCGCTGCGCCGGATCACAACGGTCGATTTCACCCGGTTCCAGGCGCGGTCGATCCAGCCATCGCCCGGCCGGCGCGTCGCGGCCGCCACCAGCGCCGCCGACAGGGAATCGAACTCGCGCCGCAGCACCGCCACCGTCGGCGCCCCGCCGGCCGCGGCCGGCGCCAGCGCATCGAGCACCGCGGCGGCCGGCCCGCTGCCGCCGGCCATTTCCCGCGCGGTGGCCAGCGCCGCGCCATAGGGCCGGCCCGAAGCCGCAGCGATGCGCAGCTGGCCGAGCGCCACCGCGATGCCGGCCGCCCGGTTGCCGCCGGGCTGGCGCGCCGCGATGGAATCGAGGCGGGCCTCCAGCGCGGCCAGCCGGGTCGTGAGGGCGGTGCGGGCGCGCCCGGCCGCCGCCTCTTCCCGTTCGCGCGCCGCGACCCGGCTTGAGAGGGCCGCCAGCCCTTCGGACAGCCGGGCCAGCGCCGCCCCGGTCTCTGCCCGGTTCGCCGCGTTGCCGTCCGCGCCTCCGGCCGGCTGCCGGGCGGCTTCGGCGAGCCCCTGCTGCAGCGCGGCGACGCGCGCCTTGAGATCGGCCAGATCGGCGGCGGTCTGCGCCCGGTCCTCGCCATCGCGGCGCGCTTCCGCGGCCGCCCGGCGCACCTCCGCCAGTTCGGCCCCCAGGGCTTTCAGTCTTGTATCGAGTTCGGCAACGGCGCCCTCCGCCGGCCCGGCCGCAACCCGGTCGGCGAGGGCCGCCAGGGCGGTCTCGGCCGCTTCGAGGCGCTGCGCCAGCGCACCGGCCTGCCGTCCGGCTTCCGTCGCTGCCCTGCCGGCTTCGGCGGCAGCCTGCCGGGCGGCGGCGAGCCGTTGCTCGAACGCCGCCACCGTGTCGTCGCTGTCCGGCGCGCCGAACCGGTCCGCCGCCGTCCAGCCGAGCAGGACGCCGACGATCAGCATGGCGGCGAAGCCCAGACCGAACGCAAACGCCTGGCCGCGGCCGGGCGGCCGCGCCGGCGCCGCCTCCACCGTCGGCCCGTCTGGCGTGCCGGCCGCCTCCTTCACGCCGGAAGGGGTCGGCGTCACCCGCTCGGCCTTCAGCGATTCCGGCCGGGGCGATTCGGGCTGCGGAGCTTCCGGCGCGCGCGGCTCGTTGCCGGAAGGTTCGGCGGCCGGTTGTTCGGCCGTTTCCTCCGCCGGCGCCTCTTCGGTTTCAGCCGTCCCGCCGTCTCCGGCCGGAAGTGCCGCGGCGGCGAGGTCGATCCCCTCCCGCGCGGCGGCGGCGCGGATTTCGTCGAGCCGGCGGATCGGAATGGCGCCGCGCTCCTTCCAGCTCTGAACGGTGGTCACCGCCACGCCGAGCTTCTTTGCCATCGGCCGGATGCCGCCGAAGGCCTCGATCACGCGGGCGGCATCGTCGGGAACCGGATCGCTCATCGGCGGCGTTCCATCATGGTCTTCGCGTCCGGCCGCCCCGGCCGGCGGCGTCTGCCGGGCGGCGGGCGCCGGGCAGCGTTGCCAGCAGCGCGGCCATCGCATCGGCATCGGGCGACGCGGCCACCGGCGTCCGGCACCCGGCCGGCCACGGGCCCGATGCCGCAAAGGCTGCCGCGACCGCCTCGCCGATACAACAGGCGTACATGCCAGAAAGGGCGCCCCGAAGGCCAGCGCCATCGACCAGGCGGGCAAATTCCCGCGCATTGCGCACCGAAAACAGCGCCGCCGCCACGGCCGTATGCGTACGCAATGCACGGGCGGC
The DNA here is from genome assembly GCA_965221475.1 of Alphaproteobacteria bacterium. GTDB lineage: Bacteria > Pseudomonadota > Alphaproteobacteria > Bin65 > Bin65 > Bin65. The sequence continues at coordinate 1,630,808 of OZ244891.1, read as the reverse complement.
GGATTCCGGCAGCTCCGCGGCGCCGCGCGCTTCGTAGATGGCGGCCTGCACAACGGCGAATCCCCCGGCTTCGAGGGCCTGCCGAAGGCTGCCTGCGACATCGCGCGCGGCCGGGTAGACCAGCTCCCCGCGGTCCGGGCGGCACTCGCGGGCAATCAGGGCGGCGAGGCCGCGTGCGTCCGATCCGGCGCTCCGTACGCTGGCGAAGCCGGCGGCGCCGGCGGCCCCGGCCGTGCGGTCGCCGACCGCCCAGGCCGGCAGATCGGTGCGCGCCCCGCGTGCCGCGTAGGCGTGCACCGCGTTGACACTGGTGAAGAGGACGGCCTGGGCGGTCGGTGGAACGGCGAGGGGCGTATCGAGCGGATGGATCGCGGTCACCGGGCAGGCGATGGCCGGAATGCCCTGTGCCGCCAGCCGCCGGACGAAGGCGCCGGCGCCCGGCTCGGTGCGGACGATCAGCGCCGTCATCGCGTGCCGGGCATCACGCCGCGAGGACCGCCGGCGGCACCGCCAACCGGATCGCCTGCCCGACCGCCCGGCCCAGCGCCGCGGCATCGCCGGCCGGGCCGTGGGCGCCGTCGCGCCACACGCCGCCGCCGCCCGGATCGGCGACCAGGCCGCGCACGCGCAGGCTGCCGTCGCGGATTTCGGCATGGGCGGCAATCGGCGTCCGGCACGAGCCGTCGAGCACGGCGAGCAGCGCCCGCTCGGCCTGCAGCGCCGCCATCGTCCGGCCGTCATTGACCGGCGCCGTCCGCTCCCGCATCGCGGTATCGCCGGCCCGGCACTGGATGGCGACGATGCCCTGGCCGGCCGCCGGCAGAAATTCGTCGACGCTCAGCGGCGCCGCCTGCCCGGCGAGGCCGGCGCGGATCAGGCCCGCCATGGCCAGCAGGGTGGCGTCGAACTGCCCGCTCGCCACCTTGCCCAGCCTGGTGCCGACATTGCCGCGCACCGGCTCGATCCGCAAATCCGGCCGCAGCGCCCGGACGAGCGCGCGGCGCCGGGCCGAGCCGGTGCCGAGCCGCGCCCCGTGCGGCAGGCCGGCCAGCGTCCGCGCCGCCGGCGCGACCAGGGCATCGCGCGGGTCCGCCCGCGGCAGCACCGCGGCGATAACCAGCCCTTCGGGCATCGAGGTTTCGAGGTCCTTGGCGGAATGGACGGCGCAGTCGATCGCTCCGGCCAGCAGCGCGGCCTCGATCTCCTTGGCGAACAGGCCCTTGCCGCCGATGTCGGCCAGCGGCCGGTCGGCGATCCGGTCGCCGGTCGTCGTCATGGCGACGATTTCCGCCGGCGGCGCGGCCGGCCAGGCGGCGGCGAGCGCGGCAGCGACCAGCTCCGCCTGGGCCAGCGCCAGCGGGCTGCCCCGCGTGCCGATGCGCAGGGCCCGTTCGTGCAGCGGCGCCGGGGTTGCGGACATGGCCGGCAAGGTAGCAGCGCACGGTGCCGGCGCAAGGCTCCGGGGGCGGCGCGGGGGTGGCGCATCGCGGTGCGGCGACTATCTTTTTCGCCGCCGGCCGGGCGCAGCGGCAAGCGGGCCGGTCGCAGCGCGGGAACAAGGTCCGGCACCCTCAACCATGGCACTCAAGCGCAAGAAACGGAAATCGCTCCGCCGGGCGGCGCGGCCGCGCGACCCGTTCTGGCGCCTGCGCCGCATTCTGGGCGGCAGCCGCGTCGAAAGCGGCCGGACCTATCGGCGGCCGGCGGCCCGCGCGTCGGCCCGAAAGGAGATCGATGACGGGTGAGGCAGGCCGCCGGCTGACCGTTCTGGGGATCGAGACCAGCTGCGACGAGACCGCCGCTGCGGTCGTGCGGCGCCGGCCCGACGGGGCGCCGGCCATTCTGGCCGAGGCCCTGCTGTCCCAGATCGACGAGCACCGGCCCTATCGCGGCGTGGTCCCGGAAATCGCCGCGCGCGCCCATCTCGACAGTCTGGACGGGCTGATCGACCGGGCGATGGCCGAAGCCGGCCTGGGCTTCGGCGATCTGGACGGCGTCGCGGCGACGGCCGGGCCGGGCCTGATCGGCGGCGTCATGGTCGGCGCGACCATGGCGAAGGCGATTGCGGCGGCGGCCGGCCAGCCGTTCCTCGCCATCAACCATCTCGAAGGCCATGCGCTCAGCGTCCGGCTGGCCGGGCCGGCGGCCTTCCCCTATCTGCTCCTGCTGGTCTCCGGCGGCCATTGCCAGCTTCTGCTCGTCTCCGGCGTCGGCCGCTACCGCCGGCTCGGCACCGCGCTCGACGATGCGGTCGGCGAGGCCTTCGACAAGGTCGCCCGGCTGCTCGGCCTCGGCTATCCGGGCGGCCCGGCCATCGAGGCGGCGGCCCGGCAGGCGAAGAATCCGGGTCGCTTCGCCCTGCCGCGGCCGATGCGCGGCCGGCCCGGCTGCGATTTCTCCTTCTCCGGCCTCAAAACCGCAGTCCTCAACCGGCTGCGCGACCCGGCAGCGGACGGCGCCGCCGCGCCCGCGCCGGCCGATGCGGCGGACATGGCGGCGGCGTTCGAGGCGGCGGTCGCCGACAGTCTGGTCGAGCGGACCGGGAACGGCCTGGCGATGGCGCGCGAATACGAACCGGCGGTCGCGCGGCTGGCGGTGGCCGGCGGCGTGGCGGCCAACCGGCGCCTGCGGAGCGCGCTCGAACAATTTTGCACGCGCGAAGGGCTGGCGCTTTGCGTGCCGCCGCCGCGCCACTGCACCGACAATGCCGCCATGATCGCCTGGGCCGGGGCCGAGCGGCTGGCGCTGGGCCTGACCGATCCGCTGGATTTCGCGCCCCGGCCGCGCTGGCCGCTCGAGGCGCTGGCCGGCGCCGCATGAGGAGGCGGGCGGCATGAGCAGGGTCGCGGTGATCGGCGCCGGCGCCTGGGGCACGGCGCTCGCCACGGTCGCGGCGCGCGCCGGCTGCCGGGTCGGCCTGTGGGCGCGCGAGCCGGAGGTCGTCGAGACCATCCGGCGCGACCGGCGCAACGCCCTGTTCCTGCCCGACCATGCGCTCGACGAACGGATCGAGGCGACCGGCGACCTTGCCGAGGCCGTCGCCGGCGCCGAACTGGCGCTGCTCGCAGTATCGGCCCAGCATCTCGGCGCAGTGGCCGGGCGGCTGGCCGGGCTCGCCGCCCGCCCGCCGGTCGTCATCTGCGCCAAGGGCATCGAGCGCGCCAGCGGCCGCCTGCTGAGCGAGGCCGTGGCCGAAGCCCTGCCCGGCCGTCCGGTCGCGGTGCTGAGCGGCCCGACCTTCGCCGGCGAGGTGGCGCAGGACCTGCCGGCGGCGGTCGCCGTCGGCGCCGGGCAGCGCGACCTGGCCGCGGCGGTCGCCCGGCTGCTGGGCGCGCCCCGCTTCCGCATCTATCTGTCGGACGATCCGGTCGGCGTCGAGATCGGCGGCGCGGTCAAGAATGTCATCGCCATCGCCTGCGGCATCGCGGTCGGCGCCGGGCTGGGCGAGAACGCGCGCGCCGCGACGCTCACCCGCGGCCTTGCCGAAACCGTCCGCCTGGCGTGCGCCATGGGCGGGCGGGCGCAGACCCTGTCGGGCCTTTCGGGCATCGGCGACATGATGCTGACCTGCAATTCCTTCCAGAGCCGGAACATGTCGCTGGGGGCGGCGCTGGGCGCCGAACCGGACCGCAGCCGGACGCCGGACGAAATCCTCGCCGGGCGGACGGCGCTCGCCGAAGGATTCTGGACCGCTTCCGCCGTGACCGCGCTCGCCGACCGGCTCGGCGTCGAGATGCCGATCTGCGCCGGCGTCAACGCCGTGCTGCACCGCGGCGCGACCGTGCGCAGCGCGATCGGGGCCCTGCTCGCCCGCCCGCCGGGCACGGAGTGAGCCGCCGCCGGCTGCGCGCCGGGAAGCGGCGAAAGGCCGGGGCAATCGAGGGGCGCGGCAGACCTTCGGGGCTTGGCGTCCGCCGGCGCCGGCGCTACATAATCCGGTGTTGTGCGGATGGGTGGCCGAGCGGTCGAAGGCGCACGCCTGGAAAGTGTGTATACGGTATCCCCGTATCGTGGGTTCGAATCCCACCCCATCCGCCATTCCTCTCCGCTTGACAGATACCGGCCGGTCGGCAAGGAATCCATCCCGGCCGGCGGCCGCACGCGCCGCATCGCCGACAGGCCGGACGCCCGCCGGTTCGGGCCGGCCCGCGAAGCGGCGGTACGCAGCCGGCGCCAGGATCGGACAGGAGCCGGGAATCTAGAGCGATGACCCGAAAGCAAGACGGCACCGGTTTCCGGGCGGGACTCCCGACAGTCGCCGGGTCCGGCGCGGCGGCCGTCGCCCTGCTGCTGCTCTTCCCGGCCGAGGCCCGGGCGGCGGTCGGCGACGAAACCCGGTTCGTCCTCAACAGCTTCTCGTTCCTGATCTGGGGCGCGCTGGTGATGTGGATGTGCGCCGGCTTCACCATGCTCGAATCGGGCTCGGTGCGCACCAAGAACGCCTCGGTGATCTGCCTCAAGAATATCGGCCTCTACGCCATTGCCGGGCTGATGTTCTATCTGATCGGCTACAACATCATGTATGTCGGGGTGGAGCCGGGCGGCTGGTTCGGCAGCCTCTCGGTCTTCTATGGCGCGACCGCCGACGAGGTCGCGCTGGTGCGCGGCGCGGACGAGGCGGCCAAAGCGGCCGCCGGCGCCGCGGTGGTCGAGACCGGCCGCGCCACCATGTCCGACTGGTTCTTCCAGATGGTGTTCGTGGCGACGACCGCCTCCATCGTCTCCGGCGCCCTGGCCGAGCGGGTCCGGCTGTGGTCGTTCTTCGCCTTCATCACCGTGCTGACGGGGATCGTCTATCCGGTGGTCGGCGCCTGGACCTGGGGCGGCGGCTGGCTTGGTGAGCTGGGCTTCAAGGATTTCGCCGGATCGACCATCGTCCATTCGACCGGGGGCTGGGCCGCGCTTGCCGGCGCGCTCATCGTCGGCCCGCGCAAGGGCAAGTTCCGGCCGGACGGCAGCGTGCGGGCGACGCCGCCGTCGAACGTGCCCATCGTGACGCTCGGCGTCTTCATCCTGTGGCTGGGCTGGTTCGGTTTCAACGCCGGCTCGCAGCTGTCGCTCGGCGGCGCTGCCGATGCGGTGGCCATCGCCAACATTCTGGCCAATACCAATCTGGCGGCCGGCGCCGGCGTCCTGGCCGCCATCGCCCTGTCGCGGCCCCTGCTCGGCCGGGTCGATCTGCTCGCCAGCCTGAACGGCGCCATCGCCGGCCTGGTCTCGATCACCGCGGCGCCGGATATCGTCGAGCACCACTGGGCGGTCGTCATCGGTGCGGTCGGCGGCGGCATCGTCGTGGTCGGCATAATGGCGCTCGAGCGGCTGCGCATCGACGATGTGGTCGGCGCCGTGCCGGCCCATCTGTTCGCCGGCATCTGGGGGACGCTCGCGGTTTCGATTGCCGGGGGCGGCGACATCATTGTACAACTGATCGGGATTGCGGCCATCGGCGCGTTCGTTTTCGCCGTTTCCTGGATCGTATGGTTCGTCCTCAAACAGACCATCGACATCCGGGTCACGCCGCTCGCCGAGGAGCTGGGCCAGGATGTGGCGGAGCTGAAGATCGAGGCCTATCCGGAGTTCGTCGTCGTGCCGGAGAGCGACGACTGAAGCTCCGGCAGGGCCTGAACGGATGGCGGCCGGACCGGTGTCGGGCACGGCGCGGAACATTTCGGAGAAGAAGCCATGGTTAGTGTGACGACCGAACGGACCGACGATATCCTTTCGGCCGCGGTGGATGGGCGGATCGACGGCTCGAACGTCGTCGAGTTCGAGGAGGCGGTGCGGGCCGCCATCCAGGACAGCGACCGCGCCGTGATTATGGATTTCGAAAAGCTCGCCTATATCAGCAGCGCCGGCCTGCGGGCCATCCTGCTGACCGCGAAGTCGCTCCAGGGCCGGAACGCCAAACTTATGCTGTGTTCGCTTTCGGAGCGGATCAACGAGGTCTTCGAGATCAGCGGGTTCGACAAGATTCTGCCGATCTACAAGTCCAGGGCCGAAGCGATCGCCTCGCTGGACGGCTGACGGCCGGCCAGGGCGCAGGCCGCAGGGCGCCCCGGCCGGGCGCGCCGGCGCGGCGGGCCGCCCGCTGCTTCGGCCGGGCCGGGCCCGTTCCGGCCCATAACGCTTCAGGGCGGCCGGGACGCCGGGGGAGGGCAGGATCAAACGCACCGCCAACAAGATTCTGGTCGTTGACGACGAGCCGGATGTCGAGCGGCTGGTGCGCCAGCGCATGCGCCGGGAAATCCGCGGCGGCGAGTATGAGTTCGTCTTTGCCGGCAACGGGCTGCAGGCGCTGGAGCAGCTGAGGGAGCACCAGGATATCGACATGGTCCTCTCGGACATCAACATGCCCGAGATGGACGGCCTCACCCTGCTTCAGCAGATTCCATCGGTCGATCCCAATGTCCGCTCGGTCGTCGTCTCCGCCTATGGCGACATGAAGAATATCCGCACCGCGATGAACCGCGGCGCCTTCGATTTCGTCACCAAGCCCATCGATTTCGAGGATTTGCGGATCACGATCAAGCGCACGCTCGAAACCATCGAGATGTGGCGCTCGGCCCTCGAATCGCGCGACAAGCTGGTCGTGCTGCAGAACGAGCTGAACCTGGCGAGCCGGATGCAGCAATCGATTCTGCCGACCAGCTTTCCCGACACCGGGCGCTTCCAGGTCTTCGCCAGCATGGAGGCGGCGCGCGACGTGGGCGGCGATTTCTACGATCTGCTGCCGCTCGAAGGCGGGCGCATCGGCCTGGCGGTGGCCGACGTTTCGGGCAAGGGCATCCCGGCGGCCATGTTCATGATGTCGAGCCGCACCCTGCTGAGGGGCGCCGCCATCGGCCATTCGCGGCCGTCGAAAATTCTCGAGGAAGTCAACCAGCTGCTGTGCCAGAACAATGACACGGCGATGTTCGTCACCCTGTTCCTCGCCGTCCTCGATCCGTCATCCGGCGAGCTGGTCTATGCCAATGGCGGCCACAATCCGCCGGTGGTTTTCCGGGCCGGCGGCAGCCGGGAGCTGCTGCCGTCCACCGACGGGATCGCGCTCGGCATCGTGCCCGACGCCGAATTCGCGGAAAGTTCGATCGCCCTGTCGCCGGGCGATACGGCGGTGCTCTACAGCGACGGCGTGACCGAGGCCGAGAACGAGGCCGGCGAGCAGTTCGAGCTCGACCGGCTGTACGACGTGTTCGCCGCCGCGCCGCCGGCCGATGCGCGCACGGCGGTGGACGCCATTATGAAGGCGGTGAACGCCTTTGCCGACGGCGCGCCCCAGTTCGACGACATCACCTGCCTGACGCTGCGCTATGGCGGGGGCGCGGGGTGAGCGCGACCCTCACCCTGCGGCTGGCGGCGACGCTCGACGATATCGCCCGGATTCACGACGGGCTCGAAGCGTTTGCGCAGCAGGAGGGCTGGACTTCGAAGCTGGAATTCGAAGTGAAGATGGTCGTCGAGGAACTGTTCACCAACGTCGTCAACCATGGCGGCTGCCCCGGTGCGGCGGTCGAGATCGCGTTCGCCTCCGCGCCCGACCGGCTGACCGTCGAGATGGCCGATCCGGGCCGGCCCTTCGACCCGCTGGCCGAGGCGCCGGCCCCCGACACGGAATCGGACATCGAGGACCGGCCCATCGGCGGGCTCGGCGTCCATCTGGTCCGCTCGATGATGGATGAGGCAGCGTATCGCCGGGACGGCGATCTCAACCGGCTGACGCTGGTCAGGCGGAGAGAGGCATGAAGCGGCCGCGCCGCCTCGTCCTCGCGCTGCTCGCGGCAGCGTTGCCGGGATGGGCGGCCGGCGCGGCCGGGCCGGCCGGCGGCGCCGAGCACGGGATTTCCGCCGAACGGGTGCTGTTCGGCCAGTCCGCCGCCTTCAGCGGCCCGGCGCGCGAACTGGGCCTCAACATGCGCCTCGGGATCGCGGCCGCCTTCGCCGAAGTCAACGCGGCCGGCGGCGTGCACGGCCGCCGGCTCGACCTGATCTCCCTCGACGACGCCTACGAGCCCGAAGCCGCGGTCGCGAATACGGTCAGGCTGACGAAGGAACGCGGCGTCTTCGCCCTGATCGGCTCCGTCGGCACGCCGACCTCGCGCTCGGCCGTGCCGGTCGCCGCGGCCGCCGGGGTGCCCTATGTCGCGCCGTTTACCGGCGCCGAATTCCTGCGCGATCCGAAACTGCGCAACGTGGTCAATCTGCGCGCCTCCTATTACCAGGAGACCGAGGAGATGGTGCGCCGGCTGATCGGCGACCTCGGCATCGACCGGATCGCGGTGCTCTATCAGAACGATACGTTCGGCCGGGCGGGCTTTCGCGGGGTGCAGCGGGCGCTGCAGCGGCGCGGGCTGAGCCCGGCGGGGGTCGGCGTCTATCCGCGCAATACGACGGCGGTGAAGACCGCGGTGCTGGATGTGCGCAGCGCCAATCCCGGCGCGGTGGTTCTGGTCGGGGCCTACCGGCCGGTGGCGACATTCATCGCCTGGGCGCGGCATATCGGCTTCAATCCGGTGTTCATCACCCTCTCGTTCGTCGGCAGCAATGCGCTCGTGCGCGAACTCGGCGACGCCGACGTCCGCATTTTCGTCACCCAGGTGGTGCCGTTCCCGACCAGCCCGCGCCCGCCGATTCTGGTGGCGTACCAGCGGGCGCTGGCGAAGCACGCGCCCGGCGTGCAGCCCGGCTTCGTCTCCCTCGAAGGCTATCTGGCCGGGCGTCTTGCCATCGTCGGGCTCCGGCTGTGCGGCCGGCAGCCGGACCGGGCCTGTTTCATCCGGGAGTTGCGGCAGCAGAAGAGCATCGATCTGGACGGGTTCAGCCTGCGCTTCGGCGAGGCCGATAACCAGGGTTCCGATGCCGTCTTCCTTTCGGTTATCGGCGTCGACGGCCGCTTTCATCCGATCCGGACGCTACAGAGCCCGATGGCGCAGTGACTCTTTTTCCCCGCAGCCTGTCGACGCAGCTCTATCTCGGCATCGGGGGTGCCGCCGCCTTTACCATCGTCGCCAGCCTGGTCGGCTGGAGCTCCTTCGAGCGCGTCGGCGATGTGCAGAGCCGGGTGAACGAGGGCAGCGTTCCCGAAATGGCGGCCGCCTTCGCGGTGGCGCAGCAGAGCGGCGCCCTGGTCGCCGCCGCGCCGCGCCTGACCCTCGCCGCGACGCCGGAAGAACTGACCCGGATCGCCGGGGAGATCTCCGGGGACCGCCGGGCCTTCGAGACGCAATTGTCGGCGCTGGCCGGGGACGGGAGCGGTTCGGCGCGCTCGCTGGGCCGGCGCGGCGTCGCCCTGATGGCGAATATCGAGGCGATCGAAGCGTCGATGGCGAACCGTTTCGATCTGGCCGCCCGGCACCAGGCGCGGCTGCAGGAACTGACGGAATTGCGGAGCCGGCTGGTCGGCAATCTGGTCTCGCTGATCGACGACCAGCTGTTCTATACGGTGACCGGCTATCGCCAGCTCGGCGAGCCGCCGGACCCGCGCCCGCAGCACACCTCGCAGGCCGAGATCAACCGCTATCGCCACCTCGCCGAGCTCCGGTCCGACGCCACGACCGGCGCACAGCTGCTGGCGACCGCGCTGAACGTTGCCGATGCCTCGCTGCTCGAACCGCTGCGCGAGCGCTTCGAGGCGACGGGACGCGGCATCCGCCGGCACCTGGCGCAGATCGGCACGGCGTCGCTGGGCAAGCGGCTGACCGATCCGTTCGGCCGGCTGATCGCGCTCGGCGTCGAGCCCGGCAATGTGTTCGACCTGCGCGCCCGGGAGCTCGAACTCGAACGGCAGCAGCGCGACCTGCTCGAGCGCAACCGCGACCTCGCCGTCGAGCTCGTGGCCGAGGCCGAGGGGCTGGTCACGGCCGCGCGGGTCAGCGTCCGGGAGGCGACGCGGGCCTCGGCCCAGGCGATCCTGACCGGCCGCAACCTGCTGCTGCTCATCAGCGCCGCCAGCGTCGTCGGCGCGCTGCTGCTGTCGTGGCTCTATGTCGGTCGCTTCCTGTCGCGCCGGCTCGGGTACCTGTCCGAGCGGATGCGGCGCATGGCCGAGGGCGATCTGGAGGAGAAGATCGATATCGGCGGCCGCGACGAGGTTGGCGAAATGGCCGCCGCGCTGGAGGTCTTCCGCCGCCACGCCCTTGAGGTCCATCGCCTCAACCTGATCGAAAAGCTGGTCGAGGAGCTCAAGACCAAGAACGACCAGCTGGAGGCCGCGCTCGGCGATCTGGAGCGGGCGCAGGATCAGATCGTCATGCGCGAGAAGCTCGCCGCGCTGGGCGAACTGACCGCCGGAGTGGCCCACGAGATCAAGAACCCGCTGAATTTCATCAAGAATTTCTCCGAAGTCTCGATCGAGCTGATCGACGAGCTGGTCGAGGAAGTGCGCAAGGTCCTCGAAAGCGGCACGGACGCGAAGGACGAGGACACCGCCGGCCTGATCGAGGAAATCACCCGCGATATCGCCGACAATCTGAAGACCATTCACGGCCACGGCGCGCGGGCGAACAATATCGTTCACAGCATGCTGCAGATGGGCCGGGGCTCCGGCGAGCGCATGCCGACCGATATCAACATGCTGCTCTCGGAGCACGCCAAGCTCGCCTATCACAGCGCGCGGGCGGCCGATCCGGACTTCAATCTCGAACTGCGCGAGGAACTCGATCCCGACCTCGGCGAAATCGAGGTCATTCCCCAGGATATGGGCCGGGTCTTCCTCAACATGGTGTCGAACGCCTGCCACGCGACCGACAGCAAGCGGCGCACGCTCGCCGGGGATGCCGGCGAAGGCGGCGAGGAGGAGCCCGCCCGGGCGCCGCCCTCGGTCTACTGGCCCAGCCTGCTGCTGAAGACGCGCAAGGCGGGCGACAATGTCGAGATCGTCATCCGCGACAATGGCAGCGGCATTCCGGCCGATCTCGTCGAGAAGGTATTCAACCCCTTCTTCACCACCAAGCCGACGGATCAGGGGACCGGCCTCGGCCTCGCTCTCTCCAGCGATATCGTGCGCCAGCATGGCGGCAGCATCCGGGTCGAAACCGAAGCCGGCGAATTCACCGAAATGATCGTCGAACTGCCCAGAACCGCCGCGGACTGACCGGCAGCGCCGGGCCGGCTGCGAGCAATCCGGCCGAGCGGTGTCGCTGTCCGCTATCCGGTAGCGGCGCTGTCCGGGCCGGTTTCGGGGGCGTCGCCGGCCGGATAGCTGAAATAGGCGGCATCGATATCGTGATGGAGCCGGCGGCAGGAGCCGAGGATTTCCTGCAGCGCAGCCCTTGTGGCGCCGTCGTCGCCGGGATCGCGGTTCGGCCAGTCGTAATCGATGCGCGCCGCCAGCCGCCCGGCCCGGCGCCCGGCCTCGACCAGAAGCGGCCGGCCGGCCGAAATCGCGTCGAGCGCGGCGCATATCTGCGCCAGGGCATGGCGGACCGAGTGGGAGAGCCGCGGATCGGCGACGAGGAAATCGACGACGGAAGCGGGCTCCAGCCGGAGCGAGTGCAGGCGGCCATAGGCGTCCTGCGCCTCGCAGATGCGCAGCAGCGAGAGCCAGTCCGGGTCCGATTGCGGCCCGTCGGCCGGGTAGACCGCAAGATGCGCATCGATCAGCCCGGCCAGCAGCTGCGCCCGCTCGACGAAGCGGCCGAGCTGCAGGAAATGCCAACCGTCGTCGCGATACAGGACGCCGTCGGCGATGCCGAAAAAGGTGCGCAGGGCGTCGCCGGTGCGGCGGTAGAATTCGTGTGGCCGGTCCTTCCAGATATCGGCGATGCCGAGATCGCGCCGGTCGAGGAAGGTGCGGTTGAGGCTGGACCAGAGATCGGCATCGATGGCGTTGCGCACCTGGCGCGCATTCTCGCGCGCGGCGGCGAGGCAGTTGACGATCGCATCCGGGTTGGCGGGCTCGAAGGTCAGATCGTCGGACAGGGTGAAGGCATCGACGAGCATGAAATGCTCATCGTCCAGGTTCGAATCCAGCGCGCCGCCGGCCGGGGTGCGCTGCAGTCCCTGGAAAAGCCGGCGCCAGCTGCGGTCGATCTCGTCGACCGGCCGGTCGTTCATGGTCTCGAACTGGTCGGCGATGAGGCGGCAGCCATGCTGCGCCCGCTCCAGATAGCGGCCGATCCAGTACAGGCCGAGGGCGTTGCGCGACAGCATGGCGCTAGGCCGACAGGACCCAGAGGTCCTTGCCGCCGCCGCCCTGGCTCGAATTGACCACCAGCGAGCCGGGCGTCAGCGCAACCCGGCAGAAGGCGCCGGGCACCAGCCGGGTCTCGCGGCCGCGCAGCACGAAGGGGCGCAGATCGACATGGCGCGGCGCGGCGCCGTCTTCGGTCAGGCACGGCGCGCAGGAAAGGTCGAGGACCGGCTGGGCGATATAGTTGGCCGGGTCGTTGCGCAGCGCCCCGGCAAAGGCCGCGCGCTCCTCCGGCGTCGCGTGGGGGCCGATCAGCATGCCGTGGCCGCCCGAACCGCCGACCTCCTTGACGACCAGCCGTTCGAGATTGTCGAGCGTGTATTCCAGCTCCTCCGGCTCGCGGCACAGGCGGGTCTCGACATTGGCGAGCAGCGGCTCCTCGTTGAGGAAATAGCGGATCATGGCCGGCACATAGGCATAGACGCTCTTGTCGTCGGCCACGCCGGTGCCCGGCGCGTTGGCGATGGCGACATTGCCCCGCCGGTAGGCGTCGAACAGGCCGGGCGTGCCGAGCACCGAATCCGGCCGGAAGGCCAGCGGATCGAGGAAATCGTCGTCGATGCGCCGGTAGATCACATCGACACGGCGCAGCCCGGCAGTCGTGCGCATGTAGACGAAGCCGTTGCGCACCGCCAGGTCGCTGCCCTGCACCAGCTCCACCCCCATCTCGCGGGCGAGGAACATGTGCTCGTAGAAGGCCGAATTGTAGACCCCCGGCGTGAGCAGGACGATGGTCGGGTCGGCATCGCCGCGCGGCGCCAGCTCGGCCAGGGTCCGGCGCAGCTGCCGGCCGTAATCCTCGATGCCGCGCACGCGATGGCGCCGGAACACGTCGCGCAGGCTGGATTTCACCGCCTGGCGGTTGGCCAGCATGTAGGAGACGCCGGAAGGCACGCGCAGATTGTCCTCAAGGACCAGAAAGCCGTCATGGGTGCGCACCAGGTCGGTCCCGCAGACGGCGACATAGGCGCCGTGGGCGACCTCCACCCCGCGCATGGCGATGCGGAATTGCGGGCAGCCGCGCACCAGATCGGCCGGGATCACCCCGTCGGCGACGATCCGCCCGGCGCCGTAGATATCGGCCAGAAACAGGTTCAGCGCCTCGAGCCGCTGGTGCAGCCCGCGTTCGATCAGCGCCCAGTCGGCCGCCGAAATCAGGCGCGGGACGATATCGATGGGGATGATGCGCTCCTGCGCGCCCTCCTCGCCATAGACGGAAAAGGTGATGCCCTCGTGCAGGAAGGCGCGCTCGGCGCGCTCCTGCATCATGGCGATTTCCTCGCGCGGCGTGCCGTCGAGCGCCGTCCACAGGTCGCGGCAATGGGCGCGCGGCGTGCCGTCGGCCTCGAACATCTCGTCGTGGAAGGCGGGGTCGGTCCGGTAGCCGGCGAAAAGCCGGCCGTCTTCCGCCCGGCCGTCTTCCGTCCGGTTGCCGGTCCCCGCCGGTTCGGCCGGCATCGGCATACCCTCATCCTGTGCCGGTATCCGGTGCCGGCCGCCGCCGGCCGCGCCGATACCCCGGCGTGCCGATACCCTATGTCGGCGTTCGGAGTGCCGGCAAGAACGAAGTTGACGGTATCTTGATTTGCCGCGGGCAGGCATGCCATTGTGTGCGGCTTCACGCAGTTCGGGGTCCGATCGCCGCCTCGGCAGGGGTCCGGCGGCGCCCCCGGCCAGCGAAAACAGGGGATGCGAACGATGACTGAAAATCCAGGCTCGCCCGATTACCGGCCGCCATTGCGCGAGGCCGTTCCGCTCGGCATCCAGCACGTTCTGGCGATGTTTGCCGGCAACATCACCGTGCCGCTGCTCATCGCCCTGGCCGCCGGGCCGCAATATATCGCCGTGCTGGTGCAGATCGCCCTGCTGGCGGCCGGCGTGGCGACGCTGATCCAGACCGTCGGCATCGGCCCGGTCGGCGCCCGCCTGCCGATCGTGCAGGGCACGAGCTTCGCCTATATCGGTGTGCTGACCGCGGCCATCAAAAGCGGCGCGAGCCTGGCCGCCGTGTTCGGCGCCAGCCTGATCGGCGGGCTGTTCCAGATGGTGCTCGGCTATTTCATCCCGCAGATCCGGCGGTTCATCCCCGGGCTGGTGTCCGGCGTGGTGGTGATGACAATCGGCTTCACCCTGTTGCCGGTCGGCATCAAATATTCCGCCGGTTGCGGCGCCTATCCGGCGAAATTCTGCGAGAAGGCGGGCTTCGGCGATGCCGGCAACTGGCTGATGGCCCTGTTCGTCATTCTGGTCATTCTGGTCATCCGCCGCTACGGGCGCGGCATCTGGTCGACCGCTTCGGTCTTCATCGGCATCGTGATCGGCTATCTGGTCGCGATTCCGTTCGGCATGCTCAACCCGGCCAAGGTCGAAGCCATCGGCAAGGCGGCGTGGGTCGGCCTGCCGGGCCAGTGGTTCGGCCTCGAATTCACCACGCCGCAGGCGCTCGGCCTGATCGGCGTGATGATCCTCATGGCCTTCATCACCACGATTGAGACGGTCGGCGACATTTCCGGCGTCACCGCCGGCGGCGCGGACCGCGAGCCGACCGACCGGGAGCTCAAGGGCGGCATCATGGCGGACGGTCTGGGCTCGGCGGTGGTCGCCCTGTTCGGCGGCCTGCCCAACACGTCCTACAGCCAGAATGTCGGCCTGGTCTCCTTCACCCGGGTGATGAGCCGGCATGTGGTCAGCATCGGCGCGATCTTCCTGCTGCTGTGCGGCTTCATTCCGAAGCTGGCGGCCGTCATCGCCGCGATGCCGGAGCCGGTGCTCGGCGGTGCGGCGGTCATCATGTTCGGACTGATCGTGGCCGCCGGCCTCAAGCTGATCGAGCGGTCCGGCGGCATGTCGACCCGCAACATGCTGATCGCGGCCGTCTCCCTCGGCCTCGGCATGGGGCTGTGGCAGGTCGATCAGCTGAGCAAGCTGGCCGGCTTCGGGCCGCTGCCGGCCGATGTTCTGCCGGATTGGTCGATGCCGCTGTTCGTCTCGGGCATCGTCGTCTCCGGCATCGCCGCGGCGGTCCTCAATGCCGTGCTGCCGGAGGAGATCAAGACGGCCTGACCGGGCCGGCCGGAGCGTCCGGCGCCGGAGACAGTCCGGCGCCGGATCGTTCCGGGGGTCAGGCGGCGGCGTCGGCCGGCGTGCCCGCCGCCCGCCGTTCGGCGGCCAGGCTGCGGGCGATGGCGTCCGGCCCCTTGCCGGCGGCGACCGACAGTTCGCGCAGCCAGCGCCGGTAGGCGAGGGAGACCGCATCGGTCGGCACGGACTGCTCGCCGGCCGGGCCCGGAATCTCCGGCGGATCCTGGGCCTCGATGACCGGCAGGTCCTCGCCCAGCACCAGGTCCTGAAAGTCGAGATGCGGGCGGTCGTCGCCGTCCCGGTCGGCGGTGCGGCAGGTGAACCAGAAGCTGCGGCAGGCCCCGGAATCGAGCGGCGATGCCGCCATCCAGAGCTGGCTGCGCTCGCCGTCCGGGAAAAAGAATTCGAGGTTCACCGTAAACGGCATCCAGATGCGGTAGTCGGTCGGCGCCATGAGCGCCACGCCCGGCAGGTTCATGTCCGGGTCCGGCTCGAAGCGGAAGCGCAGTTCGCCTGCCACCCGGTCGATCGGCGCAATCGGCACCGTCGTATGGCGGCGGTCGCCGAGCGAGCCGTCGTGAACGAACGGGAAGTGCGACAGGTCGACGAAATTCTCCAGCCGGCGTCCGGCCGAGGTCGGCCAGGTATAGGGCGCGCCCTGAACGCAGCGGAATGCCGGATCGTCCCATGCCGGGCAGCCGGGAATGTCGGTATCGGCGCCCGCCTCAAGGCGCAGCCAGACCATATCCCAGGCGCGCCTCACCTCGATGCAGGCCAGCCGGAAGCCGGCCGGGATGCTGTAGTCCGGCATGGCCGGAACCTCGATGCAGGCGCCGTCGGCGCCATAGAGCCAGCCATGATAGGCGCAGCGCAGCCCGCCCGCCTCGACCCGGCCGAGCGAAAGGCGCGTCGAGCGATGGAGGCAGCGGTCGGGAAAGGCCGTCAGCGTGCCGCCGATTTCGGCAATGGCGATCCGCTCGCCGAGCAGCGTGACCGGGAGCGGCCGGTCGTCGGCGACCGCTTCGGCCAGTTCGGCTGCCGTACACACCGGATGCCAGAAATAACGCCATGCCCTGTCGTCAAGCCACGCCATCGCCGTTCTCCGCCATGCCGCCCGTGGCAAGGACGGTCCCGCCACGCAAGGCTGCCATCATGGCCCGCCGGCGCGCCTGCCGTCCAGCCGGCACATCGTGCCGGCCGCTGCCGGCGGCGCTCCGCGGGGCGGCGTTTCAGATCGCCCGGTCGCGGCCCTTCCAGTAGGCGGCGCGGATCGGGCCTTTGCGGATCTTGCCGATGGCGGTGCGCGGCAGAGAGTCGACGAATTCGATGAAGCGCGGGCGCTTGTAGCGCGGAACCCGGGCGGCGACGAAGTCGATCAGGGCGGCCTCCGCGACCGGCTCCGCCGCCACGACATGGGCGGCCGGCACCTCGCCCCAGCGTTCGTCCGGCACGCCGAACACGGCGCACTCGCGCACCGCCGGATGATCGTGGAGCGCGCGCTCGATCTCGGCGGGAAAGATGTTTTCGCCGCCGGAGACGATAACGTCCCGCGCCCGGTCGATCAGGTGCAGGAAGCCGTCCTCGTCGATCCGGCCGATATCGCCGGTGCGCAGCCAGCCATCGCCGGCCCTCAGGCGCTCAAGGCTTTCCGCATCGCCGATATAGCCGAGCAGCGTGTGGTCGCCGCGGCTCGCCACCTCGCCGGTTTCGCCGGCCGGCAGGGGCCGGCCGGCATCGTCCAGCGTCGCCATCTCAACGCAGGGCCGCCCGGCGCTGGCCGGCTTGCTGCGGGCGAAGGCGGCCGGCCGGTAGGCCAGCGGGCAGCTCTCCGACTGGCCGTAATGTTCGACGATGTCGAGGCCCGGCCAGGCGTCGAGCGCCCGTTCGAGCAGGCCCGGCGGCATCGGCGCGCCGCTGATATTGAGGTGGCGCAGGCCGCCGGCCCCGACCGGGAGGGTCTGCGCTGCGGGATGGTCGAGCAGCGCCGCCACCTGGGACGGCACCAGGAAGGCGGCGGTGACGCCGTCGCGCACGATTGCGTCGGCGAACCGGTCCGGCGCCCATTTCTCCAGCAGCACGATGGGCAGGCCGCGCCGGATGCCGAGCTGCAGCCACATGAACAGGCCGGCGACATGGAACAGCGGCGTGGTGCAGCCGAGCACATCGTCGTCGTTGAGCTCGAAAGCCTGCGCGCCGAGGCAGGAGGCGAGCGTGCGGTTGCGGTGCGAAACCAGCACGCCCTTGGGCGCGCCGGTCGAGCCGCTGGAAAAGGTGATCGCCGCCGGATCGTCCGGCCGGACCTCGACCGGCGGGTCGCTCTCCGGCGCGCCGGCGACGAAGGCGGCGAGCGATTCCGGCCCGTCGCCGCCGCCGATGACGACGATCCGCGGCGCCGGCTTCCCTTCGCGCATCGGCAGGGTGCGCATCTCCGCCGCCAGATCGGCATGGACGAACAGCAGCGCGGCGCCGATCCGGTCCAGCATTTCGGCGCGCCCGGCGGCGGTGGCGCGGATCGAGACATGGGCGAGCGGGCAGCCGGCCCGCGCCGCGCCGAAATGGACCGCCGGATAATCGATATCGTTGGGCGACAGGATCGCCAGCCACCGGCCGGGCTGCGCTGCCGTGCCGGCAAACCCTTCGCGCACCAGCGCATTGGCCAGCCGGCTGGCCGCCCGGTCGAGCGCATCGTAGCTCAGGCTCAGCCGCCGGCCCTCCGGGCCGCCGCGCCGTCCGGCCAGCGCCGTCCGGTCGGGATGCCGGCGCGCGCTCTCGCGCAGCAGGGCGCCGAAAGTCTGCGGGAAGCCGGCGCTCAAGGCGTCACCAGCCGGCGCAGCAGGTCGAGCAGTTGCGCCCGTTCGGCCGCCGAAAGGCCGGCCGCGATCTCCGCCTCATGGGCGTCGAGCCGCGGCCGGATCGCCTGCAGGAACGCGGCGCCGGCATCGGACAGGACGAGGGCGTGGGAGCGCCGGTCGGTCGGCGACGGCTCGCGCCGGAGCAGGCCGCGCGCCTCCAGCCGGTCGACGATCGAGACCAGGGTCGAGCGGTCGATGCCGAGCGTCCGGCCGATCCGGGTCTGGTTGGAGCCGGGGTTGGCCTGCACCAGCAGCAGCACGCCGAGCTGGCCGGGGGCGATCCCGTCGCCGCCCAGATGCGCGGCAAAGTTCTGGAAGGCGAACACTTCGGCCCGGCGCAGGCGATAGCCCAGCAGGCCGGCGAGCGGGCCGGGCGCCAGGCCGTCGCGCTCGCCCGCCGTGGCGGCCGCGGCCGGTCCGGCCTTCGTTCCTGCATCGGCGGGGGTATCGAAACCGTTCATGGCCGCCGGCATAGCATGAATGGTTCGTTCTCCAAACTGTCCGGTTTCAAATAGTATCGAGTCGCTAATTGATCGCGGGCGCGGCCGATTTCGCCGCCCGGCGGCGCCCCTTCGATTGCGTCGGGGCGCTGTGCGTGTCAGGACTCAGCCGACCGAACCGCCTGAAGGAGCCGCCCGCCGTGAACGATGCCGGGACCCGTGCGGCGGCCGATGCCGCCGCCAGCCGCCATATCCGCCTCGAAATTCGCGACGCCGTCGCCCATCTCGTCGTCGACCGGCCGGAGAAGCGCAACGCGCTCGATCTGGCGATGTGGCAGGCGATTCCGCCGGCGGTCGCGGTGGCCGAGGCGGACCCGGCGGTCAGGCTGCTGATCGTGCGCGGCGTCGACCGGACGGCCTTCGCCGCCGGCGCCGATATCGGCCAGTTCCACGAGCGCTTTCGCAATCGGGAAACGGCGCTCGCCTATATGGCGGCGGTGAGCGGGGCGTCGGCCGCGCTGGCCGACTGCCCGAAGCCGACGGTCGCCATGATCCATGGCGATTGCGTTGGCGGCGGGGTTGAGATCGCCATCGCCTGCGACCTGCGCTTCTGCAGCACGCAGAGCCGCTTCGGCATCCCGCCGGCCCGGCTCGGCGTGTGCTACAGCATGGCCTCGACACGCCGGGTCAGCCGGGTCGTCGGCCCGTCGCGGACCGCGGAACTGCTGTTTACCGGCCGGCTGATCGATGCCGCGACGGCGCACGACTGGGGCCTTGCCGACCGGGTTCTCGACCCGGACGCGCTCGACGGCGAAACCGCGGCCTTCGCCGAAACGGTGTGCCGCAACAGCCAGTACAGCATCCGCTATGCCAAGCGTGCGCTGCGCGAAATCGCGGCCGGCACGGAAGGGGAGCCGGAGGCCCTGCGCGAAATGCGCATCGGCGCCTGGGAGGCCGGCGACCTTCAGGAAGGCGTCGCCGCCTATCTCGAAAAGCGCAAACCGGCCTTCCGCTGGAACGGCTGACCGAAGGCGTCGGGCCGCGCGGCGCTCCTGCAATGCCACATATGGAATTGCAAATTGACATAAAATCAGTTATTAACTGACTATGAATCAGTTGAATATTGGATATGTGGCATGCTGTTTGGCTATGGCGCGCCCGATGCGGGCGAGCGGCGGGCGCTCGACCGGATCGGCCGGATGCGGCACGACCTCCGCCACTACGTCGCGCAGTCGCCCCGGCGCTGGACCGGCCTGCTCGCCCGGCTGACCCGTGCGCGGGCGCTGCGCGCGTCCAACAGTATCGAGGGCATCCACATTTCGGCAGAGGATGCCATCGCCGTCGTCGACCGGGCGGACCCGGCGGAAGCCGACCGGGCGACCTGGAAGGCGGTCGAGGGCTACCGGGCGGCGATGGACTATATTCTCCAGCGCTGTCGGGACGACCGTTTCGTCTTCACGATCGATGTGCTGCTCGCTGTCCATTTCATGATTACGCAGGACGATCTGGCGGCCAATCCCGGCTATTTCCGGCCCGGCTGGGTCGGCGTCCGCAACGCGGCGACCGGCGAGGTCGTCCATGAGGGAGTCGACCGCGACCTTCTGGAGCCGCTGGTCGGCGAGCTGGTGGACAGCATGAACCGGCCCGAGCCGCCATCGGTCATCGTCAGGGCGGCGATGGTCCATCTCAACCTCGCCATGCTCCATCCCTTCTCCGACGGCAACGGTCGGACCGCCCGCTGCCTTCAGACCGCCATCCTTGCCAACGATGGCATCGTCGCGCCGATCTTTTCGAGCATCGAGGAATATATCGGCCGCAACCAGAGCGCCTATTACGATGTGCTGGCGCAGGTCGGCGGCGGCGGCTGGCACCCGCAGCGCGACGCCCGGCCGTGGGTGCGCTTCTGCATTCTGGGCCATTACCGGCAGGCGCAGACCCTGCTGCGCCGGATGCGGGAATGGGAACGGCTCTACGACGCGCTTGCCAGGGAGGTCGCACGGCACGGCTTTCAGGAGCGCACGGCCATGGCGCTGATGGAGGCCGCCGCCGGCATGCGGGTACGCAACGCCTCCTACCGCGCGTCGGCCGACATTTCCAACAATCTGGCGAGCCGGGACCTGAAAAGCCTGGCCGATGCCGGATTGCTCGAAGCCAGCGGCGAGCGGCGCGGCCGCCACTATACCGCCGGCGCCGCCGTCCGCGCCGTCCGCGAGCGCATCCGGCTGCCCCGGCCGGCCGACGATCCATTCGCCCCGGTGGCGGGCCAGCCGGAGCTGTTCGGCTGATCCCGGCCGTCCCGTTCTACGCCTCGCTGCGCGCGCCCCGGCCGGTCAGGCCGCGGTAGATTTCGTCGTCGCCGATGACGCCAAGCAGCCGGCCGTCCTCCATCGCCAGAACCGGCCGGCCGGTGCAGTGGCGCAGTTCGATGGCGACGCGCATCGGCAGGTCGGGCGTGGCGGCGCAGATCGTGCTGCCGTCGAGGGCGGCGGTATCCATCTCCGGCGTATAGTGCCGGATCGTCGCCGGCCCCGGCTCGATGGACGCCTCGACCGGCGCGCCCGCCCCGTCCAGCGTCAGGCTGTTGAGGCCCGACCAGTCGAGCAGCAGGCGCTCGCCGGCGCGCCGGATTTCCGCCGCCGGCTTCATCAGCGAGCCGCAGCGCAGCACGTTGAGCGCATCCATATGGGCGATGAATTCGGCGACATAGTCGTTCGCCGGTTTCAGGACGATCTCCTCCGGCTCGCCGAACTGGACGATCCGGCCCGCCTCCATGATCGCGATGTGCCGGCCGAGCTTGAGCGCCTCGTTGAGATCGTGGCTGACGAACAGGATGGTCTTGCCGAGCCGGCGCTGCAGATCGAGCAATTCGTCCTGCAGATGCTCGCGGATCAGCGGGTCGAGCGCCGAGAACGGCTCGTCCATCAGCAGAATGTCGGAATCGGTCGCCAGCGCCCGGGCGAGGCCGACGCGCTGCTGCATGCCGCCGGAGAGTTCGTGCACATACCGGTCGCGCCAGCGGTCGAGGTCCACCAGGCGGAGCTTCTCGTCCACGATGGCGTCGCGCCCGGCCCGGCCCATGCCGCGCAGCTCCAGGCCGAAGGCGACATTCTCGTGCACGGTGCGCCAGGGCAGCAGCGCGAACTGCTGAAACACCATGGCGATGCGCTCCATGCGCATCCGGCGCAGCGTGGCCGCGTCGCAGCGCGCCATGTCGAGCGGCGCATCGCCGTCGCGCACCAGCACCGCGCCGCGGGTGACCCGGCACAGGCCGTTGACGGCGCGCATCAGGGTCGATTTGCCGGAGCCGGACAGGCCCATCAGCACGCAGATTTCGCCCTGGCGGACGGTGAGCGAGGCGCCGGCGACGCCGACGACCGCGCCGGTGGCGTCGTGGATTTCCTGCCGGTCGGCGCCGCGGTCGAGCAGCTCCAGGGCCGCCTTCGTATCGCCGCCGAACAGGATATCGACATTTTTCAGGTCGATGGCGTGAATGGCTCAGCCCCGCTGGCTGCCGCCGCCGCGCTGCTTGCAGATACGGTCGAGCAGGATGGCGACGATGACGATGGCGAGCCCGGCCTCGAACCCTTTGGCGATATTGACGGTATTGAGCGCGCGCAGCACCGGCACGCCGAGGCCCGGCGCGCCGACCATCGCCGCGATGACGACCATCGACAGGCTGAGCATGATGCACTGGGTGACGCCGGCCATGATGGTCGGCATGGCATGGGGCAGCTCCACCTTCCACAGCAGCTGGCTGCGCGTGGCGCCGAAGGCCTCGCCGGCTTCGATCAGCGCCCGCGGCACGCCGGAAATGCCGAGATGGGTAAGCCGGATCGGCGCCGGGATGGCGAAGATCACCGTCGAGATCAGGCCCGGCACGACGCCGAGGCCGAACATGATCATGGTCGGGATCAGATAGACGAAGGTCGGGATCGTCTGCATCAGGTCGAGCACCGGCCGGATGGCGTTGTAGAGCCAGGGCCGGTGCGCCGCCGCGATGCCGACCGGCACGCCGACGGCGATGCAGACCACGGTCGAGAACAGGATCAGGGTGAGCGTCTGGACCGTGGTTTCCCAATAGCCCAGATTGATGACCAGGAGCAGGGGCAGCACGACCGCGGCAGCGAGCTTCCACGACCGATGCAGCCAGAAGGCGAAGGCGGCGAGCGCCGCCACCAGCGCGAGCGGCGGCACGGCCAGCGCCAGGCCGGCCACGCCCTCAATGGCGTATTTCAGGACCTCGGACAGGTCGTCGAAGAACCAGGCCCCGTGGTCGAGCACAAGATCGACCAAGGACTTGATCCACCGGCCAAGCGGGATTTTCTCGTCGGTCAGCCAGTCCAAGGGCTACCCCGCGGCGCTGGAGCCGGTCCGGGTCCGCGCCGGCCCGGTGGACAGTCGGACCGTCGGAACCGGACCGTCGTCCGGGCCGCCGCCGCTGCTAGAGGCCCAGCCCCTTCCGGACGGCGGCCATGGCGTCGCCGCCGCTCATGGTCGTCACACCGGCCAGCCAGCCGTCGAGAATCGCCGGGTTCTTCTTCAGCCACGCCGCCGCCGCCTTCTGCGGTTCCGCGCCGCCGTCGAGGATCGCGCTCATGATCTCGTTTTCCATCGCCAGCGTGAATTTCAGGTTTTTCAGCAGCCGGCCGACATTCGGGCACTGGGCGGCATAGCCCTTGCGGATATTGGTATAGACTTCCGCGCCGCCGAAATTCGGGCCGAACCATTCGTCGCCGCCGGCGAGATAGGTCATCGCGAAATTCGCGTTCATCGGATGGGGCTCCCAGCCGAGGAAGACGATCCACTGCTTCTTGCGGTTGGCGCGCGCGACCTGGGCGAGCATGCCCTGCTCGCTCGATTCGACGACCTTGAAGCCCTTCAGGCCGAAGGCGTTCTTGTCGATCATGCTCTGGATCAGCCGGTTGCCGTCATTGCCCGGCTCGATGCCATAGATTTTGCCCTCGAGCTGCTTGCGGTATTTCGCGATGTCGCCGAAGCTGCGGATGCCGCCGTCGGCCGCCAGCTTGTTGACCGCCAGCGTGTATTTCGCCCCGGTGAGGTTCTTCGCCAGCACCTCCACCGAGCCGTCTTCGCGGTAGGGCTTGATATCGGCCTCCATGGTCGGCATCCAGTTGCCGAGGAACACGTCGATATCGCCGTTCTTCAGGCTGGTATAGGTGACCGGAACCGACAGGACCGTCGCCTTCGGCGCGTAGCCCAGCGCCTTCAGCACCACGGAGGTCGCCGCGGTCGTCGCGGTAATGTCGGTCCAGCCGACATCGGAAAAGCGCACCGTCTTGCACGAGGCCGGGTCGGCCGCCCAGGCCGTCCCGATGGCGCCGAACGATACCAGCGCAGCCGAGGCCGCGCCCAGAACCGCCATGCGAATCCCTTTTGTCATTGACTTGTCCTCCCGATCGGGCCCGATTCGGGCCCCGCTTCATGCCTCCCGCAGCAGCGTTTCCGCCTTCCGGCAGAACGGCTACGGCTAGCATGACGGACAGGGCCCCGCAAGGGCGGCGGCGGGGCGTGCAGCGGCGGGCATTCCGGCGGTGCCGGGGATGGCGGGAAGGCCGGATGAGCGCAGAGGCGGTTTTCGATTATGTCGTGGTCGGCGCCGGCTCGGCCGGCTGCGTCCTCGCCAACCGGCTGACCGAAGACGGCACGGCCACCGTGCTGCTGGTCGAGGCCGGCGGCAGCGACCGCAGCATCTTCCTGCAGATGCCGACGGCGCTCGCCATCGCCATGAACCATCCGCGCTATGGCTGGCACTACCGGACCGAGCCGGAGACCCAGCTGGGCGGCCGGCGCCTGCACTGTCCGCGCGGCCGCGTGCTCGGCGGCTCGTCCTCGGTGAACGGCATGGCCTATGTGCGCGGCAACGCCCTCGATTACGATGGCTGGGCCGGGGGCGGCGCCGCCGGCTGGTCCTATGCCGAGGTGCTGCCCTATTTCCGCAAGGCCGAGAATTTCAGTGGCGGCGGCGACGACTACCGGGGCGATTCGGGCCCGCTCCATACCTCGCGCGGCACCATGGCGAACCCGCTCTACGGCGCCTTTATCGAGGCCGGGGCCCAGGCCGGCTATCCGCCCACGCCGGATATGAACGGCCACCGCCAGGAGGGCCTCGGCCCGATGGACATGACGGTCCATCGCGGCCGGCGCTGGAGCACGGCGAACGCCTATCTGAAGCCGGCTTCCGGGCGCGCCAATCTGGCCGTGGCGACCGGCGCGCTGGCGACCCGCCTGCTGCTCGACGGCCGGCGCGTCCGCGGCCTCGAATACCGGCAGGGCGACCGGGTCCGCACCGCGGCGGCTCGGCGCGAGGTTATCGTGAGCGCCGGCCCGATCAACGGGCCCCAGCTGCTGATGCTCTCCGGCATCGGCCCGGCCGGGCAGCTGCGCGACCGCGGCATCGGCGTCGTCCACGATCTGCCCGGCGTGGGCGAAAATCTCCAGGATCATCTGGAACTCTATATCCAGCAGGCCTGCACCCGGCCGGTCACCCTCTATTCCGCCACCGGCCTGCTGCAGAAGGCGCTGATCGGCCTGCGCTGGATCGTCTTCCGGTCCGGCCTCGGCGCAACCAACCATTTCGAGGCCGGCGGCTTCATCCGCTCGCGGCCGGGCGTCCGCTGGCCGGATATCCAGTTTCATTTCCTGCCGCTGGCGGCGTCCTACGACCTGCAGAACCGGGTCCGCTGCCACGGCTATCAGGCCCATGCCGGGCCGATGCGCTCGAAATCGCGCGGCACGGTCAGCCTGGCATCGGCCGATCCGCGCACGCCGCCGCAGGTCCGCTTCAACTATATGAGCCACCCCGACGACTGGGCGGAGATGCGCGCCTGCGTCCGGCTGACCCGGGAAATCTTCGCCCAGCCGGCCTTCGACCCGTGGCGCGGCCCCGAGCTCGCGCCGGGCGAGGCGGTGCAGGACGACGACGCGCTCGACGCCTTCGTGCGCGAGACCGTGGAAAGCGCCTATCATCCGTGCGGCACCTGCCGGATGGGCGACGATGCCATGGCCGTGGTCGATGCGCAGAACCGGGTTCACGGCATCGGGGGGCTGCGCGTGGTGGACAGTTCCATCATGCCGACGATCACGACCGGCAACCTCAATGCGCCGACCGTGATGATCGCGGAGAAGGCCGCCGATTCGATCCGCGGCCGCGCCCCGCTGCCGCCCTCGCCGGCCCCGGCCTGGACCGCACCGGACTGGCAGCAGGCACAGCGCTGAAGTTCCGTCCCGCGTCGAATCGGGGGCAGGTGCTTGACATTCGGTTTTCCTGCTTTCATGCCCGGTGCATGAGTGCATCGATCCATATTCGCAACGTTCCCGAACCGCTGCACCGGCGCCTGAAGGCCCGCGCCGCCATGGAGGGTGTCTCCATGTCCCGCTACATTCTGCGGGAAATCGAACGTTCGCTCGAACGGCCGGACCGGCGCGCGCTGCTCGAAGCCATCGGTTCCGGGCCGGAAACGGTCCTGGATCCGTCTCCGGCGGAGATTCTCCGGGAGGAGCGGCACCTGCGCTGACGGCACCCGCCGCCCGCCCGGCTTGCTCCGTTGGGTGGGGGGCCGTAGATTGGCGGCCCGTTTCCGCCGCCGAAAGGCCCGCGCCATGCCGCTGGATGCCGCGCCCGAAATCGTCCCCTCGACCTGCCCGCACGATTGCCCGAGCACCTGCGCCCTGGAGGTCGAGCGGCTGGACGCCCGCACCGTCGGCCGCATCCGCGGGGCGAAGGGCAACCCCTATACCGCCGGCACGATCTGCGCCAAGGTCGCCCGCTATGCCGAACGCGTGCACCATCCGGCCCGGCTGACCCGGCCGCTGCGCCGGGTCGGCGCGAAGGGCGAGGGCATGGCCGCCTTCGCGCCGATCGGCTGGGACGAGGCGCTGGACGAGGTCGCGGCCCGGCTGCAGGCGGTGGCCGGCGAATGGGGCAGCGAAGCGGTGTGGCCCTTCTTCTATGCCGGCACCATGGGGCTGGTACAGCGCGACGGCATCGACCGGCTGCGCCACGCCATGCGCTGGTCGCGCCAGCATTCCACCTTCTGCAACACGCTGGCCGATGCCGGCTGGCTCGCCGGCGTCGGCGTCAAATACGGCGTCGATCCGCGCGAGATTCAGGAGGCCGACCTGATCGTCGTCTGGGGCGGCAACCCGGTCAACACCCAGGTCAATGTCATGACCCATATCGCCCGGGCGCGCCGCCAGCGCGGCGCCCGGCTGGTCGTCATCGACCCCTACCGCACGGCGACGGCCGAACAGGCCGATCTGCACCTTGCCCTGCGGCCGGGCACCGACGGGGCGCTCGCCTGCGCCGTCATGCATATCCTGTTCCGCGACGGCCATGCCGACCGGGCCTATATGGCGCAATACGCCGATTGCCCGGACGAGCTCGAAGCCCATCTGCGTTCGCGCGGGCCGGAATGGGCGGCCGGAATCACCGGCCTGGCGGTCGACGAGATCGAGGCCTTTGCCGCCCTCTACGGCCGTACCGAGCGCGCCTTCATCCGCGTCGGCTACGGCTTCACCCGCTCGCGCAACGGCTCGGCCAATCTGCACGCCGTCACCTGCCTGCCCACCGTGGCCGGCAAATGGCAGCACCGGGCCGGCGGCGCGCTCTATTCCAATGGCGGCCTCTATCCGGTCGATGGCACGCTGATCCGCGGCCTCGATGTCATGGACCGCTCGGTCCGCCTGCTCGACCAGTCGCGCATCGGCCCCATCCTGACCGGCGATGTGCGCGGCATCGGCGACGAGGGCGGCGAGGCCGGGCCGCCGGTCAAGGCGCTGTTCGTCCAGAACACCAACCCGATGGTCGTCGCGCCGGATTCGGCCAGGGTGCGCGAGGGCTTTCTGCGCGACGATCTCTTCGTCTGCGTCCATGAACAGTTCATGACCGAGACGGCGGCCATGGCCGATATCGTCCTGCCGGCGACGACCTTCCTGGAGCATGACGACATGTATGTCGCCGGCGGCCACACCTTCCTCCAGGTCGCGCGCCAGGCCATCGAGCCGCCGGGCGAATGCCGCTCCAACCACCGCGTGCTGTGCGGCCTGGCGGAGCGGTTCGGCAACAACCATCCCGGCTTCCGCATGACGGAGTGGGAGATCATCGACGCGACGCTCAAGGCCTCCGGCCTGGGCAATGCCGATACGGTGGCCGACGGCCGCTGGATCGACTGTGCGAAGCCGGCGGACGAAATGCATTTCCGCAACGGCTTCGGCCATGCCGACGGCCGCTTCCGCTTCCGGCCGGACTGGTCCGCCGTCGGCCGCGACAGCGCCCGGATGCCGGCCCTGCCCGACCATTTCGCCATTATCGACGCGGCGGACGAAGACCGGCCCTTCCGCCTCGTCACCGCGCCGGCGCGCAACTATCTCAATACCAGCTTCACCGAGACGCCGACCTCGCAGAAGCGCGAGGGCCGGCCGACCGTCAAGCTGCGGCCGGAGGACCTGGCGGCGCTCGGCACGGCGGATGGCGAGCGCGTGCGGGTCGGCAACCGGCAGGCCAGCATCGTCGTCCATGCCGAGGCGTTCGACGGCATGCAGCGCGGCGTCGCGGTGATCGAGAGCGTCTGGCCCAACGCCGCCTTTGAGGAAGGGCTGGGCGTCAACGCCCTGGTGAGCGCCGAGCCCGGCCCGCCGCTCGGCGGCGCCGTCTATCACGACACCGCCGTCTGGATCCGCCCGGCCTGAGGGGGAGCCTCGCGCCGGCGGGTGCAGCAAGAGGAAAGCGGAATCATGAAGCCGGAAGAGACCGGGCACCCTGGGCCGATGGCGAACCCGCCGCATCTGGGCGAGCTGGTTCGCGAGAGCATGGACGAGACGGGCTGGGGCGTCGGCGAGACGGCCGGCCGGCTGGGCTGCGAGCGCGGGACGCTGTCGCGTCTGCTGAACGGCCGGGCGGGGATGTCCGCCGCCATGGCGCTGGCGCTGGAGGATATCGGCTGGGGCACCGCCGAGCACTGGATGCGGATGCAGGCGAGCTACGAGCTCGCGCAGGCGCGCCGGGCGGCCTAAGGCGGATGATCCGGGCCGGCACGGCATCGGCCGGAAGCCGGAATCGCGTCGCACGGTTCCGCTTGGCGTGGCGGGACTACAAGACCAATTACATTCGTGTGCCGGCCTCCAAAAAGTGGAGCCACCTTCGGTCAGGACACGTACGGCAGGAATTGTGGAGATGACAGCGGATAGGGATATAGAGTACAACAATCCGAAGATGGCCTTGGAATGGCTTGAAACAGCCTTCAACAAGGAAAAAGAAAAGTATCAGAAATGCCCGGTACAATCGGACATGGCCCCCGGTTTTGAAATCGCACAGGGTTGGGGATATGTCATTTCTGGCTATTCTCTTTTGGAGCAGTCATTCAAAATTTTGCTGTACATAAGAAAAAAGAAAATTAACAAAACCCATTCTCTGCTTAAGCTATTTGCACAACTATGCCAGGAAGACAGGGAAATTTTGCAAGAATATTATACAGACTATAAGAAAATCGCGAACGAAAACATAAGAAAATTTTCTATTACTAAGCTCGAAAATTTTCTTTTAAATCTTGATGGGGATGGAAATAAAGGCTCGTTTAATTGGCGATACTTTCCAATAGAGAAACCGAAGAGCGATACTCTTCCGACTGTAAGTGTAGAGCTTCTTCATGAAATTGTGTTCGGTACGATACGTATTATCGAGCACACTCTGTACGGCTATTTTGATCCTTTGTCGCGCACCCGAAGCTTCAGACTTCTTCAAGCGAGACGGGAAAATTATACAAGATGGCTTACTTCAAGGATGAATTCCGATAGATGGAATGATTTTGGCGACAGGCTTGAAATTCTGCGGGGGCCGGACTATCTCGGGCGCTACGATCTGCTGGAGTTCAAGGGTGCAAAGGTAAGGGAGTTTTTTTCACCGATTCCGGAAAACGACTGCCTAAAAGTCGTAGATAAAAGAGAGGAGATCAGAGCGTGTTTTCCACATCTTGAAGAACAATCTCAGATTTGAATTGCAGCATTATGTTCTTTCATTCTGTACCGGCCCCATTCTCTTCGGCAAACGGTCGATCTCCGTAGCGCCACTGTGTCAGGGCTGCGATCCGGATGCGCGACTATTCCGACAGATCCCCCTCACTCCACCGCTTCATACCGCACGACCCTTTGCTCTATCGCGCCGAAGATGGAGTCGCCGGCGGGGGTGTGCATTTCGATGCGGACGGTGTCGCCGAAGGCCGTGAAGGGAATTGCAGCCGCAACGCTTCTGCCGGGAGTGCCGGGTTCTGTAATTCGATCCCCCGGCTGCTGCCGCGCTCAGATCGAGCGGCTGAACGGAGCGATGGCGCGAACGGTTCCGGCCAGTCCCTGTGTCCGCAATATATCGAGATACTCCTCTGGCGATTTGGGCGGGTTCCTGAGGCGCAGCCGGACCGTTCGGACGGCGGCGAGGAAGTCTCCCTCGGCACGGCGGAACAGGTCGGTCATGAAGATATCCGGGTGCTGCGCTTCGATGCCCCACGGTTGCAGAGCGTCGGCCGGAAAATCCTTCAGATTGGCCGTCACAACGATATCCGCTTCGCCCGCAATCGCGGCCGCCAGCACATGGCGGTCGCCGGGGTCGGGCAGTGCCAGAGTCCCGATAAGGCCTTCGTAGCCGGTCACCAGCGCATCGCGGGTGCTTGCGTTCATCAGGTTGCGGGTCCGCTCCAGCCGGCTCCGGGCGAGATCGGGGCGGTTGCGCAGAAGCGCGGCGACCCATTCGTCGAGCACCGTTTCGGACCATCTGGCCCGATAAAGATCGGAGACCGCCAGTTCCAGAAGGAGGTCCCGGAGCGGTGCGGGATAGAGGGCCGAGGCGTCGAGAAAGGCCGTGGCCGGGCGCAAGGCCTAATAGCCCATGCCGAGTTCCTGGGCCTCGGCGGTGAGCCGGTCGAGGGCTTTGCGGCGTTCGGCGTCGATGGCCGCCTTGTAGCGCTGCACATCCTCAAGGCGGATCCGCCGGTGGCTGCCCACCTTGCGGAACGGAATTTTCCCGTCCTCCAGCAGCCCGATCAGGAACGGCCGCGAGACGTTCAGAAAGTCCGCCGCCTGCTGCGTCGTCAGCTCGGCCCGTTGCGGCACGACGGCGACGACATGGCCCTCGGCCATATCCTCAAGGATGGCGAGCAGAAGCGCCACGGCGTCGGCCGGAAGCTCGACCGTCGCGTCGCGCGGGCCTTCGCGCAGTTGGACGGTGAGCGGGCGGCCCGGCCGCGCCACGGCGGCGAGACGCTGCCGGGAAGCGCGCGCCGCCGCCGCCGCTGCGCGGGACGGGGGCGCCATCGTCGTTGCGGTTGCGGCCATGGGTTCCTCGCTTGCCGGTTGCCGGCAAGATAGAGCCCGGCCGCTCCAAACGCAATATCCGAAACGGCGCGGCGTTTCAGCAACCCCGGCGCGGGCCGCGCCTGCCCTCACCCCGCCGCTTCATACCGCACCACCCTCTGCTCTATTGCGCCGAAGATGGAGTCGCCGGCGGGGGTGTGCATTTCGATGCGGACGGTGTCGCCGAAGGCCATGAAGGGCGTTTGCGGCGCGCCGTGCGCCACCGTCTCGATGGCGCGGATTTCGGCGATGCAGGAATAGCCGTCGGCCGGATCGACATTGGAGACGGTGCCGGAGCCGACGATGGTGCCGGCGCCGAGCCGGCGCGTCTTCGCGGCGTGGGCGATCAGGCGCGGCAGGCTGAAATTCATGTCCACCCCGGCGTTCGGCCGGCCGAATTCGCGCCCGTTCCAGCGCGTCTCCAGCGGCAGGTGGATTTTGCCGTCGCGCCAGGCGTCGCCAAGCTCGTCCGGCGTCACGGCGACCGGCGCAAAGGCCGTGCTGCCCTTGCCGTTGAGAAAGCCGAAGCCCTTGGCGAGCTCGGCCGGGATCAGCCCGCGCAGGCTGACATCGTTGAGGATCGCCAGCAGCCGGATGCGCCCGGCGCACTGCTCCGGCGTCGCGCCCATCGGCGTGTCGTCGATGATCGCCGCGACCTCGGATTCGAAGTCGATGCCATAGGCCTCGCTCGCCATGGGAATGTCGTCGCGCGGGCCGTAGAAGCCGTCGCTCTGGCCCTGATACATCAGCGGATCGTCGAGAAATTCCGGCGGCATGGCGGCGCCGCGCGCCTTGCGCACCAGCTCGACATGGTTGAGGAAGGCGCTGCCATCGACGAACTGATAGGCGCGCGGCAGCGGCGAGGCGCAGGCAGCGGGGTCGAAATCGAAGGCGCCGGCGGCGCGGCCTTCGTTGAGCGCGTCATAGAGGCGCTGCAGCTTCCCCTCCGCCGCCGCCCAGTCGTCCAGCGCTGCCTGCAGGCTCGGCGCGACCGCCGTCGCCTCGACGGCGCGGGCGAGATCGCGCGACACGACGACCGGGGTGCCGTCCCGCCCGCCCTTTTTCAGCGTTCCGAGCTTCATGGCATGTCCTTTTCGGCAAAGGGGGGCAGGCAGGGGGCGGACGGTACGCGGCGGCGGCTTCGCCGGCGGCCGGTGCCGCCGTCAGGTCTTCAGCACGCCGCGGCGAATCTGGTCAAGCTCGATGCTTTCGAACAGGGCCTGGAAATTGCCCTCGCCGAAGCCCTCGTCGCCCTTGCGCTGGATGATCTCGAAAAAGATCGGGCCGATGGCGTTCTCGGTGAAAATCTGCAGCAGCCGGCCGCCATCTTCCGTCGGCGCGCCGTCGATCAGAATCTGCAGCCGGCGCAGCTCGTCCACCGGCTCGCCATGGCCGGGCAGGCGGCCGTCGATGGCGTCGTAATAGGTGTCCGGCGTCGCCATGAAATCGGTGCCGCGGGCGCGCAGGGCCGCCACCGTGCCATAGATGTCGCCGGTCGAAAGGGCGATATGCTGGATGCCCTCGCCCTTGTAGGCCGCCAGATATTCGGCGATCTGGCTGCTGTCGTCCGAACTCTCGTTGATCGGGATGCGGATGCGGCCGCACGGGCTGGTCATGGCGCGGGATTTGAGGCCGGTCAGCTTCCCCTCGATATCGAAATATTTGATCTCGCGGAAATTGAACAGCCGCTCATAGAAGGCGGCCCAGCTGTCCATCCGGCCGCGATGGACATTGTGGGTCAGATGATCGACCGTTTCGAGGCCGACGCCCTCATGGTCGAGCGTGCCGTCGATGTCGAAATCGACATCGTAGATCGAGCCGCGCTCGCCATAGCGGTCGACCAGATAGATCAGCGAGCCGCCGATGCCCTTGATCGAGGGAATGTTCAGCTCCATCGGCCCGCTCTGGTCCGGGCCCGGCTCGGCGCCGAGGTCGAGAGCGCGCTGCCACGCCTGCGCCGCGTCCTTCACCCGGAAGGCCATGGCGCAGACCGAGGGGCCGTGCACCCGCGCGAAGGATTGCGCGAAACTGTCCGGCTCGGCATTGAGGATGAAATTCACCCCGCCCTGGCGGTAGAGGGAAACCCGCTTGCGCCGGTGGCGGGCGACGGCGCGAAAGCCCATGCGCTCGAACAGGGCGGCGAGCGCCGCCGCGTCCGGCGCCGCATATTCGACGAATTCGAAGCCGTCCGTGCCCATCGGGTTGGCGGCCGTGCCGCTCCCGGCCGCCGGCGCTGCGGTCTGTCCGGTCATGGTGGCGCCTCCATCGCTCCTGCACCGCCGCCTGCGCCGCGGGGCGGCGATTCCCTGCCCTGGCCCGGCAGCGGGCTCAGGCGCGGGCGGCGATGGCCTCGATTTCGTCGGCTTCGGGGAAGCGGCCGGTCGCCTTCTTGGAGTACAGCAGCTCGCCGTCGAGGGAAATCTCGAACACGCCGCCGCCGCTCTTCACCAGCTCGGTCTCGGCCCCGTCGATCCGGGAGAACCTGTCGCTCACACGGAGCGCTTCCGGTTCGTAGCCTCAAACGCCGCAATATTCGATTCTGAACTTCATCCGTTCCTCCTGCCAACGCGCCGGTATCGGCCAGCCACTATACACGCGCCCCGCCGCCCGCGCCGCAACGAATTTTCGCCCGGTGTCGTCCCTCGATACGGCCTCCCTCGATACGGCCGCTTCGCGGCCTACTCGGGATGAGGGCGGAGGTGGTTTTCAGATATATCTGTTGAATACAAACAACAAATACCCTCATCCCGAGTAGCCCCGGACGCAGTCCGGGGCGTATCGAGGGACCGGGGCGTATCGAGGGACGGCACCCCATCCCACCCCGCCGCGCGGCTAGGGCAGCACCGGCTCGGCCAGGCGCCAGGCGTCGTGCGGGTCCTCGATCTCGACGGTCCACATATCGGGGTCGTAGCGGTGCTGGCGCGCGATATAGGCATCCGCATCGGCCTCCGGCACCGGGTCGTCGCCGGTGCCGCGGCGCCACGCCCGGCCGCCGTCCGGCGCCGTCGCCGGGGTATAGACGATGCAGCCGGCGGCGAAGCGGTTGTGCTTGATGAGGATGGCGCCGGCATGGCCGTCGCCCCGGCGCACCAGATAGGCGTCGATGCCGGCAACCCGGCAGCGCCGGATTTCCGCCTCGACCCAGATCGCCGACCGGAGCCGGGGAATCATGGCCGTCAGATCACGCCGCCGGCGCGCAGGGCGGCGATCCTGGCCGCATCGTAGCCCAGGCCTTCGAGCACCGCCCCGGTATCGGCACCGAGCGGCGGGGCCGGGCGGCCGGGCGCCGGCTCCCCCATGCGCACCGGCGGCGCCACCATGCGGTAGGGGCCGTCGGCCGGATGCTCGACGGTCTGGAGCCGGCCGTGATCGACCGCGAACGGGTTGTCGAGCGCGGCGGCGATATCGTTCACCGGCGCGGCCGGCACCGTGCCGGCAAAGCGCGCCAGCCACCCGGCCGTGCTGTCGGCCTGCAGGGCGTCGTCCAGCATCGCCGTGATCGCCTCCCGGTGTTCCAGCCGGTCGGCGAAGCGGCGGAAGCGCGGGTCCTCCGCCCATTCCGGCCGGCCGATGGCGGCGCACAGGGCGGGCCAGAACTTCTCCTTGTTGCACATGAGATAGATCCAGCCATCGGCCGTCCGGTAGAGCTGGCACGGGGTGAGCGACGGATGGGCCGAGCGCGCCAGGCGCGGCTGGTTGTGCCCCTCGTTCAGATACCAGGTCGCCAGATAGCTCGTATTGTGCAGGGCGACATCGAACAGGCTGACATCGATATCCCGGCCCGTGCCGGTGGCGCGCGCGCCGGTCAGCGCCGCCAGCAGGGCATAGGCCATGGCGAGGCCGCTCATCATGTCGACGACCGAAAGGCCGAAGCGGGCGGGCGCGCCGTCCGGCTCGCCGGTGACCGAGAAATAGCCCGCCTCGGCCTGCATGACATAGTCGAAGCCGGGCCAGTTCGCGCGCGGGCCGTCGCGACCGTAGGCCGAAAGATGCGCGCACACGATGCGCGGATTGTATGCCTTCAGCCCGTCATAGGTCAGGCCCAGCTTCTCCGGCACGTCGCCGCGCATGTTGCCGGCGAGCGCATCGGCGGAGCGCACCAGATCGTGCAGCACCGGCCGGGCCTCCGGCCGTGTCAGGTCGAGCGTCACGCTCTTCTTGTTGCGGTTGAAGCTGTGAAAGAACTGGCTGTCGCCCGACGGGAAGAAATAGGGGCCGACGGCACGGGCCATGTCGCCGCCGTCGCGCGGGTTCTCGATCTTGATGACCTCGGCGCCCTGGTCGGCCAGAAACATGGTGCCGAACGGCCCGGCCCCGTATTGCTCCAGCGCGAGCACGCGCACACCTTCGAGCGGCAGCATGGCGGCTACGCCGGATGGCGTTCGAGCAGCTGCCGGGCGATGATCAGGCGCTGCAGCTCGTTGGTGCCCTCGCCGATGGCCAGCAGCGGCGCATCGCGATAATAGCGCTCTATATCGAACTCCTTCGAATAGCCATAGGCGCCGTGGATGCGCATGGCCTCCAGACTGTTCTCCACCGCCGCCTCGGTCGCGAAGAGCTTGGCCATGCCGGCCTCCATGTCGCAGCGCGCGCCCCGGTCGTAGGCTTCCGCCGCCGCCGCGGTCAGCAGGCGCGCCGCCTCCACCCGCGTCGCCATGTCGGCGAGCTTGATCCGGATCGCCTGATGTTCGGCGATGGGTTTGCCGAAGGTGCGCCGGACCTGGGCGTATTCCAGGGATTTCTCCAGGCAGACCCGGGCGATGCCGACGCCGCGTGCCGCCACATTGATGCGGCCCAGCTCCAGGCCGGCCAGAATCTGCTGCAGGCCGCGCCCCTCCTCGCCGCCGACCAGATTGTCGAACGGCACCTGGCAGCGGTCGAGAACGACCTCGCCGGTATCGACGCCGCGATAGCCCAGCTTGCCGAGCCGGCGCGCCTCCATCCCCGCGCCCTGCTCGATCAGCAGCAGGCTCATGCCGCGATGGCGCGGCTCGGCCGCCGAGTCGGTCTTGACCAGAACGGCGAGGATATCGCCCTCGACGCTGTTGGTGATCCAGGTCTTGGTGCCGGTGACGGTATAGGCGTTGCCGGCGCGCTCGGCCCGGGTGCGCACCGCCTGAAGGTCGGTGCCGCAATCCGGCTCGGTCAGCGCGATGCCGCCGCGCAGCTCGCCGCGCGCAAAGCGGGGCAGGAAGCGCCGCTTCTGCTGGTCGGTGCCGAAGCGCTCGACCGCCGCCGCCATGATGAGGTGGGAATTGACGATGCCGGAGATCGACATCCACCCCGCCGTGATCCGCTCGACGATGCCGGCATAGGTCGCCGCCGACAGGCCGAGGCCGCCATATTCCGGCGCGATGGTGGCGCCGAACAGGCCGAGCTCCTTCATCTCTGCAACGATCTCGTGGGGATATTCGTCCCGCGCCTCCAGATCGTGGGCGACCGGCAGGATGCTGCGTTCGACGAAGCGGTCGATGGCGTCCAGAATGGCGGCGTCGCCATCGGCCTGCGGCGCGGCGGCGGGGCCGGTCATGGCGCATCCGCCCGGTCGTCGATGCCGAAGCCGCGCCGGGGCACGAGGATGGTGCGCCGGTAGGTCATGAAGACGGTGCCGTCGGCCTTCGTGCCCGTGGTGGCGGCGGTCACGATGCCCTGATGGGGCCGCGAGCGCGACTCCCGCTTCTCCAGCACCTCGGATTCGGCATAGATCGTATCGCCGACAAAGACCGGCGCGGTCAGCCGGATATCGGTCCAGCCCAGATTGGCAATCGCCTTCTGGCTCAGATCGCCGACGCTCATGCCGGCGACGATGGAAAGGGTGAGCGCGCTGTTCACCAGCACCCGGCCGAATTCGCTGTGCCGGGCATATTCGGCATCGAAATGCAGCGGGTGGGTGTTCATGGTCAGCAGGGTGAACCAGGTATTGTCGGCCTCGCCGATGGTCCGGCCCGGCCGGTGCTCGTAAATGTCGCCGACGGCGAAATCCTCGTAATAGCGCCCGGCGGATTCGCGAATCCGCTGCCCGGCTGCCGGCCCGGCTCCCTCGCCCATGGCGCTCACCCGGCCAGCGCGCGCACCGGCGGCCGCCCGGCGGAGCGGCGGAGCAGGGCGGCGATATCCTCCGCCCGGTCGAGCGCCAGCAGCCCGTCGGCCAGCGCCCGGCGCTCGGCCGGCGCCAGATACGGCCCGGTCAGCCCGTCGAACTTGGCGCGCAGCGCATCCTCGGTCAGGAAATTGGCCGGTTCGCCCTTCGGCACGGCGACGAATTCCTCGAACGTGCCGGCCGCGGTCGCGATCCTGGCCGCACCGGCCAGATTGGCCGGATATTCCGCCTCGGCCCGCGGATCGACGACCGGCCGGACCTTGCGGCACAGCGCCCGGATGCCGTCGTCGGCCAGCAGCGGTTCGTAATCGTCCCACGCCAGCCCGCCATTGGCGAGCGCCGCGGCGGCGACGAAGGGCATGGAGAACTGGCCGTCCACGATGGATTGCGGGTTCTGCTTGTCGGCGAGCGGGTCGGCGACGATCTTCCAGCCGGTCTCCGGCAGGCCGATTTCGATCTCCTGCACCTCCTCCGGTGTCAGGCCGTGCCGCTCGCGCAGCGCGATAATGGCATCCATCGCGGCGTGGCCGTAGCGGCAGGACGGGTAGGGCTTGACGGCGATTTCCATGGTCTCCCACACCGTGCCGAGGCCGGCCGCCGCCTTCGCCGGATCGGGGTTCGGCGCGTGACTGGCGAGGAAGCCGGCCCGGCCCTCCAGCGCCTGCGCCGGGCCGCGATAGCCCTCGGCCGCCAGGGTGGCCGCGATCAGGCCGCACAGGGCGGCGTTGCCGACATGGAAGCGCTTGGTCCAGGCGCCGTCGGCGAGGAACTGCATCGAGCCCGCCGCCTGGCTGAGGCAGATGCCGAACGCGCTCTCCACCTGCCCGGCGTCGAGGCCCATGATATTGGCGACGGCGGCGGTCGCGCCGAAGGCGCCGCAGGTCGCCGTGGGGTGGAAGCCGCGCCGGTAATGGTCGGCCGGCCCGAGGGCGAGGCTGATGCGGATCTGGACCTCATAGCCGGCGACGATGGCGGCAATCGCCTGCGCGCCGCTCGCCCCGGCCTCCTCGGCCGCGGCCAGCGCGGCCGGCACGATGGGCGCGCTGGGGTGGATGGAGCCGCGCGCGTGGGTATCGTCGAAATCCAGCGAATGGGCGAGCGCGCCATTGATGAGGGCGGCGCCGGAAGCGGTGTAGCGCACGCCGTCGCCGATGACGGTCGCGCCGCCGCCGTCCCCACCCGCGCTCCCGCCCGCCATGCCCAGCCGGCGGGCGGCGGCGATCAGGCCGGGGGTCGATTCGGCATCGTGGCGGGCGCGCAGCGCAATGCCGACGGTATCGAAGACGAGCAGCCGGGCGCGGCGCGCGACCTCCGGTGGCAGATCGTCATGGGACAGGCCGGCGGCGAACGCCGCCAGGGCGCGGGTGATGCCTGTCATCGGGCCTTCCCCCTTGGCAGATGCATGGCGGGCGCCGGCGGCCCCGGCGCCCCGACCGGGAGCGACCATAGCATGAGGGCCGGCGCGTTCGACCCGTTTTGTCGGCCCCGTCATCGCTCCGGCCGTACCGGGGCCGGCGGCAGCCCGACGCCGAAACAGCGCGCCAGGATATCGGCGATGGTCTCATAGCAGGCGCCGACGCGCACGACCTCCAGCGTCATGACGTTGAGCAGGGTCGAGGACGCGCGGTAGCGGTGGTATTTGCGCAGGCCGTGATCGACGACGATGTCGGCGACGGCCGCGATCTCCGGCTCGATATCCTCGACCCGGAATTTGGTGCCGGCGAGCGACAGGTTGGCCGACGAGCCGAACAGGGGATGGCCCTCCTCCCGGCTCAGGCGGCAGATTTCGCGGTGGAACCGGCCGGCATTGAGCAGCATGACGATGGTGCCGTCCTTCTGGCTCGCCCGGATGGCGCCGGCGGGCAGCTTCGCCAGCAGCGGATGGTCGAGGCGCGCCGGGGCGACGGCGCCGAGCGGCAGGTCGAAATCCTCCGTGATGCAGGCGACGATCTCGGCGCCGCGCCGGTCGACGATATGGATATCCCGGTGCAGCGCATTATCCGCCACCATGGCGTTGAGCTTCGACGGCGCGCGCCGCTTGGCGGCGAAAATCCGCTCCAGCGCCGCCGCGCTGCCGCCGACGATCGAATAGCCGACATCCATCGGCAGGATGGCGCTGCCGCCGGCGCGGACGATATCGAAGGCCCGTCGCGCGTCGCCGGCGATATCCGGTCTGGCCATGGCTCCCCGCCTCTATCGTCCCCGCCCTTCCCGGCCGGCCTTGTGCAATCGCGCCGCCGCCCTATTCTGGCGGCCATCCATCGGAAGGGAGGCAGCGTGTTCGAAGGCCAGCCCATCGCCCGGGATGCCGGACGCATCTTCGAGACCGTCCGCGCCGGCGGCGTCGCGATCTTTCCGGTCAGCGTCGGCTATGCCATTGTCGGCCATGAGACGGAATCGGTCCAGCGCATGTACCGCGCCAAGGAGCGGCCGTTCTCCAAGCCGTGCGGCAATTTCTGCGACTGGCAGCTGTTTGTCGAAGCGATCCGGGTGCCGGACCGGGCGCGCGATGTCGTCAGCGCCGTGATACACGATCACGACCTGCCCTTCTCCATCGTCGCCCCGTTCGACGCGACCCACCCGGTCATCCGCAGCCTGCCGCCCTTCGCGCTGCGCAACGCGACGCTGGCCGGCACCATGGACATGCTGCTCAACGCCGGCCCGCTGCACGACGAGATCGCCCGGCTGGCGCGGGAGAACGCCTATGCCGTCATCGGGTCGTCGGCCAACCGCTCCGGCACCGGCAGCAAGTTCCGGTTCGAGCATATCGAGGCGCAGGTGACGGCCGCGGCCGACATCGCCATCGACTACGGCCTCACGCCCTTCCATAACGACCGGGGCCTGGGCAGTACCATCGTCGATCTGGTCTCGTGGCAGACCGTCCGGGTCGGCGCCGCGTGGGACGACATCTGCCGCATCCTGCTCGAAGGCTTCGATATCGACCTGAAAGCCATCATGACCGCGAAAGGATAGGAACCATGGACCGCGAAATGGCCGACCTGCAGACGAAGCTGGAAGATGCCTTTGCCGCCGCGACGGCGATCTATCGCGAGCGCGGCTTTCAGCGCCGCGTCGGCTTCGGCCGCAAGCCGGCGCTGATCAATGTCGATCTGGCCAACGCCTGGACCCGGCCGGGCTACCCCTTCACCTGCGAGGGCATCGACGAGCGCATCATCCCGGCGACCCGGCAGCTGATCGACGCCTGCCGGGCGAACGGCCATCCGGTGGTCTACACCACGGTCTGCTACCAGAATCCGGACCCGGACGATCCGCACACCGATATGGGCCTGTGGCACCACAAGATCCCCATCGAGATCGCCGATCAGAAGCGGGAGGATATCTGGGCCATCGACAGCCGCATCGCGCCGGCCGAAGGCGAGCATGTGATGATCAAGAAGCGGGCGAGCGCCTTTCACGGCACCTGGCTCGCCGGCTTCCTGCGCGCCGCCGGGGTCGATACCATCCTGGTCACCGGGGTCACCGCCTCGGCCTGCGTGCGCGCCACCGTGACCGACGGGCTGGCCGAAGGCTTCCGCCCCATCGCCGTGCGCGAGGCCATCGGCGACCGCATTCCCGGCGCGGTTGAATGGAACCTGTTCGATATCGACGCCAAATTCGGCGATGTCGAACCCCTCGAAGCCTGCCTCGCCTACCTCAACTCGGTGAATTTCCGAAACGATTGAGGATTGGGTGGCGTTCTGAATTCAATCGAAACACGAAAGAAAATATAGGAGAAATATTGTGCCTCAGAAAATTCGGGTACGGAAGATTACATCGGAAGGTAGGCTTGTAAAAATGAATAACAATGAGAAAATAGAATCAGAAGAAAAGTTGGAAGGCTGGCTGGAGAGCGATATTTCAATAATCGATCCTGACCTTTTTGTAGTTGGAAGGCAGGTTGAGACTGGATTGAATGGAATAGTTGATTTACTCTGCCTCGACTGTAAAGGCGATATTGTAGTCATTGAGCTAAAGAAAGATCGGACGCCCCGAGACGTTACAGCTCAAACGCTGGATTACGCTTCTTGGGCAAAAAATCTAGATGATAGCGAAATCCGCAGAATTTGGAAGGATCACTACGGGGAAGAAATCTCGTTAGATAAAGCTTTTTCCGATACATTCCACCGCCCTCTTCCTGATGCTTTAAATGCAAGCCAAAGATCGCTGATTGTCGCTAATTTTATTGATGCATCTACAGAGCGAATCGTGCACTATCTTTCCGGATTTGGCGTCCCAATTAATGTAGCTACAGTACAGTACTTTAAGGATTATGAAGGTGGTTGCGAGATACTTGCTCAAGCGTTTATGGCTCAAGAAAGGGATAGACTAAAGCCAAGAAAGTCGACAAAGGTGATAGCGAGAGAAATGCAGGAAGCGGCAAACCAAAAGGGTGTGGGAGGAGTTTACGAAAAATTGTGCAGTGGCTTGACTGGTATAATGAGTCATGGAAAATATGACGATATGGCTCGCTATTTTAGACTGGGAGGAAAAATGACGTTTGTGGCAGAGATTGGAAAGAGTGATATAGAAAATGGCTTAAAGGTTCGCGTGAACGTAATTCGTCTGGCGAATCAATTTGGAGCAGACAAAAATAGTGTCATGGAAATTTTGCCGAAATGCCAAAAGCCAATGGATCCAAGCGATTGGCTGAAGGCCACTGAAGAAGAAAAAAAATATCTGACTTGGTGCTATTTCCATGAAATAGACGAAGTGGAAAAATTCGTCAAAGGGCTACAAGAATTTCAATCAGAGCAAGGATGATTCTTTCCTTATAGCTTCTGCACTTCTCTACCTCCCTTTACTGCCGCTCACCCCAGCGCCCGCAATGCGGTTTCCGGTGCCCGGTCGAGGACCCGGAGCAGGGTTCGGGCGGCGCCGGTCGGGCAGCGCTTGCCCTGTTCCCAGTTGCGGATCGTCTCCTGCGGCACGTGGATGCGGCGGGCGAACTCGCGCTGTGTCAGGCCGAGGCGCTTGCGGACCCGCCGGGCATACCGGGCCATGTCCTGCATCGCTTCGGCCTCGTCCTGCTCCTGCTGCCGGGCGATGTCCCGCTCGGTCGTCCGGTCGAGAACGGCGTAATCGACCCGCCCCGCGGGCAGGCTGCGCGGGTCGTCGGGATTAATCCTGATGCGCGTTGTGCTCATAGTCCCGAACCTCCTTCCGGTTCGCCTTGCGGGCCGATATGAGGCGGATGTCGCCGCCCCGCAGTGTGTAGACGATGAGGAACACGCGCCCCTCTATCCTGCCAAGAAGCCTGTAGCGATCCTCACCGTAATCCCGGCGCCGGTCCTGGCTGATCGTCCCGTTCGGATCGAAAAAGGCACGGGCCGCGTATGCGAAGTCGAAACCGCGATGCGTCAGGCAGTCATCGCTCTTCGCATCGTCCCACTCGAACTCCATGACCTGTAGGTAGGCCAATGGCCTACCGTTGTCAATACGGTCCGGGGTGCATTCCCGGACGGCCGCTCCCGCCCGTTACTCCGCCGCCAGCCTGGTCGGCTGGGCCTGCATCCATTTCTGGAAGACGGGCTGGCGCGGCGGGTCGAGGCTGGTATCGGCCTTGCAGCGCGCCTTCAGCTCCTCCACCGTGCCGCCGAAATCGAACAGGGCGACCTGGCCGCGCTCGGCCGCCATGCGGCTGCGCAAATCTTCGGTCGCCCGCCCGTCCACCGTCAGGTCTTCGTTCAGCACGACGCCGTAGCGCCGGGCGCCATCGCGCGTGACGAGGCCGCGGCGGGCGTCCAGCGCCACCCTGTCGGCCTTGCGCTCGAGCGGGTCGCCCCAGCCGCCGCCGCCCCAGGTGTTGAAATAGAGCGTATCGCCGGGCTCGACATGGATGCGGTCGCACTTCGATTCCATCCACTGGCGCGTGCCGTCGGCGCGCACCATCAGCTTGTCGCTGCGCTGGCCGGGCAGGCCGCCATTGACGCCCCAGGGATGGGTCAGCCAGCGGTCGTCGTGAATCGAAATCTCGCCGGGCTCGAGGAACCGGTAGCCCATGGAAAGGCCGTTGCCGCCGCGGTGCAGGCCCGGCCCGCCGCTGTCGGCGATGGTCTCGTATTTCACGATGCGCAGCGGGAAATAGGCTTCGAGAAATTCGTTCGGCACGTTGGTGAAGGACGGCCACAGGGAATGGCCGTCCGGCCCGTCGCCCGCCGGCCGGCCGGGCACGCCGCCGAAGCCGATCTGGTAGAGCTGATACCACTCGCCATTGCTGTCGTGGCCGGAATACATGAAATGCGGGCTGTCGGAGAAGCCGGCGGCGCACAGCGCGTCCGGCGAGCCCTGGCCGAGCAGGCCGCTCATGATGTCGAAAATGCGCGCCAGCATGTGGGTGCGCGAGCTGAGCGCGGCCGGCCGGACCGGCTTCAGGATGGTGCCGCGCGGGATGCGCACATCGACCAGGTCGTAGAAGCCGTCATTGAACAGGATCTGCGGATCGAAAATGTTGATGAAGAAGGAGCCGAGGAACATTTTGAACATCTCCTCGTTGAGGAGGAAGTTCACCGAGCTGATCGATTGCGGGTCGGTGCCCTCGAAATCGAAGATCACCCGCTCGCCCTCGCGCCACATGGTGCAGGCGATCTTGTACGGCCCCATGCCGAGGCCGTCGTCGTCGATATAATCCTCGAAATACTGGCGCGATTCCGGGATCACCATTTTGAGGATCGCGCTCATCGCCCGCTTGTTGCGGTCGAGCATTTCGTTCATCGCCGCGGCCAGCTCGTCGACGCCGAAGCGGGCGGCCATCTCGTGCACGCGCCGCTCGGCGAGCCGCAGGGCGGCGACGACGGCGTTGAAGTCCGACCGGTTCCAGTCCGGCAGGCGGCAGTTGCGCAGGATGAGTTCGAGAATCTCCTCGTTCAGCCGGCCCTTGCGGTAGATTTTGACCGGCGGAATCTGAATGCCTTCCTCGAAAATCTGCGCCGCATCGGTCGGCAGGCTGCCCGGCACCTTGCCGCCGATATCGGTCATGTGGCCGAACATGGCGGCCCAGGCGACAAGGCGGCCCTCGACATAGATCGGCATCATGGTCAGCCAGTCGTTCAGATGGCTGATCGCGCCGTTGCAGGAATAGGGGTCGTTGGTCAGGAAGACATCGCCTTCCTCGATATCGCCGTCATAGCCCTGCTGGAAGCCCCAGAAGAAGGAGCCGAACTGGCCGACGACCATCTTGCCGTCGGCATTGGCGATCATCGGAAAGGCATCGTGCTGTTCGCGGATGCCGGGCGACATGGCGGTGCGGAACAGGACGGCGTCCATCTCCGTGCGCGCGTTGCGCATCGCGTTCTCGATGATATCGAGGGTGACGGGATCGACCTCGACCTTGCGGAACGGCGCGGTATTGGTCTGGATGACGCGGGCTGGCATGGTTCTGCCCTCCTCTACTGGCGGCCGTTCATCGGGCGGACGAGGATGTTGCCGACCTCGTCCACGGCGCCGCTGTGGCCGTCGAGGATGAGCGTCGTCGAATCCATTTCGGTCACGATTGCCGGGCCGGCGATGCGGTCGCCGGCGCGCAGCAGGGCGCGGTCGTAAATCTGCGCCGGATGCTCGCGGCCGCCGATCCAGACCTGCGTCCGTTCGCGGACGGCGCCGGACGGGTCGCCATCGCCCTCGGGCAGCGGCCGGGCGGTCGCCGCGCTCTCCCGCCCCTGGACCAGCGCGCGCAGATTGTAGGATTCGTGCATCGTATCGAGCCGGAAGGTGAAAAGCTGCTCGTGCAGCTCGTCGAACCGGCCGGCGACCGTGCGCAGGCCGCCGCGGCCGAACTCCTCCGGCGCGATATCGACCGTGAGCTGCATCCCCTGGCCGTGATAGCGC
Organism: Alphaproteobacteria bacterium; assembly: GCA_965221475.1. Taxonomy (GTDB): domain Bacteria; phylum Pseudomonadota; class Alphaproteobacteria; order Bin65; family Bin65; genus Bin65. The sequence continues at coordinate 1,585,964 of OZ244891.1, read as the reverse complement.
AGGTCGATCTGGTAGAGCGTCGTCTGCTCGTCGCGCGGCACGCCCTCGGCGTTCAGCGCCTCGGCCGCCTGGCGGGCCAGCGCCTCCAGCGCCTCGGCCACCTCGGCGTCCGAGGTCTCGTCGAAGCGGCGCACGAAGGTGCGCGACGCCTCGTTGCGCACCCGCGTGGTGGCGTCGCCATAGGCGCACAGCACGCCCGGCCCCGGCGGGACGATGACCGGCCAGGAATTCATCAGCCGGCCGAGCGCGTTGGCGTGCAGCGGGCCGGCGCCGCCGAAGCCGATCAGGGCGAAATCGCGCGGATCGAAGCCCTGTTCGACCGAGACCAGGCGCAGGGCGCCGAACATGTTCTCGTTGACGATGTCGATAATGCCCTCGGCCGCCGCCTTGACCGGCAGGTCCATCGCCCGGGCGACCCGGCCGATCGCCGCTTCGGCCGCCCGGTAATCCAGTTCCATCTCGCCGCCCAGCCGGGCGCCGGACGGCAGATAGCCGAGCACGACATTGGCATCGGTCACGGTCGGCTCTTCGCCGCCCTTGCCATAGGCGGCCGGCCCCGGCTCGGCACCCGCACTCTGCGGGCCGACGCGCAGCGCCCCGGTCAGCTCCGGCACATAGGCGATGGAGCCGCCGCCGGCGCCGACCGTGCGGACATCGACGGAAGAGGCCCGCACCGTCACGTCCGCCACCCTTGTCTCGCGCCGCGTCCGGGCGATGCCGTTCTGGATGAGCGCCACATCGGTCGAGGTGCCGCCCATGTCGAAGGTCAGCAGATTTTCGTGGCCGGCCTGGCGGGCTGTCCAGATGGCGCCGGAGACGCCGCCGGCCGGGCCGCTCATCAGCAGGTTGACCGGGGTCTCCCTGGCGGCCTCGGCGCTCGCCAGGCCGCCGTCGGAGCGCAGAATGTGCAGCTGCACGCCATTCATGCGCCGGTCGAGCTCGGCCTTCAGATTCTCGATATAGCGCGAGACCACCGGGCGGATATAGGAGTTGACGACCGTGGTCTCGGTCCGCTCGTACTCATACATTTCCGGCACGACCTCCGAGGAGATCGAGATCGGCACGCCGGGCAGGATTTCCCCGGCGATGCGGCGGATGCGCTGTTCGTGCACGCCGTTGGCATAGGCGTTCATCAGCGAGACGGTCAGCGCCTCGATGCCCTCGCCGGCCAGTTTCTGCAGTTCGCGGCGCAGGGCCTCCTCGTTCAGCGGCTCGACGATCTCGCCCCTGGCGCCGATCCGCTCTTCCGCCTCGACGGTGAGCTCCAGCGGCGCCAGCGGATCGGTCTTGTTGAAGATCACCCAGCCGCCCAGGCCGCCGGGCACATAGGACCGGGCGATCTGCAGGGTCTGCTTGTAGCCCTGCGTCGTCACCAGGCCGACCCGGGCGCCGCTCAGGGTGAGGATCGTGTTGGTCGCGACGGTCGTGCCGTGCATCACCGAGCCGATATCGGCCGGCGCGATGCCGGCGACGGTGCAGATGCGCTCGATGCCGTGCAGCACGCCCTGGGAGGAATCCTGCGGCGTCGAGGGCACCTTGGCGGTCCAGGTCTGCCCGGTCTCCTCCTCGATCAGCAGCAGGTCGGTGAACGTGCCGCCGACATCGACGCCGAGCCGGTAGCCGCCGCCGGCCGCCCTGCGCCGGCGCGGCGGCGCCATCGGGTCCGGCCGCCCGGCCGCCATGTCGGGCGCCGGCACGCTGCGCGCCTCGCGCAGCGCAGTGCCGCCCGCCCCGCCATTGCCCCGGCCGGTTTCCGGAACGGTTGCCGGAACGGATTCCGGCGCGGTGCGCAGCCGGGCTTCCGCGCCGCCATTGCCGCGCGCGGCCGGCGTCGGCGCTGCCGGTGCGGTTGGCGGCGCCGGCTTGTCGGGCTCGCGCGCCCGGCCGGCGGCGGCGCCATTGTCGAGCCGGTCGATCTGCTGCTGCAGATCGGCCAGCTTGCTGTCGAACCAGCTTGTCAGATCGCTGCCGGAGCTGCTCATCGGGCGTTCCTCATCTTCCGGTGCCGGCGCCGGCCGGCCGCCGAATCGGTTCCGGTCATACCACATTCATGGCGGCCGGCCCAACGGCCCGCCGCACCCAAGCCGTTTGGCAAGCGCCGCCGAACCGGTTAACGTCCTGCCGCCGGTCGCCGGCCGCCGATTGCGGACCGTGCGTCCGCTCGGCATCCGGGCGCGAAACGGATATGGACAACCGGGAAACCGCCTTTCTCGAAGCCATGATCGGCATCGCCGTCGTCGGCGTGCTGGCCTTTGCCGTGCTGCTGTTCGCCGGCCGCATCCGTCTGGCGACATCGGCCGGCGCGCGGCGGCTGAAGATCAGCTGGCCCCAGCTCGTGCTGGCGCTGGTCCTGCTGGTCGTGGTCGTGCTCGCCGTGCTGTGGCAGTTCCCGCTGCCCGGCGGCGATGGCGCTGCCGGCGCCGGATGGCGCAGCGATTCCGATGCCTATGCCTTCGTCATCGTCATGCTGGCGGTCGGCGCCGGCGCGATCCTGGTCTTTCTCGCCGCCCTGGCGATCCGGGCCAATCCGCGCCTGGCGGCCCCGCCGCCGGCCGATGGCGGCACCGAAGACGAAAGCGGCGAGACCGGCGGAAAGGCGGCGCCGGTCACCGCCGAACTGCCTTCGGCCGCCCGGCTGTTCGGGCTGCTCCTGCCGGTGCTGGCGATCCTGCTCCTGTGCCTGGTCTATCTGAAGCCGGAACATCAATACGCGCTGATGCTCCATCTGCTCTATCCGGCCTCGCTGGCGGTCGCCCTGGTCATGCTGTTCGACAAGGCGTCGCGCGCGTGGAGCGTCAAGAACGGCGGCGAATCCTTCCGCGAATGGCTGCTCTGCGATCTGCTGGTCTTCTTTCTCGTCCTCGGCTTTCTCAACCTGCTGGAATCCGGCGCCGGCGCCGGCTATGCGGCGGTAATCTGGGACCTGCTCCATCTGGCGGCCTTCTTCCTCGTCTTCTGGCTGCTGGACCGCCGGCTCGCCCGCATCCGCTTCCTCGTCGCCTATCTCTATCTGACGCTGCTGCCGGTCCTGCTGCTGATCTGGCGCGCGGCCCAGGGGGCGGACGGCGCGGCGGAGGCCGGCTGGTGGCAGACGGTCTGGCCGTTCTTCTTCCTCAGCCTGCTCTTCCTCGTGCTCGAACTGATCGCGACCATCGCCTCGGCCGACCGGGAGAAGCAGGCCCTGCCGGCGATCAAGGACAGCCTCTATACCGTCCTCGTCGCCATCGTCCTGCTGGCGGCGCTGCCGGCAGCGGACGGCTAGGGCGAAGCGCGATGGACGAACTCGCCTGGATGTCGATTGCCGAGCTGGCCGGCCGGATCCGCGACCGGCAGGTCTCGCCGGTCGAGGCGACGCAGGCCGCCCTCGACCGGATCGAGCGGCTGAACGGCGATCTGCGCGCCTTCGTCTCCGTCTATCCCGAAGCGGCGCTGGCCGAGGCCGGGGCGGCCGAAAGCGCGGTTATGCAGGGCCGCCCCCCTGGCCCGCTCCACGGCGTGCCGCTGGGGATCAAGGATCTGTTCGCGGTTCGCGGCATGGTGCGGACCTGCGGCTCGCCCGCCTTCCGCGAAGGCCCCGGTACGGCGGATGTCGAATCGGTGGCGGCGCTGCGCGCGGCCGGGGCGGTTCTGCTCGGCCTGGTCAATCTGCATGAATTCGCCTTCGGGCCGACCGGGATCAACCCGCACACCGGCACCGCCCGCAATCCGTGGGACCGGCGCAAGGTCTGCGGCGGGTCGAGCAGCGGGTCCGGCTGCGCCGTGGCGGCCGGCCTCGCCGCCGGCGCCATGGGGACGGATACCGGCGGCTCGGTGCGCCTGCCGGCGGCGCTGTGCGGCATTGTCGGCCTGAAGCCGACCCATCTGCGCATCGCGCAGCACGGCATCTATCCGCTGGTCGGCGAATTCGATACCGGCGGGCCGATGACCCGGTCGGTCGGCGACGCCGCCCTGATGATGGCGGCGCTCGATCCCGCCGGCGGCTTCGGCCGGCACCGGCCGCTGCCGTCGCTCGAAGGGGTGCGCGTCGGCGCCCTCGATACCGGGTTCGCCGGCGGCGTCGATGGCGAGATCGAACGGCTGACCGGCGATGCCGTTGCGCGCCTGGCGGCGCTCGGTGCCCGCGTCGAACCCCTGGCGCTGCCATTCGCCGGCGAAGCGGTGGCGGCCTGGACGACGATTACCCTCGGCCGGGTTCATGCTCTCCACGGCGCGCGTGCGGCGGCGGCGGACAGCCCGATGGCGCCGGATGTGCGGGCGCGCATCCTCTCCGGCCGCGGCATTGCGGCGGCGGATATCGAACGCGCGCTGGCAGTGCAGCAGGCCGTGCAGCGGCAGATGTCGGCCACGATGGAGCGCTTCGACATTCTGGCCCTGCCGACTACGCCGATTGCGGCGGTCGATGCGGGCGACGGGCGCGGCACGCTCAACGGCGCCCCGGTCGATGGCCCGGCGGTGCTCGGCAGCCTGGCCCGCCTCGCCTCCTTCACCGGCCAGCCGGCGGTCTCGCTGCCGTCCGGGCTCACGGCGGCCGGGCTGCCGGCCGGGCTGCAGCTGATCGGCCGCCACGGGGCCGACGAGGCCCTGCTCGAAATCGCCGCCTGTTTCGAGGCGGCTTCCGGCGGTCTCGCCCGGCCGCCGATGGCCGAAGCAGGGTCGTGAGCCATGGCCGCCGGACATGGCCGCCCGGCGCGGGAGGGAGCAGTGCCGATTTGCCTGATCGCCCGGTCTTCGGCTATTGAGCGGCAGGCCCGCCCGCCGGCGGGCAGCCACAGACAAAGGGGTATCCGATGAGCGGTTGGGGCTGGTTCTGGGTGCTCGTCGGCTTCCTGGTCTATATCGTCATCCTGATCTTTCTGTTCTTCTACAAGCCGTTCGAGGAACTGTTCGAATTCATCGTCGCCGGCACGACGTTCGACAATGTCGTGTTCTGGGCGGCGCTGCTCACCGGCATCGTCGGCTTCTGCGGCTATCACTGGCGGGCCTACCGGCTGCACATCGTCGAGCAGCGCAGCATGGAGAACATGGTGCTGAGCTCGCTGCGCGGCTCGACCTTCGTCGCCATCCTGATCGGCGCCGGCGCGGCGCTGCAGTCGGTCCAGACCCTGGTCGTCCATCTGGTGCGCGATCCGGTCGTGCTGGGGCCGGACCTGGGCAAGCGCATCGCCGCGGTGCTGGTGCTGATCGTGCTGACCGGCGTCTTCTCGATTGTCTTCTGGCTGCTGAGGATGGCCCGTTTCCACAGCGAGCAGCGCTGAGCCGCCGCCGGAAGCCGCCCGCGCCCGCCGCGGCTTTTCCGTTTGCTGTTTTCCCGTTGCCGGCTATGGTGTGACAAGTTGCACCGCCCGGCGGCCGGGTCGCGGCCGGGCGCCGGCGTTTGCCAAGGGAGGAATTCAGACAATGACCATGCCGAACGAACCGACACTGCACGAGATGAAGACCGGGCTGTCGCGCCGCCGTTTCGTGCTGACGACCGCCGGCGCCGCCGCGGCCGGAACCATGGCCGCGCCGGCCATCGTGTACGGCGCCGAAACGATCCGGACCATCGGCCTCGGCGTCAGCATCATCAACGAGATCCAGAGCCGGGCATCGAAGGACACCGGCGACCGGATCCGCGGCCAGGCGCTGGGCTACGGCGCCATGGTCGGCAAGATGCTGAACCAGAACGACCAGTACGAGGTCGGCGAAGGCTATTTCAACGACATGGACCTGATGATCCCGTCGAAGGTCTGGCAGCCGATCGACACAAGGCGGATCAAGAACTGGGACAAGGTCTCCAATCTCACCAAGACCGGTCGCCTGACGCCGGGCTCGAGCCTGGGACAGGGCGATGCGCCGTTCCGCCATCTGTGGCTGAATGCAGACGGCACCCGTGCCGGCGGGCCGTCGCGCTACATCTCCATGCTGCCGGGCTGGCACAATGCCGATTCCATCGGCTACAACCCGGAGGAGACCGGGCGCAGGATCGAGAGCTGGGCCGAGCTGTTCAGCCCGGACTTCAAGGGCAAGGTGGCGCTGGTGAACGCGCCGCAGATCGGCACGATGGATGCCGCCATGGCCGTCGAGGCCATGGGTATGATGAAGTTCGGCGACAAGGGCGACATGACCCGTGCCGAGATCGACAAGCTGGTCAATTTCCTGATAGAGAAGAAGAAGGAAGGCCATTTCCGCGCCTTCTGGGAAACCTTCGGCCAGTCGGTCAATCTGATGGTGAGCGGCGAGGTCGCCATCCAGAGCATGTGGTCGCCGGCGGTCACCGCGGTGAAGGCGGAGGGCGTGCCCTGCATCTATGCAGCGCCGAAGGAAGGCATGCGCGGTTGGCACGGCGGCTGCGCCATCTCGGCCAGGGTCACCGGCAGGCAGTTGGACGCCGCCTACGAATATCTCAACTGGTGGCTGGACGGCTGGGCCGGCGCCTTCGTCGCCCGCCAGGGCTATTACATGTCGGTGTGGAGCAACGTGAAGGACCATCTCTCGCAGGAGGAATGGGACTTCTGGTATCTCGGCAAGCCCGCCGCCAGAGAGCTGAGCGATCCGTTCGGCACGCCCATCGTCAAGAAGGGCGAGGTGCGCGACGGCGGTTCCTACGAGGCGCGCTTCAAGAATATCGCGGTCTGGAACTCGCTCATGAAGGAGAACGACTATCTCGTGAAGCGCTGGACCGAGTTCCTGAGCGCCTGACGGGCTTGCGCTCTCCGGCTTTCGGCAATGCAGGGGCGGGGCCGGTTCCCGCCCCTGCGGCGCCGCCCTGTTCCTTCCCCTTCCGTCCGCCCGGCCGCCCCGGCCGGCGCCGGGTGACGTTGCCATGCTTCAGACTGCGCCACCGCAGGCCGACCGGCATCACAGCGGCCTGATCGGCGACCAGCCGGCGCCGCCGGCACCGGACGCCGCGCGCCTGAAAAAATCCAGGCGCGACCAGGCCGTCCATCCCGGCTGGCTGGTCGCGCCGGCAAGCCTCTGGCTGATCGTCTTTCTCGTCGTGCCGCTGATCGGCATCGTGGTATTCAGCTTCTGGACGCCGGTCAGGGGCGGCATGACACCGGATTTCACCCTCGCCAATTTCGCCAATTTCTTCCGCCAGGAAGGGTTTTTCGACCCCGAACACCGCAATTTCCTCAAGCTCGGCATTTTCGTCACAACCCTGTGGACGACCTTCCGCTTCACCGTCACGGTGATGGTCGTCTGCCTGGTCATCGGCTATCCCATCGCCTTTTTCCTGGCGATGCAGGTGAAGAATTTCAAATGGCAGCTCGCCCTGTTCCTGGTGGCGATGGTGCCGTTCTGGACCAGCTACCTGATCCGCGCCGTCGCCTGGCTGCCCATGCTCGGCCGGCGCGGCCTGTTCAACAAGATGCTGATGAACCTCGGCATCATCGACAAGCCGAGCTCGTTCTTCCTGTATTCCGAGTTCGGCTACACCATGGCGCTGGCGCAGCTCTATGTCGTGCTGTGCATCGGGCCGATCTTCTTTTCACTCGCCAAGATCGACCGGGATATCCTCGAGGCGGCGCGCGACATGGGCGCCAGCAGCTTCCAGGTGTTCCGCGAGATCGTCCTGCCGCTGTCCCTGCCCGGCGTCGCCATCGGCATGATCTTCCTGTTCGTCATGCTGATGGGCGAATTCGCCACCGCCGTCGTGGTCTATGGCGGCAAGACCTCGACCACCGGCACCGTCATCCTGAACTATTACGCGACCGCGAACTATCCGTTCGCCGCGGTGAACGCGATCATGCTGATGCTCGCCATGATGATCGGCGTGTTCTTCATCCTGCGCGTCGTCGATATCCGCAAGGAGCTGTAAGCGATGGCGCGCTGGACCAGGCGGCGGACGAAGGCGCTGGCGGTGAAGACCGGCTTCAGCCTCTATTACATCCTGTTCATCGTCTTCATCTTCGGGCCGATGATCGCCATGTTCGCCCTCTCGTTCCAGGGGCGGCGCGGCGGCACCAGCTTCCCGATGCGCGGCTTCAGCACCTATTGGTGGGAGAAGCTGCTGGAGCCGTCCTCCATCGGCGACCTGCAGGGCGCGCTCGCCCGCTCGCTGATCCTCGCCCTCGTCGTGATGGTCATCACGGCGCTGTTCTCCACCATGCTGGCGATGGCGTTCCGGCGCCGGTTTCCGGGCTCCAACCTGCTGTTCTACACGGTGATGCTGGGGCTGATGGTGCCCGGCGTGCTGCTCAGCCTGGGCCTCGCAACGCTGATGCGCCAGATCGGCATTCCGCCGGCCTGGTGGTCGTCGGGCCTGGGCGTCCATGTCGTCTGGACCCTGCCCTTCGGTTTCCTCGTCATGATGGCGGTCTTCAACCGCTTCGATGCCCGGCTGGAGGAGGCGGCCCGCGACATGGGCGCCAGCGAATGGACGGTGTTCCGCGAGGTGACGCTGCCGCTGATCCTGCCCGGCATCGTCGCCGCCGGCCTGTTCGGCTTCACCCTGTCCTATGACGAGTTCGCCCGCACGACGCTGCTTTCCGGCGAGTACAATACGCTGCCGCTGGATATCAACGCCTCGATGACCCAGCGCATCCGCCCGACCCTGTTCGCGCTCGGCACCGCCTCCACCGTCTTCTCCCTGTGCCTGATCGGCCTGTTCATCGTGGTCTACACCATCCTCTACCGCCGCTCGCGCTAGGCCGGGCCGGCGGCCGGGGCGGGCGTCCCTACAGCGCCCGCCCGATGATGTATTTCATGATTTCGTTGGTGCCGGCATAGATCCGGTGCACGCGCGCGTCCGCCCACGCCCGGGCGATGGGAGTCTCCCACATATAGCCGTGGCCGCCGTGGAGCTGCAGGCATTCGTCGAGCACCCGGTCGGCGAGTTCGGTCAAAGCGAGTTTTGCCATTGCGGCGCGCTCGGCGCCCAGTTCGTCCCTGGCCAACAGCTCGATCGACTGATCGACGAAAGGGCGCATCGCCGTGCAGGCCGTCGCCAGTTCCGCCAGCTTGAACTGGGTGTTCTGAAAATCGAAGATACGCTGGCCGAAGGCGGTTCGCTCCCTGGTATAGGCGACGGTCTGTTCGAGCGCGGCCTCGGCAATCGCCATGGAACGTACGGCGACGACCATCCGTTCGCGCGCCAGGCCATGCATCAGCTGGCTCCAGCCCTGCTCCGAATCGCCGAGCAGCGCCGATCCCGGCAAGCGGACATCGTCGAAGAAGAGCTCGGCGGTGTCCTGCGCCTTGTTGCCGATCTTTTTCAGATTCCGGCCGCGGGTAATGCCGTCCGAATCGAGCGGCACGATGAACAGGGATACGCCCTTCGCGCCGCGATCCGGATGCCGGTTCGCCGCCAGAAGGATGAAATCGGCAATGTGTCCGTTCGTAATGAAGGTCTTCGAGCCGTTGACGACAAAGCCGTTGCCCGATTCCGCTGCGCGGGTGCGCAGCGCGGCCAGATCGCTGCCCCCGCCGGGCTCGGTCAGTCCGATGCAGAAGATCGCTTCGCCGGCCGCCATGGCCGGCAGGATTCTGCGCTTCTGCTCCTCTGTGCCGTGCGCGGCGATCATCGGCGCGATGATGTGCCCGTGCATGTCCCATGCCGGCGCCGCGAGGCCGTACCGGCCCAGCTCCTCTATGACGATGGCGTCCCACAGGAAGTCGCCGCCGGCCCCGCCATATTCCTCCGGGATGCCGGTGCCGAGCAGGCCCATCTCGCCGGCCCGCAGCCAGATATCCCGCGGCGTGCGGCCCGCCTCCTCCCAGTCCGCATAGTGCGGGACGACCTCGGCCTCCAGAAACGACCGGACAGAGGCGCGGAACAGTTCGTGGTCCGGCGAAAAGAGCGTGCGGGGCAGGTCCGAAAGCATGGTCAGGGTTCGTCCCGGAAAGAGTCAGGGAAGAGGCGGGAAGGGTCTTGCGTTCCCGGCCCGGCCACATTCGCCTGTTCTACCACGAATCCGCCCCGACGGCCCGGCGCACCGCCCGCGGGCATGCCCGTCGGCAGGGCGTTCAGCTCCTCAATGCCTGAAGCCGGCGGTTTTCTGGCATCTGTCGGCGCGTTCCTTTAAGTTTCCGGTGCGCTCGAGGGCGCCTGACTGCGGAGCAGGACCACCGGAAAGGAACAGTCGATGTCCACATACGTCCTTGTTCACGGCGCCTGGCATACCGGCGCCGAGCTCGAAGCGACCGCCGCGCCGATCCGCGCCGCCGGTCACGAGGTTCACTGCCCGACCATCGCCGGCAACCGGCCCGGCGACGCGAAGACGGTCGGGCTGGCCGAAGCCATCCGGTCCATCGCCGATTATCTCGAAGAGCACGACCTGAACGATGTCCGCATCATGGGCCACAGCTATGGCGGCATGGTCATCACCGGCGTCGCCGATCTTGTGCCGGCGCGCATCGGGCGCCTGATCTACTGGAACGCCTTCGTGCCCAATGACGGCGAAGCGCTGAACGATATGGTGCCGGAGCACTATGTGCTGCTGTTCGGGCAGATCGCCGGCGAACTGGGCGACGGCTCCGTCGTCATGCCCTTCCCGATCTGGCGCGAGGCCTTCATGAACGACGCCAGCATGGAAGAGGCGCAGGCCACGTACGACAAGCTGAACCCGCACCCCTACGCCACCTTCACCGACAGGATTTCGCTGTCGACGAATCCGGCCGAGATGACGATGGGCAAGTCCTATATCAACTGCACCGAGGACGTGTCGCTGCCGCACAGCCTGACCTGGCATCCGCGCCTGTCGGAGAAGCTCGGCCTGTTCCGGCTGATCCAGATTCCCGGCAGCCACGAAGTGTGCTTCACGGCGCCGGAACGGCTCGCCCGGGCGATCATGGACGCCGGACGGGACTAGCAGCGCCGGCGGCGCCGGGCCGGCTCTCCGTTCCGGCCCGCCGGCCGGCGCCTACGGCGTCTGTTCCAGCAGCACGCCGGCATCGGCCGGCCAGCACACGGTTTCGCGCTCGCCGGGTTCGTACATCCGGTCGGCGACGCCGCGATGCTGCTCGACCGAGACATAGACATCCGGCGCAATCTCGAACACGTCCGTCTCCAGCGAGCCCTTGAATTCGGTGGTGACGTAGGTGCCCTCGACCCGGTTCGCCATGTCCGGCCGGTCGCCGGTGTGCATCAGGTCGGCGCGGACCGAGAAATGCGCCTCGCGGTCGACATGGATGCTGGCGATATAGTCCGGCGCCCGGACATAGAACATCCGGCCATGGGCCTCGACCATGACAATCGAGCCGGAGCGCGAGCGCACCGTGCCGCGGAACAGATTGTTGTTGCCGATGAAGGACGCGACGAAGCTGGTGCGCGGCGCCTCGTAGATTTCCCGCGATGTGCCGGTCTGCTGGATCAGCGCATCGCTCATCACGATCACCTTGTCGGCCATCGACATGGCCTCTTCCTGGGAATGGGTCACCATGATGAAGGTGATGCCGGTATCGCGCTGGATCTTCTTCAGCTCATAGATCATCGACTGGCGCAGATTGTAGTCCAGCGCGCCGAGCGGCTCGTCGAGCAGCAGGACGGTCGGCTCGCTGATGAGCGCCCTGGCCAGCGCCACCCGCTGCTGCTGGCCGCCGGAAAGGTCGTGCGGCCGGCGGTCGGCGAGCGGGCCGAGGCCGACCATATCCACCATCTGCCGGGTGCGCCGGGCCCGCTCCTCCTTCGGGACGCCCTGCATCTTCAGGCTGAACTCGACATTCTGGTGAACGTTGCGGTGCGGGAACAGCGCAAAGCTCTGGAACATCATCGACGTGTTGCGCCGCGACGGCGGCAGGTCGGTCACATCCTCGCCGGCGAGCCAGATACGGCCGCTCGTCACCTCCTCCAGGCCGCCGATCATGCGCAGCGTCGTGGTCTTGCCGCAGCCGCTCGGCCCCAGCATGGCGACGAACTCGCCGTGCCGGATTTCGCAATTGAAATCGATCACGGCACGGACGCCGCCCGGAAAGGTCTTGTTGACGTTTTCGAGAACGACGTCGAAGTCGCTCATCGGCAGCGCTTCCCCCAGGCAGGCGTTCGGCGGCCGGCCGGGCCGGTCAGTCGGTGCGCTCGGTCAGCGCCGTCAGCAGCGACCAGATCGTGTCGAACGGCACGGCGGAGAACTCCGGCCGGGCCGCCATCTGCCTCAGCGTGCCGACCGCGCGCAGCTGCGCCGGATCGTTGCCGGCGGCCGCTTCCAGCGTCTCGACCGCCTCGGCCAGCGGCGCCTGGCGCGCCTCGGCGGTGCCCAGCGCACGCTCGACCAGAACGCCGAGCTGGCCGTGGGTCTGCAGCAGCAGGCCGCTGTCCGCCGGCCGGCCGAACAGGCCGCGCAGCCCGTTGGCCCGGAAGCGGTCGCGCAGCCCGTCGGGCATGGACTGGGCCAGCCCCTCCATCGCCTCGCCGAGGCCGAAGCCGGAGTTGAACAGGCCGCGGATGGTATCCATCGTGCCGTCGCCGCTGCCGCCATACATGCGGATCTGCGCCCCTTCCAGCGCGTTGCCCATGGCCTTGGCCTGATCGATATGGACATCGCGCTCGGCCTCGATGAACAGTTTCGAGAGTTCGAGGAACATCGCGGCTTCGTTGTATTTCTTGAGCGCGTCGGCCTTGGCCTCCATGCCGGCGGCCTCGGCGCGCAGCTTCTCTTCGGTCCGCTGCACGCGCAGCGCCTCGACCTCCATTTCGGCGCGGCCGCGCGCACCGGCCTCGCGCTCGATGCCCTCGGCGGTAATCTTCTGCGCCTCGCTGCCGGCGTTGGCACGGGTGAGCGTCGCCGCCGCCTCGCGCTCCGAAGCCTGCTGCCGGGCCTCGGACTGGGTGACCAGATGCATGCTGGCGATCTGCGCCTTGGTTTCCTCGGCAATGCGCTCGGCCTCGGCCAGCTTCTCGGCCTCGATGCGCCGGATCTCCCGGTCGCGCTCGGCATCGGCGAGGAAGCCGGCGGCGTCGGCGGCGTGCGATGCGCGCACCCGCTCGGCGGTCGTCGCCAGCCGGGCCGCCTCGGCGGCCTCGAGCTGCCGGGTCTTCTCCTCCAGCGCGATCTCGCGCTCCCGCTCCTCCGTCTCGCGCGCCTGATAGCGCCTTATGTCGACGAGCTCGCGCTCCTGCTCCTTGCCGATCAGCGCGATCTCGCGCTCCCGCTCCTCCAGCTCGACGGCGAGCTGGCGCCGGATTTCGGCCGCTTCCTTGCGCGTGCTCTCGTCGATGAGCGCGGCATCCTTCTCGATGCGGGCCGTCTCCAGGGCCCGTTCCTTGTCGAGCTCTTCCTGCTGCACGGTCCAGCGCTGCTCGATGACGAAGCGCTGGGTCTCGCTCATCGCGCGGGCCTTCTCGCTGGAGACCTCGCGCTCCTGTTCGGCCTCGGCAAACGCCTCCTGCCGGTCGAGGTCGAGCAGGTCGAGCCGGGTGGCGAGGCTCAGCTTGCGGGTCTCCAGCGCCGCCTGTTCGGCCGCCTTGTGGCGCGCGATCCGGGCGGTCTCCTCTTCGGCGGCAATCGCGGTCGACTGGGCGATATCGGCCTTCTGGCGCTCGACCTCCTTGCGGATCAGGCCGATCTGCTTGTCCTTCTCGGCCTTCTCGCGCGCCAGGGTGCGCTCGATCTCGGCCAGCTCCTCCTCCCGCGCCTTGGCGATGATGGCGATTTCCTTGTCGCGCCGCTCCTGCTCCAGCTTCAGGGCCTTGCGGATTTCCGAAGCCTCGCGCTTCTGCGCCTCCTCGGTAATCGCCAGCTGGCGCTCGGTGCGCAGCCTTTCGAGCTCGACCTCGTTGCCGATCTCCTGCTCCTCCACCGCCTTGCGCTGGTCGAGTATGAAGACCTGCTTCTCGCGCATCTGGAGCGCTTCCTCGTTGGAAACCGCCTTGTCCTGGTTGGCGCGGGCGGTCGCTTCCTGGCGTTCGATCTCCAGCAGTTCGAGCTGGGTATCCAGGTCCTTCTGCCGGATGGCGACCGTGGTCCGCTTTTCGGTGTCGTGCACCTTGCGCCGCGCCTCGCTGGTGATCTCCGTGATGATCTTCAGGCCCTCGGCATCGAACACATTGTCGGTCTTGAAATGCTCCTTGCCGGTCTGTTCCAGGGCGACGATGGTGACCTCTTCGAGGGTCAGGCCGTTGGCGCGGAAGCTCTCGATGACATTGGCCTTGATCGCCTCGGCCATCGCCTCGCGGTTCTCGTGCAGTTCCTTGAGCGGCTTGGTGGCGGCATAGCTGCGCAGGGCGCCGACGACCTTGGCTTCGAGCAGATTGCGGATTTTCTCCGGATCGAAGGTCTTCTCGCCCAGGCTGCGCCCGGCGGTCAGCAGTTCGCTCTCGGTCCGGCCGACATGGCTGTACAGTTCGGTCGAAACGTCGATGCGGACATTGTCGTGGGTCAGCACCGCCTGGTCGCGCGAGCGGCTGACGATCAGCTTGATTGTCTCGAGCGAGACCCAGGTCACCTCGTGGAACACCGGCAGCACGATCGCGCCGCGCCCCAGGCACACCTTGGTGCCGAGAAAGCCGGTGCGGATGAAGCCCATGTTCGAGGGTGCGCGCTTGTACACCCAGATCGACAGGATATAGATGATCGCAATGACGACGACCGCCAGCACAATGCCGACGACGATGTTCTCAATCATGCTTCCGCCCCTTCGCGTCGCGCAGTCTGCGGCGGCCGGCCCCGGCCTGCCGCTTCGTTTCCGTTCCCCGGCCCGGCAGTCCTGTCCGGGCCGGTCATTCGCCCCGCCCCCGGCCGGCGCGGGATGATGGTGCCCGGCCGCGGGAGCGGCCGAGCGTATCGCGCAGCTCGTCCGTCGCCGCCCGGTCCACCGTGCAGGCTTCCGGCCGGCCGGTCAGGACGACACCATAGCGATCCCTGGCCGCCGCCGTCGAGACCAGGCCGCGCCGGACATCGTTGCAAACCCGTTGCGGATCGCGCTCCAGCGGATTGCCCCAGCCGCCGCCGCCGGCCGTGCGGAAGACGAGCCGGTCGCCGGCCGCGACCCCGATGCCATCGGCCTTGGCGCCGGGCTCCTCGCGCGAACCGTCGGCCCGGATGAGGATTTTTGCCGAGGCGGCGCCGGCCTCGCCGCCTTCGCCGCCCCATGGCCGCGAGCGCTCGCGGTCGTCGCGCCAGCGCACCGTGCCGGCCGCCGCGAAGCGATAGACCTTTTCGACGCCGCAGCCGCCGCGCTGCCGCCCGGCGCCGCCGCTGTCCGCAATGGCGGACAGGCTCTCGACCGCCACGGGAAAGCCGGCCTCGACCTGCTCGACCGGCCGGGTCCGCGCGCCGGCGGACAGCGACCGGCCGTCCTGCCCGTCCCGCCCCGGCCGCGCCGGCGCGCCGCCGAAGACAGGATCGGTCAGGCGGAACGGCCGGCCGTGCCGGTCGCGGCCGGCGAAGACCATCTGCGGGCTGGAGCCGTAGCCGGCCGCCGTTCCGGCCGCTTCGGCGCACAGGCCGAGCGCGCCGTTCACCACATCGTGAACCCGCGCCAGGGTGTGGGCCCCGTTGCCGAGCGGCGCCGGAAAGTGCGGCCGCAACAGGCTGCCGTCCGGGATGGCAATGCGGAACGGCGCCAGCAGCCCGTCATTGACCGCGATCTCCGGATCGAAAATGCGGACCAGCCGCTGCGCGACGATGTGGGCGGCGGCTGCATCGTCGAGCGGCAGGTTGATCGGGCCCTCGGCCTGGGCCGCCGTGCCGGTCCAGTCGCAGAAGGCGAGATCGCCCTCGCGCCAGATCGTCAGCTTCAGCGCGAAGGGGCCGTTGCCGCAGCCGTCGCTGTCCACCCGGTCCTCGAACGATTTGGGCTCTTCCGGCAGCCGGGCGGCGATGAGGCCGCGCAGCGCCCGCTCGCTCCGCGCCAGGGTTGCGGCGCAGGCCTGGCGGTAGCCGTCGGCGCCGAAGCGGCGGCACAGATCGGCGATTCCCTGCGCGCCGGTCCGGGCCGCGGCGACCAGCGCCCGCAGGTCGCCATGGGCGGCATCGGGGTCGCGGACATTGTTCAGGATCAGCTCCAGCGCCGCCCGGTTGGTCCCGCCGGCGCCGAAAATGCGCATCGGCGGAATGCGCAGGCCCTCGTCATGGGCGGAGGCCGCCCGGTTGGGCCGGCTGCCGCCGACCGGGCCATGGTCGCCCATCGCCATCGTCGCGGTGCCGAACCCGGCCGGCCCGCCCGGGCCGCCATCGCCGCCGCCGCCGGAATCCGGGCCGAAGGCCGGCGCGACCGCCGTCCAGGTGCCGGCCGGCAGGCCGGCACCGGGGGCCCAGGGATCGCCGAGCAGGAAAATGTCGCCCGGCCGCAGGTCGCCGGCCTGCGCCCGCACCAGGGCGGCGACCGCCGGCACCGGCCGGCCGATCAGTGCCGCGCCGCCCGCATCGGTCAGGCTCGCCGCCTCCGCCTGCCGGTGCCGCACCGAAGGGGCGAGCGCATGGTGCGCCAGAACAATCCCGGCCTCCTTGCGGATCTGCCGCCACGCCGCCTCGATCCGGTCGAGCGCCAGCGCCGCCAGCGCGCCGCTCGAAGCCGGCGCGGCGCGGGGTGCCGCCGCCGGCGCCCGCGGCAGGGTCCGTTCTGCCGGTGCGGACGGGCGGGCGCCGTGGGCCAGCGTGTCGGCCGCTTTCGCCAGCGCGGTCTGGCGGGCCTCCTCCAGCGCCGCCTGGCGCGCCTCCTCCCCGCCGTCGCCGGCCGGCGCATCGCCGAATTCGAGCGCCGAGCGCCCGTCTGCGGTGAGCCGGTAGAGGGCGGAAAGGGTGCCGCCGACCGTCCGGGTCTCGACCAGTTCGGCCGACCAGTCGGCGCCGAAGCGGCGGTCCAGCGTTGCGTCGATATCGGGTGCAGCGGGCGCCGGCGCCCCGGCTGTCGCCACCGCCGCGGCGGTGGGCGGGCCGCGGCGCAGTCCGGCGGCATCCGCCTGGCGCTGCCGGTCGGCGAAAGTCCGCTCGAACTGCT
The DNA here is from genome assembly GCA_965221475.1 of Alphaproteobacteria bacterium. Classification (GTDB taxonomy): domain Bacteria; phylum Pseudomonadota; class Alphaproteobacteria; order Bin65; family Bin65; genus Bin65. Next base: position 1,569,110 of record OZ244891.1, on the reverse strand, counting down.
CGCGGGTCGATTGCAGCAGGGCGTCGAGCGACGATACGGGCGGGCGCGGGGCGGTCACGGGCCGGCCTCCCCGGCCCGGTCCGGTGCGATGGTCAGCCCGCCATCGGCCGCCGCGGTGCCGGCATAGCCGGGATGAATGAGCGCGGTCCAGCCGCTGCCGGCGACCAGCGCCGGGCCGGCCGCCCGGCTGCCCGGCTCCAGCCGGCCGGCGGCATAGACGGTCGCGTTGAGGAAGCTGCTGTCGAGAAAGATGCGCTGCTCGCCGATGCGGGCGCCGGCGGCATCGCCCCGTCCGGCCGGCGGGCGCGGTGCGCTGCCGCCGGCCCGGTCTGCGCCGCGGCCGCCGGCAATGGCGCGCAGGCGCACCAGTTCGGCCGGCGCGCCGGGGCGCACGCCGTGGCGCTGCTCGAAGGCCGAGCGGAAGCGGTCGGCCAGATCGCGCAGCCCCCAGTCCGGCAGCCGGGCCGGATCGATCTCCAGGGTGAAATCGGCGCCCCGGTCGCGACAGGCGACATCGGCCTCGAAGCGCAGCCGCCGTCCGGTCGCTGGCGCGCCCTCCTCGTCCAGCCAGGCACCGGCCCGCGCGCTCAGCTCATCCAGCATCCCGCCCACCGCTGCGGCGTTGGTATCGTCCAGCAGGCGGCGGCAACTGCGGGCGAATTCCTGCCGCGGCCGGGCCTCGACATAACCGCGGGCGGCCATCATGTCCGGCCGGGCCGGAATGACGACCGGCCCGTCGCCGCACAGCATGGCGAGCGCATTGCCGTGGAGCGGCCCGTCGCCGCCGCAGGCGACCAGCGGCAGCGCGGCGAGGTCGATACCATGCGCCGCCGCGCACTGGCGCAGGGCGCCATACAGCTTCTCGTTGGCGAGATCGCGAATGCCCTGGGCGGCGTGATGCGGGCTGACGCCCAGCCGGTCGGCGAGGCGGGCGATGGCGGCCTCGGCCGCGGCCCGGTCCGGCGCCCGGCCGGCGGCTCCGTCGTCCGTCCGGTCCGGTCCGGCCGCCGCCGGGATCAGGCCGAGCACCAGATTGGCGTCGGTGAGGGTCGGCCCGTCGCCGCCGAAACAGGCCGGCCCGCCGGGCGCGGCCTCCGGCCCGACGCGCAGGGCGCCATGGCCGGTCAGCCGCACCGCCGCGCTGCCGCCGATGCCGGCCGGGGCGATGGCGACCGCAGGCAGGCTCAGCCGGGCGCTGGCGACCGGCATCCGGCGGGCGATAACGGGCGCGCCGTCGGCAACGACGCCGATCCCGGCCCCGCCGGCGCCCATATCGAGCACCAGCGCGTCGCGGCAGCCGGCCCGGCCGGCCGCGGCGGCGGCCGCGGCCATGCCGGCGGCGCGCGCGGCCTGCAGGGCCTCGACCGGCGCTTCGCCGGCGTGGGCCGGCGTCATGGCGCCGCCGTCGGCGCGCGCCACCCGCAATTCGCCGGCAATGTCGAGCGCGCGCAGCCGGTCGGCGAAGGTGCCGAGATAGCCGGTCAGCGCCGGGCGCAGCACAGCGGCGGCCACGGCGGCGACGGTGCGTTCGTAATCGGCGGCCTCGGCGACGACATCGCTGGACAGGATCGCCGGCAGGCCGCCGGCCTCGTCGGCGATCAGCGCCTTGAGCGCCCGCTCGTGCGCCGGGTTCGCCGCCGCGTGCAGCAGGGCGACGGCGATGCAGTTGGCGCCGGCGTCGCGCAGGACCCGGATCGCCGACCGGGCCGCCGCCTCGTCGATGGGCTTCTGCACCTGGCCGGCGGCGTCGATGCGCTCGGCAATGCCCAGGGTGGCCGTCACCCGGTCGGCCATCGGGCCGGCGCCCTGGCCGCGGGCGAGCAGCAGCACATGCTCGAATCCGGCGGTGACCAGAAGGCCGACGGCCGACGCGCCGCCCGCCGCCGGATCGAGGCCGGGCGCGCCGTGAACCACCGTTCCGATATCGCCGGGTGCCGCCCCGGCCGCCTCCGACAGCCGGCGGATGCCGGCGGCAAGGGCGGCCGCCGGATCGCCGGGCCGGTTCGCGGCCCGCAGCCCGTGCACGGCGCCGGAATCGTCGAGCAGCAACAGATCCGTATGGCCGTTTCCGACCTCGATACCCAGGCGAAGGGCCATCGGCTCTCCTGCTGCTCCTGCCGCGTGGGCGGATGATTGCCGACCGGGCGCGCACCGTCAACCGGCGCCGCCGCCGATGGCGCCGGCCGGCGCCCGGCGGCGCATCGGGTCGGGTCTTTCGTTCGCAGGGCTTGTATGCTGTACTGCCGCCGCTTCGGCAATCGAAACTGTTGGACAGCCATGGCGCAAGAAACCGGGGGCCTGCGTTCCCTGCGATACTGGATCGCCGTCGTCGGCCTCGCGATCCTGGCGGTGTTCGTCTATTTCTACCCGCCGTTCGAGAAGCTGGTCGGCGACAGCATTCGCGGTCTGGCGTCCTCGACCATCGTGTTCTGGTTCGCCGCCTTTGTCGGCGTGGTGGCCTATGCGGTCGCCCACTGGCAGTCGTTCCGCCGGCACTTCTTCCGGCGCGTCAGCGATCTGGATGCCGAGGGGCTGGTCTTCGATACGCTCCAGGTAGCGCTGCTGGTGGCGCTGATCCTGTGCGCCGGCGGCATTCTGCAGGTCATCGAAATGTTGAGCCTGCACCTGATCGACCGGGGCACGATTCTCGATCCGGTGTTCGGGCGCAAGCTGCTCGCGATGATCGTGCTGGTGATCCTGGCCATCGGCTTCTATCTGCTGCACCGCATGGTGCGCGCCTTCCGCCTCGGCCGGCGGCCGGGCCGCACGCCGCCGCGTCGCAACCCGAACGCGGGATAGGGCACAAGGGGGCTCAGGCGGCGGCCAGCGCGTTGAAGGCGTTCAGCGAGCCTTCGATCGCCGCCCGGTCGATTCCCTGGACGATGAAGACGATGCGCGAGCTGCGGTCGTCGTCCGGCCAGCCGGTCAGATGGCCGGGCGGGTGGACGACGTGCTGGACGCCGTTGATGAGCACCGGATCGGCGACCCCGGCGACGTTGAGCATCCCCTTGATGCGCAGCACGCGCTCGCCATGCCGGTTCAGCAGCATGGTCATCCACAGGCCGAAGGCCGTCCAGTCCATCGGGCCGCCGAAGCGCAGACAGAAGGAGGCGACGCCGTGGCTGTGATCGCCATGGCTGTGATCGGCGTGGCCGGAACCGCCGGCGGCCGGGCCTTCGGGCCCGAAGGCCGCGCCGCGCCACCCGCTCCAGGCATCGTCCATATCGGCGTCCGGCCCGGCGTCCGGGTCCGCGGTCAGCAGCATCTCGGGCGCGAGCGGGCCGGCATCGGCATCGACGACCGGCGCGGCGCCGTTGATCGCCGCGACGGCGGCGCGCGCCGCCCGGCCGCCATCTTCGACCAGCGCCGTCTTGGTCAGCACCAGCCGGTCGGCAATGGCGGCCTGCCGGACCGATTCCGGATGGCGCGCGAGCTGCGCTTCGGCGTTGAGCGCATCGACCGCGGTGACGATCCGGCCGAGGCGGAAATGGTGGCGCAGCACCGGCTCGGTGAGGATGGTATAGGCGATGGGCGTCGGGTCGGCGAGGCCGGAGGTTTCAACGGCGACGCGCCGGAAATGCGGGATCTCGCCGCGTTCGCGCTGTGAGAACAGGGTGCGCAGGGCGTCCTGCAAATCGCCGCGGATGGCGCAGCACAGACAGCCGTTTTCCAGCAGCAGGACGCTCTCTTGCGCGTGTTCGATCAAATGATGGTCCAGCCCAACCTCGCCGAACTCGTTGACCAGCACGGCGGTATCGCGCAGGTCCGGCGATTTCAGCAGCCGGGCGAGCAGGGTCGTCTTGCCGCTGCCGAGAAAGCCGGTGACGATATCGACCGGGACGAGCGCGCTGCCTTCCGTCATGGCGCCGCCAGCCGGTCGAGCAGCGCCGGGTCGAGCGGGTCGCACGGCCGGCCGGTCAGCCCCTCGGCCGCGCGCCAGACCTCGGCGATGTTGTCGACGATGTGCGAGCGGCCGGTGCGGGTCGCCAGGACATAGGAGCCGCCGGCGAAATCGGTCAGCTTCAGCCCGTAATGCTGCAGGATGCGGTTGGCGAGGCGGGTCCGCTCCTGGCGCTCGCGCCGCCTGGTGGTCGCGGCCGACCGGCTGGCGAACGCTTCGGGCGAACGGTCGCTCTCGGTCCAGTGGCCGGGCCCGCCCAGAATGCCGCACAGGCTGCACATGGCCCGCTCGCTGCTGCCGGAGCCGGTCGCGCCGCCCTCAGGCGACCACCGATTCCGGCCGCGCCGCGCCTTCGCGCGGATAGCGCTGGATGAAATCGTCGGCGATCTCGTCGAAGGTGCACCAGCGCACGCCGCTGTGCCGGTCGATATGTTCGAACACCCGTTCGAGCATGAGCAGGACCTGCGGCCGGCCCGAAACGTCCGGGTGGATCGTCATGGTGAAGACGGCGTAATCGTATTCCCGGTAGACCCAGTCGAACTGCTGCAGCCACAAATCCTCGATATCGCGCGGATTGACGAAGCCGAAGCTGTTGGGCGCGGATTTGATGAACATCATCGGCGGCAGATCGTCGAGATACCAGCTGCCGGGAATATCGACGAGATCGGTCTCGCGGCCGCGCACCAGCGGCTTCATCCACTCCTCGGCCCGCTTCGAATAGTCGATCTTCGTCCAGCTGTCGCCGACCCGGGCATAGAAGGGGTGGAAATCGTTGTTCATCAGGCTGTGGTCGTATTTGATGCCCTTCTTCAGCAGCATTTCGTTGGTGACCGGGCTGAACTCCCACCACGGCGCAACATAGCCGGTCGGGCGGCGGCCGGCGACGCGCTCGATCAGCTCGATGCAGCGGTCCATCACCGTCTCTTCCTGCTCCGGCGTCATGGCGATCGGGTTTTCGTGGGAATAGCCGTGCATGCCGATCTCATGGCCGGCATCGACCACCATCTGCATCTGCTTCGGAAAGGTTTCGAGCGAATGGCCGGGGATGAACCAGGTCGTCCGGATGCCGAAGCGGTCGAACAGCTTGACCAGCCGCGGCGAGCCGATTTCGCCGGAAAACAGGCCGCGGGAGATATCGCAGGGCGAATCCTCGCCGCCATAGGAGCCGAGCCAGCCGGCGACCGCATCGACATCGATGCCGAAGGCGCAGAGTATATCCTTCTTGCCGCCGCCTGCCGGCGCGGCCGGGCCGGGGCGCGAAGGCGCCCGCACCGGCGGGCCGCCGGGCCCGGCGCCGCCGCCGGCCAAACCGCCGTTCCGGTCGAGCAGCGAGCGCGGCTGGTAGCGCGGCCCGATGCCGCCCGAAAGCCGCGCCGCCCGCAGCGATTCATGCTTCGTGTCGTCGCTCATACTGTCCTCGTCTGCAGCGCCGGGTTGTCGCCCCGGAGAGTGTCGATTCCTGCGCCGCAACGCAATGCCGGATGCCGGGCCGGGCGCATCCCCCTCAGCCCCGCGCCGTCAGCGCGGCCAGGCCGTGCCGTTCGGCGGCGGCGATGGCGGCATCCTGATGGGGCTGGAGCGCCTGCCAGGGGCTGCCGGCGAGTGCCGGCAGGAAGGGGTCGGCGACCGGGGTGGAAATGCCGGAAAGGGTCTCGAACACCGCCAGCGCCATGAAGGGCACGCTGTGCGGGGCATAGCCGCCCTCGTGCAGCATGACGATCCGGCCGGCGCACAGCGCGTCCGCCGCCTCCATCAGCAGGGCCGTCATGCGCCGGTAGCTTTCGCTGGTCAGCATCATGCGGGCGAGCGGATCGTGGCCGCCGGCATCGAAGCCGCTGGCCACGAAGATCATATCGGGCCGGAAGGCGTGCAGCGCCGGCAGCACGACGCGCTCGAACGCCGCCAGCCAGGCGCCTTCGCCGGAGCCCGGCGGCAGCGGGATGTTGATGTTCGTGCCGGCGGCAGCGCCGGCGCCGACCTCTTCCGCCGCGCCGCTGCCGGGCGGAAAGGCGCCATCCTGATGCAGCGAGACGGTGAGGGCGCGCGCATCGGTCCAGAACGCCGCCTGGGTACCGTTGCCGTGATGGGCGTCCCAGTCGACGAAGGCGATGCGCTCCAGGCCGGCGCATTCCAGAGCATGCATGCCGGCGATGGCGGCATTGCCATAGATGCAGAAGCCCATCGCCTCGTCCGGCTCGGCATGGTGGCCGGGCGGCCGGACCAGGCAGTAGGCGTTGGCGACCCGGCCGGCCAGCACGGCATCGACCGCCGCGATGCCGGCGCCGGCGGCGAGGCGGGCGATGGCGTCGCCGCCGGGCCCGACCCGCGTGGTGGCGAAGCGGCGGGCGACATTGCCGCCGCCGGCGGCGCTGACCGCGGCAATCCGGTCGAGATGGGCCTGGCTGTGCACCCGGAGCAGATCGGCATCGCCGGCCGGCGCCGGCGCGAGGGCGGCGAGCGAGCGGGCCAGGCCGCTCGCCTCGAGCAGATTGCGGATGCGCCGCTTGCCCGGCGCGCTTTCCGGCGGCTCGATGGGCTCCATCCAGTCCAGCGCGCCGATCGGGCCGAAGCGCGTCCCGGCATCGTGCCACATCAGCCGTTCGTCCCAGACCAGGCCGGTGGTCATGGCCGCCCCGCCCGGCGGCCCCACAGCCGGTCGGTCGCCAGCGCCGCGCCGTCGGCGAGCGCGCGCAGCTTGTCCCAGACGATGCTCGGCCACACCCGCGGCAGGCTGGCGAGGGTGGAGAAGCCGCAATCGGTGCCGGCCTGCACCCGCTCGCGGCCGACGATATCGGCCCAGGCGCACAGGCGCTGCGCCACCAGCTTGGGATGCTCGACATGGCTGGTATTGGTATCGATGGTGCCCGGCGCCAGAATCTTGTCGTCGGGAATGGCGATCTCGGCCAGCTCCTCGTGCTGGTGCGCGTGCTGCGGGTTGGCGCCCTCGAACAGGATAACCGCCGGGCGGGCGCGGAAAACGATGTCCGCCATCGCCGCGAAGGGCACATCGTGGGTGTGCGGGCCGGGATAGTTGCCCCAGCAGAGGTGCATCCGCATCGCCTCGGCCGGGATGTTGCGGGTCGCGTGGTTAAGCGCCTCGACCCCGACCGCGGCGGCGCGGCGGAATTCCTCCAGCGGCCGGCCGGCAAATTCCATATGGCGGACCATGGCGAGGTCCGGGCAATCGATCTGGAGCAGGAAGCCGGCGGCGTGGATCGCCTCGTATTCGTGGCTCAGCGCCTCGGCCAGCGCCTGGACATAATCGTCCCGCGTGCCGTACCAGGCATCGGGCATGAAATGGGCGACGACGCCGGGCGAGGCGGCGTTCATGAAGGCGCCGGCCGGCGCCCCGGCCCCGTTGCCCTCGGCCGCTGCCCGGTCCAGCGCGGCCCGGTAGTTGGCGAGATCGGCCTCCAGCGGCGCCGGGTCGCCGGGCTCGATGGGCGCGCGGCAGGCCGGCGGATCGATATTCGGCAGCTTGGCGTTCGCCTTCAGGCTGGCGGCATAGTCCGGATGGTCGAGCAGGTCCGACGGCGTCCAGCGCAGCGGCTCCGGCGCGCCGAACCCTTTCAGGCGGTGCTTGACATAGTTGGTATAGGAAATTTTCGACATTTCGCCGTCGCTGACGATGTCGACGCCGCAGGCGACCTGCTGGCGCACGGTTTCCGTCACCGCTTCGGCGATGCGCCGTTCCAGCAGCGCCGGATCGTGCGGCAGGTCGCGGTCTCTGGCGACCAGCAGGTCGATCAGATCGTCCGGCCGCGGCAGGCTGCCGACATGGGTGGCGAGGATGCGGTCGGCGGGAAGGGCGGTCGCCATACTAAAATCTCCGCTGGCCGGCAGGGGGCGGAACGCCCTGCCCATGGCCGGAACCCGTGTTTACAGGCCAAAGCGGCCGATGGGTAGCCTGTCCGCCTGCCCTCAAGGCGCGGGCGGCGGCGGGTGCCTGCTTGCCGTCCCGGCAAAATTTCCTGTATTGCGGGGCGAACAGGGATGCGGATCGTGACATCCCGGAGGGGGCCGATGACCGAATTCGTTCTCGTCCACGGCGCCTGGCATGGCGGCTGGTGCTGGCGCGATGTCGCCGGCCGGCTGCGCGCCGCGGGCCATTCCGTGCGGACGCCGACGCTCACCGGCCTGGCGGAGCGCGCCCATCTGCTGTCGCCCGAAACCGGCCTCGAAACCCATATCCGGGATATCGCCGATCTCTTCGCCGGCGAGGGCCTGGAGGATGCGGTTCTGTGCGGCCACAGCTATGGCGGCATGGTCGTCACCGGAGTGGCGGACAGGGCGGCCGGCCGGCTGCGGGCGGTGGTCTGGCTCGATGCCTTCGTGCCGGAAGACGGCCAGTGTCTGCACGATCTCGCCCCGCCGGAGCGCGCCGCTGCCATGCGCCGGGCGGCCGCGGAACGGGGCGACGGCTGGAAAGTGCCGCCGCTGCCGGCCAGCGTCTGGCTCGACGATCCGGCGCAGCAGGCCTGGGTCGAGGACCGGGTGACGCCGCACCCGCTGCGCAGCCTGACCGAGCCGCTGCCGCTGACCGGCGCGTGGCGCTCGGTCGGCCGGAAGCTCTATGTTCTGGCGGCGACCAACCGGCCGTCGCCGTTCCATGCCTTTCACGCGCGCCTGTCGGCCGATCCCGCCTGGCTGTGCCGCAGTATCGACGGGCCGCACGATCTCATGATCTCCCATCCCGAAGAGACGGTAGCCTGCCTGCTCGAGGCGGCCGCCGGTCAGTAGCCGCGGGCGGCCGGGCGGACGGCGGGCCGGCAGCCCCGCCGCCGGTCACGCCGCCTCGCCGACGGCGATGCTGACCCGCTGGCCGAGATGGCGCAGGGCGCGGTCTATGGCGGCCGCCCTGGTGGCATGGTCCGGATTCAGCATGCGCCGCACCTCGCTCTCGGCAATGCCGAGATCTCGGGCGAGGCGGCGTTGCGATATGCCCGCCCTGCGGAACGCCCGATAGAGCGCTGCCTTCAGCGCAATGGGCACCGGCGGAACGACGAGGGGCCGGCTTGCCGTCGCGCGCGACGGCGCCGGCAGGTCCGCGCCCTCGCGCATCGTTGCCGCGATCAGCTCGCGCAGCAGGTCCCTCGCTTCGGCCAGCGCCTCGTCGCGGGTCGCGCCGTCCGTCGCGCCCCATCCGAAATCGGGGAACGCGACCACATGGCGGCCGTCCTCGTCGCGCTCGACCAGGGCGGGATAGTTGCAGGTGTCGTCCATTGTTCCGGCCCCTCATGCCTGGCGGTCTGCGGCGTTCGCCAATCAGAAATCCTTCCTGTCGATCCCGAGATCGGCGAGCATCTTGCCGAGCAGCCCCTTGCCGATTTCCTTCTTCCGGTCCTTGACGGTCGTCTTGCGCCCGCCCGCATAGAGCGTCCCGTGTGAGCCGGGCCCTTCCGAGGCCACGAACCATACTTCAATATCCCGCTCCCGCGCCCATCTGCGGACTCTTGCGATGAACTGCCGGCCATTCATCGGCCCATCGTGCCAGCCGGCGGCGACCGCGATCAAGGATAAATGCGTGCACTATTGACCGCACTCCACCCTGTTCGCCGGCCGCTCCGAACGATAGATCGCGACCTGCGGCCGCCGGTCAGTAGCCGCGGGCGGGGTCGACGATATTGTGCGGCGGCTCGCCCCGCAGCACCCGGCGATGGTTCTCGGCGACCTGGGCGGCGGCGCTTTCCGGGTTGGTGATGCCGGCATTGTGCGGCGTGATGCGGATTTTCGGGTGGCGCCAGAAGGGATGGTCCGGTGGCAGGGGCTCGGTGCGGAACACGTCCAGCTTGGCGAACGCCAGATGGCCGGAATCCAGCGCCGCGATCAGATCGGCATCGACGACATGGCCGCCGCGCGCCGCGTTGACGATGCCGCCGCCGGCCGGCATCAGGGCGAAGGCCCGCGCGTCGAGAATGCCCTCTGTTTCCGGCGTGAGCGGCAGCAGGCAGACGACGATCTGCGACCGCGCCATGAAGGCCGCGAAGCCTTCGCTGCCGTGGAAGCCGGCGATGCCGGGAAGCGCCTTCGGCGACCGGCTCCAGCCGGCGACGTCGAAGCCGAGCCGGGCGAGCTTGCCCGCCGTGTCGGCGCCGATCGCGCCCAGGCCCATGACGCCGACCGGTCGCGCGCTGGCCGCCGGATAGGGGCGCGGGCGCCAGCGCCGGGCCGCCTGGTCGCGGTCGTAGCGGTCGGCGTCGCGGTGATAGTGCAGCACGCTGTGCACGCAATATTCGCTCATGCGCGCGACCAGGTCGGGATCGACCAGGCGCGCCACCGGCACGCCGGCCGGCAGGTCGGTATGCCGGAAGATATGATCGACGCCCATGCCCAGCGACTGGATCAGCTTCAGATTGGGCAGGCCGGCGAGCAGGCCCGGCGGCGGGTCCCACACCAGGGCGGTGACGATGTCGCCGGCATCGCCCAGCTCCTCCGGATAGAGGCGCACTTCGATGCCGCCGGGCTCGCGGCCCAGCATCTCGCGCCAGAGGCCGAACCAGGGGTTCATATCGGCCCAGGAGGAGGCCAGCAGCATGGTCATTGCCGAACGGTCCCTTCGTCTGTCGCCCGCAATCGTTCCGCCTCGCCCCGTCAGGCCGCGACGATGCCGCTCTCGTCGGCCCGGAAGTCGAAGGCGGCGGCCATCAGGGCGCGGGTATAGGGCGCCCGGGGGCTGTCGAGCACCTGGGCGGCGGGGCCCTGCTCGACAACCCGGCCGCCGCGCATGACGACGATCTGGTGGCTCATCGCCCGGATCACCTTCAGATCGTGGCTGATGAACAGATAGGCCAGATCGTGGTCGCGCTGGAGCTGGTGCAGCAGATCGACGATCTGGCTCTGGACCGACCGGTCGAGGGCGGAGGTCGGCTCGTCGAGCACGACGAGCCGGGGCTTCAGGACGATGGCGCGGGCAATGGAGACGCGCTGGCGCTGGCCGCCGGAAAATTCGTGCGGATAGCGATGGCGCGTCTCCGGGTCCAGCCCGGTTTCGGCCAGCGCCTCGATCACCGCCCGCTCGCGCTCCGCCGGGCTGCCGAGCCCGTGGATTCTGAGCCCTTCCTCGACGATCTCGCCGACGGTCAGGCGCGGGCTGAGGCTGCCGAACGGGTCCTGGAAAACGATCTGCATTTCGCGGCGCAGCGGCCGCAGCGCCTTCCAGCCGAGAGCCTGGATATCCTGCCCGCGATAGCGGATCGGGCCGCGGCTGGCGATCAGGCGCAGCAGGCCGAGGCCGAGCGATGTCTTGCCGGAGCCGCTTTCGCCGACCACGCCGACCGTCTCGCCGGCCCGGACGCACAGGCCGATATCGTCCACCGCCTTGATGTGATCGACGGTGCGGCGGAACACGCCGGCCTTCACCGGATACCAGACCCGGAATCCTTCGGTGGCGACGATCTCGGCGGCATCGTCCGGCACCGGCGGCGGCGTGCCCTGCGGTTCCGACGCCAGCAGGCGCTGCGTATAGCCGTGCTGCGGATTGCCGAAGGTTTCGGCGACGCTGCCGGTCTCGACGATTTCGCCCTGGCGCATGACCGCGACCCGGTCGGCAAAGTGCCCGACCACGCCCAGATCGTGGGTGATGAACAGGATGCCCAGCCCCATGTCCCGCTGCAGATCCTTCAGCAGCTTCAGGATCGTCGCCTGGATGGTGACATCGACGGCGGTGGTCGGCTCGTCGGCGATCAGCAGGTCGGGCTCGTTGGCCAGCGCCATGGCGATCATCACCCGCTGGCGCTGGCCGCCGGAGAGTTCGTGCGGGAAGGCGCCGAGCCGGCGCGCCGCATCGGCGATGCCCACCCGGTCGAGCAGTTCGAGCACCCGCCGGCGGGCGGCGGACCGGATCATGCCCTTGTGGATGCGCAGGATTTCGCCGATCTGCTTCTCCACCGTGTGCAGCGGGTTGAGCGCGGTCAGCGGTTCCTGAAAGATCATCGAGATGCGGTTGCCGCGGATGCGGCGCAGTACCGGCCGCGGCGCGCCCATCAGCTCCTCGCCGCGGAAGAGGATGCTGCCGGCCGGATGGCGGGCCTGGGGGTAGGGCAGCAGCTGGAGGATCGACAGCGCCGAGACCGACTTGCCGGAGCCGCTCTCGCCGACGATCGCCAGGGTCTCGCCCCGGTCGACATGGAAGGAGACGTCCCGGACGGCGTGGACGGTGCCGTCCGGCGCGCTGAAATCGACCCCCAGCCCGCTGACGCTGAGCAGGCGCTCGCCGCCCGTGCCGCCGCTCATCCCGTCTGCCCTCCGGCGGGCAGGCCGGGCCCGGTCGGCGCCGGCTCCGGCTCCCGTTCGGGCGGCGGCGGGGCGGCGGCCAGGCCCTTGCGCGGATCGAAGGCGTCGCGCACCGCCTCGCCGATGAAGACCAGCAGGCTCAGCAGTGCGGCCAGCACGACGAAGGCGGTGACGCCGAGCCACGGCGCTTCCAGGTTCGACCGGCCCTGCTTCAGCAGCTCGCCGAGCGACGGCGAGCCGGGCGGCAGACCGTAGCCCAGAAAATCGAGCGAGGTGAGCGCCACGATGGAGCCGGACAGGATGAAGGGCATGAAGGTGAGCGTCGCCACCATCGCATTGGGCAGGACGTGCCGGAACATGATCGCGGTATCGCCGGCGCCAAGCGCCCGGGCGGCGCGGACATAGTCGAAATTGCGCGCGCGCAGAAATTCCGCCCGCACGACGCCGACCAGCGCCATCCAGCTGAACAGCAGCAGGATGATCAGCAGCCACCAGAAATTGGGCTCCACGACCGCGGAGAGGATGATGAGCAGATAGAGGATCGGGACGGACTCCCAGATCTCGATGAAGCGCTGCAGGGCAAGGTCGGTCAGGCCGCCGAAATAGCCCTGCACCGCGCCCATCGCCACGCCGATGACGGTGCTGAGCAGGGTGAGGACGAGGCCGAACAGCACCGACAGGCGGAAGCCGTAGATCGTCCGCGCCAGCACATCGCGCGCCTGGTCGTCGGTGCCGAGCAGGTTGGCGCGCGAAGGCGGCGTGGGCGACGGGTCGGGCAGGCCGATGACCTGGCTGTCGTAGCGATAGGGGATGAGCGGCCACACCATCCAGCCCTTCTCGCCGATCTTCCGCTGCACGAACCGGTCGGTGTAGTCCGCCTCGGTCTCGAACTCGCCGCCGAAGGTCGTTTCGGCATAGCGGTGGATGGAGGGCAGATAGAGGCCGCCATCGTACCAGACGACGATGGGCCGGTCGTTGGCGATCAGCTCGGCGAACAGGCTGAGGACGAAAAGGATGGCGAAAATCCAGAGCGATACCCGGCCGCGCCGGTTGGCCCGGAAATTGGCGATGCGGCGGGCCGTGGCCGGCGCAACGCGCCAGCCCAGGAAGCGGTCGGTCCGGGGCGCCGCCAGGCTCATGCCGTCCGCGCCTCGAAATCGATCCGCGGATCGACCCAGACATAGGTGAGATCGGCGATCAGCTTCACCAGCAGGCCGATCAGCGAGAAGAAGAACAGGGTGGCGAAGACGACCGGATAGTCGCGGTTGACGATGGCCTCGAAGCCGAGCAGGCCGAGCCCGTCCAGATTGAAGATCACCTCGATGAGCAGGGAGCCGGTGAACAGGATGCCGATAAAGGCGCCGGGGAAGCCGGCGATCACGATCAGCATCGCGTTGCGGAACACATGGCCGTAGAGCACGCGCCGCTCGCCCATGCCCTTGGCGCGGGCGGTCACGACATACTGCTTGTTGATCTCTTCCAGAAAGCTGTTCTTGGTCAGCAGGGTGAGCGCGGCGAAGCCGCCGATCACCAGGGCGAGGACCGGCAGCGCAATGTGCCACAGATAGTCCAGCACCTGCCCGACCGTGGAGAGCTCGCTGAAATTCTCCGAAACCAGCCCCTTGAGCGGGAACCACTGGAAGACCGCGCCGGTGGCGAACAGGATGACCAGCAGAATGGCGAACAGGAAGCCGGGGATGGCGTTGGCGACGATGACGATGCCGCTGGTCCACACATCGAAGGCCGAGCCGTCGCGCACCGCCTTGCGGATGCCGAGCGGGATGCACACCAGATAGACGATCAGCGTCGTCCACAGGCCGAGCGAGATCGAGACCGGCATCTTCTCCAGCACCAGATCGACCACCGGCCGGTTCTTGAAGAAGCTGTCGCCGAAATCGAAGCGCGCATAGCTGGCGATCATGAGGCCGAAGCGCTCGAGCGGCGGCTTGTCGAGGTTGAGCTGCTTGCGCAGCTTCGCCAGCAGCTCCGGGTCGAGGCCGCGCCCGGCGCGCGATTGCGCGCCCGGCCGGTCCTGCTGCGCGCCGATGCCGGCTTCCTCGCCGCGCGACGAGCCGGTCCGCTCCGCCACCTGGTCGCCGCCCTGGCGCAGGGAGGCGATCAGCTGTTCGACCGGGCCGCCCGGCGCCATGTTGATGATGACGAAATTGATCGCCACGATCCCGAGCAGGGTCGGGACGATGAGCAGCAGGCGGCGGACGATATAGGCCAGCATGGCTGAGGGCCCGGCCGCCGCTATTTCAGGCTCGCGATCCGGCCGCGCAGCCGGGCGGCCTTCGCCGGATCGAACCACCAGGTCATGACATTCGCCCCGTCGGTCGTCGCCTTGTCCGGATAGCCGAACTTGTCCCAGAACACGATGCGGTCATAGGGAATGTGCCAGTTGGGGATGACGAAATGCAGGCTGAGCAGCAGCCGGTCGAGCGCCCTTGTGCGCAGCACCAGGCTCTTCCGGTCGGGCGCCGCGATCAGCTGCTCGACCAGGTCGTCGACGGCCGGGTTCTGCAGTCCGCTCCAGTTGCTGCTGGCCGGCCGCCGGGCCGCCGCCGAGGTCCAGAAGCCGCGCTGCTCGTTGCCCGGCGAGAGCGACTGGCCCCAGCCGAGAACGGCCATGTCGAAATCGAAGCTGCGCATCCGGTTCACATATTGCGAGAAATCGACCAGCCGGATGCGCATGTCGATGCCGAGGCGCTTCAGATTGCGGCGCAGCGGCAGGACGATGCGCTCGAACGCCGGCGAGCGCAGCAGGATGGTGAAGCGGAACGGCCGGCCGGTCGCCTCGTTCACCAGGCGGAAGTCGCGCACCGCCCATCCTGCCTGCTTCAGCAGGGCGAAGGCCCGGCGCAGGCCGGGGCGGATATCGCTGCTGCGGTAGACCGGCAGCGTGTAGGGCCCGTCGAGCGCCCGCGCCGGCACGGCGCCGGGATGGCGCCGCTTCAGCGCTTCGAGCAGCGCCCGCACCGCGCCCTGCGGCGGGCCCGGCCGGGCGGCGAGCTCGGAATTGTCGAAGAAGCTGCGGGTCCGGCGATACTGGCCGAAGAACAGGCTGCGGTTGGTCCATTCGAAATCGAAGGCATAGACCAGCGCCCGGCGGACCCGCCAGTCCCGGAACAGCGGGTTGCGCAGATTGTAGATGAAGGCCTGCATGCCGGCCGGCCGGCGGTGGGGAAATTCCTTCTGCACCAGCAGGCCTTCGCGCCGGGCAGCGGTATCGTAGGCCCTGGCCCAGGCCGAGGCCGTGTTCTCGGCGCGCCAGTCGAACTGTCCGGCCTTCATCGCCTCGCGCATGACCGAGGCGTCGAAGAAATACTCATAGCGGATGCGGTCGAAATTGTTGTAGCCGGCATTGACCGGCAGGTCCCGGCCCCAATAGTCGGCGACCCGGACGAATTCGATCCGGCGGCCGGGGGTCACCCTGCCGATCCGGTAGGGGCCGCTGCCGAGCGGCGGATCGAGGGAAAATTCGGTGAAATTCCGCTTCTCCCAGTAATGTTTCGGCAGAATGCTGAGGTCGCCGGCGACGATCAGCGGCAGCTCCCGGTTGCGGTTGTTGCGGAAGACGAACTTCACCGTGCGCGGCCCGGTCCGTTCCATCCGCACGATGTCGCGGAAATAGTAGCGGAAGAACGGCCGCCCCTGCCGGCGCAGCAGGTTCATGGAGAAGATCACGTCCGCCACCGTGACCGGCCTGCCGTCGTGCCAGCGCGCCTTCGGGTTGAGGGTGAAGGAGACCCAGGAGCGGTCGGCCGGATAGCGGATGCTTTCGGCGAGCAGCGGATAGAGGGTGAAGGGCTCGTCGGCCGCCCGCTTCATCAGCGTATCGTAGATCAGCCCGGCCCCGCTCGCTGCCGTGCCCTTGACGATGAAGGGATTGAGGCTGTCGAACGTGCCCTGGGTCGCCAGCCACAGGCTGCCGCCCTTCGGCGCCCGCGGGTCGATATAGTCGAAATGGCGGAAGCCGGCGGGATATTTCGGGCTGCCATGCATGGCGATGGCGTGGCCGGTCTGCACGCCGGCCGCCGGCTTCGCCTCGTCCGCCCGCGCCGGCGCCGCGCCGCCGGCGAGCGCGAGCGCAACGGCGAACACGGCGGCGGGCCGGCCTGCGCCCGCGCGTCGGTCGCGCTTGCCGGTCACCACGGCTCGCGGTCGGGGCGCAGTTCGACATGGAAGCTCCAGGTGCTGCGCGGCTGGTGGGCGATGTGAAAAACCTCGCCGGCGATGTCGGCCGGCCGGGCATAGTCCTCGTCGGCCCGGCCCGCGCCCATCCGCTCGCGCACCCAGCCGATATCGATCAGCGCATCGATGGTGATGTAGGCGACATGGATGCCGCGCGGCCCCAGATCCCGCGCCAGCGCCTCGGCCAGGATGCGCTGCCCGGCCTTGGTCGGCGCGAAGCCGGTGAAATGCGGCTTGCCGCGCCATGCGCCGGTATTGCCGGTGACCAGCAGCGCGCCGCCGCCGCGTTCGATCATCGCCGGCGCCAGCTCCTGCGCCGCCACCAGCAGCGAGGAGACATTGACCCGGAAGGTCTGCTCGAACCGGTCGATATCGATCTCGCGATAGGGCGCGAAGACCGCGGCCGCGGCATTGTAGATCGCCACTTTCGGCACGCCGCGTTCGGCGACGATCCGCTTCAGCGTCGCCCGCAGGGCCTCATGGTCGGTGAGGTCGCACGGCCAGGCGCCGGCGTCGGCAACCTCGCCGGCAATCCGCTCCAGGCGCGCCGCCTTGCGCGCGATCATGGCAACGGCATAGCCGCCTTCGGCAAAGCGCCGGACCAGCGCCTCGCCGGTGCCGGGGCCGACCCCGATGACGATGCAGAGCGGCTTCGCTTCCGTCATCGCGCCGCTCCGCCCCCCGCCTCCAGCCACAGGTCGAGATAGCGGATGCGGTCATGGCCCCAGAAGGGCTCGCCATCCGCCACCATCCAGGGCGCTCCGAATATGCCGGCCTCCGCCGCCTCCCGGCTCGCCGCGGCACAGGCTTCGGCGGCTGCCGCGTCGCCGGCCGCGGCCTCCACCTCGTCAGCCCCGATGCCGGCTTCGGCGGCAAAGGCGGCCAGTATCTCCGGCTCCGCCAGGTCCCGGCCTTCTGCCCAGTAGGCCTGCATCGATGCCGCGGCGAGCGCGCCGGCCCGGCCCGGATCCTGCGCCCGGATGCGCCAGATCAGGTGGCGGGCGTGGCTCAGATCGCCGCGGGGAAAGGATCTGGGCACGTTCAGCGCCAGGCCGAGCAGGCCGGCGGTGCGGGCGATATCCTTCATGACGTAGCGGCCCTTGGCGATCGGATTGCCGATGGGCATGTAGTCGTGGAATTTCCACACCGCCATCAGCGAGACCGGCACCCAGTCGATCCCGCGGCCGTGCCGGGCCGCGACCTGCTGCAATTGCCCGATGCCCAGATAGGTGTGGGCGGAGGGCAGGTCGAAATAGAGCGTGATCGGTTCGGCCATGGCGCGATCCCTTGGGGGCAGCAGGCAGCGTGTCAGGCAAACAGGTCGGCCGCCTTTGCGCAAGCCCCGTAATCGCCTTGCCGCAATTCCTCCGCCCCCGCCGCCCGCGCCTATTTCGTCACGAGGTCGAGGGGCGCGGCGGTCAGCGGCGTGCAGCCCGTTTCGGTCACCGCAACGGTCTGCCCGGTCGTCATGGCGAGGCCGGCATCGGAATCGAAAAGGATGATGTGGATGAAGAAGACCATGCCGGGCACCGCTTCCTCCCGGTTGCCGTGGAACAGCATCGGCCAGTCCATCCAGTTCGGCGCAAAGGTGGCGCCCAGGGAATAGCCGCAGGCGTTGAGCCGGTGCGCCGCCATGCCGGCGCGGTCGACGATGCGGGCATGGGCGTCGAACGCCGCGCCGACCGGATGGCCGGGCCGCAGCGCCTCCTTCGCCGCCTCCAGCGCCTCGACGGCGACCCGGTGCATCGCGACCTGCCGCTCCGGCGGCCGGCCGACCGGGATCGTGCGCATCAGGCAGGCATGATAGTGCCGCCAGGTGCCGGCGAACTCCAGGGTGAGCTGGTCCTGCGCATCCAGATGCCGGCGGCCGGCATGATAGCGGCACAGCAGCGCCTGCGGCCCGGAGCCGATGATGAAATCGTTGCCCGGCCAGTCGCCGCCGCCGCGGAACACGGCGCCCTGCATGGCGGCGAGAATATCGCCCTCGAACGCGCCCGGCCCGGCGAGCGCGACCGCTTCGTCCCACGCCGCATCGGCCAGCGCCGCCGCCCGGCGCACGAAGGCCATCTCCGCCGGGCTTTTGACCGCGCGCATCCGGCTGACCAGGTGCGAAGCGTCGGCGAGGGTACAGAATCCATCCAGCGCGTCGGCGAGCGCGCGCCCGCTGGCGGCGGTGAGGCCATAGGCCTCCCATTCGATGCCGAGGCGCCGGCCGCGGCAGCCATGCTCGTCCAGAATCGCGCGCAGCTGGCCGGCCGGGCCGGCATCGGGCCGGTCGATCCAGATGCGGATATCGTCGATGACCGAGGTCTGCTGCGCCTGGCGCAGGTCCGGCGCGCGCGTCAGCAGGGTGAGCGTGCCGTCCGCGCCCAGATAGAGGCACTGGAAGAAGACATAGCCGAAACTGTCATAGCCGGTCAGCCAGTACATCGATTCCTGGCGGAAGCACAGAAGGCCGTCCAGCCCGTCTGCGGCGAGGGCCGAGCAGACGCGCGCCCGCCGTTCGGCCAGTTCGTCGGCGGCGAAGTGCAGCGGCACTATCCGGCCTCCCCGGTCAGGCAGATCGCCGAAAGGTTGCGGCCGTATCGCCGCTCGCCCCGGTGGGTGTTGAACCGGTAGCTGAACAGGCGGCCGGGATCGGCATAGGTATCGAGCCCGGTATCGTCCACGGTGCCGACCCCGGCGGCCTCCAGCCGGTGGACGATATAGCCGGCGAGATCGAAGCGGTAATGGCCGGCCCGGCCGGCGGGTTCGAAGAAGCGGGCATTGTCGGCATCCCGGTCGAGGAAGCGGGCCGGAAATTCCGGGCCGACCTCATAGGAGGGCTGGCGGATGCACGGGCCGAGCGCGGCCGTCATGCGCGGCGGGCGGGCGCCCAGCCGCTCCATCGCCGCCACGGTCTCGGCCAGCACGCCGGCGAGCGCCCCCTTCCATCCGGCATGGGCGGCGCCGACGACCCCGGCCGCCGGATCGGCGAGCAGGACAGGGCCGCAATCCGCCGCCAGCACGCCGAGGCCGACCCCCGGCCGGTCGGTCACCATGGCGTCGCAGCGCGGCCGGTCCGCGGCGCTCCACGGTTCGGCGACCGTCGTCACAAGCCTGCTGTGATGCTGGAAGACCGAGAGCAGGGCGGGCCCGGCGAGCCCCAGTTCCGCCGCCGCGCGCCGCCGGTTCTCGGCCACCGCTGCCGGATCGTCGCCGGAGCCGGGACCGGCGTTCAGCGTGGCGAACAGGCCGCTGCTGACGCCGCCATTGCGGCCGAAAAAGCCATGGCGGATGCCCGGCAGCCGGTCCAGCGCCGGCGCGGCGGCGACGGTCGGCAATCGGTTGTGCGGTGCCGCTCCCGCTTCGGGAGGGCGCTGGTACGGGCGTTCCATTCGCCGGTCTTCAGCCTGATATGGCCCCTGGCGAAGCGGCCGCCGAAGCCGGCGCGCCCCGCCCGGCCCTGAGCGTCCTGTCGTGCGCCGGACTGTAGCCGCAAACCGGGCGGCGGCGCAAACGGCCGGGCGCCGGGGAGGGCGCCATCGCCGGCCCGCCGTCTTCGGCCTTTCGCCGGCCGGGGCGGGCGACTAACATTCGCGCCGCCGATCCGGCAGGGGACGGACAGGGGGAGCGACGCATGAAGTTCGGTCTGGGACAGGGCGTACCGCGCTGGGAAGACCCGCGATTGCTGCGCGGGTGCGGGCAGTATACCGACGATCTCAACCTGCCCGGCCAGGCGCGCGGCCATGTCCTGCGCGCGCCCCACGCCCATGCCCGCATTGCCGCCATCGACTGCACGGCCGCCCGCCGGGCGCCCGGCGTGCTCGCGGTGCTGACCCATGACGACTGGCAGGCCGATGGCCTCGGCACCCTCGCTTCGCTGGCGCCGATGCTGGTGCCGCTCAAGCGGCCCGACGGTTCGCCGATCCACGAGCCGCCGCGGCCGCCGCTCGCCGCCGGTGCGGTCAAATTCGTCGGCGATCCGGTCGCCTTCGTCGTCGCCGAAACCGTCGCCGAGGCGCGCGATGCGGCCGAGCTGATCGCGGTCGATTACGAGGAATTGCCGGCAGTGATCGAAACGGCCGATGCGCTCGCCCCCGGCGCGCCGCCGGTCTGGCCCGATCCGGGCGACAATATCGCCTTCCGCCAGACCATGGGCGATGCGGCGGCGGTCGAGGAGATTTTCCGCTCGGCCGCCCATGTCGTTTCCGCCGACCTGCCCATCGGCCGGCTGGCCCAGAACCCGATGGAGCCGCGGGCGGCGCTGGGCGAGTACGATCCCGCTGCCGGCCGCTACACACTGTGGACCGGCACCCAGGGCCCGCACGACAACCGCACCCTGCTCGCCCGGCACGCGCTGAAGGTGCCGATTGCCGGGCTGCGCGTCGTCAGCCCCGATATGGGCGGCGGCTTCGGCCTGCGCGGCGGCCTGTTCCCTGAGATGGCGCTGGTCCTGTGGGCGGCGCGGCGGGTCGGCCGGCCGGTCAAATGGACCGGCGACCGCAGCGAGCATTTCCTGGTCGACGATCACGGCCGCGACAGCCGCCCGGTCGGCGAACTGGCGCTGGGCGAGGATGGCGAATTTCTCGCCGTCCGGGTGAAGTCCGTGGCCGCGCTCGGCGCCTATTGCAGCTTCTTCGGCCCGCTCACCACCTTCGGCAATATGGGCGCCATCGTCGGCATGTACCGGACCGGCGCGGCCGCGGTCGACGTCACGGCCGTGTTCACCAATACCTGCCCCATCGGGCCCTATCGCGGCGCCGGCCGGCCGGAAGCGATCTATCTCTGCGAGATGCTGGTGGAGCGGGCGGCGGCGGAGCTGGGCTTCGACCGGGTTGCGCTGCGCCGCCGCAACCTGATCCCGGAAAGCGCCATGCCCTACCGGACCGGCCTGCAATACACCTACGATTGCGGCCGTTTCGAAGCCAATATGGATGCCGCGCTGGCCGCTGCCGACCATGCCGGTTTCGAAGCGCGCCGGCGCGAGGCCGCCGGCCGCGGCCGGCTGCGCGGCTTCGGCATCGCCAACGCCATCGAACAATCGGCCGGGCTGGGCGACGAGGGGGCGGAAATCCGCTTCGACGCCGATGGCGGCGTCACGCTGACGGTCGGCACCGTCTCCCACGGCCAGGGGCACGAAACCGTGTTCCGGCAGCTGCTGTGCGATACGCTCGGCGTGCGCTTCGAACAGGTCCGCTTCGTCCAGGGCGATACCGATATCGTGCGCCACGGCCATGGCACGTTCGGCTCGCGCTCGTCGGGCCTGGGCGGCGGCGCGATCCGGCTGGCCAGCGAGCGCATCGTCGAGAAGGGCAGGGCGATTGCCGCCCATCACCTCGAGACGGCCGAGGACGATATCGCCTTCGCCGACGGCGTCTTCTCGGTCGCCGGCACCGACCGCGCGATCCGCATCGAGGAGGTCGCCGCCCTGGCGCATAATTTCTTCGGCGTGCCCGGCGGCCTCGAATCCGGGCTGGCGGCCAGCGCCAATTTCCGCCATGCCGGGCCGACCTTCCCCAACGCGACCCATTGCTGCGAGGTTGAGATCGATCCCGAGACCGGCACCGCCGAACTGCTCGCCTGGACGGTCGTCAACGATGCCGGGACGGTGATGAACCCGCTGCTGCTCGAGGGCCAGATCCAGGGCGGCATCGTCCAGGGCGCCGGCCATATCCTGCTCGAGGGCATCGCGTGGGATGCGGAGGGGCAGCCGGTCACCGGCTCCTTCATGGACTATGCCCTGCCGCGGGCCGGCGACATGCCCGCCATCCGGGTCGATTTCAGCCCGGTCCCGACCCGGACCAACCCGCTCGGCATCAAGGGGGCCGGGGAGGCCGGCGCCGTCGGCGGCATGGCCTGCGCGATGAGCGCGCTGCTCGATGCGGTGCGGCCGGCCGGCGTCGATGCCCTGCCGATGCCGGCGACGCCGTTCGCCATCTGGCAGGCCCTGCAGGCGGCGAAGAAGGCGGCCTGAACGCGCCCTTCGCCCGGCCGGCTTCGGGCCGGACTCAAGGTTAATTCCTGCCCGCGCAGCCCGCGACATGATGAGGATCTGAGAGAGGCCGTCCGGCATCGGCCTCCAGTTCCCGTAAAGGGAGTCCTCGTCATGAATTATCGCGAAGCATTCACCTTCCGCCGTCTCTGGACGATATTCGCGCTCGCGCTGGTCGTCATGTTCGCGGCCCTGTTGCTGGTCGGCGGGCGGGCGTTTCAGGAAGCGCCGCCGGTGCCCGAACAGGTCGTCGTCGTGCAGGACGGCGCCGCGCCGCGAATCCTCTTCACCGGCCGGGATATCCATGCCGGGCGCGATGTCTGGCGCCGCCTGGGCGGCATGGAACTGGGCTCGGTCTGGGGCCATGGCGGCTATCTGGCGCCGGACTGGACCGCCGACATGCTGCATCGCGAATCGGCGGCGATGCTGGATGCGAAGGGCGATTTCGCCGCCCTTCCCGCGGCCGAACGGGCGGCGCGCATCGCGGCGCACGCAGCCGGCCTGCGCGTCAATACCTACGATCCGGCGACCGGGCGGATCGTCATCCCGGCGGCGCGGGCGCAGGCGATAGAGAGCGTTATCGCGCACTATACCGCCCTGTTCGGCGGGACCGGCGACGGCCCGGCATCGGCCGCGCTGCGCAAGGCCCATGCGATCCCCGAACAGCCGCTCGGCCCGGCGCCGGACCGGGATGTCCGCGCGCTCTCCGCCTGGTGGTGGTGGACGTCCTGGGCGGCCTCGACCCTGCGGCCGGGCGACGATGTCACCTATACCAACAACTGGCCGCACGAGCCGCTGGCCGGCAACCGGCCGAGCGCCGCCATGTTCGTCTGGACCTTCGTTTCGGTCGTGCTGCTGATCGCCGGCATCGGTGCGCTGTGCTGGTTCTTCCTGCGCGAGCGCGAGGAGTGGCGCAAGGATACCGAACCGCCGCCCGGCGCGCCGGAGGAGAGCCCGATCGCCGCCAGCCGGCCGACCGCCTCGATGCGCGGGGTGGCCAAATATATCTGGATCGTCGCGCTGCTGCTCGGCCTGCAGATCGCCCTCGGCGCGATCACCGCGCACTATGCCGTCGAGGGGCACGATTTCTATGGCATTCCCCTGTCGGAGATCGCGCCCTATGCGCTGACCCGGACCTGGCACGTCCAGCTGTCGATACTGTGGATCGCCACCGCCTGGCTCGGCGCCGGGCTCTATCTGGGGCCGATCATCGCCGGGTACGAGCCGCGCTTCCAGCGCTTCGGCGTGGATTTTCTGTGGCTGGCGCTGGTCGTCGCCGTGCTCGGCTCGCTGGCCGGCGAGTGGCTGGCCATCGGCGGGCGGATGACCGACCCGGACCTGGTCTACTGGTTCGGCCACCAGGGTTATGAATATCTCGACATGGGGCGGTTCTGGCAGTTGCTGATCTTCGCCGGGCTGTCGATCTGGCTGGTGCTGATGGCGCGCTGCATCGTGCCGGCGATCCGGCGCGGCGGCCCCGACCGGCATCTGCTGATCCTGCTGCTGATCTCGACCGCCGGCGTCGGCCTGCTGTTCGGCGCCGGCTTCCTCTATGGCCGCGATACCCATCTGACGGTGGCCGAATACTGGCGCTGGTGGGTCGTGCACCTGTGGGTCGAGGGCATTTTCGAAGTGTTCGCGACCGCCTGGATCGCGTGGGTGTTCGTCCATATGCGCCTGCTGCGGCCGACGGCGGCGGCGGTCTACACCATGTTCTCGGCGATGATCTTCCTCGGCGGCGGCGTGCTCGGCACCTTCCACCACCTCTATTTCGCCGGCACGACCGAGGCGGTGCTGGCCCTCGGCGCCGTCTTTTCGGCGCTCGAAGTGGTGCCGCTGGCGCTGATCGCCTTCGAGGCGCACGATCGCTGGCGCGCCGAACGCCAGGCGCCGTGGGTGCGGCGCTACCGCCTGCCGCTGATGTTCTTCCTCGCCGTCGCGTTCTGGAACCTGGTCGGCGCCGGCGTGCTCGGCTTTCTCATCAATCCGCCCCTGTCGCTCTACTATCTGCAGGGGCTGATGACGACGCCGGCCCACGGCCATGCCGCCCTGTTCGGCGTCTACGGCATGCTCGGCGTCGGCCTGATGCTGCTGTGCCGCCGCGACCTGCCGCGGGCGGCCGGCGCGTGGTCGGACCGCACGCTCGCCCGGGTGTTCTGGCTGTTCAACGGCGGCCTGGCGCTGATGGTGTTCGGCTCCCTGCTGCCCCAGGGAATCGTTCAGGGGCTGGTGTCGTTCGACCGCGGCTACTGGTATGCGCGCTCGCCGGAGCTGCTGCACTCGCCGCTGATGGAAACGCTGGTCTGGGTGCGCGTGCCGGGCGATGTCGTCTTCGCTCTCGGCGCCCTGCTGCTCCTGCTGTTCCTCGCCCGCCTCGATATCGGCCGGCTGTGGCGGCGGCCGGGCCGGGAGAGAGGGGGTGCGGCCTCCGCCGCCGGGTGACGGGTGCGTGACGGGCGGCCGGCGCCGGGGTCAGGGCGCGGGATCGCCCGGCGGCGCGGCGAGGCCGGCCGGTGCGGCGCCGTCCCCGTCCTCGAGGTCGAGCTCGCCGATCTTCTCGCCGCGGTTGACGATCTTGCCGGTCGAAATCTGGATCTGGTCGATATCGCGCCGGGCGCGGTCGAAATGCGTCGCCAGTTTGCCGACCCGGTCGTCGAGCCGGCCGATATCCTGCATCATCGTCTCGACCTCCCGCTGGATCAGATGGGCCTGCTCGCGCATGCGCACGTCGCGGAACACGGCGCGCACGGTGTTGAGCGTCGCCCACAGGGTGGTCGGCGAGACGATATAGACCTTGTCGCGGAAGCTCTGCTCGACCGCATTGGTATGGTTGGCGTGGAGCTCGGCATAGACGCTCTCCGACGGCAGGAACATGAGCGCCGCATCGCCGGTCTCGCCGGGCACGATATACCGGTCCCGGATGTCGCGGACATGCTTCAGGATATCGGCGCTGAATTCCCGGCCGGCGCGAATGCGGTCCGGCTCGCTGGCGGCGGCCTGCAGGCGCTGCCAGCTTTCGAGCGGAAATTTGGCGTCGATGGCGATGGGGCCGGGCGGGTTCGGCAGTTTCAGCAGGCAATCGGCCCGCCGGCCGTTGGCGAGGGTGGCCTGAAAGGCGAAGGCGCCGGGCGGCATGATGCTCCCGACCAGGTCGCGCAGCTGAATCTCGCCGAAGGCGCCGCGCGCCTGCTTGTTGGCGAGAATGCCCTCCAGGCTCACCACCTGCTCGGACAGTCTGGCGATGTTCTTGCGCGCTTCGTCGATGATCGCCAGGCGCTCGTCGAGCCGGCTCAACGACCGGTCGGTCCGCTCGCCCCGGCTCTGCAGCACGGCGGCGATCGCCCGCTCCTGTTCCTGCAGCCGCGCCTGGACGGCTTCCCGGATGCCGTCCTGCTGTTCGGCGAGGCGGCCGAGGCGGGCCGCGGTCTCGGCCTGGCCGCGGGCGGTGCGCAGGGCGACGAGGACGACGACCAGGGCGAGAAAGGCGAGCGCGCCCAGCACGATCAGGATATTGGCATCCGCTCCGGTCATGGCGCCGCTTTCCTAGCACGGACCGGCCGCAACGCCATCGCCGTTCGCGCCCGGCCGGGCCCGCCGGTGCGTTGACCCGGCCGGCGGCCCGCATTATGTCAATTGCCCGGAAAACCCTTGAAACCGGCCATTTTCGAAGCGAGCTTCCGATGGCGCTGCTGCCGATCCTGACCGCGCCCGATCCGCGACTGAAGAAGAAATCCGCCCCGGTCGGGACGGTGGACGAAGGCGTGCGCCGGCTGATGGACGACATGCTGGAGACGATGTATGCCGCGCCCGGCATCGGCCTCGCCGCGCCCCAGGTCGGCGTGCTCAGGCGGGTGATCGTCGTCGATGTGGCGGACGGGGACAGCCCGCCGGCGCCGCTGGCGCTCGCCGACCCGGAGATCGTCCGGGTTTCCGACCGCGACAACGCCCATGAGGAGGGCTGCCTCAGCGTGCCGGAGCATTATGCCGAGATCGTCCGCCCGGCAGAGGTGCGCGTGCGCTATCTCGACCGGGACAACCGGCGCTGCGAACTGGCGGCCGACGGCCTGCTCGCCACCTGCATCCAGCACGAGATCGACCATCTGGACGGCATCCTGTTCATCGACCGTATCAGCGCGCTCAAGCGCAACATGATCCTGCGCAAGCTGCTCAAGGAGAAGAAGCAGTCCGCGCAGGAGGAGACCGTCTGAGCCGGGCCGGCGGCCTGCGCTGCCGGCTTTCGGAAACGGACCATGCGGCTGATATTCATGGGCACGCCGGCGTTCGCCGTGGCGACGCTGGAGGCGCTGGCCGCCGCCGGCCATGAGGTGGCGGCGGTCTATACCAGGCCGCCGCGCCGGGCCGGCCGGGGCCAGGCGCCGCTGGCCTCGCCGGTGCAGGCCTGGGCCGCCGCCCGGGGCATCTGCGTGCGCACGCCGGCGCGCTTCGCCGCGCCTGAAACCGTGGCTGCCCTTGCCGCCCTGAGGGCGGATATTGCCATCGTCGCCGCCTACGGGATTATCCTGCCGCCGGCGGTTCTCGAGGCGCCGGCACGGGGCTGCCTGAACGTCCACGCCTCGCTGCTGCCGCGCTGGCGCGGCGCGGCGCCGATCCAGCGGGCGATCCAGGCCGGCGATGCCGAGAGCGGGATCACGATCATGCAGATGACCGAAGGGCTGGATTGCGGCCCGATCCTGCTGCAGCGCCGCCTGCCGGTTGCCGCCACCGCCACCGGCGGCGAGCTGCACGATGCGCTGGCGGCGCTGGGCGGCACGGCGGTGGCGGCGGCGCTCGACCGGCTCGACCGGCTGGTCCCGCAGCCGCAGCCGGAGGAGAGCGCGACCTGGGCCCGGCGGATCGACAAGGCGGAGGCGCGGATCGACTGGTCGCAGCCGGCGGCGTGGATCGAGCGCACCGTGCGCGCTTTCGATCCGGCTCCCGGCGCTTTCTTAGAGGCCGGCGGCGAGCGCATCCGCGTGCTGCGCGCCGAAGTCGATGACGCTGCCGGCACCCCGCCCGCCGCCAGCGGCACCGTGCTCGACGGGCGGCTGACCGTCGCCTGCGGCGCCGGTACGTTGCGCCCGGTCCTTGTCCAGCGCCAGGGAAGGCGGCCGATGCCGGCGGCCGACCTGCTGCGCGGCTTCGCGCTTCCGCCGGGGACGGTGCTGGCATGAGCCGGCGCTTCAGGCTCACCCTGGAATACGATGGCGGGCCGTTCGTCGGCTGGCAGCGCCAGGATAACGGCCTCTCGGTCCAGCAGTGCCTGGAGGAGGCGGTGGAGAAATTCTGCGGCGAGCGGGTGGTGGCGGTCGCCGCCGGGCGGACCGATGCCGGCGTCCACGCCCTCGGCCAGGTCGTGCATGTCGATATTGCCCGCGACGCCGAACCGTTCCGCCTCAAGGAGGCGCTGAACTACCATCTGAAGCCCTGGCCGATTGCCGTGCTCGATGCCGAACCGGCGGAGGACGGCTTTCACGCCCGCTTCTCCGCCGTCGAGCGGCGCTACCGCTATCGCATCGTCAACCGGCGGGCGCCGCTCGCCCTTGATGCCGGCCGGGCGTGGCAGATCGGCCGGCCGCTCGATGCCGGCGCCATGCATGCCGCGGCGCTGCCGCTCATCGGCCATCACGATTTTTCCAGCTTCCGCGCCGCCGGCTGCCAGGCGTCGTCGCCGGTGAAGACGCTGACCGATATCCGCGTCTCGCGCTATGGCGAGGAGATCGAGGTGGCGGTGCGCGCGCCCTCCTTCCTGCACCACCAGGTGCGCAATATCGTCGGCACGCTGGCCCCGGTCGGCGAGGGGAAACGGCCGGCGACCTGGCTCGCCACCGTGCTGCGCGCCGCCGACCGGCGCAAGGCCGGCGCGACCGCCCCGGCCTGCGGGCTCTACCTGGAGAAAGTGCTCTACTGACCGCCGCGGGCGCGGGCGCGGCATGGCCGCGTCAGGGCGAGAGGCCGCCGGTCAGGCTCGGCACGTCGAGCGGCATGAAGCCGTAATGCGCCATCCAGCGCACATCGTTTTCGAAAAAGCTGCGACCGTCCGGGATGCCGTATTTCAGCATCGCCACCCGCTCGCAGCCCATGCCGAAGGCAAAGCCCTGATGGACCGCGGGGTCGAGGCCGCAATTGCGCAGCACATTGGGATGGACCATGCCGCAGCCGAGAATCTCCAGCCAGTCGTCGTGCTCGTCGCCGAAATGGCCGAAGCGGAGCTGGCCGTCCTTCCGGTTGCAGGCGATATCGACCTCTGCCGACGGCTCGGTGAAGGGGAAGAAGGACGGGCGGAAATTCAGCTTGACGTCGTCGATCTCGAAATAGGCCCGGCAGAAATCGATCAGGCAGCCTTTGAGATGGCCCATATGGGTCGTCTCGTCGATCACCAGGCCCTCGAACTGGTGGAACATCGGCGTATGGGTCTGGTCCCAGTCGCTGCGATAGGTCCGGCCCGGCACCAGAATGCGGATCGGCGGCTTGCGGCTCATCATCGTGCGCACCTGCACCGGCGAGGTGTGGGTGCGCAGCACCATCCGGGTGCCGTCGTCGCGCGGCGGCAGGTAGAATGTGTCCTGCATCTCGCGCGCCGGATGGCCTTCGGGGAAATTCAGCGCGGTGAAATTGTGCCAGTCGGTCTCGATGTCCGGCCCCTCGACGATGGCGAAGCCCATGTCGCCGAAGATGGCGGAGACTTCCTCCATCGTCTGGCTGATCGGATGGATGCGCCCCATCGGCGTTGCGCGCGCCGGCAGCGAGACATCGACCCGCTCGGCGGCCAGGCGGGCGTCGAGCGCGACCTCTTCGAGCGCGGCCTTGCGCGCCTCGATGGCGCCGGCGACCTCGTCCTTCAGCAGGTTGAGCGCGCGGCCCAGCTCCTTGCGGGCCTCCGGGTCCAGCGCGCCGAGCTCCTTCATCCGGCCGGTGATCCGGCCCTTCCGGCCCAGCGCGTCGATCCGGGCCGCCTCCAGCGCTTTCGGGTCGGCCGCCTCCGCCACGGCCGCCAGCAGCGCGTCGCGCAGGCTGTCGAGATCGCTCATCGGTCCGGGGCGCCGGGAATTGCCGGGGGTGCGGCTATGCCGGGTCGGCCGCCGCGTCCAGCGCGCTGCGGGCCGCGCCGACGACCGCCGCAAACGCCTCGGCATCGCGCACCGCCATGTCGGCCAGCACCTTGCGGTCGAGCTCGATGCCGGCCCGGTTCAGGCCGTTGACGAACTGGCTGTAGGTCAGGCCGTGCGCGCGCACGCCGGCATTGATGCGCTGGATCCAGAGGCTGCGGAAGCTGCGCTTGCGCACCTTGCGGTCGCGATAGGCGTATTGCAGGTTTTTCTCGACCCGCTGGTTGGCGGCGCGGAACGTGTTCTTCTGGCGGCCGCGCGCGCCGCGCGCCTGCTTGATGATTTTCCGGTGGCGGGCGTGCCTGGTGACGCCCCGCTTGACTCGCGACATGAAACGATACTCCCGGACTTCGGTGGACGGGGCGGACCGGCGCGGCGGCCGGCCGGCGCGCTAGCGCGCGTAGGGCATCATCGGCCGGATGATTTTCACGTCCGATCCGGAGAGCATGGTCGAGCCCCGGTTGGTCCGTTTCATCGTCGTGCTGCGCTTGGTGAGGTTGTGGCTGCGGAACGCGAAATTGCGCTTGATCTTGCCGCTGCCCGTCACCCCGAAGCGTTTCTTGACGGAACTCTTCGTCTTCAGCTTGGGCATTTCGGTCCTCTCCTGGCGGAGCGCGGCCGGCCCGCTGCGATGGGGCGGCGCACTCAATAAGGGGGCGTTCGGGTCGGCGGCCCGAGGCATGCCCGTATCGAGCCCGGCCGCCAAAGGTAAAGCGCCGCCGGCCCCGGCAGGGGCGGGGCCGCAGCGCTTCAGGTGCCTGCATCGCCATGCAGGCAGGGCGCTATATAGCCGGCCCGGCGGGGACCGGCAAGCCGCGCGGCGGCGGCTTTTGTCGCGCCTGCCGGCCGCCCCCGGACGGTTCTGTGGTGCGCGATCCGTGCGAATTTTCCCGGCCCGGCACCTTTACGCCGGGCGCCGCGCTCGCCATGTCTGCCATCGGGAGGGCCCGCGGGGCGGGCGCGCCGGGGCCGGCCAGGGAGCGGCACAATCATGAGCGATATCGCAACGGCGGAAAGCCTGTTTTTCGAGCGCGCCGGCCTGGATCGCGGCCGGGTGGACCGCCTCGTCGCCAGCGCGCTGCACGGCGCCGAGGATGGCGAACTCTTCCTCGAATACACCCAGTCCGAAAGCCTGGTGTTCGACGACAACCGGCTCAAGAGCGCGACCTTCGACGAAAGCAGCGGCTTCGGCCTGCGCGCGCTCGCCGGCGAGGCGACCGGCTATGCCCACGCCTCGGAGCTGAGCGAGGCGGCCATCGAACGGGCCTCGGCCACGGTGCGCGCGGTCCATGCCGGCCACAGCGGCAGCAGCGCCGTCGCCGCCGACGGCCCGCCCGGCACCAACCGGGCGCTCTATGCGCCGGTCAATCCGCTGCGCGAAATGCCGTTCGCGCGCAAGGTGGCCCTGCTGGAAGCCATCGATGCCTATGCCCGGTCGAAGGATGCGCGCATCCGCCAGGTCTCGGCCTCGCTCGCCGGCGAGTGGCAGGCCGTGCTGATCGTGCGCGGCGACGGTCGGCGCGCCTCCGATATCCGGCCGCTGGTCCGCCTCAATGTCTCGGTCGTCGTCGAGCAGGACGGCCGTATGGAGGCCGGCTCCGACGGCGCCGGAGGCCGGGCCGCCTACGATGGCTGGTTCGAGCCGGCGCACTGGCAGGGCCAGGTGGACGAGGCGCTGCGCCGGGCCCTGGTCAATCTGGAATCGGTGCCGGCGCCGGCCGGCGAGATGCCGGTCGTGCTCGGTCCGGGCTGGACCGGCGTGCTGCTGCACGAGGCGGTCGGCCACGGCCTGGAGGGCGATTTCAACCGCAAGAAAACCTCCACCTTCTCCGGCCGGATCGGCGAGCGGGTGGCGGCGAAGGGCGTGACGGTGGTCGATGACGGCACGCTCGCCGACCGGCGCGGCTCGCTCACCATCGACGATGAGGGCACGCCGACCGGCCGCACCGTGCTGATCGAGGACGGCATCCTCAAGGGCTATATGCAGGACCGGCTGAACGCCCGGCTCATGGGCGCGGCGCCGACCGGCAACGGCCGGCGCCAGAGCCATGCCCACCACCCGATGCCGCGCATGACCAATACCTTCATGCTGGCCGGCGAAGAGGCGCCGGAGGATATTCTGAAATCGGTCGGCAAGGGCCTCTATTGCGTCAATTTCGGCGGCGGCCAGGTCGATATCACCAGCGGCAAGTTCACCTTCTCCTGCACCGAGGCCTACCGGATCGAGGGCGGCCGGATCGGCGCGCCGGTCAAGGGCGCCACCCTGATCGGCAACGGGCCGGAGGCGATGAACCGGATTTCGCGGATCGGCCACGATCTCAAGCTCGACCACGGGATCGGCACCTGCGGCAAGAACGGCCAGGGCGTGCCGGTCGGAGTCGGCCAGCCGACCGTCCGGGTCGATGCCATCACCGTCGGCGGCACGGAAGCGGCGTGAGGTTGAGGTACGGCGCCGGCAACCGGCCATGACCGATCCCTGGGGCTTCGACAGCGACGGGAACGACCGGCGCGGCGGCGGCCGGAACCGGCGCGATGCCGATGGCGAACGGCTGCGCGATCTGTGGCCCGCCTTCCTGGTCCGCATCGCGGTCTTTGTCGGCCTCGGCGTCGCGATCTGGCTGATCGGCAGCGCCTTCGACCTTTTCGACACGGCCGAACAGGGGCTGCATGTCGTCTGGCTGGTCGTGCTCCTGGCGCTCGTGAGCGGCGGCCTTCTGGTGTCGCGGCGCGGCGCCGTCGGCACCGTCCTGCGGTCGCTGCTGGCCTGGGGCGCGGTCGGCCTGGTTGCGGTCGCCGGCTATGCCTACCGGGACGAGCTGACCGCCGTCTGGCAGCGGATTGCGCTCGAACTGTCGCCCGGCGCGGCCGTGCACGGCGAGCGCAGCCTGACCGTCCGGGCCGACCCGGACGGCGCCTTTCACATGGATGTGCTGCTGAACGGCCGGCCGGTGCGCATGCTGGTCGATACCGGCGCCAGCGTGCTGGCGCTCGCGCCCGGCGATGCCCGCCGGGCCGGGATCGATACCGGCCGGCTGCGCTACAGCGTGGCGGTCCGGACCGCGGACGGCGACTCGCGGGCGGCCGCGACGGTGGTGGATTCGGTCGAGGTCGGCGGGCTCACCTTCCGCAACGTGCCGGCGCTGGTCCTGCGCCAGGGCGATCTCTCCCTGCTGGGCGTGTCGATCCTCCGGCGCTTCCGCTCGTTCGAGGTGCGCGGCGACCGGCTGACCCTGCGCTGGTAGCCGCGCTGCGTCAGCCGCCGCCCAGCATGACGAACTGCTTGAAGAAGCCGAGCAGCAGGGCCGTCACGAAGGTCAGCGCCTGGATGAGGACGGCCTGGGGCCACGATACGCCGAGGGTGAAACGGACGATCCGGGCCTCGGCGACCTGCACGGCGATCCAGGTCAGCGCCACCACGCCGGGCAGCGCCTGCGGCCAGAGCCCGAAGACCAGAAGGATCAGGGCCATCTGCCCGCCCGAAAGCAGGATCTGCGCCCAGTTGTAGACCGTGAGGTAGGTCGTGTACCGCCCGGCCACGCCGGCGCTGCGGCAGATGTGGAAGGCGATCAGCGGCCAGAGCGTCCAGCTCAGCGGATAGTGGATCGCCTCGATCAGCCAGAAGCGGCCGGCGCCGACCCCTTCGGGCCGCGGAAAGGCCAGCAGGTAGATGAAATAGAGCGGCAGCAGGAGCAGGGCGGCGCGGAACGAGCGCCAGCAGCCCTCCACCGTCAGGTCGAACGCCTGCAGCGCACCGGGCTCGAACCGTATGACGCGGACCGCGCCGGCCGTCGACCGCCGGGCCTCTTCCAGGATCGACACGCCGCCCGCCTATCCGCCCTTCGGCGGGGCGCCCGGATGGAACAGGACCCGCCCGCCGACCCGGAAGCTGCCGATGGCGCGCTGGCCGGCCGGCGACAGCAGCCAGGTGACGAAGCGCCGGGCGGCGGCGGCCCTGACATGCGGGTGTTTGCGCGGGTTGACCACGATTGCGCCATAGGGGTTGCGCAGCCGGACATCGCCTTCGACCAGCGCGACCAGCGGCCCGCGATTGCCGAAGGAAAGCCAGGTGCCGCGATCCACCAGGGTATAGGCCGGCATGGCCGCGGCGGTATTCAGGGTTCGCCCCATACCGGCGCCGATTTCGCGGTACCAGCCGGCGCGCCCCGATGGCATGCGCCCGGTCGCCTGCCACAGGCTGCGCTCGCGCCGGTGGGTGCCGCTGTCGTCGCCCCGCGAAAGGAACAGCGCCCTGGCCGTGCGGATCCGGGCGAGCGCGGCGACCGCGTCGGCCATGCCGCGAATGCCGGCCGGATCGGCCGCCGGGCCGGCGAGGATGAAATCGTTGTACATCAGCGGGTGGCGGCGCAGGCCGTGGCCGGCGCGCACGAACGCCTCCTCCGAAGGCCGGTGGTGGACCAGCAGGACATCGGCATCGCCGCGCCGGGCCAGTCGGATCGCCTGGCCGGTGCCGACCGCGATCACCCGCACCCGGATGCCGGTGCGCGCCGTGAAGCCGGGCAGCAGATGGTCGAACAGGCCGGAGGCCTCGGTCGAGGTCGTGGAGGCGACGCGGATGGTCTCGGCCGGTGCCGGGCCGGCCAGGGCGGCGGCCGCCGCTGCGATCAGCGCGCGCGCCAGCCAGGCCCCGCTCACGCCGCCGCCCGCCATCACCAGTGCAGCTCGCCCTTGAGGAAGGCGGCCAGTTCCGGGGTTTTCGGATCGCCGAACAGGGCTGCCGCCGGCCCGGCCTCCAGGGCGCGGCCATGGTGGAGGAAGACCAGATCGTCGGCCAGCCGCCGGGCCATGGCGAGATCGTGGGTCGAAAGGATCGCCGTGCGGCCCTCGCGGCGCAGCGTGCCGATGATCTGCTCGATGCCCCAGCTCGCCGCCGGATCGAGGCTGGCCGTCGGCTCGTCGAGGAACAGGACTTCCGGATCGCGCGCCCACGCCCGGGCGAAGGCGAGGCGCTGCTGCTCGCCGCCGGACAGGCTGCGCGCCGGCCGGGTCGCCAGATCGCCGAGGCCGACATGGTCGAGCGCCGTGTGTGCGCGATGGACCGCGGCCGCCCGGGCGACGCCCCGGAGACGGACCGCATGAACGATATTGGCCAGCGCCGACCGGTTGAGCAGGACCGGCTTCTGGAACACCATCGCCTGGCGGGCCTGCACCGCCGCCGCCGAAAGGCCGGCGCCGGAGAGGCCGGACCAGCGCACGGCGCCGCGATCCGGCGCGATCAGGCCGTGGGCGACCTTCAGCAGCATGCTCTTGCCGGCGCCGTTCGGCCCCAGGACGACGGTGGTGCGCCGGCGGGCGACCAGCATGTCGATCCGGTCGAGAATCTGCTGGCCGCCATGGCGGAGCGAGATGTTCTCCAGGGCCAGCGGCAGGATGCTCGGGGCTTCCATCGGGGCTAGCCGTTCGCGCCGCTCAGGGCGGCGTCCGGCCCGCTGCGCTCGCGCACAATCCAGGCGGCGGCGTTCAGGACGATTGCCAGGGTGACCAGGA
Organism: Alphaproteobacteria bacterium; assembly: GCA_965221475.1. Taxonomy (GTDB): domain Bacteria; phylum Pseudomonadota; class Alphaproteobacteria; order Bin65; family Bin65; genus Bin65. The sequence goes on along the minus strand of OZ244891.1, from coordinate 1,534,198 downwards.
CGATGCCGAGGCCGAGCGCGAGGGCGAGGTTGCCGCGCCCGGTTTCGAGCGCGATTGCCGTCGTCATCGTGCGGGTGTGGTGGGCGATGTTGCCGCCGACGATGATAACGGCGCCGACCTCGGCGGCGGCCCGGCCGAAGCCGGCGAGGATCGCGGTCAGCACCGCGGTGCGCCCGTCCCACAGCAGGGTCGGGATGGCGCGCGTCCGGCTGCTGCCGAGCGAGGTGAGCTGCTCGCGATAGTCGTGCCACAGCGATTCGACGATCTGCCGGGTGAGCGCGGTCACAATCGGCGTCACCAGAATCGCCTGGGCGATGACCATCGCGCCGGGCGTGAACAGGATATTCAGGCTGCCCAGCGGCCCGCTGCGCGACAGCATCAGATAGACCAGCAGGCCGACGACGACCGGCGGCAGGCCCATCAGGGCGTTGACCAGCACGATGGCCGCCCGGCGCCCGCGAAAGCGGTAGACCGCCAGCGCGCCGCCCAGCGGCAGGCCGATCAGGCAGGACAGGACGACCGCCGCCAGATTGACCTCCAGCGACAGGACGATGATCGCCCACAGGTCGGCATCGAAGCCGAACAGCAGCCGGAAGGCGGCCGCAAACCCTTCGCTCAGTTCGGACATGGTTGCGAGTCTGGCGCGTTTTCGCGGCCGGGGACAGGGGCCAATCCGCCCGTTGCGAACGCGCCCGCCGCCCGCCGGCCTGCCCGGCCCGGCATCGGGCTATGCCGGAAACAGGCGGTCCAGAACGCGCCGGTAGATGCGGGCCAGGGCTTCGAGGTCGGCCACCGGCATCCGCTCGTCCACCTGGTGCATGGTCTTGCCGATGGCGCCGAACTCGGCGACCGGGCAGTGGCGGTGGATGAAGCGGGCGTCGGACGTGCCGCCGGCGGTGCCGAATTCCGGCCGCCGGCCCGTCTCGGCGAGAGCGGCTTCGGCGATGGCCTCGGCGAGCGGCCCCGGCGGGCACACAAAGGAGTCGCCGGAGACCCGGACCGAAAGATCGTAGCGGCCGCCGGCGCCGATGGCGGCGTCGAAGCGCTCGCGCAGCCAGGCTTCGAGGCGCGCGCCGGACCACAGATCGTTGAAGCGGACATTGAAGGTCGCGCGCGCCCGCGCCGGGATGACGTTGGCGGCCGGATTGCCGACATCGACGCTCGAAATCTGCAGGGTCGTCGGCTGGAAATGGTCGCTGCCGCCGTCGAGCTCGCCGTCGTTCGCCCCGTCGTTGCCGCCCCCGGCAATGGCGGCGAGCATGCGGACCAGCCGGTGGACCGGATTGTCGGCCAGATGCGGATAGGCGGTATGCCCCTGAACGCCGCGAACGGCGAGCTGGCCGGTCAGGCTGCCGCGCCGGCCGATCTTGATCGTATCGCCCAGCGCTTCGGGATTGGTCGGCTCGCCGACCAGGCACATGTCCAGGCGTTCGTCCTGCGCCTCGAGCCATTCCAGCATTTTGCGCGTGCCGTTGACGGCCTCGCCCTCCTCGTCGCCGGTAATCAGCAGGCTGATCGAGCCGCCGAAAGCGGCGCCGCGCGCATCGAGAAAGCCGGAGACGGCGGAGACGAAGGCGGCGATGGCGCCCTTCATGTCCGAGGCGCCGCGGCCGTACAGGATGCCGTCATGCACCGTGGCAGCGAACGGGTCGTGGGTCCAGTCCGCCGGGTCGCCCTCCGGCACCACATCGGTATGGCCGGCGAAGCAGAAATTCGGCCGGTCCCGGCCCAGCCTTGCATAGAGATTATCGACCCGCCCGGCGCCGCTGCCGAAGGGCAGCCGGCGGCAGGCGAAGCCGAGCTCCGTCAGCGCCTCCTGCAGCACATCCAGCGCGCCCTCGTCCTTCGGGGTGATGGAGGGCCGGCGGATCAGCGCCTGGGCGAGGGGAAGGGTTTCGATCATGCAGCTCCGGTCCGGGCGGCGGCGTTGGCGGGGCCTGCCCCCTTGCAAGGGCAGGCGAAGGCGGGCGGCCTAATCCCGCAGCAGTTCGTTCACCGAGGTTTTGGCGCGCGTCTGCGCATCGACCTGCTTGACGATCACCGCGCAATAGAGGCTCGGCCCGCCGCCGGGATCGGGCAGCGCGCCGGGCACGACGACCGAGCCGGCCGGCACCTCGCCGCGATGGATTTCGCCGGTCGCCCGGTTCACGATGCGGGTCGAGGCGCCGATATAGACGCCCATCGACAGGACGGCGCCCTCGCGCACGATCACCCCTTCGGCAACCTCGGAACGGGCGCCGATGAAGCAATTGTCCTCCACGATCACCGGATCGGCCTGCAGCGGCTCCAGCACGCCGCCGATGCCGGCGCCGCCGGAAATGTGGCAGTTGCTGCCGATCTGGGCGCACGAGCCGACGGTCGCCCAGGTGTCGATCATCGTCCCTTCGCCGACCCACGCGCCCAGATTGACGAAACACGGCATCAGCACGACGCCGCGGGCGATGAAGGCCGAGCGGCGGACGATGCAGTTCGGCACGGCGCGAAAGCCGGCGTCGCGGAACCGGTTTTCGCCCCAGCCCTCGAATTTGGACGGCACCTTGTCCCACCAGCTCGTCGCCCGGCCCGGCCCGCCGCCGATCGGCTCCATGTCGTTCAGCCGGAAGGAAAGCAGAACCGCCTTCTTCGCCCACTGGTTGACGGTCCAGTTTCCGTCGGCGCCGCGTTCCGCGACCCGCAGCCGGCCCTCGTCGAGCGCCGTCAGCGCGGCATCGACGGCGTCGCGAACGGCACCGGCGGTGGCGGGGCCGACCGATTCCCGGTCCTCCCAGGCGGCATCGACGGCGGCGGCGAGATCGGCAAGGTTCATAGTCGGTTCCGGGGGTCGCAGCGGGCGGTTTTCGGGCAAGGTTAGCGGCGCGCCCGGCCCTGTCAACGCGGCGCGCGCCCCGCGGCCCGCGGGCCTTACGCCGCCTTGCCCGGCAGGCTGTCGGTCAGCAGGGCATAGAGGGCGTTCCGGCTCTTCGAGCCGCGCAGCTTCTCGCACATGGCGGGATCGCGCAGCAGGCGGGACACGCGGGCCAGCGCCTTCAGATGGTCGGCGCCGGCATCTTCCGGCGCCAGCAGCAGGAACAGCAGATCGACCGGCCGGTCGTCCACGGCGTCGAACTCGACCGGCTCTTCCAGGCGGGCGAACGCGCCCCGGACGCTGTCCAGCTCGCCGAGCTTGCCGTGGGGGATGGCGATGCCGCTGCCCACGCCGGTCGTGCCCAGCCGCTCGCGCTCCAGCAGCACATCGAATATGCGCCGGTCGTCCAGGCCCGTCGCCCTGGCGCCGCTGCGGGAAAGTTCCTGAAGCGCCTGCTTCTTGCAGCTCGCCTTCATCGCCGGTTCGACGCATTCCGGCACCAGAAAATCGATAATTTCCATCGGTTTCCCCATCCCGGCCGGCAGCGCGGCCGGAAATGCTACTGCGTTTCGGCCGCGCCGGCCGGATCGACCCAGCCGACATGGCCGTCGGCGCGGCGATAGATCATGTTCAGCCCGCCATGGGCCGCATTGCGGAACATCAGGGCCGGCATGTCGGCCAGATCCATGCGCATCACGGCTTCTCCGACGGTCAGCGAGGCGATATCGGTGGTCATTTCCGCAACCACCACCGGCTCGCCGGACCCGGCCGGTGCGGCCGCTTCGCCGGTGTCTGCGCCGGCTTCGGGCCCGTCGTCGTGGGCGAGGATGTACTGCTGCGCCGTCAGCGTTTCAAGGTTTCTGGCCGGCGGCGGGTGATGGTCGCGGATGCGCCGCTTGTTGCGGCGCAGGCGCTTGGCGATGTGTTCCGCCGCCTCGTTGAAGGCCGACCGGGCATCGCCGGCCCGGCCCTCGCCCAGAACGCGCAGGCCGCGGCCGACATGGACCTTGATATCGACGGCGATCTCGTGGCCGCGCTTTTCGAACGTGACATGGGCGTCGAGCGCCCGTTCGAAGAACTTGCCGACGATCTCGCCGAGGATGGATTCGGCGTGCTGGCTCAGCGCCCGGCCGACACTGAGATGCCGGCCCGTGACCTTGACGTTCATACCGGTATTCCGGCCTGTGTCGGGCGCTCTGTCAACCCGTTGCCCCTTGCAAATTTTCTCCCGCCGGCAAACCGGCGAGGGGAGATAGCGCGCCCGGCCGGCGCTTTCAATCGCCTTGCGCCGCCGCGCTCCGGCGGCTTCTGCCGGCCCGCCGTCGCCGGCCGACCGACGAGGGAATCCGCAGCACGCCCCGGTATTTCGCCACCGTGCGGCGGGAGATATCGTAGCCCTCGGCGCGCAGCATCCGGGTGAGCGCCGCGTCCGACAGCGCCGCCGCCTCCGCGCCGATCAGGGTGCGCAGCCGGTGCCGCACCGCCCCCGCGGCATGGCCGGCGCCGCCGTTCAGATCGCCGATACGGGCGGAGAACAGCGCCGTCAGCGCGAAAGTCCCCTGCGGCGTGGCGGCGAACTTGTCCTGGGCCGCCCGCCCGACCGTACTTTCGTTCAGGCCGACGGCGTCTGCAATATCCCGGCGCTTCATCGGCCTGAGCGCGGCCATGCCGTGTTCGAGAAAGGCCTGCTGCCGGCCGAAAATTTCCGCGCCGACCTCCAGCATGGTCGCGCCGCGCCGCTCGAGGGCGCGAATCAGCAGGGCCGCATCGCGCGACCGGTCGTTCAGCCAGGTCCGCGTCGCCGCATCCCGGCTGCGCGCGCGCAACCCGGCCAGCCCGGCCCGGTCGAGCGTCACGCGCGGAACCGTGTCCGGGTTCAGGGCGACGATCCACCGGCCGACCGGCCGGGCGAGGTCGCGGTCGTATGCCGGCGCTGCGTCCGCGGCGAGCACGAGCAGATCGGGCACGATAGTCGGCGCCGGCCCGCCCGCCAGGGCAAGGCCCGGCCGCGGATCGAGGGCGCGCAGCCGGTCGAGGCAGGCCGGCAGATCGTCCGGATCGATGCCGGCGGCGGCGGCGAGCGCCTCGGGGCCGCGTTCGGTGAGCAGGGGCAGATGGTCGAGAATGGCGGCCATCGGCGGATCGAGCCGGCCGGCATCGGCGAGCTGCAGGCGCAGGCATTCGGCCAGATCGCGGGCGAACAGGCCCGGCGGCGCCAGCGCCTGCAGCCGCGCCAGAATCCGCCCGACCTGCGCCGTGCCGACGCCGTGCGCCGCCGCGACATCGGCCGGATCGCCGGCCAGATATCCGGCCTCGTCCAGCAGGCCGCCCAGGTCGAGGGCGATGCGCCGCTCGGCCGGGTCGGCGAAGGACCAGGCGATCTCCTCGAACAGGATATCGTGCAGGGACCGGTCGGCCGCCAGCGCCGCCGCATCGGGCCCGGCCGGGCCTGGCGGCGTGCTGCCCGCGCCTGCCGGCGCCGCCCCGGCCGCGCCGCCGAACAGGCGGATGGCCGCCGCCGTCGGCCGGTAGCCGGCGGCGGGGCTGCGCACCGGCAGCGTCGGCGGCCGGAACGGGCTGTCGTCCGGCGCCTCCTCCAGCATGAGCAGCGGATTGGTTTCGAGCGCCTCGCGGACCGCGGCGTCGAGCGCGAGGCCGGAGAGGCGCAGCAGCCGCACGGCTTCCTGCATCGCCGGCGTCATGATCTGCGCCTGTCGCTGCCGCAGGCCGGGTTTCAGCGCAAGGCCCGGTGCAGCCATGCTTCCGCGGTCCGTCCCGTCGTTTCGCCGCCGGCGGGGCCGGCGGCCGGCCTACAGCCGGAAACTGTCGCCCAGATACACCCGGCGCACATCCTCGTGCCGGACGATCTCGTGCGGCGCGCCCTCCATCAGCACCACGCCATCGTGCATGATATAGGCGCGGTCGACGATATCGAGGGTCTCGCGGACATTGTGGTCGGTAATCAGCACCCCGATGCCCCGGTCCTTCAGGTGCGAGACCAGATCCCTGACATCGCCGACGGCGATCGGGTCGATGCCGGCCAGCGGCTCGTCGAGCAGGATGAAGCCGGGCCGCGTCGCCAGCGCCCTGGCGATCTCCACGCGCCGCCGCTCGCCGCCCGACAGGGCGACCGCCGGGGTATGGCGGAGATGGGTGACCGAGAATTCGGCCAGCAGGTCGTCGAGCAGGGTTTCCCGCGTCTCGCGGTCGTCCTCCACCACTTCCAGCGCGGCGCGGATATTGTTCTCCACGGTCATGCCCCGGAAGATCGAGGGCTCCTGCGGCAGATAGCCGATGCCGAGGCGGGCGCGCCGGTACATGGGCAGGCCGGTAATGTCCTGCCCGTCGAGCAGGATCGTCCCGGCGTCGGGCCGGATCAGGCCGGTGATGATGTAGAAGCTGGTCGTCTTGCCGGCGCCGTTGGGCCCGAGCAGGCCGACCGCCTCGCCGCGCTGCACGGCGAGGGAAACGCCGCGCAGCACCGGCCGCTTGCGGAAGCGCTTGCCCAGCCCCTCGGCGGCCAGCCCCCGATTGGCCGCGACCAGACGCGGCCCCGCGGCGGCCGCGCCGGCGGGCCGGCTGCCCGGGTTTCGATCCCGGTCCCGTTCTTCGGCCAAACCTTCCTCCATCCCTCTCGAATGCGCCGCCGCCGCTATTGCGTGCCCGATGCGCCGGCCGGCGCTGCGGCGCCGGAGCGGCGGCATCCCTCGCCCGTGCCATTGTCCGGGACGAGCAGGCCGCGGACCCGGCCGACCATGCGGCTGACGCCGGTTGCCAGATCGACAACCGCCTTCTCGCCGTTCAGCTGATCGTCGCACCGGGTCAGCCTGACTCGGCCGGTCATGGTGGCGAGCCGGGTTTCGGTATCGTAGTCGCCCCGTTCGGCGCGGACGATTTCGGTCGCGGTCGCGATGACGACATTGCCCAGGGCCTCCACCCGCCGCACCGCCATCGTGTTGGCCGCACCGCCCTTGCGGGCCTTCATGTGGGCGATGAAGCGGTCGGCCCGGACGGTTTTCTCGCCCTCGACGATCCGCGCGTCGCCGATCACATGGGCGCGCCGTTCCCGGTTGTGAAACTCGATCCGGTCGGTGGCGGTGATGGTCTGGCTCCGGTTCCACAGTTTCAGGTTGGGGCCGCGCAGGACGAACACGCCGGTATCGAGAAGGTAGGTAGCGGTTTCGCCGGTTGCCGTCTCCGTCCCGGTGCGAATTTGGACGCGGCCGGCCGCCATCACCTTCCAGATGCGGATCCGGCCCTGGGCGCCCGTGCGGTAGAACGCCCGCAGTTCGTCGGCCCGCAGCCGGGTCCTGCCCTGGCGGGCGACCGCGTTGCCCCGGGCGATGATGATCTTCTCCTTGCGCCGCCACTCCATTCCATTGTCGGCATCCACCGACATCGGCAGGCCGGAGCCGGTGAACGGCCCCTGGCCCTGCGCTGCGGGCGCCGCCGGCGCCGCGAGCCAGAGGGGCAGGACCAGCAGCGGCAGGAACAGGGCAGGCCGGGCGCGGCTCATTGGCCGGAACCCGGCATGGGCCCGTCCGCGCCTTTCGGGCTTTCGTCGGCGAGGCGCAGAATCGCCCTGGTCCTGCCGGTGAACATGACCGTCTGCCCCCGGTCCACGGTCAGAAAGCCCTCGGCGGCGACCGTTGCCTCCGGCCCGGCGGCCCGGACCGCCTGCCCGCTCCACGCCGTGTTCGTCTTCATGTCGAGCGTCGCCTCGGCGGTGCGGAAACGGTATCCCCCGCCATGTTCGAGATCGACCTCGCCGAACAGGGTCAGGCGCCTGTCCGACCGGTCGAACCGGCCCTCGCGCGCCCGCACGCTGACATGATCGCCATCGGCCAGCCGCAATTTCGCCTGCGGCCGGTCGAGCGCGACGATCCGCCCGTTCCCGCTGATATCGCGCGCCCGGAGCGCGGTCAGCCGGAAGGGCCGGTTGCTGTCGTCCGTCGCGACATAGACCGGCGCCTCCATTGCAGAGTTGCGCAGCCCGGCCGCCGTCGGCGCGGCCCCGGCCGACTCGGCGGCCTCGGTCCCGGTCCTGACGAACTGCGGCCAGAACACGGCGGCGACCACGATCAGGAAGGCGAGGCCGGGCAGGGCCAGCTTCATCAGGGTGACGAAACGGGTATAGGCGTCGCGCGGCCGGGCCGCCGCCGGCCGGGCCGGCCGCTGCCGTCGCAAATGGAACCCGCCGGTCATGCCGCCCCCTCGCGCAGACAGTCGTGCAGGTGGACGAAGCCGACCGGCACCCGGTCGCGCACGGCGAACAGGCCGGTGACCTGGCGCGCGTTCATCAGGCCCAGGGCCTCCGCCGCCAGGGCCTCCGGCCGGATGGTGAGCGGAGACGGCGTCATCACCGCCGAGGCCTTGCGCGCCACCAGCCCGGCATCCATGTGCCGGCGCAGATCGCCGTCGGTGACGATGCCGACGAGGCAGCCGGCGCCGTCCACGACGCCGGCGCAGCCGAGGCGGCGCGAGGTCATGACGATCAGAACGTCCGCCATCGGGTCGTTCGGTCCGACCAGCGGCATGGCCGCGCCGGTGTGCATGATATCGGCGACCCGGATCAGCCGGCGGCCGATCCGGCCGCCGGGATGGAGCACCTGGAAATCGTCGGCCGAGAAGCCGCGGCGCTCGAGCAGGGCGACGGCGAGCGCATCGCCCAGCGCCAGGGCCATGGTCGTCGAGGTCGTCGGCGCCAGCCCGAGCGGACAGGCTTCGGCCGCCCGCGGCATGACCAGCGCGACGGTCGCGGCCTCGGCCAGAACGCTGTCCGGCCCGCCGGTGATGCCGATCAGCGCGATGCCGAAGCGGCTGCAATAACCGATGATATCGCCGAGTTCCGCGGTTTCGCCGGAATTCGACAGGGCGATCACCACATCGTCGGGCCGGATCATGCCCATGTCGCCATGGCTGGCCTCGGCCGGGTGGACGAAATAGGCCGGCGTGCCGACCGATGCCATGGTCGCGGCGATCTTGCGGGCGATATGGCCGCTCTTGCCCATGCCGGTGACGACCAGCCGGCCGGTCGCCTCCCCGCCCTTTGCGCCGGCCGGCCGGGCGATCGTTTTCTCGACGATATCGACGGCGCGGCAGAAGGCGCGGCCCAGCGCGCCGTCCAGCGCCGTCGCCAGGGCCGCGATGCCTTCGCCTTCCAGCGCCAGCACGCGCCGGGCGGAGGCGATATCGGCCTCATGGCCGCCGCACCCGGCATCGAAGCGGGCATCGTCTCGCCGTTCTGGACTGTGCGGCACCGCAGTCGATAGAGCCTGTGTCATGTTTCCCCGCAGCCGAAACGGCCAGCCTGGCCGGCCGCGTCGGCGCCCGTCCCGCAATTCCTCACCGGCCTTTCGGGCATGCCGGCGGACCGGACTGCGCAGCATACCCTGTCCGGTGCGCGCTGCCGCCCGGCCGTATCGGGTGCTATCCCCGTGGGAATACTACCAGAATTGTCCCCGCGGGCCAATTCGGCCGGTCGTACCGGTTCACGAATGGGCGAATATGTCCTGATCCGCCCAGCCGGCGATATCCAGCACCGCGCGGTAGGGCAGGAATTCGAAACAGCGCTGCGCCAGCCCGGTGCGGCCCTCGCGCTGAAGCAGCCCGTCCAGCTCGGCCCTGAGCCGGTGGAGATAGAGCACGTCGGTCGCGGCATAGCGCAGCTGGTCCTCGCTCAGCTGCGCGGCGCCCCAGTCGGAGGTCTGCTGTTCCTTGGAGATTTCGACGCCGAGCAGGTCCTGGCACAGATCCTTGAGGCTGTGGCGGTCGGTCATGGTGCGGACCAGCTTCGAGGCGATCCGGGTGCAGTAGACCGGGCCGGTCAGCACGCCGAGCCGCTGCAGGAGGATCGCGATATCGAAGCGGCCGAAATGAAACAGTTTCAGGATCGCCGGGTCGGCGAGGATCGCGCCGAGATTGGGCGCCTCGGTCTGGCCGCCGGCGATCTGGACCAGATGGCAGACGCCGTCGCCGGCCGAAAGCTGGACCAGGCACAGCCGGTCCCGCACCGGGTTGAGGCCCATGGTTTCGGAATCGACCGCGACCGGCCCTTCGAAGCGCAGGTCTTCGGGGAGGTCGCCCCGGTGCAGATGGATTTCCGCCGTCGCCGCCATGGCCGCCCGCCGCTGTTGCCTCGACCGCTCCGCCGCCGCGGCGCCGGCTGCCGGGTTCAGGCCGCCGGCGTTCCGCGCTGCCGTCCTGCCGGGGCGCGCGGCAGGAAGGAGACTGGTGCCCAGGAGAAGACTCGAACTTCCACGGCCATGCGGCCACAGGTACCTGAAACCTGCGCGTCTACCAATTCCGCCACCTGGGCACCCGGGGGCGCCGGCCCCCTGCCGGTCGTTGCCGACCGTGCCGCCCGCCGCGCGCCCGAAACGTAAAGCCGCGCGAACGAAGCGCCAGTGGGGTAGCCGGCGCGCCGGCGCCTGTCAATTGCTGTCGATTCCGGCGCCGGGCGACGCGGCGCGTTGCCGCCGCTGCCGATGTCGTCTTCGCCGCCTTGTCTTTCAACCGGCACAGGGCTACCCATGAGCGCCTGCGGCATCGTCGTCTTCGGCCAGCCAATGGACAGCGGATGGAACGGATAACGGTCTTCGGCGGCTCCGGCTTCGTCGGCCGGTATATCGTCAGGCGCTTGGCGGCGCGCGGGGCGGTCGTGCGCGTCGCCGTGCGCGACCCGGAACGGGCATTGTTCCTCAAGCCCATGGGCGCGGTCGGCCAGATCGCGCCGGTGCATGGCGACGTTCGCAGCGAGCGGTCGGTCCGGGCCGCGGTGCAGGGCGCCGATGCCGTCGTCAACAGCGTCGGGTTCTGGGTCGCCTCGCGCAACGGCTTCGATACCGTCCACCGGGCGGGCGCGGAGCGGGTCGCCCGGCTGAGCCGCGAGGCCGGCGTGCAGCGGCTGGTCCATGTCTCCGGTATCGGGGCGACCGAAGCCTCGCCCTCGGCCTATGTCGTCGCCCGGGCGAGGGGCGAACAGGCGGTGCGCGCGGCCTTCGATGCCGCTGCGATCCTGCAGCCTTCCGTCGTCTTCGGCCCGGAGGACCGGTTCCTCAACCTGATCGGGCAGATCCTGAAGAATGCGCCGGTCTTTCCGGTGATCGCCGGCGCGACGAGGCTGCAGCCGGTCTATGCCGACGATATCGCACAGGCCGCGGTGGCGGCGCTGGACCGTCCGCAGGGCGGCACGTTCCAGCTCGGCGGGCCGCATGTTTTCCGTCATGACGACCTGATTTCGCTCGCCATGAAACTGTGCGAGCGCCCGCGCCCGCGCCTCGCGCTGCCGTTCGGCCCGCTCTATCTGCTCGCCGGCATTCTGGACCGGTTGCCCGTCGCCACGCCGCTGTCGCGGGATACGCTGGCGCTGCTGCGCGACGACAATGTGGTGGAGGAGGGCGCGGCGGGCTTCGAGGCGCTCGGCATCGCGCCGGTCGCCGTCGAGACGATCGCGCCGACCTATCTCGACCGGTATCGCCCGCGCGGGCGCTTCCGCCGGGTGAAGGGGGGCTGAAGGCCGGGCTATTGCAGCTTCAGGGCCAGCCCCTCGACATGGATCAGATAGAGGAGCAGCCCGCCGAGCAGAATGCGGTAGATCGCAAAGGGCGCGAAGGTGGCCCGCTGCAGCCAGGCCATCATGCCGGCAATCGCGATCAGCGCCGCCGCGAGCGACAGGACGGCGGCGATCAGGACATCGGTCTGCAGGGCGATATTGCCCGAACGGTAGATATCGAGCCCGACGAGGATCGCGGCGCCGAGGATCGCCGGGATTGCCAGGAACATGGAGAAGCGGGCGGCGTCGGAGCGTTCGAAGCCGAGCGCCCGCGCCGCCGTCATCGCGATGCCGGCCCGGCTGGCCCCCGGAATCAGGGCGAGCGCCTGGGCCAGCCCGATAATCAGCGCCTGGCCCCAGCTGGTATGCTCCAGCCTGGAAATGGTCATGCCGGTCCGGTCGGCAATCCAGAGCAGCAGGCCGAAGCCGAGGCTCGCCCAGGCGACGATCTCGACGCTGCGCCACCCGCTGCCGAACATGGTCTGCACCAGCAGGCCGGCGGCGGCGAGCGGCACTGTCGCGACGGCGAGCTGCAGGAACAGCCGCCCATCGGCGGTCATGCGCCCGGCGAGCAGCCGGGCCGCGCCGCCGGCGATCCGGCCGACCTCGCTGCGGAAATAGAGCAGGACCGCGCCGAGCGACCCGAGATGGACCGCCACATCCAGCGCCAGCCGCCGGTCGGCCGTGTCGGCGGGCGTGGCGATGCCGGCCTGCCCGAAGACCTCCCAGGTCAGCACCAGATGGCCGGATGAGCTGATGGGCAGAAACTCGGTGATGCCCTGGACAATCGCCAGCACCGCGATCGGCAATAGTGACGCCAAATTCCCCTCCCGTGCCGTGCCCGCGGGACGGTCGAATTCAGGGTGCGGCCTATCACACCGGGCCGGTCCGGCGCCACAGTATCGTTTGGCGCGCCATGCCCGTGCCCGCACGGCGGCCGCCCGCTACCGCGCCGAAAACTCAATTTGGTACCAAAATGGTATTAAAAAAATCGGAAAACGGGCGGTTTCCGGCACTTCTTTATTTCGATCCGGCTTTCGGCCCCTTTTATAAGTCAGTAATGCTGTCTCGAATGCGGAATTTTCTCGCCATTCGCGGCGCGGCGACCTACATTCGACGGCAAGCGGCATCGGAGACCGCGTTTTTCCGCCACCGGCCGGCGCCGGCACGGATGCGGACCGACAGGCAGGGGTTGCGGCAGAACATGTCGAACAGCATGTTGAAATTCGTGTCGATCGGGCACCGGATGCCCGACAAGCGGTCGGCGCAGGACCGGCTCGCCGATTTCGACGAAATCTATGCCGACTATATCGAGGAGGGCGCGGCGCAGCAGGCCAGCCGCTGCTCCCAGTGCGGCGTTCCCTTCTGCCAGATTCACTGCCCGCTGCACAACAACATCCCGGACTGGCTGATGCTGACGGCGGAGGGCCGGCTGCAGGAAGCCTATGAGGTCGCCTCGGCCACCAACAACATGCCGGAAATCTGCGGCCGGATCTGCCCCCAGGACCGGCTGTGCGAAGGCAATTGCGTGATCGAGCGGGCCGGCCACGGCACCGTCACCATCGGCTCGGTCGAGCGCTACATCACCGATACCGCCTGGGACCGGGGCTGGATCGCTCCGGTCCGGCCGGTGCGCGAGCTCGACAGCCGCGTCGCCATCGTCGGCGCCGGCCCGGCCGGCATGGCGGCGGCGGAGCAGCTGCGCAAGCGCGGGCACAAGGTCGATATTTTCGACCGCTACGACCGGGTCGGCGGCCTGCTCGTCTACGGTATCCCGAATTTCAAGCTCGAGAAGCACATCGTGGCGCGCCGGGCGCAGCATCTGATCGACAGCGGCGTCGATTTCCATCTCAATGTCGAGGTCGGCACCGACATCGCCCTCGAGGAACTGCGCAGCCGCTACAGCGCCGTCCTGATCGCGACCGGGGTCTACAAGCCGCGGGCCTTCGCGGCGCCGGGCGTCGGCCTGGAGAATATCGTCCCGGCGATGCGCTACTTGACCGCGTCCAACCGCAAGGGGCTGGGCGATCCGGTGCCGGATTTCGACAGCGGCGCGCTCGACGCGGCCGGCAAGAACGTCGTCGTCATCGGCGGCGGCGACACGGCGATGGACTGCGTGCGGACCGCGGTGCGGCAGGGCGCCAGATCGGTGAAATGCCTGTACCGGCGCGACCGGGACAACATGCCGGGCTCGATGCGCGAGGTTGCCAACGCCGAGGAGGAGGGCGTCGATTTCGTCTGGCTGTCCGCGCCCGAAGCGTTCGATGGCGATACCGCGGTCGCATCCGTGCGCGCCCACCGCATGCGCCTGGGCGCCGCCGATGCCAGCGGCCGCAACGCGCCGACGCCGCTGGAGGGCAGCACCTTCGTGCTGGAGGCCGATCTGGTGGTGAAGGCGCTCGGCTTCGATCCGGAGCCGCTGCCCGACCTGTTCCGCTGCCCGGACCTGGCCGTGACCGACTGGGGCACCATCCGGATCAACCACCGGACGATGATGTCGAACCTGGACGGCGTGTTCGCCGCCGGGGACATCGTGCGCGGCGCCTCGCTCGTCGTCTGGGCGGTGCGCGACGGGCGCGACGCGGCGGCCTCGATGGATGCCTATATCCAGGCGCGCGAGGCCGGCGTGCCGACCTCGGCGCTGGCGGCCTAGAATGGGAGGCGAAACGATGGGCGCGACGACAAAACCGGCAGCCGGCGGCTGCCTGTGCGGCGCTGTCCGCTTCACGATGCCGGCGCCGCCCGGGGCGGCTTCGATCTGCCATTGCGCCATGTGCCGCCGCTGGGCCGGCGGGCCCATGATGGCCGTCCATCCGAAGACGCCGCTGTGCCTGGAGAGCGCCGATACGCTGGCCTGGTATGTCAGTTCGGAATGGGCGGAGCGCGGCTTCTGCACCCGCTGCGGCTCGGCCCTGTTCTACCGCCTGCGCCACACGCCGGACGATATCGTTGCCTCCGCCGGCGCGCTCGACGATCCGGCGGCGCTGGCCGGCATCGAGCGGCATATCTTTATCGACGACAAGCCGCCCTTCTATGAGTTCGCCGACGAATGCCCGCGGCTGACCGGGGCGGAGGCAATGGCCGCCTTCGCTGCCGCGCAGCAGGGCGACTAGGGCCGGTGCGCGGGGAGACGAAGATGGACCATGCGATCGGCCCGGACCGGGCGGAAGAAGCGCAGCGGCTGGCCGCCGAAGGCCTCTACGATCCGCGCGAGGAGCGGGACGCCTGCGGCGTCGGCATGGTGGTGGCGGTGGACGGCAAGCCGAACCGGGCGGTCGTCGATGGCGGCATCGATGCCCTGAAGGTGCTGTGGCACCGCGGCGCCGTCGATGCCGACGGCAAGACCGGCGACGGCGCGGGCATCCATGTCCAGATCCCGCAGGATTTCTTCGCCGAGCATATCGCGCGCACCGGCCACCGGCTGCTGCCGGGCCAGATCGCCGTCGGCCAGGTTTTCCTGCCGCGCACCGATTACGGCGCCCAGGAGACCTGCCGGACCATCGTCGAATCGGAAATCCTGCGCTTCGGCTATGTCATCTACGGCTGGCGCCAGACGCCGGTCGATGTCTCGGTCATCGGCGAGAAGGCGAATGCGACCCGGCCGGAGATCGAGCAGATCATGATCGCCAACACGCGCGGCGTGGAGGAGACCCAGTTCGAGCTCGATCTCTATATCGTCCGCCGCCGCATCGAGAAGGCGGTCATCGCCGCGCAGATCAAGGATTTCTATATCTGCTCGCTGAGCTGCCGGTCGATCATCTACAAGGGCATGTTCCTCGCCGAACAGCTGACCGCCTTCTATCCCGACCTGCTCGACGAGCGCTTCATCTCGAATTTCGCCATCTACCACCAGCGCTATTCGACCAACACCTTCCCGACCTGGAACCTCGCCCAGCCCTTCCGCATCCTGGCCCACAATGGCGAGATCAACACGCTGCGCGGCAACGTCAACTGGATGCGCTGCCACGAGGCGCTGCTCGACCACGAGCTGTTCGGCGAGCGGATCGAGGATGTGAAGCCGTTGATCCAGTCCGGCAGCTCGGACAGCGCCGCGCTGGATGCGGTCGCCGAGCTGATGTTGCGCGGCGGCCGGCTGCTGCCGATGGTCAAGACGATGCTGATCCCGGACAGCTGGACCTATCGCCGGCGCGTGCCGGAGAAGCATCGGGCGCTCTATGCCTATGCCAATGGCGTGATGGAGCCGTGGGACGGCCCGGCGGCGATCTGCGCCTTCGGCGGCCGGTGGGCCATCGCCGGCATGGATCGCAACGGCCTGCGTCCGCTGCGCTACACGCTCACCGCCGACAATCTGCTGGTCGTCGGTTCGGAGACCGGCATGATCCCGGTCGACGACCAGAAGGCGGTCGAGAAAGGGCGGGTCGGCCCCGGCGAAATGATCGGCGTCGATCTGCACGAAGGCCGGTTCATGCGCGATCCGGAGATCAAGGACTGGCTGGCGGAGCGCCGGGATTTCGTCGGCTGGAACGACCGGGCGACCCATATCGACGCCATCATCGGCGACGGCGCGCCGGCACAGCCGGCCTTCGACGCCGGCGAGCTGCGCCGCCGGCAGAACGCCGTCGGCTGGACGATGGAGGAGCTGGAGCTGATCCTCCAGCCGATGGCGGAGGACGGCAAGGAGCCGACCGGCTCGATGGGCGACGACACGCCGTCGGCCGTCCTGTCCGACGGCTATCGCGGGCTGCACCATTTCTTCCGGCAGAATTTCAGCCAGGTGACCAACCCGCCGATGGATTCGCTGCGCGAGCGCCGGGTCATGTCGCTGAAGACCCGGCTCGGCAATCTCGGCAACATTCTCGCCGAGGACGCCTCCCAGTGCGACATGCTCCAGCTGGAAACGCCGGTGCTGCTGAACGCCGAGTTCGATGCGCTCGCCGATTATGTGCGCGGCGATTCGGTGGAAATCGACTGCACCTTCGATCCGGGCCGCGACGGCGCCCTGCGCGAGGCTCTGGCCCGCATCTGCCAGGAGGCGGAGCTGGCGATCCGCGGCGGCCGCAAGTTCGTCACGCTCAGCGACCGCAATGTCGGCCCGGACCGGGCGCCGCTGCCCATGATCCTCGCCACCGGGGCGGTCCACACCCATCTGGTGCGGCAGGAGCTGCGCACCTTCACCACGCTGAATGTCCGTTCGGCCGAATGCTACGATGTCCACTATTTCGCCGTGCTGATCGGCTGCGGCGCGACCACGGTCAACGCCTATCTCGCCGAAGAAACCATCGCCGCGCGGCATGCCCGCGGCCTGTTCGGCGACCTGCCGCACCGCACGGCGCTGCAGAACTACAAGACCGCCATCGGCAACGGGCTGCTGAAGATCATGTCCAAGATGGGCATCTCGGTGGTCAGCTCCTACCGCGGCGGCCATAATTTCGAGGCGGTCGGCCTGTCGCGCGCGCTGGTGGCGGAATATTTCCCGGGCATGCCCTCGCGCATTTCCGGCATCGGCCTGCCCGGCATTCAGCGCAAGGTGGCCATGGCCCACGACCGGGCCTGGAACGAACTGGTCGAGACGCTGCCGGTCGGCGGCTTCTACCGCTATCGCCGGTCGGGCGAGCGGCACGGCTTCGACGGCGCGCAGATCCACATGCTGCAGAATGCCGTCGCGACCGATTCCTATTCGACCTACCGGAAATATGCCGACGCGGTCCACGCCATGCCGCCGATCCATCTGCGCGATCTGATGGATTTCCACTATCCGGCCGAAAGCGTCGCGCTGGAGGCGGTCGAATCGATCACGGAAATCCGCAAGCGGCTGGTCTCGCCCGGCATCTCCCTCGGCGCGCTGTCGCCGGAGGCGCACGAGACGCTTTCCATCGCCATGAACCGGATCGGCGCGAAATCCGATTCCGGCGAGGGCGGCGAGGACCCGGCGCGCTACCTGCCGCGCGCCAATGGCGACAATGCCTCCTCGGCCATCAAGCAGATCGCCTCGGGCCGCTTCGGCGTGACCGCGGAATATCTCAACAATTGCCGCGAGATCGAGATCAAGATCGCCCAGGGCGCCAAGCCGGGCGAGGGCGGCCAGCTGCCGGGCTTCAAGGTCTCCGGCCTGATCGCGCGGCTGCGCCATTCGACGCCGGGGGTGAGCCTGATCAGCCCGCCGCCGCACCACGATATCTATTCCATCGAGGACCTCGCCCAGCTCATCTACGATCTGAAGCAGATCAACCCGGATGCCAGCGTGTGCGTGAAGCTGGTTGCGCAGAACGGCGTCGGCACGGTGGCCGCCGGCGTCGCCAAGGCGATGGCCGATGTGATCCTGATCTCCGGGCACGATGGCGGCACCGGCGCCAGCCCGCAATCCTCGATCAAATATGCCGGCATCCCCTGGGAGATGGGGCTGTCGGAAGTGCATCAGGTGCTGTCGCTGAACCGGCTGCGCCACCGGGTGCGGCTGCGCACCGATGGCGGCCTGAAGACCGGGCGCGATGTCGTGATCGCCGCCGTGCTCGGCGCCGAGGAGTTCGGCATCGGCACCGCCGCGCTGGTCGCCATGGGCTGCATCATGGTGCGCCAGTGCCACATGAACACCTGCCCGGTCGGCGTCTGCACCCAGCAGGAGAGCCTGCGCGACAGGTTCGACGGCACGCCGGAAAAGGTCATCAACCTGTTCACCTTCATTGCCGAGGAGGTGCGCGAGATTCTCGCCCGGCTCGGCATCCGCTCGCTCAAGGACGTGATCGGCCGGACCGATCTGCTCTCGCAGGTCAGCCGCGGCGCCGCCCATCTGGACGATCTCGATCTCAACCCGCTGCTCGTCCATGCCGATACCGGCGGCCTGCCGGCCTATTGCACCCTGGAAGAGCGCAATCCGGTGCCCGAAACCCTGGACGCCCAGATGATGAAGGACGCCAAGCGCGCCCTCGAAGCCGGCGAGAAGGTCCAGCTCGCCTACAATATCCGCAACACCCAGCGGACCATCGGCACCCGCTTGTCCTCCTTCATCACCCGCAAATACGGCATGACCGGCTTGCAGGAGGGCCATATCACCCTGCGCCTGCGCGGCTCGGCCGGCCAGTCGCTGGGCGCCTTCGCGGTTCAGGGCGTGCGCATCGAGGTGCTGGGCGATGCCAACGACTATGTCGGCAAGGGCCTGTCCGGCGGCACGATCATCCTGCGGCCGCCGGCCTCGTCGCCGCTCCAGTCCCACCGCAATGTCATCCTGGGCAATACGGTGCTCTATGGCGCGACCGCGGGCCTGCTGCTGGCGGCCGGCCATGCCGGCGAGCGCTTCTGCGTGCGCAATTCGGGCGCGACGGCGGTGGTGGAGGGCGTCGGCTCGAACGGGTGCGAATACATGACCGGCGGCAGGGTCGCCGTGCTCGGCCCGGTCGGCGACAATTTCGCGGCCGGCATGACCGGCGGCATGGCGTTCGTCTACGATCCGGAAAACCGGCTCAACGACCTCATCAACGACGAAACCGTCGTCCTGCAGCGGGTGCAGACCGAACATTGGGAGGGCGTGCTGCGCGACATGGTCGCCCTGCATGCCCGCGAAGCCCGGTCGCGCCATGCCGAGAACCTGCTGCGGGAGTGGGATCTGCAGATCGGCAAATTCTGGCAGGTGGTGCCGAAGGACCTGATCGCCATCGGCGCGCTCGAGGCGCCGCTGACGCCGGACGAGGCCGGGCTCCGGCGGGCCTGAGCCGGCCCGTCGGCCGCTACAGCAGCGATCCCTGACTGCCGGTCTTCGCCGCCGCCGCGGCCGGGCGGGCTTCGCCGTCGTCGGGCGCCGCGCCGCGGTCGGTCCGCACCGGCACGCTGCCGTCGCCGAAGCGCAGGACGAGCCGGCCGGCCCGCTGTGCCGCGGCGCTGCCGGTGACCGGCCGGCCGCGCCGGTCCCGGACCAGGGCAAAGCCGCGGTCGAGCACCCGGGCGTAGGAGCAGGATTCCAGCAATTGCGCCCGCTGCGCCAGGCGTTCGCGCAGGCCGGCGAGGCGGTGCGCCATCTGCGGCTCCAGGCGCGCGCCGGTTTCGTCCAGCCGCTGGCGCCCGCGCAGCGCGAGCTGCGCCAGCGCCGCCGGCCGGATGCCGGCCGCCGACCGGTCGGCGGCGAGCCGCTTTTCGCGCATCAGTGTGCGCAGGCCGAGGTCGAGGCGCTCGGCCCGGTCGTCCAGCTGCTGGGTTTTCGTCGCCAGAAGCAATTGCGGGTCGGGCAGGCCGCGGGCGGCGCTTTCCAGGCGCAGCCGGTATTCCTCGCGCAGCCGCGCCAGGGCCGATACCAGGCGGCGACCGTCGTCCAGAATCCGGGCGGTCAGCTCGCTGCGCATCGGCACCGCCATCTCCGCGGCCGCGGTCGGGGTCGGCGCGCGCCGGTCGGCGGCATGGTCGATCAGCGTGGTATCGGTTTCGTGGCCGACCGCGCTGATCAGCGGGATCGCCGAGGCCGCCGCGGCCCGGACGACGCGTTCCTCGTTGAACGGCCACAGATCCTCGATCGAGCCGCCGCCGCGCGCGACGATCAGCAGGTCCGGCCGCCGGAGCGGGCCGGAGGCCGGCAGGGCGTTGAACCCTTCGATGGCCGCGGCGACCTCGGCCGCCGCCGTCTCGCCCTGCACCCGGACCGGCCAGAGCAGGACATGCCGCGGGAACCGGTCGTCCAGCCGGTGCAGAATATCCCGGATCACGGCGCCGGTCGGCGAGGTCACGACGCCGATGGCCGCCGGCAGGAAGGGCAGCGGCTGTTTGCGGTCGGCATCGAACAGGCCCTCGGCCGCCAGCGCGCGGCGGCGCTCCTCCAGCAGCTTGAGCAGCGCGCCTTCGCCGGCCGCCTCGAGCGATTCGATGACGATCTGGTATTTCGACCGGCCGGCATAGGTCGTCAGCCGGCCGGTCGCGATAACTTCGAGCCCGTCCTCGGGCATCGTGCCCAGGCGCCCGGCGGTGCCGCGCCAGCACACGGCATCGAGCACCGCGCCCTCGTCCTTGAGCGTCATGTAGAGATGGCCGGATGCGGCGCGCTTGAAGCCGGAAATCTCGCCGCGCACCCGCACCCGGCCGAAGGCGCCCTCGACCGTCCGTTTCAGCGCAGCCGACAGTTCCGAAACGGTGACCGCCGGCGCGTTGTGGCCCGGCCCGGCCTCCGGCGGTGCGGCAGTATCGGCGCTCATGCCGGCCTCCCGGCGTCCTCCTGGCCCAGTTCGCGCGCGCGGCCGGCGGCGGCGGCAATCGCCTTCGCCATCAGGGCGCCGAGCCCGTCGGGTGCCATCAGCACCTCCAGCGCCGCCGCGGTCGTGCCGCCGGGGCTGGTCACGTTGCGCCGCAGGGTGGCGGCATCCTCGGCCGACCGGTGCAGCAATTCGCCGGCGCCGGCCACGGTGGCGCGCGCCAGCGCCGCCGCCGCTTCGGGCGCCAGCCCCTGGGCGACGCCGGCGGCGGCCATGGCCTCGACCAGATGGAAGACATAGGCCGGCCCGCTGCCGGAAACGGCGGTGACGGCATCGATCTCCGCTTCGTCCGTCACCCAGACGACCGTGCCGACCGCCTGCAGCAGGGCTTCGCACAGCACCCGCCCGGCCGGGGTCACGCCGGCATTGCAGATGGCGGCGGTGACGCCGCGGCCGACCGCGGCCGGCGTGTTCGGCATGGCGCGGACGATGGGTGCGGCCGGGCCCAGGCGGGCCTCGAAGAAGCGGATCGGCGTGCCCGCGGCAATCGACAGGAAGACGGCGCCGGAGCCGGCATAACGGGCATAGGCCGGCACCGTCTCCGCCATGATCTGGGGCTTGACGGCGAACAGGATCGCATCCGGGCGGAAATCCGCCGGCACCTTGCCGGCCGCGTCCACGATTGCAGGGGCCGGGCCGCCGGCCAAGGCGGCCGCCGCTTCTGGCGCCGGTTCCACGGCAACGATGTTGCCGGCGCGGGCGCCGGCGGCGAGCCAGCCGCGCGCCAGGGCGCTTCCCATTTTGCCGCAGCCGACCAGCAGCAGGCGCGCCGCGGCCAGGTCCATGGAATCGCCCCTCAAGCTTCTCCGACCGTGTCGAGCAGGGAGGCGGAGACCGCCTCGCCGGCCGACTTGCCGCCCCAGGTGACGAACTGGAAGGCGGGGTAGAATCGCTCGCATTCCGTCAGGGCGATGTCAACCAGGTCTTCGAGCTGTTCGACGCTGGCGCCCTGATGGCCGCGCAGCAGCACCGTGTGCCGGAAGACCGGGCTCGAATCCTCCTCCGGGACGACAAAGGTGCCGAGCCACAGCTTGTTGTTGATCTTCAGCAGCAATTGCGAAACGTCGTTCAGCTTTTTCTTCGGAATGCGCATGTCCATGAAACAGGAAAGATGAATGGCGTTCAGGTCTTCGCTCCACACGAAATGCATGTGATAGCCGCACCAGTGGCCGGGATATTCGACCGCCATTTCGTCGCTGCCGCTCCGTTCGAACGTCCATTCGTTGGCGGCGACGATTTCTTCGAGCGTGTCCAGGGGGTTCGGGGTCGTCCAGGTGTCGAGCGCGATGCCGGACATGGTTCGCTCTCCTGTAGCGGCTCCGCGAGCAGGCCGGAACCGGAGCGTGGATGCGGGCGCGCCGCCCGCCGCAACCGGCGATATTCGCAACGGCCGCTCCCCTTACATTTTGCGGTATGGAAACGGCCGCATACCACCGGTTGCGGAGCCTGCCACTGCAAGACTCTTCTGGCAACCATATTTATTGGCGAATTGGATGCGCTACACCAGATATTGAATCGGCGTCGTTCTGCCATCGACAACGCCGGTGCCGGGCGGCCGGAAGGCCCGGAATGCGAAGAGCGCTCAGGCGCCCTTGCGGCCCTTGCGGGCCGGCTGTTCCAGCCGCTCCAGGCGCTGGCGGATTTCGGCCAGTTCGACGCTCAGGGCCTCCTGCTCGTCGCGCGCCTTCGCCGCCATGTCGCGGACGACCTCGAACTCCTCGCGCGTCACCAGCTCCATGTCGGCCAGCAGCTCGTGCAGCCGGGCCCGCACCATGGCCTCCGCCTCGGAGCGCACGCCGGCGGCGACGCCCAGCATGCCCGTCGTCACCCGGGCGAAATCGTCGATCAGCTTGTTGCCGGCCGTCATGGCGAGCCCTCCTCGTCGCGGCATCGCTGCGAGAGTGCCTGCGATGCCGGCGCAAGGCAATTGCCGCCCCCGCACCGCTCAGGCGACGATTTCGTCGCGCGGCGGCAGCGCCATGCTGCGCCGGTCCATCGCCACCGATTTGATCAGCGCGTGGACCGGCAGGCCCGGCGCCAGGCCGAGATCGCGGACCGCATTGGCCGTCACCGTCGCGGCGATCCGGCTTTCCCCGGTTTCGTCGGCGATGGCGACGGTGACCGTGCGGAACGGCCCGTCGGACACGGTGACCGAGCGGACCGTCCCCGCCAGAATGTTGCGGATGCTGATCCGCTCCGGCGGCGCCAGCGCGATCGAGACGTCCCGGGCGCGAATCCGCACCCGGATCGCGCCGCCGACCGGCACCGGTACGGAAGGCACCCACAGGCTGCCGCCGGGAATGGCGAGCCGGCTCATCGCGCCGGACACATCCTGTTCGGCGACCCGGGCGTCGAGCACCGCGCCGGCCTGGAAGCGGCCGGTCAGCGGCATCAGGTCCGGGCGGGCGAAAATCTCGTCGACCGGGCCGGCGGCCGCGACCGCGCCGTCGGACAGCAGCACCACCCGGTCGGCGAGCCGCGCCACCTCGTCGATCTGGTGGCTGACATAAACGACCGGCAGGCCGCCCTCGTCGCGCAGCCGCTCGATATAGGGCAGGATTTCGGCCTTGCGGGCGGCGTCGAGGGAGGCGAGCGGCTCGTCCATCAGCAGGATATCGGGGGCCGACAGCAGCGCCCGGCCGATGGCGACGCGCTGCTGCTCGCCGCCGGAAAGGGTTGCCGGCCGGCGTTCGAGCAGCGCTTCCAGGCCGAGCATGGCGACCGTGCTGCCGAACCGGCCGTCGCTCCGCGCCGCCCTGGCGTAGAGCAGGTTGCGGCGCACGCTGAGATGCGGGAACAGGCGGCCCTCCTGAAAAACGACGCCGACCCGGCGGCGCGGCGCCGCCACGTCGATCCCGGCATGGCTGTCGAACAGGACGCGCCCGTCCAGCGCGATGCGGCCGCTGTCCGGCGTCATCAGCCCGGCGATCATCTGCACCGTGCTCGTCTTGCCCGCCCCGGAACGGCCGAACAGGGCGGCGACGCCGCCGGCGCTGGCGAAGCGGATATCCAGCGCCGTGGCGCCGAGCCGCTTGCGGACATCGACCTCAAGCATCGGCCGACCGGTCCCCGGCCGAAAGCCGGCGGCGCGCGCGCCGGGCCAGAATCTCGGAGGCCACCACCGCCAGGACCGATACGGCGATGGCGATCAGGGTGAGGCGGAGCACGGCGCCCTCTTCGCCCGGCACCTGGAGCAGCGAATAGACGGCGAGCGACAGGGTCTGGGTCTCGCCGGGAATGTTGGAGACCAGGGTGACGGTGGCGCCGAATTCCCCCAGCGCCTTGGCGAAGCCGAGGCAGGCGCCGGCCAGCACACCGGGCATCGCCAGCGGCAGGCCGATGGTGGCGAAGCGCCGCCACGGCCCGGCGCCCAGGGTCGCCGCCGCCTGCTCCAGGCGCCGGTCGACCGCTTCGAAGGAAAGGCGGATCGGGCGGACGATGAGCGGAAAGGCCATGATGCCGGCCGCCACCGCCGCGCCGGTCCAGCGAAAGGCGATTTCGATGCCGAACCGGGCGTGCAGCCAGCCGCCGATCCAGCCTTCCCGGCCGAGCAGGAGCAGCAGGACGAACCCGGTCACCACCGGCGGCAGGACGAGCGGCAGGATCAGGAAGGCGTTCACCAGCAGCTTGCCGCGGAATTCCCGGCGCGCCAGCACCCAGCCGAGCGCCACCGCCAGCGGCAGGGCGACCAGCAGGCTCCAGCAGGCGACCTTCAGGCTGAGCAGCAGCGCATCGGTCTCGACCTCGCTCAGCATGGGGCGCCGCCCCTCAGCGCCGCGGCACCGGGCCGTAGCCGGCCGCGGCGAACGGCTTCCGGCCGGCCGGGCTGTCCAGCGCCGCCAGCCAGCGCCGGGCGCACACGGCGTTGCCGCCGCGGACGATGGCAGCGTCGTAGCGGATCGGCGGATGGGCGCCCGGCGGAATGCGCGCGACGATCCGGACCGCCGGTTCGGCCCGCGCATCGGTCTCGTAGACGATGCCGAGCGCCGCCTCCCGACGCGCGACATAGGCGGCGGCGAAGCGGACATTGGCGGCGAGGATCAGCCGGCCCTGCGCCTGCCGCCACAGGCCGAGCGCGCGCAGCGCCGCGCGGGCATAGCGCCCGGCCGGCACATGCCCCGGATCGCCGATGGCGAGCCGCGCCCGGCCGAGCAGGCGGGCCGCGGCCGAGCCCGGCGCGAGCGCCGCCGCGCTGCTGGCGGGGCCGGGCGGCGCGGCGGGCGCGATGACGACCAGCCGGTTGGCGAACAGGGTGCGCCGGCCCCCCGGCTGCCGGTCGATCCGGCCATGCCGCTCAAGATAGTCGATCCAGCGCGGGTCGGCGCCGATGAACAGATCGGCCGGCGCGCCGAACCGGATCTGGCGGGCGAGGATGCCGCTCGAAGCATAGGATATGCGGATCCGCCGCCCCGGACCGACGCAACGGTCCCGTTCGCCCAGCAGATCGACCGCCCGGTCGAGCGGCCCCTTCAGGCTGGCGGCGGCGAAGACGATGCCGTTGCCGCCCATGCCGGCCAGCGCCGGGGCGCCGGCGGCCGGCGCGGCACCGGCCAGAACTGCGGCTAGAATGGCGGACAGCGGCTTCATGGCGCCCTCTATACGCGAGGAATACCGCGGCGCCCAAATCCCAACATTGCCGCCATTCCGGCGCAACCCTATAACGCGGCCACAACTCCGGCCGCCGCGGCGCCCGGCGACCGAGGCCCGATGGAACCGATCCTGCTCGCCTTGCCCTATCCGTCGATCGATCCGGTGCTGGTCCGCATCGGCCCGGTCGAGCTCCGCTGGTATGCGCTCGCCTATATCGGCGGGCTGGCCTTCGCCTGGCGCTTCATGCGCCGGCTGGCCAGCGACCGGCCGGGGGCGGCGCGCGCCCCGGACGAGCGGGCGGTGGACGATCTGCTGTTCTGGGCGACGCTGGGCGTGATCCTCGGCGGGCGGCTCGGCTATGTGCTGTTCTACCGGCCCGGCTTCTATCTGGCCAATCCGGAGCGGGCGCTCGCCCTGTGGGAGGGCGGCATGGCGTTCCATGGCGGCCTGCTCGGCGTCGTCGTGGCGATCCTCCTGTTCTGCCGCCGGCGCGGCATCGACCTGTTCCGCGTCGGCGATCTGGCGGCCTGCGCCGTTCCGCTCGGTCTGCTGCTCGGCCGCCTGGCGAATTTCGTCAATGGCGAGCTCTGGGGTCGGATCAGCGATGTGCCCTGGGCGATGGTCTTTCCCGGCGCCGGGCCGCTGCCGCGCCATCCTTCGCAGCTCTACGAGGCGGCGCTCGAAGGGCTGCTGCTGCTGGTCGCGCTCAATCTGTGGCGCCGGCGGACGAACGCCCTCGACCGGCCGGGCGAACTGGCCGGCCTGTTCTGCGCCGGCTACGGCCTCGCCCGCTTCGCCGTCGAATATTTCCGCCAGCCCGATGCCTTTCTGCCCGATGGCGGCTTTCCCTTCGGCTTCCTCACCATGGGGCAGATGCTGTCGCTGCCGCTCATCGCCGCCGGCATCTGGCTGGTCCTGCGGGCGCGCCGGCACGCCGCGCGCGCCGGCAATCCGGCGGCCGGCAAGGGGTGACGCCGCTCGACCGGCTGGTCCGGCGCCTGATCGCACGGGCCGGGCCGCTGCCCGTCTCGCGCTTCATGGCGCTCGCCCTGCAGCACCCGGAGCACGGCTATTACCGGCAGGCGGCGGCCATCGGCCGGGGCGGCGATTTCGTGACGGCGCCGGAGATCAGCCAGGTCTTCGGCGAGCTTGTCGGCCTGTGGCTGGCCGGGGCGTGGCTGGACGCCGGGCGGCCGGACCCCTGCCTGCTGTGCGAGGCCGGGCCGGGCCGCGGCACCCTGATGGCCGATGCGATGCGGGCGATCCGCCGGGCCGTGCCGGATTTCGCCGCTGCCCTGCGCCTTCACCTGATCGAATCCAGCGCGACGCTGTGCCGGGCCCAGGCGGCCGCGCTCGCCGATGCGGCGCCGGTCTGGATCGACGGCCCGGCCGGGCTGCCGCCGGGGCCGCTCTTCCTGATCGCCAACGAGTTTCTCGATGCCCTGCCGGTCCGGCAGTTCGTCATGACGCAGGCGGGCTGGCGCGAACGGACGGTTGCGCTCGCTGCCGACGGAAGGCTGGTCTTCGCCGCCGGCGATGCGGCGGGCGGCGAACTCATGGCGGCCGGGCTCGCCCTGCCGGCGCGGACCGAAACCGGCACCGTGCGGGAATACCGGCCCGAGGCGCTCGCCTTCGTCGATGCGGTCGCCCGGCGCATCGCCGATCATGGCGGCGCCGCGCTGCTGATCGATTATGGCGGCGAGCGCCCGTCCGGCCGCTCGACCCTGCGCGGCATCCGCGGCCATGCCGCCGCCGATCCGCTGGACGCCGTCGGCGCGACCGACCTCAGCGCCGATGTCGATTTCGCGGCGTTGCACGCTGCTGCCGAAGCCGCGGGGGCGGCAGCGTTCGGCCCGGTGGGGCAGGGAGATCTGCTCCGGTCCCTCGGCATCGAAGCCCGGCGCGCCGCGCTCAGGGCAGCGGCCTCGCCCGGCGGCGCGGCGGCCATCGATGCTGCGCTCGACCGGCTGACCGATCCGGCCGGGATGGGCGGGCGTTTCGCCGCGCTGGCGCTCGCCCCGCCCGGTACCGCGCCGCCGCCCGGCTTCGCACCGTGATCCGGCCGGGCGCCGGCCCTCCTGTCGCCCGTGTCCGGTTGCGCAGGGGCGGGCATGGCGCCATATTCCCCCCGCCTGCGCCGTTATCGGCCCTGGCGCCCGACCTGATTTTTTTCGAGAGGGCCGAACCCGATGGCCGCGACCGATGTTCCCGAGATCGTCGAGACGGCCGGGCGCAGCGTGTTCTGCGACGGCGGCGGCGGGGCGCTGGGCCATCCCGGGGTCTATCTGAACATGGGCGACGACAGCTTCGTCGAATGCCCCTATTGCGGCCGCCGTTTCGTTCTGGTGCCGGATGCCGAGCCGGCGGACGATCCTCCCGGCACCTGACAGGATACCGAATATGAAACTCGCTTCCTTCGTTCTGAACGGCACGCCGACCTGGGGCGCCGTGGATGGCGATTCCGTCATCGATCTGGGCGGCCTGTGCCCGACGCTGAAACAGGCGCTGGCCGAAGGGCTGCTCGATGCCGCCGCCGAACGGGCGGCCGGCAGCGCGCCGGCGGCGGCGCTGGCCGATGTCGCGCTGCTGCCGGTTGTGCCGGACCCGGACAAGATCGTCTGTGTCGGGCTGAACTACAAATCCCATGTCGAGGAGACCGGCCGGTCCGACAGCGACTATCCGGTGCTGTTCACCCGCTGGGCCGATACCCAGGTGGGCCACGGCGCGCCCATGATCCGGCCGGCCAATTCCACCGCCTTCGACTATGAGGGCGAGCTGGCGGTCGTCATCGGCCGGGAGGCGCGCCACGTTGCGGCGGCCGACGCGCTCGCCCATGTCGCCGGCTACAGCTGCTACAATGACGGCTCGATCCGCGATTGGCAGCGCCACACCCATCAGTTCACGCCGGGCAAGAATTTCCCCGGAACCGGCGGCTTCGGGCCGTGGCTGGTGAGCGCGGACGAAATCCCCGATCCGTCCGCCCTGCGCCTGACGACCCGGCTCAACGGCCAGGAGGTCCAGAGCTCGACCACCGACCTGCTGATTTTCCCGGTGCCGGTCCTGATCGAATATATCTCCGGCTTCACGACGCTGCGGCCCGGCGATGTCATCGTCACCGGCACGCCCGGCGGCGTCGGCTTCAAGCGCAATCCGCCGCTGTTCATGAAGGACGGCGATACCATAGAGGTCGATATCGACCGCATCGGCGTGCTGTCGAACCCGGTCCGGGACGCCTGAACCGCCGGCACGGTTCCGCTGGCCGGGCGCCCTCGTGCCGGCGCCGCCGGAGACTGCCGGGGCCCGAACCCGCTGGACGATCGTTCTGCTGGGCGTGCTCGCCGGCATCATGGTCGCGTTCCAGATCGGCAAGCTGCCGGCGGCCATCCCGGCCCTGCAGCAGGCGCTCGGCCTCGATCTGGTCGAGGCCGGCTGGGTGCTTGCCCTGATCCACGCCATGGCGGCGGCGACCGGCGCCGTCGTCGGCGTTCACGCCGACCGCTGGGGCATCCGCCGGGTCGCCCTGATCGGCCTTCTTTCCACCGGCCTGGGCGCGGCCGTCGGCGGGCTGGCGCCGGGCTTGCCGCTGCTGCTGTTCTCGCGGGTGCTGGAAGGGGTCGGCTCGGTCACCGTTCTGGTGTCCGCGCCGGGGCTGATCCTGCGGGCGAGCCGGCCGGGCGATCAGGGCCTGGCCATGGGCATGTGGGGCACCTTCATGCCCACGGGCATGGCGATCATGACCCTGCTGACGCCGCCGCTGCTGGCGCTCGCCGGCTGGCGCGGCCTGTGGTTCGTCAATGCCGGGCTGGTCTGGCTGTTCGCCGGCCTGTTCTGGGCCGGGACGCGGGCGGTGCCGGATGCGGCCGCGCCCCGGCGCGATTCCCGCGCCGCCGGGCCGGGGCCGTGGGCCGAGCTGGCCGATGTGCTGCGCCGGCCGGGGCCCTGGCTGCTGACCCTGGTCATGGGCCTCTATGCCGCGACCTATCTGCCGATCCTCGGCTTCCTGCCGAAATATCTCATCGAGCAGCACGGCTATGCGCCGGCGACCGCCGCCCTGCTGGTTGCGCTGGCGATCTGGGCCAACGCGCCGGGCAATCTCGCCGGCGGCTGGCTGGGGCAGCGCGGGGTGCCGCGCTGGCTGTCGATGATCGTCGCGCTGGCGACCATGGGCGTCACCGGCTGGCTGGTCTACGGGCCCGGCTTCGATGCCGGCACCCGCCTGGCATTCGTCTTCGCCTTCTCCTTCTTCGCCGGGCTGCTGCCGGCCTCGATCTTCGGCAGCGTTACCCGCCATGCGCCGGACCCCGGCCGGGTTGCCGGCGTCAACGGGCTGATCCAGCAGGCCTCCAATGTCGGCCAGCTGGCCACGCCGCCGCTCTTCGCCATGCTGGTCGCCGCCGGCGGCTGGCCGCAGGGCCCGCTCCTGACCGTCGCCCTCACCGCCACCGCCATCTTCTTCGCCCTGCTCCTGCGCCGCCTGGAAAGAGCCCACTGAACCGGGCCGGGCAGCGCGGCGGCGGTGCTGTGCAACCATTCCCGGGAGATGCCTGTCTCCATATGACGCATTGGCGCGCTGCGCATTTATCCTATAATAACTAACGTCACTTCTTCATCGAGAACGGCTGAATGACGGCAGAAATTGCGATTTTGAATAAGTCCGCCGTTGCGCTGGCTGCCGATAGCGCAGTCACGATTCGAGCAGGCGGCTCGGCGAAAATTTACGATACTGCCAACAAGATATTTGAGATCAGCGAAATCCAGCCTCTCGGCCTGATGATATATGGCACGCCCGACTTCATGGGATTGCCCATGGAGACATTAATCAAAAAATATCGTCATGACTTAGCTGGAAAGAGGGTGTTTTCCTCTGTTGCGGAATGCGCAGCAGATTTCATTGAATTTTTCGAAAAGTTTCCAAATGATCTGCGATATGAGAAACAAAATGTTGACCGAATAATATCGGACGCGATTGAAGGTATAAACAAATTAGCGCACGATGAATTTATGGATTACACGTTGAGAGTAGGCAAATATCTTCCGAGCAAAGCAAACAGAATTTTTCAGAATATAGTCAATATTGAAATCGATAGGCTATCTGAATTAGAGCCGGCAGAGTGCTTTGTAGATCGCCACATTTCTATGATTGACAGACGGTACATTGCGTCTATCGACCGGTTCATCGAGGAGCATTGTCGCTGGCTTAATAAGATCACAAACGAAACAAGGGTAGCGATACGGCAGTTTGTGCGTTTGGTACTACATAGACGGGAGCTTTCGCGCTTTCGCACGGGCATTGTTATTGCGGGATTTGGAGAACACGATATATGCCCGACGCTTTGTTCGCTTGAGCTGGACGGAATAATCAATGGAAGACTAAAGTGTTCCGCGATGAATGTAACGGATATTGGACGTCATGGACCAGGTGCAAGCATTCAGGCGTTTGCGCAGAATGAAATGGTGATGCGATTCATGGAAGGGGTAGATCCAGCGTATGATCGATACATAGAAAATTTTGTTGGAGAAGCCATGAAGACATTTTCCTTTTCTGTGTTCGAGGCGCTAAATCTGGATGAAAGCATGATTCGGCGAATAATGCGTGATTTGGCCTCAGTTATTTCTGGAATTCAGGCAGACTTCTCTAAGAGGAGTGACGATCACAAAAAACTACACTATGGACAAAACATAATGAATATGGTACAGTTTATGCCTAAACAAGAGATGGCCGCGCTGGCCGAATCACTGATCGATTTGACTTCTTTGAAGAGGCGTGTGTCTGCAGAGAATGAAACGGTTGGTGGAGAGATCGATGTGGCGATTATTTCGAAATATGAGGGATTCGTCTGGATCAAAAGAAAACATTATTTTCCGTCTCATTTGAACCCGCGATTCTTTAGGAGACAGTTCGGGTTTGACCGTGGAGGAGAACATGGAAGCTTCGGAGAAGAAGGTAACGGACGCACTGGACAGTGATTCCTTGGAAAAAGAAGCTGTTGAAACAAATGTGCATCCTGCTGAGGAGTTCGATCCTGACGTAGCAGCCAAACGAGATGCCAAGGATATCGTCGGTAAGTACGCGCAGCAAATCAGAGACGCGATTGCTGCCGGAAAAATAGGAAAGGATGGTTTGCCGGTCAGCTAGGAGGCTTGAGCCGTTAATGCTTGGCGCCGGTTAGCGAGATGACACGGGTTCGTTTGTGCTATCTGTGCTGCGGCGTGTTACTGTAGCAAATATACTAGGAAGAAAAGGGGAGGATAGAATGGCCCATGATGCGAGAGCGGTGGCCAACGTATTGATTGAGAGAGGTAGTCGAGATGGTATTCCTCTGACTCCGTTGCAGATTATCAAGTTGGTTTATTTTTGTCACGGATGGATGCTTGGCTTGTATGAAAAGCCTCTGATTAGACAACCAGTAGAAGCATGGCGCTATGGTCCGGTGGTTAGGGATCTTTATCGTGAGCTGAAATCCTATGGGAGTAGTCCAGTTAAGTCTAAGATGGGGGTGCCGGAAACGTCATTCGATCATCTTGAAGATGATCTTATTGACCAAGTATATTCGAAATACGGAAAGCTTTCTGGGATATATCTATCTCACATCACTCATGCGCCGGGAACGCCTTGGCATGAAATATGGCGGCGAGATGGGCAAAATTCGGCAATACCGAATGACCTGATTAAGCGACATTACGCGGAAAGGGCCGGGTGTCGTGACTGATCGACGCGACGTTCCTGATCCACAATCTCTTAAATATGAGAATAACTTTGAGGATAAGCCAGCGGGGTCAGAGGCCGAGGCTTTTTCTAGGCAATTAAATCTTGAGAAAATATCTGGTGACCACGCACGAAGTGAAGATGCGCGTAATCTCATTGCATCAGGAATTCAGGTTATTGTCGGAGTGGTAATTATTATTCTGCTAGTTGTATTACTTGTCGTTGCATATCATCACTTGACTCCTGAGGGCTGGCATTGGTTGCGTGATGACCGGCTTGCCGAACTCAGAACTATTCTATTCAGTGGCGCGATCGTGGGGGCGGTGTCGTCCTACATTCAGCGACATTCGTAACGAGGCCGGCTGCTGCCACTTCACGGGCCCTTGGTCAGCTCGATGCAAGGGTGGGGTGGGCTTCTTCGAGGCCGGCCGGGTCCTGGTGGATGATGATTTCGGCGTTGGCGAAGGCGGCCATGACCGCTTCCTCAACCTCGTCGGCCACGGTGTGGGCGCGCATCAGCGACATCTCCGGGTCCATTTCGAGATGGAACTGGATGAAGGTGTTGGCGCCGGACCGGCGCGAGCGCAGATCGTGCAGCGACCGGACATCGGGGTGGGCGAGGGCGATCTGCCGGATGCGCTGCCGCTCATCTTCCGGCAGTTCGCGGTCGAGCAGCATGTCGAGCGCCGCCGCGCCGACCTTGCGCGCGTTCCACAGCAGCCAGAGCACGATGCCGACGGCAAACAGCGGGCCGAGCCAGCTCCAGCCCCACAGCGCGTGCGCCGCGAGCGCGACGATGACGCCGCCATTCATCGCCAGGTCGCCGGCATAGTGCAGGAAATCGCCCTCGATCGCGACCGAGCGCGTGCGGCGCACGACATGGCGCTGGAAGGCGACCAGCGCCAGGGTCAGCACGATGGAGAAGACCATCACGCCGATGCCGATGCCCTCGTCATGGACGGCGCGCGGCTCGAACAGGCGGCGGATCGCCTCGATCAGCAGCAGCACGCCGGAGCCGCAGATGAAGGCGGCCTGGCCGAGGCCGGCCAGCGCCTCCGCCTTGCCATGGCCGAAACGGTGCTCGCGGTCGGCCGGCTCGACCGCATAGCGCACCGCCAGCAGGGTGACGATGGAGGCCGCGGCGTCGAGGAAGGAATCGACCAGCGAGGACAGGACGGCGACCGAATCCGTCATCAGCCAGGCGGTCAGCTTGGCGGCGATCAGCAGTACCGCCACGGTTACCGAGGCGAAGGTCGCCTGCTTCTTGAGGCGGGTCTGGGTGGCGGGGTCGGCAAGCGGCGCCGAAAGGGGGCCGGACGTGTCGCGCGTCATATCGCAGGAAGGATAGGCCGGCCGCCCGGCCGCTTCAACCGGCCCGGCCGGTTCCGGCAGAAAGAAGGGCCCGGTCCCTGAAGCGAGCCGGGCCCTTTGAGGGGGGGAGGGGAAACGGGGCCGGTCAGGCCGGCGGCGGGGTGCCGTTCGGGCGCTCGCCATCGGACGGGCCGGCAAAGCCGTGGCCGTTGCGCTCGGCCATGAAGCGGTCGAACTCGGCCTGGTCCCTGGCGCGGCGCAGGCGTTCCATGAACATGGCGAACTCGCGCCGCTCCTCCTCCAGCCGGTTCAGCGTCTCCTCGCGATATTCGTCGAAGGCCGCATTGCCGCTCGACCGGCCGCGGCGCATCCGGCTGCGCCAACCGTCCCAGTCGCCGCTGCAGCTGCCGCCAAGCCGGCCGGTGAACAGGAGGAAGCCGAGAATGGCGAGGCCGATCGGCCAGAACAGGATGAAGCCCACGACCATGATCGCAATCCATGCCGGCTTCGGCAGGTTGGGTCCGGTCCACTCGCGGCTGTGGCGGGCGGGGTTTTCCCGGGCCATCGATGCTGCGGTCATTGAAATCCTCCTCAGGGTTCGGTTGCGACACGTATGTAAAACGATTTTACATAGATGGGGGCCGCCGCGACCGTTGCAAGGGGGCGGCGGGCAAAAAAGTTCCGCCGCCCCTTCGCAACGGTCCGCCGCTTCAGGTCGCGACGCCGAGGCCCCTCAGGTAGAGCTCCACGCCGAGCTCGAGCATCCGGTGGCGCGACAGGGCCGGCGCGGCGCTGCCGCGGCCCAGCGTCGCCGCGCCGTGGGCCAGCGACCAGATGTGGAAGAACACGGCCTCCGGCGGCACCGGAAGGCCCTCCGCGCGCTCGCCCTCAAGCCGGTCGGTCGCTGACGACAGGGCGCGATAGGCCCGGTCGGCGGCGTCGTGAAAGGCCGGGTCGCCATCGTCGGCCAGGTCGGCCTCGAACATGGCGGCGTAATAGGCGCGCTCGGTCAGGGCGAAATCGAGATAGGCGTGGCCGAGGCGCTTGAAGGCGGTCGTGCGGTCCGGCGCACCGCCGTCCCACGCCTGCTCCAGACTGTCGGAGAATTGGGCATAGCCGCGCCGGGCGACTTCCGCCAGCAGCGCGCCGCGGTCCCTGAAATGGCGGTAGGGCGCGGCCGGGCTGACATCGGCGAGGCGCGCCGCCTCGATCAGCGAAAAGCCGTGCGGCCCCTTTTCCAGAATCAGCACGCGGGCGGCCGAAACCAGCGCCTCCTTCAGATTGCCGTGATGATAGCCGCCCTTGCGCCGCCGGGCGGGCCGGTCTGCAGAATCGCTCATGTGAATAGATTTAACATATATGGCGCCGATGCCAAGCCCGGAAGGGCGGGGCGATCCGGCGCGCCCCCGCTGCCCGGCCGCCCGTGCCGGATGGCGGGCCGCCGGCCGGCATGGTATCGGACGGCAGCCCCGTTTTGCGAAGGCGGCGCATTTCCCGGAAGGAACAGGCGATGGAGACAGTCACGGTCATCGACCACCCGCTCATCCGGCACAAACTGTCGCTGATGCGGCGCCGGGAGACCGATACCGCCCGCTTCCGCCTGTTGCTGCGCGAGATTTCGCTGCTGCTCGGCTATGAGGTGACCCGCGACCTGGCGACCGAGGACCGGGCCATAGAAACGCCGCTCGCGGCCATGGACGCGCCGTTCCTGGCCGGCAAGAAGCTCGTCCTGATCTCGATCCAGCGCGCCGGCAACGGGCTGCTGGAAGGGATGCTGGACCTCATCCCCTCGGCGCGCGTCGGCCATGTCGGCCTCTATCGCGATCCCGCCACGCTGGAGGCGATGGAATATTATTTCAAGGTGCCGGAAAATCTGGGCGACCGCCCGGTGATCGTGCTCGATCCGATGCTGGCGACCGGCAATTCGGCGGCCGCCGCGGTCCGCCGGCTCCGCGAGGCCGGCGCCAGGCGGATCAAGTTCGTCTGCCTGCTCGCCGCGCCGGAGGGCATCGCGGCCTTCCGCGCGGCGCACCCGGATGTGCCCGTTTTCGCCGCCGCGGTCGACGAGCGCCTCGACGATCACGGCTATATCGTGCCGGGGATCGGCGACGCCGGCGACCGGCTCTACGGCACGAAATAGCGCTGCGGACCGCCGGCGGCCAAAGGCTACAGGCCGGCCACGGTCTCCTCGACGAGCCGGGCGACCACGGCGCGGATGGCTTCCTCCGGCGCCAGGCCGTCGGCGAGGCCGGCCCGGTAGGTCTCGACCTGCCGGCGCGCGCTGGTGCCGTCGGTCAGAATCGAGCGGCAGTGCTCGATCTCGGCACGGCAGCCGAAATACTCGGCATCCGGGCGGGTGAGCTCCAGCAGTTCCTCCAGCAGATCGCCGAAGGGCACGATTCGGCAGATACCGAAATCGATCAGCCCGTCCTCGGCGCCGTAGCGCTGCGCCCGCCAGCGGTTCTCCCGCACCAGCATGTTGGCATAGCGGCGCCAGCGCTGGTTCTCCCGGCGCAGGCGCCACAGCATCCTGAGGATGCAGCGATAGAGCGCCGCAATCGCCACCGCATCCGCCAGCCGCGGGCAGAGATCGCAGATGCGCATCTCCAGGGTGGCGAAGCGGTGGGACGGGCGGATGTCCCACCAGATCTTGGTCGGCTCGTCGACGATGCCGGCCTCGATCAGAATCTCCACATGGCGGACATATTCGCCGAAGCTCTCGAACTGTTCGGGCAGGCCGGTGCGCGGCAGCTCGTCCCACACCGCGAGCCGGTAGCTCCTGAGCCCGGTATCCTTGCCCTGCCAGAAGGGCGAGGAGGTGCTGAGCGCCAGCAGATGGGGCAGGAAATAGGAGACCTGGTTCATCAGGTCGATGCGCAGATCGTTGTCGTCGATCCCGACATGGACATGCATGCCGCTGATGACCAGGCGGCGGATCACGCCCTGCAGATTGTCGGCGAGCTCGTCATAGCGGTCCTTCGCGGTCCGCTTCTGCTCGTCCCAGGCGGCGAAGGGATGGGTCGATGCCGCCATGATGGCGAGGCCGTGCTTCGCCGCCACGCCCGAAACCGCCTTGCGCAGGCGGCGCAGGTCGGCGGCGGCCTCCTGCATCGTGTTGCACACTTTGGTGCCGATCTCGATCTGCGCGCGCAGAAATTCCGGCGCGACCTGCGGTCCGAGCAGCTCCTCGCATTCGCGGAACAATGCTTTCGGCGGATCGGCAGCAAGATTGAGGGTCTCCAGATCGACCAGGAGATATTCCTCCTCGATGCCGATGGTGAAGGCGGGTTCGCTCAGCGCCATGACACGATCCTCCCGTTGCTGCCGCCCGGCCGAACGCCTTCGGGCCCGGTACTGTCGGGGCAGAGGCTGTCCAGCGCGGCCTGGAGCGCGTCGCCGACGATCCCGGTCCAGCGCTCCGCGCCCGCTTCGTCCGCGATCAGGTCCTGGCGGATTTCGACCAGCAGGTGCGGCAGCCGGCGCGCCTCGCCGTGGCGGTGGACCGTATGGCCGAAATTGTTGCGGGCGCTGTAGGGCTGGTTGTCGCCGACCGTCACGTCGCCGCGGGCGGCGAGTGCGGCCATGAACGGCACGGCGAGCCGGCCGTCCCGGTTCCACAGCACGCCGACATGCCAGGGCCGCCGCCGCCCGGCGAATACCGGGGTGAAGCTGTGCAGCGAGACGAAGGCGCGAACCGGCGGCGCGCGCTCCAGCCGCGCCTCGATGGCGGCATGATAGGGCTCGAAGATCGCGGCGATGCGGGCGTCGGCGGCGCAGCGGTCGAGCTGCCCGTTGCCCGGTACGGCGATGCCGTCGCTCTCCGCCGCAATCGATGTCGGATCTTCGGGATTGCGGTTGCAGTCGATGACCAGGCGCGAATAGCCGGCCCGGACCAGCGGCGCGTCGAACCGGTCGGACAGCAGGCCCGCCACCGTCGCCGCGCCGATATCCCAGGCGATATGCTCCTGCAGCCGGCTCCGGGCGAGGCCGAGGGAGCCGAGCGCCGCCGGAATCCGGTTGCTGGCATGGTCGCAGACCAGCAGCATCGGCCCCCTTCCGTCGGCGTTGACGACGGAAAAGGGCGGCGGATCGGCCGGGCCGAGCAGCGCCGGCGGCGCGCCCCCCTCGGCCGGGTATCGGGCCGGAATGCCGGACATTTCAGTGCAGGTTCCGCCGCCAGGTGCGCAGCCGGTCGGTCACGTCCAGCGCCGCCGCCAGCACGTCGCGCACGCTCTCGCCGCTGACCACGGGCACGCGCCGGGTTCGCACGCAGTCGATGAAATCGGCGCATTCCATCATGATCAGGTCGGCCTTGTCATAGTTGCGCTGTTCGGCGCCCACGCCCGGCGGCCCGTCGCTGTCGCCGCTGCTGCTGCCGCTGCGGGTCATGACGGTGAGCCGGTTCTCCACCATGTCGGCGACCATATAGGCATCGCGCTGGAAGATGCGCATGGTGCGCTGCACTTTCCAGCTTACCCGGCTCGCCGTGACGGTCGCAACGCAGCCGTTCTCGAAGCGGATGCGGGCGTTGGCGATATCCTCGGCCGGGCCGATGACCGGAACGCCGACGGCGTCGATGGCGGCGACCGGGCTGCGCACCAGGGTCATGATATTGTCGATATCGTGCACCATCATGTCGAGGATGACGGTCGTATCCGTGCCCCGGCCGCGATACTGCGAAATGCGCTGGCTTTCGATATATCCCGGCCGGTCGGCCAGCGCCTGCACGTCGCGGACGATGGGGCTGAAGCGTTCGAGATGGCCGACCTGCAGGATGCGGCCGCCCGCCTTCGCCGCCGCGATCAGGTCGTCGGCCTGTTCCAGGGTTTCGCAGATCGGCTTTTCCACCAGCACATCCTTGCCGGCGTCGAGGCAGCGCCGGGCGAGCGCATGGTGGGTCACGGTCGGCGTGACGATGCTCACCGCCTCGACCCGGTCGAGGATCGCGGCGAGATCGGTCTCGGCCGCCGCGCCGGTGGCGGCCGCCGCCTTCGCCGCCTGCGCCGGATCGGTATCGACGACGGCGACCAGCTCCGCCGAATCCAGCGCGGCATACTTGCCGGCGTGCAGGGCGCCGAAATAGCCGCAGCCGACCACGGCAACGCGGACCGGGGCGCCGCCGCCGGCCTCCGTGCGGTCGGGCGCTGTCAGCGGTCGGCTCCCGGCACGATGCGGCGCGCCCTCACTGCGCGTCGGCGATGGCGACGATCCGCTGCATCGAGCGCAGCACCGGCTTTTCGATCAGCTTGCCCTTGTGCACGACAAGGCCGCCGTCGCCGGCCTCGAAAGCCGCGATGATCTCGCGCGCCCGGTCGACCTCCCCGGCGGTCGGGCTGAAGGTCTCGTTCAGGACCGGAATCTGCTTCGGGTGGATGGCGGCCTTGCCGGTGAAGCCCAGGCTGGCGCAGCGCCGGGCTTCCTCGCGCAGGCCGTCCATATCCTCGAGGTCGAGCCACGGCACATCGATCAGATCGACCTCCGCACCGGCGGCGGCGTGGACGACGCGGGAGCGGGCGAACAGCAGATTCTCCCAGTCGAGGGTGGTGCGCAGATCGGCCGCCATGTCGATGGCGCCGAAGATCAGGGAGCGCACGCGCCGGCTCGACCGGGCGATCTCGAAGGCCTGGTCCAGCGACTCGTTGGTCTCGATCATGACGTGAAGCACCGAAGCGGCGCCGGCCTCGTCGAGCACATCGTCCAGCATGACGACCTCGCCGCGGCTCTTGACCTTGGCGAGCATGAAGCCGGCCGGCGGGCGCGGCAGATCGACCAGCGCGGCGACGTCTTTGAGGCCGTCGAGCGAATGCAGGCTGTTGATGCGCACCAGCGTCTCCGGCCCGGCCGGATCCGGTTCGAGATCGCGGAAAATGCCCACCGCACCGTCGCGCGCCGCGTCCTTGTCGTCCGGCGCGACTGCGTCTTCCAGGTCGATGCACACCATGTCGGCGCCGGTTTCCAGCGCCTTCAGGAACATGCGCGGCTTGTCGCCCGGCGCAAAGATCATGCTGCGGCGCGGGCGGTATCGGGTTTCGGGCATGGCGACCTGCCGGCTGGAAGAAGCGACCGCGGGCTGATTTAGAGCATTTGGATGCCGCTGTTAATGCGGCCCTTGCTCCCCGTCCTCCGCTGCGCGGCGGGCCCGCGGAATCAGCGGTTCTCCCCCGGCGTCCACAGAATGTCGGCCGCGCCGTTGTCGTTGTGCGCCCGCGCCATGACGAAGAGGTGGTCGGACAGGCGGTTGATATAGGCGATGGCCAGCGGATTGACGGTTTCGCGCCCGGCCAGCGCGGTCATCTCGCGCTCGGCGCGGCGGGCGACGGTGCGCGCCAGGTGCAGCCAGGCGGACAGCGCCGAGCCGCCGGGCAGGATGAACGATTTCAGGGGCGGGATCGCGGCGTTCATCGCATCGATCTCCGCCTCCAGCCGGTCGATCTGGCCCTGCGAGATGCGCAGCGGCGGCCATTTCGGCTCCGCTTCGTGCGGCGTGCACAGATCGGCGCCGAGATCGAACAGATCGTTCTGGATGCGCGCGAGCATGGCATCGGCCGCCGCCGCGGCGTCCCCGCCCTCTCCGGCGTCCCCGGTATGCCGGCGCGCCAGGCCGAGCACGCTGTTGCATTCGTCGACCGTACCATAGGCGGCCACCCGGCCGTCATGCTTCGCCACCCGCGCGCCGTTGCCCAGGCTGGTCTGCCCCCGGTCGCCGCCGCGGGTATAGATCCGGTCCAGCTTGACCATGGCGCCGCTAGCTCCGGTAGACGACGAAGAGCAGGAGCAGCAGGACGACCGCCGCCAGCTGCAGGCCGATCCGCGCCCGCATCAGCCGGTTGCCCCAGCGCCGGTTGGCCTCGCCGCCGCGGCCCATCAGGACGACGCCGGCGATCAGCACGCCGACGACGGCGACCAGCGCGGCAGCCGTGAGAACGATGAGGACGGTTTTCATGGCGTAGAGATTAGGGGCGCGGCCGCGCCCCGGCCAGCCCGGCCGGCCGATACGACCTGCCGATGCGACCGACTGGCGCGGCGGGGCCGGCTATGTCCAGCCGGCCTCGCGCAGGGCAGCGGCGTGGCGGCGGCTCACCGGCACTTCGGTACCGTTGGCGAGGCGGACGATCGTGCGGCCGCCGCGCCGGACGATCCGGGCGACCGCCGCGCGGGCGATCCAGTGCGAGCGATGAACCTGCATGCCCTCGATCCCGCCCAGCTCCTTCAGGGCATCGCCGAAGCGCATCAGCACCA
Organism: Alphaproteobacteria bacterium; assembly: GCA_965221475.1. Taxonomy (GTDB): domain Bacteria; phylum Pseudomonadota; class Alphaproteobacteria; order Bin65; family Bin65; genus Bin65. Next base: position 1,493,765 of record OZ244891.1, on the reverse strand, counting down.
GGTCCGACCCCCGGTCGGTATGGATTTCGACATAATGGTCGCGCATGCGCAGGTGGAGCAGGCGGCCGCGCCGGCCGGCCGGCAGCCGGTCGAGCAGCGGCGGCGGAGGCGCCGCGTCGTCGCTCGCGGCCGCCGGCGCCGAAAGCGGCGTGCCGGCGCCGCCGAGCAGCGGCAGTTCGATCGTGCGCCACACGACCGGCCCCAGCGCCAGGTGAAGCAGGCCGGTGGCGAGAAACAGCTCGCCGGTGGCGAGGCTCGCCGGCACCGCACCGGCGAACAGCCATTCGATGGCCGCGATCAGCAGCGTCCCCGGCACGGCGGCGGCCAGGCCGCCGGCCAGCACGCAAATGAGCGCCGGCAGGCGGGCGGACAGGCGGTTCAGCACGGCGAAGATGCAGGCGAGGGCGAGCAGCCAGTTGCCGGCCATCGCCAGCGCCCAGTAGGCCAGCCGCTCGCCGGCCGGCATGCGCAGATAGGTGCCGAACGGGCCGATATAGCCGAGCAGCACAATGGCGAGGGCGAGCGCCGCCAGATGCCAGCGCAGCCGCCGCCAGACGAACCATTCGCGAAGCGCGAACGGCCCCTCGCCTGCCATTGGCGAAGAATCCGGCCCGTTTGCGTAACGGTCGTTGGCCATCGCTCTCCGGCGTGCTGTTCCCGCGTCCGGGATGATGCATTCGACAGAAGGAAGAACCCGGAATGAATTCCGTTTCGCGCGCCGTCGCACTCGGCGCCCTCGCGGCCACCATGCTTGGCGCCGCCGCTGCAGACAAGACCGGAACGGCGCAGGCCGCCGAACTCACCGTCGCGGTGAGCGGCGTAACGCCCGGTGCCGGCCGCGTCTATATCTCGCTCCATCGCGCCGCTGCCGGCGTGGCCTTCCCCGATTCCCGCGGTGTCGTCGCCGGCGTCTGGCGCCTGGCCGGCGCGGCCGCGTTCAGCATCACCCTGACCGGGCTCGAACCGGGCCGCTATGCCGTCAACGGCTATCACGATGCCAACGGCAACGGGAAGCTCGATACCAACCTGCTCGGCGTTCCGACCGAAGGCTACGGCTTCGGCAACGGCGCTGTCGGAGCCTTCGGCCCACCGGGCTTCGCCGCCGCCGCCGTCGATCTCGTCGACAAGGCCCGGATCGCGCTGCCCATCGGCCATTCGGCCCAGGGCACCGGGAGCACCGGACGATGAGCGCCGGCGGGAGCGTGCCGCGCCGCCGCTTTCTGGCCGCGGCGGCCGCATCGGGCCTGGCCGGCCTCGCACCGCCGGGGCCGGCGCTCGCCGCCACGCCCGGCGGGCCGAAGCCCGGCGCGGACGACTGGGCCGCTTCCTTCGCCGAGGCCGCCCGGCGCAATCCGGTGCTCATCGGCTGGCGGACGCCGCCCGACCGGCTGGACAGCAGAAACCTCGCCCTGACAGGGCGGTGGCCGCCCGGCCTGAAGGGCCGGCTGTTCCGCAACGGGCCTTCGATCCACGACCGGTTCGGCCAGCGCTACCGGCACTGGTTCGACGGCGACGGCATGATCCAGGAATTCGCCATCGCCGACGGCCGGGTCGCCCATCGCGGCCGCACGATCCGCACGCCGAAGCTCGACCGCGAGGACCGGGCCGGCCGGCGCCTCTATCACGGCTTCGGCACCCACCTGCCGGCCGCGGCGCCGGCGCACGGGCCGGACAGCGTCAATCCCGCCAACATCTCCGTTCTGCACCATGGCGGGGCGCTGCTGGCGCTGTGGGAGGGCGGCTCGGCGACCCGGCTCGACGAGGCGACCCTGGCATCGCGGGGCTTCCGGCACTGGGGGCCGGGCCTGGAGGGCGTCCCCTTCTCGGCCCATCCCAAACGCGATCCGGACGGCACGCTGTGGAATTTCGGCTGCAGCCTGCTGCCGCGCCCGGCAATCGTCCTCTACCATATCGACCGTGCCGGCCGGCTGGCGAAGGCCGGCCTGGTCGATACCGGCCCGCTCGGCCTGGTCCACGATTTCGTCGTCACCGCCAAATCGCTGGTCATCGTCATCGCGCCGTTTCATTTCGATCCGGCGCGGGCGCGCGACGCCAGCGTCCTCGATGCCCATGTCTGGCAGCCGCAGGCGGAGACCCGCGTGCTGGTGGTCGACAAGGCCGATTTCAACCGGCGCCGCTGGCACGCCCTGCCGGCCGGCTTCGGCTTCCATCACGGCAATGGCTGGGAGGAGGCCGACGGCACTATCCATTTCGACCTGTGCCATGCCGCCGATCCCGGCATCGTCACCGAAACGCTGCGCTATGTGATGAAGGGCGAGCTCCGCCCCTCGGCGCCGCAGCGCTATACGCGCTTCACCCTGCCGCCGAAGGGCGACGGCCGCATCGTCGAGCGTTCCGGCGAGGCCGAATTCCCCAGGGTGGCGCCGGCGGCGACCGGCCGGCGCAACCGGTATGTCTATACGCTGGGGACCGCCGGCGGCGCCGGAGTCTGGCGCTTCCGCACCGTGGCGAAGCGCGATCTCGAAACCGGAGCGCTGGACAGTTTCGACTACGGCCCCGGCGCGATCCCGGAAGAGCATCTGTTCGTGCCCCGGCCGGGCGGCGTGCGCGAGGACGATGGCTGGCTGATCGGGACGGTGCTGGACTGGCGCCGGGGCGCAACCGGCCTTTCGGTCTTCGATGCGCGGGCGATCCCGGCCGGGCCGGTGGCGCAGGCCTGGCTGCCCTATCCGCTGCCGCTCGGCTTCCACGGCTGTTTCGCGGCGTAGGGAGGGCGCCGGTCAGGCTCCCGGATGCAGGGCGGCGCGCAGGTCGGCAACCGCATCGTCGAATGCCGCCCGCGCCGCCGCCACCGCGCCGCCCATGTTGAAATAGCCGTGGATCAGGCCGCCATAGTGGCGCCGGACGACCGGCACGCCGGCGGCCTCGAGCCGGTCGGCATAGGCGATGCCCTCGTCCTGCAGCGGGTCGAAGCCGGCGGTGTGGACGGCGGCCGGCGGCAGGCCGGCGAAATCCGCATAGCGCAGGGGCGAGAGCCGCGGATCGGTGCGGTCGGCAGCGCCGGCATAGCCGTCGCCGAACCAGGCCATGTGCGGCTCCTCCAGCAGATAGCCGCGGCCGCAGGCCCGGCGCGAGGGGAAGCCGCCGGTCATGTCGGTCGCCGGATAGATCAGCAGCTGGAAGCAGGGCGCCGGCAGGCCGGCCGCCCGCGCCTCGTGGCACAGCACGGCGGCGAGATTGCCGCCGGCGCTGTCGCCGCCGACCGCCATGCACGCGGGATCGAAGCCATAGTCCGCCGCCCTGGCGCACGCCGTCTCCCACACCAGTATCGCGTCCTCGACCGCGGCCGGGAAGGGGTGTTCCGGCGCCAGCGCGTAATCGACCGACAGTACCCGGCACCCGGCGCCGGCGGCCAGGCCGCGGCAGGTCCGGTCGGCGGTCTCGAGGCTGCCGATGGTCCAGCCGCCGCCGTGCAGCCAGATGAGCAGCGGATCGGCGGCTGCCTGCTCCTGTGCATCCGGCGATGCGCTCCGCGGCGTGTAGAGGCGGGTGCGGACGAAGCGGCTTTCCCGTCCGAGCGCGATTTCGACCGTCGAATCCATCGGCACCGGATCGATATCGAGCTTGAGCGCGGTTGCCTCGTACTGGGCGCGGGCGGCCGGCGGCGAGAGCGTATAGACCGGCGGCAGGGGCGAGTTTTCGATGAGTTCCAGCACCCACCGGATCTGGGGATCGATTGTCATGCGGTTCGGTTTTCCGGAACGGCCCGGCGGGCCCGGTTCGTGGCGGCCGTACGGCCGGGAGCGCGTATCTGCCCGCGTTTAGCGCCCCCGCACCGCCGGTGGAAGCGTTTTCGCCGAACCGTGCCGCTCCGCCATGTCGGGCTGGCTCCGTGCCGGCGGCTGTTGTAGGACTGCGGACAAGCCGCCCGGCCCCGCCCGGCGGCGGCCACGATCCCGGAGACCTCCCGTCATGCATGTCGGCGCATCGTTCATTTTCCAGAATCCCGGCAAGGGGCAGCCCGACCATGCGGTCTGGGAAGAAGAGCTGGCGATGGTCGATCTGGTCGAGCCGCTCGGCTTCGATTCCGTGTGGGCGACCGAGCATCACATCACCGACTACATCATGTGCCCGGACCCGGTGCAGTTCCTCTCCTATGCCGCCGGGCGCACGAAGACGGCGAAGCTGGGGACGATGGTCGTCGTCCTGCCGTGGCGCGATCCGTTCCGGGTCGCCGAGCAGATCGCCATGCTCGACGTGACCTCCGGCGGCCGGGTGATCTTCGGCATCGGCCGCGGCGCCGGGCGCTGCGAGTTCGAGGGCTTCCGCATACCGATGGACGAGAGCCGGGGCCGCTTCGTCGAGGCGGCGCAGATGATCCTCGACGGGCTGGAGAGCGGCTATTGCGAGGCCGACGGCACCTTCTATACCCAGCCGCGCGCCGCCATCCGGCCGCGCCCGCCGCACAGCTTCCGCGGCCGGACCTATGCCGCCGCGGTCTCGCCCGAATCGGCCGAGATCATGGCGAGGCTGGGCGTCGGCCTGCTCATCATCCCGCAGAAGCCGTGGGACCATGTCGCCCGGGAGCTGGCCGAATACCGGGCGCTGTTCCAGCGGGTCAACGGCTTCGACGCGCCGGCGCCGATCGCCGCCGGCTGGACCTTTGTCGACGAGAGCGCGGAGCGCGCCCGCGAGATGGCGAAGACCTGGATCGGCGGCTACTGGAAGAGCGTGCTGGCGCACTATGAATTCGCCGGCGACCATCTGAAGACCACGAAGGGCTATGAATATTACGGCCAGTTCGCCGAGAACCTGCAGCGCCAGGGCGACGATGCGGCGACCGAATTCTTTCTCGGCCTCCAGGTCTGGGGCACGCCGGAAATGTGCTACGAGAAGATCGTCGATATTTCCAACCAGGCCGGCGCCGACAGCTTCGTCGGCGTTTTCCGCTATGCCGGGATGCCGGCTGCGCTCGCCGAAGCCAATATGCGCCTGTTCGCCCGCGAGGTGATGCCGGAGCTCAAGAAGCTCGGCCCGGCCGCCGAACGGGCGGTGGCGGCCGCGGCATAGGCGGCCCGGCCGCCGGCCCGCCGCCCCCGGAACGAAAACCCCGAAGGACAAGCCCATGCCCGGACCGCTGCAGGGCCTGCGCGTCGTCGAGCTGGCCGGGATCGGCCCCGGCCCGATGGCGTGCATGATGCTCGCCGACATGGGCGCCGATGTCGTCAAGGTGGACCGGCTGACCGATGCCGGCCTCGGCATCGCCATGCCGGCGAAATACCAGGTCCTGCACCGCGGCCGGCCCTCCATCGCGGTCGATCTGAAATCGCCGGACGGGCTGGCCGCGGTGAAGCGGCTGATCGACCGCGCCGATGTGCTGATCGAGGGCTTCCGGCCGGGCGTCGCCGAGCGCATGGGTCTCGGGCCCGAAGAGTGTTTCGCGACCAACCCGAAACTGGTCTATGGCCGCATGACCGGCTGGGGCCAGGACGGGCCGCTGGCGCGGGCGGCCGGCCACGACATGAACTATATTGCGCTCACCGGCGCGCTCGCCGCCATCGGCCCGGCCGGCGGGGCGCCGGTGCCGCCGCTCAACCTGGTCGGCGATTTCGGCGGCGGCACGCTCTATCTGCTGGTCGGCCTGCTCGCCGCGCTGCTGGAGGCGCGGGATTCCGGCCTCGGCCAGGTCGTGGATGCCGCCATGGTGGATGGCGCCGCCTCGCTGATGACGACCTTCTACGGCCTGAAGGCCGCCGGCCTGTGGCGCAACGGGCGCGGCACCAACCTGCTGGACGGCGGCGCCCATTTCTATGCCGTCTATGAGACGGCCGACGGCAAATTCGTCTCCATCGGCGCCATCGAGGCCAAATTCTATGCCGAGCTGCTGGAGAAGACCGGGCTCGACCCGGCCGATCTGCCGCCGCAGATGGACCCGGAGAGCTGGCCGGTCATCCGCGACCGGCTGGCCGCGGTCTTCCGCACCCGGACGCGCGACGAATGGTGCGCGATCATGGAAGGCACCGACATCTGCTTCGCCCCGGTGCTCGACATGGACGAGGCGCCGGAACATGCGCATATGAAGGCGCGCGGCACCTTTGCCGAGGTCGATGGCGTGGTCCAGCCCGCCCCGGCGCCGCGCTTCGGCCGGACGCAGGGCGCGATCCGCCGGCCGCCCTCGCCGCCCGGCGCGGATACCGAAGAGGCGCTGGCGGCGTGGGGTTTCTCCGGCGGAGAAATCGCTGCATTGCGGGCGAAGGGAGCCATCGGGTGACGGGCGCTTCGGGCGCCCCGACCTCCAGCGACGGAGATTTGAGGACATGAAAGATACGCTCGCCGCCGGCGTCGTTCACGAAGAGACGGTCGCCATCGATGCGGACCGGACCATCGCCTTCATGGGCGATGCGCTGCGCGTCTACGCCACGCCGAGCATGGTGCTGGATATCGAGCGCGCCTGCCGGCATCTGCTGCTGCCGCACCACGATGCCGGGGAGGATTCGGTCGGCGCGCGCATCGAGGTCGATCATCTGGGGCCGACGCTGATCGGCCAGACGGTCCGCGTGCGCGCCGAAATCGTCGAGGTCGAAGGGCCGCGAATCGTCTTCGATGTGAGCGTCCATGACGAGCTCGACCGGGTCGGCCGGGCCCGCCATATCCGCTTCGTCGTCGATACGCAGAAGCAGGGCGGCCGGCTGGAGAAGAAGAAGGCGCGCCTCGCCGAAGCCGCCGGGGGTTGAGGTTTCGGGCCCGAAGCGTGCTATTCTGGCCGCCAGCGCACCACCCGACCGGGAGCCGACCATGGCCGCAACCGACGACGACGATGTGAGGAAGGTTCCCTTCTATTGCTACCAGTGCGTTGCCGGGCCGGACTTGGCAAAGGTGACGGTGCGCAACGGCGTGGCGGAGCGGCTGGAGGCCAATTTCGATATCAGGGACGAGCATCCGGGCGGCGGCCGGGTCTGCGTCAAGGCGTTCGGCCTGATCCAGAAGACCTACAATCCGCACCGGATCGCGCAGCCGATGAAGCGGACCAATCCGAAAAAGGGGCGGGACGAGGATCCGGGCTTCGTGCCGATTTCGTGGGAAGAGGCCTTCGAAATCGTCGGCGAAAAATTCCGCGAGGTGCGCGCGAAGGGGCTGGTCAACGAGAACGGCCATCCGCGTCTCGCAACCTCGACCGGCGGCGGCGGCACGCCGGTACAGTATATGGGCACCTTCCCGGCCTTCATGGCGGCCTGGGGGCCGATCGACCAGGGCTTCGGCGCCGGCCAGGGCGTCAAATGCTACCATTCCGAGCATCTTTACGGCGAGCTCTGGCACCGGGCCTTCATCGTTGCGCCGGATACGCCCTATGTGAACTTCATCCTGAACTGCGGCGCGAATACCGAGGCACAGTCCGGCGTCGTCGGCATCTGGCGCGAGGCCAATGCCCGGGCGCGCGGCGCCAAGCGCATCCATGTCGAGCCGCACATGTCGATCACGGCGGCGGCCTCGGCCGAATGGGTGCCGATCCGGCCCAAGACCGATGCCGCCTTCCTGTTCGCCCTCATCCATCGCATCGTGCACGAGCGCGGCTGGGCCGATGTGTGCGATGTGCCGTTTCTGAAGAACCGCTCCAATTCGCCCTATCTGGTCGGCCCCAACGGCTTCTTCATGCGCGGTGCGGACGGCAGGCCGCTGGTCTGGGACGCGGCCGCCGGAGAAGCCCGGCCCCACGATGCCGAAATCGGCGATGCCGCCATGGAAGGCACCTATACGGTCGATGGCCATGAGCTCGGCCCGGACAACCGGCGCTGGGACCATGCCGGGGTTGCGGCGAAGCCCGCCTTCCAGCTCATGCTCGATCTGATGGCGCCCTATACGCCGGAATGGGCCGAGGGCGAATGCGAGGTGCCGGCGGCGACCATCCGGCGGATCGCCGACGAATATCTGGCTCATGCCTGCATCGGCGAAACCATCGAGATCGAGGGCCGGACCCTGCCGTTCCGCCCGGTCGCCATCCTGCTCGGCAAGAGCGTCAACAATGGCTGGGGCGGCTATCACACCTGCTGGGCGCGGACCATGCTGGCCGTGCTGGTCGGCGCTCTGGAGGTGCCCGGCGGCACGCTCGGCACCACGGTGAAGCTGGTGCGGCCGGCGGCGTCGCGCATCGGCTCGGTGCTGCCGGGCGAAGACGGCTTCATGCGCTATCAGTTCAACGCGACCTCGTCGAACGCCTGGAACCGCGATCCGCATATCCGCAACGCATACAAGACGCTGGTGCCGCTGGTTTCGGACAGCCCGTGGTCGCCGGCGCTCGGCCCGGCCCACCTGCCCTGGCTGTTCCAGAAGCACCAGCCGAAAAGCTGGCCGCGCCACGATCCGCCGGATATCTGGATCTGCTACCGCACCAATCCGTCGATCAGTTCGTGGAACGCGCCGGAAGTCTCGAAGCGGCTGGCCGAATTCCCGTTCATCGTCGCCTTCGCCTACACGATGGACGAGACCAACCATTTCGCCGATGTGCTGCTGCCGGAATCGACCGATCTGGAATCGACCCAGCTGATCCGCATCGGCGGCACCAAGTTCCAGGAGAATTTCTGGCACCATGAAGGCTGGGCGATCCGCGCCAGGGCGATCGACCCGGTCAACGACACGATGGACATGTCGGACATCGTCACCCGCCTCGCCCGCGAGGCCGGCATCCTTGACGGCTATATCGAGGCGATCAACGCCGGCGCCGCCGGCGCGCGTCTGGCGCGCAAGGGCAAGTACGATTTCAGCCTGCCGCCGGGCGAGCCGCCGGAATCGGAAACCGTGTGGGACAATATGTGCAAGGCGGTCTCATGGGACATGACCGGCGGCGCGGACATCCACGATCTCGACTGGTTCCGCGAGCATGGCTACATGCTCAAGGACTACCGGCAGCTCGACTGGTATCTCTATCCGGCGCTGGAGGAACAGAATCTGCGCTTCGAGCTGCCCTATCAGGAACGGCTGACCCGGCACGGCCAGGAGCTGGCGCAGCGCCTGGGCGAGATCGGCGTCGACTGGTGGGAGACGCAGCTGCGCGAATACGAATTCATGCCGACCTACGAATCCTTCCCGCGCATCTGGGAGGATTATGTCCGCGATTTCGGCCGCGATCCGGCGGAATATCCGTTCTGGGCGCTGACCGCCCGCTCCTTCCAGTATGCCTGGGGTGCGAATGTCGGCCTGCCGCTGATCGCCGAGGTTGCGGACAATATCGCCGGCCATCGCGGCGTCGTCATCAATCGGCGCCGGGCGCAGGAGCTCGGCATCGCGGACGGCGAGCAGATCGTCGTCGAATCGGTCACCGGGCGCACCGAGGGCCCGGCCGTCCTGCGCGAGGGCATCCGCCCGGACACGATCCTGATGATCGGCCAGTTCGACCACTGGAAGACGCCCTACGCCAGGGACCTGAACCGGCCGAGCCTGAACAGCGTGACCGACATCTCGCTCAAGCTCACCGATTCGACCGGCTCCGGGTCGGACATCGTCTGCGTGAAGGTCTACAAGGCGTCCGAACGGCACCTGCAGAAGCCGCTCGCGGTCGAAGCGATGGGCCGCTACGACGGCGATATCGCCACCGCCACCTTCGCCCAGGCCGCCGAATGACCGGCTGAGGCCGGCGCGAAGCGGGGCGGGCGCTACCCCAGCGCGCCCATCCGGGCGGCGGTGTCGCTCATCCGGTTGGAGAAGCCCCATTCATTGTCGTACCAGGCGAGCACGCGGACGAACCGGCCCTCGATGACCTGGGTCTGGGTCATGTCGAAGGTGGAACTCGCCGGATTGTGGTTGAAGTCCGTCGATACCAGCGGCGCGTCGCTGGCGGCGAGGATGCCGGCGAGCGGGCCGGCCGCGGCGGCGGCGACGGCGCCGTTCACCTCTTCGACCGAGGTGTCGCGCGGCGCGGTGAAGGTGAAATCGATCAGCGAGACGTTCGGCGTCGGCACGCGGATCGAGGTGCCGTCCAGCTTGCCGTTCAGCGCCGGCAGGACGAGGCCGACCGCCCGGGCCGCGCCGGTCGAGGTCGGGATCATCGAGACGGCCGCCGCCCGGGCGCGCCGCAGATCCTTGTGCAGCGTATCGACCGAGGGCTGATCGCCGGTAAAGGCGTGGATCGTCGTCATGAAGCCGCGCTCGATGCCGATGGCCTCGTGCAGCACATGGGCGACCGGCGCCAGGCAGTTGGTGGTGCAGGATGCGTTGGAGACGACCGTATGGCCGGCCTCCAGCCGGTCGTCGTTGACGCCGTAGACGACCGTCAGATCGGCCCCGGCGGCCGGCGCCGAGACCAGCACCTTCTTCGCCCCGGCGGCCAGATGCGCCGCCGCCCCGTCGCGGGTGGCGAACAGGCCGGTGCACTCCATGGCGACATCGACATCCAGCTCGGCCCAGGGCAGGCGGGCGGGATCGCGTTCCGAAAGGACCCTGACCCGGCCCCGGCCGGCGTCCAGCCAGTCGTCGCCGGTCTCGATCCGGCCGGGCAGGGTGCCGTGCACCGAATCGTATTGCAGCAGATGGGCGCTGGTCGCGACCGGGCCGAGATCGTTGATGGCAACGAACTCGACATCCGTGCGCCCGGATTCGAGCGCGGCGCGGTAGATCAGCCGCCCGATGCGGCCGAAGCCGTTGATGGCAACCCGTACAGCCATGGTCTCTCCTGTCTGCCGGCGGCGGGCTCAGCCCCGGCCGGCCAGAATGTTGCGCGCCGCGTCGGCGACCGCCGCGGCCGTGATGCCGAAATGCTCGTAGAGCCGGGCCGCCGGCGCCGATGCGCCGAAGCCGCCCATGCCGACAAAGCCGCCCGCCTCGCCGGTCCAGCGCGCCCAGCCGAAGCCGCCCGCCGCCTCGCAGGCGATGCGCGGCGCCGTGCCCAGCACCTCCGCGCGATAGGGCGCGGGCTGGCGCTCGAACAGCTCCCAGCACGGCATGGAGACGACGGCGGCGGCGATGCCTTCGGCCTTCAGCAGCGCCCGGGCCTCGACCGCGATCCGGACTTCGGAACCGGAGGCGAGCAGCGTGACCTGCCGCGCGCCCTCGGCATCCGCAAGAACATAGGCGCCGCGGGCGCAGGCATTGTCGTCCCGGTGGGCGGTGCGCAGGGTCGGCAGGCCCTGCCGGGTCAGCGCCAGGACCGAAGGCGTCCCCGCCGTCTGCAGCGCCAGCTCCCAGCATTCCGCCACTTCGACGCCGTCGCAGGGCCGGAAGACATTGAGATTGGGCATGGCGCGCAGGCCGGCCAGATGCTCGACCGGCTGGTGGGTCGGCCCATCCTCGCCGAGGCCGATACTGTCGTGGGTCATGACATAAACGACCCGCTGCCCCATCAGGGCGGACAGGCGGATCGCCGGCCGGGCATAATCGGTAAAGACGAGGAAGGTGCCGCCATAGGGGATCAGCCCGCCATGCAGCGCGATCCCGTTCATCGCCGCGGCCATGCCGTGTTCGCGCACGCCATAGCGGATATAGCTGCCGGAAAAATCGCCGGCGGCGACATCGCTGTGCCCGGCGACGCGGGTATTGTTGGAGCCGGTGAGATCGGCCGAGCCGCCGACCAGTTCGGGCACCGCCGCCGTCAGCCGTTCGAGCACCCGGCCGGAGGCCTGGCGCGTCGCCACGGTCGGCGCCTCGGCGGCGAACTCCCGCTTGAGGGCAAGGACGGTCTCGTCGAGCGCCTCCGGCAGGGCGCCGCTCACGACCCGCCGGAAGCGCGCGCGGAGCCCGGCATCGGCCCCGGCCAGCCGCTGCTCCCAGGCGTCGGCCGCGGCCGCGCCGCGGGCGCCGGCGGCGCGCCACGCCCGCGCCACATCGTCGGGAATGGCGAAGGGCGCGCTGTCCCAGTTCAGCCGCGCGCGCGCGCCGGCGATCTCGTCCTCGCCGAGGGGGGCGCCGTGCGCCGCCGCCGTGCCTTCCCTGGTCGGCGCGCCATAGCCGATCGCGGTCCGGCAGGCGATCATCGAGGGCCGGTCGCTGTCGCACGCCGCCTGCATCGCGGCGGCCAGCGCGGCAGGGTCGTGCCCGTCGACCTGCTGGACGTGCCAGCCGCAGGCCTCGAAGCGCGCGATCTGGTCGTCGGAAGCCGCCAGCGAGGTCGGCCCGTCGATGGAAATCCCGTTATCGTCGAACAGGACATTGAGCCGGCCGAGCCCCAGATGGCCGGCCAGCGCAATCGCCTCGTGCGAAATGCCCTCCATCAGGCAGCCGTCGCCGGCGACCGCCCAGGTCCGGTGATCGACCAGCCCGTCGCCGAAGCGCGCATTCATCATGCGTTCGGCAAGCGCCATGCCGACGGCGTTCGCCAGCCCCTGGCCGAGCGGCCCGGTCGTCGTCTCGATGCCCGGCGCGGCACCGTATTCCGGGTGCCCGGCGGTCCGGCTGTGCAGCTGGCGGAAATTGCGCAGCTCGGCCATCGTCATGTCCGGGTAGCCGGTGAGATGGAGCAGCGCATAGAGCAGCATGGAGCCATGGCCGGCCGAGAGCACGAAACGGTCCCGGTCCGGCCAGTCCGGCCGCTGCGGATCGAATTTCAGGAAGCGCGCGAACAGGACCGTCGCCGCATCCGCCATGCCCATCGGCATGCCGGGATGGCCGCTGTTCGCGGCCTGCACCGCATCCATGGCGAGCGCGCGAACGGCATTGGCCATCCGGTCGTGGGAGGCGGAAACGGAAGCGTTCGACATGGGCGGGCCACCGGGCGGCATGGTCGATCCGGCCGTGGGCGGGCAAACCGCCCGGCTGTTCGGGGGTGGGGCGTTTATGCGGGCAGTCCGCGTCCGGAACCGGGTTCGGAACCGGTTCCCGAACCGCCCCGGACAATGGCGCCGGACGGCGGCATCGTCAACCGCGCGCGCCGGTCGCAGCCCGTGGCGGAACGGCGTTGACCCGCCACGCCCATCCGGCTATCGTAAAGGGTGAGGCGCTTTCGATAACGGTCGGAAAAGCAACAAGAATAACCGGCCCCGATGGTGCCAAGGCAACTGTCTGGCCCGCCATGTCCCGAATAGAAGAAGCCCGGCAGCGCCTGGCGCGCGCGGTGGCGCGGCTGGAAAGCGCCCGGCACGCCCAGGCCGGCCGGCTGGCCGGGATGAAGGATGCGCTCGACGCGCAGGCCGGCCCCGCGCCGGGCGACATCGGCGACCTGATTCGCGCCCTGGAAGAGGCGCAGCGCGAGAACGCCGCCCTGGTCGCCGAGCGCGACGCCATGGCCGACCGGGTGGATGCCATCGTCGGCGAGATACGCGGCGTGGCCGGCACCAATGACAACGACCGCGCCGGGAGCGGGCGATGAGCGATGTGACGGTGACGATCAACCGCCGCCCCTATCGGGTCGCGTGCGAGGACGGGCAGGAGGACCATCTGCGCAGCCTGGCCCGCCTGGTCGATGAGCGGGTTGCGGAGCTCACCGGCTCCGTCGGGCAGGTCGGCGACCAGCGGCTGCTGGTCATGGCCAGCCTGCTGTTTGCCGACGATGCTGCCGACGCCCGCCGGTCCCTCGACGAGGCTCGCGACCGGATCGAGGCCCTGACCGCGACGGAAGCGGCGACCGGCCGGGCGGCAGACGGGATCGAGGATCTGGCGACCAGGATCGAAAGCCTGGCCGACGCCCTCGAGAAAGACTGAGGCGCTTGTCCGCCGCAATCGTGGAGGCGAAGCGGGCGCTGCGCCGCCGCGCCCTGGCGCTGCGCCGGCGGCTGAACGATCCGGCGGCGGCCGATGAAGCGGCGGCACATCTGCTGCAGGCCCTCGATCCGCCGTCCGGGCAGACGGTGGCCGGCTATGCACCGATGCGCGGCGAGCTCGATCCGCGGCCGGCCCTGCGGGCGCTGGAGGCGCTGGGCTGCCGGATCGTGCTGCCGCACACGGTCGGCCGGGGCGCCCCTTTGCGCTTTCTCGCCGCGCCGGGCGGCATCGCCGGGAGCGTCGATGCGTTCGGCATCGCCGCGCCGCCGGCATCGGCGGCAGAGTACGATCCCGATCTCCTGCTGGTGCCGCTGGCCGCGTTCGACCGGCGCGGCCACCGGCTGGGCTATGGCGGCGGCTTCTACGACGCCGCACTCGCCCGGCTGCGCGCCGCGGCGACCGGGCCGAACGCGGTCATGGCCGTCGGCTGGGCCTTTGCCGCGCAGGAGGTGGCGGGGGTTCCGGCCGAGCCCCACGATGCCCGGCTCGACTGGATTGTCACCGAACGGGAAGCCATCTACATCCCCGGCTGACCTGCCCGACAGACGGACCCTGCCATGCGACTGTTGTATTGCGGCGATATCGTCGGCCGCTCCGGCCGCGATGCGCTGATTGCGCATCTGCCCGGCCTGCGTGCCCGGCTGGACCTCGATTTCGTCGCGGTCAACGGCGAGAATGCGGCCCACGGATTCGGCATCACCCCGGAAATCTGCCGCCAGGTCTACGATACCGGCGCCGATTGCATCCTGCTCGGCAACCATGCCTGGGACCGGCGCGAGATCGTCGGCTATATCGATGGCGACCCGCGCCTCGTCCGCCCGATCAACTATCCGCCAGGCACGCCGGGCCGCGGCGACGCGCTGATCGAAATCGGCCGGGGCCGGCGGGTCTATGTCCTCCAGGTCATGGCGCGGCTGTTCATGGACCCGCTCGACGATCCGTTCGCCGCCGCCGACCGGGCGCTGGCGGGCTACCGCCCGGGGCGCGAGGCGGATGCCGTTCTGGTCGATATCCATGGCGAGGCGACGAGCGAGAAGGCGGCGTTCGGCCATTTTCTCGACGGCCGGGCCTCGCTCGTCGCCGGCACCCACACCCATGTGCCGACGGCCGATGCCCAGATCCTCAATGGCGGCACCGCCTACATTACCGATGTCGGCATGTGCGGCGACTACGATTCGGTGATCGGCATGAAGAAGGAGGCGCCTATCGACCGGTTCCGGCGCAAGATGCCGGGCGACCGGCTCGGCCCGGCCGACGGCGAGGGCACCCTGTGCGCCGTCTATGTCGAGACCGACGATGCGACCGGGCTGGCGAAGAGGGTCGAGGCGGTGCGCGTCGGCCCGCGGCTGGCCAACGCCGTGCCCGATGTCGCGCCCGCCGGAAGCGCCGGGACAGAGCCGTAGCCGGCAAACAAGCGCTACGCAGGCGATACAATATGTAGTAGGATTTGCAGATCGAACCGGCCTATCCGGTGCCGCGCATCGATCGATCCGGAAGGAACGCCACCCGAAATGGCCGGCCATTCCAAATTCAAGAACATCATGCACCGGAAGGGCGCGCAGGACGCAAGGCGCGCCAAAATCTTCGCCCGACATGCCAAGGAGATCATGATCGCGGCGCGCGCCGGCGCCGACCCGGACATGAACGCCCGCCTGCGCACCGCGATTGCCGCCGCGAAGGCGCAGAACATGCCGAACGACAATATCGACCGGGCGATCCGCAAGGGCAGCGGCGGCGGCGACGCCGACAGCTATGAGGAAATCCGCTATGAGGGCTACGGTCCGGGCGGCGTGGCGATGATCGTCGATGTCCTGACCGACAACCGCAACCGGGCCGCTTCGGACATTCGCTCCGCCTTCAGCAAGTATGGCGGCAATCTGGGCGAGACCAACAGCGTCGCCTTCCTGTTCGACCGCGTCGGCCAGGTGCAGTATCCGGCCGGGGCCGCCAGCGCCGACGACATGTTCGAGGCCGCGCTGGAGGCCGGCGCCTCGGATGTCGCTTCGGGCGACGACATGCACGAGATCGTCTGCGAGCCGGACGATCTCAACGCCGTGCGCGAGGCGCTGGAGGCGCGCTTCGGCAATCCGGCGGCGGCGGCGCTGGCGTGGCGGCCGCGCAGCGTTGTCGATGTCGACGAGGGCAAGGCATCCAGCCTGTTCCGGCTGCTCGATGCGCTGGACGACAATGACGATGTCCAGAACGTGTCCGCCAATTTCGACGTCTCCGACGAGGTGATGGCGAAGCTGGGGGGCTGACGATTGCGACGGGCGCCGCCGAACCGCCGCGCGATGCGCATTCTGGGGCTCGATCCGGGCCTGCGCCGGACCGGCTGGGGCGTGCTCGACGCCGCCGGGAACCGGCTGCACCATGTCGCGAACGGCGTCGTCGCGCCGGACCCCGGCAGCGATCTGGCCGACCGGCTGAGGCATTTGCACGATGGCGTCGTCCGCCTGATCGGGGAGTGGGCGCCGGATGCCGCTGCCATCGAGGAAATCTTCGTCAATCGCAATCCCGGCTCCACCCTGCGGCTGGGCCAGGCCCGCGGCGTGGTCATGCTGGCGCCGGCCATGGCCGGCATCGCCGTGCACGAATACGCGGCGAACGCGGTGAAGAAATCGGTGGTCGGCGTCGGCCATGCCGACAAGGAGCAGGTTCAGGCCATGGTGCGCATGCTGTTGCCGGCCGCCGCGCCCGCTTCGGCCGATGCCGCCGATGCCCTCGCCGTCGCCATCTGCCACGCCCATCACGCCGCGACCGCGGCGGCAACCGGCGCCGCCATCCGGGCCGCCGCCGGGGCCGCCGGGCGCGCGCAGCCGAAGGCGGCGGCGCCATGATCGGGTCGCTCACCGGCCCGGTCGCCCGCGTCGGCCGGGATGAGGCGCTGGTCGATGTCGGCGGCGTCGGCTATCTGGTCTTCGCCTCGGCCCGGACGCTCGATGCCCTGCCGCCGGGCGGGGCCCCGATCCGCCTGATGGTCGAGACCCATGTCCGCGAGGACCATATCCATCTCTATGGCTTTGCCGACCGCGCCGAGCGGGACTGGTTCCGCCAGCTGACGACGGTTCAGGGCGTCGGTGCGCGCGTCGCGCTGGCGCTGCTCTCGGCCCTGTCGCCGGATGCGCTGGCGACCGCGATCCTGGCCCAGGACCGGGCGGCGATCGTGCAGGCCGAAGGCGTCGGGCCGAAGCTGGCAGCGCGCATCCTGAACGAGCTGAAGGACCGGGTCGGGCGGATCGGCGGCGAGAGCGCAGGCGCCGTTCCGCCGGGCGGGAGCGCGGCGATACCGGCAGGCGCGCCGGAGGGCGCCGCGGCGGCGGCGGTCTCCGCCCTGGTCAATCTCGGCTACGGCCGCAGCGAGGCCTTTGCCGCCGTGACCGGGGCTGCGGGCGAACTGGGCGATTCGGCAACCGTCGAACAGCTCATCCCCCAGGCGCTCAGGGGCCTGGCGACCCCGGCATAGGCGATGGCGGACGACCGCGAACCCCGCATGGTTTCCGGCGATCCCCTGGCCGCCGATGGCGAGGACCCGTCGCTGCGGCCGCAGCGCCTCGACGATTTCGTCGGCCAGCGCGCGATGCGCGCCAATCTGCGGGTCTTCGTCGAGGCGGCGGGCGCCCGGCGCGAGGCCATGGACCATGTGCTGTTTCATGGGCCGCCCGGCCTCGGCAAGACGACGCTGGCGCAGATCGTGGCGCGGGAGCTCGGCGTCGGCTTTCGCGGCACGTCGGGCCCGGTGATCGCCCGCGCCGGCGACCTGGCGGCCATCCTCACCAATCTGCAGCCGCGCGAGGTTCTGTTCATCGACGAGATCCACCGGCTCAATCCGGCGGTGGAGGAGCTGCTCTATCCGGCGATGGAGGATTACCAGCTCGATCTGATGATCGGCGAGGGGCCGGCGGCGCGCTCGGTGCGCATCGACCTGCCGCGCTTCACCCTGGTCGGCGCGACCACCAGGGCCGGCCTGCTGACGACGCCGCTGCGCGAACGGTTCGGCATTCCCCTGCGGCTGGATTTCTACGATACGGACGATCTCGCCGTCATCGTCGCCCGGGCCGCCGGCCTGCTGAACATGCGCCTGTCGCCGGACGGCGCGCGCGAAATCGCTGCCCGCTCGCGCGGCACGCCCCGCATCGCCTCGCGCCTGCTGCGCCGGGTCCGGGATTTTGCCGCCGTCGATGGCGCCGCCGCGGTCGGCGCGGCCGAGGCCGATGCGGCGTTGCGGCGGCTCGATGTCGACAAGGCCGGCCTCGACCGCATGGACCATCGCTATCTGGCCTGCATCGCGGAAAAATACGGCGGCGGCCCGGTCGGCGTCGAGACCATCGCCGCCGTGCTCTCCGAACAGCGCGACGCCATCGAGGATGTGATCGAGCCCTATCTGATCCGCCACGGCCTGGTGCAGCGGACCCCGCGCGGGCGCATGCTGGCGGCAGAAGGCTGGAAGGCCCTGGGCCTGCCGGCGCGCCCGGTGCCGGACCAGTTCGAGCTTTCGGTCGGGGGGCAGGATGACTGAACCGGGCGAAATGCCGGCAGCCGGCCCGGCAGCCGGCGGGTGGACGGCCGAAGGGGCGCCGCGCCACATCTTCCCGGTCCGCGTCTATTATGAGGATACCGATGCCGGCGGCATCGTCTACCACGCCAGCTATTTCCGCTTTGCCGAGCGGGCGCGGACCGAACTGCTGCGCACAATGGGGCGCGAGCAGTTCCGTCTGCTGCGCGACCAGGGCATCGGCTTCGCCGTGCGCGCCTGCCGGGCCGATTTTCTCGCCCCCGCCCGCCTCGACGATCTGCTCGAAGTCCACAGCACGGTCGAGGAGGTCCGGGGCGCCAGCCTGCGCCTGCGCCAGCGCATCGGATGCGGCGCCCGGCTGCTGTGCGATCTGGATGTCCGGCTTGCGGTCATGAACCGGCGGGGCCGGCCGGCGCGGATACCGAAGGATATCCGCACGGCGCTGGGCGCCCTGGCCGCGCCGCCATCCGCCGGCGCCGGGGAGCCCGGCGCGTCCGCTTGCGGCGGCCGGCCGCGACCGGCGGCTGCGCCGCGAGATTGCCACACTTCTTTCGTTGATCCCTCCACCGACCTTCGCTGACGAGCGGCCATGGACCCGTCGATCCTTTCCGATCTGAGCCAGCTTGCCGATGCGGTGCACGGCGCCGGCATCGCACCCGGCATTGTGGAGCTGGCCCAGGCCGATCCGGCGCCGAACGGCGGCCCGGCGGTCGACCGCTCGGTCGTGGACCGCCCGGTGGCGGCCCCTCCCGCGGCGGACCGCAGGGTCGTGGACGCCGATCTCGGCGGCAGCGCGCCGGCAGACGACCATTTCTCGATCCTGGCCGTGATCCGGCGGGCGGACTGGATCGTCCAGGGCGTGATCGCCATTCTGGTCTTCGCCTCGGTCTGGTCGTGGGCGGTGATTTTCGAGAAGCTGCTGCTGCTGCGCCGGATCAACGGCCGGGCCTCGCGCTTCGAAGGCCGGTTCTGGTCCGGCGGCCCGGTCGAGGAGCTGTTTGCCGATGTCGGCGAGCGGCCCGACAACCCGATGGCCGCCATTTTCGCCGCCGCGATGCGCGAGTGGAAGCGCTCCATCGGCGACGAATCCGGCCAGCGCGCGCTGCGCGGCAGCCTGGGCGACCGGATCGACCGGGTCATGCAGGTCACGCTGACGCGGGAGATGACCCGGTCCGAACGCTTCCTGGGCTCGCTCGCGACCATCGGCTCGACGGCGCCGTTCATCGGCCTGTTCGGCACGGTCTGGGGCATCATGCGCGCCTTTCAGGATATCGCGGTCCAGAAGAACACCAATCTGGCGACGGTGGCGCCGGGCATTGCCGAGGCCCTGTTCGCCACCGCGCTCGGCCTGGTCGCGGCGATCCCGGCCGTCGTCGCCTACAACAAGCTTTCCGGCGACCTTGACCGCTATGCCCACCGGCTCGAAGGCTTTTCCGGCGAGTTCAGCGCCATCGTATCGCGCGAACTCGACAATGGCGGGGGCTGAGCCGTGGCGGCGGGCCCGATCCGGCGCGAAGGCGGCCGCGGACGCCGCAGCTACCGGCCGATGTCGGAGATCAATGTCACGCCCTTCGTGGATGTGATGCTGGTGCTGCTCGTCATCTTCATGGTGACGGCACCGCTGCTGACGGTGGCGGTCCCGGTCGATCTGCCGAAGGCCAGGGCGGCGGCCGTCGGCAAGCCGGAGCAGCCGCTCATCGTCAGCGTCAGGGCCGACGGGACGGTCTTCCTGCAGGAGACCCGGCTCGATACGACGACGCTGATCGCCCGGCTGCGGGCGATTTCCAGGGTGCGCGACGATCCGCGGATTTTCGTGCGCGGCGACCGGACCGTGCCCTATGGCCGGATCATGCAGGTCATGAGCGCGATTTCCGCGGCCGGCTTCCCCAAGGTCGCGCTGGTCGCCGAAGACGGCGACGAGTGACGGCACGGTCGGGTCATGCGCGGTCTCGCCTTTTCGCTGGCCTTCCATACGCTGGTCGTGCTGGTCGCGGCCCTGGGCCTGCCATGGCTGAGCCGGCCTCCGGCCAGCGCGTCGCACACCATCTCGGTGGATGTCGTCCGCCTGTCCGAAATCTCCCGCCCCGGCAAGGGCGAGCGGCCGAAGCCGAAGGCCGAACGCCCGCCGGATGCCGGGCGCGATACCAGCAAGCGGCCGGTCGCCCGAGACAGGCCGGCCAGCCCCGAACCGCCGGCCGAAACGGCGCGCCCGGCGCCGGAAACCGCGCCCCCGAAACCGGCCCGGCCGAAAGCCGCCGCCCCGCCGCCGAAGCCCGTGCCGCCGAAAGCGGTCGCAGCGAAGCCACCGCCGCCTCCGCCGCCGCCAGCGCCGAAGCCGAAAGCCGAACCGCCGCAGACGGCGGCAATCGATCCGCGCGCCCTGCCGCCTGCGGCGCCGAAGCCCCCGCCGAAAGCGGAGAAGAAGCCGGCGGCAAAACCGGTGCCGGTGCCGGAGAAGGAAGCGAAACCGGAGAAGGAGCCGGCGAAAGCGCCGCCGCCCCGGATCGCCAGGCCGGAACCGCCCCGGCAGAAGCCGAAACCGGAACCGGAACCGGAGCCGGCGCCGACGGCGCAACCGGCCGCGCCCCGCCCCGCCCCGCAGATTGCCGCGCTGCCGCGGCGTCGGCCCGCCGCCGCCCGGCCGCCGGCGCGGCCGAAGCCCCGGCCGGTCCGCAAACGCCCGGAGCGGCCGAATCCGCTCGATTCCGTCTTCCGCACCGTCGGTGAGATCAAGCAGGCGGCGCAGGAGGAAGCGGACCGCGACCGCACCGCCCCTGCCGCGCCGCCGGGCCGGGAAGACGCGCCGGACAGCCGGCCGATGACGCTCTCCGAGATCGAGGCGGTGCGCCGGCAGATCCAGCCCTGCTGGAATTTCCCGGTCGGCGCGCGCGATGCCGGATCGCTGCGCGTCCTGATCCGGCTCTGGCTCGACCGCGACGGTTCGGTGCGCCGCGCCGCGGTGCTGGACCGGGCGCGCATCGATGGCGATGCCAAGCTCCGCGCCGCCGCCGATGCCGGGCTGCGTGCGGTCAAAAATCCCCGCTGCAGCCCGCTCAGGCTGCCGGCGGACAAGTACGACCGCTGGAAAGTGCTGACCATCGATTTCGATCCCTCCAAACTGAGAACGGGATAGCCATGCCTCTCTCCCCGCCGATTGCGCGTGCCGTCTTCGGGCTGTTGCTGGCCGGCCTTTTCGCCATGGCGATGCCGGCGACAGCGGGCGCGCAGCAGACCATCGTGATCGACGATCCGAACTTCCGGCCCCTGCCCATCGCCATCGCGGTTCCGCAGGGATCGGACGAGGGCGAGCGGGCCACGGCCGGGCAGATCGCCGGCGTGGTGACCGCCGACCTGCTGGGCTCCGGCCTGTTCCGCCCGATCGATCCCCAGGCCTTCGTCCAGCGCGACGGCTCGGAGGTGCTGGCGCCGCGCTTCGCCGACTGGAAGGGGATCGGCGCCGAGGCGCTGGTCACCGGCCGGGTCTTTCACCGGACCAACGGCGATATCCGGGTCGAGTTCAGGCTGTGGGACGTGGCGACCGGCCGGCAGCTGGTCGGCCGGGCCATGGAGACGCGCCAGGCCAACTGGCGCCGGCTGGCGCACAAAATGTCGGATGCGATCTATCGGCGGCTGACCGGGGAGAGCGGCTATTTCGATACGCGCATCGTCTATGTCGCCGAATCCGGCCCGGTACTGAACCGGGTCAAGCGCCTGGCGATCATGGACCAGGACGGTGCCAACCACCGCTTCCTCACGACCGGCGAAAATCTGGTGCTGACGCCGCGCTTCTCGCCGTCGGCCCAGGAAATCACCTATCTGGAATATGTCGGCCAGAAGCCGCGCGTCTACATTCTCAACATCGATACCGGGCGGCGCGAGATCGTCGGCGACTTCGCCGGCATGACCTTCGCGCCGCGCTTTTCGCCCGACGGCAACAAGATCGTCATGTCCCTGGCGCGCGACGGCAATTCCGAGATTTTCGCCATGGACCTGCGGACGCGGGCCACCGAACGGCTGACCAACCATCAGGCCATCGATACCTCGCCCTCCTATTCGCCGGACGGATCGAAGATCACCTTCAATTCCGACCGCAGCGGCCGGCAGAAAATCTACATCATGGATGCCGACGGCAGCGGCGTGCAGCGCATCAGCAACCGGGCCGGCCGCTACGCCACGCCGGTCTGGTCGCCGCGCGGCGACCTGATCGCCTTCACCAGGCTGGAGGGGGGCAGCTTCTTCATCGGCGTCATGCAGCCGAACGGCGAGCGCGAGCGCATTCTGGCCCAGGGGTTCCTGGCCGAAGGGCCGACCTGGGCGCCCAACGGGCGGGTGCTGATGTTCTTCCGCAAGCCGCGCGGCGGATCGGCGAAGCTCTATTCGATCGATCTCACCGGCCGCAACGAACGGCCGGTCGGGACGCCGCAATCGGCCTCGGACCCGGCCTGGTCGCCGCTGCTGAAGGATTAGCGGGGCCGGTTGCGTCAATTGCTCCGCGGCGCCGCCACAGCGGTGTGCACGGGGGAAGCGAAACGGTGTAAGGTTGGCAAAGGATCGATCCGCATCCGGGCGGCCGGACAGGGATCGCGAAGGGTTGAGGATAGCACGCTATGAGACTGAGAATTGCCCTGGTCGTGCTCGCCGTCGGTCTGGCTTCGGTCGGCTGCAGCACGAAATCCGGCGATCGCACCGGCGACGACCGGGTGAAGCAGGCGGAGCTGGCGCGGCCGGAGCCCGGCCGGAGCTGGCAGGACTATACCGCGCCTTCGGCCAACGGCTACAGCGACCGGGTCTTCTTCGCCTACGACCGGTTCGATCTCAGCGAGGAGGCTCGGACCACGGTCCGCGCCTGGTCGGCCTGGCTGCGCGCCCATCCGGATGCCAGCATCCTGATCGAGGGCCATGCCGACGAGCGCGGGACGCGGGAATACAATCTGGGCCTGGGCGCCAAGCGGGCCACCGCGATCCGCGACATGCTGATCGCGCTGGGCGCGAACGCGCGCCGCCTGCGCACCATCTCCTACGGCAAGGAGCGGCCGGCGGTCGCCGGCGACGATGAGAGCGCCTATCGGCAGAACCGGCGCGGCGTCGCCCGGCCGAGCGGCGGCGGCGCCTGAGCGCGCTTCGCCGGCGGCAGCGGACGGGAGCGATGGCCATGCCTGCCAGAGCGGGCCGCGGCGCGGTCGTCGCGGCGCTGCTGATCGGGATCGGCGCCGGAATCGGCTTCGGCGCCGGGCCGGCAGCGGTGCCGGCCCGGGCGCAGGTCTCGCAGGCCGATATCGACGATCTCGGCTACCGGCTGCGCCAGCTGGAGCGCCAGTTCAATGCCCTGGGCGGACCGGGCGGGGACGTGCCGCCCTCGCTGGCCACCCGCTTCCAGAGCCGGCTGGATCAGATGGAGAGATCGATCCAGTCGCTCACCGACAAGATCGAGACCCTGACCCATCGGGTCGAGCAGGCCGGGCAGGCCCGCAAGGCGTTCGAGACCGATACCGACTATCGCCTGAGCCTGCTGGAGAAGCCGGGCGGCGCGAAGAAGAAGCCGCCGGCGGGCGTGCGCAACGGCGCCGGGGCCGCGCCGCCGCCCGCGCCGGGCGCCGCCCGCCCGAAGGACGGCGAAGACGAAGGGAAAGCGGCCGGCGACGGGGAGGCCGGGACGGCCGATATCCTGCCGCCCGGCAGGGAGGTCGATCAATACCGCTTTGCCATCGGCGAATTGCGCCAGGCCCGCTATGTCGAGGCCGAGCAGGCGTTCCGCGCGTTCCTGCGCCGGCATTCCGATGGCCGCTTTGCCGGCAACGCCTATTACTGGCTGGGCGAGACCTATTATGCCCAGGGCAAGTACCGGCTGGCGGCGATCCGCTTCGCCGACGGGTTCAGGAAATTTCCCAAACACGCCAAGGCGCCGGACAATCTCCTGAAGCTCGGGATGACCATGGCCCGCCTCAAAAAGACGAAGGAAGCCTGCGAGAGCCTGGCCGAGCTGAAGCGCCGCTTCCCGAAAGCGCCGAATTACGTCAAGCGCAGGGCGGCCAGGGAACGGAAGAAGCTTGGCTGCCGGGGCTGAGCCGGTCGCGGCTGCGGAATTCGACCGCCTGATCGCCCGGCTGGGGCCGTTCGAGCCGGCGCCGCATGTCGCCATTGCCGTCTCCGGCGGCCGCGACAGCCTCGCGCTCGCCCTGCTGGCCGGGGACTGGGCCGCCGCCCGCCGGGGCCGCGCGACCGGCCTGATCGTCGATCACGGGCTGCGCCGGGGCTCCGCTGCCGAAGCGGCCGGGACCGCGGCCCTGCTCCGCCGGCACGGCATCGCCGCCGCCATCCTGGCGGCGCCGGACCGGCCGCGGCGCAATCTGCAGGCCTGGGCGCGGGCCGCCCGCTATGCCGCGATGGCGGCCTGGTGCCGGGAGGCCGGCGCTCTGCACCTGCTGGTGGCGCACCAGCGCGACGACCAGGCCGAGACGCTGCTCGCCGCCCTTGCGCGCAATTCGGGCCCGCGCGGGCTCGCCGGCATGGCGGCGGTGCGCGAACTGGCGTCCTGCCGCATCGTGCGGCCGCTGCTCGATGTGCCGCGCGCGCGCCTGACGGCGACCCTGCAGGCCCGGCAGGTCGCCTGGATCGACGATCCGTGGAACCGCGACCGGCGCTTCCGGCGCGTCCGGCTGCGGCAGGCCCTGGCGGCCGGCGGCCAGGGGCCGGAACTGGCGGCGCGGGCTCTGGCGGCCGGGCCGGCGCGGCAGCGCTTCGAGCGCCTTGTCGCCGGCCTGCTGGCGGCCATGGTTGCGCTGGACGGCCCGGCGGCCCGCATCGACCGCCGCGCCTTGCGGCGGGCCGAGCCGGAGGTCGCCGCCGCCGCCCTCGGCGCGCTGGTCCGCTGGATCGGCGGCCGGCCGGCGCCGCCGCGCCAGACCCGCCTCGACCGCACGGCCGGTTGGCTGCGTAGCGCCGCCCGGCGCGGCCGGAGAACGCTCGGCGGCTGCCTCATCGTTCTGGAAGAGCCGGGCGGGTCCGGCCTTCCCGCCGGCGCTGCGGCGATCCTGGCTGCCGAAGCGGAACGGGCCGGGCGCCGCCGCGAGCATAGCGTTCGCCCGGCGCTCGCCGCCGCTTCCTTCGGCGCCCTGACGGCCGCCCCTGCGGCATAGCCGGCGGCGGTTGCACCGGGTGGACTAATCCCCACATTCATCTATCTAGAACGGCATCTGTCCCGAAGCGGCCCCAATCCTGGAGAAGGCGCGGCCCTGTGAGCAATTTCGGCAGAAATCTCGCCATGTGGCTGGTGATCGGCGTGCTGCTGATCGCCCTGTTCAACCTGTTTCAGGGCGGCTCCAACCGGAACGCGACGAACGAAATGTCGTATTCCGAATTTCTCGGCCAGGTCGAGAGCGGCGAGGTTCGCGATGTCGTCATCCAGGGCGACAAGATCCGGGGCGTGCTGCGCAGCGGCCGCAGCTTCGAGCTGACCAGCCCGGCCGATCCGAAGCTGGTCGACCGCCTGATCGAGAAGAAGGTCGGCGTCCGCGCCGAGCCGAGGGAGAAGGAGATGCATCCGCTGCTCTCCATTCTCGTCTCGTGGCTGCCGATCATTCTGATCGTCGCCGTGTGGATTTTCTTCATGCGCCAGATGCAGTCGGGGGCCGGCCGGGCGCTGGGCTTCGGCAAGTCGCGCGCCCGCCTGCTCACCGAGCGCACCGGCCGGGTCACCTTCGAGGATGTGGCCGGCGTCGAGGAGGCCAAGCAGGAAGTCGAGGAGATTGTCGAGTTCCTGCGCGACCCGCAGAAGTTCCAGCGCCTCGGCGGCAAGATTCCCAAGGGCGTGCTGCTGGTCGGCCCGCCGGGCACCGGCAAGACGCTGCTCGCCCGGGCGATTGCCGGCGAGGCCAATGTGCCCTTCTTCACCATTTCGGGCTCGGATTTCGTCGAGATGTTCGTCGGCGTCGGCGCCAGCCGGGTGCGCGACATGTTCGAGCAGGGCAAGAAGAACGCGCCCTGCCTGGTGTTTATCGACGAGATCGACGCGGTCGGCCGCCATCGCGGCGCCGGTCTCGGCGGCGGCAACGATGAGCGCGAGCAGACGCTCAACCAGCTGCTCGTCGAGATGGACGGCTTCGAGGCCAATGAGGGCGTCATCCTGATCGCCGCCACCAACCGGCCCGATGTGCTCGACCCGGCCCTGCTGCGGCCGGGCCGCTTCGACCGCCAGGTCGTCGTGCCGAACCCGGATATCGCTGGCCGCGAGAAGATTCTGAAGGTCCATATGCGCCGCGTGCCGCTCGGGCCGGATGTCAACGCTTCCGTCATCGCCCGCGGCACGCCGGGCTTTTCCGGCGCCGATCTCGCCAATCTGGTGAACGAGGCGGCGCTGCTCGCCGCGCGCAAGAACAAGCGGGTCGTCGGCATGCCGGAGTTCGAGGAGGCCAAGGACAAGGTCCTGATGGGCTCCGAGCGCCGGTCGATGGTGATGACCGAGGAAGAGAAGGAGATGACCGCCTATCACGAGGCCGGCCATGCCCTGATCGCCCTGCACCAGAAATATCACGACCCGCTGCACAAGGTGACGATCATCCCGCGCGGCCGCGCCCTGGGCGTGACCATGTCGCTGCCGGAGCGGGACAAGTACGCCTATGCCGAGCGCGAGCTGAAAGCGAAGATCGCCATGACCTTCGGCGGCCGCATCGCCGAGGAGCTGATCTATGGCAGGGATGCCGTCACCACCGGCGCGGCCAACGATATTCAGCAGGCCACCAATCTGGCGCGCCGGATGGTGACCGAGTTCGGCTTTTCCGACGAGCTCGGCCCGCTGCGCTATGAGGACAACCAGGAAGAGGTTTTCCTCGGCCACTCCGTGACCCAGCACAAGAATATTTCCGACAAGACGGCGGAGCTCATCGACAACGAGATCCGCCGCCTGGTCGCCGAGGGCGAGGCGACGGCACGCGAGATTCTGACCGCCCACATGGATCAGCTGCACACGCTCGCCAACGGCCTGCTGGAATACGAGACCCTCTCCGCCGCCGACATCGACCGGCTGCTGAAGGGCGAGGAAATCGTGCGGCCGGACGACAGCGACGATACCCCGGCGGCCGACCAGGCCGGCCGGCCGCGCCGCACCAGCGTGCCGACCAGCCACCGGCCGGTCGGCGATGGTGGCATGGAGCCGGAACCGCAGACCTGAGGCCGGCCGGGTCCCGGCAGCCGGCGATCCCGGTCTGCACGAAGGGAGCAAACAGCGGTGGCACCGGCAGACGAAGAGACCATCGAGCGGACTCTCGCCGACCTGCGGTTCAACGCCGACGGGCTGGTCCCCTGCGTCGCGCAGCAGCACGACAGCGGCGAAGTGCTGATGCTGGCCTGGATGAACGAGGCGGCGGTGCGCGAAACCCTGACCGCCCGGCGCGTCTGCTACTGGTCGCGGTCGCGCCGGCAGCTGTGGCGCAAGGGCGAAACATCCGGCCATGTCCAGCGGCTGATCGATTTCCGATACGATTGCGACGGCGATACCGTCCTGCTGCTGGTCGAACAGACCGGAGCGGCCTGCCACACCGGCCGCCCCAACTGCTTCTACCGGGCGGTCCGGGCCGATGGCATCGCGACCCTGTCGGCGCCGCTCGCCGGCGATGCCGCGACAGGTTCATGACCGGAGCCATACGATGACGACAGCAAACGCCCGCCCGCCGGTTTTCGGCGTCCATCACACCGCCTATCGCTGCCGCGATGCCGAGGAAACCCGCGCTTTCTATGAGGACAGGCTGGGCTTTCCCATGGCGCTCGCGCTCGAGATCGACGAGGAGCCCTCAACCGGCAATCCGCTGAAATACATGCATATTTTCTTCGATATCGGCAGCCACAAATCGGGCGAGCCGAACTATATCGCCTTCTTCGAGCTGCCGGACACGCCGGCCGACGACACGACCTTCGCCCAGAAATGGGGGTTCGACCTGCATCTGGCCATGCGCGTGGACGGGCATGAGGACCTGCTCGCCTGGAAGGACCGGCTGCGCGCGCAGGGCATTCCGGTCAAGGGCCCGATCGACCACGGCATCTGCAGCTCGATCTATTTCAGCGATCCGAACGGCTATGTCCTCGAATTCGCCGCCGAGGGCGCGGGCGAGCGCGCCGAACTGGCCCGCGAGGCCGGCGAAGCCCGCGCCAATCTGGCCCGGTGGCAGGCTTGGAAGGCGGCCCGCCAGCCGGCACGGAAAGGGGCTATTTCGCCCGCCGGTCCGTAACCCGTTTCGCCTTCATCTCCGTTTTGGGGAAGCTGTCCGGCGGCACCACCGCGACCTCGACCCGGAGCTCGATCCGGCTGGCGATGGCGTTGCGCACCGCGGCGACGACCGCATCCGGGCGGGCATGGTCGGCGTGCTCGACCTCGACGCGCATGAAGTCGATGCCTTCGGCGGTGGTATCCAGCGTCACCGCATATTCGTCGCCGACGCCATCGACCGCGCGCACGCCCTCCTCCACCGTGCTGGGGTAGAATTTGATGCCCCGCAGGGCGATCAGATCGTCCGCCCGGCCCTGGAACCCGCCGATGGCGCGGACATGGGTCCGCCCGCAGGCGCAGCGGCTGCGGTCGAAGCAGGTATAGTCGCCGACCACGAAGCGCAGATGGCTCGAGCTTTCCGAGTTCATATTGGTGCACACGGTGATGCCGCGCTCCCCGTCCGGCACCGGGGCCATGTCCCGGTCCGGGTCGCACAGTTCCCAGACCTGAATATCCTCGAGAAGGTGGGTCTGGACCGTGCCGTCCTCGCGCACCGGATGGCTGCAGGAAAAGCCGCCCGAATGGGGCGAGGCCTCGGTACAGCCGTAGAATTCCACCACCTGGGCGTTCCACATCTCTTCCAGCCGCCGCCGGGTCCCGGCGATGCCGGCCGCCGGCTCGCCGCCGGTGAACAGCTTCGTCACCGAGGTCTGCGCCGGATCGTGCCCCAGTTCGCGCATGGCATGGCCGAGGCGCAGCAGCTGCGACGGCAGCGTCGCCAGAATGGTCGGCCGGTAGCGCAGGATGAAATTGCAGCGCAGCTCCGCCGTCAGCCCGCCGCCCGGAATGCACGGCACGCCCATATGGGCGAGCGCGTGCAGGACGCCCCAGCCCCAGACATGCGGACCGAAGCCGACCACAAGAAAGACGCGCTCGCCCGGCCGGGCGCCGAGCGCCCACAGGGCCCGGCTGTTGGCCCATTTCCAGTATTCCAGATCGGTCTTCGAATAGCGGAAGACCCGGGGCGTGCCGGTCGTGCCGGAGGTGGGGAACAGGGTCCAGCCGCGGTCGTTCCAGATTTCGTCGTCATGGGTGGTGCAGGTGCCCCAGGGCGGATGGGCGGCCATGTCGGCCATCATCTCCGCCTTGTCGACCGGTCGCCATTTCGGCAGGTCGTCCACCGTTCGGATATCGTCCGGCGTCATCCCCGCTTCGTTGAACCGGCGCCGGTAGAAGGCGCTGTTCTCATAGAGAAACGGCGACAGCTTCGCCAGCTTGGCATTCTGGATCGCCCGGATTTCGTCGCGCGAGGCGGTATCCAGGCCCGGCGACCAGTAGTCGGCAGAGCCCGGCGCGGCGAAGTCGCGGCGATGGCGTTCGAGCACCGCCATATAGTCGCGGCGGGTCGCGGCGGCACGGTCTTTGGGCATGGCCTGTCACCGGTTGCGGAACTGCCGGCCGGACCATAGCCCGAAAAGCCCCGCTCCCGCCACTCAGTCTGCCGCCAGCGCGGCCGCCAGCTTGCGGTGGAACGCCTGGAGCGCCGGCTCGTTGCGGCCATAGACGACTTCCGATGTCAGCCCGCTGGCGTAACCGGCCCACGCCGATTCGGCGACGGCGAAATCCTCGGTCTCGACGGTGCGCACGGCGAGATCGAGATTGGCATCCCAGTGGCGGCGGGCGCTGTCGGTCGCGGCGGGTTCGGGGATATAGAGATCGAGGCGGACCTCGGCCCGGTCCACCCGGCCGTCGCGCGGGAAGACGCGCCACAGCTCGACATGATCCTGCTGCATGACCAGAATCGCGCCGGGCGGCAGATAGTAGATGATCGCCGAGTGCCAGACCGCATCCCACTCCGCCTCCGGCCGGTCGCGCAGTTCGACGATGGAACGGCGCGGCAGATATTCCCGGAAGCCGGGGCCGAAATCGTCATAGAGGCAGAGATTGGGGAAAAAGATCGGCGCGACCGTCTGCCGGTGCAGCACGGCGAAGTGATAGGGCTCCATGAACGTATCGATGGCCATCTTCCAGTTCATCGCCGGGGTCATCGTCCGGCTGGCGTAATGGCAGTAGCCGGGCAGGCCGTAGCCGGCGAGTTCGGGGCCGAGGCCGCCGAGCGCCTCCGCCGGATCGGGCGGCTCCCCGCCGGACAGCCGGATCCAGATCATGCCGTCGGCCTCGCGGCAGGGCAGGGCCGCCAGGGTGCAGCCGGCGATATCGAAGGCGCCGAAATCCTCCCGGTGCGGGATGCCGTTGAGCCGCCCGTCGGCGCCCCAGGTCCAGCCGTGATAGGGGCAGGCGAAGGCGCGGCGCACCGTGCCGGCGCCGTTCAGCAGCCGGGCGCCGCGATGGCGGCACGCATTGAGGAAGGCGCGGGCCCGGCCGTCCTCGCCGCGCAGGAGCAGAACCGGCACGCCGGCCATATCCTCCGCCAGATAGCTGCCCGGTTCGGGCAGCCGCCCCGACAGGCCGGCCAGCAGGGATTTGCGGCGCAGCACGCGCGCCTGTTCCGCCTCCAGGCGCGCCGGATCGGTGTAGGCGCTCACCGGATTGCGCAGGACATCCGGCGCCCGGTCGGTCGTTCCGGCATCGAGATGGTCGAATACCCGGCGGATCAGGGCGCGATGGGTTTCTCTGTCCAAAGGGTTCGCTCCGGTCGTTCGGCCTTCGGTCGCCGGTCGCCATCGGGCGCAGGCCGACATTCTTGTTGACCCTATTTCACCAAGACAGGCTATAACGGCAAGAGTTCGACCGCCGCAGCCGCCTGTTGCGGGCACCCGGATGAGGGGCCTGCTGCATGTGCCAGCCGGTCGGGATATGGGACAGAAGCGAAGGGAGGGATGTCATGAAAAATCGGATCGTTTTCGGCACGGTCGCGGCGGCGGTCCTGTCGGCCGGCCTCGCCGGGCCGGTACAGGCGGAGAATTTCCGCATCGGCTTTCTGAATACGCTGTCCGGCGGCGCCGCCATTCTCGGCAAGGCCCAGCTGGCCGGGTGGAATCTCGGCCTGGAGATGGAGGGCTGGAAGAAGAATGGCGACAAGCTCGGCGGCGTGCCGACCGATGTCTTCATCGGCGACGACCAGCGCAAGGTCGATGTCGGCCTGCGCGTGGTCCGCAAATGGCTGAAGTCGGAGCGGGTCCACATGGTGGCCGGCGTCATCTGGTCGAATATCCTCGCCGCCGTGCAGCGGCCGGTGATCCGGTCCCGGCGGGCGATGATGAGCACCAATGCCGGCTGGTCGGGCATGGCGGGCAAGAATTGCAGCCCCTATTACATCTCGACCTCGTTCCAGAACGACGAGGCCGCCGAGGCCATGGGCCAGCTGATGAACGATGAGGGCCTGAAGAAGGTCTTCATGATGGCGCCCAACTATCAGGCCGGGAAGGACATGCTGACCGGCTTCCGCCGCGCCTACAAGGACGGCGAGATCGTCGGCCAGATCCTGTTCAAGCTGGGTGCGCGCGACTATCAGGCGGAGATCAGCAAGGCGGTCGCCAGCGGTGCGGACGCGCTGTTCATCTTCGCGCCCGGCGGTATGGGCATCGCCTTCATGAAGCAGTGGGCGGCCGCCGGTGCCGGCCAGAAGGTGAGGCTCTATACCAACTATGCCGTCGACTACATCACCATCAAGCCGATCGGCAAGGCGGCGGTGGGCTCGTTCCACACGCTGCACTGGGGCCCGAACCTGGAAAATCCGCGCAATGCCGAGTTCATCAAGGCATTCCAGGCGAAATACAAGCGGATGCCGGACATGTTCGCCCTCCAAGCCTATGACGGCGCCCGCAAGATCGCCGACGGCCTGCGCGGCGTGAAGGGCAATTTCCGCAACATGAAGAACTTCGTGAAGACCATGCGGGCGCAGGGGCTGAATTCGGTGCGCGGGCAGCTGAAATACAATGTCAACGGCTTCCTGATCCAGCCCTGGTACAAGCGTTCGGTCGTCCTCGACGCCAAGGGCGTGCCGGCCATCCGGATCAACCAGATGGTGACCTTCAAGACCGACACCTATAGCAGCCAGTGCCCGAAGAAGCGCTGGAACTGATCCCCGGCCCGAAACCGGGACGGGAGAGGGGCGCCCCGCAAGGGCGCCCCTTTTTCATGCCCGCTGCCCGCGCCGGGCGATCCGGCAGGCGGATGCGCCGCCGGCGCGGCCGTGCTTCAGCCCCGGCCGATATGGGGCATCTTCGTCGCCATGATCGTCATGAACAGAATGTTGGAATCCAGCGGCAGGTTCGCCATGTGCAGGACGGAGGTGGCGACATGCTCGACATCCATGCGCGGCTCGACCATGGTCTGGCCGTTCGCCTGCAGAATGCCGGCGGCCATGGCCTCGGTCATCTCCGTGACCGCATTGCCGATATCGATCTGGCAGGCCGTGATGTCGTTTGGCCTTCCGTCGAGCGCGATGGATTTGGTCAGGCCGGTCATTGCGTGCTTGGTGGCGGTATAGGGCGCCGTGAAGGGCCGCGGTGTCTGGGCCGAAATCGATCCGTTGTTGATGATGCGCCCGCCCTTCGGGTCCTGCGCCTTCATGATGCGGATGGCGTGCTGGGCGCAGACGAAGCAGGCGGTGAGGTTGACATCCACCACCTCGCGCCACTGGGCCGGCGTCAGCTCCTCCATCGGTATCTGGGGCGCGCCCCGGCCGGCATTGTTGAACAGGATATCGAGCCGGCCGAAGGCGTCCACAGTGCGGGCGAACAGCCGGGCGACCTGTTCGTCGTCGGTCACATCGGTCGGGAGCGCCAGCATCCGGCCGCCGCCTTCGGCGGCCTGCGCCGCCGTCCGGTCGAGTTCCTCAGCCCGCCGGCCGGCGAGCGCGACATCGTAGCCGTCGGCCTGCATGGCCAGGGCAACAGCGCGGCCGATGCCGGAGCCGGCGCCGGTAACGATGGCGGATCGGGTATGGGCCATGATTGCGTCTCCCCTGCTTGCGGCGCGACGGCCGGACCGCCCCCGGTTTAGGGACAGTCGCCGGGCCGGTCAATCGCGGGCGGCTTCGATTCCGTATCCATTTCCCCACTTGACATCGCGGGGTTCGCCATACATGTGTCATATACAGTTTCGCGCGGATATCGAAGCTCCGCATTGGAGCGGACGTTCCCTTGGCGGAGTTCCCCGGCATCCGGCTTTCGTTGCGCCGTTTCGGGGAGCGCGGTCAAGAGGCCAGAGCAAGGACCTGGGCGGGCCCGCCCTCTCCCTGTTAGCTATCTTGACTTAAAGGCGTGGAGACGAGAACGATTGGAAACGAACTGAGAGCAGTTTGTTTGCGGCGCGGCTCGTCGCTAACTGAGGCAACGGTCGAATATCAATGGGCTGCAGAGATTTTCTCGCAGCCCATTGCCTTTATCTGACATTGTCATTTGGCGCTATATTGATGTGGCGTTTGCTTTTTCGAATTTTCTTGAAGTCGTGGCAACTGGGGAAGCGTCGCTTGCTGATCTTCGAGATATCGCAGTCATAATGAAATTTCGGATCGTAGGACACTCCAAAACGCATCCTTCCTCGAATGACACACGACAGCTTATGATCCGGGACGCTCCACGAAGGCGCCAAACCGTGTCGTGCGCCAGCCTTTCCCGGACTCCGGAATACCAGCCCGTTTTTCCCAACATAGTACGTACGCTTCTGTACGCGAGAGGTGCGAAGGGATGGAAGTATCGAATTCAATCGATTTTGAAATGTTGCCTCTCTTTCTCTTGAAACGCCATGAACGCAATCGAGTATCTTGTAGATATCTTCTCCAAAATTCTTGCAGGGCAAAAGCAAGCAAGTTTTATTGTCGCGATTGGTTATTTCATCTGCGATCTCTGAAAGCAATTCTCGCGCACGTCTAACCGCACGAGTTAATTCCCGATACAATTCATTGATAACCTGTCCTTGCTGATTTTTGGTATCCAGAAGCCTGTTTGCAAAGTCGGGCATTCGCAATGGCAATATAACTGCTTCGACCCCGAACCACCGAAAAATTTGTTCTTCACTTCCATCACTTTTATCCACATACAGAACAATGAGATTGGTGCTTTTCAGGGCGTCAGAGCGATTAAAAAGATCGAGCTCCTTGAGTTTGTCGGACAAGCGTGTATATAGCTTCGCGCAGTACGATTCATCGTATTCTTTTTGTTTATCCAGCGGAATCCACGAGATTCTAGATAGAACTTTCGATGATTTTTGGATAAATCGGTCGCCAATTTCATGTGGCAGACCGGCAGCAACGGCCAGTAATTCAGGATTCACAGAGATTCCCGCCTTAATTTGTCGACGACGTCCAGGGGCATCGATATTCGCCTGAGTTCCTCAGGTCCTAGTGCTTCGAGCAAACGGGCAAGCAAATTGTCCGATAGCTGTGTTTTGTCGATTTTTGAGGGCGTTGCCAAAAAGCGGGATTGATCGATTTTTTTGGCAGCAAGCCACTTCTGAATACTCTCTTGAACTTCCACAGCCTCTGCATCGAATCCAAGAATACTATTGCGATCAATTTCCACAGAACCATCCGGCGGGGCTTCAGATTCAATATCCTGAAAGCGAAACGGAGTCTGCACGCTAATATACCTCCTCTTCATATCGTCTCTCAGAGGTTTTCGAAATGCCGTCCATACGGCTGAGTGAAATCGTGTCGGCGATTCCTTTGATCGATCTCCGATTTTGTTAAACAACACGTCGACATTGCAATCGGGAATGTTTGCGTCTGCCGGAATTGCGCCAATTAGTGGATGATTTATGCTGTGTCGAACGACGTCGATGTGGTCCGCAAGCTCCTGGCGCAGATAAGCAGCCAGACCGTCAGCTTTTTCTTTTACCTCCTTTGCAATCTTGCCGTCCTTTCGATTGCCCAATTGGCTCAATAGAAATGGGAGATGAGTATCGTCCCAGTGCTGGCGTACCAGATCGACGATCTCTTGGTCGAAGTCGGACAAGGGTTTGGAGGCGGTCATTTCTGTCTCAATAGATAGGATGCCTCAGAAATGCCAGTATAGCACACGCCTTGCCAGATTGGCCAAGTTTTGTTCAAGAGACAATGACTGGCCGCCCGGCTGCAGGTATCCGCCCCTGTTCTATCCCGCCGTTTTCGCCATGCTGTCGGGCAGGAACATGACGATGTCGGGGAAGGCGACGATCAGGCAGACGGCGAGGACCATCATCAGGAAGAGCGGCAGCGAGACCCGCGCGATATAGCCGATATTGTGCCCCGTCATGCCCTGCAGGACGAAGAGGTTGAAGCCGATGGGCGGGGTGATCTGCGCCATCTCGACGACGACGACGAGAAAGATGCCGAACCAGATCAGGTCGATGCCGGCCTGCAGGATCATCGGCTCGACAATCGCCATGGTCAGCACGACGGCGGAAATGCCGTCGAGGAAGCAGCCGAGCACGATATAGAAAACGGTCAGCACCAGGATCAGCTCGTACTTGCTGAGGTTGAAGCCGCCGATCCAGGTCGCCAGGCCGCGCGGCAGGCCGGTAAAGCCCATCGCCAGGGTCAGGAAGGCGGCGCCGGCGAGGATCAGCGCGATCATCGCCGAGGTTCGCGTGCTGCCGAGCAGCGATCCGAGGAAATTGTCCAGCGTCAGCGAGCCCTGGACCGCCGACAGGGCGAGCGCGCCGACCACGCCGAACACGGCGGCCTCGGTCGCCGTCGCGATCCCGCCATAGATCGAGCCGAGCACCCCGGCGATCAGCAGCAGGACCGGGATCAGATAGAGCGACCGGCCGAGCTTCTCCATGAAGGAGCGCCGCGGTTCGGCCGGCGGCATCCTGCCGGGGCGCAGCAGCGACCAGCCCATGACATAGGCCATGAACAGGGCGGCCAGCATGATTCCGGGCACCACGCCGGCGATGAACAGTTTGGAAATCGACTGGTTCACCGTCACGCCATAGACGATCAGGATGATCGAGGGCGGGATCAGCAGGCCGAGCGTTCCGGCGCCCGAAAGGGTGCCGATCACCAGGTCTTCGGGATATTTGCGCGCGCGCAGCTCCGGGATCGACATTTTGCCGACCGTCGCCACCGTCGCGGCCGAAGAGCCGGAGATGGCGGCAAAAATCGTGCAGCCGACGATATTGGTGTGGAGAAGCCGGCCCGGCAGCCGGTTCATCCAGGGCGAAAGCCCCTTGAACAGGTCTTCGGACAGGCGGGTGCGGAACAGAATCTCGCCCATCCAGATGAAGAGCGGCAGGGCGGTCAGCGTCCAGCTCGCCGATTGCGACCAGATCACGGTCATCATGCGGTCGCCGATCTGGCCGAACGTGCCCGGCGCGAACAGCACCATGCCGGCAAAGGCGACCCCGATCAGCGAGAAGCCGACCCAGACCCCGGAGCCGAGCAGAAAGAACAGGACCGCGAGAAACACGATGGTGGCGTAGAGATGCTCCATCGCCGGCGCCCTATTCCGCCGTCGCCATCGCATCGACGCTGCGCTGGTCGCCGATATCGGCGCCGCGCAGTACATCGATCAGGCGGTGCACGACGCAGACGAACAGCACCGTGGCGCCGAGGGCGAGGACGGTCTGCGGAATCCACAGCAGCATGCGGTCCGTCGCCTCGCTCACATCCTCCAGATCCCATGAGACGGCGACCATCTTCACCGCATACCAGGCGAGAAAGCCGGTCACCAGGGCGGCCGCGGCGAGGCACCAGATTTCGGCATAGCGCCGCACCCTTCCCTTCAGGCGGCCGATAATCGCCGACATGCGGATATGGGCGCGGTGGCCGAACGTGTAGGCGAACGCGAAGAAGGCCGAGGCCGCCATCGAATAGCCGGCATAGGCCTTGAGGCCGGGCACATAGACACCGGCCGCCCGGGAGCCGATTTCCAGCAGGATCAGCAGGCCGATCAGGACCAGAAAACAGGCGCCGGCCACGCCGCAGCCCCGGTACAGGAAGGCGGCGGCGCGCGCGGCCGGCGGCGCAAATCCGGCCGAAAAGGCAAAGCCGCCGGCGGCGAGGACGACCGCCAGCGGCCCGTGATCGAGGATGAAATCCGTCATGTGCCGGGAAAGGCGGCGCCGGCGTCCGTTCCGGCCGGCGCCGCTTGCCCCGAACGGCCGGTTATTTCATGGCCCGGTAGGCCGCGATCACCGCCTTGCCCTCGTCGCCGGCGCGCTTCAGCCACTCGGTCATCATGGTATTGCCGAGCTCGCGGAACTGGCCGGCCAGCGCCGCCGTCGGCGCCTCCACGGTCATTCCGTTCTTGGCCAGCTGCTCCTTGTACCAGTTGGCCAGCCGCTCGCTTTCCGCCCAGCCGGCCTTCTCCGCGGCCGCGGCTGCGTCGGTAATCGCGGCCTTGCCGGCGGCATCCAGGCCGTCCCAGGCCTTGATGTTGACGATCACCATGTTCTTCGGCAGCCAGGCCTGGGTGTCGTACCAGTATTTGACATGCTCCCAGATTTTCCGGTCGTAGCCCGTGGAGCCGGACGAAACCATCGATTCGGCAACGCCGGTCGCGAAGGCCTGGGAAATTTCGGCCGCCTCGATCTTGGTCGGGATCGCGCCCATGAGGGTGGCGAGGCGAGCGGTCGCCGCATTGTAGGCGCGGAACTTGACGCCCTTCATGTCGGCCACCGATTTCACCGGCTTCTTGTTGTACAGGCCCTGGGGCGGCCACGGCACGGCATAGAGCATCCGCACGCGCTTGGCGGCGAGGATTTTCTGCAGGACCGGCAGCGACGCCTTGTGCAGCTTCATCGCCTCGCCATAGGAGGTTGCGAGAAACGGCAGGGCGTCGATCTCGAAGATCGGGCTCTCATTGCCGAGCGCCGAAATCAGGCGCTCGCCGATCGGCGCCTGGCCGGTGCGGATCGCCCGGAAAATCTCGCCGCCCTTGAACAGCGAGCCGCCCGGATGGGTCACGATCTCGATCTTGCCGCCGCTGTTCTTCTTCACCGCCTCGGCGAACGCCGCCGCGTTCTTCGAGTGATAGTTGGAGGCCGAATAGGCCAGCGGCATATCCCATTTCTCTGCCTGGGCCGGAGCCGCGGCGAGAACGAGTGCGAGGGCGCCGGGCAGCGCCACGCGGAGCGCAGGTTTCATGATGGAGGTCTCCTTCCCGATGAGCGGCGGCAGCCTTCGCGCGCCGCCGGATTCACCTTTCCACACTATAGGGGGTCATGTCGATATCCGGCGCAGCGCCGGCGATCAGGTCGGCGATCAGGCGGCCGGTCCGGGCGCCGCCGGTCAGGCCGATATGATGGTGGCCGAACGCGACATGCACATTGGGCCAGGCCGGCACGGCACCGATATAGGGGATGCTGTCGGCCGGCGCCGGGCGATGGCCGAGCCATCCGGTTTCGCGCTGCCAGCGCATGCCGGGAAAGGCGGCAGCCGCCGCCCGGATCGCCCGTTGCGGTGCCCGGCGCGGGCCGGCGTCCAGCCCGCCGAACTCCACCAGGCCGGCAAGGCGGACGCGGCCGTCCATCGGCGTCACCGCCACCTTGCGGTCGGCCAGCATCGTGGCGTGAACCGGCCCGCCGGCCGGCGCCCACAGCTCGGCGTGATAGCCGCGCTCGCTCTCCAGCGGGATCGTCACGCCCAGCGTTTTCAGGACGCGCGCCGACCAGGCGCCGGCGGCGATGAGAATCCGTTCGGCCGGGACGATTGTGCTGCCGAAGCGCACGCTTTCGATCCGGCCTTCGGCGCGCACGAAGCCGGTGAACGCGGCCTCCAGAATATGGCCGCCTTCGGCAGCGAAGTGCCGGGCGAGCGCCTTCACATAGTCGCCCGGCCCGTCGATTGTGCCATGACCGTCCTCAAGGGCGGCGACGAACCGATAGTCCGGCCCGAGCGAGGGCTCCAGCTCGCGCACCGCCGCGCCCTCCAGCTCCCGCCACGCGATGCCGCGGTCCCGGCGGATCGCCCAGCCATAGCCGTCGGCCTCGAACGCCGCCCGGTCCCGGTAGGCCATGAGATAGGGCTGCCGGCGGATGCGGGCCGCGGCCGGCGTGCCCTGTGCCAGCGCCGTGTGCTCCGCCACGCTGTCGCGGATAATCGGCGCCAGCGCGGCGGCGATGCGGCGAACCTGGCGGTCGCTGCCATGGCGCAGATAGCGCACCAGCCAGGGCAGCAGAGCCGGCACATGGGGCCAGCGCAGGAAGAGCGGGCCGGTATGGCGCAGCAGCATGCCCGGCGCCTTGCGCAGCAGGCCCGGCACCGGCACCGGCACGATGCCGCCGGGCACCAGAATGCCGGCATTGCCGAACGAG
This sequence comes from Alphaproteobacteria bacterium, assembly GCA_965221475.1. Classification (GTDB taxonomy): domain Bacteria; phylum Pseudomonadota; class Alphaproteobacteria; order Bin65; family Bin65; genus Bin65. Next base: position 1,454,208 of record OZ244891.1, on the reverse strand, counting down.
GCACCTTCGCCCGGCGCCTGCCGGTCGGCCAGGGTGACGCGCAGGCCGCGGCGCTGCAGATGGAGCGCCGCGCTGACGCCGACGATGCCGGCGCCGATAATCAGGACATGGGGCGGGTCGGCAGCCATGGCCGTGCACTGAAGGGGCCGGGAGCCCCTTGTCAAGGCCGGCGGCCCGGCGCCTGCCGCTCAGCCGGACGGGGTGACGATGTCGGCGCCGTCGCCGGCATAGAGCCGGTCGACCAGGCCGGCGCGGGCATTGAGGATGGCGCGCTGGTTGAGATAGCCCTTGTCGGTGATCTCCCCGGCGTCGATGTCCGGCGGATCGGTCATCAGCAACAGGCGCGCCACCCGCTGGCTGGAGCCGGGATGCGCCCGGTTGTAGGCGGCGAGCGCCGTGCGCAGCGCCCCGTGCACCGCCGGATGGGCGACGATCTCGGCCGGCGACAGGCCGTCGGCGTCGGCGCCGATGGCCGCTGCACAGGCCTCGGGATCGGCAAAGCCGAGCAGGCCGACCTCGTCGCGGTCCTCGCCGGTCACCGCGGCGTCGGAAACCAGCGGGGCGATATGGGAGAGCACATCCAGGCGCAGCACGCCGGTGGCGACCCAGGTGCCGGTCAGCAGCTTGAAATTCTCCGCGACCCGGCCGTCGAACGAAAGGCCTTCCATCGGGTCCGCCTCGTCGATCCATTTCACGGCGTCGCCGATCCGGTAGAAGCCCTCGGCATCGAAGGCTTCGGCGGTCTTGTCGGGATCGCGGTAGTAGCCGGGCGCGATATTCGGGCCGCGAAAGCGGATTTCGGTCTTGCCGCCGGCCGGCGCCAGCTTGGCCTCCAGGCCGGGCAGCGGCAGGCCGATGGTGCCGGTGCGGTCGCACGGCCAGTAGGCCTTGACCGCCGGCGGGCCGGTCTCGGTCGAGCCCAGCGAGGTCATCATCGGAATGCGCGCGCCGCGCACCCGGATCGACAGCGCCTCGAGCCGGTCCCACAGCGCCTGGGGCATGCCGGCGCCGGCATAGAACAGATACTGGCAATCGCCCAGCATGTGTTCGGCGAAGGCCGGGTCCGCCTCCAGCGCCGGGATCAGCATGTCGTAGGCGCGGGCGACATTGGCATACTGGTTGATCTTGATCTCGCGCAGGTTGCGCAGGGTCGCCTCGAACCGGCCGGGCACCGGCTTGCCTTCGTCCAGCCAGCAGGTGCCGCCGAAGCGCAAGACCGTGTTGAAGGTGAAATTTGCCGCGAACGTGTGGTTCCACGGCAGCCAGTCGCAGATTTTCGGCGGCAGGTCGTGGAGAAAGGGCCAGACCTGCCCGACCTGGGTGGCCGACGCGCACATCATCCGCTGCGTGTTGATCACGCCCTTGGGCAGGCCGGTGCTGCCCGAGGTCAGCAGGATTTTGCCGATACTGTCGCCGGTCACCGCCGCATAGGCCCGCTCGACCGCGTCGCCCGCCGGCCGGGCGAGCAGATCGTCGAAGGGGATGGCGCCGGCAATGGCATCGACATTCTTCGCCGCCACGACGGTCGCCGCCGCGCCGACCGCCTCCAGCGCCGGCCGGAACGGCGCCGCATCCTCGACATAGATCAGGCTGGGCGTGAAGCGGCCGCAGACATGGCGGACCTTGGCAAAGTCCCGCGACATCAGCGAATAGGCCGGGGAGACCGGCATGGCCGGGATGCCGACCTGCATCGCGCCGAGCTTCAGAAGCGCAAAGTTCAGGCTGTTGTCGCTCAGGATGGCGACCGGGTTGTCGCCGTCATGGCCGTTGTCGAGCAGCCATTGCGAAACCCGGTCCGCCCGCTCGCGCGCCGCGGCATAGGTCAGATGGACCCATTCGCCGGCCTCGTCGCGCTGGGCGAGGAAGGTCCGGTCGGGGATTGCGGCGGCCTGGCGGCGCAGATCGTCCGACAGCTGGGTCGGCACGGCATCGAGCGGCGTCGGGTTGCGCAGGACGGTTTCGCCATTGTCGCGGCGCTCGATTTCCAGCGCGCGTTCCGGGAGGCGGAGCGGCGTGTGCGGCCACGCCTTGGTCCAGCCGGTCGCCGGGTCCTCGTCGGGAACGGGCCGCCGGCCGGTCATGCGGCACCCGAGACTTCAAGAACCACGGCCATGGCGCTGTCGCCGGCGGCGCAGCCGGTGAACAGGCCCCTTCCGCCGCCGCGCTGCACCAGCTCCTCGATCAGTTCGACGATCAGGCGCAGGCCGGTCGGCCCGTTGGGATGGCCGAAAATCAGGGAGCAGCCGTAATTGTTCATCCGGTCGATATCGTAGCCGGTCTCGCGCGCCAGAACGATATCGTTGATGGCAAACGGGTTGTGGGTCTTGACCGCGTCCATATCGTCCATCGTCAGGCCGGCCATGTCGAGCGCCCGGCCGGCGGCCGGCACCGGGGCGTGCGGCATGTAGTGCGGCCTGGTCCGGGCCATGCCGAAGCCGCGCACCGCGATTTCGACCGACGGGTCCTTCGACATTTCGCGCGCCCGCTCCGGCGTCGCCAGGATGATGGCGGCGTTGCCGTCGGCCGGATGGGTCTGGCCGCCATAGGTGACCGTGCCGTCCGGCTGGGCCGGCCGCAGCGCCGCCAGCCCTTCCCGCGTCGAGGGCCGCACCCCCTCGTCGCCGTCGAGCGCGCCGACGGTTTTGCGAAAGCGCGCATCCGGCACCGCGAACGGCAGCTTCATGTAGGTCTTCTGAAAGGCGCGATCGTCGGCCAGCGCCATCTCGTACTGCTCCCAGCGGCGCAGCACGACCTCGTGCTGCTCGGCGGTGGAAATCTGCCAGTCGCGGGCGCAGTTCTCGGCCGTGCCGATCATGGGCGGCCCGCCGAGCGCGTCGCGCCCGTAGCCGTCGAGAATCCAGCGCTCCATGTCCGGCGCGCCGCCGGGGTTCGAGCGGCTCGGATAGGCGATCACCGGGCCGTTCGACGTCCGGTCCATGGCGACGCACAGCGAGGCGCTGCCCAGGCCGCGCTCGATCTCGAGGGCCGCCGTCTGCATCGTCCGGGCGCCGGTGGCGCAGGCCTGGGAGACCTGGGTTCCCGGCACATCGTCGTTACCGATCATCTTCATCAGCCATGGCAGGCCGAAAAAGCTGGCTTCCTGCGGCGTGGTGATGCCCATGACCGCATGGTCGAAGCCCTGCGGATCGATCTCCCGCTCGGCCAGCGCCTCCCGCGCGACATGGGCGGCGAACTTCACCGAATGGAGGTCGGCAAAGCTGTTCTGCCATCGGGAAAACGGCGTGCTCCAATAGCCGCCATAGGGGATGCTGACATTCTCGACCGCGGTCATGGCTCGGCTCGTTTCGGATATCCGGGACGGTGGCGCGAGTGTACACAGACCGGCGGGGCGATCCAGCAGGATTGATGCGGTCCAGGCCATGCACAGAACGGGAAGCGGACCGGCGGCGACAGGCGGGCGGGGGCGGTGACGGCGCTGCGCATCCTCGCCGGCGCCGTGCTGCTCAACCTGATGACCGGCTCGCTCTACGCCTGGAGCCTGTTCATCGCGCCGGTCCAGGACGCGCTCGGCATCGGGCGGACGGCGGTGAGCAGCATCTTTGCCGTCGCGACGGTCGCCTTCGCGCTTTCCATGATCTGCGCGCCGCTGCTGGTCCGGCCCGGCGCGGCCCACCGGCCGGCGCTGGCGGCGACGGCGCTCGCCGCCGCCGGCCTGCTGCTCACCGGCGCCGCCGGCTCCCTGTGGGGCGCGATCCTGGGCTATGGCATCCTGTTCGGCATTGCCAGCGGCATCGGCTACAGCGCCGCCCTGCAATCGGCCGTCGGCGCGCTGGTGCGGCGGCGCGGCCTCGCCACCGGCATCGCGGTCTGCGCCTATGCCATGGGGGCGGTGCTGTTCGCCCCGCTGTTCCGCTACGGGCCCGAACGCTGGGGCGTGTGGGACACGTTTCTGGCAACGGCGTGCGTCTTCGCGGCGATGGGGGCGCTCGCCGCCTTCCTGCTCGCGCCGGCGGCGATCCCGCGGCCGGATGCGCAGCGCGGCGGCGGCATGTCCGACGGCCCGTTCTGGCGCCTGTGGTTCAGCTTCTTCTGCGGCGCCTCTGCCGGGCTGATGGCGCTCGGCCACGCCGCCGCCATGGTCGATGCCTATGACCGGGTCGCGCCGGCCGCCGCTTTCGGCGCCGGCCTGATCACGGCGGCGAACGGCGTCGGGCGGCTGGCCTCCGGCTTCGCCACGGATTACTGGCGGCCGCGAACCGTGCTGCTCGGCGCGCAGCTTCTGGCGGCGCTCGCGCTCGCCGCGCTGGCAGCCTTCGGCTCGGCGCCGCTGGTCTATCTCGTGCTCGGCCTGACCGGCTTCGCCTATGGCAGCATGGCGAGCGGCTATCCGGCCGCAACCTTGCTCTATTACGGCCCGGCCCGGCTCGGCCCGGTCTATGGCCGGCTGTTCAGCGCCTGGGGGGCGGCGGGCCTGGTTGCGCCGCTGGTCGCCGGCGCCCTGTTCGACCGGACCGGCGGCTACACCCTCGCGCTCTCCATCGCGGCCGGCGCGGCGCTCTTGTCGGCGGTTATTCTGCGCACGGTGCCGGCGGCGGCGGAGGGCGCGCGGGCGATCTGAGCCGGGCCCACGGCAGCGCTCTGCGTCAGGCGCGGCGCAGCGCGCGGACGAGGACGAACAGGGTGAGCGCCAGAAAGGCCAGCGCGATCGGGCTGTCGAGAAATGCGGTCAGGTCCGACTGGTGCAGCCGCAGCGACTGGCGCAGCGAATTTTCCAGCATGCCGCCGAGCAGGAAGCCGATGACCATGCAGACGATGGGGAAGCCGAGGCGCTGGAAGGCGAGGCCGAGGCAGGCGAAGGCCAGCATGACGCCGACGCCGAAAATCGACTGGTTGGGCAGGTAGACGCCGACGATGCACATGACCAGCACCGGCGGCAGGATGATGGCGCGGGGCGTGCGTGCGATGCGGGCCCAGAGCGGGATGCCGATGCGCCCGATGATCAGGTGGACGCCGTTCGCCATCAGCATCGAGGCGAACAGGGCATAGACCAGCTCGCCATGCTGGGTCAGCATGAAGGGGCCGGGCACGATGCCGTGGATGATGAAGGCGCCGATCAGCAGGGCCGCGGCGATGTTGCCGGGAATGCCGAGCGCGATGGTCGGCACCAGGTTCGCGCCGACGACGGCGCTGTTCGCCGCCTCGGTCGCGATGATCCCCTGGGGATTGCCCTTGCCGAAACTCTCCGGCTCGGCCGAGGCCCGCCGCGCCGCGCCATAGCTCAGGAACGCGGCGAGGGTCACGCCGAGACCCGGCAGCATGCCGACGCCCGAACCGATGAGGGCCGAGCGCGCGATGGTCTTCCAGTGGCCGAAAAATTCGCGCGCCGGCAGGCGGGTTTCGATCCGGGAATATTCCGCGGCGCCCAGCCGCTTTTCGCCTCTCGCCCGCCACAGATCGAACAGCTGGCCGAGCACCGAGGCCATGGCGAGCGACCCGACGGCAAGCGAGAACAGCGGGAAGCCGTCATACAGTTCGACCTCGTCGAACACCATGCGCTGGGACCCGTCCACCGGATCGAGGCCGACGGTCGACAGGAACACCCCGAAGGCGATGGCGATCAGCCCCTTGACCGGCGAATCGCCGGAAATGCCGGAGAGCAGGGCGAAGGCGAACAGCAGGACGGCGGTATATTCCAGCGGGCCGAACTGAAGCGCGATCGCGGCGAAGGGGACGACCAGCACGATGAGCAGAACATCGGAGATCGTATCGCCGGTGACGGAGGAGAACAGCGCGAATTTGAGCGCGCGCTGCGCCTCGCCGCGCCGGGCCATCGGGTGGCCGTCGAGCGCTGTGGCCGCCGCCTCCGGCGTGCCGGGCGAATTGAGCAGGATCGCCGGTATCGCGCCGCCGGATGTGCCGCCCTTGTTGACGCCGACCAGGAAGGCGATGGCGGCGAGCGGCGACATGTAGAAGGTGATCGGGATCAGGACCGCCAGCGCGGTCACGCTGCCGAGGCCGGGAATGACGCCGATGACGATGCCCAGCGTGATCCCGGCGGCGATGAACAGCAGGTTGGCGATTGTCAGCGCATTGCCGAAGCCGGCGATCAGCTGCTCGACCATGCCGCCGCCCCCGCCTTCAGCCTGCGCGCCGGATCATGGCAGCCGGACGCCGAACAGCAGATCGGCGCCGAACCAGGTGGCGGCGGTCATGCCGGCCGCGACCGGCACGACGATCCACCAGCGCCGCTCGCCGCCCGCCAGCAGCCCGGCGATCATGACGGCCGGGGCAACGACCAGATAGCCGGCCGCCCCCAGCGCCCAGGCCACGAGCAGGCCGCCGGCCGCCAGCACGGCGATTTCGGTCAGCACGGCCGCACCGCCGGTTGCCGGGCGGATGGCGCGCAGCCTGGAGAAGCGGACCAGGCGATGGCCGACCAGCAGAACCGACAGCACAAGCACGGCGACCGCCGCCACCTGCGGGAAGAAGCCCGGCGCAACCTCCAGATCGTCGGCGGGCGCGCCGGTGTGGTTCGGGATCAGCCAGAGCAGCGCGAGCAGCGAGGCGCCGATCAGCACTGCGCCGGCGGCAAGCTCCTGCCGCGGGCCGGGTCCGGCGGGCGGGTCTGCCGGGTGCGGGGCGCCGTCCGGCGCCGGATCGGCGCCGGCTTCCGGCCCGCGTTGCCGGCCGGTCACTTCGCGCCGGCGGCGATCACCTGTTTCAGGCCGGCGACGGTTTTCGCGATATCCGCGGTCAGCGCCTTGTGGCCGACGAATTTGGCCGGGAATTTCAGCTTGGTCGTCAGCAGATCGACAAAGGCCTTGTCTTTCACAGCCTTCGCAATCGCGCCTTCGATCTTCGCGACCAGCGCGGCGTCAAGACCCTTCGGCCCGACGATGACCGCCTGGCTCGGCATCGCCACGCCATACAGCTCGCCGATGGACGGAATGTCGGGCGAGGCCACGAGCCGGGTGGCGTTGAACGAAAGCAGCACCTTCATCTTGCCGGCAAACCGGTTGTGGATGCCACCGCTCCAGGCGAAATCGACCTTGCCGCCCAGCAGGAACGGCACCATCTCGCCGCCGCCCTTGGTGGGAATGCCGGTCCATTTCACGCCTTCCTTCGCCGCGATATACTCAACGAAGGCCCGGGTCATCGCGCCCTGGTCGGCATAGTTGAGCCGCTTTGTCCCGGAGTGGGCGATCAGCTCCTTCAGCGTTTTGTAAGGGGCGTCCTGGCGGGCGACCAGCGCCTGCTGATAGTTCGTGATCTGGCCGATATAGGTGAAGCTGTCGAGATCGAACTCGACCTTCTGCCTGAGCGGCGGCCACAGCAGCGACACCGCCGCCGCGAACAGCAGATTGTAGCCGTCGGGCTTCTTCTTGGCGACTTCCGTCGCGCCGACCGCCCCGCCGGCGCCCGGCCTGGTGCGTACGATCACGCGCGTGCCCAGCTCCTTGCCCAGCGCCTTGGAGAAGACGCGGCCCATCGTCTCCGTGCTGCCGCCGGCCCGGTAGGGAATGACCAGGGTGACCGGCTTGTTCGGATAGCTCGCGGCAATTGCCGGCGCCGCCAGCGCGCCGACGGCCACGGCCGGAACGAGGGCAGCAGCGGCCGCCGCAAGGGCCGGACGGCGTTTCGAAAAATGCGTCATGATTGGCCTCCCCGCAAAATCGTCAACCGTATTGCCGGTCGAAACCTATATAGATTTGGCATCGGTGTCGAGTTGCCGGGCGGCGGCGCCGCTGTCCGGCGCAGGAGGAGGGGGAAGACATGCTCGTCAACAGGCTCGACGGGCCGGTGCCCGGCCATCTGGTGGGCGAGGCCTGGCCGGCGGTCCAGCCCGGCGCGGATCCGGTGCTGCTCGGCCATGCCCGGCTGGAGCCGTCGGACCCGGTCGCCGTGCGCTCGGCCCAGACCTTCACCCTCACCTACACGGTCGGTCGCTACGGCCTCGACGATACCGGCGCGATCCGGGTGGCGTTCCGGGCGATGAGCGATTTCGGCCGGCTGCAGGTCGACGATCCGGCCGCACCCGGCTATGTCTCGGCGCGGACCAGCGGCAACGCCCGCATCGTGCTCGACTATGTCGGCTTCGGCACCGCCTCGCGGCCGCGCTGGAAGGTGCTGACCGCCCGGGTCTCCGGCGGCTGTCTGCGCGAGGGCGATACCATCGACCTGGTCTTCGGCGATACCGCAGGCGGCTCGCCGGGCATGAAGATGCAAACCTTCGTCGAGGGCGCGTTCGAGTTCAAGGTGCTGGCCGATGTGTGCGCCACCGGCCATTTCGCGCCGATTGCCGATACGCCCAGCATCTCCGTCGTTCCGGGGCCGCCCGCAGTCTGGCGCGCCATGCTCTCCACCCTGCGCCGGCCGGGCGAGCCGTTCCGCTTCGGCCTCAAGGCGGAGGATGTCTGGGGCAACCCGACGCCGCTGGCCGAGGGCGATTTCGCCTTCGAGGCGACGCTGCCGGTCAACGGTCTGCCGGCGCGCTTCCGCTATGAGAAGGGCTGCCGCTGCGCCGTGTTCGACGGGCTGAGCGTGGACCGGCCCGGCCTGCTGCGCATCGCGGTGCGCGACGCGGCCGGCGCGGCGGTGGCGGAGAGCCACCCGATGATGGTGCGCGACGGCGCCTTCGGCGGCTATTGGGGCGATCTGCACGGCCAGAGCGGCGAGAGCATCGGCGTCACCACCGCCGAGCAGTATTTCGACTTTGCGCGCAATCTGGCGATGCTCGATGTGACCAGCCACCAGGCCAACGATTTCCAGGTCAACAACGCCTTCTGGGAGCATCTCAACGGCCTGACCGCCCACCATGACGAGCCGGGCACCTTCGTCACCTTTCCGGGCTATGAATGGTCCGGCAACACGGCGGTCGGCGGCGACCGCAATGTCTATTTCCGCCGCGAAGGCCGGCAGATCCGCCGCTCGTCCCACGCCCTGCTGACCGACCGGTCGGACCTCGATACCGATGCGCCGAACGCCAGGCTGCTGTTCGAGGCGCTGCAGGACGAGGACTGCTTCGTCTATGCCCATGTCGGCGGGCGCTATGCCGATACCGCCTACGCCCACGATCCGCGCCTGGAAACGGCGATGGAAATCCATTCGGCCTGGGGCACGTTCGAATGGCTGCTGACCGACGGCTTCGCGCTCGGTCACCGCTGCGGCGTGGTGTGCAACAGCGACGGGCACAAGGGGCGGCCCGGCGCGAGCTATCCCGGCGCCTCGATGTTCGGCGCCTATGGCGGGCTGACCTGCTTTCTCGCCGGGGAGCTGACCCGCGACGGCATCATGGACAGCGCCCGCCGGCGCCATCATTACGGCACGACCGGCACCCGCCTGCACATGGATGTGGAGGTTGCGTTCGCCGCCGGCGGCACGCTGTTCGACCGCGACCCCAACGCCTTCCCCGATACGGCGACCCGGCCGGTCTCCTCGGTCATGATGGGCGATATCGTGCAGACCGCGGACCGCGAGGCGGCGCTCAGCCTCCATGTCGTCTCCCCGACGCCGATCGAACGGATCGAGGTGCGCAACGGCACACAGGTCGTGAAGACGCTGCGCCCTTATGGCGAAGACGATCTCGGCAACCGGCTGCGCGTGCTGTGGAGCGGTGCCGAATATCGCGGCCGCGGCCGGGACAGCGCCTGGACCGGCGAGGCGCGTTTCGGCGGCGCCACCGTCCGCCGGATGGCGAAGATCAACGCCTGGAATCATGAGCGGCGGCTGGAGACGGCCGGCAGCGACCGGGTTGTCTTCGACGTCATCACCACCGGCAATTACGGCGGCTTCGACGTCTGGCTGGACGGCGCGGGCAGCCGGATCGAGATCGAGACCAATCGCGGCGTTCTGGCCGCGGCGTCGGACGAGGTCGGGATCGAGGACCGGGTGCTGGAGGCCGGCGGCCTGCATCGGCGGCTGAAGCTGTTCCGCCTGCCCGAGCGCCTGAGCGTGCGCGAAATGCGCGAGACGGTGCCGATCCCGCTTTCGGAGAGCGGCGACAATCCGCTGTGGATCAGCGTCTATACCGAAGACGGCTTCCAGGCCTGGAGCAGCCCGGTCTTCGCCTTCCGGTAGCGCACGGCCGGGGACGGCGGGCCGATGGGCGCGGACGAAGCCGCCCTCTGGAATTTCACGCCGCGGCGCGCAATATCGGGGCGAGAGCCGAAATCCTGCCGGAGCCCGAACATGGACGATGCCACCCGCACCGAACTGGAGGCCGCCGCCTTCCGCCGCCTGGTCGGCCATCTGCGCGCACGCACCGATGTACAGAATATCGACCTGATGAACCTGGCCGGCTTCTGCCGCAACTGCCTGAGCAACTGGTACAAGGATGCCGCCGACGAGCGCGGGCTGGAACTCGACCGGATGGCGGCGCGCGAAATCGTCTACGGCATGCCGTTCGACGAATGGAAGGCGAAGTACCAGAAGGAGGCGACGGCGGAACAGAAGGCCGCCTTCGCCGCCGCCCAGGCCCGCGCCGGCCACTGAGCCCGCGGCCGGCGGCCCGGCGCCGGTCGGGCTCAGTCGCTCAGTGCAGCTTCGGCCGTTTGAGCATGCTGTTGCGGTCGATGCTGGCGATTGCGATTTCGGAGATTTCGCCGTCGCGCACGACGGTCAGCGGCACGCGGGTTCCGGCCGGGCCGGTTTCCCACACCGTGCGGAAGAAATCCGGCAGATCGCCGACTGGCGCGCCCATCACCTGGAGCACGATATCGCCCGGCTGCAGGCCGGCCCGGTGCGCCGGACCGTCCTCGACCAGGCCGATGACGACCAGCCGGTCCTCGACCTCGGCGGCATAGAGGCCGAGCCACGGGCGCGCCCGGCGGTTGGCGACGCCGTGTTCGCGCAGCGCCTCGAGCACCGGCGGCAGCAGGTCGATGGGGACGATCATGTTGCCGTCGGCGCGCTGCTCGCCGCCGCGCGCATTCTGCACGAACAGCGAACCGACGCCATAAAGCCTGCCGTCCGGCCCGATCAGCGCGGTGCCACCCCAGTTGGGGTGCGCCGGCCGGGTGAAGATCGCCTCGTCGAGGACATATTCCCAGTAGCCGGCGAATTCGCGCTTGGCGACGACGGTTGCCGAGAGCGCATGTTCGGTGCCGCCATGGCCGGCGACCACCACTTTCGACCCGGCGCCGAGGGTGCGGGCGCTGCCGAATTCGAGCGCCGGGCAATCCAGCTGCCCGAGCGCCTGGACGAGGCCGAAGCCGCTTTCGAAATCGTAGGCCAGGGCATGGCCCGGCACGGCGGCGCCGGAATGGGTGTTGAGCCAGATGGTCTCGGCCTCGGCGGTCAGGTAGCCGATGGTGAGGACCAGGCCGGAATCGTCGATGACGATGCCGTTGCCGGCCCGCTCGGTGCCCAGAATGCCGGCGGTGAACGCATCGGACGGGATTTCAGCCCGCAGGGCCACCATGGATTGCAGCGCCCGTTCCAGATCGTAATCGACCTGGTCCGGCTTCGCCCGGTCGGCCTCGGCAAAGGCCCAGTCGCTGTCCGTATCCTCGTCGCTCATGACGGGAAGATAGCGCAGCGGGCGGCGGATGCAATCGGCCGGCGCCGGTCCGGCGTGCCGGCGGCCGGGCCGGTGCCCGTCAGGCCGCCTCGGCCTCGATGGAAATCACCGGCTCCATCGCGGCCAGCTGCTCCGGCTCGAGATGGCAGGCGATGCTGTGGCGCGGCGCAAACTCGCGCACCGGCGGCGGCGTGACGTTGCACACATCCGGTATGGCATAGGGGCAGCGGGTGCAGAAGACGCAGCCCGACGGCGGATTGGCCGGCGACGGCAGCTCGCCGGTGAGCAGGACCTTGCGCTTCTTCACCGACGTATCGGCGATCGGCACGGCCGATAGCAGCGCCTCGGTATAGGGGTGGTAGGGCGGCGCGAAAATCTCGTCCGTCGTGCCCTTTTCCATGATCCGGCCGAGATACATGACGACGATCCGGTCGGCGAGATAGCGCACGACCGAGAGATCGTGGCTGATGAACAGCAGGGTGGTGCGGTTCTCGCGCTGGATGTCCATGAGCAGGCCGGTCACCGCCGCCTGGACCGAGACGTCGAGGGCGGAGACCGGCTCGTCGGCGATGACCACCTTCGGATCGCCGGCGAAGGCGCGGGCGATGCCGACGCGCTGCTTCTGGCCGCCGGAGAGCTGGCGCGGCCGCCTTTTGGCGAAATCGCGCGGCAGTTTGACGATATCGAGCAGTTCGTGGACCCGCTGCTCGATCTTCTTCCGGTCGGTCTCGACGCCGAACTTGCGGATCACCCGGCCGATCTGGCCGCCGACCGTGTGGCTCGGGTTGAGGGTGTCGAACGGGTTCTGGAACACCATCTGCAGGCCCGCGATCGTGCTGGCGTCGCGCTTCTGCACGGCGAGCTGGCCGAGCTCGACATTATCGAGCGTGACATTGCCGTCGGTCGCCGATTCCAGCCCCATCAGCACCTTGGCGAAGGTGGACTTGCCGCAGCCGGATTCGCCGACGATGGCGACCGTTTCGGCCTCGCGGGCGCGGAAATTCAGCGCCTCGTTCGCCTTCACCGTCTTCTTCTCGCCGGAGAAGAACAGGCCGCCGGCCTCGATCTCGTAATGCTTCTGCAGGTCGCTGACATCGAGCACCACTGCGCCCGGCTCGACCGGCGCGCCGGCATCGGGCACGGCGAGCGGGGCCGACCAGTCGATCTCCCGATAGCGGACGCAGCGCACGGCATGGCGCGCGCCGGCGCCGGTATCCTCCATCGGGATCAGCCCGCTGTCGCAGCGGCCGGGCTCGAAATAATCGCAGCGCGGGCCGAAATAGCAGCCGTCCGGCCGCTCGTGCGGCAGCGGCAGCTGGCCGCGGATCGGCAGCAGCGGCCGCGCATTCTTGTCGGCGCTCGGCAGCGGGATCGAAGAGAACAGGCCCCGCGTATAGGGGTGGCGCATATTGTTGAACACATCGCCGATGCTGCCGTTTTCGACGGCTTCGCCGGAATACATCACGGTCAGGCGGTCGCAGGTTTCCAGGATCAGCCCCAGATTGTGCGAAATGTAGATCATGGAGGTGCCGAACTCGGCGGAAATCTCCTTGATGAGCTCGACGATGCCGGCCTCCACCGTCACGTCCAGCGCCGTCGTCGGCTCGTCGAGCAGCAGCAGTTTCGGGTTGGCCAGCAGCGCCATGGCGATCACCACGCGCTGCTGCTGGCCGCCGGAGATCTGGTGCGGATAGGAATCCATGATCCGCGCCGGGTCCGGCAGGCGCACCTTGGCGAGCATCTGCTCGGCCCGGTCGAACGCCGTGACGGCCGAGAGGCCGGTCTCGTGGAACAGCGGCACCTCGGCAAGCTGCTCGCCGATCCGCATGGCCGGATTGAGCGAGGCCATCGGCTCCTGGTAGACCATGGAGATTTTCGAGCCGCGGATCTGGCGCAGCTCCTCCGCGCTCATGGTGCGCATGTCGCGCCCCTCGAACAGGATTTCGCCGCCGGTGATGCCGCCGTTCTTGCCCATATAGTTCATGATGGCCAGCGCCACCGTGGACTTGCCGCAGCCGGATTCGCCGACGATGCCATGGGCCTCGCCGGGCATGAGCTTCAGGTTGAAATCGATGACCGCGGGAATCTCGCCGGCGCGCACATAATAGGAAATGCTGAGATTGCGGCACTCGAGCACGGGAGTCGCATCGTTCATTTCACTCTCCCGTTCCATCAGTCGCGCAGGCTCATTTCGCGCAGGCCGTCGGCCATCAGGTTGAAGCCGAGGATCAGGCTCGACACGGCCAGCGCGGGGATCAGCAGCATGTAGGAGAACTGCCAGACCATCAGGTTCGACGCTTCCTTGATCATCAGGCCCCAGTCCGGGTCCGGCGGCTGCAGGCCGAGGCCGAGAAAGGTCAGCGTGGTGATCGCCACCGTGGTGTAGCCGAGGCGCAGGCAGGCATCGACGATGATCGGCCCGCGCACATTGGGCAGCAGCTCCACCACCATGATGCGGAACGGATGCTCGCCGCGGGTCTGGGCGGCGAAGACATAGTCGCGCGTCTTGTTGTCGAGCGCCAGGCCGCGGACGATGCGCATGATCGCCGGCGCCGAGGCGAAGGTGACCGCGATGACGATGTTGAAGCCGCTCGGCCCCAGATAGTTCAGGATCAGGATGAACAGCACCATCACCGGGAAGGACAGCAGGACATTGGAGATGAACGAGATGATCTCGTCCCAGATGCCGCTGACATAGCCGGCGATCAGGCCGAAGAAGCAGCCGACGACATAGGCCACCGCCGTCGCCGTCACGCCCCAGACCAGCACGCGCTGGCAGCCCCAGAGCATGCGCGAGAGCATGTCCCGGCCCTTCAGGTCGGTGCCGAGCCAGAAGGTGATATCGCCCACCGTCGTTCCGGGCTGGGCGAAGGGCCGGATCGGCTTGTTGGGATCGAGCAGCGGCAGGTAGGGCACCGATACCGCAACGAAGACCCAGAGAAAGACGAGGGTGCCGCCCAGAATGGCGACCCAGGATTCGCGCCAGCTCGCCATGGCGACGGCGTAGAGGATCAGGGTCGCCGGGATCGCCGGAATCAGGACGATATCCCGCAGTCCGGCCCGCGCCAGCGGCTCGCCGAACATGACATAGGCGACCAGCGGGACGACCATGAGCAGGCCGAGGACGATCAGGACTCTCGGCCGCTTCAGGCGCTGGAGGAGCGACAGCCGGGGGGCGGGCAGGGCGGTATCCGTCATCGCCGCCTCCTAGCTGAACCGGATGCGCGGGTTGAGGAAGGTATACCCGACATCGGAAATGATCTGGGACAGCACGGCGACGAACACCGCGACCAGCGTCGCCGCCTGGATGACGTAGACATCGCCGAACAGGGCGGCCTCCAGCAGCATCTTGCCGAAGCCGTTATACTGGAAGAACACCTCCACCACGACGACGCCGGAGAGCAGCCAGTTGAGCTGCAGCACGATGACGGTGAAGGGCGCGATCAGGGCGTTGCGCAGGGCATGGCGCATGATCACCCGGCTGTAGGGAATGCCCTTCAGCACGGCGGTGCGGATATATTGCGAGGTCATGACCTCGGCCATCGAGGCCCGGGTCATGCGCGCGACATAGCCAAAATCGTAGAGCACCAGGGTGAGGACGGGCAGGATCAGCTCGAGCGAGTTCCAGCCGTCGGTCATGGCCGATTTCGACGGCAGCCAGCCGAGGCCGAGCGCGAGGATGACGGTCAGCAGGATCGCCGTCGCGATTTCGGGAATCGAGGTCGTGAAGACGGCGATGAACGAGACCGATCTGTCCTGGACCGAGCCCTCCTTCATGCCCGCCACGATGCCGAAGGTGAGCGACAGCGGGATCATCAGCAGGAAGACCCACAGGGCGAGGATGCCGGTATTGAGCAGCCGTTCGCCCATCACCTTCGAAACGGGCGCGTTCTTCTCGAACGAATGGCCGAAATCGCCCACCAGCAGGCCGCCGAGCCACTGGACATAGCGCTCGTGGACAGGGACATCGAGGCCCTTGTCCTTCAGCCATTTGGAATAATCGGCCTCCGACATGGCCGAGACGGAGAACCCGCCCAGCTCGGCGACCGCAATCTGCTTCTTGAACTTGTCGCTGTCGAAGACGAGGAACAGGATCAGCGACACCACTGCCATGATGAGAACCATCTGCAGCAGGCGCCGGGAAATGAGCTTGAGCATCGCGGGCGTACCGGTCCGGGAACAGGAAAGAACGCCCCGGCCGGTGCCGGCCGGGGCGCTTTCGCGTTCCTGAAGCTAACCGACCCAGACCTTGTTGAACTGGTGGTAGCCCGTCGGGTGCGGCGGGTAGCCGTGCACCTTCTTGGTGGTGGCGGTGTAGACCGGCCGGTACAGCGGCAGGACCATCACGGCCGCATCCTGGAGGATCTTTTCGACCTTCTCCATTTTCTTGCGCCGTTCCTCGACATCGAACGTCGCTTCGGCGGCGTCCAGCGCGGCGTCGAACTCCTTGCTGGCGAAATGGGTCTCGTTCCACGGCACGCCGGTGCGGTAGCCGAGGCCCATCACCATGGTGCCGAGCGGCCGGTGCGTCCACGCCGTGGCGCCGAAGGGCGTCTTGTCCCAGACCTCCCAGTATTTGGAGGCCGGCATCACGTTGATCTTCAGATCGATGCCCGCTTCCTTCATCTGGTCGCGCAGGGCCTCGCACACCGTCTGGTGCCACGGGCCGTCGGTGTTGCCGACGTCGATGGTGAGCTCGATGCCGTTCTTGTAGCCGGCTTCGGCGAGCAGCTTCTTCGCCGCCGCCGCATCGCGCTTGAGCGCCGGCAGCGCGAAATATTCCGGATGCACCGGTGCGCAATGGTGGTTCTGGCCGACATCGCCGCCGGTCGGGTAGATCAGGTTCTTGACCTTGGCGTTGTCCACCGCCTTGACGACCGCCTGACGCAGCTTCGGATTGTCGAACGGCTTCTTCGAAATCTGCATCCGGCAGCACAGGGTGCGCGCGGTCCGCGCCGGCACGATATTGACCGGCAGGGATTTGGCGAGCGCCATCTGCTCGATGGAGAACTCGTAGATGGCATCGACGCTGCCCGAGGCCAGCGCCGAGAGCTGGTTCTCGTTCGAGAAGTTGAAGTAGCGGATCTCGTCCAGATAGACCTCGCCGCCCCAGTATTTGAACGGCTTGCCGTTCGCCATTTTCTTGACGCGCTTCAGGACGGCTTCCTTGCCGACCTCGAGCGAGGCGAGGGTGAACGGCCCGGTGCCGATCGGGTTGCCCGACAGCGGCCGCTTGAACGACGGGTGCATGATCGCCGTCGGATAATTGTAGCAATCCTCCGGCACCGACAGGACCGGCTTCGACAGGTTGAAGCGCACCGTATACTTGTCGACGGCTTCGACCGCGCCGGCGATCGGCTCCATGATCGCCTTGCCCTTGGCGTCCTTCTTGCCGCTGTCCCGGCGCATCGCGGCGAAGGCCGCCAGGCCGACATTCGACGAGCCGAGGCCCGGCTCCAGCCAGCGCCGGATGTTCCACACGACATGGTCGGCGACGAATTCGTCGCCATTGTGCCACATCACGCCCTTGCGCAGATTGAAGGTCCAGGTCTTCAGGTCCTTCGACGGGGTCCAGCTTTCCGCCAGCATCGGCCGGGTGATGTTGTCCGGGCCGGTCATCGACAGATGCTCGATGATATGGCGCGTCTGGTTCGACATCTCGATCCAGGAATAGGTCGCCGTGTCCTCCATCTTCTGGACCGACATGCCGACGCGCAGCACGCCGCCCTTCTTCGCCTTGGGGTCGTCGGCCGGGAAGGGGGAGTTCTCCAGCGCCCAGGCCGGCGAGGGAATGCCCGCCATCGCATAGGCGGCACCCGCCGAAACGCCCAGCAGGGCGGCGACGCGGACGAATTCGCGGCGATCCATCCGGCCGTCCGCCATCACCTCATAGGCTTCGTGGACTTTGGGATGATCGTCCTTGCGTGGTTTGAGAAACGACATGTTGCCTCCCTGATATCGTTCTTCCTGCGCACGAACGCCCCGGAAGCCTTCCCGCTCCGGAGCCTGAACGCCTTGCACTGCACATGGGGCCACCATAATGGCCTTCCAATGGCCGCGAAACCCCGGAAACGAAAAAATCTGGCCCCGGACCGGCCGCGGCGGGCCGCCTGTCCCGGACGCCGGGGTCCGGCCGGGTGACCGCAGGGGCGAAAGCCTGCTATGAACGGGCCGGTCGGACCGTGCCGGTGTCTCCGGCGCCGCTGCCGGCGGCCCCGTCGCGGCCCGCCCCGCGATTTTTCGAGGATGCTCCCGTTGGCCGACAACCGCAACCGGACCGCCCCTTCCGCCGCCGCCGGCACCCGCCGCGACGGCGCCGTCATCGGGCTCGTCTGCACGGCGCATTTCTTCAGCCATTTCTACATTTTCGCCATTCCGCCGATGCTGCCGCTCATGAAGGCCGATCTGGGCGTGAGCTATACCGGAATGGGCCTGCTCATCACCCTGTTCAGCCTGGCCTCCGGCGCGGCCCAGTATTTCATGGGCGTGCTGGTCGACCGGATCGGCGCGCGCCGGGTCCTCATCGGCGGCATGGCCCTGCTCGCCGCCGCCATCGCCCTGATGGGCCTGGTGCCGGTCTATGGCGCGCTGGCGGTCTTTGCGCTGATGGCGGGCCTCGGCAACAGCGTGTTCCACCCGGCGGACTATACCATCCTCGGCGCGCTGGTACGGCCGGGGCGGATCGGCCGGGCCTTCAGCCTGCACACCTTCTCCGGCTTTGCCGGCTTCACCGCGGCGCCGGTCGCGATGGTCTTTCTGGCGACGCTGTGGAGCTGGCAGGCCGCCTTCGTTATCGTCGGCGCGGCCGGCCTCGTTGTCGTCGCCGTGCTGCTGAGCCGGATGCACCTGCTGGACGAGCGGCAGGGCGGGGAGAAGGCGCCCGCCGGCGCCCCGGCCGGCCTCGGCCTGCGCGCCGTGGCGTCGCCGCCGATCCTGTTCATGTTTCTGTTCTTTTTCGTCGTCGCCATGGTGTCGCTGGGCATGAGCGGATTTATGCCCGCCGCGCTCGGAACCCTGTTCGGCATGAGCCTGGTCGATGCCAATCTGGTCCTGACCGGCTTTCTCGGCGCGACCGCCATCGGCGTTCTGTTCGGCGGCTTCGTCGCCGACCGGATGCAAAGGCTCGATCTCGTCGCCGCCGTCGGCTTCGCCGGGGCGGCGGCGGCGCTGGTCCTGGTGGCGCTGACCCGGCTGCCCTGGCCGGCGATCTTCGCAACCTTCCTGTTCGCCGGCTTCATGATCGGCATGATTTCGCCGTCGCGCGACATGATGGTGCGCAGCGTCTCGCCGCCGGGCGCGAGCGGCCGGGTCTTCGGCTTCGTCAGCATGGGCCTCGATCTCGGCGGCGTCGCGGCGCCGATCTTCTTCGGCTGGCTGATGGACCGGGGCGCGCCGGCCGCCGTCTTCGTCTGCGCCGCCGCGGTCCTGCTGCTGGCGATTGTGGCCGGCTACGGCGCCAGCCGCTACGCCCCGCGCCGGGCCGCGCCGGCGGAATAGGCCGGTACGCCGGCCGTCCCGGCGATGCCGGATGCCGCCGGGCCGGCGGTCGCGGCCCGGTCCGCCCCGCAATGCCACAGGCCGGCGAGATGGCGCACGGTCTCCTCTTCCGGGGGAAAGCCGGCGGCCGCGGCGGCCGCCATCGCCTCGGCCTGCACCGTCGCGCGCCGGGCTTCGAGCAGCGCCATGAACTGCAGCCGAGCCCCGATCCGGGCGAACGCCGGATCGCCGCCGATGCGGGCACCGGTCAGCGCGAGATCGCGGTCCAGGCCGAGCAGGTCGCCGAGGCGCCACAGCGGGCGGATGCGCGCCTCGATCGCCCCCGGCGCCCGGCGCCGCAGCAGGCGCAGATGGTTGCGGTGGTATTTGAGCCGCTTGCGCCATTCGTGCAGCGCATCGACCGTTCCGGTGCGCCGGGCCGCCTCCGCCGCCGCCAGCACCCGCCGCCAGGTCAGGCGCAGTCCGGGCTCCAGCGCCTCGAACCCGTCGGCCCGGAAGTGCCAGTCGGCGATGCCGAGGCGGAATTTCAGCAGCAGCCAGTGCGCTTCGTCGAGCCGGGCTGCCAGCTCCGGCCCGCTGCCGGCCGGCAGGGCGCGCCGGCTGCGGGAGAGCGCGGCCCGGATCGGCCCGTAGCGGCGCCGGTCGAAACCGGGCGGCGCCGCGCGGGCAAGGGCCGCCATCTCCCGGTCGTAGACCGCAAGCGCAGCATCGGCATCGCGCAGGGGCGAAAAGGCCGCCGCAATATCCCGCAGGGCCGCGTTGGCCGGCCGGTACAGGCCCGCCCGGTCGAGCGGGCCGCGCACCAGCCGCAGCACGGCGCGCACCTTCTTGCAGCGCTTGCGCAGGGCGTAGACCGCGTCGGACCGCGGCACGGCGCCGTCGCCGAGCGTGGCGAGCGCGCGGTCGAGCTGCTCCAGCGCGATCCGCTGGGCCGCGTCGGAAACCGTTTCCGCCGGAAGGATGGCATAGGGCATGCGGGCTGCCGGGGCGGTTGAACTCCGGCGCGATCCTAGCCCGGCATTCCGGCCCGTGTCACGGGCCGGGGTTCGCCCGCCCATGGGCCGCGGGCTCACAGGTCGGGGCCGCCGGGCGGTTCGATATCCGGGTAGAGCTTATCGAACGGCACCGTCGCGCTGCCGGTCACGATCCGGCAATGGCGGCGGCGCAGCATCCGCGGATCGTGCACGCCGCAGGCATGGGCGATGATGCCGACCTCCGTCTCGATGCCCCGATGGTAGCGCCGGACCCGTTCCGCCTTGTCGGCCGGATCGAGGCCCCGCTGCAGGCGCTTCTGGTGGGTCGTGATGCCGGTCGGGCAGGTGTTGCGGTTGCATTGCAGCGCCTGGATGCAGCCGAGCGCGAACATGAAGCCGCGGGCGTTGGCGACGAAATCGGCGCCGGCGGCGAGCGCCCAGGCGACCGGGCCGGGCGTGATGAGCTTGCCGGACGCGATCACCCGGATGCGCCGGCGCAGGCCGTATTCGTTGAGCTTGTCGACCAGCCGCGGCAGGCTCTCCTGGATCGGCAGGCCCATATAGTCGATGAGCGGCAGCGGGGCGGCGCCGGTGCCGCCATCGGCGCTGTCGACGGTGATGAAATCCGGCGCGCAGCCTTCGCCGCGGGCAGCGATGCGCTCGAACAGGCCGTCGAGCCAGCGCGGCTCGCCGAGCACCGTCTTGAAGCCGACGGGCTTGCCGGTCAGGTCGCGGATGCGGTTGATGAGGTCGATCAGCTGATCGTCGTTCGCAACCTCCGGGTGGCGGTTCGGGCTGATCGAATCCCGGCCGGCCGGGATGCCGCGGATCGCCGCGACCTCTTCCGTCACCTTGGCGCCGGGCAGGATGCCGCCCTTGCCCGGCTTGGCGCCCTGGGCGAGCTTGATCTCGAACATGCGCAGCCGCTCGTGGGCGGCCAGCGCCTCCAGCCGGGCCGGGCTGAGATCGCCGGCTTCGGTCCGGCAGCCGTATTTCGCGGTGCCGATCTGGAAGACGATGTCGCAATCGCCCTCCAGATGCCAGGGCGCCAGGCCGCCCTCGCCGGTATTCAGCCAGCAGCCGGCCCGGTTCGCGCCGCGGGAAAGCGCCTGCACCGCCGGCCGGGAAATGGCGCCGTAGCTCATGCCGGAAATGTTGAAGAAGCTCTGCGCGGCATAGGGCCGGCGGCAGCCGGCGCCGATCACCAGCGGCGCCGCGTCGGAGCCGTGGGCGTCGATATCCGGATAGGCGGCGTTGGCGAACAGGATGGTGCCTTCCGGCTGCAGATTGCGGGTCGAGCCGAAGGGCACCGTATTGTCGCCGCCCTGCGTCGCCCGGTAGACCCAGTTGCGCTGCTCCCGGTTGAAGGGCATCTCCTCCCGGTCCATGGCGAAGAAATACTGGCGGAAGAACTTGCCCAGCTCGGTGAAGAAATGGCGCAGGCGGCCGATCACCGGGAAGTTGCGCCGGATGGCGTCCCGGCGCTGGCTCACGTCCAGCACGAACACGACCGCCAGCGCCAGGAAGACGACGCCGACCGCGGAAATGAACAGCACCGCGGCGATGGAGAGGATTTCGATCAGCCAGTCGGTTCTGCCGGCAATATCGGTCATGGGTCCGGTCTCCCGGCGCGGGTGGCAAAACGGGCGCTGCCGCGCGGCCGCCAGAATAGCACGCCGGCCGCCGGGCGCGAAAAAAGGCCCGCACCGGGGTGCGGGCCTTTTCCGTCTGCGCTGCCGCGCGGCAGCGCCGGGATGGCGGTGGGCTAGAAGTCCATGCCGCCCATGTCCGGCATGCCGCCGCCGGGCGCGGGCGGCGCCTTCTTCTCCGGCTTCTCGGCGACCATGGCTTCGGTGGTCACCAGCAGGCCGGCGACCGAGGCCGCATCCTGCAGGGCCGCGCGAACGACCTTGGTCGGGTCGATGATGCCGGCCTTGACCAGGTCCTCGAACGTGCCGGACTGGGCGTTGAAGCCCCAGTTCGCCTTGTCGTTTTCCATGATCTTGCCGGCGACGACCGAGCCGTCCTCGCCCGCATTGTCGGCGATCTGGCGGACCGGCGACTGGATCGCCTTGCGGACGATGTTAACGCCGACGCGCTGGTCCTCGTCGTCCACGCTCAGGCCGTCGACCGCGGCAATCGAGCGGATCAGGGCAACGCCGCCGCCGGCGACGATCCCCTCCTCGACCGCGGCGCGGGTGGCGTGCATGGCATCGTCCACCCGGTCCTTGCGCTCCTTCACCTCGACCTCGGTGGCGCCGCCGACCCGGATCACCGCCACGCCGCCGGCCAGCTTGGCCAGCCGCTCCTGCAGCTTCTCGCGGTCGTAGTCCGACGTGGTCTCGTCGATCTGCTGGCGGATCTGGCCGCAGCGGCCCTCGATCTGGGATTTGTCGCCGGCGCCGTCGACAATCGTGGTCTCTTCCTTGGTGATCTCGACCTTCTTGGCGGTGCCGAGCATGTCGAGCGTCACCGATTCGAGCTTGATGCCGACATCTTCGCTGATGACCTGGCCGTTGGTGAGGATCGCGATATCCTCCAGCATGGCCTTGCGGCGGTCGCCGAAGCCCGGTGCCTTGACCGCGGCCACCTTCAGGCCGCCGCGCAGCTTGTTGACCACCAGGGTGGCCAGCGCCTCGCCCTCGACATCCTCGGCGATGATGAGCAGCGGCTTGCCCGACTGCACGACCGCTTCCAGAACCGGCAGCATGGCCTGCAGGTTGGACAGCTTCTTCTCGTGGATCAGGATGTAGGGATCGTCCAGCGACACCCGCATCTTCTCGGCGTCGGTGACGAAATAGGGCGAGAGATAGCCGCGGTCGAACTGCATGCCCTCGACGACTTCGAGCTCGGTCTCGAGCGACTTGGCCTCCTCGACCGTGATGACGCCCTCATTGCCGACCGTCTCCATCGCCTTGGCGATCATGTCGCCGACCTCGCGGTCGCCATTGGCGGAGATCGTGCCGACCTGGGCGATCTCGTCGTTCGACTCGATGGTGCGCGAGCGCTTGTGCAGATCGTCGACGATGGCCGAGACGGCGATGTCGATGCCGCGCTTCAGGTCCATCGGATTGTAGCCGGCCGCGACCGCCTTGGAGCCTTCGCGCACGATCGCCTGGGCGAGCAGCGTGGCGGTGGTGGTGCCGTCGCCGGCCTCGTCATTGGTCTTCGAGGCGACCTCGCGGACCATCTGGGCGCCCATGTTCTCGAACTTGTCCTCAAGCTCGATCTCCTTGGCGACCGTGACGCCGTCCTTGGTGATGCGCGGTGCGCCGAAGGCCTTGTCGAGCACGACATTGCGGCCCTTGGGGCCGAGGGTGACGCGCACCGAATCGGCCAGAATGTCGACGCCGCGCAGCATGCGCGTGCGGGCGTCGGTCGAGAATTTGACGTCTTTCGCAGCCATGGCTGAAGACTTCCTCCTTGATAAAGAGAGAGATCGTGTTGAACGGTCGGGGCGGCCGCCGGCGGGCCCGGCGCCGCTGCCGGAAGCGGTGCGGTCAGGCGGCCTTCTGGATCTGCGCGCCCTCCTCGACGATGCCGAGAATGTCGCTTTCCTTCATGATCAGCAGCTCTTCGCCGTCGATCTTGACCTCGGTGCCGGACCATTTGCCGAACAGGATGCGGTCGCCGGCCTTGACGTCGAGCGGGGTCACCTCGCCCTTGTCGTTCTTGGAGCCGGAACCGGCGGCGATGATCTCGCCCTCCATCGGCTTTTCCTTGGCGGTATCCGGGATGATGATGCCGCCGGCCGTCTTCTCCTCTTCGTCGAGACGGCGCACCAGCACGCGGTCGTGCAGGGGACGGAAGTTCATGAATTGCCTCCTCTCAGAAACAATGGCGGTGGGTTTGTGTCAGGCGGTTTGCCAGTGGGTGAACGCGGGACGGCGCCTCGCCCGCCCCATTGGAGCGGAGGAGCTTGTTGGCACTCTTCTCCGGCGAGTGCCAGTGCCGTTGCAAGGGGGCATTTAGAAGAGCGCCCGGCCCTGTCAAGGCGGCGGTCCGGCAAAAACTGCCGGATCGGCGCGTCCGTCGCAGCCGCCGGCCCGGCGGCAAGGCATGAAACGGCGCCGCCGGAGACCGGCCGGGCGGCGCAGGCGCCGGGAAAGCGGCCGGCGCAGCGCCGCCGGACAATCCGTCGCGGCCCGGCTCCGGTCCGCGCCGGGCGCTAGAGGATTTCCAGCACCCGCTCCGGCGGCCGGCCGAGCGCGGCCCTGCCGCCGGCCAGCACGACCGGCCGCTCGATCAGCGCCGGACAGTCGTGCATCGCCCGGATCAGCGCATCGTCCGACAGGCTCTCGTCGTCGAGCCCCTGCGCCCTGTAGGCCGGCTCCCGGCGCCGCATCAGATCGCGCGGCGCCATGCCCAGCCGGTCCAGCACATCGCGCAGCTCGGCCGGGCCCGGCGGCGTCTTCAGATATTCGACGACGGTCGGCGCGAGGCCCCGTCCGGTCAGCAGGCTGAGAGTTTCGCGCGACTTGCTGCAGCGCGGATTATGCCAGATCGTCACCGACATCGGCGTCGCTTCGCCTCCATCCATTAGCGGGCGCTTCCGGGCCGGGCCGGGGGGCGCGCAACGCGGCTTTCCCGGCCGGTTTGCCGGCCCGGCTGCGGTTGCTATGCTGGCGCCGGCGGATAAGGGCCCCGACCGGACCCGGACCGCCGGAGAGGATACGCCGGTTGCGGATCATGTGCCACCGCCTTCGCCTGTGCCGCCCGTCTGCGCTCGCCATGAGCCTTGTCATGGCTGCACTGGCGGCCGCCATGCCGGCATCGGCGCAGGACCGGTCGGCCGAACGGGCGCCGGCGGCGGCCTCGCAGGCCCTCGATGCGGATGCGCTGGAGAAGCTGGTCGCGACCATCGAGGACGCGCAGGAGCGCGAACGCTTCCTGCGCCGGCTCAAGGCGCTGATCGCGGCCCGCAAGGCGACCGAACCGGCGGCCGGCGCTGCACCCCGGCCGGCCGGCCCGGCCCTGTTCGAGCGCCTGGCGGACCGGGCGCGCCGCCTCGGCGGCGATCTGCAGGCCCTGTCGGACACGGTCGCCGGCCTGCCCCGGGTCTGGCACTGGCTGGGCACCCGGCTGGCCGACGGGCGCCACCGGGCGCAGCTGTTCGACGGCGCCTGGAAGATCGCGCTGACGATCCTGCTCGGCCTGCTTGCGGAATGGCTGATACGGCGGCTGTTGCGCCGGTCGCGCGCCAGGGTCGGGGATCGGGCCGGCGAGCCGCCCGCGGTCCGGGCCGGCATCCTCGCCCTCGGCGCGGTGCTGGACCTGCTGCCGCTCGCCGCGTTCGGCGCGGCCGCCCTTGCCGTCCTGCCCCGGCTTGCGCCCGGCGCTGCGGCCGTCCGGGTCGCGCTCGCCCTGATCTTCGCCCTCGTGCTGGCCAGGGCGATCCTGGCGCTCGGCCGGGCGGTGCTGGCGCCGCGCCGCGGCAGCCTGCGCCTGCTGCCGCTGGCCGACGGCACGGCCGCCTATCTCCATGTCTGGCTGCGCCGCTTCGTTCATATCGTCGTCTATGGCGCCGCCGCGCTGCAGGCGCTCGCCGCTTTCGACCTGCCGGCCGGGGCCGCGGCCGCGCTGTCCGATCTGCTCGGCCTGATCGTTGCGGCGATGCTGATCGCCCTCATCCTGCAGAATCGCCGGGCCGTCGCCGGGCGCCTGCGCCGGGCCGATGCCGGGGCCGGCCTGCGCCGGGCACAGGGCTGGCTCGGCGATCTGTGGCATGTCGCGGCGGTCGTCTATGTTCTGGCCGCCCTGTTCGTCTGGGTGCTCGATGTCGAAGGCGGCTTCGCCTTCATGGCCCGTGCCACGGCGCTGAGCGCGGTCGTCCTGCTGGTCGCGCTGGCGCTCAATTTCGGCCTGGGGCGGCTGCTCGACCGGCTGTTCCGGATCGACGAGGCGCTCAAGGGCCGGAACCCCGGCCTCGAACAGCGCGCCAACCGCTATCTGGCGGCGCTGCGCCGGGTGCTGTCCGGCACCGTGTTCGTGCTCGCCGTTCTGGCGGTGCTCGATGTCTGGGGCCTCGGCGTCGCCGAACTGCTGCAGACCGGGGCCGGCCGGGCCTTCATCCGCACCGTGCTGGCGATCCTGCTGACGGTGGTCGGCGCCATCGTCCTGTGGGAACTGATCGATACGGCGTCGGCGCGCTATCTGGCCCGGCTCGACGAGGGCGGCGAGGGCTCCCGCGCCCTGCGCATGCGCACCCTGCTGCCGATGGTCGAAAAGGCCCTGCTGGTGGCCATCGTTGCGGTCGCGGCCATGATCGTGCTGTCGGAGATCGGCCTGGATATCGGCCCGATCCTCGCCGGCGCCGGCGTGCTCGGCCTCGCCGTCGGCTTCGGCGCGCAGACCCTCGTCAAGGATGTCATCACCGGCATTTTCATCATCGTCGAGGATACGATGGCGATCGGCGATTTCGTCACCGTGGCCGGGCGCAGCGGCGTGGTCGAGGACCTGTCGATCCGCTCGGTCACCCTGCGCAGCTATTCGGGCGCGAAACACACCATCCCGTTCAGCTCCATCGACGATGTCGAGAATCTGACCAAGGACTATTCCTATGCCGTTCTCGATTATGGCGTCGCCTATCGCGAGAATGTCGATGCGGTGATCGCCGCCATTCGCGAGGTCGGTGCAGAGCTGCGGAACGACCCCGAATACGGCCCCTGGCTGCTCGAGGAGCTGGAGATCGCCGGCCTGCAGGAGCTCGGCGACAGCGCGGTCGTCATCCGCTCCCGCTTCAAGTGCGAACCGGGCTATCAGTGGAGCGTGCGCCGCGAGATGAACCGGCGCGTCAAGGCCGCCTTCGACGCCCGCGGCATCGAAATTCCCTTCCCGCACACCACCGTCTATTTCGGCGACGACAGGCCGGAAGGGGAAGGCGGCGGCCGCACGCCGCCGCTGCCGGCCCGCCTGGCGGAGGATGCGGTGCGCGCCGATCTGGCGGCCGAAGGTCCGGGCGGCGGCGGGTCCGGGGACGGAACGCCGTAGCCCTGGCCGGCGGCCGGCGATCAGCGCCGGCGCCAGCGCGCCGCGGCCTCGTCGTCGCTGTCGCGCGCGGCGACCCAGGCCGGGCCGGCCTCGCCCTCTTCGAGCTTCCAGAACGGCGCCGCGGTCTTCAGCCAGTCGATCAGGAACATGTTGGCCTCGAAGGCGGCGTGGCGGTGGGCCGAGGCGGTGGCGACGAAGACGATGCGGTCGCCCGGCTCCAGCCGTCCGTAGCGGTGGACGATCAGGCTGGCGGCGAGCGGCCAGCGCGCCTGCGCCTCGGCCTCGATTTCCGCCAGCTTCTTCTCGGTCATGCCGGGATAGTGCTCCAGCGTCATGGCGGCGATGGCGGCGGCCCGGCCCTCGCTGCCTACGGTCTCGCGCACCAGGCCGGTGAAGGTGACGACGGCGCCGATATCGGTCCGCCCGGCGCTGAGCGCGGCGGCCTCGGCCTGGGGGTCGAAATCTTCCTGCTGGACGCGGATCATGGCAGGCGGCGGTTTCCGGGCGGCGGCACGCCTTCACTATAGCCCGAAGCCCGCCGCCGCGACAGATGCCGTCCCGGCCGGCGGCGGGCTCCGGCGGCCGGTCCACTTCGCCGCGCCGCCGCCGGCCCGGCCCGAATTGAACCGGCCGGGGCCGGGTGATAGCCTGCCGGCCTGCCGCCCCGAACCCGCAACCGATACCATGAGACAGGCGCCGTCATGCGCATCAACGGCAATGCCATCCGCCCCGGCAACATCATCGAGCACAATGGCCGCCTGTGGCGGGTGGCGAGGATCCAGCACACCCAGCCCGGCAAGGGCGGCGCCTATCTGCAGGCCGAGATGAAGGACATCCGCGACGGCACCAAGCTCAACGAGCGCTTCCGCGCGTCGGAAAGCGTCGAGAAGGTGCGGCTCGACGAAGCGCAGTACCAGTATCTGTTCGCCGATGGCGACGACGTCACCTTCATGGAGACGCAGACCTATGAGCAGATCACCCTGCACCGGGAGGCGATCGGCGCGCCGGCCGTCTTTCTGCAGGACGGCATGACGGTCACCGTCCAGTCCTACGAAGGCGCGCCGATCGGCGTCGAACTGCCGGACAGCGTGGTCATGGAGGTCGTCGAGGCCGACGCCGTGGTGAAGGGGCAGACCGCCTCCTCGTCCTACAAGCCGGCGGTGCTGGAAAACGGCCAGCGCATCATGGTGCCGCCGCATATCGGGGCCGGCACCAGGGTCGTCGTCGCCACGGCCGACGGCAGCTATGTCGAACGGGCGAAATAGGCGCCGGCTGCCCGGCCGCCGCCCGCACCCCTGCCGCCCGCGCCGCCCGGCGCATCGTCGCAATCCTGCCGGCCGCCGCTTGTCCGGCCGCCTTCTGCGCCCAGGTCCGCCGCCATGGCTGTGAAAACCGCCATCGTCAACGTCATGGAGCGGGCGGCGCGCAAGGCCGCGCGAACCCTCGTGCGCGATTTCGGCGAGGTCGAGCAGCTCCAGGTCTCGCGCAAGGGGCCGTCGGATTTCGTCAGCGCCGCCGATCTGCGGGCGGAGCGGACGCTGCTGAACGAGCTGCGCAAGGCCCGGCCCGGCTTCGGGCTGACGATGGAGGAGGGCGGCAGCCGCCCCGGCGCCGGCGAGGAGGCCGGCACCGACCGCTGGATCGTCGATCCGCTCGACGGGACGACGAATTTCCTGCACGGCGTGCCGCATTTCGCGATTTCCATCGCCCATGAGGAGCGGGGGCAGGTTGTCGCCGGCATCGTCTACCAGCCGCTGACCGACGAGCTGTTCTGGGCGGTGCGGGGCGGCGGCGCGTTCGTCAACCGCAGCCGGCTGCGGGTCTCGGCGCGCGGCGCCATGGCCGATGCCCTGCTGGCGACCGGGCTGCCCTTTCGCGGCAGGCCCAAGCATCCGGCCTATGGCGCAACGCTGGCGGCCGTCCTGCCCCGGGTCGCCGGCGTGCGCCGCTTCGGCGCGGCGTCCCTGGATCTCGCCTGGGTTGCGGCCGGCCGCTACGACGCCTTCTGGGAGTTCGACCTCGAAGCCTGGGATGTCGCGGCCGGCCTGCTGCTGGTGCGCGAGGCCGGCGGCTCGGTCTCCGATGTCGCCGGACGCGACCGGGCCTGGACCGGCGCCGAGGTGCTGGCCAGCAATACGGCGCTGCACGGCGAACTGCGCCGCCTGGTCGGCGATTCGATGGAAGGCGGCGAAAATCCCGGCGGATGAAGCGGCATTGTCCGCCGCCGCCGCCGCCGGTACAGTAGCAGACCGGAGCGCGGGTGCGGCGGTTCGCCGGCATACCTTGGCGTATGGAGGCGACGAAGCCGGCATCCGGGCCGGTATGCCCCGAAGGCGGAGCCGCAGCCCTTGACCATTCCCGCGCGCTACCTTCTGCGCATGATCGCCTTTCTGGCGGCAATCGGATTCGGGCTCTTCGTCGTTCGGGACCGGCTGATCGCCGCCTTCGAGGCCAATACGTTTCTCAACGGCCTGATCGTTGCCGTGCTGGCGGTCGGCATCGTGTTCTGCCTGTGGCTGGTCGTCCGGCTGCAGCGGGATGTGAACTGGATCCGGCGCTGGCGCCGCGGCCACGACGTTTCCGCCGTCCGCCCGCCGCGCATGCTCGCACCCATGGCCTCCATGATCGGCGAGCGCGGCAGCCGGCCCCTGCGCCTGACCGCGACCACGATGCGCTCCATCCTGGACAGCGTCGGCGCCCGGCTCGACGAGGGCCGGGAGATTTCCCGCTATCTGATCGCGCTGCTCGTCTTTCTCGGCCTGCTCGGCACCTTCTGGGGCCTGATCGAGACCATCGAGGCGGTGTCCGGCGCGATCCGGAATCTGAACGTGGACAGCGGGCAGAATTTCAAGGACGTATTCCTGCAGTTCAAGACCGATCTGCTCGCCTCCATCGGCGGGGCGGGAACGGCCTTCAGCACCTCGCTGTTCGGCCTTGGCGGGTCGCTGATCGTCGGATTCCTTGACCTTCAGGCCGGGCAGGCGCAAAACCGTTTCTTCACCAGTCTGGAGGACTGGCTGTCCGGCGTGACCCGCCTGTCGTCGCTGCCGACTGAATTCGGCGAGGACGAGCCGGAATCGGCGGAGGCCTATCTCCAGGCGCTGCTGGAGCACACCGCGGAGATCATGGAGAATATCCAGCAGTCGCTGACCGAGTCCGAAACCGGGCGGGCGGATACCGGGCGTAATCTCGCGGCGCTGACGCGCGAGCTCTCGGCGATTGCCGAACAGATGAGCGGCGAGCGGCCGATCCTGCATAATTTGGCCGAATCGCAGATCGCGATGAAGCCGGTGCTCGACCGGCTGGCCGACGAACAGGCCTTCGGCCGGCAGGAGCTGGCGAATGCGCTCAACACGGAATTCGGCACCGTCGGCGACCGGCTGATGGAGATCAACCGGGAGCAACGCCAGGCCCTGCAGCAGATGGTAGAGGAGGCAGCGGCGGACAAGCAGCAGCTGATACAGGAGCTGCGCAACGAATTCCGCATCCTGGCGCGCACCCTCGCCACCATCGCGTCGAACCGGG
The DNA here is from genome assembly GCA_965221475.1 of Alphaproteobacteria bacterium. Lineage (GTDB taxonomy): Bacteria > Pseudomonadota > Alphaproteobacteria > Bin65 > Bin65 > Bin65. The sequence goes on along the minus strand of OZ244891.1, from coordinate 1,423,743 downwards.
GCGAGGCGGCGGTCCGGAGCGAGCCGGAGCTGGAGAGAACGGAGCGTTAGATGGCGGGGCGCAAACGGCCGCAACGGCGTTTCGATATCTGGCCGGGCTTTGTCGATGCCCTGTCGGGCCTGCTGATCGTCTTCGTCATCGTTTCGATGATCTTCATGACCGCCCAGTTCTTCCTCGGCGAGGAGCTGGTCGGCCGCGACCGCACCATCGACCGGCTGATGGCGCAGATCGCGACGCTGACCACGGAGCTGGAGGAAGGGCAGGGCCGGGCCGAGGCGGCGGAAGGAAAGGTGGCGCAGGCCGAACGGTCGATTGCCGCGCTGACCGGCGAGCTTCGGTCGGCCGAGGATACGCGCGACCGGCTGGCCGCCGACAAGGCCGAACTCGAGCGCAGTCTGACCGGCCTGCGCGCCGACCGGCAGGGCCTGCTGGTCAGGCTCGACACGCTGGAGAAGGACAGGAAAGACCTGCTGCTGCGCATTGCCGGCCTGGAGCAGCAGGCCGACCGCCTCGCCCTGCAGCTGGCCGAAGCGCTGAAATCCGGCAAGGCGGCGGATGCGCGGGCGGCCGATCTGCAGCAGCAGCTGACCGGGCGCATCGCCCGGCTCGAAGCGGAGAACGCCGCACTGCGCGACCGGCTTTCCGGCGTCGTCGCGCAGCGCCAGGGGGCGGAGGCGCGGGCCGATGCCGCGGCCGCCGCCGGCAGGGAGGCGGCGACCCGCGCCGCGGAACTGGCGGTCGAGAAGCAGCGGCTGGAGGATGATCTGGCCGCCATGGTGCGCCAGTTGTCGGCCATCGAGGCGGAGAACCGGGCGCTCACGGCCCGGCTGGCCGAAACCGTTGCGGCGCGGACGGCGCTGGGCCGAAGGGCGGCCGAACTGGGCCGGGCGCGCGACGATCTGGACGCCAGGATCGCGCAGATGGTGAAGCGGATCGCCCGGCTCGACGGCGAGAACCGGCGGCTGGCGGCGCAGCTCGAGGCGGCGCGCGCCGGCGGCGCCGAGGCGGCGGACCGGGCCGCCGCGCTGACCGACCGGCAGACGGCGCTGGAGCAGGAGCGGGGGGCCCTGGCCCGCCGCCTTGCCGAGCTGCGCGACCGCCACAACCGGCTGCGCGCCGAGCTCGCTTCCGTGCTGCAGCAGCGCCAGGCCCTTGAGAGGGAGGCCGGGACGCTGCGCGAGCGCCAGACCGAGCTGAACGCCCGCCTCGACAGGATCGAGCGCGACCGCGGCCAGTTGCGGGAGCAGCTGGCCTCCGCGGAGCAGAAAGGCGCCGATCTCGGCGGCAAGCTGGACGAGGCGGAGAAGCGGATCGCCGCAATCCGCTCGGTTTCGACCGACCGCTCCCGGCAGGTCGAGCTGCTGAACGCCCAGCTTGTCGGCCTGCGCCGGCAGCTGCGGTCGATCCAGGAGGCGCTGGACGTTTCCGAGGCCAGGGGCGCACAGCAGCAGCTCAAGATCGCCGATCTCGACCGGCGCCTGAAGGCGGCGCTGGTCCGCCAGGTCAACGAGCTCAGGCAGTACAAGTCGGAATTTTTCGGCGAGCTGCGCAAGGCAATCGGCGGGCGGCAGGACGTGAAGATCGTCGGCGACCGCTTCGTCCTGCCGTCTTCGGTCCTGTTCCGGACCAATTCGTCCAGGCTGGGGGAGAATGGCCGGACCGAGTTGCGCAAGCTTGCCACGACCCTGCAGGCGCTGGCCCGGAACATCCCGGAGAATATCGACTGGATCCTGCGCATCGACGGCCATACCGACAGCCGGCCGTTCCGGGGCGGCGACAATCTCAGACTGTCGACCGACCGGGCGATTGCGGTGGTCGATTTCCTCGCCGAACAGGGCATTCCGAAAGGGCGCCTGCTGGCCGCCGGCTTCGGTCCGCATCGTCCGCTCGATCCGGGCACGACCGAAGAGGCGCACCGGAAGAACCGCCGGATCGAAGTCAAGCTCACCCAGCGTTAGGCCGGCCATCCGTTCCCGCCTCCGCCGCCCTGCCGCCGGCCACGGCATGCGCCGGTCTGACGCTTGCCTCTGCCGGGCTGCGCCGCCATATTCGCCATCGTGCCGGGGCACGAGGCCGCGCGCCGCCCGTTTTCCGACCGTATTCCCGCCGGAACCGACCGATGAAGCAGGATATCCATCCCGACTATCACGAGATCACCGTCACGATGACGGACGGGACCGAGTTCGCGACCCGCTCGACCTGGGGCGCGGCCGGCGACCGGCTGAAGCTCGACATCGACCCGACATCGCACCCGGCCTGGACCGGCGTGCACCGGCTGGTCGATACCGGCGGCCAGCTCGCCAAGTTCAACCGGAAGTTCGAAGGCTTCGGCCTGTAGGCGCCGCCGACGGCGCGCGGCGCACGGCATGGCGACGGGCTGGACCTTCCTGATCGTCGCCATCGCGCTCGAGGTCGCGGGCACGATCTCGCTCAAATATGCCGACGGCCTGACCCGGCTGTGGCCGACTCTGGCCACGGTCGTGCTCTACACCGGCTCCTTCGCCTGCCTGGGCCTGGCGATCAAATCCATCGAACTGTCCACCGCCTATGCCATCTGGGCGGCGCTGGGCACGGCGCTGGTCGCGGTGTTCGCCATTATCGTCTTCGGTGCGCCGCTGACCTGGGGCAAGGCGGTCTCGCTGGCGCTGGTCGTCGTCGGCGTCGCCGGGCTGCATCTGTCCGACGCCGGAAGGGCGGTCGGCCGCTAGCGCGCCGGCGCGCCGCCCGGCCGCGGGATTATTGCGGCCGGCGCGGCGGGCGGTCGCGAATCTGGCGCAGCGACCAGCCGACGACCTGGCGCAGCACGCCGGCCAGCGCGGTATCGAAACCGCCGACGATGGCATCGACCGAATTGTCGGCCAGCGGCTCGCCGGCGGCGAAGGTCCGGGCCGCCACGATGTCCCGGTCGTCCCAGCGGACCAGGCGGACATGTAAGCGCAGGCGGATTCGCGCCGGCGCGCCGGGCCGCGTTTCGACGTGAAAGGCGCGCAGCTCCGACTTGAGCAGATAGTCGGTGCGCAGGCCGCTGCCCTGGCGCGCGACGCCGCCGGTCCGGTCGGCATTGTCGAAGGCCTCGATGAGCAGGGTCTGGACCAGATTGGTGGCGAGATCGGTCCATTCCGAATTGGCGATATAGTCGAGCCTGTTGCCCCCCCGCCGGATGGCGATCCGGCTGCTGCGCAGGCTCGCCGAGGCGGTCGGCGTCTCGACCAGCAGCTGGGCGTCGATGCGCGGCAGGTCGCCGGCGAAGGTGCGCGGCGCGGTGAGCTCGAAGAGCTGCGGCGGCATGCGGTCGGCGCCGGGCAGGATCGATGTGCAGGCGTCGGGCAGCAGCAGCATCGGAACCAGAATCGCGAGCCGGCGCGCGGTCTGCCGCGTACGGCGGCGGAAACAATCGTCTGCCATCATCGGCCTCCGGGTCTCAGGCCGCCCTGCTGGCCGAAGAAAAAGCCGGGCGGATCGTTCTCGATCCGGCGGATCAGGCGGTTGAAATCGTGGACCAGGCGGCGGCCGTCGGCGACGAACTGCGATACGTCGTAGAGCCCGGCGTTCAGGAAGCGGGAAACCGGCTGGCGGTTTTCCTCGACCAGCCGGGCGATCTGCCGGCTCATCGTGGTGAAGGCCTCGGCGCCTTCGTCGATCTTCGCCACCGTATCGGCCATGCGCGACAGGGATTCGCCCAGCTTCTCGACCGCCGGGCGCACCTTGCGGGTGGCCTCCCTGGTCTCGCGCGCCACCGTGCGCACATCGTCGGCCGCCGTCTCCGCCGAGGCGAGGATGCGCTCGACCCGCTGCCGGTTCTCGTCGTCCAGCATCGCCGCTGCCCGGTCCGAGAGCCGTGTGGCGCTGGTGGAGAAGGTGGAAATGTTGCCGAGCGTCGTCGGCAGTTCCTTCAGCACCGGCTCGAGGTCCCTGGCCCGCTGCTCGGCCTCGCGGATGAAGCGGCTGGCGTCGGCCGACGCGGTTTCGACATTCTGCAGAATCTGCGTCAGCCTTTTGCGGTTGTCCTCGCTGAACACGGCTTCGGCCTTGTCGGCCAGGCTGCGCACCGCCCGGATGGTGCCGGCCAGCTCCTTTACCGCCGGGCGCAGGTCTTTGGCGACGGCGCGGGCGTCGCCGGCGAAGAGCCTGGCTTCGGCGGTGAAGACGGCGATATCGCCGGCCGCCTTTTCCAGCGACCGGACGATGCTGTCGATGCCCTTGCCGGTCGGGCCGCCGAAGGCGCTGTCCAGCCGGGCGACCGTCTCGGTTGCGCGTTCGGCCAGGGTTCGGAATGCGGTGACCGCCCGGGGCACTTCCTCGATCAGGCGCTGCAGATTGGTCGGCGTTCCCGGAATGCGGCGGTTGCGCAGCGCCTCGGGCATGTCCGCCGCCGCCACCGGCTGTGCATCCTGCCGGCGTTCCGGCGGCCGCTTGAGCTGGATGAACGGAATTCCGGTCAGGCCCTGCTGTTCGAGCGCCGCCACGAAATCCGGATAGATGCGGGCGTCCGGTTGCACATCGATGCCGACGAGCACGAGGTCCGGATTGGCCGGGTCCAGCCCGATGTCGCGCACCGCCCCGACCGGGATGCCGCGATAGCGCACCACCGCCCCCTTGTTGAGGCCGGTCACGTCCTGGCGGAACTCGACGGTGATGGCGACGCCGCTGGCGCCGTCGCCGCGGCCGCTGACCCAGAGCAGGAAGACGACCCCGGCGGCGATCAGGCCGAGGACGAAGGCGCCTGTCAGTACATAGCTTGCCCGGGTCTCCACGCCTGTCCTCGTCGCCTTTCCGAATCAGCGTCCGGGGCCGGCGGCGTTCTGCGCCGCACGTGCGCGCGGCCCGCGAAAATACGCCCGGATCCAGGGATGCGGATCCTTCAGCAGCGCTTCCAGCGAGCCGACACGGATTTTCCGCTCTACCAATACCGCAATTCGGTCCGCTGTCGCGACCAGTGAATCGAGATCGTGCGTCACCATGAACACGGTCAGCTCCAGACTCTGCTGCAGCTCCCGGATCAGCCGGTCGAAATCGGCGGCGCCGACCGGGTCGAGCCCGGCGGTCGGTTCGTCGAGAAAGAGGATTTCCGGATCGAGCGCCAGCGCCCGCGCCAGGCCGGCGCGCTTGCGCATGCCGCCGGAAAGCTGCGAGGGCAGCTTGCCGGCGCAATCCTGGGGCAGGCCGGCAATGTCGATCTTCTGCCGCGCCAGGCGGCCGACCGGTGCCGTCGCCAGGCCGGTATGGGTTTTCAGCACCAGGGCGATATTCTCCGCCACGGTCAGGCCGCTGAACAGCGCGCCGCTCTGGAACAGCACCCCGATGCGGGCCAGCAGCGCCTTGCGCCGGCGGCCATGCAGCGCCGGCAGGTCCTCGCCCAGCACCCGGATTTCACCGGCGTGCGGCCGGTTGAGGCCGATCAGGCTGCGCAGCAGGACCGATTTGCCGCTGCCCGAGGCGCCGACCACGCCCAGCACCTCGCCGGTCAGCACGTCGAGGTCCAGCCCGTCATGCACGACCTGGCTGCCGAAGCGGTTTTCCAGCCCGCGTACCGTCACGGCCGCCGGTGCGCTGCCCGTCGCCGGCCCGTTCATCGGCCGCCGTTCATATGCCGAGCCATGACAGGGCCATGGCGAAGGCGGCATCGATCAGGATCACCGCGAACACCGCCTCGACCACCGAGGTCGTCGTCCGCCGCCCGACGCTGGCCGCGCTGGCGCTCACCTTGAAGCCCTCGAAACAGCCGAGAACGGCGATGGCGACGGCGAAGAACGGCGCCTTGACCAGGCCGATCAGAAACGTCGTCTCGTCGACCGCGCCGGACAGGCGCTCCACGAACAGCGGAAAGCCGATATCGAGAACGGCGAGGCTGACGACGGCGCCGCCGGCCAGCCCGACCAGATCGGCATAGATCGTGAGCAGGGGCAGCGCGATTGTCAGCGCCAGGATGCGCGGCACCACCAGGACGCCGACCGGATCGAGGCCGATGGAGCGCATGGCATCCACTTCCTCGTTGAGCGACATGGTGCCGATCTGGGCGGCGAAGGCGCTGCCGCTGCGCCCGGCGACCATGATGGCGGCGAACAGAACGCCGAGCTCGCGCAACAGGGCGATGCCGACCATATCGACCGTGTAGATGTCGGCGCTGAACTTGCGCAGCTGCAGCGCGCCCATGAAGGCGACGACGACACCAATCAGGAAGGCGAGCAGGCCGATGACGGGCAGCGCATAAAGGCCGGCGGCCTGCAAATGGTGGGCGGTGGCGCGGAAATCGATTGTCCATGGCCGCAGCGCCACCCGGCCGAGGGCGATGGCGCACAGCCCGACAAAGCCGAGCAGGTCGCGTATCCGGAGGCCGACGCCCACGGTCCGCCAGCCGATCAGCGAGAGCTGGGCAAGCGCTTCGCCGGACCGGGCCGGCCGCGGCAGATGGGCGATGGCCGCTTCGGCATCGGCGACGCGCCGGAGCAGCCCGCGGTGGCGTTCGGCGAGCCCGACAATGGCGTCCGGCGAGGGCGCGGTGCGGATCAGGAGCTGGGCGCCGGCGCTGTCCAGCCCGGTCAGGCCGCTGGCGTCGATCTCGCGGATCGCGCCGTCCGCCGGCAGCGCCTGCGCCAGCCGCTGCGACAGATCGACGATCCGGGCGAGCCGCCAGCTCCCGCCGGCGCACAGGCGGCCGCCTTCCTGCAGATCGAACCAGGCGGCCGGCCGTTCTTCGTTCGGCCGGTCGCGCGCCGGCGATGCGGACGGTCCGGCGATTTCGGTCACGCTGCCTCTCCGGCTGGCGACACAGAGGCGGAGCATATCCCGAACGGCGGGGCGGCCGGAAGCCGTCCCGGAACCGGCCCCGCGCCATCCATGCGAATTTTGCATTGCAGCAATGAGCGCAGGGTCCGAAGGACAGAAACTGCAAAAATAAAGGGATTTTCAAACGAATATTCTGTTGCGCCGCAACAAAAAAGGTTGATTTTCTGTCGCGGGAATGTCATATACCGGCAGCGACATGTGCCCATGCCGGCGGCCCTTTCGCCGGTCAGTGTCGCGATCTCCATCCTGGGCGTTTCCTCCCTAAACTCTGGGCCGTGCGCGAGCGCGGCCCAATTTTCTTGCCCGGCCTGCCGGTCCGGGCGGCAGCCGGGGCGGCTCAGTCCCCGTCGGGCATGTCCGAATCGCCGCTTCCCAGCGCCCGCTGCATCAGCACCGTATCGACCCACTGGCCGAGCTTGAAGCCGACCGACGGCAGCAGGCCGACCCGGTGGAAGCCGGCCTTTTCGTGCAGCCGGATCGAGCCGCGATTGGCCGAATCGCCGATCACCGCCAGCATCTGGCGGTAGCCGAGGGCGGTACAGCGTTCGACCACGGCATCGAGCAGGGCGAGGCCGATGCCCCGCCGGCCCCAGGCGGGCGCGACATAGATCGAATCTTCGACCGTGTGGCGGTAGCCGGGCCGCGTTCGGTAGAGCGCGGCATAGGCATAGCCGGCGACCGCCCCGCCGGACCCGGCGACATAATAGGGCAGGCCGGCCTCCTGGATGGCGCGCCGGCGCGCATCCATCTCCGCCGCCGACGGCGGATCGACCTCGAACGAGCCGAGCCCGTGCAGGACATAGCCGCGATAGATGTCGGCGATGGCCGCCATGTCCGCGGCGGTCGCATCGCGGATCCACAGGGTACCGCTCACGTGCGGGATCGCCTTCGAAGCCGCTGCCGGGGCGCCGGATCAGGCCGCCGCGGCAATCGGCAGCCCGGCCAGATCGCCGATCGTCGCCGCCAGGTCGCCGGCCAGGCCGGCAAAGCCGGGGGATTTGCGGAAGGTCTCCTCGTCCATATAGAGCGCGCGGTTGATCTCGATCTGCAGGGCGTGGACGCCGCGCTGCGGCGCGCCGTAGTGCCGCGTCGTATAGGCGCCGGCATAGGGCACGTTGCGGCGGACGGCATAGCCGCGCCGGGCGAGCGAGCGCCGGACATGCTCGGTCAGCCGCCGGTCGCACGATGTGCCGTGACAGTCGCCGAGCACGATATCGACCCGGCGGCGGCCGGAATCGGCATCGGCCGGGCCGCCGACCGAGGGCATCGAATGACAGTCGATCAGCAGGCACAGGCCGAACTGCGCCTGCGTCCGCTCGACCAGGCCGGCGAGCGCCGCATGATAGGGCCGGTAGCAGGCATTGACGCGCTGCAGCGCCTCGGCGAAGCGCAGCTTGCGGCGGTAGATGTCGGCGCCCGACGCGACGACGCGCGCGACCGTGCCGAGGCCGGCGGCCACCCGCGGCGAGCGCGTATTGACCCAGGCCGGCAGCCGGTCGGCAAACATGCCCGGATCGAGCTCGAAGGGCTCGCGGTTGGCGTCGAGGAAGGCGCGCGGGAAGCGGGCGCGCAGCAGGGGCGCGCCCATGGCCGGGGCCGCCGCGAACAGCTCGTCGACGAAACTGTCCTCGGACCGGCGCAGGGCCAGCGGGTCGAGCCGCGAGGCGGCGACGAAGCCGGCGGGATAGTCGGCCCCGCTGTGCGGCGAGGCGAAGACGGCGGGCACGGTCTGAAGCCGCGGCTCCAGCACCTCGAAGGCCGGTTGGGCCGGCCACGCGCCGTTGCCGCCGGCATCGGCCGGTCGCCGGTCGGGAGCGGCGGTCGGGCAGGACAGTTCCATGACGGCGCCGGGTTTACCCGATGCGGCGGCGCCTGTCACCGACCGAAGGCGCGCCGGCGCTGCGGCAGGCGGCTCCGGGGTCTTGCAAGCCGGCGCCATGTGCGCGATATAGCCGCCGCCGGCCGAACGGGCCGGCCCGGTTTGCCGGACGCCGCGTTTCGCGGGGCGGGCAGGGGCGCGTAGCTCAGCGGGAGAGCACTACGTTGACATCGTAGGGGTCGCTGGTTCAATCCCAGCCGCGCCCACCATCCCCGCCGCCGGCTGTCCCTCGATACGCCGCCCTTCGGGCGGCTACTCGGGATGAGGGTATTTATTGTTTTTATTCAATAGTTTATTCCCGAAACACCATCGCCCTCGTCCCTCGATACGCCCCGGATTTCGTCCGGGGCATTTTGTAAAAAATATCCCACCACATACTGGAATCATTGAAGATTATTCCATTTCTTCGATTGCATAAGGGCGAAATCCCTGGATTGGTCATCGAAACGAACGCAGATTTTTTCAATATCCGGTTGGACTGTGGCAGTGTCTGTCACCCGATTGCCAGCTTCGAGGCGAGACGGGGCCGTATCCGTTCCGGCAGGCCGTGGAGCCGATCCGCCTGCCGTCCATTCTGTGCATCGAGGCGACCGATTGAGGTCGCGGCGCGCAACATGGCCCGGACGATGGCCTGCCGGACTATCCTTTCATGATGGTCGAGCATCCGATCGGCAGCCGCCCGCCCGGCGGAAATCGAGACGCTGGGGCAGGGCGCCTACCGGCAGGCGCTGTCGATCCTGTCGCCGGACTGAAGGTCCAGCCCGCCGGCCTCGGCGATAAAGTCGAGGATGGCGGGCACGCCCTCGCCGGTGCGCAGATTGGCGAACGTCCAGGGCCGCCCGGCGCGCATGCGCTCGGTGTCGGCGCGCATCACGCCCAGATCGGCCCCGACCAGCGGGGCCAGGTCGATCTTGTTGATGACCAGCAGGTCGGACCGGGTGATGCCCGGCCCGCCCTTGCGCGGAATCTTCTCCCCGGCGGCCACGTCGATGACATAGATGGTGAGATCCGCCAGTTCCGGGCTGAAGGTGGCGGCAAGATTGTCGCCGCCCGATTCGATCAGGCAGAGTTCGGCGTCGGGGAAGCGCCGGCGCATGTCGGCGATCGCCGACAGGTTGATCGAGGCGTCTTCGCGAATCGCGGTGTGCGGGCACCCGCCGGTCTCCACGCCCTCGATGCGCTCGGGGGCGAGCGCGCCCGCCTCAGTCAGGATTCGCTGGTCCTCGCGCGTATAGATGTCGTTGGTGATGACGAACAGATCGTGGCGGTCGCGCAGCGCCTTGCAGAGCGCCTCCGCGAGCGCCGTCTTGCCGGAGCCGACCGGCCCGCCGATGCCGACGCGTAGCGGTCCATGAAACGAAATGCGGGTCATGAGCGAAATATCCTCGCATACAGGGTTTCGTGGCGCATGGAAGCGATGTCGGCCGCCGGCGCGGCGGTGCCGAGGCGCCGGGTCGTGGCGGCCGAAGCAGCGGCGGCCAGAACGGCCGGCTCCAGTGCGGCCATGATCCGCTGCCCGTCGGTCTGGCCGAGCGGCGCCAGCCGGACGCCGGCCGAGACGATCATGGCGGCGAACGCGTGCAGATAGGCGCCGAGCGCCGCCTCCAGGCCGAGACCATGCGCCGCCGAGGCGAAGCCGGCCGCGACGGAGAGCGGCGGTCGGTCCTCCAGGCGGGCAGCGAAGGCGTCGAGCGCCGGATGCGGCCAGGCGGCAGAGAGCGTGGCGAGAAAGGCCTCGCCCTGCCGCTCCGTTTCCAGCGCGAACTCCGCCGTCGCGCTCCAGGCGCGTGCCTCGGCAGCCAACGCCGCCGCCGCGCCCGCATCCGGCGCGGCCCGATGCGCCGCCGCGAAAAAAGCGCCGTCGATCCGCCCCGCGCCGTGCGTCAGCAGCCAGCGCGTCCAGTCGGCGAGGCCGGCCGCATCGCGCGCCGCGCCGGCGTCGATCGCCGCTTCCAGGCCGTGGCTGTAGGCGAAGCCGCCGACCGGAAAGGCCGGCGAGAACCAGGCCTGGAGCCGCAGCAGGTCGCCGGGCGCGATCACTCGCCGTCCTCTGCATGGTGGCGGTGGCCGGCAGTGTAAGCGCCGCCTTCCGGCTGAAATGGCGCCAGCGCCTCGCTCACCTCAGCCCCGAGCGCGCGCAGCATGCGCGCCAGCACGGCATCCGGGCGGATCAGGATGGATCCGGCGCGGATTTCGGCGAGCGTGTGCCGGTTGCCGAGATGCCAGGCGAGGCGCGCCAGCTCTTCCGGCGAATTGGCGGCCACGCGCAGTACCGGCTCCGGCTTCGCCCGCACCCGGACCCAGCCGCCATCCTCGCAGCAAAGGCCGTCGTTATCGCCCATCGCCACCGCCTCCTCCAGGTCGAGCAGCAGCGCCTCGCCGGCAGTGGTCTCCAGCCGCAGCCGTCGGCGGTGGCGGTCGTCGAAGGCGAGTGCGACCGCCGCGCCCGCTTCCGCGGCCGGCCAGTGGCCCGCCGGGCGATGTTCGATCGCGCGGCGCATGGGTCTAGAACAGGAAATAGCGCTGCGCCATGGCCAGCACTTCGGCCGGCTCGCAGGTCAGCAGCGCTCCGTCGGCGCGCACCTCATAAGTCTCGGGGTCGACCTCGATATCCGGCGTCAGGCTATTCAGCACCATGTCGGCCTTGCCGACCGCCCGCGTGCGGCGCACCGCCGCCAGCGGCCGGTCGGTGTCGAGGCCCGCCGCCAGCCCCGCTTCGCTCACGAAGGTCATCGAGGTCGCGGCGCGGGCACGGCCGAAGGCCGCGAACATGGGCCGGAAATGCTCCGGCTGCGGCGTCGGGATCGAGGCGTTCGGATCGCCCATCATCGCCCCGGCGATCATGCCGCCCTTCAGCACGAGGTCCGGCTTGACGCCGAAGAAGGCCGGCTGCCAGACCGCCAGATCGGCGAGCTTGCCGGCCTCGATGGACCCGATATGGTCCGCCATGCCATGCGCGATGGCGGGGTTGATGGTGTATTTTGCGATGTAGCGCCGGGCGCGCAGATTGTCGTTGTCGCCGCGCTCGCCCTCCAGCCGGCCGAACTGGCGCTTCATCTTGTCGGCCGTCTGCCAGGTGCGGATCGCCACCTCGCCCACCCGGCCCATGGCCTGGCTGTCCGACGCGATAATCGAAAATGCGCCCATATCGTGCAGAATGTCCTCGGCGGCGATGGTCTCCTTGCGAATGCGGCTCTCGGCGAAGGCCACATCTTCCGGGATGCGCGGGTCGAGATGGTGGCAGACCATGAGCATGTCGAGATGCTCATCGACGGTGTTGACCGTGTAGGGCCGGGTCGGGTTGGTCGAGGAGGGCAGCACATTGGCCAGCCCGCAGACCTTGATGATGTCCGGCGCGTGGCCGCCGCCGGCGCCTTCGGTATGGAAGGCGTGGATGGTGCGGCCCCGGAAGGCGGCGATGGTGTGCTCGACGAAGCCCGATTCGTTGAGCGTGTCGGTGTGGATCATCGCCTGCACATCCATGGCGTCGGCGACGCCCAGGCAGCTGTCGATGGCGGCCGGCGTGGTGCCCCAATCCTCATGCAGCTTGAGCGCGCAGGCACCGGCGCGCACCTGCTCCTCCAGCGCCGCCGGATGGCTGGCGTTGCCCTTGCCGGCGAAGCCAAGATTCATCGCGAAGCCGTCGGCGGCCTCGATCATCCGCGCCAGATGCCAGGGTCCGGGCGTGCAGGTGGTGGCGTTGGTGCCGGTCGCCGGCCCGGTGCCGCCGCCCAGCATGGCGGTGAAGCCGGCCGAGAGCGCCTCCTCGATCTGCTGCGGGCAGATGAAATGAATATGACAGTCGAAGCCGCCGGCGGTGACGATCCGGCCTTCGCCGGCGACGATCTCGGTTCCGGGGCCGATGACGATCTCCACGCCATCCTGGATGTCGGGGTTGCCCGCCTTGCCGACCGCCTGGATGCGTCCGTCGCGAATGCCGATATCCGCCTTGACGACGCCCCAATGGTCGAGGATGAGCGCATTGGTGACGACCGTATCGGCTGCGCCCTCGGCGCGCGTCGCTTGGGATTGGCCCATGCCGTCGCGGATCACCTTGCCGCCGCCGAACTTCACCTCGTCGCCATAGCTGGTGAAATCGCGCTCGACCTCGATGAAGAGTTCGGTGTCGGCGAGCCGCACCCGATCCCCGGTCGTCGGGCCGAACATGTCCGCATAGGCGCGGCGCGACATCGCGTGCGCCATCTCATCTCTCCCGGTCGAGCGCGCCCATGACGCGCCCGTTGAAGCCGACCGCCCGCCGGGCGCCGCGATAGGACACAAGCGCCACACGGCGCGTCTGGCCCGGCTCGAAGCGCACCGCCGTGCCGGCCGGAATATGCAGCCGCCGCCCATAGGCGCACGCCCGGTCGAACAGCAGCGCCGGATTGACCTCGAAGAAGTGAAAATGGCTGCCGACCTGCACCGGCCGGTCGCCGCTGTTGGAGACCTCGACCTCCACCGCCTCGAATTCCGGATTGAGATGGATCTCGCCTTCCGCCGGCAGGATCTCGCCCGGAATCATCGCCCGGCTCCCGTCATCGGATCGGGTCGTGAACGGTGACCAGCTTCACCCCGTCGGGGAAGGTCGCCTCGACCTGCACATCGTGGATCATATCGGCCACGCCCTCCATCACCTGGTCGCGCGAGACGACATGCGCGCCGGCCTCCATCAGGTCCGCGACGCGCCGCCCGTCGCGCGCGCCCTCGACGACATGATCGGCGATCAGCGCTACCGTTTCCGGATAGTTGAGCCGGACGCCGCGCTCCAGCCGGCGCCGCGCCACCATCGCCGCCATGGCGATCAACAGCTTGTCTTTCTCGCGGGGTGTGAGACGCATCGGCCTCCGGTCCTCCCTTTCAGCAGAGCCAGACGCGTGGCGCCGCCGCCGGGCGGCCGAGCGCCATGGCGCGAAACGCACCGAGCAAGGCGGCCAACTCGCGTTTGAAAGCGCCGCCCTCGTGCGCCAGGAAGCGCGCCAGCAGCAGCCCTCGAAGCGCTGTTGCGCCGGCAAAGGCGGTCATCGCGGCCAGCAGACGGCGCAGTTCCGCCAGCAGCGCTTCGGCGTCGGGCGCCGCATAGAGGAGCGTCGCCGAAACGCGCGCGTCGCGAAGGCCGGCCTCGGCCCCGAACGCCGCCTCGAAATCGCCGTCGATGCAAAGCGCGTCGCGCCAGACCGGCCGCCCGCCGCGGTCGATGCGCCAGCGGTCGGCGAGGCCGCCCGCGCTCATCCGCTCGCCATGCGCAGCGCGTCCGAATACCAGCGTCTCGACCGCCAGAAATCGCGCGTCGGGCGCGAGGTCCACGCCGGTCCACCGCTCCAGCCGGGCGCCGTCGAACAGGATGGTCTCCTGCGGCAGCCACTCCAGCGCCGCGCCCGGTCCGAGCCTGAGTCGGGTGCGCCAGACGGCCGGCCTGTCGATTGCCCGATAGATCTTCTCCGCCGCCTGACCCGATAGCAGCCCCTCTGCGCCGGGGCCGGCCTCGGCCTGCACATGGTAGCGATCGCCGCCGGCGACGCCGCCCGCCAGATTGGCGATCACGGCCTCCGGCGCGCCGGCCGAAGGGCGCGGCGTCAACACTCTGAGCGGCGCGCACGCATGACGCTCGACCAGCCGGGTCGCTGCCCCTCGGGCCTCGAAACGCAGGCGCACGGCGCCGCGCCCGCGCTGAAGTGCGCGGTCGGACGCTGAGTCGGCGCTGCAGTGCGTTTTCATCCGGGTCCTCCCCCGGTCATTGCAAGCAAGTCCTGTGCCAAAGCCGCCAACCGGCCAGCGCCGCAGATTTGTCGCTCCCGGAGACCCAATTTGACTAAATATTGTGCAATGGCTGTATTTTTGACGCTATTCGAGCGGGCAGAGACGGAGATTTTCGGGGGACTGAAGGCAAAGGTCGCCCTGGAGGCGCTTCGGGGAATCGGACACTTCAGGCGATTGCCTCGCGGCACCAGGTCCATCCGAACCAGGTGAGGGGCGTGGAAGCGCCAGGTGATCGAGGGGCGGCCTGCGCGCTAGGCCGGCGGCGGTTTCAGCCGGCTTTTGACGATCTTGCGCGTCGGCGTCATCGGGAATTCGTCGACGACAGCCAGCTTCTCGGGCAGCTTGTTGCGGGCGATCCGGTGCTCCAGAAGATAGGCGCAGAGCGCTGCCAGATCGGGCGCTTCGGCGCCGGGGGCGGGCTGGATCCAGGCGCAGGCCTGCTCGCCCAGCACGGGGTGGGGCACCGGGGCGATGGCGGCCATCTGGATCGCCGGATGGGCGTTCAGCAGGGTTTCGATATCCTGCGGATTGAATTTCACCCCGCCGCGGTTGATGACATCCTTGATCCGGCCGGTGACGGCGACGAAGCCGTCGGCATCCATGATCCCCAGATCGCCGGACTTGAAGAATCGGTCGGCGGCGAAGGCGGCCGCCGTGGCCGCCTCGTTGCGCAGATAGCCGGGGAACAGCATCGGGCCGCGGATCTGGATTTCGCCCTCCTCGCCGCGCGGCCGCTCCGCATCGGTCTCCGGGTCGGCGATGCGCACGACGGCGCCCGGCGAGGCCCGGCCGGCGAAGCGGGCGGCCCGTTCGATGCCGTCCGCCGGCCGGGTGAACATGCCGGCCTGCAATTCGGTCATGCCCCAGAGCTGGCACACATTGCAGCCGGGCCAGGCCTCCTGCAGGGCGTGCATCGCCGCCGCCGGCGCCGCGCTGCCGGAAACCAGAAACAGCTTCATGCTGGAAAAGTCGTGCCTGTCGATCAGGCCGGCCGCCATCATGGCGGCGGCGTGGGCCGGGGCGGACCAGACCGCGGTCGGCCGCAGCCGCTCCACCGCCTCCGCCAGGCCCTGGGGGGTGAAGGCCGGCAGCAGCGCGTTCGCCATGCCGGTCGCCAGGCTCAGATGGAAGGAATAGAGGCCGTAGAGATGGGTGAACGGCGCCGCCGAAAGGATGCGGTCGTCCGCGCCCAGCCCGTGCTCCGGCGCGCTCGTCCGGGCGTTGGAGAGCATGTTGTGGGCGTTGAGCGGCACGCCCTTGGGCGCCGAGGTGGTGCCGGAGGTATAGAGCAGCAGGCAGGGATCGGCCGCCGTCGGCTCGTGGCCGATTTCGACCGGCGGATCGTCTTCGGCGAGCGCGGCGAAGGCGACCGCGCCGGGCGGCGCCTCGCCGACGGCGACGACATGTTCGAGCGTCGGCAGCTCCGGCTGCATGGCGAGCGCGGCCCGCGCCGGCGACCAGTCCTTCGTTTCGCCCAGGCATACGATGGCCCTGGTGCGGCCATGTTCGACCAGGGTGCGCAGCTCGGCGTCCCGCCACGGCATGTGGACAGTCTGCACCACGCCGCCGAACCAGGTGACGGCGAGGGTGGCGACGAGGAATTCCGCGGTGTTCGGCAGCTGGATCGCCACCGTATCGCCGGGCCGCAGGCCGAGCCGCCACAGGCCCTTCGCCATCCGTTCGGCGGCATCGTGCAGCGTCTTCCAGCCGAGCGTCCGCTCCGGCAGGATAATGGCCGGCGCGTCCGGCCGCTCGGCGGCGTGCCGCTCCAGAAGGCGGCGGTGGGTTTCGTTGCGCCACCAGCCGCCGGCAACATGGTCGCGCACCGCTTCCGGCGGGAAATTCATGGCGGCGCGCAATTCCAGCGCGTCGTCGCTGTAGCGGAAATGGTCCAGATGGGGCGTGAAGCGCTCGGTGCGGAAGCGCCGGCCGCCGCCCAGGTCGAGCAGCCGGGCATAGTGGCCGGTGCGGAAGCGCCGCCGCTCCATCAGGGTGCGGATATAGAGCACCTGGTCGCGGCTGAGGCCGATCCGGTCGGCGATTTCGGCGTCCGACAGACCCATCATCGCGCGCTGGCGGTCGATCTCGTCCCAGTCCTTCTCCCGATAGGGGTCGCCCTCGCGGACCTGGTGATTGTGCGACAGGTGCAGGACGACTTCGCCGAAGGTCTCCAGCATCTCCCCGGTGACGCCGATCTGCCGGCGGTTGAGCCCGCGGGCCATTATTCGGCCGCCTCCGCCGCGCGGCGGTGCTCGTAGCGCAGGATCGGATCGGCCTGGGGCGCCTTCGTCGCGACCGGGCAGACCCGCATGCATTCGAAGCACTGGGCCAGCAGCCCGCCGGAGCCGACGCTCATCTTGTACCACAGCATCTTGTTGTCCGGGTCGAACAGGGCGTCTTCCCGGTTCGCCTCGTCGGTCGCGCGGATGGCATCCATGATCGCGGCCGGGACGGTTTCGTACTGCTGGGTCATCTCGGCACAGGCGGCCATGTCGTAGCGCATGACTTTCTGCCGGCCCGTCTCCTCGTCCACCTCGCCGTCCAGGCACTGGACCGGGCAGAATTTCATGCACGGCGTGCGCCCGATGGAGCGGTACATGTTCACGCAGGACGGCGCCGGGCACGGGTTTTCGGCCAGCGGCGCATCCGGCTCCAGTTCGAGTTCGGTGAACACGCTGGCGAAATACATGTAGCCGAATTCGGGATGGAGCAGGATATCGCCGGCCAGCGAGCGGGCGCCGATGCCGGCGAGCTCGGCATGGACCTTCAGGCTCTGCAGGGGCACGCGCGGGCCGCCCTCCGGGTCCATGTCCGGCGGACAGTAGATCGAGCGGATGCCGAACCGGTTCTCGATATAGAAGGCGAGGCCGTAGGCGATGGTATAGGCGCGGGTTTCGGTCGAGCCGAAATAGCCGAGCGCCTTGGCCGGCACGGTCCAGGCGCCCTGGGTCTGACCGCCCACGCCGAGCGCGATGACCGATTTCACCCTTGGCATGATATCGGCCGGCCGGTGGCCGGGCGGGCAGATCCGGTCGATGGCCGCCAGATCGGCGACTCCGGCGGCCAGCGCGCCCTTCTTCAGGCAGTATCCCAGGATGGCCTCCTTGGCGGCGGCGCGGTCGATCTCGGCTTTCTGTCTCGGCATGGTATCGGCCCTTACGGTTCGGTGCGGCGGCCCGCCCCGAGCGGCTGCCAGCCGGCAGCCTCTTCGCGGCCGGCCGCCGCTGCCGCCTCGCGCAGCAGGCGGCGCAGGATGTTCCCGTTGCCGGGATTGCGCGGGATTTCGGTGCAGAAATAATAGGCTTTCGGCCGCATGAAGCCGGCCAGGCGGGACGCCCGGACATGGGCATCGAGCGCCGCGGCGCCGGCCGTTCCCGCAACGCCGTCCTCGCGGCCCACGATGCAGCCGACGACGATCTCGCCCCAGCGGTCGTCCGGCAGGCCGATGGCGGCGCAGTCGCCGACCCCCGGCGCGCTCTGCAGCACGGCCTCGACCTCGCCGGGATGGATGCTCTCGCCGCCCGATCGGATCATGTCGTCGACCCGGCCGCGCAGGGTGAACCAGCCGCGCTCGTCGAGGGTGGCGAGGTCGCCGACGCGCACCCAGCCATCGCGCATCTTCTCCGCCGTCGCATCCGGCCGGTTGAGATAGCCGGTGAAGATCGTATCGGCATCGGCCGCGACGAGCAGCTCGCCCTCCTCGCCGGGGCCGACGATATCGTCCGGCCCGCCGCCGGGCGCGACCACGCGCAGGCGGGTGTAATAGCCGGGCCGCAGGGCCAGGCGGTCGCCCGCCGGCGCCGGATTGTAGGCCGAGCACATGGTTTCCGTGGTGCCGTAGATGTGCCGGATCTCGGCCTGCTCCCAGTGCCGGTCCATATGGGCGATCAAATCTTCCGGGATCGACGAGCCGCCATAGAGCACGAGGCGCAGGGAGCGCATCTTCGCCGGCGCATAGTTCGGCGCCCGGACGAGCGCATGATAGAGGGTCGGCGCCGCGAAGGTGTAGGTCAGCCCGTGCCGCTCGATCAGATCGACGGCGGCGGCCGGATCGAACGCGCTCATGACCTGATAGCTGCCGCCGAAGGCGAGCGTCGCGAGAAAGACGCCGTAATAGCCGATGGCGTGGGCAAGCGGCATGAAGCCGAGCGCGCGTGTGTGCGGGCCGTGGCGCATTCCGCCCTGGGTCGCCAGCCACAGGATGCGCGGCTCGGTTGTCCGCTGCGCCAGCACCACGCCCTTGGGCAGGCCGGTCGTGCCGGAGGTGTAGAACAGGATGGCCGGGTCCTCGCGGTCCAATGCCGGCCGGGGCGGCAGGTCGGCGGTGCCGGCCCGGCAGGCGGCGAAATCCTCCGCCGGGCCGTTCGCGGCTCCCGGTACGAACAGGGGCGCGCCCGCCGGCAGCGCACCGGCCGCGGCCTGCACGATGGCCGGGTCGGCGGCGACGAAGGCGCCCTTCATGGCGCCATCGGCGACCAGCCGGCCGATATCGGCGGCATCGAGCCGCGGATTGATCGGCGCCGGCACCGCGCCCAGCCGGGCGAGCGCCAGCAGGGCGAGGCCGTGCTCCAGAATGTTGGGCAGGCAGGTCGCGACCCGGTCGCCGGGCCCGATGCCGCGGGCGGCGAAGCCGGCGGCGATGGCATCGAGTTCGGCGATCAGCGCCCGGTAGGTGAACTGCCGGTCGGTACGGTCGTCGCGAATGGCGAGGGCGTCGGGCGAGCGGTCGGCCTGGTTCAGGACGAGGTCGTATGCGGTCGGCGCGCCCATCGCCTCACCAGCCCGGCCGGTTCTGCCACCACCAGTCGGGCCGGAAGCGCCGGCCATGGCCCAGCGCGTTGTCCAGCCACAGGGCGAGGCGCCGCAGGGGGCTGCCGGCCAGCTTCTTCCACAGCCGGAAATAGACCCGGCCGAGGGCCGTTTCCGGCAGCTTGTTATAGGGGCAGACCCGGATGCAGATGCCGCATTCGGTGCCCTGGTTGGCCCAGAAGCGGAAGCATTTCTCGCCATCGACATTCCATTTCCGGATGCCGACGAAATTCGAAGCATTGTGCAGGGCGCCGTCCGGCGCACCGTCCGGAATCGCCCTGGGCGGGCAGGCGTCGGAGCATTTGCGGCACAGGTCGCAAAAGGCCCGGACGCCGAAGGTGCGCGGCCGGTCGTGGGCGAGCGGCAGATCGGTGAAGATTTTGCCGAAGCGCAGGCGCGGGCCGAATTCCGGCGTGATGACCAGCCCGTGGCGGCCATATTCGCCGAGCCCGGCCTGGATCGCATAGGGCACGCACTGGGCCGTGTCGTTCAGCGAGGCGACCGCCTCATAGCCCAGATTGCGGATGAACTGGGCGAGCGACATCAGCGTCAGCCCGTCCTTCGAATAGCCATAGCCGGCGGCAGTGCCGCCGAGCGCCGAGGGCATGGTCTGGATCACCTTGCCCGGCATCTCCGTGCCGACGACGATGCAGTGGGGCAGGGCGGCGCAATCGACATTGTCCTTCTCGGCGCGCGTCCGGGCGTTGAAGCGCCTGGTGTAGTGCCAGCGCAGATCGGTCGGCGCGATGCCGACCAGATCGGCGCCGAAGATGCGGGCGGCCTGTTTCAGCTGCGCCGCCATTTCCGCCGGGTCCTCGACCGGCTCGCGGACCGGTGCCGGCGGCGCATAGGGGTAGAGGTCGTCGAGGAAGCCGTCGTGGCGCTCGTCCTTCAGCTTGCGCTCGATCAGCAGGTTGGCGCCGACCCAGGCGGCGTTGCGCATGGCGAAATCGCGGGCGCGGTAGCCCTCGGCCCGGCGCACCCCCAGCCCGTGGGTGAACATCGACCGGAACCAGTCGAGCGCCTTTTCGGAGCGGACGGTCTCGTCCCACTGCGCCCGGGCGAAGGTGTCGTTGCACGCGTTGAAGCGCTGGAAGTCCGGCCCGATCTCGAAGCCGCACTCGTCATCGCCGGGCCGGTGCAGGGCGCCAGCGAAATCCGTCTCGACAGTCGGCGGGTTGGCCGCCGACAGCGGCTCGGGCATGTTCCGGCGAACGGGCTCAGACATCGCCCGCCCGTTTCACCAGCCTTTGACGCCTCCTGTCAAATGCCGAGTCGCGCCGCCGGCTCCGGCCGGCTCAGTCCGGCAGGGGCGGGCGGTCCTTCAGCACGCCGCTCAACTCGATGACTTCGGCCATCGCAGCCTCCTGGCGTGGCGCCATCAGGTGGACGCCGCGCACGCCGGGAATTTCGCGCAGCTGCTGGATCAGTTCGGCGCAGATTTTCCGCCCTTCCGCGCGCTCGTCCGCCGCCCCTTCGAGGCGCTTGAGGATCGGTTCGGGGATCGATACGCCCCACAGATTCTCGTCCATCCAGCGCGCCTGGCGCAGCGAGGCCAGCGGGCCGATGCCAACCAGAAAGGGCAGCCGCTCCGGGATGCCGAAATCGGCGAGGCGGGCGAAATAGGTTTTCGCCGTCTCGAGATCGAAACAGTACTGGGTCTGGGCGAAATCCGCGCCGGCGGCGATCTTGTCCGCCAGGCCCTTCGGCTCCCAGCCGGCTTTCGGCACCATTGGCGCATCGGCGCAGCCGACGAACAGCCGGGGCGGCGCGGCGATGGCGCGGCCGGCGTTCAGCACGCCCTCGTCGCGCATCCGGCAGGCGAGCCGGATCAGGCCGGCGGAATCGAGGTCGCCGACCGGCGTCGCCGCCGGCTCCTCGCCCTTCTTCGGATCGTCGCCGGTGAGGCACAGGATGTTCGGGATGGCCAGGGCGCCGGCGCCCAGAATATCGCCCTGCAGGGCGATCAGGTTGCGGTCGCGCACGGTGAACTGGAGCACCGGCTGAATGCCTTCGCGCATCATCGCGCCGGCCAGCACCAGGCTGGAGAGATGCGCCCGGGCGGTCGCGCCGTCGGTGACATTGACCGCATCGGCGAGGCCGCGCAGCGGCGCCACCCGGTCGAGCAGGGGCGCCAGATCGGTCGTCGCCGTCGGCGAGGTTTCGCAGGTCACGGCGAAGCCGCCGGCCGCCAGCACCTGCTCCAGCCTGCCGCCGGATTTGCCGCCGCCGGCCGCTGCCGGCCCGGTATCTGCCGCTTCGCCCATGCCTCATCTCCCGCTTGCGCCCTTGCCGCCGACTGCAATTATCGCCCATACAGGCGGCGAACCTTAGTCGCCCGTCTATCCGGCGGGGCCGGAGCGGCAATTCGCCCGCGGCGGCAGCGAACAAGCGAGGGGGCATGGCGCAGGCAGCGAAGGTCGCAATTCCGGCCGGTCCCGGCGGCGAGCCGGAGGGCGGCAAGCAGGCCTTCCGGTTTTTCGACAACCGGGAAAAATATCTGATGTTCGTCACCACCTGCTCCGAGAAGTGGGAGGTGGCGCGCCGGGTCGGCCGGGAAATCCCGTTCCTCAAGCCGACCCCGCCGGCGCTCAACCTGTTCGACGCCGGCGTCGGCGACGGCACGGTGCTGACCCGCGTTCTGCGCAATCTGCACCGGCAGTTTCCGGCGGTGCCCTTCTGCGTCGTCGGCAAGGAGATCAGCCTGGAGGATGTGCGCCTGACGCTGGAAAAGCTGCCGGACCGCTTTCAGGAACACCCCCAGCTCGTCGTCGCGATCACCAATCTCTACTATTCGGAAGCGCCGTGGCTGCGCGTCAACCGGCCGGAGGCCAAGCTGCCGCTCAAGCGCTGGGACATCGCGCTCGACGGCAGCACAGCGCACGAATTCGACGAACAGGTGCGCCGCCTCGGCCCCATCCTGGCCGAGGGCTGGCAGACCCGGACCAGCGAGAAGACGGGCAATCCGCTCTATGTCCAGCCGTCGATCCTGGTGCTGCACCGCAAGGACCAGGCCTTCGGCCTGCACGATACGATCCCGCCGTCGGACGGCGGGCCCGGCGGCTACGATCTGGTGATCGCCTCGCAGCCCTACCGGGCGCGCCTGAGCGCCGCGGTCAAGGTGGGCAACGTGCTCGGCCCGCTCGCCCGCGCCCTGTCGCCGGGCGGGCGGATGATCGTGATCCAGTCGACCGGCAAGGATCCGGGCATGGAACTCATCAACGCCGTGTGGGAGGACGAATTCCCCTTCGCGACCCCGCGCCGCGAGCTGATCGCGGCGATGAAGGAGGCGCTGAACCCGAGCCATGACGATCTGAACTACGACGCGCTGGCCGACGACGATTCGCTGTTCCGCTATGAGCTGCACGCCCTGCCCGACGAGGTGGGGGAGAGCATCGGCACCTCGACCCTGCTGGCGGCCTGGAACGCCGCCACCTATGTCGCCCAGATCGAGGACGACCGCATGGTCGATGTCCTGCGCGACGGCGATTATCTGGAGATCGCCCGCGATGTGCTGAAGCGGCATGGCGGCCTGTGGTTCGAGGACGAAAGCTTCCTGGTGGTCCGCGGCTTCGCCTGAAGCCGCCGGCGCCCGGACGGACGAAAGGAGCCCCGCCCCATGGACCGCACCGGGCCATGACCGCCGCCGGCCGGGATCGCCTGCCCTTTATCGGCGAGGCGGAGATCGCCGCCGTCCTGCGCTGGCCGGAGCTGATCGACGCCATCGAGGCGGCGATGATCGCCTTTTCGGCCGGCCAGGTCGCCCAGCCGGTGCGCCAGATGATCCCGGTGCCGGGCGGGGACGGGATCATGGCGGCGATGCCGGCCATCGGCGACGCCATGGGGGTGAAGGTCGTCACCCTGTTCCACGGCAATGCCGGCACCGGCCTGCCGACGCACCAGGCCGTTATCCTGCTGTTCGACAAGGCGAACGGCGCGCCGCTCGCCGTGCTCGACGGCCGCCTCGTCACCGAAATGCGCACCGCCGCCGGAACCGCTGCCGTGGTGCGCCAGCTGGCCCCGGACCGGCCCTGCACGCTCGCCATTCTGGGCAATGGCGTGCAGGCCCGCGCCCATGCCGCGGCGCTGCGCGCGGTGCGCGGGATTGCCGAGCTGCGCCTGTGGGCGCGCAACCCGGCGCACGGCCGGCCGGCGGCCGAAGCCCTTGGCGCCATTTTCCATGCCGATGCCGAAGCGGCGGTGCGCGATGCCGATATCGCGGTCTGCGCCACCTCGGCGACGGAGCCGGTGCTGCACGGCGCCTGGCTGCGGCCGGGCGCGCTGGTCGCCTCGGTCGGCTGGAACGGCGCCGACGGCCGCGAGCTGGACGATGCCGCCATGGCGCATACGGTGCTGGTCGAATCCCGCGCCGCCGCCGCCGACCAGGCCGGCAATGTCCGCGGCTCCGGCTGCCCGGTCTTCGCCGAGGTCGGCGAGGTTTTCGCCGGCACCCGGACCGTGCCGCCGGGCGCGACCGTCGTTTACGATTCGGTCGGCATCGCGATCCAGGATGTCGCCGCGGCCCGGCTGGCGTTCGACCTTTATTCGGCCGGCGCGGCGACCGGTCCGGCTCAGTAGGCGAGCGGCCGGATTTCCGCACCGGTCGCGATCTGCGGCGCCGATTCGTTGTTGACGATGACGAGATCGTATTTGAACCGGCTGCCCTTGACCCACTGGCCGCCGACCAGCGGCGTCCGGCAGATATTCTTCACCGGGTTGCGCCGGTCGCCGAATTTCCACGATACCGGGCCGACGATCGAATTGTAGTTCGTCTCCTCGATGGCCTTGAGGATGGCCGCCGGATCGCCCGGATCGCCGCACCGTTTGAGCACATCGATGGCGACCTCGATATTGGCGTGCTTGAAGCCCATGGGCTGGGTCCACTGCTTGCCGGTGGCGGCGATATAGGCGGCGGCGAACTCCGCCGACGATTTGCCGTTCAGGCCGGACCGGAAGGGATGGGACGGCGACCACCACACTTCCGTCGTCAGGCCGACGCCGCGGTCGCCCAGCGCCTCGACCGCCGCCGGGAACAGCAGCGCCTTGGCGATGGTCGCCGCCTTGAGCTGGCCGGCCAGCCCCTGCTGCGCCGCCTGGCCCCAGAAGGTCGAGAAATCGGGCGGCGTCGCCAGGCCGGTCAGGATTTCCACGCCCTGCTGGCGGAAATCGCCGATCTGGCCGCTGAAATTGAACGTGCCGGCATTGAACAGGCCGCGCTGGAAATAGCGGAAGCCGGCGGCCTCCATCGGCGGGCGGAAGCCGCGCTTCGGATCGCCGGCGACGACGCCGTCGGAATCGTTGGCGATCAGGGCGCCGATCTTCCGGTTGGTCTCCAGCGAATTCCACATGTTCAGGAACACGCCGATCATGTCGTCGATGCCCCAGAAGAAGTGGTAGGTCCATTTGAACCCTTTGGCCGGCGTCGCGCCGCGGCCGAAATAGACGACCTGCCACGGCGTGTCGGAGGTCACGCACGGCACCTCGTTGGCCTCGCACTGGTCGGACACCGGATTGACCGTATCGCCGGATGACGAGCCGATCATCAGGTTGACATTGTCCTTCAGGATCAGCCCGGCGGCGACCTCGGCGGCGCGATTGGGGTTCGATTGCGAATCCCTGGCGACGATTTCCACCGGGTAGGTGCGCGTCCCGATCCGGACGCCGTTCTTCAGCGAGGTGCGCGCATCGGCCAGCACGAAGCGGTCGGTCTCGCCGAACGGCGCCAGCGGGCCGGTCTGCGGGCTGACGAAGCCGATCTTCACCGTCTTCGCCGCGTGCACCGCCGGCGCGCCCAGGGTCGAGGCCGCCGCGGCCGCCGCGCCGCCGGCAAGGAACCCGCGCCGCCCGATGCGCTGCCCGATGCGTTTCGGCGCCATCGCGCCGCCTGCCTGTTTCGGCATGATCCATCCTCCCTCGTTCGTCCGCTCCGGCGCCGGCCGGGCGGGTCGTCGATCTCCTGTTCCGTGAAAGCATAGGCCCCGGCGCGGCGCCTGGCCACCGTCTGCTCCGCCGGGCAGGGCATCCCGAAGTGAGTCGGGAGGCCGACTCTGAAACAGCGGCGGCGGCCCGGCGGCGCTATCGCGGGCGGCGGCGCGGGCGCAGCGTCTGGAACAGGCCCTGCGCCGGCCCCAGGGCTGCCATCGCCATACGGGCGAACGCCACCCGCTTGCGCACGCCTTCGCGGGCGAAGAACCAGCCGCGGCGCAGCCGCCACAGCGGGTCCGACCATTCGATAATGGGCGCTTGGCGCACCAGCGAGGTATTGCCCTCCGAAACCGGCGGGTGGAACACCACGGCCGGGCGCAGGCACAGGGTTTTCAGCCCGTGGTGCCAGTAGCGCGCCAGCGCCCGGTCGACTCCGGTGCGCACCAGCGGGTTCGCTGCCAGAAACCGCCGGGCGGCCTCGCGGGTGATGACATAGCCCTGGGAGCCGAAATGGGACCAGCGGACCCAGCCCAGCCGGTGCCCGGTTTCGAGCGCCGTGTGCGGCACGAAGGGGCGTCTCGGCCCGTGGTGCAGAAAGACGATGTCGAACGGCTCGTCGGTCCGCTCCAGCGCGTCGAGAACGGCCGGAAAGTCCGGCCCGAACGCGGCATCGTCCTCCAGCACGGTCATCATGTCGGGCCCGTTCTCCGCCAGGTCGAGCAGCGCCTGCCGCTGGCTGAGCCAGTTGGCGATGGAGCCCAGGCGGACGGGCCGGCCGTCGCGGCGCGAGCCGGCCCAGTCGATCAGGGCTTCGTGTTCGGGCGACAGATGCTGCCCGTCCACGGCGTCGCGCAGCTCGAAATCGAGCCCGAACGCCTCCAGCGCGGCGGCGATACGCTGCCGCCGCCCGGCCGCCCTGGCCAGGCTGATGACGACGATCTTCAAGCCGGGAGTTCCGCCGGCGCTCCGGTCCGGCTCCGATCCGTCATGCCGCCGGTGCGAAGCGGATGCCGACCGTGCCCAGCTCGCCGAAATCGGCGCGCAGCGTGTCGCCCGGCTCGGCCCAGACCGGGCGGACGAAGGAGCCGGAGAGCACGATATGGCCCGGCTCCAGCCCGACGCCGTGCGCGCCCAGCTTGTTGGCCAGCCAGGCGATGCCCAGCGCCGGGTGGCCGAGCACGCCGATGGCGACGCCGGTCTCCTCGATATCGGTATTGCGATAGAGGGCGCCCGGCACCCAGCGCAGGTCGAGATCGTGCGGTCCGACCGGATGGCCGCCGAGCACCAGGCCAGCCGCGGCGCCATTGTCGGCGATGGTATCGAAAATCCGGCGCGGGTTCTGCACCCGCGCGTCGATGACTTCGATGGAGGGCACGACATATTCGGTGGCGCGCAGCACTTCGAGCAGGCCGATGCCCGGCCCGGCCAGCGGCGCGCCGAGCACGAAGGCGAGTTCGAGCTCGACCCGCGGGATGCAGTAATCGTCATGGCGCACGGTCGCGCCGTCGGCGATCCGCATGTAATCGAGCAGATGGCCGTAATCCGGCTCGTCGATCTGCGACGAGCGCTGCATCGCCTTCGAGGTCAGCCCGACCTTGTGGCCGATGATCGTTGCGCCCGCGGCGACCTTGCGCGCCGTCACCTCGGCCTGGATGGCATAGGCGTCGTCGAAGCCGATGTCCGGCCAGGTCTTCGACAGCTGGAGCACCGGCGTGCGCGTTTCCTCCGCCTCGATCAGCAGATCGGCCGCCTTCTTGCGGTCGGCATCCGAAAGCATGGTTCCTCTCCGGCAGGTTTCCGGTCGGGGCGAAGGTATAGGGCGGCGGCCGGCATCCGTCCAACGGCGTCTTTTGCCCGCCGGGCGGGCCGGGCGGCCGGACGGGGGCGCTCAGGCGGGCGGCCCGGCCTTGCCGCCGGCCGTGGCGAGGCCGGAAGGCGGGCGCCCGGCAAAACGGTCGAGGCGCCCGGCATCGAAGCCGGCCAGCCGCTCGGTCAGCCGCGCCTCCCAGTGCCGGATCGCCGGCAGGCTGCTGCGATAGACGTCGAGGCCCAGATCGGACGCCATGACGACGATGACGCGCTGGTCGCGCTCACCCTGCTTGCGCAGCACCAGGGAGCGGACGACCATCCGGTCGATCAGCCGGGAGAGCGCGGACATCTGGATCGCCGATCGGGCGGACAGGCCGCTCATGGTGCACCCCGCCCCGTCGCTCAGACTGTCGAGCACGCGCCACTGGGCGAGCGACAGGTCGAACGGCCGCAAAATGCCGTCGAGGTCCTGGGCCACGCTCTGGCCGGCCCGCATGAGAATGTCGGCGAGGCTACCGGAGAACGGCATTCGCCCCTCCCGGACGGAGCGGTGCGGCGCCGCCCGCCGCGCGCGACGGGCTTGACAGGCACCCGCCTGTCCGGCGCAGGATTCGGCGCGGCCAACGCATCGGCCGCACAGCGGACCCGGACAGGCCATGGCAATCGTGCACCGGATCGGCATCCTCGTGCCCACCAGCGGCCCGGCCGGCATCTGGGGCCCGTCCTGCCGCGCCAGCGCGGAGCTGGCCTGCGCCGAGATCAACGCCGCGGCCGGCGGCGAAACGAGGTTCGGGCTCCGCTTCGTCGATGCCGGGTCGCGGCCCGATGCGGTGGCGCGGCAGGTGGCCGGGCTGATCGCCGCCGGGCGGATCGATTCCATCGTCGGCATGCATACGAGCGATGTGCGCGATGCCCTGGCGACTGCGGTCGGCGGGCGCGTGCCCTATATCTACACGCCGCTGCACGAGGGCAGCGCGCCGGACAATGTCTGCTGCCTCGGCGCGACGCCGGACCGCCAGCTTGTGCCGGCCCTCGAATGGCTGAGCGCGCGCTACCGCCTGCGCCGCTGGTATTTCGTCGGCAACGATTATGTCTGGCCGCGGGTGTCGCACGCGCTTGCCGCCCGCGCTCTGGGCCGG
Source organism: Alphaproteobacteria bacterium (assembly GCA_965221475.1). Classification (GTDB taxonomy): domain Bacteria; phylum Pseudomonadota; class Alphaproteobacteria; order Bin65; family Bin65; genus Bin65. The sequence continues at coordinate 1,395,639 of OZ244891.1, read as the reverse complement.
CAGGGGCATGAGGTCGTCGGCAGCGCCTATATCGGCTTCGACGACAGCGCCACCGACACGCGCCGCTTCGCCGCCGTGCTCGACCGGATCGAAGACAGCCGGCCGGATGCCGTCCTCCTGTCGCTGATCGGCCAGGATTCGGTGCTCTTCAACCGGGCGTTCAACGCCGCCGGCCTGTCGCGCGCCATCCTCCGCCTGTCCTGCGCCATCGAGGAGAACATGCTGCTTGCCATGGGCGCGGCGGCGACCGACGGCGTCTTCGTCAGCGCCGGCTATTTCGCGGCGCTCGACACGCCGCGCAACCGCGCCTTCCGCGAGCGCTACCACACCATGTTCGCCGACCGGGCGCCGATGCTGAACGATCTCGGCCAGTCGATCTACGAGGGCATGGCCCGGCTCGCGGTCCAGGTCACCGGGCGCCGGCTCGCGGCCAGCGTGCGCAGCGAGGTCGGCGTTGCGGAGCTTCCCGTCTATCTGGCCGAAACGCATGGGTTCGATTTCAGGATCGTCTGCCAACTGGCCCGCTGAGCGCGCCGGCGGCGAACGCATCCGCCGGCCCCGCACCCGCCGACAATTTATTTGACATGGAAAATAATGCAAGGATAGTTTGAAGGCCGCCGCGAAGCTGTCAGAATTGCGGCGGGCCCGGATGACGCATCGCCGGGCCGGTATCCCAATGCGGGGCGATTGCCGATGGCGACTTTCATCGCGCTTGTCATCGCTGCAGCGGCGCTGGCGATCCTCATCGCCTTCCTGCAGCGCTTCTATCGCAAGGCGACCCGGGAAACCGCGCTGATCCGAACCGGTTTCGGCGGCCAGAAGGTGGTGATGGACGGCGGCTGCCTGGTCCTGCCCTTCCTGCACCGGGCCGAAGGGATCAACATGCGCGCCATGCCGCTGCAGGTCGCCCGGTCCGGCAACGCCTCGCTGATGACCGAGGACCGGCTGCGCCTGGATGTGGAGATGGAGTTCAATCTGCGCGTGCTGCCGACGGCGCAGGGCGTGGCAACCGCGGCCCAGGCGGTCGGCGCGCGGGCGCTGCGCAGCGACGGGCTGCACGAACTGCTCGACGGCCGGCTGGTCGGCGCCATGCAGGCGGCGGTCGCGACCCGGACGATGGAGCAGCTGCACGAGAATCGCGGCGCCTTCGTTGCCGAGGTTGCCGCCCTGCTGGCGGACAGTCTGGAGCAGAACGGGCTGCGGCTCGATTCGGCGTCGCTGATCCGGTTCGACCAGGCCTCCCTCGCCTCGCTGGACGAGAACAACGCCTTCAACGCGGTCGGCATGCGCCGGCTGGCCGAAATCGTCTCGGCCAACCGCAAGCAGCGGGCGAGCATCGAGGCGGATGCCGATGTCTCGGTCCGCCAGACCCGGCTCGATTCGCTCAAGCGCAAGCTGGAGATCGAGCGCGAGCAGCAGGAAGCGGAGATCGCCCAGCGCCGGACGGTGGAAGAAGCCCGCGCCGCCGGCGATGCCGCGCAGGAGGCGGCGCGCCAGCAGGCAAGGCAGGAGGCGGAGCGGGCCCGCATCGATGCCGAACGCCAGACCCGGCTGGCCGAAATCCAGCGCGACCTCGCCCTGCGCCGGGAGGAGTCGGAAGCCCTGCTGGCGGCGGAATCGACCCGGATCGACAGCCAGATCGCGCTCAATCGCAAGCGCGCCGAGGAATTCGACGCCGAGGCCGAGACCGAACTGCGCCGCATCGCCACGGTCGCGGCCCAGGAGAAGGTGCAGCGCGAACGGGAAGAGCTGGCGGCCGAGCGGGAGGCGGCGACCGCTCTGCTGCGCGCCCGGCGCGATGCCGACGTTTCCGAACAGGTCACGAAATCCGAGGTCAAAACGCTGCTCGACAAGGTCCAGGCCGAGGCCAAGGCGACCTCGGTCAGGGCCGAGGCCCGGCGCCACGAGCTGAAGGCCGAGGCCGAGGGCAAGGCGGCGCTGGCCGAGGCGGAGAACGCGGTGAGCGAGAAGGTGCTGCACAACCGGCTGGAGCGGCACCGGATCGACCGGCTGCCGGCCATCGTCGAACAGATGGTCAAACCGGCGGAAAAGATCGATTCGATCCGCATCGCCCAGGTGAGCGGCCTCGGCCCGGCCGGCGGGAGCGGCGAGGGCGGTGCGCCTTCCTCGCCCTTCGGCCAGGCGGTGGACGGCGTCCTGAACATGGCGGTGCAGCTGCCCGCCATGCAGAAGCTGGGCCGGCAGCTCGGCATCGATCTCGATGTCGGCGGCGCCGCAGACCCGCCCGGCCCGGAAGAATCGTCCGGCGACGGGCGGGCGGCGGGCCCTGAAACGGCCGGTAAGGACAATTGACCGGCCGACATGCAATCCAGAGGGAGAAGACGATGACCATCAACCGCAGACAATTCGTGCAAGGGGCGGGCGCGGTGGGCGCGCTGGCCACGGTGCCGTCGGCCGTCATGGCCGCCGACTCGATCAAGCTCGGCAGCGTGCTCGACACGTCGGGCATTTTCGAAATCTACGGCAAGCCGATGGAGAAGGCGCACCGCCTCGCCATCGACGAGATCAACGCCGCCGGCGGCCTGCTCGGCCGCAAGATCGAGATGATTCCCTACGACACCCAGTCGAACATGGCGCTCTACACCCAGTATGCCCGGCGCCTGACCCGCCGGGACAAGGTGGATGTGGTCCATGGCGGCATCCTTTCGGCCTCGCGCGAGGCGATCCGGCCGACCCTGCGCAAGGCGAAGACGCTCTATTTCTACAACACGACCTATGAAGGCGGCGTGTGCGACCGCAACGTCTTCTGCGTCGGCACCACGCCGGCCCAGCAGTCCGCCATCCTGGTGCCGGAATCGATCAAGCGCTGGGGCAAGAAAATCTATGTGCTGGCGGCGGACTACAATTACGGCCAGATCACCTCAAACTGGATCCGGCACTATGCCCGGCAGGCCGGCGGCGAGGTCATCCAGGCCGACTATTTCCCGCTCAGCGTGTCGGATTTCGGCTCCACCATCGCCAAGATCCAGAAGGCGAAGCCGGATCTCGTCATGGCCGTGCTGGTCGGCGCGGCGCATCTGTCCTTCTATCGCCAGTGGTTCGCCGCCGGCATGAAGAAGAAGATTCCGATCGCATCGACCACCATGTCTTCGGGCAACGACCACCGGGTGCTGACGCCGGGCGAGGGCGACGGCGTGATGGTGTGCCAGAGCTATTCCGACCAGGCCGATATCCCGTCGGTGAAGACCTTCCTCGCCGCCTGGCAGAAGAAGTTCGGCAATGTCGACGACATCCACGAGATCGCGGCATCGAGCTATGACGGGCTGCACCTGTGGGCCGAGGGCGTGCGGCGGGCCGGCACGCTCGACCGGATGAAGGTGATCGAGGCGCTGGAGAGCGGCGTCAGCTTCACCGGGCCGACCGGCAAGGTCACCATCGACGGCAAGACCCACCATGTCACCCACGACATGCACCTGATCGAGATTCAGAAGCAGCAGCTGACGATTCTCAAGAGCCTCAGCCAGATTCCGCCGTCGGATACCCAGCGGGTCTGCGATCTGGAGAAGAACCCGAACGACACGACGCAGTACGAGATCAAGATCTGATCGCGCCGGCTGCGCGTTTCCGTTCGCAGTTTGAAGAGGGGCGGCGGCGCTTCGATGGATCTGGCAGCGGTTGTCGCCTATGAAATCCTGTACACGGTCGCGTTCCTGACGCTCATCAGCGCCGGGCTCGCGATCGTGTTCGGGATGATGCGCGTCATCAACCTCGCCCATGGCGAGTTCGTCCTGCTCGGCGGCTATGCGGCCATCGTCGCCCACAATACGCTGGGCATAAACATCTTCGTCTCCATGCTGGTCGTCGCGCCGCTGGTCGTGGCCGTCTTCGGCATCGTCGCCGAGCGGCTCATCATCCGCTTTCTCTATGGCCGGCTGATCAATACGATGCTGGCGACCTGGGGCCTGAGCCTGGCCATGATCGGCGGCTTCACCCTCATTTTCGGCACCACCACGACCAGCATCAAGGCGCCGTTCGGCGGCTTCGAGGTCGGCGAATTTTCGCTCAGCGGCTACAATATCTTCATCATCGCCAGCGCCGTCGGCGTCGTGCTGCTGATCTTCGCCGTGCTCAAGCTCACCCGGGCCGGGCTGATCGCCCGCGGCGCGATGCAGGACGCCGCCATGGCGACCGCCTTCGGCTACGACACGTCGCGGGTCTATATGGTGACCTTCGCGGCCGGCTCGGCGCTGACGGGTCTCGCCGGCGGCGTGCTGGCGCCGCTGGTCGGCATCGGCCCGACCGCCGGCTCGCTCTATATCGCCAAGGCCTTCATCACGGTCATTTCGGGCGGCGCCTCGGTGGTCTCCGGCCTGATCGCCAGTTCCGGCTTTTTCGGCTTCGTCTCGCAGATCGTCACCTTCGCGACCAATTCGGTGGTCGGCGAGATCGGCCTGCTGGTCGCCGCCGTCATCCTCTTGCGGCTGCTGCCGACCGGCATTTCCGGCCGCTTCTTCCGCAACCGGCTCTAGGGCGCCGGCGCCGTGACCGTCCGCCAGACCCTCGCCGCCCTCGCCATCGCCGCGGTCGTCATGTTCGTGCTGCCGCTCTTCTTCGACGTGCTGAACCTGACGACCTTCGCGGCCTATGCCCTGCTCGCGCTCAGCCTCGGCTTCGTCTGGGGCTATGGCGGCATCCTGTGTTTCGGCCAGACCGCCTTCTACGGCCTCGGCGCCTATGTCTATGCCATGACGGCGATCAATCTGGGCGAGGCCTGGGGCGGCTTCTTCCTCGCCATCGCCATCCCTGCCGCCTTCGCCGCCATCCTCGGCGCGATGATGTTCTACGGCCGGCTGAGCGATGTCTATCTGGCGGTGGTGACGCTGGTGGTGAGCCTCATCCTGTTCCGCTTCATGAATACGACGGCGGGCGAGCAGTATGTCATCGGCAAGGCCCGGATGGGCGGCTACAACGGCATCCCCGGCTATCCGACCCTGCACATACCCGGCGATCCCGAAGCCTTCATCTACGACGAAGACCTCTACTATTTCACCTTCATCGTTCTGGTGCTGTGCTATCTGCTGACCCGCTGGCTGCTCGGCAGCCCGTTCGGCCGCATCCTGGTCGGCCTGCGCGAGAACGAGCAGCGGATCGAGCTGCTGGGCTACGATGTGCGCGCCCGCAAGACGGTTGCCTTCGCCTTCGGCGGCGCGCTCGCCGGCCTCGCCGGCTGCCTCTATGCCAATGCGGCGGAAATCGTCACGCCGGAGCTGTTCGGCCTCGGCCTGGCGGCGGAGATCATCATCTGGGTGATCGTCGGCGGCGCCGGCACGCTGATCGGGCCGATGATCGGCGCAGCGGTGCTGGGCTATCTGAAATTCCTGCTCGGCCTGCGCGCGGTCAAGGAGGTTTTCGGCCGGGACAACCCGCTCGAGGCGCCGCTCGTCTTCGGCACCGTGCTGATCCTGTTCATCCTGTTCCTGCCGCGCGGCGTGGTACCGTCGATCCGCAGCTGGCTGGGCCGGGCGCGGCCCGGCCGGGCCGGGGCGGGCGGCGGCCCGCGCCGCCGCACCAGGGCGGAAAGGGTGCGCAATGGCGCGTGACGGCATCGTCGAGGCAAGCGGGGTGAGCGTCCGCTTCGGCGGCGTCACCGCGCTCGATTCGGTCGATTTCACCCTCGCCGACCGGGAGCTGCGCTGCCTGATCGGCCCGAACGGCGCCGGCAAGAGCACCTTCTTCAAATGCCTCACAGGCGTGCTGCGGCCGGGCGAGGGCGAGATCCGCATCCGCGGCATCGATTGCACCGGCGCCCATCCGCACCGGATCGCCGGCCTCGGCGTCGGCATCAAGACCCAGGTGCCGAGCGTCATGAACGGCCTGACGGTGCGCGAGAATATCTGGATTGCCGCCCGCCGGCGCAATGCCACCCGCGCCGCCAACCGCATCGCCGCCGAAACCCTGGAGCGCATCGGCATCGCGGACAGCGCCGGCGAGATCGTCGGCAACCTCGCCCACGGCCGGCGGCAGCTCGTTGAGTTCGGCACCGTGCTGGCGGGCGATCCGTGGCTCATCCTGCTCGATGAGCCGGCCGCCGGGCTGACCGCCGAAGAGGCCGAGCGCACGGTCGGGATCATCCTCGAAATGAACGAGCGCGCCGCCATCGTCGTGGTCGAGCACGATATGCATTTCATCCGGCAGCTCGCCCGCACGGTCACGGTGCTGCACCAGGGGCGCATCCTCACCGAAGGCCATGTCGATGCGGTGCTCGGCGATCCGCTGGTGCGCGATGTCTATCTGGGCAAGTCCCGATGACGGCGGCGGCCGCAGCCCCCGCAACCGCCCCGGCGGCCGCCGGCCGGTCCGCGCCGCTGCTCGCGGTCGAGGGGCTGCGCGCCGGCTATGGCGATATTCCCGTGCTGCGCGGCGTGTCGATGGCGCTCGCCGAAGGCGAGGTGCTCGGCCTGCTCGGCCATAACGGCATGGGCAAATCGACCCTGCTCAAGACGCTGATGGGCCTGCTGCCGGCGACCGGCGGCCAGATCGCCTTCGAGGGCGAGCCGGTCGCCCGGCTGCCGACCTGGCGGCGCAGCCGGCTGGGCTTCGGCTACGTTCCCCAGGGCCGGGGCATCTTTCCCGGCCTGACGGTGCGCGAAAACCTGCATTTCGCGTGGAGCGCGGAAACCGGCGATGCGAGCCCGGAGGCCGGCGTCGAGCGGATCGTCGGCGACTTTCCCCGGCTGGGGCCGCTGCTCGACCGCCAGGGCGGCGTGCTCAGCGGCGGCGAGCAGCAGATTCTCGCCGTCGCGCGCTGTCTCATCGCCGATCCGATCCTGTTCCTGCTCGACGAGCCGACCGAGGGCATCCAGCCGTCGATTGTCGAGGAAATGGCCGAGACCCTGGCGGCGATCCGGGCCGAACGGGGCCTGACCCTGCTGCTGGTCGAGCAGAATCTGGATTTCCTCACCCGGCTTTCCGACCGGATTCTGGTGCTCGAGCGCGGCACGGTGAAGGCGGAGATCGACCGCGAGCGCTTCGGCGCCACCGGCCTGATCGAGGAATTTGCCGGCCTTGGCGGCGGCCCGGCCGCCGTCGGTTCTCCACCGGCCGCCCCGGCGCCCGCCCGCCCGGCCGCCGCCGCCGCTGCCCCGGCGCCCGCTTCGGCGCCGCCACCCGCCCATCCTGCATCCGCCCGCCCCGCCCCGGCCCGGTCCGGGGCGCCCGCACTGCCGCAACAGGCCCCGGCCCGGCCGGAAGGAAATGCCATGACCGTCCGACGCCCCACGCTCGACCGGATGCGCGAGATCGTCCGCTCCTTCGGCATGAGCATGAGCGACCGCGAGATCCAGTCCTTCCTCGACCTGATGGAGCCGACCTTCGCCTCCTACGACCGGGTCGATGCGCTGCGCGATGCGCCGCCGACGGTCCGCTATCCGCGTACCCCCGGCTACCGCCCCGGCGACGACGAGAATCCGCTCAACGCCTGGTATTACAAATGCGAGGTGCGCGGCGCGCCCGGCGGCCCGCTGAGCGGCCGGACGGTCGCGCTGAAGGACAATATCTGCCTTGCCGGCGTGCCGATGATGAACGGCGCCTCGACCCTGGAAGGCTATATCCCGGACCTCGATGCCACCATCGTCACCCGGATGCTCGATGCCGGCGCCACCATCGCCGGCAAGGCCCATTGCGAATATTTCTGCCTGTCCGGGGGCAGCCACACCAACGCGACCGGGCCGGTGCACAATCCGTGGAAGATCGGCCACACGGCGGGCGGCTCCTCCTCCGGTTCCGGCGCACTGGTCGGCGCCGGCGAAGTCGATATGGCCATCGGCGGCGACCAGGGCGGCTCGATCCGCATCCCGGCCGCGTTCAGCGGCTGCTACGGCATGAAGCCGACCCACGGCCTGGTGCCCTATACCGGCATCATGCCCATCGAACCGACCATCGACCATACCGGGCCGATGACCGGCACTGTGGCCGACAACGCCCTGCTGCTGGAGGTCATCGCCGGCGAGGACGGGCTCGACCCGCGCCAGTACGGGCCGCGGACGGACGAGTATACCGGCGCGCTCGGCCGGGGCGTCGGCGGCATGCGCATCGGCGCGGTGCAGGAAGGCTTCGGCTGGGACAACAGCGAGCCCGGCGTCGATGCGAAGGTCCGGGCCGCGGCCGAGCGGCTGCGCGCCATGGGGGCGGTCGTGGAGGAGATTTCGATCCCCATGCATCGCGACGGCGCGGCGATCTGGACCCCGATCGCGCTCGAGGGCGCGACCGCCACGATGATGCACGGCAACGGCTTCGGCACCTCCTGGAAGGGCCTTTACGTCACCAGCCTGCTCGACGCCCATGCCAACTGGCGCGCCCGGGCCGACGAGCTGTCCCACAGCCTCAAGATCACCATGATGATCGGCGAATACATGCTGCGCCAGCATCGCGGGCACTATTACGCCAAGTCGCAGAATCTGGCCCGGCGGCTGACCGCCCAGTATGACGATGCGCTGAAGCGCTACGATCTGCTGCTGATGCCGACCCTGCCGATGGTCGCGCCGCCGATTCCCGGCCCGGATGCGCCGCTCGACCTCTATATCCAGCGCGCGTTCGAAATGATCGCCAACACCGCGCCGTTCGACATTACCGGGCACCCTTCCATGAGCGTCCCGTGCGGCCTGAGCGACGGTCTGCCCGTTGGCCTGATGCTGACCGGCCGCCATTATGACGAGGCCACGATCTACCGGGCGGCGCACGCCTTCGAGCAGGATGAGGACTGGCGCACCCTGTAGCCGGCGCTTTCATCGCGGAGCCTTGCAGCCATGAGCACCGACTGGACCGTCAAACTCGATACGCCGATCGTCTCGCTGGACCGGGAGGCTGCGGGCGGGCCGGCCGCCGGCCGCCACGACCAGGGGCCGCGCGGCGGGCTTTCCCATGTCGTCGGCGCGGCGGAGCCGCCGCTGCTCGACCGGACCGTCGGCGCGCTCCTGGCGGAGACCGCCGCTGCCCATCCCGATGCGCCGGCCGCCGTGTTCTGCGCCAGCGGCATCCGCTGGAGCTATCGTGAGTTGAGAGAGCGGGCGCGCCGCCTCGCCGCCGGCCTGCTCGCCCTCGGCCTCGGCAAGGGCGACCGGGTCGGCATCTGGTCGCCGAACCGCGCCGAATGGCTGCTCACCCAGTTCGCCACTGCCGAAATCGGCGTTGTGATGGTCAATATCAATCCGGCCTACCGCCCGGTCGAGCTGGAATACGCGCTCAACAAGGTCGGCTGCAAAGGCCTGATCCTGGCCGAATCCTTCAAGTCGAGCCACTATCTGGAAATGCTTGAGGCGCTGGCGCCGGAGCTGGCGACGGCCGAACCGGGCCGGCTGGAGGCGGCGAAGCTGCCCCATCTGCGCTGCGTCATCCGCATGGGCGCGGAGCGGTCGCCCGGCATGTTCGCTTTCGACGAGGTCGCCGCCATGGCCGGGCCGGCCGCCGTGCGCGCGGTGGACGATATCGCCGCCCGGCTGGAACCCGGCGAGCCGATCAACATCCAGTTCACCAGCGGCACCACCGGGGCGCCCAAGGGCGCGACGCTGACGCACCGCAATATCGTGAACAATGCCCGCTTCGTCACCGGCGCGATCCGGCTGACCGCGGCCGACCGGCTGTGCCTGCCGGTGCCGCTCTACCACTGTTTCGGCATGGTCATGGGCACGCTGGGCTGCGTCGCCAGGGGCGCGGCGATGATCTTCCCCGGCGAGGGGTTCGAGCCGGCCGAGACGCTGAAGGCGCTGAGCGAGGAGAAATGCACCGGCCTTTATGGCGTGCCGACCATGTTCATCGCCATGCTTTCCCATCCGGAATTCGCCGATGCCGACCTGTCGCCGCTCAGGACCGGGATCATGGCCGGCGCGCCCTGCCCCATCGAGACCATGAAGCAGGTGATCGGCGACATGAACATGTCCGACATCACCATCGCCTACGGCATGACGGAGACCAGCCCGGTCTCGTTCCAGAGCGCGACCGACGATCCGGTCGAGCGGCGCGTCGCCACGGTCGGGCGTATCCAGCCCCATGCCGAATGCAAAATTATCGGCCCGGACGGCCGGACCCTGCCGGTCGGCGAGCGCGGCGAGCTGTGCACCCGCGGCTATCTGGTGATGCGCGGCTACTGGGGCGATCTGGAGCGCAGCCGCGAGGCGGTCGATGCCGAGGGCTGGATGCACACCGGCGACCTCGCGACCATCGACGACGAAGGCTATTGCCGGATCGTCGGCCGGGTGAAGGACATGCTGATCCGCGGCGGCGAGAACGTCTATCCGCGCGAGATCGAGGAATATCTGCTCGGCCACCCGAATGTGCAGGACGTCCAGGTGTTCGGCGTTCCCGACGAGCGCTATGGCGAGGAGGTCTGCGCCTGGATCGTGCCGCAGCCCGGCAGCAGCGAAAGCGAGGATTCGATCCGCGACTACTGCCGGGGCCGGATTGCCCACTACAAGGTCCCGCGCTACGTTCGCTTCGTCAGCGAACTGCCGATGACGGTGACCGGCAAGCCGCAGAAATTCGTCATGCGCGACCGCATGGTCGAGATGCTTGCAGCCGGCCGCTGATCCGGCCCTGCCGGGAGGGCTCCCGATGGTTTCGACAGGCCAGACGCCGCCGATGGACAGCTTCTCCGCCCACCGGCACGGCGACGACAGCATGATCCTCTCGCCGGCGCAGACCGCCATCCTCGTGGTCGACATGATGAACGATTTCTGCGCTGCCGGCGGCGCCATGGTGCTGCCCGGCTCGGAACGGCTGCTGCCGCCGCAGAATGCGCTGCTCGGCGCGGTGCGCGAGACCGGCGGCACGGTCGCCTTCATCCGCGACTGCCACCGCCCGCAGGCGCGGCGCGAGCGGGAGTTCCTGAAGCGGACTCCCCACTGCATCGAGGGCAGCTGGGGCGCCGAAATCATCGACGGGCTCGAACGCGCGCCGGGCGATATCGAGATCGTCAAGCGGCGCTATTCCGGCTTCTTCAATACCGATCTCGATCTCAGCCTGAAGGACATGCAGGTCGATACGGTTATCGTCGTCGGCGTGGTGACCAATATCTGCGTCCGCTCGACCGTCCACGACGCCTTCTTTCACGGCTACCGGGTCATCGTGCCGGAGGATTGCGTCGCCGCCACCGGCCCGCGCGAGCAGGCCTCCAGCCTCTACGATATCGGCACCCATTTCGGCCTGGTCTCGACCGCCGACGCGGTGATCCGCGCCCTGCGCGACGGCGTGGCGGTGGAGAACCGGATCGCCGCCTGACCGGCGCCGCCCGGCGCAGTTGACCGGGATCAATGCGCCGGGCCGCCCAGCGGCCTATGCCGGCCGCGGACTGGCAATCTGCCGGAGGCGGCCATGGCGTTCCACCGAATCGCGGTGAATATCGACGGCGACCGGACCTGCGCCGGCCGGGCGGCCTTCGCCGCCGGCATCGCCGAACGCTTCGGCGCCGAGCTGGTCGGTGTCTATGCCCGGCTGCCCAATCCGGCGGAATCGGCCGGGATGTGGCCGGTGCTGCCGGGCAGCGAGGCGCTGGGCCGGCTCTATGAGATGCACCGGGCGGAAGTCGCGGCCCAGATCCGCAGCCTGCAGCCGCAATTCGAGCAGGCCGCCGGGACGGTGCCGACCGACTGGCAGGAGATTGCGGCCGAGCGGCCGGCGGCGATGGTCCGGGCGGCGCAGACGGCCGGGCTCCTGGTCGTCGGCCAGCCCGAGGACAGCGATCCGCTCAACCTTCTGAACCGGGAAAACGTTTCGGACATCGTCATGCGCAGCGGCCGGCCGGTCCTGTTCCATCCCTGGATCGGCGCGAAACCGGCCTTCGAGCGCATTCTGGTCGCCTGGGACGGCAGCCGCGAAGCGGTGCGCGCGCTCAACGACGCCGCGCCCTTCCTGAACGGCGCCGATGTGCTGATCCTCACGGTCGCGCCCGACGAAGCGCACGCGGCGACCGCCGGCGATGCCGAGCGGCTGGCCGGCCTGGCCCGGCGCATGGGTGCCACCGCCTCCTGCTACCGGCATATCGACCGGGATATACGGGTCGCCGATGTCGTCATGTCCCGGGCGGCCGATCATGGCGCCGGTCTCGTCGTGATGGGCGGCTACAGCCATTCGCGCTTTCGCGAGCTGGTTCTGGGCGGCACGACCCGCGATATCTTCGACCAGATGCCCGTCCCGGTGCTGATGAGCCACTGAGCGGGCCGCGGGCCTTTACGACGGTTCGTCGTCGTCGAGCAGGATGCGCTCGGCGGCCCCTTCGGGATCGTCGAACTGGCCGGACCGGGCGGCCCACAGAAAGCCGGCAAGTCCGAGCCCGCCGAGCAGCAGGGCAATCGGGATCAGCCACACCAGAACGTTCATCCCGCCGCCTCCGCCGCGATGGCCCGGCCCGTGCCTGCCCCCTCCACGCCCTTCCGCCCCGCACGCTGCGCCCGGCCATCCGGCCGGATGGCGTTCAGCACCACCAGGATCGACGAGCCGGACATGCACAGGGCGGCGATCATCGGCGTCACCAGCCCGGCCATGGCGAGCGGCACGGCAAACAGATTATAGCCGATGGCGAGCGCCATATTCTGCCGCACCAGGGTGCGCGCCCGGCGGGCCACCCCCAGCGCTTCGGCGACCGGCCGCAGCGACCGGCTCTGAAACACGATGTCGGCGGCCACCTGGGCGATGTCCGCCGCATCGGACGGCGAGATCGAAACCCCGGCGGCGGCCAGCGCCGGCGCATCGTTGAGGCCGTCTCCGACCATCAGGACCGTCGCGCCCGCTTCGCGCAGGCTTTCGAGCGCCGCCAGCTTGTCCTGCGGCGTGCAGCCGGCGCGCCACTCGTCGATGCCGACCGCGGCGGCGGCGGCAGCAACCGCGCCCGGCCGGTCGCCGGACAGCAGCAGCGGGCGCAGGCCGGCTTCGCGCAGGGCCTGCACCGTCTCCGCCGCCTCCGGGCGCGGCCGGTCGGCGAAGCGGAAGCGCAGCGGTGCGCAACCCGGCCGGGCAAGCCAGAGCTCGCTTTCGGCGGTGCTGTCCTCGCCGCTCTCCGGCGCCGCGTCCGCCACGCCGCACCAGTCCGCCCGGCCGAGCCGGATTTCGCCGCCTGCTGCCGCCAGGCTCAGGCCGCAGCCCGGTATTTCCTTCACGTCCGCGGCCGGCGCGGTCTCCGGCGCCACGGCGGCGAGGGCGCGCGCCAGCGGATGCCGGCTCGCCGCCGCCAGCGAGGCTGCGAGCGCCAGCGCGTCCTGCGGGACCGCCGCCAGGCCGACCGGCTCCGGCGCGCCCAGGGTGAGTGTCCCGGTCTTGTCGAAGACGACCGTATCGGCGGCGGCGAGGCGCTCCAGGGCGTCGCCGCTCCTCACCAGCACGCCGCGCTGCAGCAGCCGCCCCGTCGCCACCACCTGGACGGCCGGCACGGCAAGCGCGAGCGCGCACGGGCAGGTCACGATCAGCACGGCGACGGCGATCAGCAGGGCCGGCTGCCAGGCCAGCCCGCCGAACAGCAGCCAGCCGAGAAAGGCCAGCGCCGCCAGGCTGTGCACCGCCGGCGCATACAGGCGCGATACCCGGTCGGCGAGCACGACATAGGCCGATTTGCGCTGCTCGGCCGCCTCGGTCAGGCGGACGATATCGGCCAGCACCGTCGCGCCGCCGGCTGCGGTCACCGCGACCTCGACCGGCGCGACCAGATTGACCGTGCCGGCATGGACGGCGGCACCGGGCGCGACCGGCCGGGCGGCGGATTCGCCGGTCATCAGGCTGGCATCGATGGCCGACCGGCCCCGGCGCACCACGCCGTCGGCCGCCAGCCGCTCGCCGGCCGCGACCGCCATGACCATGCCCGCGGCCAGCCCGCCTGCCGGCACGGCGCGGCGCCTGCCGTCGGCGCCGATAATCTGCACCTTCGCATCTTGCAGGGCGATCAGCCGGGCGGCGGCCGATTGCGCCCGGCGCCGGGCGCGCCGGTCGAGAAACCGCCCGATCAGCAGGAAGAACAGCAGCGCGAGGGCCGAATCGAACCAGGCGTGCAGCCCGCCCCCGGCGGTCTCCCACAGGCTGACGCCGGCGGCGAGCGCGACCGCCAGACTGATCGGCACATCCATATTGGTCCGGCCGCGGTGCAGCGCGCGCAGCGCCGAGCGGAAAAAGGGCCGGCCGGCCCAGGCCAGCGCCGGCAGGGCGATCAGTGCCGAGAACCAGTGGAACAGGCTGCGGGTTTCCGCCGCCATGCCTTCCGCGTGCCCGACCCAGACGGAGAGGGACAGCAGCATGACGTTGGCCGCGGCGAAGCCGGCGACCGCCATGCAATGGAGCAGTTCGCGCTCTTCGGCGGCGGTCCGCGCCGACAGGGTTTCCGCCGCGCCTTCGGCAGCCGGGACGGAGGCTTCGAAGCCGGCGGCGCGCAGGGCGGCGACGAAACGGTCCGGGCCGTGCCGGCCGCCGCCGGCCGGTTCGCGCCAGCAGATCCGCACCCGGCCCTGGGTCAGGTTCGCCCGCGCCAGCTCGACGCCGGGCAGCGCGCCCAGCGTCCGCTCGACCCGGGCGAGGCAGGCGCCGCAATGCATGCCATCGACATGGAGGCCGATTTCGCGGACGGGTTCCGGCGCGGCCGTCATCGCGCGACCATGAAGCGGCGCTCGGCGGCAATCCGCTCGCCCGCCGCGGCGATGCGGAAGCGCACCCGCCACTGGCCGGGCCGGAGCGGTCCGACCGGCGCATCGTAGCGGCCATTGCCGAGCGGCCGCAGGGCGATGTCGAAATCGAAGCCCGGTTCGACCGGCCGGAGAAATTCCGCGCGCACCTGCGCCGACGACAGCGGCCGCCCCGTCCGGTCGTGCACCGCCAGGGTGAGCCGATGGCCGGCCGCCCCCGGATCGAGGCGGGCGGCGACCCGCCAGGCCAGCGTCCGCGCGCGCTGCTGCGCCTCCAGCTGCCGGTCGAAGGCGAGGCCGCGCTGCCAGGAATCGGCGGTGGAGATGCCGGTGAAGCTGTCGAAGGCGAAGAACACCATGATGCCGTTGGCCGCCAGGACGATGCCGAAACCCCAGACGAAAACCCAGGGAATCCAGCGGCTGCGCCGGGCCCGGCCTTCGGCCCGCTCTGCCCGGCGCGCCGTCATTGTGCCGGCTCCGGTCCGCGGAAGCCGGCCTCGCGCACCGTCTTCCGGCCGTCGGCGCCGGCGATGACGAAGCGGATCGCGGTTTCGGCCGCGCGCACGCTGGCGGCCGGCGCGCGGACATGCAGGCGGTATTCGCCCAGCCCGTCCGGCGGCGCAGCGACCGTCACGCGCGGCGCCGGCACGGTCGAGCGGCCGACCAGCAGGATGCGGGCGCCGGGCAGGCCCTCCACGGTCAGATCGAAGCGCCGCGCCGTCCGCGCCTTGTTCAGAACCTTGAGCTCATAGCTGTTCTGGATCGCGCCGCTGGAGAGGCGCACGAACAGGGTCCGGTCGTGCAGCACGCTGATGCCGCGGTCGTCCCGCGTCGCCAGCGACAGGACCATCAGGCCGGCGACGCCGACCAGGAGGAAGGCGTAGAGGACGGTGCGCGGCCGGACCAGCCGGTAGGTGAGCGGCTGCTTCGCCGCCCGCTGCGCCATGCGCCGTTCGGTATCGAAGGCGATCAGGCCGGGCGGCAGGCCGACCCTCGCCATGATCCCGTTGCAGGCATCGACGCACAGCCCGCAGCCGATACATTCGAGCTGCAGGCCGTCGCGGATGTCGATCCCGGTCGGGCAGACCGCGACGCACTGCTTGCAGTCGATGCAGTGGCCGGTCTCGCCCCACGCCTGGCCCTTGCGGTGCGGCCCGCGCGGTTCGCCGCGCAGCCGGTTGTAGGTGACGACGAGGGAATCCTCGTCCAGCATCGCGGCCTGGAAGCGCGGCCACGGGCACATGTAGGTGCAGACCTGCTCGCGCGCCATGCCGGCCAGCAGATAGGTGGTGGCGGTGAACAGGCCGACGAAGAAATAGGTCTCGGTCGAGGCTTCGCCGACGAAGAAGCTGCCGACGACCGTCGGCGCATCGACGAAATACATGATCCAGGCGCCGCCGGTGAGGAAGGCGATGGCCAGCCAGGTGGCGTGCTTGGCCGTCTTGCGGCCGACCTTGCCGGCCGAGAGCGGCTGCCGGTCGAGCCGGATGCGGGCGCTGCGGTCGCCCTCGATCCGGCGCTCGACCCACATGAACAGATCGGTCCACACGGTTTGCGGGCAGGCATAGCCGCACCAGATCCGGCCGGCCAGGCTGGTCGCCAGGAACAGGCCGACCGCGGCGAGCACCAGGATGCCGGTCAGGTAATAGACTTCCTGGGGCCAGATTTCGATGAAGAAGAAATAGCCGCGCTCATTGCCGAGATCGATCAGCACGGCCTGGTCCGGCGCGTCCGGGCCGCGGTCCCAGCGCACCCAGGGCAGGATGTAGTAGAGGCCGAGCAGCCCGGCCAGCGCGGCCCATTTGATGCGGCGGAAGCGGCCGCTGACCCGGCGGGGATAGACCTGCGCCCGGCGGGCGTAGAGGCCGGGGCGCGGCGCCGGGCCGGCGGTGCGCGCATCGGTCTTCTGCTCGCGGACCGACAGAATCTCCGCGGCGTCGCCGAACTCCTGCGCCGCACCGCTACCGTCGGGGGACATGGCGCTCTCTCCGCGGGGCCGTCCTTCCGGGGGCGGTCGCTGCAGCGGCGCGCCTACTCGCCGCCGCCCAGCGCATGGACATAGACCGCCAGCATCTTGAGGGTTCCGGCATCCAGCCGGCGGTGCCAGGCCGGCATGACGCCCATGGTCGGCTTTGCGATCTGCGCCGCGATGGCGTCTTTCGAGCCGGCCCGGAGCCAGATGGCATCGTTCAGCCGGGGCGCGCCCTGTTCCCGGCTGCCCTCGCCGGCGGCGCCGTGGCAGTCGGCGCAATTCTCCCGGTAGAGCGGCGCGCCGCGCGCTGCCGCTTCGGCGTCGGCCGGGCGCCTGGCGAGGGTGAGCACGAACGCCGCCACATCGGCGATCTGCGCCGGCGTCAGCGTCGCATCCTCGTCGCCGCCGAAGGCCGGCATCTCCGAGGTCCGGCTGTCGTCATGCTCGTTGCGCACGCCGTAGAGGATCGAGCGGTGGATGTCCTCCAGCGAGCCGCCCCAGAGCCAGTCGTCGTCGGCCAGCGAGGGGTAGCCGCCGGGATTGCCGGTGCCGCCGACGCCGTGGCACGGCGCGCAATTGTCGGCAAAGGCGGCCTTGCCGCCGGCGAGCGCGAAGCGCAGCAGGCGGTCGTCCCGGCGGATGTCGGCGAGCGAGGCGGTGCGGATGCCTTCGAGGAACGTTCCCTGCGCCGCCCTGGCGGCGGCGATCTTCTGCCCGACCTCAACGCGCGAGGAATAGCCGAGCACGCCCTTCGTATAGCCGGTCAGCCCCGGGATCGCCGGATAGAGCACGAAATAGACGACCGACCAGGCGATGGTGGCGTAGAACACCCACAGCCACCAGCGCGGCAGCGGCGTATCGAGCTCCTCGATGCCGTCCCATTCGTGGCCGGTGGTGGCCTGGCCGGAATAGAGGTCCTTCTCGGTCTTGGTCGGCATCGCTCAGGCTCCGTTCTTCCCGGCGGCGCCGGGCGCGGAATCCGGTGCGGGCTCCGATCTGCGGGGCCGTTCGTCGTCGTCGGAGAGCGGGATGTGCGCGGCGCGGCGGAAGCGTTCGCGATTCGACGGCCACAGCGCCCAGGCGACGATCGCCACGAACAGCGCCATCAGCCAGACGACCCAGGCGGAACGGAAGAAGGCGGCGAAATCTTCCATCGTGCCGCCCTATTGCTGCAGGTCCTGGACGGTGTACTGGCTGAAATCCACCATCCGGCCGAGAATCTGCAGATAGGCCACCAGCGCGTCCATTTCGGTGAGCGCCTCCGGCCGGCCGTCGAAATCGGCGACGACCGCCCGCGGATAGCGCTCCAGCAGCGCATCGTGGTCGTGGTCGCCTTCGGGATCGGCCTGGGCGACCATGTCCGCAGCCGCAGCGGCGATCATGGCATCGGTATAGGGCACGCCGACCGCCCGGTTGGCCTTCAGGTGCCCGGCGATGGCGGCTGCCGTCAGCCGGCGCCGCAGCAGGAAGCCGTAGGGCGGCATCACGCTGCCCGGCTCGACGCTGCGCGGATCGGCCAGATGCTGGACGTGCCAGGCGTTGGAATATTTGCCGCCGACCCGCGCCAGGTCCGGGCCCGTCCGCTTCGAGCCCCACTGGAACGGATGGTCGTAGACGCTCTCGGCGGCCAGGCTGTAATGGCCGTAGCGCTCGACCTCGTCGCGGAAGGGCCGGACCATCTGGCTGTGGCAGTTGTAGCAGCCCTCGCGGATATAGATGTCGCGCCCGGCGAGCTCGAGCGGCGAATAGGGCCGGACGCCCTTCACCGGCTCGACGGTCGACTTGATCGTATAGAGCGGGACGATCTCGACCAGCCCGCCGATGGAGACGGTCATCAGGATCGCGACCGCCAGCAGAATGACGTTCTTCTCAAGGATCGCATGGGAGAATCTGGCCATCCCCGCGCCCTCCTCACGCCGCGGCCGGCGCGGCGGCCATGGCGGGCCGGGCGTCGGCGGCCGCCGGCTCGTCGGCATAGTTGCCGCGGATCGTGCGGTAGAGATTGTAGATCATGAGCAGGGCGCCGATCAGGAACAGGATGCCGCCGGCGGCCCGGATCGCATAATAGGGGTGCATGGCCTCCACGGTCTCGACGAAGCGGTATTGCAGGAAGCCCAGATCGTTGTAGGCCCGCCACATCAGCCCCTGCATGATGCCGGAAATCCACATCGAGGTGATGTAGAGCACGATGCCGACGGTCGCGATCCAGAAATGATAGCTGACCAGGCGCAGGCTGAAGAGCTCGCGCCGGCCCCACAGTTTCGGCACCAGGAAATACAGCGCGCCGAAGCTGATGAAGGCGACCCAGCCGAGCGCGCCGGAATGGACGTGGCCGACCGTCCAGTCGGTATAGTGGCTGAGCGCGTTGACCGGCTTGATCGACATGACCGGCCCTTCGAAGGTGCTCATGCCGTAGAAGCCGACCGACGCCACCAGGAAGCGCAGGACCGGATCGGTCCTCAGCCGGTCCCAGGCGCCGGAAAGCGTCATCAGGCCGTTGATCATGCCGCCCCAGCTCGGCATCCACAGCATGACCGAGAACATCATGCCGAGGCTCTGCGCCCAGTCGGGCAGCGCCGTGTAATGGAGATGATGGGGGCCGGCCCAGATATAGAGGAAGATCAGCGACCAGAAATGGATGATCGACAGCCGGTAGGAATAGACCGGCCGCTCCGCCCGCTTCGGGATGAAATAATACATGATGCCGAGGAAGCCGGCGGTGAGGAAGAAGCCGACCGCATTATGGCCGTACCACCACTGGGTCAGCGCGTCCTGTACGCCCGACCACAGAATGTAGCTCTTGCTGCCCGCCCACGACACCGGGACGGAGAGATTGTTGACGATATGGAGCATCGCCACGGTGACGATGAAGGCGAGGAAGAACCAGTTGGCGACATAGATATGCGGCTCGCGGCGGCGCATCAGGGTGCCGGCATAGACCAGCAGATAGAGGACCCAGACGATGGTGAGCCAGATGTCCACATACCATTCCGGCTCGGCATATTCCTTGCTCTGGGTGATGCCCATCACATAGCCGGTGCCGGCCAGCAGGATGAAGACCTGATAGCCCCAGAACAGGAAGGAGGCGAGCGCCGGCCCGCCCCAGAGCGGCGCCCGGCAGGTGCGCTGCACGACATAGAGCGAGGTCGCGAACAGCGCATTGCCGCCGAAGGCGAAGATCGCCGCCGAGGTATGGAGCGGCCGCAGCCGGCCGAAGGTCGTCCATGGCAGGTCCAGATTGAGGACCGGGAAGGCGAGCTGGAGGGCGATGACGACCCCGACCAGGAAGGCCGCAATGCCCCAGAAGGCGGTGGCCAGCGCGAACTGGCGGACCACGGCCATGTTGTAGTCGGGCAGCGGCCGGTCGGCAGGGCCGGCTGCGGCGGCCGCGCTGCCCGGTCCGGCTTCGGAGAGTGCGCTTGCCATTTTCGGTCCGTGGCCTTCGGTCGGCTCCCTGCCCGGCGCCGCCGGGCGGCGTTCCGGGCGCCCTTTAAAAGGGGCGTTGAACGCGCGTGCCGGCGACTGCCGCATTGGGCGCCGCCACCGCCTGAAGCCGCATTGATCCAGATCAATTTGCCAGGCGCCGCGACAACCTAATCTGCCGCCGGTTGGGCAGTGCGGGGCTGCGTCATGGCGGTGGCAAGGGCATCATCCGGCGAGGCGCCAGCGGGCGGCCCGGCCTTTCCGTCCGTCCCGGTCGGCGCGCCCTGGGCGTGGCTCGCCGCCGGCTGGGAGGATATCCGCCGGTCGCGCGGCACCAGCCTGGTCTGGGGCGGCCTGTTCGCCGGCGCCGGCCTCGTCATCCTGCTCGTCCTGCACCGCTACCGGCTGTATAATCTGGTGCTGCCGCTGGTCGCCGGTTTCATGCTGATCGCCCCGCTGCTGGCGGTCGGCCTCTACCATGTCAGCCGCGAGCTGGAGCGCGGCCGGCCGGTCGGCGTGGCGACGGCGCTCGGCGCCTGGCGCCGCAATCCCGGACAGGTCGCGCTGCTCGGCTTCGTGCTCGGCCTGTTCTTCCTGTTCTGGATCCGGGTGGCGACGCTGCTGTTCGCCCTGTTCTTCGGTGCCGAGCCGCCGCTCGCCTTCGGCCCGGCGGCGCCGGACCTGCGCGGCTTCGTCGAATCGGTGCTGCTGACGACCCGGAATCTGGGCTTCCTGGTTATCGGCTGCACGGTCGGCGCGGCCATGGCGGCCATCGTCTTCGCCATCGCCGCCGTTTCCGCCCCGATGCTGATCGACCGCGACGTGACGGCGATCGAGGCGATTCTGGTCAGCGTCCGCGCGGTCCGGCGCAATCTGTTTGCCATGCTGCTGTGGGCGGTGCTGATCGTTCTGTTCACCGCGGCCGGCCTTGTCGCCGGCTTTGTCGGCCTCACGGTGACGCTGCCCCTGGTCGCCCACGCCACCTGGCACGCCTATCGCGACCTCGCCCCGGCCCCGCCCGGCGAAGCGGCCGGCTGAACGGGAAACCGCCCATGCCCAATATCGCGATGCTCTTCGCCGGAATCCTGACCGGGCTGACCGGGCTGCTCATGATGGCACGCGCGACCGACGACATGTTCGCCTTCGCCGGCGCCGTCTTTACCGCCTTCGGCATCCTGTTCGCCTTCGGCGTCATCCGCCGCATGATCGGATAGCGCCCCCCGGCGCAAACGCCCCCGGCCGGCGGCGGGCGCCGCACCGGCCCGTTGATCGCGCCGCCGCCATCGGGCACTCTGCCGCTCCACTGGAAGAACGCTTCGCCGCGCCGGCGCGGCCACGGGCATCCGGCCGCGCTTGGCCGTTTTGCGCCCGTGCGCCGGCGGGCCGGCGAATGGGGGGAGGGCGATCCATGGCAGAAAACGGGCTCATCGTGTGGGGAATCGGGACAGCCCGCACCATGCGCGTGCACTGGATGCTCGCCGAACAGGGGCTGGACTACGATCTGCGCCCGATCGGGCCGCGCACCGGCGAAACCATGACGGCGGAATATCTGCGCCTCAATCCCCGGCACAAGGTTCCGGTGATCGAGCACGGCCCGCTCGTTCTCGCCGAGAGCGCGGCGATTATCGCCTATCTGAGCGAGGCCTTCGCCGTGCCGGCGGGCTTCCACGTGCCGCGGGAGGCGCGGCACCGGGCGGCGCTGAACGAATGGAACTATTTCGTGATGACCGAGCTCGATGCCCATTCGCTCTACCTGATCCGGCGGCACGGGCAGCTGGCGCACATTTATGGCGAGGCGCCGCACGCGGTCGATTCGGCGAAGGAATATTTCTGCGAGCAGATCGACGGCATGATGAAGAAATTCCCCGTCGGTGCGGCATCGCTCCTGCCCGACGGCACGAGCATTGCCGATATCCTGCTCGTCACCTGCCTCGATTATGCGCTGGTGCTGGAGATTCCCCTGCCGCCGCCGCTCCTCGCCTACCGCGAGCGGCAGGTCGAACGGCCGGCCTACCGGCGCGCCCGCGAGATCAACTTTCCCCCATCGGTTCCAGCCGGCGTCGGCTGAGGCCGCGATTGCGCGAGGACGGAGGGGAGGAGCCAATGACCGGACCGCTGACGGGTGTGCGCATCCTCGACCTGACGACCATGGTCTCCGGCCCCATGGCGACGATGATGCTCGCCGACCAGGGGGCGGACGTCATCAAGATCGAATCGCCGCGCGGCGACCATATGCGCCAGGTCAGCAGCATGAACCGGGGCATGTCCGCCTCGTTCCTCTCCTGCAACCGGAGCAAGCGGAGCCTGGCGCTCGATATCAAACGGCCCGAAGGGCTCGCCATCGTCGAACGGCTGGTCGCGACCGCCGATGTGCTGGTGCAGAATTTCCGGCCGGGCGCCATTGCGCGGATGGGGCTGGGCGAGGCGGCGGTGCGCGAAATCCGGCCGGATATCGTCTTCGTGTCGATCAGCGGCTTCGGCGAAACCGGCCCCTATGCCGGGCAGCGCGTCTACGACCCGGTGATCCAGGCGCTGTGCGGCCTTGCCGACCTCCAGGCCGACCGGGAGAGCGGCCGGCCGCGCATGGTCCGCACCATCGTGCCGGACAAGACCACGGCCGTTGCGGCCGCCCAGGCGATCACGGCGGCCCTGTTCGCGCGGGCGCAGACCGGCGAGGGCCAGCATGTCCGGCTCGCCATGCTCGATGTCATGGTCGCCTATCTGTGGCCGGAGGCGATCTCCGGCCTGACCTTCGTCGGCAACGAGGTCGATCCGGCCCTCGGCCAGATGGGGCTCGATCTGGTCTACGAAACGCAGGACGGATACATCACCGCCGGCGCGATCTCGGATGCCGAATGGCGGGGCATGTGCCGGGCCCTCGGCCGCGAGGACCTGATCGACGATCCGCGCTTCGCCGCCGCCGGCGCGCGCGCCCGCAACCGGCCGGAGCGCCGGGATATTATCGGCGCCGAAATGCTCAAATGGCGGAGCGGCGAGCTGCTCGAACGGCTGGGCCGCGAGGATGTGCCCGCGGCGCCGGTGCTGACCCGCCGGCAATTGCTGGACGACGAGCAGATCGCGGCGAACGGGACCATCGAGATTCACGACGATCCGCTGCTCGGCCCGGTGCGCCAGCCGCGGCCGGCGGCCCATTTCGACCGGACGCCGGCCGGGGTGCGGGCGCTGGCGCCGTTCCTCGGCGCCGACAATGCCGCGATCCTGGGCGAACTCGGCTATTCGGAAGCGGAAATCGGCCGACTCGCCGGCGCCGGCGTGCTGGCCAGCCGGGGGCCGGCGCCCGACTGAAGCGTTTTCGAGGCGCTGCCGGGACGCGCGCCCTCGCCGTCCCCGGCCTCAGACCGCGCAGGCGATGGCCGGCTGCAAATCCCCGTCGGCGCCGGCCCGTTCCTGCAGCCGGCCGGGATCGACGATTTCGATGGCCTGGCGGCCGGCCGCGCGGATGGTGCCCTCGCGGCGCAGCCGGGTGATGGTCCGGCTCACCGTCTCCACGGTCAGGCCGAGATAGTCGGCAATATCGCGGCGCGACATCGGCAGGTCGAGCAGGGTGGCCTCCGGGTTCTGGCGCTGGCGCCGCAGCATCTGGAACCACAGGAAGGTCGCGATCCGCTCCATCGCGCTCTTGCGACCGAGCAGGAACATCTGGTCGTGGGCCGAGGCCAGCTCGTCCGAACAATGGCGCAGCATCCAGTGCTCCATTTCCGGATAGTCGCGGAACAGCCCGTTCAGCCGGGCGATGGCGTACTGGCAGACCACGGTGTCGTCCAGCGCCTCGGCGGTATAGGCATAGCGCTGGCGATGATTGAGGCCGAGCATGTCGCCGGGATACAGAAAGCCGGTGATCTGGCGCCGCCCGTCATGGGCTTCCTTGAACACCATCATCGTGCCTTCGGTGACGATGAAATAGTTCTCCGCCGGGTCGCCCTCGTCGAACAGCCGGCCGCCGGCCCCGATGCTGCGGCGGACGACGAAATCCCTGAGGCAGGCGGCGCGGTCGCCTTTCAGCACGCCGCAGATGGCGGCCGTTCGGGCCTGGCAGGCCAGGCAGGGCAGGTCGCCGGTCACAATCCGGCCGCCCGGTATGCCGATTTCCGCGTCGCTCATGCTCGCGCTCGCAGGTCGGGTCGGCGGCGGCCGTCCGGCCGCCCGTCGCGCCCCTGCAGTGTCCGGCCTGCAGCGGCGCAGGTCAATCGCCGAAACGGGGCCCGGTCCGGGCGAAGCGGCGCCCCCGCGCCCCTTCCGTCAGCGGATCAGCCAGATCAGGCCGAGGCCGAGGGCGGCGGCCGCCAGCCCGGTCAGGCGGATCGTCGCCTCGGAGGCTTCGAGGAACGCCTGCATCATGCGGCGCATCCCGTTGGGGAAGAGGGCATAAACCATGCCCTCCAGCACGATGGCCAGGCACAGCGCCAGCAGCAGCTCGTTCACGCCGGGCTGTCCGCCGGGCCGGCTATGGCTTCGTCCCGGCGGCAGCGCCCCCCGCGCCCGTCATGTCGCCGAAATATTTGAAGAACTGGCCGGCCGCCGGGCCGACATAGCGGGTATTTTCGGACGCGAGCGAATCGCGCAGCGCGTTCATCGAGATCCAGAACTCGAAAAAGCCGCCGTCCCGGCCATAGGCCTTGTTGTAGATTTCCTGCGCCTTGCCCTCGCCCTCGCCGCGCAGTTCCTGGGAGCGGCGCTCGGCCTTGGCGACGATGATACGCGAATCCCGGTCGGCATCGGCCCGGATGCGCGCCGATTCGCGCTCGCCATTGGCCCGGATGCCGGTCGCTTCCTGGCGGCGCTGCGATTCCATGCGCTGCAGGATGCGCTCGCTGTTCTGCGGCGGCAGGTCGAGCCGCTTCACCCGCACATCGATCAGGTCGACGCCATAGCGGTTCTCCACCGCCGCGCTCACCCGGTTGGCGATGTCGCGCATGATCTCCGCGCGCTTGGCGGTGAGCAGCTCCGAGAGCGGCACCCGGGCGAAGACCGCCCGGGTCGTCGAGCTGACGATATCGCCCAGCTGCTGCTCGAAGACTGCCACGGTCCGCGCCGCCTGGAAGAATTTCAGCGGGTTCTTGATCCGGTAGCGGGCGATGGTGTCCACCACCGTCTGCTTCTGGTCGCTGGTCGGCAGTTCGGCCGGCGCGACATCCAGGTCGAGCACGCGCCGGTCGAAATAGCTGACGGTCTGGATGAAGGGCAGCTTGAAATGCAGGCCGGGGTCGCTGTCCTGGCGGACGACCTTGCCGAACTGCAGCACCAGCACCTGGTCGCGCTCGTGCACCGTGTAGACGGCGGAATAGCCGAGGATGCCGACGACGACCAGAAAGGCGATCAGGGCGATTCGGGTGCGGGTCATGCTACTGGCTCCTGCTGGCGTCGGCGGCCGGCCGGCCGATGGTCGTGCCGGTGCCGGACGGCCCGTCGCTGCCGGGTTCGGCGTTCGGGGCGCTGCGCTGCCGCATCAGCTCGTTGAGCGGCAGATAGGGCACCACGCCCTGGCTGCCGGCCTGGTCCACGATGATCTTGTCCATCCGGCTCAGAATGTCCTGCATCGTGGAGACGTAGATGCGCTTGCGGGTGATGTCCTTCGCCGCCTCATACTCGCGCAGCAGCGCAAGGAAGCGGCTGGTCTCGCCCTGGGCGATCTGGATGCGCTCCTGCTTGAAGGCTTCCGCCGCCCGCGTCACCTGGTCGGCCCGGCCGCGCGCCCGCTCCAGAATCCGCTTCTGATAGGCGGTCGCCTCGTTGATCATCTTGTCCCGGTCGGCGCGGGCCGCCTGCACGTCGCGGAAGGCGTCGAGCACCTTGTCGGGCGGGTCGGCACCGAGCAGCTGCACGCGCACCACCTCGATGCCGGCACCGTATTCGGCGAGGATGCGCTGGATCAGCACCCTGGCGTCGCCCTCGATCTTCAGGCGCCCCTCGGTGCGGATTTCCTCGAAGGGCGTCTTGCCGACGATTTCGCGGATCGCGCTCTCGGTCGCGTCCTTGATCGTCTTCTCCGGGTTGCGGATGTTGAAGAGATAGTTGCGGATGCCCGGCTGGGTCGTCACCTCCTGGCCGTTCACCTGCCGGCTCACCGGCCTGGCATCGATACGCCAGTGCACCACGACCTTGATATCGACGATATTCTCGTCGCCGGTCAGCATCAGGCTTTCGCGCTCTTCGGTCCGGCGCGCGCCGCCAAGATCGACAAAGCCGACATTGGTCTTCGATATTTCGGTGATTTTCGGCTTCTCGGTCTCGCCGATCGGCGCCGGCCAGTTCCATTGCAGGCCCTGGGCGGTCACGTTGACGACCTCGCCGAACACCAGCTCGACGCCGGCCTCCTTGGGATCGACGCGGTAGAAGCCGGTCGCCATCCAGATGGCGACGACCAGCAGGGCGATCAGGGCGATGCCCTTGGGCGAGCCGACGCCGCCGGGCATCATGCGGCGCACGCCGTCCTGCCCGCGCCGGATCATGTCCTCGAAATTCGGCGGCTGGCCGCCCCAGCCGCCGCCCGATCCACCGCCGGAGCCGCCGCCTCTGCCCCCTCTGCCGTCGCCGCCGCGCCGGCCGCCGGAACCGCCGGAGCCGTTGTTCCACGGTCCCCGGTTGCCGCTGCCCCACGGCCCCTGGCCGCCTGAGCCGCCGCTCTGGTTTTTCCAAGGCATCTGCTCGCCGTCCCTGCTCTGGCCCCCGAACGGGCCTATCGCGCGCCGCGAAAGTGCATGCCGTGCCGCTTTCCCGTCGCGCCTCGTTGCCGAATTGCGGTCCCCGGCCGGTCGCCGGTACATAGAGACGCCCGCCCCCGGCGGCAATGCACAAGCCGGTCTGCCCGGCCGGAACTGCTGCCAAGGGGCGCAGCCCGGCGCCCCGTGCTGGATCGCCTCCGGCGTCGGGTCTAGTTCTGTTCCCGTTGCCCGTCGCCCCGGACCCTTCGGGATATCGGACCGAAAACGGAGAATTCAAGCATGGCCAAGATCGCGGAAGAACGGATCCTGGAGGCGCTGCGCGGGGTGCGCGATCCCGAACAGGGCCGGGATGTCGTATCCGCCGGGATGATTGCCGGCCTGGTAGTCAAGGACGGCAATGTCGGCTTCTCCATCGAAGTTGCGCAGGCCCGCGGCGCCGGCGCCGAACCGCTGCGCAAGGCGGCGGAGCAGGCGGTGCTGGCGCTCGACGGCGTCACCTCCGTCACCGCCGTGCTGACCGCGCATCGCCCCGGCCAGGGTGCGGACCGGGCCGGGGGCAGCCCGGGAGAGGCTCCGGCCGCGCGCGGGCCGGCGGCGGGCGGGGGCGCCTCCCCTTCCGGAGCCGACCGGATCGGCTCCATCGTCGCCATCGCCTCCGGCAAGGGCGGCGTCGGCAAATCGACCACGGCGGCGAATCTGGCACTGGCCCTCAAGGCCGAGGGCGCGCGGGTCGGCCTGCTCGATGCCGATATCTACGGCCCCTCCATGCCGCGCATGATGGGCGTTCGCGGCAAGCCGACCACGGCCGACGGCAAGGTGCTGGACCCGATGGACGGCCACGGCGTGAAGCTGATGAGCATGGGCTTCCTGGTCGATGAGGAAACGCCGATGATCTGGCGCGGCCCCATGGTCATGAGCGCGCTGCAGCAGCTGCTCCGGGATGTCGACTGGGGGCCCCTCGACGTGATGGTGGTCGATATGCCGCCGGGGACGGGGGATGCGCAGCTGACGCTGGCCCAGACCGCGCGCCTCGCCGGCGCCGTCATCGTCTCGACGCCCCAGGACATTGCCCTGCTCGATGCCCGCAAGGGGCTCAACATGTTCCGCAAGGTCGATGTCCCGGTGCTCGGCATCGTCGAGAATATGAGCTATTTCCTGTGTCCGCATTGCGGCGGGCGCAGCGATATCTTCTCCCATGGCGGCGCCCGGCAGGAGGCGGAGCGGCTCGGTGTCGATTTTCTGGGCGAAATACCCCTCGATATCGCGATTCGTGAAACGTCGGACGGCGGCCGGCCGATTGTGGTCGCCGAGCCGGACGGCGCCCACGCCACCGCCTACCGCGACATTGCCGGCCGCATCCTCGACCGGCTGGATGCCGGGCCGGCGGGTTCGAAGCCGGCGCCGGAAATCGTGATTCGATGATCTTCCGGCGCTGCCCGGTTCGCAATCGTCCGTATATCGCCGCCGCCGGCGCAGCCGCGCTGGCGGCCGGGCTGGCATCGGCGGCGTTCGGGGCCGAGCGTGCGGCTCCGCGCGGTCCGGCGCTGCCGGCTTCCGGCCCCGGCCTGTGCAGTGCCGTTCCGGGTTCCGGCCTGGCGCTGCCGTGCGCGCGGGCGTTGCAGCTCGCCCCGATGCCCGGCCTGCCCGGCCGGTACCTGGCGCAGGCTGCCGCCGATGCTGTCGAGGCGAAGCCGCGGCGCCGCCCCGCCGCCCGGCCGCGCCGCGTCGGCCAGCCCGAATGCAAGGCCTGGAAATATCACGGCGCCGACCGGATCCCGCGCCCCTACGATCCGGACCGCTATGTTCTGACCGAGGAATACCGGCGCGATCCGGCCCGGCCCGGCCGGGAGGCGGCGGCGCGCCTCGCCGACCGCATGTTCCCGACGCTGATCGGCGACAAGGTTCTGCGCCTGCTGATGCTGGTCAACCGGGTGCGCGAGCGCCGCGGCCACACCGTCATGAAGCTGGAGCCGCGCCTGATGCTGGCGGCCAGGCGGCACAATCTCGATATCGCCCGGCACGCCCTGATGCAGCACACTGGCACGGATTGTTCGCAGCTCGGCGACCGGGTCTGGGAGGCCGGCTACACCTGGACCCTGGTGGCGGAGAACCTGGCCGGCGGCAAGGAGACGGCCGAGGCCACGCTGCGCCAGTGGACCGGCAGCACCCGCCACCTCATGCAGATGACGCTCACCGGCATGACCGAGGTCGGCATCGCCTATGACCATAATCCCGATCCGCCGCGCCACGGCATCCCGATCAAACATTTCTGGACCATGGTCATGGCGCGGCCCGACCCGTGGCGCGACCGGCTGTGGCAAACCGGTCCGCCCGAATGCACGGGCAAGGAGTGCAGGAAGGAGACGAACCGGAACAATGACGAGTAACAGGAAACGCCCGCGCCGCCGTCCGGCCGCGTCCGCGGCGCGCCATGATCCGGTTCGGGAACCGCGCTCGCGCCGCAGCCCGCCTGCTGTGAACCGGCCGGTCCGGTCCTGCCTGCCGGTTCTGTTCTGCGCCCTCGCGCTCGGCGCGTGTGCCGGCGGCGAGGGAGCCGGCTTCGGCCGCAGCGCGCCGCTGGTCGCCGATCCGGCGCCCGAACAGATGCGCCATGCCCAGTCGGTGATCCGGGTGGTCAACGATTTCCGCACCAGGAACGGCCTGCCGCCGCTGATCCTCGAAGCGCACCTGATGCGCGCGGCCGAGGTCAAGGTCCGGGATTTCCGTACCAACTGGCGCTTCTACCACGCCGGCAGCGACGGCCTGCAGCCCGAACAGCGCGTCTCCCGGGCCGGCTATCGCTGGGTCGCGGTCGGCGAAACCCTGGCCGCCGGGCAATCGACCGCGCGCGGCGCGGTGGGCAATCTGATCGCCAGCCCGTGCCATCGCTATGCCCTGCTGCGCGATGTCTATCTCCATGCCGGCGCCGCCTATGCCCATACGCCGGATTCGCCGCCCGGCCGCTACAAGCACTGGTGGGTCATCAAGCTGGCGCGGCCGAGCACCGGCATGAACTGGGACCGGACCTATCCGACATCCGGTGCCGAGATGGTCGAGCGCCGCGGCCCGCCGACGCGCATGACCAGACCCTATGGCTGCACCATCCGCCGCGCCACCTGAGCCGCGCCCGCTCAAGGCGCGTGCACGGCAGGCAGGATCGAGTCGGCCGCACACGATTCCGGCCCGGAAGCCTCACCGGAACGGATTTTCGATCTCGACGCCGGTCGGAGCGAAGTCGGCGACATTGCCGGTAACGACGATCGCTTGCCGCGCAAGGGCGGTCGCCGCGATCAAAAGGTCGGCGCTACTGTGTCCGAGCCGGGCCGACAGCATCCCCCATATCCGTGCCTCTTCGGCACCGAAATCCAGCAGCCTGTCGGCGAAGAGGTGAACGGTCCGGTCGATCCACGTGCGCAGTTCCGCGGCGAACGCCGGATCGCGCCCGGCCTGAAGGGCAATCCCGCGCTCGACTTCGCCCAGCGTGACGACGCTCAGATAAAGTTCGTCCCACGGCTTGGATTTCAGCCAGACGGATACCTGCGGTGCGCGCTCCGGGCGGCGTTGCGCCGAGAGCACATCGGTGTCGAGCAGATAGATCAAAGGTCGACCGGCCGCGGTACGACCTGGGCGCGGCCGGGCTCCCCGCCCTCGACCGTGCCGGGAAAGGCGAGCAGATGATCGACGAACGATCCGCGCGCCTGTCGCGCGTCGGCGAGCAGCCGGCTGTAATCCGAGGCCGAAAGCACGACCACGGCCGGCTTGCCGCGCCGTGTAACATGCTGCGGTGTGCCGGCGATGGCCGAAGCGACCACGGCGCTGAACCGGTTCTTCGCGTCCTGCAAATTCCACATGGCCCACTCTCTATCTAGACAGATAGCTAGACAGGTAGTTAGAGGAAGTCGATAGGAATTTCAAGGAACTTCGGCCCGTCTTGCCGCGCGCCTGCGCGATGGTACAGTCGGGCAATCGGCAGCGGCGGCAGGAGACCGGCATGACCGACAGCAGCACGCGCGGCGCCGTCCATCTGGTCGGCAGCGCGCCCTTTGCCACGGCCGCGGATATGTTCCGGGCCGCGTCGGCGCAGCTCGGCCCTCATCTGCGGCGCCTGCCGGACGGCGAAGTCGGCGAGCGGGACAGCTGGATCCGCTGGCAGCACGCGCGCATCGGGCAGAGCCCGCAGCTGCGCCTGCAGGAGGCCGCCGGCGGCTATGTCCCGGTGCCGGTCTACGGGATCGTGGAGGGTGTGCATGCGGCCGACCGGATCGAGCTGCCCGCCCCCGGCTATGCCGACGCCGCGCTGGAATCGTACGAGGTGTTCCGGCGCCTGGCCGAAGAGGGGGCGATCCCGCCGCACCTGCGCTTCCAGGTCGGTCTGCCGACGCCGCTTTCGGTCGCGACGCTCTATGTCGAGCCGGCCTCGCGCGACCGGTTCGAGCAGGCCTATGCCCGCGCGCTGGGCGGCGAGATCGCCCGGATCGTCGCCGGCATACCGGCGGAGAAGCTGGCGATCCAGTGGGAGGTGGTGGTCGAGTTCGCCCTGCTCGAAGGCGCGATGCCGAACCATCTGGGCGACGGACTGCTCGACGGGATCGTCGAACGGGCGGCCGGCCTGGTCGATCTCGTGCCGGCCGGCGTCGAGGCCGGCATCCATCTCTGCTATGGCGATGCGGGCCACCGGCATTTCTGCGAACCGGCCGATACCGGCCTGCTGGTCGCCGTGGCCAACGGCGTGTTCGAGCGGGCGCACCGCCCGGTTGCGTGGCTTCATCTGCCGGTGCCGCGCGAGCGCGACGACGAGGGTTATTTCGCGCCGCTGGCCGGGCTGCGGCGGCCGGCGGAATGCGAACTCTATCTCGGCCTGGTCCACATGACCGGCGGCATTGCCGGCACGCGCCGCCGCATCGCCGCCGCCGAAAAGACGGTGCGCGATTTCGGCATTGCCACCGAATGCGGCTTCGGCCGCCGGCCGGTTGAGACCATCCCCGCCCTGTTCCGCCAGCACGCCGAACTGGCCGCCGCGCGATCCGCCTGAAGCCGCGCCGCCGCCGCCGGGAAGGGCGGCCCGGCAGGCCCCGCCCGGCCGGCTACCCGAAACCCCGCGGCCTCGCCCGCGCCGCGACGGTATTTCGAAGGAAGCAGCCGGGCTGAATTCGCCCTGCCAGCCTGTCCTGCCCACTCGCCTTGCTGGCCGGAGAATATCTGTCGGCCGCGTGCGAAATTTCCCGGCGCTCCGGTTCACAAGCGGGGGGTGCGGCCCCAGATAGCGAAGAGGTGCGCAGCGCCCCCCCGCCCCCGCCAACGGATATCGGGAAGCCATGGACCGGAACATCGTCATCGCGGCCTACCGGCGGTCGCCCTTCCACCCGGCGAAGAAGGGCGCGCTGGCGCAGGTCCGGCCGGACGACCTCGCCGCTGCCACGATCCGCGGCCTGGTCGCCGACAGCGGCATCGAACCGGCCGATATCGAGGAGGTCATCCTCGGCAATGCGATGCCGGAGGGCGAGCAGGGCATGAACATGGGCCGCTATGCCGTGTTCCTCGCCGGGCTGCCGGTGACGGTGGCGGGCACGACGGTCAACAAATGGTGCGGCTCGTCGATGCAGGCGATTCACAATGCCGCCGGCCTGCTCGGCCTGGGGGCGGGCGAGGCTTGTATCGCCGCCGGGGTCGAGAGCATGAGCCGGGTGCCGATGGGCGGCTTCAACCCGGCGCCGCATCCCGGCCTTTTGGCACGCTGGCCGGAAACCTACCACTCCATGGGCCTGACCGCCGAGACCGTGGCGGAGCGCTATCAGGTGACCCGCGAGCGCCAGCAGGAGTTCGCCGTCGCCTCCCACCGCAAGGCCGCCCGGGCGCACGCCGAAGGCCGCTTCGCCGACGAGATCGTGCCGGTCGAGGCGCCGGACGGCAGCACGGTGAGCGCCGATGGCGGCATCCGGCCGGACAGTACGGTCGAGGCGCTGGACGGGCTGAAACCGGCCTTTGTCGAGAACGGCACGGTGACCGCCGGCACCTCCTCGCCGCTCACCGACGGCGCCGCCGCGACCCTGATCTGCACGGAAGCCTGTGCCGAGCGGCACGGCATCGCCCCGCTGGCGCGCATCCGGGCCGTCGCGACCGCCGGGCTGGAGCCCGAAATCATGGGCATGGGCCCGGTGGAGGCGACGCGCAAGGCGCTCGACCGGGCCGGGCTGGCGCCGGCCGATATCGATATTTTCGAGCTCAACGAGGCCTTTGCCTCCCAGGCCCTGGCCTGCATCGACGCGCTCGGCATCGATCCCGACAGGGTGAATCTGGATGGCGGCGCCATCGCGCTCGGCCATCCGCTGGGCGCATCGGGCGCGCGGATTGCCGGCAAGGCCGCGGCGTTGCTGAAACGGGAGGGCGGCCGCTTCGCCGTGGCGGCCATGTGCATCGGCGGCGGGCAGGGCATCGCCACGGTTCTGGAAGCGGCCGGCTGAGCCGGCGCCCGGCGCGGCCGGCATCAGGGCGGGACATCATGGAGATACGCAAGATTGCAGTGATCGGCGCGGGCACCATGGGCGGCGGCATCGCCGCCCAGATCGCCAATGCCGGGGTGCCGGTCGTGCTGATGGATATCGTGCCCGAAGGCGCGACCGACCGCAGCGGCCTGGCGCGGGAGGCCGTCACCCGCCTGCTCGGGCAGAATCCGGCACCCTTCATGCATCCGCGCAACGCCGCGCTGATCGAGCCGGCCAATCTGGAGGACGATCTCGGCCGGCTCGCCGACTGCGACTGGATTATCGAGGCGGTGGTCGAGCGGCCGGATATCAAAAATACTGTATACAAGAAAATCGGCACCCACAGGAAGCCGGGCGCGGCCGTCACTTCGAACACATCGACCATTCCGCTCGCCCGGCTGCTGGAGGGGCCGGCCGGCGGTTTCGCCGACCGCTTCTTCATCACCCATTTCTTCAATCCGCCGCGCTATATGCGCCTGCTCGAAATCGTTGCCGGCGCCCAAACCGATCCGGCGACCGTCGCGGCGGTCGTGCAATTCTGCGACCGCGCGCTGGGCAAGACGGCAATTGCCTGCAACGACCGGCCGGGCTTCGTCGCCAATCGCATCGGCGGCTACTGGATTCAGTCCGCCATCAACGCCGCCTTCGATCTGGGCCTGACGGTCGAGGAGGCCGACGCGCTCGGCGGCCGGCCGATGGGCGTGCCGGAGACCGGCATTTTCGGCCTCATGGACCTGGTCGGCATCGACCTGATGCCCGATGTCGCCGCCAGCATGATCGCCAGCCTGCCGGCGGACGATCCCTATGTCCGGGATTTCCGCGACCATGCCCTGATCCGGCAGATGATCGAAACCGGCCATACCGGCCGCAAGGGCAAGGGCGGCTTCTACCGGCTCAACCGGGCCGGCGGCGGCCGGGTGAAGGAATCGATCGATCTCTCCAGCGGCGACTATGCGCCGTCGCGCAAGCCGGAGCTGGAAAGCCTGCGGGCCGGCGCGAAGGATTTGCGCGCCCTGGTCGAACATGGCGACCGCGGCGGCGAGTGGGCCTGGCGCGTGCTCTCCGCCGTCATCGGCTACAGCGCCGAACTGGTGCCGGAAATCGCCGCTTCGATTGCCGATGTCGATACCGCGCTGCGGCTCGGCTACGCCTGGAAGCGGGGCCCGTTCGAGCTCGCCGACCGGCTCGGGCCGGGCTATGTCGCCGGGCGGCTGCGCGCCGAGGGCCGCCCGGTGCCGGCGCTGCTCGACCGGGTCGGCGACGGCCGCTTCTACCGGGTCGCCGACGGCCGGCTGGAGGCGTTCGGCACCGACGGCCGCTACCGCCCGGTCGAACGGGCGGACGGCGTGCTGCTGCTGGAAGACATCCGCCGCGCGGGCGAGCCGGTCGAGCGGAACCGCTCGGCCAGCCTGTGGGATATCGGCGACGGCGTCGCCTGCTTCGAAATCCACACCCGGATGAACGCCATCGACCCCGATGTCATCGCCCTGCTGCAGAAATCCCTGAAGCGGGTCGCGAAGGAATACCGGGCCCTGGTGCTCTATGGCGAGGGCACGAACTTCTCGGTCGGGGCGAATATCGGCGTGATGCTCTTCGCCGCCAATGTCGGCGTCTGGCCGATGATCGAGAGCATGGTCGAAAGCGGCCAGCAGGCGATGAAGGCGATCAAATATGCACCCTTTCCGGTCGTCGCCGCGCCCGCCGGCATGGCGCTGGGCGGCGGCTGCGAACTGCTGCTGCACGCCGCCGCGATCCAGGCCCATGCGGAGACCTATGCCGGCCTGGTCGAGGCCGGGGTCGGCGTCGTGCCGGGCTGGGGCGGCTGCAAGGAGACGGTCCTGCGCCACACGCGCGACGGCGGGCCGGCCGGGCCGATGCCGCCGGTCGCCGCGGCGTTCGAGCAGATTTCGACGGCGGCGGTCGCCAGATCGGCCGAACAGGCGCGGGAGATGGGCATTCTGCGCGCCGGCGACGGCATCACCATGAACCGGGACCGGCTGCTCCACGATGCCAAACAGAAGGCCCTCGCCATGGCCGAGGGCTATGAACCGCCGGAGCCGGCCGAACTCACCCTGCCGGGGCCGGCCGGCAAGGCGGCGCTCGACCTCGCCGTGGAGGGCTTCCGGCTGCGCGGCGCAGCCCTGCCGCACGATGCGACCGTCGCCGGCGAGCTCGCCACGGTGCTGACCGGCGGCGATACGGATATCACCCGGAGCGTGCCGGAAGACCGGCTGTTCGCGCTCGAACGCGAGGCGCTGGTCCGGCTGCTCCGGACCGGGCCGACCCTCGCCCGGCTCGAACACATGCTCGCCACCGGCAAGCCGCTGCGCAACTAGCCCCGGAGACAGGGAACCCGGACCCATGCCCGTCTACAAGGCTCCGCTCGACGATATGCGCTTCGTGCTCAACGAGGTGCTCGGCTATGAGGCGGCGGTCGCCGGCCTCGAAGGCTATGAGGAGGCGACGCCCGATCTGGTCGATGCGATCCTCGGCGAGGCGGCCAGATTCTGCGAGAACGAGCTGCAGCCGCTCAACCTGCCCGGCGACGCCGAAGGCTGCCGCTACGAGAACGGCGTCGTGCGCACCCCCGCCGGCTTCCGCGAGGCCTATGCCCTCTATGCCGAAGGCGGCTGGACCGGGCTGACCTGCGATCCGGCCCGCGGCGGCCAGGGCCTGCCCAAGACCGTCGGCTTCGCGGTCGAGGAGATGATCTGCTCGGCCAACATGGCCTTCGGCATGTATCCGGGCCTGTCCCACGGCGCCTACAACGCAATCGAGCGATGGGCCGACGAAGCGCTGAGGGAGGTGTATCTGCCCCGGCTTGCCGACGGCAGCTGGTCGGGCACCATGTGCCTGACCGAGCCGCAATGCGGCACCGATCTCGGCCTCATCCGCACCCGCGCCGAGCCGCAGGCCGACGGCAGCTTCGCGCTCACCGGCACCAAAATCTTCATCTCGGCCGGCGAGCACGATCTGACGGAGAATATCGTCCATCTGGTGCTCGCCCGCCTGCCGGATGCGCCGCCCGGCATCAAGGGCATCAGCCTGTTCCTGGTGCCCAAATTCCTGCCCCGGCGCGACGGCGCGGGCTGGGCCGCCGGCGCGCGCAACGGCGTGCGCTGCGGCGCCATCGAGCACAAGATGGGCATCCGCGCCTCGGCCACCTGCGTGCTGAATTTCGATGCGGCGACCGGCTGGCTGGTCGGCGCGCCGCACAAGGGCATGCGCGCCATGTTCTCGATGATGAACGCGGCCCGTCTCGGCGTCGGCCTGCAGGGCCTGGGCCTTGCCGAGGTCGCCTATCAGAACGCGGCGGCCTATGCGCGCGAGCGGGCCCAGGGCCGCGCGCTCGCCGGCCCGGCGCATCCTGACCGGGCGGCCGACCCGATCCTCGTGCATCCGGATGTGCGCCGCATGCTGCTCCGGCAGCGCGCCGTGACCGAGGGTGCGCGGGTGCTCGCCTACTGGACCGGCATGCAGATCGATATCGCCGAGCGGCACGGCGACCCGGCGGTGCGGCAGGCGGCGGCGGATTTCGTTGCGCTGGTCACGCCGGTGGTCAAGGCGATGTTCACCGATCACGGCTTCGAGGCGGCCAATCTCGCGCTGCAGACCTTCGGCGGCCACGGCTATATCCACGAACACGGCATCGAGCAGTTCGTGCGCGACGCCCGCATCGCCCAGCTCTACGAGGGCACGAACGGCATCCAGGCCCTCGATCTGGTCGGCCGCAAGATGCCGGAAGGCGGCGGCCGGCTGCTGCGCCGCTTCTTCCATCCCCTGCAGGCCTTCCTGGCCGAGCATGGCGGCACGCCGGAAATGCAGGAATTCTGCCGGCCGCTGACCGCGGCTTTCGCCCAGCTTCAGCAGATCACCCTGCTGCTGGCGCAGAAAGGCCTCGCCGACCCCGAGGAGGCCGGCGCGGCGGCGAGCGAGTATCTGCGCTTTTTCGGCCTGGTCGCCGTCGGCTGGATGTGGGCCCGCATCGCCCGTGCCGCGCTGGACAGGGCCGAGGCCGATCCGGCCGGCTTCCACGCCGGCAAGCTCCACCTCGCGCGCTTTTACATGAAGAAGGTGCTGCCGGAGACGGCATCCCTCGGCCTCGCCATCCAGGCCGGCAAGGTGCCGCTGATGGCGCTGCCGGAGGAAGCCTTCTAGCCCTTAACCGCTGCGGCGTTCCGCAGATTGCCCCGGTTCGGGCAGGAACCGGGACATATCCTTGCCTTGGCGCGGCCGCGCCGATAGGGTCGGCGCGCCTTATCGTCCATACCCGCCGGAGCCGGCCTCCCGCCATGTGCACCCTGGTCCGCCTGATCGAACTGATCCTGTCGCTCTACACCTGGATCCTGGTGATCTATATCGTTCTGAGCCTCCTGATATCGTTCGGGGTGGTCAACGCCTATAACCGGTTCGTCAATATCGTCTTCGACGCGGTGCAGCGGGTGACCGAGCCCGTTCTGGCGCCGATCCGGCGCTTTCTGCCCAATACCGGCGCGCTGGATTTCTCGCCCATCGTCGTTTTCATCGGCATCTGGGCGGTCCGCAGCCTGCTCATCGAATACGCCTTCGGGCCGGCCTGCGGCGGCGTCCCCCTCGGCTGAACCCGCCGGCACCGCCGGCCGCCCGCACCCGTTCCCGATGCCCCTGAAACGGAGCCTTTCGGCCATGGACGAGTCCCGCATCATCGACGGCAAGGCCCTGGCCGCCCGCCTGCGCGACGGCGTCGGCCGCCAGGTCGCGGCGCTGAAGGCGGAGCACGGCCTCGCGCCGGGCCTTGCGGTCGTGCTGGTCGGGGAGGATCCGGCGAGCCAGGTCTATGTCCGCAACAAGGGCCGGGCGACCGCTGCGGCCGGGATGCAGTCTTTCGAGCACCGGCTGCCGGAAGATACGGACCAGGCCACCCTGCTCGCCCTCGTGCGCCGGCTCAACGACGATCCCGCGGTCCACGGCATCCTGGTCCAGCTGCCCCTGCCGCAGGGGATCGCCGAAGCCGCCGTGCTCGATGCCATCGACCCGGACAAGGATGTCGACGGTTTCCATGTCGTCAATGCCGGCCGGCTGGCGACCGGCGGCAGCGGGCTGGTGCCGTGCACGCCGCGCGGCTGCCTGACCATGCTGAAGGACCGGCTCGGCGACCTGACCGGCCTGCGCGCCCTCGTGCTCGGCCGCTCCAATATCGTCGGCAAGCCGATGGCCCAGCTGCTGCTGCGCGAGCACTGTACCGTGACCGTCGCCCATTCGCGCACCCGCGATCTGGCCGGCGAGTGCCGCCGGGCCGATATCGTCATCGCCGCCGTCGGCCGGCCGCGCATGGTGCCGGGCGACTGGATCGCGCCGGGTGCGACGGTGATCGATGTCGGCATCAACCGCATTGCCGACGACCGGCCCGGTGCGGTGGCCGGCGCGATGCGGCTGGTCGGCGATGTCGATTTCGATTCGGCAGTCCAGGTCGCCGGCGCGATCACGCCGGTGCCCGGCGGCGTCGGCCCCATGACCATCGCCTGCCTGCTCGCCAACACCGTCAC
Source organism: Alphaproteobacteria bacterium (assembly GCA_965221475.1). Lineage (GTDB taxonomy): Bacteria > Pseudomonadota > Alphaproteobacteria > Bin65 > Bin65 > Bin65. The sequence continues at coordinate 1,356,942 of OZ244891.1, read as the reverse complement.
CGCCGCCTGCCGCCAGGCCGGCCTCCCCGAACCCGCGGCGTAGCGGAGCGCGCGTGGATGTTGCGCGCTTTTGAACAAAACAAATACAATTGACGTCCGGACGTCAATATGATACCGGCCCGCCATGACGAGCGACAATCCGCGAATGCCTGCCGGCCGGGTCCGCGACGCGATTCTCCGTTTTCTCGAAGGCTGTGGGGATGCGGTCAGTCTGCAGGAAATCGAGGCGGTCGTCGTTCGGAATATCGGCGTGACGCCGCGCTCGTCGATCCGCTCCTATCTGAGTCTGAACACGCCGGATGTCTTCGAGCGCACCGAGCGGGGGCATTACCGCCTGAAGCGGGCGAACCCGGCTGCGAACGGGCAGACGGCCCTTGAGCGGATTGCCTCGTTTTCCCTGAAGGGCGGCGCCGTTCGGATGTATCGTGCCGATTGTTTCGACTGGCTGCGCTGCGCGCCGCCCCGTTCGATCCAGGCCGTTGTGACGGACCCGCCTTACGGGCTGGTCGAATATTCCGATACGCACATGAGCAAGCTCAGGAATGGCAGGGGCGGTGTCTGGCGAATTCCGCCGTCCTTCGACGGCCATGCACGGGCGCCGCTGCCAAGATTTACCACGCTGACCGACGAAGACCTGGCCCGGCTGCGCGGCTTCTTCGAACAGCTCGGCCTGCTGCTGTACCGGGTCCTGGTGCCGGGCGCGAATGTCGTTGTCGCCAGCAACCCGCTGGTGCAGCATTGCGTCGCCGACGCGCTGGGCCGGGCGGGCCTCGAAGCGCGCGGTGCTATCGTACGCTGCGTCATGACAATGCGGGGCGGGGACCGGCCGAAGAACGCCCACAGGGAATTTTCCGGGGTGAGCGTTATGCCGCGCTCCATGTGGGAGCCGTGGCTGATCTTCCGCCGGCCTCCGCAGGGCCGGATTCAGGACAATCTGCGAACCTGGCGCACCGGCGGCTTTCGCCGGCCGTCGCAGGAAAGGCCCTTCGGCGACCTGATCGACTCCCGGCCGGCGCCGAAGGCCGAGCGGGCGGTGGCGCCCCATCCCTCGCTGAAGCCGCAATCCTTCCTGCGGCAGGTCGTTCGCGCCGCCCTGCCGCTCGGCGAAGGTGTCGTTCTCGACCCGTTTGCCGGCTCCGGCTCGACTCTCGCGGCCGCTGCGGTACACGGCTACGACGCCATCGGCATCGAGGCGGACGAGGAATATTTTGCGATGTCGCGGAAGAGTATCGTCGCCTTAAGCGGGCTGTGACCTGTAGACCCAGTTGCGTCTGAACTTCTTCAGGCCGTTCCTGTGAAGGGTTGCCGTCCGGGTGCCGAGATCGCCTCTGGGATTGCTGCGAAAATCGGCTTCCACGACATGGCCCAGATAGATTTCGGTGAATGCCGTGGGCGCGCGGCGCCGGGCCGGTTCGGTCGTACTGTCCACCCGATAGACGAACACGCACAGCCATTGCTCCCGTGCGCCGTGCGTGTCCACGGCGCCGCCCGGTTTCCGGGTTGCCTTGATCTCGACGCCTGCCGTGCCGGCGCGCACGGCATCGTTCGGATAGACGCCGCGCAGCAACAGATCGGGGTGCCCGTTGAAATGGGCGTTTTCGACCAACGAGCGGGAATGATTTGCCAGGCTCGCGGTCAGCATATCGGACAGGATGCCGGACATCGCGGCCGGCCGGAGCATGTCGTCGAGACGCGGCAGCCCCTTGCCGGTCAGCAGTTCGTTCACGTCCCGGAAGAAGTCGTAGACATCCTGTATCGCCATTTCGAAATCCGCGATCCGGAGATCGAAAGGCAGTTCCGCTTCCCGGTTGAACAATTCGGCCTCCTGACGGCCACCCGGCGGTCGCGTTGTCGCCCGGCCTACCGCCCGGTCCGGCGGCCGAGCAGTTGCAGGCGCAGGGCGTTCAGGCGGATGAAGCCTTCGGCGTCGCGCTGGTCGTAGGCGCCGGCATCGTCCTCGAAGGTGACGATATCCGCATCGTACAGGCTGTTCGGCGATTTGCGGCCGGTGACGATGACATTGCCCTTGTAGAGCCGGAGGCGCACCGAGCCGCTCACCGGTCGGCTGGCCCGGTCGATGGCGGCCTGCAGCATCTCGCGTTCGGGGGCGAACCAGAAGCCGTTATAGACCAGCTCGGCATAGCGCGGCATCAGCTCGTCCTTCAGATGCGCCGCGCCGCGCTCCAGCGTGATCGATTCCATCGCCCGCCGGGCGTGGAACAGGATGGTGCCGCCCGGCGTCTCGTAGACGCCGCGGGATTTCATGCCGATGAAGCGGTTCTCGACGATATCGACGATGCCGATGCCGTTGCGGCCGCCGAGCTCGTTGAGCCGGGCCAGCAGCACAGCCGGGCTCATCGCCTCGCCGTCGATGGCCGTCGGGTCGCCGGCCTCGAAATCGATGACGATGTCCTCCGGCCGGTCGGGCGCGTCCAGGGGCGAGATCGTGCGGGTGAGGACCAGCCCGTGATCCGCCTCCTGCCACGGGTCCTCCAGCACCTTGCCCTCGGAGGAGACGTGGAGCAGGTTGGCGTCCTGACTGAAGGGCGGCTCGCCGCGCTTGTCCCGCGGCACCTGAATCTGATGCTTCTCGGCATAGTCGATCAGCCGGGTCCGGCTGGTCAGGTCCCATTCGCGCCACGGGGCGATGATCCGGATATCCGGCTTGAGGGCAAGGTAGGAAAGCTCGAAGCGGACCTGGTCGTTGCCCTTGCCGGTGGCGCCGTGGGCGACCGCGTCGGCGCCGGTCTCGCTGGCGATCTCGATCTGGCGCTTCGCGATCAGCGGCCGGGCGATCGATGTGCCGAGCAGATAGGTGCCCTCGTAGAGCGCATTGGCCCGGAACATCGGGAAGACATAGTCGCGGACGAATTCCTCGCGCAGATCCTCGACATGGATTTCGCGGATGCCCAGCATTTCGGCCTTGCGCCGGGCCGGCTCCAGCTCCTCGCCCTGGCCCAGATCGGCGGTGAAGGTCACCACCTCGCAGCCGTAATTGTCCTGCAGCCAGCGCAGGATGACGGATGTGTCCAGGCCGCCGGAATAGGCCAGCACCGCCTTCTTCACTTCGCCCTTCCGGTTCATCGCCTCGGCCTCGGGTCGTTCGCGGGGTCGCGCCCCCTTATCGGGGGCCGGGCACCGGGTTACAGGCCCCCCGCCACCCCTGTCCATGCGGCGGGTGCGCCGGCACGGGGGCGGCAGGCCGGGCTCCGTTGATCCGGTCGGCCAAAGATGGTTGATTGCCGCCCGGTGTCTGCCGCGCGGATAAGGGGAAACGCGAACGATGTACGGATTGGATCGCAACGACGCTACAGCCTATGTGAAAGAGCAGATTGAGAAGCTGCGTCTTCGCCTGCTCGACCTCAGCCGGAGAAATCCGCTGATTTCGACACAATTCCGGCCGCAATCCAATTCCCATATCCGGGTCGTCGATGAACTGCCCGATGTCCTGTTCTCCGACCTTCGCGCGCCGGAAGGGATGCGCCTCATCCCCCTGCCCGGCCTCGACGACACGCCGAAGGACGAGGAAACAGAGGAATTCCACAGGGCGCTCTCCGTGGCGCGCTATACCGACACTGAGTATCGGGAAGCGATAGCGGTGCTCGATGCACAGGACGACAGGGCCCGTGCCCTTGAGCGCGATCTGCGCGACCGGGTGAGAGCCGCGCTCTCGATGCCGCCACGCCAGACCCGGAAAGATTTGTCGCTCGAGGACCATGCTCGGGTGCACGGCATCGACCCATCCTACGAGCTGCCGGTGCCCAACGACGAGCATGAAGACGGGCGGCATCGCGATTTGGACATTCAGACGCTCCTGCTGCCGGCCGATCTGGAGCGAAAGCTGCGGGGCCTGCGGACCAAGTGCAGATCGTGGAGTCAGGAGACGGGAATCAATGTTCTCCATACCGCCTTCGGCTTCCTTGAATGGTCCAACGCTGAGGGGAGCGAAAGCTCATTCTCCCCTATCGTTCTGCTGCCGACCCAGATTGACGAAAGGAGAACAAGGTCTGGGTATGAATACTGGATCAACGGCAATAACGAAGCGCCGGAAGCAAATCTGGTTCTTGCTGAAAAATTATCCCGCGAGTACGGGATTGATCTTCCCGAATACGACGGCGGTTCTATAGAGGATTATTTTGTGGAAATCGGTGATCTAAATCCGGCAGGAATCCGGATGAAGATACGCCGCCAGGTCGCCGTCGGTGTTTTCCCCTCGGCTCGCATGGCAATGTATCATGATCTTGATACGAGTCGGCACGATTTTTTCAGATATACGCTAGTCAAGCGTGTGATCGGTGGGAGTGTCCGCTCGGCGTCCGGATCGTTTGCAGAAGAGTACGATACCGACGCCGCCGATGTGGAAGCGGCAGTTCCGCACTTGGTGATGGACGCCGATTCTTCGCAGTTCAGTGCGCTCGTCGATATCGCCCGGGGGACCGACGCTGCATTGGAGGGACCGCCGGGCACCGGCAAATCGCAAACCATCGTCAATGCCATTGCGGCGGCGCTCGGCGATGGAAAGAAGGTCTTGTTCGTAGCAGCCAAACAGGCGGCGTTGAGTGTGGTTCAATCCCGCCTTGAGGCGCTCGGCCTCGGCCATTTCGTGCTGCCGCTTCAGGCCGACCGGGCATCGCGCAAAGCGGTTATCGATTCGGTCGGGCGCCGAATCGCCATGGCGAAGCCCGAGAAATCCGCGCGCCTGACGGGGAAGCGCGAGGCTTTTCGCCGGACCCGATCCAGGTTGGCCGAATATATTGGCGTCATGTCTTCCCGGTTCGGGGAGACCGGACGCACTGTGCACGATATTCTGGGTTGGAGCATTGGGACTTCAGACCGGCTCGGCGGCAAACCCGGTCCGTTAACGTCTCCCCCGGCGCTGCCCGGCGTGGAACGCTGGAGTCGGGAGAGAACGGAGGCACTTCGATTGATCGGAAGCCAGATCGAAGAAGCCTGGAGGAAAGCCACGGACGCTGGCCCGTATTGGCAGAACCAATATCTCCCTCACTTGACCCCATTCGTCATCGATGATGTTCGCGACCGAACCGGGAAGGCAGCGCGCGCTTACGCGGAAGTGGATCGATGTCGCGCTGCCCTGACAGATTATGCCCTGTCCGGCGACCTTACTCTTCCGAGATTGGAGGATTTGCGTGACTCGTTGAACAGTTTTTCGCAAGAACCCCGGCCGGTTGTAGAGCTTGGTGCCAGAATATTTCGAGAAAAATTGCAGGACGATGTTGCTAATTTTCTTGAAACTTACGGAAAAGCTAACGAAGATCGAGAATATATCTCTCGTAATTTGGTCGATGCCGATTCCCTGGAAAATAAAACAAATCTTCTCGACGTTCGTAATGCTGTTTCTGAACTGAACATATCTGGAGTCAGTATAGAAAACGCCAAAGCGGCAGTTGAGGAAAGTCAGTCTTCTTTGACGAAATGGCAGGCGACGCTGAAGGAAGTTAAACAGTTTATGAAAGCATGTCCGGAGCTTGCCGATACGCCAATCGCCGCACTTCGGGAAGCACGAAACATTATTTCCGGAGTGCCAAAACAGGTTCTGGCTTTGCGTAGTCCAGAAACAGTCAATCCCGCTGCTATACCTGTTGTTCGCGCGACCATAGAGCATGGCCGGCAGCTGCGTGATCGTCGAAGCGAGATCGATGAAGCGATATCAACAACCACAGTTCTCCCGTATGAGATTGTTTTCGAACATATTTCTGTACTAGCAGGAAGTAGTTTTTTATCGCGAATCGGGCGACGCTATAAGGATACAAAGCGCTTTTATCTGGCGATATCCAAACGAAACTACTTCGATCCAGATATCGCCACTTCTGATCTACAACGGCTGATGGATTGGATAGCAGAGCTGCAGGAGTACAATAGCGATTCCCGAACTAAAATCGTATTCGGCTTGTCGTTTGCTGGCATCGATACCGATTTTGACGCCTTCGAGGCACTGATGGGGTATCTTGAAGACGTTGATCGCCTACTGGCCGGTCCGGCAAATCGTGCGATCAGACACTTTTGCAAATCTGAAGATATTGAGCAAGTGTTCTCTCTACCCGATATAGACAAATCGGTTTCTTGCGAAAATTGCGATGAGCTTGCGCGTGCAATAGAGGAGAAGGAATCTCAGCTTGCGCGCAAACATCATGCACTCAGCATAATCGAACGACACGTTTCTGCTTTCCGCAGTCCCGAGTCGGTCGATTTGGCGCTGCTCGACCGGCTTGCTGAGGTCTGTCATGCTTATGAAATGTCGAGGCTTGAGCTTGAGGCCGATGGTGTCGTCCGAACTCTGATTGGCGAAGATGCCCCTATTGACGAAGAGCGGATCGCCCACCTCCAGCGCGCTGTCGGTTTTGCCACGACAATCGGAACCGGCGTGGTTGGCACCGAGGTGCTGCTCGATTTGCTTGAAAGGGGATCGATGCCGGAGGCGATTGAGGCGCTTTCCCGTGCGATTGACAGCGAGAGAGGAGCCAACGACATGCTCCAGGAATTGGAGCAGGAGACCGGTGTTGACGTCGCCCGTTTACTTGAAGAAACACCGCGAGAAGAATTGAGTGACTGGCTGACCGCAGCGGCGGCCGGAGCCGATGGTTTGCGAATCCACTCCGACTTTCAGCGCAGAACGAAGGAACTGAAGGAAGAAGGGCTTGAATGGGTCGTGAACGCTCTTCTGTCTGCGAACGATTCTCTAACCGGTCTTGCCGATACACTCGACGCCGTAGTTGCCCGATCCGTGGCGCGGAAAGTCTATGAGCGGCACGGTGAAGTGCTGGGCCGGTTCCCGGGAACCGATCTCGACGATCATCGCAAGGAGCTGGCGAAGCTGGACAGGGAGATTTTGCGTCTGACAGCAGATGAAGTGCGATTCAACATCTATGATGCCGCCGATCCCCCTTCGGGAAACAGCGTTGGACCGAAGTCGACTTGGAGCGAGCGGTCTCTCCTTGAGCATGAAACCGGCAAGAAGAGAGCACATCGTCCTGTCCGGGAATTGACCCAGCGCGCCGGTAAGGCCTTGCTCGAATATAAGCCATGTTGGATGATGTCACCTCTTGCGGTTGCGCAATATCTGCCGGGTCGGGGCATCGAATTCGATCTCTGTATCATCGACGAAGCTTCACAGATGCCACCCGAAGATGCGATTGGCGCTCTTGCCCGCTGCCGTCAGACTTTGATCGTCGGCGACACCAACCAGCTGCCGCCCACCAGCTTCTTTCAGAAGATGCTCGCCGAGGACGACGAGGACGAAGATGGGGAGGCGATTCTGGAAGAATCCATTCTGGAGTTCGCCAATACTGCATTCCATCCAAAGCGCCGGTTGCGTTGGCATTATCGGTCCCGGTATTCGTCCCTGATAAAATTCTCCAATCATTTTATCTACGATAACGATCTGATAGTCTTTCCATCGTCTGATGAAACTCATCCCAACCGGGGTGTTTCTTTAATCGAAGTCGAGGGTAATTATCGAAGCGGCGCAAACAGTAACGAAGCGGAAAGAATAATTGTTGAGGCGGTGTCATTTATGAAGAATGACGGGAATTGGGACCGGTCTCTGGGGATTGTTACTGTTAATCAGAAACAGAAGGATATAATTGAAGATGGAATATATTTCGAAAGAACCAGGGATAGCGCGGTCAGGCGCTATATTGACAAATGGGAGCATGAGAAGGACGGTCTCGAACCGTTTTTTGTCAAGAACCTTGAGAATGTACAGGGCGACGAGCGGGATGTGATCTTTATAGGCACGGTCTATGGCCCGGAGAATCCGGGCACGGCGATGGCGCAGAGATTTGGCCCGATCAACGGCACAGCCGGCAGGCGCCGGCTCAATGTCCTGTTCACCCGGGCCAAGGAACAGATCGTAACTTTTACATCCATGAAGCCGTCCGATATCCGGGCCGATGAGGACGGAAATCCCGGCGCTTATCTGCTTCGGCGCTGGCTGGAATACAGCAGGACGGGCGAACTTCATACCGGTGGCGAAAGTGCCGGAACGCCCGATTCCCCGTTCGAGGAGTATGTGATCGACCAGATTCGGGCCATGGGCTGCGAGGCGGTATCCCAGGTCGGGGTTAAAGGCTATTTCATCGATATCGGGGTCAAGCATCCTGATTGGCCGTACGGTTATCTGATGGGCGTCGAATGCGACGGCGCATCCTGGCACTCCTCGCGTTCGGCACGCGACCGGGACCGGCTGCGCCAGGAAGTGCTGGAAGGTCTGGGCTGGAACCTTCACCGTATCTGGTCGACCGACTGGTTCGACAATCCGCGCAAGGAGGCAGGCCGGCTGCGGGAGGCGATCCAAGACCGGCTTGCGTCGTTGCAGGCCGCGGACCGGGATAGCCACGCTGAGAGGCAGGAGGCGGTCGCTTCCGTTGAGCAAGAAGAGACCGATGCGAGCCTTGAGACCGCAGAGCCGGAAGCCGAAATCTGGACCGAAGATCGAACATCAGACGAAAAAGTCGATACGGAACCTGAGGTCGCAACCGGCGCTGTGGAGATCGGAGATTCTATTCAGGTTCGCTATCTGACCGGCGCCCAGAATACGCTTGAAGTAACGATAAGCAGATCGATAAATCGCCCCGATCAAGGTATTGTTCACGTCAGCGAGCCGCTGGCGCGCGCGCTTCTCGATTCGGAAGCAGAAGAGGGCGATGAAATCGAAGTCCTGGTTGGCAACTATGTACGCAGGGCACTTGTCGAAAGGATAACCAAGCCGGAAGGAGCCGGAGAGATTGGCGTAGAAGACTTACCGGAAAAGACAGTTGACGGTCAACAAACTATCGGGCCGAAAGATCACGAAACAAGCTACGAAGGCGATCACATTGCCGAGCCGACACAGCCGGCGTTTTTCGAAGATTCGGCTACTATGCTCCCGTTCGATCATAGCCACTTGCGGCCGGAGCAGTTCTACGAGCCCGGCTACCTGCGTGTCGTTCGCCGCATCGCGACGCAGACAATCGACGCTGCCGGGCCTGTCAGATTCGACCATCTCAGTTCGATGATCGCACGAGCGCATGGCTTCAACCGGACCGGTTCGCGAATCAAGGGTCAGGTATGGAAAGCGGTCTCCAGGGTCAGGCCGAACGCCAAATCGGCGGACGGTGCCACCCTGTTCTGGCCCGAGGGGCAGAAGCCGGCGGTGGCCATACCGTTCCGGGGAATGACGGTTGCAGGTATCGACCGGGAATGGCACCAGGTTCCCTATCCGGAAAAGCTTGGCCTCGCCCGGGAAGTTCTGGCAAATGGATCGACAGGTCGGCACATAGAAGAAATGTCGAGCAGAATCGGGCTCGGACGGCTCCATAGAACGACGAAAGGCGAGATAGAGGACCTGCTTCGTCAGGCTGCGAATATGGGAGGCAACGTCTGATTGCAGCCGCCCTCACCCGCCGTTCGTTTCTGCCAGCAGGCGGGCGAGGCGGGTGCGCAGGGCGGGGAGGAGTTCGGCTTCGAACCAGGGGCGGTGCGCCACCCAGCTGCGGGTGCGCCAGCTCGGATGGGGCAGCGGCAGGTACGCCGGCAGCCAGTCGCGCCAGCGCGCCACGGTTGCGGCGACCGTCCGCCCGGCATCGCGGCCGAGATAGTGCGCCTGGGCATGGCGGCCGACCAGCAGGGTCAGCTCCACCGCCGGCATCGCCGCCAGCAGGGGCGGATGCCAGCGCGGCGCGCATTCCGGCCGCGGCGGGGCATCGCCGCCGCGCGCCAGGCGGCCGGGATAGCAGAAGCCCATCGGCACGATGGCGATGCGCCGCCGGTCGTAGAAGGTCTCCCGGTCGATCCCCATCCAGCCGCGCAGACGCTCGCCGCTCGGATCGTTCCACGGGATGCCGGTGGCGTGGACCCTGGTGCCCGGCGCCTGGCCGACGATCAGCAGCCGCGCCGTTGCCGAGGGCCGCAGCACCGGGCGCGGTTCGCAGGGCAGATGGGCGGCGCACAGGGTGCAGCCGCGCGCCTCCCGCCACAGGGCGTCGAGCGTGCCGGTCAAAAGCCTTCGGCCAGGATGCGCTCGACCCAGGCCGGCACGATTTCCGTCGCCGGGCCGTAGACCGCCTCGGCGAACAGGGTCGCGCCTTCGCTCGGCTCCAGATTGAGCTCGACCGTGTGGGCGCGGGCGGCGAAGATCGCCTCCTGCACGAAGCCGGCGGCCGGATAGACATTGCCCGACGTGCCGATGGAAACGAACAGGCTGCACCGGGCGAGCGCGCGGGAAATCCGGTCCATGGCGAAGGGCATCTCGCCGAACCAGACGACGTGCGGGCGCATGCCGCCGGCCGCGCCGCAGGCCGGGCAGGCGGTTCCGGTATCGAGATCGCCGGTCCAGCGCCGCACGTCGCCGCAGCGCTCGCAGCGCGCCTTCAGCATCTCGCCATGCATGTGGACGATATTGCGCGCGCCGCCGGCCTCGTGCAGCGCATCGATATTCTGGGTGACGATCAGCACCTCGTCCGGCCATTCGGCCTCGAGCCGGGCGAGGGCGGCGTGCGCGGCGTTGGCGACGATTTCGGCGGATTGCAGCTCGCGCCGACGGCGATTGTAGAAATCGTGCACCAGGCCCGGATTGCGGGCGAAGCCCTCCGGCGTCGCGACCTCTTCCAGATCGACCCGCGACCACAGGCCGTCGGCGTCGCGAAAGGTGTCGAGGCCGGATTCCTTCGAGATGCCCGCGCCGGTCAGCACGACGATATTGCCCGATCTTCTGCCCGCCATCGCCTGCCTCTCTCCCCCGCTCGCGGCCGCTAATGCCGCCGGCCCGCTCCGCCCGCGGCCCGGCCGCGCTTGTCCCGGCCCCGACTATCGCTGCCGAGCGCGGCCTGCGCCACCTTCTTCATCACGGTCGGCAGGGCCTGCCGATCGAGCCGGGCCGGGTCCTCCCACACGATATCGGCGGCACTGTCGGCGGCCGCCCCGCCGGCGCCGGCGGCCGTTCGCGCCGTCCGCACGACGAGTTCCAGCCGGAAATGGGTGAAGACATGGCTCACCCGGCCGGCTTCGCGTTCGGCGGCGACCGGCAGCGGCGGCCTGCCGGCCGGCTCGGCCCCGGTCCAGGCGGTGCCGGGAAATTCCATCATGCCGCCGAGCAGGCCGGCATCGGGCCGGCGGCGCAGCATGACGCGGCCGTCCGGCCGTTCGATCCACCACACGATGCCGTGCCGGACCGGCCGGGCCGCCTTCGGCGCCCGCCGGGGCAGCGCTTCGGCCAGGCCGAGGCGCCGGGCGGCGCAGCCGCCGGACCACGGGCACGAAGGGCATTTCGGCGCCCGCGGGGTGCACACGGTGGCGCCGAGGTCCATGGCGGCCTGGGCGTGGTCGCCGGGGCGGTGCTGCGGCACGATCAGGGCGGCAAGCTGCCGGAGCCGCGGCCGGGCCGCCGGCAGCGGCGTCCGCACGGCGTGCAGTCGCGCCATCAGCCGCTCGACATTGCCGTCCACCGCCGCGGCCGGGCGGTCGAAGGCGATGGCGGCGACCGCGGCGGCGGTGTAGGCGCCGATGCCGGGCAGGGCGCGCAGGCCCTCCTCGGTATCGGGGAAGGCGCCGCCAAGGTCCTGCGCCACCGTCCGGGCGCAGCGGTGCAGGTTGCGGGCGCGAGCGTAGTAGCCCAGGCCCTGCCAGGCGTGGAGCACATCGTCGAGCGGGGCGGCGGCCAGATCGTGCACGCCCGGCCAGCGCGCGACGAAGCGGGCGAAATAGTCCCGCACCGTCGCCACCGCCGTCTGCTGCAGCATGATTTCGCTCAGCCAGACCCGATAGGGGTCCGGCCGCGCGCCGCTGCCCGGCGGGGTTCGCCACGGCAGGTCGCGGCCATGCCGGTCGTACCACGCCAGCAGGGCGACCGATGCCCCCGCCGGCGTACCGAAGGCGGCCGCCAGCCGCGCCTTCGCTTCGGCAATCGGGTCGGCGGCATCCGGGGCGGGGGTCTCGTCGCGCTCGGCCATCGGCGGTTTCCGGGCTGCCGGCCGCCCTGCAGCGGAAGCGCCCTCGGCATCCGGCTCTGGCGAAGGCGGGCAGGGTCGGCTACGCTATCGCCGCCCATCCGCAAAGGCCAGAATGGATCGCCGCCCCATGGCGCAACACGGGAAATCGTCCGGAGCCGCCGCAGCGCCGGCCCGGTCGCGGCGCAGCGGCATACGCCATATCGCGCCGGCCGCCGCCGCCGCCGCGCGGCCGGCCCTGCGCCGGCGCGGCTTCGCCGCCGGTGCGGTCGTTGCCGACTGGCACCGCATCGTCGGTCCGTTTCTCGCCGAGGCCACGGCGCCGGAAAAGCTGGCGCCGGGCCGGGCGCTGCCGGAGGGCGGCCGCGACGCCGGCGTGCTGCATCTCAGGGTCGGCAGCCCCGCGCTGGCGCCGGAAATCGCCCATCTGGCGCCGCAGATCGTCGAAAAGGTCAACGGCTATTTCGGCTATCGCGCCGTCGCCAGGCTCCACATCCTCCACGCGCCGGTCGGCCGCCGCAGCCCGCCGGAGACGGTGCCGCCGCGCCCGGTTGCGCCGGCGGCGAAGGCGGCCGTGCGCCGCGCCACCGCCGGCATCGGCGACGACCGCCTGCGGGCGGCCCTGCAGCGGCTCGGCGAGGCGGTTGCCGCCCGGCCGGACCGCGACTGAACGAAGCCGCCGCCGGGCCGGGCCCGGCGGCCGCATTTGTGCCACAAGTCCGGTATCTCTGGCCCCGCCGGAATCGGAGGCCGGGCGGGCTTGCACGTCGCAACCCGCCACGGCGCCGTGACAGAAAGGCGCCAATCGAAGGTTGCCGGCCGGCAGGAATTCACGCAATATCCAGATATAGTGGCGAGGTGCAGATGAATCGCAACTTCTTGTTGACTGTCCTTCCGGCCCTGCTGGCGGTGCTGCTCGTCTTCGCGGTGCCGGCGCGGGCGGAAACCGTGTCGGCCGAAGAGGCGCTGAAGGAGATATCCTGGGGCAGGGCCGATGCCCCGGTCGTGATCTACGGCTTCGAATCCCTGTCGTGCCCGCATTGCCGGGAATTCCATACCGGCGCCTGGCCGAAGATCGTCAAGACCTGGATCGAAACCGGCAAGGTCCGCTTCGTGCTGCACGACTTTCCCCACAATGCCCAGGGCTTTCTCGGCCTGATGACGGCGCGCTGCCTGGGCCCGGCGCGGGTCAAGGGGATGATCGATATCCTGTACGAAAACCAGGCCCAATGGGCCTTTCTGGGCAGGGACAAATTCTATGAGGCGCTCGGCCGCTATGCCCGCCTCGGCGGCCTGAGCGAGGCCGGTTTCAAGGCCTGCCTGGACAACAGGAAGATCGTCAAGGCCATCTCCGACAATGTCAGCGCGGCGACGGCGAAGTACAAGATCGGCAGCGTGCCGTCGTTCATCATCGGCACGAAGAAGCAGATCGAAAGCGGCGGCGGCGCCCGGATCGAGGGCCCGCGCCCCTTCGAGACCTTCGACCGCGTCATCCGGGAAGCGCTGGCGGCGGCCGGCAGGAAATAGGCGGGCCCGGGCGGCCGGACGGGAAGAACGGGTTGGTTCAGTTCGACAAGATTCGCCTGACGGGGTTCAAGTCCTTCGTCGATCCGACGGAACTGGCGCTCTCGCCCGGCCTCACCGGCATTGTCGGGCCGAACGGCTGCGGCAAATCCAACATTCTGGAGGCGTTCCGCTGGTGCATGGGCGAGGGCTCGGCCCGGCAGCTGCGTGGCGGCGGCATGGACGATGTCATCTTCAACGGCGCCGCCGACCGCCCGGCCCGCAACATCGCCGAAGTCTCGCTCCATCTGGATAACGGCGCCAGGGATGCGCCGGCCGGGCTCAACGGCTTCGACCGGATCGAGGTCGTTCGGCGGATCGAGCGCGACAGCGGCTCCGGCTACCGGATAAACGGCAAGGATGTGCGGGCCCGCGATGTCCAGCTCCTGTTCGCGGACCTGCAGACCGGCGCGCGCTCCACGGCCATCGTCAGCCAGGGCCGGGTTGCCGCCACGATTGCCGCAAAGCCGGTCGAACGGCGCGCCGTGCTCGAAGAGGCGGCCGGCATCACCGGCCTGCATTCGCGGCGCCACGAGGCCGAATTGCGCCTGAAGGGCGCCGAAACGAACCTGGAGCGGCTGGAGGATGTGCTCGCCGCGCTCGCCGGGCAGATGCAGGGGCTCAGGCGCCAGGTGCGGCAGGCGACCCGCTATCGCAATATCAGCGGCGATATCCGGCGGGCCGAAGCCATCCTGCTTCATTTGCGCTGGACCGCGGCCGCGGCCGCCCTTGCCGATGCCCGGCACGAGCACGACGAGGTCGCCCGGCAGGTCGAGGCGCTGACCGGCTCGGCGGCCTCCCTGTCCCGGCGCTCGGCCGACGGCGCCGCGGCGCTGCCTGCCCTGCGCCAGGCCGAGGCGGACGCCGCGGCCGGCCTGCAGCGCCATCTGGTCGAGCGCGACGGGCTGATCGCGGAGGGCGAGCGCCTGGCGGGGCGGCGCGCGGAGCTCGCCCGCCGCCTGGAGCAGACGGATCGCGACGTGGCGCGCGAGCAGGCGCAGCTCGACGATGCCCGCGCCGCGCTCGAACGGCTGGAGCGGGAGATCGGCCAGCTCGACCGGGACAGCGCCGGCGCCGAGGCGGCGCGCGCCGCGGCCGGCCGGGCCGTGCAGGAGGCCCGGACCGCGGTCGAACGGTTCGAGGCCGAGGTCACCGGGGCCACCGAGCGGGCCGCGGCCGGCGACGCGCAGCGCCGTGCCGCCGGGGACCGGGTTGCGGCGCTGGAGCGGACGGCCGAAGGGCTGGACCGGCGCATCCGCGCCGCGGAGGCCGAGCGCGACGCGCTCGATGCCGATGCAGAAGGCACCGGCCTGGCGGCCGCGCAGCGCGCGGCGGACGAGGCCGAGCGGGAGCTGGCCCGCCTCCGGTCGGCGGCGGAGGAAGCCGAGACCGGGCGCGACCGGACGGCGGCGGCGGTCGAGCAGGCGCGCGGCGCCCTCGATACCGAGAAGGAAACGCTGACCCGCCTGCACGCCGAGGCCGATGCGCTCACCGCCCTGCTGGCCAGCCGGTCGGCCGGCGACGAGCGGCCGGCGATCGAGGACATCCGGGTCACCGCCGGCTACGAGGCGGCGCTCGGCGCGGCCCTGGGCGACGATCTCGATGCCCCGGTCGGTTCGGCCGCCGCGATCCGCTGGCAGGCGGCCGGCGCGGAGGCCGAGGAGGAAGGCCCGGACCTGCCGCGCGCGGCCCGGCCGCTCAGCTGGTTCGTCGAGGCGCCGGCGGCGCTGGCGCGCCGGCTCGACCAGATCGCCGTGGTCGACGATTCCGATCTGCTCGAGGCGGTGGCGCCGCTGCTGGTCCAGGGGCAGCGGGCGGTGTCGCGCGATGGCGGCATGGTGCGGTGGGACGGTTTCGTCGTCGCCGCCGGCGCGCCGACCGCAGCGGCCCGGCGCCTGGCCCAGCAGAACCGGCTGGAGGCGGTCGGCCGGGAGGCCGATGCCGTGGCCCGGCAGGTTGCCGCCGCCGAGGCCGAACTGGCGGCCGCCCGCGCGGCGGCGGACGCTGCCGCCGGGGATCTGCGCGGCGCCAATGCGGCGGTGCGCGAAGCCTTCGACGTGCTGAACGCACGCCGGAGCGCGCTGGCTTCGCTGAAGGAAACCGTCGCCTCGCGGCGCAGCCGGCTGGAGGCGCTCGCCGAAACCCTGGCGGCGCTGGAAGGCGAGCGGGAAGAGGCCGCCGCGGCGCTGGCCGAGGCACAGGCCGCGCTCGACGCGATCCCGGACGACAGCGCCGCCCAGGGGCAATTGTTCGACATGCGCGGGGAGCTCGCCGCCCTGCGCCGCGATCTCGCCGGCAAGGAGCAGACCGGCAACCGGCTGGAGGCCGAGGCCGCCGGCCGGGCGCAGCGGCTGGACGCCGCCCGCGACGACGCCGCCCGCTGGCGCCGGCGCATCGCGGACGGGGAGGGCCAGCTGGCGGCGCTCGCCGGGCGGCACAGCGAGATTGCCGCCGAGACGGCGCGTATCGAGGCCGCTCCCGACGATCTGGCGGCGCGCCGGGAGGCGGTAGATGCTTTGGTCGCGGCCGGCGAGACCGACCGGGCCGCTGCTGCCGCCGCGCTCGCCGAGGCCGAATCGGCGCTGGCCGGCATCGACCGCGAACTGCGCCGGAGCGAGCAGGCGCTGGCCGAAGCCCGCGAGGGCAGGGGCCGGGCCGAAGGCCGGGTCGAGCAGTCGGAACAGACGATGGCGCAGATCGCAGAGCGCTGTCGCGAGCGCCTCGACTGCAGCCCCGACGATCTGCTCGGCATCGCCGAACATGACGGGGACAGGCCCCTGCCGGCCCAGGCCGATACGGAGCGGCGGCTGGAGCGGCTGCTGCGCGAGCGCGACGGCATGGGGCCGGTCAACCACCGGGCCGAACGCGAAGCGCAGGCGCTGGCGGAGCAGATCGCGGAATACGAGACCGAGCGCGACGATCTGATCGGCGCCATCGAGCGGCTGCGCCGGGCCATCGCCACCCTGAACCGCGAGGGCCGGGAACGGCTTCTGGCTTCCTTCGATACCGTCAACGGGCATTTCCAGCGCCTGTTCACCCGCCTCTATGGCGGCGGCCGCGCCCATCTGACCCTGACCGAAACCGACGATCCGCTCGCCGCCGGCCTGGAAATCATGGCGAGCCCGCCGGGCAAGCGGCTGCAGAGCCTGTCATTGCTGTCCGGCGGCGAGCAGGCGCTCACTGCAATCGCCCTGCTGTTCGCCGTGTTCCTGACCAATCCGGCGCCGATCTGCATCCTGGACGAGGTCGATGCACCGCTCGACGATACCAATGTCGACCGGTTCTGCGCCCTGGTCGAGGATATTGCGGCGGAGAGCGGCACCCGCTTTCTGATCGTCACCCACAACCGGCTGACCATGGCCCGGATGGACCGGCTGTACGGGGTCACCATGGCCGAACGCGGCGTTTCGCAGCTGGTCTCCGTCGATCTGCAGGCGGCCGAAGCGCTGCGCGACGCCGCCTAAATTTTGTCGCATCGCCCGGCCGGCCCAAAAACCGCAAGGGTTGCGCGGTTGCCGGCCGCCATCCTGCGCCCGGCGGGCCGATTGACACGGTTTGCTGTCTCCCTTTAGCCTGCCCGCGTTTCCGGCCGGGTTCGTTACCGGCTGTCCCGCGGTTCCTTCGGAGGGCGAGGCCGCCGTTGCGGGCCGCGCCGCGTACAGGCGGCGCCATGGCGCAACCCGATCCTCCTCCGTCTCCCGACCGTTTCGATGCCCGCTTGCGCGCCGCGCAGGAAAGGCGCGGGAGCCATCGCGACGCCGGGCGCCGGGCGCAGGATGACGCGGGCCGGACCGACCGGGGCAGGGGGATCGGCCTGGCGCTGCGTATCGGGACGGAGCTGGTGGCGGGGCTGGCGGTCGGCGTTGCCATCGGCCTCGGGCTCGACTGGTGGCTGGGGACGAAACCCTGGCTGATGATTGTCTTCTTTTTCCTCGGCGCGGCCGCCGGGATCGTGAACGTCTACCGGACGATGAGCGGTTTGGGCCACGCCGTGGGCTATGCCGATCCGGGCCGCGCGCAGACCGGCGATGCGGGCCGGGACGGCAGCAGGCCCGACGAACGCGAAGGGGGTTGAGCGTTGGCTGGCGAGAAACACGGTCCGCTGGACCAGTTCACGGTCAAGCCGCTGGTCCGGCTCGATGTCGGCTTTGCCGACCTGTCGTTCACCAATTCGTCGCTGGCGATGGTGATCGCGGTGCTGTCGGTCAGCCTGTTCCTCGTCGTCGGCATGAGGCGGGGGCGGCTGGTGCCGGGCCGGTGGCAGTCGATGGCGGAGATGAGCTACGAATTCGTCGGCGGGCTGTTGAAGGAGACCGTGGGCAACGAAGGCCGCCGCTATTTTCCGTGGATCTTCACCCTGTTCATGTTCATCCTGTTCGGCAATCTGCTGGGCATGATCCCGAGCGCGTTCACCTTCACCAGCCACATTGTCGTGACCATGGCCATGGCGCTCGTGGTGTTCCTGTTCGTTACCCTGCTGGCCATCGTCAAGCACGGCTTCCGCTTCTTCTCCTTCTTCGTGCCGCCGGGCGCGCCGAAGGCGATGTGGCCGCTGCTGATCCCGATCGAGGTGATCTCCTACCTCTCGCGCCCGGTCAGCCTGTCTGTGCGACTCTTCGCCAATATGTTGGCCGGACACACGCTGCTTAAGGTTTTTGCCGGTTTCGTGGTCGCGCTGGGCGCCGCCGGAGTCGTGCCGCTGCTGTTCATCGTTGCGCTGACCGGGCTGGAAATCCTCATCGCCTTCCTGCAGGCCTACGTCTTCACCATTCTGACCTGCCTGTACATCAACGACGCGCTGCACCTCCACTGACAGCGGGAGCGCCGGCGCGGCCGGCCCCCCGAACGTTTCGAGGAAAGGACCCTGAATATGGACGTTGAAGCTGCAAAACTCCTGGGTGCCGGGCTCGCCGTGATCGGCGTGATCGGTGCCGGCATCGGCATCGGTACCGTGTTCGCCGCCTTCATCCAGGCGGTCGGCCGCAACCCGGCGGCCCGGGGCGAGGTGTTCACGATGACGATGCTGGGCTTCGCGCTGGTCGAGGCCATTGCGCTCTTCGCCCTGGTGATCGCGCTCGTCATCCTGTTCGGATAGCCGGCCGCCCGGCCGGGGCGGAAGCGAATCCTCCGCCCCGCCCGGCTGTGCATTCCCTGCCGGTGCCGGGCCGCGGAGAACGGTCATGCCGCAACTGCAACAGATCGATACCTTCGTCTCGCAGGTCTTCTGGCTCGCGATTGCGTTTGCCTTCCTGTTCGTCGTGCTGCGCACGGTCGCGCTGCCGAGGATCCAGGCGACCCTGGAGGCGCGCCGCGACCGGATCGACGGCGATCTGGACCAGGCGCAGACCCTGCGCCGGGAGGCCGAACAGGTTCTCGCCGAATACGAGGCGGCGATGGCCGAAGGCCGCGACAGGGCCCAGTCGGTCATCCGGGCGGCGGCGGAGGAGGCCCGGCAGCGGGCCGACACGGCGCACGCGGCGCTGGCCGAACGGCTCGCCGGCGAGATCGCCGGCGCCGAAGCGCGCATCCGGGCGGCCCGCGACGAAGCCATCGGCAATATCGGGGAGGTCGCCGTGGACGTGGTCCAGACCGCGGCCGGGCGCCTGATCGGCGGCAGCATCGCCCGGCAGTCGGCGGCCGATGCCGTCGATGCCGCCTCGGGCGGATAGGGAGCGGAGGCGATGATCCCTGTCGCGAGCGCCGGTTCGGCCGTTCTGCTCGCCGCCGGCAAGCCTGCTTCGGTGGCCGGATGGCTGGGCGACCTGTTCGACTTCCGCGGCGAGACCTTCTGGGTCCTGATCGCCTTCGTCCTGTTCGTCGCCTTCATGGTGTGGAAGGCGCGCCGGCCGATTACCGGCGCGCTCGACGCCAGGGCCGAGGCGATCCGCAGCGAGATCGACGAAGCCCGCCGCCTGCGCGAGGAGGCCCAGAGCCTGCTCGCCGACTACCGGCGCCGGCAGCGCGATGCCCTGCAGGAGGCCGAGGCCATGATGCGCACCGCCGAGGAGGAGGCCGAACGCCTGCGCGCCCGGGCCGAAGAGGAGCTGGCCGCCGCCCTGAAACGCCGCGAGCAGCAGGCGCTGGACCGGATCGCCCAGGCGGAGGCGACGGCCCGCGCCGAGGTGCGCGACGCCGCCGTCGACCTGGCGGTTTCGGCGACCCGCAGGCTGCTGGAGGAAAGGCTCGACGAGAAGACGGCTGCCGGCCTGATCGACGAGGCGATCGGCGAACTGCCGGAAAGGCTGCACTGAGCGCAGCCCGTGGCGCCGGAAACGGCCCGTCGGCGGCCGGCGCGCTTCCGCCCGGGCGAGAGAAAGGCAGCAAACCCCGATGACCGGCCCGGCCCGCGCCGATTTTCGCTTCCACCATCCGCTGCGCGTCCGCTATGCCGAAATCGACGGCCAGGGCGTGGCCTACAACGCGCACTACCTCACCTGGTACGATATCGGCATCACCGAATATCTGCGCGCCATCGGCTACGACTATCCGCTCGGCGGCGATCCGGCGACCGGCTGCGACTACCATCTGGTCAAGGCGACGGTCGAATACCGCGCGCCGATCCGCTATGACGAGGAAATCGACATTTGTATCCGGACCCGCCGGGTCGGCCGGACCAGCATCACCTTCGATCCGGCGATCTTCGCCAGGGGTGCGGCCGACGATCTGCGTGCCGCCGGCGAGATCGTCTGGGTGAACACCCATCAGCAGACCCACCGGACCGAGCCCGTCCCCGACCGGCTGGTCGCGGCCGTCGCCGCCTTCGAAGGCTACGATCCACGCGGGCGGTAGGCCGGGCGGCGCCCCGGCCGGCCGGGCCGATTGCCAGCGCCGGCGGCCTGTGGCACCAAACGGCCATGCCCGAACGCCCGCGCCTCTCCCGTTCCGACGATAATTTCTATGCTTGGAGCCGGCTGGATCGCGCATCGGTCCGGCGCGCCGACCGGCAATGGCTGGAGGCGCAGCTGCACGGGCCGCAGGGCCGTCTGGTGCCGGTCTGGCGGTCGCGCAATCTGGTCGATCCGGGCGCGCCGCCGGAGGATCCGCCGGAAGCGGTCCTGCTGCCGACCGGGCGGCACGGCGCGCTGCTCGACCGGGGCGACGAGCCGCTTTTTCTCGGCCTGCACGAGGGCCTGGCCTTCTTTGCCAGCGACCTCTCCGGCCTCGAACAGCAGGAGGCGGAGGCGATTTGCGGCGTTCGCGCCGACCGGGCGGAATTTCTCGACCTGCGCTTCGTCGGCCCGATGATGAACCGGGAGCACGGCAATCTGCTCGCCTATGCCCGCGGGATGCTGACCTGGCGGCGGCGGCACCGCTATTGCGGTGTCTGCGGCGCCGAAACCCGGCCGAAGGATGGCGGCCATCTGCGCGTCTGCACCGATGGCGACTGCGCCACCGCGCATTTCCCGCGCACCGACCCGGCCGTCATCATGCTGGTGACCCATGGCGACAAATGCCTGCTCGGCCGCCAGAAAGTTTGGCCGCCGGGCATGCATTCCACGCTGGCCGGCTTTGTCGAGCCGGGCGAGACGCTCGAAATGGCGGTCGCGCGCGAAGTCTTCGAGGAAGCAGGGGTGCGGGTCCGCGATGTGCGCTATCATTCCTCCCAGCCCTGGCCGTTCCCGACCTCGCTCATGCTCGGCTTCCACGCCACCGCGCTGTCGGACGCGCTCGACGTCAATACCGACGAGCTCGAGACGGCCGCCTGGTTCGAGCGCGACTGGGTGATCGAACAGGTGCGCCGGCGGAGCGAGGCATTCAAACTGCCGCGCCGCGATTCCATTGCGCGGCAATTGTGCGAACACTGGCTGACCGGAGAAAGCGGATGAGTGCAGCAGACAACCCCGGAACAGGCCTGCCGGCCATGCTGCGCGACGGCTATGCCCGCTTCCGCGGCGACCGCTATCCGCGGGATGAGAAAACCTATCGGGCGCTGGCGGAGGGTCAGCAGCCGCCGGTCATGGTCGTGAGTTGCAGCGACAGCCGGGTCGATCCGGCCGCGATCTTCGATGCCGGTCCGGGCCGGCTGTTCGTCGTGCGCAATGTCGCCAATCTGGTGCCGCCCTGGGCGCCGGACGGCGGCTGTTACAGCACCGGCGCGGCCCTCGAATTCGCCGTCACGACCCTGAAGGTTCGCGATATCGCGGTTCTGGGCCATAGCGGGTGCGGCGGCATCGCCGCCTTTCTGGCGTGCCGGTCCTGCGCGCCGGCCCGGCCGACCCTTGTCGACCGGTGGATAGCCAACATCCGGGGCGCCCTGGACCGGCTGCCGGCGGATGCGCCGAAGGAGGGGCCGGGCCTGCAGACGGCGCTCGAATACGCCTCGATCCTCAATTCGCTGGACAATCTCCTGACCTTCCCGTTCGTGCGCGAGGCTGTCGAGGCCGGCCGGCTGGGGCTGCACGGTGCGCATTTCTCCATCCCCGACGGGCGGCTCCATGCGCTCGACCGCGAAACCGGCGCCATATCGGCGGTGGCGTAGGGAAGGCAGTGGGGACGCCCGATCCAGCGCCGAGGCAGATGTGACCGAGCCGGCATTCGCCTATATCAGCACCCGCGGCGCGGTGCCGCCGGCCGCCTTCGACGATATCCTGCTTTCCGGCCTGGCGCGGGATGGCGGCCTCTATGTTCCGGCGGCCTGGCCGGCCTGGTCGGCGGAACGGCTCGCCGGCTGGCGCGGCCTGTCCTATGCCCGGCTGGCGGGGGCCGTCTGCGCCCCCTTCATGGCCGGCTCCGCCGCCGCCCCTTCCCTGCCGGCGCTGACGGAAGCGGCCTGGGCGGATTTCGACGATCCCGCCGTTGCGCCGCTCGTCCGCCTTGAGGACGGCCTCTATCTGCAGGAGCTGTTCCACGGCCCCACCCTGGCGTTCAAGGACTATGCCCTGCAGCCGCTTGGCCGGCTGTTCGACGCCGTGCTGGCGGCGCGCGGCGAGCGGATCACCGTGATCGGGGCGACCTCGGGCGATACCGGGCCGGCCGGGATTGCGGCGTGCGCCGGCCGCGAGGCCATCGATATTTTCATGCTGCATCCGCGCGGTCGCACCTCCGAAGTGCAGCGCCGGCAGATGACGACGGAGACGGCAGGCAATGTCTTCAATATCGCGGTCGAGGGCACGTTCGACGATTGCCAGGATCTGGTGAAGGCCCTGTTCGCCGACCATGCGCTGCGCGACCGGGCCAACCTGTCCGCGGTTAACTCGATCAACTGGGCCCGGGTGATGGGCCAGATCGTCTACTATGTCCACGCCGCCCTGCAGGCCGGGGCGCCGGCGCAGCCGGTCGATTTCGCCGTGCCGACCGGCAATTTCGGCAATGTCTTCGCCGGCTATGGCGCCCGGCAGTGCGGCCTGCCGGTCGGGCGGCTGATCGTCGGCAGCAACGCAAACGACATTCTCACCCGCTTTTTCCGGCATAACGCGATGGAGATTCGCGGCGTGACGCCGACCCTGTCGCCGAGCATGGACATCCAGGTTTCGAGCAATTTCGAGCGCCTGCTGTTCGATCTGCTGGACCGCGACGGCGCCGCCGTGGCCGCGGCGGTCGGCGCGTTCCGCAGCGGCGGGCGCCTGCCGCTCGACGAGGCGCGCTGGCGCCGCGCCACCGCCCTGTTCCGCGGCGCCAGCCTCGACGACGAGGGCACCGTGGCGACCATGCGCACCGTTTTCGAGCAGACCGGCCGGCAGATCGATCCGCATACCGCCGTCGGCCTCGCGGCGGCGCGCGCGTGCCGGTCCGGCGACCGGCCGGCAATCGTGCTGGCGACCGCCCATCCGGCCAAGTTCCCGGATGCGGTCGAGCGGGCGACCGGCCGCCGCCCGGCCCTGCCGCCCCGCCTCGCCGATCTGTACGGGCGCAGGGAGCGCTATGTCGTCATGGCCAAGGACGCCGCCCGCCTGACCGGCTACATCCTCGCCAACGCCCGCGCGGCGCGGGGTTGACGGAGCAGGAGTTGAGTGCGGCTGGGAATTACAGGTTGAGTAGACCGGGGCGATGCAGCAGGCTGGCGGAGATCGGCGGCGGGTTCGATCTCCTGCATGGATGTCGGACAGACCGGACCATGGCGTTGCAGGCCGGTGAGATGGATCGTTTCGGAAAGGTGAGCGTCGGAATGGATTTGGAATTCAGCTTGTCTTCGGTCTTCCGCCAGTTTTGCGCTGGCATACAGGGGATGGCGGCGTGATGGAGGGGGCGCGGGTCACGGTTCTCGACAGCGGCCTCCGGGTCGCGACCGATGCGATGGCGCAGGTCGAATCGGTCTCGTGCGGCGTCTGGATCGACGCCGGCGCGCGCCACGAGCCGGCCGAAATGAACGGCGTGTCCCATCTTCTCGAACACATGATGTTCAAGGGCACGGCGCGCCGGAGCGCCCAGGCCATCGCCGACGAGATCGAGGCGGTGGGCGGCCACATCAATGCCTGGACCTCGCGCGAGGCGACGGCCTTCTTCTGCAAGACGCTGAAGAACGATCTGCCGCTCGCCGTCGATATTCTCGGCGATATCGTTCAGCACAGCCTGTTCGATGAGGCCGAACTGGCGCGCGAGCGCGAGGTGGTGCTGCAGGAGATCGGCCAGGCGCTGGATACGCCGGACGATATCGTCTTCGACCATTTCCAGCGCGCCGCCTATCCGGACCAGGCGCTCGGCCGGCCGGTGCTGGGCGATCCGGCCGTGGTTGCCGCCCTGCCGCGCGACCGGCTGGACCGCTATCACAAGGATCGCTACACGGCGCCGCGGGCGGTCGTGGCGGCCGCAGGCAATGTCGAGCACGAGGCCTTCGCCGCCCTGGTCGGGGAACGCTTCGCGGCGCTCGGCGCCGGCGGCCGGCCGGCGGCGGAACCGGCACGCTATGCCGGCGGCGACTATCGCGAGAACCGGGAGCTGGAGCAGCTGCATCTCGTGTTCGGCTTCCCCGGCGCGGCGCAGACCGACGACGATTATTTCGCCGCCATGCTCCACGCCACCATCCTGGGCGGGGGCATGTCCTCGCGCCTGTTTCAGGAAGTGCGGGAAAAGCGCGGGCTGGTCTATTCCATCGGCAGCCACAATTCGGCCTATGCCGACGCCGGCCTCTATGGCGTCTATGCCGGCACCGGGCCGGACAAGGCGGCGGAACTGGTGCCGGTCGTGTTCGACCAGCTCGCCGATCTGGCCCGCGGCCCCGGCCCGGACGAACTGGCCCGCGCCAGGGCCCAGGCGCGGGCCGGCCTGCTGATGTCGCGCGAGAGCACCGGTGCGCGCTGCGAGCAGCTGGCCCACCAGCTGCTGGTCTACGGGCGGCCGCTGACGCCGGCGGAGATACTGGAGCGGATCGAAGCGGTGGACGAGGCGGCGGTCGGCGCGTTCGGCCGCAAACTGCTCGCCGCGCCGCTCACCTGCACGGCGCTCGGCCCGGTCGGGGCCCTGGAATCCCGCGATGCGATGGCGCTGCGTCTCGCCGCCTGAGCCGGCGGCTTCAGGCCCGGCCGGCAGTGCTCGACAGCATGGTCGGGTCGATCCCCAGCGTGGCGATGGCGGTGCGCCAGCGGTCTTCCTCCCGGTCGGCGCCGAAGATCAGGGCTTCGTCGGCGTCGGCCGTCAGCCAGCCGTTCTGCTGGATTTCCTCTTCGAGCTGGCCGGCGCCCCAGCCCGAATAGCCGAGCGCCAGCAGGCAATGCTCCGGGCCGCGGCCGACCGCGACCTCGCGCAGGATATCGACCGAGGCGGTGAGCCCGATACCGTCCTGCACGGCCATCGTCCCCGTGTGGCGATAGTCGCCGCCATGGAGCACGAAGCCGCGGGCGGTTTCCACCGGCCCGCCGATATGGACCGGGAGTTCCCGCTGCACCGTGCAGTCGTCGACGCCGACCTGGCGCAGCAATTCCCGGAAGGCGATGGAATCCGAAGGCTTGTTGACGACGAGGCCCATGGCGCCGTCGCCGGAATGGGCGCACATATAGATGACCGAATGGGCAAAGCGGGGGTCCGCCATGCCGGGCATGGCGATCAGCAATCGCCCGGTGAGCCACGGGCTGGCGTTGGCGGTCGAACCTTGAATCGTCGCTCTCCGTCGCAACGGGCGGGCCCGCTGCCATGCCCGCCTGCTGCCAAGATAGGCCGGGCGGCACGGCGCGCAAGCGCTCGCTCGATATCGCTGCCGGCCGGGGTGCGGTGCGGCGGCGGGCGGGGCCGCGCCATCCTGCTGGCGCTCGGCATCCAGGCGGCGGCGGGCGGTGCGGCTGCGGCGCCGCCTCTGGAAACCGGCTGGGTCGGCGGGCCCGAAGGCCGGCTGCGCCTGGTGGCCGGCGGCGGTACAGGCGGCATCCGCTGGCTCGGCGCGACCTTCGACCTCGCGCCGGGCTGGAAAATCTTCTGGCGCTCGCCGGGCGCGCCCGGCCTGCCGCCGGTGCTGGACTGGCGCGGCTCGCGCAATCTGGCCTCGGCACGCATCGTCTGGCCTGCCCCGGTGCCGTTCGCCAGTTTCGGCTTCACGGCCCGCGGCTATGGCGGGCGCGTCACCCTGCCGGTGCGTGCAGCCGTCCGCGACCCGGCCCGGCCGCTGGAGGGCCGCGTGCATGTGCGCTATCAGCTCTGCAGGGAGGTCTGCATTCCGGCCGAGGCCCGGCTCGCCCTCACGGTGCCGGCCGGCGCGCCGCCGCACCCGGCAATCGCGGCCGCGCGTGCCCGCGTGCCCGCACCCGCCGGCGCCGGCTTCGCCGTCTGGCAGGCGGTGCAGCACGACCGCCGGGTGACCGTGCGCATCCGCCATCGCAGCCGGGCCCTGCCGGCGCCGCTCATTCTGGTCGAGGCGCCGGCCGGCGTGCCGCTGGGCCGGACGCGCCGGCTGGCGCCGGACCGGGCCGGCCGGGTCGGCGTTTCGCTGCCGATCCTGGGTACGGGTGCGGTGCCGGAGCGCTTCCCGGTCCGCATCACCCTGATCGCCGGCGGCCGGGCGTGGGAGAAGACGGTGACCGTTCTGCCTGCCGCCGGCCGGTGACCGGGACGCTCAGTCGCCGCGCGCCTTCAGCAGCCAGCCGAAGACGAGCGTCGCCGCCACCGCGCCGGCCAGCTGGGCGGCGATGAAGCCCGGCGCATGGGCCGGCATGATGCCGGAGAAGGTATCGGTCAGGCTGCGCGCGACGGTCACCGCCGGGTTGGCGAAGGAGGTGGAGGAGGTGAACCAGTAGCCGGCCGTGATGAACAGGCCGACGGCCCACGCCGTCGCCTCCGGCCGGAACCGGACGGTGCCCAGAATGGTCGCCACCAGGCCGAAGGTGGCGACGAACTCGCCGGTCCATTGGGGAATGCCGGTCCGGCCCTTTGCCGAGGCGGCGAAGGCGGGCTCGCCGAACATCAGATGGGCGAGCGCGACGCCGGCCAGCCCGGCGGCGATCTGCACCGGCACATAGAGCAGGGCGTCGCGGCCGCCGATCTCGCGCCGGAGCAGGAAGGCGAGGGTGACCGCCGGATTGAAATGCGCGCCCGAGACCGGTCCGAAAACCAGGATCAGCACGATGAGAATCGCCCCGGTGGCGACCGTGTTGCCGAGCAGGGCGAGCGCGACATTGCCGCCGGCCAGGGTCTCCGCCATGATGCCGGAGCCGACGACCGTGGCGAGCAGGAAGGCGGTACCGAGAGCTTCGGCCGCCAGCTTTCGTGCGAGGGAAAAGGTCAATGGAGAGCGGATCGCCGGAACGGGGTTGCGGGAACGCGCGCGGCGGCAGCCGGGCGCGAGGGCGCCGGAGCCCGCCTCACCCGGCCGGTGCCGGCGGCCGGGTGAGGGCGCCGATGGCGGCGTCGCGCGCTTCGTCGCGGCCGATGGTGTCGGAATGGTTCAGCCGGTGGAAGGTTTCCCACACCACGCCATCCGGGTCGGCGGCCCAGGTCTTGTTGCCGGTGGCGTAGCAGCAGCGGTTTTCCTTCTCCTCGAAAATGGCGTGTTCGGCGTCGGTCAGCGCCCGGGTGATGTCCGCCAGGCTGTCGTCGTCATCGACCTGGATGCCGAGATGGGAGACGCCGCCGCCCTCCTCCTCGCAGCACCGGCCGGTCGAGACGGCGAAATTGACCGCCGGCTCGTCCAGAAGCCACTGGGCGTAATCCTCCCTCAGCTTCGACGGCGCGACGCCGAACAGCGTCCGGTAGAACCGGACGGTCCGGTCGAGGTCCGCGACATTCAGATGGACATGCAGGCGTTTCATGGCCGTTTCTCCTGTTTCGCTCCGGCCGGTCCGCCGGGCCGGCCTGTTTCCTCGTCGAACGCCGCCCGGACGGCCGCGCCGACGACCGGATGCCCCTTGCAGCAATCCTCCATCAGAAACCGCACCAGCGCGCCGGCGCCGGCGAAATCCGCCCGGTAGACGATCTGCCGGGAGCGCCGCTGCGACGAGACCAGGCCGGCCCGCTGCAGCAGGCCGAGATGGGTTGAGAGCGTCGAGGGCGCGGCACCCAGCGTCCGGGCGACCTCCCCGGCCGGCAGGCCCGCCGGCCCGGCCCGCACCAGCAGCCGGAAGGCGGCGAGGCGGGTCTCCTGGGCCAGAGCGGCGAACGCATCGGTGGCCGATTTCATTTCCATATTTCGATAATTATCGAATTAAAGGGGGGTGTCAAGGGATAATTCTCGCACTGACGCTTTCCTTCCTTGTCACCCCGGACGTTTGCCCCGGATCCCGATCCGGGGTGCGAAGCGGCGATCCAGGAGGCCAGAGCCACAGGACGGGTATTGCGGGAACTGCTCTGAACGCCGGATCAAGTCCGGCGTGGCACCGAAGGGGTAGGCGTATCGGAAGCGGAGAACGGGAATGCAAGCTTCGCTGCTACCCCCGGGTCTTCGCGCGTGGCGGTCATACCGGCAAAGGTAGTGGTGATCGGGTAATTTCTTACTGGGCACGCTTAATCGACATGAGCCAAAGTCGATGCCATTTCGGACAATTCTTCCTTTAGTTTGTCTACATTCTCCCGTATCAGAGCATCCTCTGGAGACGACTGCAATTTCTCAATTTGGAGATGTAGCTGTAAGGCTTTCAAATGAAATTCTATTGCTGAACGGTGGTTCGGAATCCCCAAATTTAGCATTTCCCAGAAAGGGTTAGAAAAAGGATTCTTGTAGTACGAAACTTTCTTGTAGTTAGTGGCGTTGTAACCAATTTTTTCAAGGAACTTAGCCATATCTTCCGACAGCGTTGACAGAAAATTATGCACTTCATCGACTATTCTGTTCATTGCTTCGAGTGAATTGTTCATTTCATGAAGATGGTCCAAAGGATCTCTTGACAGAGAAACTTCCATTGCCAAATCAAACTCCTCTCTCCATTCCTTATTTTTCTGGAATATATCACGTTCGAATGCCTTTCGCTCCATAATAATTTTCTCTACCATAGAATCAGAGAGGTTAAAAATTTTATCAGCGCAAAATTTTTCATGATCCTCTTTCATTTTTTTCATAACATCAACTGTATACTTGTTTGCATCATCAGTAATTTTATGATGCATATAGCATAAAACAATTAAATTATCTGTAGATTTTCTTTCTTCATCCGTCATCGCAGAATTATATCGCGGTCCTCCAATATTTGCAGCCTCAATGTGACACAGTTGAGCGACGAATATGTTGTCTTCCGATACAAGAACGTGATTGCATTCAGGAAATGCACATTGATTACCTGTCTTAGCAAAAATCGATCTTGTTTCCTCCTTCGTATTCGCGATTCGGCCCAAGATATTTCTCCGAGCACCTCAGCAAGTAAACCAGAAGTCTACAAACCTGTGCCGTTTACGGAATCGCCGGTGGCGATAAACACTACTCCGCCGCCTCGGCCGGGCCGGTGTGCGCGGCCGTCATCGCCGCAATCGCATCGGCCAGGCTTTCGCCCTCCGGGTCGGCCAGCGCGGCGGCCCGTGCCTGGGCGATATCGCCGGCCCGGTCGGCACCGTCGGCGAGCGCCGGGCCGATTACCGCCGCGGCGATCCGGCGATAGTTGCCGACGCCGCGCTTGTGGGTATCGGAATAGCCCTTGATGAGCCGGGCGCATTCGATGGTTTCCAGCGCCATCGGCCGGCCGATGGCCGCCGCCCGGCGCACCAGATCGAGCCAGTCCTCGATCAGCGCCTGCTCCTCGGCATAGCGGTAGCCGCGCCGGCGCATCCGGCGCAGCCCGGCCAGCAGGCGGATGCAGGCGAAGCCCAGGACGGTGTCGGAGCGGATGTGCAGGCCGATATGCCATTTGCGCGCCCGCTCCGGATGGCGGTCGGCCCAGTCGACGATCCGGCGCCCCAGCCCTTTCGGCAGCACCGAGGCGATCTCGTACGGCCCCGGCTTGAAATGCTCGGTCGTGCGGACGAGCTGGCCGTCCTGCGCCTGCACTTCGCGGCGCAGCCGCTCGAAGCGCGACCGGCGGGTCTTGAGCTGGGCGACGCGCATGATGTCCTCGAAGGTCATGCGCAGGCCGAGATGGCGCGCCGCCTCGGCGGTGATTCTGAAATCGCCGTCGCCCCGGCCCTCGTCGAGGGCCCGGATCGTGTCGAGCCGGTCGAGATAGAGCCGGGCATAGGCGGCGTCCTGATAATCGAGGCAGCGGCCGCAGGCTTCGAGCACGATTTCATGGGTTTCCGAAGGATAGTCCCGTTCGATCCGGCCTTTCAGCGCGCCTTCGCGGTCGGCCGGGGGCGGCGCATCCGCCGCCGCCTTCGGCGCGGCCGGCCGCGTCTGCAATTCGACGATTTCGCCGGTGGCATAGGCATAGCCGACATCGAAACCGGCAAGGTTCGATTCGACGGCCTTGCCTTCCTCGCGGATGCCGTCCTTGAATATGTCGGCTTCGATGGGCAGCACGCCGGTGCCCGCCATGGCGCCGAGCAGCACCGAATTGATGACGGTGCCGGCGTCCTGGGCCGCGCGCTCGATATCGAACAGGATATGCCGCTTCGCCATCTGGCGGGCAGCCTCCACGATGCGGTCGCTGTCGTAGCGGCCGTCGCCCATCGCCATCTTTTCGGTCAGCGAATAGACCCGGTGCGTCGAGCCGATCAGCGTCGTCCGCTCCGGGCTGATGAAGCCCTTTTCGAGGGCGCGGCCGATCTCCATCAGCTCGGTCGCGATCATCATGTCGATGTCGCCCGGTCCGGGGTAGAGATCGAGCACCGGCTCGGCCGGCCCGGCCGCCGAACCGGCCTGCGGCACGATCTCGACATAATAGGTCGTCGCGCCGGTGCGCTGCGCCACGCCGGGGACGGAGGTCGCCTGGACCGGCAGGCCGGACCGGCGCGCGGCATTGACCAGCCAGCTGGTCAGCACGCCGCCGCCCTCGCCGCCCATCGCCGCGATGACGACGGTGACCGGCCGCGTTTCGGCCGGCCTGCGGGCGCGGGCGCCTTCTGTTGTCGGGGCGGCCACGGATCAGGCCGCCTTCGCCGCGTCTTCCAGCTCCATCGCGCCCTCCCGGCGCGGCGCGAGGCGCCGTTCCTCCGGGCTGTGGAGGCGGGCGACGATGCCCCGGCGCAGGCCGGCGACCCAGCGCTCGATGCGCCCGGCATTGTAGACGATCTCCGCCTTGTAGAAGGACGGGCACAGGATGGCGGCGTGGGCGACCTCGCCGCACAGGCCGCAGCCGACGCAGCCGGTGTTGACATGGGCGATGGGGTCGGCGCGCAGCGGGTCCGGGTTCGGCTTGATGGTGAGCGACGGACAGCCGGACAGGCGGATGCAGCTGTGATCGCCGGTGCAGACATCGTCGTCGATGCCGAAGCGCGGCCGCACCGCGCGCTTGCCTTCGCGGATCAGCCGGGTCCGCTCCGCCTTCACCCGGCGCTGCTTGGCGAGCATGCACTCGCTCTCCGCGATAATGACCTTCAGGCCCTCGCGGGTCGTCGTCATCGCCTCCTTCAGCGTCTTGACCATTCTGGAGACATTGTAGGTGCGCACCTTGCGCTGCCATTTGACGCCGAGCGCGCGCACCGTCTCCTCTATCGACATGGGCGAGCGGTCGAAATTGCCCTCCTTCGGCGTCGATGGCACCCACTGCCAGCCGGTGGCCGAGGTATAGCCGTTCTTCATCACGATCAGGATCGAATCGTTGCGGTTGAAGACCGAGCTCGCCACGCCGGTGGTCAGGCCGTTATGCCAGAAGCCGCCATCGCCCATGATCGAGATGACGCGCTTGTCGAAATTCGGCGCCACCCCGGTCGAACTGGCGAGGCCGAGGCCGTAGCCCAGCACCGTCTGGCCGATATTGAAGGGCGGCAGCGCCGAAAAGGTGTGGCAGCCGATATCGCAGCTGACATGGGTCTTGCCGAGCTCGCGCTCCATCAGCTTGATGGCGCTGAACACCGGCCGCTCCGGGCAGCCGGTGCAGAAGGTCGGCGGCCGCGGCGGGATCGGGTCGCCGAGATATTTCGCCGCCCTGGTCTTCAGGCCGGCGATATAGTCGATCCGGGCCGCGGCGCCGTCCCGGCCGGTATCCGGCATGCCGATTTCGTCGATCCAGCGCGAAACGCCGGTCTGCACGATGTCGGACGTGTACTGGCCGGCCATCGGCAGCGGGCCCTTGCCGTGCACCTTCGTCTGCACGTCGGCCTTGCGCAGGATGACGTTGATATCGTCCTCGATATAGGCCGGATGGCCCTCCTCCACGACCAGGACATGCTTGCGGCCGGCGCAGAAGGCGGAGATTTCGTCCGGCACCAGCGGATAGGTGACGTTCATGCAATAGATCGGCACCCGGGAATTGCCGTAGATATCGGCCAGCCCCAGATGGCTCAGCGCGCGCAGCACGGTATTGTACAGGCCGCCCTGGCAGACGATGCCGATCTCTTCCAGATCGCCGTCGAAAACCTCGTTGAGCTTCTCCCGGCGGATGAAGTCGATGGCCGCCGGCACGCGCTCTTCCCATTTGTGCTTTTCCTGCGCATAGGTGCCCGGCGGCAGCGCAATCTTCATCAGGTCGAAATTCGGCCGTTCGAGCTTGCGGTTGCCGGAGAAGCGGCCGTGCCGGTTGTCCCGCGCCTCGAACCGGCCCTGGACATGGCAGGCGAGGATGCGCAGCTGGATCATGACCGGCTGGCTCGATGCCTCGGACAGCTCGAACGCCTTCTCGGTCAGATCGACGATCGAGGTCAGGTTCGGCCGCGGATCCATCAGCCACAGGGTCGATTTCATCGCATAGGCGTGGCTGCGCTCCTGGATGATGGAGGCGCCCTCGCCATAATCCTCGCCGAGGATGACCACCGCGCCGCCGACCACGCCCACCGAGCCGAGATTGGACAGGGCGTCCGACGCCACATTCGTCCCCACGGTCGATTTCCAGGTCACCAGGCCGCGGATGGGATACTGGATCGAGGCGCCGAGCATGGCCGCGGCGCCGGCCTCGTTGGCGCAGATTTCCAGATGGACGCCATATTCGTCCATGATGTCCTTGGCGTCGTTCAGCACATCGACCAGATGCGAGACCGGCGAGCCCTGATAGCCGCCGACATAGGAGACGCCGGCCTGCAGCGCCGCCTTGGTGACCGCAAGGATGCCTTCGCCCTCGAAAATTTCGCCATCGCCTTTTTTCAGCGATTGCACTTCCCTTGCAAACGAACGTTCCATGACCGTGTCTTCTTCGGTTGGCGTGCCGGCGCGGCCACCGGAGGCCCGGCGACGTTCCGGACGGTCTGCGGTGGCTTCTGCCGGGAAACGAGTTTAGGGTAATTGCACCGCCAATGCCAGCCGCCCGCCGGCCGGTGCGGGTGCGCGGGCCGGATTCCGGTCCGGGCCTGCCGCTTCGGGCCGGGATTTTTCGCCGTTCCGGCCGGCACTGCCGTGCCCGCCGCCCCCGATGTCCGCTCCGGGATTTCCGCCATGGTTCGCCGCCTTGCCGCCCTTCCGCTCTGCCTGCTGGCGCTCGCCGCCTTTTCCGAAGGGGAGCGCGCGCAGCTCGCCACCGCCTGCGCCGACAGCCTGACCGGCCGTCACGAACGCGGCCGGGAAACCCCGGCGGCGCTGCTCGCCAACCGCGCGCCGGTCTGCGCCTGCGTTGCCGAAGGCGTCGCCGGCGAGGCCGCGATTGCCGCCGGCGACAAGCCGAAAATCGCCAGAGTGTTCGCGCTCATCGCCGCCGGCGAGATGGAGGCCGCGCGCAGCCTGCGCCTTTCCCTCGACCGGGAGGTCCACCGCGCCATGCGCCGGCTGACCCGCGACTGCGCCGCCGGCCACGCAAAGCCGGAAAAATAGCCCGCCGGCCCGCGGCGATCCCCGGCAGCGACCGTTCGAACGGCTTGCGGGCGCCGTCGCCGTTGGCATAATATGCCAAAACCGGATTCGAAGCGGAGCGGGACCGTGCCCACACGCAATGTCGTGCTGACGGATCGACAGGCCGAGATGGTCGCACGGCTGGTCGAGTCCGGCTGCTTTCAGAATGCCAGCGAGGTCATGCGCCACGGATTGCGCCTGGTCGAGCGCGAGCAGACGGAGGCGGAGGCGCGCCTCGAAGCCTTGCGCCGGGCCGTCGACAGCGCCGCCGCCGGCCTGGCCGCCGGGCGTTTCCGCGAGTTCGATACGGCCGAAGCGCTGCAGCGCCACCTTCTGGAACTGGCCGATGCCGCCCTGGCCGGGCCGCTGCCGGATGCCGCCGACCGGGCGTGACCGGCGACCGGCAATGGCGGGTTCGCCTGACCGCGGACGCCGAAAGCGATATTCGTGACATCCTGCGCTGGACCGCGGCGCATTTCGGCGACGCACAGGCGCGCATCTACGCCCGGACGCTGAGCCGCGCCATCGAATCCCTGACCGCCGGCCCGCACATTGCCGGTGCCAGGGAACGAAACGAAATCCGCCCGGGGCTCATGGCGCTTCATGTCGCCCGGCGCGGCCGCAAGGGCCGGCATATCGTATTCTACCGCGCCGGCGAGTCCGCGGAACAGCCGACGGTCGAGGTATTGCGCGTGCTGCACGATTCGATGGATATCCCGCGCCGGTTCGCCGGCGGCGGCGGCGATCCCCGGCCGGGCGGAAGCGGGGGCGGTACGGCATAGGCGCCGCTTCGGCCCTTGCGAATCCGCGGCGGTCGCGGCAAGAACGGGCCGTTGCCGTCCTGGGAGCCGATCTGCCGATGCTGACCCTGTCTTCCGCGCTCGACCGCTGCCGGCGCTACTATGCCGGCAATCCGGCCGTGATCGACCCGGAGGGGCGCTGGACCTGGGCCGGGCATCTCGACCGGGTGGCGCGGCTGGCCGGCGCCCTGCAGGCGCTGGGCGTCCGGCGCGGCGACCGTTTCGCCACCCTGTCGCGCAACACGTTCCGCAATTTCGAGCTGCTGCACGCCGGCTACTGGATGGGCGCGGTGCCGGTGCCGGTGAATTTCCGGCTGGCGGCGCCGGAAATCGCCTATATTCTCGACAATGCCGGCGCCGGGGTCGTCGCGGTCGATGCGCCGTTCGCCGGCCTGCTCGACCATGAGGCGCTGGCCCGCTGGCGCGACCGCGCGATCCGCGTCGCCGGCGCGCAGGACAAGGCCGCGGCAGACGGCGCGCCCTGGCCGGGCCACGACTATGAAACCCTGCTCGCCGCCGCCGACCCGGCGCCGCTGCACGAGGCGGCGGAGGGGGATGCCGCCATCCTGTTCTATACCGGGGGCACGACCGGCCGGTCGAAGGGCGTGCCGCTCACCCACATGAATGCGGTCTCCAACGGCATGCAGGTCGGCCACACGGTCGGAGTCCATGCCGACGACGTGTATCTGCACGTGGCGCCGATGTTCCATTCGGCCGATCTGCTCGGCACCGGCTTCACCCTCATGGGCTGCGGCCATGCCTTCCTGCCGGCCTTCACGCCGGCGAGCCTGCTCGGCGCCATCCAGGATCTGGGCGTCACCTGGACCATGCTGGCGCCGACCATGATCATCATGACCCTGCAGCAGGAAGACCTGTCGCGCTACGATCTCTCGCGCCTGCGCGCCTTTCTCTACGGCAGCGCGCCGATGGCCGCGGAATGGGTCGAGCGGACGCTGAAGGCGTTCGACGGCGTCGATCTGATCCAGGGCTACGGCCTCACCGAGACCTCGCCGATCCTCACCATCCTGTCCCATCGCGAGCATGTCGAGGCGATCCGCACCGGCAACCGCGAACGGCTCAAGGCCGCCGGCCGGCCCATCGTCGGCGTCGATATGCGGATTATCGGCGGCGACGGCCGCGAGGTGCCGAACGGCGAGGCCGGCGAGGTCGTCGTGCGCGCGCCCAATGTGGCCGCCGGCTATCTCGATCTGCCAGCGGAGAACGCCGCCGCCTTCCGCGACGGCTGGTTCCATACCGGCGATGTCGGCCGGATGGACGATGACGGCTTCATGTATCTGATCGACCGCAAGAAGGACATGATCATCACCGGCGGCGAGAATGTCTATTCGCTGGAGGTCGAGGCGGCGCTCTATCAGCATCCGGCGGTCGGCGAATGCGCGGTCTTCGGCATTCCCGACAGCCGCTATGGCGAGGCCCTGTTCGCCGCCATCGTGCCGCAGCCGGGGCAAAGCGTGGCGGCTGAGGAGCTGGTCGCCCATTGCCGCGAGCGGATCGGCGGCTACAAGATTCCGCGCCAGTACGCCTTCCTGCCCGAACTGCCGAAAAGCGCCATGGGCAAGATACTGAAGACGGACCTGCGCGAGACCTACAGCGACCCCGGCGCCGAGCGGGAGGTCGTGGCCCGCTGAGCGGATCGTGCGCACCGGGGCGTAACGGATCGTGCGCACCGGGGCGTAAACGGCGCCGGGTGCCGCCGATTGCGCGCCGGTGCAGATGGCCATTCAAACCCGGCCGCCCGGCTGCTATCCTGTGCCCACCGCAACCCGAGCCGCGAGGCCGCCCATGCAAGCGCCGCAGACCGATGCCGCCCGGCAGGAATTCTACGATACCATCGACCGCCAGAGCCTGACCCCGTTATGGGAGGTGCTGGCCGGGCTGGTGACAAGAGAGCCGGTGAGCCGGGCGCGGCCCCACCGGTGGAAGTTCGCCGATGTCCGGCCCCATGTGCTGCAGGCCGGCGAGCTCATCACCGCCGAGGAGGCCGAGCGCCGGGTGCTGGTGCTGGAAAATCCCGGCCTGCGGGGCGAATCGCGCATCACCCAGTCGCTCTATGCCGGCCTGCAGCTCATCCTGCCGGGCGAGATCGCGCGCGCCCACCGCCACACCGCCTCGGCCCTGCGCTTCATCGTCGAGGGCGGCGGCGCCTATACGGCCGTGGACGGCGAGAAGACGATCATGGAAGAGGGCGATTTCGTCATCACCCCGCCCTGGGCCTGGCACGATCATGGCAACGACAGCGACCGGCCGATGATCTGGCTCGACGGGCTCGACGTGCCGATGGTCAACGGTTTCGATACGTCCTTCATGGAGAATCTGGCCGAGGACGAACAGCCGCTCGCCCGGCCGACGAACTGGTCGCCGGACCACTATTCCCACAATCTGCTGCCGGTGGGCTATGAGAACCGCCGGAACTATTCGCCGATCTTCAACTATCCCTATGCCCGGACCCGCGAGACGCTGCACCGGATGGCGGCCTATGAGGAATGGGACCCCTGTCACGGGCTGAAGGTCCAGTACACCAACCCGGTGGACGGCGGCTATGCCATGCCGACCATCGCCACCTTCATGCAGCTCCTGCCGGCCGGCACATCGACGACGCCCTACCGCTCGACCGACGGCATGGTCTATTCGCCGGTCGAGGGCACCGGCCGCACGATTGTGCGCACGCCGGACGGCGAGGTGACCCTGGAATGGGGGCCGAAGGATGTCTTCGTCGTGCCGAGCTGGATGAGCCACCGCCACGAATGCGCCGGCGAGGCCGTGCTGTTCAGCTTTTCCGACCGGGCGGCCCAGCGCCGGCTCGGCATCTGGCGCGAGCAGCGCGGCAACGACCCGGTCTCCGGCCCGCACTGAGCCGGCGTCCGCATCCGCTGCCGGGGTTTCCGCGGCCCCCGCACCGCGCCGCTCGTGCGCGGCGACCTTCCGCCCCTTGCCGCCGGCCGGGGCGGGCCGCAGGTTGGCGCCGGACAGGGGGAGCGGGGCGGCAATGGCCTTTGTGGAAGCCGGCGGAAGCCGGCTTGAGTATGAATGGGTGGGCGTCGGCCCGGCGGACGGCCCGACCGTGGTCATGCTGCACGAGGGCCTCGGCTCGGTCGCGATGTGGCGGGATTTCCCGGCCCTGGTGGCGCGCGCAACGGGCTTGCGCGTGCTGGTCTACAGCCGGCGCGGCTATGGCCGGTCGGACCCGGTCACCGATCTGCCGCCGCCGGCCGACTATATGCACCGCGAGGCCCAGGCGACGCTGCCGGACCTGCTGCGCCGGCTGGATGTGCGCCGGCCTGTCCTGCTCGGCCACAGCGACGGCGCCTCGATTGCGCTGATCTATGCCGGCAGCGGCCTTGAGCCGGCGGCCGAGGGCCTCATCGTCCTGGCGCCCCATGTGCTGATCGAGCCCTGCACCATCCTGTCCATCGCCCGGTCGCGGGTCCTGTGGGAGGAAACCGATCTGCGCATCCGCCTTGCCCGCTACCACGACAATCCGGACAGCGCCTTTTTCGGCTGGAACCTGGCCTGGCTGATGCCGGCGTTCCGCAACTGGAATATCGAGGGGTTTCTGCCCGCCATCCGGCAGCCGATCACCATCGTCCAGGGGCAGGACGACGAATACGGCTCGGCCCTGCAGCCGCAGGCCATCGAGCGGCGGGCCGGCGGGCCGGTCGAGACGGTGATGCTGCCGGATTGCGGCCACGCTCCGCACCGCGACCGGCCCGATGAGACGCTGGCCGCCATCGTCCGCCATATCGGCGCGGCGGGCGCGGCATGAGCGCCGTCGCAGACCGGCACCGCCCGGAAGCGGGCCGCGGCGCCGGCGCGGCCGGCGGCCTGGAATTCCCCTTCGGCGAGCGCAGGCCCGATGCGGGGACGGCGATGGAGGTCGCGCCCGGCGTCCACTGGCTGCGCATGCCGCTGCCCTTCCGGCTCGACCACATCAATCTGTGGCTGCTGGAGGATGGCGACGGCTGGACCCTCGTCGATACCGGCATGCAGCTCGACGAGACCCGGCAGCACTGGCGCACGCTGTTCGACCGCTTCGGCATCGCCCATGGCGGCCGGCCCGGCCGGCCGGCGACCCGGCTCATCGTCACCCATTTCCACCCCGACCATATCGGCCTTGCCGGCTGGCTGGTCGGGGAGCTCGATACCGAACTCTGGATCACCCGGACCGAATGGCTGATGGCGCGGATGCTCTGGCTCGATTCGGACGCGGCCAGCCACCGCAGCATGGCGGATTTCTATACCCGGCACGGGCTGGCGCCGGACCTTGCCGACCGGCTGTTCGCCGGCGGCAACACCTATCGCCGCCGCGTTGCCGAAACGCCGGTTCGCCACCGCCGCCTGCGCGCCGGCGATGTGCTGGAAATCGGCGGCCGGCGCTGGGAGGTCATCGTCGGGACCGGCCATGCGCCCGAACATGCCTGCCTGTGGACCGGCGACGGCAATATGCTGATCTCCGGCGACCAGATACTGCCCGGCATCACGCCGAACATCAGCGTCTGGCCGAACGAGCCCGATGCCAGCCCGCTCGAGGACTATCTCGGCTCGTTCGCCCGCTTCGGCCGGCTGCCGGACGATACGCTGGTCCTGCCCAGCCACAATCTGCCGTTCCACGGCCTGCAGACCCGGATCGGACAGATCGTCGACCACCATCGCGAGCGGCTGGAGCGCCTGGCCGGCGCGTTCGAAGGTGCGCGCCTGTCGGCGGCCGATGCCGTGCCGCTGCTGTTCCGGCGCGATCTGGATACCCACCAGATGGGGTTCGCCCTCGGCGAATGCCTGGCCCATCTCGCCTGGCTTGAGGGTGCGGGTACGCTCGCCGGGCGCCTCGATCCCGATGGCATCCACCGTTTCGAGCGCTGCTGAGACCGGCGAAATCCGAATCGCGGCAAAATGCTACCGCTGCACGGCCGGAACCGGCCGCCGGCCGAGGATCGCGCGGTCTTTGCGACTTGACCCTGGGAATGCTATTGGCTAGCAAGCCGGCGCGCGAGAAAAGACAAGCGAAAACGCGGCGTTCGAGGGAGATTCGCAAGCGGCGGACTTTTGTGCCGCCGCATGCCGGCAGGCCTCGCCTCCGGTCGGGGACCGGGCGGGGCGCGCGGCGTCCCGATCCGGATTCTCTGGCCGGGATCGGCCCGGCGCTTCCGGCATGTTCCGGCCGACGGCATCCGGTGCCGGATGCGGCCTGCCGACAGGATTCGAATGGAGATGCCGATGGCGGCAGACACATTTCCGAAATTGCTGGACCGCAATGCAAGGGAGCGCGGCGCGCGCCCGGCGATTCGCGAGAAATATCTCGGCATCTGGCAGACCCACAACTGGAGCGAGACCCGCGCCGGGGTTGAAATCATCGCCCACGGGCTGGCCGCATCGGGCGTATCGCGCGGCGACCGGGTCGCCATCGTCGGCGACAACCGGCCCTATCTCTACTGGTCCATCGTCGCGGCGCAGGCCCTCGGCGCCATTCCGGTGCCGGTCTATCAGGACAGCGTGGCGACCGAACTCGCCTATGTCCTCGACCATGCCGAAGTGTCCTTCGCCGTGGCCGAGAACCAGGAGCAGGTCGACAAGCTGCTCGAGGCGCGGCAATCCGTGCCCGGCCTTCGGACCATCGTCTATTGCGACCCGCGCGGCATGCGCCATTACGAGCAGGATTTCATCCTCTCGCTCGACGGGATCCGGGAGGCCGGCGCGGCCCACCGGGCGGCCAACGAAGGCTTCTACGAGGCCGAGGTCGCCCGCGGCCAGGGCAGCGATACGGCGATCTTCCTCTATACGTCGGGCACGACCGGCAACCCGAAGGGCGTCGTGCTGACTTTCGACAATCTGATCTCCGTGTCGGAAATGTCGGTCGAGCTCGAAGGCATCCGCGAGGACGAGGAGACGCTGGCCTATCTGCCCATGGCCTGGGTCGGCGATTGCGTCTTTTCCATCGGCCAGTGCTATGTCGCCGGCTTCTGCGCCAACTGCCCGGAGAGCCAGGAGACGGTCCTGACCGACCTGAAGGAAATCGGCCCGACCTATTTCTTCGCGCCGCCGCGCATCTTCGAGAATATCCTCACCTCGGTGAATGTGCGGATGCAGGATGCAGGCAGGCTCAAGCGCGCCCTGTTCGCCTATTTCATGGACCATGCGCGCAAGGTCGGCGTGCCCCTTCTGCAGAATGAGAAGGTCGGCCCGGTCGACCGGCTGAAATACCGGCTGGGCGAGCTCCTGGTCTACGGGCCGCTCAAGAACACGCTCGGCCTCAGCCGGGTGCGGCGCGTCTATACCGCGGGCGAGGCCATCGGCCCGGACATTTTCGACTTCTACCGGTCGCTCGGCCTGAACATGAAACAGCTGTACGGCCAGACCGAGGCCTCGGTCTTCGTGACCCTGCAGCCGGATAACGAGGTCTTCGCCGATACGGTCGGCAAGGCCTGCCCCGGCGTGGAGCTGAGGGTCGATCCGGATTCGCGCGAGGTGATGTATCGCAGCAGCGGCGTGTTCCAGGAATACTACAAGAACGAGGAAGAAACCCGGAACACCAAGACCGGGGACGGCTGGGTCCATACCGGCGACGCCGGCTTCATCGACCATAACGGCCATCTGAAGATCATCGACCGGGCCAAGGATGTCGGCACGCTGAACAACGGCTCGGTGTTCGCGCCGAAATATCTCGAGAACAAGCTGAAATTCTTCCCCTTCATCCAGGAGGCGGTGACCTTCGGCGCCGGCCGGGACTATGCCGCCGCCATCGTCTCCATCGATATCGACGCGGTGGGGAACTGGGCCGAGCGCAACAATATCTCCTATGCCAGCTATCGCGAGCTGGCGGCCAAGCCCGAAGTCTATGACGAAATCCGCAAGAATATCGAGCAGGTCAACCGGGACCTGGCCGGAGATTCCGAGCTGGCCGGCGCCCAGATCGCGCGCTTCGCCCTGCTGCACAAGGAGCTGGACGCCGACGATGGCGAACTGACCCGGACGCGCAAGGTCCGCCGCCGGTTCGTCAACGAGCGCTACGATGCCGTGATCGGCGCCCTGTACGGCAGCGAGGCGGAAGTCCATTGCGAGGTCGAGACGACGTTCGAGGACGGGCGCAAGGGCGTCAGCGCCGCCGACCTTGCGATTGCGGATGCGCGGACGGTGGACGCCGCCCTGCTGCGCCAGGCGGGCTGAACCCCCATGGAACACCGGGAACGCACATTCGGCGACGGCATCCTGAAGGTCGATAACATCACGCTGCATTTCGGCGGCGTGAAGGCGATCACCGACGTCAGCTTCGAAATTCTCGAACGGCAGATTTTCGCCATTATCGGGCCGAACGGCGCCGGCAAGACCTCGATGCTGAATGTCGTCAACGGCTTCTATCATCCGCAGCAGGGCACGATCACCTACAAGGGCAATCCGCGCCAGCAGATGAAGCCGCACGAGGCGGCCGAAACCGGGATCGCGCGGACCTTCCAGAACGTTGCCCTGTTCCGCGGCATGAGCACGCTGGACAATGTCATGACCGGGCGCCTGCTCAAGATGAGCGGCCCGGCCATGCGCTACTATCGCCGCCGGCTCGCCGACATGCCGGTGATCGGCTATCTCACCTATCCAGCCATGTGGTTCGGCGATTTCCTGCTCGATTCGCTCTATTGGGGGCCGTATCAGCGCGAAGAGGTCGCGCACCGCAAGGCGGCGGAAGAGGTGATCGACTTCCTGGAAATCCAGTCGATCCGGCGCACGCCGGTCGGCCGGCTGCCCTATGGGCTGCAGAAGCGGGTGGAGCTGGGCCGCGCGCTCGCCATGGAGCCGGACCTGCTGCTGCTCGACGAGCCGATGGCGGGCATGAACCTCGAAGAGAAAGAGGACATGTGCCGCTTCATCCTCGACGTGAACGACGAGTTCGGCACCACCATCGCGCTGATCGAACACGATATGGGCGTGGTGATGGATATTTCGGACCGGGTCGTGGTGCTGAACTACGGCCGCAAGATCGCCGAAGGCACGCCGGCGGAAGTCCAGGCCGACCGGGACGTGATCGACGCCTATCTGGGCGTCGCGCACGACGAGGACCTGATCGAGAAATAGCAACGCGGGCAGGGCGCCGGCCGCGGTCGGCGGCGGCGCCGGAGCGAAGGCGCCGGCTCCCGCTTCCGGGGGCCCGTTTCAGGGGGAAGGCATGGGAGAGTTTTTCGAAATCGTCCTGGCGCCGATACTCATTTTCGAGAGCTGGCAGTTCGGCATGGAGGTCGTGATCAGCGGCCTGCTCGCCGGGGTCATGTACTCGCTCGTCGCCCTCGGCTTCGTGCTGATCTACAAGGCTTCGGGCATGTTCAATTTCGCCCAGGGCGTGCTGGTCCTGTTCGCGGCGCTCAATCTCGCCGGCCTGATCGGGCTGGGCGTGCCGATCGTGCTCGCCATCCTGCTGACGATCCTGATCATGATCGTCTTCGCCATTGCGGTCGAATATCTGATCCTGCGCCACCTGGTGAACCAGGAGCAGATCATCCTGTTCATGGCGACCATCGGCCTCGCCTTCTTCCTGTCGGCCTTCGGCGAGACGATCTGGGGCTCGGATGTGAAGAAGCTGGATGTCGGCATTCCGCAGGGCCGCTTCGAGCCCTTCGGCATCCAGATCCAGTATCTGGAGCTCACCGCCGGCGTGGTTGCGGCGGCGCTGGTGACCGGCCTGGCGATCTTTTTCAACCGGACGAAAATCGGCCGGGCGCTGCGCGCGGTCGCCGACGATCATCAGGCGGCGCTGTCGGTCGGCATCGACCTGCGCACCATCTGGATCATCGTCTGGGCCGTCTCCGGCATCGTCGCGCTGGTCGCCGGCACCATGTGGGGCGCCAAGTCCGGCGTCCAGTTCAGCCTGTCTGAGATCGCGCTGAAGGCGCTGCCGGTGCTGATCCTGGGCGGCTTCGAATCGATTCCGGGCGCGATCATCGGCGGCCTCATCATCGGCCTGGGCGAAAAGCTGGCCGAGGTCGGCTGGGGCCCCTATGTCGGCGGCGCGATCGAGGACTGGTTCGCCTATATCCTCGCGATGGTC
This sequence comes from Alphaproteobacteria bacterium, assembly GCA_965221475.1. Taxonomy (GTDB): domain Bacteria; phylum Pseudomonadota; class Alphaproteobacteria; order Bin65; family Bin65; genus Bin65. The sequence goes on along the minus strand of OZ244891.1, from coordinate 1,313,394 downwards.
TTCCTGGTGTTCCGCCCGCAGGGTCTGTTCGGCGAAAAGATCATCGAAAGAGTCTGACGCCATGTTCTATCGCGAAGCCGGACAGTTCTACACGTCCTACGCCCGGGACCAGGGCATCTTCCGCATCCGGCAGGACAAGTACGGCCTCTGGGTCATCCTGTTCCTTGCCTTCGTCGTCATCCCGGTCGGCCTCCATCTCCTGGTCGAGGCCGGCATCATGAGCGCGGCGACCAAGGATTATCTCTACAATTCCATCCTGCTGCTGCTGCTGGTCAACAGCATGGCCGCGCTCGGCCTCAATATCCTGACCGGCTATTGCGGGCAGATTTCGCTCGGCACGGCGGCCTTCATGGGGGTCGGCGCCTTCGCCGCCTTCAAGTTCTCGACCGGCATGAACTACCGGATCCAGAAGGAGGACGAGGCCGGCGAGCTGATCTCGCAGCTGGTGCCGATGCTGCCGCCGATCGACAATCCGATCGTTCTGGTGCTGCTGGCCGGCGCGGTGACGGCGGTCGTCGGCGTCATCTTCGGCCTGCCCAGCCTGCGCATCAAGGGCTTCTACCTGGCGGTGGCAACCCTGGCGGCACAGTTCTTTCTCGTCTGGTGCTTCTCGCGCGTCGAGTGGCTGTACGACTATGTCTCGTCCTCGACCATCCAGATCCCGCCGCTGAAGCTGTTCGGCCTGGTGGTCACCGGCTCGGAAACGGTCGTGCGCAACGGCCAGGAAGTGAAAATCTACGCCGCATCGGAAACGAAATATCTGATCTGCCTGTCGCTGGTCGTGATTTTCGCCTTCATCGCCAAGAATCTAGTGCGCGGCCGGATCGGCCGGGCCTGGATGGCGATCCGCGACATGGATATCGCGGCCCAGCTCATCGGCATCCGGCCGCTGGCGACCAAGCTGCTGGCCTTCGCGGTCAGCTCCTTCTTCTGCGGCGTGGCCGGCGCCATGTCGCTGATCTTCTATCTTGGCGCGCTCGAAGGCGCCGAGGCGTTCAATATCAACGAATCCTTCGCGGTCCTGTTCATGGTCATCATCGGCGGGCTGGGCAGCATCACCGGCTCGTTCCTCGGCGCCGCCTTCATCACGCTGATCCCGATCTTCCTGATCGTGTTCCTGCCCTGGGCGGGCGGGCAGGTCGGCGTCCCGATCGGCGCCGCGACCGTCGAGCATGTCCAGTTCATGATCTTCGGCGCCCTGATCATCGTCTTCCTGATCATGGAGCCGCTCGGCCTGGCGCGCCTGTGGCAGATCGGCAAGGAGAAGCTGAGACAATGGCCGTTCCCCTACTAGCGGGGCGCGGTCTTTGCCGAGGTCGGCAGCGCGTGCTAAGGTTTCGGCAACCTGCAGGTCGCGGTGGCCTGCAGGCTATCCCTTGTAACCCCCACCGCCCGACCGGGGCGGAACCGATCCAGGGAGGATAATGGTATGAGGCTGAAAGGGCTCACTTTGGGGCTGGCTGCCGCGGTCGCCGCGACGGGCGTCGCTGCACCGGCTGTCCAGGCGGCGGATACGCAGTATTTCCCGCTGTTCACCTATCGCACCGGGCCGTACGCGCCCAACGGCATTCCGTCTGCCAACGGCATTGCCGACTATTTCAACTACGTCAACCTGAAGCATGGCGGCGTCGGCGGCGTGAAGCTGGTCTGGGAGGAATGCGAGACCGGCTACAACACCAAGAAGGGCGTCGAGTGCTACGAGCGTACCAAGGGCAAGGGCACGACGGTCGTCTTCCCCTATTCGACCGGCATCACCTACAAGCTGATCCCGAACGCCGACAAGGACAAGATTTCGATCCTGACCGTCGGCTATGGCCGCACCGATGCGTCGGACGGCCGGGTCTTCCCGTGGACCTTCACAACGCCGACCACCTACTGGAGCCAGGCTTCGGCCTTCGTCAAGTATATCGGCGCCCAGGAAGGCGGGATGGACAAGCTGAAGGGCAAGAAGATCGCCCTGATCTACCACAACAGCGCCTATGGCAAGGAGCCGATCCGCACGCTCGAGTTGCTGGAGCGCAGGCTGGGTTACAAGCTGACCAAGCTCGCCGTGAACCATCCCGGCCAGGAGCAGAAGGCGACGTGGCTGCAGATTCGCCGCGACCGGCCGGACTGGATCCTGCTGTGGGGCTGGGGCGTGATGAACCAGGTCGCCATCAAGGAAGCCACCAATATCGGCTTCAAGATGGACCGGATGATCGGCGTCTGGTGGTCGGGTGCCGAGCAGGACGTGGTGCCGACCGGCGATGCGGCCAAGGGCTACAAGGCCGGCACGTTCCACGCCGCGGGTTCCGACTTCCCGCTGATCAAGGACATCAAGAAGGTCGTCTACGATGCCGGCAAGGGCATCGCGGACGGCGAGAAGTATGTCGGCCAGGTGCTGTGGAACCGCGGCATGGTGAACGCCATTTTCGCGACCGAAGCCATGCGCGCCGCGCAGAAGAAGTTCGGCGTCAAGGTGGTCAATGGCGAGCAGATGCGCTGGGGTCTGGAGAATCTCAACATCACCGAAGCGCGCTGGGCCGAGCTCGGCCTCAAGGGCTTCATGCGGCCGGTGAAGAACAGCTGCGCCGACCATGAAGGCAACGGCCCGGTGCTGATCCAGCAGTGGGACGGCAAGAAGTGGAACATCATCAGCGACTTCATCTCGCCGATGCGCGAGGTCGTGCGTCCGCTGATCGAGAAATCCGCCGCCGACTACGCCAAGAAGAACGGCATCACGCCGCGTACCTGCAGCTAGGCCTGCACGGCCGCTTGCCGGCCGGCAGCCAGGGAGCCCCGCCGTGAGCGAAACCCCCGCCGTGAGCGAAAACGCCACGACCGCCGTCGCGAACGGCGCGTCCCGTGCGCTGCTCAGCGTCAACAATATCGAGGTGATCTACGATCATGTGATCCTCGTGTTGAAGGGGGTTTCGCTCGAGGTTCCCAAGGGGGGCATCGTCGCCCTCCTTGGGGCCAACGGCGCCGGCAAGACGACGACGCTCAAATCGATCTCCAACCTGCTCGGCGCCGAGCGCGGCGATGTCACCAAGGGATCGATCGAGTATGACGGCGTTCCGGTGGAGAGCCTGACGCCGAACGATCTGGTGCGCCGCGGCGTCATCCAGGTGATGGAGGGCCGCCACTGCTTCCCGCATCTGACGGTCGATGAGAATCTGCTGACCGGCGCCTACACCCGCCGCGACGGCGGTGCTGCCATCCGCGATTCCGTCGACAAGGTGTATGAATATTTCCCGCGCCTGAAGGAGCGCCGCACCGCGCTCGCCGGCTATATTTCCGGCGGCGAACAGCAGATGTGCGCGATCGGCCGGGCGCTCATGTCCAATCCCTCGACCATCCTGCTGGACGAGCCCTCCATGGGCCTCGCGCCCCAGCTGGTCGAGGAGATTTTCGGCATCGTCAAACAGCTCAACGTCCAGGAAGGCGTCAGCATCCTGCTCGCCGAGCAGAACACCAATATGGCGCTGCGCTTTGCCGATTATGGCTATATCCTGGAAAGCGGCCGCGTCGTGATGGACGGCGTGGCCAGCGATCTCGCCGAGAACGAGGATGTGAAGGAATTCTATCTCGGCGTCGCCGGCGAGAACCGCAAATCGTTCCGCAACGTGAAGCACTACAAGCGGCGCAAGCGCTGGCTGGCCTGATCGCGGGCCCCTTCGGTTCGGGGGAGACACGCGTGTCCGATCATTACGATTCTCTGGAAGCCCGCGATCCGGCGGAGCGCGAGGCCGCGTTCATGCAGGCCCTGCCGGCGCAGATCGCCCATGCCCGCGCCCGGACGGGCTGGTATGCCCGCAGCCTTGCCGATATCGATCCGGCGTCGGTGACGTCCCGGGCCGCGCTGGCGGCCCTGCCGGTCACCCGCAAGCACAGCCTGATCGAGGCGCAGCGGGCCGCGCCGCCGCTCGCCGGGCTGAACGCGATGGCGCTGGCCGATGCTGCGCTCGCGTTCGCCTCGCCGGGGCCGATTTTCGAGGTCATGGGCACGCGCGAGGATTATTACAGCGGCGCCCGGTCGCTCCATGCCGCCGGGCTGCGCGCCGGCGATGTCGTCCACAATTCCTTCTCCTACCATCTCACGCCCGGCGCCTGGATATTCCACAGCGCGGCCCGCGCCCTCGGCTGCCCGGTGATTCCGGCCGGCATCGGCAATACCGAGCAGCAGGCCCAGGCGATGGCCCAGTTCCGGCCGCGCGGCCATGCCGGCACGCCGGACTATCTCAAGACCCTCCTCGAAAAGGGCGACGAGCTGGGGCTCGACCTCGGTTCGGTCGAATGCGCCATCGTCGGCGCCGGCCCGCTCTTCCCGCCCCTGCGCAGCTGGTATGCCGACCGGGGCATCCGGGTCTTCAACACGTTCGGCACCGCCGAGCTCGGCATCGTCGCCTGGGAGACGGCGGCGCAGAACGGCATGGTGCTGGCCGAGGACAAGATCGTGGAAATCGTCGTCCCCGGCACCGGCGATCCGGTCGCCAATATCGGCGATGTCGGCGAAATGGTGGTGACGCTTCTCTCGCCGGAAATGCCGCTGATCCGCTTTGCCACCGGCGATCTGACCGCGCTGACCGATGCGCCCAGCCCGTGCGGCCGCACCAATCTGCGCATGCTCGGCTGGATGGGCCGGGCCGATCAGACGACCAAGGTCCGGGGCATGTTCGTCCATCCCGAACAGGTCGCCGATGTCGTCAAGCGGCATGCGGAAATCGGCCGGGCCCGCCTGGTCGTCGATGCTGTCGAAGGCCGCGATGCGCCCACCCTGCGGGTCGAGGCCGGCGGCATCGCGCAATCCGGCGACGAGGCCGCCTTCGCCGAAGCGGTGGCGCAGAGCTTCCAGACCGTCTGCAAGCTGCGCGCCGCGGTCGAGATCGTCCCGCCCGGCGCGCTGCCGAACGACGGCAAGATCATCGACGACATCCGCACCCACGAATAGGGCCGGAAATCCGGGCTTGCGCCGCCGGCCGCAGACGGCAGAGTGTCGGCAGTTCCACCGACCGGCACACGATATCATGAGCTTTGCGGCGAGCGATCCGGGCAGCTATCCGGCGATTGCCCTGCGCGTCGAGGGCCTTGGCTGCAGGCGCGGCGGGCGCGCCGTGTTCGCCGGCCTCGGCTTCGCCGGTACCGGCGGCGACGCCATCGAGCTGCGCGGGCCGAACGGCGCCGGCAAATCCTCGCTGCTGCGCCTGCTGGCCGGCCTGCTGTCGCCGGCCGCCGGGTCCATCGTCTGGACCGGCGGAACGGCCGATGCCGGGCCGCCGGCGCGCGCCTATTGCGGCCACCGCGATCCGGTGAAGGCCTGGCTGAGCGTGCGCGAGCATCTGGCATGGTGGCGCGATCTCGAGGGCGGCGGCACGGTCGAGGCGGCGGCCGCCGCCATGGGCCTGGGCGCGCTGCTCGATGTCGCCGGCGGTCTGCTCTCGGCCGGGCAGCGCCGCCGGCTGGCGCTGGCGCGTCTGGCGCTGGCGGCAGCACCGGTCTGGCTGCTCGACGAGCCGACGGTCGGGCTCGACGGGCAGGGCATCGCGCTGCTCAGGGCGATGATCGCGCAGCAGCGGTCGCGCGGCGGGCTGGCGATTGCGGCAACCCATCTGCCCATCGGCCTGCCCGGCGCCCGCACGGTGACCCTGGCCGGAACCGGCCCGTCATGATCCGGCCCTATGTCTCGACCTTCCGGCGCGATCTGCGCTTCGCGGTCCGCCACGGCGCCGACACGGCGATCGTGCTGGCCTTCTTCGTCGTTGCGGTCGTTCTGTTTCCGCTCGCCATCGGGCCGGCCGGCGGGACGCTGGCCATCGTCGCGCCCGGCGTCGTCTGGGTCGCCGCGCTGCTGGCGACCCTGCTGTCCCTCGACCGCCTGTTCGCCGCGGATTTCGAGGACGGCACGCTGGACCTGCTGCTGACCGGCCGCAACAGCCTGCTGCTGATCGTGCTGGCGAAATGCGCCGCCCATTGGCTGACGACCGGCCTGCCGCTGGTCGTCCTGTCGCCGCTGCTCGCCCTGATGCTGCAGCTCCCGGCCGCCGGCTACGGGATGCTGGCGCTCGGCCTGCTGCTGGGCACGCCGGTCCTCACCCTGATCGGCGCGGTCGGGGCCGCGCTGGTCCTCGGTGCCCGGCGCGGCGGCGTTCTGATCGCCGTGCTGGTGCTGCCGCTCTACGTTCCGGTGCTGATCTTCGGCGCGCTGGGGGTCGATGCCGCGGTCCATGCCGCCGATCCGGGGCCGCACATGCTGCTGCTCGGCGCCGCCCTGCTCGCCGGGCTCGTCCTCGCGCCGCCGGTCGCGACCCTCGCCCTGCGCAACGCGGCCGGATAGCCCGGCGGCGGGCCGCTACCCGCCATCCTCGCGCACGCCGGGATAGCGCATGCGCCGCATGAGCCACATGACGCCGATCAGGTCCCAGAGGCCGGCCCACAGCCGGTCGATGGTGCCGTATTTGCTGGTGCCGCCGCGGCGCGGCCGGTGCACGACGGGAACCGAAACCGCCCGGTATCCGCGCCGGGCGAACAGGGCGGGCAGGAACCGGTGCATGTTCTCGAAATGCGGCAGTTCCAGAAAGGCCTGGCGGTCCATCAGCTTCAGGCCGCAGGCCGTGTCGGGCGTGCCGTCGCCGAGCAGGGCGCGCCGCACGCCGTTGGCGATGCGCGAGACCAGCCGGCGCCGGAAGCCGTCCCGCCGCTCGGTACGCCAGCCGCAGACCAGCAGCCGCGGGTCCGGCGCGCCGCTCTCGCTGAGCGTCTGCCACATGGCGAGCAGGCTCGCCGGATCGTCCTGGCCGTCGCCGTCCATGGTCGCCATGAACCGGCCGCGCGCCGCCCTGGCGCCATTGATGAGGGCCCGGCTCTTGCCGCCGGGCGCGGCGTGGCTGACGGAGCGGACCGTCTCCGCCGCCGCGACCAGGGCGGCGATCTCGTCGGCGCTGCCATCGTCGCTGCCGTCATCGACCAGAACGATTTCGTAACCGGCCTGCCGGTCGAAAACGGCCTGCACTTCGGCCACAACGGCCGCAATGTTGCCGGCCTCGTTGCGGATCGGGATGACAATCGAAAGTTCGGGAGAAGACATGGCAGGAGCGGGAGCAGAAAACGGGGCCCGTGCGCTGCCGCCCGGCCGCGCCCGGTTTGACCGGCGGAAACGATTGTCGTACCAAGCCCGGCATCCCGGACGGGAGCGGCTTAGCACGGCGACGGGCGCGGCGTCACCCGGCGGCGAAGGGTGCGGGCTGCAAATGCGGTCCGGGCGGCCCTGCGGCGACGAGCGCCGCGGCCGCTGCCGGAAGGGACGGAGGAGCCGCGAACCAGTGCTCACCGGGTATCGCGCATGGTTATGGCTGGTGCTGCTGTGCGCCGCGCTCTATCTGCCGGGCCTCGCCGCCCTGCCGGCCATGGACCGGGACGAATCCCGCTTCATGCAGGCGTCGCGCCAGATGGCGCAGACCGGCGACCTCGTCCGCATCCGCTTCCTCGACCGGGCGCGCAACAAGAAGCCGGCCGGCATCCACTGGCTGCAGGCGGCGTCGGTCCGGCTGCTGAGCACGCCGGAAAGCACTTCCCTGTGGCCCTACCGGCTGCCGTCGGTGCTCGGCGCCACGATTGCGGTCCTGTTCACCTTCGCGCTCGGCCTGCTGTTTATGAACCGGCGCGGCGCCTTCCTCGCGGCCGCCCTGCTGGCGTCGTCCTTCATCCTGGTGTTCGAGGCCCATACCGCGAAAACCGATGCCGCCCTGCTCGCTGCCATCGTCGCCGCGCACTATGCGCTGGCCCGCATCTATCTCGCCGGGCGCAGCGATCCGGCAACCGGCCCGCCGGCCGGCCTGGGCACCGCCATCCTGTTCTGGGCGGCGCTCGCCATCGGCATCCTCATCAAGGGGCCGGTCCCCGTCGCGGTGGTGGTGCTGACGCTCGTCGCCCTGATGGCGACCGACCGGCAGGCCCGCTTCCGGCGCGGCCTGCGGCCGCTGGTCGGGATCCCCTTGCTGCTGGCGATTGCCGCGCCCTGGTATCTCGCCATCCTGCTGGCCGACAGCAGCTTCCTGCGCGAGGCCGGCGGCCGGGATTTTCTCGGCAAGCTGATCGCCGTCCAGGAGCAGCACGGCGCGCCGCCCGGCGCCTATGCCCTGCTGCTGATCGGCATTTTCGCGCCCGGTTCGGTATTCGTCTGGCAGGCCCTGCGCTGGGGCTGGACCTGGCGGCGGGATGCCGCCGTGCGGTTCTGCCTGTGCTGGGCGCTGCCCTTCTGGCTGGTGCTGGAGGCGGCGCCGACCAAGCTGCCCCACTATCTGCTGCCGGTCTTTCCGGCGCTGGCCCTGCTCGTCGCCCTGGCGGTGCAGGCGGCCGCGGCCGGCGAACTGCGCGGCCTGCGCCATCCGGTATCGCGGGCGCTCTACCTGGTCGGCCTTGCGCTCATCGGCGGCTTCGCTGTCATCGCCTTCCTGCTGCCGGTCGCGACCGGCGACGGCTTTGCCTGGGCCGGCCTGCTCGCCATCCTGACGGTGGCGGGCGTGAGCCTCTATACCGTCCCGCGCTTGTGGCGCGGCGAGGTCGGCCCGGCGCTGCTGGCCTCGGCCGTGGCCGCGCCGCTGGTCTTCGCGCCGATCCTGAGCGCCGTGCTGCCGGCGGCGAGCCATTTCTGGATCAGCCGCGAGATCGGCCGCACGGTGGCGGCGCTCGACCTGCCAGCCGGCACCCGGTTGTACGCCAGCGGCTATACCGAGCCGAGCCTCGCCTTCTATCTCGGCAGCGGCCTGCGCCTGGAATCGGCCGGGCGGCTCGGCGCGAACCTGCCGGAGGGCGGCTGGCTCGCCGTGGTGCGCGACCGCGAGACGGCGGCATTCCGCGCGGCCATCGCCCGGCGGGGGATTGCGGTGCGCACGGTCGGCACCGTGCGCGGCTTCAACTATTCGCGCGGCCGGCCGGCAGGCGTGACGCTCTACCGGCCGGCTGCGCGGTGAGCGGCCGGAGGGCAGCATGAGCGACGACGCCCCGGACCCGCGCGACTGGATCGGCCGTACGGAAACGGTCTCCGACACGATCTCGCCGACCGCGGTCCTGCGCATGAGCCGGACGCTGGATCGCGACGATCCCGATCCGCAGGAGGGCGATCCGCTGCCGCCCTGCTGGCACTGGCTCTTTTTCGCCCCGGCGGCGCGGCCGGCCGATATCGGCCATGACGGCCATCCGGCGAAGGGCGACTTCCTGCCGCCGATTCCCTTTCCCCGGCGCATGTGGGCCGGCAGCCGCATCCGCTTCGACCGGCCGTTGCGGGTCGGCGAGCGCGCCACCCGGCGTTCGGAGATCGCCGATGTCGCCTTCAAGCAGGGTCGCAGCGGCCGGCTCGGCTTCGTCGCCGTCCGGCATGTCTATGGCGGCAGCGGCGGCCCGGCCATCGTCGAGGAGCAGGATATCGTCTACCGCGAGCCGCCGGCCGGCGGCAACGCCGCGCCGCCGCCGGTGCCGCCGCCCGAACCGCCGGCGGGCACCGCCGCGTTCGGGCGCGAGATCGTGCCCGATCCGGTCATGCTGTTCCGCTATTCCGCCCTCACCTTCAACGGCCACCGGATCCATTACGACCACCCCTATGTCACCGGGGTCGAGGGCTATCCGGGCCTGATCGTCCATGGCCCCCTGATCGCGACCCTGCTGGTCGATCTGGTGCGCCGCCACGTGCCGGGCGCCGATGTCGCCCGCTTCCGCTTCCGCGGCCTGCGGCCGACTTTCGATACCGGGCCGTTCCGGGTGAACGGGTTCCGCCGGGGCGACGAGGTCGCCCTGTGGTCGCTGGATAATGGCGGCGCCGTGGCGATGACGGCCGAGCTTACCCTGCGGCCTTGAGCCGGGCAGGGCCGGAGCGGCCGGCCGCGCCGGTCAGGTCCCTGAGGGCGAAGGCCTGTTCCGCCTCCAGCGAGGGAATGCGCCGCCTGCATTCCGCGACCAGGCCGAGGTCGAGGGTGCCGAACACCAGATTCTCGCCCTCGCCGCCATCGGCGACGACCGTGCCCCACGGATCGACGATCAGCGAATGACCCCAGGTCCGGCGGCCCTCTGCGTGCTCGCCCCACTGGGCGGGCGCGACGACGAAACAGCCGGTCTCGATGGCGCGGGCGCGCAGCAGCGGGTGCCAGTGCGCCCGCCCGGTGGTGCGGGTGAAGGCGGAGGGCACGGTCAGAATGGCGGCGCCGGCGCGGGCGAGGGTGCGGTAGAGGCCGGGAAAGCGCAGATCGTAGCACACCGTCATGCCGACCGGGCCCCAGGGCGATGGCGCCAGAACCGCCTCCGCGCCGGCCTGGATGGTATCGGATTCGCGATACCATTCATCGTCGCGCAGCTGGACGTCGAAACAGTGCAGCTTGTCGTAGCGCGCCACGACCGCGCCGCCATCGTCGATCAGGAAGGAGCGGTTGGCCAGCCGGCCGCCTTGCAGGCGGATCGACAGGGAGCCGATCAGCAGCCATACCCCGGCCTCGCGCGCCGCCGCCGACAGGGCCGGCAGGGCCGGGTGCTCGTGCTCCGGCACGGCCTTGCGCAGGGCCGCCGCGGCAACCGGCTCGATCATCGTCGCATTTTCCGGCGTCAGGATGAAGCGGGCGCCTTCCTCCGCCGCGGTGCGGATCATCCGGCACAGCTTTGCGATATTGGGCTCGAACTCGCGCCCGGCCGTGATCTGCAGGCAGGCGATCCGGACGCTGCCGTCGCTCCCGTCATCGCTCAGGCGGGCCGGTTCGGCAGGCATCACGTACCCTGCGCCAGCAGTGCGTCCAGGGTGCCGGCCGCGTCCAGGGCATGAAGATCGTCGCAGCCGCCGATATGCCGGCCGCCGATCCAGATCTGCGGCACCGATGAGGCGCCGGCCCGTTCGGCCATGGCCCGGCGCAGCCCCGGCTTGAAGGTGACGTCGATCTGCTCGAAATCGGCGCCCTTGCGCTTCAGCAGGGCGAGGGCCCGGCTGCAGAAGGGGCACATCATGGCCGTGTAGATTTCAACCGTCGCCATAGCGCGCTCTGCATGGTTCGGCGGACTATGTGCCGCCGCCCCGTCCGAGTCCAGTGCCCGGTGGCGTTCCGGCCGGCGGGCCGGCCGCTCATTCGGGCTGCGCGGCGCGCACCACGCGGGCGAGCGCCAGCACGGCGACCCGCGCCGCACCGGCCCGCTTCAGCGTCCGGGCGCACGCCTCGACCGTGGCGCCGGTGGTGAAAACATCGTCGACCAGCAGAATGCCGGCGCCGGCGATTGCCGCCCGCCGGCGCGGCGTCACCGCGAAAGCCCCGCGCACATTCAGCCGCCGGCCGCGCCGGTTCAGGCCGCCCTGGTTCGGGGTCGGCCGGGTCCGGCGCAGCAGATCGACGCACAGCGCGACTCCGCCCGCCGCCGCAACGCCGCGCGCCAGTTCGGCCGACTGGTTGTAGCGCCGCCGCGCCAGCCGCCGCCAGTGCAGCGGCACCGGGGCGACCAGATCGGCCCCGGCCACCAGGTCGGCGCCGGCGCGCGCCATCCAGCCGCCGAAATGGCGGCCGGCCTGCATCCGGTCGCCATGCTTGAACGACAGGATCAGCGGCCGGCTGGCATCGTCGTAGCGCAGGACGGCGCGCGCCGCGTCGAAGGCCGGCTGCCGGGCCGCACAGCCGCCGCACACCATGCCATCGGCAATATCGAGGGCGAACGGCAGGCCGCAGCAGGTGCACCAGGGCCGGTCGATGAACGAAAGGGCGTTCCAGCACGCGCCGCAGACGGTGCCGTCGTGCGGCACGATTGCGCCGCACGCCAGGCAGCGCGGCGGCAGCAGCCGGTCCACGACCCACAGGCCGGCCCGGCGCAACGGCCCCGGCAGCCGGTCGCCGCCGTCGGCAAGGTCGCTGTCGAGCCCGCTGTCCGGGCGGCGTCCGGGCCGTATCGCGTCGCCGCCGGCGTCAGCCGCCATCGCTGCCGCCGGTGCTGCGGCGCTGGTCCGGGTGCAGGGTGCGGCCCAGAATGTGGGTGCTGTCGCCGATGGTGTGGGCGGCCTCGCCGACGATCAGGGGGTCGGGCCGGCCGACGATCCGGCTGTCCTTGCCCGGATAGGGCAGGCTGCCGAGGAAATGCTTCATGCAGTTCAGCCGCGCCCGCTTCTTGTCGTCCGATTTGACGATGGTCCAGGGCGCGTCGGCGGTATCGGTGTAGAAATACATCGCCTCCTTGGCCTCGGTATATTCGTCCCACAAATTGAGCGATTGCCGGTCGATGGGCGACAGTTTCCAGTGCTTCAGCGGCTCGGCTTCGCGCGATTTGAAGCGGCGCCGCTGCTCGCTCCGGGTTACGGAAAACCAGTATTTGAACAGCCGGATGCCGCTGCGCACCAGCATGCGCTCGAACTCCGGCGCCTGACGCATGAATTCAAGATATTCGCCGGCGGTGCAGAAGCCCATGACCCGTTCGACGCCCGCCCGGTTGTACCAGGAGCGGTCGAACAGCACGATTTCGCCGGCCGACGGCAGATGCGCGACATAGCGCTGGAAATACCACTGGGTCTGTTCCTTCTCGCTCGGCTTGTCGAGCGCGACCACCCGCGCGCCGCGCGGATTGAGATGTTCGGTGAAGCGCTTGATCGTGCCGCCCTTGCCGGCCGCGTCGCGGCCCTCGAACAGGCAGACGATCTTCTGCCCGCTGTCCTTGACCCATCTTTGCGCCTTGAGCAGCTCGACCTGCAGCTCGGCCTTGCGGACTTCATAATCGTCGCGCCGGATTTTCCGCCGATAGGGATATTCGCCGGATTCGAACACCTTGCGGATGGCCTCCCGGTCGCGCCGCCGTTCGGCGAGCGACGGCACCCCGGCCGCTGCGGTCTCGCCCGGTCCGGGCAGCGGTTCGGCGGTGGCGCCATCGGCGGCCGGCCGCTTGTCGCCGCCCCGTTCGACATTGCCCATGCTCGCTCGCCTCCCTAGAGTAGCGCCGCTCCGGCCTCGCGGGTTCCGGCCCGGAAATCCGGCTGCCGCCCCCGGAGCGCCGCAGCCTTTATTGAACGGATGGTAGCATGAACCTTACGGGAAAAACCGCAATTGTGACCGGCGCCGCGCGCGGCCTCGGCCGGACCTATGCCCACCGGATGGTGGTCGCCGGCGTCAACGTTCTGGCCGCCGATATCGCCGACTGCGACGAGACGGTGGCCGGCGCCTACGGTCCGGGCCGGATCGCCGGCACGCAGGTCGACGTTGCCAGCTTCGCCAGCGCCGAAGCCATGGCCGCGCTGGCCTGCGAGAAGTTCGGCGGCATCGATATTCTCATCAACAATGCCGCGCTCTACGGCTCGCTGACCGGCGGCCGGATCGAGGCCATCGACGAGGCCGAGTGGGACGCCTGCATGGCGGTCAACGTCAAGGGCCTGTGGAACTGCGCCCGCGCCGTCATCCCCTCCATGCGCGAGCGCGGCGGCGGCAGCATCGTCAACATCTCCTCGCTCGCCGCGGTCTACGGCCTGCCCTATGCGCTGCACTATTCGACGTCGAAAGGCGCTGTTATCGGCATGACCAGGGCGATGGCGCGGGAGCTGGGCCGGGACTGGATCCGGGTCAATGCGATTGCGCCCTCGGCGGTCCTGACCGAGGGCACAGAGGAATTCTTCGGCGAAAAGAAGGAAAAGGGGATGCAGGTGATCGCGTCCTCGCAAAGCCTGCAGAAGAATCTGGAGGCCGACGATCTGGTCGGCACTGTCCTCTATCTCGCCGGCGACGCCAGCCGGTTCGTCACCGGCCAGACGATCATGGTCGACGGCGGCACGGTCTATCTGTGACGCGCCGGCCGAAGGCCGCCGGCCTGCGCGCAACGGCCGCCGCCATTGCCTCTGTCATCGCGCTGGCGGCGCCGGCCGGGGCGGTCACGGTGGCGGACTATCAGAAATGGCGCCACGCGACGCGCACCCTTTCGGCAACCCCGACCGGGCTGATCGAGGTCCGCCTCGGCGGCATCCTGCGCGGCCTGATGCTGGCCAATCGCCGGCTCGACCGCGCCGGCGGGCCGGTCCTGTTCTGCCCCGCGGCGGCGGGCGGCGGCATGGCGGGCGCCGGCCTGCGCAAGCGGCTGGATGCCGAGTTGAAGGCGCCGTCGCGCACCGGCGGTGCGCCATGGCCGCCGGATACCGGCATCGCCACGGTGGTTCTCCATATTCTGCAACGGCTCTGGCGCTGCCCGCCCGGCCGCCGGACGCTGCCCGCGCCGCCGGCGTGACCGGGCCGGCGCGGATTTTCGACCGGCGCGTCGTGCGCCTGCATCGCGACCGGGCGGCCCGGCGCTACCCTGCGCTGACCGGGTCGCGCAATCCGGAATTTCTGCACGAGGAGGTGACCGACCGGCTCCTCGAACGGCTGGACGAGGTGCGCGCGCCGTTCGCGGACTGCCTCTATCTGGGCTGCCGCCACGCGCCGGCGACCCGGCGGCTGGCCGGACGCGCCGGGATGCAGCGCATCGTCCAGGCCGATACCAGCCCGGCCATGGCCGCCGCCGCCCGGTCCGCCAACCGCTTCTTCCCCGCCCTGTGCCTGGACGAGGAATGCCTGCCCTTTGCCGACGGCACCTTCGACCTCGTGTTCGCGCCCCTGTCGCTGCACTGGGTCAACGATCTTCCCGGCACCCTGATCCAGCTCAACCGCCTGCTGCGGCCGAACGGGCTGCTGCTGGCGGCGCTGTTCGGCGGCGGCACGCTGGCCGAGCTGCGCGAGGCGCTGGGGGTGGCGGAGCTCGCCGTCGAGGGCGGGGTTTCGCCCCGCATCTCGCCCTTCGCCGATGTGCGCGACGGCGGCGATCTGCTGCAGCGGGCCGGCTTCGCCATGCCGATGGTCGACCGGGAGCGGATCGGCGCCACCTATGAGCACGCCTTCGGCCTGATGATCGATCTGCGCAATATGGGCGAGACCAACGCCGTCGCGATGCGGCGCAAGGGCTTCAGCCGGCGGCAGACCCTGGTCGAGGCCGCGGATGTCTATCTGCGCCGCTTCGCCGACGATGGCGGCCGGCTGCACGCCACCTTCGAGGCGATCTTCCTCACCGGCTGGGCGCCGGCCCCCGGCCAGCCGCGCCCCTTGAGGCCGGGCAGTGCCGGGGCCCGCCTCGCCGATGCGCTGGGCAGCCGCGAGATCGACCCGGCCGGCGGATAGCGGCCGCTTGCAGGCGGGCCGGCAAAGGCAAAGCATTGCGCGGCCGCCTGCGCTATGCTGGCCCGAAATGCCAGAGGAGAAATGCTCATGTTCGTCTCGGATATCCTGCGAACGAAAGGCGATACCATCCATTCGGGAACGCCGGACATGACCGTCGACCGGGCGGCCAGCGAGATGACCGGGCGGAAAATCGGCTCCCTGCTGATTCTGGACGCCGACGGCACGGATATCGCCGGCATCCTTTCCGAACGGGATATCGTGCGCGGCCTCGCCTCCTTCGGGGTCGAATGCCTGCAGGCGCCGGTCGCGCAGCTCATGACCAGGGGCGTGACGACCATCGGGCCCGGCGCGACCATCGCCCAGGCGATGGAGGTCATGACCCAGGGCCGCTTCCGCCATCTGCCGGTCATGGACGGCGGGAAGCTGGCCGGCATGATCTCCATCGGCGATGTGGTCAAGTTCCGCCTGGCCGAGGCGATGGAGGAAGTGGAGGAAATGCAGAAATACGTCCAGGGCCACTACGACTGATCGGCGGCGGCCGCCCGGCACCGCCTATGGGCGGCGTTTGCGGCGCGGGCGGCCGGGCCTGCCGCGCGGGCCGGCGCCCCGTCTGCCGCTGCCGGCGGGCCCGCCGCCGGTGGCGCGGTCGGCCGTGCGGTCGAGCAGCGCCTTCGCCCGCTGCGCCCGGCTCTCCAGGCTGGCCGAGGGGCTGAGGCCGAGATCCTCGGCCTCGAGCCGGCGCAGCTCGTCGCGCAGCCGGGCCGCCTCCTCGAATTCGAGATTGGCGGCGTGCTCGCGCATCCGCGTTTCCAGCTCTTCCAGATAGCTCTTGAGATTGTGGCCGATCATGCTGGACCGGCCGGGATCGCCGGTCCCGACCGTCACCCGGTCGCGCTCATAGACGCTGTCGAGAATGTCGGCGATGTCCTTGCGGATCGATTCCGGCGTGATGCCGTTCTCGGCATTGAATTTCTGCTGCTTCTCGCGCCGCCGGTCGGTCTCGCCGATCGCCGCCTTCATCGAAGCGGTCACGCTGTCGGCGTAGAGGATGACGCGGCCGTCGATATTGCGCGCCGCCCGGCCCATGGTCTGGATCAGCGAGGTGCGCGAGCGCAGATAGCCTTCCTTGTCCGCGTCGAGGATGGCGATCAGCGAGACTTCGGGAATGTCCAGCCCCTCGCGCAGCAGATTGATGCCGACCAGCACATCGAACACGCCGAGGCGCAGATCGCGGATGATTTCGATGCGCTCCAGCGTATCGACGTCGGAATGCATATAGCGGGTCCGGATGCCGGATTCGTGGAGATATTCGGTCAGATCCTCGGCCATCCGCTTGGTGAGCGTGGTCACCAGCACCCGCTCGCCGCGCCCGGCCCGCAGCTTCGCCTCGTGGATCAGGTCGTCGACCTGGCTTTCCACCGGCCGGATTTCCACCACCGGATCGGTCAGGCCGGTCGGGCGGATCACCTGGTCGGCGAAGACGCCGCCGGCCTCGGCCAGCTCCCAGTCGCCGGGCGTGGCGGAGACGAACACGGTCTCCGGGCGCATCGCATCCCATTCCTCGAATTTGAGCGGCCGGTTGTCGACGCAGGAAGGCAGCCGGAAGCCGAACTCCGCCAGCACCGATTTGCGCGCGTAATCGCCCCGGTACATGCCGTGCAGCTGCGGCACGGTGATATGGCTCTCGTCGATGAAGACGAGGGCGTGGCGCGGCAGATATTCGAACAGGGTCGGCGGCGGCTGGCCGGGCGCGCGGCCGGTGAGATAGCGGGAATAGTTCTCGATGCCGTTGCACGAGCCGGTCGCCGCCAGCATCTCCAGATCGTAGATCGTGCGCTGTTCGAGCCGCTGGGCTTCCAGCAGCCGGCCGGCGGCGTTCAGCTCGCCCAGCCGCTGCGCCAACTCGGTTTTGATGGCGGCAATCGCCTGGCGCAGCGTCGGCTTGGGCGTCACATAATGGCTGTTGGCGAAGACGACGATATCGTCCAGCGGCTCCATCTTCTCGCCGGTCAGCGGATCGAACTCGCGTATGCTCTCGATCTCGTCGCCGAACAGGGAAAGCCGCCAGGCCCGATCCTCAAGATGGGCCGGGAAGATTTCCACCGTATCGCCGCGGGCCCGGAAGGTGCCGCGATGGAAATCGGTATCGTTGCGCCGGTATTGCAGCTCGACCAGCCGCTTGAGAATATCCTGGCGCGGGACGCGGTCGCCCTCCCGGTAGCGCGAGATCATCTCCGAATAGGCTTCGATCGAGCCGATGCCGTAGATGCAGGAGACCGAGGCGACGATGATGACATCGTCGCGTTCGAGCAGCGACCGGGTCGCCGAATGGCGCATCCGGTTGATCTGCTCGTTGATGCTGGATTCCTTCTCGATATAGGTGTCCGAGCGCGGGACATAGGCTTCGGGCTGGTAATAGTCGTAATAGCTGACGAAATATTCCACCGCATTGTTGGGGAAGAAGCCCTTCATCTCGCCATAGAGCTGGGCCGCCAGGGTCTTGTTGGGCGCCAGGATGAGGGCCGGGCGCTGCATGTTCTCAATGACATGCGCCATGGTGAAGGTCTTGCCCGAGCCGGTGACGCCGAGCAGCACCTGGCTGCGCTCGCCGCCGCGCAGGCCTTCGGTGAGATCGGCGATGGCCTGGGGCTGGTCGCCGGCCGGCCTGAAATCCGATACCACCTCGATGCGCCGGCCGACGCCGCGGTCGCGCAGCATCGCCAGGCGCTCTGCCTTCAGCGGCGGTTCGGCGAGCGGGCGCGGGAGGTCGTCGGGCATCGGGCGACTATATGGAACGGCGCGGCCGGGCGCCATCGGCAAAACCCCGCGCTGCGCCGCGTGGCCGGCGTGGGCGGGCGGCGGGCGTTCAGCCCGGCAGGCCGGCGGCCCGGCGCTCGGCCTCGACCTCGTCGCGAAAGCTGCAGTCTTCGACATGGTCGTTGACCAGACCCATGGCCTGCATGAAGGCGTAGCAGGTGGTCGGCCCGACGAATTTCCAGCCGCGCCGCTTGAGATCGCGGCTCAGCGCCTGTGACATGGCGGTCTGCGCCATGGCGGAGAGCGCGTTGCGGTCCACCCTGGCGGGCCGGTCGGCCGCCGGCGTGGCATAGCGCCGGAACCAGGCGGCGAGCGAGCCGGCCTCCGCGACCAGTTCGAGCGCCCGGCTGGCATTGTCGATGGTCGCGACGATCTTGCCGCGGTGGCGGATAATACCGGCATCGTTGAGCAGCCGCTCGATATCGGCCTCGTCGAAGGCCGCGACGGCGCGGAAGTCGAAGCCGGCGAAAGCGGCGCGGAAATTCTCCCGCTTGCGCAGAATCGTCAGCCAGGAGAGGCCGGCCTGGAAGCCTTCCAGACAGATTTTCTCGAACAGGCGGATATCGTCGGCGACCGGCCGGCCCCATTCCCGGTCGTGATAGTCGCGATAGAGCCCGTCGTCGCCGCACCACCAGCAGCGCAGCCGGCCGTCGGCGCCGGCGACGAGGCCGCTGGCGGCGCTCAATGGACCACCCGCCCGCCTTCCGCGCCGCCGGCAGGATCGCCGCGATGGGCGGCGAAGACCGCATCCTCCGCGCTCACCGTTTCGCCGCCGATGCTGAGCGCGCCGTCCTCGACCGTGACCTTTACGGTATCGCCGTCGGCGATCCGGCCTTCGAGAATGAGGGCGGCGAGCGGGTCCTGCAGGCTTTTCTGGATCGCCCGCTTGAGCGGCCGCGCGCCGAAGGCCGGATCGTAGCCGGCATTGCCGAGCCAGGTCACCGCCCGCTCGTCGAGTTCGAGCGCGATCGACCGGTCGGCCAGCAGCCGGCGCAGGCGGCCGAGCTGGATCGCGACGATGCCGGCCATGTGCTCGCGGCTCAGCCGGTTGAACAGCAGGATTTCGTCGAGCCGGTTGAGAAATTCCGGCCGGAAGCTGGCGCGCACCGCCTCCATGACCCGGTTGCGCACGCTCTCGACCGGCTCGCCCGGCGCCAGGCTGGCGAGAAATTCGCTGCCCAGATTCGAGGTCATGGCGATGACGACATTGCGGAAATCCACCGTCCGGCCCTGGCCGTCGGTCAGCCGGCCGTCGTCCAGCACCTGAAGCAGAACGTTGAACACGTCCGGGTGCGCCTTCTCGATCTCGTCGAACAGCACGACCCGGTAGGGCCGCCGGCGCACCGCCTCGGTCAGCGCGCCGCCCTCCTCATAGCCGACATAGCCGGGCGGGGCGCCGATCAGGCGGGCCACCGAATGCTTCTCCATATATTCCGACATGTCGATGCGCACCATCGCGTGCTCGTCGTCGAACAGGAATTCGGCCAGCGCGCGGGTCAGTTCGGTCTTGCCGACGCCGGTCGGCCCTAGGAACAGGAAGCTGCCGATGGGCCGGTTCGGATCCTGCAGGCCGGCGCGGGCGCGGCGCACGGCATTGGCGACCGCGTGGACCGCCTCGTCCTGGCCGACGACCCGGTCGCGGATCGCGGCCTCCATCTTGAGCAGCTTCTCGCGCTCGCCTTCCAGCATCCGGTCGACCGGGATGCCGGTCCAGCGCGAGACCACGGCGGCCATGGCTTCGGCATCGACCTCCTCGTTCAGCATCCGGCTCTCGGCCGCGTCGCGGTCGCGCAGCCGGGCCTCCAGTTCCGGGATGCGGCCGTATTTGATCTCCGATGCCCGGGCGAGGTCGCCGGCGCGCTGCGCCTGCTCCAGCTCGATGCGGGCCTGGTCCAGCGCCTCCTTCAGTTTCCGCGAATCGGCGATTTTCTCCTTCTCGGCCTGCCAGATCGCGGTCAGATCGGCGCTTTTCTTCTCCAGCGTCTCAAGCTCGCCGGAAAGCTTGGCCAGGCGCTTGCGCGAGCCTTCGTCGGTCTCCCGCTTCAGGGCCTCCTGCTCGATCTTCAGCTGGATGATCCGCCGGTCGAGCTCGTCGATCTCATAGGGCTTGGAATCGACTTCCATGCGCAGGCGGGCGGCTGCCTCGTCCATCAGGTCGATGGCCTTGTCGGGCAGGAAGCGGTCGGTGATATAGCGGTTGGAAAGGGTGGCGGCCGAAACCAGCGCCGCATCGGCGATGCGCACGCCGTGATGCAGTTCGTATTTCTCCTTCAGGCCGCGCAGGATCGAGATGGTGTCCTCCACGGTCGGCTCGCCGATGAAGACGGGCTGGAACCGACGCGCCAGCGCGGCGTCCGCTTCGACATGCTTGCGATATTCTTCGAGCGTCGTGGCGCCGATGCAGTGCAGCGCGCCGCGGGCGAGCGCCGGCTTGAGCATGTTGGAGGCGTCCATCGAGCCTTCGGCCGCGCCGGCGCCGACCAGCGTGTGCAGCTCGTCGATGAACAGGACGATCTCGCCGGCCGCGGCCTCGATCTCGCCGAGCACCGCCTTCAGCCGCTCTTCGAACTCGCCGCGAAACTTCGAGCCGGCGACCATGGCGCCGAGGTCGAGCGCCATGATCCGCTTGTCGCGCAGGCTCTCCGGCACATCGCCCTCGACGATGCGCCGGGCGAGGCCCTCGGCGATGGCCGTCTTGCCGACGCCCGGTTCGCCGATCAGGATCGGGTTGTTCTTGGTCCGGCGGGCGAGGACCTGCATCGACCGGCGCAGCTCGTCGTCGCGGCCGACGATCGGGTCGAGCCGGCCGTCGCGGGCGTCCTGGGTCAGGTCGCGGGCGTATTTCTTCAGCGCATCGTAGGCGTTCTCGGCGGTCGCGCTGTCGGCCGTCCGGCCCTTGCGCAGATCGTCGATGGCCGCATTCAGGCCCTGCGGAGTGACGCCGGCTTCCTTCAGCGCATCGGCGCTCTTCGACCCGGCGGCGAGCGCCAGCGCCAGCAGCAGCCGCTCGACGGTCACGAAACTGTCGCCCGCTTTCGCGGCGAGCCTGCCGGCGCTCTCCAGCACCTGCGCGGTCTCCGGGCCGAGCCAGACCTGGCCCTGCCCGCCCTCGACCCTGGGCAGCCGGCCGAGCGCGGTATCGGTCGCCTGCAGGGCGCGGGCCGGATCGCCGCCGGCGGCGCGGATTAGATTCGCCGCCAGGCCCTCGCGGTCGTCGAGCAGGGCCTTGAGCAGGTGTTCGGGGACCAGTTGCTGGTGATTCTCCCGCAGCGCGACGGTCTGGGCGGCTTGGACGAAGCCGCGGGCGCGCTCGGTATAGTTCTCGAAATCCATCGTCTCTCTTCCCCGGATTCGCATCCCCCGGCAGGCGGCGGGACAGGCGGAGCGGGACCTGCCTTCGCAGCGTCCTTTTCGGCTATGTGGGGCGGCGGCCGGCGCCGCACAAGGCGGCAGTGTTGCAATAATGCCACAGGCAGGCCGCGCCCCGCATCCGCCCCGGCACATCCCGCGCCCGTCATGGAATTTCCGCCCGGCGGCGGCTACAATCCGGCGGTTCGCGAAGGAGCCCGGTATGAAATTCCTGCTCGCGCCGGCGCTTGCCGGCCTTCTGCTGCTGGCGCCGGCCGATGCGCCTTCGGCCCGGTCCAGCCTGGTGTTCGACGTGACCACCATCGAGGTGGTGACCGCCGCCAAACGCTACCGGTGGCGGGTTCAGGAAGCCCGGTCCGGTCCGCAGATGGCGCAGGGCCTGATGCACCGCAAGACGCTCGATCCGTGGAAGGGCATGCTGTTCGATTTCGGCACCCCGGTTCTCGCGCGCATGTGGATGAAGAACACCGCGATCCCGCTCGATATCCTGTTCGTCAGGGCGGACGGCACCATCGAGAGCATCGGCTATGGCGAGCCCTTCTCGCTCAGAATCGTCCGGTCCGGCGAGCCGG
Organism: Alphaproteobacteria bacterium; assembly: GCA_965221475.1. Lineage (GTDB taxonomy): Bacteria > Pseudomonadota > Alphaproteobacteria > Bin65 > Bin65 > Bin65. The sequence continues at coordinate 1,291,520 of OZ244891.1, read as the reverse complement.
TGCGGGCTGTGCTGGAAATCCCGCACGGCACGGCGAAGACGCTGGGAATCGTGCCGGGCGACCGTATCCGCCACGAGATTTTCGGCACCCCGCTGAAGAAGCCGCGCAGCTACAAGCCCCGGTCCCTGCGCCGGCAGGGCGGCTAGAGGCGCGGGCGGGGCGGAGCGGCGCCATGAGCGATTTGTGGGCGAAGACGGCGACCGAGACGGTCGCGCTGCTCAGGGCGGGCGCGGTCTCGCCGGCCGAGCTCCTCGAAGCCCTGCGCGCGCGGGTCGAGGCGGTGGATGGCGCGGTCAACGCCCTGCCGACCCGGTGCTGGGACCGGGCGGAGGCCGCGGCCGCGCGGATCGACCGGGAGAGCGTGCTGGCCGGCCTGCCGGTGGCGATCAAGGATCTGTCGCCGGTCGCCGGCGTGCGCACCACGTTCGGCTCGCCGATCTTCGCCGATAACGTGCCCGCCCATTCGGATTATGTCGTCGAGCGGCTCGAGGCGCGCGGCGGCGTGATCTTCGCCAAATCCAACACGCCGGAATTCGGCGCCGGGGCGAACACGTTCAACCCGGTATTCGGCGCGACCCGCAATCCGTGGGATACGCGGCTGAGCGTCGCCGGCTCGTCGGGCGGCGCCGCGGCGGCGCTGGCGAGCGGCACCGCCTGGCTGGCCCATGGCTCCGACCTGGGCGGCAGCCTGCGGACGCCGGCCGGCTTCAACTCGGTGGTCGGCCTGCGGCCGGGGCCGGGGCTGGTGCCGACCGGGCCGGACCTGCTCACCTTCCAGGGGCTGGGCGTGGAGGGCCCGATGGCGCGCACGGTCGCCGATGTCGCGCTGATGCTCGATGCCATGACCGGCTTCGATCCGCGCGATCCGCGCAGCGTGGCGCCGCCGGTGCCGTCCTTCGTCGAGGCGCTGCAGGCGCCGCCGCCGCTCGACAGGCTGCGCATCGCGTGGAGCCCGGATCTGGGGACGACGACGGTCGAGCCGGAGATCGCGGCGGTCTGCGCCGCAGCGGTCGCCGGTTTCGCCAGCCTGGGCCCGACGGTCGAGGAGGCGTGCCCGGATTTTGCCGGCGCCTTCGATTGTTTCCAGGCCCTGCGCGCGGCCTTCTTCGCGGCGCGGGCCGCGCCGCTGCTGCACGCGCACCGCGACCGGCTCAAGGACGATGTGATCTGGAATATCGAAAAGGGGCTGGCGCTGTCCGCCGACGATATCGGCCGGGCGGAGCGCGAGCGGACCGCGCTCTGGCACCGGGTCGCCGCCTTCATGGCCGATTACGATATTCTGGCCTGTCCGGTCATGCAGGCCCGGCCCTATCCGGTGGAGCAGACTTTCGTCACGGAAATCGCCGGCCGGCGGATGACGAGCTATATCGACTGGATCGCCATCACCTTCTCGATCACGCTGACCGGGCTGCCGGCGCTGTCGCTGCCGTGCGGCTTCACGGCCGACGGGCTGCCGGTCGGCCTGCAGCTGGTCGGCCGGCATCGCGGCGAGGCGGCGCTGCTCGCTGCCGCCGCCCGGTTCGAGAGCCTGCTGGACCTGTCGTCCCGCGTGCCGCTCGATCCCGTCGTCCGGCATTAGGCCGCGGTCAGCCGAAGCGGGCCTCGATCATGGCGAACAGGGCGCGCAGGGCCTGCGCCTCGCCGCCCTTCGGCCGTCCGGGCCGGGCGGTGGCGTTCCACGCCATGGTATCGATATGGGCCCAGGGGATCGAGTCGCCGACGAAGCGCTCGAGGAACAGGGCGGCCGTAATCGCCCCGGCAAACGGGCTTTCCGGGGCGTTGGTGATGTCCCCGGCCCTGCCCTCGATCGTCCGGCGATAGCCCGGCCACAGGGGCAGCCGCCACAGCGGATCGTCCGTCGCCGCGCCATGGCTCAGCAGGTCGTGTGCCAGGCCGTCGTCATTGCAGAACAGCGCCGGCAGTTCCGGGCCGAGCGCGATCCGGGCGGCGCCGGTCAGCGTCGCCACATCCAGCAGCAGGTCGGGCCGTTCCGCCGCCGCATCGGCCAGCGCGTCGGACAGGATGACCCGGCCCTCGGCATCGGTATGGCCGATCTCCACGGTGAGCCCGCTGCGCGTGCGGATCACGTCCATCGGCCGGTAGGCGTTGCCGGCAATGGCATTCTCGACCGCCGGGATCAGCACGCGCAGGCGCACCGGCAGGTCGAGGGCCATGATCAGGCGGGCGAGGCCCAGCACCGTCGCCGCGCCGCCCATGTCCTTCTTCATCAGCTTCATCGCCGGGGCCGATTTCACGTCGAGGCCGCCGCTGTCGAAGCACACGCCCTTGCCGACCAGCGTCACCTTCGGCAGGGCCGGATCGCCGCGCGAGAAATCGATCAGGCGCGGCGCGTCCGCAGCCGCCCGGCCGACGGCGTGGATGGCCGGATAGTTGCGCCGGAGCAGGTCCCTGCCGACCGTGATGCGCAGGTCGGCGCCGTGTTCCTCCGCAACCGTGCGGGCGGCGGCGGCGAGATCGGACGGCTTGAGGTCTTCGGCCGGCGTGTTGATGAGGTCGCGGGCGAGGAACACCGCTCCGGCGGTCGCCGCCAGGCGCGTGCGGTCGATGCCGCCGGGCAGGCCGAGGATCGGCCGCTCCTTCGCCGCCGCGGTCTTGTAGCGGTCGAAACGGTAGGCGCCGAGCATCCAGCCCAGCGCGGCGGCGGCCGGGTCGGCCCCGGCTTCGAGCCGGTAGCTGCCCGGCGGCAGGCGCGCCGGCAGCGCCGCGATGCGCCAGAGTTCCGGCGTCTCGGCATCGCGGCCGCAGAGAATGCGCGCGATCCGGCCGTCCGGGCCGGGCAGCGGGCAGAAGGCGCCGGCCTTCGGCTTGAAGCCGTTGGCCCGGACCCAGCGGCCGGTTTCCGGCGGCTGTTCGGCGAGCCAGGCGGCGAGCCCCGGTGCGTCGAACACCGAAATCGGCACGGCGTGCCGGCCGGCTTCCGGCGCGGTCTGCGTGGCGGCGGCGAAATTCGCGTCCATGGCCGCGTTCTACAGGCAGCGGGCGCGCCGCGCCACAAATCCGGCGGTGCGGCGTGGGGCGCCGCCTCAGGTCGCCGCCCCAGGCTGCTGCTCAGACGCTCAGCGCGGCGCTGGCGACCGAAACGGCGCGGCGCACCATGGCGCCGTCGCCGCCGCCCCGGATCATGACGAACATGCCGAGATAGGCGGCGAGCGCGAAATCGGCGAGCATGGTTGCCGCCTCGTTCGTGCGCGGGTCGGCCTTGAGCTTCTCGTGGAACGCCCGGCGCAGCGGCGCCAGATTGGCGCCGATCCGGGCGGCGACGGCGGAGTCGGCGGCCGCCCGGTCCACGGCCGCGTTGCACAGGAAGCAGCCATTGCGGTAGGCGCCCGATTCGACCTGCGCGGCGATGGTCTTGAGAAAGCCGGCGACCGCTTCGGCGCCGCGGCAATCTTGCCGTTCGATCCAGGCGACCGCGGCGGCGATCTCCCGCTCGCCATAGCGGTCGAGGGTTTTCAGATAGAGCGCATGCTTGTTGCCGAAGGCGTTGTACAGGCTGCCGGTCTTGAGGCCGGTCGCCGCCGCCAGCGCGCCGATCGACGACCCCTCATAGCCGTTGGCCCAGAAAACCGCCTTTGCCCTGTCCAGTACTTCGCCGGATTCGAAACCGCGCGGCCGGGCCATCGATGCCGCTCCCGATAGGTTATTTATCGATCAATTATAATCCAGACGGGCAGCGAAACAAAGGGCGGGGCGAACCGGTAGCGGGGAGGCGGGCGCGGGCAGGGTGCGACGGGCAGGGCGCCGCCCGCCCCCTTGCGCGGGCTTCGATCCGCTCCGCGCCGCCCTCCCGCCGGAGGGCAGCGGCGTATTGCAGGCCGGAAGAGGTCCCGGCGGCCCGGACTACAGGGCGGCCAGAATCGCCTCGGCCCTGGAAACGTCGAAGGCGCCGGCCTGCTCGACATTCAGGGTCGTGATCGTCCCGTTATCGGCAACCAGGGCATAGCGCTGGCTCCGCGTGCCGAGGCCGAAGCCGGAGCCGTCCATTTCCAGCCCCATGGCCTTTGTGAACTCGCCATTGCCGTCGGCCAGCATGGTCACGTCGGCGCCGGCGTTCTGCGACTTGCCCCAGGCATCCATCACGAAGGCATCGTTGACGGAAATGCAGGCGACGGCATCGACGCCCCTGGCCTTCAGCGCGGCCGCATTTTCGATGAAGCCGGGCAGGTGCCGGGCCGAACAGGTCGGGGTGAAGGCGCCCGGCACGGCGAACATCACTACTTTCCGGCCGGCGAAAAACTCGCCGGTATCGACCTCCGACATGCCATCGGCAGTCATGGTCTTGATGCTGACGGACGGAATTCTGTCTCCAACGCTGACGGTCATGCCAGGTTCCTCTCTCTTGATCGGCGGTCGCGACGCCCGCAGGAATACGCCGCCAACATAGGAAGGCGCGGCCGCGAAGCCACGCGGCCCGCCGCCGCGCCCGGCCGCAGGCGGAAGGCGGAAGGCGGGCTAGCCGTGGGAGCGGGCAAGCGCCGCGATATCGCCGTCGCCGGCCGCCCAGTCGATCAGCCGGGCGATATAGCGGGCGCCGGCGTCGAGCTGGTCGAGTTCGATGAACTCGTCCGGCTTGTGGGCCTGGGCGATATCGCCGGGGCCGCAGACGACGGCCGGGATGCCGGCCTGTTCGAACAGGCCCGCCTCGGTGCCGTAGGCGACCTTCTCCGTATGGTTGGCGCCGGTCAGCCGGCGCGCCAGCGCGACCGCAGGCGAGCGCGCGCCGGCCTGCATCGGCGGCGACATGGCCGTGGTGACCGTTTCGATATTCGCCTTCGGGGCGACGGCCTGCATCGGCGGCAGCAGGACGGTGCGGATATACTCGTCCAGCGGGTCCAGCACCTCCTCCGGCGCCACGCCCGGAATAACGCGGAATTCCCAGTCGAACCGGCACCGGGCGGGCACGATGTTCACGGCGCTGCCGCCCTCGACGAAGCCGATATTGAAGGTGGTCCAGGCCGGGTCGAAGCCGGCATCGGTCCGCCCGGCGATGCGCAGCTCCTCGACGATCTCCTCGATCCGGCGGATCGTCCGGGTGGCGGCGAGGATTGCGCTCACCGCTGCCTGCGGGCGGCTGGAATGGGCTTCCAGGCCGGTCACCGTCGTCCGCATCGCGGCGATGCCCTTGTGGCCGTCGACGACGCGCATGGCGGTCGGCTCGCCGACCAGGACCAGCGCCGGTTTCGGCAGGTCCCGGCCGAGGCGCTCGATCAGGTGGGGCACGCCCTTGCAGCCCACCTCCTCGTCGAAGGAGAAGGCGAAATGCACCGGTACCTTGAGGTCGGCCGCCTTCAGCGCCGGCGCCATGGCGAGCGCGATGGCGACGAAACCCTTCATGTCCGCCGTGCCGCGGCCATAGAGCCGGCCGTCGCGCTCGGTCAGGACGAACGGGTCGGAGGTCCAGGCCTGGCCGGCGACCGGCACCACATCGGTATGGCCGGAGAGCGCGACGCCGCCTTCCTGCCCGGCGCCGCCGCTGCCGGCAATCGTGGCATAGAGGTTCGCCTTGGTCTCGTCAGCGCCGGGCGCGAGGCGGCTCTCGATGCCGAGCCGGCCGAGATAGTCGCGCATCCAGTCGATCATCGGCATGTTCGACCGGGAAGAGGTCGTATCGAAGCCGATAATGGTTTCGAGGATCGGCAGGATATCGGTGCGGTCGGCACGCGGGGCGGTCAGGGGGCTATTCCTTCCAGAAGGAGGGGAGGAACAGCACCAATACCGCAAATATCTCCAGCCGGCCAATCAGCATGCCGGCCGAAAGCAGCCATTTGGCGGTGTCGTTCAGGCCGGTATAGCTGCTTTCCGGCCCGATGATCGGCCCCAGCCCCGGACCGACATTGGCGATGGCGCTGGCCGCCCCGGACAGGGCCGTGATCGCATCCAGCCCGGTCATGCCCAGCAGCACCGCCAGAAGCCCGAAGGAAAGGGCGAAGAACAGCAGGAAGCCCATCACCGACTGGGCGACATCGTCCGCGATCGGCCGGCGATTGTAATAGGGAATGAACACGGCGCGCGGCTGGATGAGGCGGGAGACCTGGGCCCGGCCGACCGCCCACGCGACCTGGAAGCGGAAAATCTTGATGCCGCAGGTCGTCGAGCCGGCACAGCCGCCGACCAGCATGAGCAGAAAGAACAGGGCGAAGGGGAACGGCCCCCACTTGTCGAAGCCTTCGGTGGCATAGCCGGTGCCGGTCATCACCGAGGTGACGTTGAAGGCCGCCTTGGTGACGGCCGCGCCGACGCCTTCGCCGCGTTCGAAGATCAGCCACAATACGACCAGCAGGATCGCCGCCGCCAGAACGCCCAGAAACACCCGGACCTGGCTGTCCCGCGCCAGCGGATGGAAGCGGCCGCGCACGGCATCGATATAGAAGACGAAGGGCAGGCTGCCGACGATCATCGCGACGAACAGGATCCAGTGGATCGGCGGCGGATAGGCGCCGATGGAGGCATCCCGGGTCGAAAAGCCGCCGGTCGCGATGCTGGTCATGGCGTGATTGATGGCGTCGAACGGCGCCATCTGCGCCATCCACAGGGCAATCGCCGTCACCAGCGTCAGGCCGATATAGACGCCGCCGATGCCGGCGGCGAGCTGCGCGGCCCGCGGCAGCACCTTCTCCGGCGTCTCGAAGGCCTCGGTGCGGAACAGCTGCATGCCGCCGACGCGCAGCACCGGCAGGAAGGCGAGCGCAAAGACGATGATGCCGATGCCGCCGAGCCATTGCAGGATCGAGCGCCACAGCAGAATGCCCGGCGGGGCGTTGTCCAGCCCGATGATGACGGTCGCCCCGGTGGTCGTGATGCCCGACATCGCCTCGAAGAAGGCATCGGTATACGACATGTCGAGGCCGGAGAAGGCGAACGGCAGGGCCGAGAAGGCGGCGATGATGAGCCAGCTGAGAACGGTGAAGGCGAAGGCCTGGCGCAGATTGAGCCGGAAGCCCTCGGCCCGGTTCGCCAGGATCAGCGAAATGCCGACGAACAGGGTGACCCCGGACGCCTTGACGAAGGCCGGCCAGTCGCTGTCGGGCGCCGCCGGGCGGACGGCGGCGGGCACGAGCATGATGACGGCGAGAATCGCCAGCAACACACCGCAGATGAAAAAGACCGGTCGAAGGTCCAGCACGTGGAGCCCGTCCTGAATTGGCCGGAATCGGCCCGCTGGCCGCAGCCGCCGGCGCGACCGGGACTATAGGCGGCGGCGCCCGGCCGGCAAGGCGCCGCGAGCAGGGATGCCTATCCGCTGTCGCGGATCATGGTCAGGAATTCGCGCCGGGTCGCCGGATCGTCGCGGAAGGCGCCGAGCATCCGGCTGGTCACCATGCCGGCGCCGGTCTTGTGAACGCCGCGGGTGGTCATGCACTGGTGCGAAGCCTCGATCACCACGGCGACGCCGCGCGGGTCGAGGACCTCCTGCATCGTGTTGGCGATCTGGGCGGTCAGCTTTTCCTGAATCTGCAGCCGTTTCGCATAGGCATCGACCAGGCGGGCGATCTTGCTGATGCCGACCACCCGGTTCTTCGGCAGATAGCCGACATGGGCGCAGCCGACGATGGGCACCATATGGTGCTCGCAATGCGATTCGATGCGGATGCCGCGCAGCACGACGATCTCGTCATAGCCCTCGGTCTCGGAAAAGGTCCGGTTGAGCAGATCGACCGGATCGGTCGCATAGCCGGCGAAGAACTCCTCATAGGCGCGGACCACTCGCGACGGCGTGTCGAGCAGGCCTTCGCGGTCCGGGTCGTCGCCGGTCCAGCGCAGCAGGGTGCGCACCGCCGCTTCGGCTTCCTCGCGGCTCGGACGCCCGTCAGCGGACGAAGGATCGCTCATGTCAGGGCTCCCGCCGGACGGGGCCGGCTGTAGCGGGCGGCGGAGGGAAACAGGGCGTGCATGGCTAGATCGGCAGCGTCCGCGGCCTTGCGCGGCGCCACCAGCCGACGACGAGCAGGCGGGTCACCATGATCGCGGTGAACATGGAGGTCGCCAGCCCGATCGACAGGGTGACGCCGAAACCCTGCACCGGCCCGGAGCCGAACAGGAACAGCAGCAGCGCCGCGATGAAGGTCGTCAGGTTGGAATCGATGATGGTGGTGAGCGCGCGCCGATATCCGGTGTCGATGGCCGAAAGCGGCGTGCGCCCGGCGCGGATTTCCTCGCGGATGCGCTCGAAGATCAGCACATTGGCATCCACGGCCATGCCGATGGTCAGCACGATGCCGGCGATGCCCGGCAGGGTGAGCGTCGCCTGCAGCAGCGACAGGGCGGCGGCGATCAGCACCAGATTGGTGAGCAGCGCGACATTGGCATAGAGGCCGAACCGGCCATAGGCCATCACCACGAAGACGACGACCAGGATCAGGCCGATAATGCAGGCGATCTTGCCCGCATCGATGGAATCCTGGCCCAGTTCGGCACCGACCTGGCGCTGCTCCTCAATGCGCAGCGGCGCCGGCAGGGCGCCGGCGCGCAGCAGCAGCGCCAGCTCGTTGGCCGACTGGATGGTGAAGCGGCCGGTGATGATGCCGGAGCCGCCGCAGATCGCCGACTGGATGACCGGTGCCGAGATCGTCTCATTGTCGAGAACGATGGCAAAGGGCTTGTCGACATTCTCCTGGGTGATCCGGCAGAACCGGCGCGCGCCCGACGTATCGAAGCGGAAGGCGACGACCGGCCTGCCGTCCTGAAAGCTCTGGCTGGCATCGACGATATGCTGGCCGTCGAGCGCGACCTCCTCCACCACCAGATAGCGCGCGGAATGGCCGTCCCTGCTGTCGACCAGCCGGTAGCCGGGCGGGGCCTCGCTCGTCTGCGTCGCGTCCAGCGAGGGATGCAGCAGGTGGAAGGTCATCTTCGCCGTCGTGCCGATTTTCCGGCGCAGCGAATCCGGGTCCTTCTCGCCCGGCACCTGGATCAGGATCCGGTCGTCGCCCTGGGCCTGGATGATGGGGTCGATGGCGCCGGTCGGATCGATGCGCTGGCGCAGGATTTCGATGGCCTGCTCCACCGTCCGCCGGGCCAGCGCCGTCCGGCCGGTGTCGGTCAGGCGCATGATGCCGCGCTCGCCCTCGAAGTCGAACTCATAGTGCGCGCTGGCGCCGGTCAGCGCGTTGGCGCTGCCGCCCAGATCGGCGATCACCTCGCGCAGCGCGCGCCGCGCCGGCTCTTCCTGCGCCGGGTCCACCAGGCGGAAGGTCACCTGCTGCCGGTTGGCCCTGAGGCGCCGGTACTTGACCCGGTAGTCGGCACTGCGGAAGGCCGTGCGCACCTGCTTACGCACATCCTGCATCCGGTCCCTGACGACATCGCTCAGATCGACCGAATAGAGCAGGTGGATGCCGCCCTGCAGGTCCAGCCCCAGATTGAAAGTCTGGCTCGGCAGCCAGCCGGGGACCCGTTCGAGGAATTTCCGGTCGAGCGCATTGGGCACGGCGAAGGCCAGGCCCAGCAGGCAGATGAACGCCACCGCGATCGCCTGCCCGCGCGAAATGTTAATCATGGAGTTCGATCATGGGTTGGGGGCGTGGAACCGGGTACGGGGCCTTCGGCCTTGGGCCGCGGCGCCGGCTGCTTCAGCCCCGGCGGCCGCCGAACATGCCCAGCAGGCTGCGCCGCTCGCCCGAATCGTTGGCGGCGGTCGGCTTCGGCCCGGCGGGCTTCTTGTTCAGAACCCCCTGGATCGCGTTGCGATCGATGGCAACCCGCACCTCCGGGGCGATCTCCATCTCGATCTCCGGCCCGTCGCCGGCCTTCGTCACCTTGCCGATCAGGCCGCCGCTGGTCACGATCTTGTCGTTGCGCTTGACGGCGGCGACCATCTCGCGATGTTCGCGCGCGCGCCGCTGCTGCGGCCGGATCATGAAAAAATACATGACCACGAACAGCAGCACGATCATGATCAGGAAGGAAAAATCCGGCGAACCGCTACCGCCCGATTGGGCCAGGGCTTCGGAAACCAGCATGAGCGACTCCTGAAACTGTCGTTAACGCAACCGGTGCGCCGGCGGCGGCGGCCGCACCCCGGCATCGCGCATCCCGGCGATCCCGTACCCCGGCGGCAGGCGCCCGGCAAATTCAGGCCCGGCCCGCGCCGGTTTGACGGCTGTGCCCGGCACCCGATAGTGTCGCCGGGATCGGGCCGGCCGCGGCGCAATCTGTGCGGCGGCTTATATAATGTGGCGACGAAACGATTGACACCTGCCGATGATCGACCCTCATGAACGCGCGCATCTGTCGCGGATCGCCGATGCGCTGGAACGGCTCGCCCCGCCGACCCCGCCGGCCGCCGGCCTCGACGATGGCGACGCCTTCATCTGGCATGCCGACGGGCGCCGGCTCGAAGTCGTCGCCGCGGTCAACCGGGTCGATCTCGACCTGCTGCGCGGCATCGACCGGCAGCGCGACCAGCTGCTGGAGAACACCCGCCGGTTCGCCGCCGGCCTGCCGGCCAACAATGCGCTGCTGTGGGGCGCGCGCGGCACCGGCAAGAGCTCCATCGTCAAGGCCGTCCACGCCACGGTGAGCCGGGAGGCCGGCGGCCGGCTCGCCCTGGTGGAGATTCACCGCGAGGATATTCCGACCCTGCCGGTGCTGCTCGGCCAGCTGCGCAGCGGCGGCCGGCCCTGCATCCTGTTCTGCGACGATCTCTCCTTCGACGGGCAGGACGCCGCCTACAAGTCGCTGAAGGCGGTGCTCGAAGGCGGGATCGAGGGCCGGCCGGCCAATGTGATCTTCTACGCCACCTCGAACCGGCGCCATCTGATGCCGCGCGACATGATCGAGAACGAGCGTTCGACGGCGATCAGCCCGTCGGAGGCGGTGGAGGAGAAGGTCTCGCTCTCCGACCGGTTCGGCCTGTGGCTCGGCTTCCACGCCTGCGATCAGGAAACCTATTTCGCGATTGTCGAGGGCTATGCCCGGCACCATGGCCTCGATATCGGCCGGGATGCGCTCAGGGCACGGGCGCGCGAATGGGCGGTCACCCGCGGCTCGCGCTCCGGCCGCGTCGCCTGGCAGTTCGTCCAGGACCTGGCCGGCGAGCTCGGCGCCCGGCTCGACTAGCCCACCGTGCCGCCCAGCAGGGGGACGAAGCGGACGCCGGTCAGCGCTTCTTCCTCGAAACCGTCCGCGGTGCGCCGGATGCGCCACAGGGTCTGTTCGCCGCCCTCGGCCCCGACCGGAATGACCAGGCTGCCGCCGACGCGCAGCTGATCGGGCAGGGCCTCCGGCATCTCCTGCGCCGCCGCGGTCACGAGAATGCGGTCGAACGGCGCCTGTTCGGGCCAGCCCAGGCTGCCGTCGCCGATCCGCGCCGTGACATTGCCGATACCCAGCCGTTCGAGCCGCAGCACCGCGGCGACATACAGTTCGCGAATGCGCTCGACGGTATAAACCCGCCGGGAGAGGCGGGCGAGGATCGCCGTCTGGTAACCGGTGCCCGTGCCGATCTCCAGAACCTTGCACCGCTTGTCCGGCGCCAGGGCCTGGGTCATCAGGCCGACGATCAGCGGCTGGCTGATGGTCTGGTCGTTGCCGATGGGCAGCGGCCGGTTGTCGTAGGCGCTCTCGCGGAACAGTTCGGGGACGAATTCCTCCCGCGGCGTCTTCTCGATTGCGGTCAGCACCTCCGTCTGCGTCACCCCGCCCAGGCGGAGCTCCATGATGAGGCGAATTTTGCGGGTTTCGGCGATCATGAGCGCGCGGCCGGCGGAGGGCGCCCGGTCAGGCGGCGATCCTGTCGAGCCCGCCCATATACGGGCGCAGCGCTTCGGGGATCGCGATGGAGCCGTCGGCCTGCTGACAGTTCTCCATGACGGCGATCAGGGTCCGGCCGACGGCAAGGCCCGAACCGTTGAGCGTGTGGACGAAGCCGGTACCCCCGCCGGCACGCCGGAAGCGCGCATTCATCCGCCGGGCCTGGAAGTCGCCGCAATTGGAGCAGCTCGAAATCTCGCGCCAGGCGCCCTGGCCGGGCAGCCAGACCTCCAGATCGTAGGTCTTGCGCGCGCCGAAGCCCGTGTCGCCGGTCGACAGCACGACGACCCGGTAGGCAAGGCCGAGGCGCTTGAGCACTTCCTCGGCACACGCGGTCATGCGCTCATGCTCTTCGGCCGAGCGGTCCGGGTGGACGATGGAGACCAGCTCGACCTTGGAAAACTGGTGCTGGCGCAGCATGCCGCGCGTATCCCGGCCGGCGGCGCCGGCCTCGGACCGGAAACACAGGGTCCAGGCGGCATAGCGCTGCGGCAGGGCATTCTCCTCGACCGCCTGTCCGGCGGCGATGTTGGTGAGCGGCACCTCGGCGGTCGGGATCAGCCACATGCCCTCGCCGGTCCGGTACTGGTCGGCGGCGAATTTCGGCAGCTGGCCGGTGCCGTAGAGCGCATGGTCGCGCACCAGCACCGGCGGCGAGACCTCGGTATAGCCGAACGTGCCGGTGTGAAGGTCGAGCATGAACTGTGCGAGCGCCCGCTCCAGCCGGGCGAGCCGGCCCGACAGCAGGACGAAGCGGGCGCCGCTCAGCTTCGCCGCGGTATCGAAATCCATTTCGCCCAGCGCCTCGCCGAGCTCGAAATGCTGCTTCGGTTCGAAATCGAACGCCGGCTTCGTGCCGACCCGGCGCAGCTCGACATTGGCGCTTTCGTCGGCGCCGACGGGCACATCCTCGAACGGCAGGTTGGGAATGGTTTCGAGCGCCGCGGTCAGCGCCTGCCCGGCATCCTTCTGCCCGGTTTCGAGCGCGGCGAGCCGGGCCTTCATGGCGCCGACCCGGGCGACGATATCCGCAGCGTCCCGGCCCTCGGCCCGCGCCCTGCCGATCTGCTTCGAGAGCGCATTGCGTTCGGACTGCAGCGTCTGCGCCTCGGTCTGGAGTTCCCGGCGGCGGGCGTCGAGCGCGATCAGGGCGGCGCTCTCCGGCGCCAGGCCGCGGCGCGCCAGGCCGGCGTCGAAAGCGGCGGGATTGTCGCGAATCCATTTGATATCGTGCATGGCTGGCACCGGCCCGGCGGATCGTTGGGGCGCCTGCCCGGCACCCCGGAAAGGCTATCGCATATAGCGGCGCCGGCGGCCGGCATCCACCGTCTCCGGCCGTGCCGGCGAATGGGTCGCGCGCCGGCGCCTCATTCCGCCAGTTCCGCCTGCAGCGCCGCATCCTCCGCGGCGCGCTTCTTCTCGATCGAGCGGGCGAGCAGGATGGAGACCTCGTAGAGCAGCAGGATCGGGATGGCGAGGCCGACCTGGCTGATCACATCCGGCGGCGTCAGGATCGCGGCGAAGACGAAGACCATGACGACGGCATATTTGCGGAATTTCGCCAGCCCGCGCGACGTGACCAGATCGACCCGCGCCAGCAGGGTGAGCACGACCGGCAGCTGAAAGGCGATGCCGAAGGCGAAAATCAGCTTGATGACGAGGGAGAGATATTCCTCGACCTTGGGCAGCAATTCGATGCGGGCGCCGTTCTCGCCGCTGCTCTGGAACGCGGCGAAGAACTCCCAGGCGAGCGGCATGATCGCATAATAGACCATCGCGCCGCCGGCGAAGAACAGCACCGGCGTGGCGATCAGAAAAGGCCGGAAGGCCGCCTTTTCCCTGGTGTACAGCCCAGGGGCGACGAACTTCCACATCTGGATGGCGAAGATGGGGAACGCCAGGAAGGCCGCCGCGTAGAAGCCGATCTTGATCTCGGTGAAGAACACTTCGTAGAGCTTGGTATAGATCAGCGTGGCGTCTTCGTTGCCGTCGCGCAGCACCTTCATCAGCGGCGCGGACAGGAAATCGAAGATTTCCCCCGCGAAGAAGACGCAGATACCGAAGGCAACCAGCAGCGCCACGACGCACCACATCAGGCGGCGGCGCAGCTCGACCAGATGCTCCATCATGGTCATCCGGCTCGCTTCGGGATCGTCCCCTCCGTCGGCCTCGCCGGTCAGCGCTTCGACATGTTCGGGCGACGGCCCGTCGGCAGACGCCGCTTCGCCGTCCGGTGCGCTGCCGGCGGCCGCATCGTCGGGCGGCGGCGTGCCGGCCGCATCCCCGGCCTCCGGCGCGGCGTCGTCCTTGCCGGGCGCAGGATCGCCGTCGGTCATCGTGTGCGGACCTTGCGCTTGACCGATGCGTCGCGGCCGGCCCGGCCGGTGCTGTGGCGCGGCCGCGCCTTGCGGGGCGCCTTGCGGTGCCGGGGCGAATGGTCGGCGCCGTCGCCGGGATTGACCCGGCGCCAGGCCGGGACCGGCGACCAGTGGGATTCGTAGCCGCTGCCGCCCGGATCGTCGTCCAGCCCGGCATAGTCGAAATCGCCGGCCATGTTTTCGATGGCGTTCATTTCCGCCCCGGCGGCGTCGGCGACCTTGTCGATATCTTCGCGCAGCTTGTCGAGATCGGCCTCGCGGGCGAGATCGTCCAGGCCGGAGCGGAACTCGCGGGAGAGCGCCTTCAGCCGGCCGACTCCCTGGGTCACCCCCTTGACGACCTTCGGCATGTCCTTCGGGCCGACGATCATCAGGGTGATGACCGCGATCATCGCCATTTCCATCCAGCCGAGATCGAACATCGCTCTATCGATGCGGCCTGTGCTGTGCGGCCGCCGCCCGCCTGCGGCCCTCGCCAGGGGCCGCGTCAGGCTTTCTTGACGTCGTCGACCTCGGCGGCGGCCGCGGTCTGCCCGCTCTGGCCGTCGATGACTTTCGCATCGCCGCCGGCCGCGTCGCCCTCGCCCTTCAGGCCCTTGCGGAACTGGGTGATGCCGCTGCCCATATCGCGCATCAGCCCCGGAATCTTGCGGCCGCCGAACAGCAGGAGCACAACGGCGACGATGATCAGAAGTTGCCAGATGCTCAGGCCCATTCCACTTCTCCCTGTCGGCCCGCTTCCGCCGGACCTGTCCGGCGGTCCGCTGTGCGGTTGCGCCCCGATTATCGCCGGCCGGCCATCGTTCCGGTACTGGCGATTATCCGGGTCGTTCAACGGTATTATGTAGCGTTTGCCGCAGGAAATACAAACACATGCGCCGGGTCCAGCGTCACCGCGACACAGTCGCCCTCCCGCGGTGCGCGTCCGGCCGGTGTCCGGGCGAACAGCGTGCTGCCCGGCCGGTCGGCCGCTTCCAGCGCCACGAGGGCGGTGCCGCCGATGGTCCGGCTGCGCAGGATGCGCGCCTGCACCGGGCCGCTTTCGGCAAATCCGACCCCCTCATAGCGGACGAGAACCTGGACCGGGCTGCCCGGCGGCAGGCCGGCCGCACCGACCGGCCCCCAGCCGGTATCGACGGTGCCGGCCGGGCCGACCTCCGCCTCCAGCCGGTTGGTATCGGAGAGGAAATCGGCCACGAACGGGCTGGCCGGCCGGTCGTGGACGGCGGCCGGCGTATCGAGCTGGACCAGGCGGCCGTCGCGCATGACGCCGATGCGGTCGGCGACATACATCGCCTCCTCCGGGTCGTGGGTCACCAGCACCGCGGTCGTGCCGGCCTCGCGCAGCACGGCGAGCAGCGTATCGGCCAGCCGGTGGCGCAGCCGCGCATCGAGGCCGGACAGGGGCTCGTCGAGCAGCATCGTCCGCGGCGCGGGCGCCAGCGCGCGGGCGAGCGCGACCCGCTGCTGCTGGCCGCCGGAGAGCGTGTGCGGCCAGGCGTCGGCGAGGTCGGACACGCCGACCCGCTCCAGCACCTCGCCGACCCGCTTCCGCCGTTCGGCCTCGCCCAGATGGCGCAGGCCGAAGGCGACATTGCCGGCCGCGCTGAGATGGGGAAACAGCGCATAGTCCTGAAACAGAAAGCCGACATCGCGCCGCTCCGGCGGCAGATCGGGTTCGCCCGCCGCGCTCACCGTCCGGCCGCCGATGGCGATTCTGCCTTGCTGAACGCTCTCCAGCCCGGCCACCAGCCGCAGCAGGGTGGTCTTGCCGCAGCCGGACGGGCCGAGCAGCGCCAGTATCCGGCCCGCCTCGACCTCGAGGGAGATTCCGTCCAGCGCGGTCACCCGGTCGAAACGGTGGGTCAGCCCCTCGATGGCGAGGCCCGCCCCGCTTTCCGCTATCGCGCTCATGCCGCAATGCCTGTCATGCCGGGGCGCCGGCGGCAATCGGCGCTATCGCCTCTGCCCGGCGCGGCTCGCTGCTGCGGCGCATGGCGCGCGACAGCAGAACGACCGGCAGAATGCCCGCGGCGACGATGGCGAGGGCCGAGGGCGCGGCCTCCACCAGCTGCTCGTCGGTGGCGTATTCATAGGTCCGCAGGGCGAGCGTATCGAGGCCGAACGGGCGCAGCAGCAGGGTTGCCGGCAGCTCCTTCAGCACATCGACGAAGATCAGCAGCCCGGCCGCCGCCACGCTCGGCCTGAGCAGCGGCGCGTGGATCAGCCGGACGACCCCG
This sequence comes from Alphaproteobacteria bacterium, assembly GCA_965221475.1. Classification (GTDB taxonomy): domain Bacteria; phylum Pseudomonadota; class Alphaproteobacteria; order Bin65; family Bin65; genus Bin65. Next base: position 1,275,130 of record OZ244891.1, on the reverse strand, counting down.
GCGGCGCTGGCCCCCAGGGTGCGCCCGGCATCGTCCATATGGCCGGTGATCCGGGTCAGCCCGCCATCGATGGCGCCGTAGGAAATGGCCAGAAACCGCACCGCATAGGCGAACAGAAGGGCAAAGATCGTGCCGCTGAAGATCAGGCCCGGCGGCCAGCCGAACGCCTGCGCGCCGAAGGCGTTGACTGTCCGGTCGAGGGCGGCGAACGGAATGACGATGCCGACGGCCAGCACCGCGCCGGGCACGGCATAGCCGAGCGCGGCCGCGCGGGTGAGGCCGCGCACCGCCGGGCTCGCGGCGCGGCGGGCGGTGTAGGCGAGGAACAGCGCGATCAGGACGGTGAGCAGCGCCGCCGCCGCGGCCAGCGCAACGCTGGTCAGGACCAGCCGGACGAAATCCGCATCCACGACCTCGGCGGCGGACAGCCAGGTCCACCACACCAGCGCCCCTGCCGGCACCGCGAAGCCGAACAGAACCGGCGCGGCGCAGAAGGCGACCGCCAGCGCGGCGCGCCAGCCGGTCAGCCGCCAGCCCGGCAGCGGCCGGTAGCGGACCGACATGTGATGGAAGCGGGCCTGCCCGCGCGACCGGCGCTCCAGCGCCAGGATCGCGAACACGAAGATGAGGAAGATCGCCGCCAGCTTGGCCGCCCCGGCCGGGCTGCCATCGGCCAGCCAGACACGGAAGATGCCGGTGGTGAAGGTATCGACGCCGAAATGCTGCATGGCGCCGAACTCGTTCAGCGCTTCGAGCAGGGCGAGCGCAACGCCGGCGACGATGGACGGCCGGGCCAGCGGCAGGGCGACCCGCCGCATCGCCTGCGCCGGCGTGCAGCCCAGGGTCCGGCTGACTTCCAGCGAGCAGATGGACTGTTCGAGAAAGGCCGAACGGCTGAGCAGATAGACATATGGATACAGGACCAGGCCCAGCATCGCGATGGCGCCGGGCAGCGAGCGGATGGCCGGAAGCCGGGGATCGCTCCCCGACCAGCCGAACAGGTCGCGCATCCCGGTCTGGACCGGGCCGGCGAAATCGAGCAGCCCGGCATAGGTGTAGGCGATGACATAGGCCGGCATGGCGAACGGCAGCAGCAGCGCCCAGGAGAAGAACTGCCGGCCGGGAAAGCGGCACAGGCTGACCAGCCATGCCGTGCCGACCCCGCCGATCAGCGTCAGCGCGCCGACGCCGGCGATCAGCCACAGCGTGTTGACGATGTAGCGCGGTAGCACCGTCGCCGCCAGATGCGCCCACAGATCGCCGGTCGGCACGAAGAGATGGGCCAGCACGACGACGATGGGCAGCGAAACCGCGCCGACGACGGCGGCCAGCCCGAAGCCCCGGAGCCTGTGCAGGGGCCGGGCGGGCAATTGCCGCCGGGCCGGCGGCGGGCGGCCCGGCGCTGTGTCCTGCGTGTCGGCGTCCTGCATGGCGGCGGGCATCCCGGCGGGCAGGGACCGGCCCCGGCGGCCGGTCCACGACCCGCGCCCATAGCATCATTGCAATTGAATATCAGTTGCAATCTGCCGCAGGACCGGTCGTTTTTCTGAGAGAAACGCGCTTGCCCTGCCTGGCCGATTTAATGTTATAGTAGGTATAACATATCGATGCTGCCGGGACTTCACGATGGGAGCAGGCCGGGTGACGATGAAGGAACCGAGAATCGTCCGGGGTGCGGAAGCGGAAATCCACCCCCTCCACGGGAAGGGCCGGATCAAACGGCTGATCTATCCGCAGACCGTCGGATCGCAGAAACTGTTCATTGGCATCGCCGAGGTCGGGCCCGGCGAGGCGCCGCATGTGTTTCACCGCCACGGCACCGAGCGGGTCGGGAATATCGAACTGTCCTACGCCGCAGATTTCGAAGAATTCTATTTCGTGGTCGAGGGCAGCGCGCTGATGCAGTGGCGCTACGACGATGGCACCGGACACGAAACCCCGGTCGCGGCCGGGGATGCGATCTACATGCCGGTCGGCGCCGCCGAGCACCGGATTTTCAACAATGGCACAGGCACGCTCCGGGTGCTGTACGGCGGCACGCCCCCGGCCGCGATCCGCCAGCTTGCCGACGAAGACTGAGAGGGGAACTGCCGATGGCGAAGATGACTGCGGCGCAGGCCATTGCCCGCTTCCTGAAGTCGGTCGGGACCGAGCGCTACTATTTCTATAACGGCCATGCCAACTGGGGGCTGCTCGACGCGCTCGAATACGATGCGCACATCACGGGCATCCGCACGCGCCACGAGGTCCACGCCGTGCACATGGCGGATACCGACTGGCGGATGCGGCGCAAAATGCCGATCCCTGTGACCTGCACGACGGTCGGGCCCGGCAATTTCAACGCGATTCCGGCCATCGCCGAGGCGTTTTTCGATTCGACGCCGATGCTGTGCCTGATGGCCGGCGGGGCGACCAAATGGTTCGGGCGTGGCGGGATTCAGGAGGTCTATCGCAACGGCGAGGACGAATTCGTCCAGATTTTCAGGAATATCGCGAAATATGCGGTCATGACGATCCGGCCGGATACCGCGCTGTCAAGCGTCATGCGGGCCTACAAGACCGCCATTACCGGGCGGCCCGGCCCGGTCGTCGTCTATCTGCCGCTCGATGTCCAGAACACGGAAATCGATATCGAGCTGCCGGCGGAACCGCGCGCATGGATCGAAATGTCGGCGCCGGGGCCCGATCCGCAGGCCATCGACCGCGCCGTCGATCTCATCGCGCAGGCGGAAAGGCCGCTCATCTACCTTTCGACCGGCGTCCACAATGCGCGCGCCTGGGACGCCCTGCGCACCTTCGCCGAGCTGGCGCAGATTCCGGTCGCGACGACCTTCGGCGGCAAGGGCAGCCTGCCCGAAGATCATCCGCTCAGCCTCGGCGTCTGCAACCGGTCCGGGACCGGTCACGCCGTCAACGCGGCGACCCATGCCGATGTCGTGATCGGGGTCGGCACGCATTTCAACGATCTGAACACGGCCGGCTGGAGCTTCTTCGATTTCGAAGACAAGCAGCGGCTGGTCCATATCGATATCGATCCCGGCGAGATCGGCCGGGTCTATCCGAACGCGGTCGGCATCGTTTCGGACGCCCGTCTCGGCCTCGAGGCGCTGGCCGGGCGATGGCAAGCGCAAGGGCTTGCGGCGCCGGACCGGCAGCCCTGGCTCGACCGGATCGCCGGCTGGCGCCGCGAATGGCTCGAAGAGATCGGGCCGGCGATTACCTCGGACCGCGCCCCGCTCCACTATGCCCGGATCGTCAGGGAGGCCTCCGAGGCGATCAACGAGTTCGATCCGCAGACTTCCATCGTCTGCGATACCGGCTTCATCATGAATTACCTGCCGGCCTTCTACACGCTGAAACATCCGTATTTTTCGACCAACAACCAGCAGTTCGGCCAGATGGGCTTCGGCCCGCCGGGCGTGGTCGGCGCGCGGCTGGCGCGGCCCGACCATCCCGTGGTCGTGTTCTGCGGGGACCAGTCGTTCATCCATACCGGCCTGTCGCTGGCCACGGCGACGGAATACGGCATTCCCGGCGTCGTGATCGTGCTGGACAACAAAACGATCCAGGCGGAGATCGAGGGCGCGCAGCGCCGCTACGGCCGTTCGGTCGGCGACCATTACCGGATCGAGGCGACCGGCGAACTGTGGAACCCGGACCTGGACCGGATCGGCGAGGCCCTGAGGGCGAGGGTGTTCCGGGTCACGAAGCCGGATCGGATGAAGCAGGCGGTCAGCGACGCCCTGGCGACGGGCGAGCTCTGCATCGTCACGGTCGAATGCGCGACCGATATCGAACGATATGCCGTGCCGCTGATCGTCCAGCATGGCACGATGCCGTTTCCCTATGACTGGAACCAGGCGGCAGGCTGAGCCGCGAATCCGCGATGGATGCCCTGTTCAACCCACGGTCGGTCGCCGTGGTCGGCGCCACGGAGGGCGCCTCCGCAACCGGCGCGCCCCGCCTCGGCGCGTCGGCGCTGGCGCACCTCGTCGAACACGGGTTTCCCGGCGCCGTCTATCCGGTCAATCCCAATCGCGACCGGATCATGGGGCTTCGGGCCTATGCCGATCTCGATGCGGTGCCCGGTCCCGTCGATCTGGCGCTGATCGTCCTGCCGGCCCATGCGTGCATCGATGCGATGGCGGCGTGCGCGCGCCGCGATGTCGGGGCGGCCGTCGTCTTCTCCTCCGGCTTTGGCGAGGCGGGCGATGCGGCGCTGGAGAAGGCACTCAAATCCGCCGCCGGCGGGCGCGTTCGTTTCTGCGGCCCGAACACGGCCGGCCTCGTTTCGGTCCATGCCCGGCTGGCGGCCAGCATTTCCATGGTGTGCCAGTTCAATCCGTTCCGGGCCGGCGATATCGCGTTCGTCACCCAGAGCGGGGCGCTCGGCGGATCGATGCTCGGACGCGGCATGGAAGAGGGCGTGGGCTTTTCGCACTGGGTCTCGACCGGCAACGAAGCCGATCTCGACCTCGCCGACTATATCGATGCCCTGGTCGGCGATCCGGCCGTCGGCCTCTTTGCGCTGTTTGTGGAGGGCATTCGCGATGTCGGGAAATTCCGTGCCGCCTGTCGCCGGGCGGCGGCGGCGGGCAAGCCGGTTCTCGTCTACAAGACCGGACGGTCCGAGGTCGCTGCCGCCGCCGCGGCGTCCCATACCGGGGCGCTCGCCGGTTCGGACCGGGCGTTCGATGCGCTGTGCCGCCAGGACGGGCTGATCCGGGTCGATGACGCGGCGGGCCTGCTGCCGACGGCGCTGGCCTTCAGCCGGCTGCGCCACAGGCTGCCGCGGGGGCGGCGCGTCGGCATCGTCTCCGCATCCGGCGGAATTTGCGGTGTCGCGGCCGACGATTGCGCCCGCTTCGGCCTCGATGTGCCGGAACTGTCGCGCGAGACCCAGGCCCGCATGCGCAGCGTGCTGCCGGACTTCGCCGCCGTGCGCAATCCGGTCGATGTCACCGGGCAGGTCCGGTCCTCCCCGACCGGATACCAGGACACCGTCCGCGCGGTTCTGGACGACGACAGTATAGACGGGGTTCTGCTGCTGGTGACGATGGCCGGCGAGCCGCGGGCGAGCTTCTACGGGCAGGAAATCCCGCTTCTGGCGGCAGACAGCAGCAAGCCGGTCATCGTCGGCTGGACCGGCGCGACATCGCTGGCGCACAAGGGCCATCCGATGCTCATGGCCAGCGGCGTGCCGACCTTCCCGTCGAGCTCGGCCGCGGTGAAGGCAATGCGGGCCCTGGCGGACTATGCCGCCTTCCGGACCCGTGCCGGAGCGGTGTGCCCATGACGGCGCCGGACGCTGTGGCACGCGCGCAGGCGGCGGGCCGGGCGGCCCTGTCGGAATTCGAGGCGGCAGGCTTTCTCGGCGGCTACGATATCCCGTTCGTCGCCGGGCGCGAGGCGGCCGATGCGGCGGCGGCGTGCGCTGCCGCGCGGGAGATCGGATTTCCGGTGGCGCTCAAGGGGTGCGGCGAGGCCATCAGGCACAAGACGGAGACGAAGCTGGTCGCGCTCGGTCTTGCCGACGAGGATGCCGTCGCCAGTGCTGCCGAAGGCATTCTCCGGCGAATGCCGGGCGGGGGCGGCCTGCTGGTCCAGGCGATGGTTTCCGGCCGGCGCGAATTCCTGCTGGGACTGCACCGCGATCCGCAATACGGCCCGGTCGTTACCTTCGGCCTGGGCGGCGTCTTCGCCGAGATTTTCGACGATGTCGCCATGCGCCTGGCCCCGCTCGGCGAGAGCGATGCCCACGCCATGCTCGCGGAAACGCGGGCGGGCGCGCTGCTCGAAGAGGTGCGCGGCATGGCCCGTATCGACCGGCCGGCCCTGGTGGCGGCGATTCTCGGCATGTCCCGGCTGGGCGTCGAACGGGCGGAGATTGCCGGCGTCGATGTCAATCCGCTGATCGCAACCGACGACGGCCGGATCGTCGGCGTCGATGCGCTTGTGCTGCTGGCCCGGCCCTGAAGCCGGCGCTTCGCCCCGGCCTAGCCCTGGCCGCCTTCCCACCGCCGGTACAGGCCGGCCGCGATCCGGTTGCGGAGTATCTCGTTGGTCCCGCCGCCAAGCTGGAAGGCGCGCACATCGCGCAGCATGCGCTCGAGCGGGAATTCGGTCGAATAGCCATAGCCGCCATGGATCTGCATGGCCTTGTTGACGATGTCGAACGCCGTTTCGCCGGCAAACAATTTGGCGACCGCAGCGCGGTGGGGCCCGTCCGGGTCGCCGGCCGCCAGCAATTCCGCCGCGCGGTACACCAGCAGGCGCATCGCCTCGACCCCGGTTTCCATATCGGCGAACATCCACCGGATGCCCTGAAACCGGGCGATATTGCGCCCGAACGCCTGCCGCTCATGGGCGTAGCGGACCGCCAGATCGAGGGCCTCGACGGCGATTCCGAGGCAGATCGCCGGGTTCAGCACACGGGCCTGATTGAGGCCCTGCATGACATTGGCGAGCGTGCCGGGCGCGACGATCATCTGCTCCGCGGGGACGCGGCATTCCTGCGCGATCACCTCTGCCGAGGCGCCGCCCCGCAGGCCCATATGGACATCGCGGGCGCCCAGCTCGAGCCCCGCCGTGCCCTTGTCGATCAGAAAGGCGGCCACGCCCCTGGAGCCGGGCGTATCGCCGATCCGGGCGAAGAATATGAAGAAATCCGCAATCGCGGCGCGGGTGATGAAGCATTTCGCCCCGGTAATGACGTAGTCGTCGCCGTCCGGCTGCGCCGTTGCGCGCATGTCGCCGGCATCGGAACCGGCGCCGGCTTCGGTCATCGCCCAGGCGCCCAGACTCTCTCCGGCGGCCAGCGGCGGCAGATATTTGCGGCGCTGCGCTTCGGTGCCGAAGGCCTGCAGAATCTCGGCGCTGACGCAATTCGCCAGAATGAACGCCGCGGTCACGGGGCAGGCGCGGGCCACTTCCTCGACGGCGACGACGGCATGCGCGACCGTCGCGCCGGTGCCGCCATAGTCTTCGGCGACGGTTATGCCGGCGAGTCCGTTCTCCGCCAGCATCCTGAGGTTGGGCAGCGGCGGTTTCGCCTCGCGGTCCCATTCCGCCGCGCGCGGGCGGAAGGCCGTGTTCGCCAGCCTTCTGGCGGAGTCGCGCAGCAGCGCCAGCTCTTCCGGGTCGATGTTCAGGGGCGCGCTTTGCGGCATGGCGGGAACGATCCGGCGGGAAATGTTATTCCATCCATAGCAATTCCAGACCGGCCTGCAAAGCGGGCTGCGGCCCTCAGCCCTTGCCGAACATGTCGCTCAGGCGGTAGGTGCCCAGCTGCTCGCGCGCCTTTTCGTGGATCGTGTCGTGAAGCCGCTCGAAATTCGGATGGACGTGGCACCGGTCGGCCCAGGCCGGAACCGGCTGCTTCCAGGTAATGGAGACCAGCGGCTGGTCGGCCACCGCATCGTAGATCTGGCGCAGATCGATATCCCCGGCGGCGCGGGCCAGCCTTATCCCGCCGCTGGCGCCGCGCACCGATTCGACCAGGCCCGCCTTGACCAGCGCCGCGACGAGCTGGCGGACCCGCGCCGGATGGTCCTCGATCTTGCGGGCGATTTCGTCCGTGGTGACAAGGTCCGGCCCCCGCGCGGCGACGCAGGCGAGGATGTATGTGGCGGAGGCGAGCCGCGTCGATTTCGACATGAGCAGAAAACAGGGTTGCAACCGGTCCGGGCCGGCACGGCTTTGCACTGCGGGCCGGACCGTGTCAGCCTGCAGGCAGTTAGGAGACGATGCGCGTCACCGTCCCAAAAGAAAAGGTGTCGGACATGAAAGGCAAGACCGCAATCGTAACCGGAGCTTCTTCCGGCATCGGGCGCGCGACCGCCATCAGGCTTGCGGAGCAGGGCGCCGCCGTCGTCGTGGCGGATGTCGATGCCGAAGGCGGCATGGAAGTTGCCGAAACCTGTTCGGCGCTCAGCCCGTCTTCCCGGTTTCGCGATCACGATGTGACGCAGGAAGAATCGTGGATCGATCTGATCGCCGCCGTCACCGACGGTCTCGGCGGCGTGGACATCCTTGTCAACAATGCCGGCGTGGCGCTCGGCGGGCCGCTCGTCGATACGACGCTCGAAGACTGGCGCTGGGTCATGGGCATCAATCTGGACGGCGTCTTTCTGGGCACCAAGCATGGCATCAGGGCGATGCGCGATCGCGGCGGCGGCGCCATCGTCAATGTCTCTTCGGCGCTCGGCATCGTCGGCCGCACCCTGGCCGGCGCCGTTTCCGCCAGCAAGGGCGGCGTGCGCCTGCTGACCAAGACCGCCGCCCTGGAATGCGCGGCGCGCTATCCGAACATCCGGGTCAACTCGGTCCATCCGGGCGGCGTCGAAAGCAATATCTGGGAAGGCCAGGCATGGTGGCCGAACAAGAGCCGCAGCGGGCGCGAGGAAGAGGCGCGCGCCGGCATCGTCAAGGATACGCCGCTGGCGCGCATGGCGGCACCCGGCGAGATCGCCGAGGCGATCCTGTTTCTCGCTTCCGACGCTGCCAGCTTCGTCACCGGCGCCGAACTGGTCGTAGATGGCGGTTTCACCGCGGCCTGAAGCCGGTGCCGGGCGGCCGGGCGCCGAGCCGCCGGTTGACAAGCCGGGCGCCGAAACCTTTATTGTTATCGTGACAATAACGATTATCGATGGCCGCGGCAGCCCGAACCGGATGAGAGACGGCGAAACCCTGCAGGAGCACGAAACCGCTCCGTTGCGCGACGGCCTGTTCGTCGATGGCGGCAGCGGCCGTGCGCCGAAACTCGTGGGAAGCCGCTGCCGGGAGACCGGGGCCGTCTACTTCCCGGCCGAGGTCATGAACCCGGATACCCGCCGCACCGGCACGATGGAGCCGGTCGAGATCGACGGCCGCGGGCGCCTGGTGAGCTATACCGTCGTCGCCCGCGGCCTGCCCGGATTCGAGGCACCCTATGCGCTCGGCGTCATCGCGCTGGAGGCCGGACCGTCGCTGATCGCACAGCTTGCCGACTGGGAGCGGCAGAGCCTGAGGTGCGGCATGCCGGTCGAGATGACAATCGGCACGATCAGGACCGGCAAGGACGGCATCCGGTATGTCGGGCCGAAATTCCGGCCCGTGGACGGGAGGGCGGCGTGAGCGCCCGGGTCTTCGTTATCGGCGCCGGGGCCACCCGTTTCGGTCCGATGCCGGACGTGGACGGTCACGAGCTGGCCCGGCAGGCCGTGTGCGCCGCGCTCGACAGCAGCGGCATCGACCCGGAGGAAATCGGCATCGCCTGCGCCGGCCATGCCTATCAGGGCCCGTGTTTCGGCCAGAAAGCCCTGATGAAGCTCGGCCTGACCGGCATTCCCATCGTCAATGTGGAGAATGCGTGCGCCAGCGGCGCAACGGCGGTGCAGACGGTCGTCAATGCCATTCGCGCCGGCCAGGCGGAGGTCGGCCTCGCCCTGGGCGCGGAAAAGCTGACCAGGCCCGATGGCGGCTTCCTGCCGATTGTCGCGGACGATCTGGAAAGCTCGATGGGCCGGGTCATGCCGGCCGCGTTCGCGATGATCGCCCGGATGCATATGGAGCGCTATGGCACCACGCCGGAACAGATGGCGCGGGTGGCGGTCAAGAACCGGCGCAACGCCCTGCGCAATCCGCGCTGCCACCTGCAGAAGGAAATCTCCGTCGAAGAGGTCATGGACGCGCCCATGATCGCCGATCCGCTGACGCGATATTCCTGCTGCCCGGTCTCCGACGGCGCCGCGGCGGTGCTGATCGCGAGCGAGGGCGCGGCCCGCCTTCTCTGCGACGCGCCGGTCGAAATCGCCGCCAGCGTCCTCAATTCCGGTTTGCGCACGCCTTATGGAATCGTCGACGACCGTTCGGAAATGTCGATCCGGGCGGCGAAGCGGGCCTATGAAATCGCCGGCCTCGGCCCGGCGGATATCGATGTCTGCGAGATGCACGATCCGTTCACGATTGCCGAGCTCGTGCACTATGAGGATCTCGGCTTCTGCGCGCCGGGCGAAGCGGGCCGGATGATCGAGGAAGGGCGCACGGAGATCGACGGCGATGTCGCCGTCTCGCCGTCCGGCGGTCTGCTGGCCAAGGGCCACCCGCTCGGCGCGACCGGCGTGGCGCAGATTGCCGAACTGTTCTGGCAGCTGCGCGGCGAGGCGGGGGACTATCAGGTTCCCGGCGCCAGGGTGGGTCTTGCCCACACGGTCGGCGGCGGCGTGACCAAGCTGGAGAGCGGCGCCTGCGCCGTTCACATTCTCACCGCCCGATGCCGGCGATGACCTACGAGACGATAGATTTGAGCGTCGCCGATGGCGTTGCCATCGTGACCCTCGACCGGCCGGGAGCGATGAACGCCTTGAGCCGCCGGCTCAAGGAAGAGCTCGAAGATGCGTTCGCAAACCGGCTGGCGGCGGACGACGATGTGCGCGTCGCGGTCGTGACCGGCGCCGGGGACCGGGCCTTTTGCGCCGGCGCCGATCTCAAGGAACGGTCGGCCGAATCGCCGCCGCCGGCTGCGTTTTTCCGCGCCCAGCAGGCGACCCATCGCCTGTTCGGCCGGATCGCCGCGTTCGACCGGCCGGTCATTGCGGCGATCAACGGCGTGGCGTTCGGCGGCGGTGCCGAGCTCGCCCTGTGCTGCGATATCCGGCTGATGGCGGATACGGCCCGCATCGGGCTGACCGAGGTGCGGCTCGGCGCGATTCCGGCGGGCGGCGGAACCCAGCGCCTGCCGCGCCTGGTCGGCGCGTCGCGGGCGAAGGAGCTGATCTTCAGCGGCGCCGTGCTCACGGCGCAGGAAGCCTGCGAAGCCGGTCTGGCGAGCCGGGTCGTTGCCGCGGCCGACCTGATGGACGAAGCGCGCGCCCTGGCCCGCCGGATTGCCGCGCAGCCGCCTTTGGCGGTCCGGTTCGCCAAGCGTGCGATCGATCGGGGCCTGGACGGGCCGCTGGAAGCCGGCCTGGAATACGAACTCTATGCCGCCTCGATCCTGTTCGATACCGAAGACCGGAAGGAAGGCATGGCCGCCTTCGTCGAGAAGCGGCCGCCGCGCTTCACGGGTGCCTAGAACGATGCGGGACCGATGAGATGGATCTGGGACTGAACGGCAGGGCGGCGCTCGTCACCGGCGGCGGGCAGGGAGTCGGCCGGCGGATCTGCCTGAAACTGGCCGGGGAAGGCGCGGCCGTTATCGTCAACGATCTGGTCGAGGCGCGGGCGGCTGCGGTTGCGGACGAAATCCGCGCCGCCGGCGGGACGGCGCTGCCGCTTGCCGCCGATGTGACGGAGCCGGATGCGGTCGCTGCGATGGTCGAGGCCGCGGCCGGCGAGGTCGGCCCGGTCGCCATCCTGGTCAACAATGCCGGGATCATCCCGGAACGGCGCACCGGCGAGGTCGGGCTGCCGTTCTTTGCCGAGTCCGATCCCGGCCACTGGCGCCGGATCGTCGATCTGAACCTGTTCGGCGCGATGAACTGCACCTATGCGGTGCTGCCCGGCATGATCGAGCGGCGGCACGGCCACATCGTCAGCATGATCTCCGATGCCGGCCGCATCGGCGAGGCGCGCTATGCCGTCTATGGCGGGGCCAAGGCGGGCGTTCTCGGTTTCACCCGGTCGCTCGCCCGCGAGGTCGGCGCGAAGTGCATCACGGCCAATTGCGTGTCGCTGGCGGCGGTTTCGCACGAAGTGCCGATGGCGCCGTTTCTCAGCGAGGAGGCGACGGCCGAAAACAACGAAACGCTCGCCAGAATGCTGCGCGCCTATCCGCTGGGCAAAGGGCTGGGCCGGCTGACCACGCCGCAGGATGCGGCCAACGCGGTGGCGTTCCTCGTGTCCGATGCTGCGGCCTACATCACCGGCCAGTGCCTTTCGGTCAATGGCGGATACGCCATGGTCTAGCCATGTTCCGAGCCGTTCGCTTCCACGAAACGGGCGGGCCGGAAGTGCTCCGCCTCGAAGACCTGGCCGACGACGCGCTTCGCACGGGCGAGGCGCGCCTGCGCATTCTGGCATTCGGCCTGAACCGGTCGGAGTGCCAGCTGCGGGACGGCAGCTATCCGATGATGGGCGCCCGTTTCCCGACCCGCCTCGGCCGGGAGGCGTGCGGCATCGTGGAGGAGGTCGCGGCGGACGCGCCGGCGGACCTGGTCGGCCGGCGGGTGACGACGATCCCCAAAGTCGTGGATGTGCAGCGCTATGGCGTCTATGGCGAGCGGGCGGTTGTCCCGGTCGCGGCTCTTGCGCCGTGGCCGGAACCGCTCGATCCGATCCACGCCACGGCAGTCTGGCAGCAATATCTGACCGCGTACGGCCCTCTGGTCGAGCTCGGCCGGCTCGAGGCCGGGCAGTGGGCGCTCGTCATGGCGGCAGCGTCGAGCGTGGGCCATGCGGCGCTTCAAATCGTCAATTCGCTCGGCGGACATGCGATTGCGACGACCCGCGATGCCGCCAAGGCGCCCCATCTCCGGGCTGCGGGCGCGGCCCATGTCATCGTCGCCGGCGCCGATACGGACATCGCTGCCGAGGCGATGAAAATCACCGGCGATGCCGGCGTCTCCCTTGTGCTCGATCCGGTTGCCGGGCCGGGGCTGGAGCGCCTCGCCGCCGCGGTTGCGCCCGGCGGAACGATATTCCTCTACGGGCAGCTCGATCCCCGGCCGGCGCCGTTCCCGGTCGTCCCGGTCCTGCGCAAGGGGCTCTCGCTGCGCGGCTACACGCTGTGGGAGATCGTGCTCGACGAGGCGGTTCTGGCGCGGGCGCAGGACTGGATTCTCACGCGAATCGCGAACGGCACGCTCAAGCCGAAGATCGACCGGGTGTTCGAGCTCGACGAGATCGTCGAGGCGCATCGCTACATGGAGTCCAACCGGCAGTTGGGCAAAATCGTCGTCCGGGCCGAACGGAATGCTGCGGGGGCCGGCAACGCGCCGGAGGCACGGTCATGAAGGTTCTGGCGATTTCGAAGCGCGCGCACGGCGCATCCGGCGACGGGCTTGCCGCGCTTGCGGTCGAAGAGGCGGCGCGGGTCTGGGCGCTCCATTGCGAGGGCACGATCCGCGAAATCCATTTCTGCGCGGAGCGGCCCGCCGCCGTCGTCATTCTGGAATGCGCCGACGGCGACGAGGCCCGGAACATTCTTGCCACGCTGCCCATGGTCGAGGCCGGCCTGCTCGAATTCGATATTCTGCCGCTGCAGCCGTTCGACCACTACCAGCGGCTGTTCCGCGACGAGTTCAGGGGCTGAGGCGGCAATGCTGTACCACATCGACGTCGATATCGATTATGGCGCGCTCGGCGATTCGCGGGACGCAATCCTGAAAGCGGAATGGGACCGCACGGCCGCCCTGAAGGAAGAGGGCGTCGTCATTGCCGAGTACCGCCGCGCCGACGCCATGGGCGTGATCGCCGTGTGGAACTGCCGCTCGCACGATCACCTGGCCGGGCTGCTGCGCGATCTGCCGATCTATCCGTATCTTTCGGATATCCGGGTCGTGCCGCTGGTCGATCATCCGCTGTTCCCCCATCCGCCGGCGCCCGGTCTGCGCTAAGGAGACGCCATCGTGATCTACATGATCGAAGTCAGGATCGACTACAATCGGATCGACCCCGGGGAACTGCCCGCGATTCTCGAAGCCGAGTGGAAGGTTTCGGACGAACTGCACGCCAGCGGCCGGATGCTCGGCATCTGGCGCACGGCAAACGCCAAAGGCGTGGTCGCGATCTGGAACATGCCGGACCACGACGCCGTTACCGACCAGATCCGCGCGATGCCGCTCTATCCGTATTTCAGCGAGGTCACGGTGACGCCGCTGGTCGCCCACCCCCGGTTTCCGCAATATTGCGAGCCGCCGCCGGCCGCCGGCTGAACGGGCCGGCCGGCAGTCCCGCGCGCGGCCGGCGCAGGCAGCCGTCTAGAAGTGCTCGGCGACGAGGGCGCGCACCTCTTCCATCCAGCCCTCGACCATGCCGTACTTTGTGCGCGAGCCGACCGGCGCGAAATGCCTGTGGGCGAGCATTTCGAACGAGCAGAACTCCATTGTGCCGAGCTGGATGGCGGTGTTCACCGCGCTCATCTTGCCGCTCTCGTCGAAATGTTCCGGTGTCGAGCCGGAGCTGGTGAACACAATCGCCTTCCTGCCCGAGAGCAGGCCCTGCACGCCCTGCCGCGAGTGCCCGTAGGTGAAGCCCAGGGTGAAGACCCGGTCGATATAGCCCTTGAGCATTGCCGGCAGGGAAATCCACCAGACCGGATAGAACAGGGCGATGACATCGGCCCAGCGCATATGCTCGTGCTCAATGGCAATGTCGCCGGGCGCCTCCAGGCCGTCCCGCAGCCAGTACAGATCCTCGTGCGACGCGACCGGGTTGAAGTTCATGCGGTACAGGTCGCGGATTTCGACAGGATGGCCGCGGGCGGAGACGGCATCGACATAGGTCCGCATCATGTTCATCGTGAAACTGTCTTCGCGGGGGTGGGAGACGACGACCAGATGGTTCATGCGCGGGCGCTCCTGCGACGGGGCTTCGGATGGGGACTGGGCCGGCCGCATTCCGGCCTACAGAACCTGGCGGCCGCCGTCGATATCGACGATGGCGCCGGTCAGAAAGCGGTTGCCCAGGGCGAACAGGGCGGCGTCGGCGATATCCTGCACGGTTCCGATCCGGCCGACCGGCAGGCTCGCGGCGGCCGCGGCGTACATCGCCCTGCGCGGGGCTTCCGGGATTGCGTCATAGGCGGAGGTATCGACGAGGCCGGGCGAGATCACGTTGACGCGGATCGGCGCGATTTCCTTCGCCAGCTGTTTGGCAAACGCCTCCACCGCGCCGTTGGTTGCGGCAATCGCGGTGTGGCCGGGCAGGGAACGGCGCGCGGCCGCGCCGGAGAAGAACAGGAGCGATCCGCCCTCGCGCAGCGCCTTCGGCGCATGGCGGGCGACGTGATACGGCCCCCAGAATTTGGTGCGCATGAACCGTTCGGCCGCCGCCGGGTCGATATCCGCAACCGGCTTGACGATGCCGGGGACGGTGGCCGCGGCATTGGCCGTCACCACGACATGATCGACCGGGCCCAGCCGGCCGAACAGCGCGGCAACCGCCGCTTCGTCGCCGATATCCACCTCGAAGCCCTCGGCCGCGCCGAGGGCGCGAACCGCCGCTTCGACCCGCGCCTGCGTCCGCGAGGCAACGGCGACCGTCGCGCCGGCGGCAATCGCCGCTTCGGCAATCGCCAGCCCCATGCCGGCGGTGCCGCCGATTGTCAGGATACGCTGCCCTTTCATCGAATCGCTCCCTGTCGGCCCAGCCTGCCCGCGCGCCCGGCCGGAACATGGATCGGGGCTTGCGTTCCCGTATTGTTATGATAACAATAACAATAATTCAACCGGCAGCCGGTTGGAGAGCATGGAAGACACGGCAGGAATGATTCCCGGTCTCGAAGGACGCCGCGTCGTCGTCATCGGCGGCAGCAAGGGCATGGGTCGGGCGATTGCCGGGACGGCCGCGCAGGCCGGTGCCTCGGTCGTCGTTGCCGCCCGCGGCCGGGCCGGGCTGGAGGAGGCTGCGCGCTCCATCGGCGCCGCCGCCAGCGTGGCGCCGCTGGATATTCTCGACGAGGCGGCCGTCGCCGGCTTCTTCGAGGCGCTCGGCCCGTTCGATCATCTGGCGATTACCGCCCACTATTCGTCTGCCGGCGTTTCCGCCGTGGGGCCGATCGGGGACCTCGCCCCGGCCAACGGAAAGAAATTCATGGACGGCAAGTTCTGGGGGCCGTTCGTCGCCGTGAAGAACGCCGCGGGCCGGATCGCGCAGGACGGATCGATTATCCTGTTCTCCGGCGTGGCAAGCCAGGTGACCCTGGGCGGGCACGGCGTCGTTGCCGCGGTCAACGGCGCGGTCGAGGCCTTCGGCCGCCAGATGGCGCGGGAGCTCGCGCCGGTCCGGGTCAATGTCCTGTCGCCGGGGCTGGTCGATACCCCGACCTACGATGCGATGCCCGCAGAGCGCCGGCGCAGCATGTTCGAGGCCCGCGCCGCGGCGCAGCCCGTCGGCCGCACAGGCCTGCCCGGCGACATCGCGAACGCCGCGCTGTTCCTGATGACCAACAGCTACATCACAGGCCAGACGGTGGTCGTCGATGGCGGCCATTCGGTCGAGTAGAGGAGGAAGAGTTATGCAGCAAAAGTCGAAACAACGGAGATCGGCCGGCGGCGCACGGAGCGTCGGCATGGGCGCGGCGCTCGTCGCCGGCATCTGGCTGGTCGCTTCGGCCGCGGTGGCGCAGACCTGGATCGTCGGCACGCCGGTTCCGAAACGCAACATCATGGCAACCTTCATTTTCCAGCTTCAGAAGGGCGTGAAGGACCGGACCGGCGGCAGGATGGAAGTGCGCTACAAGCACGATTTCAACGAACAGCGCATTGTCGACCAGATGCAGCGCGGGCGCCTTCAGATGGCCTATGTGTCGGCGACAGGCGTCGGCGTTGCGGTGCCGGAGGCCGCGGTGCTGAACATTCCGTTTCTGTGGAACAGCGCGGCAGAGCGCAACCATGTCACCGACAATCATGTCGTGCCGCTGCTCGGCCGGATCATGGAGAAGAATCGCCTGAAGCTCGTGCGTTTCGGCGAGGCCGGCTGGACCAGCTTCTACTGCAAGAACGACAAGTGCACCGATCCCGCCGTCTTCAAGGGGATGAAGGTGCGCGTTTCGCCGAACGCGGCGTCGCGTGCGTTCTGGGGCGCGCTCGGCGTCAACGGGGTCACCCTGCCGCTGACGGAGACCTGGCCGGCGCTGCAGACCGGCGTGGTCGATGCGGGCGATTTGACCTTCGGCTTCTATCTGGTGACGCCGGCATCGAAAATCGCGCCGCACTATTTCTTCTCGCGCCATTCGCATCAGCCGGCGATGTTCCTGGCCAATCTCGAACAGTGGAACGCGCTGCCGAAGGCAGGCAAGGATGCAATCCTCGCCTCGATGCCGACCACCGACTATATGCGGCAGGCGATCATTAACGACAACAAGCCCAAGGAAAAGGCGTTTCTGGAGAAGGGCGGGAAAACCCACCACCTGCCGGAGGCGCAGCTCAACAAGTTCCGTGCGCTGGTCCTGCCCAAGCACAAGGAGCTGATCGCAGGTTATGGCGGCCGTGCGGCCGAGCTCTATGCAGTCATCGAAAAGGGCAAGCAGGAGTTCGCCGCGAAGAAGTAGAGCGGGGCCGGTACGCGCAAGGTCCGGTTCCGTGGAGTCGGCGCGGCGTTTCCTGCGCCTCTGGACCTGGATCGAGGCAGGCATCGCTGTCACCGCGTTCGGCATCGTGGTGGCAGCGTTGTTTGCCGATGTTGCCGGCCGCGAACTGGCCGGCCACGGCGTTTCCTGGGCCCAGCGCCTCGCCAGCTACTGCACCACCATTGCCGGCATGCTGGGCTTTGCGCTGGTGGTGCAGTTCGGCGGCCATCTTCGCCCCAGGGCTATCGAGAAGCTGACGCCGCCCGCCTGGGACATGGCGATGAACCGGCTGGCCGATACGCTGTCGGCGCTGATCTGTGCCGGCATGGCGTGGTATGGCGCCGATTTTGTCGTGAGGTCGGAAGAGCTCGGCCAGCGCGGCATGGCAATCGAAATCGTCGTCTGGCCGATTCAGATCATCATTCCCTATGTGTTTGCTTCCGGCGCAATGCGATACGCCGCTTTTGTCGCCTTCCCCCGATTGCGGCCGATGGAATCGGAAGCTGAACTGGGCTCGGAGCCGGAACCGGAAATCGGGCGCACAGGCATAGTATGAGTGTGCTCGGCCTTGTCCTGATTATCGTTGTCCTGCTGCTGATGCGGGTCAACATCATTCTGGTGCTTGCCGCGGCGACGGCCTATATCCACGTCGTCCTCGCCGGCAGCAAGATGGAGTTCTACTACGCGGATATCTGGCAGGCCATCGACCGGGAAGTCCTGCTGCCGATTCCGCTGTTCATGCTCGCCGGTGCGGTGATGACCAAGGGGTCGCTTGCCGACCGCCTGATCCAGATCATGGTGGCGTTGACGGCGCCCATCAAGGGCGGCCTGGGCGTTGCGGCCATTCTCTCCTGCGCCGCTTTCGCCGCGATCTCGGGCTCCTCGACCGTCACCATGCTCGCAATCGGATCGATCATGTATCCGGCGCTGCTGAAGGAGGGCTACGACAAGAAGTTCGCTCTCGGCGCCCTGTGTTCGGCCGGCACGCTCGGCATGATCATCCCGCCGTCGATCCCGATGATCCTCTATGGCGTGGTGACCGAAACCAACGTCATCCACCTGTTCCTTGCCGGCGTTCTGCCCGGCCTGCTGCTGGCAGGCATGATGGCGGCATATGCGTTCTGGGTGAACCGCCATCGTGCGTCCTACCGATGGGATTTCGGCCGGATCGTCAGCACCGTAAAGCGCGGGGTCTTCGCCCTTGCCCTGCCGGTCATTCTGCTCGGCGGCATCTATTCCGGCTATTTCACCGCGACCGAATCGGCCGTCGTTGTGCTGGCCTATGCGCTGTTTGTCGAGCTGTTCATCCATCGCGAGCTGAATTTCCGGGATGTCCTGACCGTCACGCTCGATACGACAAAGCTGCTCGGCACGCTGCTGCCGCTGCTGGCGATTGCCGCCAGCCTGAATGCAATTCTGGAATTCGATGGCGTGCCCGAAAGGCTGGTCGAGGCCGTGACCTCGACCGTTCAGGACAAATGGCTGACGATTGCCGCGATCAATGTCGTCCTGCTGATTATCGGGTGTTTCGTCGAAGTGATCTCGGCGATTGTCATCCTGTCGAACATATTGCTGCCCATTGCGGAGGCCCAGGGC
Source organism: Alphaproteobacteria bacterium (assembly GCA_965221475.1). Classification (GTDB taxonomy): domain Bacteria; phylum Pseudomonadota; class Alphaproteobacteria; order Bin65; family Bin65; genus Bin65. Next base: position 1,256,325 of record OZ244891.1, on the reverse strand, counting down.
TTCGATCCGGTCCATTTCGGCGTGATCATGATCGTCAATCTGGAGATCGGCTTTCTCACTCCGCCGATCGGCCTGAACATCCTGATCGCGATGGTGGCGTTCCGGGAATCGTTCGGCCTCCTGGTGCGCTCGGTGCTCCCCTTCCTTGCCATCATGGTCGTTGCGCTCGCCATCATCACCGCAGTGCCGTGGTTCTCGATGGCACTGATCCCGCAATAGCTAAAGCTGTTTCAGTTTCGGCCCGAACCGGAATTGAAGGCGGCAGTCAACGACTTCTCCATCTCTGCTTCCCAGGTCCGGCCCGAAGAAATATCGTGGATCCACAGCCCCTCAGCACGCCCTTCCAGTGCCGCAAGAAACGCCACACGATTTCCCGATTTGGATATCGTCGCGCCCGTCATGAACCGTCGGTGAAAGAATGTCACCTGACGGACGGCCTTTCGGTCGCCGACAAAAACATCGTATTCCCAGGTGCAGAAGAGGCATGACTGTCGATTGCGTTCCGACCGGTCGATGAAGGCCATGCGACCGGTATCGAAAGATATCATGGTCCGAGGCGCGATACGTTGAAAGCCAACCGGCCTCACCCAATCTGTTTCCAGAATGCTCAGCGCCCCGGCTGTGGGAGTGCCGGTGGCTGCGGCAAAGGACCGGTCGAAATCTATTCTGTACAGATAGTCGCCATCTTCCGGGGAGAGAGTTGTTGTTCCTTCCAGGTGTCGCACGCGCTTTATCAGTTGTTCCTGAAGATCGTCCTTCAAAGAACCTCCACTCCGCACGATCAGCGTCTTCTCATCAAGAAACCCGACCACGTGAACTCTACGCAAGTAGAGTTTCCTGCGGTTCCCGAGCAAAACATTGGTCTCGACACCGGTTTCAAGGTCCAGCATATAAATGGCGTCGGTCCGAAAACCGTATGCGCGACTCAGTATCGACTTCGGAAAGCGTCGTTGGTTGACATCCTTGATCCACACCGTGCCGTAGACCACAAAACGCCCGCCCGGGGCGAAAACCGGATTCACCCGAATCAGATGGGACGTCCGGGCCGCACTCGCGGTCGTGTCCCGACCGGTGCGCAGATCGAGGATGCCGATATGAAACCCATTCGGCCCGCTGGTGCACTCGACAGTGCAGTTGCGCATGAACACAAGCCGGTCGCCCGAAGGCGAAAAGGAAGGTGCGTGCCAAATCTGGTCGGTCGGCGGAGCGAATGTCCGCACCGCACCGGTTTCGAGATCGATGACCGCCAGCCTGGAGCCCCGATGCCCGCGAACCCATGCCCGCACCGCCACCAGCCGGCCGTCGGGCGAGAGCGCCGGCGTCGTGAAGGAGACCTTCCAGGGCGGTGCCTCCGGCCTTGAGGCGCAACCGGATGCCAGCAGCATCGCGGCAAGGAGAGCCAGCACCGCGCCGACAATGCCACGGTGCCCCGCCCGCAGCGGCAGGGCGTGATCGGTCAGCAACATGGTCTCTATCCTTCCCCGCACCCCCGACAGAACCTCGCTTATGCGGTATTCCGGCAGTTCGCCGGCCCTGAATGGCGGCTCCGGGCTTTCCGCCCCCGCTCACAGGCTGGCGTAGACTGCCTGTTCATAGGCGGCGTAGGTTGCCATGAAGCGGTCTTCGACGAAGGGCAGCGACTGGGTCATGATGACCGCGGCGATGCCCCTGGACGGATCGAGCCAGTAATGGGTGTTGCACACGCCGGCCCAGCCCAGCGAGCCGGCGCTGCGCCGGCCGGGGATCGCCTCCTCGTTGCGCATGAAGGCGAAGCTGTGGGTCACCTTCGTGCCGGGGAAGGGGTCGAAATCCGCCGTCACCGGCGGCGCAATCGTCACCATCTTCCGGAAGGCGAGGCCCTGCATGTGGTCCGCCGTCATGTCGGCGACCGCCTGTTCGGACAGGATGCGCGCCCCGTCCAGCTCGCCGCCGCGCAGCACCATGCGCAGGAAGCGCAGATAGTCCGGCGCCGTCGAATAGAGATTGTGGCCCATGCCGTACATTTCCGGCTGCGACGGCGGCGCCAGCTCGAACGGGGCGAAGACGCCGTCCTCGCCGCGCGCCATCAGCTCGCACAGATTGGCGCCCATGGCGTCGTCCAGCTCGAAGGCCGTGTTCGCCATGCCGAGCGGCTCGAAAATCTCCTCGCGGCAGAAGGCGTCGATGCGCCGGCCGTCCACCGCCTCGACCGCTTGGCCGAGCCAGTCGATGCCGATGCCATAGCCCCAGCGCGTACCCGGATCGCTCGTCATCGGATAGAACAGCGAAGCCTTGAGGCCCGACAGGATGGTCGGATGGCCGGTCGCCTCCATATAGCGGGCGACATCGCCGTTCCAGAACTCGTATTCCAGGCCGCTGGTGTGGGTCGCCAGGTGGCGCAGGGTGGCCTTGGTTTTCGGCGGGCGCAGCACCGGCGTGTCGCCGTCGAAGCCGTCGAGCACCTGCACATCGGCAAACGCCGGCAGAATGTCGGCAACCGGGGTGTCGAAGCGCATTTTGCCCCGGTCGATCAGGATCGTCGCGGCAACCGCGCCGACCGCCTTGGTCATCGAGAAGATGCGGAACACCGTATCCTCGCCGGCCGCCCGGCCGGGTGCGGCCTCGCCGGCCGCGCCGCTGTAGCGGACCCCGCCGGCGTCCGCGACCATGCCGACGGCAAACGGCACATCGCTCTGCGCCACCGCCCGCTCCAGAACCTTGTCCATGCCCGACATGTCGTCTCCTCCCCTCGTCCGAATCCGCCACTCAATGGCGGTATGCCGCCACCCTACGACGAAAACGCCGCAAGGGCGAGGGGGAAGGGACGGGCGGCAGCCAAAGGGGCCGGCGTCACGGAATGGTCGCGCGGCGTACTCTGGATTACAGACGCGAAGGGTGAGCGGGACGGAGCTTCATCGCTACCATCACCCGCATTCAGCGCGAACAAGCTCCGTCATCTGTACCTTTCCGTCTTCGGTTCGCATGATGACGGCATACATCCGGTTTTCATCGACAGGTTGCACAGTGTGATGATCCAAAAGGGCAACGACCTTGTTCATCCAATATGGTATTTCCTGATACAGCAATTTTATTATATCCATGTTTTCGTCTCGATCATCAAACGGATTTTCTGCATGAAGAAATGCACTGCATCTGTCGTATAGCTCAATGAATTCAAGTTTCGTGAGAAAACCAGACTTCACAGTGTCGAGCTTCCAGCCGCCTTGGCGGCGTGCGTGCCGCTTCCTCGGCTTCGGAAAGAACTTCGGATTCACTTTTTCCAGATCTTCAAGGATTAGTTTTGCCTTCCAATCTTTGTGGAAATTTGCCCGTTTCTTGCGGTATTGTTCAAGGTTAGCGGCCATAGAAGACAAGGCTATCAATTCAAGGATTTTTCTGATTTGCAACACTGCTGTCTCGGCAGTGGTCACAATGTACTTGACGTGTATTTCTTGTGCTACAATAGATTCAACGACCTCAGTTCGCTTCTTGATTTCCTCCATACAGGAAATATACTTTTGTATAATCTCCGCGTTATCAAGCTTTGGCATAGCGCTGAATCTCCTTCAAATTTATGCTAAATTGCTCATCTAGGACTCAGCAAAAGAGGCCGTAGAATCTAGCGATATAGCACCATTAAGATCTTTCTTGTCGGCTCCGAACAGGCTGCTTGAGGGTACAGTCGAGCGACCCTATGCCCGGAGCAGGCTCCTCTCGGCAGTATTTATGTTTTACACCACTCTCACGCGGTGGCCAGCACCCTTTCGACATGACTGTAGCCCGCTCCCACGAATCCCGCTATCCTGTGTCCCGATCCAAGGCTTTTGAGACGGCCGGAACGTCTTCGGCTGTGAGTCTGGCGAGATATTCGGCCGGATTTTTCCGCTAGAAATCCCGGATCGAATGCGGAGGAGGCGATGACGGCGGATCGGATCGACGGAGCGGCGAAACCGGACGTCATCGTGATCGGCAGCGGGTTCGGCGGGTCGGTGCTGGCGGCGCGCCTTGCGGAAGCGGGCAAAACCGTGATCCTGCTGGAGCGCGGCCCGTGGCGCGATACCGTGGCCGTGCGCGCGGCCGGCATCGCGGGGCGCAAGCCGCTGCCGCGGACCGGCGGCATGCTTTCGGTCCTGCGCTCGCTCAGGCCGCCCAGGGGTCCGAAGCGGGGCCTGCGCCTCAATCGGCACGGCTATCTGGAAATATGGATCGGCGATGGCATCAAGGCCGTCTGCACGTCGAATGTCGGCGGCGGAAGCCACATCTGGTCGGGGCTTGTCGAGCGGGCGCCGAGCGGCTTCTGGAACGGCCGTGCCGCCGGGCTGGACGATGCGGCCCTCGCGCCGCACTACGAACGGGTTGCGGAAGAGCTGCAGGCCGTCCATCCGCCGGATGTGTCCGCCATTCCCAATCATACCGACCATGCATGGTCGGACGAATCCTGTTTCGCGCCGCTCGGCGCGGGCGAGCAGCCGCCGATGGGCATCCTCTTCCCGGCAGCCGGTGGCAGCCTCGCGGCGGTCGCGGACGCGAACGGCATCCTGCGGGAGCCGCTCGATTTCAACCGGGACAATGGCATGTTCGGCAGCCCCGGCGCGTCGAAATCCACCCTCGATGCCCTGTTCCTCCTGCCGGCCCTGAAGCGCGGGCTGAGCGTGCGCGACATGCACGAAGTCCGGAAAATTTCCGCTGGCGGGCCGAGCGGCTGGACCGTGGAGGCCCGCGATCTGCGCACCGGCCGGAATGTGACGCTGTCTGCGCCGAAGCTTGCCGTCTGCGCCGGGGGCATGAATACGAACGCCCTGCTGCTGACCAGCCGCGAGGCCGGCGGGCTCGCCGGGATGCCCGCGCTGGGCAAGGGGCTGGGAGCCAATGGCGACCTGATCGGCAAGTGGCCGGTGGCGCGGCGCGATACGACAATCGGCCCGCCATCGTTCGGCCGGGTGAAAGTGAGGGGGCACGAGGACAGCGCCTATATCATTATCGGCGCCGGAGAAACGCCGCCGGTTCCCGGCTTTCTGCGCAAGGGCGCACGCAGGAAGGCCGGCCGGTTCGTCCAGCTCGTCGCCATGAGCCAGGATGCGGCGGACGGCCGGATCTGGTGCGAGAACGGCCGCATCCGCTTCGCGTTCGATCTGAAGGGCTCGCCGGGCTACGCGGCTGCCATGCGGGCGATGGATGCGGTGTCGGAGGCATCCGGCCGGCCGGTCGCCTATGCGGACAAGGATGTGTTCACCGCGCACCCGACGGGCGGGTGCCGGATTTCGGACGATCCCGACAAGGGGGTTGTCGACGGCAGCGGAGAAGTCCACGGCCATGCCGGGCTCTACATTGCCGATGCCTCGGTTTTCCCGCAGCCTGTGGGCGTGCCGCCATCGCTCAGCATCGCGGCCTGGTCTTCGCATGTTGCCGAGCGCATCGTCCGCAGCAATTGAACCCGATTTCGAAAAGGAGCAGCGCTATGCATACGGTTCTGGTCAAATACGTCCTGCCCAGGCCGGTTCCACGGGCGAAAATGATGGAGAGCTTTCAGGCAGCGGAAGCGCGCTTTCGCGCGACGCCGAAGCTGATTCGAAAATATTTCAGCTATGACGAGGCCAACCACACCGGCCATTCGGTTTATCTGTGGGAAAGCGAGGCCGATGCACAGGCCTTTTTCGACGAGGCGTTTGTCGCCCGCTTCCGGGAGAATTTCGGCACCGAGCCGGAATTGTTTCACGTCGATACCCTGATGGTGGTCGACAACGAAGCCGAAAAGACCACCACCGCCTGATACCGGGGCCCGCCGGGGGTACGCCGGGGCCACGGGTCCCGCACCGCTCCAGGCCGGCATGCGCTGGGGCTCCGGCTGGATATCCTGCCGGGCTGACGGCCGGCGCTGCCCCTGCCGTCTCATCGGGGCCTGGGCCGGGACGCGCAATTGACCGGCACGGCGCGCCGTGTAGGATGCCCGCGCTGCTGCAACAGGATGGGTGAAACCGACAGGATGGCCGCACAAGCGGGACTTATGGCCGGCAAACGCGGCCTTATCATGGGCGTCGCCAACGACCGTTCGATCGCCTGGGGCATCGCGCGCGCCGTCGCCGACCAGGGGGCCGAGCTCGCGTTCACCTTCCAGAGCGAGGCGCTGGAGCGGCGGGTCCGCCCGCTGGCCGAGAGCGTCGGGGCCTCGCTGGTGCTGGCCTGCGATGTCACCGACGATGCCTCGCTGGATGCGCTGTTCGCTGCGCTCGAACAGGCCTGGGGCCGGCTCGATTTCGTCGTCCATGCCATCGCCTGGGCCGACAAGGACGAGCTCAAGGGCAAATATCTGAATACGTCGAAGGACAATTTCGTCCAGTCGATGCTGATCTCCTGCTATTCCTTCACCGATGTCTGCCGCCGCGCCGCCGCCATGACGAACGAGGGCGGCAGCCTGCTCACCCTGACCTATTACGGCGCCGAGCGGGTGATGCCGCACTACAATGTCATGGGCGTGGCCAAGGCGGCGCTGGAGGCGAGCGTGAAATATCTCGCCGTCGATCTCGGCGACCGGGGCATCCGGGTGAACGCCGTTTCGGCCGGGCCGATCAAGACCCTGGCGGCCTCCGGCATCGGCGATTTCCGCTATATCCTGAAATGGAACGCCGATAATGCGCCGCTCCGGCGCAATGTGACGACCGGCGAGGTCGGCGGCGCCGGCCTCTATCTGCTCTCGGACCTCTCGACCGGCGTGACCGGCGAGGTCCACCATGTCGACAGCGGATATCATGTCGTCGGCATGAAGGCCATCGACGCCCCCGATCTCGTCGCCGAAGCGCGCGGGAAAGGCTAGCCGTGCCCGGCAACGCCTTCGGCACGGCGTTCCGGTTCACCAGCTGGGGCGAGAGCCACGGGCCGGCCATCGGAGTCGTCGTGGATGGCGTGCCGCCCCGCCTGCCGCTGACTGAGGACGATATCCAGCCCTGGCTCGACCGGCGCCGGCCCGGCGGCTCGAAATTCGTCACCCAGCGCCGGGAGGCGGACCGGGTGCGCATCCTCTCCGGCGTCTTCGAGGGGCTGACCACCGGAACGCCGGTCGGCATGACGGTCGAGAATGCCGATACCCGCCCGCGCGACTACAGCAAAATCCGCGATCTCTTCCGGCCCGGCCATGCCGACTATACCTATTGGAAGAAATACGGCATCCGCGATTACCGCGGCGGCGGCCGGGCCTCGGCGCGGGAAACCGCCATGCGGGTCGCCGCCGGCGCCGTCGCCCGGCAGGTGCTGAAGGCCGCCTGGGGCGAGGGCTTTCAAATTCGCGGCGCGATGGTGAAGATGGGCCCGCTGGCCATCGACCGGGCGCGCTGGGACTGGGCGGCGGTAGCCGGCAACCCCTTCTGGTGCCCCGACGCCGCGACGGTGCCGCTGTGGGAGCGCCTGCTCGATTCGGTGCGCAAGGCCGGCTCCTCGGCCGGCGCGGTGGTGGAAATCCATGGCGAGGGCGTGCCCGCCGGCCTGGGCGAGCCGGTCTACGACAAGATCGACGCCGATCTGGCCAAGGCGATGATGTCGATCAACGCGGTCAAGGGGGTGGAGATCGGCGACGGTTTCGACGGCGCAGCGGTCGCCGGCGAGGATGCGCACGACAGCATGCATATGCGCGACGGCGCCGTGGCGTTCGCCAGCAACCGGGCCGGCGGCACGCTGGGCGGCATCACCAATGGCGAGCCGCTGGTCGTCCGCTTCGCGGTCAAGCCGACCTCCTCCCTGCTCCGGCCGCAGCCCACGGTCACGGTCGACGGGGCGGAGACGACGGTGGCGACCGGCGGGCGGCACGATCCCTGCGTCGGCATTCGCGCGGTGCCGGTCGGCGAAGCGATGATGGCCTGCGTCCTCGCCGACCACTGGCTGCGCCATCTGGGCCAGCAGGGGCGGTAGGGCGGCGCGGGGCGGAGCCGGCAGCGGCGCCGGCGCTGCCTGCCCGTGTCAGGCCGGCATCAGGCCGTCGCGTCTTCCGGGCGCAGGAATTTCTGCCGGTCCTGGATGTCCCGCACATCGTCCGGCCGCTCGAAGACCGGGGCCGGGCCGTCGCCGGGGCGGCGCGGCCGGCCGATGGCGCGGAACCAGTCCTCCAGGCCGGGCGGGAAGATCACCCACAGGATGCGCATCTGGTCGTCGCCCTCATTCTCCAGATAGTGCAGGACGCGCCGGCCGACGACGATCAGGGTTTCCGGCTCGAGCGTATAACGCTTGCCATCGATGATGGCGTGGCCGGTGCCGCGATAGACGAAAAGCAGCTCGTGGGCCTGGCGGTGGCCGTGTTCGCGGATCGAGGCGCCGGGCTCCAGCACCTGGATGCCGGTGGCGAAATCGTCATAGGGCGCGGTCTCCGGCGTCACCTTGGCGGTGATGAAGCCGGTCGAGGGCAGCGGCTGCCAGTGGCTGTCGCCCTCTTCCGGGCCGAGCACGATGCCCGTGCCCTTGTGGCTGCCGTTCGCTTTTGCCGTTGCGGAAGTCATCGGTCTCGCTCCTCTCGCCGCTTTTGGCCGCCGGGGTGCGAGCATGCCATGGAAACCGCGGCTGGCGCAATCGCGGGCGGGGCGGGAGCAGTGGCGCGCCAGAGAGGATTCGAACCCCTGACCTTCGCCTCCGGAGGGCGACGCTCTATCCGGCTGAGCTACTGGCGCGGCACTGTGGGCAGATAGCCCGGCAGCCGGCCGTTGGCAATATGCCAGGCGCGCGCGCAAGGGCGGTGCCGGTGCCGCCATGCATCGAAAGCGGGGGCCGGCAGACGGGCCGCCCTGCGCCACGGGGCCGCTTGTCCGCTGCCGCCGGGGGCCGGTAATCTCCCCGGCGATTGCCACCCGTTTCATTCGCGAGAGACGTTCCATGACCAGCAACGGCGCCTTCGACAAGTCCAGACTACCGTCCCGCCACACCACGGTGGGGCCGGAGCGCGCACCCCACCGGGCCTTTCTCTATGCCATGGGCGTGACCGAGGAGGAGGTCGCCCAGCCGCTGGTCGGCGTGGCGGCGGCGTGGAACGAGGCCGCGCCCTGCAACATTTCCCTGCATCGCCAGGCCCAGGCGGTGAAGCATGGCGTGGCGGCGGCCCGCGGCACGCCGCGCGAGTTCGCCACCATCACCGTCACCGACGGCATCGCGATGGGCCATGAGGGCATGAAGGCCTCGCTGGTCAGCCGCGAGATCATCGCCGATTCGGTCGAGCTCACCATGCGCGGCCACGGCTACGATGCGCTGGTCACGCTCGCCGGCTGCGACAAGAGCCTGCCGGGCATGATGATGGCGATGTGCCGGCTGAACGTGCCGGCCGTCTTCATCTATGGCGGCTCGATCCTGCCGGGCCGCTTCCGCGGTCGCGACGTGACCGTGGTCGATATTTTCGAGGGCGTCGGCCAGCACGCCGCCGGCAAGTGGGACGATGCCGACCTGCGCGAGCTCGAACTGGTGGCCTGCCCTTCGGCCGGCTCGTGCGGCGGCCAGTTCACCGCCAACACCATGGCCTGCGTGTCGGAGGCCATCGGCCTCGCGCTGCCCGGCTCGGCCGGGGCGCCGGCGGCGTTCGAATCGCGCGACCAGATGTGCGAGAAATCGGGCCAGGCGGTGATGAACCTGCTGAAGCGCAACCTGCGGCCGCGCGATATCGTGACCCGCCGGGCGCTGGAGAACGCTGCCGCCGTGGTCGCGGCGACCGGTGGCTCGACCAATGCCGGGCTGCATCTGCCGGCCATCGCCAACGAATGCGGCATCGATTTCGACCTGTACGATGTCGCCGAGATTTTCCGCAAGACGCCCTATATCGCCGACCTCAAGCCGGGCGGCAAATATGTCGCCAAGGACCTCTACGAGGTCGGCGGCGTGCAGGTGGTGATCCGGGAGCTGCTCGATGCCGGCTATCTGCACGGCGATTGCATCACCGTCTCCGGCCGCACCCTCGCCGAAAATTGCGCCGATATCGCCTTCCCGGAAGGCCAGGATGTCGTCTACCGGGTGAAGGATGCGCTGGCGCCGACCGGCGGCGTCGTTGGCCTGAAGGGCAATCTGGCGCCCGACGGTGCGATCGTGAAGGTTGCCGGCATCGCGCCGGAAGGACAGAAATTCACCGGCCGGGCGCGGGTCTTCGAGTGCGAGGAGGATTGTTTCGAATATGTCACCCGCGGCGGCGTGCGCGAGGGCGATTGCCTGGTGATCCGCTACGAAGGACCGAAGGGCGGCCCCGGCATGCGCGAAATGCTCTCGACCACCGCGGCGCTCTACGGCCTCGGCATCGAGAATGTGGCGCTCATCACCGACGGCCGCTTCTCCGGCGGCACGCGCGGCCTGTGCGTCGGCCATATCGGCCCGGAAGCGGCGGTCGGCGGGCCCATCGGCCTGCTGCAGGACGGCGATGTCATCGTCATCGACGCGCCGGCCGGCACGATCTCGGTCGAGCTCGACGATGCCGAACTGGCGGCGCGCCGCGAGGCGTGGCAGCCGCGCCGCAATATCTACCAGTCCGGCGCCATCTGGCGCTATGCCCAGACGGTCGGCCCGGCCCGGCTCGGCGCCGTCTGCCACCCCGGCGGGCATGGCGAGGCCCATGTCTATGCAGACCTCTAGATCGTCTTCTTCATGAACCGGCCCGGCTCGGCAACCAGCACGATCAGGAGGCCGAGCCCGGCGCACACGGCGAAACCGAGGCTCAGGGGCAGGACCGTGCCGTCGAAGGCGGCGCCGATGCCCCAGCCGATGACGGAGCCGACCGCGGTTGAGAAGAAGCCGACGATGGAGGAAGCGGCGCCGGCGATGGCGCCGTGGGGCTCCATCGCCAGGGTGTTGAAATTCGGAAAGCACAGGCCGAAGGCGAACATGGACAGGCCGAGAAAGGCCAGAAACAGGATCAGCGAGGGCTGGCCGGCGAGCGCCGCCGCCGAGATGGCGACCGCCAGGACAAGCTGGGCCAGCAGCGCGCCGTGGGACAAGCGGCGCATGCCCGTCCCGGCCACCAGCCGGGCGTTGGTGAGCGTCGCGGCGATGCTGAACAGAACGATGCCGCCGAAGACGGCCGGGAACCATTCGTCGACCCCGTAGAGGCCGACGAAAATCTGGTGCGAGCCCGCGATATAGGCGAGCAGCGGCCCGAACAGGAGGCTGACCACGGCGGTGTAGCACAGCGTCTGGCGGTCGGTCAGAATCGCCTTTCCGGCGGCGGCGAGGCTGCGCAGGGTGAGCGGCGCGCGCTGCGCTTCCGGGCGGGTCTCCTCCAGCCGCAGCCCCAGCCACACGGTCAGGATCGCGGCGACCCCGAGCAGGAACCAGAACATGTCCTGCCACAGCCCGATCAGCAGGATGCCGGCGCCGATGGCCGGCGCAACGACCGGCACCATGATGAAGATCGTCATGACGAAGGACATCACCCGCGCCATCGCCCGCCCGGCGAAGCGGTCGCGCACGATGGCGACCGCGACCGTCCGCGCCGCGCCGGCGGCCATGCCCTGGAGCACCCGGCCGGCCAGATGGGTATCGAACCCGGCGGCCGTCGCCGCCAGCACGGTTGCCGCCATGTACATGGCCATGCCGAAATAGAGCACGGGCTTGCGCCCGTAGCGGTCGGAGAACGGGCCGAAGACCAGCTGGCCGATGCCGAAGCCGATCATGTAGCTGACGATCACCAGCTGCTGATCGTTCTCCCCGGCGAGATCGTAATGGGCCTCGATGGCGGGCAGGGCCGGCAGCATGATGTCGATCGACAGCGCCGTCACCCCCATCATCAGGGCGATGAGCAGAATGAACTCGGTGCCGACCCTGGGCGGCGCGGTATCGGGCAGGGGGCTGGCGGGCACGGCGGGGCGGGCCTCAGACCCGCATCATCGTTGCGGTGGCAATGGCGATCAGTTTCTCGACGCCGTCCTGCACCGCGAACACATCGGCCCGGACGATGGCGGTGCGCCGGGTCGCCTTCACGACCTGGCCACGGCCGATGAACAACTCGCCGGCCCCCGGCGCCATGAAATTGATCTTGTATTCGCCGGTCCGGCATTCGCCGACCAGCGAGGCGGCCGCCCGGGCGCACGCGGTATCGGCGAGATAGCTCAGCACCGCGCCGTGGATAAAGCCGCCGCGCTGCACCAGATCCTCGCGAAAGGGCAGGTGCACCTCGGCCCGGCCGTCGCCCCAGTGGCGCAGCTCCGAGCCGATCAGACGGCCGAAGCGCGACGGAGCCAGCGGGGCGCCGTCCGCGCCGGAATCCTTGCCGGTCATGGGTTCGCTCCCAGCGCCTGTCGGTTCCGGCCTGCGGCGGGTCAGGCCGCCGCCAGTTCGCACCAGATCGGCGTGTGGTCCGACGCCTTCGGCCGGCCGCGCGGTTTCGGGTCGATCCGGCAATCGCGCAGCAGGTCCGCCGCCTGCGGCGAGAGCAGCAGATGGTCGATGCGAATGCCCCGGTCGTTCTGCCAGGCGCCGCCCTGATAGTCCCAGAAGGTAAAATCCCTGGACTGCGGGTTCAGGGTGCGGAACGCCTCGGTATAGCCGAGCGCCAGCAGCCGGCGGAACAGGGCCCGGCTCTCCGGCCGGAAAAGGGCGTCGCCGCGCCACGCCGCCGGATCGTGGCAATCCTCGTCCTGCGGGATGACATTGTAGTCGCCGCCGAGAACGACCGGCTCCTCGAACGCCAGCAGGGCGCGCGCATGGTCGAGCAGCCGCTCCATCCAGGCCAGCTTGTAGGCGAACTTGTCCGTATCCACCGGGTTGCCGTTGGGCAGATAGATGCTGGCGACACGAAGGACCCCGGCATCGGTCTGCACGATCCCTTCGATATAGCGCGCCTGGCTGTCGCCATCGTCGCCGGGCAGGCAGGTCCGCTCGACCTCGATCGGTGCGGTCGAGAGGATGGCGACGCCGTTGTAGGATTTCTGGCCGCTGATGGCGACATTGTAGCCGGCCGCCTCCAGCTCCATGTGCGGGAAGCTGTCGGCGGTCGACTTGATCTCCTGCAGCAGCGCGACTTCCGGGCGGAACCCGTCGAGCCAGGCCAGCAGGTTGGGCATCCGCGCCTTGATCGAATTGACGTTGAAGGAGGCGATCCGGGTCATCGGGACGGCCCTTCCCGAAGGCGGGGGTCGCGCACCCCGGAATCCGCCCGGCCGCTCAATCGACCGAAAAGCTGGTGCCGCAGCCGCAGCTCGTCGTCGCGTTCGGATTCTCGATGGAGAAATAGCTGCCGATCAGCTCCTGCCGGTAATCGACCTGCGCGTTCTCGAGAAAGTCGAGCGAGACGCCGTCGACCACCACCTGCACCCCGTCCCGCTCGAACACACGGTCGTCCTCGTTGACCGAGTCGTCGAAATCGAAGCGGTACTGGAAGCCGTTGCAGCCGCCGCCGTCCACGGCGACGCGCAGCATAAGCCGGTCGTCGCCCTCGGCGGCGCGCAGCTCGGCAACGCGCCGTGCGGCGCTCGCCGTGATGCCGAAGCGGGGCGTGGCGGAATCGGGCATGGGCTTGCGTTCGGGGGGCCGTTTGCGGATCGGTTGCGAACCTGCCCAAGAGTTAGTGAAGCCGGCGCGATAGTCAATTTCCGATCGCGCCGCCTGCGCCGCCGCTCCGGCAGGGCGGCCGGCCCGCCATCCTGCTACCTGCTGGCCGATTGTCGGCACGCGGCCGCCGCCCTAGACTTGCCGGCCATGAACCGTTTCGAAGCGCCCGACCACACTTTCGGCGTCCGCCACGCGCCCTATGCCTGCGATCCGGCGCACAGCCGCGGCCGGCGGGTGGCCGAGCCGGAATGCGCAACCCGCACCGTCTATCAGCGCGACCGCGACCGCATCGTCCATTCCGCCGCGTTCCGCCGGATGAAGCACAAGACCCAGGTCTTCGTTTCCCATGAAGGCGACCATTTTCGCACCCGCCTCACCCATTCGCTGGAAGTCTCCAACATCGCCCGTTCCATCGGCCGGTCGCTCGGCCTGAACGAGGAGCTGGCGGAGACCCTGGCGCTGGCCCACGATCTCGGCCACACGCCGTTCGGCCATGCCGGCGAAGAGGCGCTGAACGAGTGCATGGCCGCCTGGGGCGGCTTCGACCACAATGCCCAGACGCTCAGAATCGTGACCCGGCTGGAGCGGAAATATGCCGGGTTCGACGGCCTGAACCTGACCTGGGAAACGCTGGAAGGGGTGGTCAAGCACAACGGCCCGCTGGTCGGGCCCGCGGCGGCCAGACCGGTGCCGGAGCCGATTGCCGACTATGTCGCGCAGCACGATCTCGAACTCGACAGCTGGCCGGGGCTGGAGGCGCAGGTCGCCGCGCTCGCCGACGATATCGCCTACAACAATCACGATCTGGACGATGGCCTGCGCGCCGGCCTGTTCACCATCGAAGAGGTACGCGGCGTCGGCCTGGTCGATACCGCGTTCCGCGAAGTGCTGGACCGCTATCCCGGCCTTGAGCGGCCGCGTCTGATCCATGAGGCCAACCGGCGGCTGATCCGCACGATGGTGGACGATCTGCTGGCCGAGACGCGCAGGCGCCTGAGCGCCGCCCGGCCCGACAGCCCGGATGCGGTGCGCCGGCGCGGTGGCGCCACGGCGGCCTTTTCTCGCGCCATGGCGGCGAACGACCGGGCGCTCAAGGATTTTCTGTTCGAGCACATGTACCGGCACCCGGAAGTCACCCGGGTGACGGACCGGGCGCGGGCGGTGGTGCGCGGCCTGTTCGGCCTGTTCCTCGACCGGCCGGAGGCGCTGCCGCCGCCCTGGCGCGACCGGGCGGAAACCGTGGCCGGGGCGCCGGCCCGGCGCGCCCGCGTCATCGCCGACTATATCGCCGGCATGACCGACCGGTTTGCGACGAACCAGCATGCCCGGCTGGTCGGGGCCGAAACCTGACGGATCCGCCTTCATGAACGTATTCCGCCATTTTCGCGACGAGGTCGCGACGGTGCTCGCCGCGCTGGCCGAAGCCGGCGAACTGCCGGCCGATGCCGATATGAGCCGCGTTGCCTGCGAGCCGCCGCGCGATGCCGGCCATGGCGACATCGCGACCAATGCGGCCCTGGTGCTGGCCGGTGCCGCCGGCGTCCGGCCGCGCGATCTGGCCGAGGGGATTGCCGACCGCCTGCGCCGGCTCGACAGCGTGGCCGAGGTTGGCGTGGCCGGCCCCGGCTTCATCAATATCCGCGTCGCCGACCGGTTCTGGCAGGCCCAGGTCGGCGAAATCCTGCGCGCCGGAGCCGCCTGGGGCGATACCGATATCGGCGGCGGCGAGGCGGTCAATGTCGAATTCACCAGCGCCAACCCGACCGGCCCGCTCCATGTCGCCCACGCACGGGGCGCCGTTTTCGGCGATGTTCTCGCGGCGCTGCTGGAGAAGGCCGGCTTCGCGGTCACCCGCGAATATTATGTCAACGACTGGGGCCGGCAGATCGATATCCTCGCCGATTCCCTGTTGCAGCGCATGCGCCAGCTGCAGGGCGAGGAGGTGCCGGAGGCGGCGTTCGACGGCCTCTATCCCGGCCAGGATGTGATCGATGCCGCCGCCGCCGCGCTCAAGCTGCCGGACGGCGCCCGGCCGGACCCGGCCTCCGGCCGCCCGGAGGACCGGGCACGGGCGCGCGAGTTCGCCGTCGCCTGGATGATGGACCGCATCCGCAGCGACCTGGCCGCGCTCGGCGTCCGCTACGATGTCTTCACCTCGGAACGGGCGCTCGTCGAGGCCGGTGCGGTCGATGCCGCCTTCGCCGATCTGGAGCGGCGCGGCCTGATCTATACCGGGGTGCTGGAGCCGCCGAAGGGCAGGCTGCCGGACGATTGGGAGGAGCGGCCGCAGGCCCTGTTCCGCTCGACCGGTTTCGGCGACGATATCGACCGGCCGCTGAAGAAATCGGACGGCGCCTGGACCTATTTCGCTTCGGATATCGCCTATCATTTCGACAAGTGGAAGCGCGGCACGGCCCGGCTGATCGACGTGTGGGGCGCCGACCATCAGGGCTATATTCCGCGCATGAAGGCGGCGGTGGCGGCGATCACCGACGGCGCCGCCACGCTGGATGTGAAGGTGGTCCAGCTGGTCCGCCTGATCCGCGCCGGCCGCGCGGTGCGCATGTCCAAGCGCGCCGGCGATGTCGTCACCGTCCGCGATGTGGTGGACGAAGTCGGCCGGGACGTGGTCCGCTTCGTCATGCTGACGCGGCGCAACGATGCGCCGCTGGACTTCGATTTCGCCCGGGTGACCGAGCAGTCGAAGGACAATCCGGTCTTCTATGTCCAGTACGCCCACGCCAGGGCGTGTTCGGTCTTCCGTCAGGCGCACGAGCTCATGCCGGAGCTCGATCTGGACGATGCCGCCCTGGCGGAGGCCGACGCCACGACCTTGACGGATGAAAATGAATTGAGTTTAATCAAGAAGCTGGCCAGATGGCCGCGAGTAATCGAAAGTGCAGCCGAAACACACGAGCCTCACAGAATCGCCTATTACCTGTATGATGTTGCTGCGGACTTTCACATACACTGGAACCGGGGTCGGGACGAGCCGGGGTTGCGGTTTCTGCAGGCGGATAATCGACCGCTGACCCTGGCCCGGCTGGCGCTGGTGAAAGCCGTCGCAACGGTCATTGCCTCGGGCCTGATTCTGTTCGGCGTGGAGCCGGCAGAGGAAATGCGGTGATCGAAGACGGCGCGAATGAGAGCGGCGACGGCCCCGGCGGCGAACGGCCCGCCAGACTGTCCTGGGCGGGCATTGTCTACCGGTGGCTGCTCGGCATCGGCGCCGTCGCTGCCGCGGTCTTCGGCGGCGTCTATCTGGTCTACAGCATTGCCGGCGACGACGGGGCGGCCGTTGCGGAACGCGGCGGCGTCCCGCTGATCCGGGCGGCCCAGGGGCCGGTCAAGGTGCGGCCGGCCGATCCGGGCGGCCGTGTCGTGCCGCACCAGAACCGCCAGGTCTATCGGGAATACGATACCGCCCGGCATCCGGCCCGGCCGCACAAGGGCGTCGAAGACCTGCTGGCGCCGGGCAGCCGGCAATCCGGGAGCAAACAGACAAGCCGTTCCAGTGCCCGGAACGCCGCTGCCGCCGGGCCGACCTGCCGGGCGGATCCGGCGCTTCGGGCCGATGTCCGCCGCTACCGCCGCACGGTCCTGCGCGCCGCCGCGGCACGGCCGGCGCCGCCGGACAAGGCGGCAGGCAGGCAGGCCGCTTCACAACAGGCAGCGGCAAGGGCGCCGGCAGAGCCGGCGACAGCCGGGCCGCCGATCCGCAGCCGGCCGAGGGCTGCGCCGGCGGCTGCCCCGAAAGCCGTCGCCGGGCTGCCGAAGCCGGCCGGCCGGACCGCGCCCGCCGCAACTGCCCCGCCGTTTCGCATTCAGCTCGGCGCGTTCCGCACCCTCGCCAAGGCGCGCCGCCGCGGCCGCGGGCTGCAACAGGCGCACCGCAGCCTGCTCGGCCGGCTGAACATGACCGTCGAACGGGTCGATCTGGGCGCCAAGGGCATCTTCTACCGGCTTCGTGCCGGGCCGCTGCCGGACCGGCAGAGCGCGCACAGCCTGTGCCGGTCGCTGGGCAAACGGCGGATCGACTGCTACCCGGTCCGCGGCTGACGCGCCGATGGCCGTCGGCGCGACGATCCTCGGCTGCGCTTCGACGCGACTGTCGAAAGAAGAAAGACAGTTCTTTATAAATGCGAATCCGCTCGGCTTCATCCTGTTTGCCCGCAATATCGAAACGCCGGACCAGGTCCGGGCGCTGGTCGGCGATCTGCGCGCCGCCGTGGGGCGGGGCGACGCGCCGGTCCTGATCGATCAGGAGGGCGGCCGGGTGGCGCGCCTGCAGCCGCCGCACTGGTATCCGGCGCCGGCCGCCGCAATATTCGCCGATCTGCACGCCGAAGACCCGGAACGCGGTGCCGAGGCGCTCGGGCTCAATACCCGGTTGATCGCCGCCGACCTGCGCGACCTCGGTATCGATGTCGATTGCGCGCCGGTGATCGACGTCCCGGTGCCGGGCGCGCACGACGTGATCGGCGACCGGGCCTATGGCACCGGGCCGGACCGGGTGGCGGCGCTCGGCCGGATCGTCGCCCGCACCCTGCTCGATTGCGGCGTGATTCCGGTTATCAAGCACATTCCCGGCCACGGCCGGGCCGCGGTGGACAGCCACAGCGCGCTGCCGAGGGTCGAGGCGCCGGTCGATCTGCTGCGCGGCACGGATTTTGCGCCCTTTTCGGCCCTCGCCGACATGCCCTGGGCGATGACGGGGCATGTCGTCTATACGGCGCTCGATGCGACGGCGCCGGCGACCTTGTCCGAACTCATGATCGGTACCATCATCCGTACGCAGATCGGCTTCCGGGGCCTGCTGTTGAGCGACGATCTGTCGATGCAGGCGCTCGATGGACCGCTCGACCGGCGGGCCCGGCAGAGCCGGATCGCCGGCTGCGATATCGCGCTGCACTGCAATGGCGATGCCGGGGAGATGATGCAGGTGGTCGAAGGCGCCGGTATGCTGGACGACGCCGGCTGGACGCGCGTCGAAGCCGGGCGCGCCATGCTGGGGGCGTCGGCGGACTTCGACCGCGCGGCGGCGCGCGCCCGCCTGGCAACGCTGCTCGAAGGCCGCGCCGATATCGGGCGGGGCGCCGGCTCTTGAGCGGCGAACTGCCCGACAGCGCCGTCATCCCGATGATCGCCGGCGCGGCGGTCCTGGCGATCACCCTGCACGAGGCGGCGCACGGCTTCGTGGCGGCGCGCCTGGGCGATACGACCCCGGCGGAGCACGGGCGGCTGTCGATCAATCCGCTCCGGCATCTCGATCTGGTCGGCACGCTGGTCGTCCCGGCGGCGATGCTGGTACTGCCGACGCCGGGACGGCTGGTCTTCGGCTGGGCCAAGCCGCTGCCCATCGATCCGTTGAAGATGGCGCGGCCGCGGCGCGACATGCTGCTGGTCGCCGCGGCCGGCCCGCTGGCGAATATCGTTCTGGCGCTCGCCTTCGCAGTGCTGCTGGCGGCGCTGGAGGCGCTCGGTCCGGCGGGCGGCATAATTGCCGGCCTGTGCTCGGCGATGGTGTTCGTCAATTTGACGATCGCCCTGTTCAACCTGGTCCCGCTGCTGCCTCTCGATGGCGGGCAGGTGGTGCTCCATCTGCTGCCCGAGCGCCTTGCCTGGCGCTACAAGCGGCTGGAACGCTATGGCTTCGCCATCGTTCTGGCGGTGTTTTTCGTGCTGCCGCCGGTATCGGGCTGGCTGGATGCCGGTATCGATCCGTTCGAGGCGGCGGTGCAGCCGCTGCTTGAGGGCGCAGTGCAGCTGTGCGAGGCCGCGACCGGCGCGCGGATCGTCCGTTTGTGGTAGGCTGGGCCGCCATGGACGACGCATTCGAGATGGAGGACGACCGCCCGGCGCACCCGGCGCCGGACCGGCTGCTCCTCGACCTGCAGGGCTTCGAGGGCCCGCTGGACCTGCTGCTCGCGCTCGCCCGCGACCAGAAGGTCGATATCACGAAGATTTCGATCCTGCAGCTGGCCGAGCAATATCTGGCCTTCATCGCCCGCGCCCGAAGCCTGCGGCTGGAGGTGGCGGCGGACTATCTCGTCATGGCGGCCTGGCTGGCATATCTCAAATCGCGCCTGCTGCTGCCGCGCGACGAGAGCGCCGACGAGCCGACCGGCGCCGAAATGGCCGCCGCGCTCGCCTTCCGGCTGAAGCGGCTGGAGGCCCTGCGCGAGGCCGCCGGGCGGCTGATGGCGCGGCCGCAGCTGGGCCGGGACCGGTTCGCCCGCGGCGCGCCGGAGGCGGCCGCCGCCGTATCCAGCGTCGTCTTCAAGCTCTCCCTGTTCGACCTGCTGAACGCCTATGCGCGCAATCGCCAGCGCGCCGGACCGGCTGCCCTGCGCCTCGCCGAGCCGGCCGACCTGATGTCGATCGAGGACGCGCGCAACCGGCTGAAGGCCCTGCTCGGCACGGTCCCGGAATGGACCGACCTGGCGCGCTTCCTGCCGCCGGAGCTGGGCGACGGGCTGGCGGTGCGGTCGGCCGTTGCCTCGACGCTGGCGGCCGGCCTGGAGATGGCGCGCGCCGGCGAGGTGCAGATCCGGCAGGATCGCGCTTTCGGTCCGATCCTGCTGCGTGCGGGCAGCCGGCAATGAGCGACGCCGGCCCGCCGGCCGACAGCCGGTCCGTCCGGCTGATCGAGGCCGTCCTGTTCGCCGCTGCCGAACCGGTGCGCGAGGCCGATCTGGTGCCGCTTCTGCCCGATCCGGCCCAGCTCGATCCGGCGCTGAAGATTCTGCAGGGCCTGTACGAAAACCGCGGCGTCGAACTGTACCGGGCCGGCGATGCCTGGGCGTTCCGCACCGCGCCGGACCTCGGCGACGCCCTGAAGGCCGAGCGGACGACGACGCGCAAGCTCTCCCGCGCTGCCGTCGAGACGCTCGCGGTCATCGCCTATCATCAGCCGGCGACCCGCGCCGAAATCGAGGATATCCGCGGCGTCGGCCTCAGCCGCGGCACACTCGACCTGCTGCTCGAAGCCGGCTGGATCAGGCCGGGGCGCCGGCGCCGGACGCCGGGCCGGCCGGTCACCTGGGTCACCACCCAGGCCTTTCTCGACCATTTCGGCCTGGAGCAGGTCGGCGACCTTCCCGGCCTCGCCGACCTCAAGGCGTCGGGCCTGCTCGACAAACGGCCGGCCATCGAGGCCTTTCGCAGCCTGGCCGGCACCGCGCCGGACAGCGACACCGCACCGGACAGCGCCGAAGAACCGGCCACCGGCAGCGTGTAGGCTGTCGTCAGGGGGTATGTGGCGGCGCGGCTTTGTGCCGAACGCGGCCTATCCCGGCAGGGCGTCCTGGCGGTGCGCGGTTGCGAAGGCCGGTGCTGCGGGCGGCGCGCCGCCCGGTCCGCTGTGCACATCCTCCGACAGCGCCATGATCGGCCGCCGGGGCTCAGTGGACAGTTCGAGCCCGTAGGCCAGGAACCAGATCAGAACGACGCCGAGGCCCCACCACAGGATGCGCCACGCCCAGAGCGAGGGCATGGCGAAATCCCAGCCGCCATAGCCGGCGTTCGGCGCGCCGAAAAGATCGTTGCCGACGACGCCGCCCGGCCCGGCGCCGAAGAACAGCCACACCACGACCAGAATCCAGGCGAAGATCCCGACGCCGCGCGGCCCCGGCCGCGGCGCGGCGTGGTTCTGCAGGAAGTCGTGAAACTTCTGCCGGTGCGCCCTTTCCGAATGCTCCTGCGACATGGCCGACGCGATGGCGCAGATCGACAGGTTGAAGGCCATGCCCCAGCCGGCAGAGTGAATCGTCCACGGCCAGCGCCCCCAGGGCAGGGTGCCGCCGGTCAGGGTCTGGCCGATGCTCTCCGTCAGAATCACGGCCAGGATGCCGGCGTACAGGCCGTAAAGCGCGCCCTGGCGCGTGATCCACGGGAACCATGTGGCGCCCAGCAGGACCGGCCAGAGCTGAAAGGCGACCGGCAGGGCCAGCGCGCCGAGCTCGATCAGGGTATCCCGGTCGTAGGTGGCGAGCGAAAGGGCGAGGCCGGTCACAACCGGGATGGCGAGGCGGGCGAACAGCTTCTGCCCGCGATGGCTGGCGGCCGGCTGCAGGAAGCGGCGGAACACGTCGCGGCTCAGCATCGTTCCCGATGCGGCCAGATGCGCCGCGCCGGTCGCCTGCATGGCGACCAGGCCGCAGACGGCGAGCAGCGCAGCGAGCCAGGGCAGCGCCCCGGTCACCGAATTGATGTAGTAGGGGACGAGGGCTGCCTGCCGCCCGCCCGACAGGTCGGGCAGAACCTGCGCGACCGCCAGGCCGGCCTCCGCGACGGCCCGGTTCGCGCCGAGGAACAGCGCGCCGGCGCCCTGGACGACGGAGAAGACGAGCAGGATCGCGCCGATTGCGGCGGCCGATGCCCACACCTGCTGGGCGGCGAACGGCCGGGGCGTCTCGCTGGCAAAGGCAAAGATGGAGAAGGTCGGCGCCGCCAGCACGCCGAGCAGGGCGAGCATGAAGCTCAGGCACATCACCCCGGTCCAGAGCCCGCCGACCGGCGCTTCCCGGCCCAGGCCGGCGGTCCACTGGGCCACGCCCGGCAGGGCGAACAGGCCGTTATAGTCGCCGCCGCCCAGGCCGCGCGTCGTGCCCTGGCCGCCGATTCCGGTCGCCGCCAGTTCGGCCAGCTTGCGGTTGAGGATTTCGAACCCGCCGACATGGTCGAGGGCGATCAGGCCGAGGGCGACGATGCCCATCGCCATCAGGATGCCCTGCAGCACCGCGACATTGGCGATGCCGGCGATCCCGCCCGCCGTTACATAGACGACGAGCACGAGGGCCAGGCCCCACATCGCCATGTCGCGCGAGACGTATCCGTCGGTAACGACGCCGATCAGGAAGCCGGAGCCGCCCAGCAGAAGGCCGGTGAAGGGGATGGCGAACAGCAGGGCGACGGCCAGGACGATCAGCCGTATCGCCTCGCTGTTATAATAGTCCGCGAGCATTTCGCCGGGCGTCATATAGCCGAAGCGCCGGCTCAGCATCCATTGCCGCTTCAGCAGAACCGCGCCGGCGAGCGGAATGGCGATCGCGCCGATGCCGGCGAACGCATACGGGAAGCCGTCGTTCAGGACGAGGCCGGGATGGCCGATGAAATACCATCCGCCGAACGATGCCGTGGTCACCGCCATGACGAACAGCCAGATCGGCAGCCGCCGGCCGGCCACGAAATAGTCGCCCGCCGTGGCCGCGCGCCGGCCGCAGCGCGCGCCCCAGAAGATGCAATAGCCCCAGTACAGGATCAGAAAAATAAAGAGCCAGACGATCTTTTCCGACAAGGGACAGTCCTCGCTCCAGCGGCGACCGGGGTTTCGGCTACGACGCTTCTTCCGGCACGGCCCCGGATCGCCGGCCGTCCGGCAGCGGCCGGGTCGAGTTGCGGACGATGATATCGCCCCTGATCTGCCAGGCGACCCTCTCGCTTTCCGCCCCGGCCGAAATCTCTCCGATCAGCTTCACCGTCGCTTCGATCATCCGGTCGAGCGGCTGGGAGTAGGTCGTCAGGGAATGCGAGGGCCAGGCCGCCATCTCGATATTGTCGAGCCCGGCGACGGACACATCGTCGGGAATGCGCCGGCCGAATTCGGTGCGCAGCGCCTCGATGCACCCCAGGGCGATGATATCGCTGGCGCAGAAGATCGCGTCGGGCGGCGGGTGCCGCTTCATCAGGCGCATCGCCGCGCGGTAGCCGGCCTCGTAGGAGAAGGAATACCCCTCCTCGCGCCAGACATCGGAGATGCCGCGCGCGATGCAGGTATCGCGAAAGCCGCGCCACCGGTCCAGCGTCGTCGAGGCATTCCGGAAGCCCGCGATATAGGCGACGCGGCGGCATCCCGTATCGATGAAATGGTCGGCAATCATGCTGCCGCCATGGGCGTTGTCGCAGACGACGTAGAAGGTTGAGGAATCCGGATCCCGGCGGTTGAAGTAGATCAGCCTGGTTCCGGCCCGCTCGGCCACTTCCTGGGCCCGCGAGGAGACGGTCACCGCCATGACGATGACGAATTCGGGCTGATAGCTGATGGCAAGCGGCAGGATATCGTCCGGCGTTTCGCCGAACGGCACCGTGAACAGCATCACATGCCATCCGGCCGCGTGCAGCGCCTCGCTCAGCCCGCGCAGCGCCTCGGGATAGAAGGGGTTTTCGAGGTGGGAAACGATAATACCGACGATCCGGCTCTTCTGGGTGATGAGGCTCTGGGCATAGGGATTGGGCCGGTAGCCGAGCCGGTCGGCATAGTCCAGAATCTTGCTGCGCGTTTCCGGCGCGACGACGGCTTCCTTGTTGAAAGCGCGCGAAATCGTCGAGATGGACACGTCCAGATCCTCGGCGAGGCGCTTGGCATTGATGCGCTTGCCGGGCCGATCCGGTTTGCCGGCAGGTTTCGGGTCTATCGGCGGCAAGAAACCCTCGAATTTCAGCGTTGGGCGGTCCGGCGCACGGCACCGCCATGGCTCTGCGACTGCAGGAGCTGTGCCGGATCGCCTCGCAGAGGCACGGTCGGCACGGTACTTGCCCGGCCGCCGAAAGTCGAGACGCACTTCGCCGGACGGCTCCGGCGGCCGCCGCCTCCGCCCGCACCGGGGCGGGTTGGGCGCCTCGCGCCTCGTGCGAATCGGTAGGGAATGCAAACGATTGCAGTCCGTTCCGTTTCGGTCTAGTCTGGTTGGATTCGGACGTTGCCGCCGCGTGCGTGCGAACGCATCGATTCGGCGGCGCCGGGGGCAGCGCCCGAAAGCGCCGTTCCGTCGGGGCGGCACATCCATTCCAGGCAAGCGGGAGGAAACGATGAGACATCTGGCCAAGCTTGGGGTTCTGCTGGGGGCGCTGCTGCTCCTGCCGGGCCAGGCGGTCGCCGAGGGTGTGGACGAGCTGCCCAGGGAGATTCAGGAAAAACTCTATTCGAAAAACATGCTCGACCCGATGCAGCCCATCGGGCCGAGCGCGTATCGCAACTGGAAGGCGCCGAGGAAGCCGCCATGGACCATTGGCTATGCCAGCTCCTATGCCGGCAACACCTGGCGGGCGGGCGTCATGGACCGGCTGGTCCAGAAGCTGATCGCCAAATGGCAGAAGCTCGGCCTGCTGAAAGAAGTGCTGGTCACCCAGTCGAACCTGAACGACGCGCTGCAGATCCAGCAGATGCGCCAGCTCGTCGACCGCGGCGTCGATGCGCTGATCGTCTGCTGCTCGAACCCGACTGCGCTCAATGCAACGGTGAAATACGCCTTCGACAAGGGCGTCCCGACCTTTTCTTTCGTCGGCTATCTGACTTCGCCCTATTCGATCAACTCGTCGGCCAACTATCAGCTCGCCGGCCACCGGATGGGCACCTGGATGGGCCGTGAGATCGGCGGCAAGGGCAATGTCCTGGTCGTCGAGGGCATTCCGGGCACCTCCGGTTCCGACTCCCAGGATCGCGGCATCAAGGCCGGCCTGGCGGAATTTCCCGGCATCAAGGTGGTCGGCAGCATCGCCGGCATGTGGACCGACCAGGTCGCCCAGGCCGAGGTGCAGAAGTGGCTCGCCACCCATCCGGGGCGGCTGGACGGCATCGTCGTGCAGTCGGCGGCCGAAATGGGCGTTCTGCGCGCCCTGCAGCAATCGGGACGCAAGATGATCCCGGTGACGATCGGCGGCGAGCTCGGCGCCATCTGCTACTGGCGCAAGAATATCGACTATATCAGCTCGGCCTATCACGTCTGGCCGCCGGGCGACGATTTCGAGCTGATCTGGAACATCATGATGCGGACGCTCCAGGGGCAGGGGCCCAAGCTGCAATCGGTCCTGGTCGATGTGATCCCGTTCGGCAAGAAGGACGTGAACGCCATGATGGGCAAGGATTGCGACGAGAACAACAAGCTCTGGGCCCATGTCGGCATCGAGAAGTGGGGCGGAAGGAAATTCCTCGACAATTTCTTCCTGCGCCCTGCCGATCCGGAGAAATATAAGGCGTCGCAGCACTAGAGGCCTTACTATCGCAGGCCGGAGCCGCGGCCGCCGTCGCGGCTCCGGCCGGGCGACAGGACAGGGCCTTGAACAGCATCGCTTCCCCATCGGGCCGCCCGGCGGCCGATCTGCCCGGCGCCGTCGCGGCGAACGGGGGATCGTCGCGCGATGCGGTGTCGGTGGTGGATGTGCACAAGGCGTTCGGCGTTACCAGGGCGCTGGACGGATGCAGCTTCAGCGCCCGCCTGGGCGAAATCCATGCCGTTGTCGGCGGAAACGGTTGCGGCAAGAGCACCCTGGCCAAGGTCATGTCGGGCGTTCAGATCCCGGACAGCGGCCAGATCGCCATTCTGGGCCATACGCCCAGATCGCCGCTCGAGGCGCGGCGGGCCGGCATTGCGACCGTGTTTCAGGAAGTCCTCGTCGCCGATGAGTGTTCGGTCGTGGACAATCTTTTCGTCGGCGCCGACGGACTCTGGTCGCGGTCGCGCCCGTCCCGCGAAAAATACGAGACCGCCGGGACGCTCATGCGGGAGCTGACCGGGGTCGATATCGATCCCGATATTCCCGTCGGCGGTCTGCCGCTCAGCATCAAGCAGTGGATCACCATCGGGCGGGCGCTGCTCACCGAGCCCGAGGTTCTCATCCTCGACGAATCTTCGGCCGCGCTCGATCTCGACTCGACCGAGCGCCTGTTCGGCAGGATGCGCGCGCTGCGCGACCGGGGATGCGCCGTCATCATCGTGACGCACCGCATCGCCGAACTGATCCGGATCAGCGACCGGGCGACGGTGATGCGCGACGGCCGCGATGTCGGGGTGCTGGACAGGGGCGAGATCACCGAGCGGAACCTGCTGGAGCTGATGACCGGCGAGCGGGATGCCGCCGAAGCGCATCACGGCGCGGAAGCGCACCGGGCGCTCAGCGACGAAACCGTCATGCGCGGCGCCGGGCTGCGCCTGTGGGAGGACGGCGAGACATTCGCCTTCGACCTGAAACAGGGCGAAATTCTCGGCGTGGCCGGCCTGGACGGCCAGGGACAGAACGAATTCGTCCGCGCCCTGGCCGGGGTCGAGCCGGCCCCGGCCGGCCTGGCGGAGGCGCGCAACGAGGCCGGCGAATTCGTGCCGGTCGACAGTCTCGAAAGCGCGGAGGCGTGCCGGATCTACTATGTCTCCGGCGACCGGAAGCGCGAGGGCATCTTCCCGAATCTCAGCATTTTCGAGAATCTGCTTTTCCCGCTCTATCGCAAGACCGCGCAAAAAGGCGGGGCCGGCATCATCGACTGGGGCGATCTGGCGAGCGTGTTTTCCTGGTTCGTCGACCGGCTGTCGATCCGGATCGGCCACCGGTCGAACCCGATTACGTCGCTCAGCGGCGGCAACCAGCAGAAGGTGCTGATCGGGCGGTCCTTCGCCATGCACCCGAACATTCTCGTCCTGAACGATCCGGCGCGCGGCGTCGATGTCCAGACCAAGCGGGAGTTGTACAATCATCTGCGGGAATACGCCTCGAACGGCAATTCCATCGTCTTCCTGTCGAGCGAGATCGAGGAATTCATCGGGCTGTGCGGCCGGATCGTGGTGTTCCGCCACGGCAGCATTTTCGACAGTTTCACCGACGACGAAATCGACCCCGACAGGATTCTCGAGGCGATGTTCGGCCAGAGGCGCCAGACAGCCGGCGGCGGCGAGCGCAGCACCGCCGTCGAAATCCCCGATTCCGGGGAGAGGGAGCCGGCGCGGAAGCCGAGGGTGCGCGTCGGGCCGATCCGGATTGTGGAGACGGACGCCGCGACCGGCGAAGCCGGCAGGGCGCCGCCGGAAGCGGCGGCGGGCGAACGCCTCAAAGTGGTCTTCTACGACGATTAGCGGGCCGTGGCGAGCGCCTCCCGGAAATGCGTAAAGAGGGATAGCGAGGACGGACGCGATGGCGCGTGACGGAATCAGGATCGTCGAATTCGACGAAGACGGCCAGCCGAAGCCGGCCGCCGGTACGGGCGAAGGGCAGGGCGACCGGCCGGGCATGAAGATCGTCGAGTTCGACGACGACCGGGAGGATGGCGGCAAATCCGTTGCCACGGCGCAGGGCATCGGCCCGATACGGATCGTCGAATTCGACGACGACGCGCCGCCGGCGCCGGCTGCCGCGCCGCAGGACCGGGCGCCGGCCCCCAGGGCGATCAAGATCAGGGATTTCGGCGCGGAGGCGGAGAGCAGCCGGCCGGGCGAGCCCGGTACGGGCCGGAAAATCAAGATCATGGAGTTCGACCGGTGATCCGGCGAACGGGCGCGCCCCTGGCCGCGCGCCGCGGCCTGCGGTGAGGAAGCCGGCATGAGCGCGGGCGGGGAAGCGCGGCACGCGTCGGCATCGTCGCACACCTATCTGCTGGTGCCGATCCTGCTGCTGTTTGCGCTGCTCGTCGTCGCCACGCTCCGCGCCCCGAACCTGATCTCCAATGTCGGCATCGGCAGCGCCATTATCGTCGCTTCGCCGCTTATTCTCGCCACCTACGCCCTTACCGTGATCGCGATGGCGGGCCGGGCCGGCGTCGATCTGTCGATCGGGCCGCTGATGGGGTTCATCAATGTCAGCCTGGTGCAGCTCCACGGCGCGAAAATCATCACGACGCCGGTGGAATTCTTCGCCTACGCGATTGCCGTCGGCGTGCTGTATCAGCTGCTGATGGGCCTGATCATCGTCTATGTCCGGGTCCAGCCGATCATCGTCGCGCTGAGCGGCTTTCTCGCGCTGGTCGGCCTGAACCTGGTGATCCTGCCGCGGCCGGGCGGCGTTGCGCCCGAATGGATGCAATCCTGGGGGCTGGGCACCGAAATCCTGTCGCCGGTCCTGGCGATCGTCGTCGTGGCGACCCTCGGCTGGTTCGCGCTGACCCGGACCGCTTTTTTCGGCCATCTCAGGCTCATGGGCGCGGACGAACGCACCGCCTATGCCAGCGGCGTGCGCATCAATATCGTCCGTCTGGGCGCCCATATCGTTGCGGGCATCTACGCCGCGATGGCGGCGCTCGCCTTCACCTCCCTGATCGGCTCGGGCGATCCCAATCAGGGGACGACCTACACGCTGATGGCGGTCACGGCGCTGGTGCTCGGCGGCACCAGCCTCGCCGGCGGCCGGGGCAGCATCGTCGGCTCCCTGTTCGGCGCCCTGAACATCTATCTGATCACCTATGTGCTCTCCACCTTCAGCTTCGGCCGGGTGCAGAGCTTCGTCACGGAGGCGGCCTATGGCGCCGTCCTGGTGATTTCGCTGCTGCTTACCCTGGCGCTGCCGAAGCTGCCGCGGCAGGTCGCGCGCGTCTCGCCCTGGGCCTTCTTCGCGCTGCTCGGCGTGCTCGCCTTCGGCGTGATCCTTTATTCCAAGGAGGAGCTGAAGCCGCCGCCCGCGCCGGCCCAGGCTTCCGGCCAGGCGCAATCGGGCAACTCCGGCCTCACGGTGCTCGGTTCCGGTTCCGGCAGTTCGGGCAGTTCGGGCCTCAAGGTGCTGGGTGCAGGCTCAGGCTCAGGTTCGGGCAGTTCC
Organism: Alphaproteobacteria bacterium; assembly: GCA_965221475.1. GTDB lineage: Bacteria > Pseudomonadota > Alphaproteobacteria > Bin65 > Bin65 > Bin65. The sequence goes on along the minus strand of OZ244891.1, from coordinate 1,227,342 downwards.
GGGCTGACGGTGCTGGGCGGCAGCAAGCCCGCAGCGGCACCAGCGGCGCCGAGAGGCACGCCGGTCGTTTATGCCGCCATCGTCCTCGCCGTCGTCGTATTCCTCATCTATCTGCTCTATCGCGGCATCGGCGCCTCGCTGGTCGCCTTCATCGGCGTGCTGGCCCTGCTCGTTCTGGGCCTGTCGCTGTATGGCGGGCCAGGCCCGCCTTCGGCGGCGACCGATACCGGCCCCGCCGGTGCCGCCGGCCTCAGGCATTTTCTTCTCGAATGGGCCGGACCCTACAGCGGCGCCGCCGGCCGGCCGGCGGCCGGCGGCGCCTTCGCCTCCCCGGCGATTGCCGTGGCGCTGGTGGCCGCAGGGACGGTCCTGCTCGCTTCGCTGCTGATCCTGATCGCCCAGGCCGGGGTCCGCAGCCGGATCGGCAATGTGCCCCTGCTCTTTCTCATCGGCCTCGGCGCTGCGGCGGCGGTCGCGATCGTCTATGCCAGCGGGGGCGTGTCGTCGTCCGGGAGCGGCCTGTTCACCCCGGCGCTGGGGGCGGTTCTGGTCGGCGCGCTCGTGTTCGTCGCCAGCCTGCGGCGGGTGCAGGAAAGAATCGGCAACGCAACGATCCTGCCGCTCGCCATCCTCTCGGTCGCTGCGCTCGGCGCGATGTATTTTGCCGCCGGCACCGGCACCGGTGCCGCTGCCGGGGGGCGCGTGCCGGCGGCGCTGCCGCCCGCTCCCGCCACGGTCGGCCAGCTTCAGCCGTCCGCGGCGCTGCTGGATGCGATATTCTGGACGATCCTGGCAGCGGCGGCGCTGTATATCGGTACCCTGCCGCTGGTGCGGAAGAAAATTCTGGCCTATGTCGCCGAAAGCGTGGGTGTGCGCGTGTTTTCGTATAACAGCGCCTTCATCGTGCTGGCCTCGATCCTGTTTCTCGGGGCGATGTTCCATGCCGGCGACGCGCCGCTGTGGAAGCTCGGCGTGGCCATCGTCGCGGCGGTCATCGTCGCCCGGCACGGCTGGAAATTCCTGCGCCGCTATCGCGGCAGCCGTCTGTTGCCGGCCGCCGGGCGCGATTCCGGCGGGCGTCGCGTCCGGGCGGCGGCGGAGGCGGGAACATGACCCGGTCGGCCCATCTTTTCTACAAGTGGCTGGGCTTCGTCTTCGCCATTCTGGTGGCCGGGGCGGGAACGATCCTCGGCATCGTCGAGGAGGCGCCGCTGCAGCATGTCATCTTCTTCACCGCGGCGACCGTCGTGCTCGTGCTGTGGGGATGGCACCATTTTTCCATCCGCTGGGTCTACCGGCAGGACGGAATCGGGCTGGAAAGCGCCCGGGGCGGGGCGGCGGAAGAGCCGGACCGCCAGCCGGACGAGGCCGGCAGCGGCGGCCTCTTCCTGCGAAACCTGCTCTACCGTATCCGGGCGATCCTGATCGGCGTCGCCCTTCTGATCGTTCTGTTCCTGATCCTCACGGCGACGGTCGAGGGCTTCTTCACCGCGCGAAACGTCTTCGCCTCGATCATCCTGGTGATTTTGCTCGGCCTGGCGGTCGCCCTGAACCGGTATGTGACGACCAACAAGAGCGCCTATATCGGCGTGACCGTCCTCATCGGCCTGTTTGTCGTCGGCTCGCTGGTCCTGGAAGGGTTCTTCTCGGCGATCAATTTCAAGTCGATGCTGGTGTTCGCCGCCTTTCTCGGGCTGGCCTGTCTGGGCCAGACCCTGGTGGTTCTGCTCGGCGGGCTGGATCTGTCGATCCCGTTCATCATCGGCTCGGCCAATATTGCGCTGGCCTACCTGTTCGGGATCGAGGGCCTGCCGAACTGGCTGGCGGTCCTGATCATTCTCGGCCTGGGCGGGTGTATCGGCGCCATTACCGGCTTTCTCAGCTTCCGCCTCCAGGGCCAGGCCCTGATCGTATCGCTCGGCGTCGGCTTCGCGGTGGCCGGCGGCACCCAGATCGTGACCAGCATCGGAACGCGCTATGCCGGCAACGTGCACGGTGCCGTGCCGGGCTGGCTCACCAATATCGCGGCGATGAACGGCGAAACCTTCGGGCTGAAGATTCCGCCGGTGATCCTGATCTGGATCGTCGTGGCCGTGCTGCTGATCGTTGCCATGCGGAACACCGTTTATGGCCGCAACCTCTATGCCCTGGGCGGCAGCCGGACCGCCGCCCGGCGCCTCTCCATCCCTGAGCGGAAATACTGGGTCGGCGTCTATGCGATCAGCGGTTTCATCGCCGCCATGACCGGCTCGCTTCTGCTGGGGTGGAGCGGCAGCGGCTTCATCGGCGTCGGCAATCCCTATCTGTTCACAACGCTGGCGGCGGTGGTTATCGGCGGCACGTCGCTGCTCGGCGGCTGGGGCGGCTACGGCTTCACGGTGATCGGGGTGCTCGTCCTCCAGGTGCTGACCTCCTTTCTTGTCGGCATCGGCCTGGACTATGAAGGGCAGCAGTTCGTGTTCGGGCTGCTGATCATTCCGCTTGTGGCGCTCTATGCCAGGTCGCCGCATATCCGGAACCAGATTTGAGGCGGCCATGATCGGGGGCGGTATGACAGGACCGGTGCAAGGGGCGGGCGGATGACCAAATTCGCAGACCCGACCGATATCGTCGGCGCAACATTCTGGCTGATCTCCATCGCGATGGCGGCCGCCACGGCGTTCTTCTTTCTCGAACGGCGCCGGGTGGCCGACCGGTGGAAGGCCCCGGTCACCGTTGCGGGCACGGTCACGCTGATATCGGCCATCAGCTATTTCTATCTGCGCGATGTCTGGGCCGGCAGCGGCGCCGTCTCGACGGTCTACCGCTTTATCGACTGGCAGCTCACCGCGCCGCTGCAGGCGGTGAGCTTCTATCTGGTGCTGACGGCCGTCGCCACGGTCCCGGCGGCGGTGTTCTGGCGCCTGCTGGTCGCTTCGGCGGTCATGATCGGTTCGGCCTATCTCGGCGCGGCCGGCTATATGAGCCCGACCCTGGGCTTCCTGATCGCGGCCGCCGGCGGGCTCTACATTCTGGGCGAGGTCTATCTGGGCGAGGCCAGCAAGATCAATTCGGCCAGCGGCAATGCCGCGGTGCAGGGCGCGTTCAATGCCCTGCGCCTGATCGCCACCATCGGCTGGGCGATCTACCCGCTCGGCTATTTCATGGAATTTCTCGGCGGCGGCGTGGACCCGAAAAGCATCAACGTGATCTACAATCTCGCCGACTTTCTCAACAAGATCGCTTTCGGCCTGGTGGTCTACCGGGCCGCGGTCAGGGACACGGGCTGATGCGATGAAGACGGGCGCCTCCACGAAGGTCCGGACGCGGTTTGCGGCCGGCGGGAACAGGGAGACTTGAGCCGTGAGCGGAGTTGACATCATCACCGCGATTCTGCTCGCCGGGATCGCCATCGCGGTCGTCGTCTACCTTCTCTACTGGCTGTACCAGCGATCCTCGAAGGACATGTCCTTCGTGCGGACCGGTTTCGGCGGCGAGAAGGTGGTGCTGACCGGCGGTGCGCTGGTCCTTCCCATCGTCCACACCATTACCCCGGTCGGGATGCGCACCCTGCGCCTGGAAGTGAAGCGGGGCGGCGAAAGCGCCCTCATCACGAAGGATCGGATGCGTGTGGAGGTGGTCGCGGAATTCTATCTGCGGGTCCGGCCGGACCGGGAATCCGTGGCGCTGGCCGCCCAGTCGCTGGGCGACCGGACGATGGATTCCGAGCGCCTGAAGGAGCTGGTCCAGGGCCGATTCGTCGACGCGCTGAGCATCGTCTCGGCCCAGATGACCATGGACGAGATGCAGGAGCAGCGGGGCGTCTATGTGCGGAACGTCAAGGAGCTGGTGGAGGACGCCCTGACCCGGAACGGCCTGGAGCTGGAAGCGGTCTCGCTGACCGGCTTCGACCAGGCGGATATCGGCCTGTTCAACCCGCAGAATGCGTTCGACGCCGAAGGCCTCACCCGCCTGACCGAACAGATCGAGGCCCGGAGGAAGAAGCGGAACGACATCGAACAGGATACCGCCATCCAGATCAGGAACAAGAACCTCGATGCCGAGAAGCTGACGCTGGAGATCGACCGGAACAGCCACTATGCGCGTCTGGAACAGGAGCAGGAGGTCTCGGTCCGCAAGGCCAAACAGCGCGCGGATATCGCCCGGGAGCGGGCGGAATACGAGCGCGAGGCCGAGGAAGCGGAAATCCGCGCCCGCGAGGAGGTGGAGAAGGCGCGGATCGCCCAGCAGAAGGCGGTGGAGGCCGAGGCTTCCCTGCGCGAGACCCGGCTGACCGAGGAGATCGAGGCCCGGCGCAAGCATCGCAACGATGTCGAAAAGGACACGGCGATCCAGATCTGGGAGAAGAACCTGGAGGCCGAGCAGGAGAATCTCCGGATCGGCCGCGAAACCGAATATCTGCGCCTCGAACAGCAGCGCGACATCGCGGTCCGGCGTGCCGAGCGCGAGGCGGAAATCGCCCGCGAGCAGGCCGGGCACCGGCGCGATGCCGAAGAGGCCGAAATCCGCGCCGAGGAGGAGACCGAGAAGACCCGTATCGCGCGCGAGAAGGCTCTCGACGCCGAGCGCATCGCCCACGCCCAGGAAACCGAGCGCCTCGAAGTCCAGCGCCGCCGGATCCTCGCCATCGAGGAGAAGGACCGCGCCATCGCGGTCGCCGGGAAACAGAAGCAGGAACTGGAAATCCTCGCCGCTGTCGAGGAGGCGCGGGCCATGGAGGCCGGGGCGGCCGAAAAGGTCGTTTCGGCGAAGGAGACCGAGATCGCCGAGCGTCGGAAGAAGGTCGAGACCATCCTGGCGGCGCTGCAGGCGGAGCGCGAGGCCATTCTTCTGACGACGATTGCGGCGGCCGAGAAGACCGCCGCCGAGGACCGCATGGAGGCAGACCGGTTCGCCAGCCTGGCGACCAAGCTGCGCTACGAGATCGACGCTGCGGGCAAGCGCGCCCTCAACGAGGCGGAGAACATGCGCAGCGACGAAAACCGCCAGAGCACCCTGCGCATGAAGCTGGTCGAGCACCTGGAGGGCATCATTCGGGAATCGGTCAGACCGATGGACAATATCGGCGACATCAAGATTCTCCAGGTCGATGGGCTGCCGGGTCTCAGCGGCCTCGCCCCGACGGCAATCGGCGGCGGCGGAGACGATTCGTCGGGCAATCCGGGCGGCGGCGGACCGGACGCCGCCGGCCCGCGAACCGGCGGGACGCTGGCGGACAACATCGTCGGCGCCGCCCTGCGCTACCGTGCCCAGGCGCCGTTCGTCGATACGCTGCTCAGGGAAATCGGCATGTCGCCGGCCGAGATCACGCATATCGGCAATCTGTTGCGCGAGGAACGCGAAGCGGAAGAGGACGCCGGAGCGAAAAAGAACCGATAGCGGCGATGGCGGCGGATATCGGGTCCGTCGTCGCGAAGCCGTCGAAGACCTCAAGGGGAAATGGACATGGCCGTTGACGTGAAAACCTGGGCGTCGAAGTTCAAGAATCTGACGGACAACGACGAGACCATACAATGCATGGGCAAGTACTATACCTGCTCGTTCATGTATGACATGACGGACCGCAAAATCATCGTCGAGATGCATGACGGGAAGGTGAAGAACATCAACACCGATCCCGCGCCGCTCGATCCGTACGATTTTGCGCTGCGCGCCAGCGCCCAGACCTGGCGGGAATTCGCCAAACCGATGCCGAAGCCCATGTTCCACGGAATCTGGGCGGCCAGCTTCTGCGAGGATTTGAAGCTGGAAGGCAATCTGCTGGTGCTGATGCAGAATCTCAGAAATTTCACGGTTCAGTTCGAGCTGCTGCGCAAATGCGGCGTGCCGGTCTGAGCGGCCGGGCCAACCGGAATCGGGCAATCCAGTTTTTCAGGGAGTAGACGATGGCTCGCCATTCTCCAGTGACAGGCCGCTATGTGACGATCGAAGTCGACGGCAACGAGTACAAGGTATTCTACCTCCACAATGGCAGCGGCCAGCCGCTGATCTGCCAGCATACCGCCGGCGCCCACAACCATCAGTGGCGCGGCCTGCTGGAAGACGAGGAATTCACCCGCGACTACAACATCATCGCCTACGATCTGCCGCGCCACGGCAAATCCGATCCGCCGCACAACCGCGAGTGGTGGAAGGAGGAATACCGGCTGACCGCCGAGCACTATGTGAACTTCATCGTCAAGCTGTGCGACGCGCTCGAACTGAAGGACCCGATCTTCATGGGTTCCTCCTTCGGCGGCAATGTTGCGCTGCAGTTGGCGCTGCGCCGGCCGGACCGGTTCAAGGCGGTGATCCCGGTCGAGGCGGCCGATTATGCGCCGGGCTTCTTCCTCGACTGGTGGCGCCATCCCCATGCGAACGCCGCCCAGGTCTGCGCCAGCGGCGTCTGGGACCTCATGGCGCCGCAATCGCCGGACATGGACCGCTGGCTGACCTGGCACTACTACTCCCAGGGCTCCGAAGCGTTCAGGGGCGACCTCTATTTCTATTCGGTCGATCACGATCTGCGCGAGGAGCTGCAGAATATCGACGCGCGCCGCTGCCCCGTCGTCATGATGACCGGCACCTACGACTATCTGACGCCGCCGGAGGCGACCGAAAATACCGCCCGCCAGATTCGCGGCGGCGTCTATATCGAGATGGAGGATATCGGCCACTTCCCGATGAGCGAAAACCATGAGGTGTTCCGCGTCTATCTGCGCGAGGCCCTGCGCATCATCCGGGAGCGGACGGGCTGATGCGGCCGCTGCCCGGCTCGGGCGGCGCGGCGATCTGAGCCGGCGGCCATGCTGGAACTCCGGTCGACAGCGCTGAACGCCAATCAGGCCTGGTGGGACGGATTGGCGAAGGGCCGCCGCCGGCCGCAACAGCGGCGCGCGCGCGGCGACGGCGTGAAGCTGTACGCCATGACCTGCGGCTGGCTGAGCTGCAATCTCAACGAGATGCTCGCCGGCGCGGAGGGCCGGATTCTGTTCCCGGTCCCGGCCTATCTGATCGACCATCCCAGGGGTCTGGTCGTCTTCGATACCGGGATGCATCCGGCCAGCTGCGACGATCCCCATGCCATGATCGGGCCGCTCGCCAAAGCTTTCGATGTGCGTTCCCGGCCGGGTGACGATATCCGCTCGCGGCTCGAGGCGCTGGATGTCGATCCCGGCGAGGTGCGCTACATTATCAATTCCCACCTGCATTTCGACCATGCCGGCGGCAACGGCCTGATCCCCAACGCCCGCGTCGTCGTACAGCAGGCCGAGTGGGAGGCGGGCCGGATTCCGGAGTTGGTGCAGGCCAACGCCTACAATCCGGTCAACTACGATCACGGCCATCTGACCAGGCGGATCGACGGCGAATTCGACCTGTTCGGCGACGGGTCGATCGTCACGATCCCGACCTTCGGCCACACGCCGGGCCACCAGTCGCTCAAGCTGAAGCTGCCGGGCGGCGAGATCGTCCTGGCGGCCGATGCCTGCTATTTCTGCCAGACGCTCGAAAACATGCACCTGCCGTCGCTGGTCTACGACCGCGCCAGCATGATCGATTCGCTGCTTCTGCTGCGCAAGCTGCGGCGCGGCGGCGCCCGGATATTCTTCGGCCACGACCCCGGCTTCTGGCGAACCGTCCCCCAGGCACCGCACAACGTGGTCTGAGCGGCTGGACGGGCGTGAAACCGCCCGCGATGGCGTGCCGTTCCGCGCGCGGCGGGTTCGCCTTTGGGCGGTTTGCCGTTACAACCGGGCCGGAGCCGACCAGCCCGGAAGGAAGCCCCCCTTGTCCACGCGCAATCCGGTACGCACCAGGGAAGCCATCCTGGCGGCCGCGACCGGGGAGTTCTCGCAGAACGGGCTCGACGGTGCCCGGGTCGACCGGATCGCCCGGCGCGCCGGCGTCAACAAGCGGATGCTCTACCATTATTTCGGCAACAAGGAGGATTTGTTCCTCGCGGTCCTCGAAGCGGTCTACCGGGATATCCGCTCCCACGAGCGCGAGCTGAACCTGGAGGCGCTGGCGCCGATGGCGGCGATGCGCGAGCTGGTCGAGTACACGTTCGATTATTATCTCGCCAATCCGCATTTCATCCGCCTGCTCAACAATGAGAATCTGTACGGCGCCCGGCATCTGAAGCGGTCGGGCGAAATCCCGCGCATGCATTCGCCGCTGGTCAGCCTGCTCGCCGCCGTGCTGGGCAGGGGCGAGGCCGACGGCGTCTTCCGGGCCGGGGTCGATCCGGTGCAGCTCTATATCTCGATTGCCGGGGTCTGCTATTTCTACCTGTCGAACGTGGACACCCTCTCGACCGTCTTCGCCACCGACCTGCGGGCGCCGAAGGCGATCCGCGCGCGCCGGCGTCACGCTGTCGAAGTGATCCTCGGCTATCTCCGGCGCTAGCCTGCCGGCGCTGCCGGGCCCGTTCGGCCGCGCTTCAGTCGCTCCCGGCGGCCTGGCCGCCCATCCCGTCCAGCGCGCCGATGGCGGCGGCGGCCCGGCCTGCCGTATCGCGGAGCGCGCCGGCGAGCGCGTCGAAATCGTCCAGCCCGCAGGCCCGGGCGATGGCGGCCCTGGCCTGCGGATGCGCCGTTTCCGGGACAAAGCCATTATCGGCGACGAGCTGCAGGATGCCGTGCAGGTTCCGCCACAGGGTTGCGGCCTCGGCCAGCTGCGCCGCGACCTCACCGGGAATCGCGCCCCGCGCCGCGGCGGCCCGGAACGCCGATGCGGCGGTGGGCGCCGGATCGTCCGGCGCGTCGCCGGCCGGCGCTGCCCGAAGGCGGCGGGCGGCACCCTCGATATCCCGCAGGCCGCCCGGCATGTCGCCAAACGACAGGAGGCCGGTCGCGGCTGCCGCATCCGCCGGCCGGCCGGGCGCCTCGATCCCCGCTTCGTACCCGGCATCGCGGGCCGGAAGCCCGCGCCGGGCCGTTTCGAATGGCGCGGCGATGCCGGCCTCCCCGGTCTCGAAGACGCAGCGGGCGCGGGTCAGGTCGGGCAGCGCGTCTGCCGATGCGGCCTCCCGGTAGCGGTCGCCGAGCCCGGCGAGCGGGTACAGCGCCGGCCCCTCCCGGCTGCGCGGCAGCGGTGCGAACAGCAGGCTGTCGCGCGACAGGGTGCGGAGCGCCTGGCGGAAAGCGCGGCAGAGCGCTTCCCAATCCTCCGCCGGGCCGTCGCAGACGAAGACGAGGTCGAGCGCGGCGCCGGGCGCCGCCTCGCCGCTCGCCAGATCGCCCAGCAGGATGGCGGCGACGCCGCCTCCGTCCGCCACGCCGCGGCGCTCGGCGAAATCCTGCGCGACCGCCGAGAGAACGGCCGCCACCGAGGCCTCGGCGACATTGGCCAGCGCCACCCCGGCCTCGACCGGCGAGAGGTTGCCGCGCAGCGTATGGATGCCGATCTGGAAGCTTTTGTCGTTCGACCAGTTCCTGACCGTATCGACCGTATCGTCCGCATCCTGCGCCGGGATTTCGGCGATCCGCTCCTTCATTTCGGCGACGCCGAATTCGTGCGTCCAGTAGAGGCGCACAAGGCCCTGGCGGGCGGCGGTTTCGACCGCGGGATCGGGCCAGAAGCCGGCCGGCAGATCGAGCTCGGCGAACTCCCGCTCCCGCAGGGTGTCGAGCAGTTCCGGGTTGCGCTCGATGGCTTGGGCGAGGCGGGGCGCGGCGCCGAATATTTCGACGATCGCGTCGAACGCTTCCGGCCGCGCCTCCGCCACCGGGCTGTCATAGGCGGTCCAGTCGTCGACCTCCGGGTAGAACTGCGCCCGCCACCGGTCGACCAGCGGGTCCATGGTCTGGAACCAGCGCCGCGGGCGGACCGCCAGGCCGAACATCGTGCCGAAACTCTCCGGCAGTTGCGGAGATTCGTCCTCGTCATAATGCTGCAGCAGCGGATAGGGCCGGCTCGCTGCGGCGTGATGGTCCGCATGGCGCTGCGTATTGAAGAATATCCAGTTGCTGAACCGGCCGGTGGCCGTCCAGGAATGGCGGGGCAGGGCCTTCTCGAACCGGCCGTCGGGCCGGCGGATGCGGCGCAATCCATAGTGCTGGATGTAATTGGCGACCTTCATCGAGAAGACGACGAGGAGGCAGAGCAGGGCATAGATCGCGACCGCCGGCCAGCCGCCCATGCCGTAGACCAGCCCGTACCAGAATGCGGTCAGCAGGCCGTAGCGCCAGAACGGATTGCCGATATGCCAGACCGGGAGGCGCCGGCGCGCCAGCCGCTCGCGCGCCACCCGCCACGCGCCGACCAGGTTGCTCGCCACCTCGCGCGGGAAATAGCGCCAGATGCTCTGGCCCTTCGGCGCGGAGCCGACATCGAGCGGCGTGCCGACCTGGGCATGGTGAATGTAGATATGCTCGGTGGCGTAATGCGGATAGGCGACGGAGGCGAGCAGGAACTCGCCGAGCCGGCGCTCCCATACGGTGCGGCGATGGACCAGCTCATGGCTGACGACGAAGACCGCCTGGGCCTCGCCGGCCAGCACAAGCGCCATCAGCGCGATTTCCCATGCCGCGAGGTGCCCGGCGACCAGCATCTGCCAGAGCGAGAAGGCGAGCGTCAGCGGCCACAATATGCCCCAGAGCCAGACCGCCAGATCGTACCAGAGCAGCCGCCGCCGGCCCGCCTTCGCCGGGTCCGGGTTTGCCGTATCGGGGGCGAGCGCGCCGTCCAGCGGGCCCGACAGCAACAGGATGACGAGCGGCGGCGCGATCCACCAGCCGCCCTGCAGCGCGGCAATGGCGATCAGCGGAAAGATTGCGAGGGCGAGAAAGTGCGGAACCGCCCGCCGGAACGAGGGCGGGATCGTCCTGCCCCCATTGGCGGCCGCGGCCGCCGGATCGTCCGGCCCGGTATGGGCTTCAGCCATCGCAGCCTCCCGCCATTCCGCTCGCCCGCCCATTGTTCCCCGCCGGCCCGTGCGGTCAAGCCCCGGCGGCATTGAGCTTTGGCGGGGAGGCTGGCACACTGGTGCTGCCCCTACTCGCGAAACGGAGCCCGGCCATGCCGCCTGCCTCTTTATCGACCGTGCCGCCGGCCGGTTCGCCGGATGCGCCGGAAATCCTTGTGGACAGTGTCGATGCGCTGGCCGCAGCGGTGCCGGACGGCGCCAAGCTCGCCGTGTTCAAGGCCGAGGGCGGCTGCGCGGCGATGGCGGCGACCTTCGCCCTGATCCGGCGCGGCGTGCGCAACCTGCACCTGGTCACGGCGCCGACGAGCGGCCTCCAGGCCGATATTCTGATCGGCGCCGGCTGCGTCGCCACCGTCGAGACCAGCGGCGTCACCCTGGGCGAATACGGCCAGGCGCCGTGCTTCGTCCGCGCCGTGAAGTCGGGCGCGGTCCGCGTGATCGACAGCACCTGCCCGGCCGTCTATGCCGGGCTGCAGGCCGGCGAGAAGGGCATTCCCTTCATGCCGCTCCGCGGGCTGATCGGCTCCGACATCCTGCGGCACCGCGACGATTACCGGCTGGTCGACAACCCGTTCGCCGACGACGATCCCATCGTCGCGCTGCCGGCCATCGTGCCCGATATCGCCCTGTTTCACGTGCCGCTGGCCGACCGCTACGGCAATGTCTGGATCGGCCGCCATGCCGAGCTGAAGATCATGGCCCATGCCGCCCGCCGGACGCTGGTGACCTGCGAACGGCTCCATGACGGCAATCTGCAGCAGGACGAGGCGCTCGCCCCCGCCACCGTCTCCGACATGTATATCGATGCCGTCGCGCTCGCCCCGCACGGCGCCGCGCCCTATGGCGTGACCGGCCTGTACGACGACGATCCCGGCCGCTTCGCCGCCTATGCCCGCATGGCGAAGACGCCGGAAGGTTTCGCCGCCTGGCTCGGCCAGGCGGCCCCGGAGCCCCTGCCGGCCGCGGCCGCCGGATAGCGCCGGATGCCGGCGGACCATGCCCTGGAAGAGCTGCTGATCGCGGTCATCGCCGGCCTGCTGGAGGGCTGCGGCCATATCGCGGTCGGCGTCTCCTCGCCCATTCCCGGCTCCGCGGCCCTGCTGCGCCGGCATCGCGACCGGGCGGCCGGCCGGCGCACGCGGGTCTCGATCATCGGTAGCACGAGCCCCGAATACCGGACCGATGGCGGGGTCGATCTGTTCGACAGCGCCGGCCAGGGCCGGGTCGATGCCTTCTTCCTCTCCGGCGGCCAGATCGACGGCCGGGCCAATATCAATCTGGTCGGCGTCGGCGACACCTATCCGCAGCAGCAGGTGCGCTGGTCTGGCTCGTTCGGCAGCGCCTATCTCTATTTCATGGTGCCGAAGGTCATCCTGTTCCGGCTCGAACATTCGCGCCGGACCATGGTGGAGGCGGTCGATTTCGTCAGCGCGCCCGGCGTCAGCCCGCCGAACGTCCACCGGCCGGGCGGGCCGGCGGCCCTGGTGACGGATCTGTGCCTGTTCCGCTTCGACCGGGAGCGGGCGCGCTTTACCCTCGCCAGCGTCCATCCCGGCCGCACGGTCGAGGAGGTGCGCGACAATACCGGCTTCGATTTCGACCTGCCGGAGGCGGTGCCGGCGACCGCCGCGCCCGACCCGGCGACGCTGGACGTGCTGCGCGAGCGGGTGGCGCCGGCAATCGCCGATCCCTATCCGGAATTCGCCCGGCGGGTCTGGGGTGCGCCGGGGCGCCTCCCGGCAGCGTAGCGGCGGCGCGGGAAAACAGTTAACATGTTAATTTTCCGGCTGGCGGCCGGCGCGGGCGTGGGCTACAGCTTGGCCCTCAGCGCCGGCCCTGTGCGCCGATTCCGTGTATCGGCAACGGCACCGGGCCCGGCGATCCGGCTTTCGCCATCCGCCGGATGCCGCTATAGAAATTCGCTGTCCGATACAGCGATAGAACACCAGGGAGGATTCATGTCTGCAAAAATCATGCTGACGGCCGCAGCGGCGACGCTTGCCTTCGCCATGTCGGCCCATGCCCAGCAGAATCTCACCGCGGAAACCGCCAGCCCCGGCGGGGTGCCGCACGCGACGGTCACGACGCTTGCCGAGCTGGCTTCGGCGGCGGGCATCGCCAATTTCCAGATCGCCGAAGGCCAGACCCTGACCAATTCGCTCCAGAACCTCTCCCAGGGCAAGACCGACCTGGCGGCGGTTCCGCTGATCCTGCCCTTCCTGCTGTCCAGGGGCGCCGGCCCCTACGCCAAGCTCGGCCGCAAGAAGGGCGCGGAGCTCGCCGCGGGCACGGCGGTGCTCTATACCTACACCTATGGCGGGTACGGGCTCTATGCCTATGACAGTTCGAGCGTGAAGGGCTGGCAGGACATCAAGGGCAGCACGCTGGTCAACGGCCCGCCCCGCGGCGCCGCGCTGAACATCGCCCGGGCCATGGTCCGGCTTGTCACCGGCTGGTCCGACGGCAAGGACTACAGGGGCGTGCAGTCCAACTGGGGCCAGATGGTCAAGACCATCACCGACGGCACCGGCGATGCGATGCTGCTGCCGATCACCTTCCCGGACACGCGGATCCTGCGCTCGCTCGGCTCCGGCAGCATGACCCTCTGGTCGATACCGGTGAAGGCGTGGAAATCGAAGGGCATGCAGAAATATCTCAAGGCGCCCGGAATCGCGCCCTGGGTCATCGACCTGAAGACGGTCAAGCCGGTCAAGGGGCTGACCATCGTCAGCGAAGACGGTTTCTGGCGCAGCCCCGGCACGGCCGGCGCCGAAATGGTCCACACGTCGATGGATTTCGCGCTGGCCAAATCGCTCACCGCGGCGGCGATTGCCAATACGAAGAAATTCACCGGCAAGGCGCCCTACATGGCGAATATCGGCATCGGCCGGATCGATCCGGCGACGACGGGCATGTGCGGCGCGGTGCCGGTGAAATATCACCCCGGCGCGGTCGCGGCGTGGGAGGAGGCCGGCCAGAAGGTGCCCGCCTGCGCGAGGCCGTAACCTGAGCCGGCTTCGGGGGCCGCGGGCGAGGCCGCGGCCCTCCCGCCGGAGCGGGCGCACGCCGCCGTGACCGACCCGTTGACCCCGGCCGCCGCCCGCGGCGGCCTCGGCCGGCGCGTTGTCTATTTCCTGTCGACAGCGCTCGTCGTCATCGGCCTGCTGAACGCGATGCCGGGGATTCCCGGCCTCGACGACCTGGTGAAGGACATAACGGGCGATCCCGGCTTCATCGTCCGCAAGTTCCCCTACGAATATTACTATCCGCTCTATTTCGCGGCGATGATGCTGACGGTGGCGCTGCATCATTCGATGTGGCGCACCTGGGCCGGCCGGAGCGGCCTGCGCCGCGGTTTCGGCCTGTTCATGGACCTCGCGCTGGTGACGATGGCGGTCGCCATCTCGCTCACCTATGTCATCGAGATCGAAGCGGTCTGCCTGATCGACCGGATCACCGGCGACCGCGAGCGGATGATCGCCGAAAGCCTGAAGATCGAGAAGGAGAACGCGCAGCTCTTCGGCCTGCCCGAGCCCGAAACGGTGGAGGACCCGCAATGCCTCCACACGACCGGGGGCTGGATCGTCGCCATCGTCGGGCTCGCGATTGTGGTTTTCCTCACCTACAACATCAAGGTCTGGGGTCTGCCGCTGGTCCTCGTCGCCCTGCTGATCGCGGCCTACACCATCGGCACCGTCCTCATCTGGTATGTCTACGGCGCCGAGGGCATCGACAAATATCTGGTCACCAAGCTGGGCGGCGAACCGAGGGTGCTGGCCGACGGCCGGCCGCGCGTCCACGATATTCTGACCAACAATGCGTCCGGCCTGCTCGGCCGCTTCATCGACATCATCCTCAACGAGATATTCCCCTATCTCATTCTGGGTTCGCTGTTCGGCGCTTCGGCCGGCGGCAAATCCCTCATCAAGCTCGCCTTCCGCTGGACCCGGCGGCTCCGCGGCGGGCCGGCGCACGCCGCCATCGTGTCCTCGGCCATGTTCGGCACGATTTCGGGCGGGCCGATCGTCAATGTGCTCTCGACCGGCGTTCTCACCATCCCGATGATGATCAAGCGGGGCTTTTCGCGCGTCTTTGCCGGCGGGGTCGAGGCTGCGGCCTCGTCCGGCGGCTCGGTCATGCCGCCGGTCATGGGCGTCGCCGCCTTCGTGCTCGCCGCGCTGACCGGCATTCCCTACAGCGATGTGATCGTCGCCGCGGCCATTCCGGCGCTGGCCTATTTCTTCTGCCTCTTCCTCTCCGCCGTTTTCCAGTCGCGCAAGCAGAATATCGAGGCGCTGGGCGAGCTGACCGAAGACATGCGCCTGTGGCGGCAGGATATCTACAACCTCGTTATGATTTTCGGGCCGATCCTGGTCATCCTGTTCCTGCTGCTGACGCCGAAGGAGAATATCGGCTGCGGCTGGTTCGACGGCCTGCTCGGCGCCGAGCGCGTCTTTGTCGACGGGGTGTGCAAGGTCCAGGAGCTTCCCTGGCTGCTGAAGCTGCTGCAGAACGCCGCCGGCGATGCCGGGAGTGCGGGCTGGTGGGCGGTCGCGCTGCTCATCGGCCTGCTGTTTCTCGATCCCGCGATGCGCGCCCGGCCGCGCAAGCTGATCGATGCGTTCTCCAACGCCGGCATTCTGATCTCGACCCTCTATCTGATGTTCCTGGCGGTCTCGATCATCGATTTCTGCCTGAAATTCACCGGCCTGCCCTTCTTCATCTCCCTCGATGTGCTGCAATGGCTGCGTGGTCTCGATCTCGGCGCCGGCGGCTCGGCCGCATTCCAGTTCATGGCGCTCGTCATGACCATGATGCTGGCGGTGCTGCTCGGCATGGGCATGCCGGCGGTGCCGGCCTATGTGAATGTGGCCCTGCTGATGGGCCCGGTGCTGGCCGGGCTCGGCCTCTCCATCTTCACCGCGCACATGTTCATCTTCTATTTCGCGGTGGCGTCGGCGATCACGCCGCCGGTGGCGATTGCCGCCTTCGCGGCCAGCTCGATCACCAAGGCCGAGCCGATGGCGACCGGCTTCTCCGCCGTCCGGTCGGGCATCGTCATGTTCGTCATCCCCTTCGTCTTCGCGGTCTATCCCGAACTGCTGCTGATCGAGGAGGCGATGCTCGATCCAACCGCGACCGGGGCCAAAATCGCCTATCTGCCGGGCTATGACGGCACGGTCGATCCGCTGCTTCTGCTCTGGCTGATCGCGCGCCTGGTGCTGGCGCTCTATCTGCTGGCGAGCGCGCTGGCGCGCTTCGACCGAGCCGCGCTGCCGTTCTGGGATACCGGGCTGCGCCTGGTGCTGGCCCTGCTCGTGGTCTCCGCCGATCCGGCGATCCACGGCCCCGCCATCGCCGCCGCCCTCCTCTGGATCGGCTGGCACAGCTACAGCACCCGCCGGCGGGACCTGGCCGCCGAACCGGCGCCGGTCCGCGAATGAGCCGACGCCCCATCGGCTGCCGGATGCTGTCGGCATGGCCGGCCCGATAACGGTTGACACTAAGGTGACTCTCGCCGGGGCGAGCACCAGAATCGGGCGCGGGCTGGCGCTGGTTCTGGCTGCGCTCACTCTCTATCTCGTCGTCCTCGCCCTGATCGACGAGAATGTGCTCCGCCTCGGCGCGATTGCCCTGTCGTGCCTGATCGTGCTGTTCATCGAGCCGCTGGCGCTGAAATATCCTGCGCCGTCCGCCGCCCGCCGCGCGCTCTTCTGGACGCTCGATGCGGTGCTGCTGGCCGGCTTCCTCGTCACGGTCTACTGGTTCTGGATCACCGCCGACGCGCTGTGGGACGGCGTGTTCGATTTCGAGACGTCCCACATCGTCTCCGGCTGTTTCGGCCTGCTGGTCGTCCTCGAGCTGACCCGGCGCACCTTCGGCCTGCCGCTGGCGGCGGTCGCGCTGCTGTTCGTCGCCTATGCCCTGTTCGGCCGCGACCTGCCGTCGATCCTGCAGCATGCCGGGGTCGATCCGGTCGAGATTATCCGCACGACCTGGTACAGCCAGGATGGCGTGTTCGGCCGGCCGGCCAGCATCGTCGCCAATCTGGTGCTGATCTTCATCGTTTTCGGCGCGATCCTCGAAGCCTCCGGCGCCGGGGCGATCCTGCTCAAAATGTCGTTCGCCGCTACGGCCGCGATCCGCGGCGGCCCGGCCCACGCCGCCATCGTGGCGAGCGCCCTGTTCGGCACCATGTCCGGCAGCGCCATGGCCAATGTGGTCGGCACCGGGGTCTTCACCATCCCGATGATCCGCAAGCGCGGCTTCAGCCCGCCCTTCGCCGGCGCGGTGGAGGCGGCGGCAAGCTGTTCCGGCCAGGTGACGCCGCCGATCATGGCGGCGGCCGCCTTCTTCGTCGCCGACTATACCGGCACGCCCTATCTGGTCCTGATCGTGGCGGCGCTGCTGCCGGCCCTGTTCAAATATGTCAGCATTTTCGCCCAGGTGTATGCCGAGGCGATCCGCCTGAACATCGCGCCGGTCCCGAAGGCGGAGCGCGAGCGCCTGACCGGCAATGACTGGCTGCAGTCGCTGCGCTTCTTCGTGCCGATCCTGGCGCTGATCGCCGTCCTCGTCGAGGGCCGCTCGCCGGCGCTCGCCGGCGCCGTCGCCATGGGCACAGCGCTGTTCGTGTCGCTCGCGCTCGATCTGCCGGCCCGGCTGCGCGGCGGCGCGCCGCTGGGCGGCGACCTGCGCGACTATCTCCGCGCGACCGCCGAAGCGGGCTATCAGTGCGCCCGCATCATGGTCGCGGTCGGCGCCATCGGCATTGTCATCGGCGTGGTCAACGAAACCGGGGTCGGCATCCGCTTCGCCCAGCTGCTCGCGGTCGGCGAGGGCAGCCTGTTCCTCGCCTTCGTTTTCGCCATGCTGGGCTCGCTGGTGCTCGGCATGGGGCTGCCGACCCTGCCGGCCTATCTCATCATCGTCCTCATTCTCGGTCCGGCCATCGTCCAGCTCGGCAAGGATGCCGGGGTCACCCTGCTCGCCGTCCACCTGTTCGTCTTCTATTTCGCGGCCCTGTCTTCGGTCACCCCGCCGGTGGCGCTCGCCGCCTATGCTGCGGCGCCCATCGCCGGCGCCCGGCCGTTCGAAACGGCGGTGCAGTCGGTGCGGATTTCGCTGGTCGGCTTCGTCATCCCGTTCGTCTTCGTCTTCAATCCGTCGCTGCTGCTGATCGACCGGTTCGACCTTGCAGAACTGGTCTGGGTCGCCATGCGGCTGCTGTTGGCGATCTGGCTGATCGCCACCGGCTTTGCCGGCCACGATACGCCCGGCCGGCTGGCCATGCCGTTCCGCCTGCTGCGACTCGCGGCCGGCTTCGCAATGTTGTACCCCTTGTTCGCCATCGAGGCGGCCGCGTTCGCGCTCGGCCTCCTGCTGTACATTGCCGGCTGGACCGTCCGCCAGCGCCGGGCCGCGGAACCGGGCGATAAGGATGCCTGAAGGCGGATCGGGGCGCCCTGACGAAAAAAATTCAGAAAGCCCGAGGAGGAAACCGATGAAATCCCGGATCGCAATTCTGGCCGGCCTTGCCCTCGCCCTTGCCGGCGGGGCAGCCCAGGCGAAGGAGTTCTACAAGCTCGGCAGTCTGGCGCCCGGCATGTCGCCGTTCACGGTCAACACCGCCTTTGCGACCATCGTGAACAAATATGTCAGGGATGTGGAAATCCAGGTTTCGGCCACCGGCACCGGCATGCGCCACCAGCTGCTGACAGCCCGCGGCAGAATGGATTTCTTCATGTCCGGGCCCATCGGCCAGTGGCTGATGGAACGGCAGATCGGCCCGTTCCGCAAGCTCACGAACGGCAAGGAGCTTTCCGGCCGGCTGCGCCACATTTTCACCTATGAGATCGGCCCGTACCACTATGTGACCTACGCCGATTCCGGCATCGTGAAGATCGCCGATTTCCGCGGCAGAAAGGTGTTCATCGGTCCGCCCGGCGGCGCGGCGACGCGGGTGGTCGCGCGCATGATCGAGAATCAGACCGGGCTTGTCGCCGGCAAGGATTTCACCCGGATCAACATGGGCTGGAGCGCGGCGATCCAGGCCTTCCAGGACAGGAAGTTCGACGCGCTCGTCTTCCCGACCAATGCGCCGAGCCCGGCGATCCAGCAGATCGCGCTCAACAACCGGCTGCGCCTGCTGCCGGTCGATGTCTCGAAGCAGGACAGCCTGCTCAGGACTCCGGGCCGGACCATCCGTTCCATCGATCCGGGCCTCTATGGCAGGAACATGGTCAATACCGAACCGGTGCCGACGCTGGGCGCCCTGGTCGGCATCGGCGTGCGCGCCAGCATGCCCGAAGATACGGTCTACCGGATGACCAAAGCGTTCTGGGAGCATGTCGAAGAGGCCCATGCCACGGCGATCTGGATGAAAAACGCCATCGACCTCAAGGTGGCGTTGGCCGTCGTGCCCCACGGCCTGCATCCCGGCGCGGCCCGCTACTACCGGGAGCGCGGCCTCACCGTCCCCGAACCCTATCGCACCGACCGGAAATGGGATGCGCGGGCGGCCTCTGCACTGACCCGGCAATAGGGCGCGGCCGCCGGTAGCGCGGCCACGGCGGCCCCGGCCGGCTCAATGGACGAGACGTTCGACTATATCGTCGTCGGCGCGGGCAGCGCCGGCTGCGTGCTCGGCGCGCGGCTGTCGGAAGATCCGGCGGTGCGCGTGCTCGTGCTCGAAGCCGGCGGGCGGGACTGGATGCCGCTCTACCGGGTGCCGATGTTCGCCGGCATCCTGTTCCGCAAGCGCTACAACAACTGGAACTACCGCACCGAGCCGGAGCCCGGCCTGGACGGCCGCCGCCTCGCCTGGCCGCGCGGCAGGGTGCTCGGCGGGTCGAACCAGATCAACGGCATGGTCTACACCCGCGGCCACCGGCTCGATTACGACACCTGGCGGCAGATGGGCTGCGACGGCTGGTCGTTCGGGGATGTGCTGCCCTTCTTCAAAAAATCGGAGGATTTTCAGGGGCCGGATGCCGACCATCACGGCCGGGGCGGGCCGCTCACCGTCCGGCCCGGCCAGGCGACCGCGCCGCTCTACGATGCGCTGGTCGAGGCCGGCGCCCAGGCCGGCTTCCCGACCTCGGCGGATTTCAACGAGCCGGAGCGCGAGGGCTTCGGCCGCTACCATTTCACCATCCGCGACGGCCGCCGCTGGACGACCGCCCAGGCCTTTCTCAAGCCGGCGATGTCGCGGCCGAACCTGACCGTGCGCACCGGCTGCCACACTGCCGGCATCGCGCTCGAGGGCGGCCGGGCGGTCGGCCTGCACTACCGGCACCGGGGCCGGATGCGCACGGTCCGCGCGGCACGGGAGATTGTGCTGGCCGGCGGCGCCATCGCCTCGCCCCAGCTGCTGCTGCTCTCCGGCATCGGCCCGGCCGATGCGCTGCGTCAGGCGGGCGTGACGGTGCGGCACGATCTGCCGGGCGTCGGCGAGAATCTGCACGATCATCTGGTCGCACGGATGCAATATGCCTGCAACGCCCCGGTCGGCATCCATGACGAGCTGCGGCTCGACCGGGCGGCGTGGCACACGCTCAACGCCCTGCTGCGCGGCCGCGGCTTCGGCACGGATTTCGCCCTGCAGGGCGGCGGCTTCATCCGCACCCGGCCTGAGCTGGCGGCGGCGGACATCCAGATCAATTTCGTCGCCGCGATGAAGCCGGTGACCCATCTGCCCTTCGCCAGGCCGGGGCCGGACAGCGGCCACGGCTTCTATGCCGGCGTGCACCAGACGGTGCCGGAAAGCCGCGGCCGGCTGTGGCTGGCGTCCGCCGATCCGTTCGCGCCGCCACGCATCCGCGCCAACTATCTGGCGGCGGAGAACGACCGCCGGACCCTGCGCGACGGCGTTCGCATCATGCGCGACGTGTTCCGCCAGCCCGCCATCGCGCGCTATATCGCAGAGGAGCGGGCGCCCGGCCCGAAGGTCCGGAGCGATGCGGCGCTCGACGCCTGGATCCGCCGCGTCGGCGATACGGTGTTCCACCCGGTCGGCACCTGCCGGATGGGCACGGACGCGCTGGCGGTCGTCGATCCGCGGCTGCGCGTGCGCGGTGTGGAGGGCCTGCGCGTCGCCGATGCCAGCATCATGCCGGTCGTCAACGGCTCGAACACCAACGCGCCGACCATCATGATCGCGGAGAAGGCCGCCGCCATGATCGCCGAAGACCGCGGCCCGCCGCCGGCCGGTTGACGGCCTGCTGCCCCTTGCCAAGCCGCCGGCGGGCCGCTACATCCTGCGCTCAGCGCCGATTTGAGCACCAGCTTGCGGGCGCGTAAGAAATTCAGCTAAAGCGGCGGTGGACCATCGGGCCCCGCCGGCAGGACGCCGGAGCGGGTTTTCGCAGCCCGGTGCCAGCCTCTTCCTGCCGCGGCCGGTCGTTCGGCGCTGCGAACTGGATTTGCCGGTTTCAGCCAGCGCGGGCCGGAGTCTGCCGGGCCGCACACGGACCAGATCAGGGAGAGGACCCATGAGCCAGCACCCCGAGACCATCGCCCTTCATCACGGCTGGCGCGCCGACCCGACGACCGGGTCGGTCGCCGTGCCGATCCACCAGACGACCTCCTACCAGTTCAACGATACCGAACACGCCTCGAACCTGTTCGCGCTCGCGGAGCTCGGCAACATCTATACGCGGATCATGAATCCGACCAACGATGTGCTGGAGCAGCGGGTCGCCGCGCTGGAGGGCGGCGTGGCCGCGCTCGCCCTGTCGTCCGGCCAGGCCGCCTCGGCCTTCGCGCTCCAGAATCTGGCCCGCGTCGGCGACAATGTCATCAGCTCGACCGATCTCTACGGCGGCACCTGGAACCTGTTCGCCAACACGCTGAAGGACCAGGGCATCGAGGTCCGTTTCGTCGATCCGGCCGATCCGGAAGCCTTCCGCGCCGCCATCGACGACCGCACCAGGGCCTTCTATGCCGAGACGCTGCCGAACCCGAAGCTGCAGGTCTTCCCGATCGCCGAGGTCGCCGCCATCGGCCGCGAATACGGCATCCCGCTGGTCATGGACAACACCGCCTGCCCGATCCTGTGCAAGCCGTTCGAGCATGGCGCGGCGGTCGTCGTCCATTCGACGACCAAATATATCGGCGGCCACGGCTCCTCCATCGGCGGCCTGATCGTCGATGGCGGCAATTTCCCGTGGGCCGACCACAAGGAGCGCCAGCCGGCGCTCAACACGCCGGACCCGAGCTATCACGGCGCGGTCTGGGTGGAGGCAACGGCGCCGCTCGGCCCGGTCGCCTACATCATCAAGGCACGCACGACCCTGCTGCGCGATCTCGGCTCGGCGATGAGCCCGTTCAACGCCTTCCTGTTCATCAACGGCCTCGAGACCCTGGCGCTGCGCATGCGCCAGCATTGCGAGAATGCGGCGCAGGTCGCCGAGTGGCTGACCGGGCGGGACGATGTGACCGAAGTGATCTTCCCCGGCCTGCAGGACGGCGAGAGCCGGGCCCGGGCCGACCGCTATCTGAGCGGCGGCTATGGCGGCCTGGTCGGCTTCGAGCTCAAGGGCGGGCGCGAGGCCGGGCGCAAGTTCATCGATTCTCTCGAACTGCTCTATCACGTCGCCAATATCGGCGACGCCCGGTCTCTGGCCATTCATCCGGCGAGCACGACCCACAGCCAGCTCTCGCCGGAGGAGCAGCTCCAGACCGGCGTCACAGACGGCTATGTCCGCCTGTCGGTCGGCATCGAGCATATCGACGACATCGTCGCCGATATCGAACAGGCGCTCGACAAGGCGTCCTGAGGCGGCGCGGCGGCGTTTTCCGCAGTCCGCCGTCGCATCGGGAGCGGCCCGGAGGAACGCGGAACGGAGAACTCTTCCCGCACGAACCAATTGCACTGTGCGGAAAGCGTTCTCCGCCCGCGTCGCCCGGTCGAAATGACGATGCCGAAGCGGGCAGCGCCGGTTCGGACACCCCGCGGCACTGGCGCCTCAAAGGGACCGGCCATGTATGTACCGCAGAAATTCGCCGAGCAGGACGCAGCGGTACTCAGGGCATTTATCGACCGGCACCCTTTTGCTGTACTGCTGACCGAATCGAGCGGCCGGAGCTGCGCGATCAGCCATGTCCCGGCGATCTTTCCGGCAGGCCGGACGGATGTGCTGCACACCCATCTCGCTGCGGCCAATCCGCAGGCTCGCACGGCTGACGGCGCCATGGCGACGGCGATCTTCAGCGGCCCGCACGGCTACATTTCGCCAACCTGGTACGAAACCGCGCCGGCCGTGCCGACCTGGAACTATGCCGCGGTCCATGCAGCCGGCCCGGTGCGTGTCCTCACGGCAGAATCCGACCGCTGCACGATGCTGCGCGGACTGGCACAACGGTTCGAAACGCCGGGCCCGGATGCCTGGGATTTCGACACGCTCCCGCCCGGCTTCCGGGACAGCCAGATGAAGGCCATCGTGGTTCTGGAGATTCGCGTCGAGCGGTTGACCGGCAAGTTCAAGCTGTCGCAGAACCGGCCGGCCGAAGACCGTGCCAGCGCGATCCGGCATCTTGAGCGATCGGATCGTCCGGACGACCGGGCACTGGCGGCCATGATGCACAGCCGGCCCGGAATCGTTCGGCAGAAACGACCGGTCCGGATATCGGACGGGCGGATGCCGGAGGCAAAATCCGCGCCATGGAACTGAAGCTCTATCAGGTCGATGCTTTCGCCGACCGGCCGTTCGCCGGCAATCCGGCGGCGGTCGTGCCGCTGGACGCGTGGCTGCCCGAAGCAACGATGCAGGCCATCGCGCAGGAGAACAATCTGTCGGAGACCGCCTTCTTCGTGCCGCGCGGGGATGGCGATTTCGACCTGCGCTGGTTCACGCCGCAGGTCGAGGCCGATCTGTGCGGCCACGCCACCCTCGCCACAGCCTGGGTCCTGTTCCACCGGCTCGGCCATGGGCCAGACCGGGTTTCCTTCCACACGCGCAGCGGGCCGCTCACGGTGATGCGCAGCGAAGGGGAGGGCGGCCGGCTGGCGATGGACTTCCCCGCCCGGTCGCCGGCACCGGCGGCAATCGGCGATGTCGCCGGCGCCATCGGCACGGCGCCGGAGGCGGTCCTCGCCGCCAGCTATGCCGTCGCGGTGCTCGAAAGCGAGGCGGCGGTGCGCGCACTCCGGCCGGATTTCGCCCGCATCGCCGCGCTGGACATCCCCGAACTGATCGTGACCGCGCCGGGCGAAGCGTGCGATTTCGTTTCGCGCTTCTTCGCCCCGACCGCCGGCATCGACGAGGATCCGGTGACCGGCTCGGCCCACTGCATCCTCATTCCCTACTGGGCCGGACGCCTGGGCAAGCGGGAAATGTTCGCCCGCCAGGTCTCGGCCCGCGGCGGCGCGCTGTGGTGCGCGCTGAACGGCGACCGGGTTTCCATCGCCGGCCATGTCGTGCCCTGGCTCGAAGGCACCTTCCTCCTTTGACCGGCGCCCCGAACGGCCGCGTGCTGCCGGATGGCGCCGGCCGCGGCCTGCCGCCGGTCGCCGCCGCGGCGGCGCTGGCCACGCTGATCTTCTGGTCGGGCACCGTGGTGGCGAACCGGGCGGCGGTCGAGAGCATGGACGGGCTGACCGCCGGCGCGCTGCGCTCCATGCTGGCCGGCTTCGTCGCGCTCGGCATCGCATTCGCCCTGCGGCTGCCCTTTCCGAAGCAGGCTCGCCATCGCTGGCTGCTGCTCGGTTCGGGCTGGGTGAATTTCGCCATCTGGCCGATGGTGCTGAGCGTCGGCATCGCGCTCGCCAACGCCAGCCACGCCGCCCTCATCATGGCGCTGCTGCCGGTCACCACCGGGCTGATCGCCGCCGCGGTCGACCGGGTGAGGCCCCGGCGCGGCTGGTGGCTGGGCGCGGCCATCGCCATGGCCGGCACCGGCCTGCTGATCGCGTTTACCCGGCCGGCCGGCGATCTCGCCCTGTCGCCGACCTGGCTGATCGGCGATCTGGTCGTCTTCGCCGGCGTGTGGCTGTGCTCGGCCGGCTATGTCGGCGGGGCGAAGCTCGGGCCGGTCGTCGGCAGCTGGAGCGCCACCTTCTACGGCCTTGGCGCCGCCCTGCTGCTGCTCGTGCCGGTCATGCTGGTGCTCTGGCCGCGCACCGACTGGGCAGCGGTTACGGATGCGAGCTGGCTCGCCATCGGCTGGCTGACCCTGCTGTCGTCGCTGGCCGGCTATGCGCTGTGGTTTCTGGCGATGGACCGGGGCGGCATCGCCCGCATCGCGGTCCTCCAGTTTCTGCAGCCGGTCTTGTCTGTTGCCGCCGCCGCCGTCATTCTGGGCGAGCGCATCACCTGGACCATCCTCGCCGCCGGGCTGCTGATCCTGGTCGGCACCTGGATCGCCCAGAAACATGCGCATTGATGCGCCCGGCGAACGGCCTGCCGCCGCCGGCGGGCGCGCCGGTCCGGAGATGCCGATGAAGCTGCCCGATCTTGCCGCCATCGAAGCGGCCGCCGGGATCGTCCACGCCGTCATGCCGCCGACGCCGGCGCATCGCTGGCCCCTGCTGTGTACGCGTACAGATGTCGAGGTCTGGGTCAAGCACGAGAACCATTCGCCCATCGGCGCCTTCAAAATCCGCGGCGGGCTGGTCTACATGGCCCGGCTGCGCGAGCGGGAGCCGGCGGTTGCCGGCGTGATCGCGGCGACCCGCGGCAATCACGGCCAGGCGGTCGCCGTCGCCGCGCGCCGCAACGGCCTGCGCGCGACCATCGTGGTGCCGGAGGGCAACAGCCGCGAGAAGAACGCGGCGATGCAGGCCCAGGGCGGCGAACTCGTCGTCCATGGCAGCGATTTTCAGGAATCGCTCGAACATGCCGAAGCCCTGGCCGCCGCGCGCAATCTGCACATGGTCGCCTCGTTCGCCGAACCGCTCGTCCAGGGGACGGCGACCTGGGCCCTCGAACTGTTCCGCGCCGTGCCGGACCTCGATGTCCTCTATGTGCCCATCGGCCTCGGCTCCGGCATTTGCGGCGCCATCGCGGCGCGCGACGCGCTCGGCCTTGCCACCGAAGTGGTCGGCGTGTGCGCCGAGCGGGCCGCGGCCTATGCCCTGTCGTTCGAGGCCGGCCGGCCGGTCTCCACCAATTCGGCCGATACCATGGCCGACGGCATGGCCTGCCGCGTGCCGGCGCCGGAGGCGGTGGCCGTCGTCAACCGCGGCGCGGCGCGGGTCGTCACTGTGAGCGACGCCGAAATCGAAGCCGCCATGCGCGCCTACTATACCGATACCCACAATGTCGCCGAGGGCGCCGGTGCGGCGGCGCTGGCCGCGCTGGTGAAGGAACGCTATGCGATGGCGGGCCGCCGGGCCGGCATCGTGCTGAGCGGCGGCAATGTCGACCGCGAGACCTTCGTGCGCGTGCTGGGCGCCGCGGACTGCTGAATGATCCCCGGAGGATTGCGATGACCGATGAACTGTTCCGCCGCGACGCCCGGCTCAAAACCTGCACCGCGACGGTCGTGCGCGCCGGGCCGGAGGGGATCGTGCTCGACCGTACCGTCTTCTACCCGGAAGGCGGCGGTCAGCCCGGCGACAGCGGCGTCCTCGCCCGTTCCGACGGCGGCGAGACCGCCATCGCCGACACCCGCAAGGACCGCGCCACCGGCGAGCTCCTTCATATCCCGGCGGCGGGCGCCGCGCTGCCGGAAGCGGGCGCAGGCGTGACCTGCGTCATCGACTGGGCGCGCCGGCACCGCCACATGCGCGTCCACACGGCGCTGCATCTGATGTGCGCGGTTATCGAGGGCGACGTGACCGGCGGCGCCATCGGCGACGGCAAGGGCCGGCTGGATTTCGATCTGCCGGATACCGCCCTCGACAAGGCGGCGATCGAACGCGCGATCAACGATCTGATCGCCGCCGATCTGCCGGTCGGCGCCGAATGGATCGCCGATGCCGAGCTGGCCGCCCGGCCTGAGCTGGTCCGCACCCTCTCGGTCAAGCCGCCGGCCGGGGCCGGCACGGTCCGCCTGCTGCGCATCGGCGACGGGGCGGCGCCGGTCGATCTCCAGCCCTGCGGCGGCACCCATGTCGCCCGCACCGGCGAAATCGGCGCCGTCGCCATCGGCAAGATCGAAAACAAGGGCCGCCGCAACCGGCGGGTCAATATCAGGCTGGCGGAATAGGCGCTTTACCGCGCTGCTACGCTGCTAGGGCGGCCAGGTTTTCCGGCGGGGCGAAGCGGGGGCCGTGACGGCCGGCGAGCGCCTTGCACTCTTCGGCGAAGGCCACGGCGCCGACCTGGCCGACCCATGACAGAACGCCGCCGGTATGGAGCGGGAAGCCCCAGCCGAGGACGGAGCCGACATCGGCATCGGCCCGGCCCGCCACCACATTGTCGGCCCGGCAGCGCAGCGCCTCGACCGACTGGATATGGAGCAGGCGGCGCCGGACCTCGGCAACGTCCGGCTGGCTGGCGGCCGGCGCGAAATGGCGGCCGAGCTCCGGCCACAGCCGCTTCGGCCCGTCGTCCGGCCAGTCGTAGAAGCCCCTGCCGGCCTTGCGGCCCGGCCGGTCGAGCGTTTCGACGAGCAGTTCGATCACCTCGTCGGCCGGATGGGCGGGATAGTCGGCGCCCAGATCCTTCTGCCACTGGCGCCGGATCGCGAGCGAGAGGCTGAGGCTGGTATTGTCCACCACTTCGAGCGGGCCGACCGGCATGCCGGCGTGCCGGGCGGCGTTCTCGATCAGCGCCGGCGCCACGCCCTCTTTCAGCATCGCCATGCCTTCCATCACGAAAGTGCCGAAGACCCGGCTGGTGAAGAAGCCCCTTCCGTCATTGACGACGATGGGCGTCTTGCCGATGGCCTGGACATAGTCGAGCGCGATGGCGACCGCCTCGTCGCCGGTCTGCGCGCCGCGGATGATTTCGACCAGCGGCATCTTCTCCACCGGCGAGAAGAAATGCAGGCCGAGAAAGCGCGCCGGCCGGGCGCTGGCCGCGGCGAGGCCGGTAATCGGCAGGGTCGAGGTATTGGAGGCGAAGACGGCATTTTCGCCGAGCCGGGCTTCCGCCGCTTCGGTCGTCGCGGCCTTGATCGCCCGGTCCTCGAACACCGCTTCGACGACCAGGTCGCAGCCCTTCAGATCGTCGTAATCGGCGGTCGGCACGATGCGGTCGAGCAGCCCGTCCCGCCGGTCGGCGCTCATCCGGCCCTGCCGGACGCGCCGGTCGAGCGCCGCCGCGGCGCGCGCCTTGCCGGCTTCGGCGGTCGCCCGGTCGATATCGAGCAGGACGCAGTCGATGCCGCGCCCGGCGCTTACCGAAGCGATGCCCGCGCCCATCATGCCGGCGCCGAGAATGCCGATCCGGCCGATCTTCGCCTTCGGAATGCCGTCCGGCCGCGCCTTCAGCTTGCGCGCCTTCGCCATCTCGAAAAAGCCGGTGCGGACCATCGCTTTCGTCACCGGATGGCTGATCATGTTGACCAGATATTTGCTCTCCACGCGCAGGCCGGTATCGATCCCGGTCTGGCAGCCCTCATAGACGCAGGACAGGATCGCCTGGACCGCCGGATAGTTGCCGAAGCTGCGCGCCCTTGCCATGGCGTTCGCCGCCGGGAACAGCTGGCGGCCGGCCGGGCTCTGGACATCGCCGCCGGGGATGCGGAAGCCCCGGCGGTCCCAGGGCTGGGTCGCGCCGGGATTTTCCAGCGCCCACCGTTTCGCCGCGTCGAGCAGCCGGTCTGCCGGTACGACCTCATCGACCAGGCCCAGCTTCGCCGCCTCGGCAACCGTGTGCTTGCGGCCGTCGAGCAGCATTTTCAGGCCGGCCTGCAGGCCGAGCATGCGCGGGATGCGCTGGGTGCCGCCGCCGCCCGGCAGGACGCCGAGGCCGACTTCCGGCAGCCCGATCCGGGTTTTCGGATTGTCGGCCGCGATCCGGTAATGGCAGCACAGGGCGGTCTCATAGCCGCCGCCCAGCGCGTGGCCGTTGATCGCCGCGACGAAGGGCTTGCCGCAGGTCTCCATCAGCCGGCCGAGCCGGTCGAACATCAGGAAGGGCGGCAGCAGCGCCTCGGTGTCGAGCTCTTCGAGAAATCCGTCGATATCGGCGCCGGCGATGAAATCCTCCTTCGCCGAGGCGATGACGACGCCCTTTACCGCATCGTCGGCGGCCGCCCGTTCGACCTCGGCGCGGAAGCCCGCCATCGTCGCCGCGTTCATCACATTGACCGGGCGATCCGGCACGTTCCAGGCGATGACGGCAATGCCGTCCCGGTCGATGCTGGTCTCGAACATGGCGGCGGCATCCTTTCGGCGATCCGGCCCCGGCGGGGCGGCGGGAAGGCTGCCGCGACTATAGGCAAGGGGGGTTGAAAGACGAAGGGGCCGGGTGTCACATTCGGGGTGCACCGACTGCCCCATGAGGATCGCCCGGCATGAACGACAGCGCCGCAAACCGCCCGACCGCGCACGGCACGGCACCCGATGCCGGCCGCATCGCCACCGAAGTGCGGGGCGACCTGTTCCTGATCGGCATCGACCGGCCGGCCAAATATAACGGCTTCACCCCGGCAATGTGCACGGCGCTCGCCCGCGCCTATGCCGATTATGAGGCCGACGACGGCCTGCGCTGTGCCGTCCTCCACGCCGAGGGCGAGCATTTCACCGCCGGCCTGCAGCTCAGCGCGTTCGACCTGGCCGACCCCGAATTTTTCCCGCGCGACCTGATCGATCCGTGCGATCTGCGCCCGCCCTGGCGGCGCAAGCCGGTCGTGGCGGCGGTCAAGGGCATCTGCTTCACCATCGGCATCGAGCTGATGCTGG
Organism: Alphaproteobacteria bacterium; assembly: GCA_965221475.1. GTDB lineage: Bacteria > Pseudomonadota > Alphaproteobacteria > Bin65 > Bin65 > Bin65. The sequence continues at coordinate 1,197,640 of OZ244891.1, read as the reverse complement.
CGGCCGATATCGTCGTCGCCGAGGAGGATACGAGATTCGGCCAGATCGAGGTCCGGCGCGGGCTGATGGCGTTCGGCGGGGCGACCGTCCGCTTCGTCGAGCGCGCCGGCTGGGGCAACGCCATGCGCTGGCTGCTGACCGGCGACGAATTCGATGCCGCGACCGCGCTGCGCCTCGGCTTCGTCCAGGAGCTGGTGCCGCGGGGCGCGGGCCTGGCGCGCGCCCTGGAGCTTGCCGGGACGATTGCCCGGCAGGCGCCGCTGGCGGTCCGGGCGACGCGGGAAAATTCCGCCATTTATGCCCGCCAGGGCCCGGAGGCGGCCGAGCGCGCCTTCGGCCGGCAGCTGGCCGAAATCGCCGCCAGCGAGGATTTTGCCGAGGGCGTCCGCTCCTTCGTCGAGCGGCGCGACGCCGTCTTCAGGGGCCGGTAGGAGAAGCGCGCATGTCCGACGACATCCGGCAGCAGCACGATATGGGCGGGCTCGACAAGGGCCCGGTCGTGCCGTCCGACCATGAGATCGTGCTGTGGGAAAAGCGCGTCGAGGCGATCATGCGCCTGCTCTCCATGCGCAAGGACAGACTCATTACGGTGGACGAACTGCGCCGCGGCATCGAGGAACTGCCGCCGGAACTGTACGATACGCTCGGCTATTACGAGCGCTGGATCGTGTCGCTGACCGATATTCTGGTCGAGAAAGGCGTGCTCGACCGGGCCGAGCTGGAGGCGCGGGTCCGACAGCTGGAGGCGGCGGCGTGACCGCCCCGCGCTTCCGGCCCGGCGATGCCGTGACCGTCGCCGCCCGCTTCCCGACCGGCCGGCGCCATATCCGCACCCCCTTCTACATTCGCGGCAGGACCGGCGCGGTCGAGCGGGTCTGCGGCGCCTTCCGCAACCCGGAGGAACTGGCCTTCGGCAACTATGAAGCCGCCGTCATCCCGCTCTACCGGGTGCGCTTCGCCCAGCGTCATGTCTGGGACGATTATGCCGGCAGCGCGAACGACACCATCGATGTCGAAATTTTCGAGCACTGGCTGGAGCCGGCCGCCGGGCCGGCCGCAAACGGAGGCACCGGCGATGCCCCATGACGATCCCCACAGCGCCCACGGGCACGTTCACGCACCGGCGGCCGCGGACGAACCGCCGGGCTACCATCAGCACCTCACCGAGGCGGCGCGCAGCCTGCTGATCGAGAAGGGCCTGTTCAGCGCCGACGACATGCGCGCGATGATCGAGCGGATCGACAGCCGCTCGCCGGCGCTGGGCGCGCGCATCGTCGCCCGCGCCTGGCAGGACCGCGGCTTTCGCGAGCGGCTGCTGGCGCACGGCAGGAAGACGCTGCGCGAGGAGATGGAGATCGACCCGGTCGTCGCCGACATCGTCGTCGTCGAGAACGACGATGCGGTTCACAATCTGGTCGTCTGCACCCTGTGCTCCTGCTATCCGGTCTTCATCCTCGGCCGGCCGCCGGACTGGTACAAGAGCTATGCCTATCGCAGCCGCGCCGTGCGCGACCCGCGCGGCGTGCTGAGGGAGTTCGGCACCGTCATCGCCCCGGACCGGGAGGTCCGGGTCCACGATTCGACCGCCGACATGCGCTATCTGGTGCTGCCGCGCCGGCCGGCCGGCACCGAAGACTGGTCCGAAGAGCAGCTGGCCGAACTGGCGACCAGAGACACCATGATCGGCGTCGCCGAAGCGCGGGTGCCGTAGGGGCCGGCCTGCCGTCCCCCGTTCACGCGCCCGGCGGGATATCGAGGGTGGGGTTGCGGTCGAAGAAGCCGTCGGCCTCGAGGCGGAAGCCGGTGCGCACGACCGGCTGGACCGGCCAGTCCTCGGCGCGCGGCACATGCAGCAGGCCGAAGCTGTGCCACAGGACGATGTCGGTATCCTCGATGGACCGGCCCTGCTTCACCCAGGTGGCGATGGTCTCCGACCCGTCGCTCTGATTGACGAAGCGGCCGGCCGGATAGCGCTCCGCCGGGTCGTAGGGCGTGCACCACAGGTGGTTGAAGATGAAGGCGGCGCGCTTCGCCATCCGCGTTCCGGCGTGGAGCCACGGGCGCAGCATGCCGCTGGAATGCAGGCGATAGGCGGTCGGCCGGCCCAGCCCGTTGGTCGCCGATGCGCTCTCGACCCGCCAGTAGCGTTCGCTGTCGGCGTTGCGCGTGCGCCCGCCTTCGGTCGCGAGGACGGTCGGCTCGGCGCGGAAGGCATTGCCGTTCGGATTGTCCCCGTCCATCGGCGGCTGGACGAGATTCATTTCGACCAGCCGGTTGGCGTCGCCGTCCACCGCCATGTCGAGGCGGGCGCAGAACAGGTGCTGGTGGTTGGGCGCAACGATGCCGGGCATGACCTCGGTGCCATAGACGGTGCCGGAGACGGCGTTCAGCCCCTGGGTGTTCACGATGCCGGTCGCCTTCACTTCGAGCTCCAGCGTCCCGTCCAGGTGGAAGACCCAGTAGAAGGCGTATTCGTAATTGCCGACGGTGGCGACCATGGAGACGAGCAGCCTGCGCGCCCGGCGGTGTTCCATATCGTCGGTCATGTAGTCGGTATGCTTCCAGAGCATGCCGTCGTCTTCCTCGTGCAGGCAGATGGCGTTGTCGACCACCACCGGCTCGCCCGAGGTCAGGTTGAACACGCCGTCGAAATAGTGGATATGGCCGCGGCAGTCGCAGCCCAGCTTGAGCGGGTTGGCGACCTGCCCGAGGCCGTATTCGCCGACATCGAAGGCATTCTTGCGGTAGTGGTTGAAAGACGGATCGCCGTAGGGCACGACCATTTCCGCGATGGAGGCGCGCCAGACCAGCGGCCGCCAGGGCGCCTTCTCGCCGCCGCGCACTTGGATGTCGTTGAGCACCAGCCCCTCGCGCGGGTGGAACTCGACATGAAAGCGCCAGTTGGCCCAGGTGACCACCCGGTCCTCCACGGTGAAGCTCGGCCCTTCGGGCTGCTCGATCTCGATGGGCTTCAGGTCGCCGCGCAGAAGGGCCGCGATCTCCGGCCGCGCCGCCTGATAGTTGGAGGAAGCCATCGGGACGTCATGGACCCCGTGGTCGATCACCCGGACAACCTCGACCCGGTTGAGATCGAACAGGACGTTCAGGCCCTCGACCGGATGGGCATAGCCATTGTCGTCCGGGTCGGTGCGCATGAATACCAGGCAGTGCACCAGCCGGCGGTTTTCCTCGTCCTCGAAGCCGAAATTGCCGGCCGAGAAGGGATCGACCTGGCAGTGCGACAGGTCGGTAATGCCGCGCTTCGCCATCGCCGCGATGAAATCCGGGTGCTGCGGCACCGTCTCGGCGCAGACCAGAAATTCGTCGACATTGATCGCCGGCCGGGCGCCGGGGACGTCGGTGGCCGATTCGACCGTGCCGCCGGCGAGATCGACGATCAGCTCCGTCACTGAACTGGCCGCCGTATCGTAGACGCTGACATAGGCCCGGCGGCTGTCGCCCGCCCGCCCGGCGGCGATCTCGGCCCGGCATTCGGCCTTGCCGGGATAGTGCAGCCGGATCGATTCGAATTTCGTCGTGCCGGTCCAGCCGTCCCAGGCGCGCACGATGCCGCCTGCGGCCTCGATCTCGGCCGGCGTCAGGGCGTTGAGCGGGTGGGTTCCCCGTTCCGTTGCCGGGGTCGAATTGCTGATGTTCGCCATCGGTGTTTCCTTGCCAATCGGCGCCGTGTCCGCCATTGATCCCGCGTCTGCCGCGCTGCCTTTGTGTCACAGCCGCTCCCGCAACGCCACGCCAATCGAAACGCCCGCCAGTCGCGGCGCACAGCGAAGCGAAAAAAGCCATGCCCATCGAAACGACCGTCGTTCTGCCCCATACCCATTTCGAGGATTTCGAGGCCGGGCAGGAGATGGAATACGGCCGGGCCACCGTGACCGCGGAGGAGATCGTCCGCTTCGGCCGCGAGTTCGATCCCGAGCCCTTCCATATCGGCGAGGAGGAGGCGAAGGGCACGGTTTTCGGCGGGCTGATCGCCAGCGGCATCCACATGGCCGCCATGCTGCGGCGCATGCAGGCGGATGGCTTCGGCAATCTCAGCTCCCAGGGCTCGCCCGGCTGGGACCGGCTGCAGTTCCTCGCGCCGACCCGGCCCAGCGATGTCCTCCATGTCCGCACCCGGGTGCTGGAATGCCGGGTCTCGAAAAGCCGCCCGGCGCTCGGCATCGTCAGTATGGAGCACGAGGTGGTCGATGGGGCGGGGGAGGTGAAGACGCGCGTGCTGACCGCCGCCTTCTTCGACCGGCGCGAGGCCGGCGGGTGAGGCCGCGGGGCCGCTGCTGCCGAATGCCGCCTGCGCCGCCGGCCGGCTCACATGGCGCTGACGCCGCCGTCGATGACCAGTTCGGCGCCGGTCATGAAGCGGGATTCCTCCGAGGCCAGATAGACCACGGCATGGCCGACATCGTCCGGCTCGCCGATATGGCCGAGCGGCAGCTGCCGGGCCATCTTCGCCTTGACCTCCGCCGTCGTATGCCGGCCGCTCACCTGGTTGAGGATCGGCGTATCGACGAAGGCCGGATGGATCGAATTGCAGCGAACGCCATAGCCCTGGCGCGCGCAATGGAGCGCGACGGACTTGGTCAGGTGGCGCACCGCCGCCTTGGCCGAATTGTAGGCCGCGAGATTGGCCGCGGCGATGATGCCGGCGACCGACGAGATATTGACAATCGAGCCGGTCGTGCCGCTGCCGCGCACGCTGTCCGCCATCGGGCGGCAGGCATATTTGCAGCCCAGGAACACCGAATCGAGATCGACGGCATGAACCTGCCGCCAGCTCTCGAACGGCGTATCCTCGACCGTGCCCGGCGTGCCGATGCCGGCATTGTTGACCAGAATGTGCAGGCCGCCGAAGGCCTCCAGCGTCGCGGCGATAACGGCCTGCCAGCGCGCCTCGTCGGTCACGTCCTGTTCGAGGGCGATGGCGCTTTCGCCGATCCCGGCGGCGGCGCGCTCCGCGCCCGCCAGGTCGATGTCGGTCAGCACGACCCGCGCGCCCTGTCCGGCCAGCATTTCGGCGCTGCGCCGGCCGAGGCCCGATGCTGCGCCGGTCACAATCGCTACCTTGCCGGCGACCCGGCCGCCCGTCTCCGTCATGCTTCCCGTCCGCTGCCCGGTGTCGGGCCGGGAGGGGCATTGCGCCCCGCCCGGCAATCCGCCCTACAAAAGCCCGGCGCCGCGCTGGATGCAAGCGGCGCGGTGCGGCTTCGCCGATATGCCAGCGGGCGGCGGCCCCGGCCGCGCGCGGCGGGGTGCCGGCCGTGACTCCCCTCGATGTCACCGCGGCACAGGCGCGCCGGCTGATCCTCGATCTGCAGGGCCTGGCGGACCCGCCCCACCGGCGCTTCGCCGGCGGCGGCCTGCCCGGCCTGATCGAGCGGATGGGCTTCGTCCAGATCGACAGCATCCAAACGGTCGCCCGCGCCCACCACACCATCCTGCACAGCCGCAACCGGACCTACCGGCCGGCCATGCTGGCGCATCTGCTGGAGCGGGACCGGAGCCTGTTCGAACACTGGACCCACGATGCCGCCGCCATTCCGACCGCCTTCTATCCGGTGTGGCGGCGCAAGTTCCGGCGCGATGCGCCGGTTCTGCGCCAGAAATACCGCCGCTGGCACGGCGCCGGCTTCGAGGCCGAGGCCGGGCCGCTGCTCGACCGGATCGCCGAGCACGGCCCGGTGCGCGCCCGCGATTTCGCGCCGGATCCGGCGGGCCCGGACCGGCAGGGAAAGGCGCCCGATCCGCGCGGCTGGTGGGACTGGCACGCCGGCAAGGCGGCGCTGGAATTTCTCTGGCGCACCGGCGAGCTGGCGGTTACGCGGCGCGAGAATTTTCAGAAGGTCTACGATCTCAGCCGGCGGGTGCTGCCGGCCGGGGCCTTCGATGACATGCCGGACGAGCCGGCCTTCATCGACTGGGCCTGCCGGTCCGCCCTCGACCGGCTCGGCTTCGGCACCGCCGGCGAGATCGCCGGCTTCTGGGGCCTGGTGACGACGCGGGAGGCGGAGGGCTGGCTGCGCGCCCAGGCGGGCCGGGCGGTTATCGCCGCCCGGGTCGCGGGGTCTGACCGGGATGCGCGCCCGCGCCTGCTCCATGCGCGCGCCGATCTCGAGGCAAGGCTGGCGGCGTGCGCCGGGCCGCCGGCCGGGCTGCGGCTGCTCAGCCCGTTCGATCCGCTGGTCCGCGACCGCCGGCGGCTGCGCCACCTGTTCGGCTTCGACTACCGGATCGAGATTTTCGTCGCGGCGCCGAAGCGGCGCTATGGCTATTATGTCTTCCCGCTGCTCGAAGCCGACCGGACGGTCGGCCGGATCGACATGACCGCCGACCGGCCCGCCGGGGTGCTCCGGGTGCGCCGCCTGTGGCTGGAGCCCGGCATCCGCCCCGGCGCCGGCCGGCTGCAGGCGCTGGAGCGGCTGCTGGCGCGCATCGCGGCATTTGCCGATTGCCGGGAAGTGGCGTATGCGGATGGCTGGATTTGAGACCTCCGGCAGCACCGGCGGAGCGCAACCGCAGGACGGCCATGCCCGACGAACGGACGACGGTCGATTTCATCCGGATGAAGGATGGGACGGCGGAGGAATATGCCTTCCTGCAGCGGCAGGAGGCGGCCTTCGCCGCCGGCACGGCCGGGCGGGTTCTGGCCGGCCTGCGCGCGCTGGAGGACAGTATGGGCGGCTACCGGGTTTCCCGCCTCGGCCATTCGCTGCAGAGCGCGGCGCGGGCGGAGCGCGATGGCGCCGATATCGACTGGATCGTCAGCGCCCTGCTGCACGATATCGGCGATGCCCTGGCGCCCCATAACCATTCGCAGGTCGCTGCCGCCATTCTCGAACCCTTCGTGCGGGAGGAGTGCAGCTGGGCAGTGCGCCATCACGGCGCCTTCCAGATGATCTATTACGGCCATCATGTCGGCCTGGATCCGCAGGCGCGCGAGCGCTATCGCGATCATCCGAACTATCCGGCCTGCGTCGAATTCTGCGAGCGGTGGGACCAGGCGTCCTTCGACCCGGACTACGAGACCCCGCCGCTGGAGCATTTCGAGCCCGTGGTCCGCCGCGTCTTTGCCCGCGATCCGTGGGCTCCGGCCTCGATCCGCCGGGGTGTCCGGCTGCCGCTCGCACGGCCGCACGACCGATGATCGAAGCGGCGATCCTCGAATGGGGCAGCCTGCTGATCCGCTGGGCCCATATCATCACCGGCATCGCGTGGATCGGCGCGTCCTTCTATTTCATGCACATGGATGCCGCGATCCGCGCGACGCCGGACATGCCGGCCGAACAGGGCGGCGAGGCGTGGGAGGTTCATGGTGGCGGCTTCTATCGGGTCCGCAAATATCTGGTGGCGCCCGACTTTCTGCCCGAACACCTGATCTGGCACAAATGGCAGGCCTACACGACCTGGATCACCGGTTTTTTCCTGCTGGTCTGGATCTATTATCTGGGCGCCGACCTCTATCTGATCGATCCGGCGGTGATGGCGATGTCGCCCTGGGTTGCCGCCGGCTTCGGCATGGCGGGGCTCGCCGCCGGCTGGCTGATCTACGACCAGCTCTGCAAATCCGGCCTGGGCCGGAACGACCGGCACCTCTCCATCGCCTGCTTCGTCCTGGTCGTCGTTGCGGCCTACGGCTTCCAGTCCGTGTTCAGCGGCCGCGGCGCGCTGATCCACACCGGCGCCTTTATGGCGACCATCATGTCGGCCAACGTCTTCTTCGTCATCATCCCGAACCAGCGCGTCGTCGTCGCCGACCTGGTCGCCGGCCGGGCGCCGGACCCGGCGCTGGGCGAGCAGGCCAAGCAGCGTTCGGCGCACAACAATTATCTCACCCTGCCGGTCCTGTTCCTGATGCTGTCCGGCCATTATCCGCTCACCTTCTCGACGCCCTGGGCCTTCGTCATCGTCGCCCTGGTGCTGGTCGCCGGCGCGCTGATCCGCGTCTATTTCAACCACCGCAACGCCGGCAAGGGCGAGCTGTGGTGGACCTGGGCGGTCGCCGCGCTGTGCCTGGCGGCGGCGGCGGCGCTCAGCCTGTCGGCGACGCCGACCGGGCGGCAGGTGCTGGCGCTGGCGCCGAAGATCGATGGCGGCGTGCCGGCGAGCGCCGCCGCCGCGCCGGATGCCATTACCGATATCGTCGCCGGCCGGTGCAGCATGTGCCATGCCGGGCAGCCCGGCTATCCGGGCATGGTCATGGCGCCGAACGGGCTGCGGCTCGACAGCGCCGAGGCGGTCGCACGCCACGCCCGGTCGATCTATCTGCATTCGGTGCTGACCGGCGCGATGCCGCCCAACAATGTCAGCGGCATGACGCTGGCCGAGCGCCGGCAGATCGGCGCCTGGTTCGAGGGGCGGAACGGGGCGCGCGAACGATGACCGGCGCGCCGGCCTACGACCGCGACCTGATCGGCTATGGCCGCAACCCGCCCCGCGTCGAATGGCCGGGCGGCGCCCGCGTCGCCGTCCAGTTCGTCCTCAACTACGAGGAGGGCGGCGAGAACTGCATCCTGCACGGCGATGCCGCCTCGGAAGCCTTCCTGTCCGAGATCGTCGGCGCCGCGCCGTTCCCCGGTGCGCGCCACATGTCGATGGAATCGATTTATGAATATGGCGCCCGTGCCGGCGTCTGGCGCATCCTCGACCTGTTTCGCGACCGGCAGATTCCGCTCACCGTCTTCGCCGTCGCCATGGCGCTGGAGCGGAATCCCGGCGTCGCGGAGGAAGTGCTGCGCGACGGCCACGAAATCTGCTCCCACGGCTATCGCTGGATCGATTATCGCGATGTGCCGGAAGAGGTGGAGCGCGAACACATGGCCCGCGCCATCGAGATTCAGACCCGGATAGCCGGCGCCCGGCCGCTCGGCTGGTACACCGGGCGCACCAGCGCCAACACCCGCCGCCTGGTCGCCGAAGAGGGCGGCTTCGTCTACGATTCCGACGATTATTCCGACGATCTGCCGTTCTGGAGCCGGGTGGTGGACCGGCCGCATCTGGTGGTGCCCTATACGCTCGACGCCAACGACATGCGCTTCGCCGTCGCCCAGGGCTTCAACAGCGGCGCGCAGTTTCTCGCCTATCTCACGGATGCCTTCGACACGCTCTATGAAGAGGGCTGGACGGCGCCGAAAATGATGTCCATCGGCCTGCACTGCCGCCTGGTCGGGCGGCCCGGCCGCTTCGCCGCCCTCCGGCGCTTCGTCGATCATGTCCTTTCCCATGACCGGGTCTGGATCGCGCGCCGCATCGATATCGCCCGCACATTCGCGGCGCAGTTTCCGCCCGGCGGCGCGCCATGAAGGCGCTGCCGGAAGCCGCCGCGCGCCTGGTCAATCTGGCGTCGCCGAAGATGGATTCGGAGGCCGTTGCCTGTTCGGACGATTTCTTCGCGCCGATGGCGCGCCTGCTGCAGGACAGCGAGCCGGTCTGGATACCGGACAAGTACGACGACCGCGGCAAGTGGATGGACGGCTGGGAGAGCCGCCGCCGGCGCACGCCGGGCCACGACTGGTGCCTGATCCGGCTCGGCGTGCCCGGCATCGTCCATGTCGTGGATATCGATACCAGCCATTTCACCGGCAACTATCCGCCCGAAGCGTCGCTCGAAGGCTGCCTCAGCGCGGCGCAGCCGGGCGACGATGCCGAATGGACCGCCCTGGTGCTGCGCTGCGCCCTCGGCCCGTCCCGCCGCAATTTCGAATCCTCGGTCAGCGCCGCACCGGTGAACTGGCTGCGGCTGAACATTTATCCCGATGGCGGGGTGGCGCGGCTGCGCGCCTTCGGCGAGACGGCAATCGACTGGGACGCCGTGCCCGGCGATACGCTCGTCGAGCTGTCGGCGCTCAAGAAGGGCGGCCGCATCGTCGGCTATAACGATGCTCATTACGGCGATGTTCACGCGCTGCTCACCGGGGGCCGCGGCCGCACCATGGGCGACGGCTGGGAAACCCGCCGCCGGCGCGAGCCGGGCCACGACTGGATCGTCGTCGCGCTCGGCCAGCGCGGCCGGATCGAGCGGATCGAGGTCGATACCGCCCATTTCAAGGGCAATTATCCCGACCGCTGCTCGGTCCAGGGTCTCGATGCCGGCGATCCGGGCCGGAGCGCCGATCCGGCCCGGCTGGCGGAAGCCGGCGACTGGCCCTTTTTGCTCGAACCGCGCAAGCTGGCCGCCGATTCGGTCCATGTCTTCGAGGGGCCGGACCTGTCTTCCGCCGGGCCGGTCGATACGGTGCGCCTGAACATCTATCCCGATGGCGGCGTCTCGCGCTTCCGCGTGTTCGGCCGGCTGGACCGGCGATGACGCGGACCCTGCCGGTCGAGCCGCTGACCGGGGAGGCCTTCGCCCCGTTCGGCGACGTGATCGAGGCCGCGGGCGCCGAACGGCGGACGATCAACGAGGGCACGACCGTGCGGCTGCACGATCTCGCCGCCATCGATGTGGCCCGGCAGGGCGGGCGGCCCCTGGTCTCGATCTTCCGCGCCACGCCGCGGCCGCGGCCGATCGCCATCCGCATGGTGGAGCGCCACCCGCTCGGCTCCCAGGCCTTCTATCCGCTGGCGGCCCATGACTGGCTGGTCGTGGTCTGCGGCGGCGCGGCGGCGCCCGATCCGGCGACCCTGCGCTGCTTCCGGGCGACCGGCGCACAGGGGGTTAATTACCGGCCCGGCACCTGGCACCATCCGCTGCTCGCGCTGCAGCCGCAGGATTTTCTCGTGATCGACCGCGGCGGTCCGGGCGACAATCTCGACGAAGTCCGCTTCAACGATGGCGGAACCGGCGCCCCGCCGCCCTTCCTCATCGTCTGCGATCCCTGATCCGCCGGTCCGGACCCGGTTCCCCGGACGGCCCGGCGCCATCGGCATCGTGCTGCCCGTTGCCGGCCGGGCGGGACAGGACAGGTCTTTGACCGGCAAACCCAGCCGAATATGCTGCCTCGTTGACAGCCGACGATACCCCCAGCGTATCGAAAATCATGAACTAGGACATACGATCAGCTCCGGAAATCGTGAGATGCCCAGACTCAGCCTGATACTTCTGCCTCTCGTCGCGCTGATGTGGGTCGCGGCCGCGACTTTCGCCGCGAAGCCCGTATCTGCCGAGCGGGAAAGAGTTCCCGTTTTTTTGATTGGCGAGGATACCGGTTTGAGCCCCTTTGTCATTCGGCGTGATTCGAAAGAGTTCAAGGAAGTCGTCTTCCCTCCGGTCGCTCAGGCAATGGCGAAAGAGGGTCTTCAGGCGATCGGCGAAGAGCCGTTCAGGGCGAAGTTCAATGTGGATGGCGTCCCAGGCGAATGCTGCGACCGGTGGATCGCACAGCAATTCCTTTATCACGCAAACCAGGTCTCCGTGGACGATGAGGGCAACACCGCGCCGTACATGGTGACTCTCAGCGTCTGGATACGTGGCTGCCGCGATGAGGAGTATTTGCTCTGTGTCGCCATCTACACCACTGTCTACGACACCGGTTCGCGCGAGCGACTCTTCGGTGCCGAATCTAAAATCAGAATACCGTTTACGGCCGATTGCAGGCGAGACTGCGCCTTGGCGCTCTGGCCTCCCCAAGCCGAGGCGACCCTCTATCCCCTCGGCATGAAGATCGCAAGGTTCATCTCAAAACATCGACTGGCTGGCGGAATCCGAACGCCGTGATCCGCGACGCCAGCTTCGCCGCGTTGCGCCGCGAGATCGTGCACCACTTGGCCGCGTGCAGCGATAATCCACGGCCCTGCCGCTGGACCGCCCGAGACGAAGACATCCTGGCGAAGATCGAGCGGGCCAGAGAGCGCCTGCCGCAGGTCCACAAGCCGAACGATTAATTCAATCCATTTGTAGCACAGAACACTAGGCTTCGCCGTCCGCTTCGTGGGCGTTGCGCAGGGCGATCATAATGTCCTGCTGGCGGATTTCGCCGCGCAGAAGCTGCCCGGCCCGGTCGCCAACCACCGGCAGCGCGGTTTCCGCCGACCGGGAAAACAGCGCGAGCGCGTCGTCGAGACTGTCCGTTTCCGCCAGGAAGGGCGGAACAGACATCGCCGCCTCCACGGTTTCGCCGCCGCCGGGCTCTCCGCCGCCTTCGTCCGTGCGGTCGAAGGCCTCGGCCAGCCCGAACCGGCCGCACAGGCGGCCATCGTCGTCGACCACATAGACCGGCCGGTCGGGCGCGGCCCGCAGCATGGACCGTGCCTCGGCGACCGGGCAGGCCCGGTTTGCGGCCGGCACGGCGGTCAGCGCCAGATCAGCCACGCGCGTCTGCCGGAACACGCGCTCGGCATGGCCCAGGCCCACCGCCACGACGCCGCGCCGTTCGAGCTGCCAGTGGAAGAAGGAGCGGCCGAAGACGGCTCTTGTGATGGCCGTGGCGATCACCACGGCGAACATGACGCCGAGCGTGACCCGATAGTCGCCGGTCAGCTCGAAGACGATCAGGATGGTCGAGATCGGCGCGCCCAGAACCGCGCCGGAAACCGCGCCCATGCCGACCAGGGAATAGGCGCCGCGGTGGGAGGCGAGCTCCGGGAAGAAGGAGGCCGCCACCATGCCGAAGGCGGCGCCCAGCATCGCGCCCACCATCAGCGACGGGCTGAACACCCCGCCGCCGAAGCCGCCGCCGACCGAAAGGCCGGTCGCCGCGATCTTGGCCACAACGATGCCGATCAGCAGCCAGAGGCCGAACTCGCCCTGCAGGGCGCGGTCCGTCGCCTCATAGCCGACGCCCAGGACCTGCGGGAACTGCAGCGCGATGGCGCCGACCGCGAGGCCCGCCAGGGCCGGCCGCACCCAGGCCGGCACCGGGCTGTGCCGGGCCGCCAGGCTGACCGCGGCGATGGCGCCCATCATGGCGATGGCGGCGACGGCGGCGGTGACGCCGAGCAGGGCGAAGGCCGGGAATTCCCAGAACGAGGCGATGTGATAGTCGGGCTTGATGAAGGCCGGGAAGTCGCCGAAATGGATGCGCGAGACGATGGTCCCGGCGACCGAGGCCATGACGACCGGCGCGAAGGCGGCGAGCCGGTAGTGGCCGACCACGACTTCGAGGGCGAACAGGGCGCCGGCCAGCGGCGCGTTGAACGACGCCGCCACCGCCGCGGCGACGCCGCATCCCAGCAATGTCAGCATGTTGGCGCGACTGAGGCGGAGCCGCCGGCCGACCGCCGAAGCCAGCCCCGCGCCGAGCAGGACGACCGGCCCCTCCCGGCCGACCGAGGCGCCGCCGCCGATGGAGGCCGCATTGGCGAGCGACGCCAGCCCGACATGGCGCAGCGACATGCGCCCGTCCTTCGCCGCCACGGCTTCGATCACGTCGGCCACGCCCTGGGGCCGGCCGTTCGGCATCAGATGGCGGATGAACAGCCCGACCAGCAAGCCGCACAGCGCCGGCGCCAGAAGAACCTGCCACCAGGGCAGGGCCAGGGCGGTGGAATACAGCCGCTCCGCCGTTTCGCCGTAGAACAGATACTGGATCCAGCCGATCAGCAGGCGGAAGCCGGCGGCGGCATAGCCGGCCAGCGCGCCGACGATCAGCGCCAGCAGGGCGATCCGCATATCCTCGCCGCGCACCGCCCTGGCCAGCCGGCCGGCGCGCGTGCGCGTTTCGTCGGCGACGGCCGCGCGCAGGCCGTGCCCCTGGCTTGCGCCCGCTCCTGTGTCGTGTGCCCGGTTTCGGGTTTCGGGGGCGCCGTCGCCGTCCGGCGCGGCCGGGCCGTTGTTCCCGCTACGCTTCGCCGCCATGGCTGCGGTATGGCATGACGGCCGCGGCGAGGCCAGCCGGCAGGCGGCGGCCCGGCCCGTGCGGTCCGCGGCGCCGCGTCTGCCGCCGCCCGGCCGTCATGGCTGCCCGCCGGCGTTCAGGGGCGCGCTGCGACGGCGGATGCCGATGGTGCGGCCGGCATGTTCGGGCCGGGGCATGTCCCGGTGGGCTTCCATGATTTCCGCCAGGCGCGCCATCATATCGGGGCGGAAGGGCGCCATCCGGCGGGTCGCCATGTCCATATGCGCGCTGATCCATTCGGCGGTGGCGCACAGGTCGCCGGTCCGCCCGTTGGCCATGCGCATGAGAAGGTGGAAGCGCTTCCGGTCGAGATCGAGCATCTGGATGTCGAAATGCAGCGGCTCGTCCTGCCCGACCTCCTTCAGGTAGCAGAGATGGACTTCGAGCGCGAAGGTCGAAACGCCGTGCTGCCGGCGATAGGCCTGCGTCAGGCCGATCCGCTCGAACAGCGCGTCCAGCGCCCGGTCGAAGGCAAGCAGATAGAAGGCGACATTCATGTGGCCGTTGTAATCGATCCACTCCGGCAGAACGGTGCCGCGGTGGACTGTCAGCGGCTCGTTCCGGCGAAGGTCGGGCAGCGGACCCGGCGGGGCGCGGTGCGAACTCTCCGGTGGTGACATGCGACGGCGCCGGTTGGGAGCGGGGCAGGCGGCGCGGACGGCTGCACCCGCCGCGCCGGTTTCGCCGGTCAGATGCCACGCCGCCGCCAGCGGGCGCAACCCCGGCCGCCGCCCCGGCGCCGCGACCCGGCCGGTTTCAGCCGCGCCGGTTATCCTCCCGTGTCGGATCGTCGATATCGTCGTGGCCCCGGCGGGCGCCGAAGAAGACCAGCGCCATCAGGCCGCCGCCGACCAGAAGGGACACCGTTATCCCGGCCGCCAGCGCGATATAGCCGTGCGCGGTCATCGCCGTTCCTTCGAGCGCCGACCAGCCCCGCCAGGCCGCGGCGCCGGAGAGCGCCAGCAGGCCGATGAGAGCCGCGATCAGGAGCGCTGTGCGCATGGGCTGCCTCCGCCGGCCGGCCCGGCCCGTTCCCGCCCGCTACCGTGTGGCCACGGGCCGGGCGATATGGTAACCGGCTTTCCCGGCCTTCGCTGCAGGATCGGCGACAGGGGCATCGATGTGGCGCAGAATGGGGTTTTGCATGGGTTCAGCGATCGGACGGATACTGCCGATGGGCGCGGCCGCGTTGCTGGCCGCATGCGCAACGCCGGGCGGCGTCGACCGCGACGCGCGCCTGCACGATCCGCTGGAGAAGATCAACCGGGCGACATTCGGCTTCAACATTGCGCTGGACGACGCCATCGGCAAGCCGGTTGCAAAGGCCTATCGCGATACCTTTCCGCGCAAGGTGCGGAACGGGATCCGCAACTTTGTCGACAATCTCAAATCGCCGGTCACCCTCGTCAACGATCTGCTGCAGGGCGAGGCCGCACGGGCGCAGACGACCATGGTCCGGCTGCTCGTCAATTCGACGGTGGGAATCGGCGGGCTGAGCGACGTTGCAGCGGAATCCGGCGTGCCGGGCCACGAGGAGGATTTCGGCCAGACCCTGGCGGTCTGGGGGATCGACCCCGGACCGTATCTGGTCGTTCCGCTGCTCGGCCCCCATACGATGCGCCATCTGGCCGGCCGGACGACCGATGCCGGCCTCTACCCGCCCGGCGATCCGACGGCGAAGACCGGGCTCGGCCGGGCCCGGCTCGCCGTGACCGCGGTCGATGTCGTCGACAAGCGCGAGCGCCTGATCGGGGCGGTCGAGGGGTTGCGGCGCACCTCGCTGGACTTCTATACCGCGACGCGGAGCAGCTACTGGCAGGGCCGGGTGGCCCGAATCCGCAACGGCAGGGTCCCGGCCGGACCGCCGGACGACGACATCGATATCGACGATGAAGACAGCGGGGCCGCGACCGGGCCTCGCCAGGACGCACGGACGGCCACCCGCGACCGGCCCGGCCCGGCCTCCGCGGTGCGCCGGTGACCGGCGCAGTCCGCCGCCCGCCGCTGTCCCGGCGTCGGGCTCGCCACCGGGGCTGCGCCGCCGCCATTCTCGCCATCGTGACGGCGCTGGCGCCGGGTGCGGCGCCGGCCCGGGCCGACCGGGTTGAGGATGGCAAGGCTATCGTCCGGTCCCTGTCGGCCTCGGTCATCGAGATTTTGCGCCGGCGCAGCGATGCCAGCAGCCAGGAGGCGATTTTCCGGAAGCTGTTCGTGCGCCATTTCGATGTGCCCCGCATCGGCCGGTTCGTGCTCGGCCGCGCGGCCTGGGCGGGGGCGACGGCCCGCCAGCGGGCGGAGTTCCTCAATCTGTTCGAGCGCTATATCGCCAGGGTCTACACCATCCAGCTGCGCCGCTACAGCGGCGAGCGGTTCCGCATCGTCGCCGCCGGGCCGGACCGCCGCGGCGTTTTCGTCACGAGCCGGATCGTCAGCCCGCGCACCAGCCGGTCGTTCCGGCTCAAATGGCGCATGCGGCTGTCGAACGGGACGCTCAAGGTGCGCGACATGGTGTTCGAAAACATTTCCATGTCGATCAACCAGCGCCGGGAATTCGCCGCCGTCTACCGGCGGCGCGGCGGCACCATGGCCGGCCTGCTCCAGGCCATGCGCGAGAAGATGGCCGAGCTGGGCCGGCGACGATAGCGCGAGCCGGGGCGCGGCGCCGATCGGCATTGCGCGCTGCGCCGAACGGATCGCTTTCGTCGTGGTCGTACGAAGAGGAGGAACGGGATGACTCTTGAACTCTACTATCTCGAAGAGACCGATTCGATCTGCTCGAACCGGGTCATTGTCACCCTGTCGGAGAAGGGGATTACAGACTGGATTCCGAGAAAGATGTCGCTGATGAACCGCGACCAGTTCGAGCCGTCCTATCTTGCCATGAACCAGAACGCTACCGTTCCGACGCTTGTTCATAACGGCGCTGTGATACGCGAATCCTCTCTTATCTGCAGCTATATCGACAGTTTGAGCGCCGAGCCGCCGCTTGCTCCGAGCGACCCCATCGAGCGCATCCACATGTCCGAATGGATCAAACTGTTCGACGAACGCGGCTTCCCGGCCAGCGGGGTGCTCAATATGCTTACCAAATTCCGGCTGACAATTCCGCGGGATGAATTTGTCAAGCGCTGGAAATACGTACCCAATATCGACCGCCTTTATCGTCAGCAGTCTGTCGTGCTGGAAGGCCTCGACTCCCACCACGTCATGCTTGCAATCGGCGGCTGGGAAACGATCTTCCGAAGGATAGAGAAAGCCCTTGCCGACGGGCGGCCGTATCTCATGGGCGACCGGCTGACACTGGCGGAAACCAATCTGGCGCCCTTCGTCAAATTGATCGAGATGCTGCGGTTTCTGGATTTCTGGCTCGAACCCTATCCCCTCACCAGAGCCTGGTGGGACCGCATGGCGAGCCGGCCCAGCCTTCGCCAGCTCGACGAATTCCCCAGCAACGCGGTTGACGAAGATTCGCCCCATGCTGTGGCCGGCCGCGAGACGGAACCGGGGTTCCGCAAAAAGCTTGCCGAATACCGCGAGCGCTTCGCCCACGCCTTCTGATTGCGGGCTCTGCAGGTTGAGGCGGCTGTCCGGGCCGGGAGAACGCCCAAGTCAGATATTCACTTTCCCGCCATCGACGTTCAGCGTCTGCCCGGTGACAAAGTCGCTGTCCGAAGAGCACAGATAGAGCAGCGTACCGACCAGATCCGCAGGCACCATCTCGCGCTTGATCGACCGGGATGCCACGGTTGGTGCGCGGGCCGGATCGAATTGGGCGTTGCCCTGTATCCCTTCGCTCTCCGTCAGCCCCGGCGCGATGGCGTTGACCTGGATGTTTTTGTCTCCGAGCTCCCGCGCCATCGAGCGCGTCAGCGCGATCACCGCGCCTTTGGATGCCGTGTAATGCGAGAGTCCGGGCGGGCCGTAATAGAATGTACCGGAAGATATGTTCACGATCTTCCCGCCACCGTTCTTCAGCATCGAGGGCAGGACGGACTTGCAGGCCTGAAAGACGCTTCTTGCGTTGACGATCATGACCCGGTCCCATTCATCGTCGGCGATCTCGAAGAAGGGTTTGAGGTCCAGGGTGGCGAACAGGGCGGCGTTGTTGACCAGGATATCGACCGGTCCCCAGGCCGATTCCGCCTGACCGACCATCGCCGCAAGATCGTCGTTCGAGGTGACGTCCACCTTGCAGCCGACCGCCTCGCCGCCATCGGCAGCGATCGCTTCAACGGCTTTCGAGCTATCCAATATGTCGCCGATCAAGACCCTGGCGCCTTCCCTTGCCAGTTCCCGGGCCAATACAGCGCCGATTCCCTGCGCCGCTCCTGTGACGATGGCGACCTTCTTGTCGAGTCTGCCCAATTTTTCCTCCTGTCAGGCCGGTATGCCCGGAATTTTCGAAATTTATCGCCTTCATCGATAGTCGGTCGGCGCTGGGAGTCAATGCCGCACCGGCGAGCGCGAATCGGCCGGCGGCCGGCCGTTCATGGCCGTCCGGCGCCCTGTCGGCGAACCCCGGCCGGGGCCCGCCAGGGCCAGGCGCCTGCGCCGATGCGGTCAGGCCGCTTCGCGCCTTGCCGGCCGGGCGCCGCCGCCATATGGTCCGGCCGGTTCCCGTCTTCAGCCAGCGATTCGCCGCCCATGGGCAAGGTCCGCAATATCCTCTTCATCATGTGCGACCAGTTGCGGGCGGATTATCTGTCCTGCATGGGTCATCCGACGCTGGAGACGCCGCATATCGATGCGCTGGCGGCGCGCGGCGTCCGGTTCACCCGGGCCTTCACCCAGTCTTCGGTCTGCGGCCCGTCGCGCATGTCTTTCTATACCGGACGCTACATGGTCAGCCATGGCGCGAACTGGAACCGGGTGCCGCTGCCGCTCCATATCCGCACCATGGGCGATCATCTGCGCACCCTCGGCCTGCGGGTCGCGCTCGCCGGCAAGACGCACATGCAGATCGACCGGGAGGGCCTCGAGCGGCTGGGTATCGACCCGGTCTCGCCCGAGGGCGTGCTGGCGACCCAGGCCGGCTTCGAACCGTTCGACCGCGACGACGGCCTGCATCCGGGGGGATACGGCGCCGCGGATTTCGCCCACAACCGCTATCTTCGGGAGCAGGGCTATGACGGCGACAATCCGTGGCGGGACTATTGCGCCGCCGCCGTCGATGGCGAGGGCAACATCGTCAGCGGCTGGGAGATGCGTCACGCCCGGCTGCCGGCCCGGGTGAAGGAAGCGGATTCGGAAACCGCCTACATGACCCGGCGCGCGCAGGATTTCATGGAGGAATGCGGCGACGACCGGCCCTGGTGCCTGCATCTCTCCTACATCAAGCCGCACTGGCCCTATCTCGCGCCGGCGCCCTATCACGCGCTCTACGGCCCGGCCGACATCGTCCCGGCGGTGCGCAGCGCGCGCGAGCGGCAGACCAGCCATCCGGTCTACGCCGCCTTCCAGCAGCATACCGACAGCCAGAGTTTCAGCCGCGACGAGGTGCGGGAGACGGTGATCCCGACCTATATGGGGCTGGTCCGGCAGATCGACGACCGGCTCGGCGAGCTGTTCGCCTATATGGAGCGGACCGGCCGGATGGACGACACCATGATCGTCCTGACCTCCGACCATGGCGACTATCTGGGCGACCACTGGCTGGGCGAGAAGGAATTGTTCCACGACTGCGTCCTGCGGCTGCCCATGATCGTCTACGATCCCGATCCGGCGGCCGGCGCGACCCGCGGTGCGGAAGATGCGCGCTTCGTCGAATGCATCGATCTGCTGCCGACCTTCTACCAGGTGCTGGGCGGCGATCCGGCAGAACAGGACCACTGGATGGAGGGCCGCTCCATCCTGCCGCTGCTGCGCGATGGCGGGGCGGCCGACGACTGGCGCGACGCGACCTTCTCGGAATGCGACTATTCCTATCGGGCGGCGCGCGAGGCGCTGGGCCTGCGCGCCCACCAGGCCAGGGCGTGGTGCATCCGCACGGCGGACTGGAAATATATTCTCTATGAGGGCTTCCGGCCGCAGCTGTTCGATCTGCAGGACGACCCGGACGAACTGATCGATCTGGGCGAGAGCGAGGCGCACGAAGGCGTCCGGGCCATGCTGCACGAGCGCCTGTTCGACTGGCTGCGCACCCGCCGCACCCGGACCACCCGGTCCGACCGCGAGATCGAACGGTCCCTCGGCATGGCCCGCAAACAGGGCGTCCTGATCGGTGTCTGGTAAGGGCGGGGCCGTAATGGCGGCGGACAAATCCTTGTCCTGCACCTTTCGGGTACCTATGATCGCGGCATGACCGAAGCCATCGCCTTCGATGCCCACCGTTTCGTCAAGCGCCTGACCGAGAGCGGCTTTATCGAGAAGCAGGCCGAGACCCTGGCCGACGAGCAGGTCGCGCTGCTCAACGCCAATCTCGCGACGAAGACTGACATCGAGGTTCTGCGCCAGGGGACGAAGGCCGATATCGAGGTTCTGCGCCAGGGGACGAAGGCCGATATCGAGGCCCTGCGCCAGGAGACGAAGGCCGACATTGCGCGGGTCGAAGCGGGGGTCGAGGTCCTGCGTCAGGAGACGAAGGCGGCCATCGAGGGGATGAAGGCCGATCTTCTGAAATGGCTGTTCGGGGCGCTGATCGCTCAGGGCGGCCTGATCGTCGCGCTGGTGAAACTGCTCTAGCGCCCCCGCCTGCCTGCGCCGGATGGCGTCATTCCGCGACCCGGCTGCCCCGTCCCTCATAGAGATCGCGGCCCTTGACGAGGGCGCGAATCTTGGCATCGGCGATCGGGCGTCCGAGCATCCAGAAGCCGCAGTCGGGATGAACGTAGCGCACCCGCCCTTCGCCGAGCAGCTGCTCCGCCCGATCGATGGCGCGGGCGATCCGGTCGGGGGTTTCCACCTCGGTCACCTTGATGTCGACGACGCCGAGCCCGAAGCCGATCTCCGGGCGCAGCCCCTTGAAGACTTCCAGCTCTCCGGCCGGCCGGTGGGCCACTTCCATCACCGCGTGATCGATATGGAGCGCGTTGAGATAGTCGATCAGCCGATCCCAGCCGCCCTGCTGGATCGACTGGCCGCCATAATTGCCGAAGCAGAGATGGACCGCGGGCCGGCCTTTGACCGCATCGAGCACCCGGTTGATCGCCGCCGCGGCCCATTCCCATTCCTCCGGCGCGCCGGGCAGATTGGCCTCGTCGAGCTGCACCACATCGGCTTCGACATGGCTGACCTGTTCGGCCAGAATGTCGGCAATCGCCATCGCCAGCGCCGGCCGGTCGCGATAGTGGCGGTCGATCAGCGTCTTGGCC
Organism: Alphaproteobacteria bacterium; assembly: GCA_965221475.1. Classification (GTDB taxonomy): domain Bacteria; phylum Pseudomonadota; class Alphaproteobacteria; order Bin65; family Bin65; genus Bin65. Next base: position 1,176,543 of record OZ244891.1, on the reverse strand, counting down.
AGCATGTGCGGCCCGGTCAGCGTGAACTTGAAAGGCGCGCGGGTGAGCTGCCGGGCCATCCGGCAGGCGTCCGGCAGATCGAGGCTGCCGGCCGATAGCGGCCCGGCGACGATGCCGGGCGGCCGGCTGCGGAACTGCATGCCGGGCCGGGCGCGGTAACGGACCAGGTCCTCGAAGCCGATTTCGGTCTCGATCCCGCCCAGCGGCCGGACGAAATACTCGATCATGCCGTTGGTTTCCGGATGATCGGGATCGAAGCGGTAGAGTTCGCCGTCGCAGACCAGATCGATGCCCGCCAGTTCCTGGGTATGCAGGACGACCCGGGTGGCGTCGGCCAGCGCCTGGGCGCCCGGGCTGGCGATCAGCCACTGCGGCGCGGGATAGGAGCCGACCACGGTCGTCAGGATGCGCGGCGCCCCGGCCGGCGCGGCGGCGGTCATGGCGGTTCCCTCCTGCATGTTTCCAAAGCCGCGCCAGAATGGCAGGATTCGGCGCATCGGACAATCGAGGGGCCGCGATCCCGGCCCGCGGCGAGGGGAAAGATGCCAGCCATGGGAGAATGCGACCCCGCCGGCCTGCCGGCCGGCTTCACCGACGAGGCGGCGCTGGAAGACTTCATGACCCGCCCGTCCGCTGCCCTGGTGCGCGATATGGCGACGGTCGGGGGCGATCTGGCGATCCTCGGCGCAGGCGGCAAGATGGGGCCGACCCTGGCCCGGCTGGCGCGGCGCGCGTCACCGGAACGGCGGATCGTTGCCGTCGCCCGCTTCTCCGATCCGGCCGTGGCGGCGAAGCTGCGGGCCTGGGATATAGAGACCGTCGTTTGCGATCTCACCGACCGGGCGGCGGTGGCACAACTGCCGAAATGCCCGAACGCGATTTTCATGGCCGGCCGCAAGTTCGGCAGCACCGGCGCCCTGCCGCTGACCTGGGCGATGAATGCAGCGGTCCCGGCGATTGTCGCCGAAGCCTTTCGCGACAGCCGCATCGTCGTCTTCTCCACCGGCAACGTCTATCCCTTCGGCCGCGTCGTCGAGGGCGGCTCGACCGAGGCGGATGCGCCGGCACCGGTGGGCGAATATGCGATGAGCTGCCTGGCGCGCGAACGCATTTTCGAGCATTTCTCGGCGCAGTACGGCACGCCCGGGCGCATCGTCCGGCTCAACTATGCCATCGATATGCGCTATGGGGTGCTGTACGACATCGGCCGCCGGGTTCTGGCCGGCGAACCTGTCGATCTGACGACCGGCAATGTCAACGTCATCTGGCAGGGCGATGCCAACAGCCATGCGCTGCGCTGCCTCGCCCACTGCACCGTGCCGACGGCGCCGCTCAATGTCTCCGGCCCCGAGATCGCCAGCGTGCGCGCCCTCGCCCTGGCCTTCGGTGCGCGTCTCGGCCGGGAGCCGGTATTTGCGCAGACGGAGTCGGAACGCTGCTGGCTGGTGAATGCCGGCGAGGCGGCACGCCTGTTCGGCAACCCGTCGGTGCCGCTGCTTGCCATGGTGGACTGGGTGGCGGACTGGCTGCAACGCGGCGGCAGCGCCTATGACAAGCCGACCGCCTATGGCAGCCGCGACGGCGCGTTTTGATCTGCGATCCGCGCTCGCGCCGGTCGAGCCGATGGAATCGCTCCGCCAGATCGTGCTGACACCCGCGCAGGCGAAGGCCGGCCTGCGCCTCTCCACGCTGATCGGCTGGAACCAGACGCACGAGGACTGGGGCTACATTCTCGCCCGCGGCAGCGGGCTCGGCCTGCTGGCGCCGGACGACAGCCTGGTCGCCAGTGCGATGGCGCTGCCCTACGGCCGGTTTGCCTGGATATGCCTGGTGCTGGTCGCACCCGATTATCGCCGCCGCGGCCTCGCAACCCGGCTGATGGATGCGGTCGTCGAACGGCAGGAAGCCGCCGGGCGGGTGCCCGGTCTGGACGCCACCCCGGCGGGACGGGAAGTCTATCGCCGGATCGGCTTTCGCACCGTCTACGACCTCGGGCGCTACCGGGCGGAGGCGCGCCCGGCCCTGCCGGAGGCGCTGGCCGGAGCATCGGCCGTGCGCCGGCTGGCGGCCGGCGATCTGGCCCGGGTCGCGGCCGCAGACCGCGCCCTGTTCGGCGGCGACCGGCTCGAACTGCTTCATCACCTGCGCCGCCGCCGGCCGGATGCCGCTTTCGGCGCCTGGCGGGACGGTACGCTCGCCGGCTATGTGCTGGCGCGGGACGGGCGCGAAGCGGACCAGATCGGCCCCCTCGCCGCCGCCGACGAAGCGACGGCCCGCGCACTCGCCGCCGCCGCCATCGATGCGTCGAGCGGGCCGGTCCAGATCGATGTCGCCGCCGGCCGCGCCGGCTTCGTCGGCTGGCTGGAAGCCGGCGGCTTCGCCCTGCAGCGCCCGTTCATCCGCATGATACGCGGCCGGGCCGCCGGCTTCGACGATCCGCGCCGGCTCTATGCCATCGCCGGCCCGGAACTCGGATAGCGCCGGGCGCCGGTTCCGCGCCGCGCCGGCGGGCCCGGCAGCCGGTCAGTCGAACGCCGACTTGCGGTCGATCTTCGGCATCTTGATGCTGCGGTCCAGGAAGGCGTTGGTGTAGCGATCCCCGATCTCGTACTTCGTATCGATCTTGAAGTACGTGTTGACCAGCCTGTGATCCGACGCCATGCGGTCGGGATCGAACCAGCCGAGCGCCACCGTGCGCGAGAACCGGTCGCTCATCAGCTCGGTCACCAGACCCCAGTTCTCCTTCTCGTTGGCGAATTTCAGCCCCTTGTTGGCCTCGACCAGCGCCTGGATGCACGGGTCCGGGGTCCTGACGCAGGTCGCGAACGCCTTCTGGGTGACGCCGACAAAGGCGGCAACGACCTTCCGGTTCTTCTCCAGATAGTCGATGTTGACGATGATCGAGTTGCCGTAGGGGTTGATGCCGTACTTCTTCCACGGGAAGAAGCCCATGTCCTTGCCCAGCACACGCTTGAAAATGTGGTGGATGTTGTAGAAGGACGTGGTGACGTCGATCGATCCGGCCTTGAGCGCGGCGAGCTTTGCGTTCGGCTGGATATTGACCCATTTCACCGAGGCCGGATCCACACCCACCTTCTTCGCCAGCGCCGGCCACATCTGCCGCGCCGCATCCCAGGGCGGGTTGCCGATCTTCTTGCCGGCGAAATCCTTCGGCCCGCCGATGCCCGAACTCTTCAGCCAGTACATGCCATAGGGCGAGTTGGCGTAGATGTTCATCACCGCGACCATGCGGGCGCCCTTGCCCATGGTGACCAGCGCGGTGCCGAGATCGGCCAGGCCGATCGGGTTCTTGCCGGCGCCGGTGCGGCGCGACGACATCGACGAGCCCTTGCCCTGCTGAATGTTCAGATCGATGCCGGCACTGGCATACCAGCCCATTTTCTTCGCGTAGTAATAGGGCGCGTGGTCGCCGCCGGCGATCCAGTTCAGGATGAAATCGACCTTCTCCGCGGCACCGGCCTGCGAAGCGCCCAGGCTGCCGATCGCGGCAACGGCCAGCGCCGCCGCCGATTTACGCCCAATCGTAATGATTCCCATCGTGCTGCCCCTTCCTTTTCCGGTCCGAACCAGTTGAGCAGGCGCGTGCGGAAAACCGTTGCCGTCGGCGGACCGGGCCGCTGTCGGCGCGCCCGCATTTCCTCCCGAAAGTAACCAGCCGGGTAATAAATCTTAGATGGTGTCGCTGCACGGAACAAGCATGTTCCCGGTTTCGGCTGCCGGCCGGGTGCGCCGGCTCATTCCACGCCGAGCAGATGATAGATGCGGCGGGCATAGCTGCCGAAGCGTTCCTGGGTCTTCATGTCGAGGGTGCGCGGCCGCGGCAGGTCGATGTCGATCCGGTCGGCCATGCGCGCCGGGCCGGCGGTGAGCACGACCACCCTGGTGCCGAGAAAGACCGCCTCGGCGATGCCGTGGGTGACGAAGAGGATGGTCTTGCGGCTCTGCTCCCAGATGCGCAGCAGCTCCAGATTCATGCGCTCGCGGGTCAGGGCGTCGAGTGCGCCGAAGGGCTCGTCCATCAGGATCAGCCGCGGATCGTGCACCAGCGACCGGGCGATGGCGGCGCGCTGCTGCATGCCGCCGGAAAGCTCGTAGGGATATTTCTGCTCGTGGCCGGCCAGCCCGACCATCCGGATGAGGTCCTGCGCCCGCTCGCGCGCCTCGCGCTTCGGCAGGCCGAGAATTTCCGCCGGCAGCAGGACATTCTCCAGCACCCGCCGCCATTTCAGCAGCAGCGGCTGCTGAAACACCATGCCGACATCGCGGGCCGGGTCGAAATCGCTGCCGGCCCCGCCGATGGCGAGCGTGCCGCCATCGTGGGAATGAAGGCCGGCGACAATCTTGAGCAACGTGGTCTTGCCGCAGCCCGAAGGCCCGACCAGCGACACCAGTTCGCCCTCGTGGACATCGAAAGTCGCGTCGGAAACCGCGAGAATCTCCTGGTGGCGAACGCGGAACGTCTTGCGGACCCCCTCCAGGCGGATGAAGGGTTCGCCGTCGCGCGGCGGCGGCTGCCCGGTCATACCGTTTCGACCCGGGAGTCGCGGATGACGAACAGGCGCTCCAGCCCGAGCACGATCAGATAGAGCGCCACGCCGACCAGGGTGATGAGAATCACCGCCATCATCATCGCCGCCGTATCCAGCGTCACCTGAACCTGGCCGATCAGATAGGCGAGGCCGGAATCCGACGCGATGATCTCGCCGACCACAGCGCCGGCGACCGCGAGAACGACTGCCACCTTCATGCCGGAAAAGATATAGGGCAGCGAGCCGGGCAGCTGAATCTTGATAAAGATCTGCCGCCGGGTGGCGCGCAGGGTCCTGACCAGATCGACCAGGTCGGGTTCGACCTCGCGCAGGCCCCGGGCGGTGGTAATCAGAATTGGCAGAAAGCTGATCGAGAAGGCGATGATGATATTGGTATACACGCCATACTCGAACCACACGACGATCAGCGGCCCCAGCGCCACCTTGGGGATCATGTTGAGGCTGACGACCAGCGGCATCAGCAGATTGTTCACCGTACGGTACCAGGAGAACAGCAGGGCGAGGCCGACGCCGACGATCACGGCGAGAAAATAGCCGCCGAAAATCTCGGCCGTCGTCACCAGCGTGTTGTCGAACCAGGGGTAGGTGTCGAACAGCGACATGACCGTTTCGCCGGGGGAGGCGAGCACGAATCTCGGCACTTCGCCCAGCTCGACCACCAGATACCAGATCAGCACCACCGCCAGATGAACGGCGACGATGGCGGCCCATCGCCAGACTGTCTGGGCGGAAATTCCCGGTCCCATTCGCGCCTCCTGCCGAAGATTTCGCCCGGCCCGCTCCTCCGTCGGCCCGCGACCGGCCGGCTGCCGGTCAGGGCGCCAGCCATCTTTCCAGATTTTCGGCGACAAACCCATCGTCGCCAAGATGCGGATAGGCCCGGCAGACCCGATCGATTTCCCCGGCCTGGCCGGGGCTCAGGGTTTCCGCCGGGTCGAGGCACCGGATACTCTCCAGCAGCCCCTGCCGGCGCAGCACCTCGTGCACCCCGGCGATACAGCCGCGAAACCCGTTGGCGACATCGAAGAACGCGGCATTGCAATCGGTGATCTGGCCGGCCAGCGCCAGCAGATCGCTGTCGATCCGGTCGGCGGCGACGGCGGCGTGTGCCCGTTCCAGCAGGCCGACCGCCGTCTTGACCCAGACGCTCCAGTGTCCGAGCAGCCCGCCCCGGATTCTGAGCGTTGTCGCGGTCTCGTCGCCGGCGATCCGCCACGGGGTCAGCAGGTCGAGCAGGATATTGTCGTCGTTGCCGGTATAGAGCGCGATGCGCTCTCCGGCGCCGGCGGCGGCGACGCCGCGCACGGCATCGAGGGTGCGGTAGCGGTCGAACGGCGCGATCTTGATGCCGACGACGCTGTCGATCCCGGCAAAGCGCCGCCAGAACGAGAAGGGCAGGGCGAGGCCGCCCACCGCCGGCTGCAGGTAGAAGCCGACCAGCGGCATCTCCGCGCCGACCTGCCGGCAATGGGCGATGAGCTCGTCTTCCGACACGCCCTGGAAGGCAGCAAGGCTGAGCAGCACGGCATGATAGCCGAGGCCGGCGGCCAGCCGGGCTTCGGCCACCGCCTGGGCGGTCCGGCCGACGACGCCGGCGATCATGAACGGGGGCGTACCGGTGCGCTCTGCCGCGGTTTCCGCCGCCAGGCGCAGCACCGGTTCGTACAGGCCGGCCTCGCGAATGGCGAACTGCGTGGTATGGACGCCGACCGCAAGGCCGCCGGCGCCGGCATCGAGATAGTAGCGGCTGAGGGCGCGCTGGCGGACCGTATCCAGCGACCGGGCGGCAGTGAGGGCGAGCGGATGGGCCGGGATGACCGTGCCGGCGCGGAAGCGGGCGAGCGCGGCCGCCGGGATATCGGCCATGCCGCGCGCCATCGTCAGACCGCCGTCCGGTGGCGCTGGATGCAGGTCTCCAGCACCTCGTCCGGATCGCGGCGCCACCAGTTGTTCTGCGAGAAGATCTCGACCTCCACCGCGCCGTCATAGCCCGCCGCCTCCACCCGGCGGCGGATTTCCGGGATGTCGACGATGCCGTCGCCCGGCATGCCGCGGTCGAGCAGCAGGTCGGTCGTCGGCACCAGCCAGTCGCTGACATGGAAGGCGAGGATGCGGCCGGCGGCGCCGGCGCGGGCGATTTCCGCCGCCAGTTCGGGGTCCCACCAGACGTGATAGACGTCGATCGCCACGCCGATCCCCCGATCCGCCAGGTCGCCGAGCGCGTCGCACAAATCGTTGGCCTGCTTCAGCGTATTCACGCAGGCCCGGTCGGCGGCGTACATGGGATGCAGCGGCTCGATGGCGAGCGGTACGCCGGCAGTGCGCGCGTATTCGAGCAGGGCGGCAATGCCGTCGCGGACCTGCGTTCGGGCATCGGCGAGATCCTTCGATCCCGGCGCCAGACCGCCGACGACGAGGATCAGGCATTCGGCCGCGAGGGCCGCCGCCTCGTCCACCGCCCGGCGGCTGTCGTCCAGCGCCGCCTGCCGCCCGGCCCGGTCGGCGGCCGGGAACATGCCGCCCCGGCACAGGCCGGTGACCCGCAGGCCGGCATCGCGGATCAGCCGGTCCGCCCGGTCCGCCCCGCACGCCGCCAGCTGGTCGCGCCAGGGTGCGATGCCGCCGATTCCGTGCCGGGCGCAGCCCTCGATACATTGCTCCAGGGTCCAGAGCGGGCGCACGGTCGCGGTGTTGAGCGACAGCAGCGCTGTATCGCGGGAGAGATCGCGCATCGCCTCACACGACGCCGCGCACCGCCAGCACGGCCGCCATGCGCGCTGCCGCCGTCTCCGGGTCGTGCAGCAGGCCGGCCCGGTCGGCGAGGCGGAACAGGTCGCTCAGATGCAGGGTCGAGCGTGCGCTCTCCTGCCCGCCGACCATGGTGAAATGATCCTGGTGGCCGTTCAGCCAGGCCATGAAGACGATGCCGGTCTTGTAGAAGCGGGTCGGCGCCCGGAAGATGTGGCGCGACAGCGCCACGGTCGGCGCGAGGATGGCGTAATAGCGCTCCATGTCCTGCCGGGCCATGGCCAGCAGGGCGGCGCTGGCGGCCGGCGCGATGGCGTCGAAAATGCCGAGCAGGGCGTGGGAATGGCCCGCGGCGTCGCCGGCGATCAGGGCCGGATAGTTGAAATCGTCGCCGGTATACATGCGCATGCCGGCGGGCAGACGGCGGCGCATGGCGATTTCCCGGCTGTCGTCGAGCAGCGAAATCTTGATGCCGTCGATCCGGTCCGCATGGGCGGCCAGAATCGCCAGGCAGGTTTCCATCGCATCCGCCGGGTCGGCAGCGCCCCAATAGCCCTCGAGCGCTGGATCGAACATGCCGCCCAGCCAGTGGATCAGCGCCGGCTCGCGTACCTGGCCGAGGATGCGGCCATAGACCTTTTCATAGTCGGCCCGGCCGGCGGCGCAGGCGGCGAGCGCGCGGCTGGCCATCAGGACGATCCGCCCGCCCGCCGCCTCGACCGCTTCGCACTGTTCCTCATAGGCGCGGATGACGTCGTCCAGGCCGGTATCCGGCCCCGGCGGCAGATGGTCGGTACCGACGCCGCAGACGATCGGCCCGCCGCCATCCCGGGCCCGCGCCGCGGCGACCGAGCGGCGGATCAGCTCGCGCGAGGTCGGCCAGTCGAGCCCCATGCCGCGCTGCGCCGTATCCATCGCTTCGGCCACGCCGAGGCCGAGCGACCACAGATGCTCCCGGTAGGCGAGGGTGGCGTCCCAGTCGAGCGCGCTGTCGAGCCAGGGGTCGTTGTCGGCGCGCGGATCGTTGACGACATGCGCTGCTGCATAGGCGATGCGCGGCAGATCGGCGGCACGGGCCGGCCGGAAGGCCAGCGGCTGCGACAGTCGCCAGGTCTCGATGCCGCCGTCGCGGGTCGGCAGATCGACCGTTGCCATGGCTATAGCGCCAGTTCCGGCACGTCGAGCCAGCGCCGTTCGCGCCAGCTCCGATAGCCGAGTTCGGCGAGCTGGACGCCGCGGGCGCCGGACAGCAGCGTATAATCCCAGGGCGTATCGTCGTACAGATGGCGGATGAAATCCTGCCACTGGGTCTTGAAACCGTTTTCGCAGTGCCGGTTGTCCGGCACTTCCTGCCAGCCGGCGCGAAAGTCGATCTCCTGCGGCTCGTCCGGGTTCCACACCGGCCGGGGCGTCGCGACCCGGGGCTGGATGAAGCAGCGCGTCAACCCGGCGACGGCGGAGCCGTGAGTGCCGTCGACATGGAAGGTCGCCAGATCGTCGCGCCGCACCCTTGTGCACCATGAGGAATTGATCTGGGCGACGATGCCGCCCTCCAGCTCGAAGGTGGCGTAGGCCGCATCCTCGGCATCGGCGTCGTAGCGCGCGCCCGTCTCGTCCCGGCGTTCGGGAATGTGGACGGCGCCATGGCAGCTGATGGCCCGGACCGGTGCGACCGTATGGTCGAGCACATAGCGCCAGTGGCACAGCATATCCAGGACGATGCCGCCGCCCTCGGCCTTGCGGTAGTTCCAGGACGGCCGTTGCGCCTCCTGCCAGTCGCCCTCGAACACCCAGTAGCCGAATTCTCCGCGCACCGACAGGATGCGCCCGAAAAAGCCCGAATCGCGCAGCATGCGCAGCTTCATGAGCCCCGGCAGGCTCAGCTTGTCGTGCACGACGCCGCCCTTGACCCCCTTGTCGCGCGCCGCGCGGGCGATGGCGAGTGCGTCTTCCAGAGTCCCGGCAACCGGCTTCTCGGTATAGATGTGCTTGCCGGCGCCGATTGCCGCCAACAGCACATCCCTGCGCCGCTGCGTGGTCGCGGCGTCGAAGAACAGGGTATCGTCCGGGTCGGCCAGCGCCGCGTCCAGATCGGTCGTCCAGCGTTCGATGCCGTTGGCGGCGGCGAGTTCGGCCAGCCGGGCCCCGTTGCGGCCGACCAGGATCGGGTCGGGCAAAACCCGGTCGCCGTTCGCCAGGCGGACGCCGCCCTCGGCCCGGATGGCGCAGATCGAGCGCACCAGATGCTGGTTCGTCCCCATGCGCCCGGTGACGCCGTTCATGATCAGCCCGAGGCGCTTCGTCGTCATGCCCGCTTCTCCGGCGCGGCCCGCCCGTTGCCCGCCCGCGGGCTGCCGGCGCCTTCAAGTAACCGTTCGGTTACCGGATCGTAGGCGCTGGCCGGCCTCCGGTCAATCTCGTGTCCCCGTTCTGCCGGTATCCCGGGGGACAAATCCTTGTCCTGCGCCTTTCGGGTACCTATGATCGCGGCATGACCGAAGCCATCGCCTTCGATACCCACCGTTTCGTCAAGCGCCTGACCGAGAGCGGCTTCACCGAGAAGCAGGCCGAGACCCTGGCCGACGAGCAGGTCGCGCTGCTCAACGCCAATCTCGCGACGAAGACCGACATCGAGGCCCTCCGTCAGGAGACGAAGGCCGATATTGCGAAGGTCCGGGTGGAGGTGGAGGCCCTGCGCCAGGAGACGAAAGCCGGCATTGAGGCTCTGCGTCAGGAGACGAAGGCCGATATCGATGCCCTGCGTCAGGAGACGAAGGCCGATATCGATGCCCTGCGCCAAGAGACGAAGGCCGACATTGCGCGGGTCGAAGCGGGGGTGGAGATCCTGCGTCAGGAGACGAAGGCCGCCATCGAGGGGATGAAGGCCGATCTTCTGAAATGGCTGTTCGGGGCGCTGATCGCCCAGGGCGGCCTGATCGTCGCGCTGGTGAAACTGCTGTAGCGCCCGGCCTGCCTGCGCCGGAAGGCGGCGCGGACGATTCCCGGTCGAACCGCCGGCGCCGACTCATTGCTGCGAAGGCGGCAGGGGCCGGGCCGGGCCGGAAAGCGCCAGCACCGTATCGGCAAGGCGGCGGATTTCCTGCCGGGCGGCGACATGGGACAGGTTGAGCGCGACGCCGGCGCCTTCCTCGCGCAGGTCGAGCACGGTAAGGCCCTGCAGGAAGAGCTGGCGGAAGACGACCCGTTCGTGAAAGCCGTCGAGCCAGCGGCAGCCGATGCGCCGGGACAGCGCCTCCAGAGCCGTGCCGACCTGCTTCCGGTTGCGCGAATCGAGCGGGCTCAGCCGGTTGCGCAGCACGATCCATTCGATCGGCCGACCGCCGTCCATGGCGCGCTGCTGCCGTCCTTCCCAGACGGTCTGGCTGTAGACGCTCGGCCCCAGAACGCGCGGCGGCGAGCCGCCGAGCCGGGCCAGCAGGTCGAGATCGACGAAACTGTCGTTGATCGGCGTGATCAGAATATCGGCCCGCGAGATCGCATGGCGGGCCAGCGCATTATCGGTGCCCGGACAGTCCAGAACGACGTGATCGTGGCCGGCCGCCAGCCGGTCGATCAGGGCATCGGCGCTGTCGCGCCCGGCCGTACCTTCGGCGATGCGGCAATGCTCCGGGAACTGCAGGTGCAGGCCTTCGGTGTCGGCGAAGCGGCGGCGGTTCTCGATATAGCGGCTCAGCGTGCCCTGATGTCCGTCGAGATCGATGCTTGCCACCGCCTCGCCGGCCCGCAGCAGGGCGACGATGAGATGCATCGCGGCGGTCGATTTGCCGGTTCCGCCCTTCTCGTTGCCGAACACGACCACCGTACCCGCTTTCCCGCTGCCGGGCGCCGGGTCCGGCGGCATGTCTGCCGGCCGGTCGCTCATTCGGCTCTCTCCCTGTTCTCCGGGCCGGCCGGGCGGCGGCGGACTATTGCCCTTCGCTGCCTTTGCCCTCGGCCTCGGGGCCGGTCTCGCTGACCGCCTCGCCGGCCCACGGATCGACCGTTTCGCCGTACAGATTGTCCTTCACCGCATCCTGCAGGGCGGCGATGTCGATCTGATGCAGCGAGCCGCTGCGGTTGAGATGGGCCGCCGCGGCCGCCGCCCGGCCCATGGCGAAACATGGCCCCATGACGCGCAGGCTGGCGAGTGCGGCCGGTTCGGCGTCGATGCAGCGGCCGGCGACCACGACATTGTGCAGCCCCTCCGGCAGCATGGCGCCGAACGGGACATAATGGACATGGTCCTCATCGAACAGGGTCCAGTGCGCCCCCGCCATGTCGCCGTGCAGTTCGATGGGCCAGGCGGTGCGGGCGATGGCGTCGGGCGGCCGCACCCCGGTCGCGACATCCTCCACGCTGACGGCACGCCGGCCGACAATGGTCCGGGTCTGGCGGATGCCGGCATCGCCGTAGACGGCGACCCGCGCTTCGCTGAACGCCGCCGGCAGTTCGCGCTTGAGCAGGTCCAGCAGGGCATCGACCTGACGCCGCCCCTCGATCCCGGCCAGCGCCAGGCCGGCCGTCTCCAGCGGCGTCTCGACATGGGTGAGATTGAGAAGCAGCTTGCGCGTGCCCGGCACGACGAAAACCGGCCCTTCGGTGCGGACCAGGCCGAATTCGCGGCCATGCCGGCGGATCAGATCGTGATAGAGCGCGCGCGGATAGCCGGCGCACAGGTCGGTATCGACCTCTTCCAGGATCGCCATCACGGTGCCCAGCACCGGCGTTTCCGATTGCCGCAGCGCGTGGCCGGCCAGCCAGGGCAGAACGGCGTCGCCGGAGGCATCGACGAAGCGGTTGGCCTCGACGCGGGCATCGCCGAAGCGCGTGGCCAGCGCCAGGGCCTCGACAATGCCGTCGCGATGTTCGACCCGGCGGACGATGGCGCCCGGCAGCGGCACGATGCCGACGGCGGCGATCCTGCCCTCCGCCCAGCGCATCCACGCATTCGGCACGTAATCCAGGATGAAGGTGCCGCGCACCCGGCGCAACGCGGCCTCGCCCCGGGCGAACAGGGTTTCGAACAGGTCGTCCATCGCGCCGTGGGTCAGGCGCCGGGGTTCCGGCCCGTTGCGGAACAGCCCGCAGATCGTGCCCAGCGCGGCGCCGACCGCCTGTCCGCCGAGCCGGGGCGCGGCATCGACCAGAACGACCTGCAGGCCGAGCCGGGCCGCTTCCAGGGCCGCCGACATGCCGGCGGCGCCGGATCCGATCACGCACAGATCGCCCCGATAGACCGGCGTCGGCCGGTCCTGCAGCCGGACCGTCTTCATGCCGGGAAACCGTGCCATGGAACGGCCCTCGCTGTTGCGCTTCAGCCGGCGATCCCGTCGGCCGCGCCGGCGCCGGCCGCTCTGGCTGTTTCCGAACCCCGGCACGCCGACAGGAGCGTCATATAACTTTTACATTACCGGCGTTCGGAACGGCCGGAACCGGAGAACGCGAAGGGAACCGGCGATGTCATGGGGAATTTTCGCGTCCCGCCATCGCATTTCCGCACGCGAAAAGAACTGTCGGCCGCGATGCCGCCGGCAGTTCTTCCCATCCATCGCGTAAACGGGCGTGCCCGAAGGCACGCCGCGGCCGGCCGGAAACCTGTATTGCCCGGCTTACGAATCGCCCGGTTCGACGATGATCCGGCCGCGGCCGCGCCGCAGCCGGTAGCCGCCGCGCGGGATGCGGAGATTGCGCTGTGCGACCAGCGGCCAGAGCGCCTCGGCGATAATTTCGGCGTTCCGGTCCCGGTCTTCGCCGGTCTGCGACGACAGCCAGTCGGCAAAGGCGCGCTCGCCGATTTCGGAACCGACAGACTTGCGCAGCGCGGTGAGCTTGCGGAGCTGACCCTTCGTCAGGCTGGTTTCATCGATCATGTTGAAGGACATCCCTCTATTGCCATCGTTCATCGATATTCGGGAAAGACGACCGTTCCCGACCGGTCCGGCGACCCGCAAACGGCGGAGACTGCGAACCTTCGATATCGGAATTGCGAACTATTCTACCTGCCCGGACGGGAGCCTGCGGAGTGTATCGTACATTCCTCAATCGCGCCGGGCCGACAGCAGTTAACCTTCCCGCATCGTGCAACATAAGCCGCAACGCACAAAAGACAATCTCCTTTCCCGCAACCCGTCAATCAGCCGGAATCGGCGGCGCCGTCGCACAATCGCGGCCGGCGAACACGCTTCGCGGTGCAGGACCGTCCGGGCCGGCACGGCCGGCATGGCTTCGTTCCCTGTTCCGGGGAGCGGAACTGACGGCGGCATCGCGCCCGTTGCGGCAATTTTCCATGCCCGGCTGCCGGCAATTCGGCGCTAGGAAAACGGCGGCAAGTCGTTCTGCCGGTCCCGCCGGTCGCGTTATCGGGAACCCCGTTTGCGCCGGCGCCGGGACAGTATCTGCGGCCGGTCTGCCGCGGGCTTGCCGGCGCGGCCGTTCGGAGGCTGCGGCCGATCCCCGGAATTGCGCTGCGGGATTCGGGGCCGGCGGGCCCGGTTCGCCTGTCCCGCCCCCTCTGCATTGTCGCCGGCCGGCGCGTCCTTGTGGGAGTACCCATGGAGTACGACCGTTTCTTCCGCCAGCGGATCGACGATCTGCACCGGGAAGGCCGCTATCGCGTGTTCGCCGATATCGAGCGCCATGCGGGGCATTTCCCGAAGGCGACCCGGCACCGGGACGGTGCCGGGCAGGAAGTCACGGTCTGGTGTTCCAACGATTATCTGGGCATGGGCCAGCATCCGCAGGTGCTGGCCGCGATGCACGCCGCGATCGACCGCTGCGGCGCCGGCGCCGGCGGTACGCGCAACATTGCCGGCACCAACCATTTCCACGTGCTGCTCGAGCGCGAACTGCGCGACCTGCATGCCAAGGAGGCGGCGCTGGTGTTCACCTCCGGCTATGTCGCCAATCTGGCCGCGCTCAGCACGCTGGCGGCGAAGCTGCCGGGCTGCATCGTCTTTTCCGACGCGCTGAACCATGCCTCGATGATCGAGGGCATTCGCCATTCGCGCGCCGAAAAGCGCATCTTCAAACACAACGATGCCGACGATCTGGAGCGCCTGCTCGCCGCGGCGGAACCGGACCGGCCGAAGCTGATCGCATTCGAATCGGTCTATTCGATGGATGGCGATGTCGCGCCCATCGGCCGTTTCTGCGATCTGGCGGAAAAATACGGCGCGCTCACCTATCTCGACGAGGTTCACGCCGTCGGCCTGTACGGCCCGCGCGGCGCCGGTATTGCCGAGCGCGACGGTGTCATGGACCGGATCGATATCGTCGAGGGCACCCTGGCCAAGGCCTTCGGCTGCGTCGGCGGCTATATCGCCGCCTCGGCGGCCATCGTCGATTTCGTGCGCAGCTACGCCTCCGCCTTCATCTTCACCACCGCTCTGCCGCCGGCGATTGCCGCGGCCGCGATTGCGAGCATCGCCCATCTCAAGGCCAGCGATGCCGAACGGCAGGCGCAGCGGCGCATCGTCGGCGAGGTGCGCCGGCGCCTGACCGAACAGGGCATCCGCCATCTGGACAATCCCAGCCATATCGTGCCGGTCATGGTCGGCGATCCGGCGCGCTGCCGGCAGATTTCCGATCTGCTGCTCGACGAGTTCGGCGTCTATGTCCAGCCGATCAACTATCCGACCGTACCGCGCGGCACCGAACGGCTGCGCATCACGCCGTCGCCGCTGCACACGGAAGCCGATATCGAACATCTGGCGGCATCCCTGTCGGCGGTCTGGCGCCGGCTCGCCCCGTGACCCAGGCGCCGCCGGCCTTCTTTCTGCCCGAGGCCGGGGTGCCGGAGCTCGAATTCGCCGGCGTCCGGGCCCAGTATGCCGCCCTCCGGGAGGCGATGGCGCCCCATATCGCCGAAGTGTTCCGCCATGGCCGCTTCGTCATGGGGCCGGAGGTCGAAGCGCTCGAGGCCGCGCTGTGCGACTTTTGCGGCGCGCGGGAGGCGATTGCCGTCTCCAGCGGAACCGATGCGCTGGTGGCGCCGCTGATGGCGCTCGGCATCGGGCCCGGCGACGCCGTCTTCGTGCCGTCCTTCACCTTCACCGCGACCGCCGAGGTGGCGCTGATGCTGGGCGCCGCGCCGGTCTTCGTCGATGTCGACGGCGCCACCTTCAATATCGATCCCGACGATCTGCGCGCGCGCATCGCCGGGGTGCGGGCGGCAGGCGCGCTGACGCCCAGGGCCGTCATCGCCGTCGATCTGTTCGGCCTGCCGGCGGATTACGCCGCCCTCGCCCGGATCGCCGACGAGGAGGGGCTGAGCCTGATCGGCGATGCGGCGCAGAGCTTCGGCGCCCGGCGCGGCAACCGCAAGGTCGGCACGCTCGCGCCGGTGACGACGACCAGCTTCTATCCGGCCAAGCCGCTCGGCTGCTATGGCGATGGCGGCGCGGTTTTCACCGACGATGCGGAGATGGCGGCGCTGCTGCGCTCGATCCGGGTGCACGGCCAGGGCAGCGTGCACTATGCCGTCGAGCGGGTCGGCCTGAACGCGCGGATCGACAGTCTGCAGGCCGCGGTGCTGCTCGGCAAGCTGCCGGCCTTCGAGGGCGAGGTCGCCGCCCGCAACCGGCTGGCCGACCGCTACGATGCCGGCCTTGCCGATGTCGCCACCGTCCCGTTCCGGCCGGACGGTTGTGTGAGCAGCCGGGCGCAATATTCGATCCTGGTCGATGACCGCGACGAGGTGCGCGCCCGCCTCGACGCGGCCGGCATTCCGACCGCGATCTACTATCCGGCGCCGATGCATCTGCAGCCGGCCTATCGCAGCCATGGCGGGGGCGAGGGCTCCCTGCCGGTGAGCGAGGCGCTGTGCCGGCGGATTCTCAGCCTGCCGATGCACGCCTATCTGGGCGATGCGGTCGCCGACCGGATCGTCGAGGCGGTCCGCGCCGCGGTCGCCTGAGCGCGGCGCCGGCTGGCGCCGCGGCCTTGCGCCGGAGCGGGCAGCGTTCGGGAGCGATCGACGATGCGCACGGTCATGCGCCGGCTTCTTCGCCAGTCCGAAATTCTGACGGCCATCGGGTTGGTGTCGGTCGCGAGCTGGGCGTTCGTCGCCTGGATGACGCTCGACATGTCGCATCCTTTCGTCCGGTCGATGATGCCGCTCGATACGGCATGGTCCGGGGAGACCGTGGCCGCCGTTGGCGCCATGTGGGGCTGCATGATGGTGGCCATGATGCTGCCGGCCGCCGCCCCGATGATTCTGACCTTCGATTCCCTGGAGCGCGGCCGTGCGCGGGCCGGCCGGGCGACGGCCCGGTCGCTCGTCTTCGCCGGCGCCTATCTTCTGGTGTGGGCCGGCTATTCGGCGCTGGCCGTCGGTGCGCAATGGGGGCTGCAGGCGAGCAGCCTGCTAACGCCGATGATCGTCAGCAATTCGCAATGGCTGACCGCCGGCCTGCTCATCCTCGCCGGCCTCTATCAGCTCACGCCGCTGAAACAGGCCTGTCTGAAACGCTGCCGGACCCCGACCGGATTCCTGATGGCGGAATGGCGCGAGGGCACGCGCGGCGCCCTGGCGATGGGCCTCCGGCACGGCCTGTATTGCGCCGGCTGCTGCTGGGCGCTCATGCTGCTCCTGTTCGCTGCCGGCGCCATGAATCCGGTCTGGATCGTGCTTCTGACCCTTGTCGTCGCGCTCGAAAAATGGCCGCGACTGCCCGCCTGGATCGCCCTTGCCTTCGGCGCGATTCTGCTCGCTGCCGGCGCTGCGATTGCGCTTTGACCGGCGCCTTTCGACCGGGCGGCCGGAAGCCTATGGCCCGGCCCAGTCGAACGGGATGTGCTTGGCGGAGTTGATGCCCCATGAAAAGTCGAAGCCGAAGGCCTCGACCCGGCACAGGGTGGATTTCCCCCAGGTCACCAGTTGCGGGCCGGGCCCGGTTTCCGATCCCGGAGCGTTGGCCAGCCGCGGATATTCGCCCGGATTGCTGGTCGGCCCGGTCAGGGCTTCCGCCCAGGCCCTGACCTTGCCGGCAATATCGACGCCCCAGCGCGACTGATCCGGTGCGATCTCGAACGAGATTCTGGCGCGCTCGATGCCAATCACCTTCCGGCCGCCGGTGAACAGGGCGTTCACCGAACCCGGAAAGCCGCCGGCGCGACCGCCGATGATCGCGCCGAGCGCCTCGGCCTGGGCGTCCTCCGCGCGGTCGTCGATAAAGATGCCGGCCCGCCCGCTGACCTTGCCGGCCCACAGGTCGCCGTCCCAGCGGCCGACCCGGACAAAGGCGAGATCGTCGAGGACGGTATCGCCGTAATGCCCGCGCACGATGTGCCAGAAGAGGACCGATTCGCAATATCCATTGTCCGGCGGCTGCGCAAACGTGCAGGGGCACGCGATGGCGCAGCTGCAATTGTCGAACCAGTCTCCCTCGATGCGCCAATCCGGCGTCTCTGCCATGACAGCCTCCGAAATCGTCGCAACCGTTCCCCGAACGGGGGCCGGAGATTGTAGCGGAATGCGGCGGAAAGGCAAAAACAGGCTGCCCGGCCCGGCCGCGGGGCGCGAAGACGGGGCGGGCCGGACGGATTTGCCCAATTCCGCCACCGGCCCGTCGCCTGTAGATATCGCCGGCAGCCGCTGCAGCCCCCTGCCGGAACCGCCGGAAATTTTGCCATGCCCCTTGTCGATTGCTACGGAAGAACGGTGAGCTACGAGGCCGGCGGGCCGGACGACGGCTCGGCGCCGCTCCTCCTGTTCCAGCCGCCCGGCGCCAGCGGCGCTTCGATCTGGCGGCCGATAGCGGCAGCCCTGCAGGACCGGTTCCGCACCGCTGCCGTCAACCCGTCGGATTATGGCGAAACGGCGCCGTTCGCCGGGCCGGCACCGATGACGATCGGCGACGAGGCCGCGGCGCTCGCCGCTGTCATTGGCGCCGAACTGGCGAACAGCCGGGGCGGGCAGGCCCACATTGTCGGCCATTCCTATGGCGGGACGATTGCGCTCGCCCTGGCGCTCGCCCGGCCGGAAGCGGTCGGTCGGCTCACCCTGCTCGAGCCAGCGCCCTATACGCTGCTGCGCGATGCCGGCGAAACCGCGCTCGCCGACGAGATCGGCGGGCAGAACCGGCGCTTCGTCGCCACCGTGCGCGCCGGCGGCCGCGAAGCCGAGGCGATGGAGCAGTATCTCGACTATTTCAACAATCGGGAAGGCTACTGGCGCGGGCTCGACGAGCGGGCGCGGGCGAAGCTGCTGTCGCTGGCCGGGCGCCTCGCCGTCGGGCTCGACGCCGTCGAGCGGTTTCCGCTGCGCCGCGCCGATCTGGCCCGGATCGGCGTGCCGGTCGCCGTCGTCCGCGGCGGCGAAACCGATCCGCTCCATGCAAAACTGTCGGAACTGGTCGCGCAGTCGATACCGGGCGCGACCCTGCAGGATGTGCCCGGCGCCGGCCACATGATGACGCTCAGCCACGGCCCCGCCATCGTCGAGCTGCTGCAGGAAACGTCATAGCTCCCCCAGCCGCCGCGGCTGGCGCCGGCCGGCGTTTCGTGCCATTCCGGGCCGCGCCATGACCCATCCCGATATCGTGATCGTCGGTGCCGGCAATGCCGCCTTCTGCGCCGCGCTGGCCGCGCGCGAGGCCGGCGCGTCGGTGCTGGTGCTCGAACGGGCGCCGGAGGCGGAGAATGGCGGCAATTCCCGCTTCACCGCCGGGGCCTTCCGCTTCGCCTATGACGGCGCGGACGATATCCGCGCCCTGTGCCCGGACCTTTCCGAAGAGCAGGTCGCGACCACCGATTTCGGCGCCTATCCGGCCGAAAGCTTCTATGACGACATGTTCCGGCTGACCCGCTACCGCACCGATCCGGACCTGTGCGAGCGGCTGGTGACGGAATCGCGCGAGACCATGGGCTGGCTGCACCGCCGGGGCATCCGCTTCATGCCGATCTACGGCCGCCAGGCCTTCCGGGTCGGCGGCCGGTTCCGCTTCTGGGGCGGGCTGACGCTGGAAGCCTGGGGCGGCGGCCCCGGCCTGGTCGATGGCCATACCGCGGCCGCCCGCGCCGCCGGAATCGACATATGCTATGGCGCGCGGGTTCTCGATCTGGTCCATGACGGCCATGCCGTCGGCGGCGTGCGCGTCCGCCGGGCCGGCCGGATCGAGACGGTCCCGGCGCGGGCGGTGGTGCTGGTTGCCGGCGGCTTCCAGGCCAACCCGGAATGGCGCACCCGCTATCTCGGTCCGGGCTGGGAACTGGCCAAAGTGCGCGGCAGCCGCTTCAATACCGGCGACGGCATCCGCATGGCGCTGGAGATCGGCGCGGCTTCGTATGGTAACTGGTCGGGCGGCCACGCGGTTGCGTGGGACTATAACGCGCCCGAATTCGGCGATCTCGCGGTCGGCGATGGCTTCCAGAAGCACAGCTACCCCTGGGGCGTCATGGTGAACGCCGCCGGCCGGCGCTTCGTCGACGAGGGGGCGGATTTCCGCAACTACACCTATGCCCGCTATGGCCGGGTTATCCTGGAACAGCCCGACAGTTTCGCCTGGCAGATTTTCGATGCGCAGGTCGGCCATCTGCTGCGCGACGAATACCGCATCCGCCGGGTCACCAGGGCGAAGGCCGATACGCTGGAAGGGCTGGCCGACCGGCTCGACGGCGTGGACCGGGACGGCTTCCTCGCCGAAATGGCGGCCTACAACGCCGCCGTCGATACCGGCACCCCGTTCGATCCGACGGTAAAGGACGGGCGCGCCGCCACGGGTCTGGCGGTGCCGAAGAGCAACTGGGCCAACCGGATCGAGGCCCCGCCCTTCGAGGCCTACCGGGTCGGCTGCGGCCTCACCTTCACCTTCGGCGGCCTGCGCATCGACCCGGCGAGCGCCAGCGTGCTCGACAGCGATCTTGCGCCCATTCCCGGCCTCTACGCCGCCGGGGAACTGGTCGGCGGCCTGTTCTGGTTCAATTATCCCGGCGGCACCGGGCTGACCGGCGGCGCCGTGTTCGGCCGCCTCGCCGGCCGCTCGGCGGCGGAGGCCATCGCCTGACCGGCCGGGCTTTCCCGAACCGGCCGCCCGCTATCCGAGCAGCCTGCGCACCGCCTCCGCCGGATCGGCGGCGCCGGCCCGGATCCGTTCGAGCAGGGTGCGCCGCTCGTCCGCCGGCAGGGCGTTCAGCCGTTCGCGCACCAGGGCGGCCGAAACGCTGGCGAGGCGGTCGATGGCCTGCCGCTCGGTCCGGGCGGTGCGCGCCTCCGGGGTGACGGCCCCGGCGAGCCGCCAGGCGGTCTCGACCAGCCCGGCAACCCCCTCGCCGGTGGTCGCGACAGTGCTGACGACCGGCGTGTCGCGCCGGCGCCCGCTGCGCAGGCCGAGCATGCCTTCGAGCTGTCCGGCAGTGGTCGCCGCGCCGGGCAGGTCGGCCTTGTTGACCGCGAGAATATCGGCGATTTCCAGGATGCCGGCCTTGATCGCCTGCAGCTCGTCGCCGAGGCCGGGCGCGCTGATCACCACGGTCACGTCGGCGACCTGGGCCACCTCCACCTCCGACTGGCCGGCGCCGACCGTCTCGAGCAGGACGATATCGAAGCCGGCGGCATTCAGCACGTCGATGGAGGCCTGGATATTGAGGGCGAGGCCGCCGAGATGGCCGCGCGCGGCGATGGAGCGGATGAAGACATCGGGGTCGGAGCCGTGCTCGCCCATGCGTGCCCGGTCGCCCAGAATGGCGCCGCCGCTCTTCGGGCTCGACGGATCGACGGCGAGAGCGGCCACCCGCCGGCCCTGTTCGCGCAGCGTCCGGATCATGGCGCTGATGAGCGTGGATTTGCCCGAACCCGGCGGTCCGGTCAGGCCGACCACCGGGGTATCGCGGCGGTCGTCCTCAAGCGCGGCGAGCAAGGCCCGTGCGTCGTCGCCGCCGATATCGGCAAGGGTGAGCGCGCGGGCGAGCGCCCTGGTTTCGCCCTGGCGCAGGCGGCTGGCGAGGGCGGCGATATCCGCCGCCGGCTTGCGTTGCGCTGCGGGCGTCCGGGCTGCGGTTCCGGTCATCGAAGCTCGTGCATCAAGGGGGCGGCGACCCGGCGATAGCGGGCCCGGATCGCCTCCTCGCCGTCGTGGCGTCCGTCGGCGACGACCCGCCGGCCGGCAATCCGCACCTCCCTAAGCGCCGGGCCGGCATTTGTGAAGACCCAGGCGTCGAGCAGCGTATCCGGGCCGTGTCCGGCGAGGGTGGGATGGTCGCGGTCGAGGACCAGCAGGTCGGCGGCCCGGCCTTCCGCAATGGCACCGCAGGGCTGGCCCATGGCCTGCGCGCCGGCGGCCGCGGCGCCGAGCCACAGGGCCGCGCCCGTCGGCAGGGGCGCGGCCGGCGCACCGGCCGGGCCGGGGGCTCCGGTGCCGTGCGCGACCGGCCGGCGTTTCAGCGCCAGCCGCTGGCCATATTCCAGCCAGCGCAGCTCCTCGCGCGGATCGACCGAGACGTTGCTGTCGCTGCCGATGCCGAAGCTGCCGCCGGCGGTCAGCCAGGCCGGCAGGTCGAACAGGCCGTCGCCCAGATTGGCCTCGGTGGTCGGGCACAGGCCGGCGAGCGCGCCGGCGGCGGCGGCGCGCCGGGCTTCGGCCGCGCTCATATGGGTGGCGTGGACCAGGGTCCAGCGCCCGTCCACCGGCGCATGATCGAGCAGCCATTCGACCGGGCGCTGCCCGGACCAGGCGAGGCATTCGGCGACCTCGCGCTCCTGCTCGGCGATATGGAGATGGACCGGCCCGTCCGGGCCTATGCCGTCCCACGCCGCCAGCGCCGCCGCCATGTCCGCCGGCGAAACGGCGCGCAGGCTGTGCAGGGCGGCCGCCGCGGTCTGCGTGGCCGACCCGTCGGCCAGCGCGGCGACCATATCGGCCCATTCGTCGATTTCGAGCCGGAAGCGCTGCTGGGCATCGCCGGCCGGTATGCCGCCGAAGCCGCCGTCCCGATAGAGCACCGGCAGCAGCGTGAGGCGCAGGCCGGCCGCTGCGGCGCCCGCCGCCACGCGCCGCGCCATCTCGGCAATATCGGCATAGCGGCCGCCGCCGGGCGGGTTGTGCAGATAGTGGAATTCGGCGGTGCCGGTATAGCCGGCCTTCAGCATTTCGACATAGAGCTGCGCGGCAATCGCCTCGACCTGCTCCGGCGTCAGGCGGCCGACGAAGCGGTACATGGTTTCCCGCCACGACCAGAAATCGCCGTGGCTGCCGCCCGGCCCGCCACCGGACCCGCCGCCGCGCTCGGCCAGCCCGGCCATGGCGCGCTGGAAGGCGTGGCTGTGCAGGTTCGTCATGCCGGGGATGACGGCGCCGGGCAGCTGCGCATGGCCGCCGGCCGGCACGCCGGTCGCGATCCGGCGGATCGTGCCGGCCCCGTCGATCTCCAGCAGCACCTGCTCGGCCCAGCCGCCCGGCAGCAGGCACAGCGGGCACCAGAGCGCCTGCATCCCGGCTTCGGGGCGCGGCGGGGTTGTGGCCGCCGGGCTCATGGACGGGCCGATGGGACAAGGGGGGCGGAATTTGCCGCCGCCGGGATATACTGGCCGCCGAACTGCTGCGCTGCAACGATTCGCGAGGCCCGATCATGACCGCCGCCTGGGACAGTGTATGGACCGGCGCCCGGATCGCGACCATGGCGCCGGCCGGCGACGATCCCTATGGCATCGTCGAGGACGGCGCGATTGCCGTCGCCGGCGGCGATATCGCCTGGATCGGCCCGCAGGCCGGTCTCGACCGGTCGCGCCTGCGCGGCGCCACGGTGCACGATGCCGGCGGCGCCTGGATCACGCCGGGGCTGATCGACTGCCATACCCATATCGTTTATGGCGGCAACCGGGCGGCGGAGTTCGAACAGCGCCTCAACGGCGCGACCTATGCCGAGATCGCCCAGGCCGGCGGCGGCATCGTCTCGACCGTGCGGGCGACCCGGCAGGCTTCCCTCGACGAACTGGTCGAAAGCGCCCTGCCGCGCCTGCGCGCACTCCTGAAGGAGGGGGTGACGACGGTCGAGATCAAGTCCGGCTACGGTCTCGATACCGCGACCGAGCGCCGGATGCTGCAGGCGGCCCGGCGCATTCCCGGCCTTCTGCCGGTCGATGTCGCGACCAGCTTCCTTGGCGCCCATGCCGTGCCGCCGGAATTTGCCGGCGATGCCGACGGCTATATCGATCTGGTGTGCCGGGAGACGATTCCCGCGGTCGCCGCGGCCGGCGAAGCCGATTCGGTCGATGCGTTCTGCGAAACCATCGGCTTCACCCGCGACCAGACCGAGCGGGTGTTCCGCGCCGCGCGCGACCACGGTCTGCCGGTCAGGCTCCACGCCGAACAGCTGAGCGATATGGGCGGGGCCGAGCTGGTGGCGGATTATGGCGGCCTTTCGGCCGATCATCTGGAATATGCCGGCGAGGCGGGCGTGCGCGCCCTGGCGCGGGCCGGTACGGTGGCCGTGCTGCTGCCCGGCGCTTTCTATTATCTGCGCGAGACCCGGCTGCCGCCCATCGATCTGTTCCGCCGCCACGGAGTCGGCATGGCGCTGGCGACGGATTGCAATCCGGGCAGTTCGCCGGTCGCGTCGCTGCTGCTGATGCTGAACATGGGCTGCACCCTGTTCCGCATGACCCCGGCGGAGGCGCTGGCCGGCGTCACCCGCGAGGCGGCGCGCGCGCTCGGCCGGCAGGACCGAGTCGGCACGCTGGAGGCCGGCAAGGCGGCGGATTTCGCCGTGTGGAATATCGACCGGCCCGGCGAGCTCGCCTATCCCGTCGGCTTCAATCCGTGTCGGGCGGTGGTGAAAGGAGGCATCGCGGTCGCGGGCTGAAGCTCCCGGCGCCCCGGCCGGGCACGGCCGCCGCCCAGGCGTCCGATCCGCCATCAGCCCCGCTGCCGGGCCCAGGCGAGCGCCGCTTCCAGCATCCGGCGCAGCGCCGGCCGGACCTGCGCCGCCCGCTCCGGCAGATAGTGCCAGGGCGGGGTTTCGGCGCAATAGGTCGCCATCGAGAGTTCGAGCTGGAAGGCGTGGATGCGATTGTCCGGGTCGCCATAGCGGCGGGTGATGAAGCCGCCCTTGAAGCGGCCATCCACGACCAGGGAATAGCACTCGTCCTCGCCCAGCGCCTCGGCGAGACACAGGCGCAGGCCGGCATCGCAGGCACCGCCCGCGGCGGTGCCCAGGCTGAAATCCGGCAGCGTACCTTCGAACAGGCGCGGCACCTGCGACAGGATCGAATGGCAGTCGAACAGGATGGCGATGCCGTGCCGGCGGTGGATCGAGGCCAGCTCCCGCTCCAGCCGCTGGTGATAGGGCAGCCAGAAATCTTGCAGCCGCGCCGCCTTCTCCTCCGCATCGGGGGCGGCGTCCGGCCGATAGAGCGGATGGCCGGAAAAGTCCTCTGCAGGAAAGAGACCGGTGGAAGCCCGGCCCGGATAGAGCGGCGCATCGTCCGGCGGCCGGTTGAGATCGACGACATAGCGCGACCAGACCGCCTGCAGGCAAGGAATGCCGAGTTCGTGGGCGAAATCGTACAGCCGGTCGAGGTGCCAGTCGGTATCCGGCCGGGCGCGGCCGTGCTCCGTCATCCGCGCCTCGATTGCCGCCGGGATGGCGGTCCCGGCATGGGGGATGCTCATGAGGAGCGGCGCATCGCCCGGCACGAAGCGCCAGGAGGCCGGCCGGTATTCGCTCATGCCTGCCACAGCAGGGGAAATTCGTCGCCTTCGAGCGGCGCGCCGACCGCCAGGCCGATATCCGGGAAGGGCGGCGAATGGGTGCCCTTTTCGGCATAGACCGCATCCTCGCCGACGAAGCGGATCGAGAAGGCCCGGCGCCGCCGGGTCGAGCGGTTGGCCGGCGCGCCGTGCACCGTGCGGTAGGTGAAGGCGACCGCATCGCCCGGCGCCATCGCCCAGCCGCGAATGTCGTAGCCGTCGCGCCCGGCCTCGATATCGGGCAGGCGCTCGCGCCGGTCGCCTTCGGTCAGCGGCGTGCCGTTAAAGCGTTCGGGCCGGAACTCCCGGCCCCACCGGTGGGAGCCGGCGACATATTCGATGGCACAGTCCCGCGCCACCGGATCGAGGGCGATCCACAGGCTGCAGGTCAGTCTGCCGTCGAGGCAGTAATAGGGCATGTCGTGGTGCCACGGCGTCACGACCGACGAGCCGGGCTCCTTGACCAGGATATGTTCGTGGAACAGGCGCGCCGAGCGCGCGCCCATCAGGTGTCCGGCGATGGCCGCCGCCGGCGATTCGTGCACGAAGCGGCGGTATTCCGGAATCCGGTCCCAGTTGCAGAAATCCTGGAAGAAGACCGCGGAGCCGTCATCCGGCCGGATGCTGCGGTCGCGCCAGCTCGGTGCCGCCATATTGGCCTCGATGCCGCGGCGCAGTTCCTCCACCCAGCCGGCGAACGCGCCCTCGAGCAGCAGGACGCCATCCTGTTGAAATGCCGCGATCTGCGATTCGGAAATGGGCGGTCGGTCGGAAGCCATCCTGTCATCCTCCCTCAGGCGCCGGCATAAGACGGGCCGCCGGCGCGCCCTGCCCGGATGCCCGCGCCGGGCCCCGTTCCGGGCGATTCCACGATTGCCCTTGACTTGTATAGATAAGTTGCCTTCCACTGCCAAGACGCCACGGCCCGCGCGGTTGCCTCCCACGGCGGTCGCAGACCGGGCCGGCGGGATTTGCGCGCCGCTGCGCCGCCACGGCGACGGGCCGGCGCGCTTCAGGGAGGTGAAGGTCATGACATTCCGGAAATTGGGCATTGCCGCCGCCGCGGCCATCGCGACGACGGCCGGCGCGGCCGCGGCCGATACCATCAAAATCGGGTTCAACACGCCCCAGACCGGCTTCGCGGCGGCCGACGGCAAATCGGTCCTCACCGGCGCGCAGATCGCCGTCGATACGGTCAATGCCGCCGGCGGCATCAACGGCCGCAAGATCGAACTCGTCGTCTACGACGACCAGGCCAAGCCCAAATTCGCCGTGCCGATCGCGACCAAGCTGATTCAGCAGGACAAGGTCGCGATGAGCATTTCGGGCAGCTATTCGGCGCCGACCCGCGCCTCGGCCGGCGTCTATCAGAATGCGAAAGTGCCCTATATCTCGGCCTACGCGGTCCACCCGGACATCACCCGCGCCGGCAATTACGTGTTCCGCACCGGCATTCTGGGCAGCGTGCTGGGCAAGGCGGCGGCCAAGCTGGTCGGCGGGACGCTGGGCAAGAAGCGCGTCGTCGTCACCATCATGAAGAACGATTACGGCAAGGCGCTGGCCCGCGGCTTCAAGTCCGTAGCGGCCAATTACGGCATCGAAGTGGTCAAGGAATACCAGTATTCGCTGCGCGACCGGCAGTTCGGCCCCATCGTCTCGTCGATCAAGGGCGACAATCCCGAAGCGATTTTCGATACCGGCTACTGGTTCGTCGCCGCGCCCTTCGTCAGCCAGCTGCGCGCCGGCGGCGTGACCGCGACCGTCGTCGCCCAGGAGGGCTATGACGGCGTCAAGTTCATCGAGATCGCCAAGAAGGCGGCCGAAGGCGTCATCATCGTGACCGCGCTCGACCGGGACAGCAAGGACCCGGCCGTCCGCCAGTTCATGGCCGAGTTCCGCAAGCGGGCGGGCTATGGTGCCGACATGGTCGGCGCGTCCGGCCACGCCGCGGTGATGGTCGCCGCCGCCGCGCTCAAAAAGGCCGGCTCGACCGACCGGGCGGCGCTGCGCGATGCGCTGGCCTCGATCGAGGTCGATGCGATCACCGGCCGGCTGTCCTTCAACCCGCTGGGCGAGGTTCAGAAGTCGCTCATGGTCCAGGTCGTCCGCGACGGCCGCTGGCGCTACCACTCCGAGATCGTGGACGCCAAGCTGCTGACGCCGCCGGACAAATAGGCGGCGACGCCGGCAGCGTCCGGCAGCGCCCTCCGGGTTCGTAGCCGGGAGGCGCAGCCGGCCTGCCGCGGGGCGCGGTCCGGGAGGGGAGACCGGGGCATCCGACGTTGAACCATACCGATCTTCTGATCCAGGGGCTGGTCGAAGGGTGCATCTATGCCCTGATCGCCGTCGGCCTGACGCTGGTCTATGGCCTGCTGCGGATTCTCCACATCGCCCATGCCGGCATTTTCACCCTCGGTGCCTATGTCGGCCTGCTGCTGACCAACGAGACCGGTAGCTTCGCTGCTGCCTTTGTCATCACCGTCGTTGCGGTGGGCTTTTTCGGCATGGCCTTCTACCGGCTGTTCTACGAGCCGATCCTCGACAAGCCGCCCCATGTCGCGCTGATCGCCTCGATCGGCCTGTTCGTCGCCATGGAGGAGATCTACCGGCTGATTTTCGGCCCGACGAGCCTGTCGTTTCTGGCGCCGCCGCTGAAGGAGACCGTAGCCGTCGCCGGCGTCCGGCTTGAGGAGGGGCGCCTGGCGGTCGTCGCGCTCGCCATCGTCCTGATCGGCGGCCTTGCCGTTCTCGCCGGCCGGACGCGCATCGGCATCGCCTGGCGGGCGACCGTATCCGACGCCGCCATGGCCGAATCCTTCGGCATCGATCTCGCCCGGGTACGCTATATCAACTTCTTCGTCGCCTCGGCGCTCGCTGCTGCCGCCGGCGTCATGGTGGCGCTGCTGCTCAACCAGGTGATCCCGACCATGGGCGGCGTGCCGGCCTACAAGGCGCTGGCGATCATCGTTCTGGGCGGGCTCGGCAACGTCAAGGGCACCCTGATCGCGGCGCTGGCGCTGGGAGTCATCGAATCCTTCGGCACCATCTATCTCGACCGGGTGCTGGACCGCGACGCCATCGCCTTCGCCTTCCTGATCGCCGTTCTGATGATCCGGCCCCAGGGCCTGTTCATCCGGCGCTGAACGAGGGGGGCGGCGCCGGGCATGTATGAAATCTCCCTCCTGACGGTCATGAGCTTCAGCGTGATTTTCGCGCTGAGCCTGAATCTCATCACCGGCTTTTGCGGCCAGATCAGCCTGGGCCACGCCGCCTTCTACGGCCTCGGCGCCTATACCGCCGCGCTGTTCACGACCGGCGGCGGCTCGTTCTGGCTGGCGCTGCCGCTCGCCGTGGCGGTGGCCGCGTTCTTCGGCTTCGTGGTCGGCTTCGCCTCGCTGCGGGTGCGTCACGACTTTCTCGCGATCACGACCATGGGGGTGGGGTTCCTGTTCACCGGCTTCGTGCGCCAGCAGGAATTTCTGGGCGGCGAGGAGGGCATTGCCGGGATTCCCGATCCGGGCATCGGCCAGATCGGCTACATGCTGGTCTGCGCCGGCTTCGCCGCGGCGGTGATCGCTTTCAGCCTCCATATCAGGCGGTCGTGGATGGGGCACGCCTTCGACGCCATCGCGACCGACGAGGATACGGCTCGGACGCTCGGCATCGACGTGGCGCGCTACAAGCTGACCGCCTTCGTCTTCGGCACCGGGCTGGCCGGCCTCGCCGGCGCCCTGTTCGCCCACTATGTCAAATTCGTCGAGGTCGAGAGCTTCGATTTCGTCGAATCGATCTCGGTGCTCGCCATGGTCATCGTCGGCGGCATCGGATCGGTCTGGGGCGTCGTGGTGGCGGCGGCGTTCCTGAGCGTACTGCCGCTCCTGCTCCAGGTCTTTGCCGACTACAAGCTGCTGATCTACGGCGTGCTGCTGTTCGTCGTCATGCGCTTTGCGCCCGGCGGCATCGACAGCCTGATGCGCAGCCTGTGGCGGCGCGTCGCCGGCCGGGGCCGGGCGGGCTGACGGGGCGGCCGGCGATGGATGCGCTGCTGGCCGTTTCCGGCGTCTCGGTGCGCTTCGGCGGCGTCGATGCCCTGGCCGATGTCGGTTTCGACGTCCCGCAAGGCACGCTGCTCGGCCTGATCGGCCCGAACGGCGCCGGCAAGACGACGATGATGCGCGCGATCACCGGCACGGTCGTGCCCCGGTCCGGCAGCATCCTGCTGGATGGCGCGGAGATTTCCCGCCTGCCGACCCATCGCCGGGTGCGGCGCGGCCTCGGCCTGTCGCAGCAGATCGTGCGGCCCTTCGCCGGCATGAGCGCGCTCGACAATGTCGCCCTGGCCGCCGGCCACGCCATCACCGGAGGGCCGCTCAGGGCGCTGGCCACGGTCGCCCGCCGGGCCGAGCGGGAACGGGCCCATGCCCTGCTCGATCTGGTCGGCATCGCCGACGCTGCCGAAGCGCTGCCGGCCGAACTGCCGCTCGGCCATCTCAAGCGGCTGGAGGTGGCGCGGGCGCTCGCGCTCGATCCGAAGGTGCTGCTGCTCGACGAGCCGCTGGCCGGCCTCAACAGCGTCGAGGCGGGCCGGCTGGCCGATACGATCGTCGATCTGAACCGCCAGGGGACGACGGTGGTGCTGATCGAGCACAATCTCGGCGAGGTCATGCGCGTCTGCCGGCATCTCGTGGTGCTCGACAATGGCCGCAAGATCGGCGACGGCGACCCGGCCGCCGTGATGGCCGATCCGGCGGTGCGCGAAGCCTATCTCGGCACGGCGGAGGCGAGCGATGCTGCAGCTTGACCGCTTGAGCTGCGGCTACGGCCCGTTCCGCGCGGTTGTCGATCTCAGCCTCGAAATTCCCGACGGCACGGTGCTGGCGCTGATCGGCGCCAACGGCGCGGGCAAATCCTCGACGCTGATGGCCGTCGCCGGCCATGTCGCCACCACCGGCGGCAGGGTGCTGTTCGACGATGCGGATATCACTGCCGAGCCGGCGCGCGCCCGGGTCCGGCGCGGCATCGCCCTGGCGCCGGAGGGCCGGCGCCTGTTCCCCGACCTGACCGTGCGGGAGAATCTGACCGTCGGCGGCTACAGCCGGCCGCAGCGGGCGGAAACGCGCAATATCGAGCGGGTGGTGGCGCTGTTCCCCCGGCTGGAAGGGCGGATGAGCCAGCTCGCCGGGTCGATGTCCGGCGGCGAGCAGCAGATGCTGGCGATCGGCCGCGCCCTGATGGCGGAGCCGCGCCTGCTGATGATCGACGAGGTTTCTCTCGGCCTCATGCCGGCGGTGATCGACATGTGCTACGCCGCGCTCGCCCGGCTGCGCGACGACGGGCTCGCCATCCTGCTGGTCGAGCAGAGCACCCGGCGCGCCTTCGATATCGCCGACCGCGTCTGCGTTCTCGAATCCGGCCGCGCGGTCTGGAGCGGCACGGCCGACGCCGCACGGGCCGATCCGGCGCTGGTCGAAGCCTATCTGGGGCTGGCGCAATGAGTGCGGCGGCTCCCGGCCCCGCCCCGGCCCTCGATGCCGCCGGACCGACGCCGCTCTACCAGCAGGTGAAGGATTATGTCCGCCGGTCGATCCTGACCGGTGCCTGGCCGGTCGATCACCGCGTTCCGTCCGAGAGCGAACTGGTCCGCCTGTCCGGCGCCAGCCGGATGACCGTGCACCGGGCCCTGCGCGAATTGAAGGACGATGGCTGGCTGCGCCGGGTGCAGGGGCAGGGGACCTTCGTCGCCGACCGGCGCACCGGGCTCGACCTGCTCGAAATCCGCAATATCGCCGAGGTCATCCGCTGCCGCGGCGCCTATGCCTGCGATGTGCTCCGCCACGAACGGGGCCGGCCGCCGGCCGGCATCGCCGAAGAGTTCGGCCCGGAGGCGCCGGCCGACCTGTTCCACAGCCGCCTGGTCCACCGGCAGGACGGCGCGCCCTTCCAGCTCGAGGAGCGCTGGGTCAACCCGGCCGTCGCGCCGGACTATCTCCGGGTCGATCTCGCGCGCTGCACGCCGAACGAATATCTCATGCGCGCCGCGCCGCTGAGCGAGGTCGAGCATCGCCTCGAAGCCGTGCTGCCCGGCCCGACGGAACGGGCGCTGCTCGGCATCGGCCGGCACCAGCCCTGCCTGCTGCTGCATCGCCGGACCTGGTCCGGCGGCCGGGTCGCCTCGCGCGCCTGGCTGACCCATCCGGGCGACCGCTTCTGCTTCTCGACCCGATTCGCCCATGACGGGCGTCTGCCGCGACGCCCGCAACCGGAGCCCGTGCCGTGACCGCCCGCCCGACAGGAACGCCCGCCGCCAGCGCCCGCCTCGACAACAGCCGCGCGATTCGCGCCCCGCGCGGCGATGCGCTGAGCTGCAAAAGCTGGCTCACCGAAGCGCCGATGCGCATGCTGATGAACAATCTGGACGCCGAGGTCGCCGAACGGCCGCAGGAGCTGGTGGTCTATGGCGGCATCGGCCGGGCGGCGCGCGACTGGGAGAGCTACGACCGCATCGTGCGCGCGCTGCAGGGCCTGGAAGCGGAGGAAACCCTGCTCGTCCAGTCGGGCAAGCCGGTCGGCATCTTCCGCACCCACGCCGATGCGCCGCGGGTGCTGATCGCCAATTCCAATATCGTGCCCCATTGGGCGACCCTGGAGACGTTCAACGAGCTGGACCGCGCCGGCCTCATCATGTTCGGCCAGATGACGGCCGGATCGTGGATCTATATCGGCAGCCAGGGCATCGTTCAGGGCACCTACGAGACCTTCGTCGAGATCGGCCGCCAGCATTATGGCGGCGACCTTTCCGGCCGCTGGATCCTGACCGGCGGGCTCGGCGGCATGGGCGGTGCCCAGCCGCTGGCGGCGACCATGGCCGGCGCGTCGCTGCTCGCGGTCGAATGCCAGCCGAGCCGGATCGAAATGCGGCTCGCCACCGGCTATCTGGACCGGCAGACCACCGATCTGGACGAGGCGCTGGCGATCGTCGCCGAAGCCTGCGCCCGCCGCACGCCGGTTTCGGTCGGCCTGCTCGGCAACGCTGCCGAAATCTACCCGGAGCTGGTGCGGCGCGGCGTGCGGCCCGATGCCGTGACCGACCAGACCAGCGCCCACGATCCGCTGCACGGCTATCTGCCGGCCGGCTGGTCGCTCGCCGAATGGGAGGAGCGGCGGGAGCGCGATCCGTCCGCCACCATGGCGGCGGCAAAGCGGTCGATGGCGGTCCAGGTCCGCGCCATGCTGGATTTCCACGCAAGCGGCGTGCCGACCCTCGATTACGGCAACAATATCCGCCAGATGGCGCAGGAGACGGGCGTCGGCAACGCCTTCGACTTCCCCGGTTTCGTGCCGGCCTATATTCGGCCGCTGTTCTGCCGCGGCGTCGGGCCGTTCCGCTGGGCCGCGCTTTCCGGCGACCCCGAAGACATCTACCGGACCGACGAGAAGGTGAAGGAGCTGATCCC
Source organism: Alphaproteobacteria bacterium (assembly GCA_965221475.1). Lineage (GTDB taxonomy): Bacteria > Pseudomonadota > Alphaproteobacteria > Bin65 > Bin65 > Bin65. The sequence goes on along the minus strand of OZ244891.1, from coordinate 1,144,086 downwards.
GGACAACCCGCATCTGCACACCTGGCTCGACATGGCGCGCCGGCGTATCCGGTTTCAGGGCCTGCCGGCGCGCATCTGCTGGGTCGGCCTGGGCGACCGGCACCGGCTCGGCCTCGCCTTCAACGAGATGGTCGCGAACGGCGAGCTGAAGGCGCCGGTGGTCATCGGGCGGGACCATCTGGACAGCGGCTCGGTAGCCAGCCCGAACCGCGAGACCGAGGGCATGATCGACGGTTCGGACGCGGTCTCGGACTGGCCGATGCTCAACGCGCTGCTCAACACCGCGTCCGGCGCGACCTGGGTCAGCCTCCATCATGGCGGCGGCGTCGGCATCGGCTTTTCCCAGCACGCCGGCATGGTCATCGTGTGCGATGGCACGCCGGCGGCGGCGGCGCGCATCGGCCGGGTGCTGTGGAACGACCCGGCCAGCGGCGTCATGCGCCACGCCGATGCCGGCTATGAAACCGCCATCGCCTGCGCGCGCGAAAGCGGGCTCAACCTGCCATTCCTTGACGGATGAAAAATCCGGGCGCCGGTCCGGAGCCTCGATCCCCGGTCAGGTAGCGGACGACGATGTTCGTATCAATCGCCCGCATGGCGCCGCCTGGCTTCCGCCAGTACCCCGGCTTCCATTTCTGTCAGGGACCGTGGCGGGCCGCCGTTGCGAAGGCAGCCGAACACCTCCTCGCCCCGGGTTTCGGCAAAGGCCGGCTCGGGTTTCAGCAACACGCCTCCGGCGGCCTGTTCCACTGCCAGCCGGGTTCCGTCCTTCCAGCGCAAGGCCCGGCGGATTGCTTCGGGCAGCGTAACCCGACCCCCGGTCGAAACGATGGCAGTGTGGGATTCCTGTCGGGGCATTGCCGTTTCCTGCCTGCACGATGGGTAGGCCCAGGGGCAAGTATAGACTCCCGCCCGGTCCGGTCCAGAAGCCCGTGACGTGATTGGCGGGCTTTGGGGGCCTCTGTCGTACCGCCATCGCCTGCGCGCGCGAAAGCGGGCTCAACCTGCCGTTCCTTGACAGGTGAGGGCAGGGCGGCGCATTTCTGCCGGTACCGGACAGGAGGGATGGCCATGCCCGAATCGCTGGAATTCGCCGGCCTCGATCTCGCGCCGTCGGGCGGCGGCGTCGGCGCCTTCGTCAACGATATCGACCTGCGCAGCGTCGATGCCGGGCAGGCGGCGGCGCTCCGGCGGGCGCTCGGCCGCCATGGCGTGCTGTTCTTCCGCGGCCAGCAGCTGGATTGCGACGCCCTTGTCGGCTTTGCCCGCACGATGGGCGAGATCAACATCAACCGCTTCTTCGCGCGGTCCGATACCCACCCGGAAGTGGCAATCGTGCTCAAGGAGCCGGACCAGAAACACAATATCGGCGGCGGCTGGCACACCGATCACAGCTATGACGCGGCGCCGGCGCTCGGCTCGATCCTGGCCGCGGTGGAGACGCCGCCCCATGGCGGCGATACCCTGTTCGCCAGCACCTACGGCGCCTGGGATGCCCTGTCGGACGGGATGAAGCGCATGCTTGCCGGCCTGCGGGCGGTTCATTCCAGCCGCCACGTTTTCGGCGCCGCCGCCGCGGACCGGCAGGCGGAAATCCGCGCCGAGCACTACCGGAATGCGGAGCAGGCGACCCAGGATTCGGTGCATCCGGTCGCGATCCGCCACCCCATCGCCGGCCGGCCGTCGCTCTATGTCAATCCTGGCTTCACGCTGCGGTTCGACGGCTGGACCGAGGCCGAGAGCAGGCCGCTGCTCGACTATCTCTATGCCCTGGCGACGCGGCCGGAGAACACGTGCCGGTTCCGCTGGCAGCCCGGCTCGGTCGCCTTCTGGGACAACCGGGCGACCTGGCACTATGCGCTCAACGACTATGGGGGGCACCGCCGCCTGATGCACCGGGTGACCCTGGAAGGCGAAGCGCTGGAGACGGCCGGCCCGTAAGCGGCGCCGGCCGGGCGGGATGGCTCAGGCCGGCGGCGCGCTGCGGCGCTGGCGGGCGGCCTCTTCGGCAGCGGCCTCCTCGGCGCGGGCGGCTTCGCGGGCGGCGCGGCGCTCCTCCCGGTCCATCATGGCGATGGCGACCTCGTCGTTCACCAGTTCCTCGTCGCCTTCGGTCCGGCCCAGCACCACCGGGTCCTCGCCGCGGGCGGCGCGCTCGGCCTGCATGGCGGCCTCTTCCTGCGACCGGGCGACATTGACGGTGACGGCGACCGAGACTTCCGGGTGCAGCACGACGCGGACCTGGAAGATGCCGAGCGTCTTGATCGGCTGTTCGACGACGACCTGGCGCCGGTCGGTCGTGAAGCCCGCTTCGGTCAGTCCGGCGGCGATGTCGCGGCTGCTGACCGAACCGTAGAGCTGGCCCGCTTCGCCGGCATTGCGGATCGCGGTGACGGCCGCGCCTTCCATCTTGCCGGATACCGCCTCCGCCTCCGCCCGGCGGGTGAGGTTGTCGGCTTCGAGCTGCGCCTTGCGGGTCTCGAAATGGCTGACATTCTCGCGGGTGGCGCGCAGGGCCTTGCGCTGCGGCAGCAGGAAATTGCGCGCATAGCCCGGCTTGACCGAGACGACATCGCCCATCTGGCCGAGCTTTTCGATCCGTTCGAGCAGAATCACGTCCATGGGGCCGCCCTCCCTAGCTCGAAACGTAGGGGATCAGCGCCAGAAAGCGCGCGCGTTTGATCGCCCGCGAGAGTTCGCGCTGCTTCTTCGCCGAAACGGCGGTGATGCGGCTGGGCACGATCTTGCCGCGTTCGGACATGAAGCGCTGCAGCAGCTTCACATCCATATAATCGATCTTCGGCGCGTTCGGGCCGGAGAAGGGGCAGCTCTTGCGGCGGCGGAAAAACGGGCGTCGGGCCATCAGGAGCCTCCCTCGGTCTTGTCGGCGGGCGTTTCGGCCGGTGTCGCTTCTGCCGGCGCCGCTTCGGCGGGGCCGGCCTCGGCCGGGGCGTCCCCGGCGGCGGCCTTGCCGGCAGGCGTGCTGTCAGCCGGGGCGCCGTCGGCCGGCGTCTCGTCTGTCGTTGCCTTTTCGGCGGGGGCCTTGTCCGCGGGCGCGGCCTTCTCGCGGGCAGCGGCGGCGGCCCGGCGCTCTTCGTCGCGCCGGCTGCGCCGCTCGCCGCGGTCGCGCCGTTCCTCGCGCCGCTGCATCATGATCGACGGGCCTTCGTTCAGCGCATCGACCCGCAGGGTCAGCTCCCGCAGCACGTCTGCGTTGAGCCGCATCAGCCGCTGCATCTCGTGCACCGCGGCGGCCGGCGCCTCGATGTTCATCAGCACGTAATGGGCCTTGCGGTTCTTCCGGACCCGGTAGGCGAGGTTGCGCAGGCCCCAGTATTCCCGCTTCTTCACCGCGCCGCCGCCGGCGGCGATGGTCTCGGCGAAGCCGTCGCCCAGGGCCTCGACCTGACTGGCCGCAATGTCCTGGCGCGCAAGAAACACACATTCATAATATGGCAAGGCGAACGCTCCCTGTGGCTGTTTCGCGACCTGCCGCCCGCCGCCGGTTTCCCTTCCGGCAAAGGGCCGCACAGGTCTAGCCAGGGTCTCCGCCCGCCCGGAAACGGCGTCCGTCCGGCCTTCTCCCTGGCAAGGAGATATGGCAGGCGCGCAATATATGCCGCGGCCGAACCGGCGCAAGTGGCCGGCTTGACACGCCAATGCCGCAGGCTAAGAACGGGCTTCTCGCTCCACCGCCGCCGGGCCGCACTCATGGCAGACCGCGTTTTCGTCTTTCCGGGCCAGGGTTCCCAGGCCGTCGGCATGGGCCGGGATCTGGCGGCGGCGTCGAGCGCGGCGCGGCTGGTTTTCGAGGAGGTCGACGATGCCCTGTCGCAGGGCCTCTCGCGGCTCATGTTCGAAGGGCCGGGCGAGGAGCTGACCCTCACCGAGAATGCCCAGCCCGCCCTGATGGCGGTCAGCATGGCGGTAATGCGCACGCTGGAGGAGGCCGGCCTGGCGCTGGCCGGGAAGGCCCGTTTCGTGGCCGGCCATTCGCTGGGCGAATATTCGGCCCTGTGCGCGGCCGGCGCTCTTTCGCTCGCCGATGCCGCCCGCCTACTGAAGGCGCGCGGCCGGGCGATGCAGGCGGCCGTCCCGGTCGGCGAGGGCGCGATGGCCGCCCTGCTGGGCGCAAGCCTGGAACAGGCGGAACAGGCGGTCGGCACGGCGGCGGCGGACGAAGTGTGCGCCATCGCCAACGACAATGCCGACGGCCAGGTCGTCATCAGCGGCCATGCCGCTGCCGTCGATCGCGCCATCGCCGCGGCGCAGGAAATGGGTGTCCGGCGCGCCATGAAGCTGCAGGTCAGCGCACCGTTCCATTGCGCCCTGATGCAGCCGGCGGCCGATGCGATGGCGGAGCGGCTGGCGCTGACGCCGCCGGGCAACCCCGCCGTGCCGCTGATCGCCAATGTGACCGCCGCCGCGGTGAGCGACGGCCCGGCCATCGGCGACCTTCTGGTCCGGCAGGTGACCGGCATGGTGCGCTGGCGCGAAAGCATGCTGTTCGCGCGCGACGAGGGCTGTTTCGACCTGGTCGAGGCCGGCGCCGGCCGGGTGCTGGCGACCATGGCGCGGCGGATCGACCCGGCGCTGAAGGCGACGGCCGTCGGCACGCCCGACGATATCGACAAATTCCTCGCCGCAGCGTAACCCGCACCTGCCAGCCCTTGCCTGTCCTGCCGGGAGAGCCTCCGGCACGACAGAACACCAGACCGGGACAGCAGCATGTTCGATCTCAGCGGCAGGAATGCCCTTGTCACCGGCGCCTCCGGCGCCATCGGCGGCGCCATCGCCCGGGCGCTGCACGCCCGGGGCGCCGCCGTCGCCCTGTCCGGCACAAGGCGCGATGCGCTCGAGGCGCTGGCCGCGGAACTGGGCGGCGGATCGGGCGACCGGGTCTGCGTCGCGCCGGCCGATCTTTCCGATCCGGCCGCGACCGAGGCCCTGCCCGGCCAGGCGAAGGAGGCGCTGGGCGATCTGGATATTCTGGTCAACAATGCCGGCCTGACCCGCGACATGCTCGCCATGCGCCTGTCGGACGAGCAGTGGCAGAACGTGCTCGACGTCAATCTTTCCGCCGTGTTCCGCCTGTGCCGGTCGGCGCTGCGCATCATGGTGCGCCGCCGCCACGGCCGCATCGTCAACATCGCCTCCATCGTCGGCGTCACCGGCAATCCCGGCCAGGCCAACTATGCGGCGGCGAAGGCCGGCATGATCGGCATGACCAAGAGCATCGCGGCCGAGGTCGCGGCGCGCGGGGTGACCGTGAACTGCATCGCGCCGGGCTTCGTCCGCTCGCCGATGACCGACGCGCTGAACGAGCAGCAGCAGGCCGGCCTGCTCGAACGCATACCGGCCGGCCGGATCGGCCAGCCGGCCGATATCGCCGGCGCCGCGGTCTTCCTCGCCAGCGACGAAGCGGCCTGGATCACCGGCCAGACCCTGCACGTCAATGGCGGCATGGCAATGATCTGAGGCCCCGACAGGCAGCAAGGAGGCGAAAATGCCCCGCAGACTCTATCCGGCAGTCGTGCACAGCGACGATGGCAGCGCGTTCGGCGTTTCCTTGGTCGATTTCCCGGTTCATGCCGGCGGCCGGACGGTCGAGGCCGCCATCGCCGACGCCGGGACCGCGATTGCCGAAACCGTCGAATCCCTGCTGGCCTCCGGGGCGTCGGTCCCGCACGCCACCGCGGTTGCGGATATCCCGGCCGAAGCGCGCGAAGGCGCCGAACGCGTGATCCTGGTGCCGGTGCATCTGCCGGACTTTTCTTTTGCCGGCGAAGGGCCGATCATGCCTGAACGCGGCCGGCCGGCGGGCGATGGAGGAAGGCGATGAAGGTACGGGTCGATCCGGAACGCTGCGAGGGGCACAACCGCTGCCATGCCCTGGTGCCGGCGCTGTTCGAACTCGACGATTTCGGCAGCGCGACCGCGGTCGGCGACGGCACCGTGCCGCCCGGCCTGGAGGCCGGCGCGCGCCTGGCGGTCGCCAACTGCCCCGAATATGCCGTCGAGATCGTGGAGGACGGGTCATGAGCGCCAGCAAGGCCGGCAAGGATGCCCGGGCGGAAAGCGGTGCGGCAGCCGGCGCCGGCCCGGCGCCCGCGACCTGCCCTGCCGCCGGCGCCGAAAGCGGCGAGGGCGCGGCGGCGGCCGGGCGGCCGCCGGTCACGGACTGGCGTTCCGACTGGGACCATCTCGATCCGCGCTGGCGCGACAACCCCTTCCCGATCTGGGACGAGCTGCGCGGGGGCCCGATTGCCCGCACGGAGCGCTTCGAGGGCGCCTGGCTGCCGACCCGCTATGCCGATGTGAAGGCGATTGCCTACGACACCGAGCATTTTTCGTCGCGCCGGGTCATCCTGCGCGACCACAAATACGAGGACCCGCTGCCGGCCCCGCCGATCACCTCCGACCCGCCGCACCACAAGGCGCACAAGCAGGTGCTGCTGCCGTTCTTCACGCCGCAGGAGATGGCGAAGCTCGAACCCAAGGCGCGCCTGGTCTGCAATGAGCTGATCGACGGTTTCATCGCCGACGGCGGCTGCGACGCCGCCCAGCACTATGCCCGCCACATCCCGGTACGCATCATCGCCCACATGCTCGGCGTGCCGGTGAAGGACAGCCACCTGTTCATCCGGTGGATCCACGAGATTCTGGAGATCGGCATCGCCGACGACGATATCGGCAAGAACGCGACCAAGGAGATGCGGGACTATTTCCGCCACCACATCGCCCTGCGCCAGGAAGGCCGGACCGAGGCCGATCCCGACGGGCCGGACCCGGATCTGATCCGGGTGATGATGGACGGTTCCCTGAACGGCGTGCCGTTCGACGAGAACCATGTCCTCGGCACGCTCAACCTGCTGATGATCGCCGGCATCGATACGACCTGGAGCGCCATCGGCGCCTCGATCCTGCATCTGGGGCAGCATCCGGCGGACCGCCGGCGCCTGATCGCCGAGCCCGGCCTCATGCCGACGGCCATCGAGGAGCTGCTGCGCGCCTATTCGCCGGTCACCATGGCGCGCGAGGTCAAAAAAGACGTGGATTTCGCCGGCTGCCCGATGAAGGCCGGGGACATGATCCTCCTGTCCTTCCCGGCCGGCAACCGGGACCCGGACATGTTCCCCGACGCCGACCGGGTTGTCCTCGACCGGCAGGAGAACCGCCACGGCGCCTTCGGCCTCGGCATTCATCGCTGCATCGGCTCCAACCTGGCGCGCATGGAAATGCAGGTCGCCATCGAGGAATGGCTGAAGCGCATTCCGGATTTCCGGGTGGACGGCCCGGTCCGCTGGTCGGACGGCACGGTGCGCGGCCCGCGCAGCCTGCCGGTCGCTTTCGGCTGAGCGCGGCCGGGGGTTGCGCCGGGCGGGCGGCCATGCGCATCGGCATCGTCGGATACGGCCAGATCGGCCGTTCCATCGCCGCGCGCATCGCCGCCGGCGACGGCCGGTTCGAGACCGCGTTCGTCCATAACCGCAGCGCGGCGGCGCTGGACGGCCTCGATCCTTCCCTGCGCCTCGACGATTTGGGCGCGGCGGCCGCCCGGCGGCCGGACCTGATCGTCGAATGCGCCCATCCTTCGATCAGCGTCCGTTTCGGCGAAGCCTTCCTCGAATGCGCCAGCTATATGCCGCTCTCGGTAACCGCGCTTGCCGACGATGGCCTGCGCGCCCGGCTGGAGGCTGCGGCGGTGGCCCACGGCACGCGGCTGCTGATTCCGGCCGGCGCTCTGCCGGGTGGCGACGAGCTGCTGATGCGGCGCAGCCGCTGGGAGGAGGTGCGGATCACCTTCCGCAAGCACCCGGACAATATCGACTTTGCCGAAAGCGGCTTCGATCCGGCCGGGCTGGATAAACAGACAATTCTGTACGATGGTCCGGTCCGGGGCATTGCGGCGCTCTACCCGCGCAACGTCAATACGATGGTGACCTGCGCCCTGGTCTCGACCGGGCTCGACGCCTGCCAGGCGCGGCTGATCTGCGATTCCGGCCTCGATTGCGCGGTTGCCGAGGTCGAGGCGCGGGATGTCGATGGCGGCGTGCTGCGGGTCGAGAAACGCCAGCCCGCCATCGGCGTTTCGGGCACCGAAATGCTCGATTCGGCCTGGTACTCCATCCTGCGCGCCGCCGGCGCCCGGCGCGGCCCGCTGGAACTGGTGTAGGCCGGTCGGCCGTCAGGCGCTCTTGCGCGCGCTGCCGGCAGTTTCAAGCAGGCGGGCGAGGTAGCGGCCGGTATGGCTTTCCGGCGCGGCGGCGACCTCCTCCGGCGTGCCGGCGGCGACGATGCGCCCGCCCCGGTCGCCGCCTTCGGGGCCGAGATCGACGATCCAGTCGGCGGTCTTGATGACCTCCAGATTGTGCTCGATCACGATCACCGTGTTGCCGCTGTCGACCAACTGGTGGAGCACATCGAGCAGCTTGCGAACATCGTCGAAATGCAGGCCGGTGGTCGGCTCGTCGAGAATATAGAGCGTCCGGCCGGTGGCGCGCTTCGACAGTTCGCGGGACAGCTTGACCCGCTGCGCCTCGCCGCCGGAGAGCGTCGTCGCCGGCTGGCCGAGCCGGATATAGCCGAGGCCGACGCGTTGCAGCGTATCCATCTTCGAGCGGATCGCCGGGACGGCGCGGAAGAAGTCGGCCGCCTCGTCCACCGTCATGTCCAGCACATCGGCGATGGATTTGCCGCGGAAGCGGATCTCCAGCGTCTCGCGATTGTAGCGCCGGCCCTTGCAGACATCGCACTGGACATAGACATCCGGCAGGAAATGCATCTCGATCTTGAGCACGCCGTCGCCCTGGCAGGCCTCGCAGCGGCCGCCCTTGACGTTGAACGAGAAGCGGCCGGGCCGGTAGCCGCGCGCGCCGGCTTCGGGCAGGCCGGCGAACCAGTCGCGGATCGGGCCGAAGGCGCCGGTATAGGTCGCCGGGTTGGAGCGCGGAGTCCGCCCGATGGGCGACTGGTCGATATCGACGATCTTGTCGAGATGCTCCAGCCCGTCGATGCGGCGGTGGGCGCCGGGCACGGCGCGGGCGCCATTGAGCCGCCGGGCCACCGCCTTGTAAAGGGTTTCGACCACCAGGGTGGATTTGCCGCCGCCGGAAACGCCGGTGACGCAGGTGAACGCACCGAGCGGGAAGGCGGCATCGATCCGCTGCAGATTGTTGGAGGCCGCGCCGACCACCGTCACGGCCCGGCCGCCGCCGGACCGGCGCCGCTCCGGCGTCGGGATCGCCTTGCGGCCGGTCATGTAGGCGGCGGTCAGGCTTTCCGGCGCCTGGAACACCCTGGCCGGCGGCCCGATGGCGACGACCTCGCCGCCATGCACGCCGGCGCGCGGCCCCATGTCGATCAACCAGTCGGCCTCGCGGATCGCCTCCTCGTCATGCTCGACGACGATGATGGTATTGCCGAGATCGCGCAGCCGCTCCAGCGTATCGAGCAGCCGGCGATTGTCGCGCTGGTGCAGCCCGATGGACGGCTCGTCGAGGACATAGAGCACGCCGGTCAGGCCGGAGCCGATCTGCGAGGCGAGGCGGATGCGCTGGCTCTCGCCGCCGGAGAGCGTGCCGGAGCCGCGCGACAGGGTGAGATAGTCGAGGCCGACATCGACCAGAAAGCCGAGCCGCTCGTTGATCTCCTTCAGGATGCGCCCGGCGATGGCCATCTGCTTGTCGCTCAGGCGCTCCGGCAGGCCGGCGAACCAGTCGCGCGCCGCCGCAATCGACATCTGCGCCGCCGCGCCGGCATGCAGCTCCGCCACCCGGACGGCGAGCGCCTCCGGCTTCAGCCGGTAGCCGTCGCAGGCGCCGCACGGCGCCACGGTCTGATATTTGCCCAGCTCCTCGCGCACCCAGCTCGAATCGGTCTCGCGCCAGCGCCGCGCCAGATTGGGGATCACGCCCTCGAACGGCCGGGTTGTCTCATATTTGCGCACGCCGTCGTCATAGCGCATCGCCACCGGCGTGCCGTCCGAGCCATATAGAATGACCTTTCGGTCTTTTTTGCGCAGTTTCCTGAAGGGTGTATCGAGGCGGAAGCCGTAATGGGCGGCGAGGCTCTTCAGGGTCTGGCCGTAATATTTCGAGCTCGTGTCGGCCCACGGGGCGAGCGCGCCCTCGTCGAGGCTCAGCGCCGGGTTCGGCACCACCAGTTCCGGGTCGAATTCGGCCTGGACGCCCAGCCCGTCGCAGGACGGGCAGGCGCCGTGGGGATTGTTGAACGAGAACAGGCGCGGCTCGATCTCGTCGATGGTAAAGCCGGAGACCGGGCAGGCGAAGCGGGCCGAGAAGGTCGTGCGCGCGCCGCTGTCGGCATCCTCGACGAATAGCAGCCCGTCGGCCAGGTCGAGCGCCGTTTCGATGGAATCGGCCAGCCGGGCGGCCAGCCCGCCGCCCGGATCGCTGCGCAGGACGATGCGGTCGACCACGACATCGATATCGTGCTTGAACTTCTTGTCCAGCGCCGGCGCCTCGTCGACGGGGAAGATTTCGCCGTCCACCCGGACGCGCTGGAAGCCGCGCTTCTGCAGGTCGAGAAATTCCTTGCGGTATTCGCCCTTGCGGCCGCGCACGATGGGCGCGAGCAGATAGAGGCGGCTGCCCTCCGGCATGGCCAGCACGGCATCGACCATCTGGGAGACCGTCTGGCTCTCGATGGGCAGCCCGGTCGCCGGCGAATAGGGGATGCCGACGCGCGCCCACAGCAGGCGCATGTAATCGTAGATTTCCGTCACCGTGCCGACGGTCGAGCGCGGGTTGCGCGAGGTCGTCTTCTGCTCGATGGAGATCGCCGGCGACAGGCCCTCGATATGGTCGACATCCGGCTTCTCCATCAGTTCGAGGAACTGGCGGGCATAGGCTGAAAGGCTCTCGACATAGCGGCGCTGGCCCTCGGCATAGATGGTGTCGAAGGCGAGCGAGGACTTGCCGGAGCCGCTCAGGCCGGTGATGACCGCGAGGCAGTTGCGCGGCACATCGACATCGATGTTCTTCAAATTGTGCTCGCGCGCGCCGCGCACCCTTATATGGCTCGGCCCGGCGCCGTCCGGCGCAGGCGGAACGGCCGCGACCGGGGCGGGCGCGGTCGCGGCGGTCACGGGCGGGACGGGGGCGGCGGCGACGGTCCGGGGCATCGCGGGCAGCAGGGATCGGGCAGGGAAACGGGCGGGCCGGCGGCGGCGCCGTGCCCGGCCGATCATAAGGCCCGCGGCAGCCGGATGGCGACTCCGTTTTGCCGCTGGCCGGATCGTCCACAGGCCGCTCCGCCGCCGTCCGCGCGGTTCCGGCCGAAGTCTGCACCATGGAGGCCGGTGGTGGCTTGATCGATATAGCACCCGGTGCTATATCGTCTTCCATGATGCAAGACATGTGCGGGATCCGGATTGCGCACCTTCAAGACCAAGGTTTTTGCGCGGTTCGCTCGTCGCGAAGGAATCGGGGATCGTGCGTTATGCGAAGCCGTGGAACGCATCGCGAAGGGATCGATCGATGCCGATCTCGGCGGCGGCGTCTTCAAGCAACGCGTCGCGCGTCCGGGCCAGGGCAGGTCCGGTGGGGTGCGGGCCATCCTGGTGCTGCGGCGGGGAGAGCGCGCTTTCTTCCTTCACGGGTTCGCGAAGAGCGACCGGGAGAACCTTCGGCGCACCGAACTCAGGGCGGTGCGGGAGCTGGCCGATGAGATGCTCCGGCTGGGCGACGCCGATCTCAATGCGATGCTGGCGAACGGAACGATCAGAGAGGTGATCAGCGATGGCTAAGCAGTATGGGAGCGAGGTGCTGGCATCGGTGCACGAGACGGCGCTCGGTATGACGGAAGCGGGAGTCATGTCGAAGCGGACGATGAAGGCGTTCGACGAGATGTGCCTGACGCCGGTCGAGGATATGACGCCGGAGGATATCCGCGCGCTCCGGCTGCGCGAGAATGCGAGCCAGGCGGTGTTCGCCCGCTATCTCAACGTGACGACCGGGCTGGTAAGCCAGTGGGAGCGCGGCGAGAAGCGCCCGCGCGGCCCCTCGCTGAAGCTGCTGACGCTGGTGGCGAAAAACGGCCTCGCGGCGGTCGCGTAAGATGCCACCGAGCGGGCCGGCGCCGCCGCTGTTTCAGTTGCGGTCTACGGTGATCGCGCCCCGCTCGATCAGGCTGTCGAAGTCTGCTTCAGTAAAGCCCGTTCTGCTTTGGTCGAAGTCAGAAATATAGAAACAAAGCCGCTGTCTCAGGCGATTCCTGAGTCTCTTTTGCTCTTCCCGATCCGCACGCCTCAGTCGTCGGAGCAAATCTCTGATGGCGTCGGCCTCTCCGGCGGTAAAGCGGTTCCTGCCTTTCACGCTTTCGTCCTCCTGACCGACACAGGCGCGCCGTCATTCCTGCAGCAGGCCGCGCGCGCGGTGCCAGTCCTCGATCGATTCTTCGGGATAGCCGTCGAAATGGCGCTCGTGCGGCCCGGCCTCCGGCACCCCGCACCAGCCGGCTTTCGATCCGAGCATGAGGTGGACGCGCTCCGGCGCCGCCGGCAGCTCGGTATCGATGGCCGAGGCCAGCGGGTGGACCAGGTCGGGCCAGCGCGGGTCCCACAGCCACAGATGGCTGCCGCAGCGCCGGCAGAAATGCCGCATCGCCGTGCTCGTCCGACCGTCGATGGTGGCCTGGTAGACCGCGAGATCGGCGCTGCCCTCGATGCGCAGGGTCGGCGTGTCGCCCATGATGTTGATGGCGTAGCCGCCGCCGCCCGCGGTTTTGCGGCATACCGAGCAGTAGCAATGGTTGAACGGGCAGGGCGTGCGGCTTTCGACGCTGAAGCGGACGGCGCCGCAATGGCAGGAGCCTTCGAGCAGCATGGCGGGCCTTTCGGATCGGGTTCGGGGCAGGCTATAACGGCTTGCCAGCCCGCGCCACGCGATTTATACCGGGGGCGGCTCCAAGAACGAATGAGGAACATTATGGCGGGCAGCGTCAACAAGGTCATCCTGGTCGGCAATCTGGGGCGCGACCCGGAGGTCCGCACGATGCAGAGCGGCGACAAGGTCGCCAATTTTTCCGTGGCGACCTCCGAGCGCTGGAAGGACCGCAACACCGGCGATATGCAGGAGCGGACGGAGTGGCACCGGATCGTGATTTTCGGCCGGACCGCCGAGGTCGCCGAGCGCTATCTCCGCAAGGGCTCGAAAGTCTATATCGAAGGCCAGCTGCAGACCCGCAAATGGGAAGACAAGCAGACCGGCCAGGAGCGCTATACGACCGAAATCGTCATTCGGCCCTATCGCGGCGAGATGACCATGCTCGACAGCCGCAGCGGCGGCGGGGGCGGCATGAGCGAGAGCTACGATCAGGGCGCTTCCTACGATGCCGGCGGCGGATCGGGCGACCGGGCGGGCGGCGGCTTTGGCGGCGCGCAGCCGGGCGGCGGCGCGGATTTCGACGACGAAATCCCCTTCTGATCCCGGTGACGCACCGCCGCGCGGCCCTGCCCGCGCGTGCACCGAAGGCCAGCCGCCGCTACCGGGCGGGCGCGGCCCAGGCGAGGCGGGCGGCCTCGCCGACCGGCCTGACCTCGGCATTCGCCAGCAGGCCGCGCTCGCGCAGGGCACGATGGGCCTTGGCCAGATTATAGTGCGGCAGGGACGGATAGAGATGGTGTTCGAGGTGATAGTGGACGTTGTGCGGGAAGATCAGCCACATCAGCCAGCGCGGCCCCAGATTGGTACGCGCGTCGCGCCAGGCATCGCCGGTCTCGGTCGTCATGCCGTGTTCCAGGATGGCGCGAAAGCGCAGCAGCGGCTGCAGCAGGCACCATAGCGGAACCGCCCAGAGCAGCAGATATTCGGCGAAGACGCCGAGGCCGAGCGCCGCCAGCGGCAGGGCGGCGTGAAAGGCGGCGACGATCCAGCGGTCGGTCAGCGCCGCCCGGCGCAGGGCGGGGGACGTGTCGCCGAGCGGATCGCTCTTCGCCCCGTCGGTGCGGGCGGCCGAGGGCGCACCCCAGAAATAGGCATAGGTCTTCCACGCCGTCAGCCCGGCCAGGTCCTTCAGCAGCTTGCCGGCCAGATAGGCGCGCCCGCGCGGATAGCCGCCATGGATCGGCGTATCCGGGTCCTGCGGGCCGAACAGATGGTTGTGGTGCAGCCGGTGGACCACCCGGTAGGCGAACATCGAGATACCGACCGGCGTGGCGCACAGCCGGCCGACCAGATCGTTCAGCCAGCGGGTCTCGTACAGGCGGTAATGCACCGCCTCGTGGGACAGGACGAACAGGGCCTGCGCCCGGGTCGCCAGCAGGACCATGCACGGCGCGACGATCCACCATTCCGGGAAGCGGACGACCAGCGCGATCAGAAGGGCGATTTCCAGCCAGGTCCGCAGCACCGACAGGGTCGAGCGCAGCGGGTCGAGCCGCGTCAGCTCCCGGATCAGGGCCGGGTCGAGGCCGCGCCGCGCGCCGACATCGTCGCGAAACGCATCATTACGGGTATCGTCGCCCGTCGTCCGGCGCCGGGCCGCCTGCGGTGGCATGGCATTCATCGGCCAAGCATAGCCGAAGCGACCGCCGCCGCGAAGCCCTTGTCCCCGTTCAGAACCTTGCGAGACGCCGGGGCTTGATGCCGTCCCTCGATACGCGGCCTGCGGCCGCTACTCGGGATGAGGGCGGGGGTGTTTTGGGCATAATCTATTGAATAAACACAACAAATACCCTCATCCCGAGTAGCCCCGGACGAAGTCCGGGGCGTATCGAGGGAGGCCGTATCGAGGGACGCCCTGGCGCGCCTGCTGCCGCGTCAGTAGCGCGCCCGGTTTCAGGACAGAACGCCGAGGGCCGCGCGGAAGCGCTCCTTGAGGCGGACCCCGTCGCGCGGCGGCAGGACGAGGGGGTGTTCCGCCCGGTCGATCTTCAGGACCGCGAACACCGGGCCGCGGGCGGTCCGTGCCAGGGCGACGGCTTCGTCGAGCCGCGCCGGGCTGCCGACGGTGGCGACTGCCGGAATCGCGCTCGCTCTCGCGATGGCGGCAAGATCGGTGCCGCGGCCGGTATTGGTCCGCTGCATGCCGGTTTCGCCATAGCGCTCATTGTCGAGGACGACGATGGCGAGATTGGCCGGCTTGTGCGCGCCGACGGCGGTCAGGCTGCCCAGTCCCATCAGCATCTCGCCGTCGCCGGTCACCACCAGCACGCGCTTGTCCGGCCGGGCCAGCGCCAGGCCGAGGCCGAGCGGCACCGCCCCGCCCATCGCGCCCCATAGCGGGAAGGTCAGATCGCGGTCGCCGGCCGCGGTGCAGTCCCATGCCGGCGCCCCCAGGCCGGCGACGACGAGCAGGTCTTCGCCCCGGTTTGCCAGCAGCGCGGCGACGGCGGCCCGGCGGTCAAGCATCGCGCGCTCCAGGTTCGCGGCTTCCGCCGTCGTCGCCCTGGCCCTCGAATCCCTTGAAGCCGATGACCGACTGGGCGATCTGCACACAGACCTGCCGGTTGCCGCCGAACGCATCCGCGCCCGCCTGCAGCAGCGCCGGGCCGATGCCGGCTCCGGTCTCGACCCGGCGCAGCTCGACGCCGGCCGCCTCGAGCAGGGCCGGGACGGCGCGGCCGGTCGCTTCCTGCCACGGGTTGGTTTCGCCCGGCTCGCCCCGCATGGTCACCAGCAGAAGCAGCGGCATCGCGCACACCCGCGGCAGGGTCAGCATGTTCGGGATATTGCCGACGCCGGAGGACTGCATGGCGGCGAGCGCCCGCTGCCCGCCCAGCCAGGCGCCGCTGCACAGGGCGATGGCGTCCTGCTCGCTGGCGACGGAGGTCATGGCGATGCCGTCCTCTTCCGCGGCCAGGGCGAGCAGGCCGGTGAGGCCGGCATCGGGCACATGGGCGATCTGGCGGACGTTCAGCGCGCGCAGGGCGGCGAGGGCTTCGGCCGGCCAGTCGCCGTTGGGGGAGGGCGTGCCGGTCACGGGTGCGTCGCCGGGCGGGTTGCGGGCTGCAGCATGCCGGTTCATTCGCCGTCCGGCGGGGTTTCGTCAACCGTTTCGATGCCCCGGCCGGCATTTGTCCCGTTCCGGCCGCCGCCGGTCGAACGGCGGGCTTGCGCCGAACGGGCGCCTGTGATGATGCTCGGCACGGCAGCGCAGCAGGGGCGGCAATCATGGACAGTACGGTCTTCAACGGCTGCATTCCGGCCCTCATGACGCCGTGCACGGCGCAGGGCGAGCCGGATTTCGACCGGCTGGTTGCGACGGCGCAGGGGCTGATCGCTGCCGGCATGCGCTCGGTCGTCTATTGCGGCTCGATGGGCGACTGGCCGCTGCTCACCGATGCCCGGCGCCAGGAGGGCGTTGCCCGACTGGTCGATGCCGGCGTGCCGGTCATCGTCGGCACCGGCGCGCAGAGCCCCGCCCGCGCCGCCGCCCATGCCGCCCATGCCCGGTCGTGCGGCGCGCACGGGCTGATGGCGATCCCGCGGGTGCTCTCCCGCGCCACCGTGCCGGCCGCCCAGCGGGCCCATTTCGCCGGCATCCTCGCCGCGGCGCCGGACCTGCCCACGGTGATCTACAACAGCCGGCACTATGGTTTCGAGACGACGGCGGAGCTGTTTTTCGATCTGCGGCGCGACCATCCGAACCTGATCGGCTTCAAGGAATTCGGCGGTGCTGCCGCGCTGCGCACGGCTGCCGAGCACATTGTCGGCCGCGAGCCGGGCCTGTCGCTGCTGGTCGGCGTCGATAGCGCGGTCTTCGACGGCTATGTCCGCTGCGGCGCCACCGGGGCGATCACCGGCATCGGCAATGTGCTGCCGGGGCCGGTCCTGCAGCTGGTGGCGCTGTGCGAACGGGCAGCGGCCGGCGATGCGACCGCGTACCGGCTGGCGCAGGAGCTCGACCGGGCGCTCGCCGTGCTCGCCTCTTTCGACGAAGGGCCGGACCTGGTGCTCTACTACAAGCATCTGATGACGGTGGAGGGCCATGCCGGCTATGACCGGCATCTCAACCCGGACGATGCGCTGAGCCCGAGCCAGCGGCGCTATGCCGAAGCGCAGCTCGCCCTGTTTCGTACATGGCATGCCGACTGGGCGAAGAACCCGGAGGCGGCCGGCGCGGCCGCCTGACCCCCTGCGCCCGCCCCGGTGCCGCCGAGGAAGCCGCCATGCGCGTGATCGATTCCCACACCGCCGGCGAGCCGACGCGGACGATCGTCGAAGGCGGCCCCGACCTTGGCACGGGCAGCCTCGCCGACCGCGCTGCCCGCCTGGAAGCGGACGAGGGCTGGCTCCGCCGGGCCATCCTGACCGAGCCGCGCGGCTTCGATGCCATGGTCGGCGCCCTGCTGTGCCCGCCCGACGATCCGGCCTGTGCGACCGGGGTAATCTTCTTCAATACGGCGGGCAATCTCGGCATGTGCGGCCATGGCGCCATCGGAGTCGCGGCAACGCTCGCCTTTCTCGGCCGGATCGGGCCGGGGAGCCACCGGTTGCAGACTCCCGTCGGCACGGTCCCGGTCGCGCTGGAGACCGCCAATGCCGCCGCGGTGGAGAATGTCGAGAGCTGGCGCTTCCGGGCCGGCGTCGGCGTCGAGGTCGCCGGGCTCGGCCGTGTGCGCGGCGATGTCGCCTGGGGCGGCAACTGGTTCTTCCTGTGCGAGCGGGCGCCGCTGCCGCTCGATATCGCGCATGTCGCCGGCCTGAGCGCGGCGGCGGCGCAGGTCCGGGCCGCCCTCGCCGCTGCCGGCATCGCCGGTGCCGACGGCAGCGAGATCGACCATATCGCCTTTCTCGGCCCGCCGGCTTCGGCCGGGGCGGACAGCCGCAGCTTCGTCCTGTGCCCCGGCGGCGCTTGGGACCGGTCGCCCTGCGGCACCGGCACCGCCGCTTGGCTCGCCTGCCTGGCCGCCGACGGCCGTCTGGCGCCCGGCGAGACCTGGGTTCAGGAGAGCATCCTCGGCAGCACCTATCGGGCGCACTACCGGCCCGGCGCGCGCGGCGGCGCGATTGCGACGATTGCCGGCGAGGCGTTCGTCGTCGGCGAGACGGTGCTGCGCTTCGAGCCCGGCGACCCCTACCGGACCGGGATCGCCGCGCGCATTCTTGGCGACGGCGGCCGCGGCGGCTAAAGTCCGTGCTCCGAACGGCGCCGGTCTTCCCCGGCCTGCCCCCGAATGTTCCCGAACGGAAGGGATACCGCCATCGCAGCCCGGACGAATGTGCGCCGAACCGATGCCGCTGCGACCGGAACCGGCAGGAACGGGCGGGCGCCCATGACCGTTTCCAGCATGACCGGCTATGCCCGCGCCGACGGCGCGCTCGACGGAGCGGCCTGGTGCTGGGAGGCGCGCAGCGTCAACAGCAAGGGCCTCGACATCAGGTGCCGGGTGCCGCCGGGCAGCGATGCCATCGAGGCCGCGTCGCGCAAGGCGGCGGCCGATGCCTTCGCCCGCGGCGCCCTCACCCTCTCGCTTCAGATCGACCGCGGCGCGCGCCCGGCGGCGCTGAAGATCGACGAGGCGGCGCTGGACCGGGTGCTCGCCCTGCACCGCAGCCTCGGCGACCGGGTCGATCCGGCGCCGCCGCGGCTCGAGGCGCTGATGGCGATCCGCGGCGTTGCCGAGACGGTCGAGCCGGCCGAGGACGAAGCGGCGGTCGCGGCGCGCGAACGGGCGATCCTGGATACGCTCGCCGCGGCGCTGGACCGGCTGGCGGCGGCGCGGGCGGAGGAAGGGGCGCGCCTGCTCGCCGTGCTGCGCGACCGTCTCGACGAGATCGGGCGGCTGACGGCGCTCGCCGGCCGGTCGGCCGAGGCGCAGCCGGCGATGCTGCGCCAGCGCCTGGAACGGCAGGTGGCGGAACTGCTCGAAGCCCGCATCGGCATTGCCGGGGAGCGCCTGGCGCAGGAAGCCGCCCTGCTGGCGGCAAAGGCCGACACACGCGAGGAGATCGACCGGCTGGACAGCCATGTCGCCGCGGCGCGCGCGCTGCTCGATGCCGGCGGCGCCATCGGGCGGCGGCTGGATTTCCTCTGTCAGGAACTCAACCGCGAGGCCAATACGCTCTGTTCCAAGGCGGCGGATATGGCGCTGACCCGGATCGGGCTCGACCTCAAGGCCGCCATCGAACAGTTTCGCGAGCAGGTGCAGAATGTCGAATAGCGGGGGCGGCGGCGCGCCGGGCGAAAACCGGGGCGCAGACCGGGGCGTCGCGCGGCGCGGCCTGATGCTGGTGCTCTCCTCGCCCAGCGGTGCCGGCAAGACGACGATTTCCCGCGCGCTGCTCAAGGGCGACGACAATCTCACCATGTCGGTTTCCGTCACCACCAGGGCGCCCCGGCCGGGCGAGGGCGACGGCATCGACTATCATTTCATCGACCGGGCGCGCTTCCGGGCGATGGCGGATGCCGGCGACCTGCTGGAGCATGCCGAAGTGTTCGGCAACGGCTATGGCACGCCGCGCGCCGAGGTCGAGCGGGCGCTGGCCGCCGGCCGGGACGTGCTGTTCGATATCGACTGGCAGGGCACCCAGCAGCTCAAGGCGGAGATGCGCGACGACCTGGTCAGCGTCTTCATCCTGCCGCCCTCGACCGCGGAGCTGGAGCGGCGGCTGCACCGGCGCGCCCAGGACAGCGCCGAGACCGTGTGCGCCCGCATGGCCCAGGCCGCCGACGAGCTGAGCCACTGGGCGGAGTACGACTATATCGTCGTCAACCGGGATATCGACGAGAGCGTGCGCCAGGCCCGGTCCATCCTCGAGGCCGAGCGGCGGCGGCGCGAGCGCCAGGTCGGCCTGCACAGCTTCGTCGAGCGGCTGCGCGCCGGGTAGCGCCGGGCGCCGGGCACCGTTCAGAAGCGTGTCCGGCGGCGCAGTACCGGCAGGATCTGCCGGATGCGGGCCGCGGTTTCGGCCCGGCTCAGCCCCGGCGTGAGGCGCGGGTGGTAGAGCAGGGCGACGAACAGCCGGTCGAGCCGGGACAGCGCCGTCGAACGGTCGGCATCGTTGAACACCGAGCGCACGCCGCTGTCGGCATCGTTGGGCAGGCCGAGCACCTGGGCCGTTTCCTCGACGATGCAGCGCTGCAGCAGCCGGCGCCGGGCCGCCCGGTCCACGGGGATGATGATCCGGGCGCCGACGATGGCGCCGGTCTGCGCATCCTGGCCGAAGAAGCCGGCGCAGTTGGCATCGGCGATGCGGCGGCCCAGCGCCCGGTTGGCGCCGGCGAGCGCCCGGCGCACCTGCCGGCCGAACAGCGCCTCGCTGGTCAGCGCGACCACGAAATTGGCCTCGAGCGGGCCGGTGCGGGTTATCCGCAGGCCGGTGAGCGCCGCCAGATCGCGCATCTGGCGCTGCAGCGCCGCCTCGGCCCTGGCGAGGTCGGGGCTGGCGGTCCAGCGCGCGACCGCCCAGGAAATGTCGCCCTGCCATTTCGCCAGCTGCCGACCCGGCGCGGCGGCATGTTCGCGGCCGAAGGCGACGGTGAGAAAATGCCGGACGAGCCGGGCGTCGGAGAGGCGCTGCGCCGGCCCGCCATGCCGGACCAGGGCGGACGCCGCCAGCGCCGCGCCGGCCACGTTCAGCACGAGCAGGAGGAGAAGGAGGGCGGTTCTGCGCTGCATCGGCCGGCAATACAGGGAAATGGGCGGCGGCGCCAATCGGCGGCCGCCCGGCCCTAGCCGGCCATCTCCAGCGCGGTCGCGTCGGGGCCGGCGGCCTCCCCGTTCCACAGCTTCTCCAGATTATAGAAGCTGCGCACTTCCGGCCGGAACAGGTGGACGACGACATCGCCGCCGTCGATCAGCACCCAGTCGCAGCGCTCCAGCCCTTCGGCGGGAACCGAAGGCAGGCCGGCCTGCTTCATCCTGCGGATCAGATGGTCGGCCATGGCGCCGACATGGCGGTCCGAACGGCCGGTGGCGATGACCATATAGTCGGTGAAAGCGGCCCGTCCGGCCAGGTCGATGACGACGATGTCGTCGGCCTTGTCTTCGTCGAGCGAGGTCTCGGCAACGGATTTCAGATCGGCGGCCGAGGGCAGATCGCGCGGGGTGCGGCGGATGTTCCGGTCTCCTGTCGTCGCGGCATCCGGCCGGTCGCCCCGCCGAAGGCCGGTCTATCGCTCTGCCGGGGCCGCGGCTTCGGAGCGGGCCGCCATCCCGGCGCGAATCGCGCTCGCCGAACCGGCGTGCAGCCGGCAGTGGACGAAAGTCCAGGCCGGCGGCGCGCGCCGCACCAGGCTGCGGGCCCGGTTCTCCGGCACCCGGTGGCGGGCGAAGCGCTGTGCCGCCACGCCGGCCAGCGCCCCGACAGAATAGGACGGCCGGGCAAAGACGGCAACGGGCACGGTGCGAAATATTGCCGGCCAGTCCTTCCATGCCGGGATTTGCGCGAGATTGTCCGCGCCCATGATCCAGACGAAGCGCCGGCGCTGATAGAGGGCGGCGACGGCCGCCAGGGTTTCGGCGCTGTGGGTTGTGCCGAGCGCGGTTTCGAGATCGGTCACCCGCATCGCCGGGTGCCGGGCCTGGCCGACCGCGGTGGCGAGCCGGTCGGCCAGCGGCAGCATGCCGTCGCCGGGCTTGAGCGGGTTCTGCGGCGAGACCAGCCACCAGAGCTCGTCGAGCCCGAGCCGGGCCAGCGCCGTCAGCGCGACATGCCGGTGGCCGTCATGCGCCGGATTGAACGATCCGCCGAACAACCCCACCGCCCCCCGGCCAAACCCGCCGGGCGCATAAGGATGCCAGAAGGTCAGGGCCGGACCTGTCCGGTGCCGCGGACGACGTATTTGAAGCTGGTCAGCTGTTCGAGGCCGACCGGGCCGCGGGCGTGCAGCTTGCCGGTGGAAATGCCGATCTCCGCGCCCATGCCGAATTCGCCGCCGTCGGCGAACTGGGTCGAGGCGTTCCACAGCACGATGGCGCTGTCCACGGCGCCGAGGAATTTCTCGGCCACGGCGGCGTCGCGGGTGACGATGGAATCGGTGTGGTGGCTGCCATGGCGCCCGATATGGTCGATGGCGCCGTCCACCCCGTCGACCAGCTTCACCGCCATGATCCAGTCGAGATATTCGGTGTCCCAGTCCGCCTCGGTCGCCGCCACGATGCGGCTGTCGATCGCCCTTGTCGCCTCGTCGCCGCGGATTTCGACGCCGGCGTCCAGCAGGTCGGTCACAAGCGGCGCCAGATGGCTGTTGTGCGCCTGCCGGTCGACCAGCAGGGTCTCGGCCGCGCCGCAAATGCCCGGCCGCCGGGTCTTGGCGTTGAGCGCGATCTGCCGTGCCATCTCCAGATCGGCGGCGGCATCGACATAGACGTGGCAGTTGCCGTCGAGATGGGCGATCACCGGAATCCGGCTCTCCTCCTGCACGCGGGCGATCAGCCCCTTGCCGCCGCGCGGCACGATAATGTCGATATACCGGTTCAGGCGCAGCATGGCGCCGACCGCCGCCCGGTCGGTGGTGGCAACGGACAGCACCGCATCCGCCGGCAGGCCGGCGGCGGCCAGCCCGGCGCGCAGGCAGTCGACGATCAGGCGCGAGGTGTTGAAGCTCTCCCGCCCGCCGCGCAGAATGGCGGCGTTGCCGGATTTCAGGCACAGGGCGCCGGCATCGGCGGTCACGTTGGGGCGCGATTCGTAGACGATGCCGATGACGCCGAGCGGCGTGCGCACGCGGGAAATTTTCAGGCCGTTGGGCCGCTCCCATTCCGCCGCCACGCTGCCGACCGGATCGGGCAGGGCGGCGACCGCCTCCAGCCCGGCCGCCATCGCCTCGATCCGCTCCGCCGTCAGGGTCAGCCGGTCGATGAAGGCGCTGTTGGCGCCGTCATTGGCCGCGCCGTCGAGATCGCGGGCGTTGGCGGCGAGCAGATCGCTGCGCCGTTCGCGCAATCCTTCGGCCGCCGCGGCCAGGGCCGCGTTCTTCGCCGCCGTGTCCGCGCCGGCCATCGCCGCGGCCGCGGCACGCGCGCGCGCGCCCAGCGCCTCGATCTCCCGTTCGATTGTGTCCGCTGTCGTCATGTCGTTCCGCAATCCGCAGTGCCGGGGCCGCGGGGCCTCATCTACCACCAGGCCCAGATCGGATGCCCGCGCTCGCCCCAGAAGATATACCAGCGGCCGGCGGCGCGCAGCATTTCGCGCTCTTCCTCGATCTCTTCCGCCGTCGCCGGCGGTTCCGGCTCGGGCGGTTCCGGCCAGCGGCCGAGCAGCCAGTCGAGCAGGGTGCGCGGCGGCGGTGGCGGCTGGTACGGCGGCGGCTCGACCCAGGGGTTGTCAGCGCTGGCGAGCAGGGCCTTGCCATAGTCGATGGCTTCCTCCGGCCGCATGGTCTGGGTGAAGCAGCGGGTCCGCAGATCGTCGTCCAGCAGGCCTTCGCAATCGGAGATGAACTTGCCGCGAAAGCTCGTGGCCTCGAGTTCCGGATTGATGTCACCGTGCGAGTAGCGCGGCACGCCATCGCATTTGCCGAGCAGAAGCGAGACGACGTAGTAGCCCTTCATTTCGCGCAGAAATTCCTCGTCCGACAGCGGGCTGTCGTCGGGCTTGCGTTCGAGCATCCAGGCATCGGCCGCCGGGTCCTCGCCGACCCGCGGTGCGCCGATCGATGCGTAATCGGGGATCGAGATATTGCTCCCGCGCTCGGCTTCCTCGTCGCTCAGTTCGCGGCCGTTGTAGAGCTTCTGCATCAGCCGCTGCCATTCCTCCTCGTGCCCCGGTTTCGCTCGCCCCAGAACCTCAAGATCCAGCCCCATGGCGTGTTCCTCCTCTCCCCGCCCGGTTTTCCGCCGCGGTCAGGCGCCGCTGCCGTCCCGGCCGGTGCCGGCGGCTGGCGTCTCCCCGTCGGCGGAGGCGGTTTCCGCCATGTCGTCGCGATGCACCAGCACGTCGCGGCCCTTGTAGCCGATCAGGGCCTCGATGTCGCCGCTCCGGCGGCCGGCAATCCGGCGCGCGGCATCGTCGTCATAGGCGATCAGGCCGATGGCGATTTCCGCCCCGTCCGGCCCCAGGATGCGCACGGCATCGCCGCGCCGGAAGCGGCCCTCGACCGCAGTTACGCCGGCCGGCAGCAGGCTCTTGCCCCGGCGCAGGGCGCGTGCCGCCCCTTCGTCGATGCGGATGCGCGCGTCGCTGCCCAGCGCGCTGGCGATCCAGCGTTTGCGGGCGGTGCCGGGGCCGGCGGCCGGCGCAAACCCGGTATGGCGCTCGCCGGCCTCCAGGCGCCGGATCGGGCCGGCCGGGCGGCCGTCGGCGATGATCATGGCGCAGCCGGCGCCGAGCGCGATGCGCGCCGCCTCCAGCTTGGTCACCATGCCGCCGGAGCTGTAGCCGGGCCGCGGCCTGCCGGCCATGGCGCGGATATCGTCGGTGAGCGTGCCGACTTCGGCAATGTGCCGGGCATCGGGATGGAGGCGCGGGTCGCGGTCGTACAGCCCGTCGATATCCGAGAGCAGGATCAGCAGATCGGCGCCGATCATCTGGCCGACGCGGGCGGCCAGCCGGTCATTGTCGCCGAAGCGGATTTCCTCGGTCGCCACCGTGTCGTTCTCGTTGATCAGCGGGATGGCGCCGAAGCGGAACAGGGCGGCGAGCGTCTCGCGCGCATTGAGGTGGCGGCGGCGCTCCTCCGTATCCGACAGGGTGAGCAGAATCTGCGCCAGCGGCAGCCCGTGCGCGGCCAGCGCCTCGTGCCAGGCGTGGGCCAGATGAATCTGGCCGACGGCGGCGGCGGCCTGCTTGTCTTCGAGCGCCAGCGCCCGGCCGGTCAGGCCGAGCTGCCGGCGGCCGAAGGCGATGGCGCCGGAGGAAACGATGGCCACTTCCCGGCCGCGGCTGCGCAGGCCGGCGATATCGGCGGCGAAGGCATCGAGCCAGTCGCGCCGCAGCGCGCCCGAAGCATCGTCGATCAGCAGGGCGGAGCCGATCTTCACGACCAGCCGCCGCGCGCGGGCGAGGGCGGCGGCGCTCACAGCGGCGACCACGCCGCCGCCGGCGTGCGGCTGCCGTCCCCGCGCTGCCCGGCCCGGCCTTTGTCGATGGTATCGGCGAGGCGATGGATCGCGGCCTCGACACCGGCGCCGGAAACGCCGGAAACGGCGACAGGATCGGCGGCGCCGGCGGCGCGCAGCGCGGCAAGGCCGGCTTCGCATTCGTCCCGGCCCAGGGCATCGGCCTTGTTCAGGGCGACGATCTCCGCCTTGCGGTCGAGGCCGGCGCCATAGGCCGCCAGTTCGCGCCGGATCGTCCGGTAGCAGGCGGCGACATCGCCGGCGGTGCCATCGACCAGGTGCAGCAGCACCCGGCAGCGCTCGATATGGCCGAGGAACCGGTCGCCGATGCCCCGGCCTTCATGGGCGCCCTCGATCAGGCCGGGGATATCGGCCAGCACGAAATGGCGGTCACCGGCGGCGACCGTGCCCAGGTTCGGGTGCAGGGTCGTGAACGGATAGTCGGCGATTTTGGGCCGGGCGCGCGAAACGCGGGCGAGGAAGGTGGATTTGCCGGCATTGGGCAGGCCGACCAGGCCGGCATCGGCGATCAGTTTCAGGCGCAGCCAGAGCGCGCGCTCCTCGCCCGGCCAGCCGGTTTCGCAGCGCCGCGGCGCGCGGTTGGTCGCCGATTTGAAATGGATGTTGCCGCGCCCGCCGTCGCCGCCCCTGGCGAGCAGCGCCTGCTCGCCGGTCGCGACCAGATCGGCCACCAGGGTCTGCCCGTCCTCCTCGAAAATCTGGGTACCGGCCGGCACCTGGATCGTGAGGTCGGCACCGGCGGCGCCGCTGCGCGCCCGGCCCATGCCGTGCCGGCCGCGCGGCGCCCTGAAATGCTGGCGGTAGCGGAAATCGATCAGCGTGTTCAGCCCGTCGGCGCAGCAGGCATAGACATGGCCGCCGCGGCCGCCGTCGCCGCCGTCGGGGCCGCCGTCCGGCACATATTTCTCGCGGCGGAACGAGACGCAGCCGTTGCCGCCGGCGCCGGAACTGACGAGAATTCTGGCCTGGTCGAGGAATTTCATCGCGGCGAGGTACGGTTCGGGCGCCGGAACGGCAAGGAGGGGCTTTACGACCGGGGCCGGCGCGGCGTGCGCCGGTAGGCATAGGTGGCGTCGAGCTGGGCCATTACATGGTCGCCGAAGCGGAAGGGCGCAGGGCCGGCCGAGCCATCGAGCGGCGCGATAAGGGCGTCGGGCGACGGATCGAAGAACCAGGCGATCGAGTAGCGGTCCCGGTCCGGCGGGACGATCACCCGGTGCGGCGTCGAGCGCCAGCGCCCGCCGCTCCAGACCGGCACGACATCGCCGGTATTGACCAGCATGGCGCCCTCGACCGGCGGCGCCGGAATCCATGTCCCGTCCGGGGCGCGGACTTCGAGCCCGCCCGTCCCGTCCTGGAACAGCAGGGTCAGGCAGCCGAAATC
The DNA here is from genome assembly GCA_965221475.1 of Alphaproteobacteria bacterium. Lineage (GTDB taxonomy): Bacteria > Pseudomonadota > Alphaproteobacteria > Bin65 > Bin65 > Bin65. Next base: position 1,117,711 of record OZ244891.1, on the reverse strand, counting down.
CGTGTGCGGCGCGCTGCCGTAGCGCACGCCGCCGCCCGGACCGCCTTCGGGGCCGTCGTTCGGGCAGGCCGGATAGCGCAGCAGGCGCAGCCACACCGTCGCCGGATCGAAATGGCCGAGCAGCCGGGCCGGCGTCACGCCGAGGGCGAGCGCCATCGCCGCCAGCAGCCGGCGGGCCGCCGGCCCGGCCGCGGCCTCGAACGCCTCGACGGCCGCGCGGAACCCGTCCAGATCGGGCCACCGGTTCGGCCCGTCGAGCGGCCAGGCCGTCCCCCGGCCGAGCGGGCCGTCCGGCAGCTTGATGAAGGATTCGCTCAGATTGGGCCGGATTGCGGCCTCGATGCTGGAGGCCCGGTCGGTCGCGCTGCCCGGCCCGATATAGCCGCGATGGTGCCGGTTGACGGCAATCGCATCCTTCGCCGCCTGGGGCAGGGCGTGAAAGCGGCGCGAGGCGTCGAACAGCGCCCCGATGCAGGCGGCCGGGATGCCGTGGCCCGTAATATGGGCAAAGCCGACCCCGCCATAGGCCGCTTCCATGGCATCGGCGAGGCGCCGGAGCCCGCCGGCTTCGTCTGCGCCGGCCATGTCGAGAAGCGGTATGGTGCGCATCGGTCCGCCGTCCGGCCGCGGCGCCGGCTCATGGCCCGCCGGTTTCCCCGGCCGGGAACGTTCGGGCGGGCGGCGCCCGCCCCTTGCCAGACTTCAGGACGCGGCAGGCTCGACCGCGACGAAGGTGCGCCGGTTGGCCTTGCGGATGAACTTCACCTCGCCTTCGGCCAGCGCGAACAGGGTGTGGTCGCGGCCGATGCCGACATTGTCGCCGGGATGGAATTTGGTGCCGCGCTGGCGGACGATGATGTTGCCGGGGATCACCCGCTCGCCGCCGAATTTCTTGACGCCGAGCCGGCGCCCGGCCGAATCGCGGCCGTTGCGCGAGCTGCCGCCTGCTTTCTTATGGGCCATGCTTTCCTGCTCCTGTCCGGGCCGGCGGCCGGGTTCAGCCGTCGCCGGCGAGCTCGGCGGCGAGTGCCGGCCAATTGTCCTGCGCGGTCCGGCCCTTGAAATTGATGGCGGCATCGAGCTTCGCCAGCTCCTCTTCGGAGAACGCCGCGATCTGGGCGAACTGGGTGACGCCCAGCGCGTGCAGCTTCGCCGCCGTTGCCGGGCCGACGCCGGGAAGCTTCTTCAGATTGTCCGGCGGGCCGTCCGGGCGGGCGAACAGCGTGTCTTCGGCCGGCGCCGCGTCGCCGGTCGCTGGCGCCGTTTTCGGCTCGGGCGCCGCCGGTTCGGGCGTTCTGGCTTTCGGGGCGGGAGTCCTGGCCGCCCGTTTCGCTGCTGCGGGCTTTTTGCCGCCGGTCAGGATTTCCTCGATCCGGACGATGGTCTGTTCCTGGCGATGGCCCTTCTTGCGGCGGTAGTTCTGCCGCCGCTTCTTCTTGAAGACGACGATCTTCGGCGCGCGGGCCTGGGCGACGACGCGGCCGGCGACGCTGGCGCCGCTCACCAGGGGCGCGCCGACCTCGCTGCCGACGGCGAGGACCTGGTCGAACAGGACGGCCTCGCCCTCGTCGCCGGCGATCTTCTCGATGCGGATCACGTCCTGCGCCGCCACGCGATATTGCTTTCCGCCGGTGCGAATGACTGCATGCATGGCTCGAAACCGTCTTACAGGTCCTGCGTGGCAACCGTTGGCGGCGGGCGGCCTTCTCCGCGGCAGCGGGGCCCGGAAAAAACGCCTCGCCCGCGGCCGGTGCCCTGCGGCGCCGGACAGGCCGGACAACAGAGCGGCCGAACGGCGGACGCCGCTCGACCGGACGACAAGGGACCTAGAGTTGCCGTCCGCTTCTGTCAAGCGCCCGGCCGCCCTTTCCGGCCGCCGGCCCGGAAAATGCCGCACGGCGATGGCGCAGGGGCGGGCACCGCCGGGGCCGAATGGCCGCGGTCGGCCCGGCCAGACGCCGGCTTGCGCCGGCCGGCTCGCGATCCTAACTCTTGCCCGCGCGCCCGTGGCTCTGCCATTCTTGCGGCGACGCGCCCGGTACCGGCGGCGCCGGAACGGGCGCAAGCCGGCGGCGGGCGCTCAATCGGAGAGGTGCCGGAGCGGTCGAACGGGGCGGTCTCGAAAACCGTTGTACGCTTGCGTACCGTGGGTTCGAATCCCACCCTCTCCGCCAATCGACAGGGCGCCGGCCCGTTCGGTTTCGGTCGGCCGTTCGGGGCGGGCCGATGGGGGCGGCATGACGCTATCGCTGGAACAGGCGCGCACGATCATCCGGGTGGCGCTCGAGAAGCGCGTCGAACTCGGGCTGCGCCCGCTCGCCGTCGCCGTGCTGGACGAGCGCGGCGCGCTGGTCGCCTATGAGCAGGAGGACGGCTCGACGCTGCTGCGCGAACGGGTCGCCCGCGGCAAGGCCATGGGCGCGCTGGGCATGGGTATGAGCTCGCGCCGGCTGGGCCGGCTGGGCAGCGAGCGGCCGATGTTCATGCAGGCGCTGATCGACGCCGCCGGCGGGCAGCTGGTGCCGGTGCCCGGCGGCGTTCTGGTCAAAACGGCGGACGGCCATCTCTTCGGCGCGGTCGGCGTGTCCGGCGATACCTCCGACCGGGACGAGGAGGTCGCCATCGCCGGCATCGAAGCCGCCGGCCTGGTCGCGAAGGCGGACTGAGGCCGGCCTCGCGGCCGGCGCTGTTCTACTCCGCCGCCCCTGTCGCGAGGGATTCCGCGGGCTCCGGTACGTCGTAGCTCTCCATCAGATCGTCGACGATGGTGCGGAAATCGTCCCACGGGGTTTCGCGGTAGCTGTGGTTGCGGATGATGAAGGACGCGCCGGCATAGAATTTCTCGTATTGCTGCTGGCGGCCGGCAAATTCGCTGCCGACCATGTCCCACACCAGCTTGAACAGCTTCATCCGCTCCAGCGCCGGCAGCTGCGGCGTTTGCCAGTAGCGCTCGAACTGCTCGCGGATTTCCGGATTCTGCATCACCGTGGCGCTGGCCGGCATCTGGAAGACGCCGCCGCCGGAAAGCTCGCGCAGCTGGTCGATGATGGCGGAATAGCTCTCGGTGCACCAGTTGAGCGCGGCATACATGATGCGCCGGTTGAAGGTGACATAGCCTTCCGGCCACTCTTCCGCCGCCTCGATCTGGCCGTGGATCATGCCGGAGAGGCCGGCCTCCAGGGCCGCCATCCGGCCCAGCACTTCGAGAACCGCCGGCACCTCGATGGCGCCGGTCGCCCCGGCGACCTTCGAGCACAGGCCGAGGATGAGCTGCATCTTCGACCAGTAGCGCACATTGGACTGATGGTTGCCGTAGCAGTGCGCCGGCGTCTCGATATAGATGTTGCGCGCCTTGATGGCGTCGTCCATGACGAAGACCCGCTCCCACGGCACGAAGACCCGGTCGCACATGACCATGGAATCGGTCTCGTCGAAGCGCCAGGCGAGCGGGCCGTCGAATTCGCAGGACGTGTTCAGGTTGAGCGGCTGGCGCGACCACAGCGACAGGCCCGGCGCGCCGACGGGCACGGCGCAGGTCACCGCCTGCTTCACCTGGTCCGGCGCCAGCGGCAGCAGATTGCCGATCCAGATTTCGTCGCAGAAGACGGCGCTGGTCGCCAGCATCTTCATGCCGCCGATAACGATGCCGTCGTCGCGCTCTTCGAGGACGCTGAGCGTCGGCACCGGCAGGTTCTGCCGCGTGTAGAATTCCGGGTTGCGCGCGGCCTGGGGCGGCAGCACGGCATAGGTCGCGTAAATGTCGTTCCGCCGGCAATGCTCGTAATAGGCGAGCAGGTTGGCGCCGAACTTCCAGTCCTCCGTATCGAACGCCGCCGGATGGGTCGCCATGCCGGTGACGAAGCCGGAGACATGGTCGGGCGAGCGGCCGAACATGCCGAAGGTCATGTCGGCGATGCCCTTGTGGCAGCGCAGGCGGCGGCGCAGATCCTCCTTCGAGCGGGCGCGCAGATACCAGGTCGAATAGCGCTCGCCATCCTCCTCGAACGAATAGGTGTCGAGATGCTCCGGCGCCCGCTTGGCGTCGTACATGGCCGCGACCGTCCGCGCCGCCTCGGCAAAGGCCGGATGGGCGGTCACATCGTCGATCTTCTCGCCGCCGATATAGACGGTGCGGCCGTCGCGCAGCCCCTCCAGATGCTCCCTGCCGGTCTTCAGCATGTCGGCCTCCCGCGCCGTTGGCCTATAGATCGCCCTCGAACGGGCTGGTCTCGTCGTAATAGTGGATTTCGAAGAGCAGGCAGCCGCCCTCGCTGCGGAACGGCCCGTGATACACGCCGGGCGGGCGGCAGGCATAGGTCGGCGCGCGGAAATTCTCGCCGCCCTTTCCCTCCGCATCGTTGCCGACGGTGAGATCGCCGGAGACCAGATACACCTCTTCCCAGTGGTCGTGGACGAAAGGCACGGTGCTGAAGGCGCCCGGATCGAAGCGCAGAAAGCGGGTGCGGCTCCCGGTCTTCCGCTCCTCGTCGATGTCGCTGGCGAGGATTTTCTGCTGCACCCGGTCGTCCGGATAGCCCGGCGGCCGCTCCCAGCCGGCCTCCATGTCGAGCGCGAAAAATTCCATATGGGGCTTGTTGAACGGCATTCTTGTCCTCCCTCGCGCGCTAGCCTTCGACCGGCAGCGGCACGACCGTATAGCGATGAGACAGGCGGCGGCCGCGCACCGGGTCCTCCAGCGCCATTTCGAAGGCGCCGGCCGGCCGGATATCGCCCTGCACCGCCAGCGTGCCGCAGAACAGGGCCGCCTCCGCCGGCAGGCCGCCATAAAGCGCCTCCAGCTCGCCCGGCGGGCGGATCGCCGCCAGGGGGCCTTCCTGATAGGGCACGCGCCGGCCGTCCTCTTCGATCCAGGAGCGCAGGATCAGCTCGTCCCAGTGGTCCGCCACCTCCTCGAACGGCCAGACGACCGGGCCGAGCGGCTTGGCGCACAGCTGCTTGGCGAGCGAGACGCCCGTCGCTTCGGCCTGCCGGTCGGTATGGTCGGAGGCGATGCCGACATAGCGCTGCCCGCCCAGGCTCAGGATCGCCGCTTCGGCCTCGCCGCTGGAATGGGGCCCGGACACCTGGATTTCCGCCGCCGCGGTGAGCAGGCCGGCGGCGACCCGGTAGAAGGCCGGCACGGCTTTCGGCCGGGCGACGCCGATGGCTTCGAGCTCGACGATGTGCCGCTCGGTCGCCGCCCGGTCGCGGCCGGTCCAGCCGGCGATGACGAGCGTGCCGACCGTGCCGGCGAGCGGCCGCTCGCCGTTTGCCGTCTGCACCGTCAGGTTCAGCCGCGCACCGCTTCCGCTCATATCCTCCCCGTCCCGGCGGGCCGCTGTGCCGGCATGGGCCCGCTCCCGCCCGCCTGCTTAGCCCGGTTCGCCCGCCCGTGTCACGGCCGGCATCGCCACGCCCTCTGCTGTTAAACCGAGGCGGCAGCAACCGGAAGCGGCAGGAAGCCATCCCTCAATACGCCCCGGTCCCTCGATACGGCCGCTTCGCGGCCTACTCGGGATGAGGGCAGAGGTGGTTTTGGATAATCCATTGAATAAACAACAAATACCCTCATCCCGAGTAGCCGCCCGAAGGGCGGCGTATCGAGGGACGGCCTCATCGAGCGAGACCCCACGCCCCTCCGCTTGCGCAGGGCGGGGGCGGAACGGTAGGGTTCGGGGCAATGGCCGGCCGGATGCCGGGACGAACGGGGAGATGCGGGATGCGCGGGGCGATGCTGAAACAGGAGCGGGCACGGATGGCAGGGCCGGGCGCAGCGGTATCGGCCCCGGCATTGTTGCTGGCCCCGGCAGTATTGGCGCTCGCTCTTGCTCTGGCGCTGCTCGCACCGCCCGCGCTGGCGGCCGCACCGCTGCCGGAGAGGCTGGGCGAGTGCGTGGATTACAAGGCTTCGGGCGACGGCACGGTGCTGTTCAACCGCTGCAATGTCGATCTGACGGTGCGCTATTGCTGCACCGGGCCGAATGTCCATTCCCGGTGGCGCTGCGCCGGCGGGCGGGCGGCACGCAAGGGGGCGCATCAATGGCTGCCGGCGACGGCGCAGGGCCGGCTGCCGCAGACGCACCCCATGGCCTGCGACGCGGAGGCGGGCTGGCGGCGGGCGGCCTGCGCGGTGCAGGACGGCGCGTTCGGCGCGACCGTCGGCCCGTACAACTGGAACGGCCGCCGGTCCGATCCGGGCATGCGCTGCACCGACCCGCAGACCGCCGGAGCGGCGAGCGCGGAAGCGCCGGCGGAGGATGCCGGGGAAAAGGCGGCTGCGCCGGCAGAAGACGCTGCGAAAGAGGCGGTCGGGCCGGCAGGGGACGGAGCGGCGGAAGCGGTCGGGCCGGCGGAAGCCGGGACGGAGGACGCCTTGCCGGAAGCGGTTGCGAAGAAGGAGGCTGAGCCGGAAAGGCAGGCCGCCGCGAGCCCGGCCCCGCAGGAGGCCCTCGAACCTGCGGGGGAGCCGGCCCGGAAGCCGGCGGCGGAGCCGGACCTGGCGCTGCAGAACCCGCTGTGGATTCAGCAATGGCTGGCGCGGCTGGGCTTCGATCCGGGGCCGCTGGACGGCGTGGCCGGGGCGCAGACGCGGGCGGCGCTCCGACGCTGGCAGGCGACGCACGGCTATCCGGCGACCGGCGTGCTGACGGCGGAACAGGCCCTCGTGCTCGGCGGACTGAAGCCGGCCCCGAATGCTGCATCGGGCAAGGCCTCGAACGCCGCTCCGGCCGACCGGACCGCCGGCCGTACCGCGCCGAAGGAGGCCGCACCGCCGGCCGGCGCCGATCTCAACCCCAAATGCGCGGACATGGGCAGCGCGACCGGTGAGAAGGGTGTTGCCTGCTGGCAGGAAATGGCCGCCCCGCCGGATTGCCATTTTTGGCACAACAATTACTCTCCCAACATGAAGATAAAGCAGCGCTGGACCGGCCCCTGTCCGGGCGGCGTGGCGCATGGCCGGGGGACCCTCCATTCCGAATATGCGGGAAACGCTGTTTCATCGGGCACGGGGTCTTTTGTGAACGGCAAGTTGCACGGCCGGTGGGTCACGCGCTATGCCAGCGGGACTGTAGCCGAAGGCCTTTATGTGAACGGCAAGGCGCACGGCCGGCGGGTCGAGCGCTTTGCCAGCGGGGTTCGTCTGGAATACGATGTTCGCGACGGTTCGCGGGAAGGCCAGGCGGGCGTCTATGTGACGAAGGGCGGCGAACGCCATCCGGGCCGATGGTCCGGCGGGTGTTTCCGCGACCGCAAGGGGAGGCTTCGGGCCTGGGAGGGCGACGGGAAGCAGTGCCGCTCCAAATAGCCGCCGGACCGGGGGCGGGCGCGGGGCCTTCCGTGCGGTGTGTTCCCTGCGGTGTGATCTGTGCGGTGCCGTCCCTCGATACACGGCCCTTCGGGCCGCTACTCGGGATGAGGGTGGGGGTGGTTTTCGGACATAATATATTGAGAACAAATAACAAATACCCTCATCCCGAGTAGGCCGCGCAGCGGCCGTATCGAGGGACGGCCTCATCGAGGGACGCTTGCGCCGGGCGGGGGTAGAACGGTAGGGTTCGGAGCGATGGCCGGCGGGCGCCGGTGCCCGGACAAAAGGGAGGTACGGGATGAGCGGGGCAATGGCGATGGGCAGGCGGCTGCGGATTGCGGCGGTGCTGGGCGGGCTGGCACTGGCGCTGGCGGCGCCGGGGGCATCGGGCCCGGCGGCGGCGGCGAATCTCGACGGGTGCGTGAACTACAAGGCCGCCGGTAGCGGGACCTTCCTCATCAACCGCTGCAATGTCGATCTGACGGTGCGCTATTGCTGCACGGGCTCGCGCCGCTGGGGTTGCGCCGGCGGGCGGGCGAAGCACAAGGGGGCGCATCAATGGATGCGGGCGACCCCGCCGGGCCGGACGCCGAAAACCCACACCATGGCCTGCGACGCGCGCAAGGGCTGGCAATGGGTCGCCTGTTCGGTGAAGGACGGCAGGTTCGGCCGCGCACTCGGCCCGTACAACTGGAACGGCCGCTATCCCGATCCGGGCATGACCTGCCGGAACCCGCAGACGGCCGGAACGACGGGGCAGGGCACCGCACGGAAGAAGCAGCGCCGGGGCATCGCTCTCACGCCCAAATGTCCCGACACGCGCTCCAGACGATGCTGGGCACAAGTGTCCGGCCGGCCGGGGTGCCATATCTGGGTCGACGGCGGGTTCCGGAAAGGGACCGGCCCGTGCAGGGGCGGTGTGGCACATGGTCGGTGGGTTATGCGCGGTCCCGGCGGAATCGCTTCCGAGGGCCCCTTCGTGAACGGCAGGATGCACGGCCGGTGGGTCGTGCGCTTTTCAAGCGGAACAGTGGCCGAAGGCCCTTACGTCGACGGCAAGTTGCACGGCCAGTGGGCCGTGCGCCATAGCAACGGCTCTCGCAGCGTGTGCCGGTGGCGTCACGGCAAAAAACTCGGCTGCCGGGCTTCCGGCAACGCTTCGGCGAAGCGCCGCGGCGCGGTGTCGGACGGTTGTCCGCGCGGATATGGGGCCATCTGTATAGTCATGCGCATATCGGACACAAAGAATGACAGCCTGCTAAGAAGGAATGGACTCATCAGGTTCCCGAAGAACCGGCGCTGGACATCTTCGCGGGCCTGCCAGAAATCGTGGTGGCGCTTCTGCAAAAGACGCGGATAACCCGGCACGAAGCGGCAGCGGCCCGGCGCCGGCCCGCCGGGCCGGTGCGTCCGTTGCGTCCGGTCTGCGGGCATCCGGTCGCTTGACAGGGTTTCGCCGGGTGCCGATTTTCCGGTGGCGGCCCTGCAGCGGGGGCCGCGCATTTTCCCCGACACCAGCCGGCCATCCGGGCGCTTTCGATGCATCCTTTCCGCACGCACAGTTGCGGCGCCCTGCGCGCCGGGGATACGGGAGAGACGGTCCGCCTGTCCGGCTGGGTCCACCGCAAGCGCGATCACGGCAATCTGCTGTTTCTCGATCTGCGTGACGGCCATGGCATCACCCAGTGCGTCGCCGAGGCCGGCGATCCGGCCTTCGCGGTCATGGATGCGGTGCGGCTGGAGAGTGTGCTGACGGTGACCGGCCCGGTGGTCGGGCGCTCGGAAGAGACGGTGAACCCGAACCTGCCGACCGGCCATGTCGAGGTGAAGGTCGCCGAGGCCCGGCTCGAATCCGCCGCCGACCCGCTGCCGCTCCAGGTCAACAGCGATACCGATTATGGCGAGGAGGTGCGGCTGCGCTATCGCTATCTCGATCTGCGGCGCGAGAAGATGCAGCGCAATATCGCCCTACGCTCGGATGTGATCGCCTCGATCCGGCAGCGCATGATCGCCCAGGGCTTCCGCGAATTCCAGACGCCGGTCCTGACCGCCGGTTCGCCCGAGGGCGCGCGCGACTATCTGGTGCCGTCGCGCTTGCATCCCGGCCGCTTCTATGCCCTGCCCCAGGCGCCGCAAATGTTCAAGCAGCTGCTGATGATCGCCGGCTTCGACCGGTATTTCCAGATCGCGCCCTGCTTCCGCGACGAGGATGCGCGGGCCGACCGCTCGCCCGGCGAATTCTACCAGCTCGATTTCGAGATGAGCTTCGTCACCCAGGAGGATGTGTTCGCCGCGCTCGAGCCCGTCCTGCACGGCGTGTTCGAGGAATTCGGCGGCGGCCGGGCGGTGACCGCGCCGCCCTTTCCGCGCATCCCGTTCGACGAGGCGATGCTGAAATACGGCACCGACAAGCCGGACCTGCGCAACCCCGTCGAAATCGTCGATGTCACCGAAGCCTTTCGCGGCTCCGGCTTCCGCATTTTCGCCCGCCTGGTGGAGCAGGGCGCCGTGGTGCGCGCCGTTCCCGCGCCCGGCGCCGGCAGCCGGGCCTTCTGCGACCGCATGAACGGTTGGGCGCAGGGCGAGGGCAAGCCCGGCCTCGGCTATATCTTCTGGCGCGACGGCGCGGGCGCCGGGCCGATTGCCAACAATCTGGGGCCGGAACGGGTCGGGCAGATCCGCGAGGCCGCCGGGGTGGCGGACGGCGATGCCGTCTTCTTCGTCTGCGACCGGCCGAAGGCGGCGGCCGCGTTCGCCGGCACCGTGCGCACGAAAGTGGGCGAAGAGCGCGGCCTGATCGCGGCCGACCGGTTCGATTTCTGCTGGATCGTCGATTTCCCCATGTACGAGATCGACGAGGCGACCGGCCGGCTGGATTTCAGCCACAACCCCTTCTCCATGCCCCAGGGCGGGCTGGAGGCGCTGGAGCGCGAGGACCCGCTGGCGATCCGGGCCTTCCAGTACGACATTGTCTGCAACGGCGTCGAACTGTCGTCGGGCGCGATCCGCAACCACCGGCCGGAGATCATGGCGAGGGCGTTCGAGATCGCCGGCTATTCCGCCGAAGATCTGGAAGAACATTTCTCCGGCATGCTCAACGCGCTGAAATTCGGCGCGCCGCCCCATGGCGGCTCGGCCCCCGGCATCGACCGGATCGTCATGCTGCTCGCCGACGAGCCCAATATCCGCGAGGTCATCGCCTTTCCGATGAACCAGCAGGCCGAGGATTTGATGATGGGCGCGCCGGCCGAAGCGCCGGAGGAGCGGCTGCGCGAACTGCATCTCCGCCTGCAGCGGCCGGCCGGGACCGGTTCGCCGACCGCCCCGGCCGACGGGCGGTAGCGCGCTTGCCGGGCGCCGCGCCCGCGCGCTTCTCCGCACCGCCGGCCGCCGGCCTCGGCGCGGCGCTGCTGTTCGCGCTGCCCGGCGCCGCGGCGGCCGCCGACCCGGCTGCACCGGCCGACCGGCTGGCCCCGCACCGGGCGATCTATGCCCTGACCGTCGACCGGCTGCGGCCGGATTCCGGCCTCGCCGGCGCCAGCGGGGCCATCTTCTACCGGCTCGGCGCGACCTGCACGGCCTGGCGGACGCGCGAGCGCTTCCGACTGCGCATCGCCCGCATCGGCCGGGCGGCGGTGGAAACGGATTCCGAGGCCACGCTGGTCGAGGCGCGCGACGGCCGGCGGCTCTCCTTCGCCTCGGTGACGAAGACGGACGGCCGGGTGACCGAGCGGCTGTCCGGCGTCGCCACGCTGAGCCGGGTCGGCGGGCCGGGCACGGTCGAACTGCGCGAACCGGAGCCGGCCCGGATCGCGCTGCCGGCCGGCACCGTCTTCCCGATCCGGCATGTTCTGGCCGTCCTGCGCGCGGCCCGGCAGGGCCGGCGGACGGTGTGGTCGTCGGTGTTCGACGGGCTCGACGAGAACGGCCGGCCCAGCGGGGTCAATGCCGTTATCCTGGGGCGCGTCGCGTCGCCCGGCGCGGCGGAGGCCCGGCCGATCCTGCGCCGGCCGGGCTGGTCGATGCGGATCGCCTGGTTCGCCCCCGATGCGGCAGACGGCGGGCCGACCCATTCCTTCCGCGCCGAGGTCGGCGACAATGGCGTGACCCGCCGCATGCGCCTCGACTATGGCGACTTCGCCATGACCGGAACGCTGAAAGCCATAGAACCCCTGCCGCACCCGAAGTGCTGAGGCAGGGCCGCATTAGCCTGCCCTATCGCTGGGCGGTGCGCAGGCTGCGGCCCTTGGCGATGGCGTCGCGGCCGAGCCGGTCGCGCACCGTGTCGAGCGTCCGTTCGACTGCGGCGCGCTTGCGCGCTTCCGGGTCGAGCAGGTCGGGCGCGGTCCCGTCCGCCGGCGACAGGTCGGCGAGCCCGATGCCGATCAGGCGGAAGGCGGTGCCGTCGCACGCCCCGGCCAGCAGCGGGCGCGCCGCCCGGTACATATCCTCGGCGAGCTGAGTCGGCGCGGCGATGCGGCAGCGGCGGGTGAGGGTGCGGAACGATGCGGTCTTCAGCTTCAGGGTCAGGGTCCGGCCGGCCAGGCCGGCGGCCTTCAGACGCCGGGATACCGTCTCGCACAGGGGCCACAGCCGGGCTTCGAGCGAAGCGGCGCCGGACAGGTCTTCGTTGAAGGTCGTCTCGGACGAGATGCTCTTGGCCGCCCCGCCGCGATCGACCCGGCGGCTGTCCTCGCCGCGCGAAAAGCGGTAGAGGCGGCCGCCCAGGCTGCCGTAGCGGGCCCGCAATTCAGGCTCGTCGAGGCCCTGAAGCTGCCCGACGGTGCGGATGCCGTCGCGCGCGAGCCGGGCCCGCATCGCCCTGCCGACGCCCCAGACGATGCCGACCGGCTGCCCGGCGAGAAAGGTTCTGGCCTCGGCCCGGCCGATGGCCGAGAAGCCGCGCGGCTTGTCGAGATCGGAGGCGACCTTGGCGAGAAACTTGTTGTAGCTCAGGCCGACCGAGGCGGTCACGCCGGCCTCGCGCTCGATGCGCCGGACCAGCCGGGCGAGCACCAGGGCCGGCGGCGCGCCGTGCAGCCGCCGGGTGCCGGAAAGGTCGAGAAAGGCCTCGTCGATGGAGAGGGGCTCGACGGCGGGGGTGAGGTCTTCCATCATGCGGCGGATTTCCAGGCCGACGGCCCGGTATTTCGCCATGTCGGGCCGTATGGTGACGGCGTCGGGGCAGGCCCGGAGCGCCTTGAACATCGGCATGGCGGAATGGACGCCATGAATGCGCGCGACATAGCAGGCGGCGGAAACCACGCCGCGCCGGCCGCCGCCGACGATCACCGGCCGGTCGCGCAGCGCCGGATTGTCCCGTTTCTCGACGCTGGCATAGAAGGCGTCGCAATCGATATGGGCGATATCGAGGGCGAACAGCTCGCTGTGGCGGGCGATCCGCCGGCTGCCGCATGACGGGCAGCGGCCGGCGGCGGGGGCACTCCCGGCGGCGGCCGCACCGGCTTCGTCGAGGACGGTATCGCAGTCGCGGCAGAAAGCGGTCATCGGCATGGGCGGCGTCGCGGGCGGCGCGGCCCATCCTGCCACATTTCCCGCCCCGGCGCACCGGATGCCGGATACGAAAAAAGCGCCGCCGGAGCCGGCGGCGCTTGCGTGTCGATCCTCGTGCGGGCGGCGTGCGGGCGGACGGTTCGCCCGCCGCGGCGCTGCCGCTATTTGATCTTGGCTTCCTTGAACAGCACGTGCTTGCGCGCCACCGGATCGTATTTCCGCTTCTCCATCTTCTCCGTCGTGTTCTTCGGGTTCTTGAACGTGACGTAGAAATAGCCGGTGTCGGCGGTGCTGACGAGGCGGATCTGCTGGGTATTGGGGCGTTTGGGCATGGTCTGGGCGCTCGGCCTGCCGGCCGGGTCGGCGCCGGCCTGGAACGGTGGAATGACGGTGCGCAAGATAGGCACCGCCCGGCGCCTGTCAACCGGATGCCGGTCTCAGCGCAGGCTTGTCGCGTCCACCGGGCCTTCCTCGGCCCGCTGCTGCCGCCCCGGCTTGCCCGCCTGTGCCGGCGCCGAGGCCGCCACGGCCAGCCGGTAAAGATGGGGCCTGGCCAGCAACTGCTGCGCAATCTCCAGCTCGAGATCGATGCCGCTGGTCGGCGTCCCTGCCGGGCAGGCGGCGCGCAGCGCCCGGCTGTCGTCGGATTCCGGGTTCGTCTGCCGGCGCCACCTCCCGAAGGTCGCCGCCGACGCGGTGCGGCCGGTGATCAGCCGGTCGATGGCGCGGCCGGCCGCGCGGGTCGTCCGCCGGTCGCCGCTGGTGCAGATATTGGGCCGCACGCCCAGGCCCTGCAGCGGATAGCCCGATGGCGCATGGAAGCGCGACCAGGTGAGCATCATCTCGCCGCGGTTGGGCAGGGAGGCGACGCTCTGCACCGTGCCCTTGCCGAAGGAATTGCTGCCGACGATGGCGGCCCGGCCATTGTCCTGCAGCGCCGCCGCAACGATCTCGGAAGACGATGCCGACCGGCCGTTGACCAGCACCACGATGGGCCGGCCGCGCAGAATATCGCCGTAGCGGGCGGTATAGCGCTGGCGGCTCGCCGGGTGTCGGCCCTTCGTGTGCATGATCTCGCCTTCGTCGAGGAACAGGTCGGCGATGCGGATCGCCTGGTCGAGCAGGCCGCCGGGATTGTTGCGCAGGTCGATAATCGCGCCGCTCAGCTTTTGCCGGCCGATGCGGGTGCGCCAGCGCGCCACCAGCCCGGCAGCCTTGCGGGCGGTTTCGTTGCCGAACCGGCCGATCCTGAGATAGACGGCGTTGCCGGTGCGCCGGGCCGTGACCGTCTGCGGGACGATGAAGGCCCGGGCGATCTCGACCGCGAGCGGCCGCTTGCGGCCGGCGCGCCGTACCGTCAGCCGGACCCGGCTGCCGCGCGGGCCGCGCAGGCGCCGGACGACCTGGCTCAGGCTCATGCCTTCGATCCCGGTTCCGCCGATTGCCAGGATGATGTCGTTGTCCTTCAGGCCCGCCCTGTGGCCGGGCGTGCCGGGCATGACGGAGACGATCCTGGTATGGCCGTTCCCGGCCCGGATGGTCACGCCGATGCCGCCATAGCCCTCGCGCCAGGCCCGGTTCTCGCGCGCTTCCTCAGGGGTCGAATAGCGCGAATAGCGGTCGAGCGAGGCCATGGCGGCGTGAAAGACCGCGCGGTAAATCTCTTCCGGCCGGGCGTTGCGGATTCTCACCGACCGCGCCCCGGCGGCTTCGAAGGCGCGGATGGTGACCCCGGCCCAGCCGTCGATATCGTCGGACGCCGGCCGGTCGAGCAGGGCGAGGGTGTCGCCGTCGTGGCGGATCGCCACCCGGTCGCCCCGCTCCTCCGCCTCGGCCAGCGGGTCGATTGCCGACAGGCCCTTCAGGCCGGACAGGGCGATATCGCGAACCGGGATGGCCCGGATGAAGCGGTTGGCGACGAAACGATAGCCGGCGGCGATCACCGGTCCGCCGGCCTCGGAAAGCGGGGCGCTCGCCAAGTCGCTCCGGCTGGCGCAGGCCGTGGCGGCGACCAGGACGAGGGCGATGGCGTACCGCAGGCTCCAGCGGGTCATGAAACGTCCGATCGATCGTCCGATGGCACGGCCGGACGGGCCCCGTCGCAGCATGCGCCTCTCCGCGCCCGATCCGGTCCCGGCCCGGCGATGGCGACAGCGCGCGCCGCCCGGAGTTTCCGCGCACCGGCGTACCGGAAGCGGACTATATCGATATTTTCCGTGCATTTCAATCGGTTGAGCGAGCCGGTTAAATCCGGCCGTCAAATCCGGTGCCGGCCGGGCGGGCGGGCGCCCGTGCGACGGCGCATCGGCCTGCCCCGCCCGCCGGACAGTTCGAACAGGAGGCCGCCGGTTGCCGGTACGGCATCGCGCAGCCGCACCGTCACCGCTTCGCCGATGCGGAAGGAAGCGGCGGCATCGTCCGCCCGGTGCCGGCGGGGCCCGCGGTGCCCGCGCCCGGTACGGGGCGGACCGCCGGGCAGCAGGCTCATCGGGATCAGCCCGCTGGCGCCGGTCTCGTCCAGCGTGACGAACAGCCCGGCCCGGGTAATGCCGGAGACGATGGCCTCGAAGGTCGCGCCGACCCTGTCCTCCAGGAAGGCGGCGATGTAGCGGTCGACAGCGTCCCGTTCCGCAGCCATCGCCCGCCGCTCGGCGGCGGAGATGCGCGTGCCCCAGTCGGCCATGGCACCCTCCGCGCCGGCGGGCAGGCCGTCGTCTGTCCGGCTGCTGCGGCCCGTGTCGCCGCCGGCATCGAGACAGCCGATCAGGGCGCGGTGAACCAGCAGGTCGGCATAGCGCCGGATCGGCGAGGTGAAGTGGGCGTAGCGCGCCAGGGCGAGGCCGAAATGGCCCCGGTTTTCCGGGCTGTAGACCGCCTGGCTCTGGGCGCGCAGGACCAGTTCGTGGACGGTCCGGCCCTGGTGCAGGCCGGCGGTGTGCGCCAGAATGCGGTTGAGGTCGGCCGGCCGCAGGTCGCCGGACGGCAGGGTCACGCCGAGCTCGTGCAGGGTGCGCTGCAGGGTTTCCAGCCCATCGGCCGCCGGCGGCTCGTGGATGCGGTACATGCAGGGCCGGTCGCGCCGGGCCAGCCGGTCCGCGGCGGCGACGTTCGCGGCGATCATGAATTCCTCGATCAGCCGGTGGCTGTCGTATCGCGGCGCCGGGGCGATTCCGGTCACCCGGCCGGCCCCGTCCAGCCGGACCCGGCGTTCGGGCAGATCGAGCTCGAGCGTCTGGCGTTCGGCGCGCGCCGCGGCCAGCACGGCCCAGGCGCCGTAGAGGGCATCGATGAGCGTTGCCGGCAGCGCCGCGATGGCGTCATCCGGCATGCCGTCGCGCGCCCGCTGCACCTGGGCGTAGGTCAGCCGCGCCGCCGAGCGCATGACGGCGCGCTCGAAGCGGCAGCGCACCGTCCGGCCTCCGGCATCGAGGGTCAGCCGGGCGGCGATACAGGCCCGGTCCGCGCCGGGGCGCAGCGAGCACAGATCGTTCGACAGGCGCTCCGGCAGCATCGGCACGACCCGGTCCGGGAAATAGACCGAGTTGCCGCGCCGCAGCGCCTCGCGGTCGAGCGGCCGGCCGGGGCGCACATACCAGGCGACATCGGCGATGGCGACGATCAGCTTCCAGCCGCCGGGATTGTCCGGGTCCGTATCGGCTTCGGCCCAGACCGCATCGTCGAAATCCCGCGCATCCTCGCCGTCGATGGTGACCAGCGGCAGGTCGCGCAGGTCGCGCCGGTCGCCGGCCGGTGCCGGTTCGAGCCGCTCCGCCTCCGCCATCGCTTCGGGCGGAAATTCGGCCGGAATATCGTGGCTGTGGATACAGATCAGGCTGACCGATTGCGGGCCGTCGGCCGGGCCGAAATTCTCCACGATGCGGGCCAGCCGCGGGCCGAGCGGCCGTCCCGGCACGATTTCGGCGGCGACCAGATCGCCGTTCCGGGCATTGCCGGTCATGCCGGCCGGGATGGCGATATCGTGGCGCACCCGCCGGTCGGTCGGCGTCAGCCGCCCGCCACCATGGGGGCCGCCATCCGGTTCGGGGCGGAACAGTCCGAGCATCCGGGCGGGGCCGCTTTCCAGCCGCTTCATGGCGTGCGCGGTCCATGCGCCGTCCGACGGGCCGGACAGGCGCGCCAGAACCCGGTCGCCGATTCCGGGCGGGCGGCCGCGGCCGGGCAGCAGCCGGATCGGCGGCGGGGCGCCGTCGCCGTTCCAGCGCACCGGGGCGGCCATCGCGTCGCCGTCGGCCGTCAGCGCCGTTACCTCGATCACCGTCACTTCGGGCAGGGTGCCGGCCGGCCGGCGCCGCCGGCCGTTCGGGACCAGCCCCTCCGCCTCGAGTTCGCGCAGCAGGTCGCGCAGGCGGGCCCGGTCGGCGCCGGTCAGGCGGAAGGCGCGGGCAATCTCGCGCCGGTTCGGCGGGGCGTCGCTGTCCCGGATGAAATCGAGGATGCGCTCCCGGGTCGGGAAGGGGGCGGCGCCTTTCGACCTGTCGGATCGCCCGCCGGATTTCCGGCCCGTTCGCCTGCCCGTCACCCTGTCCTCGTTTCCGGTCTCGATTTCGGCTTCGCTGCCGGTGCGGGCCGCCGGGCCTCGCCGCGGCCTCCGCGCCTTGTTAGCCGGCGGCGGGGTTCGCCGCCTTTCCGCTACGCTTCCGGCCGGCCGGGGCCTTCTTCCGGCCGGCTGCCCTGCCGGCGCCGGCCTTGGCCAGTTTGGGTGCGAGCAGGGCGACGGCCTGCTCCAGGGTGACGGAATCGACGGTCAGGTCCGCAGACAGGCTGGCATAGGTGCGGCCGACCTTGACATACGGGCCGTACCGCCCGGTGCCCGCCATCACCTTCGTCTTCTTCTCCGGGTGCTCGCCCAGTTCCCGCTGCTTGCCGCCGCGGCGCTTCTCCTGCGCCTCGGCCAGCAGGGTCACGGCCCGGTTCGCGCCGATCTCGAACAGCTCCTCCCACGAATCGAGATTGGCGTAGACGCCGTCATGGTGGACATAGGGGCCGTAGCGCCCGAGGCCGGCGACGATCGGCGCGCCGTTCGCCGGGTGGGGGCCGACGGTGCGCGGCAGCGACAGCAGCTTCAGCGCGAGCCCGAGCTCGACCGAATCGGGCGCCAGCCCGCGCGGCAGGGAGACCCGTTCGGGCTTCTCCCCATCCGGGGCGGCGCGCTGGATATAGGGGCCGTACGGGCCCGTCCTGAGCGCGATTTCCGCGCCGCTTGCCGGGTCCGCGCCCAGCTGCCGGTCGCCCGATGCGGCGGCGGCGTCCCGGACGCTGCCGTCCATGACCGCGAGCGGCCGGGTGAAGCGGCAAGCCGGATAGTTCGAACAGCCGATGAAGCCGCCATTGCGGCCGATCTTCAGGCCGAGCCTGCCATCGGCGCAGGCCGGGCAGCCGCGCGGGTCGGCGCCGTCTTCGCGCGACGGGAAGAAATGCGGGCCGAGCGCCTCGTCGAGCGCGTCGATCACCCTGGTCCGGTCCAGTTCCATCGCGTCGGCGATGGCCGCGTTGAAGGCGGTCCAGAATTCGCGCAGCAGTTCCTTCCAGTCCGTCCGGCCGTCGGAAACGATATCGAGCTGTTCCTCCAGCCGGGCGGTGAAGTCGTACTCGACATAGCGGCCGAAGAAATTGGTGAGAAAGCTGGTGACCACCCGGCCCCGGTCTTCCGGGTGGAAGCGCCGGCGGTCGAGGCGGACATAGTCGCGGTCCTGCAGCACCTTGAGGATCGAGGCGTAGGTCGAGGGCCGGCCGATGCCGAGCTCCTCCAGCTTCTTGACCAGGCTGGCCTCGGTATAGCGCGGCGGCGGCTCGGTGAAATGCTGCTCCCGGCGCACCGCCGTCCGGTCCAGGGCCTCGCCCTCATGGACCTCGGGCAGGAGGCGCTGCTCGTCGTCCCCGGCCCGGTCCTGCCCGCCGCTGGCCGGATCGTCCTGTCCTTCGCGGTAGAGCTTCAGGAAGCCGTCGAAGCGAATCGTCGATCCGGTGGCGCGCAGCCGGGTCGCCCGGTTGGCGCTGGCAATGTCCACGCTCACCCGGTCGAGCACCGCGCTCGCCATCTGGGAGGCGACGGTGCGCCGCCAGATCAGCTCGTAGAGCTTCGCCTGCTCGGCCGTCAGATGGCGGGCCATGTCGGCCGGCCGGCGGAACAGGTCGGTCGGCCGGATCGCCTCGTGGGCCTCCTGGGCATTGCGCGCCTTCGTGCGGTAGCGGCGCGGGCCGGGCGGCACATAGGGCTCGCCGTAATCCTGCGCGATCAGCTTCCGGCAGCCGCCGATGGCCTCATTGGAGAGCATGGTCGAATCGGTGCGCATATAGCTGATGAGGCCGATGGTCTCGCCGCCGATATCGACGCCCTCGTACAGGCGCTGGGCGGTGCGCATCGTTCGGTCCGTGCTCATGCGCAGCTTGCGCGAGGCCTCCTGCTGCAGGGTGGAGGTGGTGAAGGGCGGCGCCGGATTGCGCCGGACCTGCTTGCGCTCCACCCCGGCGCAGGCGAAGGAGGCCGCTTCGATGGCCGCGACCGCCGCCCTCGCCTGGGCCTCGCTGGCGATGGCGAGGCGGTCGAGCCTGCGGCCGTCGAGATGGGTCAGCCGGGCGCTGAGGCGGTCGCGCCGCGGGGTCAGGAAATCGGCCTCGACGGTCCAGTATTCCTGCTTGCGGAAGCGCTCGATCTCGTCCTCGCGCTCGCACACCAGGCGCAGGGCGACGGACTGGACCCGGCCGGCCGAGCGCGCGCCGGGCAGCTTGCGCCAGAGCACCGGCGAGAGATGGAAGCCGACCAGATAGTCGAGCGCCCGGCGCGCCAGATAGGCATCGACCAGATGCCGGTCGATGGCGCGCGGCTTCTCCATCGCCTGGCGGACGGCGTCGCGGGTGATTTCGTGAAAGACGACCCGGCGGACATCGAGGTTCTTGAGCCCCTGCTTCTGCCGCAGCACCTCCAGCACATGCCAGGAAATCGCCTCGCCTTCGCGGTCGGGGTCGGTGGCCAGGATCAGGCTGTCGGCCTTGCGGGCGGCGCTGGCGATGTCGTCGATCCGCTTCTTGGCCCGGGCATCGACCTGCCAGGTCATGGCGAAGCCGCCGTCCGGATCGACCGAGCCTTCCTTCTCCGCCAGATCGCGGACATGGCCGTAGCTGGCGAGCACCTGCCAGCCCGCGCCGAGATACCGGTTGATGGTTTTCGCCTTGGCCGGGGATTCGACGACGACGACGTTCATGGCGGCCCGATCATCCAGTTTGCGCAATGCCGCCCTGCGACGGCATCCGAACTCGCCGGCCTTCGCACATGGGGCCATCGCCGCGCGGCGTCAAGCGCGATGCCGTCTGCGCCGCCATCCCTACGCCGCAATCAGGGCGACCCGGTTGCCGGGGTGGCGCTCCAGCCGGCCGGCCAGCTCCAGCTCGAGCAGGGCGGCGGCGACGGCGGGCGCGTCGGCGCCGAATTCGCGCACCAGATCGTCGACCGGAGTCGGCGCCGGCGAGAGAAAGGCGGCGATGGACCGGCGGGCCTCGGCAAGCTCCGGCTCGGCCACCCGCAGCGTGGCTTCGCCCGGCTCGTCCGAAGCTGCGCCGGCAAAGCCGGTTTCCGGCCGGGCGTTACCGGCCGGTTCGTGCGCCGGCGCTTCGGCCGGGCCGGCGGCCGCGGCGGCGAAACCGCCGTGGCGCAGGGCGGGCTGCAGCGCCTGCAGAATATCGTCGGCGCTTTCGGTCAGGATGGCGCCGTCGCGCAGCAGGCCGTTGACGCCGCGGCAGCGCGGGTCGAGGGGCGAGCCGGGCACGGCGAAGACATCGCGCCCCTGCTCGCCGGCGCAGCGCGCGGTGATCAGCGAGCCGGAGCGGGCGGCGGCCTCGACCACCAGCACGCCGCTGGCGATGCCGGAAATGATCCGGTTGCGGCGCGGAAAGTGCCGGCCCTGGGGCCTGGTGCCGATGGGCTGTTCGGCCAGGATGGCGCCGCGGCCGGCGATATCCGCCATCAGGCCTTCATGTTCCGGCGGGTAGCAGATGTCGATGCCGCCGGCGACCACGGCGACCGTGCCGGTCTCCAGCGAACCGCCATGGGCCGCGGCGTCGATGCCGCGCGCCAGGCCGGAGGCGACGACGATTCCGGCCGCGCCGAGCTCCCCGGCGATGGTCCGCGCAAGGCGCCGGCCGTTCGACGAGGCGTTGCGGGCGCCAACGATGGCGACCACCGGCGCGCTGGCGAGCGCCGCCTCGCCCTTGATGGCGAGCACGGGCGGCGCATCCTCCGTCGTCGCCAGCCGCCACGGATAATCCGGCTCCTGCGCCGCGACCGGCCGGGCGCCGGCCTTGCGCAGGGCGCGGATTTCGGCTTCCGCGGCCGCCGCCGGGGCGATGCGCACCGGATTGCGCCGGCCGCCGCGGCGCGACAGTTCCGGCAGGGCCTCCAGCGCCGCCGCCGCCGAACCGTAATGGCGCAGCAGGTGCCAGAAGGTGACCGGGCCGACATTCTCGCTGCGGATCAGCCGCAGCCAGGCGATGCGCCCGTCTTCCGTCAGCGTCTGCCGATGGCCGTATTCCATGAACGTGTCCGAAGCCCTGTTATTGTTCTTCAAATGTTCCACAGGATGGGCGGCCGGTCAAGCCTTGCCGGTCGTCTTGCCGATCCGGGGTTCTTCGCCGCGGATCAGCCGGCGGATGTTGGCGGCATGGCGGACCCAGACCATGACGGCGAGCAGGCCGGCGAACTCCGCCATCCGGTGGTAGAGGATCGGGCAGCCCGGCGCCGGCGCACCGATCCAGCCCAGCGCCTTGGCGCCGAGCGGCGCGACCAGCAGCGCCGCCAGCGCCGCCAGGCTGGAGAGGCGGAACAGCAGGGCGACGAGCAGCCAGATCAGGCCGGCCAGCGCGCCGACCGGCCAGCAGCCGGCGAGCAGGATGCCGAGGGCGGTCGCCACGCCCTTGCCGCCGCGGAAGGCCAGCCAGACCGGGAACAGATGGCCGAGGAAGGCGCCGGCCGCGGCGGTCACGGCGATGTCCGGCCCGTACAGGGCATGGCCGGCCAGCAGCGCCGCTGCGCCCTTGCCGCCGTCGAGGATCAGGGTCGCCAGCGCCAGCCCCCGGCTGCCGGTGCGCAGCACGTTGGTGGCGCCGATATTGCCCGAGCCGAGCCGGCGCAGATCGCCCCTGCCGGCTAGGCGGGTGAGCGCCAGGCCGAACGGGATCGAGCCGAGCAGATAGCCGGCCGCCAGGGCCGAGAGCAGATACGGCCAGGTAAAGGCCCAGCTGATCGGATCCGGCATCGCCCGCCCCGGCCGGCTCAGACCGTCCGGTCGTGCAGCACCCGCCCTTCGACGACGGTGCGCAGCGCCCGGCCCTGAACCGGCATATCCTCCCACGGTGCATTCTTCGATTTGCTGAGGAAGGCATCGACATCGATGCGCCACGGCCGGTCCGGGTCGATCAGGACGAGGTCCGCCGGGCCCCCCTTGCGCAGCCGGCCTTCGCCGAGCCCGAGAATGGTGGCCGGCCCGCTGGTCAGCTTGCCAATCAGCTGCGCCATGCCGAGCCGGCCCTTGTGCACCAGGGCGAGGCTGAGCGGCAGCAGCGTCTCCAGCCCGACAATGCCGTTCTCCGCCTGGGCGAAGGGGACGCGCTTGCTGTCCTGGTCGTGCGGCGCGTGATCGCTGGCGATGGCGTCGATGGTGCCGTCGGCGAGCCCCTCGACAATGGCTTCCCGGTCCGCTTCCGTGCGCAGCGGCGGCGACAGTTTGGCGAAGGTCCGGTAGTCGCCGATGGCGGTTTCGTTCAGGGTGAAATAGGGCGGGGCGGTATCGCAGGTCACCGGCAGGTCCCGCGCCTTGGCCCGGCGGATCGCCTCGACCGCCTCGCGGGTCGAGATATGGGCGGCGTGGTAGCGGCCGCCGGTCGCCTCCACCAGCCGCAGGTCGCGCTCGATTATCATGACCTCGGCGACGCGCGGAATGCCCCGCAGGCCGAGGCGCAGCGCCGTCTCGCCGCCGTTCATCGCGCCGTCCGCGGCGAGGTCCGGCTCCTCGGGATGCTGGACAATGAGCAGGCCGAAGGTGCGGCCGTAGCTGAGCGCGCGCAGCATCACCCGTGCGTTGGCGATGGCCCGTGTCCCGTCGGTGAAGGCGAGTGCGCCGGTTTCCGCCAGCAGCCCCATCTCGGTCAGTTCGCGCCCGGCGAGGCCGACGGTGGCGGCGGCATAGCAGAAGACCTTGGTCGCCTTGACCTCGCGGGCGCGCCGGGCGACGAATTCGACGCCGGCGACATCGTCGATGACCGGGTCGGTATTGGGCAGGCAGACCATGGTGGAGACGCCGCCGGCGCTGGCCGCGGCGCTGGCCGTTTCGATGGTCTCCTTGTGCTCCTCGCCCGGTTCGCGCAATTGCGTGCGCATGTCGATCAGGCCTGGCGCGAGGATCAGGCCACGGCAATCCACCACCTCGACCGATGGCGGCGGGGCATCGCTGAACAGCCGCGGGCCGAGATCGGCGATAATCCCGTCGCTGGCGATCAGCGCGCCCGGCTCGTCCAGGCCGGTCGCCGGATCGATCAGCCGGGCATTGACATAGGCGACCGTGCCGTTCCGTTCGCTGGTGCCGGGCATCAGCCGTCCTCCGGCTCGGGCAGGTTGCGCGTCAGCACCTCCAGGCAGGCCATGCGCACGGCGACGCCCATCTCGACCTGCTCCTGAATCGCGCTGCGGCCGATATCGTCGGCGACCTCGCTGTCGATCTCGACACCCCGGTTCATCGGGCCAGGATGCAGGATCAGCGCATCCGGCTTCGCATTGGAAAGCTTCTGCCGGTCGAGGCCGAAAAAGCGGAAATATTCGCGCACCGACGGCACATAGCTGCCCTGCATCCGCTCAAGCTGAAGCCGCAGCATCATCACGATGTCGGCATCCTTCAGGCCGCGCGCCATGTCGTGGAACACCTCGACGCCGAAGCGCTCCATCGCGCCCGGGACCAGGGTCGGCGGGCCGATGGCGCGCACCCGCGCGCCCATGGTCTGCAGCAGATAGATGTTGGAGCGCGCCACCCGGCTGTGCATGACATCGCCGCAGATGGCGACGATCAGGCCCTGCAGCCGGCCCTTGCGGCGGCGGATCGTGACCGCATCGAGCAGGGCCTGGGTCGGGTGCTCGTGGGCGCCGTCGCCGCCATTGATGACGACACACTCGACCGTGCGGGACAGGAGCTTGACCGCGCCGCTTTCCGGATGGCGGCAGACCAGCACATCGGGGTGCATGGCGTTGAGGGTGAGCGCCGTATCGAGCAGCGTCTCGCCCTTCTTGATCGCGCTGTGCTCGACCGACATGTTGATGACATCGGCGCCGAGCCGCAGCGCGGCCAGATGGAACGAGGTGCGGGTCCGGGTCGAGGTTTCGAAGAACAGGTTGATGACCGTGCGGCCGCGCAGCTGCCTGCCCGGCTTGCGCCCGCTCCGGTTGCGTTCGGCATGATGGTCCGACCGGTCGAGCAGCAGGCTGATTTCATCGGCCGAAAGGCCCTCGATCCCCAGCAGATTGCGGTGCCGGAAATCGAACCGGTTTTTTTTGAGCGCGGCGACCATCGAAACCGCCTTATAGGCGCGCCGGGCCGGCCGGGGCAAGGCGGCTTCGGGTCGCCCGCTTCATGCCGGCGGTTTCATGTCGGTATCGGGCCGGACCTGGCCGATCTGCCGCTCGCGCGCCCAGATATAGAGGCCGGCGAGCACGACGATGCCCGCGCCGGCGACGGTCATGGCGTCCGGATAGTTGCCGAACACCGCGATTCCGGCGAGCGCCGCCCAGACCAGCGTCGCATAGCCGAACGGCGCGAGCAGCGATGCCTCGGAGCGCGAGAAGGCGACGATGAGCAGGAACTGGCCGGCGCCGGCGGTGAAGCCGGCGCAGCCCAGCCACAGCCAGCCCGCCGGCGTCGGGTCCTGCCAGTGGAACGGCATCAGGGCCGATGCCGCGATCAGGCCGACGACCGGAGTCCAGAACATGGTCGTGAACGGATCGTCGCCGGCCGCGATGGCCCGGGTGACGATCTGGTAGAAGGCGAAGCTGGCCGAGGCGGCGAGCGGCAGCAGCATCGCCCAGTGGAAGCCGATGCCCGGCTGCATGACCACCAGCACCCCGATGAAGCCGACCGCGACCGCCGTCCACCGGCGCGGGCCCACCTTCTCGCCCAGAAACAGGACGCTCAGCATCACCAGGATCAGCGGGCCGGCATACATGATCGACGCCGCGGTCGCGAGGGTCAGATAGAACATGCTGCCGAAGAACAGCGTGTTGGTGCCGTAGAGAATGGCCGAGCGCAGGAGCTGCAGGCCGGGGCGGTTCGGCCGGACCCGCCCCCGGTAGCGCGGCAGCAGGAAGAGCGGCAGGAACAGCAGCCAGTGGAACAGCATCCGCCCCCAGGTGATCTGGAACACGCTCATCTCGGTGGCGAGGAATTTGACGAACACGTTGGTCGCCATGAAGAAGAAGGTGGCGGCCAGCATCAGCAAGATGCCGCTGCCGTCGGCGCGCCGGAGGCGGCCGGGCGCGCCGGCTGCCGGATCGCCGCGCAGGCCGGTCATGCCGGATCGCCGGACGATGCCAGCGGCCGGGCGCGCCGGATTTCGCGCCGCCAGATATAGAGGCCGCTGCCGATCACCACCGCCGCGCCGAGCAGCACCTGGAGATCGGGCCGCTCGCCGAAAATCCACCAGCCATAGAGGCCGGCGAACAGCAGCTGGACATAGATGAACGGGGCCACGGTGGACGCTTCGGCAAGCTCGAACGCCTTGATGAGCAGGAACTGGCCGGCAAAGCCGAAAAAGCCGACCACGACCAGGATCGTCCATTCGAAGCCGCTCATCGGGCTCCACACCGCGGGCGCCATCGGCGCGGTGACCAGCAGGCCGACCAGGCTGGTGTAGAAGAACAGGGTGAGCGGGTGTTCGGAGAAGCTGAGCAGGCGGGTTGTGACCTGGTAGCAGGCATAGCACAGGCCGGCGAGCAGCGGCAGCAGCGCTGCCCATTGCAGGAAGGCCGTTCCCGGCCGCAGGATGATGAGCACGCCGACGAAGCCGACGGCGATGGCCGCGCGTCGGCGCCAGCCGACCGGCTCGTTCAGCACCCAGGGCGAGAGCAGGGTGACGATCAGCGGGGCGGAGAAGACCAGCGCGGTCGCCTCGGCCAGCGGCAGCAGGCTGATCGCGCCGAAGGCAGCGAAGGTACCGCCGACCAGATAGAGCGCCCGGACCGCCTGGCGGACCGGCTGGCGCGTGCGGATCAGGCCGATCGTCGCCGGGGTCAGGAAGAGCGGCAGCGACCACAGGAAGTGGAACAGATAGCGCCCCCACACGACCATTTCATAGGGCTGGGTCCGGGTCAGATATTTGGCCGCCGCCTCCATCGTCGCCAGGCAGAAGATGGCGCCGATCATCATGAGAATGCCGAGCGCCGGCCGGGTCGCGCGGGCGGGTATCGCGGTGGCGGCCGGGCTTCGGGAGGCCGCGTCTCGCTCCGGGCCTTCCCGGTCGGGGGCTTTTCGGTCGGCAGGGGCCATGGCGCCGCTCGGTGAGGGCGCCACGCGCCGGTGAGGGGATGGCGGGTAAGTGGCGGCGGCGAATGCCGGCGGCAACCCGTGCGCCATGCCGGCAGCGCAACCGCCCGGTGCCGCGGCCGCGCCACTTCGCCACCGAAGCGCCGCCGGCGGGCCGATTGACAGCAGTGCCGCCTCGCCCTAACTCGCCGCTTCGATCCCGCTGACGCGGGCGCCGGGCCGGGTTTCCGGTCGCCACGGGCTTTCCTTTGAGCGAGAGCCCTGCGCGGGACCAACGACAACATCGGTGCAGGCCGGGTCTCCGCCCTGCTGCCGGGATGCGGAGCAAAGCCATGAGCAAGCGCCTCTCCTCGAAGGAGAAGATTTCGCGGCGCCTGGGCGTCAATCTCTGGGGACGCCCGAAAAGCCCCTACAACAAGCGCGAATACGGCCCCGGCCATCACGGCCAGTCGCGCCGGCGCAAGCTGTCCGATTTCGGCATCCAGCTGCAGGCCAAGCAGAAGCTGAAGGGCTATTACGGCAATATCGGCGAGCGGCAGTTCCGCCGCTATTACGACGAGGCGGTGCGCCGCCGCGGCGATACCGGCGAGAATCTGGTCGAGCTGCTCGAGCGCCGCCTCGACGCCGTGGTCTACCGCATGAAATTCGTGCCCACCGTGTTCGCCGCCCGCCAGTTCGTGAACCACGGCCATATCCTGGTGAACGGCCGCAAGGTGAACGTGCCGTCCTACATGGTGCGGGACGGCGATGTTGTGGAGATCAAGGAAAAGTCGCGCGAGCTGCCGCTGGTCCTCGATGCCCAGGAGCAGGTGGAGCGCGATGTGCCGGATTATCTGAGCGTGGATTTCGACCGGATGCGCGGGCAGTTCGTCCGCGGCCCCGGCCTGGCGGATGTGCCTTATCCGGTCCAGATGGAACCGAACCTGGTCATCGAGTTCTATTCCCGATAGCCGGCGCTTCCCGCCGCCGGCCCGGCGTCAGCCGCCGGCGCCGTCCACCGTCGCCGCGCCGGCGAGGCGGGCGATGGCGCAGAATTGTTCCACCGTCAGCGTCTCCGCCCGGACCGTCGGGTCGATGCCGAGCGAGCGCAGCGCTTCGGCCGGTTCGGCGAACAGCGGCTTCAGGCTCTGGCGCAGCATCTTGCGGCGCTGGCCGAAGGCGGCGGCCGTCACCCACTCCAGATGCGCGCGGTCGGCCGGGGCGAGCGGCGCCGGCCGCGGACACAGGCAGACAACCGACGAAGCGACTTTCGGCGGCGGTGTGAACGCGGCCGCCGGCACGTCGAACAGGCGCCGTGCCGTGCACAGCCAGCCGGCGAGCACGGTAAGCCGGCCATAGGATTTCGTGCCCGGCCGCGCGGTCAGTCGGTCCGCCACCTCGCGCTGGAACATCAGCACCATGCGCTCGATGCCGGCGGGATCGTGCAGCCAGCGGATGAGCAGCGGCGTGGCGATATTGTAGGGCAGGTTGGCGACGATGCGGATCGGCGGCGGCAGGTTCCGCGCCCGCACCTCCGATTGCACATCCGCCTGCAGGGCATCGGCCGCGACCAGATGCAGCCGGCCGCCGGCCGCGTCGCGCAGGTCGGCGAGGGCGCGCAACGCCCGGCGGTCGAGCTCGACCGCCACCACCCGGGCGCCGAGGCGCAGCAGCGACCGGGTCAGGCCGCCGGGGCCGGGGCCGATCTCCACGACGGTACCGCGCGCCAGATCGGCCTCGCCGGGCGCGCGCGCCGCGCGGGCGATCCGGTCCGTCAGATTGGCGTCGAGCAGGAAATGCTGGCCCAGCTCCCGGCGGGCGGCGAGGCCGTGCTGCCGGATCGCCGCGCGCAGCGGCGGCAGATCGGGCAGGGCGGCCGGACCCGGCACGGCCCGGTCAGCCGCCGGCCGCTGCCGCCGCCCGGCGCTGCGCCATGGCGGCAGCCATCTGCAGGGCGGCGATCAGGCTCGACGGGCTGGCCCGGCCGGTGCCGGCGAGGTCGAGCGCGGTGCCATGGTCCGGCGAGGTCCGGATCCACGGCAGGCCCAGGGTCACGTTCACGCTGTGCTCGATATCGAGCGTCTTGAGCGGCGCCAGGCCCTGGTCGTGATACATGCAGATTGCGGCATCGTAGGTCGCCCGCGCTGCGGCGTGGAACAGCGTATCGGCCGGCCGCGGGCCGAAGGCCGCGACGCCCGCGGCCTGCAGGGCGGCGACCGCCGGCGCGACGATGGCCTCGTCCTCGCTGCCCAGCGCGCCCGCTTCCCCGGCATGGGGGTTGAGCCCGGCGACGGCCAGCCGTGGCCCGGCGATGCCGAAATCCCGCTGCAGCGCCGCGGCGGTGAGCCGGCCGGCGGTTACCACCCCGTCGACGGTGAGGCGGGCCGGGACCTCGGCCAGCGGAATGTGGACGGTCACCAGGCTGACGCGCAGTTGCGGGCCTGCCAGCATCATCGTCACCGGCCCGCCGCCGGCACGATGGCAGAGATATTCGGTATGGCCCGGAAAGCCGAACCCGGCCGCCATCAGCGTTGCCTTCTGGATCGGGTTGGTCACCATGGCCGAAGCCTCGCCCCGGCGCACCAGCGCAATCGCCGTGTCGATGCTCGCGATGACGGCGGCGGCGTTCTCCGGGTCCGGCTTTCCGGCTTCGGCGCGGACGGCGGCGTCGAGCGGCAGTACCGGCAGGCCGTCGCCGAACGCCGCAACGGCCTCGCCGGCGGCGCCGATCTGAATCGCCGGTGCGTCGCAGCCGGGCAGGCGCGCCAGCCTGCGCAGGCGGTCCGGCCGGTCGATGACGAAGAAGGGCGGGACTGCGGCGCCGGCGCGCCCGGCCTGCCAAGCTTTCAGGGCGATCTCGCCGCCGATGCCGGCCGGCTCGCCCATGGTCAGCGCCAGTGCCGGCCCGGCCCCGGCCGGCTCCGGCCGGCCTGCGGCATGCGCTGAAGAAGCCGGCCCGGCGGCCACGGCAGGCTTCAGATCCGGATGTCGACGAAGGCCGCGCGCTGCAGGTCGCGCAGATACTGGCGCGCCCGCACGCCGGCCTTCCGCTGCAGGATGCTGTTGGCGACCTGCTGCCGGGTCGGCGGCGTACCGGCGCCGTAGGGGCGCTTGGAGACCAGGGCGAGCAGATAATATCCCGTCGCGGTGCGGATCGGCCCGATCGCCTGGCCGGGCGCGACGCGCCTGATGGCGGCGTCCAGCTCGGCCGGCAGCTGGCCTTCGAAGACGAAGCCCATATCGCCGCCATCGCTGGCCGTGCTCGCCTGGGAGAACTGCCGGGCCAGGCTGCCGAAATTGGCGCCCTGGCGAATCTGGGCGATCAGCCGCCGGGTCGTGCGCAGGGCGCTGCCGCTGCGATCCCGGTCGAGCGGGATGTAGATTTCCAGAATCCGGTAGACCAGCCGCTCCTTGTTGGCGTCGAGCCGGGCGACCGCCTCGTCGATCTCGCTGTCCGAAATCGCGATGCGCGAGCTCACGACGCGCCGGATCGCCTTCGACCAGGCGAGGGTGGCCCTCGTCTGTTCGATAATCGTCCCCGGATCGATCTTGCGGCGTTTCAGGGTCTTCAGCAGCTGTCCGGCCGGTATCTTGTTGCGCTGCTCGATCCGGGCCAGCGCCGTGGCGATTTCGCGGTCGCTGACCGAAATGCCGAGCCGCTTCGCCTCCTGCAGCTGCAGGGCCTCGACAATCAGCTGGTTGAGGACCTGGGAGCGCAGCTTCCGGCGCGTTTCGGCCGTGTCCGGGATGCCGGCCGACATGAAGATCAGCGCCAGGCGCGAGCGGACATCGTGCACGGTGATCGCCTTGTCGTTGGCAATCGCGGCGATGCGCGCCATCTCGGTCGATTGCGCCGTTGCGGCATTGGCCGCCAGCCCCGTTGCCGGCACTGCCGCGAGGCAGGCCAGGATGACCGCGCGCAGCATCGCAAACGCTCCCAATCCGGTTGCGGAAAGCCCTTTCGGCCGATGGATATAAGCCGCCATTGCCGCCGATATCAACCGGTGGCCGGGCGACACGGTTGCGCGGCCGGGCCGGCCGGCCGGCATCGCAGCGCTAGTTGTCGCCACCGATCCGGCCCAGATGCTTCAGGCTCAGCGTGAACAGCACATTGGTCGAGGGCCGGATATCCCGGTCGCGGGTGAAGCTCTGGCCGATGGCGATGCGGAAGCTGCAGCACTCGTTGCTGAACCGGCCGCCGGCCTGCCAGTTCAGATTGCCGCCGGCCATGGTCAGATTCCACCGCCCGCCGCCGAACACGGACCATCGTTTCGTCACCTGCGAACGCGCCGTGAAGGCGAGCTCTTCGCGCGACGGTATTTCCCCGGAGAAATCATGGGCCTGGAACAGCAGATAGCCGACCGAGACATTCAGGGCCGGGGCGCCGGCATTAAGGGTCACTTCGTTGCGATACGCCCGGAAACTGTCCGGCGCCAGGCGGAAGCGGTACACCAGATCGAGATACCGCCCCGGATTGACATGCAGGCGGCCGACCAGATCGGAGATGGTGTTGCCGAGGCCCGATCCGGCATCGAACTGGTGCCGGCCGCCGATGCGCAGGCTCTGGCCGAGAAACAGGTCGGACTGGCCGCCGCGATTGCCGAGAAAGGTGGCGGTGATGCCATAGACGAGGCGGGAACCGTCGTCGATCCGGTCGCGGCCGGGGAAGCGGTTGGCCGCGAACAGACTGGTATCGTCGAGCTCGAGATCGAGACTGTCCTCATTGGGGATTTTCGAGGAATTGAGCCCGGAAAGCGAGGCGATCAGCGCCGCGCGCGGCTCGAGGATCAGCCGGGTATTGCCGAGTTCGCGCACCAGCGGATAGCGCATCTCCAGCTCGGCGGCCGGATAGGCCCGGCTGGCAAATCCGCTGTAGGGCGACGCGCCCGGCCGCTCGACGTCCTGGGCATAATAGCCGTCGGCGAACAGGTCGAGCGTGCCGGCGAGAACGATGCCGGTCGGCCGGTGGATATAGGGCAGGCGCCAGCCCAGATTGACGCTGGTCCGGTAGCTGTCCGTGCCCTCCCGCCGGCTCAGGCTGACGGTGGAGAAACGGAAGTGCCAGCGCCCGGCGTTGCGGCCCGGCCGGCCGAAGCGCTCATGCTCTATATAGGGCGCGACCAGCGGCGTCGTGCGATAGCTGTCGTCGATCCGCAGGCCCTGGAAATGGTGCAGCCGGAACGCCGTGTAGTTGCGGTCGTGAAACCCCTCCAGCCAGGCCGATGAGTGAAGGCTGTCGGTTCGGGCGATGTCGTAGCGGCGCAGATAGGTGTCGTCGGCGGTCCAGTTCCCGTCGAGGCCGAAGCGCCAGAACCTGTCGATATCGTAGCGGAACCGGCCGAAGAAATGACCGCGCGACCGGCTGCCGTCGGGCGCGATCTCGAAGTCGGCGCGGGGCCGGTGGGTATAGCTGCCGGCCAGGGTCGCCGCGCCCTTCTCGAAGCGCTGGCGGTATTCGGCGAACAGCACCCCGTGTTCCCGGGTCGCGATCAGAGGGGTGATGGTGGCGTCCCGGTCGGGCCCGATGCGCCAGTAATAGGGAATCTTCGCCCAGACGCCGAGCTGCTTGCCGGTGCCGAAGGTGGGCGTGAGGAAGCCGCTGCGCCGGTAGACCGTCGGATCGGGGTGTCGCAGATAGGGCGTGTAGAGGACCGGCACGCCATGGAATTCGAACCAGGCGTCGCGATATTCGATATCGCGCGTTTCCTGATCGTGGACGACCCGGCGCGCCCGGATGCGCCAGAGCGGCGGCCTGGTCGGGTCCTCCGCGCACAGCTTGCAGGGCGAGAAGACGACCTGCGCCATCTCGGTCCGGCGGCCGCCGGTGCGGCGAGCGCCGTTGGCGGCGATGCGGGTCATGTCCGGAAACAGCATCCCGAAACGCTCGATCAGGCCGTCGCGCAGATCGTCGGTCAGTTCGATCCGGTCGCCGAAAACGGTTTCGCCGCCCGGCTCGGCGATGGAAACATTGCCCAGCGCGACGATCCGCCGGGCGCGCAGATCGTAGTCGATCCGGTCGGCACGGACCGTGCGGCCGCCCTGGGAGACCGTGACATTGCCGCTGGCGACGATCCGGCCGCGGGCGCGGTCGTGGCTGAGCGTGTCGCCGGTGATCAGGGCCGGGGCCCTGCCGTCCTTCGCCGCCTGGCCGGAGGCGGCCGGCGCGCCGCCCGGCAGCAGCGCCAGCGCCAGCAGGCAGGCCGGCACGGTCCGCTGCAGCAGGCGCAGCCCCATGCGCCGCGCCGCGCTAGCCATCTTCCAGATGGAGCAGGGCCGTTACGCCGAGGAATGCCGTCGCCAGGGCCGGCGCCCAGGCGGCCAGAACCGGCGGCACGCCGGTCGAATGCGCCAGGGCCAGGGCCAGATCGGAAACGAAGAAGAGCACGATACCGGCGCCGATTCCCCCCGCGACGGCCAGCAGTACGCCGGTCCGCCGGTTGTGCCGGAGCGACGAAACGGCCGCAATCAGAATCATGGCGCAATAGAGCATCGGCTCCGCCAGCAGGGAGTGCCAGTGCAGCCGGTGCGCCAGCGCCGAGAAGCCCATCGACTCCAGCGATTCGATGAAGCGGGGCAGGTCCCAGAACGAGATCGAGGAGGGCGAGGAAAAGCTCTCCTGGATCGATTCGAGCGTCAGGGAGGTCGGGATCGTATGCACCGCCCTGGCGACCGGCACCTCGCCGCGCAGCGAAACCCGGGCATTGTCGAGCCGCCACGCCCCGTCCCGGAGCACCGCCGCCGCCGAATCGACCCGGCCGGCAAAGCGGTCGTCCGGGCTGTAGAGCAGCACCATCACCGTCTTCAGGGTGAGCGTCTGCTCCGTCACGGACGAACTCCCGGCATGGATGACGGCGTGCCCTTCGCCCACCGGCTGGCGCAGCCAGATGCCCGACGAGGAGGTCGCCATCAGCGGCGACCGCCCCTTCAGATGCCGGTTCTCCAGCTGTTCGTAGCGGCCGATGAGGACCGTTCCCAGCGGATCGACCA
The DNA here is from genome assembly GCA_965221475.1 of Alphaproteobacteria bacterium. Classification (GTDB taxonomy): domain Bacteria; phylum Pseudomonadota; class Alphaproteobacteria; order Bin65; family Bin65; genus Bin65. The sequence continues at coordinate 1,084,387 of OZ244891.1, read as the reverse complement.
GCGTGACCTTGACCACGCCCAGCGTGGCGGCGGCGAAGACGACCGGCAGCATGAAATGCCAGACCGAAACGCCCGAAGCGCGCAGCGCAACCAGCTCGCTGGAGCGGTTCAGGCGCCAGAAGCCGAGCATGCCGCCGAACAGGATGGCGAAGGGCAGGGTCTTCTGCACCGTCTCCGGCAGCTTGTAGAACGCCATGTTGACCACGATGCCGAAGGTCGCGCTCTCCTTGCCCGATGCCCGGCGCATCAGCTCGATCAGATCGACGATCAGGATGATGCCGAGGAAGATCAGGAAGACGAGCAGGAAGGCGCCGAGAAACTGCCGGATCAGATAGATCGAGACGCCGGGCGACAGGCGGGTCGGCCTGACCGGGCGCGGCCCTGAAGACCCGGCGGCGCGGCCGGCGGCGGGGCCGGTGCCCCGGCTCATCGGCCGGCCCTCATGCGCCGGCCGGCCGGTCTTCGCCCGCCGCGGCGCCGACCCGGCGCTCGACGATCCCGGCGAGCGCCGCCAGCCAGTCGGTGCGCGCCAGCAGGACGATGCCGGCGACGACCGGCAGGATGGCATTGGCATAGGCCAGCGGGATGAGCGCGTTCAGCTTGGCCGAGGCGCTGGCGAGGCCGATGGCGGCGCCCTCGCTCGCCGCCGCGGCGGCGAGCACGATGGCGATCCGCACTGTCTGCCCGCGCTTGTTGAACTGTCCGGCGAGCATGATGACGAGGGCGAGCACCGGCAGGGTGAGGGCATAGATCGGCGAGATCAGCCGGTTGTGGCCCTCGGCGATCAGCCGGCTGCGATAGCGCCGGTCGTTCGGGCTGTGGCCGGGCCTCAGCAGGTCGCCGAGGAAGCGCTCGTTGGGCTTGATGCTGAGGCGCCGGCCCGGCTTGGCCAGCGCGAGGTCGAAACTGTAGCGCTCGAAATACAGGGTTGCGAGCCTGCCGGTTTCGCGGTCGCGCTCCTGCCGGTTGCCCCGGCCCATCAGCACCCGCGGCCCGGTGTCGGAGAAGGTGACGGTGCCGCGCTCCGCCATCATGGTGACAGCCCTGGCCGGGTCGCGATTGTCCTGGACCAGCAGGCCGTGCACCTCGTCGCCGACCCGCTCGCGGACATAGATCGTCAGCTTGTCGCCGAAGCTGGTGAAGGCGCCTTCCTGGATCAGCCGGACCGAGAAACTGTTGCGGACATCGTCCTGCAGGTCGCGGAAATTCTTGAACGAGACCGGCAGCAGCCAGAGGCTGATGAGGTAGCAGAAGGCGAGGCCGGCGGCGCCGGCGGCCAGCACCGGCGCGGCGAGGCCGAGATCGCTCACCCCTGCCGAGCGCAGGACCAGCAGTTCGCGGTCGTTCAGCATTCTGGTGAGCACGAACAGGGTGGCGAGAAAAAGCGCGATCGGCAGGGTGATGAGCAGGAAGGACGGGATCAGGAGCACGGTCAGCTCCAGAAACACATCCAGGGAAAGGCCGCGGTTCAGAATCAGCTTGATGAAGCGGGTCGAGCGCGCCAGCCAGACGATGGCCGTCAGCGTGACGACGATGAACAGCGTCGCGACGGCGACCTGCCGCAGGATATAGAGCTGGGCCTTCGTCATGCCCTTGAGTATAGGCCCGTCCGGCGCTGCCGGGCCACCGCCGCGATCTGCGGCGAAGGCGCGTGATGCGGCGCGGCAGCGGCCCGCCCGCCGGGCGCTGTCGGGTCGCAAACGGTAACAATACGTGACTTGGTCGGGCGGTGCGGATTGTGGCACAGTCGCGCCGGAATCGGGAACGGGATGGCCGCCGGCCGCGCCGGCTGCGCCGCCCGCTGGGAACATGCCGGGCATGACACAGGAGCCTTCCCCGGTCGGCGGCACCGCCGCCGCGCCGGAGCGCATCGCCGCCATCGTCCTCGGCGCCGGCAGGGGCGTGCGCATGCGCTCGCGCGTGCCGAAGGTGCTGCACCCGGTCGGCAACCGGCCGATGGTGCTGCATGTCCTCGATGCCGCCCGCGCGGCCGGGGCGCAGGCCTGCGCCGTCGTCGCCGGACCGGATATGGCGGAGCTCGCCGGGGCGGTCGCGCCGGTCCCCACCGTCGTTCAGGACGCGCCGCGCGGGACGGCGGATGCGGTGAAGGCGGCCCGCGGCCCCGTCGGCAGCGCGCCGGGCACCGTGCTCATTCTCTTCGGCGATACGCCGCTCATCCGTGCGCAGACGCTGGAGGCCATGGCCGCCCGGCGCCGGGAGGGCGGCCACGCCGTCGTCGTTCTGGGCTTCCGGCCGGCGGTGCCGGATGCCTATGGCCGCCTGGTGCAGGAGGACGACGGCACGCTGGCGGCCATCGTGGAAGCGGCCGACGCCTCGCCGGAGCAGCGTCGGATCGGCCTGTGCAATTCCGGCGTCATGGCGGTGGACGGCGCCATCCTGTTCGATCTGGTCGATGCCGTCGGCAACGCCAATGCGAAGGGCGAATATTACCTGACCGATATCGTCGGCATCGCCCGGCAGCGGGGCCGGACCTGCGCCTTCGTCGAGGGCGGGGCGGACGAGCTCGCCGGGGTCAACAGCCGGGCCGAGCTGGCGGCGGCGGAGCGGGCGTTCCAGCAGCGGATGCGCGCGGCGGCGATGGCCGGCGGCGCCACCCTGATCGACCCGGAGACGGTCTGGTTCAGCCACGATACCGCGCTCGGCCAGGATGTGACGGTCGGGCCGCAGACCGTGTTCGGCCCCGGTGTGAGCATCGGCGACGAGGTCGAGATCCGGGGCTTCTGCCATATCGAGGGGGCGGAGATCGGGCGCGGCGCGACCGTCGGCCCGTTCGCCCGGCTGCGCCCCGGCGCGGCGCTGCGGGAGGGCGCGCGGGTCGGCAATTTCGTCGAGGTCAAGAATGCCGTTCTGGAGCCGGGCGCGAAGGCCGGCCACCTGGCCTATATCGGCGATGCCGAAATCGGCGCCGGGGCCAATATCGGCGCCGGCACCATCACCTGCAATTACGACGGCTTCAGCAAGGCCCGGACGGTCATCGGCGCCGGCGCCTTCATCGGCTCGAACAGCGCGCTGGTCGCGCCGGTCTCCATCGGCGAAGGCGCCGTCGTCGGCGCCGGCAGCACCATCGACCGGGATGTCGAGGCCGATGCCCTGGCGCTGACCCGGCCCGACCACACCGCCGTGCCGGGCGCCGCCGCCAGGGCCCGCCGGCGCAAGGCGGCCGGGAAGGCCGGCAGGAAGCCGGACCGCTAGAGGGGCCGGCGAAGCGTGTGCGGTATTATCGGCATCGTCGGGCGCAAGCCGTGCGTCCCGCTGCTGGTCGAGGGCTTGAGGCGGCTGGAATATCGCGGCTACGACAGCGCGGGCGTGGCCACCGTTTCCAACGGCGCGATCCGCCGCCGGCGCGCCAAGGGCAGGATCGAGCGCCTCGAAGCGAAGCTCGCCGCGCGGCCGGTCGGCGGCACCGTCGGCATCGGCCATACCCGCTGGGCGACCCACGGCGTCGCCAACGAAATCAATGCCCACCCCCATATTACGGAGAGGGTGGCGCTGGTTCACAACGGCATTATCGAAAATTATGCCGAGCTGCGGGATGAGCTGCGCGCCCGCGGCCGCCGCTTCCGCAGCGACACCGATACCGAGGTGGTCGCCGAGCTGCTGACCGACCATCTCGACCGGCAGATGCCGGTCCGCGATGCCGTCCGCGCCACCCTGGAGCGGCTGCAGGGCGCCTTCGCCCTCGCCATCCTGTTCGCCGGCGAGGAGGAGCTGATGATCGGCGCCCGGCGCGGCAGCCCGCTCGCGCTCGGCTATGGCGACGGCGAGATGTTCCTCGGCTCCGATGCCGTGGCGCTGGCGCCGCTGACCCGGCGCCTGCTCTATCTGGAAGAAGGCGACTGGGCGGTCATGAGCCGGGACGGCGCAGCCGTGTACGACGCCGCGGGCGCCCCGGTCGAGCGCCCGGTGACGGAAACCGCCCTCGCCGGCGCGCCGGTCGGCAAGGCCGGCCACCGCCACTACATGCTGAAGGAAATCTATGAGCAGCCGGCGGTGATCGGCGATACCCTGCGCAGCTTCGTCAGCCCGGCGGACCGGGCCGTCAGCCTGCCGGACCTGCCCTTCGATCTCGCGACCGTGCCGCGCATCACCATCGCGGCCTGCGGCACCGCCTTCTATGCCGGCCTGGTCGCCAAATACTGGCTCGAACAGGTCGCGCGCATTCCGGTCGAGATCGATCTGGCCTCGGAACTGCGCTATCGCGAGGCGCCGATGCCCGAGGGCGGCGCGATGCTGGTCGTCTCCCAGTCCGGCGAGACGGCGGATACCCTGGCCGCGCTGCGCCATGCCAGGGCGGCGGGCCAGCATATCGTTTCGGTCGTCAACGTGCCGGAGAGTTCGATCGCGCGCGAAGCCGATGCCGTTCTGCCGACCAGGGCCGGCCCAGAAATCGGCGTCGCCTCGACCAAGGCCTTCACCACCCAGTTGACGGCCCTCGCCTGTCTGGCGATTGCCGCCGCCGCCGCCCGCGGCACCATCGACCGCGCCCGCGAGGCGGCGCTGATCCACGCCATTTCGGAGGTGCCGTCCCGCGCCGCCGATGTGCTGGCCCACGACGAAGCGATCCGGGAGATTGCCAGCACGGTCGCGGCGGCGCGCGATGCGCTCTATCTCGGCCGCGGCACGGCCTGGCCGATTGCCCTGGAAGGGGCGCTTAAGCTGAAGGAAATCAGCTATATCCACGCCGAGGGCCATGCGGCGGGGGAGATGAAGCACGGCCCCATCGCGCTGATCGACGAGGCCGTGCCGGTGATCGTCGTCGCGCCTTCGGACCGGCTGTTCGACAAGACCGCCTCCAATACCGAGGAGGTGATCGCCCGGGGCGGCCGGGTGATCTTTCTCAGCGACGGGCCGGGCATCCGCAGGCTGGGCGAGAAGGCGCTGGCGAGCGTCGAGCTGCCGCTGGTCGATCCCTTCGTGGCGCCGATCCTCTACGCCATCCCGGTCCAGCTGCTGGCCTATCACGCCGCCGTCATCCGCGGCTGCGATGTCGACCGGCCGCGCAATCTGGCCAAGAGCGTGACGGTGGAATAGGGCGGCGGCCCGGCCCGGTTCAGCCGGCCGGCACCTCCCCGGCGCGCTCGGTCCGGCGGATGAAGTCGGCGAATTGCGGGTGCTCGCGGGCGACCCGGGCGAAGATGCCCCGCGCCGCCGCGATCAGGCGGCCGTCGCGCTCCAGCAGCGCATCGGCATAGGCGACCATGCGGCTGTTGGGCCAGAGCGGATTGCGCACATCCAGCAGCGCCTCCGCCGCCTCCGCCTCGCGGCCGGGATGGTGCTGTGCCTTGAGGATGAGCGCCGCCGCGCTCGACCGCGACCGGCCGAAATGGCAATGCACCAGCAGATGGCTCACCGCCGACTGCGCCAGCAGGTCGCCGACCTGCAGCAGGCGCTCGACATCCGCCGCCTGCGGCGGGCGCCAGCCGGGCATGTCGGAGACGATATCGTGCAGGTGGAAGCGGTGATGCTCGACCGGGCCGAGCGCGGCCCAGCCGTCGGGGTCCGGCCAGTCCGGATCGAGCAGCGAAATCACATGGCTGACGCCGGCATCGGCGAAGCCCGCGATCTCGTCGAGACCGCAGATGGAAACCCTGAAAGGAAGCATGGCCCCATCATAACCCCCGCCGCCCGCCCGCGCGAGTCCGGCATGGGGCGGCGGGGCCTCACGGGAAGTGGAGGATTTTCGTTTCCTGGAATTCCTCCAGCCCCATCAGGCCGCCTTCGCGGCCGGTGCCGGACTGCTTGTAGCCGCCGAAGGGCGAGCCGTAGCGATAGACGCCGCCATTGATGTGGACCGCGCCGGCGCGCAGCCGCGCCGCGACCCGCTCCGCCCGCGCCGGATCGCCGGTCTGGACGAAGGCGGCGAGGCCATAGGGCGTGTCGTTGGCCAGCGCAATCGCCTCCTCTTCGCTGTCGAACGGCATCATGGCGAGCACCGGGCCGAAGATTTCCTCGCGCGCGATTGCCATGTCGCTGCGCACATCGCAGAACACGGTCGGCCGGACATACCAGCCGGTGTCGAAGCCTTCGGGCCGGCCCGGCCCGCCGGCGAGCAGCGTCGCGCCTTCCTCGATTCCCCGGCGGATCCAGGCCTGCACCCGGTCGAACTGGATGCGGTCGAACAGCGGGCCGAGATGGTCGCCCTCCTGCGCCGGATCGCCGACCGCGGTGGCCAGCGCGGCGTCGCGGGCAATCGCCCTGGCCTCGTCATAGCAGCTGCGCTCGACCAGCATCCGGGTCGGCGCATCGCAGGACTGGCCGGTATTGTAGAAGCACTCCGCCACCGAGGCGGCGATCCGGGCCTCGAGATCGCAATCGGCGAAGACCAGATTGGGCGATTTGCCGCCCAGCTCCAGCGTCACCCGCTTGACCGTATCGGCGGCATCCCGGCTCACCGCGATGCCGGCGCGGGTCGAGCCGGTGAACGACATCATCTGAATGTCGGGATGGCGCGACAGGGCCGCGCCCACCACCGGACCCTCGCCGTGAATCAGGTTGAACGTACCGGGCGGGAAGCCGGCGGCCTCGACGATCTCGGCATAGATCGCCGCCGAGAGCGGCGTGTGCTCCGAGGGTTTCAGCACGCAGGTGCAGCCGGCGGCAAGCGCCGGGATCACCTTCAGCGCGATCTGGTAGACCGGCCAGTTCCACGGCGTGATGAGGCCGCACACCCCGACCGGCTCGCGCAGCACTATCTCGCCATTGGGCAGCGTCTCGCGCGCCTCCTGCTGCTCCAGCGCCGCGATGAAGGCCCGGAGATGGCCGGCCGCCCCGTCGGCCTGGGCCTGGCGCGACATGGTGATGGGCGCGCCCATTTCGGCCGTCATCGCCTGGGCGAGGTCTTCCAGCCGGTCTTCGGTGGCGGCGAGAAGGCGGTTCAGCAGCGCCAGGCGTTCGGCCTTGTCCGTCTGCGACCAGGCCTCGAAGGCGGCCGCGGCGGCCGCGACCGCGCGGTCGGCATCGGCCGGGCTGCCGAGCACGATGGTGCCGATCCGCTCCCCGGTCGCGGGGTTGAGGACGGGAAATTCCGCATCGCTCTGCGGGCGCACCCAGGCGCCGCCGATGAAGAAGGCCCGAAGGTCGCGCTCCGCCATCCCTATTCCCCCGCCGCCCGGTGCCGCCGGCGCGGCACACGCCGGAATCTGCCGTCTCGCGGCCTTATAGACCTGTCGGGTGCGACCGGATACACTCCGCTGCACGGGTATCGCCCGGATGAGGGAGGAGATCGAAGATGATCCGCAAAACATCTGAACTGAGCCGCCGCACCGTGCTCGCCGGCGCCGGTGCGGGCGCCGTCGCCGCCGCCGTTCCGCTGCGCCACGGCCGGGCCGCCGGCAAGATCAGGGTCGGCATCCTGCTGCCGCGGTCGGGGCCGCAGGCGCAGATCGGCATCGATTGCCAGCGCGGCGCGGATGTGGCGCCGGAGGTGCTGGGCGCGATGGGCTATCCCGAAATGGAATATGTGCTGGGCGATACCGAGACGAAGGTGGACGTCGCCCGCGCCCAGGCGGCCAGGCTGATCGACGACGGCGTGCACATCATCGTCGGCGCGTTCGATTCGGGCCAGACCATGGCGGTCGCCCAGGTGTGCGAGCAGAACAACATCCCGCTGGTCGTCAATATCGCGGCGGTGCCGAAGCTGACCGAGCTCGGCTACAAATGGGTGTTCCGCAATTTCCCGACCGGCCCGATGATCGTCGGGGATGCGTTCAAGAACCAGAAGAAGCTTTTCGGCATGACCGGGGCGACGCCGAAGCGGGTCGCGCTGCTCCATGTCAACGATACGTTCGGCACCAGCCTGGCCGGCGCCCTGTTCGCGCTGACGCCGAAATTCAAGATGCCGTACAAGATCGTCGAGAAAATCCCCTACGATCCCTATGGCCGCGATTTCTCGGCCGAAGTGCGCAAGGTCAAGGGCGCGAAGCCGGATGCCCTGTGGGCGGTCAGCCGGCTCAACGACGCCATCGCGATCACCAAGGAGCTGGTGCGCCAGCGCGTCGATCTGATGGGCATCCTGTCCACCGGGCCGGGCTGGTACGAGGACGCCTATCTCAAGGCGACCGGCAAGTATGGCGACGATGTCATCAACCTGGTGCCCTGGGTCGATTACCGGAAGGAAATGGCGCGCAAGATGCGCGATGCCTACCGGAAGAGATTCCCCGACCACAGCATCACGGCCAATCAGGGCTATACGTTCGACGCCATGCTGATCGTGGCCGATGCGTTCAAGCGCGCCGGCTCGACCCGCAACACCGATCTCCAGGCGGCGCTGCGGACGACCGACATTTCCAACAACACGACCATCGGCAAGGGCATAAGGTTCAACGAGAAGGGGCAGGTGCCCTATGTGCCCTGCGGCGCGGTGCAGAACCGCGACGGCAAGCAGCTCGTCGTGCTGCCGGAGTTCGCCGCCGTCGCCAAGCCGATCTGGCCGATGCGCCCCTGGCGCGAACGCTAGGCCGATCCGGCAGGCCCGCCGGCCCCGGCCGCGACCGGCCACCGGTCGCGTGCAGGGGCCGAAACGGGCGGCCAGCCTGACCGGAGGGAGCCGGATTGGACTTCTGGACCCTGGCCAATGCGGTTGCGAGCGGCCTGCTGATCGGCCTCGTCTACGGCCTCAGCGCGCTCGGCCTGTCGGTCATTTTCGGCGTCATCCGCATCGTCAACTTCGCCCATGGCGAGATCATGGTCATGGGCATGTTCTTCGCGCTGGTGATGTTCCGCTGGCTGGGCGTGGATCCGCTGCTCTCGGTGCCGCTGGCGGCCGCGCTCATGTTCGGCTTCGGCTATGTGCTCCAGCGCGTCGTCGTCAGCCGGGTCTCGCACCTGCCCGAACACATGCAGTTTCTGCTGCTCGCCGCCATCGCGATCGTGATCGTCAGCGCCCTGCTGCTGGTCTTCGGGCCGGACGCCCAGGGCGTTCAGGTCGATTATGCCTGGGACAGTTTTGCGGTCGGCGAACTGATTATCGATTATCCGAAAATGTTCGCCGCCATCGCGGCCGTGATCGTCGCCGCGCTGCTACTCGCCTTCTTCCGCTACACCGCGACCGGCAAGGCGATCCGCGCCTGCGCCGATAATCATATGGGCGCGCAGGTGGTCGGGCTGAATGTCGGGCGCCTCTATGCGCTCACCTTCGGTGTCGGCGCGGCCTGCCTCGGCGCGGCGGGCGCGATCATCCTGCTGCTGATCGAGGTGCATCCCTATCTGGCGCCGGGCTATACGCTGCTGGCCTTCGTCATCGTCATCGTCGGCGGTCTCGGCAGCCTGTTCGGCGCCCTGGTCGGCGGCATCCTGATCGGCGTTTCCGAGGCGCTGGCCGCGGTGCTGTTCCAGCCCTCGATGAAGACCGCTTTCAGCTTCGGCCTGCTGATCCTCGTGCTGCTGCTGCGGCCGCAGGGTCTGCTGGGCAAGGCCGTCCGTTGAAGGCGTTCGGCCGCTTCTTCGGTCCGCTCTCGCCGGCCGGGCTGTGGCTCGGCGCGGCGCTGCTGGCGGTGCTGCTCCTGCTGCCCTTCTGGAGCGGCTCCTATGTCATGACGGTCGCCACGACCGTGTTCTATCTGGCGCTGGTCGGCCAGTCGTGGAACCTGATGCTCGGCTTCGCCGGGCTGCTGTCCATCGGCCATGCCCTGTTCGTCGGCATCGGCGCCTATGCCGCCGCCTGGCTGTTTGCCACCCTCGGCCTGCCGCCGGCGCTCGGCGTGGTGCCGGCGGTCGGCCTGGCGATCCTGGCGGGCGTGACCATCGGCTATCTGGGCTTCCGCTTCGCCATCGGCGGGGTCCATTTCGCCCTGCTGACCATCGCCTTTGCCGAATTCGTGCGCATCGTCGTCGATCACGTCTCCTGGCTCGGCGGCACCGAGGGCTTCTTCCTCCAGGTCTCGGCCGCCGACCGGCACGGCATCGATCTGGCCAATCTGCGCGGCGCGCCGGAAATGTTCTACTACGTCATCCTGGCGCTGGCGCTCGGCGCCCTCGTCCTCTGCCGCTTTCTGCTGCACAGCCGGCTCGGGTACTACTGGCAGGCGATTCGCGACGATGCGGAGGCGGCGCAGGCGCTGGGCGTGAATGTGCTGCGCTACCGGATGTATGCCGTGATCGTCTCGTCCGGCATGGCCGGCGTTGCCGGGGTCTTCTATGCCTTCTACCAGAACAGCCTGTTCCCGGAGATCGTGTTCAATATCGAGCGCTCCATCGAGGTCACGCTCGGGCCCATCGTCGGCGGCGTCGGCACCCTGTTCGGCCCGATCTTCGGCGCCCTGCTGCTGACGCCGCTGGGCGAGCTCGTGACCGAGGGCATCGACCTGCTGAAACAGTGGCGGGCCATCGATCCGGACGCGAAGCTGGACGGGCTGAAGCTGCTCATCTGGGGCTTCATCGTCGTCCTCATCGTGCTGTTCAAGCCGCGCGGCCTGTGGCCCTGGCTGCGCGACCGGCTGCGCCTGACGCGGCCGGACCGGGCGGAGGGCTGAAATGCCAATGGCCCCGGCGAGCGCCGCATCGCCCGCCCCGCTGCTCCGGGTCGCGGGCGTCAGCAAGAATTTCAGCGGCCTGCAGGCGCTGAACGACGTGTCGTTCGATGTCGCCGAGCGCGGCATCGCCGCCCTGATCGGGCCGAACGGCGCCGGCAAGACGACCCTGTTCAACATCGTCGCCGGCGTCTTCCCGCCCGACAGCGGCGCGGTCGGCCTGGGCGGCGAGGACATTACCGGCGCCCGGCCCGACAGGGTCTGCCATGCCGGCATCGGCCGCACCTTCCAGATCGTCAAGCCGTTCGCGCAGATGACGGTGCTGGAAAACGTCACCGTTGCGGCGCTGCACGGCGCGGGCAGCGTGGCGGAAGCCATCGCCGCGGCGCGCGGCTTCCTCGAAATGCTCGAACTGGATACCAGGGCGGCCCAGCACGCCGCCAACCTGACCCTGCCCGACCGCAAGCGGCTGGAGGTGGCGCGGGCGCTGGCGACCGGCCCGCGGCTGCTGCTGCTCGACGAGGTCATGGCCGGCCTGCGGCCGTCCGAGACCGACCGCATGGTCGCGACCCTGCGCGGCCTGCGCGACGGGACCGGGCTCACCATCCTGCTGATCGAACATGTCATGCGCGCGGTGATGGCGCTCTCCGAACATGTCACGGTGCTGCATCACGGCGAGAAGATCAGCGAGGGCCCGCCGGAGCGGATCGTGCGCGATCCGGCGGTGCTGGAATGCTATCTCGGGGACCACGAGCTGTGATTCTGAGCGTCAGCGGCCTCAACCTGTTCTATGGCGACGCCCAGGCGCTCGACGATGTGTCGCTGGAGGTCGATGCCGGCGACATCGTCGCCGTGGTCGGCTCGAACGGCGCCGGCAAGAGCTCGCTGATCCGGACCATCGCCGGCATCGAGCGGCCGCGCTCCGGGCGCATCGTCTATCGGGGCACCGATATCGCCGGCTGGCCGAGCCATCGCGTCTGCAATCTCGGCATCGGCCAGGTCGCCGAGGGCAGGCAGATTTTCGCCGGCCTGACGGTGCGCGAGAATCTGGAGGTCGGCGCCTTCATCGAACGCGGCCGGCAGGACCGGGCGGCGAACATGGAACGCGTGCTCGCCCTGTTCCCGATTCTCCGGGAGCGCGCCGGGCAGCAGGCCGGCACGCTTTCCGGCGGCGAACAGCAGATGCTGGCCATCGCCCGCTGCCTGATGGCCGGGCCGGAGATGATCATGTTCGACGAGCCCTCGCTCGGCCTCGCGCCGGCGCTGGTGCACGAGGTGTTCGGCATCGTCCGCCGCCTCAACGAGGAGGGCATGCCGATCGTTCTGGTCGAGCAGAATGTCGCCGTCTCGCTCGGCATGGCGAGCCGCGCCTATGTGCTGGAAAACGGCCGCATCGTTCTGAGCGGGCCGGGCGAGGCGCTGCTCAGGGACGACCGGGTCCGCGAGGCCTATCTCGGCCTTTAGCCCGGCCCTGGGCCCGGCGAACGGGGGGAGGATGCGCCGATGAAACCGGGCTATCCCGGCGTCGATTATATCGAGAGCGATCCGGTCTATCCCACCATTGTCGATGCGCTCGATGCGGCGGCCGAACTGCAGCCCGGCCGCCCGGCGCTGATCTGCGAGGACCGGCAGCTCACCTTCGCCGCCTATCGCTGCGCCGTCGCCGGCATGGCCCGGCGTCTGGCGCAGGACCATGCGCCCGGCACCTGCATCGCCCTGGTCATGGGCAACAGCATCGAGATGGCGGTCGCGCTGATGGGCGCCTACGCCGCCCGGCTGCAGACTGCGCCGCTCAATCCGGCCTATACCGACCCGGAACTGGCCCGCCTGCTCGCCGATGTCGCGCCGGCGGCGATCCTCTGCTCGCCGGCGCAGGCCGGCCGGGTGGCGGCGCTGGCGGGCGGCGCGGAGGGGCCGGATATTCTGACGATCGGCGAGGGCGGCCTCGACATCTGGCGCTGGGCGGCGGACGGTACGCTCGCCCTGCCGGCCCGGCCCGGCCCGGAAGACCGCAGCGCCATGTTCTTCACCGGCGGCACGACCGGCCTGCCCAAGGGCGCAGAGCATATCCACAGCGCGTTCATCTGTTTCTGCCGGCAGCTCCACGCCCTGTGGCAGCTCGATTTCGACCGGGAGACCGTTCTGAACGTCGCGCCCCTGTTTCACATCTGGGGCCATCATTTCAGCATCGTCTTCCCGCTCTACATCCGGGCGACCATGGTGATCGTGCCGCAATACCGGCCGGATTTCGTGCTCGACTGCCTGGAGCGCCACCGGGTCAGCGTGTTCGCCGGCGGACCGGCGGCGATCTTTCTCGGCCTGCTGGGAACGGAGGCGATTGCGCAGGCCGATCTCGGTGCGCTGCGCTACAGCATCGCCGGCGGCTCGCCCTGCCCGGCGGACCTGCTCGAACGGTGGAAGGCGCGCACCGGCAACGAGATTCTCGAAGGGCTCGGCATGTCGGAAGGGGCGCCCATCGCCAACAACCCGACCCACGGCGTCCGCAAGCGCCTGTCGGTCGGCCTGACGCCGCCGGATACAAGGATCGACATCGTCGATCTCGAAACCGGCACAAGGGTGCTGCCGGTGGGCGAGCGCGGCGAAGTCCGGGTGCGCGGCCCGCAATTCACCGTCGGCTACCGCAACCGGCCGGACGAGACCGCCGCTGCCATCCGCGACGGCTGGCTCCATACCGGCGATATCGGCTATTTCGACGAAGACGGCTATCTGTTCCTGGTCGACCGCAAGAAGGAGCTCATTCTGGTCGGCGGCTACAATGTCTATCCGCGCGAGGTGGACGAGGCGATGACCGGTCACCCCGCCGTGGCCGAGGCCGCCGCCGTCGCCATGCCCGATCCGTTCCTCGGCGAGGCGGTCTGCGTCTTCGTCGCCCTGCTGCCCGGCGAAACCGTCACCCCTGAGGCGCTCCACCGCCATGCCGAGGCCCGCCTGGCGAAATACAAGCGGCCCAAATCCATCCGTATCGTCGAGGCGCTGCCGAAAAAGGGCCCCGGCAAGATCGACAAGCTGGCGCTCAGGACGCTGGCGAAGGAAGCGGAGGGCGGTTCGCAGCCGGGATCGTGATGCGGACGCCGGCGCGCCCGCCCGCTATTCGGCCGCGCTCCGGATCGTCGCGGCGCGCAGCGCCCGGTCCAGATCGGCGATCAGATCGCCGACGCTCTCCAGGCCGATGCTGAGGCGGATGACCTCGTCGCCTGCGCCGGCGGCGGCGCGCTGTTCGTCGGTCAGCTGCCGGTGGGTGGTGCTCGCCGGATGCAGGATCAGCGAGCGGGCGTCGCCGATATTGGCCAGATGGCTGAACAGCTCGACCTGCTCGACCAGCCGGATGCCGGAATCGTAACCGCCTTTGAGGCCGAAGGTGAAGACGGAGCCGGCGCCGCGCGGCATGTATTTGCGCTGCAGCGCGTTGAAGGGGCTGGACGGCAGCCCGGCATAGGAGACCCAGGCGACCGCCGGATGCTCCTCCAGCCAAGCGGCGACGGCCTGCGCGCTGGCGCAGTGCCGCTCCATGCGCAGGGGCAGCGTCTCCAGCCCGAGCAGGGTCAGCCAGGCGTTCATCGGCTGCTGCGACGCGCCGAGGTCGCGCAGCGACACGGCGTGGGCATAGGTGGTGTAGGCCAGGGTGCCGAAGGTCTCGGCAAAGGTCAGGCCGTGATATTCCGGCGCCGGCCGGGCGAGGGCGGGGAAACGGTCGGCATGGTCGAGCCAAGGGAAGGCGCCGCTGTCCACCACCGCACCGCCCAGCGAGGTGCCGTTGCCGGACAGGAACTTGGTCGTCGAGTTGACGACGATATCGGCGCCGAATTCAATCGGCCGGCACAGGAAGGGCGTCGCCATCGTGTTGTCGACGATGAAGGGCACGCCGGCGTCCCGCGCGATGGCGGCAATCGCTTCCAGATCGACGATCACGCCGCCGGGATTGGCGATGCTCTCGACGAAGATCGCCCGCGTCTGCGCGCTCAGCGCCCGGCGGAAATTCTCCGGCTCGACCGGATCGACGAAAGCCGCCTTCCAGCCGAATTTGCGGAAGCTGTTGCCCATCTGGTTGAGCGAGCCGCCATAGAGCTTGTTGGCCGCGACCACCTCGCAGCCCGGCGCCATGAGCGGGAACAGGGCGAGCACCTGCGCGGCATGGCCGCTCGCCACCGTCGTGCCGCCGATGCCGCCCTCCAGCGCTGCCAGCCGTTCCTCCAGCACCGCATTGGTCGGGTTGGCGAGCCGGGAATAGACGAAACCCGGCTCCATCAGGTTGAACAGCGACGCGGCATGGTCGGCGTCGTGGAAGACATAGGAGGTGTTCTGGTAGATCGGCGTCTGGCGCGCGCCGGTCACCGGCTCCGGCCGGGCGCCGGCATGGATCGCCAGGGTCTCGAAGCCCCAGCTCCGGTCGTCGTCGCTCATCCTCGCCTGCCTCCTGCTCCGGCCGCTCGGCCCCTGCCGGTCAGTGCAGCCGGGCGCGCGAGCGCCGGGCGGTGACGACGCGGGACCAGAAGCCGCCCCAGCTCAGCTCGCCGAACAGGCGGGAATATTCGATCTTCGGGCACCGGTTCATCACCACGCGCAGGCCCGCGGCCTCGGCCCGTTCCGCCGCCGCATCGTTGCGCACGCCGATCTGCATCCACACCGCTTTCGCCCCGGCGGCGATGGCATCGTCGGCAATCGGCCCGGCGGCGGCCGAATTGCGGAAAATGTCCACCATGTCCGGCGTTTCGTCCAGCGCATCGAGCGATCCGGCGACCGGCATGCCGAGAATCTCGGCGCCGGCCTCGCGCGGGTTGACCGGCAGGATGCGATAGCCCTTGGCCTGAAGATATTTCGCCACGAAATAGCTCGGCCGGTTCCAGTTGGCGCTCAGCCCGACGATGGCGACCGTCCGCGCATCGCCCAGCACGTCGCGCAGATAGGCATCGGAATAGGCGTCGTGGTTCATGGCCGGCGGCGGTCCTGGATGGCGGCGGGGGTTCCGGTCTTCTACACCGCCCGCCGCCCCGATTCGAGGGCGAAAACGGCCGGCGGCGGAGGCCGGGCCGTTTCCGGCATCGCGATACTGTCCGGGCGTGCCGCGCCTCTGGCCGGTTGCCGCGTTCCCGGCGCGCCTGTAGGTTCGCGCTTTGCGCAGAACGGATCGTCGCGAGACCATGGAAAGCACGTCGCCGCCGGTGGCCATCGTCATGGGCAGCCAGTCCGACTGGGAGACGATGAGGGAGGCCCGGGACGTTCTGGCCGAGCTCGGCGTCGCGGCCGATACAAGGATCGTTTCCGCCCACCGGACGCCGGAGCGCCTGTATGAATTTGCGCGCAATGCCAGGGCTTCGGGCTTTCGGGTGATCGTCGCCGGCGCCGGCGGCGCGGCCCATCTGCCGGGCATGATCGCGTCGCTCACCACGCTGCCGGTGCTCGGCGTGCCGGTCTCGTCGGCGGCGCTTTCCGGCGTCGATTCCCTGTATTCGATGGTGCAGATGCCCGGCGGCGTGCCGGTCGGGACGCTCGCCATCGGCCGGGCCGGCGCAAGGAATGCCGGCCTGCTCGCCGCCGCCATCCTCGCCCTCGGCGATCCGCGGGTCGATGCGGCGCTGACGGCGTGGCGGCAGGCGCAGACCGACGCCGTCGCCGGAACGCCGGAGTGACCGGCCCGGCCGCGCGCGCCGCGCCGGTCCCGCCGGGCAGCGTCATCGGCATACTCGGCGGCGGGCAGCTCGGCCGCATGATCGCGCTGGCGGCCGCGCCGCTCGGCTATCGCTGCGCCGTGCTGACGCCGGAGGCCGAAGGGCCGGCGGCGCAGGTCGCGTGGCGCACCATTGTCGGCGCGTATGACGACGAGGCGGCGCTCGGCCGCCTGGCCGACCTTTCCGATGCGGTCACGCTGGAATTCGAAAATGTGCCGGCGGCCGCGGTCGCAGCGCTGGCGGCGCGGGTGCCGACCGCACCCGGCGCGGAAGTCCTCGCCGTCACCCAGGACCGGCTGGCGGAGAAGCGCTTTGCCCGCGCGGCCGGGCTGGCGACGGTCGCCTTCGCCGCCGTCGACCGGGGCGATCTCTCGGCCATGGCGGAGACGGTCGGCTTCCCGGCGATTCTGAAGACGCGGCGCATGGGCTATGACGGCAGGGGCCAGTGCCGGGTCGATACTCCCGGCGAGGCCGCGGCGGCCTGCCGGGCGCTCGGCGACGCGCTGATCGCCGAAGCGGTCTGCCCGTTCGAGAAGGAGCTGTCCGTCATCGTCGCACGCTCAGCGGATGGCGCGATGCGGGCGTTCGACGCCGTGGAGAACGCGCACGAGAACCATATCCTGCGCACGACCCGTGCGCCCGCACGGGTTGGCGAAAGCGTGCGCGCGGCGGCGGAGCGCGCGGCCTGCCGGCTGGCCGAGCGCCTGTCCCTGGTCGGCCTGCTGGCGGTCGAATTCTTCTGGTCGGCCGGGGAGGGCCTGCTGGTCAACGAGATGGCGCCGCGGCCGCACAATTCCGGCCACTGGACCATCGAGGCCTGCCGCACCAGCCAGTTCGAACAGCTGGTCCGGGCGGTCTGCGGCCTGCCGCTGGGCGATCCCGGCCGCCGGTGCGATGCGGTGACGACCAATCTTCTGGGCGACGAGGCGGCTGCCTGGGCCGGCCCGCTCGCCGACCCGGCGGTGCACCTCCACCTCTACGGCAAGGCCGAGGCCCGGCCGGGGCGCAAGATGGGCCATGTCACCCGGCTGTCGGAACCGGCGGCCGGGGCCGGCCCAAAGGCTTGAGTTCGCGGCGGAACGCGGATACACAAAGGGGCCGTCGGACCGCGCCGCTGGTGCCGGTCCCGTATCGTATTCCGAGGGTGGCGGCAGGCCGGCCGCAAGCGCCGGCTGTCCGCCGAAGGGAGGATCGAATGAAACTGAAACTCACTCTGATTGCCGTGGCTATGGCGGCCCTGGCAACGCCGGCGCAGGCCGAATCGGTCAAGATCGGCGTGCCCAACTGGGTCGGCGCGAAGGTCATCGCCAACCTGATCAAGGTCGTCGTCGAATCCAAGATTGGCGGCACGACGGACATGGTGCCAGGCAGCAATGCCAGCATCTTTGCCGGCATGGACCGGGGCAAGGGCGATATCGATGTCCATCCCGATGTCTGGCTACCGAATCAGGAAACCTTCACCAATCTCTACGTCAAGAAGAACAAGACGGTGGTTCTGAGCCAGAACCCCTATGTCGGCCGCCAGGGCTTCTGCGTCTCCAAGCAGTTCTCGCAGAAGCACAATGTGACCTCGATCTTCGACCTGACCCGCCCCGAAGTCGCCAAAGCCATGGACAGCGACGGCAACGGCAAGGGCGAGATCTGGATCGGCGCGCCGGGCTGGGCCTCGGCCAACGTCAACGAGATCAAGGTCCGCGACTACGGGCTGATGGCCTTCGTCGAGCCGGTTCGCGCCGAGCAGAGCGTGATGACCGCGCGCGTCGGCGACAGCATCAAGAAGAACCAGGGCTATGCCTTCTACTGCTATTCGCCCCACGCCATCTGGAACATGTACGATGTCGTGCGGCTGAAAGAGCCGGCCTACGACCCGAAGAAGTACATCATGGTCCAGCCCAAGCAGAGCGCCGACTGGAAGAAGAAATCGAAGGTGATGACGGAGGATGCGCCGAAGCGGGTCCAGGTCGCCTATTCGAAGTCGCTCGAGAAGCGCTCGCCGACCATCGCCGCCTTCCTGCGCGCGATGAAGCTGGATTCCGATACGGTCAGCCAGCTGGTGTTCCTGGTCGCGGCCAAGAAGCGCAAGCCGCTCGACGTGGCCAAGGAATGGGTCGCGAAGAACGGCAAGCGGGTGGACGGCTGGCTGGGTCTGTAGGCCCGGCAGGCCGGCTCCCGGCAGTGGAGAGGACGGTAGCCATCGGGGCTTCGGCCCCGGTGGCGCCGTTCGCCGATTCGAGCGTCAGGGAATGAGCGCCGTCGCCGCGAACGCTGCCGCCGAACCGGCGGGGCGCGACGCTGCCATCGAGATCGAGGAAGTCTGGAAGATTTTCGGCGCCCGGTCGCGCGAGGCGCTCGACGCTGTCCGGAACGACGGCATTTCCAAGGCTGAGGTGCTCGACCGGTTCGATTGCGTCGTCGGCGTCGCCGATGTCAGCCTGTCGGTCGCCCGCGGCGAGATTTTCTGCGTCATGGGCCTGTCCGGCAGCGGCAAGTCCACGCTGGTCCGCCACATCAACCGGCTGCTGGAGCCGACGGCCGGGCGCATCCTCGTCAATGGCGAGGACATTCTCTCCATGCAGGACGACGCGCTGCGCCGCTATCGCAACGAGCATATCGCGATGGTGTTCCAGAATTTCGCGCTGATGCCGCACCGCTCGGTCCTCGACAATATCTCCCTGCCGCTGGAAATCCGCGGCGCGAGCAAGAACGAGCGCACCGATGTCGCTCAGCGCGCGCTGAACATGGTCGAGCTCGGCGGCTGGGGCCACAAGTTCGCCCACGAGCTTTCCGGCGGCATGCAGCAGCGCGTCGGCCTGGCGCGGGCGCTGGCGGCCGACCCGGAAATCCTGCTGATGGACGAGCCCTTCAGCGCGCTCGATCCGCTGATCCGGCGCCAGCTTCAGGACGAGTTCATCCAGCTCGCCGCGGTCATGAACAAGACCACGGTCTTCATCACCCACGATCTCGACGAGGCGGTGCGGGTCGGCGACCGGATCGCCATCATGCGCGACGGCCGGGTCGTCCAGACCGGCCGGCCGGAAGAGATCGTGATGCACCCGGAAGACGATTACGTCGCCGATTTCGTCGCCGGCATTTCCCGGCTCAAGGTGGTGCGCGCCCACGCCGTGATGACGCCGCTGGCCGAGCATGAGGCCCGGCACGGGCCGGTCGCCGGCGATGCCCGCCGGGTGCCGCACGACGAGAATCTGAGCGTGCTGATCGAGGCGGCGATTGCCGACGAGGCGCCGGTCGTCGTCCGCGACGGCGACGGAAAGGATATCGGCGCGATCACCCGCGCCGACCTGCTGCGCGCGGTGGTGGAAGGGACGGAAACCTCATGACCGGGGTGGCGGAACAACCGGCGTCGGCGATGGCGCCCGCAACGGCCGGCGGCGAAAGGGCGGAGGAAATCGGCCCGCTGGTGGACGAGTTCACCGGCACCGGCGGCGCCTATTATCGCACGGTCTTCGCGCGCATCGGCGGCTCCTCCCGCTTCACCTGGATTTTCCATCCCTGGGCGGCGCTGCTCGGCCCGGTCTGGTACGGCATGCGCGGGCTGTGGAACGCGGCCCTGCCCTTCCTGCTGCTCGAAACTTTCGCCTTCATCCAGATCGCGCTCGGCCTGTTCGGCAATCTGGCGGCGGAGGCCGAGGCCCGCGTTGCCCAGGTCGAGGCGACGCTGGCGCTGCGCCGCAAGCAGCTTGAGGCCGCCATCGCCGCCAGGGCGGAGAATGTCGATGTCTTCGAGCGGACGGTAAAATCGCTCGAAGCGGCCATCGACGGCATCCGGCAGGAGGCGGTGGCGATCCAGGAAGGGGCGATCTGGGTCGCCCTGTTCGGCTTTGCCATGCTGGTGGCGGTCAAGATCGTCGAAGGCTTCTGGGCGAACCGGGCGCTGGAGCGGCGCTTCTCCGAATGGCTCTCCAACCGGCGCATCGCGAGCGGCATCGATCTGCGCCGCACCGCGCTCAGCATCGTCTTCTGCTTTCTCATCGTGGCGGCGTCGATTCTGCACTACGCCTTTCCGGGCACATTCGCGCTGCTCGCCGCTTTCCCGACCGACGATATTTTCCGCACCGAATCGAACGAGGCGGTGAAGGCCTTCTTCGAGGCCGTGACCACCGGCGGCAGCGCCTTCTTCGGCTCGATCTCCTATGGCATCCGGGTGATCCTCGATTTCCTCGAAGTTGTCTTCGTCCAGACGCCGTGGATTGTGGTGGCCAGCTTCATCATCCTGCTGACCGGCCTGTCCGCCGGCCTGCGCCCGGCGATCTGGGCCGGCGCCTTCCTCGCCTACATGGGCGTGCTCGGATTCTGGGACAAGGCGATGACGACCCTGGCGCTGCTCGGCACCGCGGCCTGCATCTCCATCGCCATCGGCATCCCGCTCGGCGTGTTCTGCGCCCGGCGGCCGCGGGTCTATGCCGGCATCCGGCCGATCATGGATTTCATGCAGACCATGCCGGCCTTCGTGTTCATGATCCCGGTGATCGCCTTTTTCGGCACCGGCAAGCCGGCCGCCGTCATCACCACCATGATCTTCGGCGGCACCCCGGTCGTGCGCCTGACCGTGCTCGGCCTGCGCGGCGTGCCCGAATCGGTGCGCGAGGCCGCCATCGCCTATGGCGCGTCGAAATTCTACCTGCTGACCAAGGTCGATCTGCCGCTCGCCAAGCCGTCGATCATCGCCGGCATCAACCAGACGATCATGCTCAGCCTGGCCATGGTCGTCGTCGCCTCGCTCATCGGCGCCAAGGGGCTGGGCGAGGATGTGCTGGAGGCGCTGCAATACGCCTCGGTCGGCCAGGGTATTCTCGCCGGCTTCGCCATCCTGTTCTGCGCCCTCATCCTCGACCGGATCGTCGCCGGGGCGAAGACCTGAAGCCGGCCGCCGACGCCCCGGCGGATCAGCGCCGCGCGCTGCCGTCCTGCGCCCGTTTCAGCGCCGCGCGCAGGCCGAACGGATCGGGAAAGCCGGCGAACGCCCGCTCGAAACCCTTTCCGAAGCCCTGCGCAAGGCGGGGAAGCCGCATCGCCTCGTCGAGGCGCCGGTCGAGAAAATCCCGGGTCCGGGCGCCGTCTTCCGAATGGTCGTTGAGCCAGAAGACGACGGTCGCGCCATAGACGCCGGCGAGCAGGCCGCGCTTGGTGTAGAAGTTGAAATCGGTCGCCGTGTCGCCGGCCGCGCGCCAGATCGTATCGACCGTGCGGTAGAGGCAGCGCAGGCCGGCCGGCCCGTTGGGCGGGAAGGACAGTACCGTCAGGGCGCGCCGGATCGCGTCGCGATGCCCGGCATTCTGCTCGAGCCGCAGTTCGATGCCGCGGGCCACCCGGTCGCGGACGCGCAGGGCGGCCAGATCTTCTTCGGCCAGGGCGGCGGCCATGGCTTCGTCGGCGACCTGGTTGAAATATTCGATGGCATCGACGGCGCCGCGCGGGAAGGCACGATAAGGGAAACCGGCATCCAGGCCGGCCTGTTCGGCGGCCGTCGCCATGGCCCGGCCGGTCCAGCCGTCGAACGGAACGTGGTCGAGCAGTGCGCTGAGCAGCGCCCGGCGCCCGGCCTCCAGATCGTCCCCGGCCCCGGTTCCGAAATCGTCCGCTTGCGGCGAATCCCTGTCCATGGGGCGGCGGTCCTTCCCGGTCGGTTTCGTTTAAAGGCTAGCGGCGGGCGGCCAAATTGTCACCGGATTTTGCTTTTTTGCCGGAATGTGATAGATGAGCCCCGACTGTACGGGCGCCCGCCCGCCGGGGCGGGCGTCTTTCGCTGCACCCGAAGCCCGATTTGGATGGAAGGAGACCCTGACCATCGTTCAGGTCGTTGTTCGCGACAATAATGTCGATCAGGCCCTGAAGGCGCTGAAGAAGAAGATGCAGCGCGAGGGCGTGTTCCGCGAGATGAAGCTGCGCCGGAGCTATGAGAAGCCGTCGGAGCGCAAGGCGCGCGAGAAGGCCGAGGCCGTGCGCCGTGCCCGCAAGCTGGCGCGCAAGCGCATGGAGCGCGAAGGCTTCTGACTCCGCTGCCCCGGCCGCGCATTCGGGTTGCGGCCGGCGCGTTCGGGGAAATTGCACTACCTGCCGCCCCGGCCCCGGTCCGAAGCAATATCGGGGCTGCCGCATCGCGCGGCGATCACGCGCTACTGCGCTGCCGGAACGCCGGCCTGCTCCAGCGCCTCCTGCTGGCGCCGGGCCAGGGCATCGACATCGAAATCGTCGATCAGGCCGTGGAAATGCCGGTGCCAGTTCAGCTCGGCGCGCAGGCGCATGAAGATCGAGCCCAGCCCGATGGCGGCCCGGTCCATCAGCACGAATTCGCGCGGCGGCTTCACCCCGCCGACCCGCCTCAGCTCCTCATGCACCCGGCCGACCGTGCGCGCGCCATACTGCACGCTGTTGTCCTGCTGGATCGACTGCACCCGGTCCTCCATCAGGGGCCGGTAGAGAAAGCGCGCCCAGATGTTCAGAACCGCGATGACCTCCCGGTCCAGCCCGGCAAAGCCCCAGCTCTCATAGGCGTGGACCGCCAGTTCCTCGTCGTCGCGCGCGAGCGCGTGATACAGGTCGATCACGCCCTTGACGAAACGCGGCTGGAACACGCGGATACAGCCGAAGTCCAGCAGGTTGATCGCCTGGTCGTCGCGCGCCGTATAGTTGCCCGGATGCGGATCGCCATGGATGACCCCATAATCGTAGAAGGGCACATACCAGGCGCGGAACATGTTGAGCGCCAGCGCGTTGCGGACCTCGACCGGCGCGTCGGCGAAGCCGGTCAGCCGGTGCCCGTCGAGCCAGCCCATGGTCAGCAGCCGGCGCGTCGAAAGCTCCGCGATCACCGGCGGGACATGGACCTGCGCCTCGTTGCGCAGCATGTGACGGTAGAGCGCCATATGCGCGGCCTCGCGCTCATAATCGAGCTCCTCGCGCAGCCGGGCGGAAATCTCCCGGTGGATATTGGCCGTATCGATGGCCCGGTCGTAGCGCGCGTACAGGCCGAAGATGAGCCGAAGCTGGCGCAGGTCGGCGGCGACGACGGAGGTCATGTCGGGATATTGCAGCTTGCAGGCGGCGGCGGTGCCGTCCTTCAGCGTCGCCCGGTGAACCTGGCCGAGCGACGCCGCGGCGGCGGCCTTGCGCTCGAAATGGGCGAACCGGCCCTGCCAGTCCGGGCCCAGCTCGCTCGCCATCCGGCGCCGGACGAAGGGCCAGCCCATCGCCGGCGCATCGCTCTGCAGCTGGGCGAGCTCGCGGGCATATTCCCGCGGCAGCGCCTCCGGGATGGTCGCCAGCAGCTGCGCCACCTTCATCAGCGGGCCCTTGAGGCCGCCGAGCGCGGCGCGCAACTCGGTCGCGTGGCGCTCCCGGTCCACCCGGACGCCGAGATAGCGCTCGCCGGCGACCCGGGCGGCCAGCCCGCCGACCGCCCGGCCTGCCCTGACATAGCGGCGGACCCGGCCGCCCAGATTGCCGCTCTCGCTCATGGGGAACAGATGGAGTCCGGGGGCCGCGCGGCAAGCCCCGCGCCGGTCGGCCGCGCGAGCAGCGGCAGGCCCCGGCTCACAGGCCGCAATAGGCGCGGAACCAGGCGACGAAGCGGGGCACGCCCTCGGTAATAGCCGTTTGCGGGCGGAAGCCGAGATCGCGAATGCTCTCCCCGATATCGGCGCAGGTTTCCTTCACATCGCCCGGCTGCATGGGCTTCATGGCCAGGGTCGCCCGGCGGCCGCAGGCGGCCTCGATCGCCCGGATGAAATCCATCAGCGCCTCCGGCCGGTTGTTGCCCAGATTGTAGAGCCGGTGCGGCGGCGCCCCGTCCTGCGCCGCCGGGGTCCGGTCCAGCGCCGCCAGGGTGCCGGCGACGATATCGTCGATGAAGGTGAAGTCCCGCCGCATGTCGCCATGGTTGAAGACCTGGATGGGTTCGCCCTCCAGGATCGCGCGGGCGAACAGCCAGGCCGACATGTCCGGCCGGCCCCACGGCCCGTAGACGGTGAAATAGCGCAGGCCGGTCTGCGGCAGGCCGTGGAGATGGGCATAGCACCAGCTCATCAGTTCGGCCGACCGCTTGGTCGCGGCGTAGAGCGAGACCGGCCGCTCGACCCGGTCGGCGACGGCGAAGGGCATTTTCGTATTGCCGCCATAGACCGACGACGAGCTGGCATAGGCCAGATGGCGGATGCCGCCATGGCGGCGCATCGCTTCGAGGATCGAAAGCTGGCCGCGAACGTTGGTCTCCAGATAGGCCGCCGGGTTTTCCAGCGAATAGCGGACGCCGGCCTGCGCCGCCAGATGCAGGATGGCGCTGCCCGCCGGCAGGCTGCCGACGATCCGCGCGACGCCCTCCGGGTCGGCGACATCGATCTTCTCGAATCGGAAGCGCGGGTGCCCCTGCAGCCGGGCGAGTCGTGCCTGCTTCAGCCGGGGGTCGTAATAATCGTTCAGATTGTCGATCCCGACGACATCGTCGCCCCGGCCGAGCAGGGCTTCGGCGCAGCTCATTCCGATGAAGCCGGCGACGCCGGTGATGAAGACGGTCATGGCAGGGCGGGAACCGGATATCGGGCGGCTGCAGGATAGCCGCCCGCCCGCCGCCGGCCAGCGCCAAATGCGCCGCAGAAGCGCCCCGGCGCGATTCCGGTTGCGAGGCCGATGGGCGCTGTCCGGGCTATGCGCCCTCGCGCCGCCAGCCGATCAGCATCGGCAGCAGGGCCAGCAGAAGGGCGACGAAACCGGCCATCAGCGGGAATTCGCGGATGCCGGTCACGACATAATCGCCGTTGCGGCGCAGGCCGATCCACTGCCCGGCGAGGCCGCCGGCGCCCGCTGCCCGCCGATCCGGCCGCACCCGGCGGACCTCCGGCACGCCGCTTTCCCCCAGCCATACGATGCTGCCGCCGCTGGCGGCGGCGACCGGTTTCAGCTTCGCGTCCGTGGTACGGACATCGGACATCTCGCGCGGATTGAGCGAGCCGATCGCCACCATCGCGGTCAGCTTGCCGTCGGCGATCCGGTACAGGCCGGGCAGCGCGACCGTCCGGGAGCCGGTGGCGGTGCCGTCGCCGCGATCCTTCAGCGGCACCGGCACGGTCCGGCCGTCGGGCGCGGTCAGCAGCGCCGACCGGTCGCCCGGCCTCAGGCTGCGGCGCAGCACATCGAGCCGCCGGTTGCGGATGCGCGCCTGGAGCGTCTCCTCCTCCAGCTCCGGCTCCTTCATCAGCCAGTGGGAAACCCGGCGCAGCAATTCCGCCTGCGGGCCGCCGCCCTCGAAACCCCGGTCCCACAGCCAGATCTGGTCGGACAGCAGCTGCGCCACCCTTCCCTTGCCGGCCCGTTCGAGGACAAGCAGCGGCTTGCCGGCCAGGCCGTTCAGCAGAACGTTGCCGCGGACATCGTCAACCTCGATCTGGCGGAACCAGCGGCCCCACGGCCGGGGGCCGCTGCCGGCGCCGGCAAGCGGGGCGGTCACCGGATGGCGCCGGCCCTCGTCGGTCCGCTGGGCGCGAAAGCCGCGCCGATACACCTCGCCGGTCGGCCGGCCCGGCAGCAGCGGGCCGATTGCCGTGTGCGCCAGGCTGAGCGGCCCGGCATAGGGCGGGCCGGCCGCCACCATCAGCGCGCCGCCGCGGCGGACATAGTCGGCAATGTTCTGCAGATAGCGGGCGCGGATGACGCCGCGCCGCCGGTAGCGGTCGAAGACGATCAGATGGAACTGGTCCAGCTTCTCCTGAAACAGCTCGCGCACCGGGAAGGAGATGAGGGCCAGCTCGTTGACCGGCGTCATGTCCCGCTTCTCCGGCGGCCGCAGGATGGTGAAATGGACCAGATCGACGCCGGGATCGGATTTCAGGATGTTGCGCCAGGCGCGCTCGCCCGGATGCGGCTCGCCGGAAACCAGCAAAACGCGCAGCCGGTCGCGGATGCCGTTGATCGCCACGACCTTGCGATTGTTGTCGAGGGTGAGTTCGGCGCGGCCGGGGCCGGCCTCGAGCTCGAAAAAGGTCTGGCCCCGGTGGTCGAGCACGATTTCGACCGGCGTGCTGCGATTGGCCGGCACGGTGAGCCGCCGCCATGGCCTGCCGTCGCGCCGGATGGCGACGACGGCGCTTTCGCCCGGCCGGGCCGCGGCGTCGTCGAGCCGGATCGTCATGGTGAGCGGCTTGCCGAGCAGGCCGTAGGACGGCACCGATTCGACGACCAGCCGGCGGTCGCCCTCGTTCCGCGAGCCGGTCAGCAGACCGTGAACCGGCCCGGTGGCGCCGGCCCCGCCCGGCAGATCGTGGATCTGGCCGTCGGTGACGACGATGACGCCGGCCAGGCGCTTGCGCGGCACTTCGGCAAGGGCGCGCTCGAGCGGCCCGAACAGCCGGGTGCCGTCTTCGGCGCTGTCCGATCCGGCCCGGACGATCCGCACCTCCAGATCGTCCATCGCCTCCAGCCGGGCCCGGACCGCGGCCACGGTTTCGGCCGTCAGGTCGCGGCGGCCGTCGAGCTGCTGGCTGGGCGATTCGTCGATGCAGACGATTGCGATATCGCGCAGCGCCTCGCGCTGTTCGTCGACCAGGGACGGGTTGGCCAGGATGGCCCACAGCAGCGCCGCGGCGAGCGCCCGGAACAGGATGCCGCGCGCCCGCGCCCGGAGTCCGGCCGCGACCAGCACCGCGGCCACGCCGGCAAACGCCAGCAGCGCCCACCACGGGACGAGCGGCGCGAAGGCGATCCCGGTGCCGGTCATGGCCGGACGCTCCGCCGGAAGCCGGCCCGGCTGCGGTCCGGCCCGCTCATTGCCCCAGCCGCCGGATGATCGTGGGGATATGCACCTGGTCCGACTTGTAGTTGCCGGTAAGCGCATACATCACGATATTGACGCCGACCCGATAGGCCATTTCGCGCTGATATTCGCCGCCCGGCCGGACCGGGAATATCGGCCGGCCGGCCGCGTCGGTCGCCCAGGCGGAGGCCCAGTCGTTGGCGCCGATGACCACCGGGGAGACGCCGTCGCGGGCGGTCTGTTCGCGCCGCGCGACCCAGACGGGCGCCCCGGTCCGCCGGCCGGGAAAGCGCTGCAGGAGATAATAGGCCCGGGTCAGGACATGGTCGTCCGGCGCCTGTTCCAGCGTCGGGATTTCCAGCCCCGCCACCAGGCGCCGCAGCGTGTCGCTCTGAAACCCTTCGGCCATGCGGATGTCGAACACGATCATGCCGCCATTGCGCAGAAAGGCCTGGATGCGGGCATTGCCCTGCGGCCCCGGCGCGCGCTGCCCGGCGGTGACCGGCCAGTAGAGCAGCGGGTAGAAGGCAAGCGTATCCGCATTCGCATCGACGGCGTGCGGCGGCCCCGGCTCCACGGAGGTCCGGGCGGAGAGAATGCTGCCGAGCCCGATCAGGCCGCGCCGGCTGACCCGGTCGACCGCGCTGTCGCCGGTTCTGACATAGGCGAAGACGACCTCCCGCGTCGCCCGTACCGCCTCCTCTTCCGATACGGCCGCCTGGGCCTGTGCCGGCGGGGAGGCCAGCAGCAGCCCGGCCGGCAGGGCGAACAGGAGCAGCAGCAGCGGCGTCGCCGCGCTCGCCGCCGTCCGCCGCGGCACCAGCCCGCGCATGGCGAAGGCGACGGCAAGATCGATCAGGAACAGGGCGAAGGCGGCCATCAACAGCCAGGGCCGGAGATCGACCTCCCGCGATCCGCCGTATCCGCCGGTCGCGACCGTAGCGGGCAGCGCCCCCAGCGGCGCCAGCGACCGCACGGAGGCGGAGAGATTGAGGCTCCGACGGTTGGCTGCGCTGCCATAGAGGCCGGGCGGGTTGGCCGGGCCGACCCGTGTCTGCTGCAGCTGTGCGGCCCCGATCGGCCGTACCCATTCCGGCGCCTCGACCAGCCGGCCGAAGCCGTCCAGGACGCGATGGGGTGCGAGCGTCGCCTGGCGGCCGCCGGCATCGGCAACGCCGCGGCTCAGCGCCACCGTGCGCCGCAGCATTCCGACGAAGAGGCCGGAAAGCGACAGGGTCGACCAGTCCGGATTGGCCATGGTGTGAAACAGCACCAGCAGGCCCTTGCCGCGTTCGTCGGCGGTCACCAGCGGGGTGCCGTCGGTAAGCCGCGCCCAGGTCTTGCGCGCCAGTTCGAGGCCCGGTTCGGCCAGCACCTGGCGCTTCACCGTCGCGTCGGCCGGCACGGCGAGGCCGGCGAACGGGCTGGCATTGTCGAACGGTGCCAGGCCGAGCGGCCGGGTCCACGTCATGGCGCCGCCGAACGACCGGTCGCCGCCGCGCAGGCGCACAGGCGCCAGGCTGTCGGGCGTGCGCGCCAGCGCCGGCCCGGCAAAGCGGATCAGCAGCCCGCCCCGCGCGATCCAGTCGGCCAACAGGCTGCGCTCCGGCCCGGTCAGCGCCGCCCGGTCGGGCAGGACGATGACCGAGAGCGGCCGCTGCAGCAGCTGTTCGACCGGCCCCTTGCGGATTTCGCTGAAGGGCGACAGCGCCCGCTCGATATAGAACAGGTCGGACATCAGCGGCCGGGATTCCTTCAGCCGCGCCGCCCAGACCAGGCCGACGGGGCGGCGGCGCAGGCTCTCGTCCATCAAAAGGGTCGCGCCGGCGCTGCGATGGCGGGCGACCGATACCCGCTCCAGCCGGTTGCGCAGTTCGGCCGGCAGCGACAGGGCGATGTCGATCTTCTTTTCGTGCGCGGCGAAGGTTGCCGTCCGCCGGCCGATGGCGCGGCCCTTGCCGTCGGTCAGCAGCAGTTCGTGGCTCGCCGGGCGGCCGGCTTCGGTCCGCTCCATGGCGAAGGCGATGCGGGCGAGGGCCGGCCGCGCCGGATGGAGCAGGAGCGGCCGGTCGGCGGGCGCATCGATCAGGGCCGTGACGCGCCCGACCCGCTGCAGCGCCGCGACGAGGGCGCTCGTCCCCGGATGCGCCAGCCCGTCGGAGAGCCAGACGACATTGGCGTTGGCGACCCGGCCGGCGAGTTCGTCCGCGGCGCGGGCGGCGGCGCGATGATCGGCCGGCCAGGGCTGCGGGTTCATGGCCTGGAACAGGGCGCGGGCATCGGCGGCGCGCATCAGCTGCGAGGCGGCGATCCGCTCGCCCGGCCGCCGGCGCGCCGTGGCCAGCAGGATCGTCTTCCGGTCCTCGCGCGCGGCCGTGTCCAGCAGCGCCGAAACCCGGTTCCGCCGCGCCTGCCAGCCGGGCGCCGCGCTCCAGCCATTGTCGAGCGCGATCACCAGCGGGCCGTCCCGGTCGAAGCCCTGTTCCGGGTCGATCAGCGGATGGGCCAGGCCGGCGATCAGCAGCAGGACGATGAGGATGCGCAGCACCAGCAGCCACCACGGGGTGCGCGCCGGCGTATCCTCCCGCTCGCGCAGGCCGAGCAGCAGGCGGATCGCCGGGAAGCGCACCCGCTTCGGCGCCGGCGGCGTCAGGCGCAGCAGCCACCACAGGACCGGCAGGCCGGCGAGCGCCGCCAGCACCCAGGGCGCGGCGAAGGAAAGGAAGCCGAGCGTCAGCACCGTTCTGCCTCCGGCCCCGTCATGCCGTACCCGTCATCATGCCGGGCCCGTCGAGCCGGGCGGCCGCCATGCTGGTATAGAGGGTCAGCAGCGCCTGTTCCGGCGGCCGGTCGGTCGTGTGGGAGACGAAGGTCCAGCCGATGCTGCGGGCGATGTCGCCCAGGCCGGCCCGGTGCCGGGCCATCCGGTCGATATATTCGTCGCGCACATTGTCGACCCGTTTGACCAGAACGCCGCCCTCCTCCTCCAGCCCTTCGAACCGGGTCCGGCCGCCGAAGGGGAGGCTGGTTTCGGCCGGGTCGAGAACCTGGACGACATAGCCGCCGATCCGGCTGCCGGCAAACTGGCGCAGGCGCCGATCGGTCTCTTCGAGCGGGCCGAGGAAATCGCCGAACAGAACCAGATGGCTGTGGCGCGGCAGCGGCTCGAAGCGCGGCAGTTCCCGGCCCTGCCGCTCCAGCGCGCCGCCGAGCAGGGCGAAGGCCGTCCGGTCGAGGGCGATCCCGCCGGCCGCCGGCCGCTCATCGACGCCGAGCAGGCCGATCCGCTCGCCGGCCCGGGTCAGCAGCGATGCCAGCGCCAGCAGCATCAGATCCGCCCGGTCGCGCTTCTCCGGCAGCCTGCGCCCGGACGACCATTGCATCGACGCCGAGGCGTCGCGCCACAGCCAGACGCTCTGCGCGGCGGCCCATTCGGTCTCGCGCACATACAGCAGGTCGGATTTGCCCGATTGCCGCCAATCGATGCGGCGCGGCGAATCGCCGGGCTCGTAGCGCCGGTATTGCCAGAAGGTTTCGCCCAGGCCGACCCGGCGGCGGCCGTGAACGCCCTGCTCGACGGTGGCGGCGACCCGGCGCGCCGCGACCAGCAGCGGCGGCAGCCGGCTGGCGGCGGCCTCGGCCCGGCGGCGGATTTCGTCGCGCGGTGCCGGGCCGGCCATCGCTTCGGTCTGTGCCCGTTCCATGCGCCTGCGCGACAAGCGGCCCCGCGCCTGCGCTAGCGCAGGGGATCGCACATCTGTGCGATGACGCTCTCGACCGCGATGCCGTCGGCGCGCGCGGCGAAGTTCAGCGCCATGCGGTGGCGCAGGACCGGCGGCGCCAGCGCGACGACATCGTCCACCGAAGGCGCGAGCCGGCCGTGGATCACGGCCCGGGCGCGGCAGGCCAGCATCAGCGCCTGGCTGGCGCGCGGGCCGGGCGCCCAGGCGACGTGCTGGCGGACGGCGTCGAGGTCGGTGGTCTCCGGCCGGCCGCGGCGGGTCAGGGCCAGAATCGCCTCCAGCACGCTTTCGCCGACCGGCAGGCGGCGGATCAGGCGCTGGGCCGCGCGCAGCGTTTCGGCGGTCACGACCTGCACCGGCCGTTCCTCCTCCGCGCCGGTGGTTGCCAGCAGCATCCGGCGCTCCGAAGCGAGCTCCGGATAGCCGACATCGATCTGGAGCAGGAAGCGGTCGAGCTGCGCCTCCGGCAGGGGATAGGTGCCTTCCTGCTCCAGCGGGTTCTGGGTCGCGAGCACGTGGAACGGCTCGGGCAGGGCGCGATAGCGGCCGGCGATGGACACGCGATGCTCCTGCATCGCCTGCAGCAGGGCCGACTGGGTGCGCGGGCTGGCGCGGTTGATTTCGTCGGCCATCAGGAACTGGCAGAAGACCGGCCCCTCGATGAAGCGGAAGGCGCGGCGGCCGCCATCCCGCTCTTCCAGGACTTCGGAGCCCAGAATATCGGCCGGCATCAGGTCCGGCGTACACTGGATCCGGTTGGTGTCGAGGCCCAGCACGGTCGCCAGCGTCTCGACCAGCCGGGTCTTGGCGAGGCCGGGCACGCCGATGAGCAGGACATGGCCGCCGGAGAGCATCGTCACCAGCGTCTGTTCGATCACCTCGCGCTGGCCGAAGATGATGCGCTCGACGCCGGCCCGGACCCGGTCCAGCGTCTCGCCGAGCGCTTCCAGTTCGGCAATGGCCTTGTCAGGCGCGTCGCCGGTGACAAGATTTGCGGTGTCGCCGGCCGGCGCCGGCGTGGCGGGTTCGACGGTCAATGGCGGTCTCCGGGCCGGGCGCAGGGCAGGGGTATCCGCGATCCGGGCGGCCGCGCGGCCGGGGCCGCCGGATCGGCGATAGCGGGAGCGATCGGATGGCCGGGAACGGGCCGGACGGAACAATGCCGGACAGAGCCGCACCCGGCGAGGCGGCGGCGGAACGGACGATGCCGGCCGACCGGGAGCGCTTCCAGGCCATGGTGCACGATCTGCACATGCGTATCGGGTTCGACGGAACGTGGTACTATCATGGGTCTCCGATCCGCAGACAGCCCCTGGTGAAGCTGTTTGCGACCGTGCTGCAACGCGACGATTCCGGTGGATATTGGCTCATAACGCCGGCGGAGAAGGGGCGCATCGAAGTTGACGACGTTCCGTTCGTGGCGGTCGGGATGACCGTCGATGGCGACGGGCGCGACCGGAGGGTGACGTTGCGCACCAATGTTGACGATAATGTGATTGTCGGACCGGCCCATCCGCTGCGCTTCGACCGCGAGCCGGCGACGGGCGAGCCCCGGCCCTATGTCCATGTCCGCCGCGGCCTCGATGCCCGGCTGTCCCGGCCGGTCTATTACGAACTGGTCGATCTCGGCGAGGAGACGCCGGACGATGTCGATGCCGGCGGCGCCGGATACGGCGTCTGGGCCGGCGGACGCTTCTGGCCCATCGGCGATGTCGGGGAGGCGGCGTGAACCGGCGGGCGATCGTGGAAAGGCTTGCCGGCTCGCTGCCGCGGCTGCGCGATCCGCTCGATCCGGCGGCGGCGGTCTCGCGGCGCCGGTCGCGCCTGCGCGGCGACCATATCGTCGATGCCGGTGTGCGCATCCCGGCCGAATTGCGCGACGCGGCAGTGCTCGTGCCGCTGGTCGACCGTCCGTCCGGCCTTACGGTCGTGCTGACCCAGCGGACCGCCGGCCTGCCGCGCCATGCCGGCCAGATCGCCTTTCCCGGCGGCCGGCTCGACGAAACCGACCGGGACCCGGTCCACACCGCGCTGCGCGAAGCGGGGGAGGAGATCGGCCTGGCGGCGGAGGCGGTGGAGATCGTCGGCCGGCTCGACGACTATGTCACCGGGACCGGCTATATCGTCGCGCCGATTGTCGGCCTGGTCGAGCCGGGCGTGGATTATGTGCCGGCGCCGTCCGAAGTCGAGGATGTGTTCGAGGCGCCGCTCGGCTTTTTCATGGACCCGGCCAACCACAAGCGGGAAACCAGGCGCTGGAACGGAATCGACCGGACCTTCTATGCCATGCCGTGGAACGGCCGCTATATCTGGGGCGCGACGGCGGCCATGATGGTCAATCTCTACGAAGTTCTCACCCGGAAAGCGGCAGCCTAGACGATGGTGCGCACGATCATTCAGCAGCTGGCGATCTTCCTGATCCCGCTGGTCCTCTATTTCATCTATTTCCAGATCGAGCGCCGGCGCGCCCGCAGGAAGGGGCTGGCCGGGCCGCGCTGGGAGGACGGTCCGTGGTTCTGGATCGTCCTGTCCGGTCTGGTGCTGACCGTGGCGGCCTTCGTGCTGTTCGCCCTGCTGAAGGACGCCGATCCGCTCGCCCCGGTCATCCCGCCGACCGGGCCCCAGACCTGAAGACCTGCATCCGGCCATGTCGGCGGCACCCGACCCCGACCCCGGCGCCACGGACGTTCGGATCGTCGAAGCCTGGATGGCCGGGCCGGCAGTGGCGCCGGTCATGGCGGCGCTGGGCGCCGGCGGCGTCGATGCCCGCTTCGTCGGCGGCTGCGTGCGCGATGCCCTGATCGGCGGCCCGGTCGGCGACCTCGATATCGGCGTCCCGCTGGCGCCGGACGAGGCGGTACGGCGGCTGGAGGCGGCAGGCCTGCGCGCGGTGCCGACCGGCATCGGCCACGGCACCGTGACCGCCGTCTCCGCCGGCACGGGTTTCGAAGTCACCGCCCTGCGCCGGGATGTCGAGACCGACGGGCGGCACGCCCGGGTTGCCTTCACCGCCGACTGGGGCGCCGATGCGCAGCGCCGCGATTTCACCGTCAACGCCCTTTCGCTGCGGCCGGACGGGGCGGTGTTCGATTATGTCGGCGGGCTGGCCGATCTGGCGGCGCGGCGCATCCGCTTCGTCGGCGATCCGGCGCGGCGCATTGCGGAAGACCGGCTGCGCATCCTGCGCTTCTACCGCTTTGCCGCCCGCTTCGGCATGGCGGGGTGCGACCCGGCCGGCCGGGCGGCCTGTATCGCCGGGGCTGCGGAGATCGGAACGCTGTCGCGCGAGCGGATCGGCCAGGAGTTCGTCAGGACGATTCTGGCCCGCCATGCGGCCGACGCACTAGATGCCATGGCGGCGGACGGCATTCTGGATGCGGTGGCGCCGTTCGCCTGGACGCCGGCCCGGTTCCGCCGCCTGGCGGCGCTCGAGGCGGCGCTCGGCCTGCCGGCCGATCCGTGCCGCCGCCTCGCCGCGCTGACGGGCGACCTTGACCGGGCCGTCTCGCCCGGCCGGGCCCTGCGCCTTTCCCGCACACAATCGGAGCGGCTGTCGGCCATCCGGCGCCTGGCCCCGGCGGCGGCGCAGGCGCTGGCGGGGCCGGCGGCCTGCCGGGCGGCGGATCGTCCGGCGCAGGAGCGGGCGGCGCGCGCCGCCTTCTATCGCCACGGCGCCGGCGCTTGGCGCGATGCTGCGCTGCACGCCGCAGCGTTGCGGGAAGAGGCCGATGCGGAAGCGTTGCGCCCGCTGGTCGAGGCGGCCGGGGCGTGGCGGCGGCCGGTCCTGCCGGTGCGCGGCGCCGATCTGGCGGCGCGGGGCGTCGCCGGGCCGGCGGTCGGCAGGGCGCTGCGTGCCGTCGAGCGCTGGTGGATCGCCAGCGATTTTGCGCCGGACCGCGCCGCCGCCCTGAAGAAGCTCGAAGAGGAGGCCGCCCCGGAACGGGCGGCGACGGAGACCGGCCCGTCCTGAACCGGGATTGTCAGGTCAGGGCCAGCGGACCTCGGGCGGCAGCGACATCAGGATCGCCTCCGTGTTGCCGCCGGTCATGAGGCCGAATTTCGTCCCCCGGTCGTAGAGTAGGTTGAATTCGACATAGCGGCCGCGCCGGACGAGCTGATGCTCGCGCTCGGCCCCGGTCCAGGCCTCGCCGAGATGGCGGCGCACGATGGCCGGATAAACGTCGAGAAAGGCTTCGCCGACCGCCCTGGTGAAGGCGAAGGTCCGGTCCCAGCCATCGTTCAGCCGGTCGTAGAAAATGCCGCCGACGCCGCGCGGCTCGTCGCGGTGCGGCAGGAAGAAATAGCGGTCGCACCAGTCGCGGAAGTGCGGGTAGCAGGCGGGATCGTGGGCATCGCAGGCCGCCTTGAGCGCGGCGTGGAAGGCGGCGGTATCTTCGGCATCGGGCACGGTCGGCGTCAGGTCGGCGCCGCCGCCGAACCAGCTCTGCGTGGTCACGATATGCCTTGTGTTCATGTGCACGGCGGGCACTTTGGGCGAGCGCATATGCGCCACCAGGCTGATTCCGCTGGCCCAGAAGCGGGGGTCTTCCGCGGCGCCGGGAATCTGGTCGCGGAAATCTTCGGAGAAGGTGCCGTAGACGGTCGAGACGTTGACGCCGACCTTTTCGAACACCCGGCCGTGCATCAGCGCCATCGTCCCGCCGCCGCCGTCGGAGCCGGGGCCGTCGGCGCCGTCGCGGCGCCAGGTCCGGCGCTCGAAGCGTCCGGGCGGCCGGTCGCCGGCCAGTTTCAGCGCCGGGCCGGAAAGTTCCGTCTCCAGCGCCTCGAAGGCCGCGCAGATGCGGTCGCGCAGCGCCTCGAACCAGTGCCGGGCGGCCGCCTTCTGCGCGTCGGTGCCGGCGGCGGTGTTCATGCTTCGCTCCGCCGCCCTGGCAGGCGGCCGGGGCCGAAGCCGGCGGCATCGGGGCGGGTCGCGGCGCCGGCAATCCGCGGCGCATCCGTTCGGAAGCGGAACAGCGTCATGGGCTCATTCCTGCACGCCGGGCGGGCATTGCCCACGCGGCGAATTTTCCTGTGCGATTCGGCGCCGGTTCGGTGGCCCGGATGTCTCTGCGGCGCGGTGTCACATTTCGCGTGCGAAAAGCCGGACTCTACCTTGAGAGCCACCGCAAACAAGCGCGCAATGCGGCCTAACCGTCGGATTTTATTCGCTTTTTTGTACGCTCGGAAGGACAGGGCCAGATGGCGAATGCCGCCAGTACTGCCAGTACCGAAGATGCCGGTCCGGCCGGCGCGCATGGCGCGGGCAGCGGCCGGCGGGACTTTCTGATTCTCGCCGGCAGCGCCTTCGGCGCGTTCGCTGCGGGCGCCTCGGCCTGGCCGCTGCTGGACAGTCTCAATCCGGCGCGCGATACGCTGGCGGCCTCGACCACGGAGGTCGATCTCGAACCGATCGAGCAGGGCCAGGCGATCACGGTCAAATGGCGGGGCTCGCCGGTCTTCATCCGGCGCCGGACGCAGGACGAGGTCGCCGCGGCAAAGGCGGTCAGTCTGGACGATCTGCCCGACCCGCAGACCGACGAACAGCGCTTCGGCGGCGGCGCGCGCGAGCAGTGGCTGGTCGTGGTCGGCGTCTGCACCCATCTCGGCTGCATCCCGCTGGGCCAGAAAGGGACCGACAACCGGGGCGAATTCGGCGGCTGGTTCTGCCCCTGCCACGGCTCCCACTACGACATTTCCGGCCGCATCCGCAAAGGGCCCGCACCGCGCAACCTGCCGGTGCCGCCCTATACGATCACCGCCGAAAACAAGCTCATTATCGGCAAGGAGCAGCCGAAAGACGGCAATGGCGGCAAGAGCGCCTGACGCCGTCGCCGAGCCATGGGCCACGGAGGTCGAAATCCGCGGCGGCGCTGCGCGGTGCCCGGATGCGCGTAATCGGGTTTTGCCCCCGGTTGCGCCGATGACGGGCCGGGCGAACGACAAGAGTTTTCGGCAGCCCCCTGAAGCTGCGGCGCACGGGGCGAGGAGCGGGACTGGAAGATGAGCACACGAGCGCAGGGCGCGCCGCGCAACCGGACGCTGAAATGGATCGACGACCGCATGCCGATCGTCTCCATGGTCGAGCATACGCTCTACTATCCGGTGCCGCGCAACCTCAACTATATGTGGAATTTCGGCTCGCTGGCCGGTCTGGCTCTCGTCATCATGATCGTGACCGGCATCGTGCTCTCGATGCACTATACGCCGCACACCGATCATGCTTTCGATTCCGTCGAGCGGATCATGCGCGATGTCAATTATGGCTGGCTGATCCGCTACGTTCACATGAACGGCGCCTCGCTGTTCTTCATCGTCGTCTATCTGCACATTTTCCGGGGCCTGTATTACGGATCGTTCAAGGCGCCGCGGGAGCTGCTGTGGTGGCTGGGCGTCGTCATCCTGTTCCTGATGATGGCGACCGCCTTCATGGGCTATGTGCTGCCGTGGGGCCAGATGAGTTTCTGGGCCGCCAAGGTCATCACCAGCATGGTCGGCGCCGTGCCGCTGATCGGCGAGTCCCTGACCGAGCTGCTGTGGGGCGGTTTCACGGTCGATAACCCGACCCTCAACCGCTTCTACAGCCTGCACTATCTGCTGCCCTTCGTCATCCTCGGGATCGTCGTGCTCCATATCTGGGCGCTGCACACGGTCAAGGCGAACAATCCGCTGGGCATC
This sequence comes from Alphaproteobacteria bacterium, assembly GCA_965221475.1. Lineage (GTDB taxonomy): Bacteria > Pseudomonadota > Alphaproteobacteria > Bin65 > Bin65 > Bin65. The sequence continues at coordinate 1,047,030 of OZ244891.1, read as the reverse complement.
GATATGAAGGGCCCGCAGGATTCGGTCGATTTCCATCCATATTACACGGTGAAGGACCTGTTCGGCGTCGGCATTTTCCTGCTGGTGCTGGCCGCCTTCGTCTTCTACGCGCCCAACTATCTCGGCCATCCGGACAATTACATCCAGGCCGATCCGCTGAAGACGCCGCCGCACATCGTGCCGGAATGGTATTTCCTGCCCTTCTACACGATCCTGCGCTCGTTCACCGACGATTGGTGGCTGTTCCAGATTCTGCTCGGCTGGTGGGGCATGGAGGCGAAGCTGGCCGGCGTGCTGGCCATGGCCGGCGCGGTCGCCGTGCTGTTCGTCCTGCCCTGGCTGGATACGTCGAAGGTGCGCAGCGCCCGGTTCCGGCCCCTTTACCGGGTGTTCTTCTGGCTTTTCGTCATCGACTGCCTGGTCCTCGGCTGGATTGGTGCGCAGCCGGCCGAACAGCCCTGGACCGCCATCGGCCAGTGGGCGACGCTGTGGTATTTCGCCTATTTCCTCGTCATGCTGCCGCTGATTTCGCGCATCGAACGGCCGCTGCCGTTGCCGCACAGTATCAGCCAGTCCGTGCTGGGGTCCGGTGCCGATGCCGCGGCGGCCGGCGCTTCGCCGATGGAGACGTCCCGATGATCCGCACGATGCGCTCTCTTCTGCCGGGCCGGCTGTCGGCGGTCGCCGCCATTGCGGCCGGCCTGGCCGCCGGCGCGGTGGCGCTGCCGGCGCTCGCCGCCGGCGATGCCGTTGCGCCGAAATCGGTGGCCTGGACATTCAACGGCGTGTTCGGCCGCTACAATTATCCCCAGCTGCGCCGCGGCCTGCAGGTCTATCGGGAAGTCTGCGCCGCCTGCCACGGGCTGCGCCTGGTCGCCTATCGCGACCTCGCCGCCATCGGCCTGAGCGAAGCGCAGATCCGCGAGATTGCCGGGGACAGGGAAGTCGCCGGCGAACCGGACGAGGAGGGCGAACCGACCGTCCGCCCGGCCGAGCCGAAGGACCGCTTCGTCGATCCCTTCCCCAATGTGCAGGCGGCCAAGGCCTCGAACAACGGCGCCGAACCGCCGGACCTGTCCCTGATGGTCAAGGCCCGGGCCGGCGGCGCCGACTATCTCTATTCGCTGCTGACCGGCTATGTCTCGGAAGAGGCCTGCGCCAGGGAGTTCCGGGACAGCCAGGGCAAGCCGCTCAAGCCGGGCGAGGGCCAGTATTGCAACACCTATATGCCGGGCCACATCATCGCGATGGCGCCGCCGCTGAGCGAGGACGGCCAGGTCGAGTATGAGGGCGAGGGCGCGCCGCCGGCGACCGTGGACCAGATGGCCAAGGATACCAGCGCCTTTCTCGCCTGGGCCGCCGAGCCCTATATGGTCGAGCGCAAGCGCATGGGCATCAAGGTGATGCTGTTCCTGCTGCTGTTCACCGGCTTCATGTACGCCCTTTACCGCCAGATCAAAAAGGACGTGAAGGGGCACGCATAGAGTCGGATTTTCCGGCGACCGGCAGGGGCCGGACCGCCGCAAGCCTTCGACGAATTGCGATGCGCGACAGGGCGCCGCCCGAAGCGGGTTGCGGCGCCCTTTCCTCGGCCCCTATTCCGCCGCCTGCACGGTTGTCCGGCGGCGCTCGGCCGGGTTGCGGAACAGGTGCATCAGCTCGGCCTGGCGGCCGGCGGCGGCGGCCATGCCCGCTTCCTTGACTTGGCCATAGCCGCGGATATCGTCCGGAATGGCGGCAATCTCCACGGCGAGATCGTGGTTTTCGGGGTCCAGCCCCTCGATCAGCGCCCGCACGGCCGCCTCGTAGTCGGCGATGAGCCGGCGTTCCGCCCGGCGCTCCGCCGTCCGGCCGAAGGGGTCGAGCCATGTGCCGCGCAGGCCCTTCAGCTTTGTCAGCAGGGCGAAGGCGGTGAAAATCCACGCGCCGAATTCGCGCTTCTGCAGCTGGCCGGTCTCCGGGTCGCGCCTCGCCAGCAGCGGCGGCGCCAGATGGACGGTCATGCGGTGGCGGCTGCCCTCGAAGGCCTGGGCGACCTGGCGGCGGAAGTCGGCGCCGGCATACAGCCGGGCGACCTCATACTCGTCCTTGTAGGCCATCAGCTTGTACAGGTTGCGCGCCACGGCCACGGCGAAGCCCGACCGGCCCTTCGCCCGGTCCCGTTCGGCCGCCTCGGCCGCCCGCACCAGATTCTCGTACCGGTCGGCATAGGCCGCGTCCTGATAGTCGGTCAGTTCCCGGTGCCGGATCGCCACGATCTCATCGACCGTTTCGGCCTGCTTCGGCCTGAATTCGAGCGGCGCGGCCGGAAAAGCGATGCGCTGCACCGCTTCGGGATCGACCGCGGCGCGCCGGCCCCACTCGAACGCCCGCCGGCTCGCGCTCACCGCGACGCCGTTCAGCTCGATGGCCTCCAGGATCGAGTCCGGCTGCAGCGGCAGCAGGCCGCGCTGCAGGGCATGGCCGAGCATGAACATGTTGGTCGCAATCGAATCGCCCATCAGCCGGGTTGCAATGGCGGTGGCGTCGAGCGCCTCGATCCGGTCGTCGCCGACCGTCCGGCCGATAATTTCGAGCAGGGCCTCGCCCGGAAACTCCAGGTTCCGGTCGCGGATGAAGCCGGCCGTCATCGTCTCCCTGGTGTTGACGACGACGCGGGTCCTGTCCGGCGACATCCGGGCCAGCGCCTCGTTGCCCGAAGTCACCACCAGGTCGCAGCCGATCACCGCGTCGGCCTCGCCGGCGGCGATGCGCACGGCGTGGATATCCTCCGGCCGCCCGGCGATGCGGATATGGCTCATCACCGCGCCGTTCTTCTGGGCGACGCCGGTATGGTCGAGGGTGGTGACGCCCTTGCCTTCGATATGGGCCGCCATCGAAATCAGCGCGCCGATGGTGATGACGCCGGTGCCGCCGATGCCGGTCACGAGGATGCCCCAGGGTTCGGTGCAGGCCGGCAGGACCGGATCGGGAATGGCATCCTCGAACGGTTCGCCGGGCAGGTCGGCCGGGCCGGCGGCGGCCGCCCGGCGCGGCGCGGCGCCGTGGACGGTCACGAAGCTCGGGCAGAAGCCCTTGAGGCAGGAAAAATCCTTGTTGCAGTTCGATTGGTCGATCTTCCGCTTGCGGCCGAATTCGGTCTCGACCGGGATGACCGACATGCAGTTGGACCGGTCCGAACAGTCGCCGCAGCCCTCGCACACCCGTTCGTTGATGAACGCCCGCTTCGGCGGATCGTAGAAGGTGCCGCGCTTGCGGCGGCGGCGTTTCTCGGCGGCGCAGGTCTGGTCGTAGATCAGCACCGACACGCCCGGCCACTCGCGCAGGTCGCGCTGCACCCGGTCGAGCTCGTCGCGATGGTGGAAGGAGACGCCGGGCGCGAAGGTCATCGAGGTCGGATATTTGTCCGGCTCGTCGGAGACGATGACGACCTTCTTCACGCCCTCGGCATGGACCTGCCGGGAAATGTCGGCCACCGTCGGCTGGCCCTCGACCGGCTGGCCGCCGGTCATCGCCACGGCGTCGTTGTAAAGGATTTTGTAGGTGATGTTGACGCCGGCGGCGACGCAGGCCCGGATCGCCAGCAGGCCGCTGTGGTAATAGGTGCCGTCGCCCAGATTGGCGAAGATGTGCCCGGCATTCGAGAACGGCGCCTGGCCGATCCACGGCGTCCCTTCGCCGCCCATCTGGGTGAAGGTCGCCGTGTTGCGGTCCATCCATTGCGACATGAAATGGCAGCCGATGCCGGCGACGGCGCGGCTGCCTTCGGGCACCCGGGTCGAACTGTTGTGCGGACAGCCGGAACAGAAATAGGGTGTCCGGTCGAAACTGACCGGCCGGGCGGCCAGCGCCTTCTCCTTCCGGTCGAGGAAGGCGAGCCGGCTGCGGATCGCGGCATCGTCGCGGAAGCGCAGGATACGCTCGCCGATGGCCCGCGAGATCGTCGCCGGCGACAGTTCGTTGGATGCCGGCAGCAGCCAGTTGCCGTCTTCGTCGAACTTGCCGACCACCCGCGGGCGCGCCGCCTCGCTCCAGTTGTAGAGCTGCTCCTTGAGCTGGTTCTCGATCAGGGCGCGCTTCTCTTCGACGACGACGATCTCCTCCAGCCCGTGGGCGAACTCGCGCACGCCGTCGCGCTCGAGCGGCCAGATCATGCCGACCTTGTAGACCCGGAGGCCGAGGTCCGCGGCCCTGGCCTCGTCGATGCCCAGATCCTGCAGCGCCTGGCGGACATCGAGATAGGACTTGCCGCAGGTCATGATGCCGAGCCGCGGCTTCGGGCTGTCCAGCACCGTCCGGTCGATGCGGTTGGTGCGGGCGAAGGCGAGCGCGGCATAGGCCTTGTGGCGCTGCAGCCGGTCCTCCTGGGCGTGGATGCCGTCCGGCCAGCGGATGTTCAGGCCGTCGGGCGGCGGCACGAAGCTGTTCGGGAGGTCGATGCGGATCCGGTCGGGCGAGACCGAGACGGAGGCGGCGCTCTCGACCGTTTCGGCAACCGATTTGAGGGCGACCCAGGCGCCGCTGTAGCGCGACATGGCCCAGCCGATCAGGCCGTAGTCCAGCATCTCCTGAACGTTGGCCGGATAGAGGATCGGCAGCATCGCCGCGATGAACATGTGATCCGACTGATGGGGCAGGGTGGAGGAGCTGGCGCCGTGATCGTCGCCGGCGCAGATCAGCACGCCGCCATGTTTCGACGAGCCGGCGGCGTTGCCGTGCTTCAGCACGTCGCCGCACCGGTCGACGCCCGGCCCCTTGCCGTACCACATGGCGAAGACGCCGTCGCAGGCCGCATCGGGGAACAGGGGCAGTTGCTGGCTGCCCCACACCGCCGTCATCGCCAGGTCTTCGTTGACGCCGGGCTGGAATTTGATGTTGTGCCGCTCGAGATATTTCTGCGCGCGCCACAGATTCATGTCGAGCGCGCCCAGCGGCGAGCCGCGATAGCCGCTGATGAAGCCGCCGGTGTCGAGCCCGGCCGCCCGGTCGCGCTGGCGCTGCATCATCGGCAGCCGGACGAGCGCCTGAATGCCGGTCAGGAAAACGCGGCCTTCCTCCAGCTCGTACTTGTCTTCCAGGGTAACTTTTCGCTGCGGCAGGGCGGCCATGGGTTCGGGCACTCCCGTCGGGTGGGGACGCGGCGTCTGCGGTAAACTAGGCGCATCGGCACGGGACGCCAAGCACGGCTTTGCGACGCGGATTCGAACCGGCCGGACCGGGCATTGCATCGGGGGCGGCATCGGCGGCGCGGCAAGTTTACAGCCGCCGGGCGGGTTGGTAGAACCCGGTCATCGCGTGCCGGCCGTCAGCGGCGGCGGCCTGTTTCGGCAGAGGGCCCGGAAGCCGGGCGGAGCCGCCCTTGCGGGGCGCGGCGGGGGAACTCGATGAAACTGATTGCCGGCAACAGCAACCGGCCGCTCGCCGAAGCGGTGTCCGCCTATCTCGACGCGCCGCTGACCCAGGCCAAGGTCCGCCGCTTCTCCGACATGGAGGTCTTCGTCGAGATCGAGGAGAATATCCGCGGCGAGGATGTTTTCGTCATCCAGTCGACATCGTTTCCGGCCAACGACAATCTGATGGAACTGCTGGTGATGCTGGATGCGTTGCGCCGGGCGTCGGCGCGCCGGGTCACGGCGGCGGTGCCGTATTTCGGCTATGCCCGGCAGGATCGCAAGACCGGCCCGCGCACGCCGATTTCCGCCAAGCTGGTCTCCAACCTGATCGCCACGGCGGGCGCCCACCGGCTGCTGACGATCGATCTCCACGCCGGGCAGATCCAGGGCTTCTTCGATATTCCGGTCGATAATCTGTTCGCCGCGCCTGTCTTCACCGACGACATCGGTCACCGGCATCGCGACGGCAACGGCGCCAGCCGCGTCATGATCGTGTCGCCGGATGTCGGCGGCGTCGTGCGTGCGCGGATCATCGCGCGGCGCATCGGTGCCGACCTCGCCATTATCGACAAGCGCCGGGAACGCGCCGGAACATCGGCGGTCATGAACATTATCGGCGAGGTGGAGAACCGGGTCTGCATTCTGGTCGACGATATCGTCGATTCCGCCGGGACGCTGTGCAACGCGGCCGATGCGCTGATGAAGGCCGGCGCCGAATCGGTCGCCGCCTATGTGACCCATGGCGTGCTCTCGGGCGGCGCGGTCGGCCGGATCGCGGCCTCGCCGATCGAGGAAATGGTCATCACCGATTCGATCCAGGCGACCGAGGCGGTCCGGGTCTCCGACAAGCTGCGCCCGCTCACCATCGCCCCGCTGATCGGCGAGGCGATCCGGCGTATCAGCGAGGAATCGAGCGTCAGCAGCCTGTTCGACTGAGGCCGGCGCCGCGGCCGGAACCGGAACGCCGCGGCCTCCTGTCGCTTGATCCCGGCGCCGGCCGGAACCCATATCGCGGCTTCCGCCCGCGGCACCCTTGGAGGCCGGCCGGGCGGTTTCCGCAGATTTCCGGAGAGGAAGAATGAGCGACTACGCTGTGCTCGAGGCAGCGGCGCGCGACCGGGCCGGCAAGGGGGCCGCCCGGGCGATCCGTCGGGAAGGCGCGGTGCCGGGCGTGATTTACGGCGGCGGCGCGGAACCGGTGCTGCTGACCATCGATCCGCGGATTCTGCAGGCCCGGATGCGCAAGGCCGGCTTTTTCGCCACCCAGTTCCAGATCGATATCGAGGGCCGGCGGCACCGGGTGCTGCCCAAGGATGTGCAGTTCCATCCGGTGAGCGACGATCCGATCCATGTCGATTTCCTGCGCGTCACCGACCGCACGCGGGTCACGGTGGAAATCCCGGTCCGCTTCGTGAACGAGGACGCCGCGCCCGGCCTGACCGAGGGCGGCGTGCTCAATGTCGTGCGCCATACGGTGGAGGTGGTGACCGCCGCCGGCACCATTCCGGACGAGATCACCGTCGATCTCGGCGGCCTGGGAATCGGCGATTCGGTGCGCATCGGCAGCGTGGTCCTGCCCGAGGGCGTGCGGCCCTCGATTACCGACCGCGACTTCATGATCGCCTCCATCGGCGCCCCGACCGTCATCGTCGAGGACGAGGAAGAGGGCGAGGAGGAAGAGGACGAGATGGACGTCCCGACCGTTGCCGAGGACGAGGCGTCGAAGCAGGAGGACGACGACGCCTGATCCCCGGCCCGTCTTCTCCTTCCGCAAGGCGCGCCGGGAAGCAGGGAGCCGCTGCGGAATCCTTCGGGCGGCGGCCCGAAGCGAAGCGGCCGAAGCATAGGGCACAGCCATGCTGCTCCTGGTCGGACTGGGCAATCCGGGCCCGAAACATGCCGGCCATCGCCACAATCTCGGCTTCATGGCGCTGGACGGGATCGCCCGGCGCCACGGCTTCGGCGCGTGGCGGAGCCGCTTTGCCGGCGCGGCGGCGGAGGGCGAGGTCGAGGGCGTGCGCATCCTCGCCCTCAAGCCGATGACGATGATGAACCTGTCCGGCCGGTCGGTCGGCGAGGCGGTGCGCTTCCTGAAGCTCGATCCCGGCGATGTTACGGTCCTTTACGACGAGCTGGACCTCGCGCCGGGGAGGTTGCGGGTCAGGGTCGGCGGCGGCCATGGCGGCCATAACGGCGTGCGCGACATCGTGGCCCGGATCGGGCCGGATTTCCGCCGGGTGCGCCTCGGCATCGGCCATCCCGGCAGCCGGCATCTGACCGGCGGATACGTGCTGCGCGACTTCACCAGGGCCGAACGGACGGTCGCCGACGGGCTGGTCGCCGCCGTTGCCGATGCCCTGCCGCTGCTCGTCCGCGGCGACGACAACCGTTTCATGACCAGGGTCAGCCAGACCCTGCTTCCACCGAGGCCGAAGCCGCCGCGAAAACCGCCGGTCGAGCCGACCGGGGCCGGGCAGCCGCCGTCTTCGGAAGACGGCGCCCTGCCGGCGCCCGAAGGGGATGATGGATAGATGGGCTTCCGCTGCGGCATTGTCGGGCTGCCGAATGTCGGCAAGTCCACCCTGTTCAATGCGTTGACCGCGACGGCGGCGGCCGAAGCGGCGAACTATCCGTTCTGCACCATCGAGCCCAATATCGGCCGCGTCGCGGTGCCGGACGACCGGCTGGCCCGCATCGCGGCGCTCGCCGGCTCCGCCGCCACGGTCCCGGCCCAGCTCGAATTTGTCGATATCGCCGGGCTTGTGCGCGGCGCGAGCCGGGGCGAGGGGCTGGGCAACCGGTTTCTCGGCCATGTCCGCGAGGTCGATGCGCTGGCCCATGTCGTGCGCTGTTTCGACGACAGCGCCGTGCACCATGTCGAGGGCTCGGTCGATCCGCTGCGGGATATCGAAACCGTCGAGACCGAGCTCATGCTGGCCGATCTGGAGAGCCTGGAAGAGCGGGCCGAAAGCGCCCGGCGGCGGGTGACCGGCGGCGACCGGGAGGCCGCCAGCCGGCTCAGGGCGATGGAACCGGCGCTCGCCGCGCTCCGCGCCGGCCAGCCGGCGCGCCGGGCCGAAATTCCCGCCGGCGCGGAACGGGAATTCCGCGCGCTGCAGCTGCTCACCGCCAGACCGGTGCTCTATATCGCCAATGTGGACGAGGCTTCGGCAGCCACCGGCAACGCCCATTCCCTGCGGGTCCGGGACCATGCCGCCGCCGGCGGATCGGCCTGCGTCGCCATCGCCGCCGGGATCGAGGCGGAGCTGGCGCAGCTCGCCGATGCCGCCGAACGCCAGGCCTTTCTCGATGCGCTCGGCCTCGCCGAGCCCGGCCTGAACCGGGTGATCCGCGCCGGGTACGAACTGCTCGACCTGATCACCTTCTTCACCGCCGGGCCGAAGGAGACCCGCGCCTGGACGGTGCCGCGCGGGGCGACGGCCCATCGGGCCGCCGGCCGGGTCCATTCGGATTTCCAGCGCGGTTTCATCCGGGCGGAGACGATTGCCTGGGACCGGTTCGTCGAGGCCGGCGGCGAACAGGCGGCCCGGGAGAGCGGCCGGATGCGCAGCGAGGGCCGCGACTATCGGGTATGCGACGGCGACATCATGCTCTTCCGCTTCAATGTGTAGGGTGTAGGGCCTGTGGCCATGCCATCGGGCCAGGGTTGGAGTCCGCCGGCTGCGAAAAAATGCTGGCGAGGGCCATGCAATCCTGCCATGCTTCGCGAACAGGCGCAGATGTGAAAATGATCCCCGAAAGCACTTCAAGCAGACGGCCCCGTGCCGTCGAAACCGGCGATACACGGCCCGGAAAGCCGTCGTGGATCGGTTCCTTCCTGTCCGCTTACGGCAATATCGGCATCTTCTGCTCGACGCCGTTCAAGCCGCCGCTTTACAAATTCCGAACCCAGGAAGCAGCGCTGCGCGCCGATCTTGAGGCTGTGGGCGAGCATATGCGGTCCGGCTGGGAGCGCTACGGTGCCGAACGACTCTCCCGGTGACGAAGCGAAAGAGGCTGCTGACGCGGCCGCCCGGGAAAAAGAATATTCTGGACGCGGTACGGGAATCGGTCATTCAGGCGGCAACATTTTCGGGTCCGCTCCCGCCACCTTTATTGCGTCGGGAACCTTCGCGCAGACCGAACGCTGCCCTTGCACGGAACGGGCGAGCGTCGCCCGGCGGGGCCGGGTTGCAGGCAAAAAGTCAGGAGGGACGTCATGGCGGAATGGATTGAGGTTGAGGCCGGGGACGGCCATCGCTGCCGGGCATGGCTTGCCCGGCCGGCCGGCGAGGCGCGGGGAATCGTCGTCGTCATGCAGGAAATCTTCGGCGTGAACGACCATATCCGGCGGGATACGGAAAAATTCGCCGCTCATGGCTATGTCGCCATCGCTCCTTCCGTTTTCGACCGGATCGAGACCGGCGTCGAGCTCGGCTACGATTCCGACGGCATGGCCGAGGGGCGGCGCCTGATCGGCGAGCTGGGCTGGGACGGCCCGCTGCGCGATGTGCAGGCCGCCGTCGATGCGGCCGCCGGGGCGGCCGGGCTGGACGGCCCGGCGTTCGGCGTCGGCTATTGCTGGGGCGGTACGCTTGCCTGGCTGGCGGCGACGCGCCTCGCCATCCCCTCGGTCGGCTATTATGGCGGCCGCACGGCGGCGCTGGTCGATGAGCGGCCGAAGGCGCCGGTCATGCTGCATTTCGGCGCGCGGGACACGATGATCCCGGCCGCCGACGTCAATCGGATCGGCGAAGCCCACGGCGCGGTACCGATCCATGTCTACGACGCCGGCCACGGCTTCAACTGCGATGCGCGCCAGGATTTCGATCCGGCCGCCGCCGAGCTCGCCCTGCGGCGCACCCTGGCCTTCTTCGAGGCGCTGGCCTGACCGGCGCGGCGGCGCCGCCCGGCCAGGCGCTCAGGCGGCGCAGAATTCCAGGCTCACGCCATTGGCGAGCGACCCGCCGACGGCGACGGTATCGCTGCCTTCGCGCCGGTATCTGACGCCGCCGGCCTCAAGCGCCCGCACCGTCCGGTCGGGGTCGTCCACCGCCAGGACCAAGCCGGCGAGGAAGGGCGGGCGCCATTTCCGTCGGGCGAGGTCCGGCATCGCCTGCCGGGCATCGGCCTCGGCGAGGAAGCGCAGTTCGGTCCGGCCGGCCATGACGCTGAACTCGCGCTCGCCGATCCCGGTCACGGCGCCCTCGCCGAGCAGCGTCCGCCAGCCGGCGCGCGGCGTGCGCGCATTCCTGACCACGACCGTCATCGATTCGATGCCGGTGGCGCCGTTGGCATGCCGGGTCCATTCCGGCCGCCAGACCAGCTCGCGCGTCAGGTGCTGGCACACGAAAGACGAGACGCCCGGCGTCGCCCCGTTGAGATAGACGAGCTTGAATGCCGGCTCGACCGTGCCTTCGGGCAGTTCGAGCAGGCGCGAGAGATCGGCCGGGCCCTTGTAGTCGATGGCGGCGGCATCGAGGGCGGTACAGAGCGAGTCCGCCGTCTCCGTCGCAAAGGCGAGGCCCATCAGCCCCTCGCGGATTTTCAGGAACCGGTCGAGCTTGTTGGTGAACAGCGCCGGATCGACGATGCCGAGCAGCTCGACATAGTCGGTCTCGAACATGATGCAGTAGTTCGCCGTGCCCCACCCCTTGTGCCGGCCCCGCGGCGTGATCGTGAAGCCGAGCCGCGCCCATTGCCGGCGCGCGGCCTCCAGCTTGCGAACGCCGACGATCGCATGATCGACTCCGGTGATCGGAACCTGTGCGGCCATCCGTTGATCCGTGGGGCAGAATCCAGCTTTCCGACAGGGTAGCCGGCTGCACCGCAACGGCGCTTTGTGGCACCCGGCCCCTGCGACACCTTGCCGATACCGGGGCCGGTTTCGCGCCTGCCGGTCAGCGCCGGGGCCCGGGATTCCGGCCGTAAGTCGCGAATTTCCGCACGATCCGGTCCATTTCGGCGTCGTCCAGGCATGCCGGCGGGCCGATCTGCAGCGCCTTGAGATACATTTCCGCCAGGCTTTCGACCTCGACGGCAAGCGCCAGGGCCGCCTCCAGCGTGCAGCCGCACGCAATCATCCCGTGATTGGCGAGCAGGCAGGCGCGCCGGCCGTCCAGCGCCTGCACGGCATGGGCCGACAGTTCGGCGCTGCCGAAGGTGGCATAGGGGGCGCAGCGTATGTCGCGCCCGCCGGCGGCAGCGACCATGTAGTGGAAGGCCGGCATGGCCGCGCCATGGCAGGCGAGCGCGGTTGCATGAACCGGATGAGCGTGGACGACGGCATTCAGCTCCGGCCGGGTGCGCAATATATCGCGATGGAAGCGCCACTCGCTCGTCGGCAGCCAGTCGCCCTCGAACCGCCCGTCCGCGTCCATCCACACGATCCGGCCGGGCCGCAGCCGCTCGTACGGGATGCCCGACGGCGTCACCAGAAAGCCGGCGCCGGCGCGCACGCCGATATTGCCGGCAGTACCGCGACCGAGGCCGAGCGGGCCGAGCCGTTGCGCCGCCGCGACGACCGCCTTGCGCAGGGCGAGATGGCGCAGCCCGGCCATCCCGGCTCACGTTTCGGCGCCGCGCCCCAGCACGCGCCCGGCGACGGCGTCCAGCTTCGCCGCCAGCGCCGGGTCGCGCGCCTCCGGGGCGGTGATGATCGCGTGTTCGAGGGCGGTGTGGCAGCCGGCGCTGCACGCGCCGCTCCGCCCGGCCAGCGCCCCGGCGGCGTGCCGGACCAGCGCGCGCCCGTGCCCGGCATTTTCGAGCAGGACGCCGATCACCGCCTCGACCGAGACCGAATCGTGTTCGGGATGCCAGCAATCGTAATCCGTCACCATGGCAACGGTGGCGTAGCAGAGCTCCGCCTCCCGGGCGAGCCGGGCTTCCGGCATGTTGGTCATGCCGATCACCGAACAGCCCCACGAGCGGTAGAGGTTCGATTCGGCCAGGGTCGAGAATTGCGGCCCGTCCATCGCCAGATAGGTGCCGCCCTCGCCGACCGGAATGCCGAGTGCCCGGCAGGAGCCGGCGAGCACGCTGCCGAGCCGGCTGCAGACCGGATGGGCGAAGGCGACATGGGCCACCAGGCCGGGGCCGAAAAAGCTCTTCTCCCGGCCGGCCGTGCGGTCGATGAACTGGTCGGGGATGACGAAGGTGCCCGGCGCAAGCTCCTCCCGGAACGAGCCGCAGGCGCTCACCGAAACGATCTCGGTCGCGCCGGCCCGCTTCAGGGCGTCGATATTGGCGCGATAGTCGATCGATGCGGGCGCATGGACATGGCCGCGCCCGTGCCGGGGCAGGAACACCATGCGGAGATCGCCCAGGCGTCCGAACAGCAGCTGGTCCGAAGGGGTGCCGAAGGGGCTCGCCACCGTCTGCCAGCGCCGGTCTTCCAGCCCGTCGATCTCATAGATGCCGCTGCCGCCGATGACCCCGATCACCGGCGGACGGTCCGGCGAATGAATATCGGCCGGGCCGAGGTCCGGCGAAGGGCGGTCGTGCGCCACGGGACGGCTCAGCCGCGCGCGATCTTCAGCAGCTTGACCGAAGTATCGGCCAGCACCGCCGGGTCGAAGGTCCGGCCGCTGCGCAGGATGGTCTGCGCCGCGCGCATCTCCCGGCCGTTATTGACCGTGTTGACGGCGACCGCCCGGCCGCCGGCGAGATAGAAGATTGTGGCGCGGCCGGAATCCGGGTCGCCGCGCCAGACCAGCCGGTCCCAGGCCGTCGGCGCGCCGGCCGTCTGCAGGTTGATATCGTGCTGGTCGGACCAGACCCACAGCGAATCCTCATAGGCTTCGTCGGCGCCGCACAGATTGCGCGCCACCGCGGCGGCCTGGTCCTGCGCATTCTGATAGCTCTCCAGCCGCAGCCGCCGGCCGGCGAAGGCATTGGGCTGGTTCGCGACATCGCCGGCCGCGTAGATGTCGGGGTGGGAGGTGCGGCCGCGGTCGTCGACCTGGATGCCGTTATCGACCGTCAGGCCGGCCGCCTCGGCCAGCTCGACATTGGGCAGGATGCCGATGCCGACGACCGCGATCTGCGCCGGCACGATGCTGCCGTCGCCCAGCCGGACGCCGGTCACGGCGCCGGTGCCTTCGAGCGCGGCGACCGTGGCACCGAGGCGGATATCGACGCCGCGGTCCCGGTGCATCCGGGCGAACCAGTCCGCCACTTCCGGCGCCAGGCTGCGGCCCATCAGCCGGTCGGCCGCCTCGATCACCGTAACCCGCGCGCCCAGCGCGGCGGCGCTGCCGGCGATCTCGAGGCCGATGAAACCGCCGCCGATGACCGCGACTTCGGTGCCGGCTGCAATCCCGGCGCGGATGGCGAAACTGTCGTCGATGGTGCGCAGATAGAACACGCCGTCCAGTTCTGCGCCGGGCACCGGCAGCCGGCGCACCCGCGCGCCGGTCGTCAGCATCAGCCGGTCGAAACCGATGGACCGGCCGTCGGCCAGCGCCACCGTCCGCGCCGCGGGGTCGATGGCGGTCGCCGCCGTGCCGGCGATCAGCTCGATCCTGTTGTCGGCATACCAGCCGGCCTCGTGCAGCCGGACCTTCTCCAGGCCGTCGTCGCCGACGATCAGCGCCTTCGACAGCGGCGGCCGCTCATAGGGGATATGCGGTTCCTCGCCGATCAGCAGGATGCGCCCGTCGAAGCCGTATTGCCGCATCGCCTGGGCCGCCCGCCCGCCGGCATGGCCCGCGCCGACAATCGCATGAGTCCGTTCCGTGCCCATCGGCCGCCTGTCCTCCCGCTCTCCGGGCCGCGAGCCTCGCCGAACGCCGCCCGCTTGCCAACCCTCAACCGCCGCCCCCATGGCGATACTACCGCCAGCGCCCCGCCGCTACCGGAATCGCTGCCCGGTGCAATTTTCCGGTTGCAATGATATAACTACATGTTTATATCGACCTATCTGCGTTGATTTATGGCGTCCGGCCGATGGCCGGCCGGGTCGGGGGTAACGGATTGTGGATCAGCTGCTTCTGGGCCTGAAGGCGGCGGCCGAGGGGACGCGCCTGCGCATTCTTTCCCTGTGCGCGCATGTCGAGCTCACGGTCTCCGATCTGGTCCGCGTTCTGGGCCAGTCGCAGCCCCGGGTGTCGCGCCATCTCAAGCTGCTGGTCGAGGCCGGCCTGCTGGAGCGCCATCAGGAGGGCAACTGGGCCTGGTATCGCGTCGCCGAGCCGAGCAGCGGCGCGCGCAATGCCGAGCTCGCCCGGCAGCTGATCGACCTGATCCCGGCCGACGACGATGTGCAGGCGCTGGACCTGATCCGCCTCGAGGAGATCAAGGCCGAGCGCGCGCGCATCGCGGCCGACTATTTCCGCGCCAATGCGGCGAGCTGGTCCGAGGTCCGCGCCCTGCATGTCGATCCCGCCAGGGTCGATGCCGCCCTGCGCCGGGTCGTGCTGCGCCAGCCGGTCGAAAGCTTGCTCGACATCGGCACCGGTACCGGCCGGGTGCTGGAGCTGGTGGCGCCGGAGGTGGAAAGCGCCATCGGCATCGATCTCAGCCGGGAGATGCTGGCCGTCGCCCGGCACAATCTGGACAAGGACGGCCTGCGCCACTGCCAGGTCCGCCATGCCGACATGTACCAGCTGCCCTTCGCCCAGGAGCGCTTCGACGCCGTGACGCTGCACATGGTCCTGCACTATTCCGAGCGGCCGGCCCAGGTGCTGGCCGAGGCGGCGCGCGTGCTGAGGCCCGGCGGCCGGGTCGTCATCGTCGATTTCGCGCCCCACGGCATGACGGCGCTGCTCGACCAGCACGCCCATCGCTGGCCCGGTTTCGCCGATACCGATATCGCGCGCTGGTTCCGCGAGGCCCTTCTGTCGCCGGAGGAGCCGGTGCTGCTGGAGGGCGATCCGCTCACGGTTGCGCTCTGGGCGGCCGGCCGCCCGGCCAACGATGTCGAACCGGAGGCCGGGGCGTCTGCAGCCGGGGCGTCCGCCGCCGGCGGGAGGGCGGTCTCGTGAGCGGCGGGACGGCAGCCGGGCCGCGCGACCCCGCCGCGGTCGCCGCGCTGGAAGCGCTGGCCGATTCGCGCATCCTGGTGATGGACGGCGCCATGGGCACGATGGTCCAGGCGGCGGCGCCGGGCGAAGCGGATTTCCGCGGCACGCTCTTCGCCCGCCACGACCGCCCGCTGCAGGGCAACAACGATCTGCTGAACCTGACCCGGCCGGACCTGATCCGCGGCATCCACGAGGCCAGCCTGGCCGCCGGCGCCGATATCCTCAAGGCCAACAGCTTCAATGCCAACGGCATCTCCCAGGCCGATTACGGCCTCGCCCACCACGCCTGGGAGATCGGCTGCGCCGGCACCCGGATCGCGCGCGCGGCGGCCGACGCCGCGATGGCGGCGGCACCGGGGCGCCCGCGCTTCGTCGCCGGCGTGCTCGGACCGACCAACCGCACCGCCTCGCTCTCGCCCGATGTCGGCGATCCGGGCTTCCGCAACGTGACCTTCGACGAGCTGGTCGCGATCTACCGGGAGAATGCCGATGCCGTCATCGCCGGCGGCGCCGATATCGTGCTGGTCGAGACCGTGTTCGATACGCTGAATGCCAAGGCCGCCCTGTTCGCCGTGGAGGAGGCGTTCGACGCGCTCGGCTTCCGCCTGCCGGTGATGGTTTCCGGCACGATCACCGACCGCTCCGGCCGGACCCTGTCGGGCCAGACGGTGGAAGCCTTCTGGACATCGGTCGAGCATGTCCGGCCCTTTGCCATCGGGCTCAACTGCGCGCTCGGCGCCGAACAGCTCGCCCCGTTCGTCGCCGATCTGTCGCGCGCCGCGGCGGCCCGGCTCAGCGTCCACCCCAATGCCGGCCTGCCCAACGGCTTCGGCGGCTATGACGAGACGCCGGAGGAAACCGCCGCCTTCATCGCCGGCTGGGCGCGCGACGGGCTGGTCAATCTGGTCGGCGGCTGCTGCGGCACCACGCCGGCGCACATCGCGGCGATCCGCGCTGCCGTTGAGGGCATCGCGCCGCGCGCCGTGCCCGAGGCCGCGGGCAGCCTGACCCTTTCGGGTCTCGAACCGTTCCATCTCGCGGCGTGACCGGCGAAGCGGGGAGCGGCATGCCACCCGAAGCGAGCGGCAACCGGCCGGCCATGGCCGAAGACCGGACCGGCGCGCCCGAAGCAGCGCCCGGCGCGGCGCCGGCCCTGACCGCCGCCCAGCGCTTCGTCATGGTGGGCGAGCGCACGAACGTCACCGGCTCGGCGAAGTTCCGCAAGCTGATCCTGGCCGGCGATTACGAGGCGGCGCTGGATATCGCGCGCGAGCAGGTGGCGAACGGCGCCTGCATCGTCGATATCAATATGGACGAGGCGATGCTGGACGCCGAAGCGGCGATGGTCCGCTTCCTCAATCTGATCGCCGCCGAGCCGGATATCTGCCGCGTGCCGGCGATGATCGATTCTTCGCGCTGGCCGGTGATCGAGGCCGGGCTGAAATGCGTCCAGGGCAAAGCCATCGTCAATTCGATCAGCCTGAAGGAAGGCGAGGCGCCGTTCCTCGAACAGGCGCGGCGCATCCGCCGCTACGGCGCCGCCATGGTGGTCATGGCCTTCGACGAAACCGGCCAGGCCGATACCGTGGAGCGCAAGGTCGATATTTGCACCCGCGCCTACCGGCTGCTCACCGGGCCGGCCGGCGTGCCGCCGCAGGATATCATCTTCGATCCCAATATCTTCGCCGTCGCCACCGGCATCGAGGAGCACGATTCCTACGGCCTCGCCTTCATCGAGGCGACCCGCCGGATCAAGCGGACGCTGCCGCGCTGCCACGTCTCCGGCGGCCTGTCGAACCTCTCCTTCGCCTTTCGCGGCAACGAGCCGGTGCGCCGGGCGATGCATTCCGTCTTCCTGTATCACGCGATTCCCGCCGGCCTCGACATGGCCATCGTCAATGCCGGCCAGCTCGATGTCTATGACGAGATCGAGCCGGCCTTGCGCGAACGCGTCGAGGATGTGGTCCTGAACCGGCGGCCCGACGCGACGGACCGGCTGCTGGAAATCGCCGAAGACTATCGCGGCGGCGGCGCCGCGCGCCGGGCCATGGACGAAAGCTGGCGCGAGGGTCCGGTCGAGGACCGGCTGGTCCATGCCCTGGTGCACGGCATCGCCGATCATGCCGCGGCCGATGCCGAGGAGGCGCGTCGCAAGCTCGGCCGGCCGCTCGCCGTCATCGAGGGGCCGCTGATGGCCGGCATGTCCATCGTCGGCGACCTGTTCGGCGCCGGCAAAATGTTCCTGCCCCAGGTCGTCAAGAGCGCCCGCGTGATGAAGAAGGCGGTGGCGTGGCTCGAACCCTTCATGGAGGCGGAGCGGGAGGGAAGGAAGGCCGGCGCCGGCCGGATCGTCATGGCGACGGTCAAGGGCGATGTGCACGATATCGGCAAGAACATTGTCGGCATCGTGCTGCGCTGCAACGGCTATGAGGTGATCGATCTCGGTGTCATGGCGCCGGCCGAACAGATCCTCGATACGGCCGAGCGCGAGGGCGCCGACCTGATCGGCCTGAGCGGCCTGATCACCCCCAGCCTCGAGGAAATGTGCCGGGTCGGCGCGGCGATGGAGCGGCGCGGCATGACCCTGCCGCTGCTCATCGGCGGCGCGACCACCAGCCGGATGCACACGGCGGTGAAGATCGCGCCGTCCTGCAGCGGGCCTGTCATTCATGTCAACGACGCCTCGCGCGCGGTCGGCACCGCCGGGGCGCTGCTGTCGCCGGCGCGCCGCGACGCCTTCCTCGCCGAGACCAGCGCCGCCTATGCCGCCCTGCGCGAAAGCCATGCCGGCGGCCGGCGCGACGGCGTGCGCATCGATCTGGCGCGCGCCCGCGCCAACGCCTTCCGCTGCGACGCGGAAGACTATGTGCCGCCCGAACCGGTTGAGCGCGGGCCGGTCGTCCTCGACGGCGTGGCGATCGGCGATCTCGTGCCGCGCATCGACTGGACGCCCTTCTTCCGCACCTGGGAGCTGGCCGGCGCCTTTCCCCGCATTCTCGACGATGCCGTCGTCGGCGAGGCGGCCCGTTCGCTTTACGACGACGCGCTGGCGATGCTGGAGCGGATGGCGGCGGAGGGCTGGACCCGGCCGCGCGGCGTCGCCGCGTTCTGGCCGGCCGCCGGGGCCGGCGACGATATCGAAATCTATGCCGGCGAGGACCGGCGCACGGTCCGGGATACGCTGCGCATGCTGCGCCAGCAGACCGCCTCGACCGCCCGGCCGAACCATTGCCTGGCCGATTTCGTCGCGCCGAAGGAGAGCGGCCGGCCCGACTGGATCGGCGGCTTCTGCGTCACTGCCGGCCACGGCATCGACGAGACCGCCGCCGCCTTCGAGGCCGGCCACGACGATTACAGCGCCATTCTGGTCAAGGCGCTCGGCGACCGGCTGGCCGAGGCCTTCGCCGAATGGCTGCACGAGCGGGTGCGCCGGGAATATTGGGGCTATGCGCCGGACGAGGCCTTGGACAATGCCGATCTGATCGCCGAGCGCTATCGCGGCATCCGCCCGGCGCCGGGCTATCCGGCCTGCCCGGAACATACGGAGAAGCGGCGCCTGTTCGCCCTGCTCGAGGCGGAGCGGCACACCGGCGTCCGCCTTACCGAAAGCTGCGCCATGCTGCCGGCCGCCGCGGTGAGCGGCTGGTATTTCAGCCATCCGGCGGCGCGCTATTTCGGCATCGGCAAGATCGGCCGCGACCAGGTCGCGGACTATGCCGCCCGCAAGGGCTGGAGCCTCGCCGAAGCCGAACGCTGGCTCGCCCCCAATCTCGGCTACACCGCCACCCGCGCTGCCGCCTGACGAGCGCGGGGGGCCGGGCGCAGCGCGTTCGCAACCGCCGTCCCTCGATACGCCGTACCTCGATACGCCCCGGTCCCTCGATACGGCCGCTGCGCGGCCTACTCGGGATGAGGGTATTTGTTGTTGTTATTCAATAAATTATATCCAGAACCACCCTCACCCTCATCCCGAGTAGCCCCCGAAGGGGGCGTATCGAGGGACGGCACCGCACAGAACACACCGCAGACAGCCCCGGCCCGACCGGCCGCGCGGGCTGTCAGCGTTTGTACTCCTGGCATCCGAGCTTCTTGCCGTGGCTGTACTGGCACACTCTGCGGGAGCCGTTTTTCTTGCGCCAAACCGCCCGGCCATGCCGCTTGCCATCCATAAGAGTGTATTCGACGACCCAGAGGGGAGGGTCTTTCAGGGCTTTTTTCTTGAAAACCCGAATGACCCAACGTCCCTGTTGCTTGCCGTTCACAAAAAGGCCTTCGTAGCCACCTATATGCGGTCGTGTTGTATGGAAATAGAGCCAAGACCACCGGCCGTGGGCCACGCCGCCCCGACAGGAGCCGGTAACTTGCTCTCTGGGAATTGCTGGGAAAGTGGCGAACCACACATGACAGCCCGGTCGGCTGGGCACTTCCGCCCAGCAATTGTTGTAGGGCCCGCCGTCCTTGCTGGTGGAGCATTTCGGCGTGAGGGCAGCGGGCGGGGCTGGCGGTTCTGCGGTCTTCGGAGTTTCCTTCGGGTCCTCCTTCGGTGCGGTGCGGGCAGCGGTCCGGTCGGCCGGCGGCGTGGCTGCCTTCGGTGCGGTCCGGCCGGCCGGTGCGGTGCCCGATGCAGCATTCGGGGCCGGCTTCAGGCCGCCGAGCACGAGGGCCTGTTCCGCCGTCAGCACCCCGGTCGCCGGATAGCCGCGCGCCGCCTGCCAGAGCCGGAGCGCCGCCTGCGTCCGCGCCCCGGCCACGCCGTCGAGCGGCCCCGGATCGAAGCCCAACCGCGCCAGCCATTGCTGAATCCACAGCGGGCTCTGCAGCGCCAGGTTCGGCTCCAGCGCCGGCTTCCGGGCCGGCTTTGCCGCCGGCTTCGCGGCCTCCTGCGGAGCGGGGCGCGCGGCGGCCCGCGCTTCCTTCGCGGTGTCCTTCTTCGCGGCGCCCTGCCCTGACGCCGCCTTCTTCCCGGTCGCTTCCTTCCCGGTCGCTTCCGGGGCGCCACCCTTTTTCGCGGCATCCCCCGCCGGCGCTTCCGCGCTCGCCGCTCCGGCGGTCTGCGGGTCGGTGCAGCGCATGCCCGGATCGGGCTGGCCGCCGTTCCAGTTGTACGGGCCGAGGGTCGCGCCGAACGCCCTGTCCCTGACCGCGCAGGCCGCCCGCCGCCAGCCGGCGCGCGCATCGCACGCCATCGGGTGGGTCTGCGGCGGCTGGCCCTGCGCCGTCGCCGGCAGCCATTGGTGCGCCCCCTTGCGTGCCGCCCGGCCGCCGGCACAGCGCCAGTGCTGCTCGGCCTTCGGCCCGGTGCAGCAATAGCGCACCGTCAGATCGACATTGCAGCGATTGAACAGCACCGTGCCGTCGCCCGAAGCCTTGTAATCCACGCACTCGCCCAGCCTCTCCGGCAGCGGCGCCGCCGCCAGCGCGGGCGGGGCCGGGGCGAGCGCCGCGAGGGCCAGCACCCCCGCAAGGGCAAGGGCCGATACCGCTGCGCCCGGCCCTGCCATCCGTGCCCGCTTCCACCCCTGCATCGCCCCGCGCATCCTGCATCTCCCCCTGTTCCGGCATCCGGCCGGCCGTTGCTTCGAACCCTACCGTTCCGCCCCCGCCCGGCGCAAGGCGGGGGCTGGGCGTGGGGTCACCCTCGATGAGGCCGTCCCTCGATACGGCCGCTGCGCGGCCTACTCGGGATGAGGGTGGAGGTGGTATGGGGAATAATCTGTTGAACAAAACCAACAAATACCCTCATCCCGAGTAGCCCCGGACGCAGTCCGGGGCGTATCGAGGGACGGCGTATCGAGGGACCGGGCCGTATCGAGGGAAGCCGCGTATCGAGGGATGGCGTTGCCGCAAGGGGCGGGGGCGGTTAGGGTGCGGGCCGGCCCCCGCGGGCGGATCGGACCGCCGCACCGGGGCCAACCGGGGCAGCGGGCGCGCGATGGCGGACGGCATTCCCTTCGAGCGGGAGCTCAGCTTCGAATACGGCCGGATCGAGGCGGTGTCGCCGCTCATCCGCCGCATCGTCGCGCCGAACGGCGGCCCGTTCACCTTCCACGGCACCGGCACCTATGTCATCGGCCACGGCACGGTCGCGGTGATCGATCCGGGCCCGCTGCTGCCCGGCCATATCGAGGCGCTGAAGCATGCCCTGCGCGGCGAGACCGTCAGCCACATCCTGATCACCCACACCCACCGGGACCATTCGCCGGCCGCCGCGCCGCTCAAGCGGGAATGGGCGGCGCCGACCTTCGGCTTCGGCCCCCATGGCGGCGGCCGGATCGAGGCCGGGGCGGTGGTCGAGGCCGGCGGCGACGAGGCGTTCGTGCCCGATATCGTCACGACCGACGGCGATGTCGTCGAGGGCGCGGGCTGGACGGTCGAGGCCGTCCACACGCCCGGCCACACCTCCAACCATCTCTGCTTTCACCTGCGGGAGGAGAATGCGCTGTTCAGCGGCGACCATGTCATGGGCTGGTCCACCACCATCGTCTCGCCGCCCGATGGCGACATGGCGCACTATGTCGCCAGCCTCGACCGGCTGATCGCGCGCGACGATGCCGTCTACTGGCCGACCCACGGCGCGCCGATCCGCAATCCCGGCGCCTTCGTCCCGGCGCTGAAGGCGCACCGCATGGCGCGCGAGGCCCAGGTCCTGGCCTGCCTGCGCGACGGGCTGACCGCGATCGAGGAAATGGTGCCGCGCATCTATGCCGGCGATATCCCGGCCGCCCTCTATCCGGCGGCGGCGCGCTCTCTCCTTTCCCATCTCGTCTGGCTGGTCGAGAAGGAGCACGTGCGCGCCGAGGGCGAGCTCGGCGCCGGCGCCCGGTTCCGGCTGGCCTGAGGTCCGCCGGACCTGCGGGCTAGTCGTAGCGGACGAAGGGCCGGTCGAGCCGGTAGGCGAACAGGGGCACGGTCGGCGCGTCCGGCTCGGCCAGCCGCCGGCGGACTTCGCCGAGCATGAACAGGGTGACATCGAGCAGGGCGCAATCGCCCGCCCGGTCGAGCGGAATCCATTGCAGGTCCGAAAGCTCGCCGGAGCCGCCCGGCTCGCCATCCTCCGGCCGCCACGCCGCCATGAAGAAGCGCGCGTGGAAGCGGATCGGGCTGTAGGGCGAAGTGATCGCCCGGCCGACATAGGTCAGGCGCGCCAGGTCCGGCGCCTTGCCGAGGGCGCGCATCGCCCGCCAGCTCTCGTCGTCGGCATCGCCGACATCGCCGTCGGCCGCCACCAGCAGGCCGGTCTCCTCGAAGGTCTCCCGCACCGCCGCGGCGCCGAGGGCGGTGGCCCTGGCAGCACTGCCGCGCAGGCCCATCCGGGCGACTGGCGCCGCCAGCGGGCTCGCCGGCCGGGCCTGCCGGTCGTGCCCGTCCAGCCGGCCGCCGGGAAAGACGAAGGCGCCGGGGACGAATTTCGCCCGGCGGGAGCGCCGCCCCATCAGGACCGCCGGGCCGTCCGGCCCCCGGCGGACCAGAATGAGCGTTGCGGCATCCTGGGGCGCGACCGGCCTGCCTTCATGGCGCCCGCGCGGATGGCCGAGCCGGCGCGACAGGGTGAAGTTCCGGGTTCGGGGCGGCATGGGGTTTCCGTTCGCCGGCGGCGGGCGCGCGATCAGATGTCGTCGAACGCGCCGCCGCGGCCCCTGCCGCCGGCGAAGCGGCCGGCGCCGGCGAGCGCCTCGGCCTCGAGCGGCGCGATGCCGGCCCGGCCTTCATGATGCAGCGCCTCTTCCAGCGCCATGTCCCACTGCCGGATGGCGCTCATGCGGTCGGTGCGCATGCACAGGGCGGGAAAGCGGGCGATCTCGCCGGCCAGCGCGACGGCCGCCTCCAGCGCGGTGCCGCGGGCGACCAGCCGGTTGGCGAGGCCGATTTCCAGCGCTTCGGGCCCGCGCACCGGCCGGCCGGTCAGGATCATGTCCATCGCCCGGCTGTGGCCGACCAGGCGCGGCAGGCGGACGGTGCCGCCATCGATCAGCGGCACGCCCCAGCGCCGGCAATAGACGCCGAACACCGCATCCTCGGCCGCGACGCGCAAATCGCACCACAGGGCGAGTTCGAGGCCGCCGGCGACCGCCGGCCCCTCGATGGCGGCGATCACCGGCTTGCCGAGCAGCAGGCGCGACGGGCCCATCGGGCCGGGGCCCTCGGGATCGTACGGAATATCGCCCTGCGAGGCGGAGAGGGCCTTCAGGTCGTAGCCGGCGCAGAAGGCGCCGCCGGTCCCGGCGAAAACGGCGACATCGACCGTGTCGTCGGCATCGAAGGCGAGGAAGGCATCGTGCAGCAGTCCGGCCGTCGGCGGGTCGACGGCGTTGCGGACCTGCGGGCGGTCGATGGCGACGATGCGGATGCGCTCGCGCGTTTCGATGCGGACGGCTGGACGTTCGGTCATGGTGCTCCTGCCCGGCGGCGGGCCGGTCCGGTTTCGCATCGGGCTCCGGTTCAGCCCTTGCCCTTCTTGCGCTTCGGCTTGCCGGCTTTCGCCGGCCGGTCGGGCGTGCCGAGCCGGGCGACGCGGGCGCCCATTTTCATCAGCGTTTCGAGCTGCGACCGGGGCAGCTGGCGAATATCTTCATACCAGAGGCTGGCATCTTCGAGAAAGTCGTGCATCGCCTCGATCCGGGCGAGGACATGGCGGTCGGCCGCGCCGTCGGTCCGGGCCGCCGCCAGGCAGCGGCGCAGGGCCGCCAGGGTCGGGTCGATCTCCCGCCGCTTGCGCGCGTCGGCGATGCGCAGGGCGACAGTCCACAGATCGGCCTCGGCGGCGAAATGATCGCGCCGGTCGCCGATGGCGTGGGTGCGCACGATCAGGCCCCAGGATTGCAGCTCGCGGATGCTGGTGCTGACATTGGACCGGGCGACCTTCAGCGTATCGGCAATCTCGTCGGCGGGCAGCGGCCGGCCCGCGATGTAGAGCAGGGCGTGGATTTGCGCGACCGTCCGGTTCAGGCCCCATCGCGTGCCCATCTCGCCCCAGTGGAGCACGAAGGCTTCCATGACCGGCGCAAGTTCCATGCCCATCGTTTCCTTCGGTACGTTCCGAAGCGACTTGTGCCATCGTCCGGGCAAGTCAACGGCGCGGTCGCAAGGCCATGGCATGAAGAAGCGGCGCCGGTCGCGCAATATCGGCGGTCAATGCCGAGGGGATGAGGGGGCCGGCCGCCGCCGGCCGCCGGTTTCAGCCGGCGGCGAGCAGGGCTTCGGCCGCCCGGCGCGCGCGCTCGGCAGTCGTCCGGTCGCCGGTCAGCTGGGCGACCGTCGTCGCGCCTTCGACCAGCAGATAGATCTCGCCCGACAGCCGGGCCGGGTTCGCCGCCCCGGCCGCCGCCGCCAGCTCCCGGATCAGGCCGAGCAGCCGCCCCTTGTGCGCCAGCGCGGCCCGATGGACCGGATCGTCGTGATCGCCGAACTCGCCGGACGCCCTGAGGAACGGGCAGCCGTGGAAATCGTCGCCGGCGAACCAGGCGGCGAGGGCGTCGAACAGGGCGGGCAGCCGGTCTTCCGGCGTCGGCGCCCGGCGGGCGCATTCGGCCGCGAGCCAGGCGATATGGGCCTCGCCCCGCTTCTCCAGCGCAGCCACGATCAGCGCCTCCTTGGAGCCGAAATTGTTGTACAGGGTCATCTTGGCGACACCGGCTTCGGCCAGGATGCGGTCGACCCCGGTGGCGCGGAAGCCGTGGCGGTCGAACAGCCGCATCGCGGTATCGACCAACCGGTCTTTCTTTCGCGGTTTCATGATCGGCGCATTCCCCTTGCGATCCGGCAGCCTGCCGGCAGGTATTGCATAACTAGACAGAAAAGTCCAGTTAAAAACAGGGCGGGGGTTTGCCGTCCTAATGCAGCCGCCGGGTCGAGGGGGCGATCTCCTGCTCTTCGGCCTCTTCCATCGTCCGGGCCATCGGGCTCGCCTGATGATGGATCATGCGCCACTCGCCTTCCTCGCGGCGGAACATGTTGGTCGCCGCCAGCACATGGCCGCCCAGATGCTCGTGGCACAGCACGATGGCGATATCGTCATGGAGATAGGGGGTCGCGTTGCGGCACTCGATGGCGACATCCTGCTGCCGGGAGAGAATCTGCCGCCAGCCGTTCAGCACCTCGTCCCGGTCGGTCAGCATGTCCCAGCCCGGATGGATGCAGGCGACCGGCGAGCGGGCCGACCACAAATCCTCCATCGCGCCCATGTCCCGCTGCCGGAAGGCGCGATAGAATTCGCTGTTCGCGGTCAGCACTGCCCGGATGATGTCCCGCATCGGTCCGTCCACAGCCCTCGCGCCTGCGCGGCCCGGCCGTTCGGCGAAGATGCGCGCGCCGTGCCCCGGCCGCCGCCGATACTGGCGCAGGCCGCAGGGGCGTTCAACGACAAACGATAACCAGGCCCGGCGGGCGGTCGGGCGGTCAGTCGGGGATGACCGCCGTGGTTTCGATTTCCACCA
Organism: Alphaproteobacteria bacterium; assembly: GCA_965221475.1. Classification (GTDB taxonomy): domain Bacteria; phylum Pseudomonadota; class Alphaproteobacteria; order Bin65; family Bin65; genus Bin65. Next base: position 1,021,182 of record OZ244891.1, on the reverse strand, counting down.
GCGCGCCGGGCTCCATCAGGCCCTTGACCTCGATCACCGCCATGGCCGGATAGTGGCGGCCGATCGTGTCGCGCCAGGCCTGGCCGACCGCCCGCGCATCGTCGAGATAGGCCTTGCGGTCGGTGATAAACCAGGTCATGCGGGCGATATGTTCCGGCCCGGCGCCGGCCTCCTTCAGGATGGCGAGCGTGTTTTCCAGGGCCTGGCGGAACTGGGCGGTGAAATCTTCCGAAACGACCCGTTCGGTCACCGGATCCCAGCCGATCTCGCCGGCCACGAACACCATGGTGCCGCGCGCCGCGACGCCGTTGGAATAGCCCTTCGGCCGCGGCCAGCCGGGCGGTTGCAGCAGCTGCATGGGGCAGGCTCCGAAATCGCGGGGAGGCTGGACAGGCGATGCTGTCCGGAATATTTTATATCTAAACTATTTTCCGGCTGTCCACCCCCGCGATTCCGCCGGCCCGGCCAGCTTCCTCCCCCCGCCACCCTGCTGCCGACTCTGCTGATGAACGATCCCGCCCCGACCCCTGCCGGCTCCGGTCTTTTCGAGGGGCAGCATGCGCTGGTTACCGGCGGCGGCCGCGGCATCGGCGCGGCGATTGCCGGGGCGCTCGCCGCCGGGGGCGCCGCGCTCACCGTGCTGGGCCGGACGGCGGCAACGCTGGAGGAACGGCGGGACGATCTGGCCGGCCGCTTCGGCGTCCCTGCCGGGGCGGTCGTCGCCGACGCGACCTCGGAGGATGCCGTCGCGGCGGCGTTTGCGCAGGCGGTGGCCGAGCGCGGCCCGGTCTCCATCCTGGTCAACAATGCCGGGCGCGGCGACAGCGCACCCTTCAAGCGCACGACGGCCGAATTCTTCATGCGCATGGTTGAGCTCAACCTGCTGAGCGCGTTCCTGTGCACCCGCCAGGCGCTGCCCGCCATGACGGAGGCGGGCCATGGCCGCATCGTCAACATCGCCTCGACCGCCGGCCTGGTCGGCTATCGCTATGTCAGCGCCTATGTCGCGGCCAAGCACGGCGTGATCGGCCTGACCCGGTCGCTGGCGCTGGAGACGGCGCGGACCGGCGTGACCGTGAACGCGGTCTGCCCCGGCTATGTCGAGACCGACATGACCGCCGACACGATTGCCAATATCGTGGCGAAGACCGGCATGGATGCCGACGCGGCGCGGGCGCAGCTGGCGCAATCCAATCCGCAGGGCCGTCTCGTCGATCCGGCCGAGGTCGCCAATGTCGTCGTCTGGCTCGCCCGGCCGGACAGCGGCTCGATCACCGGCCAGTCGATCCCCGTGGCCGGCGGCGAGGTCATGTGATGGCCGGCGATGCGACGCCGGCTGCCGCCATGGACCGCGAAACCGCGGCGGAGCCGGACGACCGGCTGGAGCTGCGGGTCTGGCTGCGCCTGCTCAGCTGCGCCAACCGGATCGAGCGCGAGGTGCGCCGGGAACTGCGCAGCGCCTTCGGCATGACGCTGCCGCGCTTCGATCTGCTCTCCCAGCTCGAGCGCGCGCCGGCCGGCCTGACCATGGGCGAGCTTTCGCGCCGGCTGATGGTGACCGGCGGCAACGTGACCGGGCTGATCGACCGGCTGGTCGCCGAGGGCCTGGTCCGGCGCACGCCGGTACCGAACGACCGGCGCGCCGCGCGCGTCCGGCTCACCCCGGCGGGCGCGGCGGCGTTCCGCGCCATGCTGCCCAACCACGAGGCGGCGATTGCGGCGAAGCTGGGCGCCATGAAGCGGTCGGACCTGCGCCAGCTGCAGGTTCTGCTCGGCCGCCTGAGGAACCATCTGCACGATACGGCGGCGGACCGCTGAGCGCCGCCCCTTCGATCCGAGCCCGATAGCCGAGGAAAGAGATGCCCGAAACCGACATGCTGAAGCGCCATGGCCGCACCTTCGGCCCGCTGCTGGAAAGTCCATCGTCGACGCTGGCGGCCGATTTCCGGCCGGTCCATTTCCGCTGGGAGGTCGATGGCAAGGTTGCGACGGTCACGCTGAACCGGCCGGAGAAGAAGAACCCGCTCACCTTCGAGAGCTATGCCGAACTGCGCGATACCTTCCGTGCGCTCGCCTATGCCGGGGATGTCCGGGCGGTCGTCGTCACCGGCGCCGGCGGCAATTTCTGCACCGGCGGCGATGTGCACGAGATCATCGGCCCGCTGCTCGATCTCGACATGCCGGGCCTGCTCAATTTCACCCGCATGACCGGCGACCTGGTGAAGGCGATCCGCGCCTGCCCGCAGCCGGTGATCGCCGCCATCGACGGCATCTGCGCCGGTGCCGGCGGCGCCATCGCCATGGCGTGCGATATCCGCTTCGGCACCCCGCAGGCCAGGGCGATGTATCTGTTCAACCGGGTCGGCCTGGCCGGCTGCGATATGGGCGCCTGTGCGATGCTGCCGCGCATCGTCGGCCAGGGCCGGGCGGCCGAACTGCTCTATACCGGGCGCGCCATGACGGCGGAGGAGGGCGAGCGCTGGGGCTTCTACAACCGGCTGGTCGAAAGCGACGGCCTGCTGGCGGAGGCGCAGGCTTTCGCCGCCCGGCTGGCCGACGGGCCGACCTTCGGCAACGCCATGACCAAGAAGATGCTGGACATGGAATGGAATATGGGCCTGGAACAGTTTATCGAGGCCGAAGCCCAGGCCCAGGCGATCTGTATGCAGACCAGAGACTACCACCGCGCCTACGACGCGTTCGTCGCCCGGGAGAAGCCGGTGTTCGAGGGCGACTGATGCCGGATTCGAGCTATCTCGACTGGCCCTTCCTCGACGACCGCCACCGGCAGCTGGCGGCCGACCTGCGCGCCTGGGCGGAGGCCAATATCCGCCCCCTGGAGCACGAGGTCCATGGCCGCACGGATGTGGACGATCTGTGCCGGCGCCTCGTCGGCATGCTGGGCGGGGCCGGCTGGCTGAAGCTGACGGTGCCGGCGGCCTGGGGCGGCGCCTTCGAGTCGCTGGACGTTCGCGCCATCGCGCTCGGCCGGGAGATTCTCGGCTATTATATGGGGCTGGCCGATTTCAGCTTCGTCATGCAGGGGCTGGGCACCGGCGCCATCGCGCTCTATGGCGCGGACGAGCTGAAGGAAGAATATCTGCCCAGGGTCGCGACCGGCGAGCGGATCGCCGCCCTCGCCATGTCGGAGCCGCAGGGCGGCTCGGACGTGGCGGCGCTGGAAACCGAAGCGGCGCGCGACGGCAACCATTTCGTCCTCAACGGCGTCAAGACATGGATTTCCAACGGCGGCATCGCCGACCACTATGTCGTCATCGCCCGGACCGGCGAGGCGCCGGGCGCAAAGGGGCTGTCGGCCTTCGTCGTCGATGCCGACAATCCGGGGCTGCGCGTTGCCGAACGGATCGATGTCATGGCGCCCCATCCGCTGGCGCGGCTCGTCTTCGACGATTGCCGGGTGCCGGCCAGCCATTTGCTGGGCAATCCGGGCGAGGGTTTCCGCATCGCCATGGCGAACCTCGACATTTTCCGCACGACGGTCGGCGCCGCCGCCCTGGGCATGGCCCGGCGGGCGCTGGACGAAGCCGTCGCCTATGCGCAGACCCGCAAGGCGTTCGGCCGGACCATCGGCGAATTCCAGCTCATCCAGGCCAAGATCGCCGAGATGGCGGTCAGGGTGGATGCCATGGCTCTGCTGGTCTATCGCTCGGCCTGGACCCGCGATGTCCGCCGGCTCCGGGTGACGCGGGAAAGCGCGATGGCCAAGCTGTACGCCACCGAGGCGGCGCAGCAGGTGGTCGACGAGGCCGTGCAGATATTCGGCGGGCTGGGCGTGACGGTCGGCCAGAAGGTGGAGGAACTGTATCGGGAGGTCCGTGCCTTGCGCATCTATGAGGGAACCAGCGAGGTCCAGAAACTGGTCATCGCCGGGCAGACGGCGGCCGCCCATGGCTAGCGTCTCCGGCCGCCGCATCCCCGGCGACGGCGCAACTGCCCATGCCGACACGTTCGCGCGCGACCGGCTGCCGCCGAAAGCGCTGTGGCCGGATTTCGATTATTCCGGCCTGCCGGAACTGGCGGCCTATCCCGACCGGATGAACGCCGCCGTCGAGCTGCTCGACCGGGCGGTCGCGGATTTCGGCTGGGCCGATAGGCCCTGCATCCGCTATGACGGCGCGGTCTGGACCTATGCCGATCTCAAGGCCAGGGCCGATGCCATCGCCCGGGTGCTGGTCGAGGATATGGGCCTGGTCAGCGGCAACCGGGTGCTGCTGCGCGGGCCCAACAACCCGATGATGGCGGCCTGCTGGCTGGCGGTGCTCAAGGCCGGCGGTATCGTGGTCGCGACCATGCCGCTGCTGCGCGCCCGCGAACTGGCCTATATGGCGGAGAAGGCGCAGATCCGGCATTTCCTGTGCGATATCGGCCTGCGCGAGGAGGGCGATGGCGCGATGGCGCGGGCGCCGGTGCTGGAGCGGGTCAAATTCTTCACCCCGCTCGGCGACGGCGCCGATCCGGCGGCCGATCTCGATGCCGCGATGGCCGGCAAGCCGGCCGGCTTCGCCAATGTCGATACGGCAGCGGACGATGTCGGGCTCATCGCCTTCACCTCCGGCACCACGGGGCAGCCCAAGGGGACGATGCATTTCCATCGCGATATCCTCGCGATGTGCGACTGCTTCCCGAAACAGGTCTACCGGCCTTCGCCCGACGATATCTATGTCGGCACGCCGCCGCTCGCCTTCACCTTCGGCCTCGGTGCGCAATTGCTGTTTCCCATGCGCACCGGCGCCTCCGTCCTGTTCTATCCCGGACCGCCGGACCCGGACCGCCTGCTCGGCCTGATCGGCGAGCATGGCTGCACGACGCTCTATACGGCGCCGACCATGTATCGCGTGCTGGCCGACCGGATCGCGGAAACCGGGCACATCCCGCCGACGCTCGGCCAGTGCGTCTCGGCCGGCGAGACCCTGCCGCTGGCGATTTTCGAGGCGTTCCGCGCCGCCACCGGAATCGCCATTATCGATGGGCTGGGCTCGACCGAGATGATCCACATTTTCGTCTCGGCCGCCGGCGGCGACATCCGGCCCGGCGCGACCGGCAGGGCGATTCCCGGCTATGAGGCCTGTATCGTCGACGAGGCCGGCACCGTTCTGACGCCGCCGTGCGAAGGGCTGCTGGCGACCCGCGGGCCGACCGGCTGCCGCTATCTGGACAATGAGGAGCGGCAGCGCGGCTATGTCGTCAATGGCTGGAACCTGCCCGGCGACCGCTACCGCCAGGATGAGGACGGCTATTTCTGGTACGTCGCCCGGGCCGACGACATGATCGTTTCGGCCGGCTACAATATCGGCGGACCGGAGGTCGAGGATGCGCTGCTCGACCACCCGAAGGTGCAGGACTGCGCCGTTGTCGGCGCGCCCGATGCGCAGCGTGGCCGCATCGTCAAAGCCTTCGTCATCCTGCGCGATCCGGCCGATGCCGGCGCGGCGACGGTGCAGGAACTGCAGGATTTCGTGAAGGCGGAGATTGCGCCCTACAAATATCCGCGCGCCATCGAGTTCGTGGATGAGTTGCCGCGCACCGAGACCGGTAAGGTCCAGCGCTTCCGGCTGCGCCGGATGGAGGAGGACAAGGCCCGGCAGCAGGGCATTCCGGTACGATGAGCCGGCGCAGCGGGCCGGCAGACACACCAGGGAAAAGCATGAAGATCAACTGCCTCGGCGGCGGGCCGGGAAGCCTGTATTTCGCCATCCTGATGAAGAAATCCTTCCCGGACGCGCAGATCGCGATCCACGAGCAGAACCGCCACGACGACACGTTCGGCTTCGGCGTCGTGTTTTCGGACCGCACCATGGAGGGCTTCCACGAGGCCGATGCGCCGACCCATGAGGCGATCACCCGGTCGTTCGAGCACTGGGACGATATCGACATCCACGTCAGGGGCCGGGTGCTGAAATCCACCGGCCACGGCTTTGCCGGCATGTCCCGGGTCAGGATGCTGCTGCTGATGCAGGAGCGCTGCCGCGAGCTCGGCATCGACATGCATTTCGAGCGCCGGATCGACGATCCGGCCGCGCTGCAGGACTGCGATCTGCTCTACGCCGCCGACGGGGTCAATTCGGTCGTCCGCGAGCGCTGGAAGGACCGGTTCGGGCCGAAGCTGGATTTCCGGCCCAACCGTTTCGTCTGGCTCGGCTCGGATTTCAATTTTCCCGCCTTCACCTTCCATTTCATCGAGAGCGATCACGGCCTGTGGCGGACGCACTGCTATCGCTACGTCCAGGACATGTCGACGCTGATTATCGAATGCACCGACGAGACCTTCGCCAATACCGGCCTGGACGTGGCCGACGAGGACGCGACGGTGGCTTATGTCGCCGATCTGATGCGCCCCTATATCGGCGATGCGAAAATCATCCGGAATCGGTCGCACTGGCGCCAGTTTCCCAATATTTCGTGCGCTAACTGGTCGTTCGACAATGTCGTGCTGGCCGGCGACGCCGTGCATACCGCCCATTTCTCCATCGGCTCCGGCACCAAGCTGGCGATGGAGGATGCCATCGCCCTGCACGGCGCGATCCTGAAGGCCGGCGATATCGGCGGGGGCCTCGCCGATTACGAGGCGACCTACCGGCCGCAGGTGGAAAGCCTGCAGCGTTCGGCGCGCGTCTCCCAGCGCTGGTTCGAGGAAGCGGAGCGCTACTACGACAATCTGGAGCCGATCCAGTTCGGCTTTTCCTTGCTCACCCGCAGCCTGCGCATCTCCCACGGCAATCTGCGCCTGCGCGATGCCGGCTATGTCGAGAGCGTGGATCGCTGGTTCGCCACCGGGGCCGCCAACCGTTCGGGCGTCAACCTGCCGGAGGGGCCGCCGCCGCCGCCCATGTTCACGCCGTTCCGGCTGCGCGACATGGTGCTCGACAACCGCATCGTCGTCTCGCCCATGTGCCAGTATTCGGCCGCCGACGGCATGCCCGACGACTGGCACCTCGTCCATCTCGGCAGCCGGGCCATGGGCGGCGCCGGCCTCGTCATCGCCGAGATGACCAATGTCAGCCGGGAAGGGCGCATCAGCCCCGGCTGCACCGGCATCTACAGCGACGATCATGTCGCCGGCTGGAAGCGGATCGTCGATTTCGTTCACCGGCACAGCGGCGCGAAGATCGGCCTGCAGCTCGGCCATGCCGGGCGCAAGGGATCGACGACCGTGTTGTGGGAAGGTTTCGACGTCCCGCTGCCGGACGGCAACTGGCCCATCGTGGCGGCCTCGCCCCTGCCCTACAAGCCGCACAGCCAGGTGCCGAAGGCGATGGACCGGGCCGATATGGATCGGACGGTGGAGGACTATCGCCAGGCGGCGGCGCGCGCCGAACAGGCCGGTTTCGACATGCTCGAGCTCCACATGGCGCACGGCTATCTGCTCAACAGTTTCGTTTCGCCGCTCACCAACATCCGCAACGATGACTATGGCGGCAGCCTGGCGAACCGGATGCGCTTTCCGCTCGAAGTGTTCGCGGCGGTGCGCGAGGCCTGGCCGGCGCACAAGCCGATCTCCGTGCGCATCTCGGCGCACGACTGGAAGGCGGGCGGCACGGTTCCGGCCGATGCGGTGGAGATTGCCCGGCTGCTCTACGCCGCCGGGGCCGACATCATCGATGCCTCCTCCGGTCAGGTGGTCAGCGACGAGGAGCCGGAATACGGCCGGCTGTTCCAGACCCCGTTCGCCGAGCGCATCCGCCTGGAGCTCGACCGGCCGACCATGGCGGTGGGCGCGATCAGCTCCTACGAGGATGCCAACTCCATTCTCGCCGGTGGGCGCGCCGATCTGTGCGTAATCGCCCGGGCCCACCTGTTCGACCCCTACTGGACCCGCCACGCCGCCTATGAGCTGGACCGGATCGGCTATGGCGGGGTCGAATGGCCGCCGCAATACGATACGCTGAACCGCGGCTATATCTGGCGCTTCGACACGGCGGAGAAATAGGCCGGCCGGCGCCGGCGATCCGGCCGGGGGCCGCCTTCGGCCGGATTGCATTACGATGGTTTTGCTCCTATATTTCTGACAAATTGAATTGGAGATACGAACATGCGCGGCCTTCCCAGGCGCATCATGGAGCATGCCGAAGCGCTGCCGGAGGCGACGCCGCTGTGCCCGGCCGCCCTGCTGCATCTCGGCAAGCGGGCCGCGGTCGATCAGGCGCTGTCGCGCCTCGCGCGCTCCGGCCATCTCATGCGCATCTGCCAGGGTGTCTACATGCGCCCGGTCGAAACCCGCTTCGGCCTTCGGGGCCCCCGTGTCGCCGAGGCGCTTGCCGCGCTGTCCGAGATGTGGGGCGAGATCATCGTACCGTGCGGCGGTGCCGCAGCCAATTGGCTGCGCCTGACCACGCAGAATCCGGTGCGGGCGGTCTACCTCACCTCCGGCCCCAGCCGCCGGCTTCACTTCGGATCGTCCGTCGTGGAACTGCGTCACGCGCCCCGCTGGCAACTCGCGGCGCCGCACCGCAAGGCGGGCCAGGTCATCCGCGCCCTGGCGTGGCTCGGCCCCGCAGAAGTCGAAGACGGCCTGGACGCGGTCCTGCCGACGCTTTCCGAGGAAGATCGGGAAGAGCTCGCGGCCGCCCGCGCCACCATGCCCATCTGGATGGCGGAGCCGTTGAGCGCGCGCCTCGCGCATGGCTGAGCAGCGTTTCCTGGAGCTCTCGCCCGGTGACAGGCGCGATGCGCTTGAGGTGGCGGAGCGAAGCGGCAGCTACAAGGCGTATCTGCTGGAGAAGGATGTCTGGGTCGTGGCGACTCTGGGCGTGCTGTTCGAGGCACCGTTTGCCGGGCATCTGATCTTCAAGGGCGGCACCTCGCTGTCGAAGGTGTGGCGTGCGATTCGTCGGTTCTCGGAAGATGTCGACGTCACCTACGACATCCGCGCCTTCGCGCCGGACCTGGTTTCCGGCGCGGGCGACGAGGCGCTGCCGCCGACGCGCAGCCAGGAGAAGCGCTGGACGCGCGCCATTCGCGCTCGTCTCGCCGAATGGGTTCGGGATGAGGCATGCCCGATCGTCGCCGAAGGCCTCTCCCGCGCCGGGTTCTCAGCACGGTTAAGCGCGGACGAGGATCGGCTCTACGTCTCGTACGAGCCGATGTTCGAGGCGAGCGGTCTCGTCTTCCCGGAAGTCATCGTCGAGTTCGGTGCCCGCTCGACCGGCGAGCCGCACGTGAAGCGGCCCGTTGTGTGCGATGCCGCGGCCTCTCTTCCCGATCTGATATTCCCCCGGGCGCACCCCACCGTCATGCTGGCGGAACGGACCTTCTGGGAGAAGGCGACCGCCGCGCATGTCTTCTGCCGAAGGGAGCGCCGCCGCGGCGAGCGCCAGTCCAGGCACTGGCACGATCTCGCCCGCCTCGACGAAGCGGGCATCGCGGCGAATGCCCTCGCCGACCGGGCGCTTGCGCTTTCGGTTGCACGGCACAAGGCGATTTTCTTCGTCGAGAACGATGCGAGCGGCAACCGGATCGACTACGATGCGGCGGTCTCCGGCGCCCTGCAGCTGGTTCCCTCCGGGGTCGCGCAAGCGCTGCTCGCCGATGACTACGCAAGCATGCTGGCCGACGGCATGCTGATCGACGAAGACGAACCGTTCGAGGCGCTCATGGAGCGCTGCGCTGCAATCGAGGCGCGGGCGAACGGGTCGGCGGGGTGACAGCGCCCTCTCCGTAGCCCGGCGGGAAGCCGGGGGCTGTTCCGCTGCGATAGCGGAACGGCCGGATCACGTCCGCCGCTTGCGCCGGCGGTTGCGGCGCCGGGCTTTGCCGGCCTGGGCGCGGGCCCGGTCTTCGGCCTGCCGGCAATCGCCTTCCGGCGGCAGGCCGAGGGCGACCAGACGCGCCGGCAGGGCCGCCATGACCGCCGCGCGCCGGTCGTCGGAGAAGGCCAGCCAGTTCTCCACCTCCGCGCCGCTGCGACCGCAGCCGAAGCACCAGCCGGTGGCCCGGTCGAGGGTGCAGACCAGGATGCACGGCGAGCGGACCGGCGGCCCAGCGCTCATGGCGCAGCGCTATGGATAGAGGCCATCGACCCGCGCCCGCATCCGGATCAGCCCGGCGACAATGTCGATTGCCGGCGTCGCGATGCGCGCCAGCCGCGCCAGCTCCTGCACCGCGGAAACCAGGGCGTCGATCTCCATCTTCCGGCCGGCATCCAGGTCCTGGAGCATCGAGGTCCGGTGGGCGCCGACCTTGCCGGCACCGTCGATGCGCCGGTCCAGGTCGATTCCGAACGATACGCCCAGCGCTTCGCCCACCGCCCTGGCCTCGGTCATCATGGCGACGAGCAGGGGGCGGACCAGCGGATCGCCGGCCATCTGCTCCAGGGTCGCACCGGTGAGCGCGCTGACCGGGTTGAAGCTCAGATTGCCCCACAGTTTCAGCCAGATTTCGTCGCGGATGCGCGGCCGCACCGGGGCGGAAAAGCCGGCGGCGATCAGCGCGGCCGACAGCCGCCGGACCCGGTCGGACCGGGTGCCGTCCGGCTCGCCGAGGGAAAAGCGGTTGAGCGAGATGTGGCGGATGATGCCGGGCGCGACCGCCTCCGCCGCCGGATAGACCACGCAGCCGATGGCGCGCCGGGGGCCGATGGTCCGCCACTGGACGCCGCCGGGATCGACGCTCTCGATGCGCGTGCCGGCAAGGGCGCCGCCATAATCGTGGAAATACCACCAGGGGATGCCGTTGACGGCCGTGACCACGGCGGTCTCCGGGCCCAGCAGGGGCGCCAGGCCGGGGGCGATGGCCGGGGCGACATTGGCCTTGACCGCGACGATGACCGCATCCTGCGGGCCCGCTTCGGCCGGATCGTCGGTCGCCGCCGGCCGGCCGATCCGCGTCTCGCCGTCAATGTGCAGGGCGATGCCCCGGTCCCGGATCGCCGCCAGGGTCCGGTTGCGCGCGATCATGGTCACGTCGGCCCCGGCGCGCGCCAGCTCGCAGCCCAGATAGCCGCCGATGGCGCCGGCGCCGAAAATGGCGATCTTCATAGATGGCGGGCCAGTTTCTCGTGCAGGCCGATGCGCTGCACCTTGCCGGTCGCGCCCCTGGGAAGCTCCTCCAGCACGACGATGCGGCGCGGCACCTTGAAATCCGCCAGCCGCTCGGCGACGAAGTTGCGCAGGGCGCGCTCGTCCACCTCGGCATCGCCGGCCGGCACGATGGCGGCGGCCACCTCCTCGCCGAGCCGGTCGTGGGGCAGGGCGAAGGTCACCGCCTGGGCGACGGCGGGGTGGTCGAGCAGCACCTCGTCGACCTCGCGCGGCGAGACCTTTTCGCCGCCGCGGTTGATGATCTCCTTGAGCCGGCCGGTGATGGTCAGATAGCCCTCGCCGTCGAGCATGCCCTGGTCGCCGGTATGGAACCAGCCGCCGGCGAACGCGGCCGCATTGGCTTCCGGGTTCGCTTCGTAGCCCGGCGTGACATTGGCGCCGCGAATGCAGACCTCGCCCGTGCTGCCGGCCGGCAGCGGCCGGTTCGCTGTGTCCAGCACCGCGATCTCCGGCCCGGCGGCGGGGCCGACGGTGCCTGCCTTGCGCGCCGCCGGCGGCAGCGGGTTCGAGGCCATCTGGTGGGCCGCCTCGGTCATGCCGTAGCTCTCGATCACCGGGCAGCCGAACGTCTCCTCCAGCGCCGCCATGACCTGCGGCGGCAGCGAGGAGGACGAGGAGCGGATGAAGCGGAGGCCGGCCCCTTCGGCAGCGGCCCGGTTGCGGTCGGCGCGGGCGAGGATGGCCTGGTGCATGGTCGGCACCGCGCTGTACCAGGTCGGCGCCGCCGTTTTCAGCCAGCCGAAGAAGCGCAGCGCGTTGAAGCCCGGCGTGCACCAGACCGATCCGCCCGCCGCCAGGCTCGACAATACGGCGCCGATCAGGCCGTGAATGTGGAAAAGCGGCATGATGTTGAGGCACCGGTCGGCCGGGGTCAGCGCCAGGGTGTGTGCGATATTCCGGGCCGATGCCGCGATATTGCGCTGGGTCAGCGGCACGATCTTCGGCCGCGAGGTGGTGCCGGACGTGTGCAGGATGAGCGCGATATCGTCCGGGCCGGGCGCTGTCGTATCGGCCGCCTTCCCTTCGTTCGTGGCGATGCGGCGGCTGCCCGACAGTACGAAGGCGCCGGCCGGCCCGGCCGGGTCCGGCGCCAGGTCGATGACCGGCAGGGACAGCTCGGCCGCGACCCGGCGCGCCGGGCTGTCCATGTCCCGCGCGATCACCAGGGCATCGGCGCGCAGATCCTCGAGATAGAAGCGGAACTCGTCCGCCCGGTAGGCCGGGTTCAGCGGTGCAGTGGTCGTGCAGCCGGCCATGGCGACGAAGCAGGCGGCCATTTCGGCGCCGTTCGGCAGCACGATGGCGACCCGGTTGCCGCGGCCGATGCCGCGGCCGGCGAGGACGGTGGCGGTCTGCCGGCACAGGGCGCGCAGCCCGGCATGGGTCAGCGCCCCGTTCTGCCTGCCGAGCAGCGCCGGAGCATCGTCGGCCCCGGCCTCGAGCAGATGGGTAAGGGTGGGCGGCGCGGTCATGGCAATGGCGTCCTTGCCGGGGCGGGCGCTTCGGGGCGGGCGGAACCCCGCCCTTGAGTCGGTGGCTATTTCTTGCGGTTGAGCCCGGCCAGGGCCTGCATCTGCTCCTGCAGGGCGTCGATCTGCGCCTGCATCAGGGCGAACGGGTCGGCGGTGGGCCCGCCGGCCTCCGGCCGGTCGGCGCGGGCGGGCGGGTACGGATCGAACATCGCCAGCGCCTGTTTCATGATCGCCATGTTCTGCCGGCTGAGGTCTTCCAGCGAGCCGAACGGGAACATGCCGTCGAAGGCGTTGGCGATGTATTCGCGCATCTGCTCCTGATTGTCGATGAAGCTCTCCATGCTGTGCTCCAGATATTTGGGCACGAGATCCTGCAGCGAATCGCCATACATGCCGATCAGCCGGCGCAGGAAGCCGATGGGCAGCAGGTTCTGTCCCCTGGCTTCCTGCTCGACAATGATCTGGGTCAGGACGGAGCGGGTGATGTCGTCGCCGGACTTCGCGTCGTAGACGACGAAATCGATGTCGTCGCGAACCATGCCGCTCAAATCGTCCAGCGTGACATAGCTGCTGGTCGCCGTATTGTAGAGGCGGCGGTTGGCGTATTTCTTGATGACGACCTGGCCGTCCTCTCCCTGCTGTTTCCTGCTGGGCATGGCGATGCAGCCCTCCTTCAGCTTCCGGCGCCGGCGCGCAGGCCCGGCCGTCCCGGCCGGCGGGAGCCAGCCTTCCGGGCCGATTTTTTCAAGAATGACAGGATTTTGCCGCAATGCGCAAGATGCTTTTCGCAGGCGCGTAAACGGGCTGGGCGCGGGCGGCAGGCATGCAAAGGAATTGGCCCGGCCATGCGTGCCGCGCTATGGTGGCCCATGACCGGCACGGAAGACGAGCGCGCGCCGCACGACGGGCCGGATTCGCTCGACGAACTGGCCCGCCAGTTTCTCGACCTGTGGCAGGACCGGTTGACGGCGCTTTCGGCGAATCCGGCGGTTTCGGAGGCGATTTCCGGCTTCTTCGCCCAGTGGGCGCAGGCCGCCGCCCCGGCTGCGCCGCCGGCCGGCCGGTCGCGGGAGGCGCAGGATGGATTCGGATCGGATCGGCCGCAACCGGGGGATGTCGCCGCGCCCGTTCGGCCTGCATCTGTGGATGGCGACGATCGCTTCCGGCAGCTGCTTGAGCGGCTTGACCGGATTGAGGAACGGCTGGCCCGGCTGGAACGATCCTGAAGCCCGGCAGCTGCGCGAGCGGATCGCTGGCTGCGACGCCGCCGCCCTGGCCGCTTCGGTCGGCCGGGCTTCCGCCGGGGCGTTCGGCGATTTTCTCGCCGGGATCGCCGCCTACCGCGCCCATCCCTACCGGCGCTCGATGCCCGAAGCGCCGGTCGTCGCCCGCTATGGCAGCGCCCGCCTGCTCGATTATTCGGCGCCGGGCGGCGCGGCCGACGGACGAGCAGGGGCGGCGGCCGGTCCGCCCCTTCTGCTGCTGCCCTCGCTGGTCAATCGCGGATATGTGCTGGATCTCATGCCCGGCGTATCGCTCGCCCGCTATCTGGCGGCGGCCGGCGTGCCGGTCTATCTGCTGGAGTGGAACGCGCCGGATGCCGGGGAGGCCGGCTTCGATCTCGCCCGGCTGATCGATGAGCGGCTGGCGCCGGCGGTGGCGGCGGTCGCGGCGCGCGCCGGCCGGCCGGCGCTGGTCGGCTATTGCATGGGCGGGCTGCTGGCGCTGGCGCTGGCGCAGCGGCAGACCGCGGCGCTGGCCGGCCTCGCCCTGCTGGCGACGCCGTGGGATTTTCATGCCGCCCGGCCGGCCCAGGCGCAGGCGCTGGCCGGCCTCGGCCGGATGTGGCTGCCCGCCTTCGAGGCGCTGGCCCAGTTTCCCGTCGATGCGCTGCAGGCCCTGTTTGCTGCCAACGATCCGCTGGTCTCGTTCCGCAAGTTCCGGGCCTTTGCCCGCATGGCGCCGGACTCCGAGGCGGCGCAGCGCTTCGTGGCGCTGGAGGACTGGCTCAACGACGGCATCCCGCTGCCCCTGCCGGTCGCCCGCGAGACCCTGCTCGGCTGGTATGGCGAGAACCGGCCGGCAAACGGCCGCTGGACGGTCGGCGGCATGACCGTCCGGCCGGAGACGGTCGCCCTGCCGACGCTCGCCATCGTGCCGGACATGGACCGGATCGTGCCGCAGGAATCGGCCCTGGCGCTGGCCCGCCGGCTGCCCGAGGCGGAAATCCGCCTCGCCCGCGCCGGCCATATCGGCATGATGGCGGGGCGGCGCGCCGAGCGCGAGACCTGGCGGCCCCTGCTGCTCTGGCAGCAATCCCTCGCGTCATAGGGCGGCGGCACCGCGACGAAAGCGCCCGCATTTCGCTGCCGGTTATTTCGCACATGCACTTGAAATGTTGCACTGCAGCATGATATGGTTCTCCATCGTTGCGAACGGCGCCCGCCGCGAATGGCGCCGGCGCGAAGCCAGACGGCCCGCCGGGCCGCACTTTCAGGAGGATTCCCCATGACAGAGGTCATCATCGCCAGCGCGGCCCGCACGCCGATCGGCACTTTCGGCGGCGCCTTTGCCACCGTGCCCGCCACCGACCTCGGCCGGGTCGCCATCGCCGCCGCGCTGGAGCGGTCGAATATTGCCGGCGCCGATGTCGACGATGTCGTCATGGGCCAGGTGCTGACCGCCGATACCGGCCAGAATCCGGCCCGGCAGGCCGCGATGGCCGCCGGCATCCCGCAGGAGAAGACGGCGCTGACCATCAACCAGGTCTGCGGTTCCGGCCTGCGCGCCGTCGCCATGGCCGGCCAGGCGATCCAGGCCGGCGATGCGGAGATCGTCGTCGCCGGCGGCCAGGAGAGCATGAGCCTGTCGCCCCACGCCGCCCATCTGCGCACCGGCCGCAAGATGGGCGATGTCGGCTTCACCGACACGATGATCAAGGACGGGTTGTGGGATGCCTTCAACGGCTACCACATGGGCACGACGGCGGAGAATGTTGCCGGGCAGTGGCAGATCACCCGCGCCGATCAGGATGCCTTCGCCGCCGCCAGCCAGGCGAGAGCCGAGGCGGCGCAGAAATCGGGCCGGTTCGCCGACGAGATCGCGCCGGTCACGGTGCCGAACCGCAAGGGCGACATCACGGTCGATACCGACGAATATCCGCGCCCCGGCACGACGGCGGAGACGCTGGCCAAGCTGCGCCCGGCGTTCGCGAAGGACGGCACGGTGACCGCCGGCAACGCTTCGGGCATCAATGACGGGGCGGCGGCGCTGGTTCTGATGTCGGGCGAACAGGCGGCGCAGCGCGGCGTCGAACCGCTCGCCCGCCTCGTTTCGTGGGCGACCGCCGGCGTCGATCCGGCGCTGATGGGCTCCGGCCCCATTCCGGCGAGCCGCAAGGCGCTGGCGCGGGCCGGCTGGAGCATCGAGGATGTCGATCTGGTCGAATCGAACGAGGCGTTCGCCGCCCAGTCCTGCGCCGTCGCCCGCGATCTCGGCTTCGACATGGAGCGGGTGAACGTCAATGGCGGCGCCATCGCGCTCGGCCATCCGATCGGCGCTTCCGGCGCGCGCATCCTCACCACGCTGCTCTACGAAATGAAGCGGCGCGACGCGAAGAAAGGCCTTGCCACCCTGTGTATCGGCGGCGGCATGGGCATCGCCATGTGCGTCGCGCGCGACTGACCCCATCCCAAACGACCCAGTGACGGGCGCCGTCGCGGCGCAAGCGGCGGCCCCCGTCCCGCAACAGGAGACTGAAGACATGGCGCGTGTAGCACTGGTCACGGGCGGAACCCGTGGCATCGGCGAAGCGATTTCCGTCGCTCTCGGCGAAGCCGGCTGCAAGGTGGCGGCGAATTACGGCGGCAATGACGAGCGGGCGAAGGAATTTTCCGACCGCACCGGCATCCCGGCCTACAAGTTCGATGTCGGCGATTTCGAGGCGGTCTCGGCCGGCGTCGCCCGGATCGAGGCCGAGCTCGGCCCCATCGACATTCTGGTCAACAATGCCGGCATCACCCGGGACGGCACCCTGCACCGGATGTCGTTCGACAACTGGGACGATGTCGTCCGCACCAACCTCACCTCGTGCTTCAACTGCTGCCGGGCGGTGATCGAAGGCATGCGGGCGCGCAAGTTCGGCCGCATCGTCAATATCGGCTCGATCAACGGCCAGGGCGGCCAGTACGGCCAGGTGAACTATGCCGCCGCCAAATCCGGCATTCATGGCTTCACCAAGGCGCTGGCCCAGGAAGGCGCCGCCCAGGGCATCACCGTCAACGCCATCGCGCCCGGCTATGTCGATACCGACATGGTGCGCGCCGTGCCGCAGAAGGTGCTGGAGCGGATCATCCAGCGCATTCCGGTCGGCCGCCTCGGCAACGCGCGCGACATCGCCCGCGGCGTGGTCTTCCTGACCGGCGAGGACGCCGATTTCATCACCGGCTCCACCCTCAGCATCAATGGCGGCCAGCACATGTACTAGTGCCGGCGCGCCCGGCTACGCGCCGGTGAATTGCGGGGGGCGCTTGGCGGCGAAGGCGGCGAGGCCCTCCTGCATGTCGCCGGTGCCGGCGCTGGCCGCCAGCGCCAGGGTTTCCAGCTCCATCTGGTGCTCGGCCCCGTTGGCCCAGCTCTCGGCAAGAAGCTGCTTGACCCGGCCATAGGCGAGGGTCGGCCCTTCGGCCAGGCGGCGGGCCGTCTCCATGGCCGTATCGGCGAGGCCGTCGTCGGGCACGATCCGGGTGACCAGGCCGAGATCGAGCGCTTCCTGCGCGCTCAGGGTGGGGTTTTCCAGCGCCAGCCGCTGCGCCGTGCGCAGGCCGACCAGCCGGGGCAGGAACCAGGTCGAGCCGCCATCCGGGCTGATGCCCGCGGCGGTATAGGCCATCTTGAACCGGGCGCTCGCCGCGGCGAGGACGATATCGCCGGTGAGCGCGAAGCTGAAGCCGCCGCCGGCCGCCGCGCCCTGGATCGCCATGACGACCGGCGCGTTGGCGCGCATCAGCCGCGATACCGCGCCGTGGAAATAGGTCGTCGTCACCTTGAGCGCTTTGGCGAGCGCCACCCCGTCCGCCATCCCGCGCATATATTTCAGATCGCCGCCGGCGCAGAACATCGGCCCGTTGGCGCGCACCAGAATGGCCCGGACCGAAGGATCGTTGCCCAGTTCCGTCGCCGCCTCCCACAGTTCGCGGGCGGCATCGGCGTGCAGGGCGTTGTTCGCCTCCGGCCGGTCGAGGGTGATCGTGCCGACGCCCCGGTCGGCGCTGCAGTGAACGAACTCAGTCACGCGGTTCCTCCTTCTGTCCGGCGCCCGGACCGGCGGCGGGGCCGGGCGGTTCGGTGCGGACGGTAAAGGCGGCCTGCCCTTCCGTCTCGCGATAATGCTGCAGCGCCCAGCCGACCGAGGGAAAGGCGAACTCGGCCTCCGGCAGCTCGTCCCAGCCGAACAGGCGGACTTCGCTGCTCTCCGGCCCCGGCGCGATGGAGGGCGATTTGAGCGTCGCGCGGTAGAACAGCTGCACCTGGCTGATGCGCGGAATGTTGTAGAGGGCGAACAGCTCGTGCACCGCGAGCTCGGCCCGCGCCTCCTCCCACGCCTCGCGCGCGGCGGCGGCGTCAGAGCTTTCGTGCAGCTCCATGAAGCCGGCCGGCAGGGTCCAGTAGCCGATGCGCGGCGCAATCGCCCGGCGGCACAGCAGCACCCTGTCCTGCCACACCGCCACGGAGCCGACGACGATGCGCGGATTGTCGTAATAGATGAAGCCGCAGTCGGAGCAGACCAGGCGCTCGCGCTCGTCGCCCTCCGGGACTTTCCAGACATCCGGCCCCACCCCCTGGCCGGTGCCCGACCGGGGGCGGGGCGGCCGGTCTCCGGCAGCCGGGGCGCCGGGCGGTTTGGCCGGGTTATGCGTCATGAAGGCAATTTGACCGGCTTGGGGCGGGCTGACAAGACACTGGCATGGCCAGCGACCCCGCACCGCCGGCCGGGCCCGGCCCGGCAGAGACGAAGCCGCCCACCGCGGAGGAGACGGTCCGCCTGATCGGCCGGTCGACTCCGCACGGCCGGGAGCTCGGCCTCGAAGTCGTGCACGCCGCCCGCGGCATGGCGATCATGCGCCTGCCCTGGCACGAGCGCCTGGTCGGCAATGCCGACGAGCTGGTGCTGCATGGCGGCGTCGTGACGACCCTGCTGGACAGCGTCTGCGGCATGGCGACGATGAGCGCCCGGACCCCGCCGGAGCGCATCGTGACCCTCGACCTGCGCATCGACTATCAGCGCCCGGCGACGCCGCAGCTCGACCTGTTCGCCCGGGCCGAGGTGACCAAGCTGACCCGCACCGTCGCCTTTCTCAGCGCCGTCGCCTATCAGGACGACCCGAAGGATACGGTCGCGCTCGCCACCGGCACCTTCATGTTCGTCGGCAGCCGCCGGCGCAACGGCGGCGCGCCGGTCGGCCGGGAAGCGGAGGGCGGGCAGTCGTGACCGGTACGCTGGAGGCCCGCATCGCGGCGGCGCGCGCTGCCGGCGATCCGAACGCCATTCTCGAAGCCATTCCCTATGCCCGCTTCCTCGATATTACCGCGGCGCTGGATGGCGACGATCCGGTCGCGTGCATGAATTTCAGCCCGCGCATCGTCGGCAATCCGATGCTGCCGGCGATCCATGGCGGCACCATTGGCGGCCTGCTCGAAACCACGGCGATCCTGAAGCTGCTGTGGATGCAGGAGACCGTACGCGTACCCAAGACGATCACGATCACGGTGGATTATCTGCGCTCGGCCGGGCCGAAGGATACGCGCGCCCGCGCCGCCGTGACCAAGCTGGGCGCGCGCATCGCCAATGTGAAGGCGTTCGCCTGGCAGGACGATCCGGCCAGGCCGGTCGCCGGCGCCAACGCCAATTTCATGCTCGTACCGGGCTGATCTGCAACCGGTCGATCCGCCACGCGGTCCGGCCCCTGTTCGCGGCCGCGCGGCTGAAAACCAGCCGGCACCCCTCCAGCCGTGCAGACCGGGCGATCCCGCCCGCCGGCCGGCATCGCGTTGAGTGCCGGAGCGCCTGCACCGGGCCAGGGGGACAGGACTGCCATGCTTCGACTCTACGACAATCGTCTTTCAGGCAACGGTTACAAGCTGCGGCTGCTGCTGGCCCATCTGGGCCAGCCCTTCGAACGGATCGAGATCGATATCCTGAAAGGGGAATCGCGCACGCCCGCCTTCCTGGAGAAGAACCCGAACGGGCGCATCCCGGTGCTCGAACTGCCGGACGGAACCTGTCTCGCCGAATCCAATGCGATCCTGTTCCATCTGGCCGAGGGATCGCACTTTCTGCCCCCGCACCGGCTGGCCAGGGCGAAGATTCTGGAGTGGATGT
Organism: Alphaproteobacteria bacterium; assembly: GCA_965221475.1. Taxonomy (GTDB): domain Bacteria; phylum Pseudomonadota; class Alphaproteobacteria; order Bin65; family Bin65; genus Bin65. Next base: position 1,001,272 of record OZ244891.1, on the reverse strand, counting down.
TCTTCGAACAATACAGCCACGAGCCCAATATCGCCGTGGCTCGCCACTGGCTGCAGCATGTCGCGATGACGGACGCCCGGCGCGCGCAACTGCCGGCGAAGCAGGAAGCCGGCCGGGCGGCGCTGCAGGTGATGGCGCGCTGCCTCGAACGACAGGATTGGCTCGTCGGCACGGCGATGACGATTGCCGATATCGCGCTCTACGCGTACACCCATGTCGCCGACGAAGGCGGCTTCGACCTCGCCGCGTGGCCGGCGGTATGCGCCTGGCTCGACCGGGTCGCCGCCGTGCCGGGGCATGTGCCCATGGCGCTTGCGGAAGATTGATCTGCCCGCCGTTACGATATGGAGGAGATTGACGATGAGCGACGACAGGCCGGCCGCGGTCGCGGCGCTGGACGTGCCGGCGCGGGCTCGGCTCTCCAACTATCCGGAGCCCTTTATCGGCCGTGTGGCGGGGCGGGAGAAGCGCCAGCTCGGCAATTTTTTCGGGCTGAGGAATTTCGGCGTTAATCTGACCCGCCTGCCGCCCGGCGCCCAGTCGTCGCTGATGCACAGCCACAGCAGACAGGACGAGCTGGTCTATATCCTGGAAGGCGAGCCGGTGCTGATGACCGGGTCCGGCGAGACGCCGCTCCGCCCTGGCATGTGCGCCGGCTTCCCGGCGCAGGGCGAGGCGCATCATATCGTCAATCGCAGCGACCGCGATGTGCTGATGCTGGAAATCGGCGACCGGGCCGAAGGCGACGAGGTCCGCTATCCGCTGGACGACCTTCGCGCGGTCAGGGCCGCGGACGGAAGCTGGCACTTCGCCCGCAAGGACGGTACGCCCTGGTGAAGCCCGCCCGCCTCGCCGGCAGGTCCAGGTGGGCGTGAGCGGGGCCGGTTTCGAACGAAAGACCCCGAAACGAAAAACCCCGGGCGCATACCAGATGGCAGAGGCGGGTCCGGGGTGTACAGGACAGATATGACCAATCGGACGCCAGAGGTCAAGGGTTTTTCTTATACGAACGACATGCTCGATGAGCTTGAAGCAGCTCTATCGGTCGCGCGACTGGGAACCTATCTTGAGGCCACTGGGCAAGACCGTCAAAGGGCAATCTGTCTTCATGTATGGAACACAGACATCAGCGCAGCCTTCTACGGGCCGCTGCAGACACTAGAGATCGCCCTGCGCAACGCCATGCACCGCAACCTCGGCCGGCGATACGGAGCAACATGGTACGACCATGGCGGCGCGGGTCTGGATAGCGGCGCACTGAATCGGGTGAAGATGGTAAGAACGGAAATCTCCCGGAACGGTCACGAGGCCTGTCCGCCCCGAATCGTGGCGGCCCTGTCGTTCGGGTTCTGGATTTCGTTGTTGGGTTCGGGTGGCCGCGCAGCGAACGGACACAAGGCGAACTACGAAATGACGCTGTGGCGACCGGCGCTGCGCAAGGCGTTCCCCCATTGTACGGTTCTCAACCGCAAGAATGCCCATCGGCCGCTGAACGATCTGCGGATACTGCGCAACCGGATTGCACATCACGAACCGATCTTCGCGCGAGATTTGGCAGCGGACCATGATCGTATTCTTGAGGTCGCCGGCTGGATTTCGCCGGCGGTCCGGGTATGGATCGAACGGCACAGCCGGGTTCCCGTAATCCTCAGGGCTCTGCAGGATGACAGGGTCGCCGGGTTTTAGGCAGACACGTTCTCGCGACCGGGTTAACGGCTCGGGGCTTTGTCAAAGCCCCCTTGTGCCGCCCTCTTCCGCCGCCGCCCCGCCGGCGGGCGGGCCGTAGCCGCCGCCGCCGGGGGTTTCGACGACGAATGTGTCGCCGGGGCCGACCTCGCAGCGGTCCGTTCCGGTCATGGCGACCATGCTGCCGTCGGCGCGCTCCACCCAGTTGCGGCCGGTGGCGCCGGGTTCGCCGCCGCGCACGCCGAAGGGCGCGATATCCCGGCGCGACGACAGGATGGCGACGGTCATCCGCTCGAGAAAGCGCAGCCGGCGCACCGTGCCGTCGCCGCCGCGCCAGCGGCCGGCACCGCCGGAGCCGGCGCGCAGGCGAAAATCCTCCAGCAGCACCGGGAAGCGCCATTCCAGCACTTCCGGGTCGGTCAGCCGCGCGTTGGTCATGTGGGTCTGCACCGCGCTGGCGCCGTCATGGCCCTCGCCCGCCCCCATGCCGCCGGCAACGGTCTCGTAATACTGGTAGCGCTCGTTGCCGAAGGTGACGTTGTTCATGGTCGACTGGGCCGAGCCGAGCACGCCCATGGCGCCGTAGAGCGCGTTGGTGACGATCTGCGAGGTTTCGACATTGCCGGCGACGACGGCGGCGGGATATTCGGGCTTCAGCATCGAGCCGTCCGGGATGACGATGTTGAGCGGCTTGAGCACGCCCTCGTTCATCGGGATATCCTCGTCGATCAGGGTGCGGAAGACATAGAGCACGGCGGCGCGGCACACCGCCGAGGGCGCGTTGAAATTGTTCGGCAGCTGGGCCGAGGTGCCGGTGAAATCGATGTCCGCCGTGCGCTGCGCCCGGTCCACCCGGATGGCGACGCGGATTTCGCCGCCGCTGTCGAGCGGGCTGGTGAACGCGCCGTCGGACAGGCGGTCCAGCACCCGGCGCACCTGTTCCTCGGCATTGTCCTGAACATGGCCCATATAGGCGTGGACCACATCCAGGCCGAACTGGTCGATCATGCGGCCGATTTCCTGCACGCCCTTCTCGTTGGCGGCGATCTGGGCCTTGAGGTCGGCAATGTTCTGATCCGGGTTGCGCGCCGGCCAGCGCGCCCCGGTGAGCAGGGCGCGGGTTTCGCGCTCGAGGAACCGGCCGTCCTTCACCAGAAGGGCGTTGTCGAACAGCACGCCCTCTTCCTCGACGATGCGGGAATCCGGCGGCATGGAGCCGGGCGTGATGCCGCCGATATCGGCATGATGGCCGCGCGAGCCGACAAAGAACAGAAGGTCCTGTCCATTTTCGGCGAAGACCGGCGTGATGACGGTGACATCCGGCAGATGGGTGCCGCCGGCATAGGGCGCGTTGAGGACATAGACCTCGCCCGGCCGCATCGTGCCGGCGCGGCGGCGGACGATCTCGCGCACGCTCTCGCTCATGCTGCCGAGATGGACCGGCATATGCGGCGCATTGGCGATCAGATCGCCGGACGGGCCGAAGATGGCGCAGGAGAAGTCCAGCCGTTCCTTGATGTTGACTGAATAGCTCGTGTTCTCCAGCACCGAGCCCATCTGTTCGGCGACCGACATGAACAGATTGTTGAATATCTCCAGCATGACCGGATCGGCCTGCGTGCCGACGGCGACACCCCGGTCGAGCGCCGCCGCCCGCTCCAGCACCAGATGGTTGCGCTCCGTCACGCTCGCAGCCCAGCCGGGCTCGACGACGGTTGTGGCGGTCGCCTCGCGCAGGATGGCCGGCCCTTCGATCCGGTCGCCGGGCTGCAGGGCCGCCCGGTCGAAGATGGCCGCTTCATGGGCGATACCGCCGGAGAAGACCGCTGCCCGGTCGATGGCGGCCGGTTCGGCGTCGCCGGTGCGTTCGACCGGCGGGTCCTCGACCCGGTCGGTAACGCCGACGGCCTCGACCGAAACCGCCTCCACCAGCATCGGCTTGTCGGGCACGGCGAAACCGTAGCGCTGCCGGTGGGCGGCCTCGAAGGCGGCGGCGGTTTCGTCCAGCGTGCCGGCGGCGACGACCATGGCCGAATCGGTGCCGTCATAGCGGATATGGGCGCGGCGATGGATGCGGATATTGCCGGTCGGAACGCCCTGTTCGGCCAGTTCCGCGGTTGCCGAGGCGGCGAGGCGGTCGAGGGTGGCGTCCATCGTCGCGACCAGGCCGGCATCCAGCCGTGCCTCCACCGCGGCCTCGCGCAGGGCGCGAATATCGGCCAGGCCCATGCCATAGGCCGAGAGCACGCCGGCGAAGGGGTGGATGAAGACGCGGGTCACGCCGAGCGTATCGGCGATCCGGCAGGCGTGCTGGCCGGCGGCGCCGCCGAAGCAGGCGAGCGTGTATTCGGTCACGTCATAGCCGCGCTGGATCGAGATTTCCTTGATCGCGTTGGCCATATTCTCGACCGCGATGGTGAGGAAGCCCTCGGCGACCTGCTGCGGCGTCCGCCGGTCGCCGGTCGCCCGTTCGATCTCCCCGGCCAGTGCCGCAAAGCGGCGGGCGACGATGTCGCGGTCGAGCGGCAGGTCGCCGTCCGGCCCGAACACGGCGGGGAAATGGTCCGGCTGGATCTTGCCGAGCATGACATTGGCGTCGGTCACGGTGAGCGGCCCGCCGCGCCGGTAGCAGGCCGGGCCGGGATCGGCCCCGGCGCTGTCCGGGCCGACGCGGTATTTCGCGCCGTCGAAATGCAGGATCGAGCCGCCGCCGGCCGCGACGGTGTGAATCTGCATCATCGGCGCGCGCATGCGCACCCCGGCGACCAGGGTTTCGAACGCCCGCTCATATTCCCCGGCATAGTGGGAGACATCGGTCGAGGTCCCGCCCATGTCGAAGCCGATGAGCCTGTCGAAGCCGGCCATGCCGGCGGTCCGCACCGCGCCGACGATGCCGCCGGCCGGGCCGGACAGGATCGCGTTCCTGCCCTGGAAGCGGCGGGCATCGGTGAGGCCGCCGTTCGACTGCATGAACATCAGCCTCGTGCCGCCGATCTCCGCCGCGACCCGGTCGATATAGCGGCGCAGGATCGGCGACAGATAGGCGTCCACCACCGTGGTATCGCCCCGGCCGACCAGCTTCATCAGCGGGCTGACCTCGTGGCTGACCGAGACCTGGGCAAAGCCGATGCGGCGGCACAGGGCGGCGATCCGGCGTTCGTGCTCCGGGTAGCGATAGCCGTGCATGAAAACGATGGCGACCGAGCGGAACCCGGCCTCGAAGGCCTGGCGGATTCCGGCCTCGGCGGCGGCGGGGTCGAGCGGCGTCTCGACCGTGCCGTCGGCCATGACGCGCTCGTCGACCTCGACCGTCCGGCCATAGAGCAGTTCGGGCAGGACGACATTGCGGGCGAACAGGCGCGGCCGCGTCTGGTAGGCGATGCGCAGGGCATCGGCGAAGCCGCGGGTGACGACGAGCAGGGTGGGCTCGCCCTTGCGCTCCAGCAGGGCGTTGGTAGCGACGGTCGTGCCCATTTTGACGGCATCGATCTGCGCTGCCGGGATCGGCGCATCCGGCGCCAGGCCGAGCACATCCCGGATGCCCTGGATCGCGGCATCGGCATAGCGGCCGGGATTCTCCGACAGCAGCTTGTGGGTGGAGAGCGTCCCGTCCGGCGCCTTCGCCACCACGTCGGTAAAGGTGCCGCCCCGATCGATCCAGAATTGCCAGCCGGTCATCGTTCCGTTCGCCCGATGGAATCGGCGCGAATAGACGCCAGCCGCCGGCGCAGCGCAAGGCGGCCGGATGACCGACCGCACCGCCGGCACCCGGCACGGGCGTGACCGGGGCGGGCATCCGGGCTAGAAGCGGGCGCATCCCGAACGCCCAGGCCGCCATCCCCATGCGCCAGATCGAATCGCCCCATATCCATCCCTTCGCCGGCTTCGATATTCCGGCCCTGGTCGCGGCCCGCGCGGCCAGCCATGCCGACAAGCCCTTTCTGGTCTGGGAGCCGTTCGAAGGGCCGGGCGCGGCGTGGAGCTTCGCCGCCTTCGACCGCGAGGTCGCGCGCACCGCCGCCGGCCTCGCCGCCCGCGGAATCCGGCCGGGCGACAGCGTGCTGGTCCATCTCGACAATTGCCCGGAAATCCTGTTCGCCTGGTTCGCCTGCGCCAGGGTCGGCGCGATCTGCGTCACCACCAATGCGCGCTCGGCCGCCGATGAAATGGCCTGGTTCGCCGATCATTCGGGTGCCGTCGCCGCGATCACCCAGCCGAAATTCGCCGCCATGATCGGCAGCGCCTGCCGCGACCTGCGCTGGGTTGCCGTCACGGAAACCGACAATGGCGCGCCGCCCGCCCCCGGCAGCGCGCCGGGCGGCGACAGCTTCGCCCGGCTGGCCGGCGACCCGGCCGAGGCGCCGCGCCGCCCGGCCGATCCGATGGCGCCGCTGGCGGTCCAGTTCACCTCCGGCACGACCTCGCGGCCCAAGGCGGTGCTGTGGCTGCACGGCAACGGCCTGTGGGGCGCGAAGACGAACGCGCTGCACGAGGATCTGCGCGAGACCGACAGCCACCTGGTCTATCTGCCGATCTTCCACGCCAATGCGCTGTCCTATGCGGTGCTGGCCTCGCTCTGGGTCGGCGCAGCCTGCGTCGTCCAGCCGCGCTTTTCCGCCAGCCGGTTCTGGGACGCGGCGGTGCGCAACCGCTGCACCTGGACCAGCATGGTGCCGTTCATGAACCAGGCGCTGATGGATCGCGAGGTGCCGCCGGAGCACAGCTTCCGCCTCATGGGCAACGGCATCTGCAGCCCGCCGACCGACGCGCTGTTCGGCGTCAAGACCATCGGCTGGTGGGGCATGACCGAAACGGTCAGCCACGGCTTCGTCGGCGATGTCCACCTGCCGAACCGGCCGCTTTCCATCGGCAAGCCCTCGCTCGAATACGATATCCGCATCCTTGACGGCGCCGGCGAGCCGGTCGGGCCGGGGGAGACCGGCGACCTGTTCGTCCGCGGCGTGCGCGGCCTTTCCATGTTCGCCGAATACCGGGGCAATGCCGAGGCGACGGCGGCGGCGTTCGACGACGAGGGCTTCTTCGCCACCGGCGACCGGATCGCGGTGCACGAGGACGGCTTCTGCAGCTTCGCCGACCGGGCCAAGGATATGCTCAAGGTGGGCGGCGAGAATGTCGCCGCCTCGGAGGTCGAGCGGGTGATCGCCGAACAGGCGCTGGTGCGCGAGGTTGCGGTCGTCGGCCGGCCGCACCCGCTGCTCGACGAGGTGCCGGTCGCGTGGATTCTGGTCGATGGCGGGGCGGCGGCGGCACCGCCGGACTATGCCGAACGCATCCTCGCCGCCTGCCGGCAGGCGCTGGCCGATTTCAAGGTGCCGCACGAAGTCCGCCTGGTCGATGATTTTCCGCGCTCGACCATCGAGAAGATCGCCAAGAACATCCTGCGCGCCGAACTGGCCGCCGAAGCCGGCGGAGGCAGCGACGGTCGGAACTGAACGGTGGGCGGCTGCGCCCGATCTTCTTCCCTCGACAGAGTCGTTCTATTCAGGCCGATGGATTATCGATGTGGCGTATGCAGCCACTGGAAATGATCTTTCAGATTTTGCTCAAGGCCCATGTCCCCACAGTGGTTGAGATAGTTTTGACCAACGCAGCGCCATAATTTCACGTGCTTTGGGCCGGCGGAGCCACCGGATATCTTATCGGCAAATTCTTTTGCCGCCCTGTCGATGATCTCGCGCTGCCGATTGATGCTGTACATTGACATATCGGGGTACTCCACGGTCAAGCTGGCGACGGTCGGAAGCCGATTCACCCGAAATTTTCTCGATCCTGCACTCATATAGGAACAAATGGTGTCCGAGCAAGGGCGGCATCGTATAAAATCGAGCCCTATCCCATGCCCTTCTGGCCGATGGCGAGGAATTTCTCGCGGCGCATCCGGCGCAGCACCGGGCCGTCGAGTTCGAGCAGCGGTTCGAGCGCGCCGGCGATGGCGGACCGGGTCCGGGCGAAGATGAAATCGCGGTCGCGGTGGGCGCCGCCGAGCGGTTCGGGCACGATGCCGTCGATCACCTCGAACTCGAGCAAATCCTGCGCCGTCAGCTTCAGGGCCTCCGCGGCTTCGCGGGCGACCTCGGCATCGCGCCACAGGATCGAGGCGCAGCCCTCCGGCGAGATCACCGAATAGACCGCGTGCTCCAGCATCAGGACCCGGTTGGCCGCCGCCAGGGCGATGGCGCCGCCCGATCCGCCCTCGCCGATGACGATGGCGACCAGCGGCGTCGCCAGATCGAGGCAGGTCTCGATCGAGCGGGCGATGGCCTCGGCCTGGCCGCGCGCCTCGGCGCCCTTGCCCGGATAGGCGCCGGACGTATCGACCAGGGTGACGACCGGCAGGCCGAACCGCTCGGCCAGCCGCATCAGGCGGATCGCCTTGCGATAGCCCTCCGGCCGGGCCATGCCGAAATTGCGCTTGAGGCGGGATTCGGTGTCGTGGCCCTTCTCGTTGCCGATGACGACGACCGAGCGGCCGTCGAACCGGGCGAGGCCGCCGACGATGGCGGCATCCTCGGCAAAGGCGCGGTCGCCGGCCAGCGGCACATAATCCTCGAACAGATTGTCGATGAATTCGAGGGCGTGCGGCCGCTCCGGGTGGCGGGCGACCTGCACCTTCTGCCACGGCGTCAGCCGTGCATAGGTGGTGCGCAGCATGCGCTCCACCTTGTCCTGCAGGCGCGCCACCTCTTCGGCGATATTGAGGGCGCCGCCGTCCGACAGATGGCGCAGCTCGGCGATCTTGCCCTCAAGCTCGGCAATCGGCTTTTCGAATTCGAGAAAAGACGGCATGGGTGGGAAGATAGCGATTTGCCGGCGCAGGTTCAATCGAAACCGGGCGCGGTGACGGCCGGCCGGCCCGGCGGCGGGCAGGGCAGGGCGCCGCCGTCCGCCACCACGGTGCGACCCGGTTCCTTCTCCGTCAGCGATTCCAGAAAGGCGACCAGGTCGGCCTGCTCGCCCTCCGTCAGGTCGAGGCGGCGCAGAATCCGCTCGCCACCGGCATGGAGCCGCTCTTCGTCGAGGGTGGAATAGTGGCGGACGACATCGGCCAGGCTGTCCAGGCTGCCGGCGTGCATGTAGGGCGCGGTGAGCGCAACATTGCGCAGGCCCGGGACGCGAAATTCGCCGAAATTGCTGTGGCGCAGGCGGACATGGCGGGTGCCGGCGGCGGTCCTGCGCTGCGGATCGTCGTTGAAGCGGCCGAGCAGCGTATAGGGGCTGCGGCGCAGCGCCCTGATGCCGCCATGGCGGCCGGGATCGACCCGGCGGCGCCCGCCGTCCTGCCCCGGCTCGACGAAATGGGGCAGGCCGATATCGGCAAACTCGCCATTGGTGAAGGCCGGGCCGAAATGGCAGAAGGCGCAGCGCCCGCGGCCGACGAACAGGCGCAGGCCGCGCCGCGCCGCCGCCGGATAGCGGGCCTGGCCGGCGGCGTCGCCGCGCGCCAGCGCGTCGCGAAAATCGTCGAACGGGGTGCGGCCGCTGACCAGGGTTTCGAGAAAGGCCGCCAGCGCCTTGCCGAGATCGACGAAGACGCGCTCGCTGTCGGCCCCCGGCGCGGCGCCGAAGGCCTGGCGGTAGGCGCAGGCCAGGCGGCGGTCGGTGCGGACCAGCCGGGCCGCGCCGGCCGGGCCGATGCCCATCTCGCGTCGGTCGAGCAGCGGCCGCAGATTCTGCGCCCACAGATTGTCCTGGGCGCCGTCCCAGCCGAACCAGCGGTGGAAGCGCAGATCGATCAGGCCGGGCGCGTTGCGGTCGGTCCGCTGCTGGCCCAGGCTGCGGCGGCGGCCGTCGGTCCAGGCCTGGGCCGGCCGGTGGCAGGTGCTGCAGGCGACCGTCCCGGACGACGACAGGCGGGGCTCGAAGAACAGCCGCCGGCCGAAGGCGACCGCCGCCGGCCGGCCGGAGACCCGGTTGCCCGGATCGGGCCGGGATGCCGGCGGCCACGGGCCGTGCCGCAGGATCAGGCGCTCCTCCGCCGCGGTGAACGCGGCAGCCAGGGCCGGGGCGGCCGGAAGCAGCCAGAGCGCACTGTATGCAGCAAGGAAAACCGGCAGCGTTGCGCCGGTCCGGGCGCGGCGCGGGCCGGGGCGCCTCATTCCAGCACCATGGCGGCGGTCAGCTTCTCCCGCCCGGCCGCGCCGGCGATGCCGAAAATGAGCTGCCAGCGCCCCGGCATGTGGAACAGCAGGCCCTCGGCGGCGCCGGCCGGGCCGCGCAGCGTCACCGCCGGGCGATAGTTCATGCCGTGCCGGTGCGCCGGCATCCAGCCACGCAGCGTCACCCGCCGGGCCGGCGGCCCGCACAGGTGGAAGCGGACGGCGAAATGCGCCCCGACCGGTACGGTGGAGAGGCCGGTGCTCTGCGCGACGGCCGAACTACCGGCCGCCACCGGGCGCCACCAGACCGACCAGATGCGGCCGGCGATCCGGCTGCCGCCGGTCCAGCCGGCCGGGCGCGGGCAGGCGCTGTCCGGGCCGGCGGCGAGTGCGATGCTCGCGACCGGCACATTCGCCGCGGCGAGCAGGGCTGCCACCGTCGCCGCCGCCAGCGCCGCCGCAAGAGCCGGTCCGGTCCCGCGCCGCCGGGCCATAGGCGGGTCAGCGCAGCCGGGCCGCGTAGGGCCGGATCATCGCCTCGCCATTGCGCCAGGCGATCCGCTCGGCAAGGTCCGGCGGCAGGTCGAGCAGCCATTGCCGGGTCCATTCGGCGTGCTCGACGACATAGTGCCAGCGCTCCGGCGTGAACGTGTCGGTGCCGACCATGACGCGGTCCGGGAAGGCGGTGAACAGGCGCCGCCAGCTGTCCACGACCCGGCCGCCCATGGCGTGGGAACTGCGGAAGGCGAGGTCGGTCCAGAGATTGTGGTGCCTCGCCAGCACCGGGCCGACATCCTCCGCGTCGTCGAAGCCGGCATGGGCCCACAGCACCCGCGCCTCCGGCCAGTGCCGGAAAATCCGGTCGATGGCATCGGCGTTGGAATGGGCGTGCAGCAGCAGGTTGTGCTGCCGGGCGAGCTCGATCATGCGCCGCGCCACCGGCTTTTCCACCTGGGTACCGTTGAGATGGAACTCGCCGATGGCGACCCAGCGGAAGCGGCGCAGCCGGTCCTCGAGGAAATCGACGACCGAGGGATCGTCCATCCAGGTGCCGATCTCGCCGCGCCGGCGATAGGGGCGCAGGCTGGGCAGGATGAGGTCGGGCGCGGCGGCGTACAGCGCGCGGGTGCCGGCATCGCCGGAGCTCGATACCAGCGCCCGCTTCAGGCCGGCCCGGTGCAGGATGGCGACGGCCTCGGCAACCGGGAACCGGGCCGCCGCATCGTGGCTGAAATGGATGTGCGCATCGAAAATCGGCATCGGCACGCCGACGGCGCGGGCGGCCGAAGGCAGCAGTGCGGCGGTTGCCGGGGGCAGCAGGGCGGCGGTTGCCGAGGCGGCCAGAAAGCGGCGGCGGGACAGCATGGCCCGGTTCCTTCGCGAGGGGGAAGCGCAGTCCGCGGACAGGGACAGAGCCTGCCATCCCCGCCGCCGCCGGGCAAGCCGGGAGCGGCGCACCCCTCGATACGGCCCGGTCCCTCGATACGGCCCGGTCCCTCGATACGCCCCGGACTTCGTCCGGGGCTACTCGGGATGAGGGTATTTGTTGGTTTTGTTCAACAGATTATTCCTCATACCACCTCCACCCTCATCCCGAGTAGGCCGCGAAGCGGCCGTATCGAGGGACGGCCTCATCGAGAGTGACCCCACGCCCAGCCTCGCTTGCGCCGGGCGGGGGCGGAACGGTAGGGTTCGGGGCAATGGCCGGCCGGATGCCGGGACGAACGGGGAGATGCAGGATGCGCGGGGCGATGCAGGGGTGGAAGCGGGTGCGGATGGCAGGGCCGGGCGCAGCGGTATCGGCCCTTGCCCTTGCGGGGGTGCTGGCCCTCGCGGCGCTCGCCCCGGCACCGCCCGCACTTGCGGCCGCACCGCTGCCGGAGAAGCTGGGCGACTGCGTGGATTACAAGGCTTCGGGCGACGGTACGGTGCTGTTCAACCGCTGCAATGTCGATCTGACGGTGCGCTATTGCTGCACCGGGCCGAATGTCCATTCCCGGTGGCGCTGCGCCGGCGGGCGGGCGGCACGCAAGGGGGCGCATCAATGGCTGCCGGCGACGGCGCAGGGCCGGCTGCCGCAGACGCACCCGATGGCCTGCGACGCGGAGGCGGGCTGGCGGCGGGCGGCCTGTGCGGTCAAGGACGGGGCGTTCGGCGCGAACCTCGGCCCGTACAACTGGAACGGCCGCCGGTCCGATCCGGGCATGACCTGCACCGACCCGCAGACCGCCGGGGCATCGGACGCAGAGGCGCCGACGGAGGATGCCGGGGAAAGGGCGGCTGCGCCGGCGGAGGGTGCTGCGCCGGAAGCGGCTGAGAAGGAAGCGGCCGGGCCGGTGGAAGCCGGGACGGAGGACGCCTTGCCGGAAGAGCGGGCCGCCGCGCGCCCCGCTCCGCAGGAGGCCGCGAAGCCGCCAGCGGAGCCGAACCTGGCGCCGCAGAACCCGCTGTGGATTCAGCAATGGCTGGCGCGGCTGGGCTTCGATCCGGGGCCGCTGGACGGTGTGGCCGGGGCGCAGACGCGGGCGGCGCTCCGACGCTGGCAGGCGACGCACGGCTACCCGGCGACCGGCGTGCTGACGGCGGAACAGGCCCTCGTGCTCGGCGGCCTGAAGCCGGCGCCGAATGCTGCATCGGGGGCGGCATCGAACACCGCTCCGGCCGACCGGACCGCCGACCGCACTACGCCGAAGGGGGCCGCCCCGCTGGCCGGCACCGATCTCAACCCCAAATGCGCCGACATCATGGGCAGCGCGACCGGTGAGAACCGTGTCGCCTGCTGGTATGAAATGGCCGCCCCGCCGGATTGCCATTTTTGGCACAACAATTTCTCTCCCAACATGAAGGTAAAGGTGCGCTGGACCGGCCCCTGTCCGAGCGGCGTGGCGCATGGCCGGGGGACCTTGTCCGCAACCGCAGGAAGCAAACATGGCGCCTGGTCGGCCACAGGATCCTTTGCGAATGGCAAGTTGCACGGCCGGTCGGTCTGGCGCTTCGCCAACGGAAAGGTCGTCGAAGCCTCCTTTGCGAACGGCAAGCGGCACGGCCGGTGGGTCGAGCGCTTTGCCAACGGGGATCGTATGGAAACCGACTATCGCAACGGTTCGCTGGAAGGCCAGACGGGCGTCTTTGTGACGAAGGGCGGCGAGCGCCATCCGGGCCGGTGGTCCGGCGGATGTTTCCGCGACCGCAAAGGGAAGCTTCGGGCCTGGGAGGGCGACGGGAAGCAGTGCCGCTCCAAATAACCGCCGGGCGGGGGATGGCGCGGTAAGTTCCCTGCGGTGCCGTCCCTCGATACGGCCGCTTCGCGGCCTACTCGGGATGAGGGCGGAGGAGGATTTGGGATAATTTATTGAATTTAAATAACAAATACCCTCATCCCTCGATACGCCCCGGACTTCGTCCGGGGCGTATCGAGGGAGGCCGTATCGAGGAGCGCTGCCGTCAGACGCGGCCGTGGCAGTGCTTGTATTTGCGGCCGGAGCCGCAGGGGCAGGGGGCGTTGCGCGAGACCTTGCCCCAGGTCGACGGGTCGTTCGGGTCGAGCCGGGGGGCCGCCTGGCGGGTGCGCACCGGCGCGATGACGCCGCCATTGCCGTTGGTATATTCCGGCTCCGGCTCCAGCGCGTCCAGCTCCACCCCGGCCATGCGCGCCATGTCCTCGAGCGAGCCGAGCGGCGGCAGGCCGAAGGGCGCCGGTTCGTCGGCCATGCCGGGGCCGGACCGCTGCCAGCTCCCGCTCTCGTCCTGCGGCCGCAGGCTGTCCGGGCCGGCATCCATCTCGATCTCCAGATGGGCGAGCGCGCCGACCGTGATCTCCTTGAGGCCGGCCAGCATGACCTGGAACATGTCGAAGGCCTCGCGCTTGTATTCGATCAGCGGGTCCTTCTGACCGTAGGCGCGCAGATTGACCGCCTGGCGCAGATGGTCGAGCTGCAGCAGGTGCTCCTTCCACTGCTGGTCGAGAATCTGCAACAGCACGCTCTTCTCGGCGAGGCGCATCAGCTCCGGCGTATAGTCCGCCGTCTTCTCCGCCATGCGCCGGTTCACGGCTTCGAGGATACGCTCATAGATTTCCTGGTCCGCAATGCCCTCCTCGGCCGCCCATTCCCGGACCGGCAGGTCGAGGCCGAACACGCCCAGCGTGCGGGCGTGCAGCCCGTCGATATCCCATTGCTCGGCATAGGCGCCTTCGGGGATGGCATCCTCCACGATCGCCTCGATCGCCTCCTCGCGATAGTCGCGGATGGTCTGCGAGACATCGTCGGTCTTCATGATGCCGATGCGCTGGGCATAGATGACCTTGCGCTGGTCGTTCATCACATCGTCGAACTTCAGCAGATTCTTGCGGATTTCGTAGTTCCGCTCCTCCACCTTGCGCTGGGCGCGCTCGATGGCCTTGTTGATCCAGCCATGGACGACCGCCTCGCCCTCCTTCAGGCCGAGGCGCTGCAGCCAGCCATCCATGCGGTCCGAGCCGAAAATGCGCATCAGATCGTCCTGCAGCGACAGGAAGAAGCGCGAATTGCCCGGATCGCCCTGGCGGCCGGAGCGGCCGCGCAGCTGATTGTCGATGCGCCGGCTCTCGTGCCGCTCGGTGGCGATGACGAACAGGCCGCCGGCCGCGACGGCGCGCGCGCGCTTCGCCTCGATATCGGCGTGGATCGCCGCCTCGGCAGCGTCGCGCTCCGCCCCGGCCGCCATGTCGGCCAGCTCCTGCTCGATGCGCAGCTCGGCATTGCCGCCCAGCCGGATATCGGTGCCGCGGCCGGCCATGTTGGTGGCGATGGTGACCGCGCCCGGCTCGCCGCCCTGGGCGATGATATGGGCCTCGCGCTCATGGTGCCGGGCGTTCAGCACCTCGTGCGGGATTTTCTTCTGCTTCAGCTTGCCGGCCAGCAGCTCGGACTTTTCTATACTGACCGTTCCGACCAGTGCCGGCTGGCCGCGCTGCACGCAATCCTCGATCAGGTCGAGCACCGCGGCGTCGCGCTCTTCGCCGGTGCGGTAGACCTCATCGTCTTCGTCGGCCCGCTCCACCGGCACGTTGGTCGGCACATCGACCACTTCGAGCTTGTAGATATCGAGGAATTCCGCCGCTTCCGTCATCGCCGTGCCGGTCATGCCGGCGAGCTTCGGATACATGCGGAAATAGTTCTGGAAGGTGATGGAGGCGACGGTCTGGTTCTCGGTCTGGATTTCGACGCCTTCGCGCGCCTCGAGCGCCTGGTGCAGCCCGTCGGAATAGCGCCTGCCCTCCATCATCCGGCCGGTGAACTCATCGACGATGACGACCTGGCCGTTGCGCACCATATAGTCGGTATCGCGCCGGAACAGGGTGTGGGCGCGCAGCGCCTGGTTGGCGTGGTGGACGACGCTGATATTCTGCAGATCGTAGAGGCTGTGGCCGCCGAGCAGGCCGGCGTCCTTCAGCAGCGCCTCCAGATGCTCGTTGCCCCGGTCGGTGAGCGCGACGGTCTTCTGCTTCTCGTCGATCTCATAGTCTTCCGGCTCCAGCTTCGGGATGATCCTGTCCACCGCGAGATAGAGTTCGGACGTATCGTCGGTCGGCCCGGAGATGATGAGCGGCGTGCGCGCCTCGTCGATCAGGATCGAATCGACCTCGTCCACGATGGCGAAGCTGAACGGCCGCTGGACCATCTCCTCCAGGTCGAACTTCATATTGTCGCGCAGATAGTCGAAGCCGTATTCGTTATTGGTGCCGTAGGTCACGTCGCAGGCATAGGCGGCGCGCCGCTCGTCGTCGTCCAGCTCGTTGGTGATGCAGCCGACGGTGAGGCCGAGAAAACCGTAGACCTTGCCCATCCAGGCCGCGTCGCGTCTGGCGAGATAGTCGTTGACCGTGACGACATGGACGCCCTTGCCGGCGAGCGCATTGAGATAGACCGGCAGGGTGGCGACCAGCGTCTTGCCCTCGCCGGTCTTCATCTCGGCGATCATGCCGCGGTGCAGGATGGTGCCGCCGATGAGCTGGACGTCGAAATGGCGCTCGCCCAGGGTGCGCCACGCCGCCTCGCGCACCGTGGCGAAGGCATCGACCAGCAGATCGTCCAGCCCCTCGCCCTGCTCGTGGCGCTGGCGGAGCCAGCCGGTGCGCGCCGCCAGCTCCTCGTCCGACAGGGCCTGCATCTCCGGTTCGAGCCGGTTGATGCGGTCGATCAGCGGCTGGACCCGGTCGATATAGCGGTCGTTTGCCGAGCCGAAGAATTTCCGGGCGAGACTGCCGAGCATCGGGTGCGTTCCTGAAACGGGCAGGGTGCGGCGCCCGGCCGGTCGGGAAAGAGGGGCGGCAGCGGCCTTCCGGGCGGCGGACGGCGGCGCAAAACCGTTATGGATGACAGATAGGGGCGGTGCCGGAACCTGTCAACGAACCGGGCCGCGGCCCGCCCTTTCGCTCATGCCGCGCCGCGCCGGGCTGCCGCGAGCGCCGCCCCCACCGCGGCCGGATAGCCGCGCGCCCTGGTGCCGGGCTCGCCGCGCAACAGCCGGTGCAGCGCCGGCAGCCGGTGGAACGGCACCGCCGGCCAGACATGGTGCTCGGCATGATAGGGCATGTTCCACGCGAAGAAGCGCACCGGCGCGGCGGCGAGCGTGGTGCGCGTGTTCGCCAGCATGTCCGCGACATGCGGGCAGCCGGTATGCTCGGCGAGCAGATAGAGGCGCAGGAAGGGCTGGCCGAGCAGCGCCGGCACCAGCCACAGCCACAGGACCGGTCCTGATACGGCCGCGCCCGCCGCCCCCGTCGCACCCGCCGCGGCGGCGAGACCGAGGGCGAGGAAAATCCGCGCCTCGCGGGCGATGGCCGGCCGCGCCGCCTCCGGCACGAACGGGTCGCGGTTGCGGCCGGCGGCGTTGAGCGCGAGGGTGCGCAGCTGGCCGGTCCAGTACGGCCCGCCGGCGATATGCCAGGCGAGGCCGGTCCGCGACCGCGGCAGCGGCCGGGCGAGTTCCGGGTCGTGCGCCGGATCGTGGGTGTGGCGGTGATGCGCCATGTGAAAATGGTGGAACCAGACCGGCGGCAGCAGATTGACCAGGCCGGCGCCCCAGGCCGCCGCCCGGTTCAGCCGGGCGCTGCGGAACGGTGTGCCGTGAATGGCCTCGTGCTGCAGGCAGAACAGGAAGACCAGAAGGATGCCGTGGGGCAGCAGCAGGACCGGCCAGCCCGGTACTTCGAGCGCAATGGCGGTTCCGGTCGCGCCGAGCGCGGCGAGGTGGCCGGCAAGGCGGATGAGGCCCCGCCGGTCCGAGCGCTCCAGCAGGCGGCGCCGCTCTGTCCGGCCGAGCCGGCCGACGCGTTCGCGCCCGTCCGGCATCCGCCCGTCCGGCGCCCGGCGCGACGGTGGGTCAGGGTCCATCCGTATCCGCCCGATGCTATGGCAGGCCTCCGGCGCCCGCGCGTTCCGCTTGCCGCCGGCGGCGAAGGCCGCAATCCTAGCACACGATCCCGGCGCCAGCCCGCCGATCCGAACGGAAATCCGATGACCCGTCCCGACTCCTGGTTTGCCGCCGACTATGCCGAAGCGCGCGCCCGCTTCCGGGCGGCCGCGCGGCAGGCCGGCGCCACCCTGAGCGCGCACCGCAACCCCCATGCCCGGCAGCCGGACGGCGGCGATCTGAGCGCGGATGTCGCCCGGCTCGGCCCGCCGCCGGGCGAGGCGGAAACGGTGCTGATCGTCTCGTCCGGCACCCACGGAGTGGAGGGCTTCTGCGGCTCCGGCTGCCAGGTCGGGATGCTGGAGACCGGCGCCTTCGAACGGCTGCCGGCCGGGGGCGCGCTCGTTCTGGTCCACGCCATCAATCCCTATGGCTTCGCCTGGCTGCGCCGGGTGACGGAGGGCAATGTCGATCTCAACCGCAACAATCTGGACCATGACGCCGGCCATCCGGCCAATCCGCGCTATGCCGAGCTCCACCCCTGGCTGGCGCCGCGCGACTGGAGCGGGCCGGAGCGCGAGCGGGCCGAGGCGGCGATTGCCGCCTGGGTCGCCGAGCACGGCGCCTTCGCCTTCCAGGCGGCGGTGAGCGGCGGCCAGTACGACCGGCCGGACGGCCTGTTCTATGGCGGCACGTCCCTCACCTGGTCGGCGCAGACCTGGCGGGCCATCGTCGACACGCACTGCCGCGGCGCCGGCCGGGTCGCCCATCTCGATTTTCACACCGGCCTCGGCGAATACGGCGCCTGCGAGATCATCGCCGTCGAGGGCGATGGCGGCCCCGGCCTTGAGCGGGCGCGCCAGTGGTACGGGGCGGCGGTCGCCTCGCCGGAGCGGGGCGAGAGCCTTTCGGCCGTCGTGACCGGGTCGATGGAAAACGGCTTCGCCGGCCTGGGGTCCGGAACCGAAGTCACGTCCGTCGCGCTCGAATATGGTACAAAGCCGATCTTCGAGGTTCTGGACGCGCTGCGCGCCGACAACTGGCTGCATCTTCATGGCGATCCCGCTTCGGCGCAGGGCCGGGCGATCGCGCAGCAGATGCGCGCGGCGTTTTATGGCGATACGCCGGAGTGGAAGCGGATGATCTGGACGGTGGCGGAGCGGACGGTCCAGCAGGCGGCGGCCGGCCTGGCGGCGGGTCGGCCATGACCGCGGCGGACGCTCCCATGGCCGAGCCCGCTGCCGGAGGTGTCACGGGCGAAGTGATCCTGCCGGCCCCGGATTTCGACGCCACCCTCGCCTTCTTTCGCGACCGGCTCGGCTTCCGGCTGGACGCCATCCATCCGGCCGACGACCCCGCGGTCGCCAGCCTGTCGGGCCACGGCCTGCGCCTGCGCCTGGAGCGCGATGCCGCGGGGCCGGCGCCCGCGCTGCGCCTCGCCGGCGCCGATCCGGCGGCGTTGCTCGGCGGTGCGGCCCACGTCGCGGCGCCCAATGGCACCGTCGTGACCGCGGCGGCGGCCGACCCGCCCCTCGACCTGCCGCCGCTCGACCAGGCCCTCTCCATCGTGACGGCGGCCGGGGACGGCAACGGGTCCGACGGCTGGGGCACCGGCCGGGCCGGCATGCTCTATCGCGACCTGATTCCGCAGCGCGAAGGCGGCCGCTTCATCGCCTCGCACATCCGCATCCCGCAGGGCGGACCGGTGCCGGACAATGTCCATTTCCACCGGATCCGCTTCCAGATGATCTACAACTACCGGGGCCGGGTCCGCCTGGTCTATGAGGACCAGGGCGATCCCTTCGAGATGGGGCCGGGCGATTGCGTGCTCCAGCCGCCGGAAATCCGCCACCGGGTGCTGGAATGTTCGGACGGGCTGGAAGTGGTCGAGATCGGCTGCCCGGCCCGCCACATGACCCTGCTCGACCACGATATGGCACTGCCGACCGGCCGCTGCCTGCCGGCGCGCGATTATGGCGGCCAGCGTTTCGTCCTGCACCGGGCGGCGACGGCGGAATGGGCGCCGTCCGATGTGGCCGGCTTCGCGGCGCGCGATCTCGGCATCGCCGCGGCGACCGGCGGGCTGGCGGAGGCGACGGTGCTGCGCCGCGAGGCGGCCGCCATCGATGTCGACCTGCGCCACGAGGGCGAATTCCTGTTCCATTTCGTGCTCGAAGGCACCCTCGACCTCGCCGTCGAGGGCCGGGCGCCGGCCAGGCTGGCGGCGGGCGACTGTTTTACCGTGCCGGCGGGCATGGCGTTCCGCCTCGCTGCGAACGGCGGCCCGCTGGAGCTGCTGCGCGTCCGCCTGCCATAGAGGCGGCGGCCGGGGAGGGGAGGGGGCGGATGGAGACCACGCTGGCGCCGGGCGACTGGGTCCGCCACCCGCACATGCCGGGCTGGGGCCTCGGCCAGGTTCAGGCGGTGGACGGCGCGCGCGTCACCGTCAATTTCGAGCATGCCGGCAAGCAGCTCATCAATGTCGCCGTCATACCCCTGCTGGACAGCGCCCCGGACGACGATCCGCCGGTGCCCTGAAACAGGCCGCAATCCTCACGGCCGGCCCGGCGCGGTCAGTCGCCGGTGTAGTATTCCGGGAAGCGCGCCCGGACGACCGGGCCGTCGCTCGCCATGGCGTGGCAGCTGTCGATCATGATCGGCTTGTGCTTCGGGCCGCCGGGCGAGCGTTCCTTTTTGCCCTTCACCCGGCTCTTGGCGACCTGGGTCTGGAAGGCCACGGTGCCGATCTGGGCCAGCATTTCGACGATATGGGTGCACCCCTTGCGCCCGCCGACCCGCTTGCGCACCTCGCGCATCCAGCCGACTCCGATGCGGATGCCGGCCAGCGCCCCGAAGGCCGGGGCGATCTCCGGGCAGGCCGGGAAGGGGTGGTGGTCGGTCGCCGCCTCGCAGGCGCGGATGACCAGATCGTCGTCCACCGTTAGCCGCAGCCACATGTCGTGCACCGGCGTTTCCGGCCCGACCCGGCCGCGAAACTCGCCTTCCCTGGCATAGGTCTTGCGGTCGGTGAGCCGGCCTTCGATATCCCACAGCCCGTCGTCGCGAATATAGCCGCGCATCTCGATGGTGCGGGTGTGGAGCGGTTTGCGGGCGGCGGGTTCGGAAAGCGGCATGACGATCTCGGTTTCGGTGGGGCTGCGGGTGGGCGGCGGATCGGCCCTATGTGCGACCGTGCCCGGCCCGCCGCCACCTGAGAGTTTGTCGCGACCGGCGGCGCGGCGACACGCGGGGGCAGCGGCAGCGCCGGGCTCAGCCGTGGGCCGCCGCCCCGGCGTCGTCGAGCCGGGCGACCCGGATCGAGGTGACCCGGTGCCCCTTGCGGCGCAGAATCTCGAAGCGGAAGCCGTGAAAGGCGAAGACCTGGCGCACTTCGGGAATCCGCCGCGCCTCGTGCATGATGAGGCCGGCCAGGGTGGCGGCGTGCTCGTCCGGCAGTTCCCAGCCGAATTCCCGGTTGAGGTCGCGGATGGTGACATCGCCGGCGACGACCAGCGAGCCGTCCCGCCCGGCGCGCACGCCGGGGACCGTCCGGTCGTGCTCGTCGGCGATGTCGCCGACGATCTCTTCCAGAATGTCCTCCAGCGTGACGATGCCCATGAAGGCGCCATATTCGTCGACGACGGTCGCAAAATGCTCGCGCCGCTCGCGGAAGGCGTGCAGCTGGTCGAGCAGCGGGGTCGATTCGGGGATGAACCAGGGCGCGGCGGCGATCGCGCGGACATTGAGCGCCGCCACCTCGCCGCCCGCCCCGTGCACGGCGCGCAGCAGGTCCTTGGCGTGCAGCACGCCGACGATATTGTCCTTGTCGCCCTCGAACACCGGCAGGCGGGTATAAGGGCTCGCCAGCACCTCGCTGACGACCTGCGGCGCCGGCCGGGCGGCATCGATCATCGCCACGTTCGAGCGGTGGGTCATGATCGCTTCCACATCGACATCGCCCAGATCGAGGATGCTGGAAAGCATCTCGCGTTCGGCGTCCACTTCCGGGTCCGGTTGCGGCGCCGCGTGCATCCGGATCGCGCCGCGCAGCTCCTCCTCGTCGATGGCCGGCGAGAGCTTGCCGTCGAAGCGGATGCCGCAGAGCCGGAACGTGACCTCGACGACGAGCTGGATCGCCCGCGCCGCCGGCGCCAGCACGAACACGGCGGCGCGCAGCGCCGGGGCGATGCGCAGGGCGGCGCTGTCGGCATGGTGGATGGCATAGGCCTTCGGCATCAGCTCGGCGAAGATCAGCACCAGCAGGGTCATGACCACGGTGGCGTAGAACACGCCGTTATGGCCGAACCAGCCGATGAACAGGCCGGTCGCCAGCGCCGAGGCCAGGATATTGACCAGATTGTTGCCGAACAGGATGGCGCCGATCAGCCGGTCGGTGCGGGCGCGCAGCCGGTTCACGATGCCGGCGGCGGCCACATCCTGGCGTTCGAGCTCCAGCATGCGGGGCTGGGAAGCCGCCGTCATCGCGGTCTCCGACCCGGAGAAGAAGGCCGAGAGCATCAGCAGCGCGAAGATCGGCAGAAGGTCGAGAAAGAGTTCCATCGCTATCGGGGGTGTATAGGGTGCGTATCGGGAAGCGGGCCGGCCCGCCGGTCAGTTCAGCATGGCGGAGAGATAGTCGTTCAGCACGCCTTCTTCGACCGCGTCGGTGACGAAGGCCTCGCCGATCCCGCGGACCATGACGAAGCCGATCCGGCCGTCGGCCACCTTCTTGTCCCGGCGCATCAGGGCGATCATCGCCTCCGGCGTCAGGCCGGGCGTGCCGATATCGGCGGGCGCGGCCGGCAGGCCGACGGCCTCCAGATGCGCCCTCAGGCGCACCGCCTCCTGCCCGCTCGACCAGCCCATCGCCGCCGAAATGTCGAACGCCATGCGCATGCCGATGGCGACCGCCTCGCCGTGCAGCAGCCGGTCGCTGTAGCCGGTCGCCGTCTCCAGGGCGTGGGCGAAGGTGTGGCCCAGATTGAGCAGGGCGCGCGCCCCGGTCTCGCGTTCGTCGCGTGCCACCAGTTCGGCCTTGGCGGTGCACGCGGTGGCGATGGCGCGGACCCGCGCGGCGCTGTCGCCGTCGACGATGCCGCGGCCGTTCGCCTCCAGCCATTCGAAGAAGGCGCGGTCACCGATCAGCCCATATTTCAGCATCTCGGCATAGCCGGCGGCGCGCTGGCGCCGGTCGAGCGTGTCGAGCGTCGCCGGGTCGATCAGCACCTGCTTCGGCTGATGGAAGGCGCCGACCAGATTCTTGCCGGCCGGCATGTCGATGGCCGTCTTGCCGCCGACCGACGAATCGACCTGGGCGAGCAGGGTGGTCGGCAGCTGGATGCAGTCGACGCCGCGCAGCAGGATGGCGGCGGCGAACCCGGCCAGATCGCCGATCACGCCGCCGCCCAGCGCGATCAGGGTATCGCGCCGCTCCAGCCCGAGCGCCAGGCACTGCCCGGTCAGCCGCTCCAGCCCGGCGAAGGATTTGGTCTGTTCGCCCGGCGGCAGAACGACCGGATCGACCGCGATGCCGGCCGCCGCAAGGTCCGCCACCAGCGGCGCCAGATACAGGCCGGCGACGGTTTCGTCGGTCACGATAATGGCGCGCGGGCGGCTCAGAACCGGTGCGATCCGGGCGGCGAAACGGTGGCGCAGGCCCTCGCCGATCAGAATGTCGTAGCTGCGCGCGCCGAGCGCGACCCGGACCGTCGTCTCCGCTGCCTCCGACTCGGCTTCGCGCCGGCTTCCGCCGGTCGCGCCCGGCCCGGTCCGGGGCGCCGTCATGGGCGCGGGCCGGGCCGGCCGGCCCGCTCCGGATGGTCGGCGATCCAGCGCGCGAGCGCTTCGGCCACCCGGTCCGTCATTTCGCCCAGCGGCCGGTCGGCGCTGGCGACGGCGAGGTCCGCCTCGGCATAGACCGGATTGCGCACCGCCATGAGGCCGGACAGGATCTGCCGGGCATCGCCGTTCTTGAGCAGGGGCCGGTGGCTGCGCCGGCTCACCCGCTCGACCAGCGTGTCCAGGTCGGCATCGAGCCAGATCGAAATGCCGCGCCGCTTGACAAGGCTGCGCGTGTCGGGGTCCATGAAGGCGCCGCCGCCGGTCGCGAGCACATGGGGTTCGCCTTCGAGCAGGCGCGCGATCACCCGGCGCTCGCCGGCGCGGAACGCGGCCTCGCCGTGCTGTTCGAAAAATTCTTCGATGGTGCTGCCGGCCGCCGCCTCGATTTCGGCGTCGGCGTCGATGAACGGCAGGTCCAGCCGTCGCGCCAGCCGGCGGCCGACGGCGGATTTGCCGGCGCCCATCAGGCCGACGAGGACGATGGTCCTGTCGGGGCGGTGCAGGGGTATTTCGCGGGATGCCGTCATGCTGTGTGCCATACTGCAACTATGATGCGCCGGGCGTTCGGGCAATGCCGTCTGCGCCGCCGTCGCACCGCAATCCCGCCGGCAGGGCAGGGCGGGTGCGGCCGGGCGCGCCGCAATATCGCCGCAATGGCCGGCTCGATTGCCCGTCCCGAACCGCTCCTTGCATGGATGGCCCTGCCATGGCGCGATTGACCCCGGCCCCCGGTTCGCGCCGGCCCGGATCGCCTTGCGTCCGGCTCCCGCGGTCGCTCGCGGCGGCCGGGTTCGTCGCGCTCGCCATCGGCGCGGCCGCCCCGGCGCCGGCGCAGGAGGGCGGCGCGCCGACCCGGATCGACCGGTCCGCACCGGCGCCGGGTTCGTCGCGGCAGCCGACCGTCCGCGTCGAGGATCTCGGGCCGCCCGGCGCCGGGTCGAGCGGCACGCTGACCGAGGCGGCCGGCGGCCTCGGCGCCGATTTGTGGCGCGGTGCCGCGCTTAGCGAGGTCGTCGCCCTGATGGCGCGGCTGCCGGCGGCGAACCGGAGCCGGCTGCTCCACGATCTGCAGCGCCGCGTGCTTCTCACCGTGGCGCTGGCGCCGGCCGGCCGGGCGAAAACCGGCTTCGCCGCGGCGCGGCTTTCGGCACTGGTCCGGATGGGCGCGATCCGCGATGCGCTTGCGCTGGCGGCGCGCGCGCGGCAGCCGGCGGCCGGCGGGGCGCGGGGGTCCGGTCCAATCGTCCGGGCGCATTTCCTTGCCGGCAACCCGGCCGCGGCCTGCGCGCTGGCGGCCGCCGCCCGCGGCGCGGCGACGCCGTTCCTCGAGCAGGCGCGCATCGCCTGCCACGTTCTGGGCGGGAATGCGGAGCGGGCCGAAATCGCCCTGCGGCTGCTGCACGAAACCGGCGCGCCGCCGCCCCGTCCGTTCGAGCGTGCGGTGCTGGCCGCGGCAGCCGGCCGGGCGCCGCCAGGCCTGGTGCCGCCCTACGCCGTGACCCTGGCGCTGTTGCACCGCGCCGGGGCCGGGCTGAAATCGGCGCCGCTGGAGACGCTGTCCACCGGGGCGCTCATCGCCCTGTCGGCCAACCCGAAAATGGACCGGGCGCTGCGCATTCGCGCGCTGGAGCGCGCTGCGGCGCGCGGCGCGCCGGTGGATCGCGAACTGGCGG
This sequence comes from Alphaproteobacteria bacterium, assembly GCA_965221475.1. GTDB lineage: Bacteria > Pseudomonadota > Alphaproteobacteria > Bin65 > Bin65 > Bin65. The sequence continues at coordinate 976,560 of OZ244891.1, read as the reverse complement.
CGCTCTATGCCGGCGCCCGCGCCCCGGCGGCGGAGATTGCCGACGCGGCCGCGACCCGGCTGCGCGATTTCGATTCCCGGGCGCGGACCCGGCTCTATCTGGCGGCCGCGGCGCTCCGCCGGCCGGCCCAGGCGCCGGCGCGCCTGCTGGTGCTCGCCGCCTGGTGGCGCCTGGCCGCCGCCGCCGCGCGGCGCGGCGACAGCGGCGCGGAAGCGCTGGCTGCGCGGCAGACCGCGCCCTTCCTGGCCGATATCGCGCCGGCGGCGGAGCATCAGGACCATGCGGCGCATATCGCCCGCGTCTGGCTCGCCACCGGCCGGACCGGCCGGGCCCTCGCCTGGTACCGGTTCCTGAAAGCGGCGCCGTTCCGCAATCCGGCCGATCTGCACCGGATCACCGCGCCGGCCCTGCTGGCCGCGTCCGTGCCGCCGGAGACGGTTGCGGAGTGGGCCGCATTCAAGCGCTGGACCGACCGGAAGAATGCCGGGGGCCAGCTCGCCGATCTGCGGGCGCTGCTGGACGGGCTCGGCCGCCGGCACGAAATTCCCGACCCGCTGCGCCCGGAGCGGGCGGACGGCGGCACGGCCGGGCGCGGCGACGGCGGCGCGCGCGATGCCGCCCTGCTCAACGCCGCCGCGGCCGGGCAGCGCGGCCTCGCCGTGCTGCGCATCCTGGTCCTGGTGAACGGCCGGTCGCTGCAAGGCCTGCCGCGCCGGCAGCTGCGCGATGCCGTATTCGGCCTGCGCGCCGTCGGGCTCGAACGCGAGGCGCGCGGGCTGGCCGTCGAGGCCGCCCTGGCGCGCCAGCTCTGAACGCAACCGCCGGCGCCGCGACCGGGCATATGACTGCCGCCCTGCCGCCATCGGCCGACCTGTTCGAGGAGATGCTGCGCGCCGAACGCGGCGCCTCGGACAATACCGTCCTTGCCTACCGGCGCGACCTCCGCCATCTGGCGGCCTTTCTGGCCGGCCGGGGCCTGAGCCTGGACGGCGCCGGGCCGGGCGATCTGCGCAGCTACATGGCCGCGCTCGACCGCGCCGGCATGGCGCCGCGGACCGCCGCGCGCCGCCTCTCCGCCATGCGCCAGTTCTTCCGCTTTCTCCATGCCGAGGACCTGCGCGACGACGATCCGACCGCGACCCTGGAGGTGCCGCGGCGCGGCCGCCCGCTGCCCCGGCTGCTCAGCGAGGCACAGGTCGACGATCTGCTGCGCACCGCCGCGGCGCAGCCGGGTCCGGCCGGTGTGCGGCTCGCCGCCCTGATGCAGTTGCTCTACGCCACCGGTATGCGCGTCAGCGAGCTGGTCGGCCTGCCGCTGGCCGCGGCGGTGCGCGATCCGCGCCTGATCCTGGTGCGCGGCAAGGGCGGGCGGGAGCGCCTGACGCCGCTCACCCGGTCGGCGCACGAGGCCGTCCAGGCGTGGATCGAGGTGCGCGCCCGCAACCCGGCGATGGCCGCTTCGCCCTTCCTGTTCCCGTCGCGGTCCGGCGCCGGGCATCTCACCCGGCACCGGTTCGGCCAGCTGCTCAAGCAGCTGGCGGCCGCCGCCGGCATCGAGCCGGCCAAAGTCTCGCCCCATGTCCTGCGCCACGCCTTCGCCACCCATCTGCTGAACCGCGGCGCCGATCTGCGCAGCGTCCAGCAGATGCTGGGCCATGCCGATATCTCGACGACGCAGATCTATACCCATGTGCTCGACGAGCGCCTGCGCCGGCTGGTCGAAAGCCACCACCCGCTCGCCGGCCCGGCGGCCGGCCGGCGCGGCGGCGAGGGCTGATCCGGCCGCGGCGACTCGGACGGTGACCGCGGCGCGGAATCCGCTAGGGTGCCGGCCCGTTCCGCAACCTCCGAGCCGAAAGCCCGCCATGTCCCATACCCAGATCGTCCACGCGCCCGCCCGGCTGAACCGCAGCGAACTGGCGGTGCCGGGCTCCAGCCCGCAATTCTTCGAAAAGGCGGCGGCCGGCCCCGCCGATGTCGTCTTTCTCGACCTTGAGGACGCGGTCGCGCCGGACCGCAAGGCGGAGGCGCGCCGGAACGTCATCCAGGCCATCGGCGACTGCGACTGGGGCGACAAGACGCTCTCGGTGCGGATCAACGGGCTCGATACCCAATACATGTACCGCGATGTCGTCGATCTGCTGGAAAGCAGCGTCGACCGGCTCGATCTCATCATGATTCCCAAGGTCGGGACGGCGGCCGATATCTACGCCGTCGATATGCTGGTCAGCCAGGTGGAGATGGCGGCCGGGCGCCGGCGGCGGCTCGGCTTCGAGCTGATTATCGAGACCGCGCTGGGCATGCAGAACATCGCTGCCATCGCGGCCGCCAGCCCGCGCAATGAGAGCCTGCATTTCGGCGGGGCCGACTATGCCGCCTCGACCCGGATGCGCACGGTGCAGATCGGCGGCGCCAACCCGGACTATGGCGTTCTGACCGATCCGGGCCCGGACGGGCAGCGCGATTTCCACTGGGGCGACATGTGGCACTATGCCATCGCCCGCCTGGTGGTGGCCGCGCGGGCCAACGGGCTGCGGCCGTGCGACGGGCCGTTCGGCGATTTTTCCGACCCCGACGCTTTTGCCGCCCATGCCCGGCGCGCCGCCACCCTCGGCTGCGAGGGCAAATGGGCGATCCACCCCAGCCAGATCGGCCTTGCCAACGAGGTTTTCACGCCGCCGGCCGCCGATGTCGACCAGGCGCGGGCGATCATCGCCGCGATGAAGGAAAGCGAAGCGGCCGGGGCCGGCGCGGCGGCGCTCAACGGCCGGCTGATCGACTATGCCTCGATCCGCCAGGCCGAGCATGTCGTCGCCATGGCCGATGCGATTGCGGCGAAGGAGGGGGCGCCCCCCGATCCGCCGGCTGACGGCGGCTGATCGGGATAGGAGCGGGGCGGACCGTCCGTCCGGCGTGCTGCCTACCGGGCGCCGTCCTGTTTCAGCGCGGCGATGGCGGGGGCGAATTCGGCCAGCAGCGCCTCGTAGAGCGGCCGCTTGAAATCGACGATCAGGGCGGGCAGGCGCTCCGGCACGATCCACTGCCAGGCGCCGAACTCGGCGTCCGCACCGGCGATGGCGATCTCCGCATCGCTGCCGTCGAAGCGCATGGCGAACCATTTCTGCGCCTGGCCGGCATAGCGGCCCTGCCACACCCGGGCGCGCAGGGCGGCCGGCAGATCGTAGCACAGCCAGCCGGCGCTTTCGGCCAGCACGGCGGCGCGGGCGACGCCGGTTTCCTCGGCCAGTTCGCGCCGCGCCGCCGCCTCCGGCGCCTCGCCCCGATCGATACCGCCCTGGGGCATCTGCCAGGCGCCCGGCGTATCGATGCGCTCGCCGACGAAGACGCGGCCGCGGCGGTCGAGCAGCATGATGCCGACGCCGCGCCGGTATTCCGGGCCCGGATCGGGCGTGCGCAGCGGCGGCGGCGCCGGGCCGGTCACGGCGGGCGTGCCGGCGTTCAGTTGCCGGTATTCAGCTTCCGGTAGAGGGCGATGCCGCGCAGCAGATCGACCGCGCGGTCGAGCTGGTAATCGGCCGGCCGCGGGTCGCCGGGCTGCGCGCGCCGGGGCGCGGCCGAATTGCCGTCGCCCGGCTTTCCGGCTTCGGGCTTCCCGGCATCGCCGGGCGCCGCCTTCGGCTCCGGCGCGTCGGCCGGGCTGCGGCTCCGCCGGCTGCCGGCATCGAGCGCGTTGGGCAGATCGGCCTCCCGGCTGCGGCCGGCCGGCGCCAGCGCGGTCAGCCGGGCCTGCTCGACGACGATGTCGGGCACGATGCCCTTCGCCTGAATCGACTGGCCCGACGGCGTGTAGTAGCGCGCCGTGGTCAGCCGCATGGCGCCCTGGCTGCCCAGCGGCACGACGGTCTGGACCGAGCCCTTGCCGAAGCTCTTGGTACCCATGACGATGGCGCGGCGATGGTCCTGCAGCGCCCCGGCGACGATTTCGGAGGCCGAGGCCGAGCCGGCATTGATCAGCACGACGATGGGCAGACCCTCGGCGAGGTCGCCCTTCTTCGCATTGTAGCGGCTGCTGATCCGGGCCTCGCGGCCGCGGGTCGAGACGATCTCGCCGCGGTCGAGGAAGCTGTCGGTCACGTCGATCGCCTGGGACAGCAGGCCGCCGGGATTGTTGCGCAGGTCGAGCACGACGCCGCGCCACGCCTTGCCCGGCTTGCGCCGGAATTCGGCCAGCGCGGCGTGCAGGCCGACCGTGGTCTGCTGGGTGAAGGAGGTGATCCGGATATAGCCGATATCGCCGATGGCGCGCGAGCGCACCGATTTGACGGTGATGATCGCCCGAACGATCTTCACATCGAACGGATCGACGCCGTCGCGCCGGATGCGGATCGTGATTTCGGAGCCGACCGGCCCGCGCATCTTGTTGACCGCCTCGCGCAGCGAAATGCCGATGATCGGCTTGCCGTCGATATGGGTGATGAGGTCGTTGGCGCGGAGGCCGGCGCGCGCCGCCGGCGTATCGTCAATGGGCGAGATCACCTTCACGATGCCGCGTTCGGTCGTCACCTGGATGCCGAGCCCGCCGAACTTGCCGGTCGTATTGACCTGCATTTCCCGGAAGGATTCGGCGTTCATATAGCTCGAATGCGGGTCCAGCGACTGCAGCATGCCGTTGATCGCCGATTCGATCAGCTTCCGGTCGGTGACCTTTTCGACATAGCCGGTGCGCACCCGCTCGAACACCGCGCCGAACAGGTCGAGATAGCGATAGGTATCGGTCTCGCTCTTCTCTTCCGCGCCCTGGACCGGGGCGGCGAAGGCGACCGACAGCAGGAACAGGAGGGCAAGTGCGATGCGTTTCATCCGTCTACCTTGCGTTTGTCCGCCGCCAGCCAGGGCTGCGGATCGATGGGCCGGCCGTTCCGTCTCAGCTCGAGATACAGGAGCGGTCCCGGCGCTGCGCCGGCGCCGACGATACCGACCGGCTCGCCGGCCAGCACCCATTGCCGGTCCGCCACGTCGATACGGGCAAGACCGGACAGCAGCGTGTGATATCCGTCGCTGTGCTCGAGGATCAAGATCGGCCCGTAGCTTCGGAACGGTCCTGCAAAGACAATCTGGCCATCGTAAGGCGCAACCGCCTGCGCTCCGGCGCGCGCCGCGAAGCGCAGCCCGTTGACGGTAAGGCCGAACCGGTCCCGCTCGGCGAAGCGGGCGACGATGCGGCCCGAGACCGGCGCGACCACGCGGCCGCGCGCCCGGCCGAAGCGGCGCAGGCGGTCGGGCCGGGTGAGCGCTGCCGCGCGCGCCGGCTGCGGCGGCGCCGCACCGCCGCGCTCCCGGTTCAGCTTCGCGATCAGGTCCTGCAGCGTCCCGGCCTCGCCGGCGAGGCGGGCGAGGCGCTGGCGGACCGCGGTCTTCTCCGCCCTCGTATCGGCGAGCAGGCGCTTCTGCCGGCCGAGCAGGGCGGCCAGTTCCAGGCGGGTCCGGCGCAGCCCGTCTGCCCGGTCGGCGATATCCCGGCGCTGCTGCGCGCCCGTGCGGCGCAGGGCGTTGTAGGCGGTCACCTCTTTGCGCAGCCGGTCGGCGCGGGCGCGCAGCCCCGGCACCAGCGCGCGCAGGACGAGGGCGCTGCGGACCGCGTCCTGCGGGTCGGCGAAATGCAGGGCGAGCACGCCGGGCGGATTATCCCGTATGCGCCGCAGCACGCCGACGATGCGCAGGAAGCGGCGCTCGTTGCGCCGGTATTCGAGGCCGTTGGCGCGGATCGCCCGCCGGATGCGCATCTGGCTCAGCTCGACCCGCATCAGGGCGGCCTCCTGGAGCTGCAGCCGCCGCGCCACCGAAACGATCCGCTCGCGCAGGGTGCGGACTTCGCCGGTCAGCCGGCCGGCCCGGCGGGCCAGGGCGGCGTCGCGGTCCCGGTCCCGGTCGATCCGGCGCTCGACTTCCTTCAGCCGTTTGCGTTCGTCCTGCGCCGCCGCGCTGCCCGCGAACCCGCCGGCCAGCGCGGCGACCGCAGCCGCGGCGAGCAGCGGCCGGGCGTGCCTACGCAATTTGTCTGTCCGCCGCATCGGCACCCTCCGCCGGCGCGGTTCCGGCGGGCGCGCCGAGCAGCGAGGCGCCGGTCATGGCCGCGGGCTTCTCCAGCCCCATCAGGTCCAGCACCGTCGGCGCGATATCGGCGAGCGTACCGTTGCTGAGCGTCTGCCCGGCCGCGGCGCCGACCGCGAGCACGATGGGCACGGGATTGCGCGTATGGGCGGTATGGCTCTGGCCGGTCGCGCTGTCGGCCATCTGTTCGGCATTGCCGTGGTCGGCGGTAATCAGCAGGGCGCCGCCCGCCGCCGCCACCGCCGCCTCGAGCCGGCCGAGACAGGCATCGACCGCCGCCGCCGCCGCCTCCGCCGCCGCCAGATCGCCGCTGTGGCCGACCATGTCGGCATTGGCATAATTGACCGTTATGAGGTCGAACCCGCCATCGGCCACCGCCGCGACCAGGCGGTCGGTCAGCTCCGGCGCCGACATTTCCGGCTGCAGATCGTAGGTCGCCACCGGCGGCGAGGGGACGAGAATCCGCTCCTCGCCGGCGAACGGCTCCTCGCGGCCGCCGTTCAGGAAGAAGGTGACATGGGCGTATTTCTCGGTCTCGGCGATGCGCAGCTGGCGCAGGCCGGCACCGGCGACTGCGGCGCCGAGCACATCGGCCGGGCTTTCGGGCGGAAACAGCGTTGCCATCCACGCCCGGTGCTGTGCCGAATACTCGGTCATGCCCAGGGCGGCGGCGAAGCGCACCGTGCGCGGCCGGGCGAAGCCGTCGAACGCCGGATCGAGCAGCGCCGACAGAATCTGGCGTGCCCGGTCGGCGCGGAAATTGACCATGAACACGCCGTCGCCGTCGGCCATGCCGGTATGGTCGCCGAGCGCGGTCGGGCGCACGAACTCGTCGGTTTCGCCGCGCGCCCGCGCCGCCGCGATCGCTGCCGCGGCCGAGGCCGCCCGTTCGCCGTCGCCATCGGCCAGCACGGCCCAGGTTGCCGCCGTGCGCGCCCAGCGCCGGTCCCGGTCCATGGCGTAATAGCGGCCGGTCGCGGTCGCGATCCGGGCCGGCGCTGCCGCGCCGTTACCGGCTCTGCCGATGGCGGCCTCGAAGGCGGCGACGAAGGCTTCGGCGCTGCGCGGCGGCGTATCGCGGCCATCGAGAAAGGCGTGGGCGGCGACCGGAATGCCGCATCCGGCGAGCGCCCGGACCGCGGCCGCGAAATGGTCCTGGTGGGCGTGCACCCCGCCGGGCGACAGCAGCCCCATGACATGGGCCGTGCCGCCGGAGGCCTGCAGCGCCGCGGCGAAGGCGGCGAAGGCCGGCCGCGCGGCGAAGGAGCCGTCGGCCACCGCGGCATCGATCCGGGGCAGGTCCTGCAGCACGACCCGGCCGGCGCCGATGGTCATGTGGCCGACCTCGGAATTGCCCATCTGCCCGTCCGGCAGGCCGACATGGCCGTCCGAAGCCTCGCCCAGCGCGTGCGGGCAGGTCGCGGTCAGCCGGTCCCACACCGGCGTGTGCGCCCGTGCGATGGCGTTGTGCGCCCGCTCGGTGCGATGGCCCCAGCCGTCCAGGATGCACAGCACGACCGGGCGGGGCGGCGCGGGGCGGGCCGGAACGGGGCGGGGCGCGGCGTCGGTCATCGGCAGGCGGTCGTCGGGGGGAGCGGTACAGCGGCAATGTTGGATGGCCGGGCCCGCCTGGCAACCGGCCGCCGGGCGGGGCATCCGGTTTGCTGGTTTCCGGATATGGTTTCGCTCGATAGGCCGTCCCTCGATACGCGGCCCGGTCCCTCGATACGCCCCGGTCCCTCGATACGCCCCGGACTGCGTCCGGGGCTACTCGGGATGAGGGTGGAGGTGGCTCTGGGACATATCAGATGAGGGTGGAGGTGGCCCTGGGACATGCCAGATGAGGGTGGAGGTGGTCCTGGGACATGCCAGATAAGGGCGGAGGTGGTCCTGGGACATGCCGATTGAATGCAACCACCTCCGCCCTCATCCCGAGTAGGCCGCGAAGCGGCCGTATCGAGGGAGGCCGTATCGATGGATGAGGCATATCAAAGAAGGGACCGCCCCATCGCCCCCGAACCACCAACTGTTGCAGATATGCAACAGGGGAGGAAAAAATTGCCGGTGCGACAGGCCGGGTTGGTGCGTTTCGGGGGCAGGGGCGCTATACGAAGCCCTGCCGACCGGTTCGGCCCGCGCCTGCCGCGCCTGCAAAGGGGGCGGCGGAGCGGGTTCTGGCGATCCGGGCGGCATTCGTTTCGGTGTTCAACCTTCGCGTTTTCCCGTTCCGGCGCTGCCGGCCGGGGGACGCGCAAACCGGGAGAGGGATATGACGGGGATCGTCAAATCCGTGGGCAAGTACGCTCTCCTTGCCGGTTCTGCGTTGGCTCTTTCGCTGTCGGCCGCCACGGCCGCCTCGATGACCGACGCCGGCATGGACAAGCGGGTTGCCGATCTTGAGCGCGAGATCAAGCTGCTCAAGAACCAGATGAAGTCGGCCATGTCGGGCCAGTCCGACAAGGCCATCCAGTCGGGCAACAGCCGGGTCAAGGTGACGATCTACGGTCAGGTCAACCGGGCCTTCCGTGTCGCCTCGGGCGGCGACACCCAGTATCAGAGCGTCGACAATGACGGCTCGTCCTCGCGTCTGGGCTTCCTGGCCAGCGGCGCGATCAATGCGAGCACGAAGATTTCGGCGCGGACCGAGGTGGAGTGGCAGGACAACCGCCGCTCGGCGACCAACGATGGGGCCGAGGGCAATGTCCGGCTGCGCTCGCGCCATGTCGATCTCTGGATCGACAACAAGGATGTCGGCCAGCTCTGGATGGGCCATGGTTCGATCGCGGGCGACGCGGCGGACCTGTTCTCCATGTCCGGCACCAGCCATGTCTTCAGCTTCGGCGGCCCGTCGGGCAACGATGGCATCCCGGCTATCGGCGACGACGGCGAGGTCATCACGACCGGCACGGGCGCTGACGAGAAGAATGTCGGCCGGGCCTGGGTCTTCGGCTCGTTCTTCGGCGCGCGTGAGAATCGCATCATGTATGTGACGCCGAACCTGATGGGTGCGCGGCTGCGCCTGTCGCTGGGCGAGAACAAGTCCGTTTCGGCCGGTCTGCGCTATGCCGGCGCGCCGGGCGGGCAGAAGGAAGTCAGCATGCTGCTCGCCGCGGGCTACCGCAGCGATCCGAACGAGCACTCCACCACGGCCGAGCGGAGCACGGCCTGGGGCGTTTCGGGCGGCGTCAAGCACAACGCTTCGGGCGTCAGCCTGAGCGGCAGCTACGGCACGAACAAGGCGAGCGGCAGCGATCTCAAGCCCAACAAGTGGGCTGCCGAGCTCGGCTGGACCGGCAAGATGAACGACATGGGGGCGACCAGCGCCACCATCGGCTACGGCGTCTACGATGACGACGATCTGAAAGAGGCCAAGTACTACTATCTGGCCGTCAATCAGAAGATCGATGCCGCCGCGGCCGACGTCTATGCCGGCGTGTCCCAGGATACCGGCACGGTGAAGCATACCGAGGCTACTGGGGACGACAAGACGTGCGGCGACAACGCCACCACCGAAAGCTGCGCAGTGAAGCGCAAGAGTGTGCTCATCTACCTCGCCGGCGTCCGCATCAAGTTCTAGGCGGAAACCGGCAAAGGGCAGGGCCCGGCGGCCACCGGCCGCATCCTGCCCCGCCTTCAAGGTAAATACCGGCCCGGATGGCACCCCATCCGGGCCGCTTTTTTGTCCGTCCCTCGATACGCGGCCTGCGGCCGCTACTCGGGATGAGGGCGGAGGTGGTTTCGGGACATACCAGATGAGGGTGGAGGTGGTTTTGGCGATACCTGTTGATTAAACACAATAAAAACCCTCATCCCGAGTAGGCCGCGCAGCGGCCGTATCGAGGGACCGAGGCGTATCGAGGGAGGCCGCATCGAGAGACCGGGGCGTACGAGGGACCGGGTCCGTCCCTCAATCCGCCGCCCAGGGATCGATGACCTCGACACCGATGCCTTCGGGCGCCGGGATGCGCTCGCCGGTCACCGCTTCGAGGCGTTTTTAGAGCGTTTGGGCGTTGCCGGTAATGAATTCCGCCCGGCCTCCGTCAGGTCGCCGGCAACGATATGATCGAGCCCTGACAAGACCGGACGGCCCGCCGCCCTATGACGAAGGCGGGAATGCCCCGAACGCGCTGCCAATTGGCATTGGCATCTTGACAGCTTGTTCGGAGAGCGCCCAAGCTTTCGGAAAATATCGGGACAAAGGGCGACCCATGACAACATCGACGGGAACGCCCGGCGACGACCTTCTGGTCGGCGGTGCAGGCGACGATACGCTTTCCGGCGGTGCAGGCGACGATGTGCTCAAGGGCGGCGGAGGCGCGGACAGCCTCGACGGCGGCGCGGGCGTCGATACCGCTTCCTATGCCGGCTCGTCCCTGGGCGTCACGGTGGACCTCGTGGCCGGGACAGGCCAGTACGGCGATGCCGAGGGTGACACGCTCACCGATATCGAGAATGTCACCGGCTCCGACCATGACGACACGCTGACCGGGGACGGCGAAGCCAACACGCTCAAGGGCGGCGACGGCAACGACATACTGACGGGCGGCGATGGTGACGACACGCTCGAAGGCGGCGCCGGGGACGACACGCTTACCGGCGGTGCAGGTGCCGACGATCTGGACGGTGGCGCAGGCGATGACTGGCTGGAAGGCGGCGCGGGCGACGATCTGCTCGAAGGCGGCGCCGGCGGCGATGTCATCGACGGCGGCGCGGGGCGGGACACGGCCTCTTATGCCGGCTCGTCCGCCGGCGTCACGGTCGATCTTGCGATGGAAACGGCCTCGGGTGGCGATGAGGACGACGACTGGCTGATCGATATCGAGGATGTCATCGGCTCGGCCCATGCCGACACGCTGACCGGAGACATCGGCGCCAACACGCTGGAAGGCGGCGCAGGCGCGGACAACCTCGATGGCGGCGCCGGCAACGACACGGCGTCCTATGCCGGGTCCGGGTTGGGCGTCACGGTCGATCTGGCTGCGGGAACGGGTTCCGGCGGCGATGCGGAAGGCGACACGCTCACGAATATCGAGAATGTCACCGGCTCGGTCCACGACGACACGCTGACCGGAGACGCCGGCGCCAACACGCTGGAAGGCGGTGCCGGCAACGACACGCTAACCGGCGGTACAGATGCTGACGATCTGGATGGCGGTGCGGGCGTCGATACCGCCTCCTATGCCGGTTCCGCCATGGGCGTCACGGTGGATCTCGTGGCCGGGACAGGCCAGGACGGCGATGCGGCGGGCGACACGCTCACCGATATCGAGAACGTCATCGGCTCGGACCATGACGACACGCTGACCGGAGACGCCGGCGACAACGCACTCAAGGGCGGCGCGGGCGACGACACGCTCACGGGCGGTGCGGGAGCGGACGATCTGGATGGTGGCGCCGGCATCGATACCGCGTCCTATGCCGGATCGGCGGCGCGCGTCCGGGTGAACCTGTCGACCGGGACGGGTTCGGGCGGCGATGCGGCGGGCGACACGCTCACCGATATCGAGAATATCATCGGCTCGGCCCATCACGACCTGCTGATCGGGGATGGCGCGGACAACAGGCTGGAAGGCGGCGCGGGCCGCGATTTGCTTCGCGGCGGCGCAGGCCGGGACACGGCCTCCTACGCCGGATCGACGGCGGGCGTCACGGTGAGCCTGGCGACGGGGCGGGGACAGTACGGCGATGCCCAGGGCGACAGGCTCCAGAATATCGAGAACGTCATCGGCTCGGCCCATGCCGACACGCTGACCGGAGACATCCACGACAACACGCTGGAAGGCGGCGGGGGAGGGGACACGCTCGATGGCGGCGCCGGCATCGACACGGCGTCCTATGCCGGGTCCGGGTTGGGCGTCACGGTCGATCTGGCTGCGGGAACGGGTTCCGGCGGCGACGCCGAGGGCGACACGCTCAAGAATATCGAGAATGTCATCGGCTCGGCCCACGACGACACGCTGACCGGAGACGCCCACGACAACACGCTGGAAGGCGGCGGGGGAGCGGACGACCTCGAAGGCGGAGCGGGCATCGACACGGCGTCCTATGCCGGTTCCGGGCTGGGCGTCACGGTCGATCTGGCTGCGGGAACGGGTTCCGGCGGCGACGCCGAGGGCGACACGCTCAAGAATATCGAGAATGTCATCGGTTCGGACCATGACGACACGCTGACCGGGAACACCGGGGCCAACCGGCTGGACGGCGGCGCGGGCACCGACACCGCCTCCTATGCCAGTTCCGGGGCGGGCGTCACGGTCGATCTTGCAGCCGGGACGGGTTCCGGCGGCACGGCGGCGGGCGACACGCTCTCGAATATCGAGAACGTCATCGGCTCGATCCATGCCGACACGCTGACCGGGGACAGCGGAGGCAACCAGCTTTTCGGCGGCGCCGGCAACGATGTGCTCGAAGGCGGTGGGGGAGCGGACAAACTCGAAGGCTGGACGGGCAATGACACGGCGTCCTACGCCGGTTCCGGGTTGGGCGTCACGGTCGATCTGGCTGCGGGAACGGGTTCCGGCGGTGACGCCGAAGGCGACACGCTTACAAGCATCGAGAACCTCACCGGCTCGGACCATGCCGACATTCTGACCGGCGATGCAGGCGCCAATACGCTGACGGGCGGCGCAGGCGACGATGTGCTTGAAGGCGGCGCAGGCGACGATGTGCTCGAAGGCGGCGCGGGCAACGATGTGCTGGAGGGCGGCGCGGGCGCGGACGATCTGGACGGCGGCGCCGGCAACGACACGGCGTCCTACGCCGGTTCCGGGCTGGGCGTCACGGTGAACCTTTTGACCGGGACGGGGTCGGACGGCGACGCCGAAGGCGACACGCTCTCGCATATCGAGAACGTCATCGGCTCAGCTCATGCCGACACGCTGACCGGGGACAGCGGCGACAACAGTCTTTCGGGCGGTGCGGGCGACGACACGCTCGAAGGCGGAGGGGGCGACGATACGCTCGACGGCGGCACGGGCGACGACACGCTTACGGGCGGCGGGGGCGCGGACAGCCTCGATGGCGGCGCCGGCAACGACACGGCGTCCTACGCCGGTTCCGGGTTGGGCGTCACGGTCGATCTGGTTGCGGGAACGGGTTCCGGCGGCGACGCCGAGGGCGACACGCTCAAGAATATCGAGAATGTCACCGGCTCGGACCATGCCGACATTCTGACCGGCGATGCAGGCGCCAATACGCTGACGGGCGGCGCAGGCGACGATGTGCTGGAGGGCGGCGCAGGCGCGGACGATCTTGACGGCGGGGTCGGCAACGACACGGCGTCCTACGCCGGTTCCGGGTTGGGCGTCACGGTGAATCTGGCGACCGGGACGGGTTCGCTCGGCGACGCCGAGGGCGATACGCTGTCGGGTATCGAGAACGTCATCGGCTCCGACCATGCCGACACGCTGACCGGGGACAGCGGCGATAACAGTCTTGACGGCGGCGCCGGCAACGATGTGCTGGAAGGCGGCAGGGGAGCAGACAGCCTCGACGGCGGGGCGGGCAATGATACTGCCTCCTACGCCGGCTCCGATGCGGGTGTCACGGTGAACCTTTTGACCGGGACGGTTTCGGGCGACGATGCGGCGGGCGACACGTTTACGAGCATCGAGAATATCGCCGGCTCGGCCCATGACGACACGCTGACCGGGGATACTGGATCGAACAAGCTTTCCGGCAATGCGGGCGACGACACGCTCGAGGGCGGCGCAGGGGCTGACAAACTCGACGGCGGGGCGGGCATCGACACGGCGTCCTATGCCGGCTCCGATGCAGGCGTCACGGTCGATCTGGGCGCGGGGACCGGTTCCGGCGGCGACGCCGAGGGCGACACGCTTTCGTATATCGAGAACCTCATCGGCTCGGCCCATGACGACACGCTGACCGGAGGCGACGGGGCCAACCGGCTGGAAGGCGGGGTGGGCGACGATGTGCTGGAGGGCGGCGCAGGCGCAGATAAACTCGAAGGCGGGGCAGGCAACGACACGGCGTCCTATGCCGGGTCCGGGTTGGGCGTCACGGTGAATCTGGTGACCGGGATGGGTTCGCTCGGCGACGCCGAGGGCGATATGCTCTCGGGTATCGAGAACCTCATCGGTTCGGACCATGACGATACGCTGACCGGAGATGCCGGGGCGAACCTGCTTGTCGGCGGTGCGGGGGCCGACATTCTGGATGGTGGTGCTGGCATCGACACCGTTTCCTATGCCGGCTCCGGCGCGGGTGTGAGGGTCGACCTTGAAATCGGGCGAGGCTGGAATGGCGATGCCGAAGGCGACACGCTCTCGAATATCGAGAATATCGTCGGCTCGGATGGCGACGACTGGCTGACCGGGGACGAGGGGGCGAACCTGCTCGTCGGCGGTGCGGGCGCGGACAGCCTCGACGGCGGCGGCGGCATCGATACCGCCTCCTATGCCAGTTCCGGCGCGGGCGTCACGATCGACCTTGACGCGCGGACGGGTCTGGGCGGCGACGCAGAGCGCGACACGTTCCAGAATATCGAAAACCTCATCGGCTCGGCGCATACCGACCGGCTGACCGGCGATGCAGGCGCCAACGCGCTGTATGGCGCGGGCGGCGACGATGTGCTTGAGGGCGGCGCGGGTGCGGATGTCCTGGACGGCGGCGACGGCCGGGACCACCTCCATGGCGGCGCGGGGGCTGACAAACTCGATGGCGGCGCCGGTACCGACACGGCCTCCTGGGCCGGTTCCGGGGCGGGCGTGACGGTCGATCTTGCGTCCGGCAGGGGTTTGGGCGGCGACGCCGAGGGCGACACGCTCACGAGCATCGAGAATCTCACCGGCTCGGACCATGACGATGTCCTGGTCGGCGACGCCGGGGCGAACAGCCTCGAAGGCGGCGTGGGCAGGGACCGGCTTTACGGCCGCGCGGGCGACGACAGGCTCGCGGGCGGTGCGGGCGCAGACAGGCTCGACGGCGGCGCGGGCGAAGATACCGCCTCCTATGCCGGTTCCGCTGCGGGCGTCACCGTCGATCTTGCGGCTGGCACGGGTTCCGGCGGCGACGCCGGGGGCGACACGCTCTCGCATATCGAGAACGTTACCGGCTCGGACCATGCCGACAGTCTGGCGGGGGACAGCGCGGACAACCGGCTTTCCGGCGGTGGCGGCGATGACACGCTGGAAGGCGGCGCCGGCGCGGATATCCTGGACGGAGGGGACGGCACCGACACCGCTTCCTGGGCCGGCTCGGCCGCAGGCGTTGAGGTCGATCTCTCCAACGGGACGGTCTCGGGCGGCGATGCGGCGGGCGACACGCTCATCGATATCGAGAACCTCACCGGCTCCGGCCATGACGACATTCTGACCGGGGATGACGTAGCCAACCGGCTTTCCGGCGGCGCGGGCGACGACATGCTCAAGGGCGGCGCGGGCGACGACAGGCTTGAGGGCGGCGCGGGCGACGATGTGCTCGAGGGCGGCGCGGGCGACGATATCCTGCACGGCGGTGCCGGAGCGGACCATCTGGATGGCGGTGCGGGGCTGGACACGGCCTCCTGGGCCGGTTCCGGGGCGGGCGTCACGGTGAACCTTGCGACGCGAGTCGGTTGGGGCGGCGATGCCGAGGGCGACACTTTCCTGAATATCGAGAATGTCGTCGGATCGGACCATGACGATATTCTGACCGGATCCACGGATGCCAACACGCTCGAAGGCGGCGGCGGCGACGATGTGCTGGAAGGCGGCGCGGGCGCGGACCGCCTGGACGGAGGCGCGGGCAACGACACGGCGTCCTATGCCGGCTCCGGGGCCGGCGTGACGGTGGACCTTTCGACCGGGACGGGTTCGGGCGACGACGCCGAAGGCGATACGCTATCGAGTATCGAGAACCTTGTCGGCTCGGACCATGACGACACGCTGACCGGGGATACTGAAGACAACAGGCTCTCCGGCGGCACGGGCGATGACGCGCTTGACGGCGGTGCGGGCAACGATGTGCTGGACGGCGGCGCGGGCGCGGACAGGTTGGACGGCGGTGCGGGGCTGGACACGGCCTCCTATAACGATTCAGGCGCGGGCGTCACGGTGAACCTTTCGGCCGGGACGGGGACGGGCGGCTACGCCGAGGGCGACACGCTCTCGAATATCGAGAACCTTGTCGGCTCGGACCATGACGACACGCTGACCGGGGATGCCGAAGCCAACCGGCTTTCGGGCGGCGCGGGCAACGACACGCTCGACGGCGGCGGCGGCGACGATATGCTCTCCGGCGGCGCGGGTGCGGACAAGCTCGATGGCGGCGCCGGCCAGGACACCGCCTCCTGGGCCGGCTCCGATGCGGGCGTCACGGTGAACCTCGCGACGGGGGCGGTTTCAGGCGGCCACGCCGAGGGCGACACGATCTCGAATATCGAGAACCTTGTCGGCTCGGCCCATGACGACACGCTGACCGGGGATGGCGGCGCCAACCGGCTTTATGGCGGCGCCGGCGACGATACGCTGGATGGCGGCGCGGGCGCGGACCGCCTGGACGGAGGCGCGGGCATCGACACGGCGTCCTACGCCGGCTCCGATGCCGGCGTGACGGTGAACCTCGCGACGGGGGCGGTTTCGGGCGGCCACGCCGAGGGCGACACGATCTCGAATATCGAGAATCTTGTCGGCTCGGACCATGACGACACGCTGACCGGGAGCACCGGGGCCAACCGGCTTTCCGGCGGTGCGGGCGACGACGTGCTGGAAGGCGGTGCGGGGGCGGATATTCTGGATGGCGGTGCGGGCAACGACACGGCGTCCTATGCCGGGTCCGGGTCGGGCGTCACGGTGAACCTGGCGACCGGGGCGGTCTCGGACGGCGACGCCGAAGGCGACACGCTGTCGGGTATCGAGAACCTCATCGGCTCGGCCCATAACGACACGTTCACCGGGGATGCCGGGGCGAACCTGCTCGTCGGCGGTGCGGGCAACGACACGCTCCGGGGCGGTGCAGGCGACGATATCCTCGTCGGCGGCGCGGGTGCGGACCGCCTTTACGGGGACGCTGGTGCTGATACGGCCTCCTATGCCGGGTCCGCAGCGGGCGTGACGGTGAGCCTCGCGGCAGGTATGGGTTGGGGGAGCGGCGATGGCGCAGGCGACACGCTCTCGAATATCGAGAATCTGACCGGCTCCGACCATGACGACATTCTGATCGGGGATGACGGGGCCAACCGGCTGTCGGGTGGGGCGGGCGACGACTACCTGTACGGCGGCGCGGGCGACGATACGCTGGAGGGCGGTGGCGGCAACGATACGCTGATCGGCGCCGCCGGCGACGACATGCTCGAAGGTGGGGCCGGCGACGACTATCTGTACGGCAGCGAAGGCGACGACACGCTTATCGGCGGCGACGGCGACGATGCGCTGGTCGGCGCCGCCGGCGACGACACGCTCGAAGGTGGAGCGGGCGACGACTATCTGTACGGCAGCGAGGGCGACGACACGCTTACCGGCGGCGACGGCGACGATGCGCTGGTCGGCGCCGCCGGCGATGACACGCTCGAAGGTGGAGCGGGTGACGACTATCTGTACGGCAGCGAGGGCGACGACACGCTCACCGGCGGCGACGGCGACGATGCGCTGATCGGCGCCGCCGGCGACGATACGCTGGAGGGCGGGGCCGGGGCGGACTTTCTGGATGGCGGTGCCGGTCTGGATACGGCCTCCTGGGCTGGCTCGGATGCGGGCGTTACCGTGAACCTTTCGGCCGGAACGGGTTCTGGAGGGCACGCGGAAGGCGATACGCTCTTCAATATCGAGAATATCAGCGGCTCACGCCATGCCGACACGCTGACCGGGGATGCCGGAGCCAATCTGCTTTACGGCGGCGAGGGCAACGACACGCTTACCGGCGGCGAGGGCAACGACATGCTCATCGGCGGCGCGGGGGACGATATTTATCGGTTCGGGCCGGGCGATGGCGACGATGTCATCGACAATCGGGGTGAGAGCGCTTCGGACGATTTGCTTCGGCTTCTGACCGTCGAGTCGGACGATCTCTGGTTCCGTCAGGACGGCGACGATCTCGTGATCGATCTGTACCAGACCGGCGCGAGCGTGACGATCGAGGACTGGTATGATGGGCAGAACAACCGGCTGGACTTCGAGCTCGACAGCGGCCACCGGCTGCTCGCCTCCGATGTGCAGACGCTGGTGAACGCCATGGCGGCCTTCACGCCGCCCGGCGACGGCACGACGGACTATACCGAGGCCCAGCGTACTGTCCTCGATCCCCTGCTCGCCGCCAACTGGCAGACGCCCACTACCGGCTGAGCCGCCGGGCGCCGCCCGGTCCGGCAAAATCGGCGCGGCGGCAGGCCGGAAAGCGGGCTTGGTTCCCGGCCATTGCCCTACCGCTCCCGCAATGCCTCGTCCCGATAGCGCAGGAAGGGCGACAGGAAGAACTCGATGGCCCGGCGCTGTCCGGTTTTGACCTCCACCGTCACCGCCATGCCCGGCGCCAGCGGCGTCCATGCGCTGCCGACCAGGATGCGGTCGCTCGCCATCGCCACGCGCATCGGATAGACCAGCCCGAGCCGCTCGTCGGCGACCGAGTCCGCCGATATATGGGCCACAGTCCCGCCGATCGTGCCGTAGCGGGTGAACGGGAAACTCTCGACCTTGATCGCCGCTTCCTGGCCGGCACGCACGAAGCCGATATCCTTGTTCGCCGCCATGGCCTCGACCTCCAGGGCCGCGCCGGTCGGAACGACGATCATCAGGCGCTGGGCGGGGTTGACGACGCCGCCCACGGTGTGGACGGCGAGCTGCTGCACCACGCCGGCAACCGGCGCGCGCAGAATGCGCGAGCGCAGACGTTCGCGGGCCTTGGCGAGCTCCTGCTCCAGCCGGGCCGCCAGGCGCATCGCCTCCGACAGGCCGCGCGCCACGCCGGCGGCGAAGGTCGCGGCGCGCTCCGCCCGCCGCCGTTCGAGCTCCGTGATCGCTTCGGCCATTTCGGCCAGCCGCCGGCGCTCGACCTCCAGCGCGCGTTCGCGCTCGATGAGCTGTTCGCGCAGTTCGTTGAGGCGCAGCCGGCTGGCGATTTCGCGCTGGACCAGAAAGCGACGCGCCTCGACCCGTTCGCGCAGCAGTGGGATCGTATCGCGATACCGGGCGACCCGCGCCTCGGCGGACGCGCGCTCGGCGCGCCGGCGTCGGATCCCGGCACCCATCGCCGCAATCGCCTCGCGCTGCTCGGCCGCCTCGGCCAGCATCAGGGATCGGGTCGCGGCGAGCATCGCCGGGTCGGGGGCGGGCGGCGGCGCAAAGGCGGCCGCCGGATCGCCGGGCCGCGCCGACAGCGCCCGCAGGCGTGCCGCGTCGAGGCGCGCCGCCGTCAGATCGTGTTCGAGGCGCGCCAGGTCGGCGCCGCGCTCGGTCGGGTCCAGCTCGATCAGCACTT
Source organism: Alphaproteobacteria bacterium (assembly GCA_965221475.1). Taxonomy (GTDB): domain Bacteria; phylum Pseudomonadota; class Alphaproteobacteria; order Bin65; family Bin65; genus Bin65. The sequence continues at coordinate 957,078 of OZ244891.1, read as the reverse complement.
CGCCCCGGCGCACCTTCTGGCCGTCCCGGACATGGATCGCGCGCACGATGCCGATCTCGAGCGGCTGGATGGTCTTGACCCGTTCGCCCGGCACGATGCGGCCCGGCGCCACCGCCACCGTATCGATGCGCCCGAACCAGCCCCACGCGACGACCGCCAGGAACAGGGCGACGATCGCCAGCGCAAAGCCCCGGCCCAGCGGCGAGGCCGGCTTCTCCAGAAGCTCCACGGCGGCGGGCAGAAACTCGACCTCCTCGGGCCGGCGCGAGACCTTCGGGCGCTTCCGGTCGGCCGCCCAGGCGGCCCGGGCGACGGCCCAGGCGCGGGACAGGCCGCCGGTCAATGCACGGCCTCCCGCTGGTGGCGGTACAGCCGGGCATAGATGCCGCCGGCGGCCGCCAGCGTTTCGTGGGCCCCATCCTCGGCAATCTCGCCGCGGTCGATCACCAGAATACGGCTCGCCAGGCGCATCGTGGACAGGCGATGGGCTACGATGAGGACCGTGCGGCCCCGGCAGATCGCCCGCATATTGTCCTGGATCGCGCTCTCGGATTCGTAATCGAGCGCACTCGTCGCCTCGTCGAAGATCAGGATGCGCGGATCGGTGACCAGGGCCCGCGCAATCGCGACCCGCTGGCGCTGCCCGCCCGAAAGCGACGCGCCGCGCTCGCCCAGAACGGTGTCGTAGCCCTCCGGCAACGCGGCGATGAATTCATGCGCCCCGGCGAGCCGCGCCGCCCGCATCGCCGCCTCCATGCCGATGGTCGGGTCGGCCAGCGCGATATTGTCGTAGACCGGGCGGTTGAACAGCACGCTTTCCTGCGGCACCACGCCGATCTGCCGGCGCAGCCAGGCCGGGTCCATCACCGCCAGATCGACGCCGTCGATCATGACGCGGCCACGTTCGGGCACATGCAGGCGCTGGATCAGCTTCACCAGCGTCGACTTGCCGGAGCCCGACCGGCCGACGATCCCGACGATCTGGCCGGCCTCGAGGCGCAGCGAGACGTCCCGGAGCGCTTCCGGCGCGCCGGGGCGGTAGCGGAAGGTGACGTTCTCAAGGCGGATATCGCCGGAAATCGCCGGCAGCGAGGGGCGGTTGGGATTGTGCGCCGGCTCCGTCGGCGCGTTGAGCACATCGCCCAGCTTGTCGAGCGAGATGCGGAACTGCTGGAAGTCCTGCCACAGCTGGGCAAGCCGGACGATGGGCTGGCTCACCTGGCTGGCCAGCATGTTGAAGGCGACCAGCATGCCGACCGTCAGCTCGCCTTCGAGCACGGCCTGCGCCCCGAACCACAGAATGAGCGCCGTCGTGACCTTGTTGATCAGCATTACCGCCTGGCTACCGACCGTGCCGAGAATGACGGTGCGGAACGACGCCCGCACATAGGCGGCCAGCTGCTCCTCCCAGTGCTGGCGCATCTGCGGTTCGACCGCCATGGTCTTCAGCGTCTCGATCCCGGAAACCGTCTCGACGAGAAAGGCCTGTTTTGCGGCGCCGCGCTGAAACTGGGCCTCGACCCGGCGCCGCAGCCCCGGCGTGATCCCCGCCGACAGCGCCACATAGAACGGCAGCGAGCCCAGCACGATCCAGGTCAGATCGACCGAGAAATGGAACATCACCGCGATGAACACGAAGGTGAAGAACAGATCGAGGATCACGGTCAGCGCCGAGCCGGTGATGAAGTTGCGCACATTCTCCAGCTCGCGCACCCGCGCCACCGTCTGGCCGACAGCACGCGCCTCGAACCAGGCGATCGGCAGCGCCGTCAGATGCTGGAACAGCCGCGCGCCCAGTTCCACATCCACCCGGCTCGTCGTGTGCGAGAAAATATAGGTCCGCAATCCGCCCAACAGGGTTTCGAACAGGGTCACTGCAAGAAGCCCGACGACCAGGACGTCCAGCGTGGTCAGGCCGCGATGAACGAGCACCTTGTCGATGATGACCTGAAAGAACAGCGGCGTAATCAGCCCGAACAGCTGGAGAAAGAAAGAGGCGACCAGCACTTCGCCGAACATGCGCCGGTATCTGACGATGGCCGGAATGAACCAGGTGATATCGAAACGCCGTTCCGAGCCGGCAAGCTGCGAACGGCGCGTGGTCAGAAGGGCGCGACCGGTTGCGCGCTTTTCCAGTTCCGCGTGGGTGAGCGTCTCCGGCGGCCGGCCGGGGACCTGGATCAGCGCCTTGTCGCCATCCGCCCGTGCCAGAATAAAGAAGCGGCCGTTGCGCGCTTCCGCGATGGCCGGCAGGGGCGTCCGGCTCAGACGGCCGGTCTTCAGCGTGGCGATGCGTGCCTTCAAGCCGATCCGCCGCGCGGCCCGGGCGAGGTCGGCGAGGCCGCTCGTGCCGTGCGCCGGCCCGTATTCGTGGGCGAGCTGCGCCGGGTCGGCCGGCATCCGATGGAACGCCAGCACCATCGCGAGGCACAGCATTCCGCTGTCGGGCGGCGGGCGATTCGAACCCTGCGGTGCGGTTCCGGCGGCGACAGGACGTTCCGAAGATCGATTCATCGAGCAGTTGATCTCGTCAGAGGTTCGGCTTCATCGGATTTCGCCCAGCTATAGCATCTTGACGGTTCGTACGGAGAGTGCGCAAGTTTTCGGAAAGAAGCGAGAGGGAGGGCCGTCCCGTGGCAACATTGACGGGAACGCCCGGCGACGATGTGCTGGTCGGCGGTCCGGGCAACGACACGCTCGAGGGCAAGGCCGGGAACGACACGCTCATCGGCGGTGCGGGCGCGGACGATCTGGACGGCGGTGCAGGTTTCGACCTGGCAAACTACTCAGGCTCGGATGCGGGCGTGACGGTGGACCTCGCGGCGGGCACAGGCTCCGGCGGCGATGCCGAGGGCGATACGCTTTCGAATATCGAATATGTGTACGGGTCGGGCCATGACGATGTTCTGACCGGGGATGACGCGGACAACCTGCTGGCAGGCCTCGGCGGCAACGACACCCTCAATGGCGGCGCGGGCAACGATACGCTCTCCGGCGGCGCGGGTGCGGACGATCTGGACGGCGGCGCGGGCGTGGACAGAGCCTCCTATCTCTATTCCGGGTCGGGCGTCACGGTGGATCTCGCGGCGGGTACAGGCTCCGGCGGCGATGCCGAGGGCGACACACTCTCGAATATCGAGAATGTGCGCGGCTCGAACCATGACGATGTTCTGACCGGGGATGGCGGGAACAACCTGCTGGCAGGCCTCGGCGGCAACGACACCCTCAATGGCGGCGCGGGCAACGATACGCTCTCCGGCGGCGCGGGTGCGGACGATCTGGACGGCGGCGCGGGGGCGGACAAGGCCTCCTATCTCTATTCCGGGTCGGGCGTCACGGTGGATCTCGCGGCGGGTACAGGCTCCGGCGGCGATGCCGAGGGCGACACACTCTCGAATATTGAGAATGTGCGCGGCTCGAACCATGACGATGTTCTGACCGGGGATGGCGGGAACAACATTCTGTGGGGTCTGGGCGGCAACGACACGCTCAATGGTGGCGCGGGCGATGACGAGCTTGTCGGCGGTGCGGGCGCGGACGATCTGGACGGCGGTGCAGGTTTCGACCTGGCAAACTACTCAGATTCGGATGCGGGCGTGACGGTGGACCTCGCGGCGGGCACAGGCTCCGGCGGCGATGCCGAGGGCGATACGCTTTCGAATATCGAATATGTGTACGGGTCGGGCCATGACGATGTTCTGACCGGAGATGGTGCGAATAATCTGCTGGCAGGCCTCGGCGGCAACGACGCGCTCAATGGCGGCGCCGGCAACGACACGCTCATCGGCGGCGCAGGCGCGGACGATCTGGACGGCGGCGCGGGGGCGGACAAGGCCTCCTATCTCTATTCCGGGTCGGGCGTCACGGTGGATCTCGCGGCGGGTACAGGCTCCGGCGGCGATGCCGAGGGCGACACACTCTCGAATATTGAGAATGTGCGCGGCTCGAACCATGACGATGTTCTGACCGGGGATGGCGGGAACAACATTCTGTGGGGTCTGGGCGGCAACGACACGCTCAATGGTGGCGCGGGCGATGACGAGCTTGTCGGCGGTGCGGGCGCGGACGATCTGGACGGCGGTGCAGGTTTCGACCTGGCAAACTACTCAGATTCGGATGCGGGCGTGACGGTGGACCTCGCGGCGGGCACAGGCTCCGGCGGCGATGCCGAGGGCGATACGCTTTCGAATATCGAATATGTGTACGGGTCGGGCCATGACGATGTTCTGACCGGAGATGGTGCGAACAATCTGCTGGCAGGCCTCGGCGGCAACGACACGCTCAATGGCGGCGCCGGCAACGATACGCTCTCCGGCGGCGCAGGCGCGGACGATCTGGACGGCGGCGCGGGCGTGGACAGAGCCTCCTATCTCTATTCCGGGTCGGGCGTCACGGTGGATCTCGTGGCGGGTACAGGCTCCGGTGGCGATGCCGAGGGCGACACACTCTCGAATATCGAGAATGTGCGCGGCTCGAACCATGACGATGTTCTGACCGGGGATGGCGGGAACAACATTCTGTGGGGTCTGGGCGGCAACGACACGCTCTATGGCGGCGCCGGCGACGACGTGCTGGAGGGCGGGGACGGCGACGACCTGCTTGTCGGCGAAGCGGGCAACGACGTGCTGGAAGGCGGGAACGGCGACGACCGGCTTTGGGGCGGAACGGGCAGCGACACGCTCAAGGGCGAGGCAGGCGACGACCTGCTTGTCGGCGAAGCGGGCGACGATGCGCTGGAAGGCGGGGACGGCGACGACCGGCTCCATGGCGAATCGGGCGACGACACGCTGGACGGCGGGACCGGTGACGACCGCCTTTGGGGCGGCGCGGGCAACGATGTGCTGGAGGGCGGAGACGGCCTCGACTGGCTTTGGGGCGGCGCGGGCGCCGACACGCTCAAGGGCGGAGACGGCGACGACACGCTGAAAGGCGGCGCGGGCGACGATGTGCTGGAGGGCGGCAGCGGCCTCGACCGGCTTTGGGGCGGCGCGGGCGACGACACTCTCAAGGGCGAGGCGGGGGATGACCGGCTTGCCGGCCAGGCCGGCGACGACACGCTGGAAGGCGGCGACGGCGTCGACTGGCTTTGGGGCCAAGGGGGCCACGACACCCTGAAGGGCGGGGCGGGCGACGACCTGCTCCAAGGCGGCGCAGGCAACGATGTGCTGGAGGGCGGAGACGGCCTCGACTGGCTTTGGGGCGGCGCGGGCGACGACACGCTCGAAGGCGGCGCCGGGGCGGACTTTCTGGATGGCGGCGCCGGTCTGGATACGGCCTCCTGGGCCGGCTCGGATGCGGGCGTTACCGTGGACCTTTCGGCCGGAACCGGTTCGGGAGGGCACGCGGAAGGCGATACGCTCTTCCATATCGAAAACCTCACCGGCTCGGACCATGCCGACAGGCTGACCGGGGATGGCGGAGCCAACACGCTTTCCGGCGGCGCGGGCCATGATTTGCTCATAGGCGGTGCTGGCGACGATGTGCTCATTGGCGGTACAGGCAATGACGTGCTGCGGGGTGGCGCGGGGGCCGACAGTCTGGATGGCGGCGAGGGCTGGGACACGGCATCCTTTTTCCGCTCCGGGGCCGGCGTCACGGCCAATCTTTCCACGGGAACGGTTTCCGGCGGCGATGCGGCGGGCGACACGCTCTCGAACATCGAGAGCCTCTACGGCTCGGAGCATGACGACAGTCTGACCGGGGACGCCGGGTCGAACACGCTTTCCGGCGATGCCGGTGCGGACATGCTGGACGGCGGCGCGGGCGACGATACGGCAGCCTACTACTACTCCGGTTCCGGCGTGACGGTGGACCTTTCGACGGGGACGGGTTCGGGAGGGCACGCGGAAGGCGACACGCTCTTCAATATCGAGAATATCAGAGGCTCACGCCATGCCGACACGCTGACCGGGGATGCCGGAGCCAATCTGCTTTACGGCGGCGAGGGCAACGACACGCTCACCGGCGGTGCGGGCGACGACTGGCTCATCGGGGGCGAGGGCAACGACACGCTCACCGGCGGCACGGGCGACGACTGGCTGGAGGGCGAGGCTGGTGACGACACGCTCACCGGCGGCGCGGGGGCTGACAGTCTGGATGGCGGCGAGGGTCAGGACACAGCTTCTTATGCCACCTCCGGGACCGCGGTTGCAGTGGATCTCGGGGCGAAGACGGCTTTCGGCGGCGATGCCGAGGGTGATGGGCTCAGCAATATCGAGAACCTCATCGGCTCGGATTATGACGACACGCTGACCGGTGATGGCGGTCGCAACCGGCTTTTCGGTGGAGCGGGCGACGATACGCTGGAGGGCGGGGCCGGCGCCGACTATCTGGATGGCGGTGCCGGTCTGGATACGGCCTCCTGGGCCGGCTCGGATGCGGGCGTTACCGTGGACCTTTCGGCCGGAACCGGTTCGGGAGGGCACGCGGAAGGCGACACGCTCTTCCATATCGAGAACCTCACCGGCTCGGACCATGCCGACAGGCTGACCGGGGATGGGGGAGCCAACACGCTTTCCGGCGGCGCGGGCCATGATTTGCTCATAGGCGGCGCTGGCGACGATGTGCTCATTGGCGGTGCGGGCGATGACGTGCTGCGGGGTGGCGCGGGGGCCGACAGTCTGGATGGCGGCGAGGGCCGGGACACGGCGTCCTTTTTCCGCTCCGGGGCCGGCGTCACGGCCGACCTTTCCACGGGAACGGTTTCCGGCGGCGATGCGGCGGGCGACACGCTCTCGAACATCGAGAGCCTCTACGGCTCGGAGCATGACGACAGTCTGACCGGGGACGCCGGGTCGAACACGCTTTCCGGCGATGCCGGTGCGGACATGCTGGACGGCGGCGCGGGCGACGATACGGCAGCCTACTACTACTCCGGTTCCGGCGTGACGGTGGACCTTTCGACGGGGACGGGTTCGGGAGGGCACGCGGAAGGCGACACGCTCTTCAATATCGAGAATATCAGCGGCTCACGCCATGCCGACACGCTGACCGGGGATGCCGGAGCCAATCTGCTTTACGGCGGTGAGGGCAACGACACGCTCATCGGCGGCGCGGGCGACGACACGCTCATCGGGGGCGAGGGCAACGACACGCTCACCGGCGGCGCGGGCAATGACTGGCTCATCGGCGGCGCGGGCGACGACACGCTCACCGGCGGCGCGGGGGACGATATTTATCGGTTCGGGCCGGGCGATGGCGACGATGTCATCGACAATCGGGGCGAGAGCGCTTCGGACGATTTGCTTCGGCTTCTGACCGTCGAGTCGGACGATCTCTGGTTCCGGCAGGACGGCGACGATCTCGTGATCGATCTGTACCAGACCGGCGCGAGCGTGACGATCGACGATTGGTATGTGGGGCAGGACAACCGGTTGGATTTCGAGCTCGACAGCGGCCACCGGCTGCTCGCCTCCGATGTGCAGACGCTGGTGAACGCCATGGCGGCCTTCACGCCGCCCGGCGACGGCACGACGGACTATACCGAGGCCCAGCGTACTGTCCTCGATCCCCTGCTCGCCGCCAACTGGCAGACGCCCACCACCGGCTGAGCCGCACACCCCAGACCCGCATCGCCATCCTGCCGGCGCAGCCTGCTGCGTCGGAATTCGCCCGGTGTCAGAAAGCGCTCCCGGCGCAGTCGAGGGAGGCATCGCCTTGCCCTGAAGCGTCCCTCGATACGCCCCCTTCGGGGGCTACTCGGGATGAGGGTGGGGGTGGAACTGATTTATTGAATACAAACACCAAATACCCTCATCCCGAGTAGGCCGCGCAGCGGCCGTATCGAGGGAGGCCGTATCGAGGGACGGCCCCGCTCCCCGCCTACCCCGCCCGGAAGCGGGTCCAGTCCACGGGGCTGTGCCGGTCGAGCGTGCGGGTGGCCGGCGGCATGGGGTATTTCAGGCCGGTCGCGCAGTTGAACAGGACGACGGTATCGTCCGGCCCGATCCGCCTTTCGGCGAGCGCCCGGCGCCAGGCGGCGAAGGTCGCCGCGCCTTCCGGGCACAGCATCAGCCCTTCGCGGCGCGCGACCTCGTCGACGGCGGCGAGGATGGCGTCGTCATCGACCGCGATGGCGAAGCCGCCGCTCTCGTCGATGGCGCGGACGATGAGGAAATCGCCGACCGCGGCCGGCACGCGGATGCCGGCGGCGACCGTGTGCGCATCCGGCCAGCGCGGCGCGAATTGCTCGCCGGCCTCCCAGGCGCGCACGATCGGCGCACAGCCGGCGGCCTGCACCGCGACCATGCGCGGCAGCTTTGCCTCCGGCGCCAGCCAGCCGAGGGTGCGGAGCTCGGCAAAGGCCTTCCACATGCCGATCAGCCCGGTGCCGCCGCCGGTCGGGTAGAAGATTGCATCCGGCAGCCGCCAGCCCATCTGTTCGGCCAGCTCCAGCCCCATGGTCTTCTTGCCCTCGATGCGATAGGGCTCCTTCAGCGTCGAGCAGTCGAACCAGCCGACGGCCTCCCGGCCGGCGGCGACGAGGGCGCCGCAATCGTCGATCAGGCCGTTGACGCGCCAGACCTCGCCGCCCTGCAGCGCGATCTCGTTGACATTGACCTCCGGCGTATCGTCCGGGCAGAAGACCGTGCTGCGCAGGCCGGCCCGGCTGGCATAGGCCGCCATGGCGGCGCCGGCATTGCCGTTGGTCGGCATGGCGAGATGGGAGAGGCCGAGCTCGCGCGCCATGGAGACGGCCAGCGCCAGGCCGCGCGCCTTGAAGCTGCCGGTCGGCAGGCGCCCTTCGTCCTTGACGATCAGGCGGCCGCGGCCGGCGGCGAGGCGCGGCAGATCGATCAGCGGCGTGACGATTTCGCCGAGGGAGATGCGGTTCTCCGCCCGGCGCACCGGCAGCAGTTCGCGATAGCGCCACAGGCCTTCGCGGCGCGCCTCGATGCGCGCGCGCGGGACGGCGGCGGCGAGCCGGTCGAGATCGTAGCGCACGAGCAGCGGCTTGCCGGCGCGCGACAGGCCGTGCACCGTATCGGCCGGATAGCGCTCGCCGGTCAGCGCGCATTCGAGATGGGTCGCGAAGGTGGGCGTGGCGTCCGGCGTTGCGCCGGGGGTCGTGTCGGGGCTCGTCATGGCGGCGGCGGGGCTCTCCATCCGGCGGGTTGGGGCGCGGCGCGGCGCTGCCGGCGGCGATTGCGGCGGCGCCCGGTCCGGCCTATGTAGAGCCTCCGCGTCGCCGCCGATACCGAAGCTTCGCCACAGTCGCTCCGAACGGCGCGGCCGCCCTGCGGGCCCGTAGCTCAATCGGTCAGAGCCGGCCGCTCATAACGGTCTGGTTGCAGGTTCGAGTCCTGCCGGGCCCACCATCGCTCCCCGCCGCCGCGCCCGCCGGCTCAGGCGCCGCCGGCGCGGCAGCGGCGGGGGCTCACGTCTCGTCCGGCCCGTCCCCGTCCGACCGGAGCATGCGGGTAAGCGCGCTCTGCAGCTCCTGCGGGTCGCCGGCGGAAAAGCCGACATCCTTCAGCAGCCGGTCGAGCACCGGCGCGTGGGCGCGGTAGCGCAGGGCGCTGTTGACGATCTCGTCGGACAGGCCGGTCTCGCGCTCGCCGCCCGCCGCGCCGCCGGCCGGGGGCGCGAGGCCATCGACCCGGACGATCTTTATGCCTTCGATGCGCTCCATCGGCTTCACGCTTTCGGCGATAATCCCTTCGAGATGCTCGACGATGGCGAGGCGCACCTTCATCTCGATCAGTTCCGGGCTGAGGCCGGAATCGGCCTCGTTCATGGCCCGCTTCGCCGCGGCCTCGACGCCGCTGCGCAGCTCCAGGGCGGCGGTGCGCAGCTTCTCGCCCTCGGCTTCCGCATCGGCGATGGCGCGGATGCGCGCGCTCTCGCTCTCCGTCTGCAGGCGCTCGGCCGCTGCCAGCGCCTCGGCGGCATCGCGCTTCGCCGTTGCCGCGGAGACCGTATCGATACCGGCCCGGTCGGCCTCCCGGCGCGCCTCGATCAGGGCGATCTGCTTCTGGCGTTCGGCGCGTTCGACCTCGCGCACGGTCTCGACCGCTTCGGCCGCGCGCTCGGCCTCGGCCCGCGCCGCCTCGGCTTCGGCCCGAACCTGGCTCTGTTCGCGCGATTTCCGGTCGATCTCGATGCTGCGGTTGTGGCGAGCCAGCTCGACGGCGATGTCGCGCTCGATGTCGCGCTCGCGGACTTCCTGTTCGGCGGCGATGCGCCGGGCCTCGACCTCCTGCTCGCTGGCCACCTTGGCGAGGTCGATGGCCTTGGTCGAGCCGATCCGCGCCTCCTCGGTCTCGCGCTCCCGCTCGGCCTGCTGCGCCGCCACCTCGCTGCGCTGTTCGGCGCGCCGCGTCTCGACCGCCCGTTCCTGCTCGAGGCGGGCAAATTCCTCGTCGCGGGCGATCTGGAGCTTCTCCTGCTCGGCCTTCAGGTTGCGCAGCTGGATTTCGACCTCCGTATCCTGCTCGATCTCGTTGCGCTGGCGCCGCCGGCTCTCGATCTCCTGGGTCAGCCGGGTCAGGCCTTCGGCGTCGAAGGCGTTTTGCGGGTTGAAATGCTCCCGGTCGGTCTGGTCGAGGCTGGTGAGCGAGACCGATTGCAACTCGAGGCCGATGGCGGCCAGATCGTCGAACAGGGTTTCGCGCACGCGGCGGACGAATTCGATCCGCTTCTCGTGCAGCTCTTCCATGGTCATTTCGGCGGCGACCGAGCGCAGGGCATCGGTCAGGCGCCCCTCGATCAGCTCCTTCAGCAGCTCGACCCGCAGCGTCTTGGAGCCCAGGCTTTGCGCCGCCATGGCGATGGCGGCCGGATCGGCGCCGACCCGGACCAGAAAATCGGCCGAGACATCGACGCGCAGCCGGTCCCGCGTAATCAGGGCGCTGCGCGCCGCCCGCGCCACATCGATGCGCAGCGCGTTCATATTGACCTGGATGGTATCGTGCAGGACGGGCAGGACCAGGGCGCCGCCGTTCATCACCACCTTCTGGCCGCCGAAGCCGGTGCGGACGAACGAAAGCTCCTTGGTCGCGCGCCGATAGAGCCACCAGAACAGCAGCCACAGGACGACGATGACGACGACGGCGATGACGAGCGCCAGAACGACATTGGCCAGGGTCATTGTCCGCCTCCCCGAAGAATGGTTGCCGTACCGCCGGGCGCGCCGCAACGGATCGGAACCGCCCCTCTAATAGTGTCGAAGGGCCCCGGTTTGCAATCGCGCCACGGCCGGGCGCGGCGCCGGCGCGGGCGGAGGTACGGCCGCACGCCTCGCCGGCCGCGGTGCGAAAACGCCCGTTCCGCGCGGTTTTCGGTCCGGTGCCCAGCGGCTGGCCGGCGCGGCAAATGCCGCACGGATATCGCACGATACCCGGACAGTATCGCCCGGCCGGCCCGCGGGAAGCGGCCTCATGGCCCGCCCTGCAGCCGGCGGCTGACGCTGCGCGCGGTCTCGACGAAGCGCTGGACCAGCGGGCCGCGATTGTCGATCCGCCAGTTGACGCTCAGCTCCGTTTCCGCCTTCGCGCCGGAGAGCGGCCGGCAGACGAGGCCGCGGCGCTCGCCGGTGGCGGTCGATTCCGGCACCAGCGACACGCCGACGCCGACCGAGACCAGGCCGGCCGCCGTCTGGTAGTCGTAGACCAGCTGCGCGATGCGCGGCTCGATGCCGCCGGCCCGGCAGATCGCGATGACATGGTCGGCGAAGGTCGGCCGCGGCCGGTCGGGGTAGAGCACAAATTCGCGGCTCGCCAGGTCGGCGATGGAAAGCGCCGGCCGCGCCGCCAGCGGGTCGGTCGCCGGCAGGGCGACGACCAGCCGCTCGCGGCCGATGGTTTCGTGGCGCAGCTCGTCGTCGTCGATCCGCGGCCGGGCGATGCCGATATCCATGCGTCGCTGGATCAGGGCGTCCCGCTGCCCGGCATTGTTCATCGGCAGCAGGGTGAGCTCGACCTCCGCATTGCGCGCCCGGAAGGCCTGAACGATATCGGGCAGCACGCTGTAGGTCGCCGAGCTGACGAAGCCGATGGTCAGGCTGCCGATGGTGCCTGCGCCGGCCTGGCGGACCGCCTCCTCGGCCGATTCCATCCGGTCCAGGATATCGCGCGCCCGTTCGCGCAGAATCTCGCCCGCCGCGGTGAGGCGGATCTGGCTGCGCGACCGGTTGAAGAGCAGGGCGCCGAGCTCCTCCTCCAGCGCCTTGATCTGGCGCGAGAGCGGCGGCTGGGCGATGCCGAGCCGCGCCGCCGCCCGGCCGAAATGCAGCTCGTCGGCGACCGCGACGAAATAGTGGAGGCGGCGCGTGTTCACGAACGATCTCCGCAGGCTTCCGGCGCGGCGCCGGCGCGCCGATACCGGTTCGATCAAGGTATGATACCGAAGCGGTTATTGTACCGGCCGGCGGTCGCGGCAACAATGGGCCGGAAGCGCGAGCGGTACGGTACGGAACGAGAGGTCCGGGGCAGGGCGGCCATGGCACAGGGTGAAATCATCGCGGGCTTTCTGGCGCCGCATCCGCCCCATCTTGTCTATGGCGAAAACCCCCCGCAGAACGAGCCGAAATCCGAAGGCGGGTGGGAGCCGCTGCGCTGGGCCTACGAGCGCGCGCGGCGGAGCCTGGATGCGCTGAAGCCGGATGTTCTGCTGGTCCACTCGCCGCACTGGATCACCCAGGTCGGCCACCATTTTCTCGGCGTCCGGCACCTGTCGGGCAAATCGGTCGATCCGATCTTCCCGAACCTGTTCCGCTATACCTTCGAGCTTGAGGTCGATGTCGAGCTGGCCGAGGCCTGCTGCGAGCGGGCGGCTGCGCGCGGCCTGACGGCGACGATGATGCGCAACCCGAAATTCCGGGTGGATTACGGCACCATCACCACGCTGCACATGATGCGCCCGCAATGGGATATTCCCATCGTCGGCATTTCGGCCAACAACTCGCCCTATTACCTCACGACCGAGGAAGGGCTGGGCGAGATGGACACGCTCGGCAAGGCGACCCGCGAAGCCATCGAGGCGACCGGGCGGCGGGCCGTGCTGCTGGCCTCCAACACCCTGTGCCACTGGCATTTTCACGAGGAGCCGGAAACGCCGGAGGACATGTCGCGCGAGCATCCGCAGAGCTATGACGGCTACAAGTGGGACATGCGGATTATCGAGCTGCTGCGCCAGGGCCGGACCGGGGAGGTGTTCCGGCTGCTGCCGCAATTCATCGACGAGGCGTTCGCCGAGGTGAAGTCCGGCGCCTTCACCTGGATGTTCGCCGCGATGGGCTATCCCGAACTGCCCGGCGAGCTGCACGGCTATGGCACGGTGATCGGCACGGGCAATGCGGTCATGGAATGGAATCTGGTCGAGGCCGGGCTGGCGGGTGCCGCCGGCGCGCCGCCCGCCGCCGGCGGACGGGAAGCGCGCGCAGGCGCCCTGCGGTGACCGCGGTTTCCGCCTTCCTGGTGCCGGGCTCGCCCCTGCATCTGCTGCGCCCGGACAATCCGCCGTGGCGGCCGGTCCTCGCCGGGTTCGAGCGCGCCGCCCGGGCGCTCGCCATGTCGCGCCCGGATGCCGTGCTGCTCTATTCGACCCAGTGGATCGCGGTGCTCGATGCCCTGTGGCAGGCCCGGCCGCGCCTGACCGGCACCCATGTCGACGAGACCTGGCACGATTACGGCGACATGCCGTTCGATATCCGCGTCGATACCGATCTGGCGCAGGCATGCGCGGCGGCGTCGAAGGCGGCGGGGATTTCGTCCAAGGCGGTCGATTACGACCGGTTCCCGATCGACAGCGGCACCATTGTCGCGACCCGGCTGCTCGACCCGGAAGGCCGCCTGCCGCTGGTGATGGCGGCCAATAATCTCTACCACGACGCCGCGACGACGGCGAAGATGGCCGGGATCGCCGCTACCGCAGCGCGGGCCCAGAACAAGAAGGTGGCGGTGGTCGGCGTGGGCGGCCTTTCCGGCACGCTGTTTCGCGAGCGCCTGCCGCTCGAGCAGGACCGCATCGCCGCGGAAACGGATGACAGCTGGAACCGGCGCATACTACGCTTGCTGGAGAAGGGCGATTCCGGCCGGCTCGATGCCGAGATCGGCGCCTATGCCCGCGAGGCGCGGGTCGATATGGGATTCAAGCACCTGGCCTGGATCAGGGGTGCGATCGGCGGCCGCTTTTTCGGCGCCAGGGTGCATGGATACGGCCCGGCCCATGGCGCCGGCGCCGCCGTGGTCGAGTTCAGACTCTAACCGGATTCCGGGAGGACAGAAAAATGCGCAGCACATTCTTTGCGATTCTGGGGCTGGCGGGGATCGCCGGCACCGCCATCGTCGCCGCACCGCCGCCGGCGGCGGCAGCGGATTGCAGCATCACGGTCGGCCGCGTCGTGCCGCTGACCGGCCCGCTGCTCGACATGGGGCGGGAAACGCCGTGGCTCGACGAGAACAAGGTCGGCCCGGTCAACAAGGCCGGCGGCCTTCCGGTCGGCGGCGGCAAGTGCCGGATCGCCTATAAAATCTACGATTCGCGCGGCACCATGGCCGGCTCCGGCGAAGCGGCGACCCGCGCCATCCTGAAGGACAAGGTGGATGTGGTGTTCGCCCAGGGCACGCCGGATACGACCAACGCGCCGTCCGACCTGTGCGAGCGCTACAAGGTGCCGTGCATCACCTCCAACACGCCGGTCGAGGCCTGGCTCTACGGGCCGGACGGCAAGCCCAAGACCTACAAATACACCTTCCACTTCTTCTTCGGCGTGCCGGACCTGGTGGCCAACCATGTCGGCATGATCAAGGCGCTGCCCGGCGGCTTCAACGGCAGTATCGGCTATCTCTATCCGAACGATCCCGATGGCGTCGTGTTCGCCTCGCTGTTCGACCCGACGTTCAAGAAGGAAGGCTGGAAGCCGGTCGATCCCGGCCGCTTCAAACAGGGCCTGCCGGATTTCTCGGCCATCATCAACAGGTTCAAGCGCGGCCGGGTCCAGGTCGTGACCGGCGTGCTCGCCCCGCCGGACCTGCAGAACTATCTGCAGCAGGCGGCGCAGGCCGGCTTCAAGCCGCGCATGTACATCATCGACAAGGCGACCGGCTATCCGGAAGCGATGAAGGCGCTCGGCGAGTTCGGCATCGATATTCTGAGCGTCAACTTCTGGTCGCCGGCCTATCCCGGCAAGTCGAAATATGGCGGCTATACCGGCCAGGGCCTGGTCGATCTGTACGAGAAGCAGAATCCCGGCAAATATTATTCGCCGCCGCTCGCCTACACCGATGCGTCCTACGATGTGCTGTTCGATGCGCTGCAGCGGGCCGGCTCGACCGACCGGGCGAAGCTGCTGGCCGCCCTGGCGAAAACGGACCTCGATACCGTGGTCGGGCGGGTGAAGTTCAACGAGCGGCAATATTCCGTACAGCCGCTGGGCGGCGCCCAGTGGCGGGTCGATGAAAAGACGAAGCGCTGGGTCAAGGACAATGTCTACAACGCCGTCTATCCGTCGGTCCGCAAGACAGCGGATATGCGTCTCTACCAGGCCCGCTGACCGGCGGGCCGGCCAGATGCCCGGCGCGCCCCCGCGGCGCGCCGGGTGACGGCGCACAGGCTTCGGGCCGGCCGGACCGCGCGATCGGGAAACGATGACAACGGTTCTTTCCGTCACCCGGCTGTCCAGGGCTTTCGGCGCGATCCATGTCGCCGACCGCGTCACCTTCTCGATAGAAGAGGGAGAGATTCTCGGCGTCATCGGCCCGAACGGCGCCGGCAAGACCTCGCTGTTCGGCCTGATCGCCGGCAATATCCGGCCGGATTCCGGCTATGTCGAGTTCGGCGGCACCGACATCACCCGCTGGGCGCCGCAGGACCGCGCGCGCGCCGGCATGGCGCGGACCTACCAGATTCCCCGGCCCTTCACCCACATGACCGTGGCCGGCAACCTCAAGGTGGCGGCGATTTTCGGCGGCGGCGTGGCCGAGGACGAGATCGACGACTGGATCGACAAGGTCCTCTCGGATACCCGGCTCGCGCCGGCGCGCAACACGCTGGCCGGGCGGCTGCCGCTGCTCATGCGCAAGCGCCACGAACTGGCCCGGGCGCTCGCCATGCGGCCGCGGCTGCTGCTGGTCGATGAGGTGGCGGCCGGCCTTACCGACCATGAGGTCAACGAATTCATCGGCCTGATTGCGAACATCAGGGCCGGCGGCGTCACCGTGCTGTGGATCGAGCATGTGATGAAGACCATGCTGACCGCGACCGACCGGCTGCTGGCGCTCGATTCGGGGCGGATCATCGCCCAGGGCAGGCCGGAGGCCGTGATCAATTCGCCGGAAGTGCGCCGTGTCTATCTCGGCGCCTGAGGCTCCGGCCCTCCTGTCGATCAGGGGCCTGTCGGCCTATTACGGCGAGAGCCGCGCCCTGCACGGCGTCGGCTTCTCGGTCGGCAAGGGGACGATCCACTCCATCGTCGGCGCGAACGGCGCCGGCAAATCGACCCTGCTGCGCGCCATCGTCGGCATGATGAACCGCGGACAGGCGGCCCATATCGCCGGCAGCATCGAATTCAAAGGACGGCGGATCGACGGGCTGCCGACCGAGGAGATCGTTGCCATGGGCGCGACCATGGTGCCGGAGGGGCGGCGGCTGTTCGCCAGCATGACGGTGGAGGAGAATCTGGTCTGCGGCGCCTTTCTGCCGCGCTGCCGCGCCGGGCTGGCCGAGCGGCTGGAGGATATCTACAGCCTGTTCCCGCGCCTGGCCGACCGGCGCCAGCAGCCGGTTTCCCGCATGTCCGGCGGCGAGCAGCAGATGGTCGCGATCGGCCGGGCGCTGATGTCGTCGCCGGAACTGGTGCTGCTGGACGAGCTCTCGCTCGGCCTGGCGCCGATCGTCGTCGATCAGATCTACGAGCGCATCGCGGCGATCAACCGGCGCGGCATCGCCTGCATCGTCATCGAGCAGGATACCGAACGGGCGATCCGCGTGGCCTCGACGGTTTCCGTGCTGCTCGAGGGGCGGGTGGTGCTGGAGGGCGCGCCCGGCGAGCTCGGCCGCGAGCGGATTTCGGCGGCCTATTTCGGCATCGAGGCGGCGGGGCCGGGCCGATGAACGAAGACCTCTACTGGGCATTCATCGATATCGCCAACGGGCTGCTCTCCGGCATCATGCTGGGCGGCTACTACGCCATCATCGCCATCGGCCTGGCGCTCACCTTCGGCGTCATGCGGATGGTCAATCTGGCCCATGGCGATCTGCTGGTGCTCGCCGCCTATCTGGCCGTGCTGGTGCTGCAATTCGTGCCGATTTCGCCCTTCGTCACCCTTGCGCTGGTGATCCCGGTCATGTTCGGCGTCGGCTACGGCCTGCAGCGCTTCCTGCTCAACGCGATCTCGGTCCAGTCGATGGAGCGCAAGGGCATGTCCGCCGGTTTCGGCCTGATGTCGCCGATCCTGGTCACCTTCGGCCTGTCCATCGTCATCGCCCACGCCCTGCTCGGCGGCTTTGCGTCCGACGCCAGGATCATCCGCAACGCCCTGTCCTATTCCGCGGTACGGCTGACCGAAGATTTGAACCTCTCCACCCTGCGGCTGATCTTCTTCGCCATCGCGCTCGCCATTCTGGTCGGCCTGCACCTGTTCCTGAGGCGGACCCATGCCGGAAGGGCGATCCGCGCCGCGGCCGACGATGTCGAGATTGCGCCGCTGATGGGGATCGCCACGCCGAAGATCAACGCGCTGGCGAGCGGCATCGCCATCGCCATCGCCGGGGTGGCCGGGGTCATGGTCGGCATGTCGCGCACCTTCCAGCCGTTCGACGGGCCGGTCTTCCTGCTGATCGCCTTCGGCGTCGTCATCGTCGGCGGCCTCGGCTCGATTGTCGGCAGTCTGGTCGGCGGCATCCTGCTCGGCATCACCCAGGTGCTGGCCGGGACCTATTTCGGCCCGTCGGCCCAGCTCGTCGCCGGCTATATCCTCATCCTGTTCGTTCTTGCGGTCAGGCCCCAGGGCCTGTTCGCCCGGCGCCGGTAGGGGCCGGCGATGTTCGGCGCCCTGCTCGACCGCTGGCTCACCGGGTGGCGCGCCCGGGCGACGGTGGCGGGCGGCCTCGCCATCCTCGTCCTGCTGCCGCCGGCGCTCGGCGCCAACAGCTATGTCACGCAGCTTCTGCTGACCCTGTTCATCTTCGCCGTGTTCGGCCACGCCTGGAACCTGCTGGCCGGCTATTGCGGGCTGCTGTCGTTCGGCAATCAGGTCTATGTCGGCATCGCCGGCTTCGCCATGGCCATCCTGGTCTATTATGGTGGCGTCCATGTCTGGGTCGCGCTGCCGATTGCCGGCCTCGTCTCGGCCGCCTTCGCGTGGCTGCTGGCGATCCCGGTGCGCGCCAGCCTGATCGGCCCGGCGGTGCTGAAGCCGGTCGCCATCGCGGTCGCGGTCTGGATCGGCTACGAAATCCTCGTTTTCTACGATCCGTGGTGGGATGTCTTCGGCGATCCCTATGTCCGCCGGGTGACGATCCTGCTGCTCATCTTTCTCGGCGCGATGCCGCTGCTCACCCTGGAGGGCGCCTATTTCGCCGTCGCGACCTGGCTGATCGCGGCCGCGGTCGGCACCGTGTTCAACGAATGGAAGCTGGTCGGCGCCGGCGGCGGCATGCGCATCCCGTCCTCGGTCTCGCTGGAGGAGATGTACTATGTCGGCCTCGCCCTGCTGGTCTTCGCAACCTGGATCATCCGGGCGCTGCTGAACAGCCGCATCGGCCTGGCGCTCACGGCCGTGCGCGACGATGCCGAGGCGGCGGCGACCGTCGGCGTGGATGTCGCCAGGGTGAAGCTGCTCGCCTTCGTGCTCTCCGGCGGCCTCACCGGCCTGGCCGCCGGCCTCTATTTCATCGATGCTGTCTCGCTCACGCCGCCATCGGCCTTCACGGTCTTCTGGTCGGCCTATTTCGTCTTCGTCGTGGTCGCCGGCGGCATGGGCAGCCTGTCGGGTCCGATTGTCGGCGCCCTGATCTTCGTGGCCATCGACCGGCTGCTCTCCGGCTGGCTCGATCAGCCGCTGCTCGTGCTCGGCCTGGCGTCGGTGGCCGTGATCCTGGTGCTGCCGCGCGGCGTCGTCGGCGCGGTCGATGTCCTGCGCCGGGCGCGCAGCGCCCGTTCGGCCTGGCGCGAACTGCTCGATGCCACTGCGCTCGCCGAGCCGATCGGCCGGCTCCGGCGCCGGCGCGCCGGCCGCAACGGCAATGGTGTCGTCGCCGCCTTCCTGGTGCCCGGCACGCCGCTGCCGCTGCTGCGCCCCGATGTGCCGGGCTGGCAGGCGCTGTTCGAGGGGTATGGCAGCGCAGCCCGGTCGCTGGAGCGGGCGCGGCCGGATGTGCTGCTGGTCTATTCCACCCAGTGGATCGCGGTACTGGACCAGCTCTGGCAGACCCGGCCGCGGCTGCGCGGCATCCATGTCGATGAGAACTGGCACGCCTTCGGCGACCTGGCCTACGATTTCGATATCGATGCCGAGCTGGCCCGGGCCTGCATCGACCGGTCGGGGGAAATCGGCGTGCGCTCGAAGGCGGTCGATTACGACCGGTTTCCCGTCGATACCGGCTCCATCGTGGCGGCCAATCTGCTCAATCCGGAGTCCCGCTGGCCGCTTCTGCTGGCCGCCAACAATGTCTATCACGATGGCGCGCTGACCGGGCGGCTGGCCGCGCTCGCCGTGCAGTGCGCGGCCGACCGGGGCAAGCGGGTGGCGCTGATCGGCGTCGGCGGCCTGTCCGGCGCCAGCCACCGGCACGAGATCGATCCGGCCGAAGACAGTTTCGCCGGCGATGCCGACGATCACTGGAACCGCCGCCTGCTCGAAGCCCTGATCGCCGGCGATGCGGCGCAGCTTCGCGCCCTGCTGCCCGATTATGCCGCCGGCGCCCGGGCCGATATGGGCATGAAGCATCTGGAATGGCTGCTCGGCGGCGCCGGGCCGCACTGGCGCGGCGCCTTCATCCACGCCTATGGGCCGGTCTGGGGCTCCGGCGCCGCGGTGGTCGAGCTCGCCCTCGACGAACGCACCGCCCGGCGCGGCCGGGCGCGGGGCATTCCCGCCGAGGTCCGGCGGCGGCTGACGAGGGGCGGCGAGGCCGGGGGCGCGGCGGGGCCGGCTCCTTCAGGCGCACGGGCGGCGCCGGCAGTTGCTGCGCCATCCGCCCCGGCGCGTGCGGCCGCGGCTCCGCCGGCCGCGGCGCCGCCCTCCCGGAGCCCGGCGGCGGCCGACGGCTTTCTGTACCGCGATTTCCGCACCAGGGCGGAAATCGACGCCCAGTACGATGTCGAGGCATCGGTCGGGAATTTTGCCGGTTATGTCGAATTCTTCCTGTCGAACAGCGAGCGGGTGCGGCGCAGGCTGAAGCCGGTGCTCGATATCCAGTACGGCCCGACCGCCGCCGAGCGCCTCGATTTCTTCCCGGCCCGCGCGCCGGATGCGCCGCTGCACCTGTTCATCCACGGTGGCTACTGGCACTCCCTCGACAGCCGGGATTTCAGCTTCGTCGCCGAGGGGCCGGTCGAGGGCGGTGCCGCCGTCGCCGTGCTGAACTACGATCTGTGCCCGAACGTGACGATCACCGAGATCGTGCGCCAGAGCCGGGCCGCGGTGAAATGGCTGTATGGCAATGCCCGGCAGTACAATTGCGACCCGGAGCGAATCACCGTCTCCGGCCATTCCGCCGGGGGGCATCTCACTGCCATGCTGATGGCGACCGACTGGGCCGGGGTCTGGGGCCTGCCCGGCGATGTCGTGAAGGGCGGCTGCGCCGTCTCCGGCCTGTTCGACCTCGCGCCGTTCGAGCACAGTTGGCTGCAGCCGAAGCTGCGCCTGAACGAAGGGGAGATCGCGCGCAACAGCCCGATCCGGCATCTGCCGCCGGCGGCCGGGCCGCTCATCGTCACCCTGGGCGGCAACGAATCGGCGGAATTCCACCGCCAGTCGCAGGAGTTCCTCGCGGCGTGGACCGGCGCGGGCCTGGAAGGCACCTATCTAGACTTGCCGGGCGCCAACCATTTCACCGTGCTCGAAGGCTATATGGACCGGAACAGCCCGCTCTGCTCGGCCATCCTGCGCCAGATCGAGGCGACCCGCCCGCGCTAGGGCGCGCTCCCGGCCGGGGAACTACAAAATAATCGGTATGCCGCGGTTTTCGCCTTCGGAATCGATCAGGTCGATGCGTTTGAAGGCGATGCGCCAGCCGGTTTCCTGCGCTTCGAGGCGGTGGGTGCAGCGTGCGGCGAACAGGCGGGTGCGGCCGGCCCGGTACTCGACCGTCGTCTGGTTGGAGCGGACAACGAGCTGCCCGTCCGGCCGCGCCGGATCGACCGTCACATTGGCGATCATGTGCACGGTTCGCGACGGCGGCGCCTGGGCGTGGGCGCGCGGATGGCCGAGCCGGCGCACCCGGGTTTCGAGCAGCTTGCGGTCGTCATAGATCAGCGAGACCGTCTGCTGCGGATCGGCCTGCCCCTCTTCGAGCGGCACCCAGTAGCGGCAATCGTCGGTATAGAGCGCCAGCCAGGCCGCGAAATCGCGCCGGTCGATCAGGTCGGCCTCGTGGAACAGGAAGGCCTCGACCGCCGCCCGCTCGGCGGCGCCGGGCGCAGCGTCGCTCATTCCGCCGCGACGGCGAGGCCGGCCGCGTCGCTTCCGGCCTCTGTCGCATCGTCGGTCATATAGCCGGTCCAGGCGCGGAACTGGTTGCGCACGGCGATTTCGCTGGTGCCGGTGCCGCCGCGGTCGAGGCCGTTGTCGCCGTCGCGCACATCCCGGCCGAAGCCGCGGCCGGTATCGACCCATTCGTTGCCGTCGGCGGCGAGGCCGGCCTGGGTCCGCTCATAGACTTCGAGATCGTCGGTCAGCACCGGCGAGCCGGTGCCGTTGACGATGTTGGCGAAGGCCACCGCCCGGCGGAACATGGCCTCCGGCGCGCCCTTCAGCCGGAAGACATAGGTATCGAGCACGGTCCGGTCGACGGCGACCGGCCGCACGATACGCAGCTGGCCGAACTGGCTCATGAAGGAGACGTTGGGGAAGACGATGGAATTCCAGCGCGTCACCGACAGGATCGCCCGCGCCCGTTCGGCGCCGTACGCCGCTTCCATCCGCTGCCGGTATTCGGCATGGACCGGATCGTCCGACCCGGCGACCAGCTTCTCGTCGTCGTGATAGTCGCCCATATAGCCGTGGCCGTGCCCGGCAACCCACAGGCCGAGCCCTTCCCACAGCGTATCCGGGGCGCCGTTCTGGCGCATCTGGCGCACCGCGACCTCGCCGGCGCCGTCGCTCGGCCGGCTGTCGTCCTGCGCGCCGGCGGCGGCGACCGAAGAGGCGTGGACATGGCGCGGGTGGATCGTGTCCAGATGGTTTTCGAGCACGAATTTCCAGTTGCCGTCATAGGCGTGGCGCGAGATGCCGCCGGCGACTTCGACCGCGCCCTCCGGCGCCCGGTCCACCAGATCGTCGAAGGACGAGGCCAGAGGCCCGAGAAAATCGCCCAGCGACGGCCCGTCGGCGGCCAGGCTGGCGAAGACGAAGCCGCGATAGACCGCGACCCGCGGCACCTCGGCAAGGCCGAGGCCCTGGTGCAGCGGGTGCTGGGCTTCGGGGTAGCCGTCCGGCGCCGGGATGGCGAGCAGCGTCCCGTCCAGATCGTAGGTCCAGCCATGATAGGGGCAGACGAAGCGGCCGACCGTTCCCCCGGCGGCGCTGCACAGCGTCGGCCCGCGATGGGCGCAGCGGTTGAACAGCACTTTCACCCCGCCATCGCGCTGGCGCACCATCAGCACCTTCTGCCGGCCCATCCAGGTGGCGACGAAATCGCCCTCGCGCGGAATCTGGCTGTCGTGGCCGAGCAGCAGCCAGGCCCGGCCGAAGATGCGCGCCATCTCCAGATCGAAGATCGCCGGATCGGCATAGACATCGCGATGCACGCGGCCCGGCTGCACCAGATCGGCAATCTGTCGTGTCGTCCCCATGTCGCCTCCGATGGCTGCGCCCGCACCGGTTCCTGCGGCCGCAAGACTATACCCGAATGGCGCGGATGGGAAAGGCGGTGGCCCGGATGCCGCTGTATCGCCCCGCTGCGCCGGTGTAGGGGGAATTGCAATTTTTTCCTTTCGATCTGCTATTGAGAAGGATCGTACCCCCGTTTTGGGTCGGCCGTGGGCCGGGAGGCGCGCAATGAAAGCCATCCGCTTCGACCGCTATGGCGGGCCGGAGGTGCTGCAGCTCGTCGAGCTGCCCGATCCCGAACCGGGGCCGGGCGAACTGCTGATCGACGTTCGTGCCGTCAGCGTGGTGCCGGGGGATTGCAAGCTCCGCCTCGGCGAGCTGACCGCGATGTTTCCCATTAGCCTGCCGAAGATACCGGGCCGCGACGGGGCCGGCATCGTGCTGGCGACGGGCGATGGCGCCGCCGGCTTCGCGGTCGGCGACCGGGTCTGCTTCACCTGTCGGCATGTGGACGGCGGCACCTATGCCCAGCGCGCCGTTCGCCCCGCCGCCAGCGTCGTGCCCATGCCCGAAGGGCTCGATTTTATCGAGGGCGCGGGCCTCATGCAGGCCGGCGTGTGCGCCTGGATCGCGGCGGTCGAAACCGCCGGCGTGCAGGCCGGCGAGCGGGTGCTGGTGCATGCGGCGGCCGGATCGGTCGGCGGCATGGCGGTCCAGCTGTGCCGGCATCTGGGGGCCGAGGTCGCCGGGACCTGCCGGGAGCGCAACCGGGAGCATGTCGCCGCGCTGGGCTGCCACCGGATCGTACCCTATGACCGCGCGGCCTTCGAATCCGTGCTTCCCCGGCAGGATGTCGTCATCGACCTGGTCGGCGGCGATGTGCACCGCCGGTCGCGCGAAATTCTGCGGCCGGGCGGCCGGCTGGCCTGGCTGATCGCCGAACTGTTCGAGGATCGCCCGGCCCGGCCGGATATCGAGGTGCGCCAGGCGAAGATCGTCGATACGCCCGACATCCTCCGCGCCGTCGTCGATCTGGCGGAGGCGGGCCACTGGCGGCCGCTGGTCAGCCGGGTGCTGCCGCTCGACCGTGCCGCCGAGGCGCACCGCATCCTCGAAGCCGGCGAGAACAGCCGCGGCCGGCTGGTGCTGGATACACAGCGCCTGGCGGATTGACGGCCGGCGGCGCTCGTTTCGCGGCGCGCGGCGCGCGCGCTCAGGCCGGATCCTGCCCGTAATAGAGGGTGACGACATGGCGGGCCTGGGCGAAGACCAGCCAGCGCTCGATCAGCATGCCCAGGGTGACGCTCGCCGCAGCGATGGCGGCTGCGGCCGTCGCGGCCGCCGGCGGCAGGGCGAGCGCGCCGAGGACCAGGGCCGCCGGAACGGCGAAGGCGAACAGCTGGGCATGGCGGCGCAGCTTCGCCGCGTGGCGCCGGGCGACCCGGTAGCCCATTTCCTTCAGCAGATAATTGGCTTCGGTATGGGGCGCCTCGAACGACCGGACCGTGCCGAAGCGGCCGAGCCCGGTCGCGGTCCCGGCGGTCGCCGCCGGCGCCATCGTATCGATATGGCGCCAGTAGCCGCGCTTGACGAGCCAGGCGAGAACGAGCAGGCCGGCGGCGGTCGGGCTCCAGCCGGCGGGTGCGTGGCCGAACGCCGCCAGCAGGGCGACGAGCCAGACCGCGCCGCCGGCGATGCCAAGCACCAGATAGGCGACCACCGTCCACCCGTTGGCCCATTCCGGGATCGGCTTGAGCGACCGGTAGATCATCGCCGTGCAATAGACGGTGACCGCTGCCATCAGCGCGCTCGCCGCCCCGGCGGCGGGGCCGAACATGCCGAGCCGTTCCGGCCACATCCAGACCGCCGCCAGGGCGACGGCCGGGCCGTAGGCGAGGACGGCGGCAACGCCCTCGCGCGACAGCCAGCTCGACCGCCACTGGCTGAAGGCGCGCCACGCCCGCTCCGGATGGCCGAGGTGAAAGGTGGATGAGAGCAGGCCGGCCGTCACCGCGGCCAGCGCCAGGGCGATGGCGGTCAGGCCGAAGGCCCGGTCCGGCGGCAGCAGGCCGAGCGCGCCCGCGCCGCCGACCAGCGCGAGCAGGCCATAGCCCATGCCCGACGAGACGGTGAAGAAGATGACCGAAAATGCCGGATGCACGGCCCCGCACGCTCCCCTTTGCCGCCTGCCTCAGCGCGCCAGCGCCCGGTCGAGCCAGCGCAGGAGGCGGTTTTCCGGCTCCGGCGCGTCGGTCGCTGCCGGGGCCGCAGCCGGGCCGTCCTCCGCCCGCGGGCGCGGCGGCAGATATTTGTTGGTCGGCCGGTAGCCCATCTCCGGCATGAGGTCGTAGCCGCCCCGTTCGGCAACCAGCCGGGAGACGGCGGATTTGCTGTCGCCCAGATCGCCGAAATGGCGGGCGCCGGCCGGGCAGGTCGAAACGCAGGCCGGGACGCGGTCGATCTCCTCGAGATTCTCGTTGTAGATGCGGTCGATGCACAGCGTGCATTTCTTCATCACGCCCCGGTCTTCGTCGAATTCGCGCGCGCCATAGGGGCAGGCCCAGGAACAGAGCTTGCAGCCGATGCACTTGCTCTCGTCGACCAGAACGATGCCGTCGGCCGCCCGCTTGAAGCTCGCCCCGGTCGGGCAGACGGTGACGCAGGCCGCATCCTCGCAGTGCAGGCAGGATTTCGGGAAATGGGCGGTCATGTTGGCGCCGTCGTCGCATTCGATCTCATAGGAGTGGATGCGGTTGAACCAGACGCCGGTCTGCCCCTTGCCATAGGGGTTGAGGTCGGTGAGCGGCGCCATGTGGCCGCCGGTATTCCATTCCTTGCAGATGACGGCGCAGGCGTGACAGCCGACGCAGATGTCGAGATCGATGACCAGGCCGAGCTTCCGGTCGGTTTCGGCGGGCAGCGTCGTCATCGGTCCGGTCCGTTCGCGCCCTGCCGGGCCGCCCG
The DNA here is from genome assembly GCA_965221475.1 of Alphaproteobacteria bacterium. Taxonomy (GTDB): domain Bacteria; phylum Pseudomonadota; class Alphaproteobacteria; order Bin65; family Bin65; genus Bin65. The sequence continues at coordinate 931,180 of OZ244891.1, read as the reverse complement.
CTCCCGGCTGCGGCGGAAGGATTCGCCATAGCGCAGGATCGACGGCACCGGCGGCAGGCCGGGCGGGCGCGCCGTCGGCGCGAAGCGCGGCTCCATTTCCCCCTGCTCGTGCTCGGCCGCCCGCTCGACCCGGACGCGCAGGTCGAACCAGGCCGCCTGGCCGGTGAGCGGGTCGGAGTTCGAATGGCGATGGCTGTCGCCGTCGGCCGGCAGCAGCTCCGAGATCAGATGGTTGAGCAGGAAGCCGCGTGTCGCCTCCGACGCTTCCGGGTCCAGGTTCCATGCGCCGGCCCGCTTGCCGATCGCGTTCCAGGTCCAGACCGTGTCCCGGTTGACGCCGTCCATCAGCTTCGCCTGGACCTTGATCCGGCCGTTGTGGCTCGCGACCCACACCCAGTCATGGTCGGCGATGCCGAGTTCGGCAGCCTTCTCCCGATGGATGTAGAGCCGGTTCTCGCCGGTGATCTGGCGCAGCCAGGCGTTCTGGGAGCCCCAGGAATGGTACATCTGCATCGGCCGCTGGGTGATGGCGTGAAGCGGGTATTCGTCGCTCCCGATCAGGCTCTCCTCCATCGGCGGATACCAGAAGGGCAGCGGATCGGCATAGCGGGCGATCCGCTTGCGGTCCCGCTCCGGCGGCTGGACCGCGCCATGGCCTTCGGCGGCGAGCCGGAACTTCTGCAGCGCCTCCGAATAGAGTTTCATGACGATCTGGTCGGCATTGGCGACGAACCCCATGCTCAGGGCCCAGTCGAGATAGCCGCGGTTGGCGAAGCGGTAATATTTGTGCTCGTCCGGCAGCTCATATTCCCAGAAGCCGCCATTTTCGATGTAGCGGTCCAGCTGGTCGGGGTTGGGCGCGCCGGTGCCCTGTTCGCTGCCGTCGGCGCCGCGCCAGCCGGCCAGCGGGCCGAGGCCGGGCCGGCGCTGGTGGTTGACGATATAATCGGCATAGCCGCCGGGATAGCGCGGGCTGCCATCCTCCGCGACCATGCCCGGCAGGCCGAGGCGCGCGCCCAGCTCCAGCAGGACGGTCTGGAACGGGCGGACATCCCGGTCCGGCTGCACGACCGGATGGCGGATGGCGTCGGCAGCGGCGTCGGCATGGCTGATCGGCCGGTCGAGCAGCGAGATGCAGTCGTAGCGCTCCAGATAGGTCGTATCCGGCAGGATCAGGTCGGCGAAGGGCACCATCTCGGAATAGAAGGCGTCGGAACAGATAAGGCGCGGGATGCGGTATTCGCCGGTCTCCGGGTCGGTATCGGTCAGCATCTCCATGGTCCGGCCCGTATTCATGGACGAATTCCAGGCCATGTTCGCCATATAGAGAAACAGCGTGTCGATGGGGTAGGGGTCGCCCTGCCAGGCGTTGCGGATCACCATGTGCATGAGGCCGTGGGTGGCGAGCGGCGCCTCCCAGGAAAAGGCCTTGTCGATGCGCTGCGGCCGGCCGTCCTCGCCGACCAGCAATTCCTCCGGCGCCATCGGAAAGCCCAGATGCGGCCCGGCGAGCGGCGTGTTCGGCCGCACATCGTGCTCGCGGCCGAAGGGCTTGGGCAGCGAATTGAGCGCCTTGGGGTAGGGCGGCTTGTAGCGCATGCCGCCGGGCACATCGATGGTGCCCAGCAGCAGCTGCAGAATGTGGATCGCCCGGCAGGTGTGGAACCCGTTGCTGTGGGCCGAGATGCCCCGCATGGCGTGCATGGCGACGGGCCGGCCGACGACCCGGTCGTGCCGGCGGCCGAAGCAGTCGGTCCACGCGATGGGCAGTTCGACGGTTTCTTCGAAGGCGGTCCAGGCCAGTTCGTCGGCGATGCGCCGGATCGTGGCTGCCGGGATGCCGCAGGTTTCGGCCACCGCCTCCGGTGCGCAGGCCGGATCGAGATAGCGCTCGACGAGGCGCTGGAAGCTCGGCACCGCCCGGCGGCCGTCCGGCAGGGCGACCTCGCCGGCGAGGACCGGCCGCGCCGTCACGGAATCCGACCGGGCGAGCCGGCGCTCGATCCCGTCCCAGCACAGGGCCATGCCCTCGTCGTCGCGCACATACAGGCCGTGGTCGGCACCGCCCGGATTGTCGATGACCAGCCAGTGCACATTGGTGTAGCGGACCAGATATTCCTCGTCGATCCGGCCCGCCTTCAGAAGCTCGTGGATCAGGGCCATGACGAAGAGGCCGTCCGTACCCGGCCGGATGCCGATCCATTCGTCGGCGATGGCCGAATAGCCCGTGCGCACCGGATTTACGGAAACGAACTTTGCGCCGCGCGTCTTGAGCCTGCCCAGCCCGGTCTTGATCGGGTTCGAATCATGGTCCTCGGCGACGCCGAACATGAGGAAATATTTCGTGCGCTCCCAGTCCGGCTCGCCGAACTCCCAGAACGCGCTCGCAATCGTGTAGAGGCCGCCGGCCGCCATGTTGACCGAGCAGAAGCCGCCATGGGCGGCATAGTTGGGCGTGCCGAACTGCTGCGCCCACCAGCCGGTCAGCGACTGGCTCTGGTCGCGGCCGGTGAAGAAGGCCAGCCGGTCCGGATTGGTCGCCCGGCAGCGCGCCAGCCAGGCGGTGGCGGTATCGAGCGCCTCATCCCAGCCGATCTCGCGGAATTCGCCGGAGCCGCGCGGCCCGACGCGGCGCAGCGGCTTCGACAGCCGGGCCGGCGAGCGGTAGTTCATGATCCCGGCCGAGCCCTTGGCGCACAGCACGCCCCGGTTCACCGGATGGTCGCGATTGCCCTGGATGTAGCGGATTTCGCCGTCCTGGAGATGGACCTTGATCCCGCAGCGGCAGGCGCACATGTAGCAGGTCGTGCACTTGACCTCGTCGCCGACGGCGGGCGAGGTCTCGACCGGGCTCTCGGTATGGCGGGCGCTCGTATCCATTTCCCTGGCTCCGCCGTGTCGCGGCCGATGGGGCGAAGGCGGGCAGCGGTCGCGACCGCGCTTCCCGCAGGCGCGGCGCCGCCTGCTGCCTTGTCCGGCCGTAGGCGAACTTGCCGGCCCTGGGAAGGGACAAGATGGTCGCGACGGCCGCGCGCGGCCGCCGGTCGCGCGGGCTACGACACCATGCTGCGCAGCATCCAGGCGGTCTTTTCGTGGACCTGCATGCGCTGGGTCAGCAGGTCGGCGGTCGGCTCGTCGCTCGCCGCCTCGGCCGCCGGGAAGACGGAGCGGGCCGTGCGGACCACCGCTTCCTGGTCCGCCACCAGCTGCCGGATCATGTCCTCGGCCGAAGGCACGCCGTTTTCCTCCCGGATCGTGCTCAGCTCGGCATAGCGGGAATAGCTGCCCGGCGCCGGCTCGCCGAGCGCCCGGATGCGCTCGGCAATCTCGTCCACCGCGGTCGCGAGCTCGGTATATTGCTGCTCGAACATCAGGTGCAGCGTGTTGAACATCGGGCCGGTCACGTTCCAGTGGAAATTGTGCGTCTTGAGATACAGGGTGTAGGTGTCGGCCAGCAGCCGGGACAGGCCGGCGGCAATGTCCTCGCGGGACCGGTCGTCGATGCCGATGTCGATCTTCATCGGGAGGCCTCCAGGATTGGAACGATTCCAGACTGAAGCGTAGATAGGCTCGCCCCGGCGGCGTTTCAAGCGCTCCGGAAGCCTGATGCCGGCGGCGGCGGACCGCCCCTATCCGTCGATCAGCTGCCGGGTCAGGCGCCGGTGTTCGGCCAGCGCGGCGCGGAAATCGACCGTGGCGATCCGGCCTTCGCGGACCACCGGCCGGCCGGCCACGACCGTCCAGGCCGCCCGCGCCGGCCGGCAGAAGACGAGCGCCGCCAGCGGGTCCCAGTCGGCGCCCGCGAGCGCCGGCTCGTTCATGTCGAAGGCCGCGAAATCCGCCGCCTTGCCCGGCTCCAGGCTGCCGATATCGGTTCGTCCGAGCACGGCGGCACCGCCCCGCGTGCCGACGCGCAGGGCCTCGCGCGCGCCGAGCGTCGCGGCCTCGCCGTTGACCCGCTGCAGCAGCATGGCCCGCCGCACCTCGGCCAGCAGATGCGCCTCGTCGTTGGAGGCCGAACCGTCGACGCCGATGCCGACCCTCACCCCGGCGTCGAGCCAGGTGCGCAGCGGCGCGATGCCGCTCGCCAGGCGCATGTTGGAGCCGGGACAATGGGCGATGCCGGTGCCCGTGCGCGCGAACAGCGCCGCCTCCCGGTCGTCGAGCTGAACGCAATGGGCGTGCCAGACATCGTCGCCGGTCCAGCCGACATCCTCGATATATTCGCCCGGCCGCATGCCGAAATTGGCCAGCGAATACTCGATATCCTCGACATTCTCGGCCAGGTGGGTGTGCAGGCGCACGCCGTACTGCCGGGCCAGCCGCGCCGATTCGCGCATCAGGTCCTGGCTGACGATGAACGGCGCACAGGGCGCGACCGCGACCTGGACCATCGCCATCGGCGCCGGATCGTGAAAGTCCTCGATGACCCGGATGCAGTCCTTCAGATAATCGTTTTCATCTTCCGTCAGACTGTCCGGCGGCAGGCCGCCCTGGCTCTCGCCGATGGTCATGCCGCCGCGGGTGGCGTGGAAGCGCACGCCGAGATCGACCGCCGCCTCGATCTCGTCGTCGAGCCGCACACCGTTGGGATAGAGGTAGAGATGGTCCGACGACGTCGTGCAGCCGGAGAGCGCCAGCTCGGCCAGGCCGACCAGGGCGGAGATCCGGATATGTGCCGGCCCCAGCCGCTCCCAGATCGGATAGAGGGATTTCAGCCAGCCGAACAGGGCGGCGTCCTGCCCCCCCGGCACCGCGCGGGTCAGGTTCTGGAACAGGTGATGGTGGGTGTTGACCAGGCCGGGAATGACGACATGGTCCTTCAGGTCGATGATTTCGTCGGCGCTGCGCGGCAGTTCCGCGCTCGGCCCGACCTGCTCGATCACGCCGTCCCGGCAGAACAGGCCGCCATCCGGAATCTCGGTGCCGGCATCGTCCATGACCGCCAGAACGCGCGCATTGCGGGCGAGCAGCGTGGTCATGCCGCGCGCGCCCGGCGCCGCGGTGCCGGCAGGGCGGCCGGCTCGTCGTCGAACAGGGAGGCCAGCTCGTCCATGATCGCGCCTCCGAGCTGTTCGGCATCGACCAGGGTGACGGCGCGCCGGTAGTAGCGGGTCACGTCGTGGCCGATGCCGATGGCGAGCAGCTGTACCGGCGACATGGTCTCGATCCAGGCGATGGTCTCGCGCAGATGCTTTTCCAGATAGTTGCCGGGATTGACCGAAAGAGTCGAATCGTCGACCGGCGCGCCGTCCGAAATCACCATCAGAATCTTGCGCCGTTCCGGCCGGCCGACGATCCGGTTATGCGCCCACAGCAGGGCTTCGCCGTCGATATTCTCCTTGAGGATGCCTTCCCGCAGCATCAGGCCGAGATTGCGGCGCGCGCGCCGCCACGGCGCATCGGCCGACTTGTAGACGATGTGGCGCAGATCGTTCAGCCGGCCGGGATTGGCCGGCTTGCCGGCGGCGAGCCAGGATTCCCGCGCCTGGCCGCCCTTCCACGCCCGGGTGGTGAAGCCGAGAATCTCGACCTTGACCGCGCAGCGCTCCAGGGTGCGCGCCAGAATGTCGGCGCTCACCGCCGCCACCGAGATCGGCCGGCCGCGCATCGAGCCGGAATTGTCGATCAGCAGGGTGACGACGGTGTCGCGGAACTCGGTGTCCGTCTCCTGCTTGTAGGACAGCGGGTCCATCGGGTTGAGGACCACCCGGTCGAGCCGCGCCGTGTCGAGAATGCCTTCCTCCAGGTCGAACTCCCACGACCGGTTCTGCTTGGCGAGCAGCTTGCGCTGCAGCCGGTTGGCGAGCCGGGCGATCACGGTCTGCAGATGCTGGAGCTGCTGGTCGAGATTCTGGCGCAGGCGGGCGAGCTCGTCCGGGTCGCACAGATCCTGGGCTGCGACGACCTCGTCATGGGCGGTCGACCAGACCCGGTAGGTGTGCCGGTCGTCGGGGTTCAGATTGTGGTCGTGGCGCGGAATGCGGTCCGGGCCGGCCGGCTCCTCGTCGCCTTCGTCCGACATGGGCTCGGCATCGGCATCCTCGGCGCTGCCCTCGGCCTCGTCGGTCTCTTCCGACTCCATGGTTTCGCTCGGGATGCTGGCCTCGGCATCGTCCTCGCCATCGTCGGAGCCGGGGCTGTCGGCCTCGCCGCCGCCCTCTTCCCGGTCGTCCTCGCTGTCCTGTTCCTGTTCGGCCGGCTGTGCCTCGTCCTCCAGATGCAGGTCGCTGATGAGCTTGCGCACCAGCATGGCGAAGGCGTCCTGATCGTCGAGCAGGCCGGCCAGCCGGTCCAGCCCCCGGCCGATCTGCCGCTCCAGCGCGGCGCGGGCGAGATCGACCATGGTGCGGGCCGCCGGCGGCGGCGCTTCGCCGGTAAAGGCTTCGCGCGCCAGATAGCCGATCACTTCCGGCAGGTCCCGGTCGTTGCGCTCGGTGACCCGGTCGAAGCCTTCCTGGCGGCAGCGCTGCTCGTGCGCGGCCGCCAGATTCTCGCGCAGGCCGATCATCCGGCGGGCACCGATTGCCTCGCAGCGCGCCCGCTCGACGCAATCGTAGACCTGGCGCGCCATCTCCGTGCGCGGCATGCGGCGGATATGGGTTTCCTCGTCATGGTGGCGCATTCGCAGGGCGATCGAATCGCCATGGCCGCGCATTTCGGAAACCTGGAGATAGTTCAGGTCGCGCGCCGGCGGCGCCAGCCGGACCTGGTGGCCGGCGGCCTGCGGCCCGTCCTGCGCAAAGGCGAGCCTGAGCTCCGGCTCGCGCGCGATGGCGCGCATGGCCGCGCCGGTCACCTGGCGCAGAACCTCGAGCGGTTCGTCCGGATCCGGCATCGTCTTTTGCGTCCGCGTTCCGCCGGCCCCGTCAGGCCGTCGCCGCCCCGACCGCGCTTTCCGGCAGTTCCGAGCCGAAGCAGCGCTGGTAATATTCGGCGATGGTCGGCCGCTCGACCTCGTCGCACTTGTTGAGGAAGGTCACCCGGAAGGCATAGCCCAGATCGCGGAAAATCAGGGCGTTCTGCGCCCACATGATGACCGTGCGCGGCGACATGACGGTGGAAATGTCGCCGGCCATGAAGCCGGAACGGCTGAGATCGGCCACGGCCACCATGGCCTCGATCTTCTCCCGGCCCTCCTTCGTATCGTATTCCGGCGCCTTGGCGAGGACGATCTTCACCTCCGCCTCATGCTCCAGATAGTTCAGGGTGCCGACGATGGACCAGCGGTCCATCTGGCCCTGGTTGATCTGCTGGGTGCCGTGATACAGGCCGGTTGTGTCGCCGAGGCCGACCGTGTTCGCGGTCGAGAACAGGCGGAACGACCGGTGCGGGCGGATGACCCGGCTCTGGTCGAGCAGGGTGAGCTTGCCCTCCACCTCCAGCACGCGCTGGATCACGAACATCACGTCGGGCCGGCCGGCATCGTATTCGTCGAACACCAGGGCGGTCGGCCGCTGCAGCGCCCAGGGCAGGATGCCCTCGCGGAACTCGGTGATCTGCTTGCCGTCGCGCAGGACGATGGCGTCCTTGCCGATCAGGTCGATCCGGCTGATGTGGCTGTCCAGATTGATGCGGATGCACGGCCAGTTGAGGCGCGCGGCCACCTGCTCGATATGGGTCGATTTGCCGGTGCCGTGATAGCCCTGGATCATGACCCGGCGGTTGTGGGCGAAGCCCGCGAGGATCGCCAGAGTCGTCTCATGGTCGAAATAGTAGGCGGGATCGAGATCGGGAACGTGCGCGTCCTGCTGGCTGAAGGCCGGCACCTCCCAGTCGATGTCCAGCCCGAACGTCTGGCGGACATCGACCGAAATGTCCGGGTCGGACACGACGATCTCGCTCATCGGTGCGGCGTCTGCCGGAGCGGCGGGGCTGTTGGTCACGGATTCGCCTTTCGTTGCTGGCCGTTCGCGCCGGCGCGGTTCGCGGCGCTGCGGTCAGCGCCCGCGCGGTACGCCCCTGGACTTTCTGAGGACGGTATAGGCCTCGTTGATGGCTTTCAGCCGGTTCTCCGCCGCCGCATCGCCATCGTTCGCATCGGGGTGGTATTTCTTGACGAGCGCCTTGTAGCGCGCCTTTACCGCCGTCATATCGGCTGAATCGGTCAACTGCAAGGTCTGCAGCGCGCGGTGTTCTGCCGTACCGGGGTGCGGACGGCCGCCGCCGGCGCGGCCCTTCCATCCGCCCTGTCCGTCGGACGGTCCGTCCGTCGCGGCGAAACCGTCGTTGAGCGCTCCGAACCGGCCGGCCGCCGGGCCGACGCGCATTCCCAGCGGCCAGGTCGGGCGCCGGCCCAGCGTATCGCGCTGGATTTCCCGCTCGATTTCGTCCTCGCTCAGGTCTTTGCAGTAGTTCCACGCCTTGTTGTATTCGGCGACGTGGCGGACGCAGAACCAGTAATAATCGTCGAGCGCCGTCGGCGATTTCGGCGCCCGGTGCTCGCCGGCTTCGGTACAGGCCGGCCGGTCGCAGCGCCGGTCCGCCGCCGGTTTCTTCAGGCCGAGCGACTTGCCGAGATCGTCGAAGGATTCGAGCGGCACCTTGCGCATGCTGCAAATATGGCGCTTTGGCCGGGCCGGAACAAGCATCGCAAGCCCGCGAGCGGAGCGACGGCGATGGCTACGCCGCCGCGGCCGCCCGCGCCGCCCGCCGGTCGTCCCACGCGACGGTGGCGACGCCGCCGACGATCAGGACGAGGCCGAGCAGCAGCGAAACGGTCAGGGCCTCGCCCAGGATCAGGGCGCTGAAAAACAGGCCGCCCGCCGGGACGCCGAGCATGGCGAGCGAGGTCGTCACCGCCGGCAGCGCCCGGTTGATCGAGATGACCGCCCATACCGCCAGCGCCGTCGCCAGCGAGCCGTTATAGAGCAGAATCAGGATCGAGCCGGCGTTCCACTCGATCGGCCGGCCGGTGTCGGTGGCCAGGGCGAGGACCAGCGCCAGCGCCGCCGCGATCAGCAGCTGCCACGGCACCGCCTCGAGCGGCGTGCAGCGCCAGACATGGCGCTTGACGAAGACGATCCCGGTCGCCCAGCACAGCGCGCCGGCCAGCAGGATCGCATTGCCCTTCACCACCGTGGCGTCGGACCAGTCGAAGGCGAGCGGATTGAACAGGGCGGCGAGGCCGGCAAGCCCGGCCAGCAGGCCCAGAACGCGCAGCCGGGTGAGCCGTTCGCCGAGAAACAGCATCGCGCCGGGAACGACCCAGATCGGCGTCGTATAGGCCAGCAGCGAGGCGCGGCCGGCCGGGACATATTGCAGGCCCCAGTGCACCAGGCCCATATAGAGGCCGATCTGGATGCCGCCGACCAGCGCGATCATCGGCCAGTCGTGGCGCGGCGGCAGGCGCAGGCGCCGCCCGGCCGCCAGCACCGCGAACAGGGTCGCCGCGCCCAGCGCGATGCGCAGGAAATTGAACCAGAAGGGCGGCAGCCAGGCGAGGCCGATCTTCATGAACGGCCAGTTGATGCCCCAGATGCAGACGATGGCGACCAGCAGGCCGTAGGCGGCCGCGGCCGAGTGGGCGGCCGGCTGGTCGAGCGGCTGGCGGCTGGCGGGGTCGGTCATGCGCTGGGAGCGGTCCGGCGGGGCGGCAGTGGACGGGCAGGAGGATCGGGAAGGGCCGGCCGGCTTGACCGGACGGCGGGAAGGGCCCCATTTGTGCCGGGGCAACGGCCGTGCCGTCCATAAACCGTTTGTCTCAACCGGAGGCCCGCCCATGAGCGTCGTCGATACGATCCGCACCAGACTGACCGAAGCCTTCGCGCCCGCCTCCCTGGAGGTGATCGACGAATCGCACCTTCATGTCGGCCATGTCGGCGCGCGGCCGGGCGGCGAGACGCATTTCCGCGTCGTCATGACCGCCGCGGCCTTCGCCGGCGTCGGCCGGGTCGAGCGGCAGCGGCAGGTCCATGCGGTCCTCGCCGCGGAACTGGCCGGCCCGGTGCACGCCCTGTCGCTCCGGCTCGACGCGCCGGCCGCCGAAACCCCGGACGCCTGATCGCCGGCTCGCGGCGCAAAAAAAAGAGGGCGGCCGGAGGCCGCCCGTGAAGTCGCTGATGAGGAGTGACGGAAAGAACGCCCGATGGGCATTGTTTCCAATGGTGACATGTCGAAGACAGAATCACCCAACGAATGAGACAGGATCGAATACCAATGAATACAGATTGAACATTGAAGCGCTGCATCAAGTCTTTGTCAAACGGAAAATGAGTATTGCCTGAAACGATGCCGGGCGCGGACGGCGGTCCGACCCTACCGGCCGCCGGCCAGGATATTCCCGGCGGCCTCCAGGTCCTCCGGCCGGTTGGCGTTGAAGAACGGGTCCGGCGGGCCGGCCTCGAAGGCCGCGACTGCCAGGGAGAAGCGCGCGGTCCAGCGATCCACCCTGGCGATGCCCTCGGTGCGCAGCGCGCGTTCGAGCGCATCGCGCAGCCCGACCGGCCACAGGCCGATCACCGGATGATGCCGCCCGCCGGAGGCCGCGCAGGCCATGTCCGCCCCGTCGCGCCGGACCGCGGCGTGAAGCCGGGCGGCGAGGTCCGGCGGCAGGAACGGCGCATCGGTCGCCACGGTCAGAATCCACGGCGCGGCCGGGGCGTGGACCGCCGCCCAGGCCATCCCGGCGAGGACGCCGGCGAGCGGGCCGGGCGCGCCGGGCAGCAGGTCGGCGGCAACCGGCAGGCCGAAGGCGGCGAAGCGGCCGGGATCGCCATTGGCGTTCAGCACCAGACGGCCGACCTGGGGCGCGACCCGGTCGATGACATGGGCGAGCAGCGGCCGGCCGGCGAGCGGGCGCAGGCATTTGTCGCCGCCGCCCATGCGCCGGGCCCGGCCGCCGGCGAGCAGAACGCCGACGGTTTCGGGATCGGGATCGGTTTCGGGGCTGCCGGCGGTCATGGCTCGGCCTGTCGCCGCTTTCGGTCGCTGCCGGGAGGCCCCTTCATAGGCCATGTCCGCGGCGGGCGGAAGCCGCCCCGGCCGGGCGGCGCGGGTGCGGCGACGCACCGTTCCGGCGGCGCGCCGGCCGCGCTATGATGCGCGTCCCCCCGGCCCTGCCGGGCCGGCGACCGGCGGATGCGGCGATGACGACCCTGACGCGAGACGATTTGCTGGAGCGCGATGCCAGCGATCCGCTGGCGCGGATGCGCGAGCGCTTCGACCTGCCCGATGGCATGATCTATCTCGACGGCAATTCCCTCGGCGCCCTGCCGCACATCGCCCGGGACCGTATCCGCCAGCTGATCGAGGACCAGTGGGGCCTGGACCTGATCAAGAGCTGGAACGTCCACGACTGGTATGACATGCCCCGGCGCTGCGGCGCCAAGCTGGCGCCGCTGATCGGCGCCCGGCCGGACGAGGTGGTGTGCGCCGATTCGACCTCGGTCAACCTGTTCAAGCTGCTGGCGGCGGCGCTGGCCGAACGGCCGGACCGCAGGGTCATCGTCTCGGAAAAGGGCAATTTCCCGACCGATCTCTATATCGCGCAGGGCCTGACCGGGATGCTCGACCGCGGCCACGAGCTGCGCCTGGTCGAGAGCGACGGTGAACTTGAGGCGGCGATCCGGGACGATGTCGCCGTCGTCATGCTGACCCATATCGATTACCGCAGCGGGCGGATGCACGATATGGCGGCGGTTACCGCCAGGGCCCACAGGGCCGGAGCCCTGGTCCTGTGGGACCTCGCGCACAGCGCCGGCGCGGTGCCGGTCGATCTGAACGGCGCCGGGGCGGACCTTGCGGTCGGTTGCGGCTACAAATATCTCAATGGCGGCCCCGGTGCGCCGGCCTTCCTGTTCATCGCCGGGCGCCTGCAGGCGCGCATCCGGCCGCCGCTTTCCGGCTGGATGGGCCACGCCGCGCCGTTCGATTTCGACTGGTCCTACGCCCCGGCCGAAGGCATTGCGCGCAATCTGTGCGGCACGCCGCCGGTGCTGAGCCTCGCCGCGCTCGAAGCCGGCCTCGATACCATGGCCGGGGTCGATATGGCGGCGGTGCGGGCCAAGTCCCTCGCCCTCGGCGACCTGTTCATCGAACTGGTCGAGCAGCGCTGCGCCGGCCACGGCTTCGCCCTGGTCTCGCCGCGCGACGAAAGCCGCGGCAGCCAGGTCAGCTTCGCCCATCCGCACGGCTTTCCCATAATGCAGGCGCTGATCGCCGGCCATGTCGTCGGCGATTTCCGCGCGCCCGATATCCTGCGCTTCGGCCTGACGCCGCTCTACACCCGCTATGTCGATATCTGGGACGCGGTCGGGGTTCTGGCCGGGATCATGGACAGCGGGGCCTGGGACCGGCCGGCCTTCCACGCCCGCGGCGCGGTGACCTGAAGCAGCCGGGCCCACGCCGGCCGGTCGCTTTCGCTACGGCGCGCCGGCTTGACAGTGCCGGGCGGCGCCGCTTGTATGCGGGTACGCTGAACGTGTGGAAGCGCCCGGTGGCAGAACACCGGGCTTGTCTGTTTGCCTGACCGGTCCGGTGCTGCCGTAGACCCGGTTGCGTCAGCCGGGGTATATCGGTCCGCTCATGGAGCAGCTTGTCTTCCAGACGGCCCTCAACGGGCTGCAGTTCGGCATCTTCCTGTTTCTGGTTGCCGGCGGCCTGACGCTCGTGCTCGGCATCATGAGCTTCGTGAACCTGGCGCACGGCTCCATGTTCATGATGGGCGCCTATGTCGCCGCCTGGGTATTCCAGCAGTCGGGCAGCTTCCTGCTCGCCGCCATCGTCGCCCTGCCGGTCATCCTGCTGCTCGGCATCGCGCTGGAATATCTCGCCTTCCGGACCCTCTACAGCCGGGATCACCTCGACCAGGTGCTGGCCACCTTCGGCTGCATCCTGTTCTTCAATCAGATGGTGCTGGTCGTGTTCGGGGCCGAGAGCCAGGAATTCGTCCTGCCGGCGTCGATCAACTTCCCCTTCCCGCTGTTCGGCTTTTCCTATCCGTTCTACCGGCTGATCGTGATCCTGGCCGGCATTCTGGTCGCAATCGGCCTGTTCCTCGCCATCACGCGGACGCGGGTCGGCATGCGCATTCGCGCCGGGGCGTCCAACCGGGCGATGATCGGCGCGCTCGGCGTCAATGTGATCGCGCTCTACACCATCGTGTTCGGGATCGGCGCGGCGCTGGCGGGCTTTGCCGGCATCATGATCGGTCCGATCGAATCGGTCGAAAGCGGCATGGGCGAGGAGAAGCTGATCCTCGCCATCGTCGTGATCGTCATCGGCGGCATCGGCTCGATCCGCGGCGCCTTCATCGCCTCGATCCTGGTCGGCCTGGTCGAGATCGGCGGCCGGGTGTTCATGACCGATATTCTGCGCGTTTTCCTGAATGAGGATTTCGCCCAGACCGCGGGCCCGGCGCTGGCCTCCATGATGATCTACATCCTGATGGCCGCCATCCTGTTCTTCAAGCCCGAGGGCCTGTTCCCGGCCCGGACCGGATAGGCGGACGGAGGGCGAGACCATGGCCGCACACGGCACATCCAATCTGAACCCGCGCATCCGCCTGTCGTTTGCCGATCCGCGCTTCGTCATCATGCTGGCCGGGCTGATCGGCCTCGCCGTGCTGCCGCTGGTCGCCGCCGGCGCCGACGATGTGTTCATGATCTCGTTCATGACCAAGATGATGATCTTCGCCATCGCGGCGGCGAGCCTGGACCTGATCCTGGGCTATGGCGGCATGGTGAGCTTCGGCCACGCCGCCTATATCGGCCTCGGCGCCTATGCCGTCGCCGTCTCGGCGCGCTATTTCGGCGACCTCTGCTACGATGTGGAGGAGGGCGAGACCTGCGCCTGGGGCTTCCTCGCCAGCGGCTATTTCCAGTTCGCCGTCGCCATCGTCGGCTCGGCCCTGGTGGCGCTGGCCATCGGCGCGATCTCGCTGCGCACCACCGGCCTCTATTTCATCATGATCACCCTGGCCTTCACCCAGATGCTGTTCTTTCTGGGCATCAGCCTCGAGCCGTTCGGCGGCGACGACGGCATGAACATCGATCAGCGCAGCGATTTCGGCTTCTTCAACCTGTCCGACAACGTGATCTATGCAGGGGACGACAAGGCCGATGGCGGGGCCCTGTACTATTTCAGCCTGGGCGCGCTGCTGCTGTCGCTCCTGCTGCTGCGCCGGCTGGTCAATTCCCGTTTTGGCATGGTGATCCGCGGCAGCTATTCCAACCCGGTCCGGATGGCGGCGCTCGGCTATCCGGTCTACCGCTACCGCCTCACCGCCTTCGTTTTCGCCGGGACGATCTGCGGCGTCGCCGGCGCCCTGTTCGCCAACCACCAGGAATTCCTCACCCCGGAATACATGATGTGGATCCGCTCCGGCGAGATCATGATCATGGTCATCATGGGCGGCATGGGCACCATTTTCGGGCCGGTCTTCGGCGCGCTCGCCTTCCTCTCCATCGAGGAGTTCCTGCAGGAGCTGGTCGGCCAGGATTACTGGATGATCGTCTTCGGCCCGATGCTGGTCCTGCTCGTGCTCTTCGCCAAGCGCGGCCTGTTCGGCCTCGTCCCGGACGATTGGGCCGGCATGCCGCGCTTCGCGGCCGGCTTTGCGCTGCTCGGCCTCGCCTTTGCGCTGTTCCTGTTCCTGATTACGCTGGCGACGCCGCTCACCATCGTGCTGGCCATCGTGCTGCTGTCGCTCGTGGTCAAGCTCGGGGTGGATTATGGCGGCTGGCCCAATCCGCTGGAGCGGATCGGGGCGTGGGGCCGGGGCCGGCGGAATGGCTGACCTGCACCTCGAAGTGCGCAACCTGGTCAAGAGTTTCGGCCAGGTCCACGCGACGCGGAACGTCAATCTGGCGGTCGAGCGGGGCGAGGTGCACGCCATCATCGGCCCGAACGGCGCCGGCAAGACGACCCTGATCGCGCAGCTCAGCGGCATGCTGAAGCCGGACAGCGGCGAGATCGTGTTCGATGGCCACAACATCGCCGGCCTGCCGGCGCACCGGATTTCCCGGCTCGGCCTCGCCCGGTCGTTCCAGGTGACGAGCATCTTTCTCGATTTCACCGCCGAGGACAATGTCGCGCTCGCCGTCCAGGCCCATGCCGGCAGCTCCTTCCGGTTCTGGCGGCCGGCCCAGACCGACCGGCGCCTGCGCGAACCGGCGCGCCGGGCGCTGGAGGCCGTGGGCCTCGACGCGCGCGCCGATATGCTGGCGGCCGACCTGTCCCATGGCGAGCAGCGCCAGCTCGAGATCGCCATGGCCATCGCCACCGGGCCATCGATGCTGCTGCTGGACGAGCCGATGGCGGGCATGGGCGTCGAGGAATCGGCCCGCATGGTGGAGCTGCTGCGCAGCTTCGCCCGCGATCACACCATCCTGCTGATCGAGCACGATATGGACGCCGTCTTCGCCCTTGCCGACCGGATTACCGTGCTGGTCTATGGCGAGGCCATCGCGACCGGCGCGCCCGACGAGATCCGCGGCAACGACGATGTCCGCGCCGCCTATCTCGGCGAAGATTGAGGCGCGGCGCCATGCTGATCCTCGAAAATGTCGAAACCTTCTACGGCCAGAGCCAGGTCCTGTTCGGCATGAGCCTGGAGGTCAGGGACGGCGAGGTCGTCACCCTGCTCGGCCGCAACGGCATGGGCAAGACGACGACGATCCGCTCGATCATGGGGCTCACCCCGGCGCGGCGCGGCCGCATCGCCGTCGATGGCGAGGACATTCATCGCCTGCTGCCCTACCGGGTGGCGCGCGCCGGCCTCGGCCTGGTGCCGGAGGGCCGCCAGGTCTTCCCCAACCTGACCGTCGAGGAGAATCTGGTCGCGACCCAGGAGAACCGGCACGGCAGCGGCGATCCGTGGACGCTGGAAAAGGTCTACGACCTGTTTCCGGCCGTTGCCGCGCGGCGCCGGAACATGGGCAACCAGCTTTCGGGCGGCGAGCAGCAGATGGTGGCGATCAGCCGGGCCCTGATGACCAATCCGCGGCTGCTCATTCTGGACGAGGCGACCGAGGGGCTGGCGCCGCTCATCCGGCAGGACATCTGGCGCACCCTCGATACGCTCAAGGCCCATGGCGAATCGATCCTGCTGGTCGACAAGAATGTCGAGGCGCTGACCCGCCTGGCCGACCGCCACTATATTATCGAGAAGGGCCGGGTCGTCTGGTCCGGCGACAGCGCCGCGCTGCGCGCCGATACCGAGCTCCAGCACCGCTATCTGGGCGTGTGACCGCGTTTCCGGCGCCGGCGCGAAACGTCGGGGAGCCGCGGCAGCCGCGCGGCGCTAGGCCGTTTTGCGGCCCGGCCGGCGCAGGAAGGCCGGCACATGGTCGCCCATGCCGACGACCGGCTCGTCCGGCGGCTCGGCGGCCGGGCGCGGCTTCGGCGCCGCCGCCGTGCTGCGCCGGGGCGTCTCGTCGCGCTGCTCCGGCACGGCCCTGGTCCGGCTCCGGCCGTTGCGCCGGCGCCGCTGCGGCCTGCCGGGCCGTTCGGCAGCGGCGTCTTCGGGCCCGGCCTTTTCGGCCTCGGGCTCCGGCGCCGCCGCGTCCTGCGGCCGGTCGCCCTTCAGCCGCTCGATCCGGCGCCGGATCAGCCGTTCGACGGCGTCGAGCAGCTTGCCTTCGGCCGGCGTCGCGATGGTGATGGCGCGGCCCTGCCGGCCCGCCCGCCCGGTGCGGCCGATGCGGTGGACATAATCCTCAGGGTTGAACGGCACATCGAAGTTGAAGACGTGCGACACGTCGGGAATGTCGAGCCCGCGGGCGGCGACATCGCTCGCCACCAGGATGGTCAGCCGGCCGTCGCGAAACGAATCGAGGGTCGCGGTGCGGGTTTCCTGCGCCAAGTCGCCATGCAGGGCCGCCGCGTCGAAACCGTGGCGGACGAGCGAGCGCTTCAGGATATCGACATCGCGCTTGCGGTTGCAGAACACCAGGGCGCTGGTCACCTTTTCGGCCCGGATCAGGTCGCGCAGGGTGGCGCGCTTGTCGCGCTCCGGGACGATGGCGACGGCGTCCGCAATCGTCGCTGCCGTGGTCGCCGGCCGGGCGACGGCGATCTCCTTCGGATCGATCATGTAGGCGTCGGCCAGGCGGCGGATTTCCGCCGGCATGGTCGCGCTGAACAGGACCGTCTGGCGCAGCGGCGTGAGCAGTTTGACGATGCGCTCGATATCCGGGATGAAGCCCATGTCGAGCATGCGGTCGGCTTCGTCGATGACGAAAATCTTGACGTCGCGCAGCAGGACCTTGCCGCGCTCGACCTGGTCGAGCAGCCGGCCCGGCGTGGCGATCAGGACATCGACGCCCCGGTCGAGCAGCCTGTCCTGGCCGTCGAAGCCCTCGCCGCCGATCAGCAGGGCGTGGGTCAGGCGGCTGTTCCGGCCGTAATTGCGGAAATTCTCGGCGACCTGGGCCGCGAGCTCCCGGGTCGGCTCCAGGATCAGCGACCGCGGCATCCGCGCCTTGGCCCGGCCCGCCGACAGGATGTCGATCATCGGCAGGGTGAAGCCGGCGGTCTTGCCGGTGCCGGTCTGCGCCAGGCCGACCATGTCGCGGCCCATCAGGATGGTGGGGATCGCCTTTTCCTGAATCGGCGTGGGCTCGGTATAACCGGTCTCGACGACCGCCTTGAGTACGGCGTCGCTCAGGCCAAGGGTATCGAATGTCATGAAGTCGGGAATCTGGCAGGGATGGATTTCGCTGGGCGCGTGTTGCGCACGGCCTTAGATTGTCCTTTTCCGGCGCAATTCAACGCCCCACCCGGCCGCAGGGGCGGACAGGGGCCGGAATTGCCGCCCGGCAACGGCATGGGACCGCCAGGCCATGATGAACGCCGCCTCCAGCCAGCTGCTGCTGATCGACATTCAGGAACGGCTGGCCCCGGCGACGGTCGGCGGCGACCGGGCCGCGCGGCAGGCCGGCATCCTGCTGGATGCTGCCGTCCTGCTCGGCGTCCCGTATGCGATTTCGGAACAATATCCGCGCGGTCTGGGCCCGACCGTGGCCGCGATACGGGAGCGGGCCGATCCGGCGCGCGTGTTCGACAAGCTGCACTTTTCCTGCCAGGCCGACGACCGGCTGGCCGATGCGCTGGCCGACGCCGGCCGGACGGATGCGATTCTGTGCGGCATGGAAGCCCATGTCTGCGTGCTGCAGACGGCGCTCGGCCTGCGCGAGGCCGGCTACCGGGTCCATGTCGCGGCCGATGCGGTGGCGTCGCGCACGGCGGAGAATTGCGACTTGGCGCTCGCGCGAATGCGCACGGCCGGAATCGGGATCGTCTCGACCGAGATGGTTCTGTTCGAATGGCTGGGCACGGCCGGCCACCCGGAATTCCGTGCCGTCTCCGCCCTGATCCGGTAGGGCTTGCAGGGGGCGGGCCGCCCGTCTTGCGTTCGCCGGCGGCCTAGTTGAAGACCCGGTCCTTCACATAGCGGCCGGTGGAGGAAATGTCCTCGCCGAAGCCCTCGATCATATTGCAGGCCGTCAGGCCGCCGCCCAGGCCGCCCAGAAACAGCAGGGCCAGGACGACGTGAACCGTTTTCTTCAGAGACATTGGCCACATGCTCCAGAGAGAGTTGAGTATCTACCAGTAGATGAGAAAGTTAGAGTTAAAAGACGATAAAGTAAAGACAAATATTTCCAGGCAACCGCAAGCCGGCGCGAAGACGGCCGGAAGGTCGGCCTAAAGATCGATCTCGCCGGCGAAGCGCGCCCGCTCCCGGATGAAGCGGAAGCGCATCTCCGGCCGGCGCCCCATCAGGCTTTCGACCAGTTTTTCGGTCGCGCCCGCGTCGGCCTGCTCGTGGGGATCGTCCTCGCCGGGCAGGGTGACGCGCAGCAGGGTGCGCCGGGCCGGGTCCATCGTGGTTTCCCTGAGCTGGGCCGGCGGCATCTCGCCCAGCCCTTTGAAGCGGCTGATCTCCGGCTTGCCGCGGCCGGCGAAGGCCTCCTTCAGCAGGGCATCCCTGTGGGCATCGTCGCGGGCGAAGGCGACCCTGCCGCTGCGGGCGATGCGGTAGAGCGGCGGCAGGGCGAGGAACAGATGGCCGCCGCGCACCAGCTCCGGCATCTCGCGATAGAAGAAGGTCAGCAGCAGGGAGGCGATATGGGCGCCGTCGACATCGGCATCGGTCATGACGATGACCCGGTCGTAGCGCAGCCGGTCGCCATCGTACTGCCCGCCGGTGCCGCAGCCGAGTGCGAGGATCAGATCGTTCAACTCCTGGTTGGCGCGCATCCTGTCGGTCGAGGCGCTGGCGACATTGAGAATCTTGCCGCGCAGCGCCAGCACCGCCTGGGTCGCCCGGTTGCGCGCCTGCTTGGCCGAGCCGCCGGCCGAATCGCCCTCCACCAGGAAGATTTCGGTCGCCCCGGCCGCGCGCGCCGAACAGTCGGCCAGCTTGCCGGGCAGGCGCAGGCGGGCGGCGGCGCCGGCGCGTTTGCGCTCGCGCTCGGCCTTGCGGCGCGCCCGCTCGCCGGCCTTCTCGACCAGGCGGTCGATGAGCTGCCGGGCGCCGGAAGGGTCGGCGGACAGGAAATGGTCGAAATGGTCGCGCACCGCCTGTTCGACGAGGCGCGCCGCCTCCGGCATGCCGAGCCGCTCCTTGGTCTGGCCTTGGAACTGGGGCTCGGCGATGAAGGCGGAGAGCATGGCGCAGGCGCCGTCCATGACATCCTCGCCGGCGATCTGCCCGGCCTTGCGGATGCCGGCGAGCTCGGCATGGCTGCGCAGGCCCTTGACCAGCGCGGTGCGGAAGCCCTGTTCGTGGCTGCCGCCCTGGGGGGTCGGCACCGTATTGACATAGGAGTGGACGAAGCCCCGTTCGTCCGCCGGCCAGGCGACCGCCCATTCGACCCGGCCGGCGCCGTTGAGCGGCGCCGTACCGGCGAAGGCACTGCCGGTATAGGCCGCGCGCTCGTCCAGCGCCTCGCCCAGATAGTCGCGAATGCCGCCGGGGAAGCGGATGGTTTCGGCCTGCGGGATGCCGCCCTCGGCCGGCAGGCGCTCCGCCGCGCAGCTCCAGCGGATCTCGACCCCGCCGATCAGATAGGCCTTGGCCCTCGCCATCCGGTAGAGCGTGGCCGCGCGAAAGGCCGCGCCGGCGCCGAAGATTTCCGCATCGGGGCGGAAGCGCACCGTCGTGCCGCGCCGGTTGTGGCACGGCCCGGCTTCTTCCAGCGGGCCGCACGGCGCGCCGCGGGCATAGCGCTGAACCCACAGGCGCCCGTCGCGCGCCACCTCGACCTGCAGATCGTCGGCGAGCGCATTGACCACCGAAAGGCCGACTCCGTGCAGCCCGCCGGAGGTGACATAGGCGCCGCCGCCGAACTTGCCGCCGGAATGCAGCGTTGTGAGAATCACTTCGAGCGCCGACCGGTCGCCGAATTTCGGATGCGGATCGACCGGGATGCCCCGGCCGTTGTCGCGAATGGCGACGTAATTTTCGGCGTCCAGGGCGACCTCGACGCGGGTCGCGTGGCCGGCCACCGCCTCGTCCATCGCATTGTCGATGACCTCGGCGGCCAGATGGTGCAGGGCGCGCTCGTCCGTGCCGCCGATATACATGCCCGGCCGCTTGCGCACCGGCTCCAGCCCCTCCAGCACCTCGATATCGTGCGCGGTATAGGCCTGCCGGCGCGCCTTGCCCGCGCCCGCCTTTCCGGCCGGGCGCGGCACCGGCCGGGCGGTTTTCGGCGTATCGGCGAACAGGTCATGGACGGCGGACATGATCCGGCCCTTGCCCGGTTGATCCCGGATTGACCATAGCGTCTTCGCGGCCCATGCTCAAGATATGGCGGGTTTCCGGTTTCGTTCCGACAGGATCTGGCATGGCCGGTGCGCGCAGGTGTGTACGGTTCAGGACGAAGCCGCCTCCCGCTCCTCGATCAGCGCCCCGTCGATGGCCCGGGCCCGCCGGTACGCCTCGCGCTCCGCGAGCCGTGCGGCATAGGCTTCGAACGCCGGCCGTTTGGGTATCGTGCCATAGGCCAGGCCCCATTCGATCTGGCTGCCGAAATAGACATCGGCCATGGTGAAGCGGTCGCCGCAGATATGCTCGCCCTGGCTGACGGCCAGTTCGGCGGTGTCGATGGTATCGTCATAGCTGCCGAAGCCGATCATCGCCTTCTGCCCGGCCGTCACGGGCCAGTTCATGCTCCTCGCCGTCACCGCCTGTTCGAGCGGCCCGGCGGCGAAATACATCCAGCGGTGATAGTCGGCGCGCTCCGCCGCGGTCGGCGCCAGCCCGGCCTGCGGAAACGCCTCGGCCAGCCAGGCGCAGATGGCGGCTGCCTCCGTCACCGTCCGGCCCTCATGCCGGATCGCCGGCACCTTGCCCATCGGGTTGATCGCCAGATAGGCCGGCTCCTTGATGCTGCCGCCATATTCCAGAATGACGGTTTCATAGGCGGCGCCGGCCTCCTCCAGCGCCCAGCGCACGATCTGGCCGCGCGACATCGGGTTGGTATAGAAGACGAGCGGTGCGGGCATGGTCCAGGTTCCTTTGCAGTGCTGCGGGCGGCGGGCGCGGCGGCCGGTCCGGTTCAGTCGACGTCCCATTTGATTTTCGATGTGTATTTTTCGCTTTCGGGATCCGGGTGGAAAGCCAGGTCGAGCAGGTTGGCGACCGGATCGACGTCATGGTCCGACAGGTCGATCGTCGGGCCGGCCTCCAGGAAAGCCGTCATGACCGCGACCGCGTCGATATTGGCGATCCGGTTCAGCCAGGCGACCGCGCGCCGGTCTTCCGGCAGTTCGGCGATCTCCTCGTCGGTCAGCGGCGTGCCGTCTTCGTCCAGCGCTCCGGCCTTCCTCTGGAACTCCCCCACATCCGCCACAAGCTGGCCGGCGGTCTCCAGGGGAAGGTCCAGGGCCAGGGACAGGATCGTGCTGGTCCGGACGAAGATTTCCCCGCTGTCGGGCGGCCCGGCCTGCGAGCCGCTGCAGAGGACCGACGCATAGAGCGCCAGCGGCGCCGCGTAATATTCATAGCCGCCGACCTCGGCCTGGGCCTTGGGGCCGAGGCCGTCCAGCGAGGCCGTCATGCCCCCGGCTTCGATATTCCCGACGATCCTGCGGGCGAAGACAGTGGAAATGACCTGCCGGCGGTGCTGCTTCAGAAAGCTGACGATCAGCTTCTCGGCGCGGGACCAGCGGTACGGGTTCCGGTTGAACAGGCGGCCGAACATCCGGGCAGTTTCCTCGCGGGCAGGTGGGCGCAGCCGGCGCCGGGCGCGGCGGCAGTGCGGGTAATGTACA
The DNA here is from genome assembly GCA_965221475.1 of Alphaproteobacteria bacterium. Lineage (GTDB taxonomy): Bacteria > Pseudomonadota > Alphaproteobacteria > Bin65 > Bin65 > Bin65. The sequence goes on along the minus strand of OZ244891.1, from coordinate 908,959 downwards.
CACTATGTTCCTGCTCGTGTCAACGGCCGCGGGCATCGTTCGGTGCTTTTCCCCGGCGCGCCCCTGTGGTCCGATAGCCGCACCATGGCGGCGCCACGGCTTCGGAGGGACCGGCGATGAGATTTCTCGTTCTCCAGCATATCGCGGTCGAGCATCCCGGCATTTTCCGCGACTTCATGCGCGAAGACGGGATCGGGTGGGATACCGTCGAGCTCGACGAGGGCGAGGCGATCCCGCCGCTCGACGGCTATGACGCGCTGATCTCCATGGGCGGGCCGATGGATGTTTTCGAGGAGGACGCCCATCCCTGGCTCGCCGACGAGAAGGCGGCGATCCGCGAGGCGGTGCGCCAGCGCGGCATGCCGTTTCTCGGCGTCTGCCTCGGCCACCAGCTGCTCGCCGACGCGCTCGGCGGCCGGGTCGAGGCCATGGCCGGGCCCGAGGTCGGCATTCTGGAGGTGGAACTGACCGAGGCCGGCCGGGCCGATCCGCTGCTCGCCGGCCTCGGCCCGCGCGTGACCTGCCTGCAATGGCATGGCTGTGCGGTGGCGGCGCTGCCCGCAGGCGGCGTCGTCCTGGCATCGTCGCCGGCCTGCGCCATCCAGGCCTTCCGGATCGGCGGCAGCGCCTGGGGCATCCAGTATCATGTCGAGCAGACGCCGGCGACGGTGGGCGAGTGGGGCGCCGTGCCGGCCTATGCGCAGTCGCTCGAACGGGTGCTCGGCCCCGGCAGCCTCGGCCGGCTGGACGCGGAAGCCGCCCGCCACATGCCCTCCTTCAACCGCGACGCCCGCATCCTCTACGACAATTTCATCGCAGCGGTGCGCGGGCGGTAGGGCGGCGGGCGCGGCGCGGGACCGTTCCTCCCCTCACTCCGCCGCCAGCGGCTGGCCTGCCTGGATCAGGTCGAGTACTTCGGCGGCGGCGTGCGGGATGTTGGTGCCGGGGCCGTAGACTGCGGCGACGCCTTCGGCCTTCAGGAAATCGTAGTCCTGCTGCGGGACGACGCCGCCACAGACGACCAGGATGTCGTCCGCGCCCTGGGCGCGCAGGGCTTCGATCAGCTGCGGCACCAGAGTCTTGTGGCCGGCGGCCTGGCTGCTGACGCCGACGACATGGACATCGTTCTCCACCGCCTGGCGCGCCGCCTCCTCCGGCGTGGCGAAGAGCGGGCCGATATCGACATCGAAGCCGATATCGGCAAAGGCGGTCGCGATGATGCGCGAGCCGCGGTCGTGGCCGTCCTGGCCCAGCTTGGCGACCAGCATGCGCGGCCGGCGGCCCTCGCGGTCGGCGAAGGCGGCGACCTCGGCACAGATGCGGGCGAAATCCGCATCGTCGTCATAGGCCGCGCCATAGACGCCGCCGATGGTGCCGGCTTCGGCCCGATGGCGGCCCCAGGCCTGCTCCAGGGCATCGGACATTTCGCCGACCGTGGCGCGCGCCCGTGCCGCCGCGATGCAGGCTTCGAGCAGATTGCCCTCGCCGGAGGCGGCGACCCTGCCCAGCGCGGCCAGCGCCGCCGTGCACGCCGCCGCGTCGCGCCCGGCGCGCAGCCGTTCGAGGCGCGCGACCTGCTGTTCCCGGACGGCGCTGTTGTCGATCTCCAGAACCTCGACCCGCGTCTCGCCGTCGGGCTGGAACCGGTTGACGCCGACAATCGTCTCCTCGCCACGGTCGATGCGCGCCTGGCGGCGGGCGGCGCTTTCCTCGATCCGCCGCTTGGGCAGGCCCTCGGTCACCGCCCGGGTCATGCCGCCCAGCGCCTCGACCTCGGCGATCAGGCCGCGCGCGACTTCGGCGAGCGAAGCGGTCAGGCTCTCGACGTAGTAGGAGCCGGCGAGCGGATCGACGACCTTCGCAATGCCGGTCTCGTGCTGCAGGATGAGCTGGGTATTGCGCGCGATGCGGGCGGAAAATTCGGTCGGCAGGCCGATGGCCTCGTCGAAGCTGTTGGTGTGCAGGCTCTGGGTGCCGCCGAGCGCGCCGGCCAGCGCCTCATAAGCGGTGCGCACGATATTGTTGTACGGGTCCTGCTCGGTCAGCGACCAGCCGCTGGTCTGGCAATGGGTGCGCAGCATGGTCGAGCGCGGGTCCTGCGGCGCGAATTCCTCCGCCAGCAGCTGCGCCCACAGCAGGCGGGCGGCGCGCAGCTTCGCCACCTCCATGAAGAAATTCATGCCCAGGCAGAAGAAGAAGCTGAGCCGCGGCGCGAAACTGTCGACATCGAGGCCGCTGGCGCGGGCGGCGCGGACATATTCCAGCCCGTCGGCGATGGTGTAGGCGAGCTCCTGCGCGCAGGTCGCGCCCGCCTCCTGCATATGGTAGCCGCTGATCGAGATGGAGTTGAAGCGCGGCATGTGCCGGGCGGTATGGCCGATAATGTCCGAAACGATCCGCATCGACGGTTCGGGCGGATAGATATAGGTGTTGCGGACCATGAACTCCTTGAGGATATCGTTCTGGATGGTCCCGGACAGGTCCTTCGCCGCCACGCCCTGTTCCTCGCCGGCGACGATGAAGCCGGCCAGCACCGGCAGGACGGCGCCGTTCATGGTCATGGAGACGGACATGCGGTCGAGCGGGATGCCGTCGAACAGGATTTTCATGTCCTCGACGCTGTCGATGGCCACTCCGGCCTTGCCGACATCGCCGACCACCCGCGGATGATCGCTGTCGTAGCCGCGATGGGTCGCGAGATCGAAGGCGACCGACAGGCCCATCTGCCCGGCCGCCAGATTGCGGCGGTAGAAGGCGTTGGATTCCTCGGCGGTGGAGAAGCCGGCATACTGGCGGATGGTCCAGGGCCGGCCGGCATACATGGTCGCCCGCGGCCCGCGCAGATAGGGGAACAGGCCGGGCAGGCTGTCGAGCCCCTCCAGCCCCTCCAGGTCTTCGGCCGTATAGAGCGGCTTGACCGCAATGCCCTCCGGCGTCTGCCACACCAGATCGTCCGGCGCGCCGCCGCGCATTTCCTTCGACGCGAGGGCTCGCCAGTCGTCGAGGCCCGGTTTGCTTCGCTCGCCCATCGTTCCCTTGATCGTGCTGCAGGCCGCTTCCGGCACGAAGGCGGCCAGTATAGCGCCGCCGGGCCGGCCTGCCGCCAGGAATTTCGGGCGCATTTTCGCGCGCAAGGGGGCCAGGGGGCGCCGCGCCGATTGTTCCGGCCGCCGCGTTGTAATATCATGCGTTATAACAAGGGCCCGGAACGAAGACGGGAACGCAACCATGAACGCTCCGATGCCGAAAGGCCGGCCGCTGAAAATCCGCCGGATCGGGAATTCGCTCGGCATCGTGCTGACCAGGGACCTGCTGGACGCGCTCGGCGTCGGCGAGGGCGATGCCCTGTTCCCGGTCCGCACCCCGGCCGGGATCGCGCTGAGTGCCTACGATCCCGATTTCGCCGCCGCTCTCGAAGCCAACCGGAACTATATGCGCCGCCACCGCGATGCGCTGAAGGAACTGGCCGATCGATGAGCGGGCCGCGCTGGCTGACCGCGGCCATGGTCGAAGCCATGCACAACGAGGCCACCGCCGTTTTCGGCGGCGCGGCGGGCCTGCGCGACCGCGGCCTGCTCGAAAGCGCGCTGGACCGCCCGCGGAACCTGCGCGCCTGCCGGCCGGAGGCCGGCGTTTTCGACATGGCGGCCGTTCTGTGCCTCCGGGTCTGCAAAAATCATGCCTTCCTCGACGGCAACAAGCGGACGGCATTGCTGGCGACCGCCGCCTTCCTGTTCCTGAACGGCTGGCTTCTGGACCCGGCGCAGCCGGACGAAGTCGAAACCATGGTGGGCGTCGCGGCCGGCGATATCGGGCCGGAGACGCTGTCGGCGTGGCTCGAAGCCAGCAGCGGCCCGGTCTGAAGCCCGTGAGCGTCGATATCGTCTTCATCCTGCTCGGCGCGCTGGCGGCGGGCCTGATCAGCGGGCTGACCGGCTTCGGCACGGCGCTCGCCGCGTCGGCCTTCTGGCTCTATGTGCTGAGCCCGGCGGTCGCCGCGCCGCTGATCCTCGCCGCCTCGGTGATCGCCCAGGTCGCCGGCCTGCCGGCCTTCCGCGACCAGCTCGACTGGCGGCGCATGGCGCCGATGGCGGCCGCCGGGCTGGTCGGCATCCCGTTCGGCGTGGCGCTGCTGGATTTTCTGCCGGCGGCCGGGGTGACGCTGGCGGTCGGCGTGGTGATCGTCGCCTATGCCGGCTTCGGCCTGCTGGTGCGCATCCGGCCGCCCTTTCCCGGCCGGCGGCCGGTCGCCGATGGCGGCATCGGCTTCGTCAGCGGCGTGCTCGGCGGCATGATCGGCCTCGCCGGTGCGCTGCCGGTGATCTGGTCCCAGTTCCGCGGCTGGTCGCCGGCGGTGGCGCGCAGCATCTATCAGCCGTTCAACACGCTGATCCTGTCGGTCGCCCTCGGCGCCCAGATCGCCGCCGGCTTCTTCACCGCGGAAGTCGCCTGGCTGACCCTCTACAGCGCGCCGGTGACGCTCGCCGGCACCTTTCTCGGCGTCAAGCTGTTCCGCCGCATCGATGCCAATACCTTCCGCCTGATCGTGCTGTGGTTCCTGCTCTTCGCCGGCATCGGCCTGCTGATCCAGACCTAGCGCCCGGCGCCCCTTCGACAGGCTCAGGACAGGCCCTTCGTCAGGCTCAGGACAGGCGCAGCAGGGCGACCGCCGCGGCGAGCAGGACGATCCCGGCGATGCGGACCGGGCCCGGCCGTTCGCCGAGCGCGAACACGCCGATCAGGGCGGCGAACAGGATGCTGCTTTCGCGCAGGGCGGCGACCACGGCGACCGGCGCCTGCGCCATCGCCCAGACGACGATGCCATAGGCCAGCATGGAGAGCAGCCCGCCGGCGAGCGCGCGGGCAATGTCGCCGCGCGGCGCCTGCCACATCCGGCTGCGCCGGCGCCAGGCGATGAAGACCACGGTCGGCCAGGCATCGATGAAGAACAGCCAGAGAATATAGGAGACCGGATCGCCCGCAGCCCGGCCGCCCAGACCGTCGGCAATCGTGTAGCCGGCGATGGCGACCGCCGTCAGCCCGGCGAGGATCAGGGCGCGGTCGCCGGCCGGCGCCCCATCGGCCGCCGCGCGGCTGTGCCGGGATTCGCCGGCCCGGCGCCAGGCGACACCCAGGATCGCCAGCAGGATCAGGCCGATGGCGCCGAGGGCCGGGCCGCTCAGCGCCTCGTCGAGAAAGGCGAGCGACGCCACCGTCACCAGCAGCGGCGCCGCACCGCGGGCGATGGGATAGACCCGGCTGAAATCGCCATGGCGATAGGCGGCGGCGAGCAGCAGATTGTAGAGGGTGTGGATCGCGGCCGAGACCAGCAGGAAGGGCCAGGCCGCGGCCGCCGGCACGGCCACGAAGGGGAGCGCAAGCCCGGCCGCGATGCCGGAGGAGACCGACAGCCAGGCCATGGCGACCAGCGGATCGGCGCGCGATTTGACGATGGCGTTCCACGCCGCATGGAGCAGGGCGGCGCCCAGCACGGCGAGCAGAACGGTCGTGGAGATCATGCCCGCCCTATCGCGGGCGCAGCAGGCCGGGCGCCAGAACCGCCGTCGCGACGAAGCCGGCGAACAGACCGCCCAGATGGGCGATCCACGCGATCCCCGGCGCCCAGCCGGTTGCGATGAACAGGGCGTGGGCCGCCAGGAAGACGAGCAGGCCCGGCCCGTAGGGCATCCGGACGAACAGCAGGTAGATATGCCCGCGCGGCTGGATCAGGAAGGCGGCGGCAATCGCGCCGGAGAGCGCGCCGCTGGCGCCGACGACCGGCGCGATGGAATCCGGGTGGAAGGCGGCGTGGAGCAGGCCGCCGGCAATGCCGGCCGTCAGCAGGATCGCCGCCATCCGCCACGGGCCGAGCACCCGCTCGACAATCGCGCCGAACGAAATCAGCACGATCAGGTTGAGCACCAGATGCGCCGTATCGGCGTGCAGGAACATGGAGGTGACCAGGGTGAGCGGCGCCGGCAGCGGATTGTAGCCGCCGGTATCGATCGGCTCGCCGAGCAGCAGGCGCGGGATCAGCGCGTAGCGGACGAGGAAGGCGCGGTATTCGCCGCCGGACAGCGTCGCCTGGTAGAGGAAGACGGCGACGCAGGCCAGCAGCAGCGCCAGGGTGACGGGCAGGGTCCGGTTCACGGGCCGGCCGGTCAGAATGGGCGCGCCACGGCCGCCGGCCTATCCCAGGGCGGCGGCGAGGCCGGCGAACAGGCCGAGCCCGTCGGTGCTGCCCTGATCGGGCCGCACGGCGTTTTCCGGGTGGGGCATCATGCCGAGCACGGTGCCGGTTTCGTTGTAGATGCCGGCGATGTCGCGCGCCGAGCCGTTCGGATTGAAGCCGTCCGCTGCCGCGCCTTCGAGCGGGGCATAGCGGAAGGCGATCCGCCCTTCGTCCTCCAGCCGGTCGAGCGTATCGGCATCGGCATGATAGTTGCCGTCATGATGGGCGACCGGCATGCGCAGGGTCCGGTCCGGCCGGTAGCCGGCGGCGAAAACGGTGCGCGTGCCGGCGACCTTCAGGCCGACGGTGCGGCAGACGAAGCGGAGCGAGGCGTTGCGCAGCAGGGCGCCGGGCAGCAGGCCGGCCTCGACCAGAATCTGGAAGCCGTTGCAGACGCCGAGAACGGCGACGCCCCGGCGCGCCGCTTCCTTCACACTGCGCAGGATCGGCGAGTGCGCCGCCATGGCGCCGGGGCGCAGATAATCGCCATAGGAAAAGCCGCCGGGGACGACGATCAGATCGGCAGCCGGCAGCTCGCTGTCCCGGTGCCAGACCAGGGCGGCCGGCCGGCCCGCGGCCGCCTCCAGCGCGCCGGCCATGTCGTGCTCCCGGTTGGTGCCGGGGAAGACCACGATGGCGGCCTTCATCGCCGCCGGCATCCCGGCGCCGGCCCGGCCGACGCCCGGCAGCCGTCCGGGCCGCGCGGGCCCGGTGCGGCAGGCTCAGGATTCGATCTCGACGCGGTAATTCTCGATCACCGTGTTGGTCAGCAGTTTCTCGCACATCGATTCGACCCTGGCCGCGGCGGCCTCGGCCCCGCCGTTGCCGTCGGCGAGGTCGATCTCGATATATTTGCCGTGCCGGACATCCGCCACATCGTCGAAGCCGAGCGCCTCCAGGGCGTGGGCGATGGCCCGGCCCTGGGGGTCGAGCACGCCGGGCTTCAGGGTGACATGGACCTTCGCTCTCATCGGGCCGCAGCCGTCAGCCGTCGTCAGTTGATGCTCTTGGTGCCTTTCAGGTCCTGCGGGCCGGCATCGGGCAGGATGCCCAGGCGGCGCGCCACTTCCTGATAGGCTTCCTCGACATTGCCCATGTCGCGGCGGAAGCGGTCCTTGTCCAGCTTCTCGTTGGTCTTGATGTCCCACAGGCGGCAGCTGTCCGGCGTGATCTCGTCGGCCAGGATGATGCGCATGAAGTCGTTCTCGTCGTACCAGCGGCCGAATTCCAGCTTGAAATCGACCAGTCGGATATCGACGCCGAGAAACAGGCCGACCATGAAATCGTTGATGCGCAGCGCGAGCGCCATCATGTCGTCGAGGTCCTGGGGCGAGGCCCAGCCGAAGGCCGTGATATGCTCCTCGCTGACCAGCGGATCGTTCAGCTCGTCGTTCTTGTAGTAGAATTCGACGATCGAGCGCGGCAGCGGCGTCCCCTCCTCGATGCCGAGCCGCTGCGACATGGTCCCGGCGGCGACATTGCGCACCACCACTTCCAGCGGGATAATCTCGACTTCGTGGACCAGCTGTTCGCGCATGTTGAGGCGGCGGACGAAATGGGTCGGGACGCCGATCTCGTTCAGCCGCAGCATGATGAATTCGGAAATGCGGTTGTTGAGAACGCCCTTGCCGCTGATCACGCCCTTCTTCTGGGCGTTGAAAGCGCTGGCGTCATCCTTGAAATACTGGACGATCGTGCCCGGCTCCGGCCCTTCGTACAGGACCTTGGCCTTGCCCTCATAGATGCGCCTGCGTCTGGCCATGGTGCTTCGCAACCTCCGATAATGCTGACGATCGGACTGCCGGAGAGCGCAGCCCGTTCGGCGGCCGGCATCCATGGTTCCGGGCGCTGGCGGCCGGTCGGGGCCGCCGGGCCGCGGCTACCCGGAATGTTGGCCGGTTCGCCGGCTTGGCAAGCCGGGCCGTCCGAAACAATTTTACGCACCGCGGCCGATGGCGGCGCCGGCCGGCAGCGCATCCGGGCGCGGGGCGCCGGGCACGGCGACCGGCTCGTGGCGGCAGGTATCGGGCGACCCGGCGGCGAATTTCCAGACCGGTGCCGCCGGCCGGCCGGCTGCGGGCAGCGCGATCAGCGAGCTGGAAGTGGTGGCGAAGCCGAACCCGGTCGCGATGCACATGGCCGAATCCGGGGCGCCGGCGGCATCCCGCCCGGTATCGGCGACCAGCGCGCACCAGGCCGCCCAGTCGTCCCGGTCCGGGTCCGGCGCCGGGGCGGCGGCGAACCGGTCGAGATAGCGGTCGATCCGGCTCGAAGCGCGATCGTTGAGCTCCCTGGCCGTGAGCATCGACAGGCCTTCGGGGATGGGAAAGGCATCGAGCCGCCCACCCGCTTCCACGCCGCGGCTGCGTAGCCAGAACGCATCGCGATTGTCGGCGACGACGAGGTTGAACGGCCGCCAGGCGGTGCCGTCGAGATGCCGGAGGCGGTCGGCCGCGTCCGCCGCATCGGCCGAATCCAGCGCGTCCAGCACCAGTTCGCCGCGCGAGCGCTTGTCCGGCGCCCGGCCCAGGCTGCCCGGCCGGTTCATGACCGCCGCCACGACGCCGCTTTCGTTCATGCCGAGCCAGGAGCCGCCGGCCTCGAGATCGATGCCGGCCACGATGCCGGGCCGGTCCGGCCAGTGGCGGGCCGGCGCCTGCCAGGCCCGGTTCTTCATTTCGTCCCGGTTGGCGGCCAGAATCAGCGGCCACGGGCGGCCGGGCTGTCGCAGGATGACAAGTGTGCACATGGCAACGGAGCCGGGAATACGCTATCGGCAGGGCGCGCGCCCTTATACAGGGGCGCGGCGCAACGGGAAACATGGCGGGCCGCCGGTGCGGCGGACCGGCCGGCAGAAGATCGGAACCGGGCGATGGCAACCTTCGACGACCGCGAAAAGGCCTTCGAGCGAAAGTTCGAGCACGACCAGCAACTCCAGTTCCGCGCCGAGGCGCGGCGCAACAAGCTGCTCGGCCTGTGGGCGGCCGGGCTGATGGGCCTCGCCGGCGCCGATGCCGAGGCCTATGCCCGCGAGGTCGTGGAGGCCGATTTCGAGGAGCCCGGACCGGAAGACGTGATCCGCAAGATCAAGGGCGATTTCGAGGCGAAGGGCATCGACCGGAGCGACCGTCAGATCCGCCGCCAGCTCGACGAGTGCATGGCCGAAGCCCGCGAGCAGGTCATGCGCGAGGCCGGCTGACGCCCGCCGGAGCGTTGCATGACCCTCGTCGAAGGCCGGACCGGGAGCTGGGAAACCGTCATCGGGCTGGAGGTCCACGCCCAGGTGGCGTCGGACGCCAAGCTGTTCTCCGGCGCCTCGACCGCCTTCGGCGCGGCGCCGAACAGCCAGGTCTCGCTGGTCGATGCCGCCTTTCCGGGCATGCTGCCGGTCATCAACCGGCATTGCGTCGAACAGGCGGTGCGTACCGGCCTGGGCCTGAATGCGCGGATCAATCTGCGCAGCGTGTTCGACCGCAAGAACTATTTCTATCCCGATCTGCCGGCCGGCTACCAGATCAGCCAGTACAAGGACCCCATCGTTGGCGAAGGCGCGGTGACGGTCGATCTCGCGGATGGCGGAAGCCGCACGGTGCGCATCGAGCGCCTGCACCTGGAGCAGGATGCCGGCAAGTCGATCCACGACATGGACCCTGAGCGCACCTTCGTCGATCTGAACCGGGCCGGCGTGGCGCTGATGGAAATCGTCTCGAAGCCGGATCTGCGCTCGGCCGGGGAGGCCGGGGCGTTCCTCGCCGGGCTGCGCTCGCTGCTGCGCTGGCTCGGCACCTGCGACGGCAATATGGAAGAGGGCTCGCTGCGCGCCGATGTGAACGTTTCGGTGCGCCGGCCCGGCGCCCCCCTGGGCACGCGCTGCGAAATCAAGAACGTCAATTCGATCCGCTTCGTCCGCCAGGCCATCGACCATGAGGCGCGGCGCCAGATCGCCCTTCTGGAAGAGGGCGGGACGGTCGAGCAGGAGACCCGCCTGTTCGATCCCGACCGCGGCGAGACCAGGGCCATGCGCAGCAAGGAGGAAGCGCACGACTACCGCTATTTCCCCGACCCGGACCTGCTGCCCCTCGAGCTCGATCCGGCGTGGGTCGAGGAAATCCGGGCCGGCCTGCCGGAACTGCCGGAGGCCCGGAAGGCGCGGCTGATGGCGGAATACGGGCTGGGCGCCGCCGATGCCGCCACGCTGGTTGCCGACCGCGAGGATGCCGATTTCTTCGAAACCATCGCCCGCAACTGCCGGGATGCAAAGCTCGCGGTCCATTGGGTAATCAACGAATTTCACGGCCGCCTCAACAAGGCGGGCCGGAGCCGGGACGGATCGCCGGTGACGGCGGAAAAGCTCTCCGGCCTGATCGCCCTGATCGAGAGCGGCGAAATTTCCGGCCGCATCGCCAAGCAGGTGTTCGACGACATGTTCGAGACCGGCCGGGAGGCCGCCGCCATCGTGGCGGAGCAGGGCCTCCGGCAGATCAGCGACAGCGACGCAATTGCGGAGATCGTCGACCGGCTGATCGCCGACAATCCGGAGCAGGCCGCCCTGGCGAAGGCGCAGCCGAAGGTTGTCGGCTGGTTCGTCGGCCAGGCGATGAAGGCGACGAAGGGTCAGGCCAACCCGGCCCTGGTCAACGAAATTCTCAGGAAGAAGCTGGCCGGCTAGGCCGCCGCGGCGCTGCGCCGGAACAGGCCGAGCCATTCGGCGACCATGGCGGGCTTCTCCGCCCCTTCGATCTCGACCGTCGCCCGCGTCGTGCTGAGAAAGCCGCCGGCGGGATGCGGGTCGAAGGCTTCGAGGACGAAGCGGCCGCGAATGCGGCTGCCGACCGGTACCGGCGCGATCCAGCGCACCCGGTTGAGGCCGTAGTTCAGGCCGTAATCCGCCCCTTCCGGCCACAGGCCGACCTCGTGGGAGAGGGCGGTGAGCAGCGACAGGGTGAAGAAGCCGAAGGAGATCGTGCCGCCCCACGGGCCTTCGCGCCGGGCCCGTTCGGGATCGACATGCATCCAGTCATGGTCCCGGGTCACATCGGCGAAGCGGTCGACCTGCTCCTGGGTGACCGGGTGCCAGGCGGTGACGCCGATCTCCCGGCCGACGAAGTCGCGGGCATTGTCGAGGGTGAAGGCGCAGAAATATTCGGACATGACACTGGGAGGCCTCTTTGGGCGGTCGCCGGCATTATCGCCGGTTGCCGGGATGGCCGGGCGACGATAGCGGCTCCGGCCGCCCGGCCGCAATCCGGTTGGCAGCGCCGCCGCCGCGCGCTATCGATGGCGCGATCCTGCCAACGACTGTAACGGGCCCCCGCCATGATCGACCTCTACACCTGGTCCACCTCGAACGGCCGCAAGGCCTCGATCATGCTGGAGGAGGTGGGTGCGGACTATACCGTCCATCCGGTCCATATCGGTAAGGGCGAGCAGTTCGCGCCGGAATATCTGGCGATCAACCCGAATGGCAAAATCCCGGCTATCGTCGATTCGGAAGGCCCGGAAGGGGCGCCGATCGCGGTGTTCGAATCCGGCGCGATCCTGATCTATCTGGCGGAGAAATCCGGCCGCTTCCTGCCGGTCGCACCGGTTGCGCGCATGGAAGTGCTGCAATGGCTGATGTTCCAGATGGGCGGCATCGGCCCGATGTTCGGCCAGGCCCACCATTTCATGCGCGCCGCCAAGGAGCAGGTGCCCTATGGCATCGAGCGCTACGGCACGGAGGTGCGCCGGCTCTACGGCGTGCTCGACCGGCGCCTGGAGGGCCGCGAATTTCTCGCCGGCGACGGTTATTCCATCGCCGACATCGCGACCTGGCCCTGGGTGTTCCGGCGCGAATGGCACGGCGTCGATCTGGCGGAATTTCCGAATGTCGAGCGCTGGTTCGATACGCTCGGCGCCCGCCCGGCGGTCCAGCGCGGCATGGAGGTGCCGCCGGCGCCGCGCTGAGCGGCGGGACTGCCGGGGCCGGCCGGGAGGCCGGTCTGCGGCGGCGGCAATGTGCGCCCTCGCATCGACAGGCCGAAGCGTCACATTGTGGAAGGTTCCGGGCGCCCCGGCCGACAGCGGCCGGCCCGCGCCCCGGCGATACGGCGGCCGTTTTCCGGGAGGGATGGCAGAGCGGTAATGCAGCGGATTGCTAATCCGTCTACCCGATAGGGTAGCGGGGGTTCGATTCCCCCTCCCTCCGCCACCGGCGCCCCGATCCATTCTGCCCAAATCCGGGAGGGCCGCATGGCCTCATTGCAGGGAAAGACCCTTTTCATCACCGGCGCGACGCGCGGCATCGGCCATGCCATCGGCATCCGCGCGGCGCAGGACGGCGCCAATATCGTCATCGCCGCCAAGACGGTGGAGCCGCATCCGAAGCTTCCGGGCACGATCCACAGCGCGGCGGAGGATATGGAGCGGGCCGGCGGCCGGGCGCTCGCCCTGCCGATGGATGTGCGCGACGAGGACGGCATCCACGCCGCCATGGAGCAGGCGGCGGAGGCGTTCGGCGGCATCGATATTCTGGTCAACAATGCCAGCGCGCTCAGCCTTACCGACACGCCCTCGACGCCGCTGAAGCGCTACGACCTCATCATGGGCGTGAATGTGCGCGGCACCTTCGCCACGACCCGCGCCGCGCTGCCCTATCTCAAGGCGGCGGACAATCCGCATGTCCTGACCCTGGCGCCGCCCATCGATCTGAAGCCGAAATGGTTCCGCGATTCGGCGGCCTACACCATGTCGAAATACGGCATGTCGATGTGCGTCATCGGGCATGCGGCGGAGTTTGCGCGCTACGGCATCGCCGTGAACGGCCTGTGGCCGAAGACTTTCATCGCCACCGCGGCGCTGCGCCTGGTCCCCGGCATGGACTGGGAGACCGCACGCAAGCCGGAGATTCTGGCCGACAGCGCCCACATCGTCCTGACCCGCGACGCCAGAACCTGTACCGGCAACCTGTTTCTGGACGAGCACGTCCTCGCCTCGGAGGGCGTGACGGACCTGGACCGCTATCGCAACCATCCGGACAAGCCGCTCGCCATCGACTTTTTCGTCGAGCCCGATGCGTGAACCGGGCCGGGCGGGCGCGGGGGAGAACCAGCCATGTTGATGCCTCTCGGGGAAGCCACGGCCAGGGCGGCGGCGGCGTTCGGCGACCGGCCGGCCGTCATCTTCCAGGACGAACCCTGCAGCTTCGCCAAGCTGGACCGGCGCGCCAACCGGTTCGCCAATGCGCTGGTCGCCCACGGGATCGAGCCGGGCGACCGGGTCACCCTGTGCGCGCCCAATTCGCCGGACTGGATGGCGGCCTATTACGGCACGGCCAGGGCCGGCGCGGTGCTCAACCCGATCACCGCCATGCTGACCGCCGGCGAGATCGGCTATATCGCCCGCGATTGCGGCTCGAAGCTGCTGCTGGTCGGGCCCGGCAAGGGCGAAGGCCTGGGCGAGGCGCTGGCCGATACGGCCGTCGAACAGGTCGTGATCGCTGCCGACGAGGCATCGGCGGGCGACGCCCCGGCCGGCGCGGCGACCTTCGGGGAGTTCGTTGCCGATGCCGCGGAGGATTTCGAGCTCCGGCCGCGCGCGCTCGACGATCTCGGGGCCATCGGCTACACCTCCGGCACCACCGGCCATCCCAAGGGCGCGATGATGTCGAACCGCGCCATCGCGGTCAGCACGGCCGGCACCGCGATCATGCACGGCCGGACGCAGGACGATACCGTCGTCAGCGCGCTGCCCTGTTCCCATGTCTATGGCATGGCGGTGATGAACTGCAGCCTGTTCTACGGCGCCACCCTGGTGCTGCTCGACCGGTTCGATTCCGAAGCGATGCTGCGCGCGGTCGAGCGCTATCGCGCCACCATGCTGGAGGCGGTGCCGACCGGCTTCATGTACATGCTGGCCGACCCGGCGATCGGGAAATGCGACCTGTCGAGCCTCACCCGGCTGACCACCGGCGGCCAGACCATCCCGGCGGCCACGGCCGAGGAGGTCGAGGCGAAATTCGGCGCGACGCTGCTCGAACTGTGGGGCATGACCGAGCTGGCCGGGCCCGGCACGACCCACGCCTGGGCGGGCGAGCGCCGCCTCGGCTCCATCGGCGTCGCCATCCCCTATGTCGAAGCGCGGATCGGCGGCCTGGACGATATGTCCGCCACCATGCCGGCCGGCGAGCCGGGCGAGCTGCTGATTCGCGGCCCGATCGTGCTGCAGGGCTATTTCGGCAACGAGGAGGCGAGCCGCGAGGCCATCGACGCCGACGGCTGGTTCCGCACCGGCGATATCGCCACCCGGGATGCCGACGGCTTCCTGTGGATCGTCGACCGCAAGAAGGACATGATCAACACCGCCGGCTTCAATATCTATCCGGCCGAGCTGGAGCGGGTGCTGGCGGCCCATCCCGATGTCTCGATGGTCGCCGTCGGCCGCGTTCCCGATGCCGGGAAGGGCGAGCTGGCCAAGGCCTATATCGTGCCGCGCCCCGGCGCCGGGCCGACGGCGGACGACATTCTGGCCCACTGCCGCCGGCAGCTGGCGCCCTACAAGGTGCCGCGGCGCATCCAGTTCGTCGCCGATCTTCCGGTATCGGCCACCGGCAAGATCCTGCGGCGCGAGCTGCACACCATCGACGACGGCGCCTGACCGGCGCCGCCGGGAGGTTTGCAACACGGCGCACGGCGCCGCCTTCGAATATGGGGAGAGAGGGGCACGGCATGGCAGGCGTCTACCGGGTTTTCGGCAGCGAGATGTCGCCCTATTCGGTCAAGGTGCGCGCCTGGTTCCGCTACAAGCGGCTTCCCCATCTCTGGCTGCAGCGCGCCGGGCACGAGGAGGAATTCCGCGCCCGCGCCCGTCTGCCGCTGATCCCGCTGGCCATTACGCCGGACGACCGGGCGCTCCAGGATTCGACGCCGATTATCGAGACGCTCGAAGCCGAACACCCCGAACCGTCGATCCATCCGGACGATCCGGCGCTGCGCTTCCTGTCGGCGCTGATCGAGGAATATGGCGACGAATGGGGCAACAAGCTGATGTTCCATCACCGCTGGCACGACGAGGTGGACCGGCGCGCCACGGCGCTCGTCCTCGCCCGCTCCTTCGATCCGCACGGCACGGCGGAGGCGGTCGCGGCCGCTGCCGAAGGAATCCGCGAACGGATGATCGGGCGGGTGCATTTCACCGGATCGAGCCCGGAAAACGCGCCGCTCATCGCCCGCTATCTCGACGATCTCATCGCCATTCTCGAACCGCATCTGGCAGGGCGCAAATATCTGTTCGGCGCCCGGCCGGCCTTCGCCGATTTCGGCCTCGCGCCGCAACTGTACGAAGCCGCGCTCGATCCGAGTGCCGGCGGCATCGTCCGGGCGCGGGCGCCGAACGTGCTCGCCTGGTGCCACCGGATGCTGGAGCCGCACAATGAGGGCGCCTTCGAAGATTGGGACAGCCTGAAGGA
Organism: Alphaproteobacteria bacterium; assembly: GCA_965221475.1. Taxonomy (GTDB): domain Bacteria; phylum Pseudomonadota; class Alphaproteobacteria; order Bin65; family Bin65; genus Bin65. The sequence continues at coordinate 893,282 of OZ244891.1, read as the reverse complement.
GGGCCTGACGCCGCTGCTGGCGAACGCCGGCGCCTTCTTCCTGCCGTGGAGCGTCGCCAATGCCGCGGCGCTTGAGGCCGGCGAAGCGCATTTCAGCGTCGCTCTGCCCGGCGGCGCCTATGTCCAGCAGCCGCAGAAATACCATGCCCGTTCCCTGAAGGCGCTGCGGGAGAAGTTTGCCGCCGCCCGCCACGCCGCCGGGCTGGAGGCGATCCTCGCCGACACCGGCTGCCTGCCTTTCCTGCACTAGCGTCGCCACCGGCGCCGGCGTATCCGAAGGAGAATAGCGATGGCCGAACCCGCGCCCGCAGCCGGACAGGGCGCCGACACGCTGGTCGAGGCGCGCGAGGTCAGCGTCCGCTTCGGCGCGCGCACCGTGCTCGATTCGGTGAGCCTGGCCGTTCATGCCGGGGAGATCGTCACCCTGATCGGGCTCAACGGCGCCGGCAAGTCGACCCTGGTCCGCGTCCTGATCGGCATCGTCGCGCCGGACAGCGGCACGGTGGTGCGCGCCGCCGGCCTGCGCATCGGCTATTCGCCCCAGCATATTCTGCGGGATCCGGTCCTGCCGATTTCCGCCCGGCGCTTCCTCACCCTGGGCGGGCCGGCGAGCCGGGACAGGCTCGAAGCGGTGCTCGACGAGGTCGGCGCCGGCGCTATTCTCGACCGGCCGCTGGCCGATCTTTCCGGCGGCGAGCTGAACCGCGTCCTGCTGGCCAGAGCGCTGCTGCGCGAGCCCGGCCTGCTGGTGCTCGACGAGCCGATGTCGGGCGTGGATGTGACCAGCCAGAGCGAACTCTACCGCCTGGTAGCGGCGATCCGGGACCGCCATGGCTGCGGCGTGCTGATGGTCTCGCACGATCTCCATCTGGTCATGGCGAAAACCGATACCGTGGTGTGCCTCAACGGGCACATATGCTGCACCGGCCGGCCGAGGGCGATTACGCGCGATCCGGCGTTCGTCTCGATGTTCGGCCCGCATGTCTCGGAATCGCTCGCGGTCTATACCCATTCCCACGACCATCGCCACGACGCCCTGGAGCATCCGATGCCGATCGGCGGCAACGGAAGGCCGTGATGGAGGGTTTTTTTCTGCTCGCGCTCGCCGGCGGAATCGGCGTGGCGCTGGCGGCCGGGCCGATCGGCTGTTTCGTCGTCTGGCGGCGCATGTCCTATTTCGGCGCCGCGCTCGCCCACGCCGTGCTGCTCGGGGTCGCGCTCGGATTTGCACTCGAAATCGAACCGTCGTTCGGGGTCCTGGCGATCTGCTTCGCCTTCGCCGGCTGCTATTCCCTGCTCGAGCGCCAGCGGCTGATCCCGCTCGATACGCTGCTCGGCGTTCTGGCCCACATGACCTTCGCCGGCGGTCTGGTCGCGCTCGCCTTCATGGAGCATGTGCGGGTCGATCTGATCGGCTATCTGTTCGGCGATATTCTGGCCGTCGGCATCCTCGATCTGGGGCTGATCTTCGGCACTGCCGCGCTCACGGCGGCGGCGGTCGCCTGGCAGTGGCGCAACCTTCTGGCGATCACCGTGGACCGGGACCTCGCCGCCGCCGAGGGCGTGCCGGTGGAGCGGGTGCGCCTGCTGCTCGTGTTCCTGTTTGCCGCGGTGATCGCCGTCGGCATGAAAATCGTCGGCATGCTGCTCGTGATCGCGCTCGTCATCGTTCCGGCGGGTGCGGCGCGCCGGGTGGCGACGACGCCGGAGCGGATGGTTGCGCTGGCCACGGCCATCGGCATCGTCTCGGTCGTTGCCGGCCTGTTCGGATCGCTGCAATGGGATCTGCCGGCCGGCCCGGCCATCGTGCTCGTCGCCAGCGCCATCTTCATGGCCAGCCTGCTCGTCCCGGACCGGCAGCGCGGCGGCGGCCGGGGCTGATCCGGGCGGTACCCGCGCCGGCCGATTGCACGAATCCCGCGTTCTCCGTAGAGTAGGATTCCGGCCTCCTTTGTCCGCCTTGCGGCGGCGGCCGGGTGTCGAACCTGCCTTTATGGCCTCAGAACCCGGGAAACACCGAAATGTGGAAGAGACCTGTCTGCGCGGCGATGTTCCTCGCCGCCGCCCTCCATGCCCCCCTGTCTGCGCCGGGCGCCGCTGCCGCGCCCAAAGTCGTCGTCAGCATCAAGCCGGTCCATTCCCTCGTCGCCGGCGTGATGGCCGGCATCGGCAAGCCGGAATTGATGGTGACCGGGACGGCATCGCCGCACACCTATCAGATGCGCCCGTCCGATGCGCGCAAGCTGAGCGAAGCCGATCTCATCGTCTGGATCGGCGAAGATATGGAGACGTTTCTCCGTCGTCCCATCGCGAATACCGGGCGCCGGGCTGCGGTGCTGACGCTGCACGAGACGGCCCGGATGCACCTGCTGCGCAACCGGGAAGGGGGCATCTGGGAGGACGAGCACGACCACGCTCATAAGGATGAGCACGACAAAGACCACAAGCACGAGCACGACAAGGCCCACAAGGATGAGCACGACGACGATCACAAGCACGGGCACGACAAGGCCCATAAGGACGAGCACGACGATGCTCACAAGGACGAGCACGGCCACGCCCATGGCGAATTCGACATGCATATCTGGCTCGATCCCGGCAATGCGCAGCGGATCGTGGAGGTCGTCGCCGAGGCGCTGATCCGGCTCGACCGGGCCAATGAAAAGGCCTATCGCCGCAATGCCGCGGCGATGCGCAAGCGTATTGCCGACCGGACTGCGGCGCTGCGCCGGCAGCTCGCGCCGGTACGCGACCGCGGCTTCATCGTCTTTCACGACGCCTATCGCTATTTCGAGCAGGCCTTCAAGCTGAAGGGCATCGGGACGATCGCCATCGATCCGGGCCGGCCGCCGAGCGCGAAGCGGGTCGCCGAATTGCGCAAGGCGCTCGCCGCGCGCCATGTCCGCTGCGTCTTCTCCGAACCGCAGTTCGAGCCGGCGCTCGTGCGCACCGTGATCGGGGGCACCCGGGTGCAGACCGCAACGCTCGATCCGCTCGGCGCCGGGCTGGCGCCGGGGCCGGATGCCTGGTTCGGCATCATGCAGTCGCTCGCCGACACCTTCTCGAAGTGCCTTGGCGGCAGGTGAGGGGCAGGGCCGGCCGATGCCGCCGGTTTGACTCCGGCAGCCGCCTCCCGGAAAACGGATCGCCGCCGGCCGGTTGCGCCGGCGGCGAAGCGGCCGCTCCGGGTTCGCGTGCAAGGGGAGTCGAATGGCGTATCTCGACTATCGTCCGTATGTTCCCGGCCCTGAAGAAACCCGCATTGCCGGCGCGACGGCCGAGGCGCACACGGCGGCCCGCCGGCAAATGCCCCGCGTCCGGCGCCTGTTCGAGGAATGGTCGGCGCTGGCCGACCGGCCCTTTATCGGCATCGCCGCCGCCGGCACGCCGCAGGGCGGCCTGTTCGCCCTGAAGCCGGAGGGCGCGCCGGTCGCCGACATGGCGGCCGCCGCCGGCCGACTGCTCGACGCGCTGACGCCGGCGGAGCGGGCGCGGACGCTGCATCCGGTCGGCTCGCCCCTGTGGCGCCGCTGGCAGAATACCGAGATGATCGCGGAGCGGCACGGCCTCCGGCTGGAGCATGCCGCTCCCGAAGTCCGCGGCCTCGCCATGAAGGTCGTGCGCGCCAGCCTCAGCGAAACCGGCTATGAGACCGGTCTGGGGGTGATGCGGCTCAACGCCTTTCTCGGCGAGGTGCTGAACGCGCCGGGCGTGCTGAACGAATGGAGCTATACGTTCTGCCTGTTCGGCGAGCCTTCGGCCGCCAGCCCCTGGGGCTGGCAGCTGTTCGGCCATCACCTGTCGCTCAACTGCCTGACCCTCGGCGGCCAGATGGTGCTCACGCCCTGCTTCCTCGGCGCGGAAATCACCGCGGCCGATAGCGGCCCCCATGCCGGCCTGCAGCTGTTCCGGGATCATGAGCGGCTGGGGCTGGAACTGATGCGCTCCCTGCCGCCGGCGCAGCGGGACCGCGCCATTGTCGGCCGGTCGATCCTGGGCGCGGACCTGCCGCCGGGCCGGCGCCATTTTGCCGACCATCTGCATCTGGGCGGCGCGCATCGGGATAATCGCATCGTCCCCTATGAAGGGCTGGAAGCGGCGCGCATGGATGCCCGCCAGCGCCGGCGCCTCGCCGATCTGGCCGGCTGCTATCTGGCCGGCCTGCCGGACGGGCCGCGCCAGGCGCGTCTCGAAGCCTTCGAGCGCCATCTCGGCGAAACGCATTTCTGCTGGATCGGCGGCACCGGCCCGGCCGACGCCTTCTACTACCGCATCCAGAGCCCGGTCGTGTTCATCGAGTTCGACATGCACAGCGGCGTGTTCCTGACCAACCGGGAACCGGCGAAATTCCACGTCCATACCATCGTGCGCACGCCCAACGGCAACGACTATGGCATCGACCTGCTGCGCCAGCACTACCGCGCCGCCCACCGGGGCGGGGCGGCGCCCGGCGCCGGCGCACGCTAGCGGCCGTGGCCGGCAGCGGCCCGCATTACGACGCGGTTATCGCCGGCTGCGGGCCGGTCGGTGCGACGCTGGCCAATCTGCTGGCGGCGCAGGGGCTGACGGTCTGCATCGTCGAGAAGCACCGCACGGTCTACGACAGGCCGCGCGCCATCACCTTCGACTGGGAAGGCATGCGCGTGCTTCAGTTCTGCGGCGTGGCCGAGGCGTTCGGCAAGGGCATCCGGCCCCATCCCGGCACCGATTTTCTCGGCATGGACGGGCAGGTCATCAAGCAGTTCGATCCGCTGCCGCCGCCCTGGGATCTGGGCTGGCCGCCCACCTTCACCTTCCTCCAGCCGGAAATGGAGCGCCTGTTGCGCGAGGCGCTGGCCGGGCGCGACGGCGTGACCCTGCTGTCCGGCCGGTCGGTGGCCGGCTTCCGCGACGAGGGCGGCCGCGTGACGGTGGACATTGCCGATCCCGAACGCGGCGAGAGCCATACCGTGACCGGCGATTTCCTCATCGGCTGCGACGGCGCGAACAGCGATGTGCGGGCGGCGCTCGGCCTGCCGCTGGAGGATCTGGGCTTCGACGAGAGCTGGCTGGTGGTCGATGCGCTGCAGCGGCGCGAGACCGCGCTACCGGCCAAGGGCACCCAGTTCTGCCGGCCGTGGCGCCCGGCCACCTTCATTCCGGGGCCGGGCCGGCTGCGCCGCTGGGAGCTGAAGATCATGCCGGGCGAAACGCCGGCCGAATTCGAATCGGCCGGGCGGGTGCGCGCCGTGCTCGCCGACCATGTGGATATCGATGCCGTGGAAATCTGGCGCAGCGCGGCCTACCGCTTCGCCGCCCGGGTCGGCACGCAATGGCGCAAGGGGCGGGTGCTGCTGGCCGGCGATGCCGTGCATCAGACGCCGCCCTTCCTCGGCCAGGGCCTCGGCTCCGGCGTCCGCGACGCCGCCAACCTCGCCTGGAAGCTGGGGCATATCCGGCGGACCGGCTTCAATGCGCCGCTGCTCGACAGCTATCAGGCCGAGCGGCGGCCCCATGTCGTTGCCGTGGTCGCCGCGGCCATCGAATTCGGCGCCGTGGTTGGCGAGCTGGACGAGAACCGCGCCCGCGCCCGCGACGCTGCGCTCGCCGCCGAGCTTGAGGCCGGGCGGATGGAGACGCGGCGCCAGAAATTCATCCCCGATCTGGCCGGCGGCCTGCTCGACCCGGCGCCGGATACGAGTGCCGACCCCGATCCGGGTCGCGCCCGGCCGGCGCCGGTCGCCGGCACGCTGATGGTCCAGCCGGAAATTCTCCGCCCGGATGGCAGCGCGCGGCTGATGGACGATATCGTGCCGATGGAATTTCTCTACATGACCGCCGGCGCGGCGGCTCAGGCCTGGCTCGACGGGCTGGAAGACGCCTGGCGCGCCATCGGCGGCCGCCGGCTGATTATCGTGCCCGGCGATGCCGGCCTGCCGGCCGATCTGCCGGCCCGCCTGCCCGCCGGCGTCGAGCTGATGCGCGAGCGCGGCGACACCTTCGCCCGCTGGTGCCGGCGGACCGGCCTCGGCGCCGTCCTCGTCCGGCCGGACCGCTATGTCCATGCCGGCGTGACCGGCCGGGGCGACCTGGCCGCGAGGGTAAAGCGGCTGCAGCGCCGCCTGGCCCCGCATTGACAATTCGTCCCTCGATACGCGGCCTGCGGCCGCTACTCGGGATGAGGGCGGGGGTATTTGGGTATAAGATATTGAATGAAAACAACAAAACCCTCATCCCGAGTAGCCCCGGACGAAGTCCGGGGCGTATCGAGGGACGGGGCGTATCGAGGGAGGCAACCGGGCCGGCGCCTGCGCCTCGCCGTCAGGGTGGGCGAGAGGCTGTCATGGTCATGGCGCGAAGCCTCCCCACCGTCAAATTCGCCGCGTCTCATACCTGTCCGAACCGGGACAGGAATATCCCGGTGCCGGTTGACACCGTGGATAACCGGGAACAGAAGCTTGACCGCCGCCGGCCCGCGCGGCTGTCGGCCTGCCGGTCGGGGCGACACAACAATTCCGAACCTGCCGCGCCTGCCGCCCGCTGCCTGTGCCGGCTGCGGGGCGGGGCCATGAGCCTGCCATAACCGCGCCGATGTTCCTCAATTATCTCATGCTGGCGACGCTCGGGACGGTCTGGGGCTCGTCCTTCCTGTTCATCAAGCTGGCGCTCGCCGGCTTCGATCCGCCGACCCTCGCCCTGTGCCGGACTTTCCTCGGCGGCCTCATTCTGATCGTCATCGCCTGGCTCGCCGGCCGGCGGCCGCCGGCGGAGCACCGGCTGTGGCTCGCCCTCATCGTGCTCGGCCTGATCGGCAACGCCCTGCCGTTCGTCATGATCAATACCGGCCAGCAATATATCGACAGCAGTCTGGGCGCCATCCTCATCACCACGGTGCCGCTGTTCACCCTCGGCCTCGCCCATTTCTTCTCCGACGACCGGTTCACCTGGCGCAAGCTGGCCGGGGTGGCGCTCGGCTTCGCCGGCGTCGTCATCCTGATCGGGCCGGCGGCGCTGCGCGGCCTCGACCGCGCGCTCACCGGCCAGCTGCTCATCGTCGGGGCGGCGGCCTGCTTCGCCGTCGCGCTGATCGTCACGCGCCGGACGATGGCCAATGTCGATCCGGCGGTCAGCGCCGGCTGGTCGCTGGGCATGGCGGCGGTGCTGCTGCTGCCGGCCTCGTTCGCGCTCGGCGACCCGCTGGGCTCGGAGCCGACCCTGGTGCCGGCCTTCGGGCTGCTCGCCCTGTCGCTGTTCAGCACGGCCGGCAACATCCTGCTCCTGTTCGTGCTCATCAAGCGGACCGGGCCGAATTTCGTCGCCATGAACAATTATCTCTCGCCGGTGGTCGGCGTGGCCTGGGGCGCCATCTTCCTCGCCGAGCCGGTGACCTGGACGAAGGTGGGGGCGACCGCCGTCATCCTGGCCGGGGTCGCCGTGGCGACCTGGCAGACGCCGCGCGCCCTGAAGCCGCGTCCGGCCGGCCGGTAACCGCCGGTCGCGAACCCCGGCCGCGACATCGCCGCGCCTGCCCGTCCCGGCGGCGCTGTCCTATGTCGCGCCCGCCCCGCCACCGCCGGCCGAAGCCATGGACCCGAAAAAGTACATCTATGTGATGAACGGCCTGTCGAAGGCCTGGCCCGGCGGCCGGCAGGTGCTGAAGGATATCCGCCTGTCCTTCTTTCCCGGCGCCAAGATCGGCGTGCTCGGCCTGAACGGTGCCGGCAAATCCTCGCTGCTGCGGATCATGGCCGGGGTGGACGACAGTTTCGGCGGCGAGGCCTGGGCGGCCGAGGGCGTGAAGATCGGCTATCTGGCCCAGGAGCCGGCGCTCGACGAAGACCGGACGGTCGGCGAGAACGTCATGGCCGGCGTCAGCGCGCTGACCGCCCTGCTGGACCGCTTCAACGCGGTCTCGATGCGCTTCGGCGAGCCGCTGGACGATGCGGAGATGAACGCGCTGATCGAGGAGCAGGCGGAACTTCAGGAGCAGATCGACGCTGCCGACGCCTGGAACCTGGAGCGGCGGATGGCGGTGGCGATGGCGGCCCTGCGCTGCCCGCCGGCAGAGGCTCCGGTCGCCAATCTTTCCGGCGGCGAGCGCCGCCGCGTTGCGCTCGCCCGGCTGCTGCTGGCCGGGCCGGACATGCTGCTGCTGGACGAGCCGACCAACCATCTGGACGCCGAATCGGTCGCCTGGCTGGAGCGCTTTCTGGCCGAATTTCCCGGTACCGTCGTGGCGGTCACCCACGACCGCTATTTCCTCGACAATGTCGCCGGCTGGATTCTCGAGCTGGACCGCGGACAGGGCATTCCCTGGCAGGGCAACTATTCCTCCTGGCTGGTCCAGAAACAGAAGCGGCTCGAACAGGAGGGCAAGGCGGAGGCCGCCCGCCAGCGCACCCTGGGCCGGGAGCTGGAATGGATCCGCCAGGCGCCGCGCGCGCGCCAGGCCAAAAGCAAGGCGCGCGTCAACGCCTATGAGGCGCTGCTGGCCGAAGCCGGCCGCCAGGCGCCGGAGCAGATGCAGATCTGGGTGCCGCCGGGGCCGCGCCTGGGCGATGTCGTGGTTGAGGCGAAGGGGCTGCGCAAGGCGTTCGGCGACCGGCTGCTGATCGACGATCTGGATTTCCTGATGCCGCCGGGCAGCATTGTCGGCATTGTCGGGCCCAACGGCGCCGGCAAGACGACCCTGTTCCGCATGATCGCCGGGCAGGAGGCGCCGGATGCCGGCACGCTGCGGGTCGGCGAGACGGTGCAGACGGGCTATGTCGACCAGTCGCGCGCCACGCTCGAAGATGGCCGCACGGTGTGGGAGGAAGTCTCCGGCGGGCTCGACATGCTCTCCCTCGGCAAGCGCGAGGTGCCGAGCCGCGCCTATGTCTCCGGCTTCAATTTCCGCGGCAGCGACCAGCAGAAGAAGGTCGGCACGCTCTCCGGCGGCGAGCGCAACCGGGTTCATCTCGCCAGGGTGCTGAAGTCCGGCGCCAACCTGCTGCTGCTCGACGAGCCGACCAACGATCTGGACGTCGATACCATGCGGGCGCTGGAGGAGGCGCTGCTCGCCTTCGCCGGCTCGGCGATGGTCATCAGCCACGACCGCTGGTTCCTCGACCGGATCTGCACCCACATCCTGGCCTTCGAAGGCGATGGCCGGGCGGTATGGAACGAGGGCAACTGGCAGGATTACGAGGAAGACCGCCGCAAGCGGCAGGGCGATTCGGCCGGGCCGCCCCAGGGCGCCAAATTCCGCCGGCTCGATGCCTGAGCCGGACGGTGGGCGGCTGGACCGGGCCGGCGGAAGCCGTCATAGTTCTGCCGGTTTTCGACGGTTTCTCCTCGCCATGATCCCTGCAATGCCGGCCCGGCGGCCGCGGTACGCCGTCCGGCGCGTCCCTCTTCCGCCACGGGAAAGGCGTTTCATGCGATTTGTGCCTGCGCACATCCGGCTGGCCGCCGCCGTCCTCGTTCTCGCCGGCGCCGCGGCGGAGGCCTTCGCCTGCGCCCGGATCGGCGGCACGATCCTTACCACCGGGGCGCCGGCGACCGGCAGCGCCGGCACGTCCGGCCCTTCCCTCGCCCCGCCTCTGGACGATTACGAGGCCTTTGCCGCCTTCATGCAGCGGGTCCGGGGCGACCGGCCGGCCTTCCTGCGCGCGAAGTGGAACCGCTATCTGGCGATGATCGAGAATTTCGATCTGTGGCGGGACAAGGAAAAGCGCGCCTTCCTGGCCGCGCCGCGCGAGGAGTTCGCCCGCACGCGCAGCGCGGCGCGCGCCTATGCCCATTCCTTCCTCGATATCGGCTGCGGCGTGACCATTTCCGGGCCCCATATCGTCGGCCGCATGACCTCGGAGCTCGATATAAGGCCTGGCGACCGGGTGCTCGAAATCGGCACCGGCTCCGGCTATCAGTCGGCGGTGCTGAGCTATCTCACGCCGCACGTCTATTCGGTTGAGATCATTCCGCCGCTGGCCGAGGCGACGGACCGGCTCTACACCGGGCTGGCAGCGGCCAAATATGCCGAATACCGCCGTATCCGGCGCAAGACGGGCGACGGCTATTACGGCTGGCAGGAACATGCCCCCTTCGACAAGATCATCGTGACGGCGGGGATCGACCACATTCCGCCGCCGCTGGTCCGGCAGCTCGCCGACGGCGGCACGATGGTGATCCCGGTCGGCCCGCCCGGCGCCCAGTCGCTGCTGAAGCTGACCAAGACCCGCAGCGAGAGCGGCCGTATCCGCATCCGGCGCCACGATATCTATGCCGAACGCTGCAGCCGGGCGGAGAACCAGCGCTGCAAGCGCAAGGTGAGCTTCGTGGCGCTGACCAAATACCGCGACGGCGAGACGATATCGCGCTGGGGCCGGAACTGAGCGCCGGATTTTCCGCCGCCGGCCGGGGCCGGAACTGGACAATCGCGCTGCCGTTCCGCTATTGGCCCTGCGGGGAGCGGGCTGCCGCCGTTCGCCCCTTTCGCGCAAGAGCGGCTCGACGGAAGGGCCCGACCGTTGACACTGCCGGCTTCCGACAGCGCGCGCAGCATGGACCGCCGCGCGCTCGATCTGTCCTTCTATCTGACGGTCGGCCTGATCGCCGGGGCGATCGTCGCCCTGCAGATCGGCATCATGCGCATCTTTGCGATCGGCACCTGGTCGCATTTCGGCTCGTTCGTCATCTCGATCGCCATGCTCGGTTTCGGCGTGATGAGCGCGGCGATGTGCGTGAGCGCGCCGGCCTTCCGCAAATACTGGCGGCCGCTGATTGCCGGCGCCCTGGTGACGTTCGGGCCGCTCATGCTGGTCGCCAACGCCGCCGCCCAGTCGCTCGGCTTCAATCCCATCGAGCTGGTCGCCGATCCGCAGCAGAAGTTCAGGCTGTTCGGCCTGTTCCTGGTCTATTTCATCCCCTTCCTGCCCGGCGCGCTCTTTCTCGGCCTGGTCTTCATGCGCGGCCAGGCCGTGTTCGGGAAGGTCTATTTCGCCGATCTCACCGGGTCCGGCCTGTGCGGCCTGGTCTTCCTCGCCGGCCTGTATGTCGTCCCGCCGGACTGGATTCTGCTGATTCCGTTCGGCCTGTGGGCGGTGGCGGTGGCGGTCTGGTTCGGCGCGACGCGCGCCTGGGTTCCGCTGATCGTCGCGGCCCTGCTCGGCATGGGCGCACTCGGCATCGCCGCCGGCACGACCCGCATCGCCGTCAACCCGTTCAAGGGCGTGAGCTATGCGCGCAAATTTCCGGATTCGCAGCGCATCCACCGGGATTATTCGCCCTTCGGCCTGCTGGAAGCCTATAGCAGCTCCTATCTGCATTTCGCGCCGGGCCTGAGCGACAATGCCTCGGTCAATCTCGAAGCGATGCCGAAGAACGCCTATCTGGCGCTCTATATCGATTCCGACGGCCCGATCGGGGCGATGAAGAAGATTCCGGCGGCGCAGCAGGCCTATTTCGAATTCCTGCCCATGTATGCGCCCCATGTCGTGAAAAAGCGGCCGGATGTCTTCGTCGTCCAGCTGGGCGGCGGCATTTCGGCCAATCTGGCGCTGGCGGCCGGCGCCGAACGGGTGACGGTCGCCGAAAGCAACCCCGCGCTGCTGAAGGCGCTGACCGGTGCCGGGGCGATTACCGCCCTCACCGGCAATCCGCTGAACAGCGACAGGGTGCGGATCGTCCGCCATGACGGGCGGCTCCATCTCGCCGGGGTCCGCGACCGCTACGACATCGTCGATCTGAGCCTCGCCGATTCGACCGGCCTCAGCCATGCCGGCGGCTTCGCCATCGTCGAGAAATACAATTATACGGCGGAGACCTTTCGCGACTACATGCGCGCGCTGAAGCCGGACGGCATCCTGGCGGTCACCCTGTGGAACAAGGAGGACCTGCCGAAATCCGTGCCGAAGCTGTTCGCCACCATCGTCTCGGCCGCGCGCGACCTCGATGGCGAGGCGGCGCGGAACCGGCTCTTCATCTTCCACACCTATCTCTCCACCGTCACCGTTCTCTACAAGCGCAACGGTTTCGACCGGCGCGAGCTCGCCGCGCTCCGGCAATGGTCGGAGGACATGTCGTGGGAGCTGCTGCACGCGCCGGGCGAGCGCCTCGATCCCGGCCGCTTCGATGCCGAAGGCGCGGCCCATATCTGGCGCAGCTTCCGCGCCTCCCACTTCCCGGTCGCCGGGGCGGGGGCCGGGCCGGGCAGGGCGGCGGACCGGCCGGCGCCGACCTGGCAGAATCTCTACCGGCTGATGCTCGACCGCATGCTGGCCGGCCGGTTCGATACGGTGCAGCGCAACTATGTCTTCGATACCCGCCCGCTCACCGACAACCGCCCCTATTTCGCCGCCTATATCAAGGCGCCGGACATTCCCCATTTCCTCGACCAGCTCGAGGCCGTCGCCGACGAATGGGGCTATCTGCTGCTGTGGGCGACGCTGATCGTCGCCGCGATCTTCGGCGTCGGCCTGATGGCGATTCCGGTCATCGCCGGCTGGCGGACGATCTTCTCCCGCCAGCCCGGCAAGATCGGCATCTTCGTCTATTTCTTCTGTCTGGGCGCCGGCTATATCGCCATCGAGGTCGGCCTGATCGGCAAGTTTCTGGTCGCGCTGTCGAACCCGACGATCTCGGCGACCGTGCTCATCACCAGCATGCTGTTCTTCTCCGGCCTCGGCTCGCTGGTCAGCGCCCGCATCGTCGACGATTGCCGGCGCATCATGCCGCGCATCTTCCTCGCCATCGGCATTGCGGTGGCGGCCGGGGCGTTTCTGTTCGATCCGGTGCTCGGCGCCATCGGCCAGTGGCCCTACGGGCTGCGCATCGCCACCTGCACTCTGCTGATCGCGCCGGCGGCCTTTCTGATGGGCTTTCCGTTCCCGACCGGGATGACGATGCTCTCCCGTCTCGGCAAGGAGCGCTTCTTCCTCTGGGCCTGGGGCATCAACGGTACCTTCTCGGTCGTCGGCGCGGTCGCCGTGCCCATCGTCAACGTGCTGTTCGGCCAGCAGACCCTGCTGCTCGGCGCCGCCGCGCTCTACCTGGTCGCCCTGCCGGCCTTCTTCAGCCTGCTGAAGCCGGCTGTGCGCGCCGGTCCGTGAAAACGCACCTCAGATACAGCGGCCGCCGTCTACCTCGAGCGCGACCCCGGTGATAAAGGCCGCCTCGTCGCTGGCCAGCCACAGGGCGGCCTTCGCCACATCCTCGGAGGTACTGAGCCGGCCGAGCGGCACGGTCGCCTCGAAGGCCTCGCGGCTGTTGGCGCCGAGGAAGGACGGCAGCAGCGGCGTGTGGCCGGCGACCGGGCAGAGGGCGTTGACGCGGATATTGTCGGGGCCGAGCTCGGCCGCCATCGATTTGGTCATGGTGACGACCGCGCCCTTCGAGGCGTTGTACCAGGTGAGGCCGGGGCGCGGGCGCAGGCCGGCGGTCGAGGCCGTATTGATGATGCAGCCGCCGCCCTGTTCGCGCATCCGGGGCACCGCCTCCAGCGCCGCCAGATAGATCGATTTCACATTGACCCGGAAAATGCGGTCGAACTCGTCCTCTTTCACTTCGAGCATCGGTCGGTTGACATGGGTGATGCCGGCATTGTTGACCAGCAGGTCGAGCCGGCCATAGCGCTCCACCGCCGTGCCGACCATGGCGCTCACATCCTCCCGCTCGCCGACATCGGCGTGCACATAGGCGCCGCCGATCTCCTCGGCGACCTTCCGGCCGAGCTGGTCGTTCAGATCGGCGACGACGACACGCGCGCCCTCGGCGGCGTAGCGCCGGGCGATGCCTTCGCCGAAGCCGGAAGCCGCGCCGGTCACGATGGCGACTTTCTGGTCGAGCTGCATGGCGATTCTCTCCGCTGGTCCGGGGCAGTGACGGCCGGCAGGGTGCCCCACGGCGCCCCGGCTGGCAACAGCGGCAGGAGGCGGGCGCACGGATGCCTTACCGTCTTCGGCCGCGCGGGCTATAGTCGGGGAACTGGGAGCCGGCCGGCCGGCCGCCGGTCCGGGAGCAGGAGGGATGCCGTGGCAGGCTATATCGTCGCCCGCGTGAGGGTCACCGATCCGGAGAAATACCGGAATTACACCGCGCTGACGCCGGCCGCGGCCGCCGCCCATGACGGCGTCTTCATCGTCCGCGGCGGCGAGACGACGACCCTGGAGGGGCCGGAGGAGACGCACCGCGTCGTGGTGATCCGCTTCCCCTCCGTTGCGAAGGCGAAAGCGTTCTGGCAGTCGGCGGAATACCGCGCCGCCCGGCAGGAGCGGCTCGGCGCGGCCGAGATGAGCGCCATCGTCATCGAAGGGAGCTGAACCCGTGCCGACCCGCGTCGCACCGTCCGATATCGAAGCCTATGAGCGGGACGGCGCCGTGCTGCTCAAAGGCGTTGTCGGCCCGCAATGGCGCGCGCGCATCGCGGCGGCCATTGAGCGGGATATCGAAAATCCCGGCCCGTTCTGCCACAGCTACGAGGCGGAGGGCGGGGGCCGCTTTCACGGCAATCTGCGCGTCTGGCAGAGCGATCCGGAGTTCCGCGCCTTCTGTTTCGAAAGCGGCCTGCCGGAACTGGCGGCGCAGTTCTTCGGCGCGTCCAGGATCAACCTGCTCTACGACCAGCTGTTCGTGAAGGAGCCGGGCACCTCGAACCGGACCCGCTGGCACAACGACCAGCCCTACTGGCCGGTGCGCGGCTGGCAGGTCATGTCCTTCTGGCTCGCGCTCGATCCGACCACGGCGGAGAACGGGCGGCTGGAATTCGTCCGCGCCTCGCACCGCTGGGACCGGTGGTTTCAGCCGGAGCCGTTCGGCCGGACGGCGGCCCGGGGCTATGACGACAATCCCGACTATGAGGAAATACCGGATATCGAGGCGGCGCGCGGCGACTACGACATCGTCGCGTGGGATATGGAGCCGGGCGATGCGATTGCCTTCCATGCCCTTGCCGTCCACGGCGCCGGCGGCAATCTGCGCGAAGATGTGCGCCGGCGCGGCTACACGGTGCGCTATACCGGCGACGATGCGCGCTACGATACCAGGCCGGGCACGGCGAAGCCGCTGCATACCGATGCCCTGCGCGACGGCGACCCGATGGACGGCGACCTCTTTCCGGTCGTGTGGCGGCGGGAAGCGGCCGGGCCGTGATCTGCGCCGGTGCGCCCGGTTGACAGCGGCCGGGCGCCGGCCTATCTGCCCGCTTTCGGAATTGTCTTCGCAGCCGGCGCCCCAGCCATGAAAATCGCAAGTTCCGTCAAGACCCTGAAGAAGCGGCACAAGGACTGCCGGATCGTCCGGCGGCGCGGGCGCATCTACGTCATCAACAAGACGGTGCGCAAGTTCAAGGCGCGCCAGGGCTGAGGCCCGGCGCCCCGGCTTTCGGATCGTGCGGCGGGCCCCGGTCCGCCGTTTCGCGTTTCGGGGGCTGGCGGCCGGTGGCGCTCAATCGCGGCCCGGATCGGCGCCGGCGGCAAGGCCGGCGCGAAACCAGCGCAGCAGATGGCGCATGTCGTGGACCGGCCGCCCGGTCCGGCGCGCGATATCGGCTGCCCAGGGCGCCATGTTGGTGCATTCGAGGACGATGGCGCCGACTTCCGGCCGGTCGCGGCACAGGCGGTCGGCCGCATCGCACAGTTCCGCCCGCGCCCGTTCGGCATCCAGCGTTGCGCCGTTGCCGACATAGGTCCGGCTGAAATGGCTGTTCCGGTCCGGCCCGGCGACCGGCGTATCGGCCGCGGCACCGGCGGCAGCGAGATGGGCCGGGCCGAGGGCTTCGGCATCGGCGGTCAGCACGCCGACCGTCCGCCCGCCCGGCAGGGCACGCTGCAGCAGCGGGACCTGCAGGAGCGAGGACGCGGCGACCGGAACGCCGCAACCGTCGGCCAGGGCATCCTGAAACGGCGCCAGAAAGCCGCAGCTCGTCGTCAGCCCGGCCGCGCCCTGCGCCACGAGGTCCCGGCCGGCGGCGACGAATGCTGGCAGCAGGCTGCCGGCGTCGCCGCGGACCGCGGTCGCTGGATCGGCGCCGGCCACGATGCCGTAAAGAACCGGGAAATCGAAGGTCCCGGCATGGCCGATATCGCCCGGCAGGCGCGGAAACCGCGTATCGAGCATCAGGATGCCGATGGCCGCGCCGCGGGTGCCGCCCTCGTTCTCCGCCGTTGCCATGCAATTTTCTCCCGCCCGGCCGGGCCGGCATCATAGGGCATGTCCGGCGCTTGCGGAATCCGTGCCCGGCCCGCCGCCGGTTTGCGCTATCGCGGGGCCGGGATCGGTGATACCACCGGCCCGACCCCGGCCATCGGAGCTTCTGCCGTGACGACGCCCCCCGTTTCCCTGCGCGCCGCGCTGGCGGTGCCGATCCTCGCCCTTGCCCTGGCGTTCGCCGCCGGCCCCGCTTCGGCGCAGCAATCCGCGCCGGCGAAGGACCGGGTCGTCGCGACGGTCGATGGCGAGAAGATCATGCTCTCGGCCCTGCAGCAGCTCTATGCCGATCTGCCGGAGCGGTTCCGGCGCGTCCCCTTCGAACGGCTCTACGATCCGCTGCTCGATCAGGTCATCCGGATCCGGCTGGGGGCCGCCAAAGCGCGTGCCGCCGGGCTGGACAGGACCGAGGCCTTCCGGCGCAAGCTGCGCACCTTCGCCGACCGGATGCTGCAGCAGGCCTATCTGGAAGCCCATATCGACCGGACCGTGACCGCGGAACAGCTCAGCAAGGCCTATCGGGATTTCGTCGCCGGCTATCGCGGCGCCGAGGAAGTCAGGGCCCGGCACATTCTGGTGAAAACCAGGAAGGCGGCACTGGCGGTCGTCGAGGCGCTGGACAAGGGCGCGAACTTTGCCGAGCTCGCGCGCAAGCGATCGACCGGACCGTCCGGCGCCCGGGGCGGCGATCTCGGCTGGTTCGACCGCACCCGCATGGTCAAGCCCTTCGCCGAAGCCGCCTTCGCCCTGAAGAAGGGGGCGTTCACGGCGGAGCCGGTCAAGACCCAGTTCGGCTGGCACATCATCCTGCTGGAGGATCGCCGGCGCCAGCCGCCGCCGCCGTTCGAGGCCAAACGCGCCGGGCTCAAGACCGAGCTGGGCCGCGGCGTGGCGGAAGCCGAGATCGAACGGCTGCGCAGTACGGCGAAGATCGTCCGTTTCGGCCCGGACGGAAAGCCGCTTGACGCCCGCGCGCCGGCCGGCACAGAACAATAGCCAGACGACAGGATCGGGGGAACCCCGCCTCCGCCCGGCCCGGCAGCCCTGCCGGACCCTGCGAAACCGGAGGCGGGCCGCACGGCGCATCATGGCACTGAAAAAATCGCCGCTCGCGCCCGAGCGGTTTCCGGACCTGCCGGCCATCGGCGGGGTGCAGTTGGCGGGCCGCGCCTGCGGGCTCAAGCGCAGCGGCGCGCGGGACCTGATGCTCGCCCTGCTGGCGCCGGGGACGACGGTGGCCGGCGTCTTCACCCGCTCGCTCTGCTCCTCGGCGCCGGTCGACTGGTGCCGGACGGCGCTGCCCGGCGGCCGGGCCCGGGCGGTCGTGTGCAATTCCGGCAACGCCAATGCGTTCACCGGCAAGGCCGGCGATACCGCCGTGGCGCACACCGTCAGGGCGGCCGCCGATCTGTTTGGCTGCCCCGAACGCGAGGTCTTCCTGGCTTCGACTGGGGTGATCGGCGTGCCCATCGGGCCGGACCATATCGGCCGGTGCCTGCCCGAACTGTCCCGCGAACTGCAGGACGATGCGTGGCAGGACGCGGCCGCGGCGATCATGACGACCGACACATTCCCCAAGGGCGCCGCTGCGGAAGCGACGGTGGGCGGAACGGCGGTGCGGATCGCCGGCATCGCCAAGGGCAGCGGCATGATCGCGCCGGACATGGCGACCATGCTGGCCTTCGTCTTCACCGACGCCGCCATCCCCGCGCCGCTGCTGCAGAAG
Organism: Alphaproteobacteria bacterium; assembly: GCA_965221475.1. Classification (GTDB taxonomy): domain Bacteria; phylum Pseudomonadota; class Alphaproteobacteria; order Bin65; family Bin65; genus Bin65. The sequence goes on along the minus strand of OZ244891.1, from coordinate 875,392 downwards.
CTGCTGACCCGCTCGGCCAATCGCTCGTTCAACGCCGTGACGGTGGACGGCGATACCTCGACCTCCGATACGGTGCTGCTGTGCGCGACCGGGGCGGCCGGCAATGCGCCGCCGGCAGACCTCAAGGGCCTGCGCGCTTTTGAGCGCGCGCTGGATGCCGTCACCATCGATCTGGCCCAGCAGATCGTGCGCGACGGCGAGGGCGCGCGCAAATTCGTCACCGTCCGGGTGAGCGGCGCGGCCTCGGCCCGGGCGGCGCGGCGCATCGGCCTCGCCATCGCCAATTCGCCCCTGGTCAAGACGGCGATTGCCGGCGCGGACGCCAACTGGGGCCGCATCGTGATGGCGGTCGGCAAGGCCGGCGAAAAGGCGGACCGGGACCGGCTTTCCATCGGCATCGGCGGCGTGACCATCACCCGGCACGGCCAGGTCGTGCCCGGCTATGACGAGGCGCCGGTCGCCCGGCACATGCAGGGCACGGAGATCGGGATCGATGTCGATATCGGCATCGGCCGCGGCCGGGCCACGGTGTGGACCTGCGACCTGACCCATGGCTATATCGACATCAATGCCGACTATCGCAGCTGACGGCGCCGATGCTGCCGGCATCGCCGGCTGCGATCCGCGGCAGGCGCCGCCGCCGGCCGGCCGGCCGCTGGTGCTGGTCGCGGCCATGGCCCTGGTCGATATCGACAATCGCGTGCTGATCGCGCAGCGCCCGGAGGGCAGGGCGATGGCCGGCCTCTGGGAGTTTCCGGGCGGCAAGGTCGAGCCGGGCGAGACGCCGGAAGCCGCGCTCATCCGCGAGATGCGCGAAGAGCTGGGCATCGATACGTCGGTCGGCTGCCTCGCGCCGTTTGCCTTCGCGTCGCACGCCTATGCCGACTTCCATCTCCTGATGCCGCTCTATATCTGCCGCAAGTGGCTGGGCCGGCCGGTCCCGCGCGAGCACCGGGCGCTCGAATGGGTCCGGCCGCTGCGCCTGCGCGATTATCCCATGCCGCCGGCCGACGCGCCCCTGGTTGCCATGTTGCGGGATTTCCTCTAGCGGGCCGCGGACCGATGACGAGCCCGACAGGCGGCGGCCGCGGATGAAACCCCGTTCCCGGACGAAGCGGTGTCTGACGTGACCGGCCTCGAGATCGGGCCGCTGCTGGCCTTCGCCGCCATCGCGGTGGCGCTGGTGCTCTACGCCGCGCCGCGCGTGTCGATGGAACTGGCGTCGCTGGCGATCATCAGCCTGCTCCTGATCGCGTTCCACATTTTTCCGCAGGCCGGCGCCGACGGCCGCAACCGGCTGGCGCCGGTCGATCTGCTGGCCGGCTTCGCCAGTCCGGCGCTGCTCGCCTTGCTCGGGCTGATCGTGATCGGCCACGGGCTGGCCCGGACCGGTGCGCTCGACCATGGCGCGCGCGCCCTGCTGCGGATGGCCGGGGGCCGGCCCGGTGCGGCGCTGATCCTGTCGCTGCTCGCGGTGCTGCTCATCAGCGGCATCCTCAACAACACGCCCGTCGTCGTCATCTTCATCCCGATCCTGCAGAGCTTTGCCGTGCGCGGCGGCGTGCCGGCCAGCCGCTCGATGATGATCCTGAGCTTCGCCTCGATCCTCGGCGGCATGACGACGCTGATCGGTTCGAGCACCAATCTGCTGGTCTCCGGGATGCTGACCGATCTCGGCCGGCCCGGTTTCGGCTTTTTCGATTTCACCCTGCCCGGCCTGGCGGTGGCGCTGCCGGGGCTGGTCTTCGCGCTGCTCGTCGTCCGCCGGCTGCTGCCGGACCGCAGCGGCGCCGGGGAGGCGGACCACCCGACCGGCCGCCAGTTCCTCGCCCAGATCGATGTCGTCCGCGGCCGGCCGCTGGACGGGCTGAAGCCGGCCGGCGGTTTCTTTCCCGGCCTTGCCGACGTCACCGTCCACGCCATCCGGCGCGGCGAGGCCAATCTGGTGCCGCCCTTCGAGGTCGAGGCGGGCCTGGAGCCCGGCGACATCTTGATCGTCAGCGCCACGCGGGCGGCGCTGATGCAGGCCGTGCGCGGGCAGATGGACCTGCTCCACCCCTCGCTCGGCGACAGCTGGGCGGCGCGTGAGGACGAAAGCCACGGCAGGCCGCCCTGGCTGCGCGGCCGCCAGCTGCTCGGCGAGGTGCTGGTCACGCCCGATTCGGAACTGATCGGCCGGACCCTGGAGCAGATCGGCTTTCGCTACCGCTACAATTGCGTCGTCGTCGGCATCCAGCGCCGGGCGGCGCGCACCCACCGGCCGATCACCGATCTGCCGCTGGTCGCCGGCGATGTGCTGCTGGTCCAGGGCACCGCCGAGGCCAAGGCGGCGCTGCGCGGCCGGCCCGGCATCCTGCCCATCGAATGGTCGGCGAGCGAGGTGCCGTCCGCCCCGGAGGCGTGGCGCGCGCTGGCGATCTTCGGCCTCGTGGTCGGCCTCGCGGCCGTCGATATCCTGCCGATTGCCATCGGCGCGCTGGCCGGTGCGGCGGCCATGCTCGCGACCGGGGTGATGACGCTGCGCCAGGCCGGCCGCGCCGTCGGCGCCGATCTCGTCCTGATGATCGCTGCCGCCCTGGCGCTGGGCAAGGCGCTGCAGGAAACCGGTGGCGCGGCGATCCTGTCCGACCTGCTGGCGGCGGCGCTGGCCGGCGCGCCGGCGCCGGTGGTGCTCTCCGCCTTCTTTCTGCTGGTCGCGGTGCTGGCCAATCTGGTCGGGACCAAGGCCGTGGCGGTGCTGTTCACGCCCATCGCCGTCTCGCTGGCCCAGGGGATCGGTGCGCCGGTCGAGCCTTTCGCGGTCGCCGTCGTCTTCGCCGCCAACTGCGCCTTCGCCACGCCGATGGGCTATCAGACCAACCTTCTGGTGATGGGCCCGGCCGGATACCGCTTCCAGGATTATGTGCGTGCCGGCACGCCGATGCTGCTGTTCGTCTGGGCGACGGCGAGCCTGGTGCTGCCGCTCTATTACGGGCTGTGACCGGCGGCCGGCACTGCGCCACCGGGTCCTTGCCGAATATCGCATGAGTATTGGAATAGTCCCGCGGCAATAACGCGAAAACGGGATGTTGCTACGTCAGGAATCGGTGTAGAATAAATAATGAATGTTCCGGTTTCCGGTGTCGAAGAGGCAGACCGGATGCACAAATTCTTCAGGCAGGCCGGCGCGCTTGCGGCCGTATTTGCGGCGGCCGGTGCCGTCCCCGCCCATGGCGACCGGCCTGCGATTCCGGTCCAGGCGGCGGTCGCTGCCGAGCGGCCGGCCGGTCCGGCGCGGCAGGCGGCCGGCGCCTTCGCGCCATGGCTCGACGCCGTCCGGGAAGAGGCGCGGGCGCAGGGTATCGGCGCTGCGACCCTGGCCGCCGCGCTGGGCGGCCTTCGCCCCAACCCCCGCGTTCTCGCCCTCGAGGCGCGCCAGCCGGAATTCGTCACGCCGGTCGGCGCCTATATCGGCGCACTGGCGAACCGGGAAGCGCTGGAGGCCGGGCGCGCGAAGGGGAAGCGGCACGCGGTCCTGCTCGAAAGGATTGCCCGGGCCTGGGGGGTGCCGGCCCGCTACATCCTCGCCATCTGGCGGCTCGAATCCGGCTATGGGGCGAATTTCGGTGCCTTCCCGGTGGTCGGGAGCCTGGCGACGCTCGCCCATGGCGGCACGCCGAAGCGCCGGCCTTTCTGGCGCCGGCAGCTGTTCGCCGCGCTGCGCATCCTCGACGAAGGCCATGTGCCGCCCGGCCGGCTGGTCGGTTCCTGGGCCGGCGCCATGGGCCATACCCAGTTCATCCCGACGACCTTTCTCGCCCACGCGGTCGATTTCGACGGCGACGGGCGGCGCGACCTGTGGCGCAGCCTGCCGGATGCGTTCGCCTCGACTGCCAACTATCTGAAGAATTCGGGCTGGAAGCCGGGCCTGCCCTTCGGCTGGGAGGTGGCGCTGCCGGCCGGGTTCGATTTCAGCCAGGCCCATCTCGGCGCCGCCCGGCCGGCGGCCGAATGGCGGGCGCTGGGCGTCCGCCGCGCCGATGGAAAACCGCTGCCCGAAATGGAGGGAAAGGCCAGCATCGTCGTGCCGGCGGGCTGGCAGGGCCCGGCCTTTCTGGTCACGCGGAACTACCGCGCCATCCTGCGCTACAACAATGCGGCCGCCTATGCGCTGACGGTCGGGCTGCTCGCCGAGCGGCTGGGGGGAGGCGGCCCGCTCGTCGCCCGCTGGCCGGCCGGCGACCGCCTGCTTTCAAGAATGGAGAAGGCCGAGCTGCAGCGCCGGCTGATCGCGCTCGGCTTCGATCCGGGGCCGGTCGACGGCAAGGTCGGCATCGAGACGCGGAAGGCGATCCGGGCCTTCCAGAAAAAGGCCGGCAAACCGGCCGACGGGTACGCCAACCATGCCTTGCTGGAGGTCGTGCGCAAGGCCGACCTTCGATAGCGGGCAGGTGGCAGACGGCGGGGTGAAGAAAGAGCGGACGACCGGTTCGGCGGCGCCGGGCGCCGGCGGACCGGCCAGTAACGGGGTGGATCGACAATGCTGTTTCTTCATCGCGCGCACCGGCCGGGCGGCGCCCGGACGGCGCTTCGCAACCTTTCGCTGCTGGCCGTCGCCGGCGCTGCGCTCGCGGCCTGCGGCGGCGGGCAGTTCGGCGCCGGCAGGGATGCCTCGGGCCAGTACCGCGCCTGCCTGAAACTGAACGCCGGGCTCGATCGCTTCTCCGGCAGTTTCAACGACTATCTGCGCCGGATCGAACGGATCGGGCGCCGGTGCGGCATCGGCCGGTCGACCCTGTATGCCGCGCTCGGCAATCTCGACCGGCGCAACCTTGCCGGGCCGGGCAGCGCGGACGGAGACAGCGGGGCCGCGCCGCTCGGCCAGGTCGCCGATGCCGGCGGTACCGGCGGGGGGCTGCTCGCCCGGCGGCGCGGCGGCAATACGGTGCGCGGCTATCTCGATTATCGGGTCACGCCGCGCGCCGTTCAGCGCGGCCGCCGGATGATGTCGCGCCACCGCCGGCTGCTCCGGCAGATCGAGCGGCGCTATGGCGTGCCGGGCCATTATCTGGTGGCCTTCTGGGGTATCGAATCCCGCTATGGCGCCTCGACCGGCCGCTATCGCGTCGTCCCCACCCTGGCGAGGCTGGGCTATCGCAGCAACCGCCGGCGCTTCTTCTCCGGCGAGCTGCTCGGCGCCCTGCTGATCGCCGACCGCGGCTTTGCCCGGCTCAGCCGGATGTATGGCAGTTCGGCCGGCGCCATGGGCCAGACCCAGTTCATGCCCTCGGCCTATATCTATTACGCCGTCGATCACAATGGCGACGGCCGGCGCGATATCTGGCGCAGCGAGGCCGATATTCTCGCCTCCATGGCCAACTACAATATCCGGCGGGGCGGCTGGGAACCGCGCCTCGGCAGCGCGATCTACGAGGTCCGCCTGCCGCGCCGCCTGCGCGTGAGCCGGACCGGCTTCTATCGCCTGCGCCCGGTCAACAGCTGGCGCCGCGCCGGTGTGCGCCGGGTCGATGGCCGGGCGCTGCCGCGCAGCAGCACGACGGCTGCGATCTATATGCCGGCGGGCTGCAAGGGGCCGAAATTCCTGCTGACGCGGAACTTCCGCGCCATCATGCGCTACAACAATCTGATCGAATACGCCTTTGCCGTGGCGGTGCTGGCGGAAAAGATCGGCAACGGTTTCCGGATCCGCCATCGCTGGCCGCGGGACGACCGGGCGCTCACCCGCCGGGAGCGCGCCGACCTGCAGCGCCGGCTGACCCGCATGGGCTATGGCAGGCTCGAGGCCGACGGCATTCTGGGCCGGAACAGCCGGCGCGCGATCCAGCGCTATCAGAGCCGCAAGGGCCTGTGCCCCAGCGGCCATGCCAACAAGCGGCTCTACAACCATCTGCGCGGCCGCGGCCGCTATGCCGGCGGCGAGCCCGGACCCGGGCGGCAGATGGCGGCAATCGGGCAGCCGGGGGCGCGATAGGCCCGGAGCCCGGCGCCGCCCCCGGCCTATTCCATATCGACGGGCACGCCCGGCCGGTCCTTGCCGCTGCGGATGACCTGGATCGACTGGACGGTGGTGACGTGGCGGGCGGCGGTCAGGCGGGTGGTGATCTCGTTTTCGTGCGCCGTGTTGCGGGCGACGATCTTGAGCAGGAAATCGCCGGCGCCGCGCACCATGTGGCATTCGCGAACCTCGCGCCAGTTGCCCATTTCTGCCTCGAACGCGCTCAGCACCTCCTGGGCCTGGCTGTCCAGGCCGACCAGGACGAAGAACAGGACTTCGAAGCCCAGCGCCTCCGGGTCGATCTGGGCATGATAGCCGCGGATATAGCCGGCCTCCTCGAGCGCGCGGACGCGGCGCAGGCAGGGCGGGGCGGAGATGCCGGCGCGCCGGGCCAGCTCGACATTGGTCATCCGGCCATGCTCCTGCAGGTCGCGCAGGATTTTCAGGTCGATGGCATCGAGGCGGACCCGCTTGCCGCTTTCCCGGTTCGGGTGCTGAGGCATGGACGGTCGTCGCTCCCCTCCAGGTCCGCCCGGCCGGGGGGCCGGCGGGGTTCGGATATTTCCCTGTGACAATCGGTTTGCCCGCCGGGATTGCCTGTCCAATGCCAGACACGCAATAAAGTTTCAATGATTTCCGAATCATACGCGATTGCGCGGGCCCGCCGGCGATGACCGGGCCGCTCACCGTATGGGCGGTGACCGACGGCAATATCGGCGCCGAGAACCAGGCGCGCGGCCTCGCCGAGGCGCTGGTCGGCGGCGGGCCCGGCACGGTCGTCGTCAAGCGCATCGCCATCCGCGCCCCTTGGCGCTGGCTGCCGCCGGCGCTGTGGCCGGCGCCGCTGATGGCGGCCGGCAGCGCGGGCGACGCGCTGGCACCGCCCTGGCCGGATGTTTTCATCGGCTGCGGCCGGCGGGCGGTGGCGCCGAATCTGGCGGTGCGCCGGCGCAGCGGCGGCGCGACCCTTGCGGTGCATATCCAGCGCCCGCATGTGCCCGGCGACCGGTTCGACCTGGTGGTCGCGCCGCGGCACGACGAGGTCCGGGGCGCCAATGTCCACGTCACCCGCGCCGCCGTCCATCGCGTCACCGCCGAACGGCTGGAGCGCGGCCGCCGTGCCGCCGGCGCGCGCCGCGATCCGGCGCGCCACGCCGTGACCGTCCTGATCGGCGGTTCGAACAGGCGGCACCGCTTCACCCCGGCAATCGCCGCCGGCTTCGGCGACCGGCTGGCCGCCCTGTGCCGGCACCGGCCGACCGATCTGCGCCTGACGCCGTCGCGCCGCACCGACCCGGCCATCGTGCGCATTCTGGCCGAGCGGCTGGCCGGCACCGGGGCGGAGATCTGGGACGGATCGGGCGACAACCCCTATTTCGCCTGGCTGGCGCTGGCGGATACCGTCATCGTCACCTGGGATTCGGTCTCGATGACCTCGGAAGCGCTGGCGACCGGCCGGCCGGTCTATGTCCTGCCGCTGGACGGCCGGTCCCGGCGCATCGACCGGTTCCAGACCGGCCTCCAGGCGGACGGCTACACCCGCCCGTTCGACGGGGTGCTGGAGAGCTGGCGCTATGAGCCGCCGGACGATACCGCGGCGGCGGCGGCCGCCGTCCGCGCCCTGCTGGAGGCCCGTTCGCGCGCCGGGGAAGCGGGCCGGGCAGGGGCCTGACCGGCGCTGCGACAATCGCCCGCCATGCGCTCAGGTTGACCCTGCCATTGCCTCGGCCCGGCGCACGGCATAGGTTGCGAAAGTCGGCAACTCCCCGCCGATTCCCTAAAATCCCCGTCCCGGATTGCTGCCATGCCGCAGACCTTTCACGACCGCGTTCTGATCGTCGGCTCCGGCCCGGCGGGCTATACCGCCGCCATCTATGCAGCGCGTGCAAATCTCGCCCCGCGCATGGCGATGGGGATGCAGCCCGGCGGCCAGCTGACCATCACCACCGATGTCGAGAATTATCCGGGCTTCGCCGACGTGATCCAGGGCCCGTGGCTGATGGAGCAGATGCAGGCCCAGGCCGAACATGTCGGGACGGCAATCGTTTCCGACCTGATCGTCGAGGCCGATTTTACGCAGCGGCCGTTCCGCTGCGTCGGCGACAGCGGCGATATCTATCTGGCCGACGCCGTGATCGTCGCGACCGGGGCCCAGGCGCGCTGGCTGGGCCTGCCGGGCGAGGAAAAGTTCATGGGCTTCGGCGTGTCCGCCTGCGCAACCTGCGACGGCTTCTTCTATCGCGGCAAGGAGGTGATCGTGGTCGGCGGCGGCAACACGGCGGTCGAGGAGGCGCTCTACCTCACCCATCACGCCAGCCGGGTCCGGCTGGTGCATCGCCGCGACGCGTTGCGGGCCGAAAAAATCCTTCAGGACCGGCTGTTCGCCAATCCGAAGATCGAGCCGGTGTGGAACACCGTGCTGGAAGAAATCGTCGGCGACGGCGATCCGCCGGGGGTGACGGCGGCGCGGCTGCGCAATGTTGCCACCGGGGAACGGGCCGAGCAGCCGGTCGATGGCATTTTCATCGCCATCGGGCACGATCCGGCAACCGCCGTGTTCCGCGGCCAACTCGCCATGGACGACGAAGGCTATATCCTGGTTGAGCCGAACAGCACGGTGACCAGCGTCCCCGGCGTGTTTGCCGCCGGCGATGTGGTGGACAAAGTCTATCGCCAGGCGGTGACGGCCGCCGGCCTCGGCTGCATGGCGGCGCTGGACGCGGAGAAATTCCTCGCCGAACAGGCGACGGCGAAGCCGCTGGCCGCCGAATAGGCGCCGGACAGACTCTTCGAAACAGGCGTTGGAACGCGCCCGCACCGGCGGCGTTCCGCGTGCGCCGCGGAACGGGCAGCGATGGTGGACTGGGATAAATTGCGGGTCTTTCTGGCGGTCGCCGAAGCCGGCAGCTTCACCCATGCCGGCGACACGCTGCATCTCAGCCAGTCGGCGGTCAGCCGCCAGATCGGGGCGCTGGAGGAATCGCTGAACGCGGCGCTGTTCAACCGCCATGCCCGCGGCCTGGTGCTGACCGAGCAGGGCGAGCTGCTCTATCGCCATGTCCGCGATATGGCGGTGCGGCTGAACGAGACCGAAGCGCTGATCGCCGAAAGCAAGCAGAGGCCGGAAGGGCCGCTGATCGTGACCGCCACGCCCGGCTTCGGCGTCAGCTGGCTGACGCCGCGAATCGGCGAGTTCATCGACAAATATCCGGCCATCGATGTTCATCTGATCTTCACCGACGAAGAGCTCGACCTCGCCAAGCGGGAGGCCGATGTCGCCATCCGCCTGACCGAGCCGACCCAGCCCGACCTCATCCGCCGCACGCTGATGACGATCCACGACCATGTCTACGGCTCCGCCGACTATGTGCGCCGCCACGGCATGCCGCAGACGCTGGCCGATCTGGACAATCACCGGCTGATCGCCTTTGCCGACCACCCGTCGCCACCGCCCTTCGTGAGCGCCGGACTGATTCTGACGGTCGGCGCGGACGGCGCCCGGCGGCGCAAGCCGGTCCTGCGCGTCAGCAATATTCTCAGTCTCGTCCAGGCCGTGCGCAGCGGCGTCGGCCTGGCGATCCTGCCCGACTATCTGGTGGACGGCGACGCCAACATGGTGCGCATGCTCTCGGAACGGGCCGGCCGGGCGACGGAGGCCTATTTCGTCTATCCGGAAACCCTGCGCCGCTCGGCCCGGGTCGCCGTGTTCCGCGATTTCCTCATTCGCAAGATCGCCGAAACCCGCTTCTGATCCGGCTCCGGCCATGGCGGCGCCGGCCGCGCCAGCCATGCGCCGTTCGCATGGCGCGGTTGCCCGATCCGCGCTGTCGGGCGGAGGTTCGCATCGTCATAGTCGGCACCTGTGGACGTCCGGTTCCGTGCCGCGCCTTTCTGTCCGGCTGCGGGCACAAACGGCCGGGGCGCACCGGCGAAGGCCGGGGCGCCCTCCATTGACGTGAAGCCTCCCTGTCCTCGGTCCCGGAAACGCCGTTTCCGGGGCCTTTTTCTATCGGTCGGATGCCGGGGCGGCGCGCGGCCTCAGCCCATCAGATCGGGCAGCATGAGGGCAATTTCCGGCATGGCGATAATCAGCCCCAGGCCGATCAGGCTGGCCACGACGAAGGGCCAGACGCCGGCGAAGATCGCCCAGATCCGCACATCGTGCAGGACCGTCTTGACGACGAACACGTTCATCCCGATGGGCGGCGTTATCAGGCCGATCTCGACGATGATGATGGCGACGATGCCGAACCAGATCAGGTCCACGCCCATCGGCTCGATGACGGCGACGAAAATCGGGATCGTCAGCAGCAGCATGGCCAGGCTGTCGAACACGCAGCCGAGCAGCAGATAGATGACGCACATGGCGAGCACGACGCCGACCGGCGAAAGTTCCAGATATTCGATGGCCGCCACCATCCCATCGACCATGCCGGCCAGATTGGTGAAGTTGGCGAAGATCAGGGCGCCGAAGGCGACGATGAAAATCATCGAGGTGGTGATCCCCGCCTCGATCAGCGGCTCGGTCACCGCGCGCCAGCTGAAGGTGCGGCGCCGGGCGAGGGCGGCGAGCAGAAAGGCGAGGCTGCCCGCTGCACCGATGCCGGCCGCTTCGGAAGGGGTGAACACGCCGAGATAGATGCCGCCCAGAATGATCGCGAACAGGACGACGACCCCGCCGACGCTGATGGCGAGTTCGGCGATATTGTCCGGCCGCTCGACCTGGGAGCGCGGTGCGAGGCCCGGCTTCGCCCAGATCGTGGCGACGATGGCGACGATATAAAGGACGGTCAGCAGCACGCCGGGCAGCACCCCGGCGATGAACAGCTTGCCGATATCGCTCTCGGTCAGGATGCCGTAGATCACCATGGGCACGCTGGGCGGGATCAGGATGCCGAGCGTGCCGCCGGCGGCGATGGAGCCGGCGGCCAGGCTGTCGGCATAGCCGTAGCGCTTCATCGATGGCATCGCGACCTTGGCCATGGTCGCGGCGGTGGCAAGCGACGAGCCGGACACGGCGGCAAAGCCGGCACAGGCGCCGACGGTCGCCATCGCCAGGCCGCCCGGCGCCCGGCCGAACACCATGTTGCCGGCGGCATAGAGGCCGTCCGACAGGCCGGCGCGATGGATGAACACGCCCATCAGGACGAACAGCGGCAGCACGGCGAGGCCGTCGTTCAGTCCCATATCGATGATCTGCTGCCCGGCCATGGTCATGGCCGGCTCCGCGCCCTCGGCAAGGGCTTCGAAGAAGCCGACTCCGTCGCCCTCGCCCCGCACCCAGGCGAAGCCGACCGTGCCGACCAGGATCAGCGCATAGCCCAGCGGGACGCCCGAAAAGCAGACGGCGAACAGCGCCAGGAAGCCGATCAGGGTTGCTGTCATGGCGCGGGTCTGGCGCGTCAGTCGGCCGGTGTCGTCATCGACACGCCGGCCGGCCGGGTGACGATGCCGTGTACCAGAAACCAGGTCAGCAGCAGCTGGATGACCAGCGTTGCCGCTGCGAAGCCGCACATCGCATAGGCGATGGGCGCGAGCGGCCAGCCGAGATAGTTGGTGATCTGCCGCGCCTCGGCATGCAGCACGCCCTGCTGGTACATCAGGTAGCAGATCAGCCCGAGCGCCGTCATCGAGCACAGGGTGACGAACACGACCTGAGCCTGCTTCGCCGCGCCGCGGAAGAATTCCTCGAACAGCGATACGACGATGTGGTTCCGGTTCCAGGTCACAATCGGCAGGCCGCCGAAGATGGTCAGCCCCATCAGGAACTTGATGACCTCTTCCGCGCCGGCAATCGGCTGGTTCAGCAGGTAGCGGCTGAAGACATTGGCGAAGACCAGCGCCATCATGCCGAACACCGAAAGGCTGACGATGCCCAGCAGCGGGATCGTCAGCACCTTCGGCAGCGCCACCGTGTTCGGCGGCGCGCTGATGTCGGCATCGGTCATGGCACCCGCCACAATGCATGCCCGGACCGCTGCCGTCGAGTCGCGAGGGGGTGGCGCCGGCCGGTCATTGCTAAAGGCGCCGTCAGCGCAGGGTGGTGCCGCCGTCGATGGTAATCGACTGGCCGGTCATGAAGTCGCTGTCCGCCGAGGCGAGGAACAGCAGCGCCCCGACCAGGTCTTCGGGCTGCTGGTCCCGTTTGATGAGCCGCGCCTGGGGCGCCATCTTCATGAACGCGCCCCACTTGTCGCGATTGGCGAGAATGCTGTCGCTCAGCACGAAGCCGGGACACAGGCTGTTCATCTGCACATTGTGCTCGGCGAGTTCGCGGGCGAGCGATTTGGTCATGACCCAGACCGCCCCCTTCGAGGCGGTATAGTGCGGCATCATCGGCGGCCCGACATGAACGACGCCGGAGGCGATATTGACGATCTTGCCGGCCTTCTTTTCGATCATGACCGGCGCGACCGTCTGGATGCACTGGAACTGGCCGCGCACATTGACCTGCAGCATCCGGTCGAATTCGTCGGCGGTGATCTGCAGAAACGGCTTCGGCGTCAGGCTGGCGAAGATGGCGGCATTGTTGACCAGAATATCGACCGTGCCGAATTCGCGGAGGGCGCATTCCGTCATGGCGCGGATCTGGTCGATCTCGGCAATGTCGGTTTCGATGAAGCGGGCGGCCGTACCGATCTCCGCGGCCAGTCCGCTGCCGTCCACAATGTCGGCGATCACCACTTTCGCCCCTTCGGCGGCGAGCGCCCTGGCATAGACGGCGCCGATGCCCTGCGCCGCGCCGGTCACGATGGCCACCTTGCCGTCGATCCGTCCCATCTGTTTCTCCCTCTCCCCCGGCTCACGCCATGAACGGCGTCAGCATCGCTGTATCGGTGAGCCGCATGCGCTCGTCCAGCATGCGCGCGGTCATTTCCTGCCGGCGCGTCCGGGCCGCCGGATCGGCCCACAGATTGTTCATCTCGTGCGGATCGGCGTTGCGGTCGAACAGTTCGCCCTCCGCCTCGCCCATGAAGCGGGTCAGGCGCCAGCCGTCATGGATCAGGGTCCAGGTGCGCAGGCCGAAATCCATGTCGATATGGGCGGCCGGGCAATCCTCCTCGATCATCAGGCCGGCCCGGTCCGGCGTCGTCCCGTCCCGCGCCGCGCCGACAATATCGAACCCCTGCATGCCGGCAACCGGGTCGAGGCCGGCCCGGCCGAGCACGGTCTGCGCGATATCGATGGAGCCGCCCGGCAGGCCGCAGCGCCGGCCGGTCCGGTCCGCCGGGTCGGCCCAGACGAAGGGCACCCGGATGACGCCCTGATAGTGCAGGCCCTGCTTCAGCATCAGGCCGTGATCGCCCATGAAATCGCCATGGTCGGAGGTGAAGACGACGACCGTGTCGTCGGCCAGGCCGAGCGCCTCCAGCCGGGCGAGGATGCGGCCGATCTGGTCGTCGAGACAGGTGATCAGCCCGTAGGTGAGCGCCAGAATCTGCCGCGTGTGCCGTTCGCCGGCGAGGAAGCCCCACATGAAATCGTCATGGCGCCGGCCGGCGGCGGCGTCGGCGCGCAGGGTCTGCAGATAGCGCGGCTCGCCCCGGTTGACATGGCCGTGGGACGGCGGCAGCGGGATCGCCGCCGGATCGTACATGTCCCAGTATCTGCCGGGCGGGCAGAACGGATTGTGCGGGTCCGGGAAGCTGCAGAACAGGAAGAAGGGGTCGTCCGCCGTCGCCCGGCCTTCCAGCCAGTCGATGGTCCGGTCGGCGATCCACGCGCTCGACCACAATTCCTCCGGCACCGCCGTCCGCCACGCCTGCGGCGCGTCGATATCGCCCCGGTCGAGGCCGTTCGCCGGGCCGACCCGGCCGGCGATCTCCGGGTCCTGCTGCGCGCGCCAGACGGCATAGTCGCCGCCGACCCAGTCGCCATGGCCGTTGGCGATCTCGACATGGTCGAAGCCGTAATAGGGCGTCGGCACGCGATAGTCCGGGTTGGCCGCCCACTGGCCGATCCACTCGCGCTCATAATCCGGCCCGGTGCGCCATTCGCGGCTGGCGTTCCACAGGCCGTCGCGGCGGCGTGGGGCCGGGCCGAGGCCCGGAGTCGGGCGGGACCGGTCCGGGTCCGCCGCCGGCCGGGGCGCGACGGCGGTGTCGAGAGAGGGCCGTCCGGGCGCTTCCAGCGAAACGTCCAGCTTGGAAATGTTCTGGAAATGCGCCTTGCCGATCAGCCCGGTGCGGTAGCCGGCGTTCCTGAGCAGATCGACGAAGGTCACGGCGTCGAGCGAGAGCGGAATGCCGTTCTGGCGCACGCCGTTCGCCGCCGGGGAGCGGCCGGTCAGGATGGCGGCCCGGTTCGGCATGCAGATGGGGCAGGAGACATAGAATTCGTCGAAGGCGAGGCCGCGGCGGGCCAGGGAATCGATATTCGGGGTCTGGACGACGGGGTTGCCGTAGCAGCCCAGATGGTCCGCCCGGTGCTGGTCGGTCACGATGAACAGGAAGTTCGGCCGGTTCGCCACGCGCCTGCCTCTCCTACCGTCGGACGGAACGGCCGATGCCCCGGCCGGCGCCGGCGGCGACAGCTTCAGTGCTGCGGAGCGTTGCCATGCACATGTCCCCGTTTGCCCGGCGGCACTGTTTCAGCCCCGGCGCGGAAAGGCAAGCGCCGTTGCCCGCTTCCGGCCTCGCCCGGCGGTTCCGTGCAGCGGCCGGGCGACAAAGACGGGCCTGTACATCGCGCCCAATTCCTGATTGCCTCGCCCCGGCATTGCGGTCGGGGTGGAAATCGGGATGAGCCTGTCGTGAGGCGGTCGGTCGGATCGGTCGCGGGCCGGGCGCGCATTGCGCTGCCCGCCGGCCTGCTGGCGGCCGTTCTGCTGGCGGCCGGCATGGCGGGGGCCGGCGGGCCGGCAGCGGCCGCGGGCGCCGTTCCCGCTGCCGCGGCCCCGGCCGGCGGCCGGCCGCTCGGCCTGGATGGTCTGTTCGGGCGCTATCGGATCGACCGGCGCAGCGTCGGCTATGCCGCCCTCGATGCCGCCACGGGCGCGCTCCTGACCGGGCGGCACCCGGACGGGCTGTTCGTGCCGGCTTCCGCCATCAAAGCGGCAACCGCGATCATGGCGCTCGAAGTGCTGGGCGCCGACCATCGGGCGGCCACCCGCCTGTTCCGCACCGGGCCGGACGGGGCGGCCGCGGCCGATGGCGTCCTGAACGGCGATCTGATCCTGGTCGGCGGCGGCGACCCGGAACTCTATACCGAGCATTTCATGCCGATGATCCGGGCGCTGAAGGCCCTCGGCGTCCGGCGCCTCGGCGGCCGGTTTCTCTATGACGACAGCCTGTTCCCCGAATCCCCGGCGATCAGCGCGGCCCATGGCGACGATGTTGCGTACAATGCCGGCATCGGCGCCCTGTCGCTGAATTTCAACCGGCTGCGCCTGAGCTGGACCCGCTCGCGACAGGGGCTGAAGGTCGGCATCGCTTCGAAGACCGACCGGATGACGGTGCCGGTCGATATCGCCGCCGCCGGCATCGCGCCGGCCGGAACCAGGGCGCGGCACGGCGTGGTCCGGGTCGATGACGGGCCGACGGCGCGCTGGCTGGTCGTGCCGCCGGTGCGGCGCAGCGGTGCGCTGTGGGTGCCGGTCAGGCGCGTCGGCCTCACCGCCGCCCATGTCTTCCGGCGGCTCGCCCGCGATGCCGGCATCGCGCTGCCGGCGCCGCGGCGCGGCCCGCTGCCGCCGGGCGCAATCGCCGTCGCCGCGCATCGCGCCGAACCGCTGATCGAGGCAGTGCGCCATTTCCTGAAATACAGCAACAATGCCGCGACCGAGATCGTCGGCCGGGCCGCGACCCGCCGCATCGCCGGCGCGCCGCTGCCGCCGGCGCAGTCCGGCGCCGCCATGGCCAACTGGTTCGTACAGCGTCTGCCGGCGGCGGACTGGACCGGCCTCGCCATCGCCAATCATTCCGGGCTGACCCGGCAGACGCGCATCTCGCCCCGGCAGATGGCGGCGATTCTGCGCTGGGCCGCCGGGCGCGACTATGGCGGCCGGCGGCTGCGGGATCTGATGCAGCCCTACTGGTCCGGCGCCGTCGCGGCCGCCCGCCGGCAGCGCCGCGCCGCCGGCGGCCCCGGTATCGCCGATACGGCCGGGCCGAAGCGGGCGTCCCGGCTTCAGGTGCAGGGCAAGACCGGCACGCTCAACCATGTCCGCTCGCTCGCCGGCTATATGACCGCGCGGAGCGGCCGCGAGATCGTCTTCGCCGTGTTCATCGACGACGGCCGCGCGCGCCGCGCCGCCGCGGCCGCCGGCCGGCGCTACCGGCCGTTCGGTCCGGCGCGCTGGGCCTGGCGGTCCCGCGCTGTGCTGAACGGCATCGTGCGCCGGATCGCACTCGATTATTGAGGGGCCGGAAGCAAAGGCCCGCAACCTTCAGGAGCCATGCCGATGAAGTTCGGAATCGGTCAGCCGGCGCCCCGGCGCGAAGATCGCCGCTTTCTCACCGGCCGGGGCAGATATGTCGACGATCTGAACCTGCCCGGCGCGCTGCACGGCGCCGTCGTGCGCTCGCCGCACGCCAGGGCGGAAATTCTGTCGGTCGATATCGAGGCGGCGCAGGCGATGCCGGGCGTGAAGGCGGTGTGGACGGTCGCCGACCTCGATGCCGCCGGGGTCGGCGATGTGCCCTGCCACACCTCGCCGGTCGCCATGGGCGCGCCGCCGCCGAAATTCTGGCCCGCCCGGCCGGCCCTGGCGCGCGGCGAAGTCCGCTATGTCGGCGAGCCGGTCGCCTTCGTCGTCGCGGAGAGCCGGGCGCTGGCCGAAGACGCCGCGGACCTGGTGCTGGTCGAATATGAGGAGCTGCCTTCGGCGGCGACGATTGCGCTCGCCGAGGCGCCGGATGCGCCGAAAGTCTGGCGCGATGCCGAGGACAATGTCTGCTTCGCCTTCGAGCGCGGCGATGCGGCGGCGGCGGCGGCCGCTTTCGCCGCGGCGGCGACCGTGGTTTCGCTGCCTGTCTACAACAACCGGGTCTCGGCCAACAGCATGGAGCCGCGGGCGACCGCCGCCACCGTCGATCCGGCCGACGGGCGGCTGACCGTCTATACCGGCTCGCAGAACCCCCACGGCCTGCGGCCGGTGCTGGCGGCCGATGTGTTCGGCGTTCCCGAGACGGCGATCCGGGTCGTCAGCCCGGATGTCGGCGGCGGTTTCGGCATGAAGAACAATGCATTCCAGGAGGATATCCTGGTCTGCCATGCGGCGCGCACATTCGGCCGGCCGGTGCGCTGGACCGCGACCCGCTCGGAAGGGCTGCTGAACGATACCCACGGGCGCGATGTGCTGGCGGATGCGGAACTGGCGCTGGATGGCGATGGCATGTTCACCGGCCTGCGCATCCGCGCCCGCTATGGCATGGGCGCCTATCTGTCGTCGGCCGCGCCGGCGGCGGCCCTGCTGGGCTGCCTGCTCTATACCGGCGTCTACCATATTCCGGCGGCCCATCTTTCGGTCACCGCCTGGTTCACCAACAGCGCGATGGTCGGCCCCTATCGCGGCGCGGGCCGGCCCGAGGCGATCCATGTCATCGAACGGCTGGTCGATCTCGCCGCGCGCCGGACCGGCATCGATCCGGTCGAACTGCGCCGGCGCAACATGCTGACGCCGGACCGGCTGCCCTATACCGCGCCGTTCGGCCCGACCTACGATACCGGCAATTTCGAGGCGCTGATGGACGAGGCCCTGGTCGCCGCCGACTGGGAAGGCTTCCCGGAGCGCGCCGCGGCCAGCGCCCGGTCCGGCCGCAGGCGCGGGCGCGGGCTGGCCTATTTCATCGAGACCTGCGGCGTCTTCAACGACCGGATGGAAATCCGCTTCGACGAGGGCGCCGGCGTCACCGTCCTCGCCGGCACCCACAATCACGGCCAGGGCCACGAAACGGTCTTCGTCCAGCTGGTTGCGGACTGGCTCGGCGTCGATCCGGCGCAAATCCGCTTCCAGCAGGGCGATACCGACAAGGTCGGCTTCGGCCGCGGCACCTATGCGGCCCGCAGCATGACCGTCGGCGGCAACGCGCTGCGCGACGCGGCCGACAAGGCCATCGAGCGCGGCCGGCTGCTGGCCTCGACCCTGTTCGAGGCGGCGCCGGACGACATCGTTTTCGAGGCCGGCGAATTTTCCGTCGCCGGCACCGACCGCAAGGCCGGGTGGCGCGAAATCTGCCAGGCTGCCTTCATGCGCGGCGGGCCGACGGCGGCGCACGGGCCGGGCATCGAGGCGGTCGGCCATTTCGCGCCGACGACGCCGAACTTCCCCAATGGCTGCCATATCGTCGAGGTCGAGCTCGATCCGGAGACCGGCCGGGTCGCCGTGGACCGCTATACCTCGGTCGACGATTCCGGCGTGGTGCTCAATCCGCTGCTCTATGCCGGGCAGATTCATGGCGGCATCGCCCAGGGCTGGGGCCAGGCGATGCTGGAACAGGCGCTTTACGACGGCGCCAGCGGCCAGCTGCTGACCGGCAGCTTCATGGATTACGGCATGCCGCGGGCGGCCGATCTGCCGGCTTTCGCCCTCGACCACCGGCACATTCCCTGCGCGACCAACCCGCTGGGGATCAAGGGCGCGGGCGAGAGCGGCACGGTCGGCGCGCTGCCGGCCATCGTCAACGCCATCGTCGATGCGCTGGCCGATTCGGGCACGACCGATATCGCCATGCCGGCGACGCCGGACCGGGTGTGGGCCGCGCTCAGGGCATAGGCCTGCCCCGGCAGCCGCCGGCCGTGCGCCGGCCGATGCGGCGTTCGTACAGCAGGAGTCCCGGGCGATGCGTGCGGTCGTCTGCGAGCGCTTGAGCGAGGACTTCTCCGGCACGGCGCTGCGCGACATTGCCGAGCCGGCGCCCGGCCCCGGCGAGCTGCTGGTGCAGGTCCGTGCCGCCGGCATCAACTATCCCGATCTGCTGATCTGCCGGGGCCGCTATCAGCACAGGCCGCCGCTGCCGTTCACGCCGGGCATGGACCTTGCCGGCACGGTTGCGGCGCTGGGGCCGGATACGGCCGGGTTCGCGGTCGGCGATGCCGTTGCCGGCTCGGCCCGCCTCGGCAGCTTTGCCGGCTATGCCTGCGTGGCTGCGGGCCAGGTGCGGCACCGGCCGGCCGGCTTCGACGATGCCGGGGCGGCGGCCTATCAGGTCGCCTACCTTACGGCCTGGGTCGCGCTGGTGCGCCGCGCCGCCATCCGGCCTGGCGAGACGCTGCTGGTCCACGGTGCCAGCGGCGGCACCGGCATGGCGGCGCTCGGCCTCGGCCGGGCGCTGGGCGCACAGGTCATCGCCACGACCGGCCGGCCCGGCAAGGAGGTGGCGCTGGCGGCGGCCGGCGCCGATCATGTGCTGGCGACCGGGCCGGGGCTGCGCGACCGGGTCAGGGCGCTGACCGGCGGGCGCGGGGCGGATGTCGTCTTCGATCCGGTCGGCGGCGACCTGTTCGACGAATCGGTGCGCTGCATCGCGTTCGACGGCCGCCTGCTCGTCATCGGCTTCGCTTCCGGCCGGATCGCCGATATCGCCACCAACATGCCGCTCATCAAGGGTTTCAGCGTGGTCGGCGTCCGCGCCGGCGAATATGGCCGCCGCTTCCCGGACCGCGGGCAGGAGAATCTCGATGCCATCTGGGCGCTGGCGCGGGCCGGCAAGACCCGGATGCCGGTGCATGCCGAACTGCCGCTGGAGGACTTCCGGGCCGGCTTCGCCATGATCGAGCGCCGCGAAGCGGTCGGCAAAATCGTCCTGCGGGTCAGTTGACCGGGGCGACGTCCATCGAACGGTGCGGGTCCTGCTCCATGTTCCGCCGGTGCTTCAGCAGGGCGGGCGCCATGGCGAGATAGACCAGGATGCCGGCGACCGCCGCGATCCCCAGGACGAGCTGCAGGCCGAAACGGTCGGCGAGGAAGCCCATGGCCAGGGCGCCGATCGCCGGGCCGCCGACAGAGACCGAAGCGGCGAGGCTGATCGTCCGGCCGCGCATGTCCGGCCGGGCGATGGTCTGCAGCAGGCTGTTGCCGCCGACCTGCACCGTCAGCAGGGACAGGGCGACCATGAAGATCAGCCCGGCGGCGACCCAGAACTCGCCGGTGAGGGTGAACAGGAACAGGGTGGCGCCGGCGACGAACGCGCCGGTCAGCATGATCCGGGTCAGCCCTTCGGTCCGCCCGCGCACGACCAGAAAGAGCGCGCCGGCCATGGCGCCGAGGCCGGCGGCGGCGTTGAGCGTCGCCAGCCCTTCCGCGCCGCGGCCGAACACGGTGTCGGCAAAGCCGGGCAGCAGATCGTGGAACGGCCGGATCAGCATGCCGCCGACCATGGCCATGGCGAGCAGGAACAGGAGCGCCGGGGTTCGGCGGAGATAGCGGAAGCCTTCGAGAAAATCGGCGAACACGCCCGGCGCGCCGGGATCGCGCGGCCGCACCGGATCGCGCCGGATGAGCGAAATCATGGTCAGCATCCAGGCCGAGGTGCCGGCCGACATGAGGATCGAGGCACCGCTGCCGATGCCGGTTATCAGCACCCCGGCGATCACCGGCCCGACAAAGCTGCCGGTGTGGAAGCAGGTGGCGTTGAGCGCGACCGCGGCGGAAATGGACCGCCGGTCCACCAGCTGCGGGATCAGGGCCTGGCGCGCTGGAAAGTCGACGCCGAAGAACAGGCCCTGCAGCAGGGTGAGCGCCACCAGCAGCGAGGTTGTCATCTGCCCGGCGAGCGCGATGGCGCCGATGGCGAAGGTCGTCATGAACAGGGCGAACCCGGCGCGCAGCGCGACGCGCCGGTGGCCGTGGCGGTCGGCCAGCGCGCCGGCGAACGGGCCGATAATCATCACCGGGATCAGGGAGGCGAAGGCGATAATGCCGAGAAAGGAGGGCGAGCGGGTGAGCTCCCAGGCCAGCCAGCCCAGGCCGATCCGGTTGCCCCACCAGCCCATGACATGGACGATATGGCCGCTGACATAGAACCGGTATTCCCGATGCGACAGTGCGCGCGAAATACCGCCGAGGGAATTGAGTTTGAGGCGCAAGGAGCGAGAATCCGGTCAGGGCCGCGGTGCGGGGCGCCAGAATGTGCCGGGCCGCCGGTGCGAGGCAAGGCGGCGCTTTGGCATGGCGGCCATGTCCGAGCCGGGCGGCGGCCGGTCCCGGCGGGTCAGCTGCCGGTCAGCGCGAACCATTCCTCCTCGCTCAGGGTCTCGATGCCCAGTTCTGCGGCCCGCTTCGCCTTCGAGCCGGCGCCGGGGCCGGCGACCACGAGATCGGTCTTCTTAGAAACCGATCCGGCGACGCGGGCGCCCAGCGCTTCGGCGCGCGCCTTGGCTTCGCTCCGGCCCATCCGCTCCAGCGTTCCGGTGAAGACGACGGTCTTGCCGGCGACCGGCGATTGCCCGGCGACGGCTTCGGCGTCCTCGACGCTCAGTTCGCCGGCCAGATCGTCGAGCGCCTCCCGGTTGTGCGGCTCGCCGAAGAAGGCGGCCAGATCGTCCGCCATGCCGGGGCCGACCTGGTCGATATTGCACAGCTCGGCCCAGGCTTCGCCGACCTCTTCGGGCTTCCTGGCCTCCGGCTGCAATTCGCGTTCGGCGGCTGCCTGAAGCATGGCGGCGCGCCACGCTGCCAGGGAAGCGTAGTGGCGGGCCAGCAGCCTGGCCGTCGCCTCGCCGATCTGCCGGATGCCGAGCGCGTAGATCAGGCGGTGCAGCGGGATCGTGCGGCGGCTCTCGATTGCCGCCAGCAGCTTGTCGACCGACTGGTCGCCCCAGCCCTCGCGCTCCCTGAGCTCGTCCGCGCGGTTGCGCAGGCGGAAAATGTCTGCCGGCGCTCCGATCAGCCCGTCCCCGACAAAGGCGACGACATGCTTCGCGCCGAAGCCCTCGATATCGAAGGCCTCGCGCGAGACGAAATGCCGGAGCCGCTCGACCTTCTGGGCCGGGCAGATCAGGCCGCCGGTGCAGCGGCGGACCGCCTCGCCCTCCGGCCGCACGGCGTGGCTGCCGCAGGCCGGGCAGGTTTGCGGGAAGGCGAACGGGGCCGTACCGGCCGGCCGCCTTTCGGGCACGATTTCGACGATCTGGGGGATGACGTCGCCGGCCCGCTGGACGATGACGGTATCGCCCTTGCGCAGATTGCGGCGCGCGATCTCGTCCTCATTGTGCAGGGTCGCGCGCGAGACCACGACGCCGCCGACGGTCACCGGCTGCAGGATGGCGACCGGGGTGAGCGCGCCGGTGCGGCCGACCTGGATGGCGATATCGTCGAGCACCGTCTGCGCCCGCTCGGCGGGAAATTTGTGGGCGGTGGCCCAGCGCGGCGCGCGGCTGACCGTGCCGAGCCGCGCCTGCCAGTCCAGCCGGTTCACCTTGTAGACCACGCCGTCGATATCGTAGGGCAGGGCGGCCCGCTCCGCCTGCACCCGGTCGTAGAGCGCCATCGCCTCGTCGGTCGTACGGCACAGCATGGCGAATGGATTGACGCTGAAGCCCCAGCCCTTCAGCCGTTCGAGAAAGTCCCACTGGGTGGCGCCGATGTCGGCCGGCGCCCCGCCTTCGTCGAGCACGCCCCAGGAATAGGCGAAGAAGCGCAGCCGGCGCGTCGCCGTCACCGCCGGATCGAGCTGGCGCAGCGACCCGGCCGCCGAATTGCGCGGATTGGCATACAGCGCCAGGCCGGCCTCCTCCCGGCTGGCGTTCAGCGCCGCGAAATCGTCCTTGCGCATATAGACTTCGCCGCGAATCTCGACATAGGGCGGCGCGGCGCCGCCAAGCGTTGCGGGCAGGTCGATCACGGTGCGCAGATTGGCGGTCACATCCTCGCCGACGGTGCCGTCGCCGCGGGTGGCGCCGAGGACGAAGGCGCCGTTGCGGTAGTGCGCGGCGGCCGAAAGCCCGTCGATCTTCGGTTCGGCGACGATCTCCACCGGTTCGGCGGCGTCGAGGGCGAGGAAGCGCCGCACGCGCTGGACGAACTCCTCGACATCGGCGCGCGAAAAGGCGTTGGAGAGCGAGAGCATCGGCGCCCGGTGTTCGACCTGGTCGAAGCCCTCGCGCGGCCTCGCGCCGATGCGCGCCTCCGGGCTGTCGGCGCGCCGCAGCGCCGGGAAGCGCGCTTCGATCTCGCGGTTGCGCCGGCGCAGCGCGTCATAGGCCGCGTCGCTGATCTCCGGCGCGTCGTCGCGATAATAGGCGTCGTCGTGGCGTTTCAGCTCCGCGGCGAGGCGCGCGAGCTCGGCCTTCGCCGCCGCCTCGCCCAGCGCGTCGACATCGATTTCGGCCGTCATCGGCCCGCGGCCATCAGCGCCGTTGCCGCCGCGCGCGCCTCGTCGGTGACGGCGGCGCCGGAGAGCATCCGCGCGATCTCCTCCTGGCGCCGTCCGGCGTCGAGCGGCGAGACCGTCGTCGCCGCGCCGTCGTCCCGGTCGATTCTGGCAACGCGCCAGTGGGACCGGGCGCGGGCGGCGACCTGGGGCGAGTGGGTGACGACCAGAACCTGGGCGCGCTCTCCGAGGCGGGCCAGCCGTTCGCCGACCGCTGCGGCCGTGGCGCCGCCGATGCCGGAATCCACCTCGTCGAAGATCAGGGTATCGGGGCCGTCGTCGAGGGCCAGAACGACCTTCAGCGCCAGCATGATGCGTGCCAGCTCGCCGCCGGAAGCGATGCGGCCGATGGGCCCCGGTTCGGCGCCGGGGGTCGTCGCGACCTCGAAGGCGACCCGGTCGAGGCCGCCGGCGGAGGCCTGCCGCTCGTCCAGCGCCGCGACGCGGGTGATGAAGCGGGCCCGGTCCAGCTTCAGGGGCGGCAGTTCCTGCGCGACCGCCGTATCGAGCCGGCCGGCCGCGGCGCGCCGCGCCTTGCCGAGCGTCCGGGCGGCGCTGCCATAGGCGAGCGCGGCCCGGTCCGCCGCCCGGCGCGCTTCGTCCAGCGTGCCGGCGGTATCGTCAATCGACGCCAGCCGCTGGGCGATACGTTCCTGCAGCAGGGGCAGCTGGTCGACCTCGCAGCGATGCTTGCGCGCCGCGTCGCGCAGGGCGGCGAGCCTGTCCTCGATCTGCTGCAGACGCTCCGGCTCGGCATCGGCGCCGGCGGCGAGATCGACCGCGGCGCTGCAGACCTCGCCGAGCTCGATAACCGCCCGGTCCAGCGCGGCGGCGGCCGGCTCCATCGCTTCGGGCATCAGGGCGGCGGCCCGCTCCAGCGCCCGCGCGGCGCGGCCCAGCGCCTCGTCGGTGCCGCTCTCCGGGCCGAGGGCGGCGAGAACCTCCTGCGCCGCTTCGATCAGCCGGTCGCGATTGGCGAGCCGCACCCGTTCGGCCGCCAGCTTCTCCTCTTCCCCGGCGGCCGGCGCCAGTTCGGACAATTCCCGGTCGATATGGCGCAGATAGTCTTCGTCCCGGCGGGTCTCCTCCGCCTCGCGCGCGGTGCGGTCCAGCGCCGTCCGGGCCTCGGCCAGCGCTGTCCAGGTTTCGGCGACCGCGGCCAGTTCCCGGCGATGGCCGCCGAAACTGTCCAGCAGCTGCCGGTGGGTGGCGCCGTCGAGCAGGCCGGCCCGGTCGAACTGGCCGTGAATTTCGGCCAGCCGTTCGCCGACCGACCGGAGCAGGCCGACGCTCACCGGACGGTCGTTGACGAATGCCCGGCTGCGACCGTCGGCGCCAAGGACGCGGCGCAGGATCAGGCCGCCATCCTGGCCGTCGAGGCCGCTGTCGGCCAGGATGGCGCAGGCCGGATGCCTGGCGTCGACCTCGAAAGTGGCGGCGACGCTGGCCCGTTCCGCGCCCGGCCGCACGAAGCGGGCATCGCCCCGGTCGCCGAGCGCCAGGCCGAGGGAGACCAGCAGGATCGACTTGCCGGCGCCGGTTTCGCCGGTCAGGGCGGTCAGCCCGGCCTCGAACGACAGGTCGAGGGCTTCGATCAGGACCAGATTGCGGATCGACAGACCGGTGAGCATCTCTGCGGACGGACGGTCAGGCGGGCGGCTTTGTGCGGCCCTGCGCCATCAGAAAATCCGGTCGATCATGCGGCCGAACCAGGATCGGGGCTCGCCCTCCACTGTCGTCTTCTGCGGCCCTTTCGGCGTCTGCTCCTCGTCCTGGCTCCGGGTCAGGACCCTGGCGACGGTGGACCGGTCGACGGGCGCCGTCCCCTTTCCCTGGAGGAGGGCGTTGCTGTCGGCGTACCAGCTGCTTTTCGGGAAATTCCGGCCGAGCACCGCCGCCGTCCGCCCGGCCTCCCGGCGCAGGCCGAGTGCGACATAGCTTTCGGTCATCCGGTGCAGCGCTTCGGGCACATGGCGGGAGCCGAGAAATTTCTCGATCACGGTCTTGAAGCGGTTGATCGCCGCCAGATGCTGGGCCTTGGACTGGTAGAAGCGGCCGACCTCCATTTCATGGCCGGCGAGATGGTCGCGCAGCACGGCGGCCTTGCGGCGCGCATCGCCGGCATATTTCGAATCCGGAAAGCGCTCGGCGACCAGGGTGAATTCCTCGTAGGCGGCCCTGGTCGGCTGCGGATCGCGCTTGATGTCGCGTACTTCCTCGAAGAAGCACAGTGCCCTGAGATAGTGGGCATAGGGAACGTCGCGGTGCGCCGGGTTCAGCCTGAGGAACCGGTCCAGGGTGAGCCGTGCGGTCTCCAGATCGCGGGCCTTGTAATTGGCATAGGCCACCATCAGCTGCGACCGCGGCGCCCAGGCGGAATAGGGGTGCTGGCGGTCGACCTCGCTGAAATATTTGGCCGCGTCCAGATATTCCTCCTCCTCCATCAGGTCCTGGCCCTGGCTGTAGAGCTGCTGGACCGTGCCTTCGATATAGTCGTCGTCCGCGTCCGAGCCGAACAGGTCGAGCGAACCGCAGGCGCTCAGCAGGAGCGCGGCGGACAGGAGCGTTGCCCACAGCAACCCTGCGCGCCCGCGCCTCGCGCGCCGGGCGACGGGGGCGGCATGCGCGGCGGATCGGTGCGGGATTCGGGCGATGGCGGCGATCATGGAGAGGGTTCTCACGCTTGGCGCTGTCCGGCTCCCGGCCTGCGATGGGGGCGGCCGGGGCGAGGCAGAATGTGCATAGCACAGGGGCCCGCGGCAACGCCAACGGTCATTCGCCGCGTGCAGGGCGCCGGCGGGAAAATCCGGCCGGCCGCGCTGCCGGCCCGGAACGGGATCAGGCGATTGCCCGGGCGGCGCGCATCGCGGCCTCGGCGCTGTCACGCGCCGCGGATGCGGTGCCGGCCTCGATCAGGCGCCAGGCACCATTGTCGGCGAACAGGCGGTGCAGCAGCCGGTTGTTCAGGCTGTGGCCGGACCGGTAGCCGTGGAAATGGCCGCGTATCCGGTGCCCGGCAAGCTGCATGTCGCCCAGCGAATCGAGCAGCTTGTGGCGGACGAATTCGTCCCGGAAGCGCAGGCCCTCCGGGTTCAGCACTTCGCTGTCGTCCACGACCACGGCATTGGCGAGCGAGCCGCCGCGGGCGAGGCCGGCAGCGTGCATCGCCTCCACCTCCTCCCGCAGGCCGAAGGTCCGCGCCGGGGCCAGTTCGCGGCGGAAGCTCTCCTTCGAAAGATCGAAGCTGTGCAGCTGGCGGCCGATGGCGGCGGCGCGAAAGTCGATCTCGAAGCTGAAGGTGCTGCCGGCGCCGGGGAGCAGGGCGGCGGCCTGCTCCCGGTCGCCGACCGATACCGGCTTGAGGATTTCGACGACGCGGCGCGGCGCGTCCAGCTGTCTGATGCCGACGCAATCGATCAGAAAGGCGAACGGCTCGGCGCTGCCGTCCATCACCGGCACTTCCGGCCCGTTCACCTCGGCGACGGCATTGTCGATCTGCATCCCGGCCAGCGCCGCCATCAGATGCTCGACGGTGCGGACGACGACGCCTTCCGCATTGCCGAGGGTCGTGCACATCCGGGTATCGACCACATTGTCCCACCGCGCGGCGATTTCCGCGCCGCCGCCGGCGATATCGGTCCGGCGGAACACGATGCCGGAATCCGCCGCGGCCGGCAGCAGGGTCATCGAGACCTTCGTGCCGGAATGCAGGCCGATGCCGGCACAGGGAATGGCATCTTTCAGAGTCGTCTGAAGCTCGCCGCCGCGCTTCGCGGTCGGTCGTGCAATATGCCTGGCCCGGGATTTTCCCGGCCTGCCGTTCGCAGCCATGCGGATTCGGTCCCCGTTCGTTCGTGCGTCGGCGGCCGGAGCCCTTGAGGCCCGCCGCCGGCCCGTCTCCCCGAACGGGCGGCCGCGCCATAAAAAAACCGGCGACCCGCCGGGCCGCCGTTGCAGTGTATATCAATCGCGGGTTCGGGCGCTCAAATCACTCTTTGTTACGCCGTGTTACACGGCACCCGCACCTGCACCCGCCTCAATTCGCCTGGCGGCGCAGGAATGCCGGAATCTCGAGCAGGTCCTCTTCCGACGACCGGTCCGCGGTGCGGCCCGACTCGGCTGGCGGCGTCCGGTCCGGGGCGGCCGGCCCGGCGGTCTCCCGGCGGGAGCGGTCGGAATCGGTGATGAGCCGGACCGTCGCCTCCGTTCTCGCGTCGCCGTTCGGCTTCCGGTCGGGGCCGTTGCGGCCCCCGGCATCGGCAGATGCCCCGCCCGGCTTCTCCGCATCCCGGCGCCGGC
This sequence comes from Alphaproteobacteria bacterium, assembly GCA_965221475.1. GTDB lineage: Bacteria > Pseudomonadota > Alphaproteobacteria > Bin65 > Bin65 > Bin65. The sequence continues at coordinate 847,786 of OZ244891.1, read as the reverse complement.
TGCGCAGAAACCCGAATATGGAATCGCGCCGGCCGCCATCTTCCGGCCCGGCCGGTACGGATTCGGCCACCGCCCGGCCGCCCGGCCTGAGCAGGCTCGCCGGCAGTTCGGGCGGCGTTCCGGCCGCACCGGTCGGGCCCGGCGAGAGCATCCGGTCCACCGTCTGCGCCAGTTCGGTCGGCCTGGGTGCCGGGTCGGCCGGCACGGGCGCGGCGTCCGGTGCGGCTTCGGCCGGTACAGCCGCCTCGATCCCGGCCGGCTCGCCGGTTTCGACCGGGGCCTGCCAATGGACCGGCTTTTCGGCCTCCGCGGGGCCTGAAATGTCCCCGGATGCGGACCGGGCGAACATTTCGGCCTGCGATCCGGCTCCGTTGACGTGTGCCGGCGCCGGCATTTCGGGCGCGGCGGCAACGGGGGCGTCCGGTTCGGGATCGGGCGCCGCCTCCGGCATGTCGGCGACCGATGCCGCGATCGGAGCCGGCTCGGCGGGTTCGGCCGCGGGTTCGATGGCCGGTGCAACGGCCCGGTCCGGCTGCGGATCGTGCCCGATCCCGTTCGTCGCCGGCTTGAAGACCCGGATCTCGGTCGGCCGGTGGGTCATCGCCATCGGGCTGTCGATGCCGGTGGCGAAGACCGAGACCCGGATGCGGCCTTCCAGCACCGGATCGAAGGTCGAGCCGAAAATGATGTTGGCCGAAGGATCGACCTCGTCGCGCACCCGGTTGGCCGCCTCATCGACCTCATAGAGGGTCAGGTCCGGGCCGCCGGAAATGTTGATGAGCAGGCCGCGCGCCCCTTTCATCGAGACATCGTCCAGCAGCGGGTTGGAGATCGCCGATTCGGCCGCCGCGATGGAGCGGTTTTCGCCTTCGGCCTCGCCCGCGCCCATCATGGCCTTGCCCATCTCCGACATCACCGAGCGGATATCGGCGAAATCCAGATTGATCAGGCCGGGCATGACCATCAGGTCGGTGATGCCGCGCACGCCCGAATGCAGCACCTCGTCGGCCATGCGGAAGGCATCGGCGAAGGTCGTCTTCTCGTTGGCGACCCGGAACAGGTTCTGGTTCGGGATGACGATCAGCGTATCGACGACATCCTGCAGCTCCTGTAATCCGGCCTCGGCGAGGCGCATGCGCTGCGCACCCTCGAAATGGAACGGCTTGGTCACGACGCCGACGGTCAGAATGCCGTTTTCGCGGGCCGCCCGGGCGATGACCGGCGCCGCCCCGGTGCCGGTGCCGCCGCCCATGCCGGCGGTGATGAAGACCATGTGGCTGCCGTTCAGGTGTTCGGCGATCTGGTCGATCTCCTCTTCGGCGGCCGCCCGGCCGATCTCCGGCCGCGATCCGGCGCCGAGGCCCTGGGTGATGTTGAGGCCGAGCTGAACCTGCCGGTCGCTCCGGGACTGGGCGAGCGACTGGGAATCGGTATTGGCGACCGCGCAGATCACGCCCTCGAGATCGGAATTGAGCATGTTGTTGACGGCATTGCAGCCGGCGCCGCCAACCCCGAAGACCACGATGCGCGGCCGCAGTTCCGGCGGAGTTTTGGGCACGGAGAGAGTGAGGGTCATGATGGCCTCCTTGGTGAGCCTTTGCGCCGGGCCGCGGCGGTCGCGACGCAGGGCGAAGGGCGGGTCGCCGGGTTGCGGCGGGAAACGGGTGACAGAATCCGGTTCATCGCAGGCGGTCCTTCAGCCAGCCGCCGACGCGTCCGAACAGGCCGGGGTTGCCGGCCTCCGCCGCGGCCAGGACGCCGAGCGCGCCGCCGATCCCTTCGGGTTCCGCGCGGTTTTCGGCGGCGAAGCGGAGCAGGCCGGTGCAGGCGACGTAGGCCTGGCCCATCGCGGTTTCGGCAAGGCCGTCGAACGGGAAGGCGCGCCCGATCCTCACCCTGGCGTCGAAGATCGTGCTGGCCAGATGGGCGAGGCCGTTGAGCTGGCACGCGCCGCCGGTGAGCACGATGCGGCGGCCGGCCCGGTCCAGATAGGGCGTTTCCTTCAGCCGGCTGCGCACCAGCTCCAGCGTTTCCTCGATGCGCGGCCGGACGATCCCGGTCAGCAGGCTTTTCGGCGCCGGCTGGGTCGGCGCGTTCTCGTCCGCCCCGATGGCCGGAATCCCGACAATCGCCCGGTCGTCGCCCGGCGCGTCGATGGCGCTGCCATAGCGGATTTTGATCGCCTCGGCCTGTTCGAGCGGCGTGGACAGGCCGTGCGCCAGGTCGGTCGTCACCTGGTTGCCGCCGATGGGGACGGTATCGGCGAACACGATCTCGCCATCCATGAACACGGCCGCGCCGGTGACGCCGGCGCCCATGTCGATCAGCGTCGCGCCCAGCATGCGCTCGTCTTCGACCAGTGCGGCGAGGCCGGCGGCGTAGGGCGCCATGACGAAGCGGTCGATTGCCAGATGGCAGGCGCGGATGCAGGCCGCCAGGCTGCGCACCGGCCCGGCTTCGGCCGTGACCGTGTGGATTTCCGCGCCCAGCCTTTCGCCGAACAGGCCGCGCGGGTCGCGGATGCCGCGGGCTTCGTCGAGGCGGAAGCCGACCGGGATGGAATGGATCAGCGCGCGGTCCAGCTCGTTTTCGATCCGCTGGCCGCGCTGCAGGATGCGCCGGATATCGGCCGGGCCGACCGCGCCGTTCGCAATCGGCGCCTCGAACGAGACGATTTCGGATTTCGGCCGGCCGCAATTGACCGAGACGGTCACGGAATTCACGGTTTCGCCGGTCATCTGCTCGGCGATATGCACGGTGCCGGCAATCGCATCGCGCGCGGCGTCGGCATTCACCACCGATCCGCGCGCCATGCCCTTCATGTCGCGCTTGCCGATGCCGACCACGCGCAGCTGGCCGTCCGGCAGGGCCTGCGCGATGATGCAGGTGACCTTGCTGGTGCCGACATCCAGCGCGGCGATCAGCTGGTTTCTGGCGGCGGCGGCGCCGTTTCTCTTCGCCATCGTCTGCGCGCCTCCTAGCCGCGGCCGCCGCTGCGGCCGGCCCTGCCCGCGGAGTCGGGCCGCGTCGTCCGGGCCGCGTCGGTCGCGATACCGTCCGGGGTCCGGATCACGAACTGGAAGCGGGAGCGCATGTCGAAGCCGAGCGCGCCGCGGGCGAGCAGATCGTGGGTGCGCTCAAGGTCGGCGAAGCGGTGCCAGGCGGCGTCCGGCCGGCGCTCCGGCAGCTTCAGGAAGGCGCCGTTGTCGAACCGGAGGTCCCAGCGGCGCCGGCCCCGGCGCGTCGCCAGAACGACGCGCTTCGCCAGGATCGGCCGGGTCCTGAGCAGCGCCAGAAGCGCTGCCGCCCGTTCCGGCGCGCCGGCGCCGGCGATCAGCAGCTTGTCCGGGCGATGCGCGCCGGCCGCCATGTCGATCAGCGCACCGCTGTGCGCGACCAGCTTCATGCGCCCGTCCACGGCATAGCGCGCGACGGCGGCAAATTCCTGCAGCCGGATATGGAGCGCGTTCGGCCAGCGCCGTTCGACCGCCGCATCCTCGACCCAGGGCAGGGCGCGCAGCCGCCGGCGCAGGGCCGGGAGGTCGATGCGGGTGAGCGGGACGCCGCGCTCCAGGTCCAGCGCGGCCGAGAGGGCACGGCGCGAGGTCCGGTGCCGGCCGGCGACATAGAGATGTTCGAGACGCAGGGCGAGCGCGTCATCCAGTACGGCGGCGATCCGCCCGGTGCCGCGGTCGATCAGCGCGATGGCCTGGTCGGTCCGGCCGGAGTGCCACAGCCAGGCCGGAAAGCCGAACAGGGCGATCAGCAGCACCAGCCGCCCGGCCGCGGCGGAATGGCGGCGCAGGGCTGCTGCCATGCGGCCGGGAAGGCGCCGGCGGGCCCGGCGGTTGCGCCGGACCGGCGGATCGGCCGATGCGGCGGCGGCCGGATCGGGCCGCAGGGCGGGTGCCACGCGCCGGTCCTCCTCCGACCGGCCGCCGGGCACGGTCGCGGCCGCCCGGGCGACGATGGCGCCGGGGTCCAGGCCCTGGCCGCCCTCGCGTTCCCGGGCGCGCCGGCTGCTGGTGCCGGGATTCAGGCGTCGCATGATGCGTGCTCCACCATCCAGGTCAGCAGCCGTTCGAACGACCAGCCGGCATGGGCGGCGATCTCGGGCGCGAGCGATGTCGGCGTCATGCCGGGCTGCGTGTTCACCTCCAGGACCGCGAATTCGCCCGGCTCGCCGCCGGTGTCGTCGTAGCGCATGTCGACCCGGCTCAGGCCGCGGCAGCCGAGGGCGGCGTGCGACTGCAGCGCCAGATCGAGCGCCCGTTCGTAGGCGTCGGGGTGGATCGGCGCCGGCATCAGATGCTGCGACTCGCCCGCGGTATATTTGGCGCGATAGTCGTAGAAGCGCCGGCCGGTGCGGATTTCGATGGCGCCGATGGCTTCGTCGCCCATGACGACGGCCTGGATTTCCCGGCCCGGCACATAGCGCTCGATCAGCGTGCGGTCGTATCCGGCGTAGGCGCGCCTGATCTCCGGCCAGCTTTTGTCGTCGGTCTCGAAGACGAGCTCGACGCCAACGGAGCTGCCCTCGCACAGCGGCTTTATCACATAGGGCCGGGCCGGCTCGGCCAGGCTGTCGAGCCCGGCCAGCGGCACGACCCGGCCCTCGGCCAGCGGGATTTCCTTGAGCGCGAAAATCGCCCGGCTGACCGACTTGTCCATCGCCATGGCCGAGGCGGTGGCGCCGGAATGGGTGTAGGGAATTTCCAGAATATCGAGCAGGCCCTGGATGCGACCGTCCTCGCCGAACGGGCCGTGCAGGGCGTTGAACACGGCGTCCGGCGCCGGATCGAGCGCCTTCAGCAGGGCGTCCATGTCGCGCGTGACATCGATGGGCGAGACCGCGAAGCCGGCCTTGCGCAGGCCCTCGACGCAGCCCCGGCCGGAGGACAGCGAAACCTCGCGCTCAGAGGAGAATCCGCCCATCAGGACCGCGACCCGCGTCATGGCCGGGCCTCCGGCGCCGGGCCGCTGCCGGTTGGGCGGTCGGGCAGGGGCTCGCCGATCCGGCGGATTTCCCACTCCAGCTCGATGCCGCTGTGTGCGCGCACCCGGGCGCGCACTTCCTCGCCCAGGGCTTCGAGATCGCCGGCGGTCGCGTTGCCGGCGTTGATGAGGAAATTGGTATGCAGTTCCGATACCATGGCGCCGCCGCGCTTCAGGCCGCGGCAGCCGGCCTCGTCCGCCAGCTGCCAGGCGGTGCGGCCTTCGGGATTGCGGAAGGTGCTGCCGCCGGTGCGGGTGCGCATCGGCTGGGTCCGTTCCCGGTTCTGGCGGATTTCGGCCATGCGCGCGGCAATCGCCGACCGCTCGCCCGGCGTGCCGCGCAGGGTGGCGGCGGTGAAAATCCAGTCCTCCGGCACGGCGCAGTGCCGGTAGCCGAAGCCCATATCGTCCGGGCCGAGCCGATGGACGTTGCCCGCCGGATCGACGGCCTCGCAGGAAACGAAAACATCCGCAATCTCGCCGCCATAGGCGCCGGCATTCATGCGCAGCGCGCCGCCGACGGTGCCCGGAATGCCGGAGAGAAACTCCAGCCCGGCGAGGCCGGCATCCCGCGCCGCCGCGGCGACGGCCGGGTCCGGCGCGCCGGCGCCGGCCCGGACCTCCCGGCCCTCGACCGCGATGCCGGCCATCTCCCGGCCCATGCGGACGACGATGCCGCGCACGCCGCCGTCGCGCACCAGCAGGTTGGAGCCGAGGCCGACGGTCGTCACCGGCATGTCCGCCGGCCGGCCGCGCAGCAGTGCCACCAGATCGTCCCGGTCGGCCGGCCGGAACAGGTATTCCGCCCGGCCGCCGACGCCGAACCAGGTCTCGCGCTTCAGCGGCGCATCGGCCGTCAGAGTGCCGCGAACCGGCGGCAGGCAGCCGGTCGTCGGCCCGCTGCTCCGGCACCGGCCGGCGGGTGTGCGGGCGGCGGTCATGCGGCCGCTCCGGCCAGGGCGCCGCCGCCGGCGAGCGCGTTCAGCCGGTCGGGCAGCGCCTGGGCCCAGGCGGTGATGTTGCCGGCGCCGAGACAGATGACATAATCGCCCTCGCCGGCCATTTCCGCGACGAGGGCGGCCAGCCCGTCCTCCGACTCCAGGGCCCGGACATCCCGGTGGCCGCGATTGCGCAGGCCCTCGACCAGGCTGTCCCGGTCGACGCCCGGGATCGGCTCTTCGCCGGCCGGATAGACATCGGCGACGATCACCGCATCGGCGTCGTTGAAGCAGGTGCAGAATTCCTCGAACAGGTCGTTCAGGCGCGAATAGCGGTGCGGCTGGGCAACGGCGATCACCCGGCCGCGGCAGGCCGCGCGGGCGGCCTTCAGGACATGGGCGATTTCGACCGGATGGTGGCCGTAATCGTCGATGACCGTGATGCCTTGCGCCACGCCGGTGCGGGTGAAGCGGCGCCTGACCCCCTCGAACCCGGCGAAGGCGCCGGCCATCGTCGCCGGATCGAGGCCGAGCTCCCGGCCGACGGCGAGCGCGGCCAGCGCATTGCGGACATTGTGCTCGCCCAGCATGGGCAGGGCGATATCGCCGAAGCCGGTCCCGCCCTCGTCGCCCCGCGCCCGGATTTCGACGTCGAAGACCGTTCCCCCTTCCCGGTGGCGCAAATTGACGGCGCGGATATCGGCCTGGCGCGACAGGCCGTAGGTGACCGTGCGGCGGTCGGAAAGGCGCGGGATCATGGCCTGAACTTCGGGGTCGTCCACGCACAGCACGGCGCAGCCATAAAACGGGATGTTGCCGACGAAGCTTTCGAAGGCGAGGCGCAGGGCGTCGAAATCGCCGTAATAATCCAGATGTTCGGGATCGATATTGGTGACGATGGCGACGGTCGCGGGCAGCTTCAGGAAGGAGCCGTCGGATTCGTCGGCCTCGACGATCATCCAGTCGCCGTCGCCCAGGCGCGCATTGGTGCCGTAGGCATTGATGATGCCGCCATTGATGACCGTCGGGTCCAGGCCGGCGGCGTCGAGCAGGGCGGCGATCAGCGAGGTGGTGGTCGTCTTGCCGTGGGTGCCGCCGACGGCGATGCCCCATTTCAGGCGCATCAGCTCGCCCAGCATCTCCGCCCGCCGCACCACCGGGGTCAGGCGGGCGCGCGCCGCGACCACTTCGGGATTGTCGTCGCCGACCGCCGTGGATACCACGACGACCGCCGCATCGCCGATATTGTCCGGGGCATGGCCGACGGTCACCTCGATGCCCAGACGCTGCAACCGCTGCACATTGGCGTTGGCGGCAAGGTCGCTGCCCTGCACCCGGTAGCCCAGATTGTGCAGGATTTCGGCAATGCCGCTCATGCCGATGCCGCCGATGCCGACCAGATGGATCGTGCCCAGCGCGAAGGGGGGGCTCGCCATCACGGGTCGGCCCTCCCGCCGGCGGCCCCGGCGATGTCGGCCACGAGATCGGCCAGCCGTTCGGCGGCATCCGGGCGGCCGATCGCCCCTGTTGCCCGCGCCGCCGCGGCGAGCGGGCCGGGATCGTCCATCAGGTCGGCGAGCCGTGCGGCGACGGCGTCGGCGGTGAATGTCTCTTCCGGCATCAGCCAGCCGGCGCCGGCCTGCTCGATATGGCGGGCGTTGAAGGTCTGGTGGTCGTCCGCCGCCGAAGGGTAGGGCACATAGAGCGCCGGCACGCCGGCCACCAGCGCTTCGGCGCAGGTCGAGGCGCCGGCCCGGCAGATCATCAGGTGGGCGGCGGCCAGATGCGCCGGCACATCGTCGAAGAAGCTCGCCAGTTCGGCCGCCACGCCGGCCTCCCGATAGGCGCTGCGCACCGGTTCGAGATCTTCCGGCCGGCACTGCTGGACGATGCGCAGCCGGGCGCGCGCAGCCGGCGGCAGGCCGGCGATGGCGCCGGGCAGCACCCGGCCGAACACGCTGGCGCCCTGGCTGCCGCCGGTGACGAACAGGTGGAACGGCCCGTCCTTCTCCGGCGGCTGCCACGGCCGGCCGTGCAGGGCGTTGATCTCCGCGCGTACCGGATTGCCGGTCTCGACCGTGCGGGCGCCGGTTTGCGGCATCCCGCCGACGGTGGGGAAGGACAGGGCGATGGCGCTCGCCGCCCCGGCGATCCTGCGGTTGGCGAGGCCGAGATAGCCGTTCTGCTCGTGCAGGACGACCGGCCGGCGCTGGCGCGTCGCCATGAAGGTGGCGGGGAAGGCGGCATAGCCGCCGAAGCCGACGACCGCCGCCGGATTGTGCCGGCGCAGCAGGCGGCCGACCGTCCAGGCAGCGCGGGCCATGACGAAGGGAAAGGCGAGCCGGCCGGCCATGCCGCCGCGGAACGGCGATGCCGCGGGAATGACATGGGCGGCAAGGCCCGGCGTCCGCTGCGCATGGTCGGCGCCGCGGCCGTCGGTATAGAGGCGGACGCCGTAGCCGCGCCGGAGCAGCGCGGTGCCGAGGGCGACGGCTGGGAACAGATGGCCGCCCGTGCCGCCGGCGGTCAGGACGACGGCCCGGCTCACAGCGCCCCTCCCGCCCGGTCGCGGGTCAGCGCCAGGATCATGCCGGTGGCCAGCGCCAGCGCCATCAGCGACGAGCCGCCATAGGAGATGAACGGCAGGGTCATGCCCTTGGTCGGCATCAGGTGCAGGGTGGAGGCCAGGTTGACGATAGCCTGCAGGCCGAAGGCGGCGAGCAGGCCGACCGTGGCGAAGAGCACGAACAGATTGCTGGTCTCCATCGCCCGCAGAAAGCCGCGCAGCACGATGAAGGCGTAGGTGCCGACGATCAGCAGGCAGGCGAGCAGGCCGAACTCCTCCCCGGCGACGGCGAAGATGAAGTCGCTGTGGGAATCCGGCAGCGTGATCTTCACGGTGCCCTCGCCGGGCCCGGTGCCGAAAATCCCGCCATTGACGAAGGCGTCGAGGGAGCGGTCGACCTGGTAATTGTCGCCGCTGCCGGGGTTGAGGAAGACATCGACCCGCCGGGCGACATGGGCGAAATTGAAATAGGCCGCGGCCGCCGCGCCGGCGACGACGGCGAAGCCGGCGCCGATCAGCCACAGCGACAAGCCGGCCAGGAACATCAGGCAGAACCAGATCGAAAAGACGACGCTGGCCATGCCGATATCCGGCTGCAGGGCCAGCACGCCCAGGGTGACGATGCACAGCAGGGTTGCGAGCAGGCGGCCGGGAAAGCCGCCCCGGCCGGCGCGGTCCGGCTGGTTCGTCCGCGCCGCGGCGCAGAGCCAGGCGCAGACCACGGCGAAGCCCGGCTTGATGAATTCCGACGGCTGGAGTGCGAAGCCGGCGAACGAAAGCCAGCGCCGCGCGCCCCGGATTTCCGCTCCGGCAAAGGCGACGAAGGCGGAAAAAATGAGTGCGCCGGCCAGCACGACAAGGGCCGACCGGCGCACCCAGGGCGGGGTAAGCAGGGACGTGAGCAGCATCAGCGCAACCGCGAGCGGAATGAACAGAAGCTGCTGACGGACGAAGTGGAAACTTTCGATATTGGCCCGCGCCGCCGCCGACGGGCTGGCGGCCAGGGTGAGGACGATGCCATAGACGATGAGCAGGCCGACGGCGCCGAGCAGCCAGCGGTCCACCGTCCACCACCAGCGGCCGAAGAGGCTGGTATCGGTGCGCGAGGGGGCGTAGCTCATGCCCGGCCTCCCGCCCCGGCGGCCGGCGCCGCGGCCGCCGGATGGCTGGCGATCAGCCGCCGAGCGGCGGCGCGGAAGGCATCGCCGCGCGCCCCGAAACCGGCGAACTGGTCGAGGGAATCGCAGGCCGGCGACAGCAGGATGACGGAGGCGGCCGGGGCATCGCCGGCGGTGGCGGCGGCCCAGGCGGCGGCCAGCGCGCGCTCCAGGGTTTCCGCCTGCACGACCGGCAAGGCCGGTGCTTGCCCGGCGAGGAAGCGTGCGATCGCCGGCGCGTCGGTGCCGATCAGGAAGGCGCCGCGAAGCGCCGCCAGGCCGGGCGTCAGCGCCGCATAGCCGCCATCCTTGGCGCGGCCGCCGGCGATCCAGTAGATCGCGTCCCAGGCGGCCAGCGCGCGGGCGGCAGCGGCGGCGTTGGTCGCCTTGCTGTCGTTGACGAAGGCGACGGTCCGGCCGTTGCACACCGCCGTGCCGATCCGCTCCTGGCGGTGGGGCAGGCCGGGGAAGGTGGCGAGGCCGGCCGCGACGGTCTGCGGCGCCACCGCCAGCGCCCGGCAGGCGGCCCAGGCGGCCGCTGCGTTCTGGCGGTTGTGGGCGCCGTGCAGGGCCGGGGCCCGGCCGAGATCGACCGGCTCGCCGGCGGCGCCGGCCGTATCGTCGCGCAGGGCGCCATCGAGCACGCCGACGCCGCCATCGACCGGCCGGCGGCCGGAAACGCGCACGACCGTTCGCCCGGTGGCGTCGGCCCGGTCGGCGAGGGCGCGCGATTGCGGATCGTCGATGCCGACGACCAGGGTCGCGTCCGGCGCCGAAAGATCGAAGATGCGGCGCTTGGCGGCGACATAGCCCGCCATGCCGCCATGCCGGTCCAGATGGTCCTCGGCGATGTTGAGCAGGACCGCCGTCCGCGCCCGCAGGCTGCGGGTCCGCTCAAGCTGGTAGGACGACAGTTCGAGAACATAGAGCCCGTCGCGGCCGGGCGGGTCGAGGCCCAGAACCGGCGGCCCGAAATTGCCGCCGATCTCCACCCGGCGGCCGGCTGTGCGCAGAATGTGGCCGATCAGCGCCGTGGTCGTCGATTTGCCGTTGGTGCCGGTCACGGTCACGCAGGCCGCGGCCGGGGCGGCGCGGGCCAGCAGCTCGATATCGCACAGGATTTCCGCCCCGGCGGCGCGCGCGGCGGCGGCGACCGGGTGCGGCGCCGGCAGGGTATCGGGAATGCCGGGGCTGAGGACCAGCGGCAGATCGGCGCTCCAGGGCACCGTGGCCAGATCGGTGAGCGGAATGCCGGCCGCCTCCGCCGCCTGCCGGCCGGCTGCCGCATCGTCCCAGGCCAGCACCTCGGCGCCGCTGCCGGCAAGGGCGCGCGCCGCGGCCAGCCCGGCGACGCCCAGGCCCATCACGGCGACCTGCCTGCTGGCGAAGGAGGGCAGCGGGATCATGGCGGCTACCGCAGCTTCAGGGTGGCGAGGCCGAGGATCGCCAGCACGGCGGCGATGATCCAGAAGCGGACCACGATGGTCGGCTCCTGCCAGCCCTTCTGCTCGAAATGATGGTGGATCGGCGCCATGCGGAAGACGCGCCGGCCGGTCAGCCGGAACGAGGCGACCTGGACGATGACCGAGACGGTTTCGAGCACGAACAGGCCGCCGACGATGGCCAAGACGAGCTCGTGCTTGACGGCGACCGCGATGGCGCCCAGCGCGCCGCCCATGGAAAGCGAGCCGGTATCGCCCATGAACACCATCGCCGGCGGCGCGTTGAACCACAGGAAGCCGAGCCCGGCGCCGACCAGGGCGCCGCAGAACACCGCCAGCTCTCCGGCGCCGGGGACGAAGACGATCTGCAGATAGCCGGAAAAGACGGCGTTGCCGGCCATATAGGCGATCAGGCCGAACACGCTGGCCGCGATCATGACCGGGACGATGGCGAGCCCGTCCAGCCCGTCGGTCAGATTGACCGCGTTCGAGGCGCCGACCATGACGAAGGCGGCGAACAGGATGAACGCCACATGGCCGAGATCGAGCAGATATCCCTTGAGGAACGGGATCGCCAGGCCGGTCGCCAGCGGCGTCGCCGGGTCGATCCGGTATTTGAACTGCGCCTCCCAGCCCAGGCGCATGATCCAGTAGGTCGCGATGGCCGCGATGACGATCTGCCCGATCAGCTTCATCCGGCTCGACATGCCGCGGGACGAGCGCCCGGTCAGCTTGCGGTAATCGTCGTAGAAGCCGAGCAGGCCGAAGCCGAGGGTGACGATCAGCACGCTCCAGACATAGCCGTTGGCCAGATCCATCCACAGCAGGGTCGAAATCGCCACCGACAGAAGAATGAGCACTCCGCCCATCGTCGGCGTGCCGCGCTTGGTGAAATGCGAGGGCGGGCCGTCTTCCCGGATCGGCTGTCCGCCGGCCTGCCGCCGCTTGAGCCAGCGGATCGTCGCCGGCCCGAGCAGCAGGCTTATCGCGAGCGCGGTCATCAGCGCGCCGCCCGACCGGAAGGTCAGATACTGGAACAGCCGCAGCGGGCTGAATTCCGACGACAGCGGCAGGAGGAATTCAAGCAGCATGGCTACCATCCTCCCGGCCGGGGGTCTCCAGCGCGACCAGCGCCTCGACCACCGGCTTCATGCGGCTGCCGAGGGAGCCCTTGACGCAGACCTTGTCGCCGGCGCGCACCGCCGCCGCGACCGTCGGGATCAGGGCTTCGGAATCGGCGGCATAGGCGCCGCGCCGGGGCGCCGGCACGGCATCGTAGAGGTGGCGCATCAGCGGGCCGGCGGCGAACAGCAGGTCGATGTTCGCATCGACAAGGGCATCGGCGAGGCCGGCATGCAGCGCCGGACCGCCGGTACCGAGTTCGCGCATATCGCCCAGCACGGCGATCCGCCGTCCGCCGGGGCAGGGATTGGCGAGCATCAGCGTCTCGAACGCCGCGCGCATGGCCGGCGGACTGGCATTGTAGCTCTCATCGAGAATCTCGAAGCTGCCGTCCGCCAGGCGGACGGTGCGGCGCGAGCCGCGGCCCGCCGGCGCCTGCAACTCCGCCATCGCTGCCGCGGCGGCGGCCATGTCGGCGCCCGCCTCGTGCACGGCGGCGAGCATGGCGAGCGCGTTGAGGGCCTGGTGGTGCCCCGGCAGGCCGAGCCGGAAGGAGAGGCGCTCGCCGAACGCCGAAACGGTCAGATCGCTGCCGTCGGCATCCATCATGGAGGCCAGCAGCCGGACATCCGCCGCCGGATGCAGGCCGAAGGCGATGCGGCGCGCGATGCCGGCCGCGGCGGCGCGGGCGTCGAGCAGGCCGAAATGGTCGTTATCGCGCGGCAGGATGGCGGCGCCGCCGGCGACGACGCCCTGGAAAATCTCGGCTTTCGCCTCGGCCACCGCCTCGACGCCGTCGAAGAACTCGACATGCACCGGGGCGACCGTCGTGACCAGCGCGACATGCGGCCGGACCAGGCGCGACAGCGGCGCCAGCTCGCCGGGGCTGCTCATGCCGAGCTCGAACACGCCGAAATCGGCCGTGCGCGGCAGCCGGGCGAGCGACAGCGGCGCCCCCCAGTGATTGTTCAGATTGCCGGTCGTCGCCGCGGTCGCGCCCTGGGCCGACAGCAGGGTGCGCAGGCCCTCCTTGACGCCGGTCTTGCCGACGCTGCCGGTCACCGCAATCACAGTTCCGGCGCACCGGTCGCGGGCGGCGCGGCCCAGATCCTCCAGCCCTTTCCGGGTGTCGCCGACGGCCAGCACCGGGCCGGCATCGCCGATGCTGCGGTGCACCAGCGCGGCGGCGGCGCCGGCGGCAAGGGCCGTGCCGGCGAAATCGTGCCCGTCGAAGACCGGGCCGTGCAGGGCGACGAACAGATCGCCCGGCGCCACCGTCCGGCTGTCGATGGAGACGCCGGTGGCCGCCCAGTCGGCCGCCGGGCCGTCCGTCCGGCCGCCGGTCGCCGCCGCGGCTTCCGCCGCTGTCCAGAGGGCGGCGGTCATGCGGCGCCGTCCGCCGCGGCAATCGCCTCGCGGGCGACGGCCGCGTCGTCGAAGGGCAGGACCGAATCGCCGACGATCTGGCCCTGCTCGTGCCCCTTGCCGGCGACGACCAGAACATCGCCGGCCTCCAGCGCCGCGACGGCGGCGTGGATCGCTGCGCGCCGGTCGCCGATTTCGGCAGCGCCGGGGCAGGCCGACAGGATCGCGGCGCGGATCGCCGCCGGCTCCTCGCCGCGCGGATTGTCGTCGGTCACGATGGCCCGGTCGGCATGGGCGCGGGCCGCGGCGCCCATCAGGGGCCGCTTGCCGGCATCGCGCTCGCCGCCGCAGCCGAATACCACCGCCAGCGCGCCTTTCGCGTGGGGCCGCAGGGCCTTGAGCGCGGCCTGCAGCGCATCCGGCGTGTGGGCGTAATCGACATAGACCGCCGCGCCGTTGCGCCGCGTGCCGGCAGGTTCCATCCGCCCCGGCGCGCCGCGCAGGGCCTGCAGGGCGCGCAGCCCTTCGGCGGCGCCGACGCCGGTCGCCAGCGCCAGGCCGAGCGCGCACAGGGCGTTCGAGGCCTGGAAGCTGCCGGCAAGCGGCAGATCGACCGTGGCCGCCTGGCCGTGCACCGTCAGATCGAGGCGCTGGCCGCCCGCGCCCGGCGTCAGGCGGTGCAGGACGATATCGTCGCCGGACCGGCCGTAGCCGACGACCTTCAGCCCGGCCCGGCCGCAGGCCCGGCGCACCGCATCGCAGGCCGGGCTGTCGGCATCGACGACCGCGGTGCCGCCCGCCGGCACCAGCTCGGCGAACAGGCGCAGCTTGGCCGCCAGATAGGCTTCCGGCGTGCCGTGATAATCGAGATGGTCGCGGCCGAGCCCGGTGAAGCCGGCGGCCTGCAGGCGCAGCCCGTCGAGCCGGAACTGGTCCAGCCCGTGGCTGGAAGCCTCGATGGCGAGCGCCTCGATGCCGGCCCGGCTCAGCGCCGCCAGATCGCGGTGCAGCGAGACCGGATCGGGCGTCGTCAGCGCGCCGTCCCGCCCGATGCCGGGCCCGCGCAGCCCCAGCGTGCCCATGCTGGCCGCCCGCCGCCCGGCGGCCGCCCAGATCTGCTGCAGGAACCAGGCGACGGAGGTTTTGCCGTTGGTGCCGGTGATCGCGACCTGCACCGGCGGCCGGGCGTCGAAGAAGCGGTCCGCCATCCAGGCGAGCTGCCGGCGCGGCTGCGGATCGGTAATCAGGGCGGCGGTACCGTCCAGGCTCTCCCGGCTCACATCCTGCGTCGACAGGATCGCCGCCGCCCCGGCTCGCAGCGCGCCGGGGATGAAGCGCCGGCCATCGACCCGCCGGCCGGGCAGCGCGGCGAACAGGTAGCCGCGTTCGACCCGGCGCGAATCGGCGCTCAGGCCGGCGATATCGATATCGCCGAACGCCGGGTCCCAGGCGGCGGTGGCGGCCCGGCCGGGACGTTCGGCCATCAGCGCGGCCAGCTTCATCGCCGGCTCCTGCCGCTCTGTGCGCCGGCGCGGCGCTTCTTCGAACGCCCGTCCGCCGTGCTCGCCACCAGGGCTTCGGCGCTCTCCGGCGCCGGTTCGGCCCGGCGGGCGACGCGCAGGATGGGCGCGACCCGCTCGATGATCCGCCTGGCGGCCGGCGCGGCGACCCAGCCGGCGGTCGCCAGGCCCTCGCTTTCCTCGCTGCCTTTCGGCTCGTCCAGCGAGACCAGCAGGACATAGCGCGGCCGGTCGATCGGGAAGGCAGCGACGAAGGACGACAGCAGCGCCTCGCGCCGGTATCCGCCGCGGCCGACCTTTTCCGCCGTGCCGGTCTTGCCGCCGACCCGGTATCCCCGGGCGTCGGCGCGCATGCCCGAGCCTTCGAGAACGACCCGGCGCATCAGGCCGCGCACGATCCGGCTGGTCTTCGACGACACCACGCGCCGGCGCCACAGGGGTTTGCCATTGTCGCGCCGGAGCAGGGTCGGCGCGACCATCACGCCGTCATTGACGATGCCGGCGACGGCCGCCACCAGATGGACCGGCGTGACCGCGATGCCGTGGCCGAACGAGATGGTCAGCGTGTTGACCGGCCGCCACCGGCGCGGATAGAGCGGCTGGCCGGCCTCCGGCAGTTCGAGCGGTATCTTTTTCAGCATGCCGAGGCGGCGCAGAAAGGCTTTCTGCCGTTTGGCGCCGATGCGCCGGCCGAGCATGGCGGAGCCGATATTGGACGACTTGACGAGGATGGTCCCGATATCGGCCGGCTTGCGGACCGGATGCATGTCGCGGATGAAGCGGCGGCCGGCCGGCAGCGGCTTGTCGATCCTGAACGTTTCTTCCAGGTCGGTGACCCCGTAGTGGAGCGCCATCGCCGTATTCAGGACCTTGAAGACCGAGCCGAGCTCGTAGACTCCCAGGGTATTGCGGTTGAATCGGGCATTTTTCGGGGCAGTTTCGGGATGGTAGGGGTCGTAGTCCGGCAGCGAGACCATGAAGGGGATTTCGCCGGTCGCGACATCCATCGCCACGGCGGCGCCGCCCAGCGCCTGCCACCGGGCGACCGACCGGGCCAGTATCCGGCGGACGGCAATCTGGGCGCGCAGGTCGATGGCGAGCCGGAGCGGCCTCGTACCGGTCCGCAGCCGCGTATTCATCCGGGCCTCGACCCCGGCGGTCCCGCGGTTGTCGACATCGCTGCTGCCGACAATGTGGGCGACCGGCGCGCGCTGGGGATAGATCCGGCGCAGCTCCGGCCGGGCGTGTATACCGGCCAGCCCGAAACGCAGAATCCGCTGCCAGGCGGCCGGCGACGCCTGCCGGCCGATCCAGACGAAGCGGGATTTGCGGCGCAGCTTGGCCTCCAGCGCGCGGGCGTTCTGGCGCGGGAAAATGTGGGCGAGGATGCGCGCCGTCCGGCCGGGATCGGCGACCAGGGCGGGATCGGCATAAATCGACCAGGCGCGGATGCTGGTGGCGAGCACGATGCCGTGGCGATCCACGATATCGGCCCGGTGGCCGGCCGGCAGGGTTTCCGTTGCCGCCATGCGGGCCTGCCCGGCCCCGGTGCCGGCACCGGCGCGGATGACGCTCAGATCGAACACCCGGTAGCCGATGCCGGCGAAGACGAGCAGAAAGACCATCCCTGCCACGACCAGGCGCCGACGGGCGACGGCGAGCGCCTTGCCGGCCCGGCCTTCGAGATGCATTTCGCCCGGCCGGCACCGGGCGGACCGGCGATGCGGCCGGCACAGGTCGCGCAGGCGGCGGCTCATCGCAGCCGCCCGGCCGGGGCGTCCGGCGCCCTGGCGCTCCGGGTCGGCGCCCGGCCCTCCTCGATGGCGGCGAACAGCGTCGCGAAGCTTTCCGGCAGTTCGGCGAAGCGGCTGAACTGGCTGCCGGCGAGCGGCGCCAGCCCGGCCGGGCGCGGCAGCCGCTCAAGGCGCTGCGGCGAGGTCAGCAGCATCCATTCGGCGCGCAGAATGCGCATGCTGTCGCGCTGGGCGCGAATGGTCTCGCCGACCGCCGCGACCTGTCGTTCGAGACGGTGGACCTCATGCTTGACCAGAAAGAGCGCCCCGGTCAGGCCGCACAGCAGGGCGAGCGGAATGAGGGTGGACCGGCGCATCATGCGGCCTCTCCGCCCGTTTGCTGCTCCGACATTGGCCGGACCGCTCCGGCGCCATTGTCGGGCCAGGCCGGCCCGTCCGTCCGTTCGGCGGCGCGCAGCCGGGCCGACCGGGCGCGCGGATTGGCGGCAATTTCACCGGCCGAAGGCGTGAGCGCGCGGCGATGGAGCAGGCGGAAGGTCGGCAGCCGACGGCCGGCCGGGTCCGGCCGGTGGCGGGAGCCGCGCGGCGCGGCGGCGCTGCGGTCGCGCAGGAAGCGCTTGACCCGCCGGTCCTCGAGCGAATGGAAGCAGACGACCGCCAGCCGCCCGCCCGGCCGCAGCAGGCGCTCGGCGCCGCGCAGGCCGCGGTCGAGCTCGTCGAGCTCGCCGTTCACATGCAGGCGCAGCGCCTGGAAGGTGCGGGTGGCCGGATCGATGCCGCCCGGCCGGGCGGCCGGCAGGACCGCGCGCACGATCTCCGCCAGCTGGATCGTCCGCTCGATGGCGCCGCCGCGCCGTGCCCGGACGATGGCTCCGGCGATCCGGCGGGCCGCCCGCTCTTCGCCCAGGGTGAAGACGATCCTGGCCAGTTCGGCTTCGCTGCTGCGGTTGACGATGTCGGCCGCGGTCGGCCCCGACCGGCTCATGCGCATGTCGAGCGGGCCGTCGTGTCGGAAGGAGAAGCCGCGGCCGGGCGTATCCAGCTGCGGCGAGGAAACGCCGATATCGAGCGCGACCCCATCGACCGGCCCGCCGCCGGCCGACCGGACCAGACGCTCCATGTCGCCGAAACGGCCCTCGATCAGCGTCAGCCGGTCGCCGAACCGGTCGCGCAGCGCCCGGCCCCGCCCGATCGCCTCCGGATCGCAATCGATGGCCGAGACACGGCAGTCGGCGGCCTCCAGAATGGCGGCCGCGATGCCGCCGGCGCCGAAGGTGCCATCGACATAGGCGCCGCCCGGCCTGGGCGCGAGGGCCCGGATCGTCTCGTTCAGCAGCACCGGGATGTGGACGCCGGTCATGCCGCGCCCCCCGCATTGCCCGCGCCGAGGGACCACAGGTCCGGCAGGCCGATACGGCCGTGCGGGCCCTGCCCGGCGGCGCTCTGCCAGGCGTCGCGCCGCTCCGGCGACCAGACCTGGAAGGTCCGGCCGATGCCGACAAAGACGGCCTTCTCGCCGATGCCGGCGAGCGCGATCAGCCGGTCCGGCAGGACGATGCGGCCCTGTCCGTCGAAGGGAATCTCCTCCGAGCGCGACAGGACCAGCTCAATGGCCTGCCGCTGTTCCGTCGTCAGGCCGTCGCGGGCGTCGAGCCGGGCCACCGTATCTTCGATGCGCTGGCGGTCGCAGGCGTCGATGGCGCCCAGCGCCTCGTTCGGCGAGACGACGACGCCGTTGAACGCGCCCGCATCGGCCTGCACGGCGAGGGCGGCACGGAACCGCGCCGGCACGGAAACCCGCCCCTTCCGGTCCATCCTGTTCGTAAACGTCCCGATGAACGACGCCATACGAACCCTGTCCCCGCTTGCGGCAGCGCCATCGGCCGGGGGCGCTGTCCGGTCTGTCGTTTGCGCACAATCGGCCCGGTCGCACTGGTCTGATCGTGCATGGTCGTTTGTGGGATATCATGGGAAATTATGGGTGTCAACGCCCTCTGGTCTCGATTCCAATGGGGAATCAAGCGCTTGCCGGGGGCACCGGCCATCCGACACCACCCTGCCCGGCAAACGGGCAGGGCCATGGTGCGAGGGAGATGGAGCAGCCCGGCACGGGGCGCCCGCCGGGACATCGGCGGCCATCGCCACGAGGGGGGCGGTGCCAGACGGCCTGTAAGCCGGGTTCTGTCCCCCGGGTGCCGGGGGGATGGCCATTCATCTGGGACAGCCGTCGCCGGCTGCCTCGCGCGACCTGCCCGGACGGCGGCGCGGAAACCCGCCCCGGCGCCCGAAGGCCGCCGCTGCCGTCCCTATTCGGTCTTGCTCCCGGTGAGGCTTGCCGTGCCGCGCCTGTTGCCAGGCGCGCGGTGCGCTCTTACCGCACCCTTTCACCCTTGCCCCGCCGCGGCGGGGCGGTCTGCTTTCTGTGGCGCTGTCTCGGGGGTCGCCCCCGCCGGGCGTTACCCGGCACCGTGTTTCCGTGGAGCCCGGACTTTCCTCACCCTGCCGGGTTTCCCCGCTGGCAGGGCGCGGCCATCCGGCCGTCTGGCCCGGTGAACATCGTCGCCCGGCCGGGGCGGGTCAAGGCATCGGCCGCACGAAATCCGGCGCCGGGAAGCCGGGGCCCGGCCGTTGCCGGCTTCAGGCGGCGCTGGCGACGGCGGCGGCGAGCGCGGCGGTTTCCCGGTCGAGCGTGCCGGTGATCGAGGCCGGCCGGAAGCGGCGCTGGAAGGCGGCGAGGATCGCTCTCTGCCGCGCGCCGTCGCGCTCTGTCGTGTCGGCTGCCCCTTCGGGCCAGTCATAGCCGATCCGCCGGAGCGCGGCGCCGGCCGTCGCCCGCTCTGCGGCATCGTCCGCTATCGGGTCGGAAGCGCCCCGCGCCTCGCCGGCCGCGGCACCGGGCCAGTGGCCGACTCCGGCGGCGGCGAGCATCGGCCAGTCGAACAGTTCGCCCGGATCGGTCTTGCGCTCCGGTGCGACATCGCTGTGCCCGGCCACGCGCAGCGGGCGGATGCGGTAGCGCTCGACCAGCCGCCGGCACAGGTCGGTCGTCGAGCGCATCTGCGCCGCCGGGAACGGGCGATAACCGAATTCGTGGCCCGGATTGACCAGCTCGATGCCGATCGAGCAGCCGTTCACATCGGTCTCGCCCTGCCAGAAGGCGACGCCGGCATGCCAGGCGCGCCGGTCCTCCGGCACATGGGCGAAGACGGTCCCGTCCTCGTCCACCGTATAGTGGGCGCTGACCTGGGCCGCCGGATCGCACAGCCGGTCGAGCGCTTCGGCGGCGCTGCGCATCCCGGTATAGTGCAGCACCAGCATGTCCGGCAGGCGGCCGCCGGGCCGTTCGTTATGGTTGGGCGAGGGGCGGTCGATCGGGCGCACGGGCGGGCTCTCAGGATTTGAGCGGCGCATCCACCGTCCCCGGCCGGCGCAGGACGATGACGGCGACGCCGACCAGGGTCAGCGCGGCGCCGGCCATTGTCTGCCAGGTCATGTCCTCGCCCAGAATCCAGACGCCGCCCATCACGCCGAAGACCGGCACCAGCAGGGTGAAGGGCATGATCTGGTTCATGGCATAGCGCGGAATGAGCGAATACCAGAACCCGTAGCCGATCAGGCCGACGCAGACGGTCATATAGGCCACCGCCCCCCAGCCATGGACCCCGGCGGCCTGAAGGTCGGCCCACTGATTGTCCTCGAAAATCAGCGAGAGCACGAACAGTTGCGGCGCGGCGAACAGGCTGCTCCAGCCCAGCACGCCGAGCGGCGGCGCATTGCCCATCGCCTTCACCTGGATGTTCGAGGTGGCGAAGATGAGCGAGGCGAGCACGATCAGGCCGAGATGGAACAGGCTGGATTCCATCCGCGGCTCGCCGGCGATCAGCGCGATGCCGACAAAGGCGCCAACCATGCCGAGCAGCCGCCGCCAGCCCAGATAGTCGCGGAACAGGATCGCCGCCAGGATCGAGGCGAACGGCACCTGAAGCTGGATGGCGACGGCCGCGACCGCGGCATCGACGCCGGCGATCCCGGTGAACATGATGCCGAAATGGAGCGAGCCCAGCGTGAAGGACAGGCCGAGAACGTGGCCCATCTTCCCGCGCGGTACGGCGACGAAGGGAACCAGCAGCGCGCCCATCGCCAGGAAGCGCAGGCTCAGCATGAACATGGGCTCGAAATCGCGATAGCCGAACTTGGCGGCGACGAAATTCAGCCCCCACAGGATCATGACGCCGAACAGGATGGCGGCGTGGCTCAGCCGCATCGCCGCCCGCTCATGCGCCCGGCGCTCCGGCCGCGCCCGTTGCGCGGCGCCGCGCCTCCATCTCCTCGCGCCGGCTCTCCAGAATAAGCCAGCGGTCTTCGGCCGCCGACAGGTCGGCCCGCGCCGCCTCCAGCCGGGCCGCCGCGCGGGCGAAACGGCCGGGATCGGCGGCGAACAGGCCGGGGTCGGAGAGTTCGGCCTCCAGCGCCGCGATCCCGGCTTCGAGGGCGGCGATCTCGCCGGGCAGCAGGTCGAGGGCGCGCCGGTCGCGATAGCTCAGCCGCGCGGGCGGCGGCTTCGGCCCGGCCGCCGTCCTTGGTGCCCGCTTCGCCGCGGCCGCGCTGCCGCCGGATTTGCCCGCCGGCCGGTTCCGCTCCCGCAGCTGCCGCTGGGCCAGATAATCCGCATAGCCGCCGGCATATTCGGTCGCCCGGCCGTCGCCTTCCAGTACGATGGTGCTGGCCACCGTCCGGTCGAGGAAATCGCGGTCGTGGCTGACCAGCAGCAGCGTGCCGGCATAGTCGGCCAGCAGGCCCTGCAGCAGGTCGAGCGTATCCATGTCGAGATCGTTGGTCGGCTCGTCGAGGATCAGCAGGTCGCTCGGCGTGGCGAGGATTTTGGCGAGCATCAGCCGGTTGCGCTGGCCGCCCGACAGGGTCGCCACCCGCGCCTCGGCCTCGCGCGGATCGAACAGCCAGTCCTTCAGATAGCCGCGCACATGCCGGACCGTGCTGCCGACCCGCACCATGTCGCCGCCGGATTCGCACAGGGTGCTCTTGAGCGTGGCCTGCGGTTCCAGCAGGCTGCGCTGCTGATCGAAATAGGCCACCTTCAGCGCCTTGCCGACCCGGACCTGGCCGCTGTCCGGCTTCAGTTCGCCGATCAGCAGGCGCAGCAGGGTCGTCTTGCCGGCGCCGTTGGGGCCGATAATGCCGATCCGGTCGCCGCGCAGGATGCGGGTCGAGAAGCCGTCCACCAGGGTGCGGGCGGCTCCCGCGCCGGCACCGTTGCCGGGGCCGCCTTCGCCGGCGCAGACGCCGAAGGATTTGACGATCTCCCGCGCCTCGATCGCCAGCCGGCTGCGCACCTTGCCGTCTTCGACGGTGGCGCGGATGCGGCCGGTGTCCTTCAGCAGGGCGGCGCGGGCGGCGCGCATCTCTTCCAGCTTGCGCAGCCGGCCCTGGTTGCGCCGCCGCCGGGCGGTCACGCCGCGCAGCAGCCAGCGCGCCTCGTCGCGCAGCCGGCTGTCGAGCTTCTGCGCCTCCCGCGCCTCCTCGTTCAGAACCTGCTCGCACCACTCGTCGAAGGTGCCGAAGCCCCGGTCGCTCCGGCGCAGGCGGCCGCCCTCCAGCCAGAGAATGCCGTTGGTGACATTGGCGAGAAAGGTCCGGTCGTGGCTCACGATCAGGGCCGCACCGGCGAATCGGCGCACGGCCTCTTCCAGCCAGCGGATGGTGGCGATATCCAGATGGTTGGTCGGCTCGTCGAGCAGCAGCAGGTCCGGCGGATCGACGAACACCCGCGCCAGCGCGGCCCGGCGCTGCTCGCCGCCGGACAGGCTCGCGATATCGCGGCCGCCGTCGAGCCGGAGCAGCGAGAGCGCGGCTTCCACGGCGTGGGCCGGGCGCGGGCCGGCCGGCCGGGCCTGCGCCGGATCGTGCGCCACCCAGTCGAACACGGCCGTGCCCGGCGCCATGGCCGGTTCCTGGCTCAGATGGCCGATGGACAGGCCGGGCTGCTCGTAGCGCTCGCCGGCATCGGGCTCGATCTCGCCGGAAATCAGCTTCAGCAGGGTCGATTTCCCGCAGCCGTTGCGGCCGACCAGGCAGGCGATATCGCCCTGCAGCAGATGCAGGCTCAGCCGCTCGAACAGGGGCGGGCCGCCGAAGCCGATGGCAATGTCGCGCAGGGACAGCAGGGGCGGTGCCGCCATCGGTCAGGCCAGTCCGCGTTCCCGGGCGATGGTGTCCCAGGCGGCATTGATCCGGGCGAGGCGCCGGTTGGCATCGTCGACGAATTCCTGCGGCAGGCCTTCGGCGATCAGCCGGTCCGGATGATGCTCGCGGATCAGGGCCCGCCAGGCGGCGCGCGCCTCGTCGTCGCCGATATCGGGTTCGATGCCGAGAATGCGGTAGGGATCGTCCTCCGGCTGCACCGTGTGCCGGGCCTCGATGCGCCGGAACGCCGCCTTGGAAAAGCCGAACAGGGCGGCGACGCCTTCCAGCCACGCCTTCTCGCCGGGGTGATACTGGCCGTCCGCCTTGGCGATGTGGAACAGGCAGTCCAGCAGGGCTTCCAGCATCGCCGGCTCGTCGCGGAACATGTCGGCGAGCTGCCGGGCATAGGGCTCGTATCCGGCCGAATCGCGCTTGGCGAGATCGAACAGGCGGGCGACCTGCTTCACCTCGCCGGGCGGGACCTGGAAGACCTCGCGGAACGCATCGATCTCGTCGCGGGTGACGACTCCGTCGGCCTTGGCCATCTTCGCGCCGAGCACGATGACGGCGGTGGTGAACGCAATCTCGCGCGCCGCCCGGCCGCCCGGCGCCCGGCCGGAAAGGGTCTGGATCGTCCGGTCGGCGACATGGCCGGCGCCGACGCCGATAAGGGCGCCGATGGGCCCGCCGATGGCAAGGCCGGCCGCGCCGCCCAGAATCTTGCCCCAGATGCTCATGGCATCCGGTGTAGGGTCCGCTGCCGGGCTGTGCAAGGGGTGCGCCGCGGCAACGGGCCGCCGGACCGGACCGGAAATGCGCCGGCGTTGCCGGCCGCCGGAAACTCTGCTGGCAATTCGCGGCCGCCTGCGATTGAATGGACCGCCGTCGGCGTTTCGCCGGCCGGCATGCGAATGAGGGGAGGGAATCATGACGGGAATTATCGGGACGGCCGGGCGGCGGATGCGGTGCCTGGCGCTCGCCATTGCAGGCCTCGGCTTCGGTGCCGGCGCCGCGCTGGCGGATACGATCACGGTATCGGTGTGGGGCGGCGGCTATGGCGCGATGTGGAAGAAGCACGCCGCCGAGCCGTTCGAGAAGCAGACCGGGCACCGGGTGGTGGTCGATGGCGGCCGCTCGGCGGTGCGCCTTTCGAAGCTGATCGCCAATGGCGGCAAGGGCACCGATGTCGTCTTCCTGACCGACTATCAGATGGCGATTGCCCGGGAGAAGGGCCTGCTGACGGCCGTCGATCCGGCGAAGGTTCCGAACCTGTCGCAGCTCTACGATTTCGCCCGCGACCCGCTCGGCGGCGGCCTGTGCCCGGCGATCACGGTGCTCGGCGTCGGTCTGGCCTACAACCGCGATCATTTCAGCGCGCCGCCGGCCTCGTGGAACGATCTGTTCCGCAAGGGGCTGAAGGGGCGGCCCGGCTATCCCAACATCACCCAGTCCTATTCGCCGCTGGTGCTCACCCGCATCGCCGAACTCCATGGCGGCGGCATCGACGATATCGGCAAGGGCTTCGCCCAGCTGGCGACGATCAAGGACCGGGTGCAGATTTTCCGCCTGTTCGAAATCCTGCAGGCGATCAACCAGGGCGATGCCTCGATTGCGCCGATGCTCAACATTTTCGTCAAGAAGGACCCGAAGGTGCCGTTGAGCTTCGCCTGGCCGAAGGATGGCGCCATCGGCATCGTCAACCTCGCCTGCATCGTCAAGGGCACGAAGAACAAGGCCGTCGCCGAGCAGTTCCTGAACTTCTACCTGTCCGCCGAACACCAGGCGCGGATCGCGAAGGAGGGCGGCGACTCGCCGGTCAACCGGTCGGTGGCGGTGCCCGGCGACACCAAATACAACATGGTGACGCCCGACCAGATCTCGAAGCTGCACTTCTACGATTCGTCGAAGATCGCGGCGAGCCGGGCGGACTGGCTGAAGCGGTTCCAGGAACAGATCGTCGCCCGATAGGCGGCACCGGGCAGCGGGCGCCGGGCAGCCTCCGGGGGCGGCGCCTGCTGCCGTCCGCGCCGGTCGGGGCAGGGACGAGGACAGGGACCGGGCGATGACCGGCGTCGAGGTTCGCGGCGTATCGAAACGGTATGACGATCTTTGGGCGGTAAAGGGGGTCAGCTTCGCCGTCCCCGCCGGCAGTTTCACCAGCCTGCTCGGGCCGAGCGGCTGCGGCAAGACGACGACCCTGCGCCTGATCGCCGGCTTTGCCGCGCTGGACGAGGGGGAGGTGCGCATCGGCGGCCGGCCGGTCGATGCGCTGCCGCCCTGGCGGCGCAATCTCGGCGTCGTTTTCCAGAACTACGCCCTGTTCCCCTTCATGACCGTGTTCGACAATGTCGCCTTCGGCCTGCGGCGGCGCGGGATAGCGCGCAGCGAGACGGCGGAGCGCGTCGCCGAGGCGATCGAGCTGGTCGGCCTGCCGGACCTGGCGCGGCGCTATCCGCGCCAGCTTTCCGGCGGCCAGCAGCAGCGGGTGGCGCTGGCGCGCGCCCTGGTCATCCGGCCCGAAGTGATGCTGCTCGACGAGCCCCTGTCGAACCTCGACGCCAAGCTGCGCGGCGAGATGCGCTTCGAGCTCAAGCGCATCCAGCGCGAGACCGGCGTGACCTCCATCTTCGTCACCCACGATCAGGAGGAGGCGCTGACGCTGAGCGACCAGATCGTGGTGATGAACCGCGGCACGGTGGCCGGCGCGGCCGCGCCCAAGGCGATTTGGGAATCGCCCGGCTCGGCCTTTGTCGCCGATTTCCTAGGCGTTGAGAACCTGCTGGCGGGCACCGCCGGACCGGGCTCGGAGAGCGGCGACTCCGGCCCCACGGTCGCGGTGACGGTGGCGGAGGGCGGGGCCGTCCTCCACGCCGCGGCGGCAGAACCGGGCTCCGGCCCGGCCGCGGGGCCGGTGGTGCTCGGCATCCGCTCCGGCGACATTGCGATGGGGCGCGGCGACGGGCCCGGCGGGCCGGACGGGCCGAACCGGCTGGCCGGGACGGTGCGCGAATACACCTATGTCGGCGCGGCCATCGTCTACCAGGTCGATTGTCCGTCCCTGCCCGATCCGCTGATCGCCACGGCGCAGGACGATTTCGCCATCGGCGAGCGGGTGTGGCTGCATCTGCCGCCCCGGTCGATCAGGCTGCTGCAGCCCGACGGCCCCGCCGCCGGCCCATGAGGAGCGCTCCGTGAGCGCCGGCCGCGGTCCGGGCGGGGGCCCGCGCTTTCCGGCCAGCCTCGCAACGCCGGTGCTGCTGGCCTTCGGCGTCTTCATTCTGGCGCCGTGCGCGCTGCTGCTGGTCCGGGGCCTGGAGCCGGCGGCCGCAACGGGTACGTGGCCGGACGGCGCCAATATCGCGCGCCTGTTCGAAAGCCGGGTCGGGCAGCAGGCCCTGGTCCGCACCCTGCGCGTCAGCCTGATCGTCACCCTGATCTGCATGGCCGCCGGCTATCCGGTCGCCCTGTTCATCGCCCGCTGCAGCGCCCGCTGGCACGGCCTGCTGCTGGCGGTGGTGATCTTTCCCTTCCTGATTTCGGCCGTGGTCCGCGCCTTCGGCTGGACGGTCATCCTCGGCAATTCGGGCCTCGCCAACAAGGCGCTGATCGCCCTCGGCCTGATCGAGCGCCCGGTGGCGCTGGTCCAGAACGAGATCGGCATCGTCGTCGGCGAGACCCATCTGCTGCTGCCCTATATGGTGCTGTCGCTGCTCGCCGTGCTGCAGCGCATCGATCCGAACCTGCGCCAGGCGGCGGAAAGCCTGGGCGCCGCGCCGGCGAGCGTGTTCTGGCGCGTCATCGTCCCGCTCACCCTGCCGGGCCTGCTGACCGGCACTCTTCTGGTGTTCAGCCTGGCCATGACCGCCTTCGCCACGCCGTTCCTGCTCGGCGGCGGCCGCACGCCGATCCTGACCACGCTGCTCTACCAGTATGCCTTCGCCCTCTACGACTGGCGGCTGGCGGCGGCGATCGGCATCGTGCTGCTCGCCCTCGGCATCCTGTTCGTCACCGTGCACCGCTTCGTCTCCAGCCGGGGGATGCGCAGCTATGGATAGGCTGCTGCCGCGCCTCGGCCGGAACCTGGTCGCCGCCGTGGCGATCTTCTGGCTGATCTTCCTGGTCGCGCCGATTGCCGTGACCCTGGTCGTGTCGCTGACCAGCTCGACCTACATGACCTTCCCGCCGCCCGGCTATTCGGTGCAGTGGTACCGCTCGGCGCTCGAAGCGTCGTGGATGTGGTCGACGCTGTGGAACAGCGTCGTCATCGCCATCGTCTCGACCGCCATCGCCGTGGCGCTCGGCATCGCGGCGGCGCGGGTGCTGGCGCGGCACCGCTTTCGCGGGCGCGGCCTGTTCGAATATGCCGTGCTCAGCCCGCTGATCGTTCCCGGCGTGGTCGTCGGCTTCGCGCTGCTCAACGTCACCGTCCTGCTCGAAACCCAGGACAGCGGGCTGATCAATCTGATCATCGGCCATGCCATGGTCACGACCCCGTTCACCCTGCGCTCGGTCTGGTCGAGCATGGCCGGCGCCGATGTCTCGCTCGAAGAGGCCGCCCAGAGCCTCGGTGCGACGCGCTGGAGCGGCTTCTGGCTGGTTACCTTTCCGCTGATCGTGCCGGGCATGGTCGCCGGCGCGATCATCGCCTTTACCTTCTCGTTCAACGACGTCACGATCTCGGCCTTCCTGTCCGGGCGGGAGGCGCGGACCCTGCCGGTCGAACTGATGTCCCATATCGAATATCTGCCCGATCCGACTCCCGCCGCGGTCTCGTCGCTGATGATCGTCGTCACGCTCGCCTTCTTCCTGCTCGTCGAACGCACGGTGGGCCTCCATGTCTTCGCCGACCGCTAGCGCCGGCCCGGCGCCGCCGCCGGCCGACGATTTCATCGCCGCGATCCCGAAGGCGGAGCTGCATCTGCACATAGAGGGGACGCTCGGCCCGGCGCTCCGGGTCGCGCTCGCCCGGCGCAACGGCCTGCCGGTTCCCGATGTCGATCCGTCGGCCGATATCCAGGGCTACGACTATGCCGGCCTCGAGGAATTTCTCGCCATCTACTATCGCGGCATGGAGGTGCTGCGCACCGAACGCGACTTCTACGATCTGACGGCGTCCTTCCTGCGGCGGTGCCGGGACGAACGCATCGTCTATGTCGAGATTTCCTTCGATCCCCAGCCCCATCTCGCGCGCGGCGTGGCGGCGGAGGCCTTCATGGGCGGCATGCTGGCGGCCATCGACGAAGCCGGCGACGAGGGGGGCGTCGCCGCCCGGCTCATCATGTGCGTGAACCGCGACCGGCCGCTGGACGAGGCCTGGCCGCTGTTCGATATCGTGCGGCCGTGGCGCGACCGCATCGTCGGCTTCGGGCTCGATTCGGCCGAACGGGGCAACCCGCCGCGCCGCTTCGCCGCCCTGTTCGACCGGGCGCGGGACGAGGGCTACCGCCTGACCGCCCATTGCGATGTCGATCAGGAGAACGCCATCGGGCACATCCGCGAATGCCTCGACCTGCTGCGCCTGGAGCGCATCGATCACGGCGTCAATGCGGTCGAGGATGCGCGCGTCGTCGAGACCCTGATCGCGCGCGACATCTGCCTGACCGTGTGTCCGACCTGGCGGCCCGGCGATCCGGCCCCGCGGCGGCTGCGCCGCCTGCGCCAGCTGTTCGATGCCGGCGTCCGCGTGACGGTCAATACCGACGATCCGGCGCTGTTCGCCAGCGGCTATCTGGGCAGCCTGCTGCGCGCGGTGCAGCATCATGGCGGCTACAGCCGGGCGGAGATCGCCGCGCTCATGCGCAACGCCTTTCTCGGCTCGTTTGCAGCCGATGCCGAAAAGGCCGCCATGATCGGTCGGCTGGACCGTTTCATGGCGGAGGCTGCGCCGCCGGCCGCGGCGGGCCCGTGATCCGGTTCGCGGTCCGGTTCAGGCCTCGACCTCGGGCGCCAGACGGTCGAAGGTCGCCAGCCAGTCGGCGCGCCATTCCCGCCTGACCGATTCGTCGACCCAGGCGCCGTCGATGCCGTTCGCCACCATGTCGCGCAGCCGGGCGAGCGGCAGGCCGAAGGTCGTGACCATCTCCGCAAAGGCATTGGCCGGATCGGTGTGGTGCAGGGGCGGGTCGTCGCTGTTGGGCATGATTTTCAGCCGCGTCTGCGCCATCGCCGCAATCGGATGGACGGTGGCGAAATCCTGCCCGCGCAGGGTCCGGCTGTAATAGGAATTGGTCGGCACGACGGTGAAGAGGATGCCCTCGTCCTCGCAGCGGCGGAGCAGGTTCGGGCTGTCGAGAACGGTATAGCCGTGATCGATGCGCTCGCAGCCGAGCAGGTCCAGCGCCGTCTCGATATTGCACGCCGGTTCGCCGAACTCGCCGGCATGGGCGGTGCGTTTCAGGCCGTGCTGCCCGGCCAGCCGGTAGGCCTTCCAGAATTTCTCCGGCGGGTTGCCGGTTTCCAGATAATCCATGCCGATGCCGATGGTCTCGTCCCGCCGGTGGCGGACGGCCTCCTCGACCATTTCGTGGCCGAGCTCGGCGGATGATTCGCGATCGATGGAGGGGATCAGCCGGCCGACGATGCCGAAATCCCGCTCCGCCTCGCGCAGTCCGGCGATCATGCCATCGACCGCTTTGGCATAGCCGATCCCGCCGATGAACCGGTGGTCGGTCGGGTTCCAGAACATTTCGCGATAGCGGACGCCGCAATCGGCGGCGTGCTGCTGGGTGGCATAGACCGCTTCGCGGAAATCGTCCGGCGTGCGCAGCGCCTGGCAGACCAGTTTCAGCGTCGGCAGCACCCGGTCGAAATTCTCGCCGCGGGCGTACAGGTCTTCCGGCCGCTCGCAGGGCGGCAGCGCGATGCCGTTGCGCCGGGCGAGCGACAGCAGCGTATCGAGCGGGACGGCGCCGGTGAAATGGACATGCAGCTCGGCCTTCGGAATGGCGCGGCAGAAATCGGCAAGGTTCATGGGGCACCTGTCGGAATGCGCCGCGCCGCCGCCGGGACCGGGCATCGGCGGTGCGGCCGGGCCGGCATTGTCGGCGCTCCGGCCGGCGGTGGCAATGCAAACCGCCCCGGCCGCTGCCCGGTTCCGGTTCCGGCGGCCGGTGCGCAACGCCTTGAACCGGGCCTGCCGGGGCGCTATGCCGGGGGGCATCGCCGAACCATGCCAGGAAGGGATGGCCAGCATGACCGGAACGGCCCCGGACCGGACGCCCGAAACCGCCTGCACCGGCGTCTTCCGCTATATGCAGGACACGGCGGAATCGTCCCTCTATCGCAACGGCAGGGTGCTGACCCGGCGCGACCGCGACGGCAGCGACAGCGGCTTCGAGGGCGTCGATCTCGAACCGCGCGAGATGGCGATTGTCGATGCGCGCCGCCTCGCCCCGGCCGACCGGCCGACGCTCGCCGCCAACGGCTTCGAACTGCTCGACCGGCCGATGGCGCAGCCCGGCCTCGACTTTCTCGATCACGGCGCGGTCGTGCGGTCCTATTATCCGGAATGCGCGGCCATCGTGGGCGCGGCGACCGGGGCGGCGACGGTGGTGGCGTTCGACCACAATGTCCGCTCGGCCAGCGGCAAGTCCGGCCAGCGGCGCATCGCCGGCGGCCAGCAGGTCCAGGGGCCGGCCCATCTGGTCCATGGCGATTACACGTTGACCAGCGCGCCGCAGCGCCTGCGCGACCTGGCGCGCCCGCCGACCCTGAACGACACCTATGGCACGGCGCTGGCCGAAGGGGAGACGCTGCTCGATGCCGATGCGGTGGAGCGGGCCATCGGCAGCGGCCGTTTCGCCCTCATCAATGTCTGGCGCAATATCGCGCACGAGCCGGTGGCGACCCGGCCGCTCGCCCTGTGCGATGCCCGGACCGTGCAGCCGGACGAGCTGGTCGTGTTCGAAATCCATTACCATGACCGCATCGGCGAGAATTATTTCGCCAAGCACAGCCCGCGCCATCGCTGGGTCTTCTGGCCGGCGATGACGCGGGACGAGGCGCTGCTCATCAAGCAGTGGGATTCGGCCGGGGAAATGGCGTGCTCGAAGGGCGGGCGCGCCGATGGCGGCGGCGGGGACCGGCCCTGCACCTTCAGCTTCCACAGCGCCTTCAAGGACTCCGCCACCCCGCCCGACGCCCCCGACCGCTGGAGCATAGAAGTCCGCTGCGCCGCCCTCTACGAATGACGGGGCCGGCAAGCGCCCGGTCCATCCTCCCATTGTCCGGTTCGATTGTTCGGTAGAGGCAGACAATCGGTTCGGTAAATGGCGGTAGGCGGGCGGGGGCGGAGCGCCTATCGTGAGTGAGGATCGCCGGGCCGGTGCGCCCGGCGGTGCCAGGTGCCGGAAGGAGGGGTTGCGATGAGCGGGCCGTTCGAGGGCGTGAAGATCGTCGATATGACCACGATGCTGTCGGGCCCGTGGGCGACGACGATCCTGGGCGACCAGGGCGCGGACGTGATCAAGGTCGAGGTGCCGGGCAGGGGCGACCATGTTCGCTCGCTGGGCAACCGGCGGGGCGGCATGTCGTCCATGTTCCTCAATATCAATCGCAACAAGCGCTCGATCACCCTCGATCTCAAAAAGCCCGAAGGCCGCGACCTGCTGCTCAGGATCGCCGCCACCGCCGATGTCTTCGTGCAGAATTTCCGCCCCGGCGTGGTCGAGCGCCTGGGCGTCGGCTATGACGATGTGGCGGCGGTCAACGCCGATATCGTCTACCTGTCGCTCTCCGGCTTCGGCGAGACGGGCCCGTGGGCCGGCAAGCCGGTCTACGATCCGGTCATCCAGGCGATCTCCGGCCTCACGACGATCCAGGCCGGCGGCGACGGGGAGCGCCCGCGCCTGGTGCGCACCGTGCTGCCCGACAAGCTCTCCGCCATGGCCGCGGCCCAGGCGGTCGGCGCGGCCCTGTTCCGGCGCGAGCGAACCGGCCGGGGCCAGCATGTCCGCCTGTCGATGCTCGATGCCATGCTCTCGTTCCTCTGGGCTTCGGATTTCGGCGCGCAGACCTATCCGGACGCAGAAGTATCCGACCAGGCGGCGGCGAGCTTCATCGACCTGATCTACCGGACGGCGGATAGCTACATGACCGTCGCCGTGATGTCGGACAAGGAATGGCACGGCCTGTGCAAGGCGCTGGACCGCAAGGAATGGCTCGAGGACGAGCGCTTTGCGACGCCGGCGGCGCGGGACGCCCATGTCGACGAGCGCCTTGCGCTCACCCAGGAGGTCCTGCTGGAGCGCACGACCGGCGAGTGGATGGCGGTGCTCGAACAGCACGGCGTGCCCTGCGCGCCGGCGTTGACCCGCAACGCCGTGATCGATCATCCGCAGGTCGTCGCCAGCGGCATCGTGGTCGAAAGCGACCATCCGGCGGCCGGCCGGCTGCGCCAGGCGCGCAACGCCGCCCGCTTCGAGGGGTCGCCGGCGGCCGATCGCGCCGGCGCGCCGCAGCTTGGCGAGCACAGTTCGGCAATCCTGCGCGATATCGGCCTGAGCGGGGCGGAGATCGCCGCCCTGCACGAGGCCGGCACGGTCGGCGGCGAAACCGATCCGGCGCTGGGCGCCTATCGGGCCGCTGCGGAATAGGACGCAGGCAGCGTTTGAGAGGAGGCAGGACGATGCAACCCCGGACGGCAACTGCCGCTTCCGGCGCGCCGGAGGCGCCGCCGCTCACCATGTCGGTTGCCGGCGAGGCCGTGACGGCGGCGGGCTTCTTCGATGTCCCGGACCCGGCGACCGACGCGCCCTTCGCCGCCGCGCCGGAGGCGACGCGCGAGGATCTGGACCGCGCCGTGCGCGCGGCCGGCACGGCGTTCCCGGCCTGGGCGGCGGCCCCGTGGGCCGAACGCCGCGACCTGATGCTGAAATTCTGCGATGCGGTGGCCGCGGAGGCCGAGGAAATCGGCCGGCTGGTCGCGCAGGAGGCCGGCAAGCCGCTCGCCAAGGGAATCGCGGAAACCCAGGGCGGCATCTTCTTCGTGCGCGGCTTTGCCGATCTGGAGCTGAAGCCGGAAATCCTGCGCGATACCGAAGCCCAGTTCGTGCGGGTCGAGCGGCGGCCGATCGGCACGGTCGGCGCCATTACCGCCTGGAACTATCCGGCCCTGCTGGCGCTGTGGAAGATCGGCCCGGCGCTGCTCACCGGCAATACGCTGATCCTCAAGCCGGCGCCGTCCACGCCGCTGGCGACGCTGCGACTGGGCGAGATCGCCCGCGCCATCTTCCCGCCGGGCACGATCAATGTGCTCGCCGGCGGCGACGAGCTCGGCCGCTGGATGACGGCGCATGAGGGGATCGGCAAGATTTCCTTCACCGGATCGGCGGCGACCGGCAAGGCGATCATGGCGAGCGCAGCGCCGACGCTGAAGCGGCTCACCCTCGAGCTCGGCGGCAACGACGCCGCCATCGTCATGCCGGATTTCGATCTCGATTCCCAGGCCGAGGCGCTGTTCTGGGCCGGCTTCGCCAATAACGGCCAGGTCTGCGCCTGCATGAAGCGGGCCTATGTCCCGGCCGCGCTCTACGATGCGCTGTGCGCGCGCATGGCGGATATCGCGTCGCGCGTGCGGATCGGCCCGTGGGATGCGCCGGAGGTCGAGATCGGCCCGCTGCAGAACCGGCAGCAGCTCGATATCGTCACCGGCATGGTCGATGACGCGCTCGAACGCGGCGCGACCCGCTTCTACTGCGGCGACGTGCCGGCCGGGCCGGGCTATTTCCACCCGATCTCCCTGTTCCGCGATGTGCCGGACGATGCGCGCCTGGTTCGCGAGGAGCAGTTCGGACCGGCCCTGGCGCTGCTGAAATACGACGATCTGGAAGACGCCATCGCCCGGGCCAACGACAGCCTCTACGGGCTGGCCGGCTCGGTCTGGGGCCGGGATGTCGAGGCCGCGACCGCGGTCGCGGTCCGGCTCGAGGCCGGCAATGTGTTCGTCAACCAGCACCCGTCGATGGGGCCGGAAATTCCCTATGGCGGCATCCGCCAGTCCGGCATCGGCGTCGAATGCGGCCTCGCCGGCCTCGCCGAATATACCAATACGGTGGTTGTCAATGTGAAGAAGGGCTGAGCCCGGCCCGGCCGCCCGCCGGGCCTCTGCTGTCCGGGCCGAAGACGGCTCTGGCATCCTCCTTCAGAAAGTCGAGGAAGGCGCGCAGCCGCGGCGGCATGCGGCGCCTGTGGACATAGGTCGCGGCAATCGCGCCGGGGCGGTGCCGCCAGTCCGGCAGCAGGCGGACGATCCGCCCGCTCTCGATGTCGGCGCGCACGGCATAGTCCGGCAGCAGCGCCGCGCCGGCCCCGTCGAGCACGAAATGCCTGGCCGTCATGCCGGAATTGGTCCGGATCGCGGGATCGAGCTTGACGCTGATATCGTCGTGATCGGCGTTGGCGAGGGTCAACCGGTCGAAATCCGACATGATGGTGAGCGTGATCCAGGGCTTGCGCGACAGGTCCATCGGCGAGCGGATCGGGCCGTAGCGCTCGATAAACGCCGGCGCGGCGCACGGCACCATCTCGAAATCGCAGATTTTGACGGCGTGGAGCTCATTGGATTTCAGCCAGCCGATGCGGAAGGCGATGTCGTAGCCGCTCTCGATCATGTTGGTGATGCTGTCCTGGACATCGAGCTCGATATCGACGCCGGGATGGCGCTGCCGGAACCGGGCGACGGCGCCGGCGAGATAGACCGCCGCCAGATTCTGCGATGCCGTCATGCGGACGATGCCGGACGGCTGGGCCTGCTGGGTCTCCAGCCGGTCAACCGCAGACCCGACAATGTCGA
Source organism: Alphaproteobacteria bacterium (assembly GCA_965221475.1). GTDB lineage: Bacteria > Pseudomonadota > Alphaproteobacteria > Bin65 > Bin65 > Bin65. The sequence continues at coordinate 812,935 of OZ244891.1, read as the reverse complement.
TCATCTGTTCGGCCGCCTCGGCGAGCACATGCCCTTCGTGCGTGATCGCCACCGAGCGGGTCGAGCGGTTGAGCAGCCGGACGCCGAGCTCGCGTTCGAGGTCGCCGACATGCTGGCTGACCACCGACTTGCTGAGGTTCATCGCCTGGGCGGCGCGGGTGAAGTTGCCGGTTTCGACGACTTTCTGGAACACGCCGATGCGGTAGAGATGCTTCAGATCCATTGTTCGGCCTGGCAAGACAATCCATTTGGGAAGTTGCTATAGCGGGCCCATCCGGCGGTGCCTAGGCTGAAACGAACCGGCTTCAAAGGGTTGGCCGAAGCGAACCCGGCGGCCGGACGGAGCGGAGAGCGGGGCCGAATGGCGGTCTTTCTGGTCATTGGAGCGGATCGCGGCATCGGGCTCGCCGTCTGCCGGCAGCTGGCGGCGCGCGGCGAAACCGTGCTGGCGGCGTGCCTGGGCGCCGGCGAGGCCTGCAGCGGCAACGGCATCGAGATCGTTCCCGGCATCGATGTGACGTCCGGCCCGGCCGTCGCGACCCTGGCGGCGGCGCTGGCCGACCGGGGCAGCGGCGTGGACTGTCTCATCCATGTTGCCGGCGTGCTCGGCCTCGATGAGCTGGGCCGGCTCGACTATAGCGATGTGCACCGGCAGATCGAGATCAACACCATCGGCCCGCTGCGCGCGATCGAGGCGGCGCTGCCGCATCTCGCGCCGGGAGCGAAGATCGGCATCGTCACCAGCCGGGTCGGCTCGCTGTCCGACAACGGCTCCGGGCAGATGTACGCCTACCGCATCTCCAAGGCGGGCGCGAACATGGTCGCCCTCAACCTGCATCACGATCTGGCGAAGCGCGGCATTGCCGTGGCGGCGCTGCATCCGGGCATGGTCGCCACCGCGCTGACCAGGGATCTGCCCGGCGACTTCGAATACATCCAGCCGGAGGAGGCGGCGGCCGGGCTGATCCGGCGCATGGATGCGCTCAGCCCCGAAACGTCGGGCCGGTTCTGGCACGCCAATGGCGAGGAGCTGACCTGGTGAACGCACATCCGGCACGCGGCGCGGCCGCCGGCCGCCCCGATGCCTGAACCGACGAAACGCACAGCGGAGGAAAGTCCATGATCAAGGTCTATCGCTATCTGCCCGGCTGGACGGTGCCGTGCATCAGCCCCTACGTCACCAAGGTCGTCAACTATATGAAGATGGCCGGGATCGAGCACGAGATTGTCGGCCAGGACCTGACCAGGCTCGACCTCGACACGCCCTATGGCAAGCTGCCCAAGATCGACGACGGCGACGAGACGGTCGCGGATTCGACCGCCATCATCAACCATCTGAAGGGCAAGTACGGCGACCCGCTCGATGCCGATGCCACGGCGGCCGAGAAGGCGGAGATGGTTGCCTGGAACCGGCTGATCGACGAACATCTCTACTGGACCGCCGTTATCCAGCCGCGCTGGCGCGAGACCCCGAACTGGGAAATCTATCTGCGCATCATCGCCGGCACCGACGATGTGCCGCCGCCGCTGCGCGCCTTCGCCGACGATTTCCGCCACCGCATCGTGACCGAGTTCATGCATGGCGGCTGGGGCCGGATGCCGGCCGACGTGATCTATGGCCGGGCGCGCGAGGATATCGACGCCATCGAGGCCCGCATCGGCGGCGACGGCTTCATGATGGGCGCCGAGCCCCGCTCCATCGATGCGGCGGTGGCCTCGATCCTGCGCCACATCGTCGATACGCCGTTCGATTTCGACACGAAGGACCATGCCGCCGGCAAGGCGAGCCTCGCCGGCTATCTCGACCGGATGAAAGCCCGTTTCGACATCTGAAGGCACAGGCCTGCGGGGAGCCGGCGCCGGTCCGGCCCCGCAGCCCCGGCGGCGGTAGACCGATGCCGCCGCCGGTCCGCCGACAGGCATTTTGAAAAGGAAGCGACCCATGGCACTGCTGAACCGCGACGACTGGTACGATATCGCCCGCGATGTCGACTGGACCCTGAGCTATGTCGACCGGGAGGAGGCGTTTCCCGAGGAATGGGTCGGCGCCAGGGGCATCCCGCTGGACGCCTGGGAGGACTGGGACGAGCCGTTCCGCGTCTCCTACCGCGAATATGTCATGGTGCAGCGCGAGAAGGAGGCCGGGGTCGGCGCCATCCGCGACGCCATGGTGCGGGCAAAGGCCTATCGCAATCTGGACGACGGCCACAAGGCATCGACCCAGCTTCACATGGGCACGACCTGCATGGTCGAGCAGATGGCGGTGACCATGCAGAGCCGCTTCAGCCGCTTTGCGCCGAGCCCGCGATGGCGCAGCCTGGGCGCGTTCGGCATGCTCGACGAAATCCGCCACGCCCAGCTCGACATGCGCTTCAGCCACGATCTGCTGGACGAGGAGCCGCGCTTCGACTGGTGCCAGAAGGCCTTCCACACCAATGAGTGGGGCGTGCTGGCGGTACGCAATTTCTTCGACGATGTGATGCTGAACAACAATTGCGTGGAGGCCGCGCTGGCCACCTCGCTCACCGTCGAGCACGGCTTCACCAATATCCAGTTCGTCGCCATGGCGTCGGACGCCATGGAGGCCGGCGACGTCAACTTCTCGAACATGCTCTCCAGCATCCAGACCGACGAGGCGCGCCATGCCCAGCTCGGCTTCCCGACGCTCGACGTGGTCATCAAGCACGATCCCGAACGGGCCCAGCAGATCCTCGACGTCTCGTTCTGGCGCGCCTTCCGCCTGTTCCAGACCCTGACCGGCACCTCGATGGACTATTACACGCCGGTCGCCAAGCGGCAGATGTCGTTCAAGGAATTCATGCTCGAATGGATCGTCAAGCACCATGAGCGGATCCTGCGCGACTACGGCCTGCAGAAGCCCTGGTACTGGCCGCAGTTCGAGGAAGCCCTGAACCACGGCCACCATGCCATGCATATCGGCACCTGGTTCTGGCGCCCGACGCTGTTCTGGAAGCCGAATGCCGGCGTATCGAAGGCCGAGCGCGCGTGGCTGAACGAGAAATATCCCGGCTGGGAGGACAGCTGGGGCGTGCTGTGGGACGAGATCATCCGCAACGTCAACGAAGGCCGGATGGAGAAGACGCTCCCGGAGACCCTGCCGGCGCTGTGCAACATCACGCAGCTGCCGCTCGGCGCGGCGCTCGACCGCCACCATCTCGGCTGCCACCAGATCGTCTACAAGGGCCGCGTCTATCATTTCGACAGCGAGGTCTCGAAGTGGATCTTCGAGCTGGAGCCGGAGCGCTATGCCGGCCACATGAATGTGGTCGACCGCTTCATCGCCGGCCAGATCCAGCCGATGAACCTGGCCGGCGGGCTGGAGTGGATGAGCATCACGCCCGACGTCATGGGCGACGATGCCTATGGCTATTCCTGGGCCGAGGATTACCGGGACATGCAGATCGCTGCTGAGTGACCGGCCGGCAATTCACCCGAAGCGCGGAGGAATGGAAATGGCGCTTTTCCCGATCATCGGCCGCTTCGTTGGCGATTTCGTTCCCCATCTGGCGGCTGTCGATACCGAAGACACGTTCGACGAGATCGCCGGCAAGGTCGCCGTGCACAGCATCGGCCGGCGGATGCCGGGAGATCCGGAAGCCGGCGGCTATGAGGTGCTGCTCAACGGCGAGGTTCTGCCCGGCGACCAGCGCCTCGAGGAGCTGATGGCGAAGACCGAAATCCTGCCCCTGCAGTGGTTCGACGTCCGATGGAAGGCGTAGCGCCGGCCGGGGCGCCGGATGCGGCCGGCTTTGTCGATCTCTGCGCCGAGGACGAGTTCTGGGACGGCGAGATGGATGCCTTCGAAGTCGCGGACCGCGAGGTGCTGCTGGTCCGCCTCGCCGGGCGGTTTTTCGCCTATGACGGAATCTGCCCGCACCAGAGCGTATCGCTGGCGGATGGCGAGCTGACCGAGGAGGGCACCATCGTCTGCGGCGCCCATCAGTGGGAGTTCCGGGCCGACAGCGGCGAGGGGATCAACCCGGCCGGCGAATGCCTGCAGCCGTTTCCGGTCAGGGTGGAAGGCGGGCGCGTCCTGGTCGCGGTCGCGGCCGGCGCCGGATAGAGCGGGATCAGGGAGGCGGAACGATGACTGCCAGTAAATTTGCGGAAATGGACGAAAATCTGGTCGGGCCGGTCATCCGTGTCGGCGATCTCGCCGATGCGGTGATCGAGGCCGCCATCGAGGACAATCCCGATCGCGAGGTCCTGGTCTTCGAGCGCGGCGACTATGTCCGCGTCCACACGCAGCGCGACTGCGTCCTGACCAGGGCGTCCATCGAAAAACATCTCGGCCGGGAATTCGATCTCGCGATGATCGAGGCCGAAATGCCGTCCTTCAAGGGCCGGATGCAATCGAGCACGGAGCAGATGCGCTGGTACTACGTCACCTGACGGGTCTGGACGCATCAAGGCGAGCGGAGGAAATCATGGCCGAAAGACCGGCGCGTCGGCGCCCGCGCAAGAAAACCTGGAGCACGTTCGGCGAGCGGACCGGCAAGCCGAGCGATTACGAGATCGTCACCCACAACATGAACCATACGACCGGCGAAACCCCGCTCGAAATGGGGCCGGACGTCCATGGCAATGTGTGGCTCAAAAAATACCGGGACGAGATCTCGATCGATGTCGCGGACTGGGACGCCTTCCGCGACCCGGACCGGGTCACCTATCAGAGCTATGTCCGGATGCAGGACGAGCAGGAAGCCCATATCGACAATCTGCTCGCCTCCTTCACGAAGGAGGAGACGAGCGACGGTCGCCTGTCGGATTCCTGCCTCCGCCTGCTGCGCACGGCGATGACGCCGTGCCGCTATCTGGTGCACGTTCAGCAGATGCTGTCGGCCTATCTGCAACAGATCGCGCCGACCTCCTATATCGGCAACTGCGCCGCCTTCCAGGTCGCCGACCAGCTGCGCCGGGTCCAGCGCATCGCCTACCGGACCCGCCAGCTCGGCACCGAACACCCGTCGCACGGCTTCGGCAGCGGCGAACGGGAAACCTGGGAAAGCGATCCTTCGTGGCAGCCCGTCCGCGAAGCCATGGAGAAGCTGCTGATCGTCTATGAGTGGGACGAGGCGCTGGTCGCGTACAATCTGATCGTCCGGCCGGTCTGCGACGACCTGTTCGTCAACCAGCTGGCGCGCGCCGCCCGGCTGGCCGGCGACGAGCTGGATGCCCTGGTGCTCGGCAATCTCTATGCCGATTGCGAGCGGCACAACCGGTGGACCGCGGCGGCGATGAAGTTCATCGTGGCCGCCGACGCCGCGAACCGGGACGTGCTGCGCGATTTCGCGGCCCGGTGGAACGGCCATGCCGAAGCGGTCATCCGCTCCGGCTCGGAGCTGATCGCCGGGCAGGTCGACGGTCTCGAGGCCCGGGATGTCGGCGACGATGTGCTGGCGCGCTGGGCCGGGCTGAAATGGCAGGCCGGCCTGAGCGGCGATGCCTGACGGGGAGGCCGGGTTCGCCTGGCCCGACCTGTGCGAGCGTAACCATATCGGCGGGGCGTGGCGGTTCACCCGCGAAGGCTATAGCCTCGATATCTACGACCCGGCCGACAGCACGGTCATCGCCGCGGTTCCGCTCTCCACCCATCGCGATATCGAGGCGGCGATGGATGCCGCCGGCGCGGCGGCCGGGCCATGGGCGGCGCTTGCCGGCGAGCGGCGCCGCGCGATCCTGGAGGGCGCGCTGGCCGATCTGGAGCGGCAGATCGACCGGATCGCCGCCATCGTCTCGCGCGACAGCGGCCTGCCCCGGCCGGCAGCCCGGCACGATACGCTGCACGCCATCGGCGAGGCCCGCGCCCGGCTCGGCGGAGCGGCCGCTCCGGCGGAGGCGGAACCGCCGGGCACGATCGGGCAGATTCTGTCCTGGAGCAATCCGCTCGCCCTGTGTCTCCGCACCCTGGTGCCGGACCTGGCGGCGGGCAGCACGGCGGTCGTCCATCCGTCGATCCGCGCGCCGCTCGCGCCGGTCTTCCTCGCCGATGCGCTGGACCGGGCCGGCGTGCCCGGCGGCGTCTTCAATCTTGTCCAGGGTGCCGGCCGCGATGCCGGCGCGGCGCTGGCCCGCCGCCCGGAGCTGAAGCGGCTGGATTTCCAGGGCTGCCGCGCGACCGCCGATGCGGTTGCCCGGTCGCCTGAGCGCAACGGCGTGCCCGTCCGCCTGCATCTGCGCAATATCGTCCATTTCGCAATCGACGATGGCAGCGATCCGGTCCGGGCGGCCGGCGCGGTGCGCAACGCCGCGTTCTGCCACGGCGCACGGCCCGGCTGCGGCGGCATCGTCGTCGATGTCGCCGCGTCGTGCTTCGACGGTTTCTGCGCGGCGATTGCCGCTGCGTTCCGGGCCGGCCGCTATGCCGGGCGCGCTTCCGGGCAGCTTCCAGGCGCGCACACCATCGCCCCCTTTATCGACGAAACGTTCCGCAGCGAAGCAGACCGCCTGATCGAGGAGCATCTGGCGGCCGGCGCCGAGCCGGTCTGCGCCGCGCCGCCGCCCGATCCGAAGACCGGGCGCATGGGGTGGTTCGCCCCGGCGCGCGTGCTCTGCGATCCGGCGCAGCGGATCGCCCTCGATCCCGACCGGCCGAACGGGCCGCTCGTTATGGTGCGCCGCCGGTAGCCGGCAACGGCCCGGCGCCGCCCGGACTAGGCGCCGAGGATCAGATCGACCATCAGGTCGAGGCAGCGTTCGAGCCGGCGCGACGGCCCGACCAGGATATAGTTCACGGCAAAGCCGTCGAACGCCATGAACAGGATGTGGGCGAGCGCCGTGTCGCTCAGCCGGCGTGCGCGCTCCTCCGGCAGGCAGGAGACGATCAGGCCGGCGATGCGCTGCTCGGCCCACAGCAGCAGCTCGCGCGAATAGCGGCCCTCGCGGCCGGAAACCGCCAGCCCCTCGACGAAGGTGTTGCCGAAGCCGCCATCGGCGGCCGGAAAGGTCTGCCACAGGGTCGCCAGCACGGTGCGCAGCCGCTGGCGCGGATCGGCGATTGCGCCGGCCTCGGTCTCCAGCGCCGCGATCCGCTCGCGCAGCCACGGGTCGTAGATGGCGAACAGGATATCGAGCTTCGAATCGAAATAGACATAGACATTGGACGGCGACATGCCGGCACGCTGCGCAATGCTCCGGATCGTCGAGGCGGCGTAGCCGCGCTGCTCGAACTCCTGCCGGGCGCTGGCCACGATCCCGGCCCGGACATCTTCCTTCTTCGTCTGCGCCATGGCCGAATCGATCTTGACTTGCCCGCCGGCCCGGCCGTACCCTGCGCTCATAAACGAACAATGTTCGTTTATCGGAGGCGGTCCGCGGGACGCCGGCAGCGATGGAGGAGCGGGAGCATGGTGCATCTCAATCAGCGCGCGCAAGAGGTCAATCCGGCCAGACTGGCCTCGCTCTACCGGCGCCAGTTCGAGCTGTGCCGGCTCAAGCCGGGCGAGACCGTTGCCTGCGTTTCGGACCTCTCGACCCGGCGCGACTATATCGAATCCGCCTTCGCCGCGGCGGACGAGCTCGGCGCCGACATCTACGAGCTGTGCGTCAACAGCATCCCGTCCTGGACCCGGGTCGGCGTCGCGACCATCGGCCGGTCCAAGGGCACGCTGGAGGCCGTGAAGGCGGCCGATCTCATTGTCATCTTCCATGTCCCCCTGTTCACCAGATGGCTGAAGGAGGTGACGGAAGTCGGCACGCGGGTGCTGATGATCATCGATGCGCCGGACGATCTGGAACAGCTCATGGCGCCGAAGGGCCTGAAGGAGGCCTGCCTGTACGGCGATGCCCTCTATGCCCGGACGAAGACGGCCCGGGTGGTGAGCGACGCCGGCACGGACCTGACCTGGGAATGCGGCGAGTATCCGGTGATGACCCAGTACGGCTTTGCCGACGAGCCGGGCCGCTTCGACCACTGGGGCGGCGGCCATATCCACACCTTCCCGAACGAGGGGTCGGCCAACGGCACGGTCGTGCTGGCGCCGGGCGATATCGTCATCCTGCCCTATTGCCGCTACATCCAGGATGCGGTCCGCCTCACCGTCGTTGACGGCTTCATCCGCGAGGTCGAGGGCGGGCTGGACGCAAGGCTGATGCGGGACTGGCTGGACGACAACCGGGAGGACGGGGACGATATGGACCCCTATGCCATCTCGCATCTCGGCTGGGGCCTCAATCCGCAGGCCCGCTGGTACGGCATCGCGCTGAACGGCGACGAGCCGGAGCGCAGCCGGGCCGCGGCGCGGACTTTTCCGGGCAATTTCCTGTTCTCGACCGGGCCGAACACCCAGGGCGGCGGCAAGCGCAACACGCGCGGCCACTACGATGTCCCGATGCGCGACTGCACCATGACGCTGGACAACCGGGTCATTATCGAAAAGGGCCGGATCGTCGATCCGGCGATGATCGTCCCGCGCGAGCAGCGCTAGGCGGCGCCGATCTGCGCCGCGCCGCGCTTTTGCCCCGGCCATGAAGATCGCCGGCAGCTTCACTGTCGCCGCCCCGGTCGAGCGGACCTGGCGGGCGATCACCGACCCGCAGGCGGTCGGCGCGTGCCTGCCGGGCTGCGAGGAGATCGAGACCCTCTCGCCGACCCGCTATCGCGCCAGAATCGGGGTGAAGCTCGGCCCGGTTTCGGCCCGTTTCGCCGCCGAGGTCGAGGTGATCGAACAGTCGCCGCCGCACCGGATCGTCTCGGTGACGCGCGGCGAGGAGGGCGGCCGCGCCAGCCATTTGAAGTCCGACAATATCCTCGCGCTCGAGCCGGCGGATGACGGCGGCACCTGCGTGCGCTATGAATCCGAAATGACGATGACGGGACGGCTGGCCAAATTCGGCTTCGGCGTGATGAAGAAGAAGGCGGAGTCGCTGGCCGGCGCGTTTGCCGGCAATCTGGAAGCGTGGCTCGCCGCCGAAGCGGGCGACGGCTAGCCCGCCATGGATTTCGTCAGGCCGGACAGCGTCGAAGCCGCGGTCGCCGCCCTGCAGGCGGAGGGCGCGGCCTGCCTGGCCGGCGGCGCCACCCTGGTCGCGATGATGAATGCCGATCTGGTGGCGCCCGGCCGGCTGGTTTCGCTGCGCGATCTCCCCGCCTTGCGGGAGGCCGAACGGGCGGTGGACGGAACCGTCACCATCGGCGCCATGCGCCGCCATCGCGAGACGGCGCAGGAAACCGATCTGCGCGACGGCCAGCAGGTGCTGGCCGAGGCCGCCGCCCGGATCGCCAATCCGCCGGTCCGCAACATGGGCACGATCGGCGGCTCCTGCGCCTTCTTCGATCCGGCGGCCGATTACCCGCCGGCCCTGGTCGCGGCCGACGCCCGCTTCGCGCTGGTCGGCCCGGCCGGCCGGCGCACCGTTGCCGCTGCCGATTTCTTTCTCGACTGGTACGAAACCGCCCTCGGGCCGGGCGAGCTGATCGAGGCGGCGGTCCTGCCGCCGGCGCCGGCCGGGACGGTCGGCAGCTACACCAAGCTGGCGCGGGTCGCCGGCGATTTTGCCATCGCGTCGGTCGCGCTCGTGCTGGGCATGGAAAAGGGCGCCTGCACCCATCTGGCGCTCGCGGTCGGCGGGTGCGGACCTGTCCCGGCGCGGCGGCGCGATATCGAGGCCGAACTGCTGGGCGGCGGCCTGGAGGGGAGCGACATCCGCCGGCTGACCGACGCCCTGGCGGAACGGCTCGATCCGGTCGATGACGTGCGGGCCAGCGCCGGCTACCGGCGCCGGGTGGTGCCGCGGCTCGTGCGCCAGGCGCTCGCCGAAGCGCAGCAGCGCCTGTCGGGGTCGCGATGAGCGCGGCGCCCATCGTCCTCACGGTGAACGGCGCCGGGCGCGAGGTCGGCGGCGTCGCGCCGGCGGCCACGCTGCTGAGCGTCCTGCGCGAGGAGCTGGGCCTCACCGGCACCAAGCGCGGCTGCAACCAGGGCGTGTGCGGCGCCTGCACCGTCCTGATCGAGGGCGAACCGGTGCGCAGCTGCCTGTCGCTGGCGCTCGACTGCACCGGGCGGGATATCGTCACCGTCGAAGGGCTGGCGCCCGTCGGCTCCCTGGCACCGCTCCAGCAGGCCCTTGCCGCGGGCAATGCCGTCCAGTGCGGTTTCTGTACGCCGGGCATTCTGATGGCCGCCCAGGCGCTGTTGCGGCGCAACCGGCCGCTCACCGTCGATGAGGTGCGCGAGGGCCTGTCCGGCAATCTGTGCCGCTGCTCCGGCTACCGCAAGATCGTTCAGGCGGTCGTCGGCGCGTCGGAGGCCCGGCCATGACCGGGCCGGCGGAGGCCGCCACCGGCGTCGGCGCCAGCCTGCCCCGGCTCGAAGCGCGGGAGAAGGTCGCCGGCCGGGCGCAGTATATTGCCGATATGGTCCGGCCCGGCATGCTGCACGCGGCGGTCCATGCCAGCCCGGTCGCCCATGCGCGCATCCGCGGCTACGATACCGGCGCGGCCCTGGCGGTGCCGGGCGTCGCCTGCGTGCTCACCGGCGACGATTTTCCCGACGGCCGCATGGGCGCGTTCATCAAGGACGAACCGGCCATCGCCCAGGGCAAGGTGCGCTATCCCGGCGAGCCGGTCGCCGTCGTCGCCGCCCAGGACGAGGCGACCGCCCGCCGCGCGGCGGCGCTGATCCGGGTCGATTACGAGGAGCTGCCGGTCGCCGCCACGCCGGCCGAGGCGATGGCGCCCGGCGCGCCGGTCATCCATGAGGGGCTGGCGGACTATTTCAAGGTGTTTCCCGCCATCTGCGGCGGCAATATCGCGTCGGAGACCGAGCTGTCCGAAGGCGATGTCGACAGCGCCTGGGCCGATTGCGACGTGATCGTCGAGGGCGAATTCGAAACCCCGGCCCAGGCGCATCTCTCCATCGAACCGGTCGGCGCGCTGGCGGAGGTCGATGCCGAAGGGCGGGTCACCCTCTGGTCGGCCAACCAGTCGGTGTTCCGGGTCCAGGCCAATGTCTGCGAAAGCCTGCGGCTGCCGATGTCGAAATTGCGCTGCCTCACGCCCAGGGTGGGTGCGGGCTTCGGCAACAAGATGGAGCCGCACGTCCAGCCGCTCGCGGTGCAGCTGGCGCTGAAAACCGGCCGGCCGGTCAGGCTGATCCTCAACCGGACCGAGGATTTCGAGATGGTGCGCGCGCGCCACCCGTTTCGCATCCGCTGCCGGACCGGCGCGCGCCGCGACGGCACGCTGCTGGCGCGCGAGCTCGAGGTCGTCGTGGATTGCGGCGCCTATGGCGACGACAGCCCCGGCGTGCTCGGCTACAGCCTGCTGATGGGCCGCGGGCCGTATCGCATCCCGCACTGCCGCTGTGCCGGCAAGCTGGTCTATACCAACCGGATGCGCTTCGGCGCGTTCCGCGGCTTCGGCAATCCGCAGGTCACCTTCGCCACCGAGAGCCAGATCGACGAGATTGCCGACCGCCTCGGCATGGACCCGCTCGATCTGCGCGTGCAGAACATGATGCAGCCCGGCGACCGCTGGTTCTGCGGTGGCGAGGTGGCCTCGAACGGGCTCGCCGAATGCATCGAGAAGGCCCGCACCGCCGCCGGCTGGCAGCAGGGCCGGGGCCTGCCGGCGCCGCCCGGCCGGCGGCGCGCGCTCGGTGTGGCGGCCGCTGCGCATATCAGCGGCCTGCTGGCGACCGGCGCCATCGTGCGCCTGCTGGAAGACGGGTCGGTCGTGCTCAATACCGGCGCCGTGGATATCGGCCAGGGGTCGGATACCGTGCTGAGCCAGATGTGCGCCTCGGCGCTGAAAATCCCGGTGGACCGGGTGGCGATTGCCAGCCCGGATACCGACGGCTCGCCCTATAACTGGGGGACGACGGCCAGCCGGGTCACCTATACCACCGGGCGCTCGGTGGTCGCGGCGGCCGAACGGGTCGCCGAGCAGGTCCGGCGCCATGCCGCCGAAATCTTCGAATGCGCGGCCGAAGATGTCGAACTGCGCGAAGGCGGCCGGGCCGGCATCAAGGGCGTGCCGGAGCGCGAGCTGAGCTTCTTCGAGATTTCCGCCCGGGCGCACTGGGCCGCCGGCGGCCCGATCGTCGGCACCGACAGCTGGGTCTACAACCGGCCGAGCGTCGATCCGAAACGCGCCGTCGCCCGCGGCCTGCCCTTCCCGCAGATCGGGGTCTACAGTTTCGGCTGCACGATTGCGGCGGTGGAAATCGACGAGACGACGGGGAAGACGGATATGGTCGCGGCCTGGTCGGCCATGGATGTCGGCCGGGCGATCAATCCCGGTTCGGTGGAGGGGCAGATCGAGGGCGGATTCGTTCAGGGGATGGGCTTTGCCCTGACCGAGGAGATGGTGTTCGACGGCCCGCGCCTCGCCAATCCGTCGATGATGGACTACAAGGCGCCGACCTCCCTCGATACGCCGTTCGACATCCACGCCATCGTCGTCGAGGCCGCCGAGCCCGACGGCCCGTTCGGGGCCAAGGGCGTGGGCGAGATCGGGCTCGTCCCGGTACCCGCGGCGATTGCCAATGCGGTCGCGGCCGCGACCGGCAATCGGCTGCGCCGCCTGCCCCTGACGCCGGAACGGGTGCTCGAAGCCCTGCCGGAGGATGACGGGTGAGGATTGAGGACTATCCGGCGCAGGAGCCGCTGGCGGACTTCGCCCGCCCCTATCATGAGGAGGTGCTGCGCCGCGGCGCCGGCGTGGCGTATGAGGAATTTCGCTATGGCGACGATGCCTGGCGCGGCGTGCTGGTCGCCCCGCCGGCCGAGCCGACCGGCGATGTCCTCGCCTTCGTTCATGGCGGAGGCTGGACCAACGGATACCGGGAATGGATGGCCTTCATGGCGCCGGCGCTGACCGCGCGCGGCATCGTCTTCGCCTCCATCGGCTACCGCCTGGCGCCGGGCACGCTGTTCCCGGACGGCTTCCGCGATGTGCTCGACGGGTTCGCCGCGCTGCACGGCCGGATCGGCGATTTCGGCGGCGATCCCGGCCGGATGTTCATTGGCGGCCATTCGGCCGGCGGGCATTACAGCGCGCTGATGGCGGTCTCCGACGGCTGGCAGGCGCGCCGCGGGCTGCCGCCGGATATCGTGCGCGGCTGCCTGCCGGTCTCCGGCGTGTTCGATTTCCGGCCCGGCAACGGCATGTCGGTACGGCCCCGCTTTCTCGGCCCGGCCGGGTCCGGCACCGCAGTTCCGGCCAGCCCGATCATCAATATCGCCCGCACGCCGCCCTTCCTCATGGCCTGGGGCAGCGAGGATTTTCCCCATCTGCGCCGCCAGGCGCAGGAGATGGCCGACGCGCTGGAAGCGGCCGGCGGCAGCGTCGAAACCATGGTGCTGGAAGGGTGCGACCATTTCGGCGCCAGCTATGCGACCGGCGAGCCGGCCGGCCGGTGGCCGGCGCGGGCCGCCGCCTGGATGGCGGAGCAGGCGTAGCCGGGGGATCGGGCGCTGCGTCGCCGCTCAGCGGCCGATTGTGCGCCAGGCCCCGTTCGCGGCCGCCGAAGCGACCATCGCCTCCATCGCCGCGACATTGGCAATCGCTTCTTCCGGCGTCACGGCGACGGTTCCGGTGCCGTGAATGGCGGCGGCGAAGCGTTCGAGCTGCAGCGCTACGGTATCGACCGGTTCGAGCGGCAGTTCATCGGTCCTGCCATCCATGGTACGGCGGTGCAGCCGGGTGAAATCCTCGCTCGCCGTGAAAATCCCTTCGGTGGTGCAGACCCGCAGCCAGGCATCGGGCGCGGTCGCAAAGAGGCTGGACAGGGTCGCGGTCAATCCGGACTCGAAGCGGAGCAGGGCGGTCGTCGCATCGTCGATATCGACCGGCGCCGCGACCCGGCGGGCGAGGCAGCTGACCCGTTCGAGCGGGCCGAACAGCCACTGCATCGTATCGACGATATGCAGCCCCATGGAGGCCAGCCCGCCGCCCGGCGCCTCTGCCCGCTGCGCCCGCCAGGCACCCGGCCGGTAGGAGAGCGCGCTCGGGCTGGAAAAATGGCCCTCCAGATGCAGGACCGTGCCGAGGGCGCCCTGTGCCAGCAGGCTGCGCAGGCGCGCTGCGGCGGGGGCCAGGCGGCGATTGTGCCCGACGGTGAGGACGATTCCGGCCTCCCGGCACGCGGCGGCGGCCTGCCGCCCGCTTGCCGCCGTCAGGGTGAACGGCTTCTCGACGAAGACATGCCGGCCGGCGCGCGCGGCGGCGGCGACCTGTTCGGCATGGGCCGAGTGCGGCGTTGCGATCAGCACCGCCCGGACCGCCGGATCGCCGAGCGCATCGGCCAGGGCGGGCGCAGTCGGGCAATCGTGGTCCTGTGCGAAGGCCGCGCGTTCGCCGGCATCGGGCGAGACGGCGACGACCGGATCGAGGCCGGCGACGCCGCGGGCGGCCCGCGCCAGTTCGCGGCCCCACCAGCCCAGCCCGATCACCGCAACGCCGATTGCCACGGCCTTTCCCCCTGTATCGTCCGGTGTCCCCCGGCCCGTGTATCACGGAGGCGGGCCGGCCGCGACCGGGCGGGTTCGTTAAAAAAGAACATTGTTCTGTATTGACCCGGCCGACCGAATCCGGTGAAGTGCGGCCGAGGTGCCGCACCGGCCGGCGCGGCGTTGCGGGCCGGCCTGAAACGGGAGGATCCGGGGATGTACAGATTGGTTGGAGCTTTGGCGGCGGGCGCCCTTGCGGCGGCCGCAGGGGCCGCGCCCGCTTCGGCGGCCGAGGTGAGGATCGGCTATTCGATTGCGAAGACCGGCCTGTTCGCGCCGGCGGCCCCGTCGCAGATCAACGCCTACAATCTGTGGGCCGAACAGGTGAACGCCGCCGGCGGCCTGAACATCGGCGGCAAGGAGCGGCGCCGGGTCGTGCTGATCCAGTACGACGACCAGTCGAACCCCGGCAATGCGGTCCGGATCTACGAGAAGCTGATTACCCGCGACAAGGTCGATCTGCTGCTCTCGCCCTGGGGTACGCCGCATCATTTCGCCATCGCCCCGGTGCTGGAGCGCCACCGGTTCCCGATGGTCGGCAGCACCGCCTCGTCGGTCCAACTGCGCAATATGAAGCCGGGCAATATCTGGTTCACGACGGCGGCGGTGGCCGACAAGCTGGCGACCGCCATGGTCGGCCTGCTCCGGTCGGCCGGCGTCCGGTCGGTGGCGGTTCTGACCAACCAGCTGCCGTTCGGCCAGGAGAACAAGAAATTCCTGATGCCGGCGCTCAAGGCCGCCGGGATCGAGGTGCGCCTCAATGCCGACTATCCGCCCGACATCAAGGACATGACGGCGCTTCTGGTGAAGGTGAAGGCGGCGGCGCCGGACGGCGTGATCGGCCTGGCCTATCCGGGCGATTCGATCCTCTACATGAACAAGGGGCGCGAGCTCGGCATCGCCGCGAAGTTCCAGTATCTGCTCGTCGGGCCGGCCATCGGCTTCTTCCGCGGCATGTTCAAGGGCGCAGCAGACGGCATCGTCACCCTCGGCCACTGGTCGCCGCATGGCGACAATGCCCGCGCGCGGGCTTTCTACGCCGCCTATACGAAGAAGTTCGGTCAGGAGCCGGATTATCTCGATTCGGTGGAGGCATGGGTTTCGGTCGAAATCCTCGAACAGGCGGTGGCCGTTGCCGGCCTCGACAAGGACAGGCTGCGCAAGACGATTGCTGGCGGAACCTTCGATACCATCATCGGCAAGGTCCGCTTCGACGGCGTGCAGAACGCGGTCACGCCGACCGGCTTCCTGCAGATCCAGAAGGGCGAGCTGCATATCGTCTGGCCGCCGGAGCGCCGGACCGCGCCGTTCGCGCCGAAGACCGGGTGGCAATAGCCCCCGGCCGCGCCGGGCCGGGCTGCGCCGGCGCGGCCTTCGCGCCGGTGCCCCGCGCCGCGGCCGGAAACGGATAGCCGGGGGTGGAATTTCTTCTGTCCGGGCAGCTGCTGGTGGCGGCGCTGATCGTCGGGTCGATCTACGGGCTGGTCGCCCTCGGTCTGAACCTGATCTACGGCACCATGCGGCTGCTCAATATCGCCCATGGCGATCTGGTCATGATCGGCGCCTATACCGGCTACTGGCTGTTCACGCTGGCGGCCATTTCGCCGGTCTTCGCCATGCTGGCGGCCGGCGCCCTGGCGGCGGCGCTGGGGGCGGCGCTCTATTTCGGCCTGTTCCGGCGCCAGCTCGCCGGCAGCCAGCCGATAGAGCGGGTCGAGGCCAATTCGCTGCTGATCTTCTTCGGCGTCTCCATCGTCGTCCAGAATCTCACCGCGCTGGCCTTCACCGCCAGCCCGCGGACCTACCGGGCGCTGGATACGCTGGTCGGCATCGGCGGGGTCAGCGTCGCCCAGAGCCGCCTCGTCGCCCTCGCGGTCTGCCTCGGCCTGTGCGCCGCCATCGTGCTGTTCCTGCGCCTGAGCCCGCTCGGCCTCTCGATCCGCGCGCTGATCCAGCATCGCACGGCAAGCCGCATCGTCGGCATCGATGTCGACCGGGTGCAGGCGTTCGCCTTCATCCTCGGCTTTGCGCTGGCCGGCCTCGCCGGAACCCTGATCGGCGTCACCGAGCAGATTTCGCCCTTCATGGGCTTTCCCTTCACCATCGTCGCCTTCGTCGTCATCGTTCTCGGCGGGCTGGGCAATCTCGCCGGCGGCATCGCGGCCGGCATGGTGCTCGGCGTCATCGAGACCTATGGAGTCGCCCTCACCTCGGCCAATCTGCGCTCGGTTCTGGTCTACGGCGTCTTCATCCTGGTCCTCGTCCTGCGCCCGGAAGGCCTGCTGCAGCGGCGGCGGCTGACATGAGGGCTGCGCTGCCGCGCGAAGGTGCGCCGCTGCTTGCGGTCGGCGTGCTTGCCGCGCTTCTGCCGCTGGCCGGCAACGATTACTGGCTCGGCGTCGGGTTCGCCCTGTTCGGCTGGATCGCCCTGGTGCAGAGCTGGACCCTGGTCTCCGGCCTGGCCGGCTATATCTCGCTCGGCCATGCCGTTTTCGCCGGAATCGGCGGCTATGTTCTGGTGCTGACCTGGGGCGCGCTGCCGGTCTGGGCGGGCGTCGCGGCCGGGATGCTGGCGGCCGGCCTGTTCGCCCTGCTGGTCGGCCTGCCGGTGCTGCGGGTGCGCGGGCCCTATTTCGTGATCCTGACCTTCGGGCTCGCCGAATTCGCCAAATATGTCACGATCAATATCGAGAATGCGCTCGGCAGGTTCGGCCGGCTGGTTCTCGGCGCCCCGCCGCTCGAGACGCTCTACTGGGCCATGGCGGCGCTGGCGGCGGCCGGGACGCTGGCGGTGATCGTCGTCTGCCGCCTTCGCCTCGGCGCAGGGCTGGCGGCGATCCGCGAGGACGAGCTGGCGGCGGAAACCATCGGCGTGCCCACGGTGCGCTTCAAGCTGGCCGGATTTGCCCTGTCCGCGCTGCTGCCCGGCGCGGTCGGGGCGCTGTTCGTGCTGCGGACCGGCTATTTCGAGCCGGCCCAGGCCTTCGATCCGGTGATTTCCTTCACCATCGTGACCATGGCGATCATCGGCGGCGCCGACGATGCGCGCGGCCCGGTCTTCGGCGCCCTGTTCCTGGTCGTCCTGTCGGAGCTGCTGTGGTCGAACTTTCCGCAGGTCTACATGATCATCCTGGGTGCGCTGCTGATCGGCTTCGTCCTGTTCGCACCCCGCGGCGTGGCCGGCCTGTTCGACCGTTTCGGCCGCCCGCCGCCCGGCGCGCCGGCCCCGCGCCGGCCATCGCCATGCTGACCGTCGAGGGCATCGGCAAATCCTTCGGCGGCGTTCGCGCGCTGCACAATGTCTCCTTCACGGTTCCCGAAGGCAGCATTTTCGGCATCATGGGCGCGAACGGCGCCGGCAAGACGACCCTGTTCGCCATCCTCGCCGGCAATCTCGCGCCGAGCGCCGGCGAGGTATCGCTGCGCGGCCGCCGTTTGACCGGGCTGCCGCCGCACCGCATCGCCGCAGCCGGCGTGGCGCGTACCTTCCAGATCGTCCGGCCGTTTCGCGGCCTCACGGTCCGCGAGAATGTCGCCACGGCCCTGCGCTTCGGTGCGCGGGAGCGGCGCGCCGAAGCGGTGCTGGATGCCGCCGGCATTCTCGGCCTGACCGGGCTGGAGGCGGATGCCGACCGGCCGGCCGGGGCCCTGACGCTGGCCGGGCAGAAGCGGCTCGAACTGGCGCGCGCCTTGGCGACCGGGCCGCAGGTGCTGCTGCTCGACGAAATCATGGCCGGCCTCACCCCCGCCGAGGTGCAGGAGGCGATGGCGACGGTGCGCCGGATCCGGTCGGACATGGGGATCGCGGTGATGATCGTGGAGCATGTGATGGGCGCCCTGATGAGCCTGTCGGACCATGTCGTCGTGCTCGACCATGGCGAGGCGATTGCCGCCGGGACGCCGGCCCAGGTCGCCGAAGATGCCGCCGTCCGGGCGGCCTATCTGGGGCGGCGGCATTGACCGGCGGCGCGCTGCTCGAGGCGACGGGGCTGGCCGGCGGCTACGGTCCGGCCAAGGTGCTGCACGGCATCGATCTCGCCGTCCCGGCCGGCGGGATCGCCGCGCTGGTCGGCGGCAACGGGGCGGGCAAGACGACGGCGATGCGCATGCTGGCCGGCCTGCTGCCGCCGGCATCCGGCACCGTCAGCTACCGGGGCGAAGCCATCGAAGGCTGGAATACGGCGCGCCGGGTCGCCGCCGGCATCGTTCTGGTTCCCGAAGGCCGGCTGGTCTTTCCCGACATGACGGTGGAGGAAAATCTCCGGCTCGGCGCCATCGCCCCGCCGGCGCGCCCGCATACCGCCGAGGGGCTGGCGCAGGTCTATGAGCGCTTTCCGCGTCTGGGCGAGCGGCGGCGGCAGGCCGCCGGCACCCTTTCGGGCGGCGAGCAGCAGATGCTGGCCCTCGGCCGCGGGCTGATGTCCCGGCCGCGACTGCTGCTGCTGGACGAGCCGAGCCTGGGGCTGGCGCCGGCGATGGTGGACCTGATCTTCGACGCCATCGGCGACCTTGCCGGGGCCGGCATGACCATCCTGCTGTCGGAGCAGAATGTCGGTCTCTCGCTCGAACTGGCGGAGCGGGCCTATGTGCTGAGCGGCGGTGTCGTCGCCCTTGCCGGCACCGGCGCCGAGCTGCTGGAGGACGCCGGGGTCCGCCGGGCCTATCTGGGCCTCTGAGCCGCCGGGCGCGGCCGCGCGCCGATCATGCGGTTTTGCGTATATTGACAAAAAATGCGCTTTACCGCATAATTCGGAGTTATGCGCAGAAGCGTATTCCCGGATGAGGGGCGGGCGGCATGGACAGTATCGCAAGAACTCCGGCGCAGATCGGCAGCACCATCCGGCGCGCCCGCCGGAAGATGAAGCTGAGCCAGGCCGCCCTCGGCGCGCGGACCGGCCTGCGCCAGGCCACGATCTCCCGCATCGAAACCGGCAGCAGCGCAGCGAATATCGATACGATCATGGCCATTCTCGCCGTGCTGCGCCTGGAAATCGTCATCCGGCCGCGTACCAGAGGTTCCATCGACGATATCGGGAACCTCTTCCGATGACGCGCCCGCGCCGGCACGCGCCGCTCAATATATTCCTGAACCGGCGTCCGGTCGGAAGCCTGACCAGACAGGCCGGCGGCGCGATTGTCTTCCGCTACGACGGGACATGGCTGTCGTGGGAGCATGCGCTGCCGGTCTCGCTGTCCCTGCCGCTGCGCGAAGACCCCTATACCGGCGCTCCGGTCGAGGCGGTTTTCGACAATCTGCTGCCCGATACGGCCGAAATCCGCCGCCGCGTTGCCGAAAATACCGGCGCGGCAGGAACCGATGCCTACAGCCTGCTGGCGGCGATCGGCCGCGACTGTATCGGGGCGCTGCAGTTCCTGCCCGCCGGCGACGAGCCCGATCCGCAGGATGCGCTTTCGGGCGAGGTGCTTTCGGATGCCGATATCGGCGGCCTGCTTGCCGGTCTGGCAAACGCGCCGCTGGGTCTGGAGCCGGAGCGGGATTTCAGAATTTCCCTTGCCGGCGCCCAGGAAAAGACGGCGCTTCTGCGCAAGGACGGCGTATGGCTGCGTCCGCACGGCACGACGCCGACGACGCATATTCTCAAGCCCCGCATCGGACCGCTGGCCTTCGGCATCGACCTGTCGGACTCTGTGGAGAACGAGCATCTTTGCCTGCTCCTGTTGAAGGCGTTCGGGCTGGCCGCCGCCTCGACGGAGATCGCCCGGTTCGCCGGGCAGCAGGCGCTGGTCGTCGAACGCTTCGACCGGCGCTGGACCGGGGACGGGCGCCTGGTCCGCGTGCCGCAGGAAGATCTGTGCCAGGCTCTGGGCGTTCCTCCGGTGCGCAAATACCAGAACGAGGGCGGACCGGGCATCGGACCCATTCTCGATCTGCTGCAGGGCAGCGATACGCCGGAGGAGGACAGGATGCGCTTTCTCAAGGCGCAGATTCTTTACTGGCTCATGGCCGCGACCGACGGCCATGCCAAGAATTTCAGCGTCTATCTCATGCCGGGCGGCCGCTACCGGCTGGCGCCGCTCTACGACGCGATTTCCCTGCAGCCGGCGTTCGACGCCGGGCAGGTGCGCCGGCGGGAATTGAAAATGGCAATGTCGGTCGGGACCAATCGCCATTATCGTCTCTACGAAATCATGCCCCGCCATTTCGGCCAGACGGCGCTGCAGGCCGGCCTTGGGGCCGATTGCGTCAACCGCCTGCTGGACGAGATTGCCGACCGCTTCGCTCCGGCGTGGGACGCAGCAACGGCGGCGCTTCCCGCAGGCTTCCCGGAGGGGCTGGTGCAATCGGTTCGCGACGGAATGGACCGGCGGCTGGGCCTGGACCGGGGCTCCTGATGCCCGCCTTGCCCGGCCGCTTGCGGGGCTCTCGCAATGGCGGGCGGCGCGGGGTATGGAACAGGCTGCGGAACGACAGCGAAGGAAAGGGCCATGACCGGACTCTCCGATCTGCCGCTCATCCCGACGACCCTGACCGGCAGCTATGCCCCGCCCGGCTGGCTGGTGGATCGCGAACGGCTCACCGGGCGGCCGCCGGCGCGCGCCCGGGGCGACGATATCTGGCGCATCGACCCCGCCGAGCTCGAAGCGGCGCAGGATGCCGCCACCCTGATGGCGATCCGCGAATTCGAGCTGGCCGGCCTCGATATCCTGACCGACGGCGAGATCCGGCGCGAAAGCTATTCCAACCGGTTCCATGCCGCGCTGGACGGCATCGATGTCGATAATCCGGCGCGGGTGCCGGGGCGCTCGCCGGGCAGCATGATCGCGGTGCCGCGCATTGTCGGCCCGCTCGGCCGCCGCCACCCGGTCGAGGCCAGGGATACCGAATTCCTGCGCCGCCATACCGGCCGGCCGATCAAGATGACGCTGCCCGGCCCGTTCACCCTGTCCCAGGTATCGGTCGACGAGCATTACGGCGACGAGGAAGCGGTCGTCATGGCGCTGGCCGAAATCGTCCGGCAGGAGGTCCGCGACCTGTTCGCCGCCGGGGCCGACACGGTCCAGCTCGACGAGCCGTGGATGCAGGCCCGGCCGGAGAAGGCCCGCCGCCATGCCGTCCGGGCGCTCAACCACGCGCTGCAGGACGCGCCCGGCCCGACGGTCGTCCATCTCTGTTTCGGCTATGCCTATACGGTGCGGGACAAGCCTTCCGGCTATTCCTTCCTGCCCGAACTCGAAGGCTGCGTCGCCGACCAGATTTCCATCGAGGCCGCCCAGCCGCGCCTCGACCTGTCGATCCTCGCCCAGCTGCCGTCCAAGCAGATCATGGTCGGCGTCATCGATCTCGCAGACCCGGCGGTCGAGAGCGCACAGACCGTGGCCGACCGCATCCGCCGGGCGCTGGCGGTGCTGCCGGCCGAGCGGATCGTCGCCGCGCCCGATTGCGGGATGAAATATCTCGACCCGGCGGTCGCGCGCGGCAAGCTGCAGGCGCTGGTCGATGGCGCCGCCCTGGTGCGCCGGGAACTGGCCGGCTGATCGCCGTGGCCGGCGCTTACCGGCGCCGGGCAAAAGGTGCTACGATGCCGGGCCGGGCCGGCCTTTCGCCGGCGTCCGGCCCCGAAACGGCATGCCGGGTGGGCGCATGAACGTCACCGCCTATGCCGCTTCGGTCGGCCATTCGGTGTGGTTCAGCCGCGACTGCGGCGAATCGTGGAACCGCGCCTTCACGCCGACCGGCGGCATCTACAACGAATCGCGCGCCTGGTGCCTCGCCACCCATCCGGCGCGGCCGGGCGAGGTGCTGGCCGGAACGGACCTCGGCGTCTACCGCTGGACCGAGGCGGCCGGCCGCTGGGAGCATCTGCCGTCGCCGATGGACGGGCTGCACATTCTCCAGATCGCCCGCTCGCCCCACGATCCCGATACGATCTTCGCCGGCACCCGGCCGGCGCAGATCTACCGCTCGGCCGATGGCGGCCGGAGCTGGACGCGCTGCCGGCCGGGCAACAGCGTCGAGTGCGATTTCATCAACACGCCGCGGGTGACCTCGATCCATTTCGACCCGCGCGACCCGGCCGCCATCTGGATCACCATCGAGATCGACGGCGTTTTCCTCAGCCGCGACGGCGGCGAAAGCTGGGAGAAGCGCATCGACGGGCTGAAGAGCCCGGATACGCACAATCTCGTCTTCTTCGACGACGACGATGGCGACGGCCGCACCGTCTTCTGCTCGACCGAGGAGGGCCTGCACCGGAGCCGCGACGACGGCCGCAGCTGGCAATGGATCGAGGTGCCGGGCGCGCCCTGGCCCTATTTCCGCTGCATCGCCCGGCGCGCCGACGATTCGGGGGTCATGTTCCTCTCGGTCGGCGACCGGCCGTCGGGCGAGGCCGGCATGCTGTTCCGCAGCCGCGACCGGGGCGAAAGCTGGGAGATCGTCGATCTGCCGGAGCCGCCCAACACGACCATCTGGTGGATCGCGACCCATCCGGCCGATCCGGATCTGATTTTCTTCTGCACCATCTTCGGCCAGATTTTCCGCTCCACCGACGGCGGCGAAACCTGGCGCAAGATGCGCCGGGAGCTGGGCGAGCTGCGCATGATCGCCTGGCAGCCGGCGGCCTGACCGGTTGCGCGGGCCGGGGAGCGACAAGAGGGGGAGGGGAGCCATGCCGCACCGGCTGGACATGCCGCAATATGTCATCGACCGCATCATGGCCAAGCGCGGCCGGCTCGAAGTGTTCGACCGCTTCGATCCGGCCCGGACGGCCCTGGTCGTCATCGACATGCAGAATTTCTTCGTCGCCGAGGTCGAGACGGCGAAGAGCATCGTCCCCAACATCAACCGTCTGGCCGATGCGGTGCGGGAGCGGGGCGGCACGGTCGCCTGGGTCCTGCTGACCGTGGCGGCCGAGCCCGGCGGCGAAAGCCAGTGGCCGATCTATCACGACCATTTCTTTACCGAGGCCAAGATGCACGCCCACCGCGACGGCCTTGCCGAGGGCAGCGAGGGCCACCGGCTGTACCCGGACCTGGTCGTCCGCGACGGCGATATCGTGTGCCGCAAGAACCGCTTCAGCGCCTTCATCCAGGGCGCTTCGGACCTGCACGACCGGCTGCAGGAGCGCGGCATCGAGAATCTGCTGGTCTGCGGCACCGCCACCAACATGTGCTGCGAATCGAGCGCGCGCGACGCCATGATGATCGGCTATCGCGCGGTCATGGTGCTCGACGGCAACGCGGCCCGGTTCGACGAGGACCATCTGGCCGGCCTGACCAGCTTCTGGCAGAGCTTCGGCGATGTCCGCACCGTTGACGATGTGATCGACAATCTGCTCCGCGCGCCGGGCGCCGCGGCGGAATAAAGGGACGACATGGCCGATATTCTGCGGATTCCGGGCAATGTGCCGAGCCGGTGCTGGGGCTCGGCCTTCGGCGGCTTCGTCTGGGCGCTCGGCATGTCCGACGATTTCTCCCTCGATTTCGAAGGCCAGGCCCGGCGCGCCTTCGCGGCACTGGACCGCGGCCTCGCCGCCGCCGGCACCGACCGGACCCGGTTGATGTCCGTCCAGGTCTATCTCTACGATATCGGCCGCAAGGGCGAGTTCGACCGCTGGTGGGCGGACTGGATCGGCCCCGACCCGCAGCACTGGCCGATGCGCTCCTGCGTTCAGGTGACGTTCGCCGGCTCGAACCGGATCGAGCTGCTGGCGGTCGCGGCCTGCCCGGACCCGGCCGGCGCCGCCGGCACGGGCTGACATGTCCGGCCAGCTCGTCTACCGGCCGCATGTCCGTTCGGACGGCGCGGTCTACACGCCGGACCTGACGATTGCGCGGGCGTGGATGGAGCCGGGCGGGAACGGTGCCGTCCCGCTGCCGGTGGACCGGCTGACGACGGCGACCGAACTCCAGCAGCCCGGCCGGGAGGGCCAGGGCGTCGCCGCCCTCGTCGCGGTCGCGGCCGGCGACGGGCCGCTGCTCACCGTCGGCTCCCTGCACAGCGCCGGGGCCGCCGCGCCGGGGCTGCTGGCCTGCGCCCGGCCGCTGAGCCGGCAGGCCTGGCGGCTCAGCGAGGTGCTGCCGCATTTCGACCGGCTGATCCTGCGCAGCTGGCATCTGGCCGGGCCCCGGCGCACGCCGGCGACCGAAGAGGCGGCCGGCGCGGCGGCGGACCCGGCAGCCTGGTGCAGCCTGCCGGCCGAACATCTTGTCCTTGTCGCGGCGCGGCATGCCCCGCCGCCGGCCGGGCCGGTGGACGGTTTCGCGGTCGCGCTCGAGGATCCGGTGCGCAACGAGACCCTCGCTCTCGCCTACGCCATCGTCCCTATCGGTTGACGGGGCCGGCCTGCCGCTTCACGCGCCGCCGCTCTGCTCCCGCAGCCGCCGCCGGGTTTCGTTCAGCAGCGCGCCGGCGCCCCAGCCGGCCTCGCCGCTTCCGGCCAGCGCCTCCAGGATGGCGATCAGATTGTCGTCGCGGATGCGTTCGAGCGCGCGGACGGAGCGGCCGGCCGCCTGATCGTCGGACTGTCCGGCGACGGTCTCGATGAGCGCGTCGTCGAGATCGGGGACATCGGTCAGCCTCGACCACGGCCAGGCGAGGCAGGGGCCGAACTGCTCCAGAAAGTGGCGCATGCCGGCCTCGCCGCCGGCCAGGCGATAGGTCTGGAAAATGCCCATCTGCGCCCAGCGCAGGCCGAAGGAATAGCGGATGACATCGTCCACTTCTGCCACCGTCGCCACGCCGTCGCGTACAAGCCAGAGTGCTTCGCGCCACAGAGCTTCCTGCAGCCGGTCGCCGATAAAGGCGTCGATCTCCCGGCGCACGACCACCGGCTTCATGCCGACGGCGGCATAGAATGCGGCGGCGCGCTCGACCGCGGCCGGTTCGGTATCCTGCCCGGCGACGAGCTCGACCAGCGGCAGCAGATAGACCGGGTTGAACGGATGGCCGACCAGCATCCGGCCGGGGCGGTTCAGATCGCGCTGCATGTCGGTCGGCAGCAGGCCGGAGGTCGAGGAAGCGATGACCGTATCGGCCGGCGCCGCGGCGTCGATTTCGGCAAGCACCGCCCGCTTGAGGTCGAGCCGTTCGGGCACGCTCTCCTGGACCAGGCCGGCGCCGGCGACCGCCCCGGCGACCGACCCGGCGATGTGCAGCGTACCGGCGGCCGGCCGTTCGGTGCCGAACAGGCGCTCGAAGGCGCGTTCGGCATTGGCGAGCGTGGCGCGCGCCCGGCCTTCGGCATCCGGGGCCGGGTCGTAGAGCGCCGTATCGATGCCGTTCAGGACGAAGCGGGCCGCCCAGCCGGCTCCGATCACCCCGCCGCCGATGCAGGCGGCCCGTTCGATTCCGTTCGTCACCGGCTTCCCGTCCGCTGCCCGCCGCGCTCAGCGCTTGCGCAGGGCGAGCCGCTCGCGCACCGCTTCCGGCCCGAGCACCTGCACGCCCATATTGCCGGCGATGGCGACCGCCCGCTCGACCAGGTCGGCATTGGTCGCCTTCACACCGGGGCCGAGCCAGAGATTGTCCTCCAGGCCGACCCGGACATTGCCGCCGGCGAGCAGCGCCAGCGCGACATAGGGCAGCTGGTTGCGGCCGAGCGAGAAGGCGGAGAAGGTCCAGCCCGCCGGCAGATTGTTCACCATGGACATCAGCGTGCCGATATCGTCCGGCGCGCCCCAGGGAACGCCCATGCACAGCTGCACCATGAACGGCTCGTCGATCAGGCCCTGCGCCGCCAGCCATTTGGCGAGGACCAGATGGCCGGTATCGAAAATCTCGATCTCCGGGCGCACGCCCAGCGCCTGCACCCGCCGCGCCATGTCCGCCAGCATGGCCGGCGTGTTGGTCATGATGTAATCGCCCTCGCCGAAATTCATCGTGCCGCAATCGAGGGTGCAGATTTCCGGCAGCAGCTCGGCGACATGGGCGAGCCGCTCTTCGGCGCCGGCCATGTCGGTCCCCGCTTCGGACGGGGGGAGCGGCCGGTCCGGCGGCCCGAGGGTGAGGTCGCCGCCCATGCCGGCGGTGAGGTTCAGCACCGCATCGACGCCGGAATCGCGCACCCGCTCCACCACCTCGCGGTAGAGCGCCGGGGCGCGCGCCGGCTGCCCGGTTTCCGGGTCGCGCACATGGATATGGAGGATCGCCGCGCCGGCCCGCGCCGCCTCGATCCCGGCATCGGCGATCTGCGCCGGGGTGACCGGCACCTTGTCGGACCGGCCGACCGTATCGCCCGCCCCGGTCAGCGCGCAGGTGACGAAGGCTTCGCGGCTCGGGCTGAGCGCCATGGTCGGTTTCTCCCTGCTGGGCCTGCGAGGCTGTCGGCGGTATGCGCCGCGCCGGTCATTCGTCCGTATCGTGAGTGAGCGCTTCGATCCGGGCGATCAGTGCCGGAAGGTCGTTGCGCACCGTATCCCATACAATGTCGGGTTCGATGTCGAAGTAGGCATGGACGAGACGGTGGCGCATGCCCACGATCTTCCGCCATGGGATCGACGGATGGGTCTTCCTGAATTCCGGCGTCACACGGGACGCGGCTTCGCCGATCTCCTGCACCGCGTTGAAGATGGCCCGCTGTTTTTCCCGGTTCCGCTCGAAATCGGCATAGGACAAGCCTTCCAGCCAAGCGACTGCATCGCTGGCGGCGACCTGCATGTCCAGCAGAAGCGATTTGTCATCGCGCGGCATACACCACCCGGGCGGAATCCAGTATTGCCTTCCGGCGAATGTGATTGCGGCTGTTTTCGACGGCCCGGCGGCTGACCAGATCGACCCGGCGGCCGGACAGTTCCGCCAGTTCGTGCTCCATGTCCACGATGCCGAACAGTCCCGGCGATTGCCCGATCTCGAACCCGATCAGGAAATCGATATCGCTGTCCGGCCCGAAATCGTCGCGCAGGACCGATCCGAACAGCGCCAGTTCGGTGACCTGCCAGCGTTCGCAGAAAGCGGCAAGCGCTTCCGGCGGCACGCCGATCCGGGCCTGCAGGCTCTCGCCATATCCGGTCGTCGCAGTTTCCGTGCCGCGTGGCTCGGTCATTGTGTCGGCTCCACGATCCTGCGTTGCCCGCGGTCCCGGCCATTCGCCTCTTCATCGGCGCGCTGCGGCACGAAGTGGCCCCTCAGGCCGCCCAGGTAAAGGGTTTGCCCAGCATTATCCGGCGTTCCCTGGCCGCGTACCAGCCGGTCGGGCGGTATTCGGCCGTATGCATATAGCAGCGGATGCGCAGGTCGCGGGAGCCCGGCGTGAAGGTCAGGACCCGGCTGTGCGGCATGGCATGGTCCTCGACGAAGAAGCGCGTAAGCGCCGCGGCGTTGACGAAGGTCGTGCCGCCATAGCGGGTTTCGATATGGGATTTGCCGCCGCGGCGGTCGTCCGGGTCGGTATGGGTGTGGCCGCCGAACCACAGGTCCACCGCACCGGGATGGGCTTCGAGATAGCGTTCGAACCGCCCCGAATCGGGCGCGCCGCCCACCCAGTAGAGATAGGACGCGCCGTTCGGCGTCCCTTCGGCATGGTAGCCGTGATAATCGGTCTGCCAGGCGCCGTCCGGCCCCTTCTTCATGCCTTCCCACTCGCCGCTGGCGACCGTGGTGTCCTTGAGCACATAGTGGTGGACCGTGGCGACGATCCGGTCGTGCCGGCTCCGTTCCACCATATCGACCCACCAGTCGAAGGTCCCGGCGGTCACCACGCCGCCCGGATTGCCGCCGAGCGCGCCGCGGCCCAGCTTCTGCGAGCGCTCGTTGACATCGCTCATCATCAGGAAGCGGATATTGCCGACATCGAACCAGTAGCGCTCCCAGCTGCCGTGGACCGGCCAGGGGTAGCGGCTGCGGTCGACGCCGGAGGTCGGCGTATTTTCGCCCATCGGGTCGATCCAGCGTCGGAACCAGCTTCCTTCCGGCACGTCCGGATAATCCCGGTCGTGATTGCCGCACACGCTGTAGATCTGTTCGCGGCGATGGTCCCGCAGCACGCCGAACTGGCGGACGATCTCCGCGCCCTCCTCGTCGTCGGGCGGGCCGAAGGCGGCGCTGTAATCGCCGACATTGATGCAGACATCCCAGTCGAAGGGCGGCGCGCCGGCGCCGTCCCCGCGCTCCGACTGGCGCAGGGCGTCGGCCAGGCTCTCGCGCCCGCGCGCCTTGTCCCACGAGACATGGGCGCAGCCATTGGCCCAGAGATGGAAGGGCCGGGTGCCGGCGGTCATCGGGCGGGGCGCCGGCGCGGCCGCCGGCCCAGCCAGAACACCGCGAAGCCGCTGAGTGCCAGCATGACGAGCAGGAAGGGGTGGCCGGACAGCGCCTGGAAATCGTCGAGCAGGATCACGGTATGACGCAGCGAACGTTCGACCATCGGGCCGAGAATGAAGCCCAGAATGAAGGCGACGACGGAAAAGTCCAGCTTGCGCATGAGATAGCCGAGCAGCCCGAACGCCATCATCGTCGCCACCGCGAACAGGCCGCCGCCGGCGACGAACGACCCGGTGATGCACAGCAGCGCCACGGCCGGCATGACGATGTTGCGGGGCGTGCGCACCGCCAGCGAGAACAGCCGCAGGCCGACGCTGCCGACCGCCAGGTTCATCAGGTTGGCGACGATCAGGCAGCCGAACATGCCATAGACCAGGCTGGCATGGTCGCGGAAGATCATCGGCCCCGGCGTGATGCCGTGGATCAGGAAGGCGCCGGCGAGCAGCGCGGCGGCGACATTGCCGGGAATGCCGAGGGTGAGCAGCGGGATCAGATTGGAGCCGACGACGGCGCTGTTGGCCGCCTCGGTCGCGGCGACGCCCTCCAGCCGGCCCTTGCCGAACTCCTCCGGGTTCTTCGAGGCCTTCATGGCCGCGCCATAGCCGAGAAAGCCGGCAAGGCTGGTCCCCAGGCCGGGAATCGCGCCGATCACGGTGCCGATGACCGCGGAACGCGCGATGGTGCCGCGCACAAGGCGGAAGTCTGCGCGGGTAAAGGCGTTGTCGTCCGGGGAGCGCGAAAGGGCGACCGCGCTGCCGGCGCCGGCCTGCCCGCCGATGAAGGCGCGCTCGATCTGCAGCAGGACCTCGGAGAAGGCCAGCAGGCCGATGGCGACGCCGGCAAAGGAAAGCCCGTCCTCCAGCTCCAGGACATCGAAGGTGAGCCGCGGCACCGCGGCTTCCGGATCGATGCCCACCAGGCTGAGCAGGACGCCCAGCGCCGCCGCGATCAGCCCCTTGATCATGGATGTGCCGAGCAGCGCGGTGACGAAGGTGAAGGCGAAGATGAGCACGCCGAGCAATTCCGGCGGCCCCATCCGGAGCGCGATGACGGCGAGCGGCGCGGCGACCAGGATCAGCACGATATCGCTGAAGGTATCGCCGGCGACCGACGAATAGAGCGCGGTCTTCAGCGCCTTGCCGGCCTTGCCCTGCTGCGCCAGCGGATGGCCGTCCAGCGCGGTTGCCGCGGCCTCCGGCGTGCCCGGCGTGTTGAGCAGGATGGCGGAGATCGAGCCGCCGAACTCGCCGCCCTTGTTCACCCCGAGCAGGAAGGCGATGGCCGCCAGCGGGGTCATGTAGAAGGTGAGCGGCACCGCAATGGCAATCGCCATCGGGCTGCTCAGCCCCGGAATCGCGCCGACCGCGATGCCGAGGACGACGCCGAGCAGGATGAAGCCGAGCGTGAGCGGGGTCAGGGCCTGGAGAAGCCCCTGGAGAACGGCATCCATCGGTCAGGGCAGGGGAATGCCGAGCAGCTGGCGGAACACTGCCCACAGCACGAGCGGCGCGGCGCAGACGGTCGCGCCGATGATCGCGGGGCGGCGATCCCCCATCGCCAGCATGGCGCCGGCGACCGCTGCGGCGCCGCCGGCAAAATAGCCGGCCCAGACCAGGAGGCCGAAGACCGCCGCCAGCCAGGCCGCCGCCATGAGGACGAAGATGCCGTGACGCCGCGTGAGCGGCGGTTCGTCCGCCGCTTCCCGGCGGCGCAGACTGCGCAGCGCCAGCAGGGCGGCCAGGCCGATGAGCAGCAGGGCGACAACCCGGGGCATGAAGGCCGGCGACAGATCGCCCAGCCCCGGATCGTCGATTGTCTGCGGAATGAAGACAAGGAGCGTGACCAGCCCGAACGCGCCGATCAGTGCGGCCGCAATGCCGTCGGCGGCGCGCATCGAAAGCGGCTCGCGCCGGCGGTCCGGGCCGGTCGCGCCGCCCGTGCTACTTCGCGAGGCCGGCCTTCACCTTCGCCCAGGCCGCCGCCTCGGCGCGGACCTCGCGGGTCAGGCCCGCGCTGTCCTGATAGTTCGGCGCCAGCCGGCGGCGCTCGATGAAGGTCTGGACCGGTTTGGAATGGATCGCCGCCTTCAGCGCCGCGTCGAGCTTCTGCTTCACCGCTGCCGGCAGGCCCTTCGGCGCCGCCATGACATAGGCGCCGCAGAAGGATATCCGATAGCCCATCTCCTGCAGGGTGGGGACGTTCTGCGACGGCGGGTTGAGCCGCTTTCCGTCGGTCGCCGCGATCACCCGCACCTCGCCATTGCGCAGATACGGGATGTGGTGGCCGCCGCTCCAGCCCAGATCGACATGGCCGCCCATCACCTGCTGGATGACGGCCGGCGTACCCTTGACGTTGACGATGCGCAGTTTGATCCCGTTTGCGCCCGCCAGATGGCGCAGCAGGAAGGTTGCCGGCGGCGCCGGCGACGATGCCGACAGGGCCGTGCCGCCCTTCGCCGCGGCAAAGGCGTCCTTCAGCGACTTGTATGGCGATTTCGCCGCCACGAAAATCGCGCACTGGGCGCGGGCGATGGACGCCAGCAGGGTCGCGTCGTCGATGTCGTAGCGCTTCTTGCGGGCGAAGACCGGATTGAACGACCAGGTGCTGGTCACCGCGATGCCGATGGTGTAGCCGTCCGGCTTCGCCTTTGCCAGCGCGGCGGCCAGAACGCCGCCGCCGGCGCCGGCCTTCGCCGTCGGCACCACCGGCTGGCCGAGCGTCGCTTCCATATGCTTCGCGATCAGCCGCCCGACCGTATCGACCCCGCCGCCGGCGCGAAACCCGACGAGCATGGCGATCGGCTTCTCCGGGTACGCCGCCGCGACGGCGGGCGCGACAAGGGCGGCCGCGCCGATCAGTGCTGCCAGACCGCCCGCCAGCGCTGCCGCCGGCCTCCGCTGGTTCGATTTCATGATGTTCGTTCCTCCCCGTTTCGCCCGTCGGGCGGGCGTTCCGACCATATCGGATCGAAGCCGGCGGCGCCAGCCGGCGGCGATTTCAGCCGGTTTCTTCCCAATCGTATTTGTGCAGCGCATGCCAGGGGACCAGAATATCGGTTCCCCGGCGCTCGATCCGGTCGCCGCCATAGACCACGACAATGGAGCACGGGCCGGGACCGCTTGTGTGCAATCAAATCAGGGCTGATCGATTAATAATCAGGCTATTTCAAAATCCGATTTTGAAATAGCCTGAATTTCGCCGACGCCCTGCCCGCTGCATTCAGCGCCGGGCTTCGGTCACGTCGGTGCCGGAATAGACCGTGCCGATCATCCGCTCCATGGCGGCGGCGTGGGCGGCGCGGGCGGCGGCGTCGAGATCGGCCGCCGGCCGGGGTTCGTGCTCGAAATGGTTGTAGCGGTCGACGCCGCGCACCGGCATGGCGGAATCGTCGAGCTTCACCTGGCGGACACGGGTCGGGATATAGCGCACCGCGAGGCCGATGCGCCGGTCGGCGGTCGTGTTCGGCTCGGAGCCGTGGACCAGCCGGATATGGTGCAGCGAGAACTCGCCGGCGCGCAGCGGCACGTTCACGGCGTCCGCCTCGTCCACGTCCATCTCGATCTCCTGGCCGCGGGTCAGCAGATTATCGGCGGCGAAGGTGTCGCGATGGGCGATCTGGTCCAGCCGGTGCGAACCCGGCAGGAATTTCATCGCGCCGCTGGCCACCGGGGCGTCGCTGAGGGCGACCCAGGCGGTGACGACATCGGCCGGCTCGAGGCCCCAATAGGTCGAATCCTGATGCCAGGAGACGAAGGCCGGATCGTTCGCCTCCTTGATGAAGAAATTGGTCGTCCAGCACAGCAGGTCCGGCCCCAGCAGGTCCTCGACGGCATCGAGGATGCGCGGATGGTGGACGATGCCGTCGGCCCAGCGGAACAGCAGATGCACCTTGTGGCGCATGTTGGAATGGATCGCATCGCCGGTTGAAGCCTCATAGGCTTCGAGCGCGTCACGGCAGGCGCGGGCCTCGGCGGCGGAGAAGGCGCGCAAGGGGAACAGATAGCCGTCGCGTTCGAAGGCGGCGACCCTTTCGGCCGTCAGCATCCTGCCCATCGGCGTCTCCTGCCTCGTTTCCGGCGCTGGCCCGGCAGCCCCGGATGGGTTCGCCATGCCAGTTCCGTCCCGTATCCGAACGCGTCTGCGATATCGTTTCAAAATAAATGAAACGATATCCTGATTTGCCCAACAATATCATGTTTTACAGGGACATATTCGTTTCACGCGCGGGTGTTATCGTTTCATGGCCCTGCCCGATCAGGCTGTTCTCGCCCGCTCCCCGCCGCCGCCGGATCAGTTCGCCGTGTCGCTGCCGGCGTGGAAGTTGAACACGGCACCTTCGCGGATGCCCTGGGGCCAGCGCGTCGTCATGGTCTTCAGCCGCGTGTTGAAGCGCACGCCCTCCATGCCGTGCATGTAGTGGTCGCCGAACAGGGAGCGCTTCCAGCCGCCGAAGGAATGGTAGGCGACCGGCACCGGGATCGGCACGTTGACGCCGACCATGCCGATCTTCGCGCGGGTAAAGAAATCGCGCGCGGCGTCGCCGTCGCGGGTGAAGATGGCCGCGCCGTTGCCGTATTCGTGAGCATTGACCATGCCGACCGCGTCCTCGTAGCTCTGCGCGCGCACGACAGAGAGCACCGGGCCGAAAATCTCCTCCCGGTAGATCGACATGTCGGTCGTCACCCGGTCGAACAGGCAGCCGCCGAGGAAGAAGCCATCCTCATAGCCCTGCAGGCGGATATCGCGCCCGTCGACCGCCAGTTCGGCGCCGTCCGCAACCCCTTCGGCGATCAGGCCGCGGATGCGCTCCAGGCTCTGGCGCGAGATCACCGGCCCCATCTCGGCTGCCGGGTCGGTCCAGGGCGCGACCTTCAGGCCCTCGACCCGCGGCTTGAGCGTGCTGACCAGCCGGTCGGCGGTTTCCTCGCCCACCGGGACGGCGACCGATACGGCCATGCAGCGCTCGCCGGCCGAGCCGTAGGCCGAGCCGATCAGCGCGTCGGCGACCTGGCCCATATCGGCGTCCGGCATGACGACGAGATGGTTCTTGGCGCCGCACAGGGCCTGCACCCGTTTGCCGGCGGCGGTGCCCCTCCGGTAGACATGGAGCCCGACCGTCGTCGAGCCGACGAAGCTCACCGCGTCGATATCCGGGTGGTCGAGCAGCGCGTCCACCGCCTCCTTGTCGCCATTGACGACGTTGAACACGCCGTCCGGCAGGCCGGCCTCGGACAGCAGTTCGGCGATGCGCAGCACGACCGAAGGATCGCGCTCGGACGGCTTGAGGACGAAGCCGTTGCCGCAGGCCAGCGACACCGGATACATCCACAGCGGCACCATGGCCGGAAAATTGAACGGCGTGATGCCGGCGACGACGCCGACCGGCTGGCGGATGGCGAAACTGTCGACGCCGGCCGCCACCGCCTCGGAATACTCGCCCTTCAGCAGCTGGGGGATGCCGCAGGCGAACTCCACGACCTCGATGCCGCGGGCGAGCTCGCCCATGGCGTCGGGCAGGGTCTTGCCGTGCTCGGCCGAGAGCGTTTCGGCCAGTTCGCGCGTATGCGCCTTCAAAAGGCCGCGGAAGGCGAACATGATTTCGGCGCGCTTGGCCGGCGGCGTCGCGCCCCAGGCGGGCTGCGCCGCCTTGGCGGCAGCGACCGCATGATCGACATCCGCCGTGCTGGCGAGCGCGACCCGGCCGGAGACCGCGCCGGTCGCCGGGTTGTACACATCCCCCAGCCGGTCCGAAGTTCCGGGCCAGAGGGTGCCGGAAACGAAATGCCGGGCAGTGTTCATCGCTCGGTTCTCCCTTAAGGCAGATGGCGCCGGCAACCGTCCGGCCGGCGGACGGAGCGGCTCGCCCCCGCATCCGGTTCTATCCCACAGGGCCGCGTTCCGGCGCAACGCCCTCCCGCCCGCACCGGGCGGGAGGGCCGTCGGCAGCCCGGCGCATGTCCGCACTTGAAAGTTCGCCCCGGTATCTGCAATGACAAGGCCGCCAGGCAGTTCGACGAACCGGCATCGCCTCGCGGGGCCGTGCTGAACGGCTTGCAATCCCTGCGACGGGAACCTATATGGTCATGCAAGATGACCCATCGGACCGCCGCCCAGACAGGGAGATACGGGGTCCGATCATTTCGACTCCAGGGACGCCTAGCGCGTCCCTGTATTTTTGCGCCGACCGGATATGGCTGTTGAAGATCCAATTCGGAACCCGCGCCAGCGGGTTCGCGTGTTCGTCGATTTCTGGAACTACACGCTCTCGATGCGGACGGCCGACCCGGCGTTCCGCACCGACCGGTCGAGGCTCGGTCAGGTGCTGGCCCGGATTACCGAGGACAATCTTCATCCGGAGCAGGATTTCGGCGGAGCGCAGGGTCGGGAGATATGGTAGCGAAAGGATATGTTGTTCGACACGGATGTTGATCGGGGCGGTCGTTCTGTGATACCTGCTGCGCTCCATCGCAATTCTGATGGCCGGGTTTTGAGTATGTTCCATCGTTGTTCTACGCCTCCCTCTCCAACAGGGAGTCGAGCGGGTAAAGTGCGCAGAGCGAACTTTCTGTCCGCTATCGCGCCGGTGTCGGCGTTTCTTTTTGCCCTGGTCGCGATTTCGCCGCCGCTTCAGTCGCATTCCTTCACCAGATCGGGCACGGCCACCGGCAGTTCCTGCCATATGGCGCAGCTGAACGCACGGGCCGCTGCAGGCAGGAATGCGGGCATCCATCAAAAATACTGCTGGGACGGCCATCGCTGGATCGGCCATGTTCAAACCAACCGGAGCGTGGGAGCGTGTGGGCGTCGCTGCACCGCAAGAACCAGGGGCGGCTGCGTACAGACGGCACGCCGCTGCACCAAAACGGCAACTCGCTGCGTACAGTCCAAACGCCGCTGCACAAAAAGGGCACGCCGCTGCGTACAGTCCAAACGCCGGTGCGTAAAATACACGCGCGTCTGCGTAAGGAGAGGAAGGAGCTGTATCCGAAGGGTCAACGGTCGCTGCGTCCAGTACGGGACCAGATGCGTTCAAAGAGTGAACCGTTGCGTTCGAACGAAAACCCGCTGCGTTCGGAGAGAGACCCGTTGCGTTCGAGCGAAAACTTATTGCGTTCGGAAAGCGAACCGATGCGTCCGGTCGACGACCTATTGTGTCCGAAGGGGCGGGCCGCGCTGCGTCCGGTGGCAGTATCGGGCAAACTGGTCGGCACGGTGGCGGGACCAGTGGCACGCCTGTTGACCGGGGCCGCTATCCGAGCGGTGCCGGGCGGCCTTCGAAGACGGTGCCGTGGATGGGGATGTCCTTCAGGTCGCCGGGCGGCGTCTCGAACGGGTCGGCCTCCAGCACGGTGAAATCGGCCTTCTTGCCGGCGCGGATGCTGCCGACCTCGTGTTCGAGGCCGAGGATATAGGCGGCGTCCACGGTAATCGCCCGCATCGCCTGTTCGATCGTCAGCCGCTCCTCCGGCGCCATGACCGCGCCGCTTTCGCTCAGCCGGTTGACGGCAACCCAGGCCGAGGTCAGCGGCAGCGCCGGCGCCATGGTGAAATCGGTGTGCAGGGCGAAGGGGATGCCGTGCCGCGCCACCGTGCCGAGCCGGGCGATCTGCGATGCCCGCTCATGGCCGAAACTGTTCCGGTAATAGGCATCGGCCAGTTCGTGGACATAATAGGCATTGGCCGAGACCAGCGCGCCCAGATCGGCGATCCGGCGCACCTGCTCCGGCGTCGAGACGCCGAAATGCTCAATGGTGAAGCGGTGGTTGAAGCGCGGCCGCTCGAACTGCAGCTTCTCCAGCACATCCAGCGCCAGCTCCAGGCCGAGATCGCCGGTGCAGTGGACATGGATGCGGAAGCCCTCGTTCCAGAAGGCGCGGGCCAGCGCCTCGACCTGCTCCGGCGGCATCAGCCATTCGCCATGGTGGCCGTCGATGAAGCCGGGCTCCTGCAGCTGCATCAGCTCGGCATAGAAGCCGCCGTCGGTGAACAGCTTGACGCCGTTGCCGAAACGCAGCCGGTGCGTGCCGCGCGCCGCCATCGCCCGGACGCGCGCAACCTCCGCCACCTCGTCGCCCGGCGCGGCGCCGCGCGCGGTCGCCCGCGGGATCATCTCGCAGCGGAAGGGAATGTCCGGCCGGTCGAGCACGCGCAGCAACGCCGGCCACTCCATCTCCAGGTCGGCCAGCGGCACGGCCATGTCGCCGATGGTGGTGTGGCCGCCGGCATGGACGGCGCGGGCGACCTGCTCCAGCCCGCCGATGAACCGCTCCGGCGCATAGAGCAGGCGCTTCATCCCTTCGAGCGCGACCGACAGGCCGGTTTCATAGAAGCGTCCGGTCTCCGGATCGATCTGTTCGTGGCGGGCGAGGTCGTCCCGGTTCAGGCCCATCCAGTCGATGGCGGCGTCGTTGGCGACGATTTCGTGGAACGAGCGCTGCCAGACGAAGATCGGCCGGGTCGGCGAGATACCGTTGAGCGTGCGCCGGTCCACGGTACCGTGCCAGATCTTGTGATAGCCCCAGGTGACGAGCGGCTCGGCGGGATCGCCCATCTGGCCGTCGATCTCCTTCAAACGGTGCAGATACGCATTATGGCCCTTGACCGGGGGCGAGGTCCGGTCGGGCAGCCGCCACTCCATCGCGGTGATGAAATGGCAGGGCAGCAGGACCGCCGCCAGGGCGGGATGCAGATGCGGATCGATGAAGCCCGGCATCAGCACCCGGTCGCGGAAACGGTCGTCGATCCGGTGCGGATGGGCGTCGAGCCACGGGCGCAGCGTTTCGAGCGTGCCGACCTCGACGATGCGCCCGTCGCGCACCGCGACGGCCGTGGCGAGCGGCAGAGAGGGATTCATGGTGCGAATCGCGCGTGCGGTGTAGACAAGCAGGTCGTTCATGTGTTCAATGTCCGAACGGGTCCGTTTCAGGGCGCCAGCAAAGCCCATTTCCCGGCCGTTGTGGAGTGGCTATTTCGGCGGTTAATTGGGTGGGGCGCCGGGCGCGGCCATGGTTCGTTTACGGCACGCCGGTTTCGCCAGAGGCCGGCCGGCCGTTGGGGGAGGAAGTTCATGCTCGGAAAATTCGGCCTTGCGGTTCTGACCGCGGCAGTGGCAGTGGGCAATGTGACCGCGCTGGCCGCCGATACGCCCAAGAGGGGCGGTACGCTGGTGATGATCTCCAGCCAGGTACCGCGCCATTTCAATCCGTCGGTCCAGTCCGGCATCGCCACCATGGCGCCCGGCGCGCAGATTTTCGCCACCCTGGTCCGGGCCGACGCCGACTGGAAAATCCATCCCTATCTGGCGAAGAGCTGGACGACCGCGGCCGACGGCCTGTCGGTGACGTTCAAGCTGCGCGACGACGCGACCTTCCATGACGGCAAGCCGATCACCTCGGCCGATGTGAAATTCTCCATCGAGACCCAGAAGGCGAACCACCCGTTCAAGACCTCGCTGGGCGCGGTTTCCGGCGTCGACACGCCGGACCCCCACACGGCTGTGGTCCGGCTCAAGAACCCGCATCCGGCCCTGCTGCTGGCGATGTCGACCTCGATCGTGCCCATCGTTCCGAAGCACATCTATGGCGACGGCCAGAACCCGAAGACCCATCCGCGCAACATCAAGAATGTCGTCGGTTCGGGCGCCTATATCCTGAAGGAATACAAGCGCGCCCAGTATATCCTGCTGGAGCGGAACCCGAACTATTTCCTCAAGGGCCGCCCCTATCTGGACCGGATCATCTACAAGATCGTCCGCGATTCCGCCGGCCGCGTCATCGCCATGGAGCGCGGCGAGGGCAGCATGCAGGCTTTCATGTCAGAGGTCGCGAGCATCGCCCGGCTGAAGAAGAGCGACCGTCTGGTGGTGACGGACAAGGGCTATGCCGGCATCGGGCCGAACACCTGGCTGGCCTTCAATACGAAGGAGGGCCCGACCGCCGATGTCCGGGTGCGCCGGGCCATCGCCTATGCCATGGACCGGAAATACATCACCGAACAGCTGCATCGCGGCGTCTCGACCGCCTCGACCGGGCCGATCGTGCCGGGCACGCCCCTCTATACCGCCGATGTCGAGACCTACGATCTGGACCTGAAGAAGGCCGAGAGCCTGCTTGAAGAGGCCGGCTATCCGAAGAAGGCCGACGGCGTCCGGCTCGAGCTGACCATCGACTATCTGCCCGCCGTCCCGGATGTGCAGCAACGCATCGCCGAATACGCCCGGGCGCAGCTCAAGAAGGTCGGCATCAAGGTCACGGTGCGCAATTCGCCGGACTTCCCGACCTGGGCCAAGCGCATCTCCAACTGGCAGTTCAACATGACCATGGACCTGCCGTTCAACTGGGGCGATCCGGTCATCGGCGTGCACCGCTCCTATCTGTGCAACAATATCAAGAAGGGCGTCATCTGGTCGAATACGCAGCAATACTGCAATCCGGAGGTCGACAAGATTCTGGAGCAGGCCGGCCAGGAGGTGGATCCGGCCAAGCGCCGGGCGCTCTACGTCAAGTTCCAGCAGATGCTGGCCAGGGACCTGCCGGTCTACTGGATCAACGTGCTGCCCTATCACACCGCCTACAGCAAGGACCTCGGCAACCCGCCGGTCAGCATCTGGGGCATCGTCTCGCCGATGGACGATATCTACTGGAAGAAGCAGCCGAAATAGGGGGTGGCGGCAATGCCGCTGCCGGGGCGCGAATGCCGGGCCGGCGTATCATGACCGCCGGTCCGGCTGCGCTGCCGCCCGTTCGGGATAGCCGGCCGTGAAGCTGCTGGCTGTCCTTGCGAAGCGCCTCGGCTATGCGCTGGTGCTGCTGTTTGCGGTGCTGGTGCTGAACTTCACCCTGCTCCATCTGGCGCCGGGCGATGTGGCGGAGACGATTGCCAGCGAGGCCGGCGGCGCAACGGCGGAGATGCTGGCCAAAATCCGCAAGGATTACGGCCTCGACCTGCCGTTTCACGAGCAGCTCTATCTCTATCTCGCCAAGGTCGTGCACGGCGATTTCGGCTACAGCCGTTACTTCGACGCGCCGGTGACGACGGTCATCTTCGACAATCTCGGGCCGACCCTGCTGCTGGTCCTGTCCTCCCTGATGATCGCCATCGTCTTCGGCACCTGCCTCGGCGTTTTCGCCGCGCGCCGGCCGAACGGGCTGCTCAGCCAGGTCATCACCGTGCTTGCCCTGCTCGGCTATGCCCTGCCGGTCTTCTGGACCGGGATCATGCTGGTCATCCTGTTCGCCTCCTTCATCCCGCTGTTCCCGACCTCGGGCATGGACAGCGGCCCCCTCGGCGCCGCCGGCTTCGGCTATGTGTGGGAGGTGCTGCATCATCTGGTGCTGCCGGTGGTCACGCTTTCCACCATCTATCTGGCGTTCTACAGCCGCCTGTCGCGCGCCAGCATGATGGACGTGCTGGGCGCGGACTATATCCGCACCGCCCGCGCCAAGGGGCTCAGCGAGCCGGTCGTCGTGTTCAAGCACGCGCTGCGCAACGCGGTCCTGCCGGTGGTCACCTTCGCCGGCCTGCAGTTCGGCGCCCTCTTCTCCGGCGCGGTGCTGGTTGAGACGGTGTTCAGCTGGCCCGGCCTCGGCACGCTCGCCTTCGATTCGATCCTGCGCCGCGATACGCCGACCCTGCTCGGCATCCTGTTCTTCTCGGCCCTGAT
Organism: Alphaproteobacteria bacterium; assembly: GCA_965221475.1. GTDB lineage: Bacteria > Pseudomonadota > Alphaproteobacteria > Bin65 > Bin65 > Bin65. Next base: position 772,580 of record OZ244891.1, on the reverse strand, counting down.
CGTGATTATCGCCAACCTGCTGACCGACTTCGCCTACCGGCTGGTCGATCCGCGCATCAAGTCCGGGGGGACACGGGCATGAGTACGGCACCGACCGGCGTGCCGGCCGAAGAGCCCGCCGTCGTGGAGCCGGCCGTCGACGAGCTCATCGTCATCGAGGTCGAGCGGCCGTGGCGCGAAGCCTGGCGCATGTTCCGGCGCAATGTCGGCGCTGTCGCCGGCCTCGTCATGCTCTCGGCCATCGTGCTCGTCAGCGTGCTCGGCCCCTTCGTCTATCCGATCGATCCGTTCGCGCCGGCCGGGCCGCTGCTGCTGCCGCCGGGCGAGCAGGGCTTCCTGCTCGGCACCGATCAGCAGGGCCGCGATCTCGTCATCGGCCTGCTCTATGGCAGCCAGTCCACCCTCTCGGTCGGCGCGGCGGCGGCGGCGATCACCATCACCATCGGCATCCTGTTCGGCGCCTTGGCCGGCTATTATCGCGGCTGGGTCGAGGAACTGCTGATGCGGATCACGGAATTCTTCCAGGTCCTGCCGCCGCTGCTGCTCGCCATGGTCGTCGTGCTGCTGTTCTCGCCGACGATCCTGACCATCTCGGTTGCCATCGGCGTGGTGTCGTGGACGAGCACGGCGCGCCTGGTGCGCGGCGAGTTCCTGCGCATCCGGGAGCTGGATTTCGTCAAGGCCGAGCGCGCCATCGGCGCGCGCAACGCGCGCATCATCTGGACAGTCATCCTGCCCAACGCCGCACCGCCGCTGATCGTTTCGGCGGCGCTCTCGGTCGGCGTCGCCATCCTGTTCGAGGCCGGGCTCGCTTTTCTCCAGCTCTCGGACCCGAACGTGATGAGCTGGGGCTATCTCATCAGCGTCAACCGCCCGCAGATCCTCGAAGCATGGTGGCCGGTCACCTTCCCCGGCCTCGCGATCTTCGTCACCGTGCTTTCGGTCAGCCTGATCGGCGACGGCCTCAACGACGCTTTCAACCCGAAGCTGAGGCAACGATGAGCGCGCTGCTCGAAGTGCGGGGACTGTCGGTCGAGTTCGACCTCCGGGACGGCACCGTCTCGCGGGTGATCGACGGCCTGAATTTCGATCTTGCGGCCGGCCGCACGCTCGGCATCGTCGGCGAATCCGGCTGCGGCAAGAGCATGACCGCGCTCGCCGTCATGCGGCTGGTGCCGGTGCCGCCGGGGCGCATCGCCCAGGGCGAAATCCGCCTGGGCGGCGAAAACCTGCTCGATGTCAGCGAAGCGCGGATGCGCGAGATTCGCGGCAACGATGTCTCGATGGTGTTTCAGGAGCCGATGACCTCGCTCAACCCGGTCTACACCATCGGCGACCAGATCGGCGAAACGGTGCGCCTCCACCAGGGCCTGAGCCGGAAGGAGGCGCGCAACCGCGCCATCGAGATGCTGCGCGCGGTCAGCATCCCGGCGCCGGAACGGCGGGTCGAGGAATATCCCCACCAGCTTTCCGGCGGCATGCGCCAGCGGGTCATGATCGCGATGGCGCTCGCCTGCCAGCCCCGCGTGCTGATCGCCGACGAGCCGACGACGGCGCTCGACGTGACCGTGCAGGCGCAGATTTTCGACCTGCTGAAGGAGCTTCAGCAGCAGACCAATGCCGCCGTCGTCCTGATCACCCACGATATGGGGGCGATTGCCGAAATGGCCCAGCGGGTCGTCGTCATGTATGCCGGCCGCAAGGTGGAAGAGGCGCCGGTGGACGAGATGCTGACCAACCCGAAGCATCCCTACACCCGCGGCCTGATCGCCTGCGTGCCGCATCTGGAGGCCGTGCCGGGGCCGGAGCGCCATGCGCTGATGGAGATTCCCGGCGTCGTCCCGTCGGTCGCCGAACTGGGCCGGGGCGGCTGTCCGTTCGCGCCGCGCTGTTCCGAGGCGATGGATCGCTGCCGCCGGGAAATGCCGCCGGAAACCGGAGTCGGCGCGGACCATACCGCCGCCTGCTGGCTCTATACCGAGCGCGAGGCAGCATGACGACGCCCGCCCCCGCCCCCGACCGCACGGCGGACAATCTGCTCGAAGTGCGCGAGCTGAAGGTCCATTTCAGCCTGCCGCGCCAGAAGCCGTTCGCGCCGCCGCCGAAGGTTCATGCCGTCGATGGCGTTTCCTTCGACGCCCCGCGCGGCACCACTCTGGGCCTGGTCGGCGAATCCGGCTCCGGCAAGACGACGACCGCGCTCGCTGCCATGCGCCTCGCGCCGATAACCGAGGGCAGCATCGCGCTCAACGGGCAGGAGATCGGGCCGCTCGCCGGCGAGGCGCTGCGCCGCCAGCGCCGGCACATGCAGATCATTTTCCAGGACCCGTATTCCTCGCTCAATCCGCGGCTGCGCGCCGGCCAGATCGTCCGCTCGCCGCTCGACCAGCTCGATGTCGGCGATCCGGCAGAGCGCGACGACCGGGTCGCGGAGCTGTTCCGCCTGGTCGGCCTGCGGCCGGAGCAGCAGGCCCTGTTCCCGCATCAGTTCTCCGGTGGCCAGCGCCAGCGCATCGGCGTCGCCCGCGCACTCGCGACGCAGCCGGACCTGATCGTCTGCGACGAGCCGGTCTCGGCCCTCGATGTGGCGATCCAGGCGCAGATCCTGAACCTGCTGCGCCGGCTGCAGGAAGAATTCAACCTCACCTATCTGTTCATCAGCCACGATCTCGGCGTCGTGCAGCATATGTGCGACGACGTTGCGGTCATGTATCTGGGGCAGGTGGTGGAACATGCCGACCGGCTGTCCCTGTTCCGCACGCCGCTGCACCCCTATACCTATGCGCTGCTCTCGGCGGTGCCGTCCGCCGATCCGGTGCTGCGCGACCGGGCCAGCCGCATCCGCCTCATCGGCGATCCGCCGAGCCCCATCGACCTGCCGCCGGGCTGCCGGTTCGCCTCGCGCTGCCCGTTCGCCGAGGAACGCTGCCGGACCGAGGAGCCCGCCCTGCGTTCGTTCGACGGCCACAAGGTGCGCTGCCATCTGGTGAGCGACGACGGCGTGCCGCCGCATCGTACGGCCGAATGGGGGGCCGGCGGGAAATAGGTCCGGCGGCGCGGCGGCGCGGCGCCTACAGGCGCTTGGCGACCTCTTCCAGCATCACTTCCGTCGCCCCGCCGCCGATGGAGGAGACGCGGGCATCGCGGCTCATCCGCTCGATCGGGCTCTCGCGCATATAGCCCATGCCGCCGTGCAGCTGGACGCAATCGTACATGACCCGGTTGACCAGCTCGCCGCCCATGGCCTTGAGCATCGACATTTCCCGGACGCATTGCCGGTCCCCGGCGGCGAGCCAGGCGCAGTGATAGGTGAGGTGGCGGAGGGCTTCGGCCTGCGTCGCCAGGGTGGCCAGCTTGTGGCGCACCACCTGCTTGTCCCACAGCGTGCCGCCGAAGGCCTTGCGGTCCTTCACATAACGGACCGTGGTCTCCAGCGCGTTCTGGATCGCGCCGCACGACAGCGCCCCGGCGACCAGGCGCTCGTTCTGGAAATTCTGCATGATGGCGTAGAAGCCGCGGTTCTCCTCGCCGAGAATGTTGTCATAGGGAATTTCGCAATCCTCGAAGACCAGTTCGGCCGTGTCCGAACAGCGCCAGCCATGCTTGTCCAGCTTCTTCGCGACCTTGAGGCCCGGCGCACCCTTTTCGACGATGAACATGGAAATGCCGCGCGAGCCCCTGGCCTGCGGATCGGTGCGCGCGGCGACGAAATAGACATCGGCAAGGCAGCCATTGGTGATGAACGTCTTGCTGCCGTTCAGCACCCAGCGGTCGTTGCCTCGGCGCTCGGCCCGGGTTCTCAGCGCCGCGACGTCGGAGCCGCCATCGGGTTCGGTGACGGCGATGCTGCTGACCTTGCGGCCGGCGATCAGGTCCGGCAGCAGGCGCTGCTTCTGCTCGTCGGTGCCGGCATTGATGAGATGGGGCGTCGCCATCTCGGCATGGGCGGAGGCGCTGCCGCTGAAGCCGCCATAGGTGGATTTGGCCAGCTCCTCCCACTGGGCGACCATGGCGACCGGCCCCATGGCGGCGCCGCCCCAGGCCTCCGGCACCTGCACGCCGAAAAAGCCGAGCGCGCCCATGCGGGCGAAGACGCTGCGCGGGATTTCCTCCGCCTCCTCCCAGGCGTCGCCGTGCGGGCGCACTTCCGCGTCGATGAAGCGCCGCGCCGTGTCGCGCAGCAGGCGGTGTTCTTCGGTGAGATAGACGGGGTCCATGGCGAACGGCGGCGGGTTCCTTGAACGGGCAGCCGGTTGTAATCCCGCCGCCCGCCAATGAAAAGCCGCCGTGCCGGCGCCGCTTGTCAGGCCCGGTTGAGATGCTGCCGGAAAAAGGCCGCGGTGCGTGAGCGCGCGAGGCGGGCGGCGGCTTCGTCGAAACGGTTGCCCGACGGGTTGGCGAACGCATGGTCCGCATCGTACCAGAAGACCTGCAGATCGTCCTTCCGGCCCGCCTCGGCCATCGTCTTCTCGAAGGCGCCGACCATTTTTGCGTCGATGAACCGGTCCTGCCGGGCGAAATGCCCCATCACCGGGCCTTTCAGCTTCTTCAACTGGTCGACGCTGCGCAGTACGTGGCCGTAATAGATGACGGTGGCCTCGACGGGCCGGGCGATCGAGGCGTTGAGCGACCAGCCGCCGCCGAAACACCAGCCGACCGTACCGACGCTGCCGGTGGCGCGCGGATGCTGCTTCAGCCAGTCGATCCAGGCGGCGCAGGTCTCGAAGCCGGCCTTCGGCTCCTTCATGGTTGCCTGCATCAGGGCCTGCGCTTCGGCCGGCGATGTGGCGACCTTGCCGTCATACAGGTCGATGGCCAGAGCGACATGGCCCGAGCGGGCATAGTCGGCGGCGACCGCCTTGATCTGGTCGTTGAGGCCCCACCATTCGTGGATCAGCATGACGGCAGGCGCCCGCTGCGCCGACGGTAGCGCCACCGATGCGCGCACCGTGCGCCCCCCGGCGGTTCGAATCGATACGGTATCGAGCCCGGCGGCGACAGCCGCAGTGATCGAAGCATCGGCGAGAATGGCGGAGAGCGGCAGCGCCGCCGCACCCTTCAGAACCTTCCGGCGGTGAACGGTCATGGCAGAGTCTCCCTGGATGAGCGGGTCAATGCCGGGCCGGCGCCCGGCCGGCGGCACCCGACACAGGCTGGACCCAAAATCGGGCCGAAATTCGGCAAGCCGGGAAGTCCGCCGGTACGGTCGCCGTCCGCCGGCATTCCGGCGTCGCCTGCATTGTCGAGGGAGAAATTGCCGAATGGCGTGCCGGTGGCGGCGCGCCGGGCCGGTCAGGCGGGCGCGGCCGCCGCCCGGGCGCGCGCGATCTGCTTCTTCAGGCGGATCGCCTCGTCGGTCAGCTTCTTGTCCGCCGTGGCGGCGAGCCAGGCGTCGAGGCCGCCCTTGTGCTCGATGGTGCGGATGCCGCTGGCCGAGAGCTTCAGGCGCACCATGCGGCCGAGCGCTTCGCTGTACAGCGAGGTGCGATGGACGTTGGGCAGGAAGCGCCGCCGGGTCTTGCGCTGGGAATGGCTGACATTGTTGCCGGTCTGAACGCCCTTGCCGGTCATGCTGCAACGCCGCGCCATGGTTCCGCTCCGCCCGACTGTGCCCCGAAGACTGCGCCGCCGGAAAAGGCCCGGCGGCCAAAGCAATGCCGGGTTCCGCCTTCCGGCGCCCCGGCATGGCGGCGATATAGAGAAGGCCGGGCGGGAAATCAAGCCGCGGTCCCTCGATACGCCCCGTCCCTCGATACGCGGCCTGCGGCCGCTACTCGGGATGAGGGTTTTGTTTCTGCATTCAATAGATTGTACCTGAAATCACCTCCGCCCTCATCCCGAGTAGGCCGCGAAGCGGCCGTATCGAGGGATGGCCGTATCGAAGGGCGACCGCGCGACAGGGCGGGGCGATTGTCGCCGCGCCGCCATTGGCGTAAGTAGCCGCTGCAGGATCGGAAACAGGAGCGCCGGATTGTCGGGCGGTCGGGCCGGAGTGCGGATTGCGGTTGTGCCGCCGGGGGGCCGGTGCGGGGTTCGGCTTCGCGCCGGCCTGCTGCTGGCGGCCCTGGCGGCGTTCGTGCCGGCGATGCCGGCTGCCGCCGCCGTGGAGGACCGCCGCATTGCCGTGCGCTGGCTGGTCACCTGGGGCGGCCTGCCGGTCTTCAAGGTGAAATTCGGCACGCGGATCGCCAACGGACGCTACACGGCCGAATTCCACGCGCGCAGCCGCGGGGTCGTCGAGCTCGCCGCGAAGACGCGGACTTTCTGGCGCACCGCCGGGCGCGTCGCCGGCAGCGCGATGGTGCCCGAATGGATGCGCCAGCGCTACAATATGAAGCGCGGCGGCAACCGGCTGGTGATGATGGCCTGGACCCCGTCGGGCGCCATCGCCACGCATATCGCCCCGCCCGAACCGTCCCGCAAGCGCAAGAAGGTGCCGGAGGCGATGCAGCGCCACGCCGTGGACCCGGTGACCGCCATTCTCAACGGCCTGGTCGCGCCGCGCGACGGCCCGCCCTGTACCTATGCCGCCCGAATCTTCGAGGGCCGCCGGCGGATCGATATCCGGCTGAGCTATATCCGCCACGGCCGGACGCCGCGGGTCAAGGTCCGCAACCTGCCGCGCCGGTCGATGGTCTGCCTGCTCCATGCCCGCCGGCTCGCCGGCTTCCGCGACCGCCATTTCCGCGAGGTGCCGAAGCTCCATCCGCTCAAGCTGTGGATCGTCCGGCTCGACAAGGCCGGCATCTGGCTGCCGGTCGAGATGGCGATGAAAACCCCCTATGGAATCGCCCGCGCCCGGCTGACCTCGCTCAAACTCCGCTAAAGCGAAATCCCGCCCAGGCTGGCGCCGCCGCAGACGAACAGGACCTGGCCGGTGACGAAGCCGGCGGCCGGGTCGGCGAAGAACATGATCGCCCGGCTGATATCCTCCGGCTCGCCGAGGCGCCCGACCGGCATATTGTCCGCCAGCCGCGCCTCGCGTTCCGAACCCCTGGGGATGATGCCCCAGAAATTATCGGTCAGGACCGGGCCGGGCGCGACCGCGTTGACCGTGATGCCTTCCGGCGCCAGCTCCAGCGCCCAGGTGCGCGCCATGCCGTGGACGCCGGCCTTGGTGGCCGAATAGGCGCTGCGTGTCGGCACGCCCATCGCCGCGCGCGAGGTGACGAAGACGACGCGGCCGAAGCCGCGTTCCTTCATCCCCGGCAGCACCGCCTGGGTCAGCAGCAGCGGCGCGGTGAGATGGATATGGGTGAGGGCGTCCAGGTCTTCCGGCACGACCTCCGGCAGCAGGTTCGGCCGGATCAGGCCGGCATTGTGGACGATATGGGTGACGCCGCGGCCGGCGAGTTCGGCGGCGGCATCGGCGGTTTCCTGCGGGTCGAGCAGGTCGGCGCAGACCGAGGAGAGATCGGGATGGTCGATGGGCGAAGGCCGCCGGGCGAGGCAGATCACCTTCCAGCCGGCCGCCAGCATGTCGTGGCACAGCCGCTCGCCGATGCCCGCACTGCCGCCGGTGACGACGGCGGTATAGCGGCCCGTCTCTTCGCTCATGGCGTCTTGCTCCTTATCGCCGGCCGGCGTCCATGCCGGCGCCGGGCTCACATGAACAGCTGGATATTGCCGAACGGCGCGTCGGGATTGACCAGGTCGATCCGCTTCAGGCGGATTTTCAGCCCGCCGCCTTCCAGCATCAGGTCGTGGCGCACCCAGCCGTGGAAGCAGTCCTGCTCGTCGCCGCGCGTCTCGACATAGTGGAACGGGGTCCAGGTGCGGTAGCTGTTCGCTGCCGCATCCATCGCGTCGATGGCGGGCTGCTGGAGGACATGGACGCAGCGGCTGGCCGGGCGCTGGCTGTAGGTCCGCGGGCCGCGCAGGCGGCGGATGCGGACATCGAGCATGAAGCGGTCCTCATACATCAGCGAGGGCTGCATGACCGGGTCGGTCTGGTCCCGCTCCGCCGGTATCCAGTAGCGGCCGTCCTCGGCGAACAGGGCGAGCCAGTCCTCATAGCGGCATTCGTCGAGCAGCCGCGCCTCGGCACGGACGAAGGCCGCGATATCGGCTTCCGTGACCGGATCGGAGGCGGGCACCGCTGCCCCGCTCATCAGGGGGCCGGCGCGGCGGCGGCCCGGCTGTCCGGCACCGGGGCGCCCGGCAGCGGGGCTTCGGCCGGCCCGTCCATGTCCGCCGTCATGTAGCGGACCCAGGCGTTGAACTGGTTGCGCATCTGGCGCTCGGAGGTGCCGTTGACCACGACTGTCTCATCCAGGTCCTCGTCGGCCTCGTACAGGCGCTGGACATTGACCCATTCATGGCCGCCCGCGCGCAGGCCGGTCTGGATGCGCTCGTACATTTCCAGATCGTCATGGCCGACGATGGAGGTCGGCGCATTGATCGTCCGGTTGTAGAGCAGGGTGCGGGCGAACAGCTCGTCCGGCGCGCCGGCCAGGCGGAAGGTCCAGCTTTCGACCAGGGTGCGGTCGGCGGCGAGCGGATGGAACACGCGCAGGGTCTGGATCGGGCCCTTCACCATGATGTTGGGGAAATAGACCGTGTTGTGGCGGATATCGCCGAGGATGGCCCTGGCGCGTTTTTCGCCATAGGCCGCGACCATCTTCTCCCAATAGCCGGGGATTTCCGAATAATCGGCATGGATGGAATTGGTGACGCCGGTATGGCCGTGCCCGTTGGGCCACACGCGGATGCCGAACTCCTCATAGAATTTATAGGTCGAGGTGAAGGGCGCGAGCAGCTCGATGGCCGGATGCCGGTCGTTGCGGCCGGTCTCCTTCCACACCTTCACCGCCGTGCCGGCGCTGCTTTCGTGGGCGACCATCGGGTGGCAGGTATCGGTCTGGTTCTCGACCAGCATCTTCCAGTTGCAGCGGTGCATGTAGCGCAGCGGCGCGCCCTCCAGCACCAGCCGCCCTTCCGGCGAGCGGTCGACCATATTGTCGATGGTGGAGAGGCTGTCGCCGAAGAAGCTTTCGAAATCCGGGCCGCCATCGTTCAGCCGGACGAAGATGAAATCGCGATAGACCCGGAAATCCGCCACCGGCGCCAGGCCGCGGACCAGCGCCATATCCTCGAAGCCGGTATCGTCGTAGCCCTTGCGCAGCGGGACCGACAGCAGCGAGCCGTCGGTCCGGAACGACCAGCCGTGATAGGGGCAGCGGAACATCTTGCCGGCATTGCCGCAGCCCTCGCCGGCGATCCGTGTGCCCTTGTGCGGGCAGCGATTGTAGTTGACGTAGATTTCGCCGTCGCTGTGGCGCGAGATCAGCAGCGGCCGGCCGCCGATTTCGCACGCGATGAAGTCGCCCGGCTCCGGCATCTGGCTGGCATGGCCGGCATAGATCCACGTGTTGGCGAACAAATGCTCCATTTCGAGCGCGAAGACCTCGTCGTCGATATAGACATCGCGGTGGACCTCGCGCGGGCGGACCAGCGCGCGGATCGCTGCCGGATTGTTGCGATAGCGGGCGGGTGGTGCCTGCATGGCCGCCGCCTCCCTGGTGTTTCCCCGAAAGGGCGCGCATCCCCGCGGCCCGGCTGCCACTCTACCCCGCCGGCCCCCGCCGGGCCAAGCCGCGCGGCCGGCCCCGCGATATGTCGCTCCCCCGGCAGGCGGGGGCCGGGCTTCCCGCTGCACGGGATCGGCGCTACTTCGTGCCGCGATGAACGCGCCGTCCCCGCCCGACCGAACGACCGCCCGGCCCCGCCGGGCGATCCGCTTTCTCGCCTGGGCCGGGTGGTCGGTCGCGGCCGGCTTCTTCTTCTACGCCTGGATCCTGCGGGTCGCGCCGTCGATCACCGTCGAGCCGCTGATGCGGGATTTCGCGGTCGGCGGCGCCATCGTCGGCAATCTGTCGGCGGTCTATTTCTGGGCCTATGCGGTGCTGCAGATACCCTGCGGCCTGCTGACCGACCGGTGGGGGCCGCGCCGGGTGCTGACCGTCGCGATCCTCGTCACCGGGCTGGGCAGCGCCGCCATGGGCCTCGCCCCGACCGTCGAGCTCGCCTATGCCGGCCGGGCGCTGATCGGTTTCGGCGCCGCCTTCGCCTTCGTCGGCTCCATGGTGATCGCCGCACTCTGGTTTCCGGCCCGGCGCTTCGCCTTCTTCAGCGGCGCGGCCCTCGCCGTCGGCCTGGCCGGCGGCGTGGTCGGGCAGGGGCCGCTGGCTGCGGCCGCCGCTGCTCTGGGCTGGCGCGATTATATGCTCGCCCTCGCCGGCTGGGCGCTGATCCATGCACTGCTGGCGTGGCTTTCGATCCGCGACCGGCCGGTTCCGTCCGGTACGGAAGCGTCTCCCGCCGCTGCCGCCCGGCCGGCGCCGGCCGAGCCGATGCGGCGCAGCCTGATGCGCGTGCTGCGCCAGCCGCAGAATTTTCTCATCGCCGGCTTCGCCTTTCTGATGTCGGTGCCGATCCTCGCCTTCGGCGGCCTGTGGGGCGTGCCGTATACGGCGGCGCGCTTCGGCGTCGATAATATCGCGGCCGGCTTCGCCATGGCGGCCATGCTGCTCGGCGTCGCCTGCGGCGGCCCGCTCTGGGGCCTGGCGAGCGACCGGATGGGCCGGCGCAAGCCGGTGCTGCTGGCCGGCGGGCTGATCGGCCTGGCGGCCATCGCGGCGGCGATCTATCTGCCCGGCCTGCCCTTCGCGGCGTTCCAGGCCTGCGTTTTCCTGGCCGGGTTCGGCGGCTCGGCCATGGCGACCGCCTATGCCCTCGGCCGCGAGCACAACGATCCCCGCCATGCCGGCGCGGCGCTCGGCCTGATCAACATGTGCACGGTGCTGAGCGGCGCGGTTTCGCAGCCGGTGGTCGGCCTGCTGCTCGACCTGTCATGGGCCGGCGAAACGGCGAACGGCGCGAGGGTCTATGCGCTGGCGGCGTATCAGGAGGCGTTTCTGCTGCTGCCGGGCTGCTACCTGGCCGGCCTGCTGGTCTGGCTGGCGCTCAAGGAAACCGGCGGCCGGCCGGCGGCTCGACCGGACCCGGCATGACGGCCCGGAGCCCGCCGCGCATCCCGATGGCCGCGTGGCGCAGCCTGCCCTATAGTCGCGCCGGTAATGACCGAGCCGGCCGCCGATTCCCTGCCGCTGTCCCGCCGCGCTGCGGTCGCGCCGCTCGAGGCGGCCGACCCGGTCTGGCTGGACGGGCTGAACCCGGCGCAGCGGCAGGCGGTGGAGCATACCGAGGGCGCGGTGCTGGTGCTCGCCGGCGCCGGCACGGGCAAGACGCGGGCGCTCACCACGCGCATCGCCCACATCCTCGCCACCCGCCGCGCCATGCCGTGGCAGATACTCGCCGTCACCTTCACCAACCAGGCGGCGGGGGAAATGCGCGAGCGGGTCGCGCGGCTGGTCGATCCGCTGCTCGGCCCCGGCACGGCGCAGGATATCTGGCTCGGCACCTTCCATGCGCTGGCCGCGCGCATCCTGCGCCGCCATGCCGAGCTGGTCGGCCTGAAGAGCAATTTCACCATCCTCGACCCGGACGACCAGCAGCGCCTGATCCGGCAGGAGCTCGAAGCCGCCGATATCGATCCGAAGCGCTGGCCGCCGCGGGCGCTGCATTTCGCGATCGAGCGCTGGAAGGACCGGGGCAAGGGGCCGGAACAGGTCACCGCGGCCGAAGCGGGCGACCTCGCCGGCGGCCGGGCGGTCGAGCTCTACGCCGCCTATCAGGACCGGTTGCGCAGCCTGAACGCGGTCGATTTCGGCGATCTGCTGCTGCACAATCTGACTTTGCTGATGCAGCATGACGATATCCTCGCCCGCTACAAAGACCGTTTCCGCCATATCCTGGTCGATGAGTATCAGGATACCAATGTCGCCCAGTATCTCTGGCTGCGCCTGCTGGCCCGCCGGGGCGGCAATCTCTGCTGCGTCGGCGACGACGACCAGTCGATCTATCGCTGGCGCGGCGCCGAGGTCGAAAACATCCTGCGCTTCGAGAAGGATTTTCCCGGCGCCGCGGTGATCCGGCTGGAGCAGAACTACCGCTCGACCGCGCCGATCCTCGCCGCCGCCGCCCATCTGATCGAGCGCAACCGCAACCGCCTCGGCAAGACCCTGTGGACCGCGGCAGAGGGCGGCGACCGGCTCACCCTCACCGGGGTGTGGGACGGCGAGGATGAAGCGCGCGGCATCGCCGACCGGATCGAGGATTTGCAGCGCAAGGACCATGTCCTCAACGAGATTGCCATTCTGGTGCGCGCCGGCTTCCAGACCCGCGAATTCGAGGAACGGTTCATCACCCTGAACATTCCCTATCGCGTGATCGGCGGGCCGCGCTTCTATGAGCGGCTGGAAATCCGCGATGCTCTCGCCTGGCTGCGCATCGTCCATTCGACCGACGACGACCTGGCTTTCGAGCGCATCGTCAACCGGCCGAAACGCGGGCTGGGCGATGCCAGCCTGCGGGCGCTGCACCGGCTGCGCACCGAACAGGGGCTCTCCCTGTTCGGCGCCGCCCGCTTGGCGGCATCCTCGACCGAATTGCGGCCGCCGGCGCGCCGGGCGCTCGACGGCTTCGTCAGAATGGTCGAAGGCTGGCGCCGGCAGGCGGAGATCGCCTCCCATGTCGATCTGGCGGAGACGATCCTCGACGAGAGCGGCTACACGGCGATGTGGCAGCAGGACAAGTCGCCCGACGCGCCCGGCCGGCTGGAAAATCTGAAGGAATTGATTCGCAAACTGGCGGAATTCGAAAATCTCGCCGGCTTCCTCGAACATATCGCGCTGGTCATGGAGGCGACCGGGGAGGCCGGCGGCGACATGGTCAGCATCATGACCCTGCATGCCGCCAAGGGGCGGGAAATCGATACGCTGTTCCTGCCCGGCTGGGAGGAGGGGGTGTTTCCCCATCAGCGCGTGCTGGAGGAAAGCGGCGATACCGGATTGGAGGACGAACGGCGCCTCGCCTATGTCGGCCTGACGCGGGCGCGCCGCAATGTGCATATCTCCTTCGCCGCCAACCGGCGCATCCACAATCAATGGACGGCCAGCCTGCCCAGCCGCTTCATCGACGAGCTCCCGCCGGAGCATGTCGAAGTCAGGACCGGGCAGGGGCTCTATGCCGGCCGGGCCGGCGGCGGCTTCGGCGATGGCGGCGGCCGCCGGGACCGCTTCGACGAGGCCGGCCGGACCGGCGGCGCGCTGCCGGCGCCGCGCCGCAGCCGGCGGCCTGCCGTTATCGACAACGAGGCCAATTTGATCCGCAGGGGCGGCGACAGCCCGTTCCGGCAGGGCGAGGCGGTCCGCCACGCCAAATTCGGCAAGGGCGTCGTCAAGACGGCCGAAGGCGACAAGCTGACCATCGTCTTCGCAAGCGGCGTGAAGAAGGTGCTGGCCCGCTTCGTCGAGCCGGCCTGAGGCCGGGACTGCGGAGCTTTTGCGCGATTGCGCCGGGCGCGGGCTTCGGCCACTCTGCCCGCCATGATCCGGTTCCTCCTGCTCCTGTCGATGCTGCCGGCTGCGGCCGGCCTGCCGGCGCCGGCCGAGGCGCAGCGGCGCGATACGCTCACCATCGGCATCGCCCAGTTCCCCTCGACCTTCAATCCGATGATCGATTCGATGCTGGCCAAGAGCTACATCCTGGCCATGGTGCGGCGGCCCTTCGTCGCCTTCGACCGGGAGTGGAAGCTGGTCTGCATGCTGTGCGAGACCCTGCCGACGGTCGAGAATGGCGGCGCCAGGGTCGTCACTTTCGCAGACGGCGCCCTGAAGGGCCGCAAGGGCCTGCGCATCACTTGGCGCATCCGCAAGGGCGCGAAATGGGGCGACGGCCGGCCGGTGACGGTGGCCGATGTCGTGTTCGCCTGGAAGATCGGCCGCCATCCGGCGAGCGGCGTCGCCAGCCGCGAGCCGTTTCTGCGCACGATCGCCATCGAGCGCATCGACGAGCGGACCTTCGTCCAGGTGCTCGACAAGCTGCGCTACGATTACAACCGGCTGGTGCCCGATCCGATGCCCGCCCATCTGGAGGGCGCGGCCTTCGGCGAGCCGAAGGAATATCGCCAGCGCACCGCCTATGACCGCGATCCGGCCAATCCCGGCCTCTATTACGGCCCCTACCGGATCGCCCGCATCGTCTCCGGCTCCCATGTCGAGCTGGTGCCGAACGCGACCTGGTGGGGTCGCAAGCCGCATTTCCGGCGCATCGTCGTCCGCGTCATCGGCAATACGGCGGCGCTGGAGGCCAATCTGCGCGCCGGCGGCATCGATTATGCGGCCGGCGAGCTCGGCCTTTCGCTCGACCAGGCGACCGGGCTGCGGCGCCGGGCGGCCGGCCGCTACCGCTTCGTCTTCAAGGCCGGGCTGATCTACGAGCATATCGATTTCAACCTCGACAACCCGATCCTGAAGGACCGGCGGGTGCGCCGCGCGCTCGCCTATGGCATGGATCGCGCGCTGATGAGCAAAACGCTGTTCGGCGGCCTGCAGCCGGTCGCCCATACCGCCGTCAGCCCGCTCGACCGCGTCGCGTCGAAGGCGGTGAAGACCTATCCGTTCGATCCGAAGAAGGCCGCGGCCCTGCTCGACGAAGCGGGCTGGAAGCGGCGCGCCGACGGCTGGCGCTACAATGAAGGGGGCGAGCGGCTGAGCCTTTCCCTGATGACGACGGCGGGCAACCGGGTGCGCGAGCAGGTGATGGCGATCCTGCAGGCCTACTGGCGGCGCATCGGGGTCGATGTCCGGCTCTCGACCCAGCCGGCGCGGGTCTATTTCGGCCGCACGGTGGCGCAGCGGCGCTTCCCGGCCATGGCCATGTATGCCTGGATTTCCGCGCCGGAATCGAACCCGCGCGCCACCCTGCACTCGGCGGAAATTCCAACCGCGGCAAACAACTGGTCGGGCCAGAACTATCCCGGCTTCCGCAATGCGGAGATGGACCGGCTGATCGAGCGGCTCGAAACGACCCTGACGCTGAAGGAACGACAGCCGATCTGGCAGCGCATCCAGCAGATCTATGCCGGGGAGCTGCCGGTCCTGCCGCTCTATTTCCGGGCCAACCCCTATGCCATTCCGCGCTGGCTGAAGGGCGTGCGGCCGACCGGGCACCAGTATTCCAGCACCCTGTGGGTCGAGGAGTGGCGCGCCGCCGGGCCGGGCGAAGACGCGCAATGAACGCCTTCCTGATCCGCCGGCTGATCCAGTCGCTGGCGGTCGTCGCGATCATGTCCTTCCTGGTCTACGCCCTGATCGGCCTGATGCCGGGCGATCCCATCGATATCATGATCGCCTCCGATCCGCAGCTGACGCCGGCCGATGCCGCCCGGCTGCGCGGCCTCTACGGCCTCGACCTGCCCATCGGCGAGCGCTACTGGAACTGGCTGACCGCGGCGCTCGGCGGCGATCTCGGCTTTTCGCGCACCCACAGCCGGCCGGTGCTGGAGGTCATGGGGCCGCATCTGCTGCGCACCCTGCTGCTGATGGGCCTCAGCTTCGTCCTTTCCATCGCCATCGCCATCCCGCTCGGCATGTGGGCGGCGGCGCGGCCCTACTCGCCGGGCGACTATATTATCAATCTGTTCAGCTTCGCCGGCCGTTCGGCGCCGCCCTTCTGGCTGGCGCTGATCCTGATCTTCGTCTTCGCAATCTGGCTCGGCTGGCTGCCGGCCGGCGGGCTGGAGACCGTCGGCAAGGGCGATCTGGCAGACCGGCTCCGCCATCTCGTCCTGCCGGTCCTCTCGCTCACGCTGCTCAATGTCGCCGGCTTCACCCGCTTCGTGCGGGCGGAGACCATGGCGGTGCTGCGCCAGGATTTCATCCGCACCGCGCGGGCCAAGGGGCTGGGCGAGCGCGGCGTGCTGATGGGCCATGCCCTGCGCAACGCGATGATCCCCATCGTCACCGTCATCGCGCTGGATTTCGGCACGCTCTTCTCCGGCGCGCTGATTACCGAAACCGTGTTCGCCTATCCCGGCATGGGCAAGATGATCTACGATTCGATCCTGGCCAACGATTTCAACCTCGCGCTGGTCGGCCTGCTGTTCGCCACCCTGGTGACGCTGGTTGCCAATCTGGGCGCCGATACGGCCTATGCGGCGCTCGACCCGCGGATCGCGCTGTCATGAAGGCCGGGCGGTGAGCGCGGCGGCCATCGGCGCCGGCCGGGCGGGCTCGGGCCGGCGCCTGCTGCGCGGCCGGCGGCTGCGCCGCTTCGCGCGGCACCGGTTGGCGGTCGCCTCGGCCCTCGTGCTGGCGGTCCTGATCCTGGCCGCCGCCTTCGCCCCGGCGGTCGAGCGGCTGCTCGGGGCGGACATTCGCAATGTCGATCTCACCGCCCTGCTGCAGGGGCCGAGCCTGGCGCATCCGCTCGGTACCGACGAACTCGGCCGCGACCTGCTCGTGCGCCTGCTCTATGGCGGCCGCATCTCGCTGCTGGTCGGCCTGGTGGCGGCGATCTTCTCGGCCCTGATCGGCAGCGTCATCGGCCTTCTGGCCGGCTATTTCGGCGGCCGGCTCGACGATCTGCTGATGCGCTTTACCGATGGCGTCATCGCCCTGCCGATCCTGCCCCTGCTGATCGTGCTGGCCGCGGTCGATCTGACCCGGCTCGGCCTGCCCGCTTCGGTGGCCAATGCGGAGGATATCAGCCTCTACCGCATCGTCGTCATCACCGCCCTGTTCGGCTGGCCCGGCGTCGCCCGGCTGGTGCGCGGCGCCACCCTGGCGCTCAAGGAGCGGGAATTCGTCCGCGCCGCCATCGCCATGGGCGCCAGCCCGTGGCGGGTCATGCGGGTCCATATCCTGCCCAATGCCATCTCGCCCATCGTCGTGGCGACGACCCTGTCGGTCGGCGGCATCATCCTGTTCGAATCGATCCTCAGCTTTCTCGGCCTCGGCATTCAGCCGCCGATCCCGAGCTGGGGCAACATGCTGACCGGCGCGCAGGAGCAGATGTCCAATGCCCCGGCGCTGATGATCTGGCCCGGCCTGATGATCTTCGTCACCGTGATCGCCTTCAATTTCCTCGGCGACGGCCTGCAGGACGCCCTCGACCCGCGGGCGCTCGGCGATTGACGGACGTCGTTCGCCGCCAGGAGCAAGCGCGATGGCCGGCCCGAAGAAGAAGCTGATCGCACAGGCCCGTCAGGCGCTCGGGCAGGGCGAGGCGGAATACGCCCTGGTCCTGCTGTCGGAGGCGCACGGCGCCGCGCCGGCGGATGCCGCCGTGGCGCTGCTGTATGCCGAAGCGCTGCTCGCCGGGCAGCAGCCGATGCCGGCAATCGAGGTCCTGGCGGCCCATCTGGCGGCGAAGCCCCGGTCGGTCGAGGCGGCCCGGCTGCTGTCGAATATTCTGGCCGCAGTGACGCCGGTCGATTTCGCAACCGTCGCGGCCGAGGGGCTGACCGCGGCGCTGCGGCTGGACCGGGTGAACGCCGAACCGCTGGCGATGGCGGCCGGCCTGCTGCTGGCGGCGCGCGGCGAGGCAAAGGCCTTCCGCCCCGGTTCGGCCGAGGCGGCGCTGCTGATCGCGCTGCTTGAGGCCGCGCCGCTCTCCGAACCCTCGGTCGAGGCCTGGCTGGTCGCGCGCCGGCGCGCCGCGCTCGAAGGCGCGGATGGACCGCCGGCCGGTGCCGACGGGGCGCTGCTTGCCGCGATGGCGCGGCAGGTCTGGCTGAACGAAGGAATCTGGCCGGCCGACGAAGCCGAGCGCCGGGCGGCGGCGGTGCTGGACCGCACCGATCCGAAGCAGCTTCTGCTGGCCGCGCTCTATCTGCCGGCCGAAGACTGGTGCCCGGCGGACGATGCGGCCTTACAGCGCCTGCCCGGTGCGCTGGCCGGCCTGGCCCGGCAGATCGGGCGCGAGCGGCGCCAGATGGCGCGGGCCGAGGCGGCGCTCGGCCCCGCTATCCGCCCGTCCGATGCGACCGGGGCGGCCGTGGCAGCGCAATACGAAGCCCACCCCTATCCGCGCTGGCAGTGGGTACAGGCGCCGCCGGCCGGGGGCGTGCGCGCCTTTCTGGCCCGGATGGCCGGCGGCCCGGCCGGTGCGGGCGGGGAATGGCTTCGCCGGCCGCTGAATATCGCCGTCGCCGGCTGCGGCACCGGGCGGCAGGCGGTCGAGGCGGCCCTGGCCTATGCGCCCGATATCCGGGTGCTCGCCTTCGATCTCAGCCGGGCGAGCCTGCGCTACGCCGTCATGAAGGCGCGGCAGCACCGGGTCGATGGCGTCCTCCGCTTCCGCCAGGCGGACATTCTCGACCTGCCCGATTTCGGGGCGCCCTTCGACCGGCCGTTCGACCTGATCGAATGCGTCGGCGTGCTGCATCATATGGCCGATCCCTTTGCCGGCTGGCGTGCCCTGCTCGCCCGCCTCCGGCCGGGCGGGCTGATGTATGCCGGCCTCTACAGCGCGACGGCGCGGCGCGACCTGACCGCCCTGCGCGCCCGGCTCGCCGGGACAGGGATCGACCCGGCCGACCCGGATGCGATCCGCCGGGTCCGGGCCCGGATTCTCGCCCGGCCGGAGAGCGATTTCGAGCGCACGCTCGCCGAATCTGCCGACTTCCACACCCTCGGCAACGCCCGCGACCTGCTTTTCCACGCCCATGAACAGCCGCTGACCCTGGAGGCCATCGCAGCCTTTCTCAAGGCGGAGGGCCTGGAGTTCCTGCGCATGGACATTCGCGAGCGTATGGCCGCGAAGCTGGCCGCCGGCGGGGGCGACCCGGCCGACCTCGATGCCTGGGCGGCCTTCGAGCGGGACAATCCTGACCTCTTCGAAGGGATGTATCTGTTCTGGCTGCGCAAGCCCGGATGAGCGGGTTTCGCGCGGCCGGCGGCCGAACCGCTGCCGGGGATCAGCTTCGGGCCAGTTCGCGCTCGACGAAATCCATCCGGTCCTTGCCCCAGAAAAGCTCGCTGCCGACCGCCACGGTCGGCGCGCCGAACACGCCGCGGGCGAGGCCGCCATCGGTCGCTTCGATCAGGGCGGCGCGGCATGCCGCGCTTTCCGCCGCCGCCTCGAACCCGTCCGGCTCGACGCCGAGCGATTCGGCGATGGGGCGCAGGCCGGCATAATCCTGGATCGAGGCATCGTCGTGCTCCCAGTAGGCGGCGAAGATGGCGTCGATGAAGGCCGTCTCCCGGCCCCAGCGCCGCATCGCGATGGCGCCGCGCAGCGCCCGGCTGGTCTTGATCGGAAACACGGTGGGGAAGCGGAACGGCAGATCGCAATGCTGCGCCCAGCGCTCCAGATCGCGCAGGCGGTTGGCGATCTTGGCCGCCGGCTCCTCCATCAGGACGTAATTGTGCCGGCGAAAAACGTGGCCGAGATTGAACGGGATATAGCGGATCGCCGCGCCGTGGCGCGCCGCGATGGGCCGGAGCAGATGAAGCGCGAAATAGCTGTTGGTGCTGCCGACATCCCAGTAGAAATCGACGGTTCTGCCCATGGCCTTACCGCCCGGCCGCGCGCCAGCCGATATCGCGGCGGCAGAAGCCCTGCGGCCAGTCGATGGCATCGACGGCGGCATAGGCCCGGCGCTGCGCCTCGGCGACCGTCGGCGCCATGGCGGTGACGCCGAGCACCCGGCCGCCGGCGGCCAGCAGGCGCCCGCCCTCGGCAACCGTTCCGGCGTGGAAGACGACCGTTTGCGGATCGCCGTCCAGCCGTTCGAGCCCGCGGATTTCCGTACCCTTGCGATAGGCGCCGGGATAGCCCTTCGCGGCGAGCACGACGGTGAGCGCCGCCTCGTCGTACCAGCGCAGGTCGAAGTCCTTCAGCTCGCCGTCGCGCGCGGCGAGCAGGGCGGGCAGCAGGTCCGACATCAGGCGCATCATCAGCGGCTGGCATTCGGGATCGCCGAAACGGACATTGAATTCCAGCACCTTCGGCCCGTCCGGCCCGATCATCAGCCCGGCATAGAGCACGCCCCGGAAGGGCCGGCCCTCGGCCGCCATCGCGGCCACCGTCGGCCCGACGATCTCGTCGGCGATCCGTTCGGCCAGGGCGCCGGTGACGACCGGGGCCGGCGAAAACGCGCCCATACCGCCGGTGTTGGGCCCGGTATCGCCGTCGCCGACCGCCTTGTGGTCCTGCGCCGACGGCAGCAGGACGAAGTTCGTGCCATCGACCAGGGCGAGGACGCTCGCCTCCTCGCCGTCGAGCAACGCTTCGATCACGATCTCCGCCCCGGCGGTGCCGAACGCGCCTTCTTCGAGCATCGCGGCGACCGCCGCCTCGGCCTCGGCAACGGTGCGGGCGACGACCACGCCCTTGCCCGCCGCCAGGCCGGATGCCTTGACCACGAGGGGGGCGCCCTGCGCGGCAATATGGGTGCGCGCGGCGCCGGCATCGGTAAAGCGGCGCCAGGCGGCGGTCGGAATGCCGTGCCGGGTGCACAGTTCTTTCATGAAGCTTTTGGAGCCTTCCAGGCGGGCGGCCTCCGCCGTCGGGCCGAAGGCGGCGATCCCGGCTTCTTCGAGCCGGTCGACCAGCCCGGCGCACAGGGGCGCTTCCGGGCCGACGACGACGAGGTCGATGGCTTTGGCGCGGGCCGCCGCCACGATGCCGTCAATGTCGTCGGCGGCGATGTCGAGGCAGGTCGCCTCGCGCGCGATGCCGGCATTGCCCGGTGCGCAATAGAGCCTCGTGCACAGCGGCGAGGCGGCGATCTTCCAGCACAGGGCGTGCTCGCGCCCGCCGGCGCCGACGACGAGGATATTCACCGGCCTGGCCTCCGGGCCGGCGCGGCGGACAGGTCAGAAGCCGGCATCGGGGTCGTCCAGATAGGCCGCCTCCGCCGGCGTATCCGGCCGGCCGAGAATCCGGTTGCGGTGGGGAAAGCGGCCGAACCGGTCGATCACCTCCTTGTGGGCGAGCGCCCAGTGCAGGAAATCGGTCTCCGGGCAGCGCTCCCGCACCAGATCGACGCAGCGCTGCTGGTCGGCGGCGTCTTCCGAATGTTCGAGCGGCAGGTAGAACAGCATCCGTTCGGTCTGGTCGGCCCGCGCCAGGTCGAAGCCGCGCGCAATCGCCGCCCCGGCGACGGCCCGCGCCTTCGGGTCGGTCGCGAATGCCCGCGGCGTATCGCGGTACATGTTGCGCGGCAGCTGGTCGAGCAGGACGGTCAGGGCCAGCGCGCCCTCGGCCGTATCCTGCCAATGGTCCAGCCGGCCGGCCGCCGCCGCGCTGCAGGCGGATTCGAAGCGCCGGCGAATCTCGGCGTCGAAGGCCGGATCCTTGTCGAACCAGCGCTCCCGGGTCGCCGGTGCCAGCCAGAAATCGAGCACATCCTGCGGTTCGGTCATGGGCGGTCGCCTCTCCCCATCGTATCGGCTGCCAGTATCTGTCGCGGGCCCGCCATATGGACACGCGCCGGAAAGCTATGGTGTAACCGGATCGCCATTCCTGAATCCAGATGGTCGAACCGCATCGCGACCGCGGGCCCGGAGGCGCCGGCGCCGCGCATCTGTACCGGGAGCCCCGAACCATGCCCCTGACCGGAACGCAGAACAGCTTCGACGCACGCCGCACGCTCGAGGCCGGCGGCAGATCGTGGACCTATTTCAGCCTGCCGGCGGCGGCCGCGAACGGCCTCGGCGATATCGGCCGGCTGCCCTTCTCCCTCAAGGTGCTGCTGGAGAACATGCTGCGCTTCGAGGACGGCAGCAGCGTGACCGCCGACGATATCCGGGCCTTCGCCGCCTGGCTGCAGCAGCGGCGGTCGAGCCGGGAGATCGCCTACCGGCCGGCCCGCGTCCTGATGCAGGACTTCACCGGCGTGCCGGCGGTCGTCGATCTGGCGGCGATGCGCGACGCCATCGCCCGGATGGGCGGCGATCCGCGCCGGATCAATCCGCTGGTTCCGGTCGATCTGGTGATCGACCATTCGGTGACCATCGATCATTTCGGCACGGCGCAGGCGTTCCAGCAGAATGTCGAGCTGGAGTTCGAGCGCAATCGCGAGCGCTACGAGTTTCTGCGCTGGGGGGCCTCCGCCTTCGATAATTTCCGCGTCGTGCCGCCCGGCACCGGCATCTGCCACCAGGTCAATGTCGAGTATCTGGCGCAGACGGTCTGGAGCGCGGAGGAGGATGGCGGGGCGCTGGCCTATCCGGATACCTGCGTCGGCACCGACAGCCACACCACGATGGTGAACGGCCTCGCCGTTCTCGGCTGGGGCGTCGGCGGCATCGAAGCCGAGGCGGCGATGCTGGGCCAGCCGGTATCGATGCTGATCCCCGAAGTGATCGGCTTCCGCCTCGACGGCGCCCTGAAGGAGGGCGCGACGGCGACCGACCTGGTGCTGACCGTGACCGAGATGCTGCGCGCCCGCGGCGTCGTCGGCAAGTTCGTCGAGTTTCACGGCCCCGGCCTCGACCATCTGACGCTGGCCGACCGGGCGACCATCGCCAATATGGCGCCGGAATACGGCGCGACCTGCGGCTTCTTTCCCATCGATGCCGAAACGGTGCGCTACCTCGCCTTCACCGGCCGGGATCCGGACCGGGTCAGGCTGGTCGAGGCCTATGCCAGGGCCCAGGGCATGTGGCGCGATGCCGATACGCCGGACCCGGTCTTCACCGATACGCTGGAGCTCGATCTGGGCGATGTCGCACCCTCGATTGCCGGCCCGAAACGGCCGCAGGACCGGATCGCGCTCGACGGTGAGAGCAGCGCGTTCGATACGCTCGAACCCCGGCGGCGCGCCGAGGCGGTGGCGGGCGCGGACTGGACCCTGGACGATGGCGATGTCGTCATCGCATCGATCACGAGCTGCACCAACACGTCGAACCCGGCGGTGCTGGTGGCGGCCGGGCTGCTCGCCCGCAAGGCGCGCGCCAGGGGGCTGACGACGCAGCCCTGGGTCAAGACGAGCTTCGCGCCCGGCTCCCAGGTGGTGAGCGACTATATCGAGGCGGCCGGCCTGCAGGACGATCTGGACGCCCTCGGCTTCAATCTGGTCGGCTATGGCTGCACGACCTGCATCGGCAATTCCGGGCCGCTGCCGGAGCCGGTCCACAGCGCCATCGAGGCCGGCGACCTCACGGTATGCGCCGTCCTGTCCGGCAACCGGAATTTCGAAGGCCGCGTCCACCCGCTGACCAGGGGCAACTATCTGGCTTCGCCGCCGCTCGTCGTCGCCTACGCGCTCGCCGGCTCCCTGCGGGTCGATCTCTACCAGGAGCCCATCGGCCGGGATGCGGACGGCGGGGAGGTCTGGCTGAAGGATATCTGGCCGACCAACCGCGAGATCGCCGAAACCATCGACCGCTGCGTCACCCCCGCCATGTTCCGCAAGCGCTATGCCGATGTCTTCGAAGGCGACGCCAACTGGCGGACCATCGAGGTTTCCGGCGGCCTGACCTATGACTGGGATTCGGGCAGCACCTATGTGCGCAACCCGCCCTATTTCGAGGACATGACCGAAGAGCCCGGCGCGGTGACCGATATCGTCGGCGCCCGGGCGCTGGCCCGGCTGGGCGATTCGGTGACGACGGACCACATCTCGCCGGCGGGCGTGATCAAGGAGGACGGGCCGGCCGGCGACTATCTGAAGACCTATCAGGTCAGGCCGCGCGACTTCAACAGCTTCGGCTCCCGCCGGGGCAATCACGAGGTCATGATGCGCGGCACCTTCGCCAATATCCGCATCCGCAACGAGATGGCGCCGGGCACCGAAGGCGGCATCACCCGGCACCAGCCTTCGGGCGAGGAGATGCCGATCTACGATGCCGCCATGCGCTACCGGGCCGAGGGCGTGCCGCTGGTCGTCGTCGGCGGCCGGGAATACGGCACCGGCTCGTCCCGCGACTGGGCGGCCAAGGGCACCCGGCTGCTCGGCGTGCGGGCCGTCATCGTCGAAAGCTTCGAGCGCATCCACCGGTCGAACCTGGTCGGCATGGGCGTGCTGCCGCTGGAGTTCAAGGACGGGACCACCCGCGAGAGCCTGGCGCTGCAGGGCGACGAGACCTTCGATATCGTCGGCATCGCCGGCGGCATTGCGCCGGGCATGGATGTGGAATGCACGATCCGCTACGCCGGCGGCGCAAGCCGCAGCATCGCCCTGCGCTGCCGGATCGATACCGCCGACGAGGTCGCCTATTTCGGCAATGGCGGCATCCTGCACCATGTGCTGCGCAACATGGCGGCGGCGGCCTGACCGCCGCCCGGCGAAACGGAAGGAAAGCGAGAAAAGATGCCCGATGCGGAAATCCAGCCGCCGCCGGACTTCGGCTATGGCCGGCGCGACCCGGCCGAGGGGCTGAACGGCGCCGAGGCGGCGATTGCGACCCGGCGTTCGGTCCGCGCCTTTCTGCCCGACCGGCCGGTGCCGAAGGATCTGATCGAGCGCATCCTGAACGTTGCGGCCCGGGCGCCGAGCGGCACCAATATCCAGCCCTGGCATGTCACGGTCGTGACCGGCGCGGCGCGCGACCGGGTGAGCGCCGCGGTCCACGAGCGGCGCGAAGGCGGCGGCGGGCAGGAGCTCGGCTACAATTATTACCCGGTGAAATGGTTCGAGCCCTATATCTCGCGGCGGCGCAAGCTGGGCTGGGACATGTACGGCCTGCTCGGCATCGCCAGGGGCGAGCGCGAGCGGACCTGGCGGCAGCACGGGCGCAATTTCGACTTCTTCGACGCGCCGGTCGGCCTGTTCTTCCACATGGACAGGCGCATGGAAACCGGCTCGTTCATCGATATGGGCCTGTTCCTGGAAAATGTGATGGTCGCGGCGCGCAGCCACGGGCTCGATACCTGCCCGCAGGCCGCCTGGGTCGATTATACGGACACGGTGAAATCCGCCCTCAACATTCCAGAGGACCATGTCCTGATCTGCGGCATGTGCATGGGCTACGAGGACAGGTCCGCGCCTGTCAACGCGCTCTATTCCGAGCGGGAATCGGCGGCCGCCTTCACCGACTTTCAGGGTTTTGCGGATTAGTTGACGGCCTTTCTGCGCCCGGCGCACCCGGGCGCCCGGCGCAGGCGATCTTCAGGCCGCCGGCGATACAGCGGCCGCCCGGTGCGGCCCCGGCCCGGTGCGGCGCTTTCGACCGCGAGTGGCCGCTATGTCGCAAGGCCGGCCGGCAGATCGGCGCAAAGCCGCAGAATCCTTTGATTTCCGCGATTTATGTGACATCAGGTCGCGAAGAATCGGCTGGCGGCAACGGTTCTTCGCCTTCTATTTTCGCAACCGTTCCGGCGGGTGCGCTGGCGCATTCGGGGCTCCGGTCGAAAGCACGGTCGGCGCGATCCGGGCCTGTCCCGGCCGCCGGTCGCTGGCGACGGCCGTTGCACCGGGAGCCGGAATGCCTGCGGCGCTGGCAGCAGCGCCGCACCCCGGTCCAGCAGGATGAACCGATGCCATTCGCTTTCCGCCCGGCGCGCCGCGCCGCCCAGACGGCCCTTGCCGGAGTTTTTGCCGGCGGCCTGACCGCCGTTGCGGCTGCCGGCGCTGCCTTCGCCGGCCAGCCCGAACCCTGGCAGACCGGCTTCCAGCGGGCGGCAACGCCGGTGATGGAGCGGGTCGATGAGTTTCACGACCTGCTGCTCATCATCATTTCGCTGATTTCGCTCTTTGTGCTGGCCCTGCTGGTCATCACGGTGGTGCGGTTCCGCGAATCCCGGAACCCCAATCCGTCGAAGACGACCCACAATCTTCTGCTCGAGGTCGTGTGGACGGTCGTTCCGGTCCTGATCCTTGTGGTCATCGCCGTGCCCTCCTTCCGCCTGCTCTACTATTCCGACAAGGCGCCGGAGCCGACCGCGGCGGAAGCTGCCGCCGGCAAGGCGATCATGACCGTCAAGGCAATCGGGTATCAGTGGTACTGGGGCTATGAATATGCGACCGCGGAGGGCGGCAAGCTGCGCTTCGAAAGCCGCATCGCCTGCCGCGGCACCATTCTTCCCGACAACCGGGCGGAGTGCGAGGAGGCGAACAAGCGCTTCCAGGCCCGCCACAAGCGCGATGTCATCCGCCTGCTGGATGTCGACAATGAGATGGTGCTGCCGGTGAATGCGACTGTCCGGCTCTATGTCACCGGCGCCGATGTCATCCACGCCTGGACCATTCCGGCGTCCGGCGTGAAGGTGGATGCGGTGCCGGGCCAGACCAACGAGACCTGGGTGCGCTTCACCCGGCCGGGCTGGTATTTCGGCCAGTGCTCGGAAATCTGCGGCCAGGATCACGCCTTCATGCCGATTGCCCTGCGGGTCGTCAGCGCCGACGAGTACAAGGCCTGGCTCGCCGATGCGTGGAAGAAGGCAAAGGAAGACAGCGACGGTTTCAGCGTGGTTCGCGAACCGCAGAAGACGGCGCGGCTCGAACGGCAGGCAGCGGCCGCCGTCGAAGCCCCGGCGCAGCGGTAGGTAGCGGGCCGCCGGCGCAAGCCGCCCGGCAGCGGCGCGCGCGGACGGATGGAGCATGAAGCCGGCGCGGCGCCGCGCCGGCGACAGAGGGAAAAGGACCTGACATGGCCTACGGTGCAGCCCATGCCCATGACGACCACGCCCCGACCGGGTGGGTCCGCTGGGTCTATTCCACCAACCACAAGGATATCGGGACCCTCTACCTGATCTTCGCCGTCATCGGCGGCCTGGTCGGCCTGATCATGTCGATCTGGTTCCGGGCCGAGCTGCAGGAGCCCGGCGTCCAGCTCATGGACGGCCATTTCTTCAACGTTCTCGTCACCTCGCACGGCCTGATCATGATCTTCTTCATGGTCATGCCGGCCATGATCGGCGGCTTCGGCAACTGGATCGTGCCGATCATGATCGGCGCGCCGGACATGGCCTTCCCGCGCATGAACAATATCAGCTTCTGGCTACTGCCGCCGGCGCTGATCCTGCTCATCCTGTCGGCGATTCTGGGCGGCGGCGCCGGTACCGGCTGGACGATCTATCCGCCCCTCTCTTCGACCGGCGCCGATTTCGGCTTCACCGGCCATGACGGGCCGGCCATGGATATGGCGATCTTCGCGCTGCACATCGCCGGCGCCAGCTCCATCCTCGGCGCGATCAACTTCATCACGACGATCTTCAACATGCGCGCACCGGGCATGACCCTGCACCGGATGCCGCTCTTCGTCTGGTCGATCCTGGTCACCGCCTTCCTGCTCGTGCTGTCCCTGCCGGTGCTGGCCGGGGCCATCACCATGCTGCTGACCGACCGCAATTTCGGCACCGCCTTCTTCCGGCCGGACGGCGGCGGCGACCCGATCCTGTTCCAGCACCTGTTCTGGTTCTTCGGCCACCCCGAAGTCTACATTCTGATCCTGCCGGGCTTCGGCATGATCAGCCAGATCGTCTCCACCTTTTCGCGCAAGCCGGTGTTCGGCTATCTCGGCATGGCCTATGCCATGGTGGCGATCGGCTTCGTCGGCTTCATCGTGTGGGCCCACCACATGTACACGGTGGGCATGGACGTGAACACGCGGGCCTATTTCACCGCCGCCACAATGGTGATCGCGGTGCCGACGGGCGTGAAGATCTTCTCGTGGATCGCCACCATGTGGGGCGGCTCCCTTCGGCTGGAGACGCCGATGCTGTGGGCATTCGGCTTCATCTTCCTGTTCACTGTCGGCGGCGTGACCGGCGTCGTGCTGGCCAATGCCGGCATCGATTACGTGCTGCACGATACCTATTATGTCGTGGCGCATTTCCACTATGTGCTCTCGCTGGGGGCGGTCTTCGCGATCTTCGCCGGCTTCTACTACTGGTTCCCCAAAATGACCGGCCGGATGTATTCCGAGCCGCTCGGCAAGCTGCATTTCTGGCTGATGTTCATCAGCGCGAACCTGACCTTCTTCCCGATGCATTTCCTCGGCCTGGCGGGCATGCCCCGGCGCTATGTCGATTACCCGGATGCCTATGCCGGCTGGAACCTCGTGGCGTCGCTCGGCGCCTATCTCGGCGCGGCCGCGACCGTCCTGTTCCTCTATATCCTGTTCCGGGCCTTCACCAAGGGGGCGCAGGCGGCGGACAATCCGTGGGGCGAGGGCGCGACGACGCTGGAGTGGAAGGTCTCTTCGCCGCCGCCCTTCCACACCTATGACGAGCTGCCGACCATCGAAGCCGGCGCGCATCGCTAGGCGGCCGGCGGAAGCGGACATGCGGGCATCATGACGACCGGGACGACGGCATCTCCGCCGCTGCTGCCCGCCGCGGCGCCGGCCGGGGCGGACTGGCGGGACTATGTGGCGCTGCTGAAGCCGCGGGTCATGTCGCTGGTGGTGCTGACCGGCCTGATCGGCCTCTATCTGGCGCCGGGCCCGATCCATCCGGTCATCGCGGCGCTGGCCGTGCTGTGCATCGCGGTCGGCGCCGGTGCGGCCGGCGCGATCAACATGTGGTTCGACCGCGATATCGATGCGGTCATGGTGCGCACGCGCAACCGGCCGGTCGCCGCCGGCCGTGTCGATGCGGAAAGCGCGCTCGCCTTCGGGATCATCCTCGCGGTCGCCGCCATCATGCTCATGGGGCTGACGGTGAATGCCATCGCCGCTTCCCTGCTGGCGCTCACCATCGGCTTCTATGTCTTCGTCTACACCATGTGGCTGAAGCGCCGGACGCCGCAGAACATCGTGATCGGCGGCGCGGCCGGGGCCTTTCCGCCCATGATCGGCTGGGCCGCGGTCACCGGCGATGTCGGGCTGGCCGGCGTCGTCCTCTTCCTGCTGATCTTCATGTGGACGCCGCCGCATTTCTGGGCCCTGTCGCTCTATCGCGACGGCGATTACGCCCGCGCCGGGGTGCCGATGCTGCCGGTGGTCGCCGGGCGGCGGGAGACCAAGAAGCAGATCCTGGTCTATACGGTCCTGCTGGTGCCGGCCGCCCTCGCGCCGGTCGCCATCGGCCTTTCGGGCTGGCTTTATGGCGCGGTCGCGGCCGGCCTGTCGCTCTGGTTCCTGTACGCCGCGCTCGCGGTCTGGCGCAGCGGCGACGGCGATGGCGAAAGCGACGGCCCGGCGCGGCGCATGTTCCTGGTTTCGCTCGCCCACCTGTTCGGCCTGTTCGTGGCGCTCGGCCTCGACCGGGCGCTCGGCGACCTGGCCGGAGGCGGCTTCGGTGTCTGACGCGGCGAAGGCGGGCACGCCGGAAGGCCGGGGCGATGCACCCGGCGGCGATACGGTGCGCGCGGAAACGATCCGGGCCCGGCGGCGCGGCCGCAATCTGGCGCTGCTCGCCGCCCTCGCGGCCTTCGTCCTGATCGTCTACATCGTCACGATCGTCAAATTCGATCTGGCGGCGGGCTGAGGCGAAAGGGGCGCAGCATGGCGGCACAGGCCTCCCCGGCCAGGGGCAAGCGGAACACCGTGCTCGGCGTCCTCGCCATCCTCTCCGGCATGACGCTGCTCGTCGTCTATGCGGTGCCGCTCTACGAGCTGTTCTGCCGCGCGACCGGCTTCGGCGGCACCACGAGACAGGCGGAGGCCGCGCCGGGCGCGACCGGCGACCGGGTCATGACCGTGCGCTTCCTCGCCAATACCAACCCGAACCTGCCCTGGCGCTTTCAGCCCGAGGTCGACAGCGTCCGGGTCCGCGTCGGCGAGCGCCGGCTGATCGCCTACCGCGCCCGGAACCTGGACGACCGCAGCACGACCGGAATCGCCACCTTCAACGTGACCCCCGCCAAGGCCGGCATCCATTTTTCCAAGATCGCCTGCTTCTGCTTCGAGGAACAGACCCTGAAGCCGGGCGAGGAGGCGACCATGCCGGTCAGCTTCTTCATCGATCCGGCCATCGCGAAGGACCGCAACCTGCGCGATGTGCAGACCATCACCCTTTCCTACACCTTCTTCCGGGCCGCCGGCAGCGCCGCGCGCAGGCCGGGAGCGGACGAAGGGAAGGATATCGCGCGGGCCGGGGGCGGCGCATCCGCGCGGGCGATCCGCAACTGACCGACGGGACGAGGACGGCCGGCGCAGCGCCGGGCCGGGAAGGAACGAACGACCATGGCTGAAGCCAACAAGCATCCCTACCATCTGGTGGACCCGAGCCCGTGGCCGTTTGTCGGCGGCGTCGCGGCGCTCGCCCTGTTCGGCGGGGCGGTCCTGTGGATACACGGCATCGCCGGGCCGTATATCTCGATCGCCGGTTTCCTCGGCCTGCTCTACACCATGTATGTCTGGTGGCGCGATGTGATCCGCGAGGCCGAGCACGAGGGCCATCACAACAAGGTCGTCCAGCTCGGCCTGCGCTATGGGATGACCCTTTTCATCGCCTCCGAGGTGATGTTTTTCGCCGCCTTCTTCTGGGCCTTCTTCGACAGTGCCCTGTTCGGCGAGGGCGGCGCACAGGTCGGCGAGGCGGCCCGCATGTACGCGCGCGAGGCCGCCAATGGCGGCCAGTGGCCGCCGGCGCATATCAGCGTGTTCGATGCCTGGGACCTGCCGCTGCTCAACACCATGGTCCTGCTGCTTTCGGGCTGCACGGTCACCTGGGCCCATCACGCACTGAGGGAAGGCGACCGCAAGGGGCTGGTCCAGGGCCTGGCCGCGACCGTCTTTCTCGGCCTGTGCTTCACCGGGCTGCAGGCGGTGGAATATGCCCAGGCGCCGTTCAGCTTCGCCATGCTGATCGAGGGCGGCCAGAAGGTGACCGAGGAGGGCGCGCGGATCGCCGATGGCGGCATCTATTCGTCGGCCTTCTTCATGGCGACGGGCTTTCACGGCTTCCACGTCATCGTCGGTACGCTCTTCCTCGCCGTCTGCCTGTTCCGCGCCATGCGCGGGCATTTCCGGCCGGATCACCATTTCGGCTTCGAGGCGGCGGCCTGGTACTGGCATTTCGTCGATGTCGTCTGGCTGTTCCTGTTCTGCTTCATCTATGTCGTCGGGAGCGCCGGCGCCCCGGTCGCGCTTCATTAGGCCGGGGTGCGCAGACGGTCACGAAGTCCGGCCGCCCATGGCGGTCTCTCCGCTGAGCGCCGGCCTCCGCTGCAAATGCCCCGCCTGCGGCAGGGGTTCCCTGTTCAGCGGGTTCCTGACGGTCGCCGCCGAATGCCCGGTGTGCGGGCAGGATCTCCGCGCGCATGAACAGGGCGACGGCCCGGCGGTGTTCGCCATCCTGCTGCTCGGCGCGGTCATCGTCGGGCTGGCCCTGGGGACCGAACTGCGCTTCCAGCCGCCGCTCTGGCTCCACGCCGTCCTGTGGCCGCCCCTGATTATCGCCGGGGCGCTGGCGCTGCTCCGCCCCCTGAAGGCGACGCTGATCGCCCTGCAA
This sequence comes from Alphaproteobacteria bacterium, assembly GCA_965221475.1. Classification (GTDB taxonomy): domain Bacteria; phylum Pseudomonadota; class Alphaproteobacteria; order Bin65; family Bin65; genus Bin65. Next base: position 741,386 of record OZ244891.1, on the reverse strand, counting down.
TACCGGCATCGGCGCGAGGATTATGAAGGCCATGACGGCTAGGCCGGCATCGGCGGCCGCGCCGGGGCGCACCGGGCCATGATCGTCCTCGGCTTCCGGCCGGCCCTGTGGCCGACCCTGATCGCCCTGCCGGCGGTCATGCTCGCCTTCGGCCTCGGCGTCTGGCAGGTGCAGCGGCTCACCTGGAAGGAGGGGTTGATCGCCGAGCGCCGGGCCCGGATCGCCCTGCCGGTGCTGGAAGGCCTGCCGGCGCACTTCGATCCAGGGCAGAGCCTGTTCCGCCGGGTCCGCTTCAGCGGCACATTCCTCCATGAGCGGGAAATGTACCGGCCGGCGCGCGCGCTCGGCTCCGGCGAGATCGGGCTGCAGATCGTCACGCCGTTCCGGCTCGACGATGGCGGCGCGATCCTCGTCAACCGGGGCTGGGTGCCGACCGTGCGGCGCAATCCGGAAACCCGCCGGGACGGGCAGGTCGGCGGGCGCGTCGCGCTTACGGGAATCCTGCGGACGCCGGCGCCGGCCGGCTATTTCGTGCCGGACAACGATCCGGCCGCGAACACCTGGTTCCGACTCGATCTCGGCCGGATGGCCGCCCATGCCGGCCTGGCGAAGGTCCGGCCCTATTATGTCGATCTGATCGCAGACGCGCCGGGCGGCTGGCCGCGCGGCGGCCAGACCCGGCTGGCGGTGCGCAACGCCCATCTCGAATACGCCATCACCTGGTTTTCGCTGAGCCTGATCGGCATGGTCGTCTATGTGCTGTGGCACCGCCGCTATCGGCCCGCCGCCGGGACCGGCAGGCCGGTCCCCTGAGCTTTTGCGTCGCCCGCCGTGTCAGGCCTGGCGCGACGGTGCGGCGCTCCGCCAGGCCGCGATCAGGGCGGCGACGGCCGCGCCCGGATCGTCGGCGCCCATCGCCGCGCCCATGACCGCAACCCCGTCGGCGCCGGCGGCCCGGCACGCGCCGATATTGGCGGCCGTCACGCCGCCGAGGGCGAGCAGGCGGCAGCTGCCCGGCGCCAGCTGCGCCCGTGCCGCCTCCAGCATCGCCGGGCCGGGGGCCGGGCCGTATCCGGGCTTGCTCGCCGAGGCGAAGATGGGGCTGAGCGTGACATAGTCCGCACCGGCCTCCTGCGCCGCCCGCACCCCGGCGGGATCGTGGCAGGATTTGCCGAGCAGGCGGATGCCGGGCGCCCGCTGGCGGGCCGCGCCGATATCGCCGTCACCGGGCAGGTGCCAGGCGGCGATGCCGGCGCCATCGGGGCCGGGGATTCCGTGCAGGCCGATGCAGGCATCGGCCGGTGCGTGCCGGGCCAGCCGCCGGACCAGATCGCGCTGCGCTTCCGGCGGCAGATCCTTCTCCCGGACGCTAATCCAGCGCGCCCCGGCGGCGAAGGCGGCGGCCACGACCGCTTCCAGCGGCCGCCGCGCCTGCCGCCGGTCGGTAATCAGCATCAGCGGCGGGTCGGGCAGGGCTGGCATCTTCAACGGGGCCCGCCGTCAGCCGCCGATCAGCCCCATCTGCGGGCTCGACGCTTCGGCATGGTCCCGTTTCGGAATCCGTCCGGCACGCCGGGCCGCCCGGCCCGCGGCAACGGCGTCGCGCATGGCGGCTGCCATCAGCACGGGATCGAGCGCCTTCGCCACCGCGGTGTTGAGCAGCACCGCGGCGCAGCCCAGCTCCATCGCCAGCGCGGCGTCCGAGGCGGTGCCGATGCCGGCGTCGAGAATCACCGGGACCGGGCTGCGGTTGCAGATCAGTTCGATATTGTAGGGGTTGGCGATGCCGATCCCGGTGCCGATGGGCGCGCCCAGCGGCATGACGGCGGCGCAGCCGGCATCGGCCAGGCGCTGGCAGACCACCGGATCGTCGGTGCAGTAGGGCAGGACCTGGAACCCGTCGGCGACGAGCTCGCGCGCGGCGCCGACCAGCTGCTCGACATCCGGGTAGAGGGTTTCCCGGTCGCCGATCAGCTCCAGCTTGACCCAGTCGGTCTCCAGCGCCTCGCGCGCCAGCCGCGCGGTCAGGATGGCGTCGCTGGCGCTCATGCAGCCGGCGGTGTTGGGCAGCAGGGTCCAGCCGCTGCCCAGCAGATCGACCGTGCTTTCGGCATAGCCCTCCAGGCTGATACGGCGGATGGAGACGGTCGCCACCTCCGCACCGCTCGCGCGCAGCGCATCGAGCATCGCCTGCTGGTTGGGATAGCCGGCCGTGCCCAGAAACAGGCGGCTGGCGAAGGTGCGCCCGGCGATCTCGAAACGGTCGTCGCTCATCGGTCGCTCACGATCCGGGCCTGCCCTAGCCGCCGCGGAAGGGCTTGACGATTTCAATCCGGTCGCCGGCGCCGAGCCGGGCCTCGGCCCAGTCGCCGCGCGGCACCACGGCCGCGTTCACGGCCACGGCAATGCCGCGGGCCTCGGCATCGATGCCCTGCTCGTCGAGCAGCGCCCGCAGGGTCGCCGCCGCGGTCTCGGCCGGGGTGCCGTTGAGCACTATGCGCATCGCCGGCTACGCCGCCGCCCGGTCGCCGGGGCCCGGAGCGCGGCTGGCGAAGCGCGCCAGGGCAAAGGGCGCCAGCGCCGGGTCCGCCTCGCCGGTCAGCACGAAGCGGCCGACCAGATCGGCGGTGACCGGCGTCAGCAGGATGCCGTTGCGATGATGGCCGGTGGCATAGACCAGGCCCTCGACCGGGCCCGGTCCGAGGATCGGCGCATCGTCGCGCGAGCCGGGCCGGAAGCCGACCCAGGTCTCGGCAATCGGCAGTTCCTCGATGCCCGGCAGGGCGCGCCACGCCGCATCGAGCAGGGCATACTGGCCGCCGGCGGTGATCGTTTCGTCGAAGCCCTTTTCCTCCACCGTCGCGCCGATCAGCAGGCGGCCGTCGCGGCGCGGCACCAGATAGACGCCCGGCGCCCACACGACATGCCGGAGCAGCGGCGACGCCGGGTCCATCTGCAGGGCGAGCATCTGGCCCTTGATCGGGCGGACCGGGGGCAGGGCGGCCGGCTTCAGCCCGCCGACGGTGCGGCACCAGGCGCCGGCGGCCAGGACGACACGGTCGGCCGCCACGGTCTCGCCGGCAACGACGGCCCCGGTGGCGCGCCCGTTATCGACCCGGATGGCATCGACCTTGCGGTCCGGGATCAGGCGCGCGCCGGCGCGGGTTGCCGCCTCGGCCAGGGCCCCGGTGAGGGCGCGATTATCGACCTGGTGGTCGTCCGGGCTCCACACCGCGGCGGGAATCCGCGGGTTGAGGGCGGGTTCCCGCTCCCGCGCCGCGCCGCCGCCGAGCAGCGTAACCGCAATCCCGGCGCGGCGATGATAGTCGTGGATGAAGCGCAGCTGCCGCCGGTCGTCCCCGGTGAGCGCGACGACCAGGGTGCCGTCGTCGCGATAGCCGATATCGCGCCCGCTCGCCGCCTCGAGCTCGGCGGCGAAGGCGGGCCAGGCCCGCTGGCTGCGGCGGTTGAGCTGCAGCAGGTCGAGCTCGCCGGGTTCGGTCTCGACGCCGGCGGCGAGCATGCCGGCGGCGGCATGGCTGGCGCCCCGGCCGATGGCGCCCCGGTCGAAAACGGCGACGCGGCAGCCGGCCTGGGCGAGGCGCCAGGCGATGCCGAGCCCGCACACGCCGCCGCCGACGATGGCGACGGTCTCCGGCGGTTCCGAACGGTCCTGTTGCGACTGAATCGGGCGGCTCCCTACGCTGGTGTGACCCAGGTCAGGTTCGACGGGTCTGATCTCAGACGCACGGACGCTGCTGCTGCAAACGGTCCGGCGACACCCCGGCCGAACTTCGATCCGGCAAGTCTAGCACCCCTCCCGCCGGCCGCGCCAGCGTCGTTGCGCCGCCGCCCGCGCCCGATCGGCGGAGCGGAGGGGACAAGGGGGAGGCGTCGCCGCCGGCCGGTCGCCGGGCGGCTTCCGTCTCAGTGCATCGGGACGAAGGCCATGGCCAGCGAGGTCTCGATTTCGCTCACCGCCTTCGCGACTTCCCGGCCGATCAGGTCCATCTTCCGCACCTGGTCGATCCGCCCCGCCGCCGCTTTCAGCTCGCGGGCGGACAGCAGATCCTCGAAAATGCGGCAGGCGTCGGCCAGCGAGATGATGACGATGTCGCGCGCATCCGGGATGTCGTCGCTCAGAATGACGCCCATGATGCGGAGCTTCACCTCGCGCACCGTCGTGTCGTCGACGATCGGGTAGCGCCGTGTCCGCAAAACCCACAGGAAACGGTCTTCCTCCCGCTTGAGGATACCGCGCTCGACCAGACGGGCGAGCGACCGCTCGCGAATGCGCTCGGCATCGGCCACCATCTGCTTGATCCAGTAGGCCGTGTCGTGGCTCTCCCCGGCCTGCGCGATCTTCGCCAGCGTCGGATCGAGCAGCTCGTCGTCGAGCGGAGTCGGATCGATGACGAACAGCCGCTCCAGATCGGTGTCGATGCGCCCCGCCATGGCCAGGTCCATCAGCACCGATCCGGCAAGCGCGTATTCGAGCGACAGGGTCGGCAGATCGACGAATCTCCCGCCCTTGTCGTCGAGCAAGAGCAGCATGATCTCTTCCGAGAACCTCAACATACCGGGATTCTCCTGGGTCGGAACGCAGATGCGGCCCATGGGCAGCGATAGCGCAAACATATCGCGTCATCGCCGGCTTGCACAGTTTCGCCGCCGGTTCGAATCGTCCCAAGGCGGCCGGCGAACCGGAAATGCACCGCGCAGCGGTGGCCCCGTCACCCCCTGCCGCCGGCGGCGTCGGTGCCGCCGATCCGCCGAACGACAGGAAAACGGCCGAATCGTACGCTCGCCGTATGGCCCGGTAACCCCTTGCAGGGGTGAATGGGACGGAGGATGCTGGCCGGTGGAGAGACGGGCCGGCGCGGCCGGACGGGTGCGCCGCCGCTCCGGGAGGCATCGGTCATGAGTTATGCGCATATCTCGGTCGAGCCGGTGACGCCGACGATCGGCGCGACGGTTTCCAATGTCGATCTCAATGCGGTTCGCTCGGAGGCCGTCTACGAGGAAATCCGCCAGGCCCTCTGGCAGTATCACGTCCTCTTTTTCCGCAACCAGCCCATCGAGCCGGAGGCCTATATCAGGCTGGGCAGCCAGTTCGGCGAGCTGGAGCAGCACGAGTTCTTTCCGCATATCGAAGGCTTCCCGCAGATCCAGACCATCGCCCACGAGGGCTATGAACAGCCGGAAACCGACCGCTGGCACACCGATGTCACCTTTCGCGCCCGGCCGAGCAGCGTGAACCTGCTGCGCGCGGTGAAGCTGCCGCCGGCTGGCGGCGATACGTTGTGGTCGTCCACCGCCGCCGCCTTCGACGCGCTGCCCGATCCGCTCAAGACGATGCTGCTCGGGCTCCGGGCCGATCACGACCTGCCGCATCACCAGCGCCGGATCGATTTCTACCGCCGGGTCCAGGAAGGCCGGATCGGCGGCCAGTCGATGATGAACTCGATGGCCAACGAGCACGAGTTCCGGCTGATCGAGCAGAATCCGGTGGTCACCCATCCCGCCGTCATCAATCACCCGGTGACCGGGCGGCTCACCCTGTTCGTCAATTCGATCTGGACCAAGAAATTCTTCGGCATCCATCTCGATCTCAGCGACGCCCTGCTGGGGATGCTCTTCGAGTGGGTCAAGAAGCCGGAGTTTCTGGTCCGCTTCCGCTGGGAACAGGATTCGATGGTCATCTGGGACAATTTCGCGACCCAGCACTATGCGGTGTTCGATTACGCGCCGAACTACCGGGGCATGCAGCGGATGACCGCCGGTTCGGCGGAGCCGTGCCTCGACCTCGCCACGGTTCCCGCCCGTCTGCGCCCGCCAGCCGCCCCGGCCGGCGCCGCCGGTGCGGGTCCCATCGTCGATACTGCCCGGCTGGCGGCCGCGCCGGCGGCCGAGCAGGCCGCGGTCCGGGCCGTGTTCGGCGCGCTCGACGGTGCCGATCTGGATGCCATCGGCGCCCGGGCGGCCGGGCTCTGACGGGTAATATCCGCCCCATGAAGCGCGATCCGACGGACGCCGGCGCGATGGACCGGGACCTTCAGGCGCTGCAGACCGGGCGCCAGCTGTTGCGCCGGGCGAGGGTTGCCGCCGATGCGTTCCGGCGCATGCCGCCGGCCGAAGCGATGAAGATCGCCGGTACGGTCGCCAAAGCGGCGGCCGGCCGCGCCCGCCACTATGCCGAATGGGCGGTCCGCGAGACCGGCTTCGGCCGGGTCGAGGACAAGGTCGACAAGAACCTTTCGGGCAGCGTCCGCATCCATGAGGCCTGGCGCGACCGGCCGCTCGGCGGCATCCGCCGCGACCGGGCGCGCAATATCGTCGAGATCGGCCGGCCGGCCGGCGTCATCGTCGGCCTGTCCAATTCCACCTCGCCGGTCGGCACGATCTATTTCAAGGCGATGCTGGCGCTGATGACGCGCAACGCCATCGTCTTCAGCCCCCATCCGGCAGCGCTCGAATGCAGCGCCGATGCGGCGCACTTCCTCGAGGAGACCGCGCGGCGCGCCGGCGCGCCGGCCGATGCCATCCAGATTCTCGCCCGGCCGACGCTCCAGGCCACCGAGGCGCTGATGCGGGCCGACGGGACCGACCTGGTGATCGCGACCGGCGGGGCGGCGATGGTGCGCGCCGCCTACGGTTCCGGCAATCCGGCGCTCGGCGTCGGTCCGGGCAACACGCCGGTCTATGTCGACCGTTCGGCCGATCTCGCGCTGGCGGCGGAGAAAATCGTCGACGGCAAGGAATACGATTACGGCACGCCCTGTTCGGCGCCTTCGGTCGTTCTGGCCGACCGGCCGGTGGCGCAGGACCTGCGCGGCCTGTTCGAAGCCAATGGCGCCTATTTCTGCACCGACGAGGAGCAGGAAACGCTCGAGGCGGCGGCCTTTCCGGGCGGAAGGCTCAATCCCGCCATTATCGGCCAGCCGGCCGCCAGGGTGGCGCAGCTTGCCGGCCTGTCGGTGCCGGCGGAGACGCGCGCCATCGTCGGCCTGCTGCGCGATGCCGAGAAGGTGCCGCCGATGGCGCGGGAGAAGCTCTCGGTGCTGATGGGCGCCGCCGTAGTGGACGGGGTCGAGGGCGCCATCGGCATCGCCCGCTGCATGCTGCGCTCCGCCGGCGCCGGCCACACCGCCGCCATCTTCACCGGCGACCCGGAACAGGCGGTGCTGTTCGGCGCGGCGCTCGACTATTACCGGGTGGTCGTCAACGGCAACCCGACCAATGGCGCGGTCGGCCGCGGCACCGGCCTGCCGGTAACCTTCACCATCGGCACCGGCTTTGCCGGCAAGAGTTCCATCGACCGCAATGTCGGCCCGGAGGACCTGATTAACTGGAAGCGGGTCGCCTTTCCGGTGGACGACGGCTTCGATCCCGCCGCCGCCGGGCAGGCCGGGCCGGTGCACGACGAGGATGCCGGGCCGCCGGCACTCATGGGCGAAATCCGGCGCATCGTCGCCGAGGAACTGGAACGGGAGCGGGCCCGATGCTGACGCTGCGCTCCTATATCTTCCTCGACCAGCTGCAGCCGCAGACCATGTGCTATATCGGCGCGACGATGCGCGGCTTCCTGCCCCGCCAGCGCGACGCGGCGACCGTCGTGGAGGTCGCGCCCGGCCTCGATATCGAATGGCTGACCGATATCGCGCTCAAGCACGATGACGTCCGCCCGGGCAATCTGGTGGTCGAGCGCCAGTTCGGCTATCTGGAGTTCCATGCCGCCGATCCGGCAGCGGTCCGCTCCGCCGGCGCGGCGGTGCTGGCCGCGATGGGCGCTTCGGCGGGCGATGCCATGCGGCCCGAAATCCTCGCATCGCGCATCGTCGACCGGGTCGATCCCTACCATTCCTTCCTGGTCAACCGGAACCGGCAGGGTAACATGCTGTTGCCGGGCGATACGCTGTTCATTCTGGAAATGACACCGTCGGCGAACGCCCTGCTGGCCGCCAACGAGGCCGAGAAGGCCGCCGACGTGAAGCTGATCGACTGTCGCTTCATGGGCGCGGCCGGGCGGCTCTACATGGCGGGCACCGCATCCGATGTCCGCACGGCGGCCGGCGCGGTCGAGGCCGCGCTCGGCGCGGAGGGGGCATAGCGATGGCGGCGCAGACGGAAGCGATCCGGCAACTGGTGCGGAAGGCGATTGCCGAGGCGCGCGGCGCAGAGGCGCCGCCGTCTGCCGCCGCCGCTGCGCCTGCCGCGCCGGCACAGGCGCCGCCGGTGCGCATTCCGATCGTGCTGCGCGACGGCGCCGATGGCGACCGGCTGGCGCGCCTGATCGCATCGATTGCCGCCACCCCGGAACTGGCCGGCCGGCTGAAAAGCGGCGCCATCGGCTTCGACGTGCGGCTGGCATCGCAGGACGGGGCGGCGGAAGGGGAGGCGCGGGCCGCCTTCGACCGCTTCTTCGAAGCCTTCAACAGCGGCGATTTCGACCGCGTTTGGGCGACCGTGACCGAGGATTTCGAGTGGCGCCTGCCGTCCGGGCCGGGCGCGCCCTATACGTCGGCGAAGGGCAGGACGGCGTTCCGGGACGCCTACACGAAGCGGTGGGCCTTCCTGAAACATTTCAACGCCGTCAATGAAATCGTCTTCGTCAGCGGCGACCGGGTCTACCAGCACTACCGGGTCAGCGGCACCGGGCCGGACGGCACCGCCGTCGATTTCACCGGGCTGGATTTCTACATCGTGCGCGACGGCAGGATCGCGCTGAAGGATGCCTACAACAAATCGGTACAGCCGGGCGCCGGCAGCACCGCGGGCGCCGGCGCGCCATCGGTCGATATCGCCAATGGCGTCGTCACCGAGCGCAAGGTCGCCGAAGCCGCCCGGCTCGGCACCCGGCTGGTCGTCGGCCGGCGCGCGGTCGTCACCCCGCTGGCCCGCGACCGCGCCAGGGCTCTGGGCCTGACCATCGAGAGGAGCGAGCGATGAAAACCGGCACCGTGGTCGGCAGCGTCTGGGCCACCAAGCGCGTCGACCGGCTTCCCGCCGGCGCCCTGCTGGAGGTCGAGCTGGCCGGCGGGGAACGGGTCGTCGCCTTCGATACGCTCGGCTCGGGCGAGGGCGAATCCGTGCTCGTCACCTTCGGGCAGGCGGCGGTCAACGCCCTGCCGGACGGCCGGGCCATCGTGGACGCCGTGATCGTCGCGGCGCTCGACGAAACGCCGGGCTGAGGAATCCGGTCCACCTGAATTCAACCCATCGAGATGGAGAATGGAATGTCACAGGCTGTGGGAATGATCGAGACGGTCGGCTATGTCGCGGCGTATGCGGCGGCCGATGCCATGGTGAAGGCCGCCAATGTCAGCATCGCCGGCCGCGAGCAGGTCGGCGGCGGGCTGGTCGCGGTGAGCGTCACCGGCGATGTCGGCGCGGTCAAGGCGGCGACGGAGGCAGGCGCCGAGGCGGCCTCGCAGGTCGGCGAGGTCAAGTCGGTGCATGTCATCCCGCGGCCGCACGCGGATGTGCAGAAAGCGTTTGCCGCGTCCTGACGATGGCTGCGCGGCAGCGGACGAAGGCGGCAGGGCGCGCGGGCGCCATGCCCGAGCTCCGGGTCTATCTGATGCTGGAAGGGCTGCAGCGGCAGTTCGCGGCCTATCTCAGCTCGCCGGTGCCGGCGCGCGGCTATGTCCCGCTGGAGGGGATGCACTCGCTGATCGTCGAGATCGCGCCCGGCCTCGCCATCGAGCGGGTGATCGATCTGGCGCTGAAGTCGGTGCCGTCGCTCGAACCCGGCATTCTGGCGGTCGAGCGGCAGTTCGGCGTGCTCGAGTTGCACAGCGAAGACCGGGAGGCGCTCGACCGGGGCGGCCGGGCGATCCTCGAATGGCTCGGCGCGAAGCCGGAGGACCAGCTCAAACCGCGGCTCCTGTTCTCCGACATCATCGAGGACGTGACCGACCAGCACGCCGTCATCGTCAACCGGTCGCGGCAGGCCAACATGATCCTGCCCGGCCAGAGCCTGCTGCTGATCGAATGCGTGCCGGCCCTGTTCGCGGCCTTCATCGCCAACGAGGCGGAACGGGCCGAACCCGCCATCAGCCTGGTGGAATGCCGGATGATCGGCGCCAGCGGGCGGCTCTACATGGCCGGCGAGGCCGACGCGCTGCGCGCCGTGCTGGACCGGGTCGGCAAGGCGGTCGGCGCGCTCCCCGGCCGAACGGCCTGACGTGGGCGCCGGCCCGCCGGCTCGCCGCCATTTGCCTCGCGCCGGCCGATGGTATTCAATCCGCGGCCGTCGATTCCGCATGGAAAGGCGCGGCGGCCGGCTCGTTCCGGGGCGGCGCCGGGACGGTTTCGGGAAGCATGTCGGACCCGCAACGAACGACAGTGGCGATCGTGGCCGGCGACGGGGTCCTGTCCTCGGCGATTGCCGGGCCGTTCGATATCCTCTCCAGCGCCGGCTATCTCTGGCAGGTCCTGAACGCCGATCCGGCCTCGGTCCGGCGCTTCGACGTCTCGGTGGTGGCGGCCCGCAAGGGGCGGCTCGCCTGCTATCAGGGCCTGAGTGTGGTCGCGGACCGCACGCTCGAAGAGATGCCGGCGCCGGATATCGCCTTCGTGCCGACCGTCTTCGTGCCCTCGCTGCTCGAAGAGCCGCTCGGCATACCGGCGTCATGGCAGCCGATTGCGGCCTGGCTGGGCGCCGCCTGGCGCCGCGGCAGCCTGGTCTGCTCGAATTCTTCCGGCGCGCTGCTGCTCGCCGAGGCCGGCCTGCTCGACGGCCGCGCCGCGACGATCCACTGGACACTGGCCGAGCGGGCGCAGCGCAAATATCCGGCGATCCGCTTTCAGCCGCGCCGGGTGCTGATCCCGGCCGGACCGGGCGACCGCATCGTGACCGCGGCCGGCGGCACCTGCTGGCAGGATCTCGCGCTTTATCTGATCGCCCGCTATGCCGGGGCGGTCACGGCGGCGCAGACCGCCAAGTCCTTCACCATCTTCCGCAAGGTGCGCGACCAGATGCCGTTCGCCGAGTGGATTCCGCCGCGCCGGCACGGCGATGCGGCGGTGGCGCGGGCGCAGCAGGTGCTGCACCGGGATTTTCCGGCCGCCGATGTGCTCGCTTCGGCGGTCGCGGCCTCGGGGCTGTCGCCGCGCACCTTCAAGCGGCGGTTCAAGGCTGCCACCGGGCACTCGGCGACCGGCTACATCCAGCATATCCGGGTCAAGGAGGCCCGGTTCCGGCTCGAGACCACCAACAACAGCATCGAGGAGATCGGCGCGCGCATCGGCTATCGGGATGTCGCCTTCTTCCGGGCCCTGTTCCGGCGCCTGGTCGGCCTGACGCCCGGCCGGTATCGCGAGCAGTTCGGCCTGCTGGAATATCCGGGCGCCGATCCGTTCGACGCCGGTGCCGACTCTGCCGGCCCGGCGCCTTTTCGCTAGGAAATGGCGGGAATTGGGCTAATAGTCCCGCCTATCGACAAAGGGAGGAAAACCATGAAGTTCCGTTCGACGATTCTGGCGCTGGGCGCCGTGGCGCTGCTGCCGGTGCCGACGGCCTCGGCCGTAGAGCTCAAGCTTTCCCTGGCGCCGCCGCCGAAAACGCCGTGGGGCGTCTTCGCCACCAGGGTGGCGGAGAAGGTGAAGGAGGCCTCGGCCGGCAAGCTGACCATCAAGGTGTTCTTCAACAACGAGCTCGGCGGCAGCGAACAGAAGGTCATTCGCCAGATCGTCCGCGGCCGGATCGACATGGGGGCGAATTCCAACACGGCGGTCTCGCTGGTCGCGCCTGAATTTGCGCTGCTGGCCGCGCCCTATCTCTGGAAAGACCTGAAGGAGGCCGATTGCGTCGCCGACAAGCATCTGCTGCCGGTCTATGAGGGGCTGCTGCAAAAGGGCGGCGTGGTCCCGCTGACCTGGATGGAGGTGGGCAACCAGATCGTCTTCGCGAAGAAGCCGGTCAAAACGCCGGCCGATCTGGCCGGAGTCAAGCTGCGCACCGCGCCGACCGCGACCGATACGATGTATATGAACGCCATCGGCGCCACGGCGATTCCGCTGGGCACGGCCGAGAGCATGCAGGCGCTCAAGACCGGTAACGTCAATGCCGCGACCTGGCCGGCGGTCTATGGCATCGCGGTCGGCTATCACAAGGTTGCGCCCCATGTCGTCGTGACCAACCACTCGCACCAGATCGGCGCGGTCATCATCAGCAAGAAGGTGTGGGACGGGCTTTCCGCGCAGCAGCAGGGGTGGCTGCGGTCCGCCTACGAGGTCGCCGGTTTCCTGCGCAAGGCGGTCCGCGGTGCCGAAGCGGGCCTGCTCGGCAAGCTGGCCAAGGCGGGCGTGCCGGTCTACCGGCCGAGCGCGGCGGAGATGAAGGCCTGGCGCGCCAAGGCGCCGGCGGCGCAGGCCGGGATCGTCAAGGAACTCGGCGGCCAATCGGCGGCGATCTGGCAGCGCCTGCAGGAAGCGCGCAAGGCCTGCGCCGGCTGACCGGCGTCCACGCCCGTGCGTAGCGGCGTCGAGCGCGCGCTGCGCGCGCTCTACCGGTTCGAAGCCGGGCTCGCCACCGCCGCCTATACGGCGGTGGCGGGCCTGCTGCTGGCCGATGTGCTGTCGCGCGAAATCGCCGGAGAGCCGATTCTGGGCGCCCAGAAGCTGGCCGTGTTCGGCGCCATCGTGGCGAGCTTTCTCGGTCTGGTCCTGTCCACCGCGGCGAACAGCCATCTGCGCCCGCAATTCGCCGATGGCTGGTTCCCCCGCGTCTGGCGTCCGACCGTCGCCCGTGCCGGCGATGCCCTTTCCGGCGTGCTCTTTATCGGCTTCGGCATCGTCGCGCTGGGCTATGTCGCGGAAAGCATCGCCAACAACGAGCGCGCCGCCGTCCTCTATACGCCGCTGTGGCCGGTCCAGATCGTGCTGCCCTATGCCTTTTTCTCGTCCGCGCTGCGCCATCTGTGCTTCGCCGCGTTTCCGGCGCTGAAGCCGCAACCGCAGCCGGAAGCCGGCTGAGCCGATGGCCGCCCTCGGCCTGATCGGCCTCGTTCTGGTGCTGCTGGCGTTCCGCCAGAACGTCATCCTCATCCTGCTGACGGCGACGGCCTATGTCCATCTGATCTGGGGCGACGGCCGGATTTCCTATCTGGTCGACGACATGTGGGGCAGCCTCAACAATGAGGTGCTGCTCGCCATTCCCATGTTCATCGCCGCCGGCAATGTGATGACGCGGGGCTCCATCGCCGCGCGGCTGATCGAGGTCATGCGGGTTCTGACGCAGTGGCTGCCCGGCGGCCTGGCGGTGGCCACGATCCTGTCCTGCGCCGTCTTCGCCGCCATTTCCGGCTCGTCGCCGGTGACGCTGCTGGCGGTCGGCACCATCCTTTATCCCGCCCTGCTGCGCGAGGGCTATTCCCGCAGCTTCTCGCTCGGCGCGCTCACTTCGGGCGGCACCCTCGGCATCATCATTCCGCCGTCGATCCCGCTCATCCTCTACGGCATCGTCACCGAGAAATCGATCTCCGACCTGTTCACGGCCGGGATCGTGCCCGGCCTGCTGCTGACCCTGGTGCTCGGCGTCTATGCCCTGTGGGTCAACCGGCATCTGCCGTCGAAGCCGCTCGACCTGCCCGCCATTGCCGGCGCGCTGCGCCGCGGCATCTGGGCCCTCCTGCTGCCGGTCGTCCTGCTGGGCGGCATCTATACCGGCTATTTCTCGGCGACCGAGGCGGCGGCGGTCGCGCTGGGCTACGCGCTGGTCGTGGAAGTCTTCATCCATCGCGAGATGCGGCTGCAGGATTTTTTCCATACTTCGGTCGAAACGGCGAAGCTGCTCGGCACGCTCTTTCCCATCGTCGCGGTGGCGCTGAGCATCAAGTCGCTGTTGACCGTGGAGCAGGTGCCGCACGCGCTCGCCGCCTGGGTCGGCACCATTGTCAGCGATCCGATCGCCTTCCTGCTGGCGATGAATATCCTGCTGCTGCTGGTCGGCTGCTTCATCGATGTGATTTCGGCGATCCTGATTCTGGCGCCGCTGATGCTCGGCATCGGCCAGCTCTATGGCATCGATCCGATCCATCTCGGCATTATCATGGTCATCAATCTCGAGGTCGGTTTTCTCACGCCGCCGGTCGGCCTCAACCTGATCGTGGCGGCAACGGCGTTCCGGGAATCCTTCCTGCTCGTCTGCCGGGCCGTCCTGCCCTTCATCGCGCTGATTCTCGCCGTGCTGATGGTCGTGACCTTCGTGCCCGACCTGTCGCTCTTCCTGATCCGCTAGGCCGGCCCGCGGCGGAATTTGCGCGCCGTCGGGCGCGTGGTAGACTGCCGCCGGACAGCCGGCCACACGGGCGGCGGAACGGGGCAGAGCGCCCCCGGGATCGTAGCGTGACGGAAATCTACAACGCCATCGGCCTCCAGACCGATACCGTCGATTGCAAGTTCGCGGTCGGGGACGCGCCGGACTACGAGCCCAATCTCCGCCATCTCGACCATATGATCGACATGGCGGTGCTGCATTCGATGGAGTATCCGCCGCGCCTGCTCGCCCTGTGCGAAGGGGCGATCCAGGGCTTCCCGGACGAATATCGCGATTGGGAATCGGCGGCCTATGCCCGCAGCGGGGCCATCGACATTCCCGGCCCGGTCACCGACCGCCTGGCGGAGAAGGCGGTGCAGTGGAACCTGTATCTGATCGGCCAGGCCAAGGCGCGCATGGCGGAATTTCCCGACCGCTTCTTCAACACCGCCTTCGTCATCGACCCGGCGGGCGCAATCGTCCATGTCCACCGCAAGAATGTCGTCTTCACCATCGAGCACACGACCACGCCGCACGATGTCTGGGACCAGTGGGTGGCGATGTTCGGCGACGGGCTGGATGCCTTCTTCCCGGTGGCGCGCACGCCGATCGGCAATATCGGCGCCCTCATCTGCATGGAGGGCAATTTTCCCGAACTGGCGCGCGGCCTGATGATGAACGGCGCCGAAATCGTCTACCGGCCGAGCTCGATAGAGAACAAGATCTCGACCGGCGTCTGGCAGATCCAGAACCAGGCGCGGGCGCTGGACAACAATGTCTATGTGATCGCGCCCAACACCGGCTATCACATCGTCGATGCCGCGGGCACGCGCGGCTTCGTGACCGGCGGCCATCCGATGATCGTCGATTATCGCGGCCGGATTGCGCACGAGATACGGACCCAGGGCGACGCCTTCGTCGCGGCGCCGATCCATATCGAGGGGCTGCGCCAGCACCGGGCCGGCGCGCGGCAGAACAACTGGGCGCCGCATCTGAAGACCGAGCTCTACCGGCTGATCTACGGCATGGCGGTGTGGCCGCGCAATCTGGCGGCGACGCGGCCGCCGCAACGCCGCGAGGCGACAGACGAAATCTATTTCCAGACCATCCGGCGGCTGCAGGAGGCCGGCGTCCAGATACCGCCCGCATCGGCGGCCGGGACGGGCGCGGCCGAAGACGCGGCGGCGCCGTCGTCGCCTTCGCCTTCGCCTTCGCTTCGGGACCACATTCTCGGCCGGGTCGCGGCGCTGGAAGATCGCGGGCCGGCGCAAGGGTCGCCGCCGGCGCTGCGCGTGGTGGAGCGCGAGGAACCGGCGGCCGCGCCGCCCGGCCCGCGGCGGGCCGCCGAATAGCCGGCAGGCCGGGCCGGCTATTGCCCCATCGTCGGCGTGCCGAGCAGGTTGGCGACCAGGGGCACCTGCTCCAGCGCCCATTTCATTTCCTGCCGCCGGAACCCGTCGAGCGCCGAGGGATCGGCGCGGTTGGAGAGCGCCACGCCGTCCTCGATATCCCGCAATTGCTGGTCGAGGATCAGGGTCAGCAGAATCCGGTGCGCCTCGACAAGATTGTCGAGCGTTTCGTCGGCCACCGTCGCGGCGCCGCGCGCCGCCGCCAGCCGCTTCGGCGTCGTGCGCGCCGCCACGCCCTCCCGCAGCGCGACCACGCGGGCGGTCGAGAAGATCGGCATGATGCCGCCGATCTTGAGATCGACCCGGCCGCCCTCGGTCCGGAACCGCCCGAACAGGCCGAGCGGCGTATCGAACCGCCCGGCCTTGAGGGCGAGCTGCTGGTGGAAGGTCGGCGCGTGCCGGGCGAGTTCCAGGGCCTCGGCGCGCAGGCTGTCGGCCAGATCGGCCGCGCCGAGCACCGCCTGGGCATCGAAGAAGATATCGCAGTTCAGCAGGTCTTCGGCGCGCGACCGCTCGATCCACGACCGGACGGTCTGCCGCCAGGCCGCCAGCGGCTTCCGCCAGGCCGGGTTCGACGCCATGATGCCGCCCTGGCAGTAGGCGACGCCGGCCTCATTCAGAATGTCGGCGGTCCGCCCGGCCAGCTGTTCGAACCAGGCATCGGCGTCGGCCGGCGCATCGTCGGCGAGGATCAGGGCATTGTCCTGGTCCATGGCGAGCAGGCTCTCGCCGCGCCCGCCGGAGCCGAGCACGAGCAGGGCATAGGGCGCCGGCGGCGCGCCGAGGCCGGCCTCCGCCATCTCCGCCTCCGCCAGCTGGCAGGCCCGGGCGGTCAGTGCGCGCAATTTGTGCGAGATCATGGCGGCGATATCGCGGGTATCGACATCCTCGAGCACCAGGGCGCGGACGATTGCCGTGAGGCGGGACCAGACCCGGCCGAGCTCGAAGCGGGAGCCGGCGGAATCGATGCTTTCGCACAGGGCGACCGCGTCGCCGCCCCGCTGGCGCAGAAAGTCCCGCGCGCTCAGGGCGCCGCACAGGGTGCCGTCCTCGGCCATGACGCCGAGATGGCGGAAGCCGCGGCGCGACATCTCGGCCATGGCCCGGTAGACGAATTCGTCCCGGTGGACGGTCACCAGGGGGCGCCTCGCCAGACTGCCGACCGGGGCTTCCATCGCGGCCGGCCCGTCCCGGTCGATGGCGCGCAGAATATCGCGCTCGGTCACGATGCCGTGGTCGCCGCCGGCGGATTCCGGCGGCAGGAACAGGGAGCTCACCTGCGCCGCCAGCATGTCGGCGAGCGCACCTTTCACCGGCCGGTCGTTGGCGACCGTCAGCGGCGGGCTCTTCATCGCCGCCGCGACGCGGTGGCGGTAGGGGAAGCTGTCGATCCCGGCATATTCGGCGACGCTGCCGCCGCCGCGCCCGCTGCCGCCATCGTTCCCAGTGCGGGCCATGTCGTGCCAGCCGGCCTGGGCCTCCTCCGTCATCCGGGCCGACAGCGAGCGGACGGCCCGCTCCGCCTGCGCCAGGGTGACGATGCCCTTTTCGCGCAGCTTCGGCACGATGGCGCGGTAGACATCGGCGGCGATGCGGGCGTCGCCCAGCGCCCGGTGCCGGTCGGCCAGCGCGACGCCGAGCCAGTCGGCGGCGATTTCGAGCGACTGCGCCGGCAATTGCGGCGCGACGAGCTCGACCAGATGGCGCACATCGAGCGCCCTCGGCGCCTGCCAGGGGAGGCCGTGGCGCTCATGCTCCGCCTTCAGCACGGCGAGATCGAAGCCGACCGAATAGCCGATCACCACCGCCGCTCCGGCCCATTGCGCGAACTCGGCGACCCGCTCCGGGAAGGGCGGCGCGCCGGCAATGTCGGCATCGCCAAGACCGTGGATTCCGGTGGCGGCCTCCGGGATCGGGATGCCGGGATCGATCAGCCCGGAAAATACCGGCGGCTGGCTCGCCGGCGCGCAGGTCTCCAGCCGCACCGCCCCGATCTCGACGATGCGGACATTCGCCACATCCAGGCCGGTCGTCTCGGTGTCGATGACCACCGCCGGGATGCTCGCCAGCGGCATCGCGGAGAGCGCGCCCGATGTGGCCGGGAAACTCACAGGCCGGCCCCCGGACGCCGCGTGCCGGCGGCCTCGCGCCAGTCGGCCGCGATACGCTCCGGCACGGCGCGGTCGCGAAAGCCGGCGCGGACCTCCCGCCACTTGTGGCCCATCGAGGTGGCGACGATCTGGCGGTCGAGCCGCTTGAAGGAGTCGGTCACCGGCGCATGGCGCGCCAAGTCCGCCGCGCTGAGGGCGAAGGCGGCGGCCGGGTCCGCATCCGCGGCTTCGCGCCAGTCGGTCTCGCGCAATCTCTGCTCGAACCGGCCGCCTGCATCGGCCGGAATCCGGCCGGCATCGATGTCGGCCAGCCCCTCGCGCATGCCGCGGTCGAAGCAGCGGCGCGCCATGGCGGCGGCCTCCTGCGGCCCGAGGCGCTCCGCAGCCGCAATTTCGGCGACGAGGAAGACGGTGAGGTCGGACAGGCACGAGACGAATATCCTGACCGACGAATCCTGGATCGCCCGGGAAAAGACATCGTCGGTAAAATATTCGCGAAATTGAGTACCCATGCGCGCCTTCAGGTATTCGAACAGGGCGGTCTGGGCAACGAATGAAGCACGGGTCCGTGTATAGAGGAACAGGGACTCGACCGAATCTATGGGACTCCGGTCAAACCGCTCGGCAATACTCTTGAACGGGCCGGGCAACCGGGAAAGTGCAGACAGTACCATCGACATGACTTATCACGCGCAAGTAATTCGGCGTAGGGACACCATGACACATTTGACTTCCGCCGGCGTCGGTGGCTAGATTCGCGCGCCTCTGTGCCGGGCCGTCAGAAGCCCGGTCACACCATATGAAGGCTCTCACGCACAAACATCAAGGGACGGTGCCGCATGTCCGACACATCTGGCCAGCGGACGCGCCACTGGGCAAAGACCAGAAACCTCACGATCATCGTGCTGGCGATCTGGTTCGTCTTTGCCCTGCTGGTGCACTGGTTCGCTTCCAGCCTCAACGGGATGACCTTTATCGGCTTCCCGCTGGGCTACTATCTCGCAGTTCAGGGCTCGCTGATCATCTTCGTCGTGCTGATCTTCTACCAGAACTGGCAGCAGGACAAGATCGACAACGAAGCCGGCCTCTCCGGCGACGAAACTCAGGGCTGAGGGGAGGGGACGATGTTCAAAGGCAACTTCATCGACAATCTGCCGAAAATCTACGGATTGTATACCGGCGGGTTTATCGTCTTCATCCTTCTGATGGCCGTCCTGGAGCAGATGGGCCTGGGCGCCGACACGATCGGCATCCTGTTCGTCATCTTCACGGTCTGCATCTATGCGGCGATCGGCTGGCTCTCGCGCACCATGCAGGTCTCGGCCTACTATGTGGCCGGGCGCGAGGTGCCGCCGGTGTTCAACGGCATGGCGACGGCGGCGGACTGGATGTCCGGCGCTTCCTTCGTCGCGCTGGCCGGCGGCATCTATTTCGGCGGTCACGGCTATCTCGCCTTCATCGTCGGCTGGACCGGCGGCTATGTGCTGGTGAACGCCCTGATGGCGCCGTATCTGCGCAAGTTCGGCTGCTACACGGTGCCGGACTTCATCGGCACCCGCTATGGCGGCAACCTGGCGCGGTTCGTCGCCGTCGTCATTCTGGTGGTGACGTCCTTCACCTATGTGACGGCGCAGATCAACGCGACCGGAACGATCGCGGCGCGCGCGCTGCACATTCCGTTCGAGGTCGGCGTCTGGTTCGGCCTGCTCGGCATCCTGCTGTGCTCGATGCTCGGCGGCATGCGGGCGGTCACCTGGACCCAGGTGGCGCAGTACATCGTGCTGATCATCGCCTACCTGGTGCCCGTCATCTGGATGTCGAACAAGCAGGGCTTCGGCGTCATTCCGCATTTCACCTACGGTGAGGCGGTGGCGAAGATCGCCGAGCTTGAGCAGGCGGTCGGAATCGGCGCCAAGCTGGCCGGCGAGACGCTGGACAAGTGGAAGGCCGCGGCCTCGGAGCTGGCGAACGAAGGTTTCCGCGTCGCGAACCTGTCGAAGCCGCACAACGCCCCGACCGGCGACACCATGTACAACTGGAAGTTCGTCACTCTGGCGCTGTGCATGATGGCCGGCACGGCCTCGCTGCCGCACATCCTGATGCGTTACTTTACGACGCCGACGGTCCGTGCGGCCCGCAAGTCCGTGGCATGGTCGCTGTTCTTCATCTTCCTGCTGTACTTCACGGCGCCGGCCCTGGCCACGCTGACGAAGCTGCAGCTGCTGGATCCGACCCTCCCGACCGCCGTCATCGGCAAATCGTTCGCCGATGTGAGCAATCTGGACTGGATCCGGAACTGGACCGACGTGAAGATGCTGGCCATCAAGGACATCAATGGCGACGGCATCCTGCAGTCGTTCGAGTTCTTCATGCGGGGCGACATCGTCGTGCTGGCCACGCCGGAAATCGCGGGGCTGCCGTATGTGATCTCCGGTCTGGTCGCGGCTGGCGGCATGGCTGCCGCCATGTCCACGGCGGACGGCCTGCTGCTCGCCATCGCCAACGCGCTGAGCCATGATCTGTACTACAAGATCATCGATCCGAAGGCCGATACGCGGACCCGGCTGATTGTCGCCCGTGTGCTGCTGATCGTGATCGGTGCGCTCGGTGCCCTGGTGGCCAGTCTGCAGTTGACCGGCATTCTGGGTGCGGTGGCCTGGGCGTTCTGCTTCGCCTGTTCCGGCCTGTTTTTCCCGCTGGTGCTGGGCGTCTGGTGGAAACGGGCGACCGCGGCCGGCGCAGTGGCCGGCATGGTCGGCGGGTTCGCCGCCGGGTCGATCTATCTGTGGTGGACCTACACGACCGGCCAGCAGTGGCTCGGTCTGGATCACCTCAGGTTCGGCATCATCGGCATGCCGGTCAGCCTGGTGGCGATGGTCGTCGTCAGCCTGATGACCCCGGCGCCGAGCCAGGAAATCCAGGATATGGTCGACGCGACACGCGATCCGAGCGGGGCAACGATCCTCGAAGCTTCGCACTAGGTCCGGTCGACCCTGACCTCTATCGGGGGCGGAACCCTGTTCCGCCCCCGAATTCTTTTCTGCCGCCGGCAGCCGCCCGTTCCGCTTGACGGCCGGCGGCCCGGCGATCCGCAAACGGAGGGCGGAACATGACCGGCGGGCTTCCGATGTGGGCAGTGGCACAGGATTATGTCCTGGGCGCGATCATGTGGACCCTGATCGGCCGTTTCGGCATGAACATTTTCCTGCCGACCGATTCGTCCTTCTTCTTCATGCGCGTTTTCGTGAAGATGACGGACCCGATCCTCCGGGTCTTCCGTCCGATCACGCCGGGCTTCCTGATCGAGCCGTTGATTCCGCTCTATGTCGCCTGGTTCTTCTATATGATCCGCTTCTATCTGATGCCCTGGCTGCTGGGATATTCGGTGCTGGGCATGCTCTCCTTCCCCCTCGAAGGAGAGCTCGCGGCCTGGCTCTACCGGACTTTCGGACCGTAGCCGCGCTTGCCCGGCCGGCCGGTCCGGGTTCCGGCCCGCTCCTCTAGGCCGGGTGCATCGCCATCGCTGCCGGAGAGCTGCCATGACCTCTTCCCCGTCCCGCGACGATGCGCGCGCGGCCTATGATTACGAAGCCCTTGTCGGCGGCCTGAACCGCTATCTGCGCCTGCGCACGACGCCCATCGGCATGAAATTGTTCGAAACCGTCGAGGCGATGGCCGCCGTACCGCGAATCCGGCGGCCGAACGGCTCCATCCATACCACCGACCAGATCGTCGCCCAGGCCTGCCGCCTCGGCTGGACCGTCGGCATCACGCAGGAGGATCTGGTCGGCGCCCAGTGCGGCGCGGTGATCGGCCTGCATCCGCAGAATCCGGAGTGGCTGTCCGGCCGGCACATGGCCGGCGTGTGGTTCGAGACGCCGGCCGATGCCGCCGCGCATCAGGAAGCCATGGATGTGGTGCCCTATGGCAGATACGCCGCCATGGCGGTGTCGCCGCTGGCTGCCGGCCGGCTCGATCCGCCGGATATCTGCCTGATCTATGCCACGCCGGCCCAGATGATCCTGTTTATCAACGGCCTGCAATGGACCGGATACCGCAAGCTCGAATGGGGCTGCGTCGGCGAGAGCGCGTGCGCCGACAGCTGGGGCCGGGCGCTCAGGACCGGCGAGCCGAGCCTGTCGATCCCGTGCTTTGCCGAGCGGCGCTATGGCGGCGTGATGGAAGACGAGCTGCTGATGGCGATTCCGCCCTCCTATCTGCCCGGCATTATCGACGGTCTGGCCGCCCTGTCGAAGAACGGCCTGCGCTATCCGATCCCGCAATACGGCATTCAGGGCGACGCCCGCGCCGGTCTGGCGGCAAGCTATAGCTGAGCCTGCCGGCGGCGGCCGCCGCCGCTGCCGCCGCTATGCCGGATCGATGGCGTGACCGTGGTCGAGCGGCCCGTGCCCGGCGCCATAGCCGGGCGCGGCCAGGATGGCGGCGCGAACATAGTCGCGCGCCCGGCCGACCGCCGCTTCCAGGGAGAGGCCCCGGGCGAGGCCGGTCGCGACCGCCGAGGCCAGGGTGCATCCGGTGCCATGGGTGTGCACGGTGTCGATCCGGTCCGCGGTCCAGCGGCGCGGGGCGGCATCGCGGGCCGCCAGCAGATCGACCACATTATCGCCCTTCAGATGGCCGCCCTTGAGCAGGACGGCGCCGGCGCCCAGGTCCAGCAGGGCGCCGGCCGCCGCTGCCATCCCGTCGCGGCCGGGCGCGGGCCGGCCGAGCAGGACCCCGGCCTCCGGCAGGTTCGGCGTCGCCACCGTCGCCAGCGGCAGCAGGCAGTCGCGCAGGGTGGCGACGGCATCGTCCTGCAGCAGCGGCGCGCCGCCCTTGGCGACCATGACCGGATCGACCACCAGCGGGATGCCGGGGGCCAGATCGCGGATCGCTCCGGCGACGGTCTCGATCACCGGGCGGCTGTGCAGCATGCCGGTCTTGATCGCATCGGCGCCGAGATCGCTCATGACGACCTCGATCTGCTGACGGATGAAGGCCGGCTCGACCCCGACGACGCCGTGCACGCCGATTGTGTTCTGGGCCGTGAGCGCGGTCACCGCGGTCATGGCGAAGCCGCCCAGGGCGGTGACCGTCTTGATATCGGCCTGAATCCCGGCGCCGCCGCCGGAATCGGAGCCGGCAACGATCAGAACGCGGCCCTTCATCGGGCGGCCGCTTCGATGGACGCGCAGATGGAATCGACCACCGCCGCGACCAGGCCGTCGTCGTCGCCCTCGGCCATGACGCGAATGACCGGCTCGGTGCCGGATTCGCGGATGACGAGGCGGCCGCCTTCGCCCAGCCGGCGTTCGCCCTCGGCAATCGCCTGCCTGACCGGCCCGGCATCGAGCGGTGCTGCCGCGGCGCCCGCCGGGTAGCGGACGTTCCGCAAAAGCTGGGGCACCGGTTCGAACAGTCGGGTCACCTCGCTCGCCGGCCGGCCGGAGCGGACCAGTTCGGCCAGCACCTGCAGGGCCGCGACCAGCCCGTCGCCGGTCGAATTGCAGTCGCTCAGCACGATATGGCCGGATTGTTCGCCGCCGACATTGAAGCCGTGGGCGCGCATATGCTCCACCACATAGCGGTCGCCGACCCGCGTGCGGACGAGGTCCAGCCCCAGGGCCTGCAGGAAGCGCTCCAGACCGAGATTCGACATCACCGTAGAAACGAGGCCGCCGCCCTTCAGCCGCCCGGCGCGATGCCAGGCGCGCGCGATCAGCGCCATGATCTGGTCGCCATCGACGATCCGCCCGTTCTCATCGACCAGCCGCACCCGGTCGGCATCGCCGTCGAGGGCGATGCCGATATGGGCGTTGTGGGCCACGACTGCCGTGGCGAGGGTCTCCGGCGATGTCGCGCCGCAGTCGCGGTTGATGTTGAAGCCGTCGGGCGAGACCGCGACCGGAACGACCTCGGCGCCGAGCTCGAACAGAACGGTCGGCGCGACCCGGTAGGCCGCCCCGTTGGCGCAATCGACGACGATCCTGAGGCCGGCGAGGCTGAGATCGGCGGGAAAGGTGGCCTTGACGAATTCCATATAGCGGCCGCGGGCGTCGTCGAGCCGGCTGGCGCGGCCCAGTTCGCGCGGGCCGGCCAGCGCGTCCGGCGCAGCCCCGGCCTGCATCCGCGCCTCGATCTCCAGTTCGATCCGGTCGGAGAGCTTGTGCCCGTCCGGGCCGAACAGCTTGATGCCATTGTCGTGGAAGGCGTTGTGCGACGCCGAGATCATGACGCCGATATCGGCGCGCAGGGAAGGCGTCAGCATGGCGACGGCGGGGGTCGGCACCGGACCGACCAGAATCGCATCCATGCCCATGGAAACGAACCCGGCGGTGAGCGCCGGTTCGAGCAGATAGCCGGAAAGGCGCGTATCCTTGCCGATCACCACCCGGTGGCGGTGCGCACCGCGGCGGAAATAGCTGCCGGCCGCCGCCGCCAGCGCGAGCGCGGTGGTCGCGGTCATCGGCTCGCGGTTGGCGATGCCGCGAATGCCGTCGGTGCCGAAGAATCTGCGGCTCATGCCCCCTCCGTCCGGACCCGGCCGTCATCGCCGAGTCCTATACGATCGACGGGCCTGCCGCCATCGCGCGCTTCCGCCGTCGCGTGTCCGGCGGGGCGCGGCGGCATGGCGAAGCCGGCGATCCGCAAGGCCGCGCGGGTTTCGGCGACATCGTGGACGCGCAGGATCGCCGCGCCCTTCTGCGCCGCCAGCACCGCTGCCGCGGTCGAGGCCGCGAGGCGGACGCCCGCGCCGGCCGACCGGGCCGAGAGCTTGCGCGATGCGCCCAGGCAGACCGGATAGCCGAGGGCGGCCAGCCGGTCCAGATTGTGCAGCAGGGCAAGATTGTGCCCGTGGTTCTTGCCGAAACCGAGGCCGGGATCGAGGGCGATCTGCGTCTCCGCCAGACCGGCATCGCGGCAGCGCGCCGCCAGCGCGGCCAGATCGGCGACGACTTCGGCGACGACATCGTCGTAGCGCGGGTCGTCGTTCATCGTCGCCGGCGTTCCCTTCATGTGCATGAGGATGACCGGCACGCGGCGTCGGCGGACGAGCCCGAGACTCGCCGGATCGTGGGTCAGCGCGCTGACATCGTTGACGATGGCCGCCCCGGCATCGAGCGCCGCGCCCATGATTCCGGCGTTGCGGGTGTCGATGGAGAGCGTCCGGCCGTTCCCGGCGAGGCGGCGCAGGGCCGGCAGCACCCGCGCCAGCTCGGTCTGCGGTGCGACCGGCGCGGCGCCCGGCCGGGTCGATTCGCCGCCCAGATCGATCAGGTCGGCGCCGTCGGCGAGCAGGCGTTCGGCCCGTGCCACGGCGGCTTCCGGCGTCGCATGGCATCCGCCGTCGGAAAAACTGTCCGGCGTGAGGTTGACGATGCCCATCAGGGCCGGGCGGCCCGCAGGCAGCAGGTCGGGCCATTGGCGGGTCGGCGGGGTCGGGCTCACAGGCGGGCGCTTCGCTGAAATGGACGGCCGGACCGCCGGGATGTCGTCCGCCCCGGCCGCGAAGGCAAGCGGCCGGCGCCGGGGCGGCAGTTCAAAACCGGTCGGACCGGTAGGGCGCCAGATCGATCCGGGGCGGCCGGCCGCAGGCGAGGTCGGCGATCAGCAGGCCGGTGATCGCGCCCATGGTCAGGCCGAGCTGGCCGTGGCCGAAGGCGAAGAAGGTGTTGGGATGGCGGCGCGACCGCTCGATCACCGGCAGGCTGTCCGGCGTCGCCGGGCGGTGGCCCATCCAGGGCTGCGCCTGCGCGCCCTGCAGCGCCGGCAGCATATCCTGCGCCAGCGGCAGCAGCATCCGGGCGCGCTCGTAGTTCGGCGGTGCTTCGATGCTCGCCAGTTCGACCATGCCGGCAAGGCGCACGCCGCCGGCCATCGGGGTGACGGCGAAATGGCGCTTGCCGTCGAGCACCGGGCCGTTCAGGCGCACGCTTTCTTCGGGCAGCATCAGATGATAGCCCCTGGCGGATTCGAGCGGCACCGGAATGCCCAGTTCGCGGGCGAACGGCCGCGAGAAGACTCCGGCCGCCAGAACCAGGCGCTCGACCGGGATCGTCTCCCCCGCCGTGCGCAGGCCGCACGGGCCGGCCGCGCCCATCTCGATGCCCGTGACCTCTGCGGTGCGGAAAACGCCGCCGGCCTGCCGGAACGCCTCGGCCAGCCGCTCGGTCAGATGGCGGGGATCGACGGTGTAGAAACAGTCGGGCAGGAAGAAGCCGTGGGTATAGTCCCGGTTCAGGGCCGGCTCCATCTGGCGCAGCTCGTCGGCGCCCAGGGTATCGACCCGGACCCCGTTGCGCCGGAACAGGTCCATCTCCCAGCCGGCGGCGCGCGCCTCGGCCGCGCTGCGATAGACGAACAGCAGCCCCTTGTGGCGCAGCATATCCCCGGCGCCGGCGGCCGCGACCAGCTCGCGGAAAGCGTCCGCGACCTGCTCCAGCAGGCGCATCTGCGCGCGGGCATTGGCCTCGGCCCGCCGCGCCGCCGACTGGCGGAAGAAGCGCCACAGCCAGGGCACCAGGCGGGGCAGGTGGCGCCAGCGGATAACCAGCGCGCCGCGCGGATCGAGCAGCATGGACGGCACCTGGCGCAGCAGGCCGGGGGTCGCCATCGGCATCGGCGTGCCGGTCTGGATCAGGCCGGCATTGCCGCTGGAGGTGCCCGCGCCGGGCGCGTCCCGGTCGATCAGGGTGACCCGGAACCCCTCGCGCTGCAGCGCCAGGGCGCAGCAGGTGCCGACGATCCCGGCGCCGAGAACCGCGATGGTGCCGCGGTCGGCCGGCTCCGCAACGCTAGTCGGCAAGGGCGATACACTCGATCTCGATGTCGAACTCCAGCGGCCAGGAGGCGACGGTGACGAAGCTCCGGGCCGGCGGGTCGGTCGGGAAATAGGTCTTGTAGACTTCGTTGAAGCGGCGGAAATGGGCGGCGTTGACCGAGAACACCGTCACCTTGACGACCTGTTCGAGCGACGAGCCGGCGCATTCCAGGCAGTATTTCACCGCCTCGAGGCAGGCGCGGGTCTGGGTCTCCAGATCGCCCGTGACCAGCTCGCCTGTCTTCACGTCGAACGGCGGCTGGCCGGAGACGAAGACGAAGCCGTTGGCCTTCACCACCGGCGACAGCGGCACCTTGTTCCGGCGCAGCCCTTCGGACAGGCCCGGAACCTCGACGATTTCCTTCGGCATGGCATCCTCCCGTTTGCGATCACTTGCGCCGACCCTACACGAGCCCGGCCGGTCCGGGGAGCGCCCGCAGCCGCGCGGCACCCGGATCCGATGGCCCCGCTATGCCGTGCCGTGGACCTCGAACAGGCCGGCGGCGCCCATGCCGCCGCCGACGCACATGGTGCAGACGACATATTTCGCGCCGCGCCGCCGGCCCTCGATCAGGGCATGGCCGACCATGCGGGCGCCCGACATGCCATAGGGATGGCCGATGGAAATGGCGCCGCCATTGACATTGTATTTCGCCGGATCGATGCCGAGTCGGTCGCGGCAGTAGAGCGCCTGGACGGCGAAGGCCTCGTTCAGCTCCCACAGGTCGATATCGTCGACGCCGAGCCCGTTGCGCGCGAGCAGCTTCGGCACAGCGAAGACCGGGCCGATGCCCATCTCGTCCGGGTCGCAGCCGGCCACCGCCATGCCGCGATAGATGCCGAGCGGCTCCAGCCCGCGCCGGGAGGCTTCCGACGCTTCCATCAGGACGGCGGCGGACGCGCCGTCGGAAAGCTGCGAGGCGTTGCCGGCGGTGATGAAGCGGCCTTCCGCAACGACCTGGCCGTTGCGGAACACCGGCGCCAGCCCGGCAATGGTCTCATAGGTCGTGCCCGGCCGGTTGCCCTCGTCCCGGTCGAGGACGACATCGCGTTCCGAGACGGCGCCGGTCTCCCGGTCCTTCAGCTTCATGGTCGAGGGCAGGGGCACGATCTCGTCGTCCAGCCGGCCGGCCTGCTGTGCCGCGGCGGTGCGTGCCTGGCTTTCGACCGCGTATTCGTCCTGCCGCTCGCGCGATACGCCATAGCGCTCGGCGACCACTTCGGCGGTTTCCAGCATCGTCATGTAGAGCGCCGGCAGCCGGTCCACGATCCACGGGTCGGCCGCCCGGTTCATGTTCATGCCCTCGTTCTGGACCAGGGAAATGCTTTCCAGCCCGCCGCCTATGGCAGCCGTCATGCCGTCTTCGACGATCTCCTTGGCGGCAGTCGCGATGGCCATCATGCCGGACGCGCACTGGCGGTCCACCGACATGGCCGCGACGGAGGTCGGCAGGCCGGCCCGGATGGCGCACTGGCGCGCCGTGTTGGAGCCGGTCGAGCCCTGCTGCAGCGCGGCGCCCATGACGACATCGTCGATCTCCGCCGGATCGATCCCGGCACGGGCGACCGCGTGGCGGATCGCGTGGCCGCCGAGCTCCTGGGCCTGGGTATCGTTGAAGGCGCCGCGATAGGCCTTGCCGATGGGCGTGCGGGCGGTGGAGACGATAACGGCTTCGCGCATGGCGGGGCTCCCCTGGACAGGACGGTTGCACCGGTGCCGGGCGGCGGGCCGGTGCGCTTTCCGCCCCCTTTCTACAGGATATGCGCCGGCGGCGGCCATGTGCTCGGATGGCGCGGCCCGATTTACACCGCTTCATTCCCCGCTATGCTGCGCCGGTGCCGGGAAGGGCCGGTATCGGGGAGGGCGCATGGCGCAGACGGAAGCAGGGGCGATGATCTCGGTTCGCGGGGTGACCAAGCGCTTCGGCGGTCTCACGGCGGTCGACGATTGTTCGCTGGCGGTTGCGGCCGGCTCGATCACCGGCCTGATCGGCCCCAACGGCGCCGGCAAATCGACCCTGTTCAACATCATCGCCGGCGTCTATCCGGCAACCGCCGGCCGGGTCTTTCTCGACGGCGAGGACGTTACCGGGCTGAAGCCGCACCAGCTGTTCCGGCGCGGGCTGGTGCGCACCTTCCAGATCGCCCACGAATATCCGCAGCTGCCGGTTATCGAGAATCTGATGGTCGTGCCGCCGGGCCAGGCCGGCGAGACGCTGGCGACCGCCCTGTTCCGGCCCGGCCGGATCCGGGCGCAGGATGCGGAGGTGCGCCGGCGGGCCGAGGATGTGCTGGATTTCCTGCGCCTGTCGCCGCTGAAATACGAACTGGCGGGCAACCTTTCCGGCGGCCAGAAGAAGTTGCTGGAGCTGGGCCGCACGATGATGACCGAGGCGCGGGTCGTGCTGCTCGACGAGGTCGCCGCCGGCATCAACCGCGCCCTGCTGGCATCGCTCGCCGACGATATCGAACGGCTGAACCGGGAACGCGGCTATACCTTCTTCGTCGTCGAGCACGATATGGACCTGATCGGCCGCCTGTGCGATCCGGTGGTCGTGATGGCCCAGGGCCGGGTGCTGGCGGAGGGACACATGGCGGAAATCCGCGCCGACCGCCGGGTTGTCGAGGCCTATCTCGGCATGAGCGACGACGAGGCGGCCTGACATGCTCGAGGCGCGGGGCATGATCGGCGGCTATGGCGGGGCGGACATCCTGAAAGGCGTGGACATCGCGGTCGAAGCCGGCGAGATCGTCGCCATCGTCGGGCCGAACGGCGCCGGCAAGTCCACCGCCATGAAGGCGGTGTTCGGCCTGGTCCGGCTGCGCGAGGGGGAGGTCCGCTTCCGTGGCGAGGATATCGGCCGCTACCAGCCCGACGAGCTGGTCCGCAAGGGCATGGCCTATGTGCCGCAGGAACGGAACATCTTCCCGTCGCTGACCGTGCACGAAAATCTCGAAATGGGCGCCTTCGTCCGGCGCGACGATTTCAGCGGCGCGCTCGACCGGGTCTACGCCCTGTTCCCGCCGCTGCAGGAGAAGCGCCGGCAGCCGGCCGGCGAGCTTTCCGGCGGTCAGCGCCAGATGGTGGCGTTCGGCCGGGCGCTGATGACCGAGCCGGCGCTGCTGCTGCTCGACGAGCCGACCGCCGGCCTGTCGCCGGTCTATCTGCGCGAGATTTTCGAGCGCATCAAGGCGGTCAACCGGACCGGGGTCGGCATTCTGATGGTCGAGCAGAACGCCCGTCAGGCGCTTCGCATCGCTCATCGCGGCTATGTGCTGGCAACCGGCGAGACGGCCTTTGCCGATACCGGGGCGGCCCTGCTGGCCAACCCGGAGGTGGCGGAGAGCTTTCTCGGCGGTCAGGGCGGGGCGGCCGCTTGATCGATTTCGTCAACCAGTATCTGATCCCGGCGCTGGTCCTGGGCGGGATTTACGCCCTGGGCGCCATCGGCGTCTCGATGATCTATGCCATTCTGCGCTTCGCCCATTTCGCCCATGGCGATCTGATGGCGGCCGGTGCCTATATCGGCCTGCTGGTCGTCTGGACGATGGATGCGACGCCGCTGCGCGACCTGTCGGTCAATATCCGGCTGCTGCTCGCCCTGCCGCTGGCCTTCGCCGGCACCGCGGCGGTCGCGATCCTGATCGACCGCCTGTTCTACCGGCCGTTCCGGGGCGCCCGGTCGATGATCGTCGTGGTGATCGCGTCGTTCGGCGTCGCGCTGATGCTCCGTTCGCTGGTGCAGCTCTTCTTCGGCGTCGACGTGATCAACTATGCCGACGGCATCCAGTTCCCGCTCGCCCTGTTCCAGCCGCTGCGCATCCTCGAGCGCCACATCTATATCGTCGTCGTCACCATCGTGCTGATGCTGGCCCTCCACTGGTTCCTGACCCGGACCCGGACGGGCAAGGCCATGCGCGCGATGAGCGACGATGCCGATCTCGCCCGGGTCTCCGGCATCGATACCGAGCGGGTCGTGATCTGGACCTGGATTCTCGGCGCCGGCCTGGTCGCCGTCGCCGGCGTCTTCGTCGGCATGGATACGCGCCTGGTGCCGACCCTGGGCTGGGACCTGCTGCTGCCCATCTTCGCCGCGGCGATCCTGGGCGGGCTGGGCCAGCCCTATGGCGCGATTGCCGGCGGGCTGATTATCGGCGCGATGGAGGAGCTTTCGACCTATCCGTGGATCGGCGACGGGCCGCTGGTGTCGCCGGACTACAAGACATCGGTCGCCTTTGGCGTCATGGTGCTGATGCTGATTTTCCGGCCCCGCGGCCTGTTCCGCGGCAGGGTGTTGTAGATGGAGCTTTACGGACTCTTCCTGTTCGCCGTCGGCTTTCTGACCATGGCGATGATCTATGCGGTCGGCAGCCTCGGCGTGAACGTCAACTGGGGCTTCACCGGCCTGTTCAATGTCGGCGTCGCCGGCTTCTTCGCCGTCGGTGCCTACAGCTCCGCCGTGCTGACCGCGCCGGCCAGCGTCAACCATATCGGCGGCTTCGGCCTGCCGGTGCCGGTCGGTATCCTGGCGGCGATGGCGCTGGCCGCCGCGGTCGCCTGGCCGGTCGGCAAAATCTGCCTGCGCCTGCGTTCCGACTATCTCGCGATTGCCACCATCGGCATTGCCGAAATCCTCCGTATCGCCTTCCGCAACCACCAGCCGCTCGGCGGCGGCCCGTTCGGCGTCAACAATATCCCGCGGCCGTTCGAGACCCTGCCCGGCCCGTGGGACCAGATCGCCTTTCTGCTGCTGACGATTGCCATTGTCGGCCTGATCCTGTTCCTGATGCAGCGGGCCTGGGCGGCGCCGTGGGGGCGGGTGCTGCGCGCCATCCGCGAGAACGAGCACGCCGCCGCCGCGGCGGGCAAGGATGTCGAGCGCTTCCGGCTCCAGGCCTTCATTCTGGGCTCGGCGCTGATGGGCCTGTTCGGCGCGCTGATGGCCCATTATCTGAAGATCATCAGCCCGGAGGCGACCGAGCCCCTGATCGTCACCTTCCTGCCCTGGGTGATGCTGATCGTCGGCGGCGCGGGCAACAACAAGGGGGCGGTGGCCGGTGCGATCCTGGTCTGGGGCCTGTGGACGCTGACCGAACTGCTGTCCGGCCGCCTGCCCGACGAATGGGCCCTGCGCGTCGGCTATCTGCGCATTTTCCTGATCGGTCTGCTGCTGCAGATCGTGCTGCAGAAATTCCCCCGCGGCCTGATGCCGGAGCGGCCGCCGACCGTACCGCGGGACTGAGCCGCCGCCCGGTTTCCGGGTTTCGTGCCGCGCCGGGACCGGCGCGAGCGCGGCTACTCCGCCGCGGTTTCGAACACGCCGGGGGCGGGTTTTGCCGCTCCGGCAGCGTAGGGGCTGGCCGCGGTCTCGTCGCCCGCGGCGCCGGCCGGCAGGGTCGGGCTGTAATGGGCCGGCGCCGGCTCGCCGCGCTGCTTGCGCGCCCATGCGTCGGCCGGCGTCTCGAGCAGCGCGGCGGCGGCGAGCGCAGCCTTGCGGTCGACCGTATGGGGCGTTCCGGCCGCGTCCGGCGGCGGCATCATGCTGGCGTGATAATAGGCGATCCGCTGCTTGGCCGGGTCGAGTACCCGCGCCGGGTCGATATCGCGCTGGTTGGTACCGACCCGCGGTTCGACGGCGATATCGTCGATGATCTCGTGGTCGAACCACCATTTCTTGACCGGATTGCGCCGGCCATTGCCCAGCCGGTCGTCGATCCAGGTCGCGATGGGGACCATCACCGGCTTCAGGAACATGGCGTTGACGCCCAGCCAGCTCGCCATCCGGGTGAGCGCCGGCCCATCGGCGTCCACGACCTTGTTGATCGGGCAGGTTTTCATGCAGCGCCCGCAGGCCGCGCCCTTCATGTTGGTCAGCCGGTAGCGGGTGCAGCGCTCGGCATCCGGCTTCCACATCTCATAGCCGTTGAACATCACCTTGTCGCCCCACGGGATGGCGTCGCACGGGCATTCGCGGGCGCATTTCAGGCAGTTGTTGCAGAAATATTGCAGGCCGAAATCGATGGGCCTGTCCGGCTTCAGCGGCATGTCCGTGGTCAGGACGACCGATTTGAAGCGCGGGCCGACAAAGGGGTTGAGCACCAGTTCGCCGATCCGGCTCAGCTCGCCCAGACCGGCCCACAGGATGACCGGTATCTGCAGCACGTCGCTGTCGGCATTGGTCTGGGCGCGGGCCGGGAACCCGCGGTCGCGCAGGAATTCGGCCATGATGCCGGCGATTTCCGCGCCGCGCAGATAGGCGCGCATGGACTGGGTGCCGGAAATCCAGTCGTCGCCGCTCGCCCCTTCCATGGTGTCGAAGCCCTGGTCGATCAGCATGACGACGGCATATTTGTGATAGGGCTCGATCGGCGTCCCGTCCTCCTTGTGGGAGAACCAGGCATAGCGGGGGATTTCGCAGATCCCGGTCAGGTCCGAGCCCAGATGGTAGGACAGGGCCTTGACCGCCCTGGCATTGGCTTCGGCATCGCCGTGCGCATCCGTATCGTCGCCGGCCGCCGTCTCGCCGCCCTGATGGGGCACCAGGGAGCGGATGACGCCGAGCAGGCCCTTCGAGGTCGGGTGCTTGAACGAGAAGCGGCTGCGTTCCTTCTGCGATTTCTCACCCAGATCGCCCTGCAGCGCCCGTTCGAAAAAGGCGGCGCGCTTGGGCACGCGGGGGACTTCGTCGTCGAGGATCAGGGTGGTCGGCCGGTCGACCCGTTTGACCTGCTCCATCGGATAGCGGCTGTAATGGGACGGCCGGCGGGCGCGACGCTTGCGCTCCCGGCCCGAAGTTGCGCCGTTCAGCCCCCACCAGTAGCGCAGGCTGTGCCCGTCGGCGGCCGTTGCGGCGAGCGGCCGGTCGGTCGCCAGGGGGTAGTCGGTCGTCACCACGGCGAGCGAGAAGGAGCTGCCGAGCCAGGGATTGACCGTCCCTTCCTCCTGCCGCACCGCCAGCCCGGCCATGACGGCGAGCCGCTCGGCATCGGTCAGCCGGTGGCCGGCGAGATCGGCGCGGGCGGCGAAGCCCATCGCCCTGATATGGCGCGCGACGCACACGGCGATCCCCGCC
Organism: Alphaproteobacteria bacterium; assembly: GCA_965221475.1. GTDB lineage: Bacteria > Pseudomonadota > Alphaproteobacteria > Bin65 > Bin65 > Bin65. Next base: position 707,712 of record OZ244891.1, on the reverse strand, counting down.
GCCCGCATGTCGGACGTTTCGCGCACGGCGGGCGCGACCCAGCCATGGGCGGCGTTATGCGGCTCCGGCAGCCGGCCGTCCTCGATCATCAGCACGACGGCATGGCTGTGGGGCAGGGGGTCGGCGCTGTCCAGCCAGGCATTGGGCGCCATCTCGCAGATGCCGACCATGGCGGCATCCATGAAATAGGCCATCCCCTTCACATCGCGGGACCGCGCCGCGAGATCGTCCGGGACGGGGGCGCGGGCCGCGGCCGGCGGCTGGTCGGCCGAGACGGCAAAGATATCGCGATATTTCACAGCCGCGGCGGCGAGCGGGGTGCGGGCCGCTTCGTCGGAGGGCGCCGCCTGTGCCGGCGCGGCGCGGCGCGGCCGCTCCCGCTCCCGGCCGAGGATGCCGTCGTCCCGCGGCAGGGTCTCCAGCGGATAGGAACCGAGCGAGAAATCGCGGTCCCTGGAGCGGGCGTGAAGAAACATGGCGAAATCCCCGTGCTGCCGTTACGGCGCTGCGGCCGGCGGTCAGGCCGCTGCGGCGCGCTTTTCGGCGGTCCAGGCGTCGAGCTTGCCGCGGGCGGCGGCGCGGGCGGCGGCGATATAGTCGGCCTCTTCCTCCGCCAGCTCGTGGGTGAGCTCCAGCCGGTAGCCGTTGGGATCGAAGAAGTAGATCGACTGGACGAAACGGTGGTCGGTCGGCCCGACGACCGGGATGCCATGGGCCTCCAGCCGCGATTTGGCCTGCAGCACCTCGGCGACCGAATTCATGTGCAGGGCCATATGGTTGCACCAGGCCGGCGTGTTCGGCGACAGGTCGGCGGCCCGATTGTCCCCCAGGTCGAAAAAGGCGACGGCCGAACCGTCCGGCATGCCGAAGAACAGGTGGACATAGGGGTCGCAGGCCCCGGTCGAGGGCACGGTGTCCGCCCGGATGACATGGATCAGCGGCAGGCCGAGAATGTCTTCGTAGAAATGGCGGGTTTCCTCGGCATCGCGGCACTTGTAGGCCCAGTGGTGCAGCCGCTCGATCGGCGGCATCTCCGGCATATTCGCGGTCCTGGCGGCGGTCATGGCACGGCGGCTCCTGCTTCCCGGCGGCCAGTATGCCGCAGTTCGGCGGCGAATGCCACGATTCCCCGCCGGGCCGGCCGCGGGGGGCGGTGCCGGATTGGCGCGGCGTGGCGGATGGCCTATGAACCGGCGGCAGGCCGGTAAGGGGGAGCTTCGGCGGATGCGCGAGTATCGAAGCGAATTCACGGTGGCGTGGGCGCATTGCGATGCGGCCGGCATCGTCTTCTACCCGTATTTCTACACCTGGTTCGACCAGGCGACGGAGCGGCTGTTTTCCGCCAATGCGCTGTCCTATGCCGAAATGGCGTGCGATTTCGGCGTCAGCGGCATGCCGCTGCTGGAAACCGGGGCGACCTTCCGCAACGCCTGCCGGCTCGGCGATGTCCTGTCGATGGCGAGCCATGTCGCCGGCTGGGACGGCAAGCCCTTCACCGTCCGCCACACGCTCCGCCATGCCGACGGCCGGCCGGCGCTGGAAGGTTTCGAGAAGCGCGTCTGGGTGATCCCGGCGCCCGACCGGCCGGCCGGCATCCGGGCCATCCCGGTGCCCGAAGAGGTCAGGGCCCGCTTCGCGGAGTAGCGGCCCCGACCGGCCCGCCCAACTGCCGGACGCGGGCACGCAGGGCTTCGAGCTCGCTGTCCGCTTCGCCGGCTTCGGCGAGATGGTCCACCAGCTGCTCCAGATAGTCGGCGCAGCGGCCGAAGCGGCCGGCCGCGCCGGCGATGATGTGCGCCTTCTGGTCCGCGCTCAGCGGCGGACAGTATTGCGGATGGCCCGGATCGGCGACGAAGGCGAGGGCGGCGAAGGATGCCGGTGCCGCCCCCGGCGCCGCTTCCGCTTCGAGGGTCGCCCAGACCGGCCGGTAGACGCCGGAATACATTTCGCGCGCCCACAGCGCCTCCATGTCCTGCGCCTCGGTCGCCGGATCGATCTGCAGCGCGACGCCGCGGCAGCGGGCGCCGGCCGCAGCCTCCAGCGCCAGGCCGAGGCCGGGCCGTTCCGGGCTGCCGCGGGCGGCCATGGTCCAGAAGCAGAAGGAGCGGCGATAGCCGGGCAGGGTGGCGCGCCGGCGTTCGGCCGGGGCGAAGCCGGGGTTCCAGATCAGCGACCCGTAGGCGAACACCCGGAGCGGCCCGGCCGGGCGCCGCCTCATCGCCGCCTCGCGGCTGGCCCGGCGCCCGGCATCGTCCAGCACCGGCGGCGGGGCGGTCGGCCAGGGAATCGCACCGGCGGCGGCCGTGCCGGCCATCGGCTACAGCAGCCCCATCGTGCCGAGGCAGGAGCGCAGGATCGCGCTTCGGGTATCGGCGAAGCCGGACGCCATGTCGAAATGGTTGGCGCCGCCGATCTCCATGGCATCGGCGCGGTGGCCCAGGGCCCACAGGGCCTCGGCAAAGGCGCGCGGCTGGCGGCGGAATTCCGCCAGTTCGCCGCTGCCCCAGAACAGGGCGATGGCGGGCAGGCGCTCCGGGATATGGCGGATCGGGCTCAGGCGGTGCGCCGCCGCCTCGTCGAGGCCGAGATAGGCATTGCGGGCCGACAGGCGGACCGGCTCCAGATCGTACATGCCGCTCACCAGCACTGCGCCCTTGACGACATCCTCCGGCAGCCCGGCCGCGGCGCGCCAGCCATCCTGCACCAGGGTGGCGGCGACATGGGCGCCGGAGGAGTGGCCGCAGACATAGAGCCGGTCCGGGTCGCCGCCGAAGGATCGCGCATTGCGCCACAGCCAGGCCAGCGCCGCCCGGTTCTGCCGCACCTGTTCGTCGAGGCCGACCGCCGGGACGAGGGAAAAGCCGCTGGCCACCCAGGCCGCGCCGGCGGCGACGAAGGGCTCGGCCGGAAAGCTGAAACTGTCCTTCGACAGCGCCTTCCAAGCGCCGCCATGGACGAACAGCATGACCGGAACGCCGTCTTCGCCGTTCGCGGCCGGGAAAATATCGAGGGTTTCGGCCGGGGAGGGGCCATAGGGCACGGACAGGCGGCAGGGCAGGGCGGCGCGGACCCGCGCGCTCTCCGCCGCCCAGGAATCGCGCCAGGGGGCGGTATCGGGCACCAGAGTCGTCTGGTCGTACTGGGCGTCCAGTTCCGCCTGGCTGTAATCCAGCCAAACCGGCGCGGACGGCGGAACGGTCGGGCGGCGGGGCGGCATGACGGCTCAGTAGGCCAGATCGCGGTGCCGGTCGAGGAACGGCAGCAGGGCGGCCTCGAACTCGGCGGGTTTCTCGATATTGATGAGATGGCCGGCGCGGGGGATGACGACGAATTCCGATCCGGCGATCCGCTCGTGCATGCGGCGGCCGATCTCCGGCGTAGTCAGCGAATCGCCCTCGCCATAGATCAGCAGGGTGGGCACCCGGATCGCTTCGAGCTCGGCCGTGCGCTCGAACGTGGCGGTCGCGCGCACCGTCTTCATGTAGCTTTCCTTGTGCAGCACCGCCATGCTGGCGACCAGCCGCGCATGCTGCTCCTCCGTCGCGTCGGGCCCGCGCAGGGTCGCGGCGACGACGGGGGCGATGTCCTTCGGCTCCTTGCCCTCTTCGGCGAGCGGCTTGAGGCGCAGGGCGATGAAGCGCTCGCGGCCGGCCGGCGAGAAATTGCTCTGGCCGGCGAAGGTGGCGACCAGGCTCAGCGTCGCGATGCGGTCGGGATAGAGGGCGTGAAAATCCTGGGCGATGCGCCCGCCCATCGACAGGCCGCACAGATGTGCTTTCTCCACCCCATAATCGTCGAGCAGGCGGGCCAGATCGTGGGAGAAATCGCTGAAATCCAGCGGCCCTTCGTAATCGTCGCTGTCGCCATAGCCGCGGGCGTCCCACGCCACGGCGCGGAAGCCGTGGCCGGCGAAGGCCGCGACCTGCTCCGTCCAGTTGGTCCGGTTGCCGCCGATGCCGTGCATGAAGACGAGCAGCGGTCCGTCGCCGGCCTCGTCCACCGCCAGATCGGGCGGGCCGGGGCATTTTCTGAATCGGATGGCGGTCATGGCTTCGGGCTCCTCCGACAGTCCGGCCGTCGCGTCCGCGCGATCAACGATAACGCACCTTGCGGGCCAGCGGGTCGATAACCAGCTTCTCGCCGGCGATGAACAGGATCACGACGGCGAAGCAGGCGGCGAACACCGTGGCGGCGTCCGACAGCGTCTGCGCCCGCAGCATCAGGAAGCCGAGGCCGCTCTCGGTGCCGAACAGCTCGGCCACCAGGGCGATCTTCCAGCCGACGCCATAGGCGATGCGCAGCGCCGCCACGATATAGGGCATAAGCAGCGGCACGGTGACCAGAAAGAATGTCCGGCGCCGGCGCCGGGTGAAGCTGTGCGCCATCTCCATCGCTTCGGCATCGAGCTCGCGCAGGCCCTGGGCGATGTTGACCAGGCAGAAGGGCGTGAGGATCGCCACTTCGACGAAAACGATGGTCTCGTGCGACGGGCCGAACCAGATGCTGGCGACGATTGCCCAGCCGACCGAGGGAAAGGCGTTCAGGAACGGCTGAATGCGGCCGTGGACGATGAGGTCGAGCGCCGGAAAGCGGCGCGGCGCCAGGGCGAGCAGCGTGCCGAGCAGAACGGCGAGCACCACCGCGAGGACGACCCGCACCATGCTGGTCGCGGTGTGGGCGAGCTGGTCGGGCTCGAAGAACAGCTCCGCCACCGTCACGGCGACGGTCCACGGATCGGGCATCACGGCTTCGGACAGATCGCGCGAGACCGCCCACCAGCCGACCACCGCGGCGACGATCAGCCCTTCGGCGAGCGCCACCGGCAGCGGGCGGGCGCCGTCGCCAGACTTTGCCGGGGCCGGCGCCGCGGCCGGGCGTATCGGAGCGTCAGGCGGCATGGTGGCGCGCCAGACGGCGCTGGACGGGGTCGAAGACGAACCGCTCCACGCTGTAGACGAAGGCGATGATGATCAGGATGATGCCGAAGATGAGCGGCGTATCGAAATCGTTGCGGGCGAGATTGAGCAGATAGCCCAGACCGCTGTTGCCGCCGAACAGTTCGGCGGTGAGCGCCACCTTCCACGCGACGCCGAAGCTGATGCGCAGGGTGACGAAGATGAACGGGAACAGGGATGGCAGGATGAGCAGCAGGAGGGCGCGCCGGCGCCGGCGCGAATAGCTGCGCACCATCTCCAGCAGTTCCGGGTCCAGGGCCTCCAGCCCCTCGCGCATGTTGATGATGGCGAAGGGGATCAGCACCATGCTGATGACGAAGACGACGGTCACGTCGTTCACGCCGAACCAGATGATCGCCAGCATCGTCCAGCCGATGCCGGGATAGGAGTTGAGGAACGGAGTCAGCCGGCCGTGCATCATCCGCCGGGTGACGCGCAGATACCAGGGCAGCAGCGCCAGCCCGGAGCCGATTACGAAGGAAATGACGACCGCCGACAGGATGTGCGCGAACGACCAGAACATGTGGCCGATTTCGTGCAGGTCGGTAAAGAACAGGCCGAGCCGCCGGGCAACCGCCAGCGGCCCCGGCATCTGGTAGCTTTCCACCGAGGCGCCCCACGCCGCCCAGGCGGCGAGCACGGCAAGCGTGAACAGGTGCGCCGCAAGGCGCGAACGGCGCCCTGCGGCAACGGCGGCAACCTGCGGCGCGGCAGCCTCCAAGGCCGGCGCCCGCCTGTCCCGGCCGCTATTCGCGGACGGCGTGCTTCCAGACCACGTCGGCCGCCTTCGGCACCTTCTTGAGGATGCCCATCTCGCGGGCGCCGGCCCAGATCGTCTCCATCGCCTTCATGTCGGCGTCGGAGACGGCGCCGGGGAAGAAGGAATAGTCTGCCATCCAGGCCTTGAAATAGGCCGCGCTGATCTTGCCGCCCTTCGCGATCTCGGCCCCGACCTTGTCGGCGTTCTTCACCGCATACAGCACCGATTCGCGCAGCATCCGGTTGAATTCCCGGAACGCCTCCGGCCGTTCGGCCAGCTTCTCCGGATAGGTGACGTTGACGGCGGCGACGGTTTCGACGCCGTAGAGCCCCTTGATGTCCCGGTTGGTCCAGGCCAGCACCCGGTACTTGCCCGAGCCGTGCGCCCGGAAGGCCTGGGAATGAATCAGCGTCGCGGCATCGACCCGCCCGGTCTCCAGCGCGGTCAGCAGCGCGGGCGCCGGAATCTGCACCCAGCGCAGGTCGCCGCCCTTGTATGAAACGTTCAGCCCGTATTTCTTCAGCAGGGCGAGGCGGATCCAGGTCGTGCCGGTCGAGCGCAGGGCATAGTTGCCGATGGTCTTGCCCTTCAGGTCGTTCATCGTCCGGTAGGGGCTGTCCTTCTTCACCCAGATGCCGGCACCCCGCCCGCCCTTGCCGGCGCGCAGCGCGGTGGAGAGCACGGTCAGCTTCAGGCCGCGCTTGGCGGCCAGCGGGATCGCCATAACGGCGTTCATGATCACGTCGAAGCGCTTGGTCGGCGTCGACTGGATCAGCGCCGGAATGGCCAGCGCCCGCCCCTCGACCGTGATCTTGTCGGAGGTCACGATGCCCTGCTTGATGGCGTGGAGCACGCCCTCCAGCGCCGGGTCGATCAGATAGGCGTAGGTGATCTTCTCCTTCGCCATGGCCGGGGCGGCGCCCAGGCCGAGCGCCAGGGCGCCGGCGCACAGGCCGGCGACCGCGCGATGGCGGGTTGCGAATGCAATGCTCTCAATCATGCCGTTTCTCCCTCCCTTGTCGCGGCACCCGGTTCGAGACGGCGGAACAGGGCGACCAGACGATCCCGCCGTTCGCGCAATCCGGGCATTGTCCCGATGTCGCGCGGTCGCGGCTCGTCGATCCCCAGCACGTCCAGAACCGATGTCGGCTTGTTGGATAATAGCAGGATGCGGTCGGCAAGCACCAATGCTTCGTCGATATCGTGGGTGACGAACACGATGGTCTTGCCGGTCTCGCGCCAGATCCGCACGATTTCGCCGCGCAGGCGCCGCCGCGTATTGAGGTCGAGGGCGGAAAAGGGCTCGTCCATCAGAACGATGTCCGGCTCGACTGAAAGGGCGCGGGCGATTGCCACCCGCTGGCGCTCGCCGCCGGAAAGCATGGCCGGATACTTGCCGGCATCGGCGGCGAGGCCGACCAGTTCGAGCAGCCGCCCGGCGCGGGCTGCCTTCTCCGCCTTTGCCATGGCGTCGAAGCGCAAATCCATGCCGAGCACGACATTGCCGAGCGCGGTGCGCCACGGCACCAGGCGCGGCGACTGGAAGACATAGGCCAGTCGGTCCCACGCCTCGGCCGGCGTCCGCCCCTCGATCTCGACCCGGCCGCCCTGGACGGGCAGCAGGCCGCCCATCAGCCGCAGCGAGGTGGACTTGCCGCAGCCGCTCGGCCCCAGGATGCACAGGAACTCGCCGGGCTGCACATCGAAGGACAGCCGGTCATAGACGGTCTCGGCACCGAAACGGACGGTCACCGCGTCGAAGCGCACGACCGGTGCGCCGCCGCCTCCCGCCATGGTCAGCCGGCCGGCCCGGCGACAGCGGCCGAGCGGTTCGAATCGATGCGGCCGTTCGCCGACAGCATGACCGCAATCGGCCGGGTCGATTCGAACTTCGCCAGCACGATGTTCAGAATCACCATGATCGGCACGCACAGGAACATGCCGATGAAGCCCCAGATGCTGCCCCACAGGATCAGCGACATGATGATGACCAGGGAGCTCAGATTGAGCGACCGGCCCATCATGCGCGGCTCGATGAAATTGTTGATGACGGTCGGGATCGCGATCAGCACGGCGATCACCGAAACGATCAGCGGCACGCTGGTGAACTGTACGATCATCAGCACGGCCGGGAAGAACACGCCCAGGATCGCGCCGATGGTCGGGATGTAGTTGAACAGGAAGAACAGGACCGCCCAGAACTCGGCGAAATCGACCCCGGCCGCCTTCATGGTCGCGTAGCACAGGACGGCGACCGCGGCGGACAGCCAGGTCTTGATCCGCATATAGGTATTGATGTCCTCGCCGATCTCCCGGATCGTCGAACGCAGCGTCGCCCGGTGGGAATCGGTCCGCGCCAGCGCGTTCAGCTTGCGCCCGAAGGTCCAGGTCTCGAGCAGCAGGAACAGCACATAGACGATGATCAGGCCCATATCCTGGGCCAGGCCGCCGATGGCGCTGGCGGCGCGGGAGACATATTCCTGCGGCCGCAGGTTGGCGATGAATTCTCGCAGCGGGTTCTCGCCCTCATAGCCGACCAGTTTCAGCAGGTCGCCGATGACGACGTTGATCCGGTCCTGATATTTCGGGATCGACGCGATGACGCCGTTCACGCTCGAATTGATGAGCACCACGATCAGGGTGACGGCCAGGATCGTCGTGGCGATGGCAAGCACGGTGGCAATCGCATCCGGCACCGGAACGCGGGTGTATTTCTGGCTCTGCTTGAAGGATTCCTTGAGGGCGATCATCAGGTACCAGATCGCGACCGCGACCACGAACGGCACCAGGAAATCCCGCCCCACGATCAGGACGAAGAACAGCAGCACCACCAGCCCGATGGCGGCGCAGATGGTGAGAAAGCGCAGCATCGCCCGCGATCCGGCGAGTTCGAGCAGACGCGCCCGCCCGCCGTCCCCGGCCGGCTCGCGCGCCATGCCCGGCCCAGCCGGGGCGGGGGCCGGATCGGGAGTCGGATCGGGCGGGGGTGCGCTCATGGCAGTGCAGAATGCCGGTGTCGCCGCCGCGGATCAAGCATTGCCGGCGCCATCGGCCAGGTACGGTTGACGCGAACGGGCCAAGCCGCAATCATGCGCGCCGTCAGCCCGGCAGGGGACCGGGATACGACAGGGAGGAAACCTCAATGAAGCGGATTGCAACAGCGGGTGCGCTGGCGGCCGGTGCGGCCGCGCTCGGCCTGGCGGCCGTGCCGGCGCAGGCCAAGATCAAATTGTTGTTCTGCAGCTTCGTGACGCCGAAGCATGTCATCAGCCATGGCGTTCTGCAGCCATGGGTCGAGGATATCGTGAAAGCGACCGAGGGGCGGGTCTCGATCCGCTTCCAGCCGGCCTGCCGGATGGCGCCGCCGCCGCTGCAGATGGTGATGGTGCAGCAGGGCACCGCCGACGGCGCCTTCGTCTTCAACGCCTTCCTGCGCAAGCTGCTGCCGTCCACCCAGATCGGCATCCATCCCCAGATGGCGCAGACCGGCGTCGGCCGCGGGGTCGCCCAATGGCGCATGTACCGGAAATTCTTCAAGGACAAGGCCAACTACAAGGGCCTGGAGATGGTCGGCTATTTCGGTGCGCCGGACGGGTCGTGGTACTCCATGTCCGACAAGCCGCTCTTGTCGATGGCGTCCCTGCGGTCGATCAAGACCTGGACCCTGCCGTCGATCCCGGCGCAGGCCCTGAAGCTCTCCGGCGCGAACATCGTTCCCGGCCCGGCCGCGCGCGTCTATCCGATCGTCTCCAAGGGCGTGGTCGATGCCTTTGTCGGCCTGACCCATGGCGACCTGCTCGCCTTCAAGATCGACAAATATGCCAAATCGGCCACGGCCATTCCGGGCGGCTGGTTCGGTGCCACCTTCTCGACCTTCTGGAACCGGAAGAAGTGGGATTCCATCCCGGAGCGGGACCAGAAGATCATCTGGAACCTGTCCGGGGAGAAGCTGGCCTGGCGCAGCCTTGCTTGGGACCGGCAGCAGGCGCAGACGCGCCAGCGCTTCGTGAAAACGCGCAAGATCTACACCATGCCGGAAGCGGAAATGGCCAAGTTCCGGGCTGCCTGGGCGCCGCTCTACGCCGACTGGGTCAAATCGATCAACGCCATGGGCGTGGACGGCAAGGCCGCGATGGCCTATTATAAGGCCCAGACCACAGAGGTCGACGCCAGGGTCCTGAAACAGCTGGCTGCCGAATAGCCGCCGGCACTGTTCAGCCCCTGCATACCGGCGATTGCCGCCCGGCAATCGCTGCCCGGCGCGGCCGGGACGGTCGTCCGCAGACAGGTTCATCGCCGCTTCGCGCGGCAGTCTGCACCGGCCGACGGAGCCTGAAACGGCGCGATCCGCCCGTTCCGCATCCGCGCGATGCGGGGCGGTCGCGAACGCCGGTCAAGGCGGCTCCGGCGTCAGAATGCGAGTATGGCGAAACCGGCCTTCGAAAGGCCGGGGAGGCGCGTGCGCCCGCCGCGGTCCCGCGCGGACCGGGATTCGACGAACTGGATAAGGAGTATCGAGGCATGAATGTTCAGATCATTTCCGGCCCGGCCCGCGGCACAGCGTGGCCGGCGGCCGACCGGCCCCGCGCCCGGCACGGCGTGGAACCTCCCAATGGCCGGTATCGGGCACTGACCCGGAAAGATCTGGAGACTATCGCCGGGTTCGGCAAAGTGACGGCAGACGATGTGTTCGACATGCGCGTCGTCAGTGCCGTGCTGCCGTTCCGGACCAATCGCTATGTCATCGAGCATCTGATCGACTGGGACCGGATTCCCGACGATCCGGTCTATCAGCTGGTCTTTCCGCAGCGCGGCATGCTGTCGGAGGAGGAGTACCGGCGCATCGCCGACCTGCTGGTGCGCGACGCTCCCAGGCATGAGATCGAGGACGCCGCCGGCGAAATCCGCGCCGGCCTCAACCCCCATCCGGCCGGCCAGCGCGAGCTCAACATTCCCGGCGACGGGGACGGGATTTTCGAAGGTCTGCAGCACAAATACCGCGAGACCGTCCTGTTCTTTCCCAGCCAGGGCCAGACCTGCCACGCCTACTGCACCTTCTGCTTCCGCTGGGCCCAGTTCGTCGGCGACCGCGAGCTGAAAATCGCGTCGAAGGATGCGGTCGGCCTGCACCGCTATATCGCCGCCCGGCCCGGCGTGTCCGACCTTCTGGTCACCGGCGGCGACCCGATGATCATGAAGACGCGGGTGATGGAGGGCTATCTCCGCCCCTTCATCGACGATCCGGCGCTGGACCATGTCCGCAACATCCGCATCGGCACCAAGTCGCTCACCTTCTGGCCGCACCGCTTCGTCCACGACGACGATGCGGACGATCTGCTGCGCCTGCTCGAACAGGTCGTGCGCTCGGGCCGCCATGTCGCGATCATGGCCCATTTCAACCATTGGCAGGAATTGCAGACCGGCGTCGTTCGCGAGGCGATCCGCCGGATTCGCGATACCGGCGCGGTCATCCGCAGCCAGGCGCCGCTGCTTGAGCATATCAACAACGATCCCGGCGTCTGGGCGCGCCTGTGGCGCGAGCAGGTCGGCCTCGGCGTTATTCCCTATTACATGTTCGTCGAGCGGGATACCGGCGCGAAGCGCTATTTCGAAGTGCCGCTCGTGCGCTGCTGGGAAGTCTTCCGCCAGGCGGTGCAGCAGGTCTCCGGCCTCGGCCGCACCGTTCGCGGCCCGAGCATGAGCGCGACGCCCGGCAAGGTCGAGGTGCTCGGCGTTCAGGAGGTCGCCGGCGAGAAGGTTTTCGTGCTGCGCTTCCTGCAGGGCCGCGACCCGGACTGGGTCGGCCGGCCCTTCTTCGCGAAATTCGATCCCGCGGCGACCTGGCTCGACGATCTGGAACCGGCCTTCGGCGACAGCTCCTTCTTCTTCGAGGACGGTCTGCGCGCGATGACCGCATAGGCTCATCCGCGGTGGCGGGGGCAACAGCAACTGCCCCTGCGCCGCGGCCCTCAGACCTGCATGTGCGCCGCCAGCGCCGCCTCGGTCATGTCGGCGGCGGGGCCGGCGAGCACGACCTCGCCATGGTCCATGACGATCACCCGGTCGGCGACCGCGAGCGCGAAGGCGAGATTCTGCTCGACGATCAGCAGGCCCCGTCCGGCGGACCTGGCCCGGCGGAGGAAATCGGCCATGCGGTCGATATTCTCCTGCTGGACGCCTTCGCTCGGCTCGTCGAGCAGCAGCAGCGGGCCGGTCTCCGCCACGCCGCGGACGAAGGAGAGGATTTTGCGCTCGCCGCCGCTCAGCGTGCCGGCGGACTGGCTCATGCGCGCCTGCAGGATCGGGAAGGCGGCGAGCAGCGGTTCGAGGCGTGCCGGATCGGGGGCGCCGGTCAGCGTCAGATTCTCCCGGATCGAGAGATTGTCGAACACCGGCCGGTCCTGCGGGCAGTAGACCAGGCCCCGCTGGCGCCGGACATCCGGCGGCAGGCCGGCGAGGCTCTGCCCGCCGAGCCACACCGAGCCGGCCTGGAGCGGCAGATGGCCGGTCAGCAGGCGCATGAGCGTCGTCTTGCCGACGCCGTTGCGGCCGAGCACGCAGCAGGCCTCGCCGGCCGAAACCGCGCCGCCCACCGAGCGGACGATTGTCGTTGCGCCGTAGCCGCCGGTCACGCCGGAGAAGGAGAACAGCTCGCCGCTCATGCCGAGGCGCCGACATAGACGGCCCGAACCCGCTCGTCGGCCTGGATTTCGGCAACCGTCCCGGAGGCCAGCAGCCGCCCCTGATGGAGCACGAAGATGCGGTCGGCCAGTTCGCGCACGAAGGTCATGTCGTGCTCGACGATCACCGTGCAGGCGTTGAGCCGGCCGCTGACCCAGCGGATGGCTTCGATGACCTGCCGGGTTTCGCTCTGCGACAGGCCGGCCGAGGGCTCGTCGAGCAGCAGCAGCCGCGGCTCGGCGATCAGGACGATGACCAGTTCGAGAATTTGCCGCTGGCCGTGGGAAAGGTCGCCGGCGCGCTTCTCCTCTTCGGCGAGGAACGGGAAGCGCGCCTGCGCCTCGCGCAGGATGGCGCTCGACCAGCCATGGCTGCGCATGCGCACCAGATCGCGCAGCCGGGCGCGGCCGCCCCACAGGCCGATATTGAAATTCTCCGCCACCGTCAGGTCGGGAAATACGCTCGGCGCCTGGAATTTGCGGCCGACGCCGATGCGGCTCAGCAGATCGGCCGCCGCGCCGGTGCGCGCCCGGCCGAAGATGCGGATATGGCCGCTGCGCACCGGAAGCTCCCCGGTAAGGGCGTTGAAGCAGGAGGTCTTGCCCGCCCCGTTGGGGCCGATCAGGCAATGGATGCCGGGCCCGTCGACTGCCAGATCGAGCCCGTCCAGAATGCCGACCGATCCCATGCGGACACTGACCCTGTCGAGCGCGAAGCCCGTTTCGCCGCCGCCGGCGTCTTCCGGCGCGGCCGGCCGTTCGGGGCTTTCGGGCGTGCGCCCGCGCCGCCCCTTAAGCCGGCCCGCCAGCCGCTCGACCTGCGGCTCGACGAAGCCCAGCAGGCCCTGGCGGAAATAGAGCACGACGACGATGAACAGGGCGGCGAGAATGACCTCCCAATAGGATATCTCGTCGCGCAGATCGGCGGTCAGGATGCCGATCAGGACGGCGCCGACCGCCGGTCCGTAGAGCGTCGCCCGCCCGCCGACCGCGGCCCAGATCACCAGATCGGCCGACAGGATGAAGCCGCACAGCTGCGGCGTGACCAGATTCTGCTGCGGCGCATAGAGGGCGCCGCCGATGCCGGCGAGCACGCCGCTCAGGCCGAACACCGCCGCTTTCGCATTCTGCACCGCAAAGCCGCAGAAGCGCACCCGCTGCTCGTTCTGCGCCACGGCCCGCCAGAGCACGCCGGCCGGCGCGCGGCGCAGCCAGGCGATGGCGAGCAGGCAGGCGGCGAGCGCGGCCGCGGAAATGTAGTAGAGGTCGGTAAAATCGCTCAATCCGGGCAGGCCGGGAATGTTCTTCAGGCCGTTGAAGCCGCCGGTCACGTCGTTCCAGCTGTTGGCGATCTGGAAGGCGAGCAGGGTCAGCGCCAGCGTGATCATGGCGAAGAACGGCCCGCTCAAAGTACGGCCGCGGAACACGAGCAGGCCGATGCCATAGGCGAGCAGGCCGGGCGCCAGCGCCGCTGCCGGCAGCAACAGCAGGAGCAGCCAGCTGTCCTTGAAGTGGATCAGCGACAGGCCGGAGAGATAGGCCGCCAGCCCGAAGAACATCGCCTGGCCCAGGGGCAGGAAGCCGGCCTGGCCCCAGCACAGGCCGATGCCCAGCGCAGCAATGGCATAGAGAAAATACAGCGCCAGCGTATAGGCCCAGAACTCGCCGACCAGCTGCGGCAGCACGGCCAGGGCCGCGATCAGGGCGGCGCTATGTGCGAGGAAAGAGGCCATTCGGGCGCAGCCAGAGGAACAGGATCGCGATGACGAGCACGGTGGTATAGCCGTAGGTCCGGTCGGAGACCGCGCTGACGACGCTTTCGACGCCGCCGATCACGCCGGCGCCGGAAATCAGCCCCACCAGGCTGCCCAGACCGCCGACCACCAGAACGAAGAAGGATTTCAGGATGAAATCCAGGCCGAGAGCCGGATTGACCGGCAGGAGCGGCGCCAGCATCACGCCGGCCAGCGCGGCCAGGCAGCAGCCGAAGACGAAGGTGTTGCGCGCCAGCGCCGTCACCGGAATGCCGACCGACCCGGCAAGCTCCCGATTGTTGACGGTGGCGCGGATGCGCCGGCCCGTGGCGCTGCGCACGAACCACCAGACCAGGGCGGCGACCAGCGCAATCGAAATCAGGGTGAGCAGCAGCCGGTAGCTCGGATAATCCGCGCCCAGCACGTCGATGCTGCCGTCGAGCGGTGTCGCGACGCTGCGGAAGCCCCGGCCGTACACCGCCTCGACGGCTTCGCGCAGCAGCATGCTCAGGCCCCAGGTCGCGAGCAGCGTATCGAAGGGCCGGGCATAGAGCGGTCGCACCAGAATCCGCTCGACGACCAGGCCGAGAAAGCCGCAGACGAGCAGCGCCAGCGGCACGGCGGCGAGGAACGGCAGCCCCTGGGCCTGAACGAAGAAGGCGCAATAGGCGCCGATCATGACGAACTCGCCATGGGCGAGATTCATTACGCCGAGCAGCCCGAACACGACCGCAAGGCCGAGCACGACGACCGCCAGCGTCGAGACTTCGTACACCACATTCAGGATATTGGTGGTGAGGATCGGGTCCATGGTGCTCGTTGCCGGCAATGCCGGAGCGGCCGGGGCGGGTACTGCCGGTTACCCGGCGGCGCGGCGGGTGCGGCCGCCGGCAAAAGAGGCGGCG
This sequence comes from Alphaproteobacteria bacterium, assembly GCA_965221475.1. Lineage (GTDB taxonomy): Bacteria > Pseudomonadota > Alphaproteobacteria > Bin65 > Bin65 > Bin65. The sequence continues at coordinate 692,658 of OZ244891.1, read as the reverse complement.
GCAGGAACGCTGCCTGCCGCCGCCCCGATACAGGATTCGAAAGCGGACCGCGAGCGCGATCAGCTGCAGGTCTGGCCGTGTGCCACTGCCTTGAAGGTCGAGACGATGTCGAAGCTCGTCCCCTTGCACTCGGCGAGATACATGTCCTTGACGACATGCCGGTTGGTCATCGTGGCGGTGCCGGTGGCGGTCCTGTACTGCAGATTGCCGGCCGCGGCCATCAGCTTGCCGGCATCCTTCGTCCCGCCCGCCTTCTCGACCAGCGCCTTGGCGCAATTGACGCCGGAATAGACGTCGGCACCCAGCATGCTGAGCGGCGGCGGCTTGGGCGCGAAAGCCTTGGCGAAGCTGGCCTTGAACTTCGTATTGGCCGCGCTCTTCTCGTTCACGAAATAGGACATGGCGCTGTACAGGCCGGCGCTGTTCTCGGCGCCGATGCCGAGCAGGGTCAGTTCCTCCAGCAGGTAGGAAACCCGCTTGATCGACTTGTCGAGGCCGAAGCCGGCGAAGGTGCGGTTGAAGTTGACATTGTCGCCGCCCACCAGGGTGATGACCACCAGGTCGGGCTTCTTCGCCTTGATCCGGGTGACCGCATCCTCGAACTTGTTGGGCGCGCCGAGCGGGACATATTCCTCGCCGACCACGCTGCCGCCGGCGGCTGCGATATATTTCTTCGCCTCCTCGTTTGTCTTGCGCGGCCAGACATAGTCGTTGCCGATGAGGTAGCAGCTCTTTGCCCCCTGCGTCTTCGCCAGCCAGGCGATGGAGGGCTGGACCTGCTGCTGGGGCGAATCCGCCGTCACATAGACGTTGGGGTTGCATTCCCCGCCCTCATAGAGCGGCGTGTAGACATAGGGGACCCGGCCCTTGAGGGCGGCGACGATGGCCTCGCGCACGGCGCTGTTGTGCGAGCCGAGCACGAGATCGACCTTGTCGCGCAGCATCAGGCGGATCGCCGCCTTGGCGGCCTCCGCCGGGGTCGCGCCGCCATCGGCCGGGATTATCGTCACCTTGCGCCCGCCGATGCCGCCGGCCGCGTTGATCTCATCGACGGCCAGCTTCGCGCAGGCGGTCTGGGTCGGGCCGAACAGCGATGCCGGCCCGCTCAGCGCGAGGAAGGTCGCCAGCTTGAATTCCCCGGCGGCGCGGGCGCCGGTCAGGACGGCCGGCGCAGCGACGGCGGCGCCGGAGCCGAGGGCGCCGGCGACGAAGCGGCGGCGCGAGATCGGGTTGAGGTTGTTCGTCATCGGGTTCGCTCCCAGTTGGTGGTCGTTGTGGCCGGCCGGCGCTTCAACCGCCGGATGGCACGGCAGGCGGTGCCGGCATGGCCGGCAGCACCGCCTCGACAGCGGCGCTAAGCGCGAGCAGGGCGCGGTCGCTGCCGGCCGGGCCGTCGAGCTCCATGCCGATGGGCAGGCCTTCGGCGCTCAGGCCCGCCGGCAGGGTGACGCCGGGAATGCCGGCGAGGCTCGACGGGCCGGTATTGCGGATGAAGGTGGGGAAGGTCGGGACCCGCTCGCCGTTCAGCTCGACCGTTTCGTCGTCGCCGATGGGGGCGGCGGGCAGCGGAGTCGTCGGGAATATCGCCGCCGCGACGTCGTTGGCGGCGAACCAGTCGGCATAGGCGGCCTGGAGCGATGGGCGCGTCTGCGTCAGGGCCTCGCGATAGACCGCTTCCGGGATGGCGCCCTCGGGCGTCGTCAGGCTCTGCAGCAGACCGGCGACATCCGGGCTGGCGGCGGCGGCGGCCACGGCGGCAAAATCGAGCGGCAGGCCGTGCTCCGACAGATAGCGGCCCAGATCGACGACGGTTTCGTACAGCGCGATCGGGAAGCCGGCTGCCTCGTCGAGCTTCGGCACTTCCGGCATGTCTGCCTCGACGAGCACGGCGCCGGCCGCTGCGAGTGCGGCCAGCGCCGCCTCGGCCACCCGCGCCGTTTCGGGGTGCAGATTGTCGAAATAGTGCCCGCGGGGCACGCCGATCCGGGCGCCGCGCAGGGCTATGGCCGGCAGATCGTTCGGAACGCCGGTAATGACGCTGTCGAACAGCGCAAGGTCCGCGACCGAACGGGCGAGCGGGCCGGCCGTGTCCCGCGTGTGGGAAATCGGCACCACCCCGGCCTGGCTGTAGCGGCCGGTCGTCGGGCGCAGCCCGGCCACGCCGCACAGGGCGGCCGGGATGCGCACCGAGCCGCCGGTATCGGAACCCAGCGCGACCGGCGCCATGCGCGCGGCCACGGCGGCGCCGGAGCCGCCGCTGCTGCCGCCGGGAATGCGGGAAGGATCGTAGGGATTGCGCACCGCGCCGAAGGCGCCGTTGTTGGAGGTGATGCCATAGGCCAGCTCGTGCATGTTGAGCTTGCCCATGATGCAGGCGCCTTCGTCGATCAGCCGCTGGACGACCGGCGCATTGTGCCGTGGCCGGTGATCGCGCAGGCCCGGCGTGCCGCCCGTCGTCGGCATGTCGGCGGTATCGAAATTGTCCTTGACCGGCACCGGCAGCCCGGCCAGCCGGCCGCCGCCCCCCGCTGCCCGGCCGGCGGCATCCATCACCTGCTCCGGGTCCAGATGGATAAAGGCGTTCAGGCCGGCGGCCGCTTCGCACTGCGCCAGCAGCGCCCCGGCATAGTCGCGGGCCGATAGGCGCCCGGCGCCGATCTCCTCCAGCGCCTTCGATGCTGTCCACTCGGTTGGATGGCTCACGTCGGGTTCTCCCTGTTCGGGCTGACCTGCGGGAAGGACTGCCGGATCGCGAATTCCACCCCCTCCGCCTCGGCAAGGTGCATGTCCTTCACCAGATGGCGGCCGACCATGCGCATGCGGCCGCGCGGGCCGGCCATCTGCAGGCCGTCGGCGACCCGGCACAGGGCATCGACCTCCAGGCTGCCGGCGGCCGAGGCGATGCGGTGCAGGAACATCAGCCCCTCGTAGCAGGACTGCCCGATGGAATTGAGCACCGGCGCATGGGGCCCGAAGCGGGCCCGGTAGCGGCGCACGAACGCCCGGTTCTCCGGCGACGGCAGGGCGGCGAAATAGGCCGCGCTGGCCAGCAGCCGGCGGCTGCCCTCGGCCCCGACGCCGAGCAGGGTGTTTTCCTCGGTCAGCAGGCCGAGCCGCCAGATCCGGTCGTCGAGGCCCGCCCGGGCGAAGGCGCGGTGGAAGATCACCGCGTCGCTGCCGATCAGGGTCACGATCAGCGCGTCGGGCCGGAGCTGGCGGATGCGGGCAATGACGGCGTCGAAATCCTCGGTCTCCAGCGGCACCATCGTTTCGCCGACGATTTCGGCCTGCTGTTCGGCGAGCAGCCGGCGCGCCATGCGGTGGACATCGCGCGGCCAGCGATAATCGTTGCCGATCAGATACCAGCGCCGGGCGCCGCACTGCGCCTTCATCCAGGGCAGGACGGGCGCGAGCTGCTGGCTGGCCGTTTCGCCCAGATAGAACACTCCGGGCTCATCGGCGTCGCCCTCGAAAATCGGGGTATAGACATAGGGAACCCGCCGGCCGACCTTCGGTCCGAGAATTTCGCGCACGCCGCTGGGGTGGGTTCCGATCAGGGCGGCGACGCCGTCCTCCCCGATCAGGCGCTCGCCCTCGCGGGCCGAGGCGGCGAACGACATGCCGCCATCGGCCACGACGACCTGCACCCGCCGGCCGAGCAGCCCGCCGGCGGCGTTGATCTCCTCGGCGGCGAGCCGGGCGCAGCACCGGCCCGACGGCCCGTGCAGACCGCTCAGGCCGCTGAGCGGCAGCAGCAGCCCGATGCGGATCAGCCGCTGTTCGTGGGGCTTGCGGGCCGGACGGGCGGGCAGCCGGCGGCCGGGCCGGTCGCCGTCGCGCGCCGGCACCCGCTCCGTCGCCGGAGCCTCGCCCGTCGAAGTGTCCCGTATGCCGACCGCCAGGTCCAAATTCCGCCTCGCTCTCCGCGACGTTCGGCCGTGTCCGCCGCGCCGGTGCAGGATTTCGCTTGATCCCGGTGCGATGCAATCATATTTTCCTTGAAATGTAAAATATTAAAAAGGCAATTACCGTCAGATGGACCGACCGCTCCCGACATCGCCGGCGACGCCGGAAACCCTGACCGAGCTGATCCTGCGCACCAGTGCCCGGCTCAGCTCCTCCCTCGGTCTGCGGCTGAAGCCTCTGGGGGTTCAGGTCGATGAAATGCGCGTGCTCCATGCGCTCAGCGCCGGCGGCGCGATGAGCATGACCGAACTGTCCGAAGCCCTGGTCATCGGCGGGCCGACGCTCACCCGGATGGCGGACCGGCTGGTCAGCGAGAACCTGGTCTATCGCGCGCCGGATCCGCACGACCGGCGCCGGGTCCGGCTTCACCTCACCGGGGCCGGCACGGCCTGCGCCGCCGAGGCGGCCGAAATCGTCGCCGACATGCAGCAGCTCCTCAAGTCGCGCTTCGCCGAGGTCGATCTGGATGGCCTGTCCTCCGCGCTGGCGCGAACGGCCTCGCCCCTCGACGAATGAGCCGCCCTGCCGGGCGGCCGCACTTCCCCGCGACGCAGACCGTGACAATGGCCGGAAAGCCGGGCTAGAGTGTCCGCCGGGTCTGGCGGCGGGCTTTCGCCGGCGCGCATCCTGTCCGCTGGGCAGCACCTGTCAACGATGGTGGAATCGGAGGAAGTGGCATGACAATCAAACAGACTGGCCGGAGCCTCGTGCTGGCCGGCGTCGCGGCGGCCGTTCTGGCTGCTCCGGCGATGGCTGCCGGCGCGAAGATCGGCTTTCTCGGCGGCATCACCGGCCCGATCCAGGGCGCGGTTCCGCCGATCATCGACGCCGCCCGCCTGGCGGTGCAGCATGTCAACGACCAGGGCGGCATTCTGGGCGGCAAGCTGAGCCTGGTGCTCGCCGATTCCAAGTGCGATCCGCAGAGCTCGGCCAGCGGCGCCAGCAAGCTGGTGCAGGTGGAAAATGTCGCCGGCATCGTCGGCGCCCTGTGCTCCGGCGCCACCATCGCCGCGGCCAACGCGGCCGCTGTCCCGGCCGGCGTCGTCATGATCTCGCCGGCCTCGACCTCGCCGGCGATCACGTCGCTGAAGGACAAGGATTTCGTCTTCCGCGTCGCGCCGTCCGACAGCTTCCAGGGCAAGGTTCTGGCGCGCGCCGTGCTGGCCCGCGGCATCAAGAAGGTCGCTCTCACCTATGTGAAGAACGACTATGGCAAGGGCCTGGCCGACAATTTCCGCAGCGCGTTCACGGCCGGCGGCGGCACCATCGCCGGCGACCAGGCGCATGAGGACAAGAAGAGCTCCTACCGTTCGGAGCTGGCGACCCTGAAGAAGGGCGGCGCGGACTATCTGGTGCTGGTCGCCTATCCGCAGTCCTCGGCCCCGGTGATCATCCGCCAGTCGCTGGAGGGCGGCCTGTTCGCCAAATTCATCGGCCCCGAAGCCATCTATGACGAGAAGATGTGGAAGACGGTCGGGATCAAGAATCTCGAAGGCCTGTTCTACACCCGCCCGGCCTCGCCGGCCGGTCCGGCACTGGATGCCTACAATGCGGCGATGAAGAAGGCGTATCCGAAGAGCCTGGGCAAGCTGTTCGCGGCGCAGACCTACGACGCCGCCTTCGTGCTCGCGCTGGCCATCGCCAAGGCCGGGTCCACCGACCGCGGCAAGATCCGCGATGCCCTGCGCGCCGTCGGCAACGGCAAGGGCATGAAGATCCAGCCCGGCCAGTGGAAGGAAGCGCTGGCCGCCATCGCGGCGGGCAAGGAAATCGACTATGCCGGCGCCACCGGCAACATCGATTTCGACAAGGACGGCGATATCGCCGGCTCCTACAACCGGTGGACGATCAAGGGCGGCAAGGCCGTCAATCTCGGCCCGGCGAAATAGCCGGGAGCGTTCCCGACCTGTGCAACCCCGGTTCTGCGGAGCCGGGGTTTTTTCTTGCGCGTTCTACGCCGCGGCCCGGGCCGCCAGCCGGCGCACGGGCGCTTCGCGGATCGGCAGATGGATCAGGCCGGCGAAGATGCCGAGCGCCGCGCCCATCCACCAGACGCTCTCATAGCTGCCGGTCGCGTCATAGAGGGCGCCGCCGAGATAGGCGCCGAGAAACGCGCCGAGCTGGTGGCCGAAGAAGACGATGCCGAACAGGCCGGCCATGTAGCGCATGCCGAAGAACTGGGCGACCAGGCCGGTGGTCAGCGGCACCGTCGACAGCCACAACAGGCCCATGGCGGCGGAGAACAGATAGACCGACCAGGCCGACATCGGCACCAGGACGAAAATGGCGATGGCCACCGCACGCAGGAAATAGATGGCGGAAAGGGTGCCGCGCTTGCTGAACCGGCCGCCCAGCCAGCCGGCGCCGAAGGTGCCGACAAGATTGAACGCCCCGATCAGCGCGAGCGATATGCCGCCCAGCGCGGCCGGCAGATTCGCATCCACAATATGCTTCGGCAGGTGGGTCTGGATGAAGGCGACGTGGAAGCCGCAGACGAAGAAGCCGGCGAACAGCAGCAGATAGCTGGGATGGCCGAGGGCCTCGGTCAGCGCATCGCGCACGCTCTGGTCGGGCTCGCCGGCCTCCGGCGCTCCCTTGCCGGTCACGGCGAGCGCGAGCGGCACGATGGCGAGCAGGATGCCGGCCATGATGTAGAGCGACACCTGCCAGCCGAAGGCATCGATCAGGAAGGCGGCGAGCGGGACGAGGACGAGCTGGCCGATCGAGCCCGAGGCCACGCCGACGCCGAAGGCGAGCGAGCGCTGCTCCGGCGCGACCTTGCGGCCGAAGGTGGCGACGACGATGGAGAAGGAGGCGAAGGCCACGCCGATGCCGACGACCGCGCCGGCGGTGACGTGCATCATCATCGGCGCCGTCGAATGGGGCATCAGGGCCATGCCGGCGGCGTAGACGACGGCGCCGATGGCAAGCGACTTGCCGGCGCCGAACTTGTCGGCGAACACGCCGGCGAAGGGCGCGACGGCGCCCCACACCAGATTCTGGATCGCGAGCGACAGGCTGAGGATCGCCGTCCGGTTGTCGAAGAACGACACGCTGATGTCGTTCAGATACAGGCCCATGCCGGCGCGGGCGCCGAAGCTGATGGCGCCGATCAGACAGCCGCAGGCGATCAGGAGCCACAGGGGCACGGCAAGGGCGAAGGATTTGGGCATGGAGGTTCAGGTTTTTCCCGGATTTGACAGCCGCGCGGGCGACCATGTACCTGCCGGCAAGATAGCCGCGAACGGCGGGTGGGCAAATCCCGCTGCCCGGCCCCGGAGGGCCGTCATCGTGCCGATCCTGCCATCGGACCTGTGGATAAGTCGCCAAAACGGTGGATAACTCGATCGGGCGCGCATCGTGCATTGACCGCATCCCCCAATGTATACAGTACTCATGCCATGTTGATGGAAGCTCTGCACCGCCCCCTGCCCCTGCGCCAGCAGGTCTATCACCGCCTGCGCACGGCGCTGCGCGCCGGCGAGTACCGGCCGAAGCAGCGCCTGACCGAGATCGGCGTCGCCTCGGCGCTCGGCGTCTCGCGCACGCCGGTTCGCGAGGCGCTCGGGCTGCTCAGCTGGGAAGGGCTGCTGTCGCCGATGACCCATGGCGGCTTCATGGTGCCGGAGGTCCGGGCCGGCGATCTGAAGGATATTTTCGAGCTGCGCTTTCTGCTCGAGCCCTATGCTGCCGGCCTGGCGGCCCACAACGCCCATCATCAGGGCGTGCAGGGCATGCACGAATCGATCCAGAGCGCGAAACAGTGCCTGATCGACACCGACAATGTCGCGTTCCTGGAGGCCGGTCAGGAATTCCGCCGCCGGCTGTTCGCCATGGCGGGCAACCGCCGCCTGGTCGCGGCGATTTCCCAGATCGAGGCCCATGTCCAGTTCGTCCGGGCCGACAGCCTCGACGAATGGCAGACGCGGACGATCCTGATCGCCGGGCAGGAGCAGATCCTGAACGGGGTCCGGGAGCGCAGCGCCGAAGCGGCGGCGAAGGCCATGCGCGGCTTTCTGACCGCCGTCAGGAACCTGCTCTTGACCGCCCTCGACCAGCACGAAGACGACGACCCCCCACCGGCCGAAGACTGATCCGAAAACCCGGCCGGCGGCGTCCGGCGGCGGTGGACAGTCTCAGCAGTGCACTTGTCGCGTCATGCTATGCACGACGGGTGGCTCGCAACCGGTCGGCAGCCTTCGGTCAGGCCGCCCCGTCCGGTTCGTTCAGCGCCGGGATGGTGTCGCCGGGGCGGGCGCGGATCATGTCCATCAGGTTGCGCTGGACGGCGGCGATGCCGGGGTCGTTCCAGCGATTGTCCATCTCGTGCGGGTCGCTGGCGAGGTCGTAGAGTTCACCGGTCTCCGACACGGCCTCGTAGGTCAGCTTGTGCGTCCGGGTGCGCACGCAGCGCAGCGAAAGCTGCACGCCGGTGCGGTTCGGGTGCAGCTCCCATTCGTTGAAGGCAAAGTCCCGCCCCGCCGTGCCGCCGGCCGGGCTGCCCGCGGCCGCCTCGATCAGCGGGCGCAGGCTGGTCGAATGGCGGGCGCCGGGATCCGCGTCGCCGTCGCCGGCCCAGCCCGCGCCGGCCCAGTCGAGGAAGGTCGCCGGCAGATCGAGAGTGGAGACCGGCTCGCCGACCGCGGCACCGGCCGGAACGCCCGGCCCGCGCAGGATGAGGCCGACGCGTAACAGGCCCTCATAATGCATCGGGCCTTTCAGGATCAGGCCGTGGTCGCCCAGCCAGTCGCCATGGTCGGACGAATAGACGACCATGGTGTTATCGGCCTGGCCGCTCTCGGCCAGCGCGATCAGGATGCGGCCGACATGATGGTCGATCAGGGAAATCTGGCCGTAATAATTGGCGATCAGATGGCGCAGCTGCGCGTCGGTCTGCGGCGGTATGCGGCTGTATCTGGTCCGCGTCTCGGCGAACTGGCCCCCGATCCGGCGCTCGACGACCTCGCGGTGCCACCAGGGCCGCCGGTCGAAGTCGCGCGTCCGGTGTTCGGGCAGATCGACCTCGTCCGGATGGTGCAGGCGCGACCAGGGTTCCGGCGCGTCGAACGGGTGGTGCGGGTCCGGGAAGCTGGCCCAGGCGCACCACGGTTCGCTCCCCGCCGCGCGGATGAAATCGATGGTGCGGTCGCCGACCCAGGAACTGTTGTGCCAGGCCTCCGGCAGCTGGGAATGCCAGGTCTGGGCGGCGAGCCCGCCGGTCTCGCGGAAATCGCCCCAGTAGAGCGCCGTCCTGTCGTCGCCCCGGCCGTCGGCATGGAACCAGCGCTCGAAATGCAGGCCGTGGGGCGGCTTTTGGATCGGGAACCAGTTATGCCCGATCAGCATCAGGGCGACATGCCCGAAGCCCATATAGGGGCCGGACCAGTCCGGGCCGTACTCCTTCGAGCTTTCGATACATTCCGGGCTGCCGGTCGGCGCGAACGTGTTGTAGGTGGAAAAATGCGCCTTGCCGATAAAGCCGGTGCGATAGCCGGCGGCGGCAAGGGCGCCGGCGAACCCGGCCTCGCCGGTCTTCGGGTCCAGCGAGATGCCGTTGTCGTGCACGCCATGGGTCATCGGCAGCAGGCCGGTCAGGATCGAGGCGCGCGAGGGCTGGCAGACGACATTCGGCGTGATGCAGGCGGAAAAGCGCATCCCTTCGGCGGCGAGCCGGTCGAGATGCGGCGTCCTCACCCGGCGCCCCTCAAAGCCATAGCAGTCGCCGCGCTGCTGGTCGGAGGTGATGAACAGGATGTTGGGGCGGCGGTCTGCGGAGCCGGTCATGCGGCCTGTCCCTTTCCGGTCTTCCTGCGGGCGACGCCGAACCGCCAGATGACGATCAGGCCGAGAAGGATGAAGGCGATGGCGACGGGATGGTCGAGCAGAAAGGCCGGATCGCCGTCGCTGAGGATGAGGGTCTGGCGCAGCGGCAGTTCGAACACGCGGCCGAGCACGAAGGCGATGATGAAGGCGAGCACCGGAAAGGCGAGCTTGCGCATCAGATAGCCGAGCACGCTGAAGATCAGCATCAGCAGCACGGTGAACATGCCGTCGCCGCCCAGATAGGCGCCGCTGATGCTCAGCAGCACGACGACCGGATAGACGATATTCTTCGGCACCCGCGCCGTCAGGGCGAACAGGCGGAGCCCGATATTGCCGATGATCAGATTGCTCAGATTGGCGACGATCATGGCGCCGAAAATGCCGTAGATCAGCCGGCCCTGCTCCTCGAACACGAGCGGGCCGGGCTGGACATCGTGCACGATGAAGGCGCCGATCAGGAAGGCGGCGGCGACATTGCCGGGAATGCCCAGCGTGAGCAGCGGGATCAGGTTCGCGCCGACCACGGCGCTGTTCGCCGCTTCGGCCGCGGCGATGCCCTCGAGCCGGCCCTTGCCGAATTCCTCCGGCTTCTTCGAGGCCCGCCGGGCGGCGGTATAGCCGATCAGCGAGGCGACGCTGGAGCCGATGCCGGGAATCGCCCCGATGGCCGTGCCGATCAGGGCCGAACGGGCCAGCGTGCGCTTGCACGAGGCGTATTCGGCGAAGGAAACGCGCCGGTTCGCCGGATCGCCGCTCAGGTCGAGCGGCAGGGCGCGTTCGCCGGTGCCGCGCGCCTTTTCCATGCCGACCAGGATCTCGCCCATCACCAGCACGCCCATGCCGACGGCGATGATCGGGATGCCGTCCTCCAGCTCCAGAATGCCGAAGGTCAGGCGGGTCGTGCCCGATTCCTGTTCGTCGCCGACCGTCGCCAGCAGGACGCCGACAAAGGCGGCGATCATGCCCTTGATCATGGAATCGCCGACCACGCCGGTGATGATGGTGAGCGAGAAGAACACCACCGCGACCATTTCGGTCGGGCCGAGCTGCAGGGCGACATAGGCCAGCGGCGCGGCCACGGTAATCAGCACGATATCGCTGAAGGTATCGCCGGTGACCGACGAATAGAGCGCCATCTTCATGGCCTTCAGCGGCTTGCCCTGGCGGGCGAGCGGGTGGCCGTCCATGGCGGTCACCGCCGCCTCCGGCGTGCCGGGCGTATTGAGCAGGACCGCCGGAATCGCGCCGCCGACCGTCGATCCCTTGTTGATGCCGATCAGGAAGGCGATGCCGGCCAGCGGCGTGAGATAGAAGGAGATCGGTACGGCGATGGCAATCGCCATCGGGCCGTTCAGTCCCGGAATCGCGCCGACCAGGATGCCGATGACGACGCCCAGGACGACGAAGCCGATATTGTAGAGAGTGAAGACATCGCCGAAACCGGCGAGGATGGTATCGAGGCCCGTCGTCATCGCCGGCGCTCCGCTTAAGGCAGGGGCCGTTCGAGGAGAACCTCGAAGAACAGCCAGATCGCGCCGGCGGAACCGGCCGGCGTCAGCAGCAGGGCGACCGGGCTGCGCACGCCCATATAGAACATCAGCGCCGCGACCAGCCCGATCCCGCCGGCCAGGTAGCCGAGATGGTCCATCGCCGCGAAGGCCGCGGCGACGATGGCGCCGACCAGCAGCAGGGTCCGCAGATTGTCCAGGCCGAGTGGGGCATCGCCGTCGCCGGAGCGGCGCGGGTCGATGGCGGAAACGACGGCGAGCAGGCCGGACAAGGCCGCGACGATCCACAGGGCGATCAAGGGGTAGGTCGCCGGCTGGATGGACGTATCCTCGACGGTTTCCGTCCAGTCGGGAACCGCCACGAAAATCATGACCAGCGCGCCGGCGCAGAGCAGCAGCCCGGCAGCGAGTTCGGCGCGTCTCATGGATCCGCGTCCTGTCCTGGGCGCCTCATGTCGGGACGGGAACTCCCGCGCCGCCCGCCGGCCGGACCGGCGGGCGGCGGCCAGGAGGCTATTTTTTCAGCGCCTTCATCATCTCCCGGGCGGATTGCTCGGCCGCCTTGACGCGGGCCAGCAGCCGCTCCGGGCCGTGAAATTCGGCGACCAGATACATGCGCTTCTCGACCAGCTTCTTCACGTCCGGCGAGCGGACCGCCTCTTCGATCGCGGCCGACATTTTCGCGACGGCCTCCGCCGGCATGCCCTTGGCGGCGGCCATGATGAAATAGCCGGAAATGTCGAGCAGCGGCATGCCGAGCTGGGTCAGCGTCTTCTTCTCCGGCGCCTGCCGCAGCGGCTCGTCGATCCCCGAAGCGAGAATGACCATCTTGCCGGCATCGACATAGCGGCCCTGGATGCCGGCGCCCCAGCCGATTTCGACATGGCCGCCCAGCAGCTGGTTCATCACGCCGCGGCCGCCCCGCGCCGGGACGATCTTCATGTTCACGCCGTAATGCTTGGCGACCAGGCGGGCTGCCATGGTGAGGCGCACGCCCATCGAGCCCATGGAGATCGAGCCCTTTTCCTTCGCCGCCCTGATGGCGTCGTCCAGCGTGTTCCAGCCCCGGTCCTTCATCGCCAGGATGCCGAGCTGGAACTTGGCGATGGAGCCGAGATAGACGAAATCGTCGGCCGTATAGCCGACATTCTTCTTCACGACCGGATTGAAGGCGAACGGATCGACCACGGCCATGCCGATGGTGTAGCCGTCGCGCTTCTCCTTGAGCATGGCCTTGGCCATCACGCTGCCGCCGGCGCCGGCCTTGTTCTTGATGACGAACTTCCATCCATGTTTGGCCGTAATCGCCTTGGCGACGATCCGGCCGAGCGTGTCGGCGCCGCCGCCGGCCTTGAAGCCGACCAGCATGGTAATCGGTTTTTCCGGCCAGTCCGCGTGGGCAGGCATGGCGAGAACGGCTGCGGCAGCCAGCGCGACCGGAGCCGCGAGCCGGGCCGTAATTGTGACAGTGCGGGTCATGATTCCTCCCTGAGCGGTGCGGGATGCGCGATCCCGGCGACATCGTTGACTTTTCAACGATACCTGTCAACATAAAATCGAACGGGCAGGAAGCGGAGCATGACGGACCGGTCGAGCGACATGGCGAGTGCCGGCGGAGGACCGGGCGAAGAGGCCGCCGGCTGCCGGGAGCGGCCGGTGCCGGAAACTTCCGCCCCGGAAGTTTCGGGCCGGGCAGCGGACGGCGGCGCGCCGCGCGCGCCCAGCGAATTCTACACCTACCGGCTGCACCGGCTTTCCGAGCAGCTCAGCCGCCAGATGCACGACGAGCTGCGGGCGCGCTATGGCCTGAAAATCGCCGAATGGCGGACGGTTGCCGTTCTGGGCGAAGCCGGCCCGCTGTCGCTGCGCGAGGTCGCCCGGCACAGCTCCATCGACAAGGCGCAGGTCTCGCGCCTGCTGCCGGGGCTGATCCGGCGGGGCTATGTCGCGCGCGACGGCCACCCGACCGACCGGCGCCGCGCCTCGCTGCACCTGACCGCGGCCGGGCAGCGCCTCTATGCCGATATCCTGGTGCTCGGGCAGCGGCGCCAGTCCTGGCTGGTCGCCGGGCTGGGGCGGGAGGAGCGCGACATCATGATCGAATGTCTCGACCGGCTGCTGGAACGGGTCGAGGCCGAGCCCGCCGGGCCGTTCGCCGAATCGTCGAAAGGGCGGTCCGCCCCGCCGGCCGGATCGTGACCGACGCACCGCTCGCCGGCCTCCGGGTGCTGGACATGGCCCATGTCCTGGCCGGCCCGTCCTGCGGCTGGATGCTGGCGCTGCTCGGCGCCGATGTCGTCAAGGTGGAGCGCCCGCAGGGCGGCGACCTGATGCGGGCCATCGACGACGATCCGGCGCGCCGGGCCGCCGGCATGGGCCTGGCCTATCAGTCGGTCAATGCGGGCAAGCGTTCGCTCGCCGTCGATTTCAAATCCGCCGCCGGCCGGGAGATCGTGCTCGCCCTGGCCGACCGGGCGGATGTGCTGGTCCAGAGCTTCCGCGCCGGCGCGCTCGATGCCCTCGGCCTCGGTCCGGACGATCTGATGGCGCGCAACGAACGGCTGGTCTATTGCGCCATCTCCGGCTTCGGGCAGGACGGGCCGCGCCGGGGCGTGCGCGCCTTCGACCATGTGATCCAGGCCGCATCGGGCATCGCCGCGCTGACCGGCGAGCCCGAAGGCGGGCCGCAGAAGGTCGGGACACCGGTATCGGATACCTCGACCGGCATCATGGCGGCATTCGCCATCCTGGCCGCGCTGCACGAGCGGCAGCGGACCGGCCGCGGCCGCTTCCTCGACGTTTCCATGCTGCACACCATGTTTGCCCTGATGGCGCCGCAGGTCGTCCAGAGCCTGGTGGCCGACGCCCCGCCGCCGCGCATCGGCAACAGCGCCTTCACCGGCAGCCCGACCGCCGACTGTTTCCGCTGCCGCGATGCCGATATCCTGATCGGCGCCAATACGCAGGCGCAATATGTCCGGCTCATGCAGGCGCTCGGGCTGGGCGATGTGGCGGCGGAAGCGCGCTTCGCCGATCCCGAAAGCCGCAAGCGGCACCGGGCCGCCCTGCGCGCGCGGATCGAAAGTGCGCTGGCGGCGCAGCCGGCGGACGATTGGGAGCGGCAGCTGTGCGCCGCCGGCGTGCCGGCCTCGGTCGTGCGCAACCTGCACGAAGCCCTGCACCACCCGCAGTTTGCCGACGATCCGGCGGTCTCGTGGCCGGCACCGGCGGAAGGCGGTGGCGTCCCGCTGCCGAACCTGCCGTTCAGGCTCGACCGCCGGCGCCCGGCGCCATCGGGGCCGCCGCCGCTCGCCGGTGCCGATTCCCGCGCCATCCTCCGGGAACTGGGCTATACGGCGGCGGCCACCGATGCGCTGATCGCCGAAGGGGCGGTCGGCGAGCCGGCCGGCCGGCCGCAGAACGGCGCGGCCTGAACGGCGCAACCCCGCGACGGAAGCAGCAGGAGAGGAAACCCGATGGAGCCGTGCAACCTCATCGTCATCATGTCGGACGAGCACGATCCCCGCTTCATGGGGCATATGGGCCATCCGCGGGTGCGGACCCCGAACATGGACCGGCTGGCTGCGCGCGGCACGGCCTTCGCCGCGGCCTATACCAACTGCCCGATCTGCGTGCCGGCCCGCGCCAGCTTCGCCACCGGCCGCTACGTTCACAAAATCGGCTATTGGGACAATGCCATCGCCTGGGACGGCCGGGTCCCCGGCTGGCCCGGCCGGCTGCAGGCGGAGGGGCTCTACAACGCCACCATCGGCAAGCTGCACTATCGCCGCCCGGAAGATCCCTATGGCATCGACCGCCAGATCGAGCCCATGCACATCCATGAGGGCATCGGCATGGTCTGGGGCTCGCAGCGCGATCCGGTGCCGGATACCGGCGGCAGCTTCCGCATGCTCAGGCAGATCGGCCCCGGCGAAAGCGGCTACAACCGCTATGACGGGCGCATCGCCGACGCCGCGACGGCTTGGCTCCGCGAGGCTGCGGGGCACGATTACCCGCGGCCGTGGGTTCTCTATATCGGGTTTGTGGCGCCGCATTTTCCGCTGGTTGCGCCGCAGAAATATTTCGATCCCTATCCGGTTGCGGACATGCCCTTTCCCAAGCTGCATCCGCGCGACGGCTACCGGCGCCATCCCTGGGTCGAGGCATATGCCCGCTTCGCCCGGACCGACCTCCAGTTCGCCGACGACGGGCAGCGGCAGCTCGCCATCGCCGCCTACCACGCGCTGTGCACCTTCGTGGACGAGCGGATCGGCACGGTACTGGATACGCTCGACGAAACCGGCCTCGGCGACACGACCCGGGTGATCTACACCAGCGATCACGGCGACAATGTCGGCGCCCGCGGCCTGTGGGGCAAATCGGTGCTGTACGAGGAGGCGAGCCGGATTCCGATGATCGTCGCCGGGCCGGAGGTGCCGGCGGGCCGGACGGTCGCCACGCCGGTGAGCCTGGTCGATATCTATCCGACGGTCATCGACGCCGTCGGCCTGGCGCCGACCGAAGAGGAGGCGGCGCTGCCCGGCCGGTCGCTGTTCGCCCTGCTGGACGAGGCGGACGATCCCGAGCGCATCGCGTTGTCGGAATATCACGCCGTCGGCTCGAACAGCGCCGGCTTCATGCTGCGCCGGGGCCGCTACAAATATCACCATTATGTCGGCCATGCCCCGGAACTGTTCGACCTGGCGGCCGACCCGGAAGAACTGGTCGATCTGGCGCCCGATCCGGCGTTCGGCGGGGTCGTGGCCGAATATGAGGGCCTGCTGCGCGGCATCGTCGATCCCGAGGATGCCGACCGCCGGGCCAGGGCCGATCAGCGCGCCCTGATCGAGCGCTTCGGCGGCTGGGAAGCGGCCCGGAAGCTCGGTGCCCCCGGCGCCACCCCGGCCCCCGGCGCCGGCTTCGAATAATCGCCGGCACCTTCCGGCCGGCCGCCGGCTAGATCGGGGCCGCGGTCGCGTCGTATTCGAACAGCCAGTCGTGGCGGGCCGCCACGGCTGCCGGATCGAATTCCTCGCGGGCGATGCGCGCGGTCTCCGCCGGATCGGCCAGCTTCGGATTATGGAAGCGCGCGGCATTGTCCGCCGAGCCGCGGACCATGCGCGCCGTGCGCTCCAGCCGCGCCGCCTCGTAGCGCTGCAGCGCGACCGCCACATCGTCGTATGCCGCCAGGGCGCGGGCGAGGACCAGCCCGTCCTCGATGGCGTGGTTGGCGCCCTGGGCGAGGAAGGGTAGGGTGGCGTGGCAGGCGTCGCCCAGCAGCGTCATCCGCCCTTTCGACCAGGCCGCCATCGGCTCGCGCACATGCAGGGCCCATTTGTAGGGCGCCGGAAGGGCGCGGATCAGGGTGCGCAGCCCGTCGTTCCACCCGTCGAAATCGTCCAGACACTCCGCCACCGCGCCCGGCGCGTTCCAGCTCTCGACCTGCCAGTCGCTGCGCTCGATGGCGCCGACGAAATTCATCAGCGCGCCGTTGCGCAATTGATAGTGGACGCAATGACCGCCCGGCCCGATCCAGATCGCGCTGTGCGGCGCCAGCAACTGCGCCGGCAGGCTGGCGGTCGGCACCGTGCCGCGCCACGCGACGATGCCGGTGAATTGCGGATCGTCGGCGCCGAACAGGGCGCGGCGGACCGCCGAATGGATGCCGTCGGCGCCGATCAGGGCGGCGCCGGCAACGCGCTCGCCGCTCGCCAGAATGGCGGTCGCGCGCGTGCCGTCCTGCACCGCATCGGCCACCTTCGCGCCCGGCCGGATGGCGCCGGGCTGCGCGGCGGCGACCGCGCCGGCCAGCACGGCATGCAGATCGGCCCGGTGGAACATGCAGTAGGGGAAGCCGTAGCGCGCCACCGAATCGGCGCCCAGATCGTAGAGCGGCCAGCTTTCGCCGGTGCGGTAATGGTAGATGCGCTTGCCCTCGGGCTGCCAGGCCAGCGGCCTGAGAGCGGGCCACAGGCCCAGATGGTCGAGCACGCACATGCCGTTGGCGCCGATCTGCACTCCGGCGCCGACCTCGCCCAGCACCGCGGCCTGTTCGAGCACCAGCACCCGGAAGCCGCGGCGGATCAGGGCGAGGGCGGCGGTCAGGCCGCCGAGGCCGGCGCCGGCGATCAGGACCGGGTCGCGGCCGCCCGTCATCGGGCCAGCCGCTGCAGCAGGGCGCGGGCGAAGGCGGCGAGCGTATCGTCCCGCGCGCCCATGACGACGATGCGGTCGCCCGGCCGGGCCAGTTCGACCAGCCGGTCGCCGGCGGCGGCGCGGTCGTCGAACGCTTCGGCCTGCCGGCCGGCCGAAGCGACGGGGCGCACGATATCGCGGCTGGAAATGTCCCGCACCACCGTGCCGCCATGATAGACCGGCTCCGGCATCAGCAATATGTCGCCGCTGGCGAGGCCGGTGGCGAAAATGTCGATGAACCCCTGGCGCATCCGGCGCAGCGGACCGAAGCCATGGGGCTGGAACAGGATCAGCAGCCGGCCGGGAAAGGCGTGCAGCGTGTCCAGGGTGGCGGCGATCTTGTCCGGGTTGTGGCCGAAATCGTCGATGACGACAGCACCGCCCGCGCTGCCCACGGTTTCGAGCCGGCGGTGCAGGCCGGCGAAGCCGGCGAGGTGGCGCACCGCTTCGGCCGGCGCCACGCCGTCGGCCATCGCCGCGCCGAGCGCGGCCAGGGCATTGGCGACATTGTGCGCGCCCGGAACGGCGAGCCGCACCGCTTCCCCCTGCTGCGGCAGCCCCCCGGCGAACAGGCGGAAGCCGATGCCGCTCGGCGCCGGCGCCAGTTCGTCGGCGAAGAGGTCGGCGGTGCGGTCGCGCAGGCTGAAGCCGAGCGCCCGGCCGGCGGGCAGGCCGTCGGCGATCTCCCGCGTCCCGGGATTGTCGAGGTTCAGGACAGGCCGGTCGGCCTTCGATGCAAAATCGCGGAACAGCTGCTTCAGCTCGGCCATCGGCCGGTGATCTTCCGAGATATTGGTGACGACCGCGACTGTCGGATCGAACAGGGCGATGGAAGCGTCGCTCTCATCGACCTCGCTGACGAAGAGATCGCCGGCGCCGACCAGCGCGCTGGCGCCCGGATCGCCCGCCGCGGCGAAATTCTTCATGACCGCGCCGTTCATCGCCGTCGGCCGGCGCCCGGCCCGGTGCAGAATCCAGGCGGCCATGCCGGTGACGGTCGATTTCCCGCTGGTGCCGGCGATGCCGATGCGCCGGGGCGCGGCGTTGAACAGTTCGGCGAGCAGCGCGGCCCGGCTCATCCGCGGCAGGCCGGCGGCCTTCGCGGCGGCGACATCCGGCACGCTGTCCTCGACCGCCGCCGAGGCGACGAATATTTGCTCCGGCCCGGCGATGCCGCTGCCGTCCTGCGGGTGCAGCCTTATGTTCCGACGGCGCAGGCGGTCGAATTTCGGGTCGGAAGCGCCCGCGGTGCCTGCCCGGTCCAGAGCCCGGTCGGAGCCTTCCACCCGATGCCCCCGCGCCTGTAGGATCAGCGCCAGCGGCAGCATTCCGCTGCCGCCGATGCCGCACAGGAAATAGGATCGGGGCGTGGTCATTTGGGCATGAGGATCGCCATTGTCGCGCCGGGCAACCGCTTAGACCAGCCTCTGGCCGAGGCGGTCAAGGCCGTCGCGGCGGCGCAGTTCGCCGACCGCCCGCCGGCAGCGCGGCCGGAGCTTCTGTTTCATCCGCAATGCTTTCTGTCGTCGGGCCACTTTGCCGGCACCGACCGGGAGCGCGCCGCCGCCTTGCTGGAAGTCGCCAACGATCCGGCGGTCGATGCCGTCTGGATCGGCCGGGGCGGCTATGGCGCCGGCCGGCTGCTGCGCCATATCGATGGCGCCCTGGGCCCGGCGGCGCGGGACAAGGTCTTCCTCGGCTACAGCGATGCCGGCAACATTCTGGCGCTGCTGATGAAGGCCGGGATCGGCCGTCCCGCCCACGGGCCGATGCCGGCGGACATAAGGCGCGCCGGCGGAGCGGCGGCGGTGCAGCGGGCGCTCGCCTGGCTGGTGGACCGCGACCCCGGCGCGCTCGAACCTTCGGTGCGCTCCGGCGCTCCGGCCGCGGCGTTCAACCTGACCGTGCTCGGCCATCTGGTCGGCACGCCCTGGCAGCCCGATCTCGGCGGGCGGGTGCTGATGGTCGAGGATATCGACGAGCACATGTACCGGCTCGACCGGGCGCTGTGGCAGGTCCTCGCCGCGCCGGGCATGGCGCGCATCGCCGGCCTGCGCCTCGGCCGGTGCAGCGCGATCCCCGACAATGAGCCGGATTTCGTGCTGAATGAGGAGGAGATGGCGCGCGAACGCTGCGCCGATGCCGGCATACGCTGGCTCGGCCGCGCCGATATCGGCCACGATGCCGGCAACAGGGTGGTGCCGATGGCCCCTGCCGTCTGATCCGGCGCGGCGCCGGCGGCAATCCGGCGTCAGACGATCCGGCTGTCGCGGGCGCCCCAGTAGCGGTCCTTCAGCAGGCGCTTGTAGAGCTTGCCGGTCGGGTGGCGGGGCAGGGCCTCCATGAAATCGACACTGCGCGGAATCTTGACCGGGCTGAGATGCCGGCGGGCGAAGGCGATCAGATCGTCGGCGAGCGCGTCGCCGGCATCGGCCATTGTGAGGGGCTGGACGACGGCCTTCACCGCCTCGCCATATTCCTCGCTGGGCACGCCGATCACCGCGACATCCGCCACCTGCGGATGGGTGATGAGCAGGTTTTCGATTTCCTGCGGATAGACGTTCACCCCGCCGGATATGATGGTGAACGACTGCCGGTCGGTGAGATAGAGATAGCCGTCGCCGTCGAGGTAGCCGATATCGCCCAGCGTCGACCAGCCACGGTCGTCGTAGGCGGCGGCGGTCCGTTCCGGGTCGTTGAAATATTCGAAATCCGGCCCGTCGGAGAAATAGACGGTGCCGGTCGTGCCGGGCGGGCATTCGCTGCCGTCCGCGGCCACGATACGGGGCACGCCGACCACCGGCCGACCGACCGAGCCGCGATGCTCCAGCCATTCCGCGGTCGATATCACGGTCAGCCCGTTGCTCTCCGTGCCGCCGTAATATTCGAGCAGGATCGGCCCCCACCAGTCGATCATCGCCTCCTTGACCGGGATCGGGCAGGGCGCGGCCGCGTGGATGGCGGTGACATGGCTGGAAAGATCGTGCTTCGTGCGCTCGGCCCCGGGCAGCTTCAGCATGCGCACGAACATGGTCGGCACCCACTGGCTGTGGGTTACCCGGTAGCGCTCGATCAGGGCCAGGCTGTGCGCCGCATCGAACCGCTCCATGACGATGCTGGTCGCGCCGCGCGCGATGGAGGCCATGTTGTAGCGCAGCGGCGCGGCGTGATAGAGCGGCGCCGGCGACAGATAGACCATGTCGCGATGCAGGCCGACGGCATCGGCGAGCATGGAGAGCGCGCCGTCATGCTCGCCGAAGCGCACGCCCTGGATCGGCCGCTTCACCGCTTTCGGCCGCCCGGTCGTGCCGGACGAATAGAGCATGTCGGTGCCTTCGACCTCGTCGGCGATCCGGCCTTCCGGCCAGGCGGCGACCGCTTCCTCATAGGAGCCGAAGCCTTCGGCCGTGCCGTCGATCAGCAGGCAGTGCTCCAGCTTCGGGCACAGCGGCGGCACGGCGGTGGCGACGTCGGATTTGTATGCCGTCGAGACGAGCAGCCGGGCGCCGCTGTCGTTGACGATATAGGCGACCTCCTCGGCGGTGAGGAACGAGCTGATCGCCGTGTAGTAGAGCCCGGCCCGCTTGGCGCCCCAGCACAGTTCGAA
Source organism: Alphaproteobacteria bacterium (assembly GCA_965221475.1). GTDB lineage: Bacteria > Pseudomonadota > Alphaproteobacteria > Bin65 > Bin65 > Bin65. The sequence continues at coordinate 671,559 of OZ244891.1, read as the reverse complement.
GAAGCGCGGGTGGTTTTCGACGAAGAAGGCGATGTGGTCGCCCGACCGGATGCCGAGCGCCCGCAGCAGATGCGCGAAGCGGTTGGAGCCCGCCTCCAGCGCGGCATAGGTCACCGCCTCGCCGGTTCCGGCCATGATGAAGGCGGCCTTGTCGGGCGTTCGCTCGGCGAAATCGGGCAGGGTCGGCATGGTCGGGCGTGCGGCCGTTCGGACGGGGGAAAGGATCGGCGGAAAGCCCGTTTCATACGGCACCGCCCGGCGGAAGGGAACGGCCGAGTTCGGCACCCCTGCACCGGCGGCGGGCGGGAAATGCCGCCCGTGCGGCTTGCTGCAGCGGCGCGGGCGGCGTACTTTCGGCAACGAAGGCGAAGCGCCACGGATTGGGCGCCGCCGCAAGGGAGGAGGCCGCGGGGCATGGGCCTGCAGATACACCGAACGGTCGAGCATCGGCCGGAATCGCGCATCGACGAGGCGCTGGGCGTGCTCCGGCAGCGCTTCGGCGACCGGCTTTCGACCTCCGCGGCCGTGCGCGACCAGCACGGCAAGGGCGAGGACCACCATCCGGTCGTGCCGCCGGACGCCGTACTCTTCGCCGAATCGACCGAAGAAGTGGCCGAGGCGGTCGGGATCTGCGCCGAATACCGGATGCCGGTCATCCCCTACGGCACCGGCACCTCGCTCGAAGGCCATGTCGCCGCCCTGAACGGCGGCCTTTCCATCGACCTCACGCGCATGGACCGGGTGCTCGAGGTCAATGCCGAAGACCTGGACTGCCGCGTCCAGCCCGGCGTGACGCGCAAGCAGCTGAACGAATATCTGCGCGATACCGGCCTGTTCTTCCCCATCGATCCGGGCGCCGACGCCTCCATCGGCGGCATGACGGCGACGCGCGCCAGCGGCACCAATGCGGTGCGCTACGGCACCATGCGCGAGAACGTGCTCGGCCTCACGGTGGTGACGGCGGACGGCCGGATTATCCGCACGGCGCAGCGGGCGCGCAAATCCTCGGCCGGCTACGATCTCACCCGCCTGTTCGTCGGCTCTGAGGGGACGCTGGGCGTCATTACCGAGATCGGCCTGCGCCTCTATGGCATCCCGGAATCGGTCGTCTCCGCCCTGTGCGCCTACCCGTCGCTCGAGGCGGCGGTCAATACGGTGATCGAGACCATCCAGCTTGGCATCCCGGTGGCCCGGATCGAGATCGCCGACGAGGTGCAGATGAAGGCGATCAACGATTATTCGGGCACCGACCTGCCGGTGGCGCCCATGCTGTGGTTCGAATTCCACGGCACGGAGGCCGGCACCGCCGAGCAGGCGGAAATGGTCAAGGGGCTCTCCGACGAATGGGGCGGCGGCGAATTCCGCTGGACCGCCAGCGCGGAGGAGCGGGCGAAGCTGTGGCAGGCCCGCCACGATGCCGCCTATGCCGCGAAGAACATCCGCCCCGGCGCCGAAGTGTGGGCGACGGATGTCTGCGTCCCGATCAGCCGGCTCGCCGAATGCATCGTCGAGACCCAGAAGGACATTCGCGAGAGCCGCCTGATCGCCCCCATTGTCGGCCATGTCGGCGACGGCAATTTCCACCTGGTCCTGATCGCCGACAAGGCGGACGAGGACGAGATGGCCCGGGCCAATGCCGTCAACGAGCGGCTGGTCCAGCGCGCCATCGCCATGGACGGCACTTGCACCGGCGAGCACGGCATCGGCATGGGCAAGATGGATTTCCTGATCGCCGAGCATGGCGAGGCCGTCTCGGTAATGCGGCTGATCAAGAAGGCGCTGGACCCGGACAACATCATGAATCCGGGCAAGATATTGCGCGTCTGAACGCGCAGCCGGCACCGCGGCAGAGAGGACAGGCCATGACCCCCGAACGGGTTCTCGAACATCCGGCGAAAGTGCTGAGCGACGCGCAGCGCCGCTTCTATTTCGAGCACGGCTATCTGCTGCTCGAAGGGTTCGTCTCCGATGCCTGGCTGGACCGGCTGTGGGCGGCGACCGACCGCTTCATCGAGCAGAGCCGGCAGCGCACGGAATCGGACGATCTGTTCGATCTCGAGCCGACCCACAGCGCCGCGGCGCCGCGGCTGCGCCGGCTCAACCATCCGGTGACCCGCGATCCGGTCTATGAGGAATTCGGCCTGCGCGGGCCGATTGTCGATCTGGCCGAGGACCTGCTCGGCCCCGACGTCAAGTTCCACCACTCCAAGCTGAATTTCAAATGGTCCGGCGGCGGCGAGGAGGTGAAGTGGCATCAGGATATCCAGTTCTGGCCGCACTCCAACTATTCGCCGCTCACCATCGGCGTCTACATGGACGATGTGGACGACGAAATGGGGCCGATGGGCGTCATTCCCGGCAGCCATGAGGAGGCGCTGTTCGACCTCTATGGCGACGACGGCCAGTGGGTCGGCGCGATCCACGACCGCGATCTGCCGAAAGTCCGGCTGGACGATGCGGTCTGGCTGAAAGGCCGGCGCGGCTCGGTCACGGTCCACAATTGCCGTATGGTCCACGGCTCGATGCCGAACGATTCCAGCCGCTCGCGCCCGCTGCTGCTCCACACCTATGCCGCGGCCGATGCCGTGACCCTGTTCCCCGGCATCGTCGACAATATCGCCCTGTCGAACAGCGTGATCCGCGGCCGGCCGGCGCGCTGGGCCGAGTTCGATCCGCGGCCCTGCCTGATCCCGCCGGACTGGTCGAGGGGCTATTCGTCGATCTTCGCCCTGCAGCAGGAGGAGGATGCGGCGTAGCCCGCCGGGCTGCGCCGCCGGATCGAGGGGGGAGGAGCCTGCGATGAACGAACCGGTCGATCCAGCCCTTGCCGGCCTTGCCATGTCGGCGGCCCGGCCTTCCGGCCCGGCGGCGGAGGACGGGCCCTCGCTGCGCTCCTGGCTCGAAACGCTGGAGGCGAACAACCAGCTGCGCCGGATCGATGTCCCGGTCGATCCAGACGAGGAGATCGGCGCCGTCGCCCGGGTCAATATCGCGCTGGAAGGCCCCGGCCTGTTCTTCCGCAACCTGCGCGGCCATCGCGATACCGTCAGCACCAAGTTCGTCACCTGCGGAATCTCGAACCGGGCCCAGGTCCGCCTGATGCTCGGCCTGCCGGCGGAGGCCGGCGACCGGGAGATGGTGCGCCATCTGAAGGACGCCTACCGCAATCCGGTCCGCCCGGTCACGGTCGCGCGCGGCCCGTGCAAGGAGAATATCCTCACCGGCGACGCCATCGACCTGGAGCAGTTCCCGGCGCCGCGCTGGCACGCTTCCGACGGCGGCCGCTTCATCGATACCTTCTGCGGCGTCATCACCCACGATCCGGCGACGGACCGGCCGAATATCGGCCTCTATCGCGGCCAGGTGCTGGGGCGGAACCGCATCGGCAAGCTGCTGGTGCCGACCCAGGGCTGGGGCGAGCATTTCCTGAAATACCGGGATGCCAAGGGCCGGATGCCGGTCGCGCTGGCCCATGGCTGGCACGATGTCATGCCCTTCTGCGCCGGCTCGCCCTTCCCCAAGCATATCTGCGAATGGGACATGATGGGCGCGATCCTCGGCCGGCCGGTCGAGCTGGTCGATTGCGAGACCGTACCGCTCCAGGTGCCGGCGACGGCGGAAATGGTGATCGAGGGCTGGATCGATCCCGACCCGGCGACCTGGGAGATGGAGGGGCCGTTCGCCGACTATCCCGGCTATCTGGGCGGCAAGCCGTCGCCCAAGCCGGTCGTCGAGGTCTCCTGCATAAGCCACCGCCACGATCCGATCATGCGCGGCGCGCTGGAGGGCGCGCGGCCCGGCTTCCCGTCGGAGGATTCGCTGCTCTGCGCCTTCTCGTGGTCGGCCATCGCCTGGAACATGCTGGAGGATGCCGGGGTGAGCGGCATCACCGATGTCTGGATGCCGCCGGTCGTCACCGGGACGAATATCGTCGTTCAGGTGCGCAAGCGCTATCGCGGCCACGCCCAGCAGGTCGGCATGGCCCTGTGGGGCACCAGCGCCGGCCAGTGGTTCTTCAAGAACGTCACGGTGGTGGAAGAGGATATCGATATCCGCGATCCCGAGGCGCTGGAATGGGCCATCGCCTTCCGGGTCAATGCCGGGCGCGGCGATGTCTGGCTGGTCGGGCCGACCTACGGCTCGGTGCTCGACCCCTCGACCCTGCGCGCCGACCGCGATCCGGCGGCCTACGGCACCGGCAAATGGACCCGCACCCTGATCGACGCCACCCGCAGCTGGGAGCATCCGCCCAACCCGGACTGGGACGGCAACCGCTGGCCGCCGGTCAACACCATCGATCCCGATCTCGAACGCCGCATCGCCGCGCGCTGGCGCGATTACGGCATCGGCATCCCCTATCTCGATGAAGCCCGCCGCGAACAGCTCACCCTGGAGCAGACCCGCAAGGTGCTGAAAGACCTGTAGGGTGCTCCGGCCTTCCCGCCCGTGCTTGCTTCACGCGGCGGGAGTGGCGGTTTGCAGCTTTGCGATGTCGCCGACGGTCGGGCAGCCGGACTGGGCCTGGAAGCGGTCCAGCTCGTCGTGCAGGATTTCGAGCGCGCGGGCGACGCCGGGCTGGCCGGCCGCCGCGGCGCCGTAAAGGGTGGCCCGGCCGACCAGCGCGAAATCCGCCCCCAGGGCGAGCGCCCTGGCGATATGGGAGCCGCGGCGGATGCCGCTGTCGAGAATCAGCACCATTTCCGGCCCGACGGCGGCGCGGATCGCCGGCAGCACGGCAATCGGCGCCGGGGCGGCGTCGAACTGCCGGCCGCCATGGTTGGAGACAATGATGCCGTCCACCCCCAGCGCCCGCGCGCGCAGCGCATCGTCGGCCGACTGCAGCCCTTTCAGGATGAACGGCCCGTCCCACGCCTCGCGGATCCAGGCCAGATCGTCCCAGGTCAGCGCCTGCCAGATGCGCGCCGCCATGAAGGCGGCGAGCGTGCGCGCGCTCGCCTTTTCCGGGGCATAGCGGGCGATGGTGGCGAGGCGCGGCATCGGCCCGGCGAGGAAGCGCAGCGCCCAGCGCGGGTGCAGCGCGCCATCGAGCAGCATCGCCGGCGTCAGGCGGAGCGGCAGGATGAAGCGGTTGCGCAGATCGCGCTCACGCTTGCCGGGATAGGGCGCATCGACGGTGAGCACCAGCGCCTGCGCGCCGGCCTCGCGCGCCCGGCGGATCAGGTCCAGATTGGTCGCCCGGTCGCTCTGGGCATAGAGCTGGAACCAGAAGCGGCCGTCTGTCGCCCGGCCGATATCCTCGATCGCGGTGGTCGCTGCGGTGCTCAGAATATAGGGCACGTTGGCGTCCAGCGCGGCGCGCGCCAGGCACAGATCGGCGTCCGGCCACACCAGATTGCTCATGCCGGTCGGCGCGATGCCGACGGGGCGGTCCCAGGTCCGGCCCAGCAGCGCCGTCTTCTGGCTGCGCGCGCCGATATCGACAAGATAGTTGGGCGTGACCCGGACGGCATCCAGCGCATCGGTGTTGCGCGCCTTGCCGAGCTCGTCCTCGGCGGCGCCGTCGATGAAGTCGAAAATCACCCGCGGCAGCCGGCGCTGCGCCGCCTTGCGCATGTCGGCAATCGTCAGGATGCGGGAAAGTTCTGCCATCGCCCTCGCCGGCGCTGCCGCCGGTCGCTCCCCCTGTTCGTCACGCGCGGGTGTCCTGCCATGCCGACCGTTCCGCACGCCAGCCTGAAAATTGCCGTCCGGGCCCTGCTCGCCGCCATGGGCAGCGCCGAAGCGGAGGCCGAAACCGTGGCCGACCACCTGGTCGAGGCCAATCTCCGGGGCCATGACAGCCACGGCGTCGGCATGATGCCGAAATATGTCGAGAACTGGCAGGCCGGCACGCTGGCCGTGAACCGGCCGCTCGAGATCGTGCGCGACGACGGCCCGTTCCTGGTCGCCGATGCCGGCGGCGGCCACGGCCAGGTCGCGGCGATGGAGATAACCCGCCGCACCCTGGCGCGGGCGCGCGAAACCGGCGTGGCGGTCAGCGGCCTGATCCTCGCCCATCATGTCGGCCGGGTCGGCACCTATGGCGAGGCCTGCGCCGCCGCCGGCATGGTTTCCATCCAGTTCGTCAATGTCGGCGGCCATCCGGCGACCGTGGCGCCGTTCCGCGGCCGCGATGCCCGCTTTCTCACCAATCCGGTCTGCATCGCCGTGCCGGCGGGCGAGGGCCGGCCGCCCGTCGTCCTGGATTTCGCGACCAGCGGGGTCGCGCTCGGCAAGGTTCGGGTCGCCCTGAACGAAGGCCGGCGCATGGCGGACGGCCTGTTGATCGACAGTGCGGGCCGGCCGACCGGCGATCCGGCCGTCATGTTCGCCGCCCCGGCCGGCGCACTGACCCCGATGGGCGCGCACAAGGGATACGGCCTGGCGCTGATGGCCGAGCTGCTCGGCGCGGCGCTGACCGGCGGCATGACCATCCGGCCGGAACGGGGCCGCGCCGCCGGCATCCGCAACAATATGCTCACCATAATCATCGACCCGCACCGGCTGGCCGGCCGCGAACCGTTCCTCGCCGAGGTCGCCGCCGTCGTCGATTGGGTGAAGGCGTCGCCGCCGGCCGACCCGGCCGAACCGGTGCTGGTCGCCGGCGAACCGGAACAGCTTTCGAGGGCGGAGCGCCTGCGCACCGGCATTCCCATCGACAGGACGACCTGGGCCGGATTGCAGGCGGCGGCCGAAGCGGCCGGGCTGGGGGCGGAGCGGTTCGCATCCCTTGCGCAGGGGCGGTGAGCGGTCAGGGGCGGTGAGCGGTACTTACGGCATTGCACGACGGCGCGGCACAGCGCATATGTCGGGAAACCGCCACCGCCTGCCGAGGATTGGAATGCGCATCCTTCCCCTGCTCCTGCTGGTGCCGCTCGGCGCCTCGCTGCTCGGCGCCTGCGCCACCTCCGTCTTTTCCTCCGAAGCGCAGAAACGATGCGAGAAGGCCTTGGCGGTGCTCATCCGGACCGGGCCCAACAAGGGCAAATTCTCGGTCGACGATGCGGCGGAGGCGCCCCGGACGGTCGATGGGCAGCGCGTCGCCGACGTGACCCTGACCTACATCCAGAACAATACCCGCAAGCTGGTCAGCTGTTTCTACCGGCCCGGCACGACGGCGGCGCTCGCCTATGTGTTCGAGGGCAGGCGGCTCAGCGATGCGGAAACCGCCGCCGTCAACCGCCGGCTCTGACCGGGCTCACACCACACCGCGCCGGCGCAGCCCTTCCACCGCCGCCGGATCGAGGCCGAGCAGCTCGCCCAAAACTTCTTGCGTATGTTCGCCGACGGTCGGTGCCGGCCGGGTATATTCGGGCGGCGTCTTCGACAGTTTGAGCGGGCTGGCGATATAGGGCTCGGCCTTCCCGGTCGCGCTGTGCGGAATGTTCACCACCATGTCGCGCGACCGGACCTGCGGATCGTCGAAGGTTTCGCCGATATCGTTGACCGGCGCGACCGGCACGCCCAGCGGCGGCAGCCCCTCCAGCCAGTGGCGGCGCGGATGGCGTCGGGTGAGCGCCGACACCGCCTCGACGCAGGCGGCCCGGTTGCGCACCCGCAGCGGGTTGGTCGCGAAGCGCGGATCGTCGGACAGTTCCGGCGCGCCGGCGAAGGCGGCGAAGGCGACGAACTGCCGGTCGGTCCCGACGGCAAGGATGAAACTGCCGTCCGAGGCCGGAAAGGCCTGATAGGGTACGATGGAGACATGGGCCGAGCCCCAGGCCTTCGGCGCAACGCCGGTATGGAGATAATTCATGCCCTCATTGACCAGCCAGGCGACCTGGGTGTCGAGCAGGGCCATGTCGAGATGCTGGCCTTCGCCGGTCCGGTCGCGGTGGCGCAGCGCCGCCAGAATGCCGATATTGCAATAGAGGCCGCACATCAGGTCGGCGGCGCCGACTCCGACCTTGCACGGTTCCTGGCTCTCCGGCCCGGTGATGGACATGATCCCGCCGGTTGCCTGGATGACCAGGTCGATGCCGCTGCGCGGGGCGTAGGGGCCGGTATGGCCGAAGCCGGTGAGCGAACAATAGATCAGGCCGGGAAAATCGCCCTTCAGATCGTCCCAGGCGAGGCCGTATTTCGCCAGCGCGCCGGTCTTGTAGTTCTCGAACAGGATATCGCACTGCGCGATCATCCGCCGGGCGAGGGCCTGGCCTTCCGCGGTCGCGAGATTGAGCGTGACGGAGCGCTTGTTGCGGTTGGCCGCGTTGAAATAGACGCTGTCGTTCGGCAGTTCCGCGCCCGTGCCGTCCGTCAGGAACGGCGGCCCCCAGCCGCGGACATCGTCGCCGCTGCCCGGCCGCTCCACCTTGATGACATCGGCGCCGAGATCGGCGAGCACCTGGGTTGCCGTCGGTCCGGCAAGGATGCGGGTGAGATCGAAGACGCGGAGTCCTTCCAGCGGACCGGGCATTCGGGTCCCTCGTTCGGCAGCGGCGGGGCGGGCGGCAGGGGGCTTATAGGCAAGCGCCGGAAGCCGCGCAACGGCGCGGCCGCGGCCGGCCCGGCAACCGGTTGCCGCCGCGCCCATCCCGCGCGATAATCGCCGGAACCGACGAACCCGACGAGGGAGGAACCGATGAATCGTCGCGATGCACTGAAGATCGGCGCTGCCGGCGCCGGTGCCGCCATCCTCGCAACCGGCAGCGCCCGGGCCGCCGCCGGCGCGAAGCCGGCATTCGTGCTGGTGCACGGGTCCTGGCACGGCGCATGGACGTGGAACGAAATGACGATCCGGCTCGCCAGCGCCGGTCATGCCGCCTTCGCCGTCGATCTGCCCGGCGCCGGGACGCGGACTGTCTTTCCGGCCTCGTTCCTGAAGCGGCCGCTCGACAAGAAGGCCTTTGCGACCGAAATATCGCCGATTGCCGGCATCACCCAGGCGATGCGCAATGACCATGTCGCGGCGGTGGTGAAAAGCGCCGCCGCGGTCGGCAACGGCAAGGTCGTTCTGGTCGGCCATTCCTGGGGCGGCAACACGATCTCGCACGTTGCCGAGGCGCTGCCCGGCCTGATCCACGCCGCGGTCTATCTCACCGCCTTCATGCTGCCGGGCGGCATGGCGCCGGGCGGTATACTGCAGGACAAGAGCTTCGCGACCGGCAAGGTGACGCCGCTGCTGATGGCCGATCCGGTCAAGGTCGGCGCCCTGCGCATGGATACCCGCTCGTCCGACCCGGCCTATGTCGCCGCCGCGAAGGAGGCGTTCTACGCCGATGTCTCCGACGCCCGCTTCGCCGCCATCGCCAACCTGCTGCATTGCGACGAGTCGGCGCAGACCGCGGGGGTCCCGTGCCCGGTGACTCCGGCCAATTTCGGCACGGTGGCCCGCCATTACATCCGTCTGGCCGACGACCGGGCGATCCCGGCCGCCGCGCAGGACCGGATGGTCGAGCTGGTCGACGGCTCCGGCGTCGGCGGCAAAACGGTCGTGCACAAAATGTCCGGCAGCCATTCGCCGTTCATGGCCCAGCCGGACGCGCTGCTCGACATTTTCCGCAAGATCGCGGCCTGACGATGCGCTGCCGGCCTGCGTTCGGGGCGAGCCGCGGCCGCGGAGTGCGGCGATGCTGACCCTCTACGGCTATTATCGCTCCTCCGCGGCCTACCGGCTTCGCATCGCGCTCAATCTCAAGGGCCTCGCCTGCCGCCAGGTCTCGGTCCATCTGCGCGACGGCGCCCAGTTCGCCGCCGATTATGGCCGGATCAACCCGCAGCATCAGGTGCCGACCCTCGAAACGGAGGCCGGAGACCTGCTGGTCCAGTCGCCGGCGATCTTCGAATGGCTGGAGGAGAGCTTTCCCGAACCGCCGCTGCTGCCGGCCGATGCGGCGGGGCGGCAGCGGGTGCGCGCCCTGGCGGCGGTGCCGGGCTGCGATATCCACCCGATCGGCAATCTGCGCGTGCTCCAGTATCTGCGGCAGGAGCTGGGCCAGGACGAGGATGCGGTGGCGGCGTGGGCCCGGCACTGGATCGAGCTCGGCTTCGCCGGGCTGGAGCGCATGCTGGCCGGCCATCCGGCGACCGGCACGTTCTGCCATGGCGAAACGCCGACCATGGCCGACGCGTTCCTGGTGCCGCAACTGTTCAACGCCGCGCGCTTCGGCGCCGATATGGACCGCTTCCCGACGATCCGGCGCATCGGCGAGGCCTGCAACGCCCTCGATGCGTTCCAGCGTGCCGCGCCGGGCAATCAGGGGGATGCGGAGTAGCGGCCCTGCGGCGCGTTGCCGGCCGTGCCGGTGGTGACAATTGCGCGACAGGCGGGTTAAACCGGCCGGACGACCGGCCGCCCGGTCCCGCAATTCGCGCAACGCGCAGGCCAGAACCCGCATGTCCAGCCTCGATGCCCCGTCATCCCCACCCATCCGCGAGGCGCTGACCTTCGACGATGTCCTGCTGCAGCCGGGCCGGTCCGAGGTTCTGCCGGCGCAGGCCGATACCCGGACCCGGCTGACCCGTTCGATCCGCCTCGGCATCCCGCTGGTCTCGGCGGCGATGGACACGGTCACCGAGCACAAGCTGGCCATCGCCATGGCCCAGGCCGGCGGCATCGGCGTCCTGCACAAGAACATGTCGCCGTCGGAACAGGCCGACGAGGCCCGCAAGGTCAAGAAGTACGAATCGGGCATGGTGGTGAACCCGGTGACGGTGACGCCGGACAGCACGCTCGCCGATGTGCTGCACCTGATGAAGCGCCACAGCATTTCCGGCGTTCCGGTGGTCGAGCGCGGCAACGGCCGGCTGGCCGGCATCATCACCAACCGCGATGTGCGCTTCGCCGACGATCCCGGCCAGCCGGTCCGCGAGCTGATGACCAGCGACGACCTGGTCACCGTGACCGAATCGGTGGACCGGGCCGAGGCGAAGCGCCTGCTGCACAAATACCGGATCGAGAAGCTGTTGGTCACCGATGCCGACGGCATCTGCACCGGGCTGATCACGGTCAAGGATATCGACAAGGCCGAGCGCCACCCCAACGCCTGCAAGGACGATCATGGCCGCCTGCGGGTCGCGGCGGCGACCGGCGTCGGCGATGCCGGGCTGGAGCGGGCCGAAGCGCTGCTGGACGCCGGCGTGGATGTGCTCGTCGTCGATACCGCGCATGGCCATTCCGGCGGCGTGCTCGCGGCGGTCGAGAGCATCCGCCGGCTCAGCAACGTCACCCAGGTCGTTGCCGGCAATGTCGCGACCGCCGAAGGCGCGAAGGCCCTGATCGATGCCGGCGCCGATGCGGTGAAGATCGGCATCGGGCCCGGCTCGATCTGTACGACCCGGATGGTGGCCGGCGTCGGCGTTCCGCAGCTGACCGCGATCCTGGATTGCGTCGCGGCCTGCGCCGAAGCGGACGTGCCGGCGATTGCCGACGGCGGCATCAAATTTTCCGGCGATCTGGCCAAGGCGATTGCCGCCGGCGCCTCGGTCGCCATGATCGGCTCGCTGCTCGCCGGCACCGACGAGGCGCCCGGCGAGGTCTTTCTCTATCGCGGCCGGTCGTACAAGAGCTATCGCGGCATGGGCTCGGTCGCCGCCATGGCCCGCGGCTCGGCCGACCGCTATTTCCAGCAGGAGGTGGCGGAAGACCTGAAGCTGGTGCCCGAAGGCATCGAGGGGCAGGTGCCCTACAAGGGCTCGGTCGCGCCGGTGCTGCATCAGCTGGTCGGCGGCCTGAAGGCGGCGATGGGCTATACCGGCAGCCGGACGATTCCCGATCTGCAGCGCAATGCGCGCTTCGTCCGCATCACCGGCGCCGGCCTGCGCGAGAGCCATGTCCACGATGTGACCATCACCCGCGAAGCCCCGAACTATCGCGGGCTCTAGGGCCGGGAGCGATGACGCCCGGCGGCCGCGTACAGGCGGCAATCGAAATTCTGGACGCCATTCTCGCCCCGCCGTCCGGGCGCGAGCGGACGCCGGCCGATGCCGTCGTCGCCGGCTATACGCGCAAGCGCCGCTATATCGGATCGAAGGACCGCCGCGCCGTCACCGGCCTGGTGTGGCAGGCGCTGCGCTTCTACGGGCAGGCGCTGTGGGCGATGGATCGGGAGAGCCTGTCCGGCCGCGAACTGGCCCTTGCCGCACTGGCCGGGCCGTTCCGGCAGTCGGATGGGGAAATCGCCGAAGCCTTCGACGGTTCGGCCTATGCGCCCGGCCCCCTGATGCCGGCGGACCGGCAGATCGTCTCGGCGCTCCGCGCCGCCGGCCGGCCGCCGGACCGGGCGGTTGCCAACATGCCGTCATGGCTGGCCGAGGCCGCGGCGCCGGTTCTGGCCGCGGCCGGGCCGGAAGGCTGGCGCGCGCTCGCCGGCGAAGCGCCTTCGACCCTGCGGGCCAACAGCCTCAAGGCCGGCCGCGAAGCCTGTCTGGCGGCGCTGCGGGAGGCCGGGATCGATGCGGCTGCAACCGCGCTCGGCCCGCTCGGAATCCGGCTGCAGGGCCGGGCCAATCTGGCGCAGGTCGCGGCGTTCCGCGACGGGTGGATGGAAAGCCAGGACGAGGGCTCGCAGATCGCCGCGGCTCTGGTGGCGGCCGAACCGGGCATGCAGGTGCTCGACTATTGCGCCGGCGCCGGCGGCAAGACCCTGGCACTGGCCGCCGCCATGGCGAACCGGGGCCGCATCGTCGCCACCGATACCGATGCCCGCCGCCTCGCGCCGCTGGCCCGGCGGGCGGCGCGGGCCGGCGCGACCATCGTCGAGAGCCGGACGATTGCGCCGGGCGATGCGGTCGCGCCCGCCGCCTTCGACCGGGTGCTGGTCGATGCGCCGTGCAGCGGCAGCGGCGCGTGGCGGCGCCAGCCGGAAGCGCCCTGGCGTCTCGACCGGGCGGGCTATGCGGCGCTGCAGGCGGCCCAGGCGGAAATGCTGCCGGCCGCGGCGGCGGCGGTCGCCCCCGGCGGCCGGCTGGTCTATGTCACCTGTTCGCTCTTTCCGGCCGAGAACGATGCGGTCGTGGAACGGTTTCTCGGCGACGATCCGGCATTCCGGCTGCTGCCGGCCGGCACGGTCTGGCACGAGGTTCTGGCGGCTGCGCCGCCGCCGGCGGCCATCGATGGCGGGTTCGTCCGCCTGCTGCCCCATCTCGCCGGGACCGACGGCTTCTTTATCGCCATCATGGAGCGTGTCCGGCAGTAGCGCCCTCCGATCCCCGTTCTTCGCTGCGCGGTTCCACCGGCCAGCGGGCGGCCGCACCGGGCAGGCGGCGGATTCGCCATGGCCGGGCCGGGCGGGCCGCTGATATAAGCCGGGCCGGCCTCCGCTCCGGCGAAGGGGCCCTCCTGCCGCCACGACCGTCCCCGATCCGTTCCATGGCCGATTCCCCGAACGACCGCGTCCTGATCCTCGATTTCGGCTCGCAATATACCCAGCTGATCGCCCGGCGGGTCCGGGAATCCGGCGTCTATGCGGAAATCCGCCCGTTCGATGCCGGCGCGGCCGCCATCCGGGAGTTCGGCGCGAAGGCGCTCATCCTGTCGGGCGGTCCGGCCTCGGTGGCAGCGGCGGGCACGCCGGCCGCGCCGCCGGTCGTCTTCGAGCTCGGCCTGCCGCTGCTCGGCATCTGCTATGGCGAGCAGACGATGGTGGAACGGCTGGGCGGCCGGGTCGAACCGTCGGACCGTCGCGAATTCGGCCGGGCCACGCTGCGGGTCGAGGCCGGCTGCCGCCTGTTCGACGGCGTCTGGCAGCCCGGCGAGACGCATCAGGTGTGGATGAGCCATGGCGACCGGGTGGTCGCGCTGCCCGAAGGGTTCCGCGCCGTCGCCACCAGCGAGGGCGCGCCCTTCGCCGCCATCGCCGATGAGGAGCGGCGCTTCTACGGCGTCCAGTTCCACCCGGAAGTGGTGCACACGCCGTCGGGCGCCCGGCTGCTGGAGAATTTCACCCATCGCATTGCCGGCTGTTCCGGCGACTGGTCGATGGCGGCGTTCCGCGAGCAGGCCATCGACAGAATCCGCCGCCGGGTCGGCCGCGAGCGGGTGCTCTGCGCTCTGTCCGGCGGCGTCGATTCCGCCGTCGTCGCGGTCCTGCTGCACGAGGCCATCGGCGAGCGCCTCACCTGTATTTTCGTCGATCACGGCCTGATGCGCGCGGGCGAGGCCGAACAGGTCGTCGACCTGTTCCGCGGCCACTACAATATTCCGCTGGTCCATCGCGACGCTTCGGAGCGCTTCCTCGATGCGCTGGCCGGCATCGAGGACCCGGAGCGCAAGCGCAAGATTATCGGCGGCCTGTTCATCGACCTGTTCGAGGAGGAGGCGAAGGCCCTGGGCGGCGCCGCCTTTCTCGCCCAGGGCACGCTCTATCCCGATGTCATCGAATCGGTCTCGGCCACCGGCGGGCCGAGCGTCACCATCAAGTCCCACCACAATGTCGGCGGCCTGCCGGCGCGCATGAAGATGGCGCTGGTGGAGCCGGTGCGCGACCTGTTCAAGGACGAGGTGCGGGCGCTCGGCCGCGATCTCGGCCTGCCGGAGGCGTTTGTCCGCCGCCACCCGTTTCCCGGTCCGGGGCTCGCCATCCGCATTCCCGGCCCGGTGACGCGCGCGAAGGCCGATCTGCTGCGCCGCGCCGACGCCATCTTTCTCGAGGAAATCGCCGGGGCCGGCCTCTACGATGAAATCTGGCAGGCCTTTGCCGCGCTGCTGCCGGTGCGCGCCGTCGGCGTGATGGGCGACGAGCGCACCCATGACTGGGTCTGCGCCCTGCGCGCCGTCACCTCGACCGACGGCATGACCGCGGAGAGCTATGCCTTCTCCCACGATTTCCTCAGCCGGACCGCCACGCGCATCGTCAACGAGGTGCGCGGCATCGGCCGGGTCGTCTACGACGTCACCTCCAAACCGCCCGGCACCATCGAGTGGGAGTAGCGTGCCGCCTCACGCCATCTTCGCGCTGATGCCGCCATCCACCGCCAGTTCGGCGCCGGTGACATAGCGGGCATCGTCGCTGGCGAGGTAGAGGGCGGCGTGGGCGACATCCCAGGCGTCGCCCATATGGCCGGTCGGGCACTGGGCGTTGCGCGCCTCGATCATGCGTCCGATATCGCCGCCGCCATAGGCGTCCTTCAGCGGTTCGACGATCATCGGCGTGTTCATCAGGCCGGGCAGGATGGCGTTGGCCCGGATGCTGCGGCCGGCATATTCCAGTGCAATCGACCGGGTGAGCGGCAGGACCGCCCCCTTGGTGACCGAATAGGTAATGTAGGGCACGCCGGTCCAGCGGATGCCGGAGACCGAGGAGACGTTGACGATGGCGCCGCGGCCGAGCGGCCGTCCATCCGCATCGACGCGCAGTTCGTTGCGCTCCATAACCGGCAGGACGGCGCGGCAGGTCAGGAACATGCTTTTCAGGTTGACGGCGTGGACCCGGTCCCATTCGGCCTCGCTGACCTCGGCGGTCGGCCGGGGCGCGACGATGCCGACATTGTTGTGCAGCACATCGATGCGGCCGAACCGGTCGAGACAGGCCGCGACCATCGCCTCGACCCGGTCGGCCCGGGAGACATCGGCGGTGAACGCCTCGGCCGTGCCGCCTTCGGCCGCGACGATGGCGACGGTTTCGGCCGCGGCGTCGCCGTCGATATCGACGGCCAGCACCTGCGCCCCTTCGCGGGCGAACAGCACCGCTGCCGCCTTGCCATTGCCCCAGCCCGGCCCGGCCGATCCGGCGCCGACCGCGATGACCGTCCGGCCCTGCAGTTTGCCGCTCATGGCGCTCCTTCTCCTTCGCTCTGTCCGCCGTCCACGCCCCGCCTTCAGCGCTCCAGTATGCCAGGGCTGTTGGCGCCGAGGATGCCGGCGATGCCGGCCTCCGACAGGCCCGACGCACGGATGGCGTCCAGGGTGCGGGCCGTATCGAAAATCGGGTGGTCGGTGCCGAGCAGCACCCGGTCCGCGCCGAAGGCCGCCGCCGCGAGGGCGATGGACCGGGGCCCGAAACTGGACGTATCGACATGAATCCGGCCGAGGCGGGTCGAGGGCAGCGGCGCGTCCGGCGTGCGCCGGACGGCGACATGGTCCATGCGCTCCAGCAGCATCGGCACCGATCCGCCCAGATTGGCGACCTGGACGGTGAGGTCCGGGAAGCTGTCGAGAAAGCCGGTCAGCGTAAGGGTCACGGTGACGGCGCTCAGGCGGGCCTGCACATCCAGCACGATATGGCGCAGATTGGCGTTATCGCCGGGGTCCGGCGGCGGCGCGGCGCTCGCACCGGGCAGCGGCCCCGGATGGATGAAGATATGGGCGCGCCGGGTATTCGCCGCCTCGAGCAGCGGTGCCAGAGAGTCCGCATCGCGCCGGGTGAGGAACCCGTCCGCCGGCAGGATGGCGCCGACAAGGCCCGGCTGCGCCATGCTGCGCGCCAGCTCCTCCAGCGCGGCTGCCGGGTCGGCCAGCGGCAGGGCCGCCAGGCCGGAAAAACGCGCCGGGTGTGCGGATGTCAGTTCGGCCAGCGCATCGTTGAACAGGCGCACCAGCGGCGCGGCCTCCTCCGCCGGCAGGCTGTCGATGCCGAACAGGCCTGGCAGCGACAGGACCTGGCGCGTAACGCCATGCCGGTCCATGAAGGCGAGCCGTTCGGCCGTATCGATCAGCGCCGGCGATACCGGCAGCACCTCGCGATAGACATCGAGCCATTCGCCGTCCGCCCCGCGCACGATGCGCGGCGGCCGCTCCCGCGCCCGCAACGCATCGGCCAGCCCCGGCGGCACCCAGTGGACATGCCAGTCGACAATCATGGCGATCCTCCCGTTTGGCGCGGCGGTTCCATGCCGCCGGCTCAGCGCCGCCCCGGCGATTACAGGCTCTCCGGCGCTGGAATCAAGCGCCGCCGTCCGGCCGGTTGCGGCAGATTTCATAGAGGGCGACCGCCGCTGCGTTCGAGACGTTCAGGCTGCCGACCGGGCTGCCGGAGGCTCCGGGGCCGGCTTCGCCCATGGGGATGCGCACCAGAACATCGCACTTTTCCTTCGTCAGCCGGCGCAGCCCCGTTCCTTCGGCGCCCAGCACCAGCGCTGCCCTGCCGCTGTCCAGCCCGGCGCTGCCGATGGCGGTTGCGGCCGCGCCGTCCAGCCCGGCGATCCACCGGCCGGCCGTGCCCATCGCCTCAAGGGCGCGGGCGAGATTGGCCACCCGCACCCACGGAACGATATCCAGCGCGCCGGCGGCGGCCCTGGCCAGCGCCCCGGATTCCGGCGGCGCGTGCCGTTCCGTGGTGACCAGGGCGGCGGCGCCGAACACGGCGCAGGACCGCAGAATGGCGCCGACATTGTGGGGATCGGTCACCCGGTCGAGCACGACCAGCGGCCCGCCCGGCGCGGCGGCGAGCACGGTCTCCAGCGACGGGCGGGGCAGCGGCTCGGCGGCGAGCGCCACGCCCTGGTGGACGGCGCTCTCGGGCAGGCGGGCGGCGAGCTGCGCGCCCGTGACCGTGACGATGGCGAAATCGGCCCCGCGATTGTGCGCCGCCGCCAGGCTGCCGGCGAGCGCGGCCTGCGCCGGCCGGGTGGCCCAGCAGGCGGCGATCCGGCGGCGCGGATTGGCGAGCGCGGCCCGGACCGGATGCAGACCCCACAGCGCCGGCGGGCGGCCGGAAGGGGCCGCCGGTGCCGGGGCGGATGCCGCCGGCCGCGGCGGCGGTGCGACGGCATGTTGCGGCCGGGTCTTTTGCCCGCGCGGGCGCTTGCCTTTCGCCATGGAATCGCATAGTAGCGGCGGCCGTGACGCAGACAAGCTGCAGGATCGGCCGCCCGAAGGCGGGGGCGGCGGCTTCTGCGGCTCGTTTTGTGTCCGGCTGCGTTGACTTCAGGCAGGCGGTTGCCCAGATGGAACGGCCCGGCATCCGGCTTCGGCGGAAACGGGATGCCGGCCGGGCCTGTCGCGGAGGGGTGCCCGAGTGGTTAAAGGGGACGGGCTGTAAACCCGTTGGCTTCGCCTACGTTGGTTCGAATCCAACCCCCTCCACCAACGCGGTCGGCGCCGCGATGCGCCGGAACGCCGGGTGCGGGCGTAGCTCAATGGCAGAGCCCCAGCCTTCCAAGCTGGTTATGCGGGTTCGATTCCCGTCGCCCGCTCCAGATTGGCGTTGCGCCGGATCGCCCGTCGTCAACCGCTGCCGGCGGCCGGCCGTACGGCAGCCGGCAGGCCCGTTCCCGCCCCTCGTGCGTCGCCCGGCGGCGGCATTGTCGAACACAGGAATCAGGCGATCATGGCGAAGGAAAAATTCGAGCGTACGAAGCCGCATGTGAATGTGGGGACGATCGGCCATGTGGATCATGGCAAGACGACGCTGACGGCGGCGATCACGAAGGTGATGTCGGAGACGCAGGGCGGCACGGCGGTGTCGTTCGACCAGATCGACAAGGCACCGGAGGAGCGCGAGCGCGGGATCACGATTGCGACGGCGCATGTGGAGTATGAGACGTCGAACCGGCATTATGCGCATGTCGATTGTCCGGGCCATGCGGATTACGTGAAGAACATGATCACGGGCGCGGCGCAGATGGACGGGGCGATCCTGGTGGTCTCGGCTGCGGACGGCCCGATGCCGCAGACGCGTGAGCATATTCTTCTGGCGCGCCAGGTGGGGGTTCCTGCGATCGTGGTCTATCTGAACAAGGTGGACCAGGTGGATGACGAGGAGCTTCTGGAGCTGGTGGAGCTGGAGGTCCGGGAGCTTCTGTCGAGCTACGAGTTTCCGGGCGACGATCTTCCGGTGGTGATGGGCTCGGCGCTGGCGGCGCTGGAGGGCCGGGACGACGGGATCGGGCGTGAGCGCATTCTGGAGCTGATGGCGGCGGTGGACGAGTATATTCCGCAGCCGGAGCGTCCGGTGGATCAGGCGTTCCTGATGCCGATCGAGGATGTGTTTTCGATTTCGGGCCGCGGGACGGTGGTGACGGGCCGGGTCGAGCGCGGCGTTGTGAAGGTGGGGGACGAGATCGAGATCGTCGGCCTGAAGGAGACGGCGAAGACGACGTGCACGGGCGTTGAGATGTTCCGCAAGCTGCTCGACCAGGGCGAGGCGGGGGACAATGTGGGCGTGTTGCTGCGCGGTACGAAGCGGGACGAGGTTGAGCGCGGTCAGGTACTGGCGCGTCCGGGCTCGATCACGCCGCACACGGAATTCACCTGCGAGGCCTATATCCTGACCAAGGACGAGGGCGGCCGCCACACGGGCTTTTTCACGAACTATCGTCCGCAGTTCTACTTTCGGACGACGGATGTGACGGGTGCGGTGACGCTGCCGGAGGGTACGGAGATGGTGCTGCCGGGGGACAATGTGCAGATGGATGTGACGCTGATCCAGCCGATCGCGATGGACGAGGGTCTGCGCTTCGCCATCCGCGAGGGCGGCCGCACCGTCGGCGCCGGCGTCGTCGCCGCCATCAAAAAATAAACCGGTGGGGCGGCGCGGCAATCCGCTGGCTTGATCGCGGCGCCGGGGCGCATATGTTGGCCGCTTCACGATGGCGCCGGGATCGCGCTTGAAGCGGGCCGGCGCCGTTCCCCGGCTTCCGAGTATCCAGGTTGCGTTCCCATGTTGCGTTCCCCGGACGGGCGCTGCCCCGCGGCCGGGCGGACAGGAGTGTAGCTCAATTGGTAGAGCACCGGTCTCCAAAACCGGGGGTTGGGGGTTCGAGCCCCTCCACTCCTGCCAATGGAGCGGCCGGCGGTTCGACGGGGCGCCCCCGCCTCGCCGCGCAGCCGTGCCGGACGATGCCGGGGACGTTCGCGCCGCGCCGCGGGCTTTGACGGCGGCGTAAGGGAAACGGGGCGCGGAAAAGGGATTGCGGGCAGCCCGCGACAGGCAGGAAACGGCAGGCATGAACCCGGCGAAATTCTTTCGCGAGGTGCGGCAGGAAACCAGCAAGGTCACCTGGCCGACCCGCAGGGAGACCATGCAGACGACCGTGATGGTGTTCATCATGGTGACGCTGGTCGCCCTGTTCTTCATGCTTGTGGACTGGCTGCTCGGCTCGGTCGTGCAGGCCATTCTCGGCTTCGGGAGCTAGCCCGATGGCGCAGCGCTGGTATGTCATCCACGCCTATTCCGGCTTTGAGAAGAAGGTTGCCGAATCGATCCGGGAGCAGGCCCGCGCCAAGGGGCTGGACAGCCAGATTGCCGACGTTCTGGTGCCGACCGAAGAGGTGGTGGAGATGCGGCGCGGCCAGAAGGTCAGCGCCGAGCGCAAATTCTTTCCCGGCTATGTGCTGATCAACATGGAGCTGACGGACGATACCTGGCATCTGGTTCAGGATACGCCGAAGGTGACGGGCTTTCTGGGCGGCGGCGGCAAGCCGATGCCGATTACGGAGCGGGAGGCGCGGCAGATCCTGCAGCAGGTCCAGGAAGGGGTGGAGCGGCCGAAGCCGTCGGTCACCTTCGAGATCGGCGAGCCGGTCAGGGTGTGCGACGGCCCGTTCGAAAACTTCAACGGCATGGTCGAGGAAGTGGACGAGGAGCGGACGCGGCTCAAGGTTCTGGTTTCCATCTTCGGCCGGTCGACTCCGGTCGAGCTGGAATACAGCCAGGTCGAGAAGGGATAGACGGCCGGCGCCTGCCACCGGCCCTTGTCGTAAAAGCGCGGGAGGCTCGCCACGGCCGTACCGCGCGTCAGCAGTCCGGCGGCGCCGGCGGTGCCGCCGTACCGGGAGCTGAAAGAGCATGGCGAAGAAGATCGATGGGTATCTGAAGCTTCAGATACCGGCGGGACAGGCCAATCCGTCCCCGCCCGTCGGCCCGGCACTGGGCCAGCGCGGCGTGACCATCATGGAATTCTGCAAGGCGTTCAACGCCGCCACGCAGCATATGGAACAGGGCATGCCGATCCCGGTGATCATCACCGTGTATGCGGATCGCAGCTTCTCGTTCGAGACCAAGGCGCCGCCGGCCAGCTATTTCATCCGCAAGGCGGCGAAGCTGGACGGCGGCTCGTCCGAGCCGGGCCATGTCGTTGCCGGCACCGTGACCCGTCGGCAGCTCGAACAGATCGCCGGGGAGAAGATGAAGGATTTGAACGCCAACGATGTGGACGCGGCCGTGCGCATTCTCGCCGGCTCGGCCCGCTCGATGGGCATCGAGGTGGTGGGGTAGTCATGGCACGTGCCGGAAAACGACTCCGCAAGGCTCGCGAAGGGCTCGACCGCGACCGGCTGTACCCGGTCGGGGAAGCGGTCCGCTTCGTCAGGGAACGGGCGGCCGCCCGCTTCGACGAGACCATCGAAATGTCGATGAATCTGGGCGTCGATACCCGCCATGCCGACCAGAATGTGCGCGGCGCGGTCACGCTGCCGAACGGCACCGGCAAGACGCTGCGCGTGCTGGTGTTCGCGCGCGACGCCAAGGCCGGCGAGGCCGAGGCCGCCGGCGCCGATATCGTCGGCGCCGAGGAGCTGGCCGAGGAAATCCGCAACGGCCGGTCGGATTTCGAGCGGGTGATCGCAACGCCGGACATGATGCCGGTGGTCGGCCGCCTGGGCAAGATTCTGGGGCCGCGCGGCCTGATGCCGAACCCCAAGGTCGGCACGGTGACGCCGGATGTCGCAAAGGCGGTCAGCGATGCCAAGGGCGGCCAGGTCCAGTTCCGGGCCGAGCGGGCCGGCATCGTCCATGCCGGCATCGGCAAGGCGAGCTTTGCCGAGGATGCGCTGGTCGAGAACGCCCGCGCCTTCTTCGGCGCAATCGCCGCCGCCAAGCCGAGCGGCGCCAAGGGCACCTATATCAAGCGGGTGTCCATCGGTTCGACCATGGGGCCGTCGGTCCGGGTCGATGTTGCGGAATTGAGCGGCGGCTAGCCGCTGCAACGGGAATTCGCCGGGCCGTCCGGTCCGGCGATGCGGCGGCGGAACTTTTCGGAGCGAGGCCGCCGGCTCCTGTCCGAGATTGCAGGCGCCCGACCGTCCGCTAAGGGGACGAGAGGGCTCAATCGCCCCCAGGGGGCGGCCGGCATGAGACGGAGGATATGGGTTTCGATCCGGCAACGGGTGGAAACCGCGTTTCTCCGGGACAGGTTTTCGGTTCCGTGCCGGGCTGCGGCCCGGTCCGGGGCGCGTGAAACCGGCCTGGCGCCTTCCTGCCGCGCGAGCGGCGGCGGGGCCGGGCCAGACAAGTGTCGGAGACGGAAAACGTGGACCGCACGCAAAAGGAGAAGCTGGTTGCCGAGCTGCACGGCATTTTCAGCGACGCCGAACTTCTCATCGTGACCCGGCAGTCCGGGCTGACGGTGGCGGAGACCTCGGCGCTTCGCGCGGAAATGCGGGAGGCCGGCGCCCGTTTCAAAGTGACCAAGAACCGGCTGGCGAAGATCGCCCTCGAGGGGACGCCGCACGCAGGTCTGGTCGACCGTTTCTCGGGGCCTACCGCCGTCGCCTGGGCCAGGGACCCTGTGTCCGTGGCCCGGACGATTCTCGATTTCGCCAAAAAGAACCCGAAGCTGGATGTTCTTTGCGGCGGTCTCGGCGGCCGGGTTCTCGAGGTCGATCAGCTCAGGACGCTTGCGACGCTGCCCTCGCTCGACGAGCTGCGCGCCCGGCTGCTCGGTCTTCTTCAGGCGCCGGCCGCCAGGATGGCCGGCGTGCTGCAGGCGCCCGCCCGGGATGTGGCGGGCGTGCTGGCGGCGCCGGCGCGCGACCTTGTCGGCGTGCTGGCGGCGCAGGGGGCCAAACAGTAGACGCGCCCGCCCGCTGGCCGATCCGGATTTCAACCCTATCTCACTGGAGTAACGCCAAATGGCCGATCTGGAAAAAATCGCAGAAGACCTTTCGTCGCTGACCGTGCTCGAAGCGGCGGAACTCAGCAGGATGCTGGAAGAGAAGTGGGGCGTGCAGGCTTCGGCCGGCGGCGGCATGATGATGATGCCGGGCGCCGTACCGGGTGCCGCCCCGGCAGAGGGCGACGATGCCGCCGCCGAGGAGCAGACGGAATTCGACGTGGTCCTGACCTCCTTCGGCGACAAGAAGATCAATGTGATCAAGGAAGTGCGCGCGATCACCGGTCTGGGCCTCAAGGAGGCCAAGGATCTGGTTGAGGGCGCGCCCAAGCCGGTCAAGGAAGGGGCCAGCAAAGACGAAGCCGAAGAGATCAAAAAGAAGCTGGAAGACGTCGGCGCCTCGGTCGAGCTCAAATAGCGAGACGCGGAGCGGCGGCGCCCGGCGCCGGGATCGATCCGGTATCGAGAACAGGCCGCGGGGGCCGGGCCCCGCGGCCCGTTCGGCGTTGTGCGCCCCGGCGGCCGCCCGCGCCGGCAGCCGGGCGCCGGACCTTCAGGCGGCGGGCATCGCCCGCGTTTCCGGCGCTTCCCTTTTGGGTATGAAAAGGAAAATCGATGGCCAAGACCTTCACGGGCCGCAGCCGCATCCGCAAAAGCTTCGGGCGCATCGCCGAGATCGCCCCGATGCCGAATCTGATCGAGGTCCAGAAGACCTCCTACGAGCATTTCCTGCAAAAGGACGCCGACCCCGACGAGCGGGGCAAATGGGGCCTTGAGGCGGTTTTCGATTCGGTTTTCCCGATCAGCGACTTTTCCGGCCGCTCGATGCTGGAATATGTCCGCTACGAGTTCGAAGAGCCGAAATTCGATGTCGAGGAATGCCAGCAGCGGGGCATGACCTATGCGGCGCCGCTCAAGGTCACCCTGCGCCTGGTGGTCTGGGACGTCGATGAGGAGACCGACGCAAGGTCGGTCCGCGATATCAAGGAGCAGTTCGTCTATATGGGCGACATGCCGATGATGACGAAGAACGGGACCTTCGTCGTCAACGGCACGGAGCGGGTGATCGTCTCCCAGATGCATCGCTCGCCCGGCGTGTTCTTCGATCACGACAAGGGCAAGACCCATTCCTCGGGCAAGTTCCTGTTCACCGCCCGGGTGATTCCGTATCGCGGCTCGTGGCTCGATTTCGAGTTCGACGCCAAGGATATCGTGCATGTCCGGATCGACCGCCGGCGCAAGCTGCCGGTCACGACCCTGCTGCTCGCGCTCGACAATGACGAGACGGCGGCCCGGCGCGCCGAACTCGAGGCGGAGGGCGGCCAGCTCGATCCCCATGACGGCGTCGGCTACAGCCAGGACGATCTGCTGGCCCATTTTTACGACACGGTGACGTTCGCCGATTCGCAGAAGGGCTGGAAGACGCCGTTCGATGCCGAGCGGATGTCGGGCCAGAAGCTGGTCGCCGACATGATCGACGCCCGCACCGGCGAGGTCGTGGCGGAGGCCGGCCAGAAGGTGACCCCCCGCCTGGTCCGGCGGCTGAAGGAAGCCGGCCTGAAGGACCGCATCGCGGCGCCGGAGGAGCTGATCGGCTCCTATGTCGCCCGCGACCTGGTGGTGCGCGACACCGGCGCCATCCTTGCCGAGGCCGGCGACGAGGTGACCGCCGAACTGCTCGATGCGCTGAAGGAGGCCGGCATCCGGGAGCTGCCGATCCTCTACATCGATCATGTGACGGTCGGCCCCTATCTGCGCAACACGATGGCGGCCGACAAGAACATGAACCGCAGCGAAGCGCTGATGGACATCTATCGCGTCATGCGCCCCGGCGAGCCGCCGACCGTCGAGGCGGCGGAAAACCTGCTGCGCTCGATGTTCTTCGACCGGGAGCGCTACGATCTCTCGGCGGTCGGCCGGGTGAAGATGAACGCCCGCCTGGGCTTCTCGAACGAAGAAGTGCCGGACGAGGTGCGCGTGCTGCGGCGCGAGGACATCATGGAGATCGTCCGCCTGCTGCTCGAGCTGAAGGACGGCCGCGGCGATATCGACGATATCGACCATCTGGGCAACCGGCGCGTCCGGTCGGTCGGCGAGCTGATGGAGAACCAGTATCGCATCGGCCTGCTGCGCATGGAGCGGGCGATCCGCGAGCGGATGTCCACGGTCGAGATCGACAGTGTGATGCCGCACGACCTGATCAACGCCAAGCCGGCGGCCGCGGCGGTGCGCGAGTTTTTCGGCTCCTCGCAGCTTTCCCAGTTCATGGACCAGACCAACCCGCTTTCGGAAATCACCCACAAGCGGCGCCTTTCGGCGCTCGGGCCGGGCGGGCTCACCCGCGAGCGGGCGGGCTTCGAGGTCCGCGACGTGCACACCACCCATTACGGGCGCATCTGCCCGATCGAGACGCCGGAAGGGCCGAATATCGGCCTGATCAATTCGCTGGCGTCCTATGCGCGGGTCAACAAATACGGCTTCATCGAAACGCCGTATCGCAAGGTCAACGACGGCAAGGTCTCCGACGAGGTGGTCTATCTGTCGGCGATGGACGAGGGCCGCTACACCATCGCCCAGGCGAACGCCGAACTGGACGACAAGGGCCGCTTCGTCAACGAGCTCATCAGCTGCCGCAAGGCCGGCGACTATCTCATGGTCGCGCCGGGCGCGATTGAATATATCGATGTGTCGCCCAAGCAGGTGGTCTCGGTCGCGACCTCGCTGATCCCGTTCCTTGAGAACGACGACGCCAACCGCGCGCTCATGGGCTCCAACATGATGCGCCAGGCGGTGCCGCTGCTCCAGCCCGAGGCGCCGATTGTCGGCACGGGCATGGAAGCCCGGGTCGCGCGCGATTCCGGCGCCACCATCGTCGCCCGCCGGGCCGGCATCGTCGACCAGGTCGATGCCACCCGGATCGTCATCCGGGCGCGGGAGAACGATGTCGAGACCGGCTCGCCGGGGGTCGATATCTACAATCTGCTGAAATTCCAGCGCTCGAACCAGAACACCTCGATCACCCAGCGGCCGCTGGTCAAGGTCGGCGACGAGGTCGGGAGCGGCGAGATCGTCGCCGACGGGCCGTCCACCAGCCTGGGCGAGCTGGCCCTGGGCCGCAATGTGCTCGTCGCGTTCATGCCCTGGAACGGCTACAATTTCGAGGATTCGGTCCTGCTGTCCGAGCGCATCGTGCGCGAGGATGTGTTCACCTCGATCCATATCGAGGAATTCGAGGTCATGGCCCGCGATACCAAGCTGGGCCAGGAAGAGATCACCCGCGACATCCCGAATGTCGGCGAAGAGGCGATGAAGAACCTCGACGAGGCCGGCATCGTCTATATCGGCGCCGAAATCCAGCCGGGCGATATTCTGGTCGGCAAGGTGACGCCGAAGGGCGAATCGCCGATGACCCCGGAGGAGAAGCTGCTGCGGGCGATTTTCGGCGAGAAGGCGTCGGATGTGCGCGATACCTCGCTGCGCCTGCCGCCGGGCGTCGCCGGCACGGTCGTCGAGGTGCGGGTGTTCTCGCGGCGCGGCGTCGACAAGGACGAGCGCGCCATGGCCATCGAGCGCCAGGAGATCGCGCGCCTGGCCAAGGACCGGGACGACGAGCGCGCCATTCTGGAGCGCGCCTTCTATGCCAACCTGAAGGATCTGCTGGTCGGCCAGACCGGCGAGAACGGGCCGGAGGGCTTTGCCGGCGGCAGCGAGATCGCCGAGGCGATGCTGGCGGAAATCCCCCGCTTCCAGTGGCGCCGGTTTACGGTCCGGGACGACAGGGCGTCGAAGCAGATCGAGGGCCTGTCGCGCATTTTCGACGCCTCGATCGCCCGCCTGGAGGAGCGCTTCCAGGACAAGGTGGACAAGCTCCAGCGCGGCGACGAGCTGCCGCCCGGCGTGATGAAGATGGTCAAGGTCTTCGTTGCGGTGAAGCGCAAGATGCAGCCCGGCGACAAGATGGCCGGCCGGCACGGCAACAAGGGCGTGGTGTCGAAGATCATGCCTGTCGAGGACATGCCCTATCTGGACGACGGCACGCCGGTCGATATCGTGCTCAACCCGCTGGGCGTCCCGTCGCGGATGAATGTCGGCCAGATTCTCGAGACCCATCTGGGCTGGGCCGCCGCCGGACTCGGCCGGCAGGTCCGCGAAGTGCTCGAGGAATCCCTGGGCGGCGCCAAGAAGGAGACGGCGAAGGCCCTGCGCGAGCATCTCAGATCGACCCTGGGCGACGAGACCTACAAGGAATTCGTCGCCGGTCTGGCCGACGACGATGTGATCGAACTGGCCCGCAGCCTGCAGTCCGGCGTGCCGATGGCGACGCCGGTGTTCGACGGCGCGCGGGAGGACGATATCGTCAACCTGCTCGACAAGGCCGGCATGGACGTTTCCGGCCAGGTCACCCTGATCGACGGGCGCACGGGCGAGCCGTTCGACCGCAAGGTGACGGTCGGCTACATCTATATGCTCAAGCTGCACCATCTGGTGGACGACAAGATCCACGCCCGTTCCATCGGCCCCTACAGCCTGGTCACCCAGCAGCCGCTGGGCGGCAAGGCGCAGTTCGGCGGCCAGCGCTTCGGCGAGATGGAGGTGTGGGCCCTCGAAGCCTATGGCGCCGCCTACACGCTGCAGGAAATGCTGACGGTGAAGTCGGACGATGTGGCCGGCCGCACCAATGTCTACGCCAAGATCGTGCGCGGCCAGGATACGTTCGAGGCCGGCATTCCCGAATCGTTCAACGTGCTGGTCAAGGAGCTGCGCTCGCTCGGCCTGAACGTCGAGCTGAAGCAGGACGCCTATTGAGCCGGGACCGGCAGCGCGGCGGCGCGCCCGTGTCCGGTTTCATTCACGATCCCGCATCCGGCCGCCGGACCGCGGGATCGCTCCGGGAGATGTTTGCATGAATGAAGTGATGAATGTCTTCGGCCCCGTCCGCAAGACGGAGGATTTCGACCGGATCAAGATTTCGATCGCGAGCCCGGAGCAGATACGCTCCTGGTCGTTCGGCGAGATCAAGAAGCCGGAGACGATCAACTACCGCACCTTCAAACCGGAGCGGGACGGCCTGTTCTGCGCCCGCATTTTCGGCCCGGTCAAGGACTATGAATGCCTGTGCGGCAAGTACAAGCGCATGAAATATCGCGGCATCGTCTGTGAGAAATGCGGCGTCGAGGTCACGCTGCAGAAGGTGCGCCGCGAACGGATGGGCCATATCGAGCTCGCCTCGCCGGTCGCCCATATCTGGTTCCTGAAATCGCTGCCCAGCCGGATCGGCCTGCTGCTCGACATGACGCTCAAGGATCTGGAGCGGATTCTCTATTTCGAGAACTATGTCGTGACCGAGCCGGGCATGACGACGCTCGCCAAGTACCAGCTGCTCGGCGAGGAGCAGTACTGGGAGGCCATCGATACCTTCGGCGACGATTCCTTCGAGGCCGGCATCGGCGCCGAGGCGCTGATGGCGCTGCTCAAGGAGATCGACCTGGAGAAAGAGCGGCAGACCCTGCGCACCGATCTGAAAGAGACCCGCTCCGAGGCCAAGCGCAAGAAGTTCGTCAAGCGGCTCAAGCTGGTCGAGGCCTTCATCGCCTCCGGCGCCCGGCCGGAATGGATGGTCATGACCGTGGTGCCGGTGATCCCGCCGGAGCTGCGCCCGCTGGTGCCGCTCGACGGCGGCCGCTTCGCGACCTCCGATCTGAACGATCTCTACCGCCGGGTCATCAACCGCAACAACCGGCTCAAGCGCCTGATCGAGCTGCGCGCGCCCGACATCATCATCCGCAACGAGAAGCGGATGCTGCAGGAATCGGTCGATGCCCTGTTCGACAACGGTCGCCGCGGCCGGGTCATCAGCGGCGCCAACAAGCGGCCGCTGAAATCGCTCAGCGACATGCTGAAGGGCAAGCAGGGCCGCTTCCGCCAGAACCTGCTCGGCAAGCGGGTCGATTATTCCGGCCGGTCGGTGATCGTGGTCGGCCCGGAGCTCAAGCTGCATCAGTGCGGCCTGCCGAAGAAGATGGCGCTCGAACTGTTCAAGCCCTTCATCTACGCCAAGCTGGAGGAGCGCGCGCTCGCCACCACCATCAAGGCGGCCAAGCGCAAGGTGGAGAAGGAATTGCCCGAAGTCTGGGACATTCTGGAAGAGGTGATCCGCGAGCATCCGGTGCTGCTCAACCGCGCGCCGACCCTGCACCGCCTCGGCATCCAGGCCTTCGAGCCGGTTCTGGTCGAGGGCAAGGCGATCCAGCTTCACCCGCTGGTCTGCACCGCCTTCAACGCCGATTTCGACGGCGACCAGATGGCGGTTCACGTGCCCCTGTCGCTCGAGGCCCAGCTCGAGGCCCGGGTGCTGATGATGTCGACCAACAACATTCTCAGCCCGGCCAACGGCAAGCCGATCATCGTGCCGTCCCAGGATATCGTGCTCGGCATCTATTACCTGTCGGACGAGCGGCCGGACGTCACCGGGCCGGAGGTGGAGATCGCCTCGGAAGACGCCCTGCGGGCGGCGGTCGGCCATCGCGATATTCTGGTCAAGGATCCGAAAAAGCCGATGGAAGAGGTCGAGGTCGGCAATTTCCGGTCCGCCCTCAAGGCGCTCAGGGCCGGCGACCTCGTCGCCTACCGGGTCCCGCGCTTTGCCAATTTCGGCGAAATCCAGCTCGCGCTCGATAATGGCGTGGTCGATCTGCACACCAGGATCAAGGCGCTCTGGCGCTCGCGCGACGCCGGGGGCGCGGAGACGATCGAGCAGGTCATCACAACTCCGGGCCGCATGATCATCGGCGAGGTGCTGCCCCGCCATGCCAACGTGCCGTTCAGCCTGGTCAACCGGGTGCTGACCAAGAAGGAGGTCGGCAGCGTCATCGATACCGTCTACCGCCATTGCGGGCAGAAGGAGACGGTGATCTTCGCCGACCAGATCATGGGGCTGGGCTTCTCCTATGCCTGCCGGGCCGGCATTTCCTTCGGCAAGGACGATCTCAAAATCCCGGACTCCAAGGACAATCTGATCGCCGATGCCCAGGGGCAGGTGAAGGAGTTCGAAAAGCAGTATCAGGACGGCCTGATCACCCAGCGCGAGAAATACAACAAGGTGGTCGATGCCTGGTCGCGCTGCACCGATCTGGTCGCCGAGGAAATGATGCGCTCGATGCAGGCCATCGAGAAGGACCGGCCGACCAATTCGGTCTTCGTCATGGCCCATTCCGGTGCCCGCGGCTCGGCGGCGCAGATCAAGCAGCTCGCCGGCATGCGCGGCCTGATGGCCAAGCCGTCGGGCGAAATCATCGAGACGCCGATCATCTCCAACTTCAAGGAGGGGCTGTCGGTTCTCGAATATTTCAACTCGACCCACGGCGCCCGCAAGGGCCTGGCGGATACCGCGCTGAAAACGGCGAATTCCGGCTATCTGACCCGCCGCCTGGTCGATGTCGCCCAGGACTGCATCGTCTATGAGCACGATTGCGGCACCGAAAAGGGCATCAGCATCCGCGCGGTCGTGGAGGGCGGCGATGTCGTCGTCTCGCTGGCCGAGCGCATCCTCGGCCGGACGGCGCAGGGCGATATTCTGGATCCGGCCGACGGGGGCGTTCTGGTCGCCAACGGCGAGCTGATCGGCGAGGAGGAGGCCGAGGCCATCCAGGATGCCGGCGTCGATGTGGTCAAGGTCCGCTCGGCCCTGACCTGCGAGGCGCGCAACGGCATCTGCGCCCGCTGCTACGGCCGCGACCTGGCCCGCGGCACCCCGGTCAATGTCGGCGAGGCGGTCGGCGTCATCGCCGCCCAGTCCATCG
This sequence comes from Alphaproteobacteria bacterium, assembly GCA_965221475.1. GTDB lineage: Bacteria > Pseudomonadota > Alphaproteobacteria > Bin65 > Bin65 > Bin65. The sequence continues at coordinate 641,050 of OZ244891.1, read as the reverse complement.
GCGAGCCGGGCACCCAGCTGACCATGCGGACCTTCCATATCGGCGGCGCGGCCCAGCGCGGCGCGGAACGGTCGAGCGTCGAGGCCAGCATCGATGCGGTCGTCTCGATTGCCAACCGCAACGTCGTGGAGGCGGCGGACGGCCGCCTGGTCGTGATGGCGCGCAATTCCGAGATTGTGCTCAACGACGATACCGGCCGCGAGCGCGCCCGTTTCCGCATTCCCTATGGCGCCCGCCTGCTCGCCAGCGACGGCGACCGGGTGGCGCGCGGCGCGACGCTGGCCGAATGGGATCCGTATACGATGCCCATCGTCACCGAACGGGCCGGGACCGCCAACTATATGGACCTGACCGAAGGCGTCTCCATGCGCGAGGATGTGGACGAGGCGACCGGCATCGCCAGCAAGGTCGTGGTCGACTGGCGGCAGCAGCCGAAGGGGGTGGAATACCGCCCGCGCATCACGCTGCGCGACGAAAGCGGCGAGGTCGTCGTCCTGCCCAACGGCCAGGAAGCCCGCTATTTCATGTCCGTCGGCGCCGTGCTGTCGGTTGAGGATGGCCATCAGGTCCGCGCCGGCGACGTGCTGGCGCGCATCCCGCGCGAGACCGGCAAGACGCGCGACATCACCGGCGGCCTGCCGCGGGTGGCGGAGCTGTTCGAGGCGCGCAAGCCGAAGGATTTCGCCATCATTTCGGAGATCGCCGGCCGGGTCGAATTCGGCAAGGACTACAAGGCCAAGCGGCGCATCGTCGTCCGGCCGGATGGCGACGGCGAGGCGGCCGGGGCGGAGCCGCGCGAATATCTGATTCCCAAGGACCGCCACATCACGGTCCAGGAAGGCGACTGGGTGGAGCCGGGCGACCTGCTGATGGACGGCAATGCCGTGCCCCACGATATCCTCGCCGTGCTCGGGATCGAGGCGCTGGCCGACTATCTCATCAACGAGATTCAGGAGGTCTACCGGCTGCAGGGCGTGCCGATCAACGACAAGCATATCGAGGTGATCGTGCGCCAGATGATGCAGAAGACCGAGGTGATGGAGCCCGGCGACACGACCCTCCTGGTCGGCGAGCAGATCGACCGCTACGAGTTCGAGGAGGAGAACGACCGCGTCGCCGCGGAGGGCGGCGATCCCGCCCGCGGCGTTCCTGTGCTGCAGGGCATCACCAAGGCGAGCCTGCAGACCAAGAGCTTCATCTCCGCCGCGTCGTTCCAGGAGACGACCCGGGTGCTGACCGAGGCCGCGGTCAACGGCAAGATGGACCGGCTGACCGGCCTCAAGGAAAATGTCATCGTCGGCCGGCTGATCCCGGCCGGCACGGGCAGCGTCATGAAGCGCCTGCGCCACGAAGCGGCCGAGCGCGACCAGCAGATCATCGCCGAGCGCGCCGCCTGGGCCGAGGCCGAGGTGGCCGAAGCCCTCGAAGGGCCGCGCGAGGAGGCCGACGCCGACGCCGCCTGACCGCCGGCCCCGGCGACGGGGCCGGTCGGCGGTATCAAAACTGTCGCATCGCGGCGGTTTGTGCGGCCGTGGCGGCGGCTTGCCGCTTGACGCGGCGGCCGACCGGCAATAGTTTGCGCCCGCGTTCAGGTGGGAGCGGGCGAATGCCGCTCCCGCAGTTATTTGGAGAGCCGTCCCGTCGATTCGGCCGGTTTGGACGCCCAGACGCAAGCGTCCGCAACGGCTGCCGGATCGGCTTTGCACCGGCCTGAAGCCTGCGAGGCGCTTCCGGGTCGGTGTTTTGTATCGTCCGGTCGCCGGGCTTTCGGCCGGCGGCCGATGGAGCGGAACGGCCGACGGGAACAGGCAGGACAGCAGGTCCGCGCCCGCCGGTATCGGGCGGCGCGCGTTTGGAATGGGACGGCCTCAGCCGGGTTGCTGGGGCCGGGTGCCGGAGACGGAGAGACGGGGCAGGCATGCCGACGATCAATCAGCTGATCCGCAAGCCGCGCAAGGCGCCGGTCAAGCGGAACAAGGTGCCGGCGATGGAGTCCTGCCCGCAGAAGCGGGGGGTCTGCACCCGCGTCTACACGACGACGCCGAAGAAGCCGAACTCGGCGCTGCGCAAGGTCGCGCGCGTCCGCCTGACCAACGGTTTCGAGGTCACCTGCTACATTCCGGGCGAGGGCCACAATCTGCAGGAGCATTCGGTGGTGATGATCCGCGGCGGCCGGGTGAAGGATCTGCCGGGCGTCCGCTATCACATCATTCGCGGCACGCTGGATACCCACGGCGTTGCCGACCGCCGCCAGCGCCGGTCGAAATACGGCGCCAAACGGCCGAAATAGCCGAACACGCCGCCGCGAGAGAGCACGTACAGCACCGGCTTTCCGCGACAGCGGCCGGCCGGGCCGAGGATAGAGAGACCGATCCGATGTCCCGTCGTCACCGCGCCGAAAAACGCGAGATTCTGCCGGACGCCAAGTACCGCGACACGGTGCTGACCAAATTCATGAACAGCATCATGAAGGACGGCAAGAAATCGGTCGCCGAGAGCATCGTCTACGGCGCGCTGGACCGCGTCGAGAGCCGGATGCGCACCGCGCCGCTGCGCGTGTTCCACGATGCGCTGGACAATGTCCGCCCGGCCATCGAGGTGCGCTCGCGCCGGGTCGGCGGCGCCACCTATCAGGTGCCGGTCGAGGTCCGTCAGGACCGCGCCCAGGCGCTGGCGATCCGCTGGCTGATCGCCGCGGCGCGGGCGCGCGCCGAGCGCACGATGGCCGAGCGGCTTTCGGCCGAACTGATGGAGGCGGCGGAAAACCGCGGCGCCGCCGTCAAGAAGCGCGAGGATACGCACCGGATGGCCGAGGCCAACCGGGCCTTCTCGCATTATCGCTGGTAGATCGGATGTCGAGGGCAATCCGGGTTCCCGGTTCGGAACCCGCCCGCACAGGCTCGTGACGATGGCTCGCAAAACCCCTCTGGCGCACTACCGCAATATCGGCATCATGGCCCACATCGATGCCGGCAAGACGACGTGCACCGAGCGCATCCTCTATTACACCGGCCGGTCCCACAAGATCGGCGAGGTCCATGACGGCGCGGCCACCATGGACTGGATGGAGCAGGAGCAGGAGCGCGGCATCACGATCACGTCGGCGGCGACGACCTGCTTCTGGCGCGACCGCCGGATCAACATCATCGATACGCCCGGCCATGTCGATTTCACCATCGAGGTCGAGCGCTCGCTGCGCGTCCTCGACGGAGCGGTCGCCGTGTTCGATTCGGTCGCCGGCGTCGAGCCCCAGTCCGAAACCGTCTGGCGCCAGGCCGACAAGTACGGCGTGCCGCGCATGTGCTTCGTCAACAAGATGGACCGGGTCGGCGCGGACTTCCATCGCTGCGTCGGGATGATCGAGGACCGGCTGGGCGCGACTCCGCTGGTCATCCAGCTGCCGGTCGGCGCCGAGGCGAAGTTTGCCGGCGTCGTCGATCTGGTGCGCATGAAGGCGGTCGTCTGGTCGGGCGAGCAGCTGGGCGCCGAATTTCACGAAGAGGACATTCCGGCCGACCTCCAGGACCTGGCCCGGGACTATCGGGAGCGGCTGCTGGAAGCCGCGGTCGAGCAGGACGATGCCGCGCTCGAAGCCTATCTGGAGGGCACCGAGCCCGACGAGGAGACCCTGAAGGCGTGCATCCGCAAGGGCACCGTCGGCGGCGCGTTCATCCCTGTTCTGTGCGGCTCGGCGTTCAAGAACAAGGGCGTTCAGCCGCTGCTCGACGCGGTGGTGGATTATCTGCCCTCGCCGGTCGATGTGCCGGCCATCGCCGGCATCCTGCCCGGCAGCGAGGAGCCGTCGGAACGGCGGAGCGACGATTCCGAACCGTTCTCGGCGCTGGCCTTCAAGATCATGAACGATCCCTATGTCGGCTCGCTGGCGTTCGCGCGCATCTATTCCGGGATCGTCAAGACCGGCGATTCCCTGCTCAACACGGTCAAGGGCAAGAAGGAGCGCGCCGGCCGGATGCTGCTGATGCACGCCAACAGCCGCGAGGATATCAAGGAGGCGCGTGCCGGCGACATCGTCGCCTTTGCCGGCCTCAAGGAAGTCACCACCGGCGATACGCTGTGCACCGCGGCCAAACCCATCGTTCTGGAGCGCATGGAGTTCCCGGAGCCGGTCATCGAAATCGCCATCGAACCCCGGACCAAGGCGGACCACGACCGGATGGGCGTCGCGCTGGGTCGCCTGGCGGCCGAGGATCCGTCCTTCCGCGTCAGTTCCGACGAGGAGAGCGGCCAGACCATCATCGCCGGCATGGGCGAGCTGCATCTGGAAATTCTGGTCGACCGGCTGCGGCGCGAGTTCAGGGTCGATGCCAATATCGGCGCGCCGCAGGTGGCCTATCGCGAGACCATCTCGCAGCCGGCCGATGTCGATTACATCCACCGCAAGCAGACCGGCGGTTCGGGCCAGTTCGCCCGGGTCAAGATCCGCTTCCTGCCGACCGAGCCGGGCGAACCCTTCGCGTTCGAGAATACGGTCGTCGGCGGCAACGTGCCGAAGGAATATGCGCCGGGCGTGGAGAAGGGCATTCTGGCCGCCCGGGAATCCGGGGTTCTGGCCGGCTTCCCGGTGATCGATTTCCGGGCCGAGCTTTATGACGGCGCCTATCACGATGTCGATTCGAGCGTCATGGCGTTCGAAATCGCCGCCCGCGCCGCCTTCCGCGAAGCGATGCAGAAGGGCAAGCCGAAGCTGCTCGAGCCGACGATGAAGGTCGAGGTGGTGACGCCCGAGGAATATATGGGCGACATCATCGGCGACCTGAACAGCCGGCGCGGCCAGGTGCAGGGCATGGAGGCGCGGGGCAATGCCCAGGTCATCGCCGCCATGGTGCCGCTGGCCAACATGTTCGGCTATGTCAACACGCTGCGCTCGATGAGCCAGGGGCGCGCGACCTACACCATGCAGTTCGATCACTATGAGGAAGTGCCGCAGGCGGTCGCGGAGGAAGTCCGCGCCAAGCTGGCCTGACGGCAGGCTTCCGACCGGCAGAACAGGGAACGGCCCCCGACAGGGGACAGGCAGAGGCAGGCGATCATGGCGAAGGAAAAATTCGAGCGTACGAAGCCGCATGTGAATGTGGGGACGATCGGCCATGTGGATCATGGCAAGACGACGCTGACGGCGGCGATCACGAAGGTGATGTCGGAGACGCAGGGCGGCACGGCGGTGTCGTTCGACCAGATCGACAAGGCACCGGAGGAGCGCGAGCGCGGGATCACGATTGCGACGGCGCATGTGGAGTACGAGACGTCGAACCGGCACTATGCGCATGTCGATTGTCCGGGCCATGCGGATTACGTGAAGAACATGATCACGGGCGCGGCGCAGATGGACGGGGCGATCCTGGTGGTCTCGGCTGCGGACGGCCCGATGCCGCAGACGCGGGAGCATATTCTTCTGGCGCGCCAGGTGGGGGTTCCTGCGATCGTGGTCTATCTGAACAAGGTGGACCAGGTGGACGACGAGGAGCTTCTGGAGCTGGTGGAGCTGGAGGTCCGGGAGCTTCTGTCGAGCTACGAGTTTCCGGGCGACGATCTTCCGGTCGTGATGGGCTCGGCGCTGGCGGCGCTGGAGGGCCGGGACGACGGGATCGGGCGGGAGCGGATTCTGGAGCTGATGGCGGCGGTGGACGAATATATTCCGCAGCCGGAGCGTCCGGTGGATCAGGCGTTCCTGATGCCGATCGAGGATGTGTTTTCGATTTCGGGCCGCGGGACGGTGGTGACGGGCCGGGTCGAGCGCGGCGTTGTGAAGGTGGGCGACGAGATCGAGATCGTCGGCCTGAAGGAGACGGCGAAGACGACGTGCACGGGCGTTGAGATGTTCCGCAAGCTGCTGGACCAGGGCGAGGCGGGGGACAATGTGGGCGTGTTGCTGCGCGGGACGAAGCGGGACGAGGTTGAGCGCGGTCAGGTACTGGCGCGTCCGGGCTCGATCACGCCGCACACGGAATTCACCTGCGAGGCCTATATCCTGACCAAGGACGAGGGCGGTCGCCATACGGGCTTTTTCACGAACTATCGTCCGCAGTTCTACTTTCGGACGACGGATGTGACGGGTGCGGTGACGCTGCCGGAGGGTACGGAGATGGTGCTGCCGGGGGACAATGTGCAGATGGATGTGACGCTGATCCAGCCGATCGCGATGGACGAGGGTCTGCGCTTCGCCATCCGCGAGGGCGGCCGCACCGTCGGTGCCGGCGTCGTCGCCGCCATCAAAAAATAAACGGACGGGCAGGATGCCGCCGGAACGCTGCCGGCGGCATTTCGATTGGGATCGACGATGGAAAGTCAAACGATACGGATCCGGCTCAAGGCCTTCGATCACCGCCTGCTCGACCAGTCGACCGGCGAGATCGTCAATACGGCCCGCCGCACGGGCGCGCAGGTGCGCGGCCCGATCCCGCTGCCGACCCGGATCCGGAAATATACGGTCAACCGCTCGCCCCACATCCACAAGAAGTCGCGCGAGCAGTTCGAGACCCGGACCCACAAGCGGCTGATCGATATCGTCGACCCGACCCCACAGACCGTCGATGCCCTGGGCAAGCTCGATCTCGCGGCCGGCGTCCATGTCGATATCAAGCTGAAGGAAGAAAGCTGATGCGCACCGGACTCATCGCCGAAAAGAAGGGCATGAGCCGGGTCTTCGCCGGGGACGGCCGGCATGTGCCGGTGACCGTCCTGCAGCTCGATGCCTGTCAGGTCGTCGCCAACCGTACGCTGGAGCGCGACGGCTATACCGCGGTTCAGCTCGGCCACGGCGCGGCCAGGGTGAAGAAGGTCTCGCGCGCCATGCGCGGCCATTTCGCGGCGGCGAAGGTCGAGCCGAAGCGGCGGCTGGTCGAATTCCGGGTCAGCGAAGAGAATCTGGTCGAGGTCGGCGCGGAGCTGTCGGCCGGGCATTTCGTGCCGGGCCAGTTCGTCGATGTGGCCGGTACGACCATCGGCAAGGGCTTTGCCGGCGCGATGAAGCGGCATAATTTCGGCGGCCTGCGCGCCTCCCACGGCGTTTCGGTCTCGCACCGTTCGCACGGCTCGACCGGCCAGTGCCAGGACCCCGGCCGGGTGTTCAAGGGCAAGAAGATGGCCGGCCACATGGGCACGCGCCGCCGGTCGGCCATGAACCTCGAAGTCGTGGCGACCGACGAGGCCCGCGGGCTGATCCTGGTCCGGGGCGCGGTGCCGGGCGCGAAGGGCGCCCTGGTCGAAATCCGCGATGCGCGCAAGAAGGCCGCGCCGGACGGTCTGCCGACTCCCGCCGCGATCAGGGGCGCCGGGCCGGCGGCCGGCGAGGGCGCCGATGCCGATGCCGGGGGCGAAGACTGATGGCCATCACGATCGCATCGATCGATATGGCGGCCAGGGCGGCCGGCGATATCGAGCTGGACGAGGGCGTTTTCGGCCTGCCGGTGCGCAAGGATATCCTGCACCGCGTCGTGCGCTGGCAGCTTGCCGGGCGCCGGGCCGGCACCCACGCGACCCGCGGCGTGAGCGAGATCAGAGGCACGGGCCGCAAGCCGTGGAAGCAGAAGGGCACCGGTCGCGCCCGCTTCGGCAGCCTGAAGGCGCCGCAGATGCGCGGCGGCGGGGTCGCCTTCGGTCCGACTCCGCGCAGCCACGCCCATGCCCTGCCGCGGAAAGTCCGCCGGCTCGGCCTCAAGATGGCGCTGTCGGCGAAGCAGGCCGCCGGGCAGCTTGTCGTGCTGAAGGCGGCCAAATTGCAGTCGGGCAGAACGAAGGACCTGGCCGCCAGCCTGGCGAAGCTGGGCTGGTCGCGGCCGCTGGTGATTACCGGGCCCGATATCGACGACGGCTTCGTGCGGGCGGCGCGCAATCTGCGGGATATCGACCTGCTGCCCCAGCAGGGCGCCAATGTGTACGACATTCTGCGCCACGACACGCTGGTCCTGACCGCCGATGCGGTGCAAGCGCTGGAGGCGCGCCTGAAATGAGCTGGAAATATCTCAACCGGGCGAAGCCGACCAGGGAGCGGATGTACGACATCATCCGCGCCCCCGTGGTGACGGAAAAATCCTCCGCCGGATCGGAAAGCGCCCAGGTGACCTTCCGGGTGGCGATGGATGCCTCCAAGCCGGAGATCAAGGCCGCGGTCGAGGGGCTGTTCGGGGCGAAGGTCAAGGGCGTGAATACCCATGTCCGCAAGGGCAAGGAAAAGATGTTCCGGGGCCGCAAGGGCCGGCGCAGCGACGTGAAGATTGCCGTGGTCACCCTGGCGGGCGACCAGGCCATCGACATCACGACCGGCGTCTAGAGACCGGCTGCGGACGGGGGCGAGACCATGTCGCTGAAACAATACAAGGCCATGACGCCGGGTCAGCGCGGGCTGGTGCTGATCGACCGGTCGGGCCTCTACAAGGGCAAGCCGGTCAAGCAGCTGACCGAGGGCAAGAGCCAGAAGGGCGGCCGCAACAATGCCGGCCGGATCACGGTGCGCCGGCGCGGCGGCGGCCACAAGCAGCGCTATCGCGTCGTCGATTTCAGGCGCACGAAGCAGGGCAGGGCAACGGTCGAGCGGCTGGAATACGATCCCAACCGGACCGCGTTCATCGCCCTGATCCGGTATGAGGACGGCGAGCTTTCCTACATTCTCGCGCCCCAGCGCCTCGCCGTGGGCGATACGGTGGAGGCCGGGCCGGGGGCGGATATCAAGCCGGGCAACGCCCTGCCGCTGCGCAACATTCCGGTCGGCACCATCGTCCACAATGTCGAGATGAAGATCGGCAAGGGCGGCCAGATCGCCCGCGCCGCCGGCACCTATGTCCAGCTGGTCGGCCGCGACAGCGGCTATGCCCAGCTGCGTCTGGGCTCCGGCGAGATGCGCATGGTCCGGCAGGAGTGCATGGCGACGGTGGGCGCCGTCTCCAACCCGAACAACCAGAATACCAACCAGGGCAAGGCCGGCCGCAACCGCTGGCGGGGCAAGCGCCCCTCGGTGCGCGGCGTTGCCATGAACCCGGTCGATCATCCGCATGGCGGCGGCGAGGGCCGTTCGTCCGGCGGCCGTCATCCGGTCACGCCGTGGGGCAAGCCGACCAAGGGCCGGCGCACCCGGAGCAACAAGGCGACGGACCGGTACATCATCCGCAGCCGTCACGCGCGGAAGAAGCGGTAGGAGAAGTACAGTGACGCGCTCAGTCTGGAAGGGGCCGTTCGTCGACGGCTACCTGCTGAAAAAGGCGGAAAGGTCGCGCGAATCCGGCCGCAACGAGGTCATCAGGACCTGGTCGCGCCGCTCGACGATCCTGCCCCAGTTCGTCGGCCTGACCTTCGGCGTGCACAATGGGCACAAGTTCATTCCCGTGCTGGTGACCGAGAACATGATCGGCCACAAGTTCGGCGAGTTCGCCCCGACGCGCACCTATTACGGCCATGCCGCCGACAAGAAGGCGAGGCGGGGGTAAAGCGGGATGGGCAAGCCCAAAGCCGAACGGCGGCTCGACGACAACCAGGCCCAGGCGGTGGCGACGCGGCTGCGCGTCAGCCCGCAGAAGCTGAACCTGGTCGCCGCCCTCATTCGCGGCAAGAAAGCCGAACAGGCGGTGACCGACCTTGCCTTCTCGCGCCGCCGGATCGCCGGCGAGGTGAAGAAGGTGGTGGAATCGGCAATCGCCAATGCCGAGAACAATCATGGCCTCGATGTCGACCAGCTCTGGGTCAGGGAGGCCCATGTCGGCAAGAGCCTGGTGATGAAACGCTGGAAGGCGCGCGCACGCGGCCGGATCGGACGGGTGAAGAAGCCGTTCTCCCGGCTGACCGTGATCGTCGAAGAACGCGAGGAGGCCTGAAGCAATGGGCCAGAAGGTAAGCCCGATCGGCATGCGCCTGGGCATCAACCGGACATGGGAATCCCGCTGGTATGCCGATGGCGACTATGCGGAGATGCTGGAGCAGGATCTCGCGCTGCGGGACCGCCTGAAGCGGCGCCTGTCGAGCGCGGCGGTCTCGAAGATCGTGATCGAGCGCCCGGCGCGCAAGCCGCGCGTGACCATCCATACCGCGCGGCCGGGGGTGGTCATCGGCAAGAAGGGCGCCGATATCGAAAATCTGCGCCGGGAGGTTTCCCGCATGTCGGGCGACGATGTCAGCCTGAACATCGTCGAGATCCGCAAGCCGGAGATCGAGGCCCAGCTGGTCGCCGAAAATGTCGCCCAGCAGCTCGAGCGCCGGGTCGCGTTCCGCCGGGCGATGAAGCGGTCGGTGCAATCGGCCATGCGCTTCGGCGCCGCCGGCATCCGCATCATCTGCAGCGGCCGGCTGGGCGGCGCCGAGATCGCCCGGGCCGAGCGCTATCATGAGGGCCGGGTGCCGCTGCACACCCTGCGCGCCGATATCGACTATGGCGAGGCCACGGCGCGGACGACCTATGGCACCTGCGGCGTCAAGGTCTGGGTCTACAAGGGCGATATCATGGAACACGATCCGCAGGCCCAGGAGCGTCGCGCCCTGGACCAGCAGACCGCCGGGCGCAGCTAGGCGAAGGGGAGCGGGAACGATGCTCAGCCCCAAACGCACCAGATTCCGCAAGCAGCACAAGGGCCGCATCCACGGCCATGCCAAGGGCGGGACGCAGCTGAACTTCGGCGCCTACGGCCTGAAGGCGACGACGCCCGACCGGGTGACCTCGCGCCAGATCGAGGCCGCGCGCCGGGCGATCACCCGCCACATGAAGCGCGTCGGCAAGCTGTGGATTCGCATTTTCCCGGATGTGCCGGTCAGCCAGAAGCCGGCGGAAGTGCGCCAGGGCAAGGGCAAGGGCTCGCCGGAATACTGGGCGGCTCGGGTCCATCCCGGCCGGATCATGTTCGAGCTCGACGGCGTGCCCGAGCCGGTCGCGCGCCGGGCCTTCGAGCTCGCCGCGGCCAAGCTCCCGGTCGGCGCCAGGTTCGTCAAGCGGATGGAAGAGGAGTAGGCGCGATGCATGCCGGCGACCTCCGTCCCAAATCGATGGACCAGCTGGGCGAGCAGCTGGAGGACCTGAAGAAGGAGCAGTTCAACCTGCGCTTCCAGGCCGCCAGCGGCCAGCTGGAAAATACCGTGCGCGCCCGCGAGGTCCGCCGGGACATTGCGCGGGTCAAGACGATCATGAACGAAAAACGGCGCGCGGCGGCCGCCGCCGCGAGCGGGAGCGCGAACTGATGCCGAAGCGGGTTCTCCAGGGCATCGTGGTGAGCGATGCGGCGGACAAGACCGTGATCGTGCGCGTCGAGCGCCGAATCATGCATCCGCTCTACAAAAAGTTCATCCGCCGCTCGAAGAAATTCATGGCGCATGACGAGGGCAATGCCTGCAAGGCCGGCGACCGGGTCTCGATCCAGGAATGCCGGCCCCTGTCGAAACGCAAGACCTGGCAGGTTCTGGCCGACGATGCCCGCGGCCGGGCCGGGCCCAAGGCCTGATCCCGGAAGGACCGCTACGCCATGATCCAGATGCAATCGAGGCTGGAAGTCGCCGACAACAGCGGTGCGCGCAAGGTGCAGTGCATCAAGGTCCTCGGCGGCTCCCGGCGCAAGACCGCCGGCGTGGGCGACGTGATCGTCGTCTCGGTGAAGGAAGCCATCCCGCGCGGCCGGGTGAAGAAGGGCGACCTCCATCGCGCCGTGATCGTACGCACCGCCAAGGAAGTGCGCCGCGACGACGGCACGGCGATCCGGTTCGACCGCAACGCCGCCGTCCTCATCAACAAGACCGGCGAGCCGGTCGGCACCCGCATCTTCGGCCCGGTGACGCGCGAGCTGCGCGGCAAGGGCTATATGAAAATCATCTCCCTCGCCCCGGAAGTGCTCTAGGGCGCGGGGGTGCCAAGGATCCGTCGATCATGGCTGTCAAAATCAGATTGAAGAAAGGCGACCGGGTGATCGTCACGGCCGGCAAGGACAAGGGCCGGACCGGCGACATCACCCGCGTCATCAGGGGCGACCGGCCGGGCGACCATCGCGTGGTGGTGGGCGGCATCAACATGGTCAAGCGCCATACCAAGCCGACCCAGACCAACCCCGGCGGCATCGTCGAGCGGGAAGCGCCGATCCATATTTCGAACGTCGCCATGGTGGACCCGAAGGAATCGAATGCGACGCGGGTCGGCTACACCTTTCTGGAAGGCGGCCGGAAGGTGCGTTTCGCCAAGCGTTCCGGCGAGATCATCGACCGCTAGGGCGAAGGGAAGGGGAGCGACCGGCAATGTCTTCGCCAAGACTTTACGAGCACTACAAGACCGCGGTGCGGGACGAGCTGAAGCAGGCCTTCGGCTATCGCAACCCGAACCAGATTCCGCGGCTGGACAAGATCGTGCTGAACATGGGCGTCGGCGAGGCGACCCAGGACCGGAAGAAGATCGACGGCGCCGTGGACGACATGACGCGCATCTCCGGCCAGAAGCCGGTGGTGACCCGCGCCACCCGGTCCGAGGCCGGCTTCAAGCTGCGCGAGGGCATGACAATCGGCGCCAAGGTCACCCTGCGGCGGGCGCGCATGTACGAATTCCTCGACCGTCTGGTGACGATTGCGCTGCCGCGGGTGCGCGACTTCCGCGGCCTCAGCCCGAAGAGCTTCGACGGCCGGGGCAATTTCGCGATGGGAATCCGCGAGCAGCTCGTGTTCCCGGAAATCGACTACGACAAGACCGACACGATCCGCGGCATGGATATCGTGATGGTGACGACGGCGCCGACCGACGCCGAGGCGCTGGTGCTGCTCAAGGGCTTCAACCTGCCCTTCCGGCCCAGCTAGGACATCAGAAACGGGACCCGACGATGGCGAAGAAGAGCGCAATCGAGAAGAACAGGCGGCGGCGCCTGCTGGTGGCGAAGCTCGCCGGCAAGCGGGCGGCGCTGCGGGCCCAGGCGAAGGATGCGTCGCTGCCGCCCGAAGAGCGCTTCAAGGCGCGCCTGAAGCTGAACGAGCTGCCGCGGAACAGCGCGGCCATCCGCCTGCGCAACCGCTGTACCGTGAGCGGCCGGCCGCGCGGCTATTATCGCAAGTTCGGCATTTCGCGCATCGCGCTGCGCGAGCTCGGCTCGAAGGGCCAGCTTCCCGGCGTCGTGAAGTCGAGCTGGTAGGGGGCCGGACCATGACGATGAGCGATCCGCTGGGCGATCTGCTGACCCGTATCCGCAACGGCCAGCGCGCGTCGAAATCCAGCATCGTGTGCCCGCATTCGACGCTGAAGATGAACGTGCTGCGCGTGCTGAAGGACGAGGGCTATATCCGCGGCTACAGCGAGCGCGATGTCCGCAAGGGCATCCGGGAGATCGTCGTCGAGCTGAAATATCACGAGGGCGCGCCGGCGATCCGCGAGATCGCCCGGGTCTCCACCCCCGGCCGCCGGGTCTATTCGGCGATCCGGGATCTGAAGCGCGAGCGCGGCGGCCTCGGCACCATGGTTCTGTCCACGGGCCGGGGCGTTCTCTCGGACAATGCGGCACGCGACGCCAATGTCGGCGGCGAAGTGCTCTGCCGGGTCTTCTGACCGGCGGCCGCGGAACGGAAGGAACGGAACGAACCATGTCGCGGATCGGCAAGGAGCCGGTGAAAATCCCCGCCGGCGTCGACGTGCAGATCGAAGGTCTGCTGGTGACCGCCCGGGGCAGGCTGGGCGAGGAGAGCTTCCGGCTGACCGGAGACGTGACCGTCACCCGGGAGGATGGCGCGCTGGTCGTGGCGCCGGTCAATGACGGCAAGCGCGCCCGCACGATGTGGGGCACCGCGCGCAGCCAGCTGCAGAACCTGGTGACCGGCGTCTCCGAAGGCTTTGCCTATCATCTCGAAATCCAGGGGGTCGGCTATCGCGCCGCGGTGCAGGGCCGGACCCTCAATCTCCAGCTCGGCTTCAGCCACGATATCGACTATCCGATCCCCGACGGCATCGACGTGTCCGTCGAGCGCAATGTGGCCATCGAGGTCAAGGGCACGAACAAGGCCGCGCTCGGCCAGTTCTGCAGCGAGGTGCGCGCCTTCCGGCCGCCGGAGCCCTACAAGGGCAAGGGCGTTCGCTACCGCGACGAATATGTGATGCGCAAGGAAGGCAAGAAGAAATAGGCACCGGGTTCCGGCCGGCGGATGCCGGGCTGTCCGTTTCCCGATTTCTGGCGAGAAGCAACCGACGATGGCAACGAAAGAGAAGCGACTGTTCGCGCGCCGCCGGCGCCGCAACCGGCATGCGATCCGCAAGAAGGCGAACGGCCGCCCGCGGCTGTCGGTCTTCCGCTCCGGCCGGCACATCTATGCCCAGGTGATCGACGACCTGACGGGCGAGACCCGGGCCGCGGCTTCGACGGTCGAGAAGGATTTGCGCGCGACGATCCGGACCGGCGCCGACACGGCCGCCGCGGCCGCGGTCGGCAGGCTGGTGGCGGAGCGCGCGCTGAAGGCCGAGGTCGGCAGCGTGGTCTTCGACCGCGGCGGCTACATCTATCACGGCCGGGTCAGGGCGCTGGCGGAAGCCGCGCGCGAGGCCGGCCTCAAATTCTAGCGACAGGTTCCAGGAACGGGGCGACAGGCGAATGGCTCGAGACAACAGGCGCGACGACCGGCGCCGCGGCGGCGGCGACGACCGCGAGGACAACGAGTTTGTCGAAAAACTCGTGAGCATCAACCGCGTCGCCAAGGTGGTGAAGGGCGGCCGGCGCTTCGGCTTCGCCGCCCTGGTGGTGGTCGGCGACAGCAAGGGCCGGGTCGGCCACGGCGCCGGCAAGGCGCGCGAGGTGCCGGAGGCGATCCGCAAGGCGACGGAACAGGCCAAGCGGCAGATGATCCGCGTGCCGTTGCGCGAGGCGCGGACCCTGCATCACGATGTGAAGGGCCGCTACGGCGCCGGCAAGGTCGTGCTGCGGGCGGCTCCGGCGGGCACCGGCATCATCGCCGGCGGCCCGATGCGCGCGATTTTCGAGAGCATCGGCATTCACGACATCGTCGCCAAGTCGGTCGGCACCTCGAATCCGCACAATATGGTCAAGGCGACGTTCGATGCGCTCACCCGGATCCAGTCGCCGCGCGATGTCGCCGCGCGCCGGAACAAGAAGGTCGGCGATATCGTCGGCCGGCGCCAGGATGGCGGCGAGGCGCGGGAATAGCCGACCAACGGGAAAAACAGCGCTGCGCGCCGGGATGGCGGGCGCCGGAGCAGGCGAAGATGGCGGAAAAGAAGAAGACAGTGCGGGTGACCCAGATCGGCAGCCCGATCGGCCGGCCCCGCGATCAGCGGGCGACGCTGATCGGCCTGGGCCTCAACAAGATGCACCGGACGCGCGAACTGGAAGATACGCCGTCCGTGCGCGGCATGATTCGCAAGGTGCACCATCTGGTGCGCGTCGAGGACTGAGCCCGGAGCGCCCGGCGGCACGACTGCGCAACCGGGCCGGAAATGCAGCCGGCCGCACCGCCGGCGAGAGCGGATTTGAAACGATGAAACTCAACGAACTGGCCGACAACAGGGGTGCGCGCAAGGCGCGGACGCGGATCGGGCGCGGCATCGGCTCCGGCAAGGGCAAGACCGGCGGCCGCGGCCACAAGGGGCAGAAGTCGCGCTCCGGCGTTTCGCTCCAGGGCTTCGAGGGCGGCCAGATGCCGCTCTACATGCGGCTGTCCAAGCGCGGCTTCAACAACATTTTCCGCAAGAAGTTCGCGGCGGTGAATGTCGGCCGCCTGCAGCAGGCGATCGACGCCGGCAAGCTCGATGCCGGCACGCCGATCGATGCCGGAGCGCTGAAGGCCGCGGGCGTGATTCGCCGGCCGCTCGACGGTGTGCGCCTGCTCGGCCACGGCACGCTTGCCGCGGCTGTCGAGATCACGGTCGCCGGCGCGACCGGTGCGGCGGTCGCGGCGGTTGAAAGCGCCGGCGGCAAGGTCAATATCGAAGCCGGGACGCCGAAGCCCGAAGGCAAGCTGCCGAAGAACGAAGCGAAAGCGGCGCGGCGGGCCGCGCGGGCGAAGGGCGGCAAGGCCGCCGCGCCGGCCGGCGCCTGAACCCGAAACCCGGCCGCCAGGCGCGAACAGGTAACCGGATGGCAGCGACCGACAGACTGGCTCCCGGCATGGGCTGGAGCGCCTTTACCAGGGCGACCGACCTGAAGAAGCGCCTGTGGTTCACCCTTGGCGCGCTGATCGTCTACCGGCTCGGCACCTACATCCCGATTCCGGGCATCGATCAGCAGATCTTTGCCGACATTTTCGCCCAGATCAATCAGGGCGGCGGCCTGCTGACGGTGCTCAGCACCTTCTCCGGCGGGGCGCTGGAGCGCATGACCATCTTTGCGCTCAACATCATGCCCTACATCTCGGCCGCGATTATCATCCAGCTGCTGACGGCCGTCTCGCCCAAGCTCGATGCCCTGAAGAAGGAGGGCGAATCGGGCCGCAAGAAGATCAACCAGTACACTCGCTATCTCACCGTGCTGCTGGCGGCGGTCCAGGCCTACGGCGTTGCGGTGAGCCTGGAGGGCGCGAGTTCGAGCGCCGGCAACGCGGTCGCCAATCCCGGCATGTTCTTCCGCGCCACCGTTGTCATCACGCTGGTCGGCGGCACCGTCTTCCTGATGTGGCTGGGCGAGCAGATCACCGCGCGGGGCGTCGGCAACGGCATTTCGCTGATCATCTTCGCCGGCATCGTCGCCAGCGGCCCGGCAGCCATGGCGCAGCTGTTCGAGATGGGCCGCCGCGGTTCGCTTTCGGCCTTCGCCATCATCGCCTTCATCGTCATGGCCGTGCTGGTGGTCGCCTTCGTCGTCTTCATGGAACGGGCGCACCGGCGCATCGTGGTGCAATATCCCAAGCGCCAGCAGGGCAACCGCCAGATGGGCGGCGAGCAGTCGCACATTCCGCTGAAGCTCAATACGGCCGGCGTCATTCCGCCGATCTTCGCCAGCTCGCTGCTGCTGCTGCCGGCGACGATTTCCGGCTTTTCCGGGCAGGGCGGCCCGGAATGGCTGAACACGGTCAACGCGCTGATGGGGCGCGGGCAGCCGCTGTTCCTGCTCATCTATGTCGGCATGATTGCCTTCTTCACCTTCTTCTACACGGCGATTGTGTTCAATCCGCAGGATACGGCGGACAATCTGCGCAAATATGGCGGCTTCATTCCCGGTATCCGGCCCGGCAAGCCGACCGCCGACTATCTCGATCATGTCCTGACCAGAATCACCGTCGTCGGCGCGCTCTATCTGTGCGCCGTTTGCGCCCTGCCGGAAGTTCTGATCACGCAATATGCCATCCCGTTCTATTTCGGCGGCACATCGCTGCTGATCGTGGTCTCCGTGACCATGGATACGGTGGCGCAAATCCAGGGCCACATGCTCGCCCATCAGTATGAAGGGCTGATCCGCAAATCCCGTCTGCGAGGCAGAAGATCGTGAATATCGTCCTGATGGGCCCGCCCGGCTGCGGCAAGGGCACCCAGGCCCAACGCATCCGGGAAAGATACGGCATGGTCCATCTTTCGTCGGGGGAAATGCTGCGCGCGGCGGCGGCGGCCGGCACGGAGACCGGCCTGAAGGCCAGGGCGATCCTGGACCGGGGCGATCTGGTACCCGACGAAACGGTCGTCGGCATCGTCGTCGAGCGGATCGAGGATGCCGATGTCCGCGAGAACGGCTTCATCCTCGACGGCTTTCCGCGCACCGTCGCCCAGGCCAGGAAGCTGGACGGGATTCTGGCCGGCAAGCGGATCGAAATTCACCATATCGTCGAGATGAAGATGGACGAGGCCGCGCTGTTCGAGCGGATCGAGCGGCGCGCGCAGGAAAGCGCCGACGCCAGGGCCGACGACAATGCCGAGACGCTGAAGAAGCGGATCGCCGTCTATCACGAGCAGACGGAGCCGATCCTCGCCTACTATGCGCGCTCCGGCCGGCTCGAATCGGTCGATGGCATGGCCGCCATCGACGATGTGGCGGCGCAGATCGGCGCCATTCTCGAGGCCGGCGCCGGCGCGCGGCGGGCCGCGGATTGACGCCGCAGATTGACAGGGCCCGGCAGCAGGCTATATTCGCCGTGGCTCCGGGGAAATCGGCCCTTTCGGGGCCCATTGTCGTTTGCGCAAACCGGTCATGCGACCGTTCGCCGATGCGCGGCAGTCCGGCCCCGGCAATGTCCCGGCGCGGCGACGGTCCGATAAAAGAGGAGTGCGCATCTTGGCGCGGATAGCTGGTGTCAATATCCCGACCGCAAAGCGGGTCGTCATCGCCCTGACCTATATTCACGGCATCGGGCCGGCAAACGCCCGGCGGATTGTCCAGACCGTGGGCGTCCCGCTGGAAAAGCGGGTCAATCAGCTGACCGACGACGAGGTCGTCCGCATTCGCGAAACCATCGACCGGACCTTCCAGGTCGAGGGCGATCTGCGTCGCGAAACGGCGATGAACATCAAGCGGCTGATGGATCTGGGCTGCTATCGCGGCCTGCGGCACCGCAAGGGGCTGCCGGTCCGCGGCCAGCGCACCCATACCAACGCGCGCACCCGCAAGGGCCGGGCGCGGCCGATTGCCGGCAAGAAGAAGTAGCAACCGTCGGGCGCGCCGGCCTCTGGCGCGCCTGCCCGATATCGCCCCGGCGCCGCTTCGCGGCAGGGCCGGGGGCGCACCGGAAAGCGCACGCAGGAGCATTGGATGGCAAGTCCGAAGACTGGGCGGGTCCGCCGCCGCGAACGGAAGAACATCAGCGCGGGGGTCGCGCATGTGAATGCATCGTTCAACAACACGATGATCACGATCACCGACGCCCAGGGCAATGCCATATCCTGGTCGTCCGCCGGGTCCCAGGGTTTCAGGGGCTCGCGGAAGTCGACTCCCTATGCCGCCCAGATCGCCGCCGAGGACGCCGGGCGGAAGGCCCAGGAACACGGCATGAAGACGCTCGAAGTCGAGGTCAAGGGGCCCGGCGGCGGCCGCGAATCGGCCCTGCGCGCCCTGCAGTCGATCGGCTTCAACATCACGGCGATCCGCGATGTGACCCCGATTCCGCACAATGGCTGCCGGCCGCGCAAGCGCCGCCGGGTATAGCCGGGCCGCGACAGCCGGGCAGGGCTGCCGAACCGAGGATTTGACGCGCCGGGCCGCCGGCAGCAACGGGCATTGGGCATGAACGTACAACAGAAGAACTGGACCGACATCATCCGGCCGAACGGTCTGGCGACCGAATATGGCAGCGATCCCGACCGCCAGGCGACCATCGTCGTCCAGCCGCTGGAGCGCGGTTTCGGCCTGACCCTCGGCAATGCGCTGCGCCGGGTCCTGCTGTCCTCGCTGCAGGGGGCGGCGGTCACGTCGATCCAGATTGAGGGCGTGCTCCACGAATTCTCGTCCATCCCCGGCGTGCTCGAGGATGTGACCGATATCGTCCTGAACGTGAAGGCCCTGGCCCTGCGCATGCACGATTCGCCGTCGCGCCGCCTGACGCTGCGCGCCCGCGGCCCCGGCGCGGTCACCGCCAGCCAGATCGAAGGGGTTCACGATGTCGATATCCTGAACCCGGACCATGTCCTGATGCATCTCGACGAGGAGATCGAGGTGGCGATGGAGATGACGGTGGAGAGCGGCAAGGGCTATGTGCCGGCGGTGCAGAACCGGGCCGAGGATTCGCCGATCGGCCTGATTCCGGTCGATGCCATTTTCAGCCCGGTCAAGAAAGTGTCCTACAAGGTCGAGAACGCGCGCGTCGGCCAGGTGACCGACCTCGACAAGCTTTCCCTGACCGTCGAGACCAACGGCGCGGTATCGCCGGAGGATTCGGTCGCGCTGGCCGCCCGGATTCTTCAGGACCAGCTGCAGCTCTTCATCAATTTCGAGGAGCCGAAACAGATCGTCCGCGAAGAGAAGGAAGGCGATCTGCCGTTCAACCGGAACCTGCTGCGCAAGGTGGACGAGCTGGAACTGTCCGTCCGTTCGGCCAACTGCCTGAAGAACGACAACATCATCTATATCGGCGACCTGGTGCAGAAGACCGAGACGGAAATGCTGCGCACGCCGAATTTCGGCCGCAAGTCGCTCAACGAGATCAAGGAAGTGCTGTCGCAGATGGGGCTTGCCCTGGGCATGGAGATTCTGGACTGGCCGCCGGAGAATATCGAAGACCTCGCCCGCAAGCTGGAAGAACCCTATTAGGGCCGGCCCGGCCGGCCCACGCCTGAAGCCGCCTCCGCCCGCCGGGGGCCCGAATCGCCAACGGCCGTCCGCGGCCGCCCGGGAGTTGGAATCATGCGCCACAGATTGAGCGGCCGGAAGCTGAACCGGACGAGCAGCCACCGCAAGGCCATGTTCGCCAATATGGCGGCGGCGCTCATCAAGCACGAGCAGATCCGCACCACCCTGCACAAGGCGAAGGATTTGCGCGGCGTGGCCGACCGGCTGATCACGCTGGGCAAGCGCGGCGACCTGCACGCCCGCAGGCAGGCGCTGGCGGTCCTGAAAGACAGGGCGCTGACGGAAAAGCTGTTCGATACGCTGGCCGCCCGCTATGCCACGCGCCAGGGCGGCTATACGCGGGTGCTGCGCGCCGGCTTCCGCTATGGCGATTCGGCGCCGATGGCGTTCGTCGAACTGGTGGATCGCGACCCGGACGCCAAGGGGCAGGACAGCGGCCCGACCCAGGAGGCCGGGACGGCCGATGCCGACGAGGCCCGGCCGCCGGCCGCAGCCTGACGCCGCCGCGGCGGGCCGCCGCCGCGGATGCGCACGGGGCCGGTGCGGCGAAGGGACGGCAGCCGATGGCGCCCGGCGCAAAACCCTACGACGCCCCCGGACTGTTCGAGGACCAGGCGCCCCGGCCGCTGGCCGACCGGCTGCGCCCGCAATCGCTCGATGCCGTCGTCGGCCAGGACCATCTGATCGCCCCGGAAGCCCCGATCGGCCGCATGCTGGCGACCGGTTCGCTGGTTTCGCATATCCTCTGGGGCCCGCCGGGCACCGGCAAGACGACCATCGCCCGGCTGGCGGCCGAGCGGACCGATCTGCATTTCGAGCCCGTTTCCGCGGTCTTTTCCGGGGTCGCCGAACTGCGCCGGATTTTCGAGGCCGCGCGCCGGCGCCGGGCCGGCGGCCAGGGCACCCTGCTGTTCGTCGATGAAATCCACCGCTTCAACCGCGCCCAGCAGGATGCCTTCCTGCCGGTGGTCGAGGACGGCACGGTCATTCTCGTCGGGGCGACAACCGAGAATCCGTCGTTCGAGCTCAATCCGGCGTTGCTTTCCCGCTGCCGGGTGCTGGTGCTGCACCGGCTCGACGATGCGGCGCTGGAGGCCCTGCTGGCGCGTGCCGAAGCGCTGGAGGACCGGCCGCTTGGCCTGACCCCGGAGGCGCGCCGCGCGCTCAGGGCCATGGCAGACGGCGACGGGCGCTATCTGCTCAACATGGCGGAGGCGATCCGCGCCGCCGGGCCGGCCGGCGAGATCGATATCGCGTCCCTGGCGTCGCTGGTCCAGCGCCGGGCGCCGCTCTACGACAAGGGCCAGGAAAGCCACTACAATCTCATCAGCGCGCTGCACAAGAGCCTGCGCGGCTCGGATTGCGATGCCAGCCTGTACTGGCTCGCCCGGATGCTCGGCGGCGGCGAGGACCCGCACTATATCGCCCGGCGGCTGACCCGCTTTGCGGTCGAGGATATCGGCCTCGCCGACCCCAACGCGCTGACCCAGGCGATCGCGGCGTGGCAGGCCTTCGAGCGGATCGGCTCGCCCGAGGGCGAGCTGGCGCTCGCCCAGCTGGTCATCTATCTGGCGACCGCGCCGAAATCGAATGCCGCCTACCGGGCCCTGAGCGTGGCCGTGGCGGACGCCCGCACCACCGGCTCGCTGCCGCCGCCGAAGCATATCCTCAACGCGCCGACCCGGCTGATGAAGGATCTGGGCTACGGCGCCGGCTATCTCTACGACCACGACACGGAAGAGGGCTTTGCCGGCCAGAACAATTTTCCCGACGGCATGGCCCGCCAGACCTATTACCGGCCGGTCGAGCGCGGTTTCGAGCGCGATATCCGCAAGCGGCTGGACTATTGGGCCCGTCTGCGCGCCCGGCGGCAGGCGGGCGGCGACGCCGGGCCGGAGGGCGGGGACGCATGAAGCTTCTGCTGGCGGTTGCGGCCGGCGGCGCGCTCGGTGCGCTGGCGCGCTACGGCGTCGGCGTCTGGTCCGGCCGGGCGTTCGGCCACGGCTTTCCCTGGGCGACCCTGATCGTGAATATCTCCGGCAGCTTCGTTCTGGGCGCCCTGATCGGCTATCTCGGCCTGAAGGGCCATCTGTCGCCCGAATGGCGGGCCTTTCTCGTCGTCGGCGTGCTCGGCGCCTTCACGACCTTCTCCACCTTCTCCCTCGATGCGACGGTGCTGGCCCAGCGCGGCGCGGCCGGGCCGGCGATCCTCTATGTCGTGGCGTCCGTCGCCGGCGCGCTGTTCGCCTTCTGGGCCGGGCTGCGGGCCAGCCGGGCCCTGTTCGGCTGAGCCGGGCCGATGCCGGCGACCCGGCACACGGT
This sequence comes from Alphaproteobacteria bacterium, assembly GCA_965221475.1. Taxonomy (GTDB): domain Bacteria; phylum Pseudomonadota; class Alphaproteobacteria; order Bin65; family Bin65; genus Bin65. Next base: position 618,560 of record OZ244891.1, on the reverse strand, counting down.
GGCGCCGCCGGACAGCGACCAGCGGCTCGACCGCTGGTTCGCCCGGCACTTTCCGGCGCTCGGCCACGGCCGGCTGGAGAAGCTGCTGCGCACCGGCCAGGTCCGGGTGGACGGCAAGCGGGTGAAGGGCGGGCACCGGTTGTCCGCCGGCGAGGTGATCCGGGTGCCGCCGCTCGATCCGGCGCTGCAGGAGGCGCCGGCACGCAGGCGCCGGGCCGCCGGCCCGGCAACCGCCGCATCGGCGGCCGAAGACCGGCGGTTTCTGGATTCGATCACCCTGTTCCGGGACGATTCGGTGCTCGTTCTCGACAAGCCGGCGGGCCTGCCGGTCCAGAGCGGTTCGGGGCAGGCCCGCCATCTCGATGCCATGCTGCACAGCCTCGCCGGCGCGGCCGAACCGCCGCGCCTGGTTCACCGGCTCGACAAGGAGACCAGCGGGGTTCTTGCCGTCGGCCTGACGCGCCGGGCGGCGGCGGCCATGGCATCGGCCTTTCGCGGCCGCGAGGTCCGCAAGCTCTACTGGGCCGTCGCGGCCGGCACGCCGGCCCGGCGCCGGGGCCTGATCGATCTGTCGCTCGCCAAACGCGGCGGGCCGGCGGGCGAGCGGACCGTCGTGGCCGAAGATGCGGAAACCGGCGCGAAAGCCGGCGATGCCCGGCGCGCCCGGACCCGTTTCGCCGTTATCGACCATGCCGCCGACCGGGTTTCCTGGCTGGCGCTCATGCCGCTCACCGGCCGGACCCACCAGTTGCGCGCCCATACCGCCGCGCTTGGCACCCCCATCGTCGGCGACGGCAAATATGGCGGCAGCGGCGCGTTCGTCACCGGTCTGCCGAACCGGCTGCATCTGCATGCCCGGCGGCTGGTCGCGCCGCATCCGGCCGGCGGCTGGATCGATGTCGAGGCCGGCCTGCCGCCCCATATGGCGGAGACGTTCGATATTCTGGGCTTCGATCCGCGCGGCGATACCGACCCGTTCGGCCTCGGCGCGCTGCCGGCATGAAACGCTTCTACAGCGCCGCCAGCCTGGAGCGGCACGGCGACGGCTTCGGCCTTGCGCTCGACGGAAGGCCGGTGCGCACGCCGGCGCGCGCGCCGCTCCGGGTCGCCTCGAAAGCACTTGCCGAAGCGCTGCGGGACGAGTGGGCGGCGCAGGGCGAGCGGATCGATCCATCCTCGATGCCGCTCTCCCGGCTGGCCAATACCGCCATCGACCTGACGAAGGCGCGCCGCGGCGCGATGGTGGCCGAGCTGGTCCGCTATGGCGGGACAGACCTGCTGTGCCACCGGGCCGAGCGGCCGCCGGAACTGGTCGCCCGGCAGGAGGCGGCATGGCAGCCGCTGCTCGACTGGCTGCGCGAGCGCCATGGCATCGCCCTGCGCGCGGCTGCCGGCGTGGTGCCGCAGCAGCAGGACCCGCAATCCCTCAGCCGGCTGGAGCGGGTCGCTGGCGCCGGCGACGATTTCGAGCTGACGGCGCTTCACGCCGCGGCGGCCGGCACGGGCTCGGTCGCGGTCGGCCTCGCCCTGATGGCGGGCCGGGTGACGGCCGAAGAGGCCGCCGATGCCGCCTTTCTCGACGATCTCTATCAGATCGGGCGCTGGGGCGCGGATGCGGAGGCCGAGGCGCGTCTTGCCGACGGCCGGCGTGAAATTGCCGTTGCGGCGCGGTTCGCGCGGCTGCTGCGCGGCTGACGGCCGGTCCGGCGCGGCCGCAACGGACTGGCCACGATCCGGGCGGGGTGCTAATCCCGAACGGGCATTTGCGCAACGCTGCGGGGAGATGGGGGCGTGCAGGAAATTCTCGCGGAACTGGAGAAGCGGCGCGAGGCGGCCCGGCTGGGCGGCGGGCGCAAACGGATCGATGCGCAGCACGCCAAGGGCAAGCTGACCGCCCGCGAGCGGCTGGAGGTGCTGCTCGATCCCGACAGTTTCGAAGAGTACGACATGTTCGTCGAGCATCGCTGCAGCGATTTCGGCATGGAAGGGCAGAAGGTGCCGAGCGATGGCGTCGTGACCGGCTGGGGCCGGATCAACGGCCGGATCGTCTTCGTCTTCAGCCAGGATTTCACCGTCTTCGGCGGCTCGCTGTCCGAGGCCCATGCCGAGAAAATCTGCAAGGTGATGGACCAGGCGATGAAGGTCGGCGCGCCGGTCATCGGCCTCAACGATTCCGGCGGTGCGCGCATCCAGGAGGGCGTCGCCTCGCTCGCCGGCTATGCCGAGGTGTTCCAGCGCAATGTGCTCGCATCCGGCGTCATTCCGCAGATTTCCTGCGTCATGGGGCCGTGCGCCGGCGGCGCGGTCTATTCCCCGGCCATGACCGATTTCATCTTCATGGTCGAGGACAGTTCCTACATGTTCGTCACCGGCCCGGAAGTGGTGAAGACCGTGACCCACGAGGAGGTGACGGCGGAGGAGCTGGGCGGCGCGATCACCCATTCCTCGAAATCGGGCGTGTCGGACCTGGCCTTCGGCAACGATATCGAGGCCCTGCTGCAGCTGCGCCGCTTCGTCGATTTCCTGCCGTCGTCGAACCGGGAGGCGCCGCCGCAGCGCGACTGGCACGATCCGGCGGACCGGCAGGAGCCCGCGCTCGATACGCTGGTGCCGGACAATCCCAACAAGCCCTACGACATCAAGGAACTGATTCACAAGATCGCCGACGATGGCGATTTCTTCGAAATCCAGCCCGGCCACGCCGCCAATATCGTCATCGGTTTCGGCCGCATGGCGGGCCGGACCGTCGGCTTCGTCGCCAACCAGCCGATGGTGCTCGCCGGCTGTCTGGATATTGCCTCGTCGCGCAAGGCGGCGCGCTTCGTGCGCTTCTGCGACTGCTTCAATATCCCGATCGTCACCTTCGTCGATGTACCCGGCTTCCTGCCCGGCACGGCGCAGGAATATGGCGGCATCATCAAGCATGGCGCGAAGCTGCTGTTCGCCTATGCCGAGGCGACGGTGCCGAAGGTGACCGTCATCACCCGCAAGGCCTATGGCGGCGCCTACGATGTCATGGCGTCGAAGCATCTGCGCGGCGATGTCAACTATGCCTGGCCGCAGGCCGAGATCGCGGTTATGGGGCCGAAAGGGGCGGTGGAGATCATCTTCCGCGAAGACCGGGACGACACCGGCAAGATCGAGGCGCGGACGGAGGAATATCGCCGCAAATTCGCCAACCCGTTCATCGCCGGGCATCGCGGCTTCATCGACGATGTCATCATGCCGCGCAACACCCGCCGCCGGATCTGCCGCTCGCTCGAACTGCTGCGCGGCAAGAAACTGGAAAATCCCTGGAAGAAGCACGCCAACATCCCGCTCTGAACCCCGGCGGCGGCGGGCGGTACGGCGCGGCACGGCGTCAATCGTCGCCGCGGTGCGGCGACCGCGGTATCAGCATGCGTGCGAGGGTCGATCCCCGGTCGATGAAATGGTGCTTGAGCGCTGCGCCGGCGTGGACGGCCGCCAGGGCAATGCCGCCATAGGCCAGATACCAGTGCAGGTCGATGGCGAGATCGCGGAGGCGTTCCGACCCGCCGGCAATCGCCGGCAGTTCGAACAGTCCGAACATGTCGATGCCCGCCCCTTCGGAAGTCGAGACGACATAGCCGGTGACCGGCAGAAGGATGACGAGCGCGGTCAGCACCCGGTGCATGGCGGTGGCGCCGGCGCGCTCCCACGGCCTCACCTCCGGCCCGAAACCGGGCCTGGGCTCGCCGAGGCGCCAGCCGATCCTGACCAGCGCCAGGGCCAGCAGGACCATCCCGGCCGCCTTATGCAGGGCGAGGGAATCGTGATACCAGGGGTCGTAATAGGTCAGGCCGACCATCCAGACCCCGAGTCCGAACAGGCCGATGAAGGCGAGGGCGACGACCCAGTGAAGGGCGATGGAGACGAGGCCGTAGCGGTCGCGGCTGTTCCGCCACATGGCCCGTTTCCGGCAGCGGGAATGTGAAAGACCGCCCCTGCCTATTGGCGGATGCCCTCGATGGAGAGGAAGAAGCGCATCGCGTCCGATACCGGCCCCAGATTCATGCCGGCGCCGAAATCGCTGCGCTTCAGGCTCGCCGTACCCTCGAAGCCGGCCCGGTAGCCGCCCCAGGGGTCGCTGCCCTCGCCGACCTTCTTCACCGCGATGGCAATCGGCCGGGTGACGCCCATCAGGGTCAGCTTGCCGGTCATCGTTCCGCCCTTCGCATCGCCGTCATAGCCGGTGCTGACAAAGGTCGCTTTGGGGAATTTCTTCACATTGAGGAAGTCGGGCGAGCGCAGATGCTTGTCGCGTTCGGCGTGGCCGGTGTCGACGCTCGCGGTATCGATCTCGACCGTGATCTTCTGTGCCCCCGGTCCGGCCGCCGGATCGAACGTCAGGCGGCCGGACACCCGGTCGAAAGTGCCGACCATCCAGGAAAAGCCGAGATGGCTGATCCTGAACTGGACGAAGCTGTGGGCCGGGTCGATCCTGTATTCGGCGGCCTGGGCGGCGGGTGCCGCGCAGGCGATGGCAGCGGCGGCGAAAGCGGCGGTCAGGGTCGGTCTGTTCATGGTTCGAGGCTCCTGTTGAGCGATTGCCGGCAGCGGAAAAAAACGGCGCGGCGGCCGCTCCGGCCTTTCCTCCGCCCGTTCCGTGCCCGCCCGATGCCGGCATATATTCTGCCTAACGGGCCGGGGCCGGAAATCTGTCGCGCTCCGCTCGAACCCGCCGGGCCCTACCGCAGGGCGGAGAGATCGAGCGTGTGCTGGTTGCCGAGCCAGGTCGCATAGTCCCGGTGGTCGGCCAGGTCGTCGCCGGTGAGCGGGTGGAGCAGAATATCGAGCTCGCCGCGATTGAGAATGAGAAAGGGCAGAAGCTCGCCGAGCAGCCCGGCCTCGAACGCGATCTGGTAGCTCCATTGCGGGTGCGGGCCGACGGGGAAATCGCGCCATCGCCCCATGGCGACGGCAAACCGGGCCTCGACCGCCTCGCGCAACACCGCCGCCGCCGGCCGCGACTCCGCCGTGTAGTAGACATGGGCGTGATAGCCGGCGATGGCGGCCGGCGAACCGCCGGTCGGGCCATCGTTCGTCGCGGAAGCGGCACGGTCTTCGGTCATGGCGGGCCCGCTGCCGGGGGTGCCGCGCGGGTTGCGGCGGCAATACCCGGTATGTACCTGATCGGCGCCACGCGATAAACAGCCCGATTGTCCGGCGGTCCCGACACGCGATCCCGGACGCCCGATCCCGGAAGCCTGCCATGTTCGAAAAAATCCTGGTCGCCAACCGCGGAGAGATCGCCTGCCGGGTGATGAAGACGGCACGGCGCATGGGCATCGGCACCGTCGCCGTCCATTCCGAGGCGGATCGCGAGGCCCTCCATGTCGCCATGGCCGACGAGGCGGTCGCTATCGGCCCGGCGCCCTCGGCGGAATCCTATCTGGTCGCCGGGCGGATCGTCGAGGCCTGCCGGCAGACCGGGGCGGATGCGGTCCATCCGGGCTATGGCTTCCTGTCGGAAAACACCGCCTTCGCCGAAGCCCTTGCCGAAGCGGGCATCGCCTTTATCGGCCCGCCGCCGGGGGCGATTGCCGCCATGGGCGACAAGATCGAATCCAAGCGCATCGCCGGTGCGGCGGGGGTCAGCACGGTGCCCGGCCATGTCGGCGTCATCCGCGACGAGGCGGAGGCGCAGGAGATTGCCGAAGCCATCGGCTTCCCGGTCATGATCAAGGCCTCGGCCGGCGGCGGCGGCAAGGGGATGCGCATCGCCCGCGCGCGCGAAGAGATGGCCGAGGGCTTCCGCCTGGCGACCGGCGAGGCGCGCAGCTCCTTCGCCGACGACCGGGTCTTCGTCGAGAAATTCATCGAGGACCCGCGCCATATCGAGATTCAGGTGCTGGCCGACAATCACGGCAATGCCGTCTATCTGGGCGAGCGCGAATGCTCGATCCAGCGCCGGCACCAGAAGGTGATCGAGGAGGCGCCCTCGCCCTTCCTCGACGAGGCGACCCGCCGTGCCATGGGCGAACAGGCGGTCGCCCTGGCGAGGCAGGTCGGCTACCGGTCGGCCGGAACGGTCGAGTTCATCGTCGACGGGGAGCGCAATTTCTATTTCCTCGAAATGAACACCAGGCTGCAGGTCGAGCACCCGGTGACCGAGATGATCACCGGCCTCGACCTGGTCGAGCAGATGATCCGCATCGCCGCCGGCGAGCCGCTTTCCTTCGGCCAGGACGACGTGACGCTGACCGGCTGGGCGATGGAGAGCCGCGTCTATGCCGAGGATCCGCTGCGCGGCTTCCTGCCGTCGATCGGGCGGCTGGTGCGCTATATTCCGCCGCCGGAGGGGGAGGCCGTGCGCGTCGATACCGGGGTCGGCGAAGGCTCCGAAATCTCGATGTACTACGATCCGATGATCGCCAAGCTGGTCAGCTACGGCGCCACCCGGAACGAGGCCATCGCGGAGATGCGCCGGGCGCTGGACGCCTATTACGTTCGCGGCGTCAATCACAACATGCAGTTTCTCTCGGCGGTCATGCGCCATCCGCGCTTCGTCGCCGGCGACCTGACGACCGGCTTCATCGACGAGGAATATCCCGACGGCTTCGCCGGTGTGGCCCCGGACGCTGCCGATACAAGGATGCTCGCGGCCATCGCCGCCGCGGTCGCCCGGATTTCGCGGCTCCGGGAGCGGTCCGTCGCCCCGGACGGGCCGGACGGTGCGGACGGATCGGGGCATTGGGTCGTGCAGCTCGGCTCCGTCTTCGTCGATACCTTTCTGGAGGGCGAACCGGGCGCTGCCCCCGGCGACATCGCGGTCGCTGTCGGTGCTGCGGACGGGGCGGACGGCAGCGCGGACCGGACCGTCGTTCCGGTGTCCACCGGGTGGCGGCCGGGCGAGCCCCTGTTCACCGGGCAGGTCGATGGCGTGCCGGTCACCGCCCAGATCGACCCGGCCGGCTCCGGCTGGCGGATCGGCCACGATGGCGCCGCGGTCGAGGTGCGGGTCCTGCGGCCGGCGGTGGCCCGCCTCGCCGCGCGGATGCCGGCCAAGGAGCCGCCGGACATGTCGAAATTCCTGCTTTCGCCGATGCCGGGCCTGCTGGTTTCGGTGGCGGCGAACGCCGGCCAGCAGGTCAAGGCCGGCGAGGAGCTGGCGGTGGTCGAAGCCATGAAGATGGAGAATATCCTGCGGGCGGAGCGGGACGGCGAGGTGCGCGCCGTCCATGCCCGCCCGGGCGATTCGCTGACCGTCGATCAGAAGATCGTCGAGTTCGTCTGACGGGCGGCCGGGACGGTTGGGAGAGCGAGCGGATATGGGCCGTTTTCTGATCGAAGGGGTTCCGTTTCACATCGATACGATGGACGCCTATATCGGCCCGCCGATCGGCGAGAGCGAATGGGTGACCATCGAACAGGACCGGGTCGACCTGTTCGGCGAGGCGACCGACGACCGCAACCCGCTCCATATCGATCCGGCCTGGGCCCGGGCGCACGGGCCGTTCGGCGGCACCATCGCCCACGGCTTCCTCACCCTCTCGCTGCTGAGCCATCTGTCCCGGATCGGCGATCTGCAGCCGGATGGAATCGATTACGGCATCAATCTCGGCTTTGAGCGCGTGCGCTTCCTGTCGCCGGTGACGGTCGGCGACCGCATCAAGCTGCGCGTGACCATCATGGCGATCACGCCGCGCGGTCCCGGCCGGTGGTCGTTCCGGCTGCGCTGCTCGGTGGTGACGGAGAAGACGGGCAAGACGGCGCTGAGCGCGATCTGGCTGGTCCTGTTCGTCAATATGGAACGGGCGGGAGAAGACGGTCCACCGTCCGGCTGAATGTCGCTTTCAGCGCGGCGTCGAGATCGGCCATCGACGCGCCGGTGCCGAGTTCCGCCAGCGAGGTGACGCCATAGCGCGGATCGTCGATGCCGCAGGGCCGGATACGGTCGAATTCCGCCAGGTCCGGCGCGACATTGATCGACATGCCGTGAAAGCACACCCAGCGGCGCAGCCGGATGCCGAGGGCGGCGATCTTGTCCTCGCGGCCGGGCCCCTTGTCGGCCGAGCGATCCACCCACAGGCCGACCCGGCCGTCGCGCGGCGCCGCCGCCACGCCGAGTTCCGCCAGCGCCGCCGCCGCCCACGACAGCAGTGCATGCACGAGCAGCCGCACATCCCGGTGCCGCCGGTTCAAATCCAGCATGGTGTAGACGATGCGCTGGCCGGGGCCGTGCCAGGTGTAGCGGCCGCCGCGGCCGACCCGGAAGACCGGCAGGGCGCCGGCATCGCGCAGTTCCGCCGGCAGGGCGCCGGTCCCGGCGGTCAGCACCGGCTCGTGTTCGAGCAGCCAGATCGTTTCGGGCGCCTGGCGGGTGAGGATCGCGCCGACCCGTTCCTCCATCTCCTGCAGGGCAGGGCCGTAGGCGCGCGGCCGCGGATCGGTCAGCCAGACCGGCTCCTGGGCAGCGGGCGCGGGCCGGCGCGCGGCGCCGGGCGGAACCGCGCCCGGTCGCCCGTCCGGCACCCCGGTCGCTGCCCGGTCTTGCGCCGATTTGGTCACCTTGGCCGCCTTCATGACCGCCTATATAACCCCTGTTCGTGCGCCGGTCCGCGAATTCGTCGATCGGCGCTTTACATCGGCCGGCCTTTCGATCAGAGAGGTTGGCGCATGCGGTCGTGGCGGAATTGGTAGACGCGCAGCGTTGAGGTCGCTGTGGGCGAAAGCCCGTGGAAGTTCGAGTCTTCTCGACCGCACCAGATCATCCGTGGCCGGCAGGCCGGCCTTTTGCGCAAGCGGCCCGCCGGCGGCCGCTGCGTCGCCTCGCCGGGAGACTCCGGATATGGCCGAGACGACCGAAAGGCCGGCGAAGAAGGCGAAGAAGCAGGTTGCGGCGCCGCTCTACGGCCTGCGCCCGGCGGTGGTCGAGGCTGTCGCCGCGGCGGCCAGGGCCGGGCAGGCGAAGCAGGTCCGCCGCCTGATCCATCCCCTGCATCATTCCGACGTCGCCGATCTGCTGGAGCGTCTGCCGCCCGACATCCGCTTTCGGGTGGTCGATTATTCCCGCCGTACCCTCGATCCTGCGGTGCTGCCGGAGCTCGACGATGCAGTGCGCGACGAAGTGCTCGAAATCCTCGAGCCCCGGCAGGTCGCCGCCGCGGTCAGCGATCTCGATACCGACGATGCGGTCGGCATTCTCGAAGACCTGGACGCCGCCACCCGGCACGAAATCCTGACCGAAGTGGAGCCGGAAGACCGGCAGCTGATCGAGGAGAGCCTGTCCTATCCCGACGACAGCGCCGGCCGGCTGATGCAGCGGGATTCGGTGGCTGTCGCGCAAAGCGCCACGGTCGGCGAAGTGATCGACCTCATGCGCGAGGGCGCCGACCTGCCGGACGATTTCTACGACATATTCGTGATCGACAGCCGCTCGCGCGAGCTGGTCGGCAGCCTGCCGCTCAACAAGCTGCTGCGCAGCCGGCGGCCGGTGCGGATCGGCGCGATCATGGACCGGGATATCACCATCATTCCGGCGACGATGGACCAGGAGGATGTGGCGATCCTGTTTCGCGACCGCGATCTGGTCTCGGCCCCGGTGGTCGATGCGAACAATCGCCTGGTCGGCATGATTACCGTGGACGATGTCGTCGATGTCATCGACCGCGAGGCGGAAGAAGACCTGATGAAGCTGTCCGGCGTGCGCGAGACGGACTTCTACCGGGACATGGTGCGGACGGCCCGGCGCCGCTTCAGCTGGCTCGGCATCAATCTGGTCACGGCGATTGCGGCGTCGGTCGTCATCGCGCTGTTCGCCCGGACCATCGAGCAGATCGTCGCGCTCGCGGTGCTGATGCCCATCGTCGCCTCGATGGGCGGCAATGCCGGCACCCAGACGCTGACCGTCGCCGTGCGCGCCATTGCGATGCGCGATTTCGGCCCCGGCAGCGCCGCCCGCTTTATTTTGAAGGAAGTCTCGGTCGGCCTGGCGAACGGCGCCCTGTTCGCCCTTATCATGGGCCTGATCGCCGGCGTCTGGTTCGCCGATCCGGCGCTCGGCATCGTCATCGCCGTTGCCATGGTGCTCAATCTGGCGGTCGCCGGCCTGTCCGGCGCCCTGGTGCCGTTCCTGCTCGACCGCCGGGGCATCGATCCGGCCATCGCCTCGACGGTGATCCTCACCACCGTCACCGATGTGGTCGGCTTTCTCACCTTTCTCGGCCTGGCAACTTTCTTTCTGCTGTAGCCGCCCATGCGGATCGTGTTCGAGACCTGGCAGTTCGTCCGCGTCATGGTGCGCCTGGAGCAGACTCGCGAGCGGGATTCGGCCCGGCGGGCCCTGTGGGCGGCGTGGGCTTCGGACTGGCACGAGCTCGATACCGGGCTGGAAGCGCTGCGCCAGGCGGATTTCGGCCGCTTCGCCGAGGCGATGATGGCGCAGGAAGTGACCTTCGATCCGGTCGATGCCGCAACCGTGCGCACCGTCGCCCGGCTGGCGCGGGAGGTTGCTGGCGAGATCGGGCGGGCGCGGAAGGGCGCCGCCGGGGCGGATCGCGACGATCTCGCCTTCGAACAGGCCGGGCTCGCCGATCTGGCCGACCGCCTGGAGACACTGGCGCAGCGCCCCGCCGGCCGGCGGGGCCGGGCCTGAAGCGGCCCGGCTGCCGCCCGATCCCGCCTTGCGGTCAGTCGGCGGGGCCGGGCTCGTCCGGCTCGCGGGCGGCGGCTTTCTCCAGCCGGTCCAGCCGCTCCTTCAGGTTGCGCAATGTCCGGCCGGCGCGCAGCTTGTCGCGCTCCAGCGCCATCATCTGCCGGATCGGCCGGGCCGGATAGCCGAAATAAATCGCCCTCGGCGCGATATCGCCGGTAACGCCGGATTTGGCGCCGACGATGGCATCGTCGCCGACGGTAACGTGATCGCCGATCCCGGCAGCCCCGCCGATGACCACACGGTCGCCGATCTTCACGCTGCCGGCGATGCCCACATTGCCGGCAATCATGGCATTTTCACCGATGGCGACATTGTGTGCGATGTGGACCAGATTGTCGATCTTGGTCCCGGCGCCGATGCGGGTCGGGCCGAGCGTGCCGCGGTCGATACAGGTGCTGGCGCCGATCTCGACCGAATCGCCGACGATCACGGTGCCGAGCGAATCGACGCGTAGGATTTCGTGGTTGAAGGCGGTGACCTCGCCGCTGCCGCGCGCCTGTTCGACGCTGCCCTTTTCCGGCGTCACGAAGCCGAACCCGTCGGAGCCGATGGAGGCGTTGTGATGCAGGATGCAGCCCTGGCCGACGACGCAGTTTTCGCCGATCCGGACCCCCGGATGGAGGATGCTGCCGGCGCCGACCAGCGCGCCGGCGGCGACCGTGACCTGGGAGAGCAGGACTGCGCCCGGCCCGACGGTCGCGCCGGGGCCGATCACGCACAGCGGCCCGATCGAGGCGCCGTCCCGCACCTTCGCTTCGGCATCGACGACGGCGCTGGGGTGGATGCCGGGCCGGTAATGCAGCGACGGCGAAAACAGTCGGGTGAGCGCGGCCAGCGCGACCCGGTGACGCCCCTCGACCACCAGACCGCCGGCGAACCGGCCGGTATCGATCTCCATGCCCCGGCGCACGATGGCCGCGCCGGCATGGGTGCGGCCGAGCAGGGCGTGGGAGCCTTCGTCCATGGCCAGCGCCAGCGTCTCGCGATGCTGCGCGAACACGGGATGGGCCACTGCCCTGACCGCGAAATCGCCGTCGCCGACCGGCTCCGCACCGAGCATGGCGGCGAGATCGTTGAGCGTGTGCGGTTCGGGCGGGGCGAGCAGGGGCATCGGGCGAGGCCGGGCGCGGCGGGGGCGCGACGGAGGGTTCGGGGCCGGCTGGTCGGCGCTGACCGGCCAGTTAAGCCGGGCGCCGGCGCGCCGGCAATCCGCGCCGATGCCGCATCGGCCGATCCTTTCCGGCCGGCTCAGGCCGCGCGGCCGAACCGGCGCAGGCAGGCCTCGGCGGCCTGCCGGACCGCCTCCGGCCGCTCGATCTGCAGAAAATGGGTGGTCTCCGCGATCATGGCATAGGGCAGGCCGTGCTCCTCGGCCAGCGCCCGGCCCAGAAAGGCCGGCGGCTGTACCTCCGGCAGCGAGATATCGGCGCCGATCACGGCGATATCGCCCGGCAGGGTGCCGACCGCCGGCCAGATCGTCGGGTCGGTATTGGCGGAGAAAATCCGGGCCTCCAGCCGCTTCGGGCAGGCGAGAACCCAGCCGTCCGCAGTCCGGCGCGTGGTCGCCGCGGCGAACAGCTCGTGCGCGCCCGGCACCCAGCGGCGGAACGCCCGCCGCGAGCGCAGCACCGCCGCCAGCTCCTCCGGATCGTCGAACCGGTCCGGGCGGCGCAGGGCGATGGCCGACATCTCCGCCATATGGTCGCTCTGCCCGGCTTCGAGGGCATGGCCCGGCGGCGGGAAGATCGGCGGATCGACCAGAATGAGCGGCGACCAGCGCGCGCCGAACCTGCGGGTCTGCTGCAGCGCCGCGATGCCGGACAGGGAATGGAAGATCGCCGAAACCGGCCCGGCGCCGAAACTGTCGTCGATGGCGCGGCGCACGGTCTCGAAATCGTCCCGGAACCCGTCCCAAGTGTGGTTCGCCGTGCCATCCGGCGGGTTGCGCCCGTGATTGCGGACATCGAACAGGACCAGATCGTAGTGCCGCAGCATGAGGCGCCAGAAGGGGAAATAGGCGTCGATTGCCAGGCCGTTGCCATGGCTGAGCGCGACCCGCGGCCCGGCCGGGTTGCCGTGGCGCCGCAGGATCGCCGTGGCGCCGTCGGAAAGGGCGACGGTCAGGGTCTCCCGCGGCTCCGGCAGGACGAGCGATGGCGGCACGGAGATATTCATGGCAACCGGCTATACCGGTTCGGCCAACCGGTCAACGCAGGGCCGCCGGCGGGCCGGGCCAGCGGGCGCTTGACGGGCTGCCGAACCATGCCTAAGGGGCAGCGATGCAGCGTTATTCGATCTTTTCGCTGGCCCGGAACGCGCTCTCCGGCCACCGGAACTGGCCGCTTGCCTGGCGCAGCCCGGCGCTGAAGCCGTCCTATGACGTTGTCATCGTCGGCGGCGGCGGCCACGGCCTCGCGACCGCCTACTATCTGGCGGCCGAGCACGGCATCGCCAATGTCGCCGTGCTGGAGAAGGGTTGGATCGGCGGCGGCAATACCGGGCGCAACACGACGATCATCCGCTCCAACTATCTGTGGGACGAAAGCGCGGCGATCTATGAGAAATCGCTCCGGCTCTATGAGGGCCTGAGCCGCGAGCTGAACTTCAACATCATGCTCAGCCAGCGCGGCGTGCTGAACCTGGCGCACAATGAGCACGACTTGAAGGAAATGTCGCGCCGGGTGCGCGCCATCCGCGGCAACGGCATCGATTCCGAAATGCTGACGCCGGCGGAGATCAAAAAGCTCGTTCCGGCCATCGATATCTCGCCCGGCCTGCGCTATCCGATCCTGGGCGCTTCGCTCCAGCGCCGCGGCGGCGTGGCGCGCCACGATGCCGTCGCCTGGGGCTTCGCCCGCGCGGCCGACGCACGCGGCGTCGATATCGTGCAGAATTGCGAGGTCACCGGGATCGTGCGCGAGGGCGGCCGCGTCGTCGGGGTCGAGACGAGCCGCGGTACGGTCAGGGCCGGCAAGGTCGGCATCGTCGTGGCCGGACACGCCAGCGTGCTGGCGGCGATGGCGGGCCTGCGCCTGCCCATCGACAGCCACCCGCTCCAGGCCATGGTGAGCGAGCCGGTCAAGCCGGTGCTGGATTGCGTCGTGATGTCGAATGCGGTCCATGTCTATGTCAGCCAGTCGGACAAGGGCGAGCTGGTGATCGGCGCCGGTATCGACGCTTTCAACAGCTATGCCCAGCGCGGCAGCTGGCATGTCATCGAAGGGCAGATGGGCGCGCTGGTCGAACTGTTCCCGATCTTCTCCCGCCTGCGCCTGATGCGCAGCTGGGGCGGCATCGTCGATACCTGCCCCGACGCCAGCCCCATCGTCTCGAAAACGCCGGTCGAGGGCCTCTACCTCAATTGCGGCTGGGGCACCGGCGGCTTCAAGGCAACGCCGGGCTCCGGCTGGGCCTTTGCCCACACCATCGCGCGCGACGAGCCGCACGCGCTCAATGCGCCCTTCTCCCTCGACCGCTTCGCCACCGGCGCCCTGATCGACGAACACGGCGCCGCGGCGGTGGCCCATTAGCGGAGGGGCGCCATGCTGCTGATCCACTGCCCCTGGTGCGGCCCGCGCGACGAGACCGAGTTCAGCTATGGCGGCGAGGCCGATATCGCCCGGCCGGCGGAACCGGAAGCCCTGACCGACGCCGAATGGGCCGACTATGTCTTCATGCGGACGAACGCGAAGGGCCGGTTCCGGGAGCAGTGGGTACACACCCATGGCTGCGGCCGCTGGTTCACCCTGGTGCGCGATACGGTAACCCATGCTCATGGCGAGGCCGGTACGTTCGGCGGCGTCGAGCCGGAGGCGGACCGATGAGCGGGCCGCAATACCGGCTGGCGGCGGGCGGGCGGATCGATAGGGAACGGCCGCTTGCCTTCGCCTTCAATGGCGAGACCTTCGCCGGCTATGCCGGCGATACGCTGGCCTCCGCCTTGCTGGCCTATGGTGCTTTCCCGGTCGCGCGCAGCTTCAAATACCATCGCCCGCGCGGCATCTGGAGCGCCGGTGCGGAAGAGCCGAACGCCCTGGTCCAGCTCGAAACCGGCGCGCATACCCAGCCCAACCTGCGCGCCACCCGGATCGAGCTTTATGACGATCTGGGCGCGTCGAGCGTGAATGCCTGGCCGTCGGTCGATTTCGATCTCATGCGGGCGAACGACTGGCTTTCGCCGATCCTTCCCGCCGGCTTCTACTACAAGACCTTCATGGGCCCCGGCGCCGGGCGTTGGTGGAAGCTGTTCGAGCCCTTCATCCGCCGCGCCGCCGGCCTGGGCCGGGCGCCGGACGCGCCGGACCCGGACCGCTATGAGCGGATGAACGCCCATTGCGATGTCCTGGTCGTCGGCGCCGGGCCGGCCGGCCTGGCTGTCGCGCTGGCGGCAGCGAACCGCGGCTGCCGCGTGATTCTGGCCGACGAGCAGACCGAGCCGGGCGGCGATCTGCTGGCCGGGGATCGCACGATTGACGGTGCGCCAGCCATGGACTGGGTGGCGGCGGCGCTGGACAGGCTGAACGCGGCGCCGGACGTAACCGTGCTCGCCCGCACGACGGTCGCCGGCCTCTACGACGACAATTTCGCAACCGCGGTCGAAAGCGTCGGCGAGCGCTTCGGGCCGGGCGCGCCGGCGCATCTGCCGCGGCTGCGCCTGTGGCGGCTCCGCGCCCGGCAGATCGTGCTGGCGACCGGCGCGCACGAGCGGCCCTACGCCTTTGCCAACAACGATACGCCCGGCACGATGCCAGGCAATGCGATCCGGCATTATGGCGGGCGCTATGCGGTCGTTCCGGGCCGGCAGGCGCTCCTGGGGACAAACAACGATTCGGCCTATCGCACGGCCCGGATGCTCGCCGCCGCCGGCCTCCGGGTGACCGTGGCCGATGCGCGCGAAACGCCGCCGGCGGACCTCGCCGAAGCGGCCGTCCGGGCCGGCGCCACCGTCGAGCCGGGCTGTGCCATCGCCGCGGTGCGGGGCGGCCGGCGCGTCCGCCGCGCGGAGATCGGCCGCGTCCTGCCGGATGGCGGGATTTCCGGTGCGCTCCGGCCGGTCGAGGCGGACCTGGTCGGCGTGTCCGGCGGCTGGAACCCGACCCTTCACCTGGCTTCGCACCGCGGCGCCCGGCCGGTCTGGAACGATGCGGAAGCCTGTTTCGTGCCCGGCGATTCGCTGGCGCCGGGGGTGCGCGTCGCCGGGGCGGCGGCCGGCACGGGCGATCTTGCCGGCTGTCTCGAACAGGGCCACGCCGCCGGCCGGGACGCCGCCCGCGCCGCCGGCCGGACGAAGCGCATCCGCAAGCCAGCGCACAAGACCGACGACGAGGCCGGCACGGCGCCGATCCGCCCGCTCTGGGCGGTTTCCGGCGGCGGCAGGGGCAAGGCCTTCGTCGATCTTCAGAACGATGTCACGGTGCGGGACATCGCCCTGGCGGCGCGGGAGAACTATCGCTCGGTCGAGCATCTCAAGCGCTATACGACCCTCGGCATGGGCACCGACCAGGGCAAGACCGCCAATGTGGTCGGCCTCGCCCTGCTCGGCGTGGAAACCGGCCGGACGCCGGACGAGGTCGGCGTCACGACCTTCCGCCCGCCCTATACGCCGGTCCCGTTCGGCGCGCTGGCCGGCCGGGACCGCGGTACCCTGTTCGATCCGGTGCGCGAGACGCCGATGTTCGACTGGCACGCCGCCAACGGCGCGGTGTTCGAGGATGTCGGCCAGTGGAAGCGGCCCTATGCCTATCGCCGCGACGGCGAAGCGCTGGCCGATGCGGTGGACCGCGAGGTTCGGGCAGTGCGCAACGGCGTCGGCGTCATGGACGCCTCGACCCTCGGCAAGATCGACCTGAAAGGGCCGGATGTGCCGACGCTGCTCAACCGGGTCTACACCAACGACTGGGAGACGCTGAAGGTCGGCCGCGTCCGCTACGGGCTGATGTGCCGCGAGGACGGCATGATTTTCGACGATGGCGTGACCGCCCGGCTCGGCGAGCGGCACTGGATGATGACCACGACCACCGGCAATGCGGCGACCGTGCTCGGCTGGCTCGAAATGTGGCTGCAGACGGAATGGCCCGACCTCAAGGTGTTCGCGACTTCGGCGACGGAGGCCTGGGCGACTGCGACCGTCGCCGGGCCGGAAGCGCGCGCCCTGCTGGCCGGCCTCGACAGCGATATCGACTGGTCGGACGGGGCGTTCCCCCACATGGCGGTGCGCACCGGCACCGTGCTCGGCGCCCCGGCGCGGATATTCCGCGTCAGCTTCAGCGGCGAGGCGTCATGGGAGATCAACGTGCCGGCGCATCGGGGCCTCGCCCTCTGGCAGGCCCTGATCGACCGCGGCGCCGTCCCCTACGGCACCGAAGCCATGCATGTGCTGCGCGCCGAAAAGGGCTTCATCATCGTCGGGCAGGAAACCGACGGCACCGTCACGCCCTTCGACTTGGGCATGGGATGGGCGGTCAGCAAGCGCAAGGATTTCATCGGCAAGCGCTCGTTCAGCCGGCCGGATACGGCGCGCCCGGACCGCAAGCATCTGGTCGGGCTGCTGCCGCTCGACCGCAAGATCGTCCTGCCCGAGGGCGGGCAGATCGTGGCCGATCCGGGCGGCGAGCCGCCGCTGGACATGATCGGGCATGTCACGTCCAGCTATCGGTCGCCGACCCTGAACGGCGGCTTCGCCCTGGCGCTGCTGAAGAACGGGCGCAAGCGCATGGGCGATTCCGTCCACATTCTGAAACTGGAGGGCGGCGCCACCGCCGCGCGGGTCGTGGAGCCGGTGTTCTACGACCGGGATGGAGGGCGCCTGCGTGGCTGAAACCCTCGCCATCGCCCATCCGCTCGCCCTGGCGCCGGAACAGCGCGGACCGGACAGTACCGCCGTCGTCCTGACCGCCGGGCCGGCGCTGACGCTGTTCGACCTGCGCTGCCGCGACCGGGCGGCGCTCGACTCGTTCCTGCACGAGCCCGCGGGGCTGGCCTCGCCGCCGGTCGGGCGGTCGGCAGTCAACGACGGCGCCATCCTCCAGCACTTCGGGCCGGACTGGTGGCAGCTGCGCTGCTGCGACGGCGCGCTGGCCGGCCGGGTGCGGGCGGCGGGCGCGGCAGACGGGGCGGTGGCCGTCACCGATCTTTCGGATGCGTTCGTCGTCATCGGGGTTGCCGGCCCGCGCGCCCGCCATGTCCTGGCCAAGGCGGCGACGGTGGACCTGCATGCGGGTTCCTTCCCGCCCGGCACGGTCGCCCGGACCCTGTTCGGCCGGCAGACCGTCGTCATCGCGCGCCCCGAGCCGGGCGAGCCGGCCGCCTTCGAGCTCACCGTCGCCCGTTCCGGCGCGCGCTTCCTGTGGCGCTGGCTGGCCGATGCGGCGCAGGAATATGGCTATACACTGAAACCGTTCGCCGGCGCCCCGGATTGACAGGCGCACAAGCACCCCCTGCGCGGCCGATTCGTCGCGAGGACCGGCGGCATTGGCGTCTCGACCGTGCGGCGACAATCGGCTAGTGAGCCCCGGTCCCCCGCTCTTCACCCCCGGCGCTTCGCCGGGAACAACGCCGACCGTACCGGTCCAACGCCGAGCCGCCATGACCGATGCCATCCGCCATGCCGCCGGGTCCGGACGGCGCCGGGCCCGCCCGATTCCGAAGGGCCGCCAGGTCGAGCCCGCCGCGCTCGACCGGGTCCGGGCGCTGCTCGGCGACGCGCCCCGCCGGCGCGACCTGCTGATCGAGCATCTGCACACGATCCAGGATGCGTGCGGCCATCTTTCGGCCGCCCATCTGGCCGCGCTGGCGCAGGAGATGAAGCTGGCCCAGACCGAGGTTTACGAGGTTGCCACCTTCTATGCCCATTTCGATGTTGTGAAGGAGGGGGAGACGCCGCCGCCGCCGCTCACCGTGCGCGTGTGCGACAGCCTCAGCTGCATGCTCGCCGGCGCCGATGCGCTCATCGATACGCTGGACGCGGCGACCGATCCGGCGGCGGTGCGCATCGTGCGGGCGCCGTGCATGGGCCGGTGCGAGACGGCGCCGGTTGCCGAAGTCGGGCACCGTCATGTCGTTGGCGCAACCGCCGGGCGCATCGAGGCGGCGATCCGGGCCGGGCACACCCGGCCGGTGGTGCCGGCCTACGAAAATCTGGCCGCCTGCCGGCGCCGGGGCGGCTACCGGCTTTTGCAGGCCTGCCTCGACGGCGAGCGCACCCCGGACGAAATCATCGACATTCTCAGCGATGCCGGGCTGCGCGGCATGGGCGGCGCCGGCTTTCCCACCGGGCGGAAGTGGCGCTTCGTCCGCGCCGAGCCGGGGCCGCGCCTGATGGCGGTCAATGCCGACGAGGGCGAGCCCGGCACGTTCAAGGACCGCCACTATCTGGAGACCGAGCCGCACCGGACCCTCGAAGGCATGCTGATCGCGGCCTGGGCGGTCGAGGCCGAAGCCGTCTATTTCTATCTGCGCGACGAATATCCCGATATCCGCGAAATCCTGCTCGCCGAGATCGCGGCGCTGAAGGCGGCCGGCCTGGCACCGCACACGGAGATTCATCTGCGGCGCGGCGCCGGCGCCTATATCTGCGGCGAGGAATCGGCCATGATCGAATCGATCGAGGGCAAGCGGGGGCTGCCGCGGCACCGCCCGCCCTTCGTGGCGCAGAACGGCATTTTCGGCCGTCCGACCCTGGTCAACAATGTCGAGACCCTGCACTGGATTCCGGTCATTCTCGAGAAGGGCGCGGACTGGTTCGCCGGCCATGGCCGCCATGGCGGCCGGGGCCTGCGCAGCTATTCGGTCTCCGGCCGGGTGCGGGAGCCCGGCGTCAAGCTGGCGCCCGCCGGCATCACGCTTGCCGAACTGATCGACGAATATTGCGGCGGCATGGCGGAGGGCCATGCGCTGCGGGGCTTCCTGCCGGGCGGCGCTTCCGGCGGCATCCTGCCGGCCGCCATGGCCGACCGGCCGCTGGAATTCGGCGAACTGGAGAAATTCGGCTCGTTCGTCGGCTCCCATGCCGTGGTCGTCCTGTCCGACCGGGACGATATGAAGGCCTGCGCGCTCAATCTGATGCGCTTCTTCGAGGACGAGAGCTGCGGCCAGTGCACGCCCTGCCGGGTCGGCACGGAAAAGGCGGTCCGGCTGATGGAGCGCGGGATGTGGGACGAGGCGCTGCTCACGGAACTGTCCGCTGCCATGGCCGATGCCTCGATCTGCGGCCTCGGCCAGGCGGCGGCCAATCCGCTGCTGTCGATCCTCCGGCATTTTCCTGACGACCCGGCGGCGTGAGCGCCGCACCCGTGCGGCCATTTGCGGTCGGCGGCCGGCCGGCTTCGATTGGAGCGGCGCGAACCGGCGGATAGAATGCCGGCAGGCGAGACCGTCGTCCGCCGGCCATCGGGCAAGAGCCGCCATGATCCCCAACCAGCTTCCCGCACTGAATTTCGATCTCGGCGAGACCGCGGACATGATCCGCGACACGGTGATGACCTTCGCGTCGGACCACATCGCCCCGCTGGCGGCGGAGATCGACCGGACCGACCGCTTCCCGCGCCATCTGTGGCCGATGATGGGCGAGCTCGGCCTGCACGGCATCACCGTGGAAGAGGAATATGGCGGCGCCGGCATGGGCTATCTGGAGCACGCCATCGCGGTGGAGGAGGTGAGCCGGGCCTCCGGCGCGGTCGGCCTCAGCTATGGCGCCCATTCCAATCTGTGCGTCAACCAGATCCGCCGCTGCGGCAGCGACGAGCAGAAACGCCGCTATCTGCCGCAGCTGATCTCGGGCGAGCATGTCGGCGCGCTCGCCATGTCCGAGCCGGGCGCGGGCTCCGATGTCGTTTCGATGCGCACCCGCGCCGAACGAAAGGGCGACCGCTGGGTGCTGAACGGCAGCAAGATGTGGATCACCAATTTCGAGGAGGCGGACACGCTGGTCGTCTATGCCAAGACCGACCCGGATGCCGGCCCGCGCGGCATCACCGCCTTCCTGATCGAGAAGGATTTTGCCGGGTTCTCGACCTCGCCCAAGCTGGACAAGCTGGGCATGCGCGGCTCGCCGACCGGCGAGCTGGTGTTCGAGGACTGCGAAGTGCCGGACGGGAATGTCGTCGGCGCGGTCAATGAAGGGGTCCATGTCCTGATGTCGGGCCTGGACTATGAGCGCGCCGTTCTGGCCGCAGGCGCGCTCGGCATCATGCAGGCCTGCATGGATGTGGTGATCCCCTATATCCATGAGCGCCGGCAGTTCGGCCGCCCCATCGGCGAATTCCAGCTCATGCAGGGCAAGATCGCCGACATGTATACGACGATGAACGCCGCCCGCGCCTATGTCTATGCGGTGGCAAAGGCCTGCGACCGCGGCGAGACTGCCCGCAAGGACGCCGCCGGCGCCATTCTCTATGCCGCCGAGAAGGCCACCTGGATGGCGCTGGAGGCGATCCAGGCGCTGGGCGGCAACGGCTATATCAACGATTACCCGACCGGCCGCCTGCTGCGCGATGCCAAGCTCTATGAGATCGGCGCCGGCACCAGCGAAATCCGCCGCATGCTGATCGGCCGCGAACTGTTCGAGGAGACGGCGTAGCGGCGGCAGGCGGCCGGTCGGCGATTCTTGACCGGCCGGGGCCGGATGACGTATATCGAGTTTATGGCACAGGATCGAAACCCTGACAGGAATACCAGTTTCTGGCAGGTCAATATGGGAGCCGACGGACGCGTCGTGATTCCGGCCGCCGTGCGCGAGGCACTGGGCCTCGCCGCCGCCGGGCCCATGGTTCTGACGATCGATGACGGAACGGTGCGGATCGAGACGTTCGAGCGCAGCGTCCAGCGCATTCGCGAACAGGTTCGCAGCATCGTTCCGCCGACCGGTGACGCCGTTGACCGGTTCCTCGCTGAAAAGCGCGCAGAAGTGCGCCGCGAGCAGGAACGGGATGCCGGGCGGTCCGAAGCCGGCTGGCCCGCCGGCCGGGCAGCGGAGTGACCCGTTGGGCGGGGAGCGGGTCGTCCTGGACTCGTCGGCCATCCTGGCCATGATGTTCGATGAACCGGGCGGGGAGACCGTTTCGTCCCTGTTGCCCCGAGGCATCCTCTCGACCGTCAATCTGGCTGAAATCGTGACCGGTTTGGTGAACCGGGGCGGCGATCCCGAAGGCGCAGCCGGACTGGCGGCGCGCTTGCCGCTCGAAATTCTGTCGCCCGACCGCGATACCGCGCTGGCGGCCGGGATGCTGCGCCGGGAAACGGTGCGCTTTGGCCTGTCGCTGGGCGACCGGGTCTGCCTCGCCCTTGCGGCGGGGCTGGATTTGCCGGCCGTCACCTGCGATACGGTATGGCGGGAGCTGGATATCGGAGTCGATATCCATGTCCTCAGGCCGCCGCAGCCCGCCGGAAGAACGTCATGACCGCCGCCGAAGGGGCGAGCCGGACTGCGCCGGGCATGGAACGGGTTTCTTGACAAAATACAGGTAGAATTGATATAGTAGTGCCTTCCTGTCGGGAGGCGGTCATGGAGCAGGGCAGCGGGATGGCGGCGGTTGCCGGGGGCCTGCCTTCGAAGGCGGCGAAAATCCGGGCCCTGGCGGCGGCCGGCTATGCGCGCGCCGATATCGCGCGCTTTCTCGGCATCCGCTATCAGCAGGTTCGCAACGTTCTCGTCTCGGCCGCGCCGGGGCCGCGCCATCCGGCTCCGGCCGCGCCGGACGAAGGTGCCGCTTCGCCCGAAAGGCGGGTCGAGGTCCGCATCGGGCCGGGCGGCCGTATCGTCATTCCGGCCGCCTTCCGCGCCGCGATGGCGGTCCGGGAAGGCGACACCCTGGTGGCGAGTGTCGACGATGACGGCATCGTGCAGCTCACCAGCCCGGCGGCGGCGCTGCAGATGGCACAGCGCATCGTCTGCGCGGCGGTTCCGGCCGGGGTCAGCCTGTCCGGCTCCCTGATCGAAGACCGGCGGCGGGAAGCGGCGCGCGAAGCCGGCGGCGACAATGGCTGAGGCGGTGCTGGACGCCTCGGCCGTCCTCGCCGTGCTGCATCGCGAGCCGGGCGGCGAGACGGTCCGGCCGCTTCTGCCCGATTGCGCGATCTCGGCCGTCAACCTGTCCGAGGTCATCGCCAAGCTGGTCGAGAACGGCGTGGATGGGGCGAGTGCGGTCCGGGCGACGATGGCGCTGCCCTTCGCCATCATCGATCTTACGCCGGCGCTGGCGCAGCGCACGGGGACGCTGCGTGCGGCGACCCGGCGCGCTGGCCTGTCTCTGGGCGACCGGGCCTGCCTCGCGCTGGGGCTCGCCCTCGGCCTGCCGGTCGTCACCGCAGACCGGGAGTGGCAGGACTTGCCGCTCGATCTCGAAATCCGCCTCATCCGCTGAGGCGGGCGGCCCGGCCCCCTGCGGCGGGGCTGGATTTGCCCACCGGCGCCTGCGATACGATATGGTAGGGCTGGATATCGGAGTCGATATCCATGTCCTCAAGACCGCCGCTTCCCGTCGGGAGAATGCCATGACCGCCGCCGAATCCGCCGATCCCATCGTCATTGTCGATGGCGCCCGCACGCCGATGGGGGGCTTTCAGGGCAGCCTGAAGGATGCGACCGCCACGGCGCTGGGCGCCGTCGCCGTCGAAGGCGCCCTCAAGCGCTCCGGCGTGGCGGGCGAGGATATCGACGAGGTGATCCTGGGCTGCGTGCTG
This sequence comes from Alphaproteobacteria bacterium, assembly GCA_965221475.1. Lineage (GTDB taxonomy): Bacteria > Pseudomonadota > Alphaproteobacteria > Bin65 > Bin65 > Bin65. The sequence continues at coordinate 595,204 of OZ244891.1, read as the reverse complement.
CCGGCCGGGCTGGGCCAGGCGCCGGCGCGCCAGGCGGCGCACGGTGCGGGCATTCCGTGGGACGCCGGCTGCACCACCGTCAACAAAATGTGCGGCAGCGGCATGAAGGCGACCATGCTGGCCCACGATCTCTTGAAGGCCGGCGTCAACCGCATGATGGTCGCCGGCGGCCTCGAGAGCATGACCAACGCGCCCTATCTGATGGACAAGGCGCGCGCCGGCTTGCGCATGGGCCATGGCAGGGTCTGGGACCACATGTTCCTCGACGGGCTGGAAGACGCCTATGAGCCCGGCCGCCTGATGGGCACCTATGCCGAGGATGCGGCGCAGCATTACCAGTTCACCCGCGAGGCCCAGGACGCCTTCGCCATCGCCTCGCTCGAACGCGCCCGGCGCGCCAGCGAGGACGGCGCCTTCGAGCGCGAGACCGAGCCGGTGAGCGTGCGCACCCGCAAGGGTGCCGCCACGGTCGCGCGCGACGAGCAGCCGTTCAGCGCCGATCCGGCGAAAATTCCGCAGCTCAAGCCGGCCTTCCGCGAGGGCGGCACGGTGACGCCGGCCAACGCATCCTCGATTTCTGACGGCGCCGCGGCGCTGGTCCTGACCACGCAATCGGAGGCGGCGCGGCGCGGCCTCGCCCCGCGGGCCCGTATCGTCGCCCACGCGACCCATGCCGGGGAGCCGGCCTGGTTCACCACCGCCCCGGTCGATGCCATCGCGAAGGTGCTGGACAAGGCCGGCTGGAAGACGGCGGATGTCGATCTTTTCGAGGTCAACGAGGCCTTCGCCGTCGTCACCATGGCGGCGATGAAGGAGCACGGCCTGCCCCACGATATCGTCAACATTCATGGCGGCGCCTGCGCCCTCGGCCACCCGATCGGCGCTTCGGGCGCGCGCATCGTCGTCACCCTGCTCAATGCGCTCGACCGCCACGGCCTCGACCGCGGCGTGGCGGCGCTGTGCATCGGCGGCGGCGAGGCCACCGCCCTCGCCATCGAACGGCTGCATTGAAGGGCAGGGACCGGCGATTCTGCGCCCGATGTGACCGGCTCCCGTTGGATTGACGCCGGCAAAGGGATGACTTACATATCGGCATCCGCCCCACGGCATTACGCCCCGCTCCCATCCCGAACCCGGGATTGGCGATCATGAGCGAGGCCGAGCCCGTGGGGCTTTCTCTATGAGATGTGCCGAAAATAATTTGTAATGCAAAAAGTTGCTATTCTGATCGACGGCGGATATTTTCTGAAGCGTTTACCGCACGTTCGGCCGGATATAGTATCGACCGATGCTTTGGAAGTTGCTAAAGCTGTTCGACAGCTTGTGCGAAGCCACATGGATCAAATCAATGACGTTTATGGCCTTTCGAATCCATTTCAATTGCTTTATCGTATATTCTATTATGATGGCTATCCGTATGGCGGTAAAGCGCATAAACCAGTCAGCAACAGATCAGTAAACTATGCCAGTACAGAAGAAAGCCTGCTCAGAAAGGATTTGTTCAACGCTCTACATGGATCGCCAAACGTTGCGGTGCGACTTGGCGAAGTCCGCAAGGAGGCCGGCCGCTCTTGGGTTTTGAAATCCCGACCCCAGAAAGATCTGCTTACCCGGCGCCGCACAGTCGGCGACTTGACCGATGAGGATTTCGCCCCCGCGCTGCGACAGAAAGGAGTCGACATGCGGATCGGGCTCGACATTGCATCGATTGCGCTCAAGCGCCAGGCCACAATCATCGTTCTGGTTTCCGGCGATGCCGATTTCGTTCCGGCAGCGAAGCTCGCCCGGCGCGAGGGCATCCAGTTCGTTCTCGATCCGCTTTGGCAGAATATCTCGCCGGATTTATTCGAGCATATAGATCAGCTGAGAAGTGGATTTTACAGACCGGGAAAGCATAAGGTACGGTAGATTCTATATTGCAATACCGGAATGGGGAACGAAACCATGAGCGCATCCCTCGAGGGCCGCACCGCCCTGGTGACCGGCGCCGGCTCTGGCATGGGGCGGGCGCATGCGGAGGCGCTGGCGGCGCGCGGCGCCCATGTCGTCGTGCAGGATATCGCCGCCGACCGGACGCAGGCGGTGGCGGCCGCGATCCGCGCCGCCGGCGGCTCGGCCGAGCCGCTGCCGGGCGATGCCGGCGATGTCCGCGCCATGCAGGATGCGGTCGCCCGGATCGCCGCGGCGCGCGGCGCGGTCGATATTCTGGTCAACAATGCCGGCATTTCCGGCCGGCAGCTGCCGTTCGAAGAGATCGACGAGGCCGGCTACGACGCGATGCTGGCGGTCCATCTCAAAGCGGCCTTTTTTCTCAGCCAGGCCGCGGTGCCGGCGATGAAGGCGCAGCGCCGGGGCCGGATTATCAACGTCTCGTCCATGTTCGCCATGATCGGCAGCCCGAACGCGGCGCACTATACGGCGGCGAAGGGCGCCCTGCTCGGGCTGACCAAAGCGCTCGCCCGCGAGCTCGGCCCGTGGAACATCACCGTCAACGCGCTGGCGCCCGGCCTGGTGAAGACGGAAATGACCCGCGACAGCCTGGGCGACGATGCGGAGTTCGAGCGCCGCGCCGCTACCGTGCCGATGCGGCGGCTGGCCGAACCGCGCGACCTCGCCTTCGCCGTCGCCTTCCTGGCCTCGGACGAAGCCGCCCTGATAACCGGCCAGACCATAAGCCCCAACGGCGGCAACGCCATAGTCGGCATCTGACCCGGCCGGCCGAACCGGCCCGCTCCCCGAAGCCGGAAGAAGCAAAGAGCCCCCGCCCGAAGGCGGAGGCCCTTTTCCGGTGGAAGACCTTGGGACACCGAGCCCGCACAAAGGGTCGATTTGCTGCGAAAAGAGCCTCGACCACCTCTCGATTTGCTACAAGACCCAGAATATCGTCCCGCCCGAAGAATGCAACGGAGGAATTTTCATGCCGCGTGTGTTCGGCCTCGACATCGGCACGACTTCGATTGGCTTTGCCGTCATCGATCACGACCCGGACCGGGCGAACGGCCGGATTCTGCGTATGGGCGTGCGCATCTTTCCCGAGGCCCGCGACCCGAAGGGTGCGCCGCTGAATCAGGAACGGCGGGCGGCGCGCATGCGGCGGCGCCAGCTGCGCCGGCGGCGGGCACGCCGGCGCGATCTCGCCGACCTGCTGAAGCAGGCCGGCCTGCTCCCGGACCGGGCCTCGGCCGAATGGAGCGAAATCATGGAGGCCGATCCCTGGGAATTGCGCAAGCAGGCGTTCGAGGGGGAGACGCTTGCGCCGTTCGAAGTCGGGCGGGCGATCTATCATCTGGCCCAGCGCCGCCATTTCAAGGGCCGCGAGACCGATGAAATTTCGGACGATTCCGAAGATCGCGAAAGCGGGAAGGACGATGCCGACGAAAAGGAGGCGAAGACCGGTCGGGAGAAGACGTTGGCTGCCCTGAAGGAGCATGGCGGTACGCTGGGCGCCTGGCTCGCCGAACGCGACCCGCACGAACAACGCCGGCGCGGCGAGCACGCCACGCGCCAGGTCGTCGAGGATGAGTTCCAGAAGGTGTGGGCGCCGCGTGTACCGGAAGAATTCCGGGAAGCCATCGGCGAGGCGATCTTTTTCCAGCGCCCGGTCTTCTGGCGTCGGAACACGCTCGGCCAGTGCCGCTTCATTCCCGGCGCCGCGCTCTGTCCCAAAGGCTCGTGGCTGTCGCAGCAGCGGCGCATGCTGGAGAAGCTGAACAATATCGAATTCGCCAGCGGCAACCGGCGTCGCCTCGACGAAGAAGAGCGCGCGGCGATCCTCGCCAGGCTGCAAACGCAGGCTTCCATGACATGGCCGGGTGTCCGCAGGGCGCTGGCGCCGGTCTACCGCGCCCGCGGCGAAGCCGGTGCCGAAAAGCGATTGAAGTTCAACCTTGAGGAGGGCGGGGAGAGGACGCTGCTCGGCAATGCGATCGAGGCAAAGCTGGCGGCGATTTTCGGCGAGGAGTGGGAAGGCCACCGGCACCGGCAGGAAATCCGCGATACCGTTCCCGAAACGGTCTGGCAGGCCGATTACGGCATGATCGGCGGGCGTGTGGTCATCCGCTCCGCGAAGGAGCGCAAGGAGGGCAGGGAAGACGCGGCGCGCCGGTTTGCCGCCCGCTTCTGCCTGTCCGCCGACCGGGCCGGGAAGCTGGCGGCGATCAAGCTGCCCACCGGATGGGAGCCTTATTCGACCGAAGCCCTGAACGCCATGTTGCCGCGGCTGGAGCAGGGCATCCGGTTCGGCGAGATCGTCAACGGCCCGGAATATGAGACCTGGCGCAACGAGACGTTTCCGGATCGCGAACGGCCGACCGGCGAGATTCTCGACCGCCTGCCGAGCCCGGCCGACAAGGAAGAGCGCAACCGGATCGCCGGTCTGCGCAACCCGACCGTCGCGCGGGCGCAGAACGAGCTGCGCAAGGTGGTGAACAATCTGATCGGCCTGTTCGGCAAGCCCGACCTGATCCGCATCGAACTGGCGCGCGAGGTCGGCCTGTCGAAGCGCAAGCGCGAGGAGCGGACGCTCGGCATCCGCCGTCAGGAAAGGCGCCGTGAAGAGGCGCGCAAGCGGCTGGAGGAAAACGGCATTGCCGAGCCGTCGCGCGCCGATATCGAGAAATGGATGCTGTGGGAGGAATGCAATTACCGTTGCCCCTACACCGGGGACCAGATCGGTTTCGATGCCCTGTTCGAAACAGGAGAATTCCAGGTGGAGCACATCTGGCCGCGCGACCGGTCGCTCGACGACAGTTTCAGGAACAAGACGCTGTGCCGGCGGGATGCGAACGCGCGCAAGGGCAACCGGACCCCGTTCGAGGCCTTCCGCAACGATACCGATGCGTGGGCAGCCATTCTGAACCGGCTCGACGGCATGAGGGCAGAGAAGCGGGGCGGCCCGGGCATGCCCGCCCGCAAGGTCCGGCGGTTCAAAGACGATTCGATGCCGGAGGACTTTAAGGCGCGGCAACTGAACGATACCGGATACGCCGCGCGGGCGACAGCGGCGTTCCTCAAGCGCCTGTGGCCGGATATCGGGCCGGATGCGCCGGTGACCGTCCAGGCCGTTTCCGGCCGTGTGACCGGGCATCTGCGCCGGCTCTGGGGCCTGAACAACATTCTGTCCGACAGCGGCGAGAAGACGCGCGCCGACCATCGCCACCACGCCATCGACGCGTTGACCGTCGCCTGTGCGCATCCCGGCATGACGAACCGGCTTGCCCGCTACTGGAAGGCCAGGGACGATTCCCGCGCCGTGGAGCCGCACCTGCCGTCGCCCTGGGAGACGATCCGGGCGGATGCCGACCGGGCGGCGGCGGAGATCGTCGTCTCCCACCGCGTGCGCCGCAAGGTCTCCGGCCCGCTGCACAAGGAAACGGTCTATGGCGATACCGGCGAGGAGGAGACGGGCCGGACCGGGTCGACCTACCGCTGGTTCGTCACGCGCAAGAATGTCGAAGCGCTCAGCCGGAACGAGCTGAAAACGGAGATCAGGGACCCACAAGTTGCCGAAATCGTGCAGAAGTGGGTGGAAGAACGCGGCGGCGATCCGAAGAAGGCCTTTCCGCCGTACCCAAAACGGGGACGGAAGGGACCGGAAATCCGCAAGGTCCGCCTGCTCAAGAAGCAGCAGATCGGCCTGATGGCCAAAGTCTCCACCGGCTATGCCGATCTCGGCAACAATCACCATATCGCCATCTACCGGCTGCCGGACGGCACGGTCGATTACGAGGTCGTCAGCCTGTTCGAGGCCTCGCGGCGTCTCGCCCGGCACGAACCGGTTGTCCGGCGCGACCGCGGCGACGGGGCGATATTCTTGATTTCGCTGGGGCCGGGCGAATCGGTGGAACTCACCAGAAATGACGAGACCAAAGTTCGAGTTGTCGAGGGTGTCTGGGCCGATGGTCGTGTGATAATTGTCGATCACGATGACGCGACCGGCGCGACGCGATTCCGGCCGAACGCCAGAAGTCTGATCGCGAGCGGGGGGAAGAAACTCTCCGTCGATCCCATCGGCCGGGTTCGTCCGGCGAACGATTGATGCAGCCGGGCGATGATCCGCAAGACGGTCGAGTTCTCCACTCCCGGCACCCGCCTGTCGGTGTCGCACCGCCAGCTGGTCGTGGAGCGGCCCGGTCTGGCGAAGGCGACGCTGCCGATTGAGGATCTGGGCGTGGTCATTGTGGACGATGCCCGCGCGACCTGGACACAGGCGGTGTTCCTCGAACTGCTGGAGGCCGGCGCCACCGTCATGGTCACCGGCCGCGATCATCTGCCGGCCGGCATGATGCTGCCGCTCGACGCCCACCATGTGCAGACCGAACGGCACCGCGCCCAGGTCCGCACTGGCGAGCCGGCGCGCAAGCGGGCGTGGCAGGCTATCGTCCGCGCCAAGATCGGCCAGCAGGCCGCCGTGCTCTCGCATTTCACCGGCAGCCATGGCGGGCTGGTGCCGATGGCCGGTCGGGTGCGCTCCGGCGACCCGGACAATCTCGAGGCCCAGGCGGCACAGCGCTACTGGCCGCGCCTGTTCGGCCGGAGCTTCCGCCGCGACCGCAAGGCGGAGGGCGCGAACGCGCTGCTTAACTATGGCTATGCCGTCGTGCGCGCGGCGGTGGCGCGCGCCGTCGTCGCCGCCGGCCTGATCCCGTCGCTCGGCGTCCATCACCGGCACCGCGGTAACCCCTTCTGCCTCGCCGACGATCTTCTCGAACCTTATCGGCCCTATGTCGATTGGCGGGTTCGCCACCTCGCCGGCAGCGATGGGGCAGGGGCGCCGGACCTGTCGGTGCGGGAGACGCGGGCGGCGCTGCTGTCGCTGCTCAACGAAACCGTCCGGGTCGGCGGGCGGCGCGAGCCGCTGCTGCTCGCCCTGCACACCAGCGCAGCCTCCCTGTGCCGCGTGCTGACCGAAGACGGCCGGACCCTCGCCCTGCCCGAGGGCCTGCCGGTGCAGCCCGATCTTCTCGACGCGGCGGAAGGCGGCTGAGGCGCGCCGCCGCCGGCATGGCAGCGATCAGGGCGATACCCTGGGGATGGCGTTCCATGTGGGTCATCGCCATGTTCGATCTGCCTACCGATACGCCGAAGGCGCGCAAGGCCTATGCCCGGTTCCGCAAGGATTTGCTGAACGACGGTTTCACCATGATGCAGTATTCGGTCTACACGCGGCACTGCGCCTCAATCGAGAATGCAAAGGTCCATGTCGCCCGCATGGGCCGCTGCGTCCCCTCGGCCGGGGAGGTGCGGTTTCTGACCGTGACCGACCGGCAGTTCGGCCGGATCGAGGTCTATGTCGGGAAAAAACGGGAGAAGGCCGCCCCTTCGCCTGCCCAGCTGGAGTTTTTCTGATCGCCGGGCGGGCGAAAAAGGCTTTGATTTCAGGCCCTTGCGGCCGGGGTAATTGTAGCAAATCGAGAGGCGGCCGCAATCCGCAGCGTCGGCGATTGGGTCATGGGGCGGACCGACATTGTAGCAAATCGAGAGGCGGCCGCAATCCGCAGCTGGCGACGGTGGTGTTCTTCGCAAGCCGACATTGTAGCAAATCGAGAGGCGGCCGCAATCCGCAGCGTGGCCCGGCGCACTTCCCCTGGCATCGAGATTGTAGCAAATCGAGAGGCGGCCGCAATCCGCAGCCTGATCCGTCATTCAATGTAAGGACACCTGATTGTAGCAAATCGAGAGGCGGCCGCAATCCGCAGCATGGCACGCGCTGGGCGTGCGGGCGTGCGGATTGTAGCAAATCGAGAGGCGGCCGCAATCCGCAGCAGACCACGGTCGCGGTCACCGGGCGGGCCAATTGTAGCAAATCGAGAGGCGGCCGCAATCCGCAGCGTGCCTCGACTGCCAAGCTCGACAAGATGCATTGTAGCAAATCGAGAGGCGGCCGCAATCCGCAGCCTATAGGGACACTGAACAAGCGGATTGCGCATTGTAGCAAATCGAGAGGCGGCCGCAATCCGCAGCTCGACGCCGCACTGGTCCGGCGGATGGTCGATTGTAGCAAATCGAGAGGCGGCCGCAATCCGCAGCCGCGGCCGTGCGCATCGGTGAAACCGAATTATTGTAGCAAATCGAGAGGCGGCCGCAATCCGCAGCCCGCAATCACGATCATCGGCGGACCGGTCGATTGTAGCAAATCGAGAGGCGGCCGCAATCCGCAGCTACGCATCGCCGTTGCCGTATCCGTCGCCGATTGTAGCAAATCGAGAGGCGGCCGCAATCCGCAGCTTGGCCACGTCGTCGCCATCCAGCATCGCGATTGTAGCAAATCGAGAGGCGGCCGCAATCCGCAGCTGGTCCCGATAGTACTGGGTAGCGATGGCGATTGTAGCAAATCGAGAGGCGGCCGCAATCCGCAGCAGCCTGGCGCTGCGGAGCAGATGAGCCGTGATTGTAGCAAATCGAGAGGCGGCCGCAATCCGCAGCGGTTTGGATACAGGTTTTCGGGCGCATTATTTCGTGAAATCCTGGGTCGATTGAGTCGTAGCGCCCTCCGTAGCTGGCTCCGACACCGATTCGCCACCCCGATCCTGCGGGGGGGGGCGCGGAGTGCGCCGGGCGGGAGGCTGCCATGCGGCAGTGGCATCGCGCTTTCTTGATTGAGATTAATGCGGACCGCGGCCGGGGCCGGCCATGCTGGCCCGGTGCCGCCGGATGCGGCCGAGGGCGGCCCAGCAGCGACGGAGAGCGAGACATGCCGAGCGATACCGGAACCGTCCCGGCCAGGCGCGAGAGCGCCGGGAGCCGTTCGCCGATCCAGCGTGCCTGGACACCGTTCTGGCACCTGCGGGAAGAGATCGAGGACCTGTTCGACGATTTCTATGCCAGCGCGATCTTCGACCCGTTCCGCCGGCGCCGGCACGAGCCGGGACACCCGGCGCGCAGCCCACTGCCGGCCTTCGCGCGCGGCGTGCCGATGTTCGACGTGATCGACAGCGAAAGGGAAATCCGCGTCTGCGCCGAACTGCCGGGGATGGACGAAAGCGACATCGAGGTGCGCGCGACCGACAGCGCGCTGACGGTCCGCGGCGAGAAGAGGGAGGAGCGCGGGGCGGAGGAGGACGGCGGCAGCTATTACCTCTCCGAACGCCGCTTCGGGTCGTTCCAGCGGACGATCCCGCTGCCGGAGGGGGTGGACCGGGACGGGATCGAGGCGAGCTTCCGCAAAGGCGTCCTGACCGTCCGCCTGCCGAAGAAGCCCGAAGCGCAACCGTCGAGCCGGAAGATCGAGGTGAAGGGAAAGGACTGAACCCGCCGGCCGTGCCCGGACTGCTTCAGCTGCAGCGGATTTGGGCAGCCGGGGCCGCATGGCGCAATCGGCCGGGAAAGCCGGCGGCCGGAATAGCGGAAACATCGCCGGGCGCACCATTCGGCGGCCTCCGGCATCCGCCTGATTGCGGCCCCGTTCGCCTGTATCGACAGAAATTCCCGAATTGTTGGAGTCTTGAGGCCATGCAGACCGCTGCACGCCACGAATCGGAAACGTCCTTTCTTTTCTGGCTCTACGCACCGTTCGGAAGCTGCGGGCAAAGGGCCGAGCTGGAGCAGCTTCTGAAGCTGCGCACCCGGGATTTTGCCGCCGGGGACCAGCTGAAAACCGAAGGCGATACCAGCAAGAATGTCCTGTGCGTCCTGCGCGGATGGCTTTCGCTCTCAAAAATGCTGAGCGAGGGCGAACGGCACATTATCGACTTCGCCATTCCCGGCGATTTCGTCATGCCGTTCGGCGCCGACGGCACGACCTCGACGCTCGAAATCGAGGCGCTCACCGATGCTTCGGTCGTCATCGTCCCCAACGGCATATGGCAGGATATGCAGCACAGATGGCCGGCGCTGTACCGGCTGGCGCTGCAGACCGGCGCGGCGACGCAGGCCCGGCGGTCCGAGCGCATGCTGCGCCTGGGCAAGGGCACGGCCGGCATGCGCGTCGCCTATGCGCTGCTCGAACTGTGCGTCCGGCTGAGCGCCATCGGCCAATCCGAGGACGGCAGCTTCCACGTGCCGCTGACCCAGCAGCATCTCGGCGATTTCTCCGGGCTGTCGTCGGTCCATGTCTGCCGCACCCTGCGCCGCCTGGCCGCGCAGAAGACCATCGTCGTCAAGGACCATATGGATATCCGGATTCTGGATATCGCCGCCCTGTCGGGCATGGCGGATATCGACCCGGAACTTCTCGTCCACGAAATCGTGCCGCGGGCCGGCTGACCGCCGCCGCGAGCGCTTCGGGCCGTCGCCGCAGAGCTACTCCGCCGGAACCGCGGCCGCCGCTTCGGCGCCGGAGCGCGACGGCAGCAGGAGCGCGGCGGCGACCGTCAGGCCGGCGGCGCCGGCCACGATCAGCATGACGGTCTCGAACGAGCCGTTCGCCGCCAGCACCTGGCGGGCGGTCAGGATCGCCAGCGCGCCGATCACCAGATTGAGCAGGAATTTGACCGACAGCACCTTGGTGCGCCACCGGTCCGGCACATAGCGAGCGAGCACGGCATCGGAGATCGGAATCTGGCCGAAGACGAAGGCCATCGCCAGCAGGGCGGCGGCGAACAGGGCATAGTCGGTCTCCAGCGCGACCGCGACCAGCAGCAGCGGTTGGGCCATGGCGACCGTGATCAGCACCGGCTTGATCCGGTGCCGGTCGATGATCCAGCCCACCGCGACCTGGGAAAAGGCGGCGGCGGTGTAGACGGCGGCGGCCAGCGCGCCGGTGATCGCGACATCTTCGGTGATGCCGGTCATCCGCACCTCGAACAGGCGCGGCACCAGAAAGGTCATGGCGCCGAAGACGAAGCCGCCGGCCGCGGTGACCAGGCCGACCGCGACCAGCGCCCGCTGCCAGCCGGCGGCGAAGGAGACATGGGCGCGCTCCTGCGCCGTCCCGACCGCCGGCTCGGCCCGGCCGGCGCGGATCATCCCGACATAGGCGAGGCCGAGCGCGACCGACATGGCGCCAGGAATGTAGAAGGCGGCGCGCCAGTCGATGAAGACGAGGATCAGGCCGGTCAGCAGCGGCGCGCCGGCGACGCCGAGATTGCCCCACACGCCGTTGACGCCGAGCCGCCAGCCGACATTGCCGCCGCCCTGGATGACCATCGAGATGCCGACCGGATGATAGATCGCCGCGAACACGCCGATGGCCGCCAGCCCGATGCCGACCTGGAGCGGCGATCCGGCCATGCCGGTGGCGATGGCGGCGAAGCCGATGCCGATGAAGAAAACGGCCATCATGGCGTTGCGCCGCCACCGGTCGGCCAGATGGGCGGCGAGCGGCGCGCAGGCGCCGAACAGCACCATGGCCGGAATGCCATAGGGCAGCATATCGGCATAGGCGCCGTCCCTCGCCAGGCCGAAGGCCAGGCCGGCCGCGAACGCCGCCTTGGCGAAGATCAGCATGAACAGATGGTCGGCGAGATGGCCGATATTCAGGAACAGCAGATGGCTTCGACCGATGGACATGGGCATCGTGCAGCGATGGCGGAACCGGCCCGGAACGCAAGGGCCTCATCCAGCCATCATGCCGTGCCCGGCCGTCATTGACAATCGGCCCGTCAGCGCCGCTGAATGGGCGCCGCGGCCCGCCGGCACGGCGGGGAAAGCGGGGGAACGGCATGTCGGCAATGCTGGTCTACATGACCGCCGGTTCGGCGGACGAGGCCCGGTCCATCGGCGCCAGCCTGATCGGCCGGCGGCTCGCCGCCTGCGTCAACATTCTGCCGGGCATGCTCGCGCAATATCGCTGGCAGGGCGCGGTGCAGACCGACGAGGAAGCCGTGCTGATCGCCAAGACGCGCAGCGATCTGGTCGAGGCGCTGACCGGCCATGTGCGCGCTATCCACAGCTATGAGTGCCCCTGCATCGTCGCGCTGCCGATCCGGGGCGGCAATCCGGCCTTCCTGCAATGGATCGCCGACGAAACGGCCGGGGCGGAAACTTCAGGGACCGGCCCAGCCGCCCCCTCGCAGCAGGGGGAATGACCGGCGGCAGCCCGGCCGTCGTGCTGGCGCGGGGCGGGCGGTGCCGCTAGGGTGGGGGCATCGCATTCCGGGGAGTGCCGCCATGCCCGACGGACCGAACACCCAAGCGCCGCCGCCTGCCTCCGGCCAATCCTCCGCGCGCCGGGGATCGAACCGCCGGCTGCGCTCGCGCATCACGACCGACGGCCTCGACCGGGTCGCCCACCGCGCCTTCATGCGGGCCATGGGGCTGGACAGCGCCGCGATCGCCCGGCCGATGATCGGCGTGGTGACCACCGAGGGCGAGATGACACCCTGCAATATGGGCCTTGCCGACCAGGCCGATTACGCCAGGCGCGGCATCGCGGAGGCCGGCGGCACGCCGCGGGAATTCCGCACCATCTCGGTCTCCGACGGCATTTCGATGCAGCACCGGGGGATGAAATTCTCCCTGCTGTCGCGCGAGATCATCGCCGACAGCGTCGAGGCGGTGGTGCGCGGCCACGCCTATGACGCGCTGGTCTGCTTCGCCGGCTGCGACAAGACCCTGCCGGGCATGATGATGGCGATGGTGCGCCTCAACGTGCCCGCGGTCTTCATCTATGGCGGCTCCATGCTGCCCGGCCGGCGCGGCGAGGAGGATGTGACCGTGCTGACCGCCTATGAGGGCGTCGGCGGCGTGCTGGTCGGCACGATGCCCGAAGCGGAGGTCCATGAGCTGGAGCGGATTTGCGCTCCGACCGTGGGCGCCTGTCCGGGCCAGTTCACCGCCAACACGATGGGCATGGTGTCCGAGGCGCTGGGCCTGGCGCCGCTCGGCTCGTCGATGATCCCGGCGGTCTATGTCGAACGGCACGGCATCGCCCGGCGGGCCGGCCACGCGGTCATGGCGGCGCTGGAAAATGGCGGCCCGCTGCCGCGCGAGCTCGTCACCCGCACCGGCCTGGAGAATGCGGCTGCCGTGGTCGCTGCGACCGGCGGATCGACCAACGCCGCCCTGCATCTGCCGGCCATCGCCAACGAAGCCGGCCTCGATTTCGATATCGACGATGTGGCGGCGGTGTTCGACCGGACTCCGCTGGTCGCCGATCTGCAGCCCGGCGGCCGCTTTCTCGCCAAGGATGTGCACGGCATCGGCGGCGCGCCGGTCGTCTTCCGCCTGCTGATGGAAAACGGCCTGTTCGATGGCAGCGCCCTTACCTATACCGGCGCCACCATGGCCGAGGCCCTGGCGGACGCAGCGGAGCCGGACGGCACCATCGTCCGCCGCAGGGGCGACGAACGCTCGCCCGACGGCGGCGTGATCGTGCTCAAGGGCAATCTGTGCCCGGACGGCGCGCTCCTCAAAGTCGCCGGCCTGGGCCAGACGCGCTTCCGCGGCCCGGCGCGGGTGTTCGACGAGGAGGAAAGCTGCAACGCCGCCGTCCAGGCCCAGGCCTATGACGATGGCGACGTGATCGTGATCCGCAACGAGGGCCCGGTCGGCGGGCCGGGCATGCGCGAGATGCTGGGCACGACGGCGCTGATCTACGGCCAGGGCCGGGGCGAAAAGGTGGCGCTGCTCACCGACGGCCGCTTCTCCGGCGCCACGCGGGGCATGTGCATCGGCTATGCCGCGCCGGAGGCGGCGGTCGGCGGCCCGCTGGCGCTGATCCGCGACGGCGACATCATCGAGATCGATGCGGCCGGCCGCTCGATCCGGGTCCTGCTGTCCGATGAAGAGCTGGCCGCCCGCCGCGCCGCGTGGCGGCCGCCGGACCCGCGCCGGCTCGGCGGTGCACTGGAAAAATACGCGCGCCTGGTCGGCCAGGCGAACAAGGGCGCGGTCACCCATTCGGGCGGCGTCGAGTGGGAATGGGACGAATAGCGCTGCCGGGTATCCCGGTGCCAGGCTCCCGGCGCGAGAGGCCGGCGCTCACCGCTTCTTGCGGAAGGAATCCAGATTGACGATCTCGCCGGTCGGGGCCGCCGGCGTGCCCGCTTCGCCGCTGTCTTCGTTGCTGGCGGCCGGTGCCGCTGCGCCGCCGTCACGCACCGGGCCGGCCCGGCCGTCGCCGGCGGCTTCCTCCGGCTCGCCGGCCTCGGCGGCGGCGGTCATCTCGAATTTGAGGCCGAAGGGAACGGACGGGTCGGCGAAGGAGGTGACGCAGTCGAACGGCACTTCCAGCCGCTCCTGCCGCCGGTTGAAGCTGAGCTCGACCGAGAAGCGGTCCTCGCCGACCTTCAGGTTCCAGAACTGGTGCTCCAGAACGATGGTCATCTCTTCCGGATAGGTTCTGACCAGCCGTTCGGGAATGGCGACGCCGGGGCCGGCGGTGAGGAAGGTGATATACAGGCCGTGGCCTTCCGGCAGGCCGAAGGCCGCCACCTGCTCCAGCGCGGTGCGGACGACGCCGCGCAGGGCATCCTCGACGATCCTTTCGTAATGGAGGAGTTCCGGCTCCATCGCCCTGCCGTCCCGCAAGCACCGCCCGCCGGCGGCCATCGTTTCTTCGCTGCCATCCATTATGAAGCGCCCGCCGACTGCCGCAAGCGGCGAATACCCCGCCCCCGAACGCCCCGGTCGGGAAACCGGTCACGTCAGTTGCCAGCTTTCCTGCACGATCAGGTCCAGAAAGCCGATTGTGCGGATCGGCTGCGGCCGGAAATGCCGGCAGACCCAGGGTATCTTGGGATTATCGGCGCTGCCGGGCTTTTCGCCGGTGACGACGATCCAGGGCTCCGGCCGCTGCACCGATGCCAATGCGATCACGAACGGGTCGGCGCCGCCGATTCCCCGACCGGGTCTGGCCGGGTTGAGATACCGGCCCATCAATTCGGTCACGACCGCCTGAATCGCAGCGTCGCTGTCGACGAAAAAGTCGGGCCGGTTCCTGGCCCAGGTGAAGCAATCGTCGTCGCCCTTCTGAAGCTCGTCCCGAACCTCGCGCGAGGCGCGCAGACGGCCGTCGGCGATCAGCCGCTCCATCCGGGGCACCAATCCCCTGAATGCCGTGGGTGGATAATAGCGGACCCACCAGTCGATCAGCGCGCTCGTGTCGATGCTGTAGCAGGGAGGCGATGCCAAGGGATTATCGCATCAGATCGTCGACAATCGCGACTTTGCTCGCGCGAACGCCAAGATGCCGGGACGCCTCGGCGAGGCTCATGAGATCGGCGTGGTAGCCGTGGAGCACCAGGCGGGCGAACGCACTCAAATTGCTGACCGCTTCCTGCGGCATGTTGCGCCGGAAATCGTCTGGAGGGCTCTGGTTTTGCGACAGGTTGGCGGATCGGGCGGCATATTCGGCCCGTTTGCGCGCGTAGAAGGCCCGGCTCGTCCGGCCGCCGATCAGGAGCCGCCGCACGATCACCTCCTCGCTGGCGCAGAAATCGCGCGCCAGCGTCCCAAGAACGGCATCTTCCCAATCGCGCACCCGCGGAGCCGCGGATGCGACCAGCGGATGTTCGAGCAGTTCGTGCCGGGGGACGAGCGCGGCGCCGGCGACATGATTGCAGAACACTTCGATTGCCTGCTCCCGCGGTTCCCGCGGCAGGCTTTCGTCGAGGTCGCAGAGTGCGCTGGCGCCGAGCAGCAGGTGGGCGAATTCGTGCAGCATGGTGAAACTGCGCCCGTTCGGCGCGAGCTTGCGATTGATGCCGATGACCGGCAGTTCGGCGTGGGCGAGCGAGAAGCCGAGCATCTGGTCGGGATCGACGCTGGCGATCTGAAAGACGAGGACGTTGAGGGCTTCGATTTTCGCGCGCCAGGCACGGTAGCCGGTGCGCGGGTGGCGCCAGCCCCTCTGTTCCCCGGCCTCGACGCCGATCAGTTCCCGCATGTGCTGCGCAGCCGCTTCCGGATCGTCATCGGGGGAAATGGTGCCGAGGCCGTCGAACCGCACCCGGCGGGTTGCGATGTCCGATGCCAGATCCAGCGCGAACCCCCGGCGCTGCGACGCCAGGCGAAGCTCGTGCCGGAGCGCCGGCGAATACGAACGGCTCTCCGTATCGGGCAGCCGCCGGAAATCGTGGGGGATCGAAGGCTCCGCCACGGGTTCGGGAAGAAAGAAATCGCTGATCGGCCGCCGGAACGCCGTTGCGAGTTTGCGCAATTGAGGCATGGAAGGCATCGCCTCGCCTGCTTCCCACGCCATCGGATTCTCCGGCCTGGTGCCCAGCTTGCGCGCCGTTTCCTCAATCGTGAGACCGGAGGACGCCCGGAGCCATCTCAGGACTTCCGGCCGGATGTCGGCTTTGGGCGCGCGTGCCGGCATGTCAGCGAATCTCCGAACTGCCGCTCGGCTGGTAACGATGGCGATCCTGATGCATTCGCGACAGCATTCGTGATTCCGGGTCGTACGCCGCCCGCAGCGTGCACGATGCCCGTCATTCGGTCAATTGCGGCGGCAGACCGCGCTGCGTCGCGCTTCCGGGTCGTATGCGGAATGCCCGGTCGAGGCGTACGGTCCGGTGCGGCGGAGCGGGAGAGGAGCAAGGTGGGGGGCTTCTGTTGCCCGGCGCCCCCCGGAGCCGCGCTTGCCTAGAAGCTAGGCAGCGATTGCCATACGATCGTTGTCGTTAGCATTTGTGATAGCAGCCCGATAACGGTGGTACCATGCCGGGCAAAAAGCGAGCCTTTGACTGCACGTCGATCCTGGTTCGCCCCCCGCGGGACGCCGCGGCCCGGCGGCTTCGCACCGCCCGGCCCCGGCGAAAACTGGTGGAGGCGCCGGGTACTGCCCCCGGGTCCGCAACAGCTATTACGCACGCCGTTTATCGCCATAGTCGCCTCGCGACGACAGCACAGATATAGGACATGCCGGCGGCGAATGAAAGAGGGGCGGCGGCGCGTGCCAGGCCGTGCGCTGCCGCCCGGCACCGACCCGCGGGGCGGCTGCGCCAACGATGCGGGTGACGGGCCGGACGCCGGGCGCTAGGTTCGGCGGCCTCTCCCGAACAGACCGGACCGCCGCCGGACATGCCGACCGACGCCGAACGCCCGCCGCCATCCGGCGCCCGCCTCACCGAGGAACAGCAGTCGGAGATCGAGGCCGCCCGCGCCGGCGCGAGCCCGACCGGGCGCGCCACCGTGCCGGCCATGGAGGATATCCTCTACACCGCCTTTCCGGTGCTCGACCGCGGCTTCGTCCGGGTCGTCGACTATATGGGCGACGATGCCGCCATCGTGCAGGCGGCGCGCGTATCCTACGGCCGGGGCACAAGATCGCTGCGCGGCGATGCCGGCCTGATCCGCTATCTGATGCGCCACCGCCACACGACGCCGTTCGAAATGTGCGAGATCAAGCTGCATGTAAAGCTGCCGATCTTCGTCGCGCGCCAGTGGATCCGCCACCGTACGGCCAATGTGAACGAATATTCGGCGCGGTATTCCGTGCTCGACCGCGAATTCTACATTCCGGCGCCGGAACATCTGGCGGCGCAGTCCTCCGCCAACCGTCAGGGCCGGAGCGACGTGCTGGAAGGCGGGGAGGCGGCGCGGGTGCTGCAGCTGCTGCGCGAGGATGCTGCGGCCTGCTATGCCCATTACGAGGAGATGCTGAACGAGGGGCCGGATGGCGCGCCGGCCGATCCGGGCCGGCGGGGCCTGGCGCGGGAACTGGCGCGCATGAATCTGCCGCTCGGCGTTTATACCCAGTGGTACTGGAAGACCGACCTGCACAATCTGCTGCACTTCCTGGCCCTGCGGGCGGACCCGCACGCCCAGTATGAAATCCGCGCCTATGCCAGCGTCATGCTGGCGCTCACCGAGAAATGGGTGCCGCTCGCCGCCGCCGCGTTCCGCGACTATCGCCTGGGTGCGGTCAGCCTGTCGGCACCGGCGCTGGCCGTCGTGAAGCGCATGCTCGCCGGCGAGGCGGTGGCGCAGGAGGACAGCGGCCTCAGCGCCCGCGAATGGCGCGAACTGATGGAAGCGCTGGAGCGGGAGCCGCCCGGCGCGCCTACAGCAGGCCCTCTTCCGTGAGCACCTTGCGGGCGACGCGGAAGCATTCGAGCGCCTGGGGCACGCCGCAATAGATACCGACGACATGGCAGGCGGCCCGGATCTGCTCCGCGGTCACGCCGTTGGCGAGCGCGCCCCGGCAATGGGTTTCCCACTCGGTCATCTTGCCGAGGGCGCCGATCATGGCGAGGTTCATGAGCGACCGGGTCTTGGCGTCGATGGCGTCGTCGCCCCAGCCGAAGCCCCAGCACCAGGCGGTCATCGCCTCCTGGAACGGCCGGCTGAAATCGTCGGCGCCGTCGAGCGCCTTCTGCACATAGTCTGCGCCCAGCGTCGCCTTGCGCCGGGCAAGCCCGGTTTCGAACAGATCCTGGTTCATGCTGTTTCCCTAAAGTTGGCCGCGCGCTTTGGCGTCCAGCGCAGCGAGGACGCGTTCGGCGGTGAGCGGCAGGTCGGTGAGGCGGACGCCGACGGCGTCGTGGATGGCGTTGGCGACGGCGCTGGCCACCGGCAGCATGCCGCCTTCGCCCATGCCCTTGGCGCCGAACGGGCCGGGGCCGAGCCCCTGCTCCTGGGTGATCGAGCGGAAATCGGCCGGCAGATCGTCGGCCAGCGGTACGCGATACATCAGCGCGTCGCCGTTTACCAGCCGGGAACCGTCATAGATCATGCGCTCGAACAGCGCCTGCGACAGGCCCATCAGGGCCGCGCCCTCGTCCTGGCCGCGGCACACCGCCGGATGGATCGCCCGGCCGGCATCGCCGGTGACGAACAGCCGCTCGACCGTGACCTTGCCGGTTTCGGTATCGACCGCGACCTGGGCGCCGCCCCAGCCGATCTCCCAGAACACGCACGGCGCCTCGAGCGGCGCGGCAGGGCTGTTCTGCGCCTTGTGGAAGCCCTCGCCGACGAATTCCCAGCCGGTGCCGCCGAAGCGCGCCATGATCATGGGGGCGAGCGGATGGGAATCGTTGCCGCGGCGGATTTCCCAGTCTTCGAGGGTGAGCTCCTCCGGCGGGCAGCCCAGCATGTCGGCGGCGAAGTCGAGAACCTTCTCGTGGGCGGCGCGGGCGGCGCGCTCGACCGCCTGGCCCATCACCGAAATCGCCGAGCTGGCATTGGTGCCCTGGTCGAAGGGCGAATGGTCGGTATCGACCGGCATGTAGCGGACCCGGTCGCGCCCGGCGTTCAGCACTTCGGCGACCACGGCGCACAGCGCCGTATGGGCGCCCTGGCCGATCTCGACCGTGCCGCATTGCAGGAAGATATCGCCGCCGGTCGAGACCCGGACCCTGGCCAGCGCCGGCTTGTTGACGCCGCCGCCATCCTTGAAGCCGATGGCGAGGCCGATGCCGCGCCGCACTGGGCCTTCGCGCTTCAGGCGCCGCCGCCGATAGCCGATCTCGCGCACCACCAGATCGAGGCCCTCGCGCAAGTCGCTGTCCATGCCGCTTTCGCCGGGCACGAAGGGTTCGCCCGGATCGATCAGGTTCTTCCGGCGCATCTCGTACGGGTCGATGCCGAGCCGGTGCGCGATCATGTCGATCTGCGATTCGCAGGCCCAGCTGGTCTGGGTGCCGCCGAAGCCGCGGAACGGGCCGGCCGGCGCGGTGTTGGTCATCACGCAGTCGCAGTCGGTTTTGATATGCCGATAGCGATAGGGGCCGGGAATGCGGTAGCCGGCTTTCTCCGCGACCAGCGGGCTGCCGTCGGAATAGGCGCCGGAATCGAGCAGAATCCGGCTTTGCCGGGCGATCAGCGTGCCGTCGTCCATAACGCCGGTCTTCAGCGTCAGGACCGCGGCGTGCTGGGTATTGGTCAGGAACCCCTCTTCGAGCGTCAGGCAGAAGCGGACCGGCCGGCCGGCGAGACGCGACAGGGCGAGGGCGACCGGCTCCGTCTTGCAGCCGTTCTTGCTGCCGAAACCGCCGCCGATATGGGGGACGCGCACGGCAATCCGGTTCTCGCCCAGGCCGAAGATGCGGGCGATCTCCTTGCGCAGGGGAAACGGATTCTGACAGCTGGTCCACAGCTCGATCCGGTCCGCCCGCGACCAGTCGGCGACGCAGACGAACGGCTCCAGATGGAAATGATGCATGCGCGAGAAGCGGAACGTGTCCTCGAAAACATGGTCGCAATCGTCGAAGGCGTCCGCCGGGCCGGTTTCGTAGGAGAAGCGGTAGCAGACATTCCGGCGCGGCCGCAGTTCGCCCGAAGCGCCCTGGCCGTAATGCGGCACGATGCCGACCGGCGCCTGCTCGAACAGTTCGGCGGCATCCGGGTCGGACGCGCGCTCGATATCGGTGACGGCGGGCAGGGGCTCGTAATCGACGCGGATCGCGGCGAGCGCCCGGTTGGCCGTGGCTTCGTCCACGGCGGCGACGGCGGCGACGATATCGCCCTCATAGCGCACCTTGTCGGTGGCGACGATCGGCTGGTCCTTGATGAAATAGCCATAGACCGGCATCGGCAGGCTGGCGGTTTCGTCCCGCGTCAGCACGGCATGCACGCCCGGTATGGCGCGCGCTGCCGAAGCGTCGATGGCGCGGATGCGGGCGTGGCCGTGCGGGCTGCGCAGCACCCTGGCGTGCAGCATTCCGGGCAGCTCGATATCGACGGTATAGACGGCCGCGCCGGACACTTTCTCGACCGCATCGATGCGCCGGTCCTGCCGGCCGACCGTGCGCAGCGCTGCCTGGCCGGTCATCGGGCGGCCTCCCGCCGGCGCCGGGCGGCGTCGCGCACCGCCTCCAGGATCATGGCATAGCCGGTGCAGCGGCAGATATTGGCGCCGATCCAGTCGCGGACCGTCGCCGGGTCCGGGTCCGGGTCGCGGTCGAGCAGGGCTTCGGTCATCAGGATCATGCCGGCGGTGCAGAAGCCGCACTGGAAGGCGGCATGGTCGGCGAAGGCGGCCTGGACCGGGCCGGGCTCGCCGCCGGCCGCCAGCCCCTCGACGGTGCGGACCGTGCAGCCCCCGGCCTCAAAGGCGAAGACGGCGCACGCCGCCCGCGGCACGCCGTCGATCAGCACGGTGCAGGCGCCGCACACCGCGCGCTCGCAGGAGAGCCGGGTGCCGCGCCCGTCCCGGCGCTGGCGCAGCAGGTCGGCGAGCGTGGTCGATGTCGTGGTCGACAGGGCGACCGGCGCGCCGTTCAGCGTGAAGGCGAGATCGATCTGCGGGCCGAAACGCTCAGGCATGAGCCGCCTCCAGCCGCCCGATCTGCCGGGCGAGCAGCGCCGCCCCGGCCCGGCGCAGCCAGGCATTGCCGCTGGCGGCATCGGCGAAACCGGCCGGCAGGGCGGCGAACGCCGCTTCGGCAATGCCGCGTGCATCCGTTCCCGACAGGTTGAGATCGAGGGCGTGCGGACGCAGCCATTCGGTGGCGATAACGGCGCGGCCGCGGGCCCTGCCCGCCGTATCGCGCCACAGGGCGAGCGCCTGGGTCATGACCGGCCGCAGCGAGCGGTCGTAATCGAGGCGCAGGTCCGCGGCGAGGGGGATCGAGAGCCGGGTCAGGAGGGCGCGCGGCGGCTCCGCCCGCTGCCAGATTTCGTCCGGCATGAGATCGGCTTCGCCGGCCGCGGCGGCGAAGCGGGCGGTACCGCCCAGTGCGGTCAGCAGGATCGACAGTTCGTAGCGCGTGTGCCGGGCCATCAGATTGCCGCCGGCCGTGCCGGAGAGCCGGATGCGCATGCGGCCGAGGGAGGACCAGGCTTCGGCGAGGCCGGGAATTGCGGCGACCGCCGCCGAGGCCGCGGCTTCGGCATGCACGGTAAGCGCACCGACGCTGAGGGCGCCGCCCTCGATCCGGATGCCGCGCAGGGCTTCGAGCCGCCGGAGCCAGATCAGTGTGCCGATCGGCTTGCCCTCGCGCACGGCGCCGAACAGGTCCGTTCCGCCGGCATAGGGGACCGGCGCCTCCGCATCGGCCATGGCGGCGACCGCGGTATCGATATCCGCCGGCACGACGACCGGAAAGGGCGGGATATCCCGGTTGGAAGCGGCGATCAGGCCGGCCTGGGCTACTGGATACATTCGCGCTCCGCTTCCCCCTGTTGCCGTGCGCCCGGCCGGTCTGCCGTCTTACGCCCGTACTTCAGCGACGCGCGGGTAGGAGACCCGGCCCCAGACCTCCGAATCCGGATTGGCGGCGATTTCGCGGCGCATGATCTCGAGAATGGCCGGCACGACGGACTCCATGATACGGCTGCCGTCGCGAACCTGGGCCTGGCCCAGGCCGGTCGCGTAGGTCGCGCCGCCGTGGAAAATCTGGTTGCGCAGGGTATAGAGGCGCGACAGGACCACCCTGAGGACGCCGGCCGTATCTCCGTTCGCAAGCGATCTGAACGCGCGTTTATTCTCGGCATTGAGCTGTTTGTTCCATGGCTTTGCCTGAGCCATGCCCTGAACGGATTTCCAGAACGGTTCGTAAACATAGGGGTTATCCAGCAAAATCCGTATCGGGCCCGAATAGGTATGCCAGAGTATCCGATGAAGCGCTTTCCGTTCGTCCCGGTTGACGATCTCCCGGCAATAGCGGTTGAACTTGTACTGCTCCCCGGATCGCCCATCGGCATCGGAGGCCGGCATTTCGAAGCCGTAGGCCGCATTGAAGGCGATCCAGAGGAATATGAACCTGTCGGTCTCCGAAGCGGCGTCCTCGCTTCGCTGTCGCCAGCTTTCCGCCCGGCGCATCCGGTCCTCATTGTGCTGCCGCTGCGGCACCAGGGCGGCGCTTCGGAACGTGGCCATTTCCCCTCCCCTTTCGCCGTCAGAGCCGCCGGCAGGCTATCCGCTCGCCGGCCGGCTGTCACCCCGGTTCGGGCGGGGCGGCGCCGGCCGGCGCGTTTCAGGCCGGCACCAGCAGCCGGCTTTCCTCGCTCTGCACCAGCGGCGCGCTCTCGCGCAGGAAATCGGCCCAGCCGGGCGCCTTCATAAGCGCGGCGCGCCGGGCGTCGCGCGCGGCGTGGTCGGGATATTCCCACAGCAGGATCACCTGGTTCATCGGGCCGAACTCCGTGCGGTACATGCCGAGCAGCCGGCCCTGGATCGGCTCCTGGATCGGCAGGCCCTTCTCCCGGTACAGCGCGGCGAAGGCGGCGGCCTGCCCGACATGGGCGGTGTAGATGCGCATTTCGACGATCATGGCGGTCTCCCGGCTTCCTTCGGCAATGGGTCGGGCCTAGACTGGCGCCATGACCGGACCCCGTATCCTGACTCTATTCCATTCGACCGGCGGTGCGACCTGGAAGATGGCCCGGGCCGTGGCCGAAGGCGCAGCTTCGGCCGGCGCGACCGTCACCCTGAAACAGGTGCCGGAGATCGCCGAGGCGGCGGCGATCCAGGGCCCGGACCATGTCGCGAAGCGGGCGGACTTCGCCGATGTGCCGGTCGCCGAACCGGCCGACCTGGTGGCCTGCGACGGGCTGGCGCTCGGCACGCCGGTCCATTTCGGCACCATGAGCGGCGCTCTCAGGGTGTTTCTCGACCGCACCGCCGCGATGTGGTTCGACGGCGCCCTGATCGGCAAGCCGGCGACCGTCTTCACCGGTGCGGGCTCCGGCGGCGGGCGGGAGAGTGCGATCCTCTCCCTGTGGTCGCTGCTCGGCGCCCACGGCATGACCCTGCTGCCGCTCGGCCTGCGCAGCCCGGCGGTGCTCGACCCTTCGACGGTGCACGGCGCCAGCCCGCTCGGCGCCGGCACGATCACCCGCGGCCCCGGCCCGCGGCCCGGCGCGGTCGAACTGGAGATGGCGCGCGTCCAGGGCGCAGCGCTGGCGCGAACCGCGGCGGCGCTGGCCGGCGCCGGCTGAACGCGCCGGGCATGCCGGCGGACGGGGGCGGGCGGAACGGCCTTGTCCGGCCGGGCGGCTTCCGGCATCCTGCGGGTCTGGCCGCGGCCGTCCGGCCTTCGTCCATGGCGGCCCGGCGCTGCGACGCAAGGGAGGGAGGGACCTGTGCGCAACGGCGGCAACGGCAATCGCGATATTGCCGGCCTGGTGGAGCCTGATCGGGTCCACCGGCTGTGCTATACCGACCCGGATATTTTCGAACGGGAGATGGAACGGATCCACGAAAAGCTGTGGATCTATGTCGGCCACAAGAGCCAGGTGAAGGAACCGGGCGACTATTACGTCGCGCAGGTCGGCCGCCAGTCGATGATCATGGTGCGCGGCCGCGACGGCGCGGTGCGGGT
The DNA here is from genome assembly GCA_965221475.1 of Alphaproteobacteria bacterium. GTDB lineage: Bacteria > Pseudomonadota > Alphaproteobacteria > Bin65 > Bin65 > Bin65. Next base: position 571,115 of record OZ244891.1, on the reverse strand, counting down.
CTTCCACAATCGCTGCCCGCACCGGGGCGCGATGCTGTGCTCCGACCGCAGCGGCAATGCCGGGCGCCGCTTCCGCTGCTCCTACCACGCCTGGATGTTCGATTTCGACGGCAGCGTGGCCAGCATCCCGGCGGCCGGCGGCTATGACGGCACCGGGCTGGATCTTGCCCGGGGCGATGCCGGGCTGAAGCCGGCGGCGCGGGTCGACGATTATCGCGGCTTCTACTTCGCCTCCCTTTCGCCCGACGGACCGGACCTCGGAACGTTTCTCGGCGGTGCGAAGCTGACCTTCGACCAGCTGGTCGACCGGGCGCCGGACGGCGATGTCGAGGTGGTCGGCGACTGTTTCCGCATGATCCAGAAATCCAACTGGAAGATATTTCTCGAGAACCAGCTCGATGTCTCGCACCCCTCGGCGACCCATGAATCGACCGGCGTCGCGGCCGGACAGGTCGAGCGCGAGATGGAGAAGCGCGACGGCCACAAGCCCCCGCTCGCCTACAGCTTCATCTCCGCCTTCAAGACGCCGATCGAGGAGTGGGTCAAGTTCGATACGGTGGGCCATCCCTATGGCCATTGTTTCCTGGCCGGCTATATGGGCCTGCGCCCGCAGGATCCGGACACCGTGGAATATGAGGCACTGCTCAAGCAGGCCCATGGCGAGGAGAGGGGCGAGGCGATCCTTTCGACCGACCTCCACCATGTCCTGGTCTATCCCTGCCTGTCGGTACAGCCGCCGCTTCAGCAGCTGCGCGCAATCCGGCCGCTCGGCGTCGACCGGACGCTGACGGAAATCTGGCATTTCCGCCTCAAGGGCGCGCCGGAGGCGATCTATCGGCGGGCGCTCGACTATTACTATCTGGTCAATTCGCCCTCGACGATGGTGAATGCCGACGATCTGCACAATTTCTGGAAATGCCATCAGGGGCTGTCGGGCGAGGGCGGCGACTGGGTCAGCCTGCATCGCAACCACGGTTCGGACAGCGAGCGCGCCGGCGTGCTCTACAGCGCGCCCGGCACGATGAGCGAGATGCCGCTGCGCCACATGATGCAGGCCTGGGCCGGCTATATGGCGGCTGGCGGCGGGCCGGGGGAGGCCGGAAATGCCGGACGCTGACGGCCGGAGCGCGGCGCTCCTTCCGACGGCCGCGGGCGTCGATTCCGCGACCCAGCGCGCGGTCGAGGCCTTTCTCTACCGCCAGGCGGAAATCCTCGACGACGGCCTGTGGCAGGAATGGCTCGACCTGTTCGCGCCGGACGGCCGCTACTGGATGCCGGCACAGCGGGAGCAGACGCAGGGCGATGGCGTGCCCAATATCTTCTGGGAAGACCGGGACCTGATGACGGTGCGCATCCGCCGCAATACCCATCCGCACGCCTGGTCGCAGAGCCCGCCCAACCGGCTGAGCCATGTCGTTTCGAACGTCGTGATCGAGAATCTGGCCGATAATGGCGATGTCATCGTGCGCTCGAAATTCCATTGCGCGGAATATCTGCGCTACGAGGTCCGCCATTTCGCCGGCAAGTACCGCCACGATCTGGTGCGCGACGGCGAGGGCTGGCGCATCCGCCTCCAGCGCGTCGACCTGCTCAACGTCGAAGGCCCGTTCGACTACGTCATCCAGTGGTGGCTGTAAGGCAGCCACCGCCCGGCCGGGCAGTTCCGGCATGTAGCGAAGACCGCGCACAGAACACGGGAAGACATTGCCGGGGAGGGGTGCGATGGGCATGGATGGGTTTCTGACTGCGGCCGAGGGCGCGCTCGGCGCCGACTGGGTCGATACGGCGGCCGACACGCTCGCCCGCTATGGCGACAACACCCTGCCGGGTGGCGACCGGCGGCCGGCGGCCGTGCTCTGTCCGGGCTCGACGGCGGAGGTGGCGGCACTGGTCCGCCTTGCCAACGAACACAAGGCCCCGCTCTTCCCGACCTCGACCGGCCGCAATACCGGCCTCGGCTCGCGCTCCGCGCCGGCCGCGGGCATGGCGGTGGTCGATCTCGGCCGGCGCATGAACCGCATTATCGAGATCGACGAGACGCTCGGCTTCGCTGCCGTCGAGCCCGGCGTCAGCTTCCGCACGCTGGCCGACGAGCTCAGGGCGCGCGGCGGGCAATGGATCGCTTCCACCACTTCGGGCCCGCCCGATGGCGGCATGATCGGCAATGCGCTCGACAAGGGCGCCGGCTACGGCCCCTATTTCGACCATTTCGGCATGAGCTGCGGCTTGGAGATCGTGCTCGGTACGGGCGCGGTCGTCCGCACCGGCGACGGCGCCATCGGCGGCGACAGTCCGGCCAACTGGCACGTCTCGAAATATTCCTTCGGGCCGATCCTGGACGGGCTGTTCGCCCAGTCGAATTTCGGCGTCGTCACCCGGATGGGCGTCTGGCTGCTGCCGCGGCCGCCGGCGATCCGTTCCTTCCACTTTTCTTTCCCGGAGGATGACGATCTGGCGGAAATCGTCGATCTGTGCCGGCCCCTGAAAATGTCGAATTTCGTGCCGACCCTGTTCCGCATCGGCAGCGACCTCTACCTGATCGGCAGCGAGACGCCGAGCCCGGCCTACGCCGCTTCCGGCGGCCGGGAATCGATCGGCGACGAGGCGCGCAAGGCGCTGCAGAAGGAATACGGCCTCGGCGCGTGGACGGTTTCAGGCGCTTTCTACGGCCCTTCCATGGCCGCAATGGAGCCGCAGATCCAGCGGGTCGTCGACCATTTCTGCGCCTCCGGCAAGGCAACGTACATCGCGCATGAGGCGGCGGCGGAGATGCCGCCGCTGGCATGCGCCATCAGCTCCTTCTCCGGCGAGCCGACCGATACGGAGCTCGGCCTGCTCGACTGGCGGCCGGGCGGCGGCAACGCCTGGTTCCTGCCCGGCACGCCGATGGACGGCCGGATCGCCAACGAATTTCAGAAGCTGGGGCGGAGCATCTATGCGGCCAACGGGCTGGACTATCAGGTCCTGAACGTCGCCGGGCCGCGCTTCGCCCGCAGCCTGCACGTCATCGCCTTCAACCGGGAGGACGCCGACGAGTGCGCCCGCGCCGACGCGACCTACCGGGCGCTCGCCGAGGCGTATTTCGAGCGCGGGGTCGCGGTCGGCCGGGCGCCGCTCGACTGGTACGATTTCCATATGGAAAAGCTGATGCCGTCGTTCCGGGAGGCCTGCGCCGCCATCAAGCGCGCCCTCGATCCCAACGGCATCCTCGCCCCCGGCCGCTACGGCCTCTACTGATCGCGGCCGCAGGAAGGCGCGCGGCGGGCCGGCCGCCTTATGCGAACGGCAGCAGGATCGTCGAGCCGGTGGTGCGCCGTTCCTCGATGGCGCGGTGGACCTCTGCCGCCTCGCGCAGCGGATGGCGGGCGTTCACCCTGATCTTCACCGCGCCGGACGCCATCACATCGAACAGCTCCTGCGAGCTCCCGACCAGATCCTCGCGCCGCTCCATATAGTGCATGAGCGCCGGGCGGGTGACGAACAGCGAGCCCCGCCGCCCCAGATCGACAACATCCACCGGGTCCGGCGCGCCCGAGGCATGGCCGTAGCAGGCGAGAATGCCGAGCGGGCGCAGGCAGTCCAGCGAGCGGACGAGCGTATCCTTGCCGATACTGTCGTAGACCACGGGGCAGCCTTCGCCGTCGGTCGCCTCCCTGACCAGCGCGACGAAATCGTCGCGCCCGTGGATCGCCACATGGGCGGCGCCGTGCGCCCTGGCGAGCTCTGCCTTCTCGTCGGTCGAGACGGTGCCGATCACCGTGGCGCCCAGATGGCTCGCCCACTGGCACAGCATCAGCCCCATGCCGCCGGCCGCGGCGTGAACCAGCACGGTATCGCCCGGCTGTACCCGGTAGGTACGGCGCAGGAGGAACTGGGTCGTCAGCCCCTTGAGCATGCTGCCGGCGGCCTCCTCGTCGGAGACCGCCTCCGGCAGCTTGACCATCCGCTTCGCCGGCATGATGCGGCGCTGCGTATAGGCGCCGTGCGGCGGGCTGGCATAGGCGACCCGGTCGCCGACGGCGCATTCGCTCACGTCCTCGCCGACCGCCTCCACCGTGCCCGCACCCTCGATGCCGAGGACGAAGGGCAGCGGCGGCACCGGCCAGGGATGGGGCATGCCGCGCCGGTTATAGGTATCGATATAGTTGACGCCGATGGCGCCGTGCCGGATCAGCACCTCGCCGGGGCCGGGTTCGCCGACCGGCCAGTCCTGCCATTGCAGGACATCCGGCGTGCCCTTCTCGTGGATGACGGCGGCCTTGTTGTCCATCGGTATGCTCCTGGTGTCGGAATCGGAAGCGCGACCGGCCGCGCCTACCATTTGGCGGCGAGCGAAACGAAAATCGTCCGGCCCCGGGCCGAATCGAATCGCGCGTCGGCGATATTGGGATTGGTCGTTGCGACGGAGGGGCCGCGGTCGGCCACGTTGAGCACGCCGCCGCGCAGCGTCGTTCCCATGAGGCCGAAGGCGTCGCGCCAGTCGACCGTGAGATCGTGGCCCATCCAGGCCTTGAAGCGTATGCCCGCCTGGGGCAGCGTGTAGCCGGAAATGAAGCGCGTGCTCCAGCTCGCCGTCAGGCCCTTCCACCCGGCCCGCAGCGCGCCCTGGACGCGATGGCGCGGGAAGCCGGTGGCCTGGGGCTTGCCGCGGTTCTTCAGCCGGTTCTCGGCGATATAGAACCAGTTGAGATCGGCGCCGGCGTTCACCGGATCGATCTTCCACCGGGCACGGGCCCGGATGTCGAAACCCGAACTGGTGCTTTCGCCCGTATTGACCAGCGGGTTGATAATCCGCTCGATCGCGCCGCCCACGCGCACGACGCTGGCGCCCGGCGGCAGGGGCTGGCCCGCGGCTTCCAGATCGACCAGCTCCTGCGCGTTCGACCGGATGGCCAGGTTCGCCGATTGGGCACGGAACCAGTCCGCCCCGACCGAAAGGAAGCCGAGCGCGGCCTGGGCGCCGACGCTGTAGATCTGGCTCCGTTCGGGCTTGAGATTCGGATTGCCGCCGCTCGCCATCCTGAATTGCGTCCTGCCGCAAGCGCCCGGCCCGGTGTGATTCTTCGTATCGCAGATATAGGGGTAGGTGAACAGAACTGAGGAATGGAGCTTGCGCAGCGACGGCGGCGTCGTGCCGGCTTCCCACGAGCCGCGCAGCGTCAGCATGCGGTGTGCCTGCCATGCGGTTGCCACCCGATAGCTGTGGGTCGTGCCGACATCGTCATGGCTGTCGCCGCGCAGCGACAGGCCGACGGTCCAGTCGCGCCGGACCGGCAGCTCCAGCCCGGCGAAACCCGACCAGGTCTGGCGCTTGCCGCTGAAGGTCGCGCCGCCCGATCCGAGCACTTCCTCTCCGGTATGGGTGCCCCCGGCGACATCGCGATATTCGCGGGCGTCATACTGTCTTGAATGGTCGGCGCCGATGCCCGCGCGCCAGCGTGCGGCACCGCCGGGGAGGGAGAATCCGGCACCGTCGAACGCGACCCGGGCCGTTCGATGCTCGACGAGCGTGTCGCGATACATCCGCAGGCCGGTCGCGCGAATCGCGGCGAGATGGGTATCGTCGGTCGACGACGGGTTGGCGAGATTGTATGCCCCGCTGGCGATCAGGGGCTGAAGCAGGTTCCAGCTGACGAATGTCGAGGCATCGTCGTCGCCCCGGTAGCGATAGAAGCGCACCGAGGCGTCGTACCCGGATTCGGCCGGCAGGCGGCCGCGCAGGCCGAGCGTCAGGTCGATCTCCTGCACATCCCATTTCCAGTCGCGGGTGCCGTGGCCGACAAAGCGGTGCGCGAGCTGCAGAGTGGCGGGAATCGTCGTTATTCCGCTGTCGATCAGTGCCTGCCTCTGGGCATTTGTCAGAACGTCGGACGAAATGGAAAAAGTGTCGACGGCAGGGGCGAAACGCAGTGCCGTATCCCCCTGGGCGAAGCGGGCATCGGCATACAGGGTTGCGGCGCCGTTCAGCGTATGGTCGAGGCTGGCGAACAGGCCCTGCCGCTGTATCCTGGTGCTCGCCCAGGCGACATCGGCATAGGCGTAGCCGCATGCCGTGCCGGGAACGCCGCCGGGATCTTTGAGCGGGCCGGCATAGCCCTTGCCCTCGCAGCTGCCGAGCGGCCGGGCGACGGCGCCGTCGCCGACCGGAATGAACAGCGTGTTGCCCGACAGCGAAACGCCGACCGTATCGGCGAAGGCGCCGTCGGCGGTCCAGGAGGCACGGCTGTATTTCCGGCTGGCGCTGGGGATTTCGGACCGCTGGAAGCCTTCGAACCCGATGACCAGATGGCTGCGTCCGACCTTGCCGCCCCACAGGCCGGCAATCGTATCGGTTTCGCCGCCGCGGCGGACGGGGCGCGTGGTATCGGCCCGCACCGTCGTGCCGGTGTAGTCGCGCCGGAGCACGATATTGTAGGCGCCGCCCCGGGCGCCGAGCGCGTTCAGCCCCGCGGCGCCGGTATCGAGGATTTCGATTCGCTCGATGGCGGCGAGCGGCACGAATTCCAGCGCATAGCTCTCGTCCAGGCCCCCGTCGGCGGACGGGTCGGGGATGCGCCGGCCGTTGACGTAGAAGACCGCGCCGTCCTGGCCCAGGGAACGGGCGCGGAGGAGGCCGAAACTGTTATAGGCGAGGGCGGTCGTCAGCAGGTCGGCGAGGCTTTGCGCGCCCGATCTCTCGATCTCGTCCCGTTCGATGGTGGCGACCGGCTGCGTCCAGTCGGTCCGGCCGGCTTTCTGCCTGTCTGCGCCGGCCTTGTCCTGCGCCAGCGCCGGGCCGGCCGCCATCGCGGCGAGTGCCAGCAGGGCAACCGCCAGGCTCCGGCATCCGCGCCGGTTCTCCGCTCGCGTCGAGGGGCGGGTTGCATCGGCCCGGCGGCCCCGGTCGCGGACCGTTTCCAACATCGCGCTTCTCCTCTACAAGGCAGCGGTCGGTCGCTGGACCGAAAGATCGTTCGCCCGAATGCTTGCCGCAATCGCTTTGCAGAGGCAATGCCTATCTGCCGAATCCGGCCGGCTGCCAAAGGAACCGCGCCTTGCCCCAGGCCTTCGAAGGCATCCGCATCCTCGATTTCAGCCAGGTCGTGTCGGGGCCCTATGCCGCGCAGCTGCTGGGCAATCAGGGCGCCCGGATCGTCAAGGTCGAGCCGGCGCGCGGCGACCAGCTGCGCAGGATATTCAAGACCGGCTCCCAGCCGGCGGACGCCGATTCGGCGGCCTATGAACTGGTCAACCGGGGCAAAAGCTCGATTTCGCTCGATCTGAAAAACCCGGCCGGGCGCGACGCGATCCTGCGGATCGCCGCCGGCTGCGATGTCGTGCTGGAGAATTTCCGGCCCGGCACGATGGCCCGGCTCGGCCTCGACTATCCGGCGGTGCGCCGGGCCCGGCCCGATATCGTCTACTGCTCGATCTCCGGCTACGGCCAGACCGGACCGCTGGCGGCCGAGCCGGCCTATGACGGCACGATCCAGGCGATTTCCGGCATGATGGCCAATAACGGCCACCCGGCGACCGGGCCGACCCGCGCCGGCTTTCTGCCGGTCGATGTGCCGACCGCCTTTCTCGCCGCCTATGCCATTGCCGCGGCCCTGTTCCGCCGCGCCCGGACCGGCCGGGGCCAGCATATCGATCTTGCCATGATCGATGCGGCGATCCTGATGCAGATGTCGGTTTTTTCGCGCCTGTTCACCGACGGCACCGGCGGCGGCCTGATCGGCAACCGCTCCACCGCTGCGGTGCTGACTGCCGATACCTTCCCGTGCCGCGACGGCCATATTGCGGTGAGCGCGGTCACCAGGGCCCAGGGCGTCGCCGTGCTGGAACTGGCCGGGCTCGACCCGGACCTGTGGGACGAATTCGATCCCGAAGATCCGGCCGGCCCGCGCTCCCAGGCGGTCGTGGACCGGCTCCATGCCGCCTTCCGCACCCGCCCGGTGAAGGAGTGGGAGGGCCGGCTGCGCGCCGCCGGCCTGTCCGTCTCCTGCGTGCTCGAGGCCGGCGCCGTGATCGAGCTCGAGCAGATGGCGCACCGGGCCGTGTTTGCCGACGATCCGGCCGAAGGCGCGGCCGCCCCGCGCACCATCGGCGGTGCCTTCATGGCCGATGAGGACGGGCCGGAGATCGCCGGCCGGGCCGCGGCCATCGGCGAGGATACTGCCGCGGTGCTGGCCGAATTCGGCTTCACCGGCCCGGACATTGCCGCGCTGTACGAAGCCGGCGCCATCCCGCCGGCGGACTGAGACGAGGCGAACCCCGACAGAGCCGCCGCCGGAGGGCGGCGGGGCGCTTCACCCGCCCTTCGGCTTCAGCGCCTGCACCAGCATCCGCGCCGGCTCCTCGCCCTCGAACGAGGCGGCAAAGGCGTCGATGCTCACCGCGACTGCTTCGGCGAGGGACATGTCCTGCCAGTCGTTGAGCAGGGCCTTCTGGGTCCGCACCGCGGCCGGACCGCCGGCGATTATGGCATCGAGCCAGCCGTCCACCGCTTCATCCAGGTCGCCCGGCGCCGTCACCTTCTGGAAGAAGCCGATCCGGCCGGCTTCTGCGGCATCGTAGAGGCGGCCGGTCAGCAGCATTTCGCGCGTCGCGCCCCAGCCGATCAGGCCGGGCAGCAGCGCCGCCTCGATCACGCTGGGGATGCCGACCCGCACTTCCGGCATGGCGACGATGGCCGTCGTGTCGCCGACGCGGAAATCGCACGCCGCCGCCAGCTCGACCGCTGCGCCCAGGCAATGGCCGCGGATGGCGGCGATAACCGGCACGGGCAGCCGGCGCACCGCGTCGATAGCCTCGTGCAGGGCGGAGATGAAGGCGCGGGCGCTCGCCGGCTCCAGTCCGGCCAGGCAATGGACATCGGCGCCGGCGGCGAAGGTATGGCCGCCGGCCCCGGTCAGCACGACCGCGCGCAGGCCCTCGTCGGCCGCCAGTTCGGCGCAGGCGTCCTTCAGCCCGGCGATGACGCCCGGCCCGATGGCGTTGCGCCGGGCCGGCCGGTCGATGAACAGGTGCGCCACCCGGCCGCCGCTGCGCGTTCCATATTCGATCCTTGCACCGCCCTCTGCCATGCTGCCGTCCTTTCCGCAGGATTGCCGAGGGCCGGCGATAGCATGGCGCGGGCCGGCGGGACAGGCCGCTCGCCCCGCGCCAATCCGGCCGCCGGATATCGTCGGGAGCCGTGTTGGCAAGTCGCGGGGCGGCGCACTATATCTGCGCGCGAACGGCGAGGCGCCGGCAACGGAAATCAGCATTGGGGAAGCATCGGCATGTCGGGCAACACTCTGAAATTCTATATCGGCGGCGCGTGGGTCGATCCGGCGGAGCCGCGGACGCTGGACGTGATCGACCCGGCGACCGAGGAGCCGTGCGGGCAGATCAGCCTCGGCTCGGCTGCCGATGTCGACAGGGCCGTCGCGGCGGCGCGGAGCGCTTTCGAAAGCTATGCCGGCACCGGCCGGGAGGAGCGGCTCGAACTGCTCGACCGGATTATCGAAATCTACAAGCGCCGGATCGACGATCTGGGCGAGGCGATCTCGCATGAGATGGGCGCGCCGCTCGGCTTCGCCCGGAAGGTTCAGGCCCCGTCCGGCCTCGCCCATATCAAGACCGCGGCCCGCGTGCTGCGGGACTACCGGTTCGAGGAGGTGCAGGGCAGCACGCTGATGCGGCGCGAGCCCATCGGCGTCGTCGGCATGATCACGCCGTGGAACTGGCCGCAGAACCAGATCGCCTGCAAGGTGGCGCCGGCCCTCGCGGCGGGCTGCACCATGGTGCTGAAGCCGAGCGAGATCGCGCCGCTCGACGCCATAATCTTCGCCGAAATCCTCGACGAGGCCGGCGTACCGCCCGGCGTCTTCAACCTGGTCAATGGCGACGGGCCGACGGTCGGCGAGGCCATGTCGGCCCATCCGGATATCGACATGATGTCGTTCACCGGCTCGACCCGCGGCGGCATCGCCGTCGCCCGCGGCGCGGCCGATACGGTCAAGCGGGTGACCCAGGAGCTGGGCGGCAAGTCGGCCAATATCCTGCTCGACGATGTCGATATCGCCAGGGCGGTGAAGGGCGGCGTGTTCGGCTGTGCCGGCAATGCCGGCCAGTCCTGCAACGCGCCGACGCGGATGCTCGTCCCGATGGACCGGATGGCAGAGGCGGTCGAGGCGGCGCGCGCCGCGGCCGGCAAGATCGCGGTCGGCGATCCGCGCGATCCGGCGACCACCATGGGGCCGCTGGCCAGCGCGGCGCAGTTCGACAAGGTTCAGGACCTGATCGGCAAGGGCATGGAGGAAGGTGCCGACCTCGTCGCCGGCGGCCCCGGCCGGCCGGAAGGCCTCGACAAGGGCTGGTATGTCCGGCCGACCGTGTTCGCCAACGTCACCAACGACATGACGATTGCGCGCGAGGAAATCTTCGGCCCGGTCCTGTCGATCATCGGCTATGCCGACGAGGACGAGGCGGTTGCCATCGCCAACGACACGCCCTATGGCCTGTCGGGCTATGTTTCGTCGGCCGACCCCGAACGCGCGGCAAAGGTGGCGCGCCGGCTGCGCACCGGCAATGTGCACATCAACGGCGCCATGCCCGATCTGACGGCGGCGTTCGGCGGCTACAAGCAGTCCGGCAACGGCCGCGAATGGGGCGCGCACGGCTTCGAGGAATTTCTCGAAATCAAGGCGATCTTCGGCGCCGACGCCGCCTGAGGAGCGACCGCGCCGGCCGGGTCAGGCGAGAGCCGAGACCGTCCAGCAGGCGGCGCCGAGCTTCACTGCGCCATCGCTCGCATGGGGTTCGAGCTGCGCTGCCAGGGCGGCCTCGGCGCGCGCCGGCAGGTCGCCGCCGGCCTCCGCCAGCAGGGCCGCCGCCGGCCCCATCTGGAGCAGGTAGCGGGCGGCCGCTTCCGGCGGGCCGGGGAAGGAGAGGGCGAGGTCCAGCGGCTCGAAGCGGCAGTCGCGCCAGCCGGCCTCGCCCAGCCAGCCGGCGGCAGCCTCCGGGTCGGCCCACTGGAACTGGCCGGGCTCGCCCGGCGCCGGCCGGGGCGGCAGCTCGACAAAGGCCTTGACCGACGAGACCGGGATCATCACCCACGGGTTTTCCCGCGGCTCGCGCCACACCACCGCGACCAGGCGCGCTCCCGGCCGGCAGGCCCGGCGCAGATTGGCGAAGGCCGCGACCGGATCGCGAAAGAACATGATGCCGAAGCGGGAGAACAGAATATCGAAGGTCGCCTCCGCAAAGGGGTAGTCCTGGGCGTCGGCCTCGACGAAGCACAGCGCCGGCCGGCCGGCGGACCGTTCGCGCGCGCGTTTCAGGAGCGGCGTCGAGACATCGATGCCGGCGACCGTGCCGGCGCCCGCTGCCTCGGCCAACGCCAGGGTCGTGCCGCCGGCGCCGCAGCCGATATCGAGGCAGTGCCGGCCGGCGATATCGCCCAGCGCGGCGAGGCCGGCCTGGGTGAACGGCGCCATCGTCCGTTCGATATCCTCATGCAGGCGCAGCCATTTCTCGCCCTGCGGCCCGGCCCAGAAATCGATCTGGGCCCGGTTTTCCTCCGCCACGGTCAGGCCGCCCGTGCCGCGCCGGGGGCGAGGCCGCAGGATTCGAAAGCCGCCCGTGTCGCCGCCTTCTCGGCCCCGGTCAGCGCCAGAGAGGGGCGGCGGACATGGCCGCCGGTCTGGCCGAGCAGGTCCTGCCAGTATTTCTGGTGGCTGTGCGGCTTGCCCGGCGGGCGGCTGCCTTTCAGCGCCTTGCGCACCGGATCGAGGCTGTCGCGCACCCGGCGCGCCGCTTCGGTCTCGCCGGCGAAGGCGAGGTCGGTATAGCGGCGCATGCGCCGGTCGGTGGCGGTCTGGATCAGATAGGGCGGCGACGAGCAGAGATAGAGCCGCCAGCCGAGCTCGACGATATTGTCGAACCACTCGTCTTCCGATGCCGTGCTGACCAGGATGCGGTCGCCGGCGAGCGCGGTCAGCTTCGCATACATCTCGCGCGGCACGCTGTATTTGATCGCCACGATATTCGGCAGGTCGGCGATCCGGGAGCACAGTTCCGGGCTCATCAGATAGCCGCTGTCCGGGTGGCTCCACATGGCCACCGCAATATCCACCCGCTCGCAGATATAACGGTAATATTCGTAAACCGTGTCGTCGGGATCGTTGTTGAAATGCAGCACCGGCGCGTGGACGACGATATAGGGACAGTCGATATCCTGCGCGTGGCGGGCGAGATCGATAACCACGTCCAGATTCTGGTCCGAACAGGACATGATGGTGCTCGCCGGCCCGCCGGCGGTCTCCGCCACCGCGATCTCGAGGCAGCGCTTGCGCTCCTCCAGCGACATGGCGAAGAACTCGCCCTGCTTGCCGGAAATGAAGAAGCCGTCGATGCCCAGATCGTCGATCCAGTGGCGCAGATTGCGCCGCATGGCCGCTTCGTCGATGGCGCCGTCGGCGGCGAACGGGGTGAGCGCCGCCGCCCAGATGCCCTTCATGTGCTCGCGGGCATATGCCTTCGCTTCGGACTTTCGGTAGGGGAGAGCCATGGTTCTCGTTCCGCAGTCTCGGTTCACGGGTCGCCGGAACGGGCCTTCCGGATCGCCTGCCATAGTTGCGCAGGCGTGAAGGGCATGTCGAGATGCTTGATGCCCAGCGGGCGCAGGGCGGCCATGACCGCACAGGCGATTGCCGCCGGCGCGCCGATGGCGCCGGCTTCGCCGATGCCCCTGGCGCCGAGCAGGTTGGCGGGGCTCGGCGTCTCCATCCGTTCGGCGGCGACCGGCGGCATGTCGGCGGCGCGCGGGATGCCGTAATCCATGAACGAGCCGGTCAGCAGCTGGCCGTCGCCATCGTAGACGATCCGTTCGAGCAGCGCCTCGCCGATGCCCTGGGCGATGCCGCCGATCAGCTGCCCGTGCGCCAGCATCGGGTTGATCGTCGTCCCGGCATCGTCGACCCAGACCAGCCGCTCGATGGCCGGCACGCCGGTTTCCGGATCGATGGCGACCGCGCAGCCGACCGCGCCGTAGCCCCAGGCTTCGCCCTCTGCCGTATAGATCGCGTCGGCCGTCAGCGCGCCGGTCCGGCGGGCGATGGCCGGCCAGTCCGGGCGCGCGCTCAAGGGGCGGCCGAGCCGCGCCTCCGCCTGCTGCCGCAGGGCTTCGCAGGCCCGGACCAGCGCGCTGCCGCCGATGGGCGTGCTGCGGCTCGCCAGCGCGCCGATGCCCGTGTCCGGCGCGGCGCTGTCGCCGTGGACGACGGCAACCGCCGCCGGGTCGGTGCCGAGATGCGCGCCGACGATCTGCTGCACCGCCGTGGTCCGGCCCTGGCCCTGGGCGGTCGAGCCGGTCGCGGCTGCGATGGCGCCGTCGGCGCCGAGGGTCAGCCGCGCACTCTCCCAGCCCAGGCCGGAGGGTTCGATATAGGCGACGGTCGCCGCGCCGCGCAGCAGCCCGTCCTGCGGCGGCGCTGCCGGTGTCCCGGCCGCCATGAGGGCGGCGGCGCGGTCGTAGGCGGCGCGATAGTCGCCGCTGTCCAGCACCTGGCCGGTCGGGGTCGTCCACGGCATGTCGGCCGCGGCGATGAAATTGCGCCGGCGCACCGCTTCCGGCGCCATGCCGAGCGCCCCGGCCAGCCGCTCGATCGACAGTTCCATCGCCAGCGCCGCTTCCGGCCGGCCGGCGCCGCGATAGATGCCGACGGCAGCGCCATGGGTCTCGACTCCGGCAGCCTCGATATCCGCCGACGCAACCCTGTAGGGGCCGGGGAGGATGCGCCCGGCATTGCGCGCCGGCACGACCGCGCTGTAGGGCATCCAGTGGCCGAGCGGCGCCCGGATGCGGGCGTCGAGATGGAGCAGGGCGCCGTCGGCGGCGGCGCTCAGGCTGGCTTCGACGGTCTGGCCGCGGCCCTGGGTGGCGGCGAGAAATTCCTCGCTGCGCGTGGCGATCCATTTCACGCAGCGCTCCAGCGACCGGGCGGCGAAGGCGACGGCGATATCCTCCGGGTAGAGCGAGGCCTTCATGCCGAACGCGCCGCCGACATCCGGCGCGACCACCCGGATCAGATCCGGGTCCAGGCCGAGCGCGGCGGCGAGTTCCGTCCGCGCCCGGTGCGGCGACTGGCTGCCGAGCCAGACGGTCAGCCGGCCGGGTGCGCTCGCGCCGTCGGCAACGATGCCGCGCGGCTCCAGCGCTGCCGGGGCGAGCAGCGGGTGGCGGATCGAAACCGCGACCTGTGCCGCGGCGTTGCGCCCCCCCGGTTGCGGCGGCGACCGCCAGGTCTCGCGCGCGCGGCAGCGGTCTCCGGCCGGCGGCGCGAGCGGCAGCGGCTCGATCTCGACCGCAATGGCGTCGGCGGCATCCTGTGCGGCCGCGGCGGATTCAGCCACGACGAGGGCGACCGGCGCGCCCACCGCGGCGACCGTATCGAAGGCGAGCGGCGCCGGCGGCAGGGGGCGGACCTCCGGCATCAGCGGGTTGACGGAGGTCGGCCCGGTGCCGGCGAGATCGGCGCCGGTGAAGACGGCGACCACGCCGGGGCCGGCTGCGGCATCCGCCGTCTCGATGGCGACGATCCGGCCGTGCGCCTCCGGGCTGCGCACGAAGGCGGCGTGCAGGCAGCCCGCGATGCGGATATCGTCGGCGAAGCGCGCCTGCCCGGTCAGCAGCGCCCGGTCCTCGGTGCGAAGACGGGCCTGTCCGACCGGGCCGGACGGAGCGGCTGGCGGATGGGGCATACGGGGCTGCAGCCGGGATGGTCGAGAGGGTCTTGCCGGAGCCGTACCGGATCGATCAGGTTAGTGCCGGGCCGCCGCCGCTTGTAGGGGATGCGGCCAAGAGGGCCGGAACGGATGGGGCTTCCCCGCTGCGGGGCGCTCCGGCGGGCCGGCCGCCGATCCAGGGAGACTGCCATGGCCCGGCGCAACCGTACGGTCCGCGGAAGGACCGCCGCCCGAAACGGGGCGCCGGCCTCGCCCTATATCCGGCGTCGCCTGCCGGTCCTCGACTTTCTGGACGGGGAGGCGCTGGAGCGCATCGAGGCCCAGGTCGACTGGATTTTCCAGGATGTCGGGGTCGCCTTCCGCGGCGACCCGGAGGCGCTGCAGCTTTGGCGGGAGGCCGGGGCCACGGTGGACGGCGATATCGTGCGCGGCGCCGCCGACTGGATTCGCGCCCTGTGCGCCCGCGCGCCGCGGGAATTCACCCAGCATGCGCGCAACCCGGACCGTTCGGTCGTCATCGGCGGATCGAACCAGGTGTTTGCCGCGGTCTACGGCCCGCCCTTCGTGCGCGATCTGGAAGGCGGCCGGCGCTATGGAACCATCGAGGATTTCCGCAAGCTGGTGCAGCTCATCCATCTGCATCCCAATCTCCATCATGGCGGCTTCGTGGTCTGCGAACCCTGCGACGTGCCGGTGAGCAAGCGCCATCTCGACATGCTCCACGCGCACATGACGCTGAGCGACAAGCCGCATCTGGGCGCGATCACGGAGAAGAGCCGGGCGCAGGACAGTATCGACATGGCCGAGATCGTGTTCGGCCGCGAGGCGATGGCCGAGCGCTGCGTCATCCTCGGCAACGTCAATACCAATTCGCCGCTGCTGGTCGACCGGGTGGTGACCGAGGCGATCCGGGTCTATTGCGGCCGCGGCCAGGGCATTGTCGTGGCGCCGTTCATCCTCTCCGGCGCCATGGGGCCGGTCTCGACCGCCGCGTCGGTCGCCCAGGCGCTGGCCGAGGCGATGATGGTCTGCGCCTTCGCCCAGCTGGTGCGGCCGGGCGCGCCCTTCGTGCTCGGCAATTTCCTCACCTCGATGTCGCTGAAATCCGGCGCGCCGACCTTCGGCATGCCGGAATCGGTGATGGCGAACTATGCCATCGGCCAGCTTGCCCGGCGGGCGGGGCTGCCGCTGCGCTGCGGCGGCGCGCTCACCGCCTCCAAGATCGAGGATGCACAGGCGGCCTACGAATCGGCCGATTCGATGCATTCCACCATGCTGGCCGGCGCCAATTTCGTCCTGCAGGCCGCCGGCTGGCTGGAGGGCGGCCTGTGCACGGGGTTCGAGAAGCTGATCATGGATGCCGACCGGCTCGGCAGCTATCAGAAGCTGCTCGGCGAGGGGTTCGACACCGGCGACGAGGCGCTGGCCCGCGACGCCTATGGCGAGGTCGCGCCCGGCGGCCATTTCCTCGGCTGCGGCCATACCATGCGCAACTACCGGACCGCGTTCTATGAGCCCGAACTGTCCGACAGCGAGAATATCGAGAGCTGGACGGCGGCCGGTTCGACCGACATGCGCCGCCGCGCCCATGCGCGCTGGACCGGGATGCTCGAAGCCTGCACGCCGCCGCCGATGGACGAGGCGGTGCGCGAGGAGCTCGACGCCTTCGTCGCCCGGCGCAAGGCCGAACTGCCCGATGCATGGTACTGATGCGGCTGGCCGGGCGGGTGGGCCCGGTCAGGCAAGGCGGCTGCGGATGGCGGCGAACACCGCCCGGAACATTTCCGGCGTCAGGCGCCCGGTGTTCGTGTTGTAGCGCGAGCAATGGTAGCTGTCGGCGAGGATCAGCCGGCCGGTCGCCGGATGGGCGGCGCCGTGGCGGAAGGCGAAGGCGGATTTCTTCAGGCCGAGCGCCGCCAGCACCATGCCGTGGGCCAGGCCGCCGAGCGCCAGAATCTGCTCCAGCCGCGGCATGGCTTCGATCTCTGCGGTGAGGAACGGCAGGCAGGTGCGGCTTTCGGCCGTTGTCGGCCGGTTTTCCGGCGGTACGCAGCGGACGGCATTGCCGATCCGGCAATCGGTCAGGACGAGGCCGTCGTCCGGCCGCCGGTCGTAGGTGCCGGCGGCGAAGCCATAGCGGATGAGCGTTTCGTAGAGCAGGTCGCCGGCCGCGTCGCCGGTAAAGGGCCGGCCGGTCCGGTTGGCGCCGCGCAGCCCCGGCGCCAGGCCGACGATCAGCAGCCGGGCATCGAGCGGGCCGAAGGAGGGCACCGGTGCGTTGTGCCACGACGGTTCGGACGCCCGCCAGCGGTCGCGGAACCCGGCCAGCCGCGGACAGAGGCGGCAGTCCGGGCCGGGCGTGTGCAGGTGTGCCACGGCGGCAGCGCGGCGCGGCCGGCTGCAGCGGCCGGCGCCGCCCGGCCCGTCAGTCCTGCCGGTCGAAATCGTCGCTGTCGTAGCTGTCCTCGCTGTCGCGCTCGAAACGGTCCCGGCGCGGCGGCGGCCGGTCGCGCGGATCGCGCTGGATGCTCTCGGCAAGGTCGCTCAGCTCCAGGAAGATATCGGCCTGGCGGCGCAGTTCGTCGGCGACCATGGGCGGCGCGGTCTTGACCGTGCTGACGACGGTCACCCGCACCCCCTTGCGTTGCACCGCTTCGACCAGCCGGCGGAAATCGCCGTCGCCGGAGAAGAGCACGGCATGGTCGAGCCGGTCGGAGACCTCCATCATGTCGATGGCGAGCTCGATATCCATGTTGCCCTTGATCTTGCGCCGGCCCTGGGAATCCGTGAACTCCTTGGTCGGCTTGGTGACCATGGTGTAGCCATTGTAGTCCAGCCAGTCGACGAGCGGCCGGATCGGCGAATATTCCTGATCCTCGATCAGGGCCGTGTAGTAGAAGGCGCGCACCAGGATGGCGCGGGTGCGGAAGAATTCCAGCAGGCGCTTGTAGTCGATGTCGAAGCCGAGCGTGCGGGCCGCGGCGTAGAGATTCGAGCCGTCGATGAAGATCGCGATCTTCTCGTCGGAATAGATGCTGAGATTGCGCACGGTCATGGCCTGTTCCCGAATGGATTTCTCGCTATACGTTCCGTCCATCGATATGGATGGCGGCGGCTCGCCGGCCGAACATATGGCGCGGAGCACGCGGTGAAATGGTGCAATTCGCCCCCGGATGCAACCTGCCGGGCCGGCTGCGATGATATTTGTCGCGGTCGGCGGAAACCTGCCGCGAACCGGCGGCCGGACGGTGGCGGAAACCTTCGACGAGGCCGCCGGCTGGCTGGCCGCGCGCGGCGCCGGGCCGGCGGTGCGCAGCGCTCTCTATGCCTCGCCGGCCTGGCCGCCCTCGGACCAGCCGGACTATCTGAACGCGGTCTGGCGGCTCGATGAGGGGGGCGGCCCGGCGCTTTCCTCCGCCGGCGCGCTGATGGGCCTGCTCCACGCCGCCGAAAGCCGGTTCGGCCGGCGGCGCGAAGGGGCCGTTGTCAACACTGCCCGCACCCTCGATCTCGATCTGATCGACTATCGCGGCGCGGTGTCCGCCGGCCCGCCCATCCTGCCCCATCCGCGGATGCACGACCGCGCCTTCGTTCTGCTGCCGCTGGCGGAGATCGCGCCGGCCTGGCGCCATCCGGCGAGCCGGAGGTCCGTCGCGGAACTGGTCGCGGCGCTGCCGGAGGATCATGGTTGCGTCCGTCTCGGCGGGCCGGCATAGGGCCCGGCCGCGCGCCATCGGCGCCGGCGCGGCCCCGGAACGCGGCCCCCGCGCCCCCTTGTTTCGGCCCGCAGGCAAAATATATTGCGCTGCAATTCCATGGGGGCCGGAAGGCTGCAATCCTGCCGCCGGAACCGCATTCGCCGGCACTGCCGACGCCTGGGAATTTCATTGCCGGGAGACCGCCGCATGGCGCGCGTGACTGTCGAAGACTGCATCCTCAAGGTGCCGAACCGCTTCAATCTGGTGATGTACGCATCCCAGCGCGCGCGGGATATTTCCGCCGGCTCCGCCGAGACGGTGGACCGGGACAACGACAAGAACCCGGTGATCGCGCTCAGGGAAATTGCGGAAGACACGCTTTCGTTCGAGCAGCTCCGGGAATCCCTCGTGCTGGGCCTGCAGAAGCAGCAGGCGGGCGACGATCTGGAAGAGGACCCGGAAGTTGCCGAGGCCCTGAGCCGGGAATCGATCGTGCCGGGTGCGATTCCGCTCGATGGCGGCATCGCCGACCGGCAGGCCGGCAACACGGCGGATGCCGATGCCGCGCCGGTCGCCGCGCTGCCGGACATGGCGTTCGGCCCGGTGGACGAAGCGGGCGAAGGGGACGGCTCCGCGCCGGCGGACGAAGGCGACGAGGCCGGGGAAGCCGGCATCGGGCTCGCGCCCGACGGCGATGCGGAGAAACCGGAGGACTGACGCTGGGTCGATCGCGCGCTTCCTGTCGCACCCGGCGCCGCACCCGGACCCGCCCGGCAGGCCGCCGGACGGGCGCTCCGGCCGCCCCGGGCCGGTATCCGACCGGGGCGCCGCCGTCGCGGAGCGCTGCGCGATGATGCGCCAGTACGAGCTGGTCGAGACGGTCAGGAAATACGATCCGTCGGCCGACGAGCAGGCGATCAACCGGGCCTATGTCTTTTCCATGCAGGCCCATGGCGCGCAGAAGCGTGCCAGCGGCGATCCCTATTTCTCCCATCCGGTCGAGGTTGCCGGGATTCTGACCCGCTACCGTCTGGACGGCGCGTCGATTGTCACGGCGCTGCTGCACGACACGGTGGAGGACACGCACGCGACCCTCGACGACATCGAAAGACTGTTCGGCGAGGAGATCCGGAAGCTGGTCGACGGCGTCACCAAGCTGTCCCAGCTCGAAATGACGGGAAGCGAATCCCGGCAGGCCGAGAATTTCCGCAAGCTGCTGCTCGCCATGTCGGAGGATTTGCGGGTCCTGCTGGTCAAGCTGGCGGACCGGCTGCACAACATGCGCACGCTCGGCCATATCGCCAATGCCGACAAGCGCAAGCGGATCGCCAGCGAAACCCTGGAAATCTACAGCCCGCTCGCCGAGCGCATCGGCATGCGCGCCCTGCAGGACGAGCTGGAAGACCTGGCCTTCGAGCAGATCAACCCCGATGCGCGCGCCTCGATTGTCCGGCGGCTCGATTTCCTGCGCACCGCCGGCCAGTCGCTGGTGCCGCGGATCATCGATTCGCTCAAGGAAACGCTGAGAGGCGCCGGTATCGAGCCGGATGTCGGCGGGCGGGAGAAATCGCCCTATTCGATCTGGCGCAAGATGCAGCGCAAGGATGTCGAGTTCGAACAGCTGAGCGACATCATCGCCTTCCGCATCCAGGTGGAGACGGTGGAGGAGTGCTATCGCGCGCTCGGCACGATCCACAGCGCCTGGCCGGTCAGCCCCGGCCGCTTCAAGGATTATATCAGCCTGCCCAAGCCGAACGGCTATCGCTCGATCCATACCGCCGTCATCGGGCCGGACGGCCACCGGATCGAGATCCAGATCCGCACCCGCGAGATGCACGATCTGGCCGAGAACGGGCTGGCGGCGCACTGGTCGTACAAGCAGCGCGCGGCGAACGGGAAGGGCGAGGCCGATACGCCGCAATATCGCTGGCTGCGCGAACTGCTCGACATCATGGAGCAGGCCGAGGGGCCGGACGATTTCCTCGAGCACACCAAGCTCGAAATGTTCCGCGACCAGGTGTTCTGCTTCACGCCGCGCGGCGACCTGATCGCCCTGCCGCGCGGCGCGACGCCGGTCGATTTCGCCTATGCGGTCCATTCCGAAATCGGCGACCGCTGTATCGGCGTGAAGGTCAACGGCCGGATGGTGCCCCTGCAGACCGGCCTGAACAATGGCGACCAGGTGGAGGTGCAGACCGCCCGGAACCAGAAGCCGTCGCCGGACTGGCTGCGCTTCGTCGCAACCGGGAAGGCGCGGGCCCGGATCCGGCGCTTCATTCGCATTCAGCACCGGCACGAATACCGGGAACTGGGCCGCGGCATTCTCGAAAAGGCCTTCCGGCAGGAGCATCGCCGCCTCACCGCCAGGGCGACCAGCCGGGCGGTCAAGGCCTTTCATGCCCAGGACGAGGACGATCTGTTCATTCGCATCGGCGAGGGGCGCCTGTCCGGCCCGGAAATCGTCAACCGGCTGTTCCCGCCGCCGGCCGGCGACGACGCGGCCGCCAAGGCGCCGAAGCCCGCCGCCCGGCGGAAGAAGGCCAATGGCGCGGCTGCGGCCGAAACCGGCATCAGCATCCGCGGCCTCATTCCGGGCATGGCGGTGCACTATGCCCGCTGCTGCCATCCGCTGCCGGGAGAACGGATCGTCGGCATCGTCACCACCGGCAAGGGCGTGACCGTCCACACGGTCGAATGCGATACCCTGCAGCGCTTCAACAGCATGCCGAGCCACTGGCTCGATCTATCCTGGGATGTCGAAGGTGCGGCGGAGGAAAGCCACGTTGCGCGGATCAAGGTGTTCCTGACCAACGAGCCGGGCACCCTCGGCGATCTCTCCACCATCATCGGCAAGAACGGCGGCAACATCACCAATCTGCGCATTACCCACCGCTCGGTCGATTTTTTCGAGATTCACCTGGATATCCAGGTTGACGATATCCGCCATCTGACCGAGATCATCGCGGCGTTGCGCGCGAGCCCGATCATCACTTCGGTCGAGCGGGCGCGCAACTAGGGCACGATTTTCGGGGCGGGACCGATGCGCTATCTGCGCCTGGGTGTGAATATCGATCATGTCGCGACGATCCGGAACGCGCGCGGCGGCCGGCATCCGGACCCGCTGCGCGCCGCCAGGGCCGCCGCGAAGGCGGGCGCCGACGGCATCACCGCACATCTGCGCGAGGACCGCCGCCACATCGCCGATACCGATATCGCCCGCCTGGTCGGCGAGATCGATCTGCCCCTCAACCTGGAGATGGCGGCGACGGAGGAGATGCTGGCCATCGCCCTGCGCCACGGGCCCCACGCCGCCTGCATCGTGCCGGAGAAGCGCGAGGAGCGGACGACGGAAGGCGGGCTGGACGTTGTCGGCGGCTTCGACCGTCTGGTGCCGTTCGTCCGCGCGCTGCAGGAGGCCGGCATCCGCGTTTCCCTGTTCATCGAGCCGGACCGGGAGGCGCTCGATGCCGCAGCGGCGCTCGGCGCGCCGGTGGTCGAGCTGCACACGGGCGCGTTCTGCGAGGCCGATCTCGAAGGCACCGCCGCGGAACGCGCACACGAACTGCGCCGGCTGGCCGACGCGGCCGGCCATGCCGAGGGGCTGGGTCTGGAGTGCCATGCCGGCCATGGCCTCACCTTCGACACGGTGGGCGATGTCGCTGCCATTCCAACCCTGGTCGAGCTCAATATCGGCCATTTCCTGGTCGGCGAGGCGATTTTCGGCGGCCTCGAAAGCGCGATCAGGCGGATGCGCAGCCTGATGGACAAGGCCCGCGCCGAAGCGGCCGGAGCGCGCAGTGCATAGGCCCGGCAACGGCCTGCCGCCGGCGCCCGGCTTCCGTTCCGGGCCGTCATGATCGTCGGCGTCGGCAGCGACCTGATCGATATCCGCCGGATCGACAATACGCTGAACCGCTTCGGCGCGCGCTTCACCCATCGCTGCTTCACCGACGCCGAACGGGCGCGGGCGGAGCGCCGGCGCCGGCGCGTCGAGACCTACGCCAAGCGCTTTGCCGCCAAGGAGGCCTGCGCCAAGGCGCTCGGCACCGGGCTGCGCCGCGGCGTGTACTGGCGCGACATGGGCGTCGTCAATCTGCCCGGCGGCAAGCCGACCATCCGGCTTACCGGCGGGGCCGCGCGACGCCTTGCCGAACTGCTGCCCGACGGCATGGAAGGGCGGATCGACCTGTCGATCACCGACGAGCCGCCGCTCGCCCAGGCGGTCGTCGTCATCTCGGCCGTACCGGCCGGAACGCCGGCCTGAGGGGAACCGGCCGAACGGTTGTAGCGGCCGGAAAGACGGGGTACAGCGTGCGGGCGCCGCGGCCGGAGCCGGCTGCGCCGGCGCCGTTCTTCCCCCTTGTCGGTCGGTAATCGAAACCTCAGGCTTTCAGGGAGCTGCATTGTGCGAAAGGCCCGGGCGGCGGAGAAATCCGCCAGAAAATCGGATATCGGCGGTGGGCTGAAAACCATCTTCTACGCCGTCCTGATCGCCCTGGCGGTGCGCAGCTTCCTGTATGAGCCGTTCAATATCCCGTCGGATTCGATGTATCCCGGCCTGCACAAGGGCGACTATCTGTTCGTCTCGAAATTCAGCTACGGCTATTCGAACTATTCATTCCCGTTCAGCCCGGACCTGACCGAAGGCCGCATTCTCGCCGGCACGCCGCAGCGCGGCGACGTTGCGGTGTTCCGGCAGCCGACCGATACCAGCGTCGATTTCATCAAGCGCGTGATCGGCCTGCCCGGCGACCGCATCCAGGTTCTTGGCGGGCGACTCCATGTGAACGGGGTCAGGGTGCGCCGCGAAGGGCCGCTCGAGCGCGGCGACCTCGCCGATCTGCGCGGCCTCAAGGCCTATGACGGGCTGACCGGGCGGGAGTGCATGGGGGCGGGCGGCCTGCCGGTGCCGGCGCAGCGGTATCGGGAAATCCTGCCGTCCGGCCGGTCCCATATCATCTACGAGTGCGGCGACGGCGTGCCCGGATCGGACAATACCGGCGTCTATACCGTGCCGGCCGGCCACTATTTCATGATGGGGGACAATCGCGACAATTCCAGCGACAGCCGCTTTGCGTCGGTCGGCATGGTGCCGTTGCGCAATTTCATCGGCCGGGCCGAGTTCGTGTTCTTTTCCGTCAACGGCTCGGCCAGTTTCTGGGAGGTCTGGAAATGGCCGGGCGCGATCCGCTGGGGCCGGCTCTTCATGGGGATCGATTGACCGCCCGGAGCGGCAGCACGCAAGCGCCCGCCCGTCGCAGTCGCCGGGCCGCGGCCGCCGGGCAATCCGCGCCGGGCCGGCCGGCCGCCCTTGCGGAGCTGGGCGCGGCGCTTGAGCACGACTTCCGGCGGCCCGAACTGCTGGAACGGGCGCTCACCCATCAGAGCGCCACCGAGGGCGAGGGGCGCGGCCGGCGCAATTTCGAACGGCTGGAATTTCTCGGCGACCGGGTTCTGGGCCTGGTGGTCGCCGACCTGCTGATGGCCGGGTTTCCGGACGAGCGGGTCGGCGAACTGGCGCGCCGGCACGCGGCGCTGGTGCGCGCCGAAGCGCTCACGCGGGTCGCCCGGCGCCTCGATCTCGGCGCCCGCATGACCATGGCGCGGAGCGAGGCCGAGCAGGGCGGGCGGGAGAAGCCGCGCACCCTGGCCGATTGCTGCGAGGCGGTGATCGCCGCGCTCTATCTGGATGGCGGCCTCGAGGCGGCGGAACGGATGATCCGCCGCCACTGGCTGCCGATGATGCACGAGGATGCCAGCCCGCCCAGGGATGCGAAAACCGCGCTGCAGGAATGGACGCAGGCCCGCGGGCAGCCGCTGCCGGAATATACGCTGCTGCGCCGGGTCGGCCCGGCCCATGCACCGGTCTTCCACATTTCATGCGCCGCCGGCGGCCTGCCGCCGGTCCGGGCGGAGGGGCGCTCCCGGCGCGCCGCCGAACAGGCGGCGGCCCGGCTGGCGCTGGAGCGCATCGGCGAGCGCGAACCCGATGACGGCTAGCGCCGAACAGGACGGGCCGCGCTGCGGTTTCGTGGCGCTGCTCGGCGCGCCCAATGCCGGCAAGTCGACGCTCGCCAACGCCCTGACGGGCGCCAAGATTTCGATCGTTTCGCCCAAGGTACAAACGACCCGGACGCGGGTGCTCGGCATCGTCATGGCCGGCGACGGCCCGGCCGCCGCCCAGATCGTCCTGGTCGATACGCCCGGCATATTCGAACCCAGGCGCCGGCTCGACCGGGCTATGGTGGCAGCCGCCTGGAAGGGCGCGGCGGAGGCCGACCTGGTCGCGGTGCTGGTCGATGCGCGCAAGGCGGAGCGGCAGACCGATGCCGATACGCGGCGCATTGCCGACGGGCTGGCGCGCGCCGGCCGGCCGGCGATCCTGCTGCTCAACAAGATCGACCTGCTGGCGCGCGAACGCCTGCTCGCGATTGCCGGCCGGATGACGGACGAGGGGCCGTTCACCGACATTTTCATGATCTCGGCGCTGACCGGCAGCGGGCTTGACGATTTTCTGGCGCATTGTGCCGGCCGCCTGCCGGCCGGGCCGCATCTGTTCGATGCGGACCAGCTTTCCGACATGCCGGAGCGGCTGCTCGCCGCCGAAATCACGCGGGAGAAGCTGTTCCTCAATCTGCACCGCGAACTGCCCTATGCGCTCACCGTCGAGACCGAGCTGTGGGAGGAGCGGCCGGACGGCAGCGTCAGGATCGAGCAGACGATCTATGTCCGCCGGAACAGCCAGAAGAGCATCGTCCTCGGCCGGGGCGGGCAGCAGGTCGGCAGGATCGGCGCGGCGGCGCGCCGCGAGCTCGAGGCGCTGTTCGGCCGCCGCGTGCATCTGTTCCTGTTCGTCAAGGTGCGCGACCGCTGGCAGGACGATCCCGAACGCTACCGCGACTGGGGGCTGGACTTTTCGGCCTGAAGCGGCCGGCGGTTCAGGCAAACTCCTTCAGCGTCCGGCGCAGGATGTCGATCATCTCGTCGATATCGTCCTCCGTCGCGATGAAGGGCGGTGCGAGAATGCCGGCATCGCCGGTGAATTTGACGTGCAGGCCGTTTCCGAACAGCCGCTTCTGGATCGCCGGGCCGAGGATTCCGGGCGCCCGGCCCGGCCGGACATCGAAGCCGGCGAGCAGGCCGATGGCGCGCACATCGAGAATGTTGTCGACATCCTGCAGGCCGTAGACCGCATCCTGGAAATGGTCGATCAGGGCGGCGGCCCGGTCGAACAGCCCGCCCTCCCGATAGAGGGTCTGGGTGGCGATGCCGGCGGCGCAGGCCGCCGGATGGGCCGAATAGGTATAGCCGTGGAAGAACTCGATGGCCCCTTCCGGCGCAGCATCGACCACGGTGTCGTAGATCTCGTCCTTCACTGCGACGGCGCCCATCGGCTGGCAGCCATTGGTCAGCGCCTTGGCCATCGTCATGATATCCGGCGTCACGTCGAAGGTCTGGGCGCCGAAAGGCGTGCCGAGGCGGCCGAAGCCGGTGATGACCTCGTCGAACACCAGCAGGATGCCATGGGCATCGCAGATTTCGCGCAGCCGCTCCAGATAGCCCCTGGGCGGCACGAGCACGCCGGTCGATCCCGCGACGGGCTCGACGAAGCAGGCGGCGATGGTATGGCCGCCATAGGTCTCGGCGAAGCGCTGCAGATCATTGGCGAGCTCCTCGCCATTCTCCGCCTGGCCGCGGGTGAAGCGGTCCGCCTCGCGCCAGGTGTGCCGCATGTTCACGATATAGGGCATGCAGACCGGGAAGACGTCGCGGTTCTTGACCATGCCGGACAGCGAGACGCCGCCCATATTGACGCCGTGATAGGCGCGCTCGCGCGAGACGAAGCGCTGGCGCCGGTGGTCGCCGCGCGCACCGTGATAGGCCATGCAGATTTTGAGCGCCGTATCGACCGATTCCGAGCCGGAATTGGTGAAGAAGACATGGTTGATCGGCTCCGGCGCGATGGCCGCCACCATCCGGGCGAGCTGGAACGAGCCGGCGTGGCCGAGGTTGAACGGCGCGGTATAGTCGTTCTTCAGCAGCTGGGCATGGACCGCATCGGCAATCTCGCGCCGGCCGTGCCCGGCAGGCACGCAGAACAGGCCGGACGAGCCGTCCAGCACCTTGCTGCCGCGATGGTCGATCATGTGGATGCCGGTGCTGCTCTCGACCAGGCGCGGCTCTTCCTTGAACTCGCGGTTGGGCGTGAACGGCATCCAGTGCTGTTCGAGCGAATTGGCGGAAAAATCCATATCCGGTCCCTCCGGCGCCGCACCGTTCCGCGGCGGCCTGCAGTTGATCGTTCTTCGCCTGTCCGAAATCCGTACGCAAGGGCCCCGGCGGGCCGGTGCGGACCGGCAAGCGACCGCAGCGGCCGGTCGCGTGCGCCGATGTTGATTCCACCGGCTAATGTGGTACAGGATGCCGCCTCGCGCAATCTCCAGGCCGCGACATACCGTGCCAGCGCACCGAAAATGCAGCGCAGGGGAAACCATGCTGATCGGCGTTCCGAAGGAAACCAAGGTTCACGAATACCGGGTCGGGCTGATTCCGGGGAACGTTCGCGAACTCGCGGCCCACGGCCATGAGATCATCGTGGAATCCGGGGCCGGCGCCGCCATCGGCATGACCGATGGCCATTATGAGGAGGCCGGCGCCCGGATCGTGCCGTCGGCGGCCGATGTGTTCGCCAATGCCGAGATGGTGGTGAAGGTGAAGGAGCCGCTGGCGCCCGAACGGGCGATGCTGCGCAGCGGGCAGATTCTGTTCACCTATCTGCATCTCGCGCCGGACCCGGAGCAGACGCGCGACCTGATCGAGAGCGGGGCGACCTGCATCGCCTATGAAACCGTGACCTCGCCGGCCGGCGGCCTGCCGCTGCTGGCGCCGATGTCGGAGGTGGCGGGCCGCATGTCGGTCCAGGCCGGCGCCTATTTCCTCGAGAAGGCCCATCAGGGGCTCGGCATTCTGCTCGGCGGCGTGCCCGGCGTCGATCCCGGCAAGGTCGTGGTCATCGGCGGCGGCGTCGTCGGCACCCACGCCATCCATATCGCGCTCGGCATGGGCGCCGATGTCTGGGTGCTGGATCGCAATGTCGATCAGCTGCGCCGCCTGTGGCAGCAGTTCGGCCGGCCGCTGAACACCGTCTTTTCGACCCGCGATGCAATCGAGCGCCACTGTCTGGCGGCCGATCTGGTGATCGGCGGCGTTCTGGTGCCCGGCGCGGCGGCGCCGAAGCTGGTTTCGGCCGATCTGATCAGCCGGATGCGGCCCGGTTCGGTCGTCGTCGATGTTGCCATCGACCAGGGCGGCTGTTTCGAAACATCCCGGCCGACCACCCATGACGACCCGGTCTATGTCGTGGACGAGGTCGTGCACTATTGCGTCGCCAACATGCCCGGCGGGGTTCCGCGCACCTCGGCCCAGGCCCTGAACAACGCCACGCTGCCCTATACGCTGGCCATTGCCGACAAGGGCTGGCGCCGGGCGCTGGCCGAGGACGCCCATCTGTTGAACGGGCTCAATGTCCATGCCGGGCAGATCACTCATGCGGCCGTCGCCGAAAGCCTCGGATACGAATATCGGGATCCGAAGGAGGCGCTCGCGCACTGACCGGCCGGGAGAAGCCGGAATCGAGACCGGGCGGAACTGCCGAAGCCCGGCACCATTCGGGAAGGACACCGCGTTCGGGTGTTCGGGAAAGCACCAGCAAGAAAGGGTATCCCCATGAAAATGCTCCGCAACCTCGCGCTGGGCGCCGCAGCGGCGACAATCGCTGCGTCTGCCGCGAGTGCCCAGCTCAAGGAAATCACTGTCGCCTACTTCCAGGAATGGCCGACCGCGAACCAGGTCGCCCAGCTGGACAAGCTCTATGACAAGGAGCTGGGCATCAAGGTCAACTGGCGCGCCTTCGGCAACGGCAACGAGATGTCCGCCGCCATGGCCTCCGGCAAGGTGCACATCGCCTACAGCCAGGGGCTCGTGCCCTTCGTGGTTGCGGTATCCAGCGGCCTCGATCTGAAGCTCATCGGCGTCGCCGTCTCCTATGCCGAGGCCGACAATTGCGTCGTCAGCAAGGCATCCGGCATCACCAAGGCCAACGCCAAGCAGCTGGAAGGCAAGAAGGTCGGCACGCCGATCGGCAACGTCACCCACTACAAGCTGCTGCGCGTTCTCGACCATCTCGGGGTCGATGCCTCGAAGGTCAACATGGTGCAGATGAACGGCGCCGATGCCGCCGTTGCGTTCGGCCGCGGCGACATCGTCATGGGCTGCGCCTTCGGCGGCCCGATGCTGCGCATGAAGGAGCGGGGCGAATATCTGATGACGGCGCAGGAGCAGGAAGCCATCGGCATCCGCGTCTTCGACGTGATCTCGGCCAATGGCGACTTCCTGAAGAAGCATCGCGACATCGCCCAGAAATTCATGGACGTGACCGACCGCGCCAACAAGGCCTATCGCAAGGACCCGAAAGCGGCCCTGCCCAAGATCGCCCGCGCCGCCGGCATGGACAATGCCGCTGCGGGCAACATGATCTCCATGTTCTCCTTCCCGACCAAGGAAGAGCAGGCTTCGGCAGGCTGGATGGGCGGAGCCGTCCAGAAATTCATGAAGGAAGTCGCAGACTTCTACGTGAAGCAGAAGCAGCTGGAAAAGGCGCTGGCCGACTATAGCGGCACCGTCGATGCGAGCTTCCTGAAATAGCCTCCGGGCGGGCGCGGTCCTTCGGGGCCGCGCCTTTCTTTTTCATCCGCACGAATTCGTGACGGTCAAGCTCTGGAGGGGGAGGTAATGAAAGCGCTCTCAGTTCAGGACGTATCGATGGTGTTCACCGTGCCGGGCGGCGATCCGGTACGGGCGCTGGACCATGTCTCGCTGAATCTGGAACCGGGCGAACTGGTCTCGGTGCTCGGGCCGTCCGGTTGCGGCAAGACCACCCTGCTCAATATCGTCGCCGGGTTCCTGTCGCCCACCGACGGCCGCGTCGTTCTGCAGGACCCGCAGGCCGGCGGCGAGGATTCGGTCGTCACCGGGCCGGGCAAGGAACGGGGGGTGGTCGGCTACGACAGCGCCTCCGTCGTCACCGGGCCGGGTGCGGAACGGGGCATGGTGTTCCAGCAGGGCGCCCTGTTCGAATGGCTGACGGTGGAGAAGAACATCGCCTTCGGCCCGAAAATGGCCGGCCGGCCCGGCAGCGAGATCCGGAAGACGGTCGAACAGCTGCTGGAGACGGTCGGACTGCAGGATTTCGCCCGCAAGCCGGTCTATCAGCTCTCCGGCGGGATGCAGCAGCGCGTCGCGCTGGCCCGCTGCCTGGCGAACGATCCGGAAGTCATCCTGATGGACGAACCGCTGGGCGCGCTCGACGCGCTGACGCGCGAGAAGATGCAGGGGCTGGTGCTCAAGCTGTGGGACGAGACCAGGAAGACGATCATCCTGATCACCCACTCGGTGGAGGAGGCGCTGTTCCTCGGCGAGCGCCTGATCGTCATGGCGCCGCGGCCGGGCCGGATCGAGCGCGAATACCGGCTGCCGTTCGCCAAGCGGGGCCTGAACGAAAGTCCGCGGGACATCAAGGCCTCGCCCGACTTCATCGAAAAACGCGAAGAAATCCTCTCCATGATCTGGGAAATGGAAGAAGAGATCATGGGCCGGGCGGGAGAAGCGGCATGAGCGATACACGTCAACCTGCAACCTGGATGATCTGGCTCGGCCTCGCCGACAACAGCTTCACGCGCCAGAAGACCGTGAAGTTCGGCGATGCGTCGGCGGTCAATTCCGGCCGTGGCTATGGCATCATCTCGGTGGTCGCCTTCATCGTCCTCTGGTGGGTCGCGACCAGCCTGGGCTGGATCAAGCCGATCTACTGGCCCTCGCTCGGTGCTGTCGTCGAACGGACCGGCAAGCTGGCGAGCGAAGGCTTCCGCAACATCGCCCTGTGGGAGCATATCTGGATCAGCGTCTATCGCGTCCTTTCGGGCGTCATCTATGGCGCGCTGATCGGCATTCCGCTCGGCTTCGCCATGGGGCTCTGGTCGGTTGCCAAGGGTTTCTTCGATCCGATCGTCGAGTTCATCCGTCCGATTCCGCCGCTGGCGCTGATCCCGCTGATCATCCTGTGGTTCGGCATCGACGAGTTCGCGAAGATCTTCCTGCTGGCCCTGGCCTCGCTGTTCATCATGACGATTGCGGCGCGTGCCGGCGTGAGCAGCGTCCGGGTGTCGAAGGTCCATGCGGCCTATTCCCTCGGTGCCTCCAAGCTTCAGGTGATGCTCCGGGTCATTCTGCCCAATGCCCTGCCTGAAATCTTCACCGGCCTGCGGACCGCCATGGGCGTGTGCTGGGGCACGGTGGTGGCGGCCGAGCTGGTCGCGGCGGACCGGGGCATCGGCTCGATGATCATGATCGCGAAGAACTTCCTCAACACCGATATCGTGGTGATCGGCATCGTCATCATCGGGTTGATCGGTTTCGCGATTGAAATCCTGATGCGCGCCCTGGAGCGCAAGCTCATTCCATGGCGCGGCAAGGGCTAGGCGGAGGCTTTTAGCTCCGCTCCCGTCCGGTCCCGGCGGCTTCTGTCCCGGTGCGGCGCTTGCGGCGTCCGCGCCGGCGGCAGGGGCCGCCGGCCGGCGCGGGGAACGTTCGAAGAGCGCAGGTCGATACGAGGAGCCGGCGATGGCCGAGGGCAGCCCGTCCTATGGCATGTTCCAGTCCGATCCGGATGCCGGCACCGGGCCGGTCGGCGCCGGCTGCCCGGTGACAGCGGCCGGCCGGGCCTTCCTGCCGTTTTCCGGCGACTACATTGCCGATCCCTACCGCTTCTTCGCCGAGACGCGCGATGCCGAGCCGGTCTTCTACAGCCCGGAGATGGATTGCTGGGTGGTGATGAAATACGCCGATTGCGTCGGCGTGTTCCGCGATCCCGAAACCTTTTCCCCGGCCGTCGCCCGGCATCCGGTGCGCACGCTCTGCCCGGAAGCGGAGCGGGTGCGCGATTCGCTCGATATCGAAATCGAGCCCTCGCTGGTGGACGAGGATGCGGCCACGCACAAGGCGCGCCGCCGGCTGTTCGGCGACGCCTTCACGCCCCGGCGCGTCGCCGAGGTTGAGCCGCGGGTGCGCGAAATCGTCAACCGCTACATCGACCGGTTCGTCGAAGACGGTTCGGCCGAGCTGGTCGGCCAGATGCTGTACGAAATCCCGGCCCTCGCCATCTTCATCTTTCTCGGCGCGCCGGACGACAAGGCCGTCATGGTGAAGGAGCTCGGCTCCGCCCGCGCAATCGTGAACTGGGGCTTCCCGACCGACGAAGAACAGGTCGCCATGATGCGCGACATGGGCGAATCGTGGCAGTTCACGGTCGAGCTCGTCGACCGGGCCCTCGAAGAGCCGGGCGACAATTATCTGGGCGACATGGTGCGCCTGTATCGGGAGGACCCGACCCGCTTCTCGGTCAACTATCTGCGCAATGTCATGTTCCTCATGCAGTTCGCCGGCCACGAGACGACCACCCAGGCGTCGGCGAACGGGCTGCGCAAGCTGCTGAGCGACCGCGAGGGGTGGGAGCGGCTGGTCGCCGACCCCGGCCTGATCGGCAATGCGGTCGAGGAGATTCTGCGCTACGACGGCTCGATCTTCGCCTGGCGCCGGATCGCGACGAAGGATACGGAAATTGCCGGGATGCCGGTCCCGAAGGGCGGCAAGGTGCTGGTCGTCATGGGCTCCGGCAACCGCGATCCCGACATGTTCGAAAACCCGGAGAGTTTCGACCCGTCGCGCCGCAACGCCCGCCGGCACCTCGCCTTCGGCCATGGCGCCCATTTCTGCATGGGTGCGCCGCTGGCGCGGATGGAGATGAAGGTGATCCTGGAGGAGCTGGTCCGCCGCCTGCCGCATATGCGGCTGAAGCCGGGGCAGAGCTTCCGCTACATCCCGACTCTCACCTTTCGCGGCGTCCAGAATCTGGAAGTCGAATGGGACCCGGCCGCCAATCCATGACCGGCGCGGCGGGGACGGCCCCGGCGGCGGCCCGGTAGCTTCCGGGCGGCCCGGCCGGCGGCCCGCCCGATCCCGGATGCAGGAGACCCGATCCGATGCTGGACATGCCGAGTGCGAACTTTTTGCGGGAAAACAATGCCAGACAGGTCTGGCACCCGATGGCCCATCCCAACGAGATGGAGTCCGTGCCGCCGCGGATCATCGTTTCCGGCGAAGGGGTGCGGATCACCGATATCGACGGCGCCACGGTCGTCGATGCGGTCGCCGGCCTGTGGAACGTCAATCTCGGCTATTCCTGCGAGCCGATAAAGCAGGCCGTCGCCGATCAGCTGGCGCGCCTGCCCTATTATGCCGCCTTCCGCGGCACCACCCATCCGGGGCTGATCGAGCTCGGCTACCGGCTGGTGGAGGCTCTGGCGCCGGAGGACATGCGCCGGGCGCTGTTCACCTCGGGCGGCTCGGATTCGGTCGAATCGGCGCTGCGCATCGCCCGCCAGTACTGGAAGGTCAGGGGCCAGCCGGACCGGACCAAGTTCCTCTCGCTGAAAAAGGGCTATCACGGCACCCATTTCGGCGGCGCCTCGGTCAACGGCAACAGCAATTTCCGCCGGGCCTATGAGCCGCTGATGCCCGGCTGCTTTCACGTGCCCGCGCCCTTCGCCTATCGCAACCCGTTCGACGAGACCGACCCGGCCCGACTGGCGGCGCTCTCCCTCGCGGCCCTGGAGGACGAGATCGCGTTCCAGGACCCGGCGACCATTGCCGCCTTCATCGCCGAGCCGGTGCAGGGCGCCGGCGGCGTCATCGTCCCGCCGGCGGAATACTGGCCGAAGCTGCGCGCGCTGCTCGACCGCCACGAGATCCTGCTGATCGCCGACGAGGTGGTGACCGCCTTCGGCCGCACCGGCAACTGGTTCGGCAGCCGCGGCTGGGGCGTGAAGCCGGATATGATGTGCATCGCCAAGGCGATCACGTCGGGCTATTTCCCGCTCGGCGCCTGCGTTGTGAACGCCCGTATCGAGGAGGCGTTCCGCAACAATCGCGACATGCTGGGCGCCATCTTCCACGGCTATACCTATTCCGGCCATCCCGTCGGCTGCGCAGCGGCGCTCGCCTGCCTGGACGAGACCTTCCGGCAGGACCTGCCCGGCAATGCGCAGGCCGAGGGCGATTATCTGCTGGCCCGGCTGTGCGAGCTGCAGGCCCGGCACGGGACAATCGGCGATGTGCGCGGCAAGGGGCTGATGCTGGCGCTGGAGCTGGTCGCCGACCGGGATGCCAAAACGCCGGTCGGGCCGAACTATGCCGGCGCGCTGGCGAACCTGGCCTACGAGAACGGCGTCCTGGTGCGGGTCGCCGGCAATATCGTCATCCTGTCGCCGCCCCTGGTGATCGGGCGGGCCGATTCCGATGCCATCGCCGGCGCCCTCGATGCGGCGCTGAGCGCCAATCCGGCCGACCCGGCGACCTAGCCGGCCCCGGCTGCCGCAGGGGCGGTCCGTCTTTCGGCCGGTCGGTCTGGGCGCCGATCCGCGCAGGCCAATCGGCCGCTTGTGCCGGCGCGCCGGCCCGGTGCACGATAGCGGCGCAGCAGGCGTGCGACCGGTCCGGCCGTCGGCCGTCGATTGAGCAGAGGGGGCACGATGCAGCTCGCATCCGGGTGCTACGAGGTCGCCGATCCGGCGGCAGCGCAGGAATTCTATCACGACCGCGGCTGGACCGACGGCCTGCCCGTGGTGCCGCCTTCGGCCGCTTCCGTCGAGGCCTGCCTCGAATGGGCGGGCCTGGCGCCGGCCCATCTGGTCGGCGTCGAACCGGTGCGCGCCCGGCCTGTCACCGCCGAGAAGCTCGCGGTCAACGCCGTGATGGCCGGCTGCCTGCCGATGCATTTTCCGGTCGTCGTCGCGGCGTTCACGGCGATGCTGCAGGAACCCTTCCTGCTGCACGGCGCAACTGCCAGCACCGGCGGCTGTGCGGTGCTGGCCATCGTCAACGGGCCGCTCGCAGCCGAAATCGGCATGGACGGAACCTTCAACGTGCTCGGCTCCAGCGACCGCGCCTCGGCGGTTATCGGCCGGGCGATCCGCCTCTGCCTGATCAATATTCTCGATGTCCGGCCCGGCGATATCGACCGCTCGTCGCTCGGCCATCCGGGCAAGATCAGCTACTGCCTCGCCGAGGACGAAGCCGGCTCCGCCTGGCTGCCGCTGGCCGAGGAACGGGGCATCCCGCCGGATTTCTCCAGCGTGACGGTGATGGCGGCCGGCGCCCCGCGCCAGCTGATGAACGAATGGACGACCGTTCCGGAGGAAATACTCGATACCTATGCCGCCGAGATGCGCGCCAACATGCGCCATTATTCGATCTGGCCGGGCAACTATGCCATCATCGTGCCGCCCCAGCTGCGCGCCCATTTCAATGCCGCGGGCTGGTCGAAGGCCGATATCCGGGCCTACATTTTCGACAAGGCGCGCATCCTGCGGTCGGAATGGGCGGACTGCGGCAAGGGCGCGGTGGTGCGCGACCGCGGCGCCCGCGAATATGCGGCGCTGACGGCGCCGGAAGACCTGCTGGTGATCGCCGCCGGCGGCCCGGCCGGCGGGTTCGGCGCGGTCATCCCGCCATGGCTGGGCGAGAAGAGCAGGGCGGTGACGGTCGCTATCGGCGCCTGCGTCGATTGCGATATCCAGTAGCCGGCCGATTCCGGGGAAAGGGAAGATGCAGATACTCGATCCGACCCACGAACAGGGCGCGACCGCCTTCGCGCCCGCGGCCCGCCTCGCCGGTCTGGAGGGCGCGACCGTCGGCGTGATCTCCAACGGCAAGGAGGGCACCGGCGGCTTCTTCTCGGCCCTGGAGAAGGAGCTGAAGGAACGCTATGGCGTCGGCAAGGTCGTGCTGCGCACCAAGGAGAATTACAGCGCCCCGGCGGAAGCGGCCCTGATGGACGAAGCGAAACGCTGGCACGCCCTGGTCGCCGGGGTCGGCGACTGAGGCAGCTGCTCGTCGTGCAGTTTGCATGACGCGGTCGCCGGCGAACGCCTCGGAATCCCGTCCGCCGGCATTATGACGGAAGCCTTCGTCAGCGCGGCGGAACTCATGGCGCGCGCGCTGGGCGCGGACGGCTATCCCTTCGTCGCCATCGAACACCCGATCAGCAGCGCCGACCGGGCGGGCCTGGCGGCCCGCGCCGCGCAGGCCGCCGATGTGTGCGCCCGGCTGCTCGTCGCCCGGAAGCCATAGCGCATCCGGGGGTCCGGCCGGCCTTCGCCCCTGTCGGATTTCATCGAAGAACCCCGCCGCTTCCAACGCGCGCCGCCGGTGGCGGGAACGGCGTGAAATCGGGCGGGGTTCGGCGCTTTCGCGCTTTTACGGTCTTTGGGACCGGTGTCGGCGACCCGGTTCGGCGGGTCGCGAAAGACTGTCGGATTGTCGCTCGAAGGGGCCGTTTCGCTCGCCGGCCGGATCGGCCGTCAGCGGGCGCAACGGCCCGGGCAGCAGCCCGGCGGTTCGTTCGTCATCCGGCGCCTCCCATGAGCCAGGGTGTCACCGCGCTGCCGCGTCGGCAGCGTGCGACAATTCTTCCCCCGATCCCGCCCTTTGTCAATTCACGATTTCGTTCGTTGCAGCGCTTCGGTCAGCTCTTCGAGGATCCGGTAGAGGGCGTCGATGCGTTCCTTGCCGACCGCGGCCTCCATCGCCCGGTACTGGGCTTCGGAACCCGGCGCCCGGCGCTCCAGCAGCGCCCGGCCGGCCGGCGCGATCGCCACCAGGGTGCGGCGCTGGTCCGCCGGCGCCGCCCGCCGCACGACAAGGCCGGCAGCCTCCAGGCGCTTGAGAATGCGGCTCAGGCTGGGGGTCAGCAGGCAGCACAGGCGGGCGAGAGCGCCGGTCTCGACCTCGCCGCCATCGTACAGGGCGCGCAGCACCCGCCATTGCTGTTCGGTGACGCCGAAGTCGCGCAGCGAGGGCCGGAAGCGGTCCATCACCGCCTCGCGCGCCCGCAGCAGGGCCATGGGCAGGGAGCGGGAGAAATCCCGCATCGGCGCGGGCCGGTCGCCCTCGCTCACCCGGCGGGCCGCGCGGCGGCGGCGGGATCGTCCGCCACCGTGTTGGAAAGCGTGCCGATCCCCGGCACCTCGACCTCGACAATATCGCCCGGCACCAGCCATTTCGGCGGATCGAAACGGGCGCCCGCGCCGGTCGGCGTGCCGATGGACAGCACATCCCCCGGTTTCAGCGCCGCGAAGGTCGAGACATAGGAGATGAGATAGCGCACGGAAAAAATCAGATTGGCGGTGGTGTCGTCCTGGCGCACTTCGCCATTGATCCGGGTCGTGACCCGCAGATCGTCATAGCTGTCGAACTCGTCGGCCGTCGCCAGCCAGGGGCCGACGGCGCCGGAGCGCTCGAAATTCTTGCCCTGGGTGATGTTGAACCGGCCGTGGCGCATCCAGTCGCGGACGCTGCCTTCGTTGAGGCAGGTGAGGCCGGCGATGAAGTCCGTGGCCCGGTCCGGCGGGATGCGCCGGCCCGCCTTGCCGATGACGATGGCAATCTCGCCCTCGTAATCGAACTGTTCGGATTCGGGCGGCCGCAGGATCGGCTCGCGATGCCCGGTCAGCGACCCCGGCGTGCGCAGGAAGACATTCGGATATTTCGGCGCGGGCGCGGCATCGTCATATTCCGCATCGCGGTTTCTGTAGTTGACGCCGATGCACAGAATCTTGTCCGGGAACAGGACCGGGCGGCGGAAGGCGATATCCTCCGCTGTATAGTCTGAACCGGCGCCCCGGCCGGCCCGTTCGGCCTCGGCAAGGGCGCCGGCGTGCAGGAGCGCGCAGAGGTCCGGATAGCGCGGCAGCCGGGCGCCGAGATCGACGATGCCGGCGCCGTCGGCCATGCCCCACCGGTCCTGCCCTTCGGCGTGAAAGCTGAGAAGTTTCAAGAGATCGCCGCCCCTCTGCCGGTTCCGTCCTGCCTTCCGGGGCCTGTCCGATTGACAACGGCCTCGGCACCCGATAATACTTAACATGTTAAATGTCTGGCGGCGGCCGGTCAATCGGCGCGGCCGCAAGCGTCGGGAATGGCTGTCATGCCCCATTTCAGGGTCGAATATTCGCGCAATCTGGAGGCGGCGCTGAATCTGCCCGTCCTGTTCGAGACGCTGAGCGAGGCGGCGGTCGGCACCGGCGTCTTTCCGCTGGCGGGAATCCGCTGCCGGGGCCTGCCGCGGGACAGCTATCGCGTTGCCGACGGCCACCCCGACAACGGCTTCGTCCATGTCGAGCTCAGGGTCGGGGCCGGGCGCGACGAGGCGACCCTGCGCCGGGCCGGCGAAACGGTCTTCGCCGCGCTACGCGAGCATATGGCGATGCCGCTGGCGCGCCGGCCGATCGCCCTGTCGTTCGAGATCGCGGAGATTCATCCGGCGCTCAATTTCAAGGCCGGAACCATCCGGGACCACATGAAGGCACGGGCCGGGAGCGCGGAGGCCGCCGCCGGATGACCGACATGCTCACCGAACATCTGAGCCGCCTGGAACCCTATCGCCAGCGCCTCTGCACCGGCATCCTGCCCCACCATATCGGCGGTGCGCCGGACCCCGGCTCGTCCGGCCGGACCTTCGAGAATCTGACGCCGGTCGATAATTCCAAACTGTGCGATGTCGCCCGCGGCACGGCGGCCGAGATCGACCGGGCGGCACGGGCGGCGGAGGCCGCCTTTGCCGACTGGCGCGGGGCTTCGGGCAAGGCGCGCCGGCAGATCCTGCACCGCATCGCCGACCTGATCGTCGCCCGCCGCGAGGAGATCGCGCTGCTCGAATGCATCGATACCGGCCAGACGATCCGGTTCATGAAGGCGGCGGCCGAAAGATCGGCGGCCAACTACCGCTTCTTCGCCGACCGGGCGCCGGAAGCGGCCGACGGCCTGGCACTGCCGGCCGACGAGCATCTGAACTACACCACCCGCCAGCCCATCGGCCCGGTCGGCGTCATCACGCCGTGGAACACGCCGTTCATGCTCTCGACCTGGAAGATCGCGCCGGCGCTGGCGGCGGGCTGCACGGTCGTCCACAAGCCGGCGGAATGGAGCCCGCTGACCGCGACGGTCCTGGCCGAAATCTCCCAGGAAGCCGGCCTGCCGGACGGTGCGCACAATCTGGTGCACGGTTTCGGCGAGGATGCCGGGGTCGCGCTCACGGAGCATGAGGCGATCCGGGCGCTCGCCTTCGTCGGCGAATCGTCGACCGGGTCGAAAATCATGGCCCAGGGCGCGCCGACGCTGAAGCGGGTGCATTTCGAACTGGGCGGCAAGAATCCGGTCATCGTGTTCGACGATGCCGATCTCGACCGCGCGCTGGATGCCGCGGTGTTCATGATCTACTCGCTGAACGGCGAACGCTGCACCTCGTCCAGCCGCCTGCTCGTCCAGCGCAGCATCCACGATGCTTTCGTGGAAAGGCTGGCGGAGCGGGTGGGCAATATCCGCGTCGGCCATCCGCTCGATCCGGCCGTCGAAATCGGCCCGCTCATCCACCCGGTCCATTGCGACAAGGTCATGGGCTATATGGATATCGCCCGGGCGGACGGCGCGACCGTCGCGGCCGGCGGCGCGCGCTCCCCGTTCTCCGATGCCGGCAATTTCGTCAGCGCCACCCTGTTCACCGGGGCCCGGACCGACATGCGCATCGCGCAGGAGGAGATTTTCGGCCCCGTCCTCACCGTCATCCCGTTCGAGGACGAGGAGGAGGCCGTGCGCATCGGCAACGATGTGCGCTATGGCCTGGCCGGCTATCTGTGGACCCGCGATGTCGGCCGCGCCCACCGGGTGGCCCAGGCGCTCGATGCCGGCATGATCTGGGTCAATTCCCAGAATGTCCGGCACCTGCCGGCGCCCTTCGGCGGCACCAAGGCGAGCGGCATCGGCCGGGACGGCGGCGATTACAGTTTCGACTTCTACATGGAGACGAAGAATATCTGCATCGCCCTCGGCGACCACCGCATTCCGCAGCTCGGCGTGGAACGATGAGCCTCTACTACGTGCAGAAGCTGCTCTACGGGCTCAACCGCGACCCGCAGGTGCGCGCGCGCTTCGAGGCGGATGCCGATAGCGTCCTGCAGGAATACGAGCTGACCGACGAGGAGCTGGAGGCGATCCGCAAGCCGGATATCGGCCTGCTCTTCGTGCTCGGCGTCAACGGCCAGCTTTTGATGCACTATGCGGCGATGCACCGGTATCCGTGGGCCGACTATATCCAGGCGATGCGCGACGGCGTGACCGTTCATGGCAAGGTGCGCGACGGTCTTTACACCATGCTGGAGGAATAGCGCGATGGCGCTGGTCTTTGCGGGCGCCTGCAGCCACGCGCCGGGGATCACCGGCCGGGCCCATCTGGCCGATCCCGCCGTTCGCGACGAATTCTACCGCCACTACCATCGGCTGGGCGCTGCGCTCGAAGCGGCCCGGCCCGACGCCCTGATCGTCGTCGGCGCCGAGCATTTCGCCAATTTCTTCTTCGACAACATGCCGGCCTACTGCATCGGCATGGCGGATTTCTATGAAGGTCCCATCGAGGACGAGGAGTGGCTGGGGATCGAGCGCCGGCGGATTCCCGGCGCGCCCGGCCTGTCGAAGCGGCTGATCGCGCGGATCATGGAGGATTGCGACGTCGCCTATGCCCAGGAATGGAAGTTCGACCACGGCATCTCGGTGCCGCTGCATTTCCTCACGCCGCGCTACGACCTGCCCATCGTTCCGGTCAACATCAACTGCCAGGAGCCGCCGCTGACGCCGCTGCACCGGGCCTGGGCGTTCGGCCGAGCGCTCCGCAAGGCCTGCGATTCGGTGCCGGAGCGCATCGCCCTGGTCGGCACCGGCGGCATCTCCCACTGGCCCTGCACGCCGGACAGCGGCACCATCAACGAAGCCTGGGACCGCGAATTCCTCGACCGGTTCGTCAACAACCGCAAGGACGAGCTGCTGGCCTATACCGACGAGGAAGTCTATCGCGAGGCCGGCCATGGCGGGTTCGAAATCCGCACCTTCATCGCGGTCGCGGCGGCGACCGAGGGCGCGACCGGCGACCTCTGGTTCTATGCGCCGATCCCGATCTTCGCCGTCGGCTGCACCGTCGCGACCATGACCGTTCAATAGAACCCATCGACCAGGGGAGGCAAGGATGGACGGCGCCGTTGGCACCACCGAGGATATGGCCGGCCGGCCGGCGCATATCCCGGAAGAGGAGTGGCGGCTGCGGGTCGAGCTCGCGGCCTGCTACCGCATTTTCGATCATCTCGGCTGGATCGAGCTGATCTTCAACCACATCACGGCGCGGGTGCCCGAAACCGCTTCGGACGGCGCCGTCCACTTCCTCATCAATCCGTTCGGCCTGATGTACCGGGAGGTGACGGCGTCCAACCTGGTCAAGATCGATCTCGACGGCAATGTGATCGGCGCCAGCGCCTGGGGCATCAATCCGGCGGGCTTCGTCATCCACAGCGCCATTCACGAGCACGTGCCGAATGCCCATTGCGTGATGCACACCCATACGACGGCCGGCATGGCCGTGGCGTGCAAGGAAGCGGGGCTGGACTGGAACAATTTCTATTCGGCGCAGATCTACAACCAGGTCGCCTATCACGATTTCGAGGGCATCACGGTCAATCCCGGCGAGAAGGTGCGCCTGCTCGCCAGCATCGGCGACAAGCGGCAGGTCATCCTGCGCAATCACGGCCTGCTGAGCTGGGGCGAGACGATTGCCGAGGCCTTTGCCCGGCTGTGGACCCTGAACCGGGCCTGCGAGGTCCAGCTGGCGGCCGAAGGGCTGCCCGGCCCGTCGATTCCGCTCTCCGAGGAAGTCCGGCAGCAGTGTTCGCGGGTCAATCTGCAGTTCGACCGGCAATATGGTGGCGGCCAGAATGTGTTCGATGCCCTGCGCCGGACCGTCGACGCCATCGACCCCGCCTACAGGACATAGCGTGAAGCTCTGCATCGTCGGCGCGGGCGCCATCGGCGGGTTCGTCGCCGCCCTGATGGCGGAGGCCGGGCACGAGGTCTCGGTCGTCGCCCGCGGCGACCATCTGGCGGCGATCCGGGAGAGCGGCCTGCGCCTGGATTTCGACGGGCGCCGGATCGCGGCGCAAGTGGCGGCGGCCGAAAGCCCGGCAGAGGCGGGCGTGCAGGATGTCGTCTTCGTCGCCCTCAAGGCGCCCGCCCTGCCGGCCGTCCTGCCCACCCTGGGGCCGCTGCTCGGCCCGGATACGCCCATCGTCATCGCGATGAACGGCATCCCCTGGTGGATGTTCGACGGCTTCGGCGCGCATGACGGTCTGCGGCTGCAATCGGTCGATGGCGACGGTGCGCTGGCCCGCTTCGGCAACGGCGAACGGCTGATCGGCTGTGTGCTCCATGTCGCCTGCGATGTGCCGGAGCCCGGCCTGATCCGGCACAACAGCCAGAACCGCTTCATCCTGGGCGAGCCGGACGGCACGGCGAGCGCACGGGTCGGCCGGCTGGTCGATGCCATGGGGCGCGCCGGCATCGGCGCCGAGGCGACGCAGGAAATCCAGCAGGAAATCTGGATCAAGCTGCTGGGCAATCTCCCCT
This sequence comes from Alphaproteobacteria bacterium, assembly GCA_965221475.1. GTDB lineage: Bacteria > Pseudomonadota > Alphaproteobacteria > Bin65 > Bin65 > Bin65. Next base: position 529,095 of record OZ244891.1, on the reverse strand, counting down.
TCGCGCCGATCAGCATGATTACCGGCGCGACCAACGACGTTCTGGCCGCCGACCCGGCGATCCGCCAGACGATGCTCGACATGTTCGCCGAGGCGGCCGCGGTCGGTGAGCGCTTCGGCCTCCGGCCCGGCATGACCGGCGACGAACGGATCGATCTCGGCGGTTCCCTGGTCGGCTTCAAGACCTCGACCCGGCAGGATTACGAAAAGGGCCGGCCGGTCGAGCTCGATGCCATCGTCAACGCCGTCTGCGAAATGGGCCGGATCGCCGGCATCGGGACGCCGACCATCGATACCGTCCATGCCCTTGCCGCCCACAAGGCGGCGCTCGCCGGCCTGTACCGCTATGCGGGCGGTCCCGCCGGTCCCGAAGCCGGCAGCGCCCCGGCAGGAAGGGAGACCGCCGCATGAGCCAGCGCCCGAAACCGCCGTTCCGCGCCGATCATGTCGGCAGCCTGCTCCGTCCGCCGGCGCTGGCCGAGGCCCGCCGCCGCTGGCAGGACGGAACATTGCCGGAGGACGAATTCCGCGCCATCGAGTACCGGCATATCCGCGAGGCGGTCGTCGCCCAGTGCGATACCGGGCTGCGCGCGATCACCGACGGCGAATATCAGCGCGACTGGTGGCATCTCGATTTCCTCGCCGGTTTCGACGGCATGGAAATGTGGCAGACCGAACTCGGCGGCGGCTTCCGGGTGGACGAACAGCCGCCGCTGGTGCGCTGCACCGGCAGGATCGGCTGGCCGGAGGGCGGGATTTTCGTCGAGGCGTTCCGGCGGCTGAAGGCGGCGGTCGAGGAATGCGCAGACGAGGGCGTCTCGGCGGCGACCCCCAAGATCACCATTCCGGGGCCCGGCATGATGCAGCTGCGCGCCGGCCGCAAGGCGGTCGATCCGGCGGCCTATACGGATATGGACCTGTTCTGGTCCGACCTCGCGGCGGCTTACCGGCGGGAGATCGCGGCCCTCGCCGCCGCCGGATGCACCTATCTGCAGATCGACGATGTCAGCTTCGCCTATCTCTGCGACGACGCCCAGCGCGCCGGCTTCCGCGACCGGGGCGAGGACCCGGACGAGGTCCTGCTGCTCTATCGCGACGCGATGAACGAGGCGCTGCGCGACCGGCCGGCCGGCATGACCGTCACGGCCCATATGTGCCGCGGCAATTTCCGCAGCAGCTGGGTTGCCGAAGGCGGTTACGGCCGGGTTGCCGAAACGCTGTTCCCGTCCCTCGCCGTCGATGGCCTCTTCCTGGAATACGATACCGACCGGGCCGGCGGCTTCGAGCCGCTGGCGCATATTCCGGCCGACCGGCGGGCGGTGCTCGGCCTCGTCACAAGCAAGACCGGCACCCTCGAAAGCCGGGACGATCTGCTGCGGCGGATCGAAGAGGCGGCGGCCTGGCTGCCGCTGGACAATCTGTGCCTCAGCCCGCAATGCGGCTTTTCCAGCACGCACCACGGCAACGCGCTCACACCCGATCGGCAATGGGCCAAGCTCGCCCTCATCGTCGGGGTCGCCGACGAAGTCTGGGGCGGGCGCCCGGCCGCTTCGGCCTGAGGGCAGCCGATCACGAGGCGGGCGGCAGCAGCTCGAGGCCGGACCGGTAGCGCCTGGCGTTCGCCACATAGTGCCGGGCATTCATACGGAACCCGGCGATCTGCTGCTCGCTCAGCGGCCGGACGGCCCTGGCCGGCGCACCGACGATCAGGGATCCTTCGGGAAAGCTCTTGCCCTCGGTGACGAGCGCCCCGGCGCCGACCACACAGCCCGCGCCGATGCGGGCGCCGTTCAGGACCGTCGCGCCGATCCCGATCAGGACGCCGTCTTCGACGGTGCAGCCGTGCAGGGTCGCGTGGTGGCCGACGGTGACATGCCGACCGATGGTGAGCGGAAAGCCCGGATCGGTATGGAGCATGGCGAAGTCCTGGACATTGCTGCCCTCGCCGACCGCGATCGGCTCATTGTCGCCGCGCAGCACCGCCTGCCACCAGACGCTGGCGTCCTTCGCCAGCGAGACCTTGCCGATCAGGCAGGCGGTCGGCGCCACCCAGCTCTCTTCGTGGCACGAAGGGGCCGTGCCGTTCAGGCGATACAGGGTCATGCCGCTCGATCTCCCTCAAAAACCGCGGCGGCGCGGAGCCGCGCGGACGCTCACCGGGGCGCCCCGGACAGGATGGCGGGAAGCGCGCCATCCAGCATCGCGCCCTCCAGTTTCGCACCCGCCAGATCGGCGCCGTCGAGGCGGGCGGCGTGCAGGTCGGCGCCCCGCAGGTCGGCGCCGGCGAGCGTTGCCTGCTCGAGATCGGCGTGATGGAGCTCGGCGCCGGCCAGGCTGGCGCCGGTGAGGTCCGCCGCCACGAGCAGCGCCCGGTGCAGGAAGGCGCCGGCCAGATCGGCGTTTCTGAGATTGGCGCGGGACAGTTCGGCCCGGATCAGCTCGGCGCCGCGCAGGGAGCAGCCCTCGAAATCCGCCCCTTCCAGCGTGTGGCCGTGCAGGTTGAAGCCGTCGAGCGTCGCGCCGCGGAAATTGCCGCGGGCGCCGCTCCGGCCGCCGGTCAGCAACCAGGTCATATGGTGCCGGAATCTGGCGTCGAATTCCGCTCTGGTCATGGCTCCGCAGCGCGCTGTCCGCATCGGCGACAGACGGAACCCGCTGCGCGCCGCAGGTCAAGCCCTATTCCGGCAATCTTGCGCCGCCGGTGCGGCGCATGATTGCGACGGACTCGCATTCCGGTTGTCGTATACTTACCTGTCGGGCCTGTCGGCCGGAAAATCGATAACCGGTTCCTCTGCAACGGGAAAAGACTGGCGCTCATGGATTCAGATGCGGAACGCGACCGTCCGTCCGCGCCCGTTTCCGGGGAAGGCGAAGGGGCCGCGGCGGCGGCGCCTCCGGCGCGCCGGCGCGGCTTTTTCCGCGCTGCCGGCCGCGGGATCGTCCTGCTGTTCAAAATTGCCGTCCCGGTGGCCGTTCTGGCCGGCGCCTTCGCCACCTTTCAGTATATGCGCGATACCCGGCCGCCGGTCGTCCGCAAGCCGGTCGAGGAGCGGGTCTATTTCGTCGAGACCGTGACCGCGGCCAAAGGCACGGTCGCGCCCCGGCTGGTGCTCTACGGCAACATCGTCGCGGGGCGGGAGGTGGACCTGCGGCCGCTGGTTTCCGGCCGCGTCGTTCGTGTCGCGCGCACGTTTGCCGATGGCGGCATCGTCAGGAAGGGCGAGCTGCTGGTCGGGATCGATCCGTTCGACTATCGGATCGCGGTCACCGAGCGCAAGACCCAGCTGGCCGAGGCGCGGGCGCGCCTCACCGAGATCGAGGCGGACCTGAAGGGCGAGCGGGCGCTGATCGGGCAGGAGGAGGCGCAGATCGTGCTGCGCCGGCGCGATCTGGCGCGGCGCCAGTCCCTGCTCGACCGCGGCGCCGGCACCGAGAAGCTGCTCGACGATTCGAAGCTTGCGCTGAGCAGCCAGCAGCAGCGGCTGGCCGAGCGCATCCGCCGGGCAACGATTCTCGAAGCGCGGGTCGCCCAGCAGAAGGCGGCCATCGCCCGGGCGCAATGGGCGCTCACCCGCGCCGAGCGCAGCCTGCGCGATACCCGGCTGGTGGCGCCGTTCGACGGTTTCCTCAGCGACATTTCAACCGCCATCGGCAAGAAGGTCGGCGTCAACGACAAGATCGCCCGGCTGGCCGACGCCGGCCGCTTCGAGGCCGAGTTCCAGGTGAGCGATGCCCAGTACGGCCGCCTGGTGCGCGACGGAAAGGTGATCGGCCGGCAGGCCACTGTCGTCTGGCAGACCGGCGGCCGGGATTTCGCCTTCCCGGCGACCATCGCCCGCGTCTCCGGCCTGGTGTCGAGCGCCAGCGGCGGCGTCAACCTGTTTGCAAGGCTGCGCGCGACCGATACCACGACCCTGTTGCGGCCGGGCGTGTTCGTCGAGGTCAGGATGGCGGATACGCCCTACCGCGATGTCTTCCGGCTGCCTGACGAGGCGCTCCACGAGAACCGCTATGTCTATCTCGTCGCCGGCGACCGCCTGGTCCGGCGCCCGGTGACGGTGGCCGGGCGGGTCGGCAACGACATTCTCGTGCGCGGGCAGATCGCCGACGGCGACCGGATCGTGGCGCGCACCTTTGCGGAAATCGGCCCGAACATAAAGGTCAGTGTGCCTTCCGGTTCGGTTCGCAACCGCCGGTAGCGGGCGGCGATGACAGCACCGGCAGACGGCACCGGCCAGCCCGGCGGCACCCGGTCCGACATCGGATTCGGCCCGCGCAATATCCGCAGCAAGCCCGATCTCATCGGCATATTCGCCCGCCACCGCACGGCGGCGCATCTGCTCATGGTGCTGATGCTCATCGCCGGTTTCTTCGGCCTGAACCGGATGACGACCCAGTTCTTTCCCGATTTCGGCATCGATGTCGTTCTGGTGACGGTGGCGTGGCCCGGCGCCAGCGCCAGCGATGTCGACAGGAACATCATTCAGGCCATCGACCGCGAAGTGCGCTTCATCGACAGCGTCAAGGCGGTGAAATCGTCGGCTTTCGAGGGGCGGGCGTCGCTCGCCGTCGAATTCGAGGCCGGGTCGGACATGCAGAACGCGCTTTCGAATGTCGAAACCGCGGTCGGGCAGGTCGTCACGCTGCCGGAGGATGCCGAGACCCCGGTCGTCCAGCGCATCGTCCGCTACGATACCCTGTCGCGCATTCTGATCTCCGGCCCGTTCTCGGAGGCTGCGCTCAAGGCCTATGCCAAGCGGATTCGCGACGGCCTGCTGCGCCAGGGCGTCGACAAGGTGGATATCGGCGGCGCGCGCAACGAGGAGCTGCTGGTCGAGATCAGGCCGGAAACGCTGCGCCGCCTGAAGCTCTCCCTGAACGAGGTGGCGCAGAAGATTCGCCAGACGACGCAGGATGTGCCCTCCGGCGACGTGTCCGGCCGGGCCAAGCGGCAATTGCGCAGCGTCGGCGATATCCGGTCCGCCACCGAGCTCGGCAAGATCGAGATCAGATCGCTGGCCGGCGGGCAGAAAATCCTGCTGCGCGACATTGCAACGGTGCGCGAGGCGTTCGACAGCCGCGGCCTGACCTACTGGCGCGGCAGCAACCGGGCCGTCCATCTCCACGCCAAGCGGACGCCGGAGGGCGATGCCCTCATTCTGGCCGACGCGGTCGAGAACTACCTCGCCTCCATCCGGCCGACGCTGCCGCCCGACCTGCTCGTGGAGCGCTACGACGTTCAGGCCGACCTGATCCGCAGCCGCATCCAGCTGCTGCTTGAGAACGGGGCGACCGGGCTGGCTATCGTGCTGGTCGTCCTGTTCCTGTTCCTGAACGGCCGGGTGGCGTTCTGGGTTGCGGCCGGCATCCCGATCTCGCTGGCGGCGACCCAGATGGTGATGTGGCTGGCGGACCAGTCGATCAACATGGTCAGCCTGTTCGGCATGATCATGGCCATCGGCATCATCGTCGACGACGCCATCGTGGTCGGCGAACATTCCGAAGCGCTGCACCGCCAGGGCTATGACAGCGGGCTGGCGGCCGAGGCCGGCGCCCGCCGCATGGCGACGCCGGTTTTCTGCGCCTCGCTGACCACGATTGCGGCGTTCCTGCCGCTCTTGCTGATTACCGATATCATCGGCTCGATCATCCGCACGATCCCGCTGGTGGTGATCGCCGTGATTATCGCCAGCCTGATCGAATGCTTCCTCATCCTCCCCGGCCATATGCGCCATGCGCTGGCGGCCGGGGCCCGGCAGCGCGGGCCGGCCGGCTGGTTCGCACCCCTGTTCGGCATCGGCCTGATATGGCTGTGGCCGCTCATTCCAGCGATCCTGGCCGGCCGGTTGCTCGGCCGCATCCTCATGGCGTTCAAACGCGGCTTCGACCGCGCTTTCGAAGGATTCCGCGACCTTGTGTTCCTGCCCTTCGTCCGCCTGACGATCCGCTGGCGCTATACGACGGTCGCCCTGGCCGTCGCGGTCCTGATCGGCTCGGTCGCGCTCGTTGCCGGCGGCCGGCTGAATTTCGTCTTCTTCGCCAACCCGGAAGTGGACAATATTTTCGCCACCGCGGAATTCGCTGCCGGCACGCCGCGTGCGCAGACCCGGAAGATGCTGGAACAGATGGAAGAGGCGCTGTTCGAGACGGAGAGAAAGCTCGGCGGCGCGAAGGGCAGCCTGGTTCGCTTCAACGTCAGAATTGTCGGCACGCCGGTGGGAACCCGCCCCGGCGAGGCGCCGGTCAGGGACGAACATGTCGGCGGCATGTTCGTGCAGCTCGTTCCGGCCGAGAGCCGGACGATCCTGTCCGAGCAGTTCATCGCCGCCTGGAAGCAGGAAATCCGCAGCATGCCGGGCCTGCAGCAGCTGACGATCAAATCGGCGACCGGCGGCCCGCCCGGCCGGGATATCGATGTCCGCCTGTCCGGCGCATCGACCGTGCAGCTGAAACAGGCCGCCGGGGAACTGAAAGCCATCCTCAAGACCATTCCGGGCGTCCTGACGCCCGAGGACAACCAGCCCTATGGCAAGATCGAAACGATCCTGGAGCTGACGCCGCGGGGCCGGGCGCTCGGCTTCACGACCGAGAGCGTCGGGCGCCAGGTGCGCAACACGTTCGAGGGCGCCATCGCCAAGCGCTTCGCCCGCGGCGACGAGGAGGTGGTCGTCCGGGTGCGCTTCCCGGAGGCGCGGCTGAGCTCCGAAGCGCTGCAGAACCTGCATCTTCGCGCGCCGAATGGCGGCTTCGTGCCGTTGAGCGCCATTGTCAGCGTCCGGGAGAAGCAGGGTTTCGCCCGCATCAAGCGCGAGGGCGGCGAGCGCGAGGTGGCGGTGACCGCCGATCTGAACACCGACATCATGACGACCCAGCAGGCCATTATCGAGATGCGGAAGGCCGGGCTGGACGATCTGGCCTCGCGCTACGGCGTCCGCTACCGCTTCGAGGGCCGGGACCGCGAACAGCGGCGCACCTTCAAGGATATGGGGATCGGCGCCGGCATCGGCCTCATCCTGATCTTCGTCATTCTGGCCTGGGTGTTTTCCGGCTACATGCGGCCGCTCGTGGTCATGTCGGTCATCCCGATGGGCTTTGTCGGCGCCGTGGCCGGCCACTATATCATGGGCTTCGATCTGACCATTCTAAGCCTGATTGCGCTGATCGGCCTGTCCGGCATCGTGGTCAACGATACGATCATCCTGGTCTCGACCGTGAAGGAGCGGCTGGACGCCGGCGAACCGGCCCACGATGCCATCGCCCACGGCGCCCGCGACCGCCTGCGTGCCATCATCCTGACGTCGGCAACGACCGTCGGCGGCCTGACGCCGCTCCTGTTCGAGACCGATCTCCAGGCCCGCTTCCTGATCCCGATGGCGATCACCCTGATCTTCGGCCTGCTGACGGCGACCCTGCTGGTGCTGATCGTGGCGCCGTCGCTGATCGCGATGCAGATCGATCTCGCCCGGCTGTTCGAGCGCCGCGACCCGCACGGCGCGGGCGCGCCGCTGCCGGCCGAATAGACATACCGGGAGCCGCCGGCGGCTCCCCCACTTTCCCGATGGAGGGCGCGACATGGCAGATGGAGCAGACGGCAAGGTCGCCATGCTCACGGCGGCCGGCAGCGGCATGGGCGCCGGCGCGGCGCGCAGGCTGGCGGCGCTGGGCTACCGCATCGCCATCCTCTCGTCCTCCGGCAAGGGCGAGGCGCTGGCCGAGGAGCTGGGCGGCGTCGGCGTCACCGGCTCCAACCGGTCGAACGACGATCTGCAGGCGCTGGTCGACAAGACGATGGCCGCCTGGGGCCGGATCGACGTGCTGGTCAACAGCGCCGGCCACGGCCCGCGCGCGCCGATCCTGGAGTTGTCCGACGACGACTGGCACACCGGCCTCGATGTCTATTTCTTGTGCGCGGTGCGCCCGACCCGGCTGGTGACGCCGATCATGCAGCGGCAGGGCGGCGGATCGATTGTCAACATCTCGACCTATGCCGCCTTCGAGCCGTCGCCGCTCTTCCCGACTTCCGGCGTCTTCCGGGCCGGCCTCGCCGCCTGGACCAAGCTCTTCGCCGACCGCTACGCGGCGGAGAACATCCGCATGAACAACATCCTGCCCGGCTTCATCGACAGCCTGCCGGAGAAGGAGGAATTCCGGGCGCAAATCCCGATGCAGCGCTATGGCACGACCGGCGAAATCGCCGAGACCATCGCGTTCCTCGCCTCGCCGGGCGCCGGCTACATCACCGGCCAGAACATCCGCGTCGATGGCGGGATCACGCGCTCGGTATAGGCCGCCGTTCCGACCGGCGGCCGGCTATCCGGACCGCAGCATCCGCACGCCTTCCTCCCGTTCGAACAGATAGAGCAGCGTCCGCAGCGCCGGGCCGCGCGGACCGGCAAGGTCCGGGTCGCGTTCCAGGGCGAGCCGGGCGTCGGTGCGGGCGATCTCCAGGAGATCGGCATGTTCGGGGAATTGCGCCAGCCGGAAGGCCGGCATGCCGCTCTGCCGCGTGCCCAGCGCCTCGCCGCCGCCGCGCAGGCGCAAATCCTCCTCGGCAATCGCGAAGCCGTCGTCGGTCCGGCGCAGCACATCGATGCGCGCCCGCGCCGTCTCGCCCAGCGGCGGCTCGTAGAGCAGAACGCAGGAGCCCTTGCGGGTGCCACGCCCGACCCGGCCGCGCAGCTGATGAAGCTGGGCGAGGCCGAAGCGCTCGGCGTGCTCGATCACCATGACATCGGCGTTGGGGACATCGACCCCGACCTCGACCACCGTGGTGGCGACCAGAACCGCGCTCCGGTTTTCGATGAAGCGCTGCATGGCCGCGTCCTTCTCCACCGGGCTCATCCGGCCGTGGACGAGCTCGGCCCGGTCGCCGAACCGGTCCTGCAGCCAGGCGTGGCGGGCCGTCGCCGCGGTCAGGCCGCTGTCGTCGGATTCGTCGACCAGCGGACAGATCCAGAAAGCCTGCGCGCCGCGGCCGATCGTTCGTCCGATGCCGGCGGCGACCTCGTCCAGCCGGTCCATCGGCATGGCGCGGGTATCCACCGGCTGGCGCCCGGCCGGCTTTTCGGTCAGCTTCGAACTGTCGATATCGCCATAGGCAGCCAGCATCAGGGTGCGCGGGATCGGCGTGGCGGTCATCGCCAGCATGTCGGCGCCGCTGCCCTTGCCGGCCAGCGCCATGCGCTGCTGGACGCCGAACCGGTGCTGCTCGTCGATAACGATCAGTGCAAGATCGCGGAACGCGATATCGCCGGAAAAGAGCGCGTGGGTGCCGACGGCGATATCGATCTCCCCGGCCGCAATCGCATCGGTAAGCGCCTGGCGTTTGGCGCCGGTGCGCCGCCCGGTCAGCAGGGCGATGCGCAGGCCGGCCGCTTCGCCCGCGTCCCGGATGGTTGCGAAATGCTGGCGGGCGAGGATTTCGGTCGGCGCCATCAGCGCGGCCTGGCCGCCGGCCTCGACCGCCGCCGCCATCGCCAGCAGCGCGACGATTGTCTTGCCGCTGCCGACATCGCCCTGGAGCAGCCGCGCCATGCGCGCCGGCGCCGCCATGTCCTGCCCGATCTCGGCCAGCGCCGCCTCCTGCGATCCGGTGAGGGCGAAGGGCAGCGAATCGACGATCCGGCGGCGCAGCCCGCCATCGCCGGCGAGCGGCCGGCCCTTGAGCCGCCGCTGGCGCTGCCGGACCAGCAGCAGCGCCAGCTGGGTCGCCAGCAGCTCGTCATAGGCCAGGCGCGCCCGCGCCGCCACATCCGGCATCAGATCGTCGCCGCCTTCCGGCCGGTGCGCCCGGCGCAGCGCCGCCTGCCAGCCGGGCCAATGCCGGGCGGCCAGCAGGCCCTCGTCCGCCCATTCGGCGAGATCGGGCGCCCGGTCGAGCGCGCCATCGACCGCGCGCTGCATGGTCTTGCGCGTCAGCCCCTGGGCGAGCGGGTAGACCGGCTGGACGATCCTGACCGAATCTGCTTCGTCGGGCGGGACGGCGAAATCCGGATGGGTCATCTGCCGGCCGCCGCCGAATTCGTCCACCCGGCCGCTGACCACCCGGATCTGGCCGACCGGGTAGGTCCGCTGGAGCCATTCCGGTTTCGCGTGGAAGAAGACCAGGGCGATGAAGCCCGTTTCGTCCGAACCGATCACCCGATAGGGCCGCCTCGGCACGTCAGGCGGCTCGTGGGCATCGATCCTGACGGTGAGCGTGGCGATCTCGCCGGCAGCGGCATCCGCCACCTTCGGCGCATGACGGCGGTCGATCAGGCCGGTCGGCAGGGTCCAGAGCAGATCGACGATCCGCGGCCCGGCGACCCGCTCGAACGGCCCCTGCAGGCGGGGGCCGATGCCGGGCAGGGACCGGATATCGGCGAAGATGGGGAACAGGACGGACGGACGCATGATGCCGAATGTTCGCTCCCCCGGGCGCCGGCGCAAGCCCTTCCCGCCGGCCTGGCGCCCGTGTGACGATGCGTTCGCTGCCGGCGGGGCGGACCGGGCTGGCGACGCGCCGGGCCGACATGTAGAACCGAACGCCAGCGCTGCCGGCCGCGCCGCTTCCGCCGGCGATGCAGGGCCCGGAACGGCCCGCCGCGCCACCGGAACAGCAACGCCCGCCCCATGCCCGAACGACAACCGGATATCGAGACCTGGCGCCGGCGCCTCGCATTTCGCTCGTGGCATCGGGGCACGCGGGAGCTCGATCTGCTGTTCGGCCCCTTCGCCGATGCCCGCCTTGCAGCATACGGCGCCGGCGCGCTGGCGCAATATGAGGACCTGCTGATGGCGCCGGACCCGGATGTCTATGGCTGGATCGTCGGCCGCGAAGCGCCCGATCCGGCCTACGATACGCCGGTGCTGCGCGAAATCATCGCCTTTCACGGCACCCGCCATGCCTGACGCCGAACCGCGCGCCGCGCAGCCGGAAGCGCACGATTCCGTCATTCACGGCGCGCCGGCCGGCGTCGATGCCCGCATCCTCGCCGCGCTGGCCGCCGGGGGCGACATGATCCATGTCGCCGCCGACGACCGCCGCCTCAGCCAGCTCGTGTCGCTGGTCGGCTTCTTTGCGCCGGAAGCGGCGGTGCTGCCGTTTCCGGCGTGGGATTGCCTGCCCTACGACCGGGCGTCGCCGAATGGCGGCATCCTGGCCGCCCGGGCATCGGCCCTGGCGCGGCTGGCGGGCCGCCGCGGCGGCAGGCCCCGGCTTGTGGTGACGACGGTCAGCGCCGTCCTCCAGCGTGTGCCGCCGCCCGAAGCCTTCCACCGCTCCCTCGTCGCCCTGCAGAAGGGCCGGCGCACGCCGATGGAGGCGGTGCTGCGCTATCTGCGCCGGCAGGGCTACCGGCGCGTCGGCACGGCGCGGGAGCCGGGCGAGTACGCCCTGCGCGGCGGCCTGCTCGATATCTGTCCGCCCGGTCTCGACCATGCCGTCCGGCTGGATTTTTTCGGCGACGATCTCGAATCGATCCGCCGCTTCGATCCGATGTCGCAGCGCACGATCCGGGCGAGCGACCGGGTCGTCCTGCGCCCGGTCTCCGAACTGGTGCTGACCGAAGAACGGATCACCCGCTTCCGCGAATCCTACCGCGCCCTCTTTCCCGGCGATCCCACGCGCGACCCGCTCTACGAGGCGATTTCGGCCGGCCAGGCCTTCCCCGGCATGGAGCACTGGCTGCCCCTGTTCCACGACAGCATGGCCACCCTGTTCGATTACGCGCCCGATGCCCGCGTCACCCTCGATTTCCGCATCGACGATGCGGTGGTCGCCCGGCTCGAAACGATTGCCGATTATTTCGAGGCCCGCCGCAGCCGGATGGACGAAGCGCGCGGCGAGGCCGACCGCTTCGTCTACCGGCCGGTGCCGACGGACCGGTTCTTCCTCGACGAAGCGCAATGGGCGGAGGCCTGCCGCCAGCGCGGGGGGCGGACCTTCTCGCCCTTCCTGGCGCCGGAGGGCGGCGGGGCGGAAGCATGCGCCGGCGTGCCGCCGGGCCGGGCCGGCCGCAGCTTCGCCGATGTGCGTGCGACCGAAAGCACCCCTGTTGCCGAAGCCGTGTGCCGGCATATCGAGGCGATCCGCGCTTCCGGCCGCCCGGTCGTTCTGGTTGCCGACAGCGAAGGTTCCGGCGACCGGCTCGCCCACATGCTGAAGGAGGCCGGCGGCCTCGCGCCAGAGAAGATCGACCGCTGGGACGGGCAGGGCAGGGGCCTGTTCCTCGCCGTTGCCGAGCTGGATCGCGGCTTCGAATCCGACGATCTGGTAGCGGTTGCCGAGCCGGACATTTTCGGCGACCGGCTGCGCGGCCGGGCCCGGCGGGACCGCAGGGCCGAAGCCTTTCTGAGCGAACTTTCGGGCCTGAGCGCGGGCGATCCGGTCGTTCACCGCGACCATGGCATCGGCCGCTACGAGGGGCTGGAGACGGTCATGGCCGCCGGCGCGGGCCACGATTGCCTGCGCATCGCCTATCGCGACGGCGATACGCTCTATGTCCCGGCGGAGAACATGGATGTGCTCTCCCGCTTCGGCGGCGATTCCGAAGCCGTCGTCCTCGACCGTCTGGGCACGACGGCCTGGCAGGCGCGCCAGGCGCGGGTCAAGGACCGGATCGCGGCCATGGCCGGACAGCTGATCGCCATCGCCGCCCGGCGCGAGCTGCGCAGGGCCCCGGTTATCGAGGGCTCGGAAGGCCCGATCGACGAATTCGCGGCGCGCTTTCCGTTCGCCGAAACCGGCGACCAGACCCGCGCCATCGCCGAAACCCTGGGCGACCTCGCCTCGGGCCGGCCGATGGACCGCCTGGTGTGCGGCGATGTCGGCTTCGGCAAGACCGAGGTCGCCCTGCGCGCGGCCTTCGCGGCGGTCATGGCCGGGCTGCAGGTCGCCGTCGTCGTGCCGACCACCCTGCTGGCGCGCCAGCATTTCCAGACGTTCCGGACGCGCTTCGAAGGGTTTCCGGTCCGGGTCGGCCAGCTCTCCCGCCTGGTCGGCACCAGCGAGGCGGCGCGAACGCGCAAGGAGCTGGCGGCGGGAACGCTCGATATCGTCGTCGGCACCCACGCCCTGCTCGGCAAGTCGATCCGCTTCCGCGCCCTCGGCCTGGTGATCGTGGACGAGGAGCAGCGCTTCGGAGTCGCGCAGAAGGAGCGCCTGAAGGAGCTGCGCGCCGACGTTCATGTGCTGACGCTCACCGCCACGCCGATTCCGCGCACGCTGCAGCTGGCGCTCGCCGGGGTCCGCGATCTCAGCCTGATCGCCACCCCGCCGGTGGACCGGCTCGCGGTCCGCACCTTCGTCCTGCCCTGGGACCCGGTGGTGATCGAAGAGGCGATCCGGCGCGAACTGCTGCGCGGCGGGCAGGTTTTCTGGGTCTGCCCGCGCATCCGCGATCTCGAACATCTTGCCCGGCGGGCGGAGCGGCTGGCGCCCGGCGTGCGCTATGCCGTGGCCCACGGCCGGATGGAGGCGGCCGACCTGGAGCAGGTCATGGCGCGCTTCTACGATGGCGAGGTGCGCATCCTGCTGAGCACCAACATCATCGAATCCGGCCTCGATATTCCGAGCGCGAACACGATTATCCTGCACCGGGCCGACCGATTCGGGCTGGCCCAGCTCTATCAGCTGCGCGGCCGGGTCGGGCGTTCGCGGACGCGGGCCTATGCCTATTTCACCCTGCCGGAAGACCGCAAGATCGCCGCGACGGCGCTGAAGCGGCTGGAGGTCATGCAGACCCTCGATACGCTGGGCGCCGGCTTCTCGCTCGCCAGCCACGACATGGATATTCGCGGCGCCGGCAATCTGCTCGGCGAGGAACAGTCCGGTCATATCCGCGAAGTCGGCATCGAACTGTATCAGCAGATGCTCGAAGAGGCGGTGGCCGAGGCGCGGGCCGGCGAGGAGGGCGGCGAAGCGCCGGCGCGCACGACCTGGTCGCCGCAGATCGCCCTCGGCGCCCCGGTGCTGATTCCGGAAAGCTATGTGCCGGACCTGGCGGCGCGGCTCGGCCTCTACCGCCGGGTCTCCGATCTGGAAACGGCGGCCGATCTCGATGGCTTCGCCTCCGAGCTTGTCGACCGCTTCGGCCCGATGCCGCCGGAAGCGGCCAATCTGATCGAAACGGTATCGATCAAGCAGCTCTGCCTCGCCGCCCATGTCGCCAGGGTCGATGCCGGGCCGAAGGGCGCCGTCCTCGCCTTTCACGAAGACAGCTTCCCGCGGCCCGAAGCCCTGGTCGGCTACATTGCCGGCGAGGGCGGCACGGCGGTCCTGCGGCCCGATCACAGGCTCGTCTTCCGCCGCAGCTGGAGCGATGCGGCCGCGCGCATGGGCGGGGTCAAGGCGATCCTGAAGAGCCTCGCGGCGCTGGCGCGCGGGCCGGGCGAGGGAACGGCGTCGGCCCGGCCCGGCACCCCCGTGTCGATGTCCTGACATGTCATGAACCGTTACGCTTCCCGCTGCTTCGCCCGGTGGCGCGGCGGACAGCGGGTTGATCGGCGCGCCGGTCCCGCCTAGGGTGCCGCCCGCTTGCGGATGCCGCCCGCCGGTGCGCCGCTCCCCCGGAAAACAGGGTTCTCCATGACCGAACAGATCCGTTTCGCCGGCACCGACAGCTATGTCGCGACCGAAGACCTGATGGTGGCGGTGAATGCCTCCGTGACCCTGCAGCGGCCGCTGCTCATCAAGGGCGAGCCCGGCACCGGTAAGACCGTGCTGGCCCACGAGGTTGCCCGGGCGCTGGGCCGGGACCTGATCGAATGGCACATCAAATCGACGACCAAGGCGCAGCAGGGCCTGTACGAATACGACGCTGTGGACCGGCTGCGCGATTCGCAGCTCGGCGACGAGCGGGTCCACGACATCGCCAACTACATCAAGAAGGGCAAGCTGTGGGAGGCGTTCGAGGCCGACGAGGCGCCGGTCCTGCTGATCGACGAGATCGACAAGGCGGATATCGAATTCCCCAACGATCTGCTGCTCGAGCTCGACCGCATGGAATTCCATGTCTACGAGACGCGGGAGACCGTCCGGGCCCGCCACCGGCCGATCGTCATCATCACGTCGAACAATGAGAAGGAGCTGCCGGACGCCTTTCTGCGCCGCTGTTTCTTCCACTATATCCGCTTTCCGGACAACGAGACGATGGAGCGTATCGTCGATGTGCACCATCCGGGCCTGAAGAAGAACCTGCTGCGGGCCGCGCTCAAGGCGTTCTACGACATCCGCGAGGTGCCCGGCATCAAGAAGAAGCCGAGCACGTCCGAACTGCTCGACTGGATCAAGCTGCTGGTGGTGGAGGACATTCCGCCCGAGGCGCTGAAATCGGACGATATGAAGACGATCCTGCCGCCGCTCTACGGCGCCCTGGTCAAGAACGAACAGGATGTGCACCAGTTCGAGCGCCTGATCTTCATGGCCCGGCGCGGCCAGTAGCCGCCTCTGCCTGCGGGCGCGACCGGTCCGGCCTTGCAAACGGGGCCGGCGGGCCGCACTTCGCGATGTCGAACGATTGCCGCAGCGCAGGACGCGCCACGCCCATGACCGGCCCGTTCCCCAGCCCGCCGCCCGACCTGGACCGGACCGTCCGGGACCTGATCGACAGCAAGACCAAGCCGCGCGGCGCGCTGGGCCGGGTCGAGACGGTCGCCCTGCAGCTGGCGCGGGCGACGCGGACGGCGGCGCCGCGCCTCGCAACCTGCGAACTGACGATCTTCGCTGCCGATCACGGTCTCGCGGCAGAAGGCGTCTCGGCCTATCCGCAGGCGGTGACCCGCGAGATGGTGCTGAATTTTCTCAACGGCGGGGCGGCGGCCAACGTGTTCGCCGCGGCCGTCGGCGCGACGGTGCGGGTCGTCGATGCCGGCGTCGCCGGCGCGCCCATCGACCATCCCGGCCTGCTCGACCGGCGCATCGGGCCGGGCACCCGCAACTGCCGGGTGGAGCCGGCCATGAACGGGGCCGGACGCGACCGGGCGCTCGCCGCCGGCCACCGCATCGCCGCGGAGTGCCCGGCCGATGTCCTGTGCTTCGGCGAAATGGGGATCGGCAACAGTTCGGCCGCGACCCTGATCGCCCACAAGCTGCTCGGCCGCCCGATTGCCGAGCTGGCCGGCCGCGGCACCGGGCTGGACGATGCCGGTCTGGCGCACAAGACGGCGGTTCTGGAGGCGGCGGCGGCGCGGACCGGGGCTTCCCTCGACGCCGCCGCGGCACTGGCGGAATATGGCGGCTTCGAGATCGCGGCGATGGCCGGCGCCATGCTCGGCGGCGCGCAATCGGGCCGGCCGGTCCTGGTCGATGGCTTCATCTCGACCGCCGCGGCGCTGGTGGCGCAGGGGATCGAGCCGGCGGTGCGGCACAGTCTGATCTTCGCTCACCGCTCGGCCGAGCCGGGGCACCGGCAGATGCTCGATGCGCTCGATGCCGAGCCGATCCTCGATCTGGGCATGCGCCTAGGCGAAGGCACCGGGGCGCTGCTGGCGTGGCCGGTCGTTCGCGCGGCGGCGGCGATGCTGACGGATATGGCGAGCTTCGAGAGCGCCGGCGTCAGCGGCCCGGCATAGCGTTGCCGGCAGGCCGGGCGGGCATCATGAAATCCGGGCGGCGGTCGGCGGGGTGGGCGGCGATCCGGTCCGGGGCGGTCCGGCAATGGACCCTGTTCCGGCTCGCCTGCCAGATGCTCACCCGGATTCCGGCGGCGCGGAACATCGATTATTCCCCCGGACTCGATGCCGCTTCGGTGCGCTATTACCCGGCCGTCGGGATGGCGGTCGGGCTTGCCGGCGGCGCGGTCTTTGCTGTGGCCCACGGGCCGCTTGGCGCGTTCGTCGCCGCGCTTCTGGCAGTCGCGGCGACGGCGCTCGCCACCGGCGCGCTGCATGAGGACGGCCTGGCGGACACGATGGACGGCCTCGGCGGCGGCCGGTCGGCCGAACGCACGCTGGAGATCATGCGCGACAGCCATATCGGCGTGTATGGCGTGCTCGCCCTCGTCCTGGCGGTGGCGGTCAAAGTATCCGCCCTGGCCGCCCTGCCGTTGTGGACCGGCTTCTGCCTTCTGGTCGCCGCGCACGGACTCAGCCGCTGGAGCATGCTGCTGGTGATCGCGACGGCGCGCTATGTCCGCACCTCGGGCACGGCGTCGCCGGTCGCCGGCCCGGTCTCCCCGGCGGCGCACGGCATTGCCGGGGCCGCGGCGCTCGCCTGCCTGGCCCTGGTGGCCGCCGCGGCCGGCCTCCCGGCGGCGCTCGGCGTTCTGGCCGGCCTGGCCTGCGGCCATGTCGCGATCCGGGCGGTATTCCAGCGGCGGCTCGGCGGCTATACCGGCGATACGCTGGGCGCGACCCAGCAGTTCGGCGAGATCGGCGCCTGCCTGGGCCTGCTGGCCTGCCTGTAGCCCCGTGCCGGGCCCTGCCGTCCGTGCGCCCTATGGCGTGCCGGCGCGGAGCAGGGCGAGGATGTGCCGGTCGTGCCAGGTCTCGGCGCTGCCGCGGCCGTGGAAGCCGACATGGCCGCCGCTCTCGTGCAGGCAGGGGATCAGGGCCGGATTGTCGCGCCAGCGGAAGCGGTCGTGAGCCACCGCGCCGATCCAGGGATCGTTGCGCGCATGGACGATGAGGGTCGGGGCCCGGACCGCCGGCAGGAAGCGGGCGGCGGAACAGTCGGCATAATAGCGCTCCGCCGTGCCGAAACCGTAGCGCGGCGCGATATGGACGGTATCGTATTCGAAGATGGTCCGCGCCCGGCGCACCGGATCGCACCACCGCGCCGCCAGGCCGCCGCGCGCGCCGAGCGCCTCCTTCTTCATGCGCCCGAGCAGCCAGCGCCCGTACAGCGCATTGCGCCGGCGGTGGAAGCGGCGGCAGGCGGCCGCCAGATCGATGGGCGCCGATACCGCCGCGGCCGCGCACAGCGGCGCTGCCCCGCCTTCCTCGCCGAGATATTTCAGCAGCATGGCGCCGCCCAGCGAGAAGCCGACCGCCGCCAGGCCGCTGCGCCGCAGACGGGCGGGAATCTGCCCGACAACGGCCCGGAAATCCTCGCTCCGGCCGGCGTGATAGAGATCGCGGCAGCGGCCGAGCGTCGGCCCGGCGCCGCGCAGATTGAGCCGCATGACCGGATGGCCCGCCCGCAGCAGCGCCCGCGCGCTGGCCCGGACATGGATGCTGTCCTCGCAGCCGGTGAGCCCGTGGATCAGGACGACCAGCGGCCGCTCCGCGGCGGCGGGCGCCCCGGCGACCCGGCCGGTCAGGATATCGCCGGTGCCGTCCGGCATCGCGAATTCCAGCGTCTCCTCCGGCCAGGGCGACAGATCGGTCGGCGGCCGGACCAGCGAATTGCGCAGGGTCTGCAGATCGCCGCCCCACCAGGGCGGGCGGGGCCGGAAACCGGCAATCGCCGGCATCGGGGCTGCGGCGCCGTCCATGGTGCCTGTATCGGCGTTGCCGCCGCCGGAATCGACTGGTCGCTTCGTCGCCCGGTCCGTTCGGGCGCCGGGTTCTGCAATTGACATGGCGGCCGGCCCGGCTTCGGGCTATGGGAAAGCCATGTCTGCACCCCGGCCCGCGGCCGGCCCGCTGGCCGGCATCACCGTTATCGATCTGACCCGCGCGCTCGCCGGGCCCTACAGCACCATGCTGCTGGGCGAGCTGGGCGCGCGGATCGTCAAGGTCGAGCCGCCGGGCGGCGACCAGGCCCGCGGGATCGGCCCCCACATCGCCGGGCAGAGCGCCTATTTCATGTCGCTCAACCGGGGCAAGGAATCGATCGTGCTCGACCTCAGGGATGCCGCCGACCGCCGGGTCTTCGAGGCCATGGTCCGGCGCGCCGATGCGGTGTGCGAAAACTACCGCGCCGGCACGATGGCGAAGCTGGGCTACGACTGGGCAACGCTGCAGGGCCTCAATCCGCGCCTCATCTACGCCGCGACCAGCGGCTTCGGCCAGACCGGCCCCCGGCGCCACCGCCCGGCCTATGACATGGTGGTGCAGGCCATGGGCGGCATCATGAGCATCACCGGCCATCCCGGCGGCGCGCCGACCAGGGTCGGCACCTCCATCGGCGACATTGCCGCCGGCCTGTTCACGGCGCTGGGCGTCGTCTCGGCCCTGCAGCACAGGGAGCGCACCGGCGAGGGCACGACGGTCGATGTCGCCATGCTCGACAGCCAGATCGCCCTGCTGGAAAACGCCATCGCCCGCTATGCCGCGACCGGATCGGTTCCCGGACCGCTCGGCGCCCGGCACCCGTCGGTCGCGCCCTTCGACGCCTTCCGCACCGCCGACGGCCATATCGTCGTCGCGGCCGGCCACGATGCGATGTTCCCGCGTCTGGCCGAGGCGGTCGGGCGGCCGGAATGGCTCGTCGATCCGCGCTTTGCGACCCTGGCCGACCGGCTCGCCCATGTCGATGCGCTCAAGTCGGAGATCGAGGCCCTGTTCGCAACCGCGCCGACGGACCATTGGCATCGCCTGCTCGAAGCGGCGGACATTCCGTGCGGGCCGATTGCCGATGTGGCCGACCTGTTCGAGGACGAACAGATCGCGGCGCGCAACATGCTGGTGCCGGTGGCGGACCCGGATGCCGGCACGCTGCGCCTTGCCGGCCTGCCGATCAAAATGTCGGCCTGCGAGGACCGGGCGACGCGCCCGCCCGCGCCGAGGCTGAACGAGCATGGCGACCGGCTGCGGGCCGAATTCGGCGCGGGAGGCGATTGATGCGCCGGCTGCTGCGCTGGTTCCTGCGGATCGCGGTCACGCTGGCTGCGGTACTGGCCATCGTCGGCACCGTTCTCGTCCTCTGGTCGCGCACCTCGCTGCCCCGGCTGGACGGCACCGTGCCGGTCGCCGGTCTTGAGAAGCCGGTCTCCATCGTGCGCGACCGGCGCGGCATCCCGCACATTCATGCCGGCTCGGCCCTCGATGCCTGGTTCGCGCTCGGCTACGTCCATGCCCAGGACCGGCTGTTCCAGATGGAGATGCAGCGGCGCGCCGGGCAGGGCCGGCTGGCGGAGATCGTCGGCGCTGCCGGGCTCCGCGCCGACCGGCTGTTCCGTTCCCTCGGCCTCTATCGGCGGGCGCGCGAAAGCGTGCAGCATCTGCCGGCCGAACACCGGAGCATACTGGAGGCCTATGCCGCCGGGGTGAACCGGTGGCTGGAGACCCGCAAGGGCCCGCTGCCGCCCGAATTCAACCTGCTCGGCATGGATTTCGAGCCCTGGCGGCCCGCCGATACGCTGGTCTGGGGCAAGCTGATGGCGCTCCGCCTGTCGACGGACTGGCGCTCGGAGCTGTTGCGCGCCTGGATCGTCGAGGAAGTGGGCCGCGACGCGATCCCGGTGCTGTTCCCGGCCCATCCGGGCGATGCGCCGGCGACCGTCCCGTCCTACCGCCAGGGCCTGCTCGACGGGCCGGCCTTCGGCGCGCTCCACGCCGCCCTTTCGCCCGGTATCGGCGATATCGCCGGCGGCGGCGCGTCCAACGCCTGGGCGCTGCGCGCCGGCCGGACGACCACCGGCGCCGCCATTCTGGCGAGCGATCCGCATCTCGCCATGAACGCCCCGGTCCTGTGGTATCTAGCGCGTATTCGCGCGCCGGGGCTGAACCTGGCCGGCGCGACGGTGCCCGGCGGACCGCTGCTCATCATGGGCCATAACGGCCATATCGCGTGGGGCCTGACGACCACCTATATCGATACCGACGATATCGTTCTGGAGAAGCTCGATCCGAACGACCCGACGCGCTACATGGCGGACGGCAAATCCGTCCCCTTCGCGGTCCGGACGGAGACGATCAGGGTCCGCTTCGGCGCCGATGCAGCGGTCACGATCCGCGAATCGCGCAACGGGCCGGCCATCGACCTGGCCCCGGAGCTGGACGAATACGGCAGGCGCAACCGCCGGGTCGCGGTGCTGCGCGCGCCGTGGCTGAGCCGGGCCGACACCAGCGTCTCCGCCATTATCGGCGTCAACCGGGCGCGCAACTGGAGCGAATTCAGAAACGCGCTGCGCCTGTTCGTCGGCCCGGTGCAGAATTTCCTCTACGCCGACCGGGCGGGCAATATCGGCTATCTGGTCCCCGGCAGAATCCCGGTGCGCAAGCGGCCCGATGCCGGCTACATGCCGCAGGACGGCGCCGACCCCGACAGCGTGCCGACCGGCACCATTCCCTACGACGCGCTGCCGCGAAGCTTCAATCCGCCCGAAGGCGTGCTGATCAACGCCAACAACCGGATCGTCGGCGCCGACTATCCCTTCTTCCTGTCCCGGCACTGGGGCGATCATTACCGCGCCCGGCGCATCGCGCAGCTGCTGGCGGCGAAGCCGCGCTTCTCGCCGGCCGATATCGCCCGGATGCAGGCCGACCATGTCTCGCTCGCCGCGCGCGCCGTCCTGCCGCTGCTGCTCGGCATCGAGCCGGCGGACGATCTGCAGCGCCGCGCTCTGGACCTGCTGAAGCGCTGGGACGGCGCCATGTCGCTCGACCGGCCGGAGCCGCTGATCTACAGCGCCTGGTCCCGCGAGCTGAACCGGCGCCTCTATGCCGACGAGCTGGGCCCGATTGCCGACCGCTACATGGGCGACCGGCCGGATGTGGTCATGAACATTCTCACCGCCCATCGCCGATGGTGCGACGATATCCGCACCGCCGCAAAGGAAGACTGCCCGTTCATGCTGCGCCAAAGCCTGGCGGCGGCGCTGGAATTTCTCGCCGACCGTTTCGGCGACGATCCGCTGCTCTGGCGCTGGGGCGCGCTGCACCATGCCGATATGAAGCATCTGGCGTTCGGCCCCATCCCGATCCTCAACCGGCTGACCGGGCTCCGCATCGCTGCCAACGGCTCTCGCTTCACGGTCAACACGGCGGGGTCGAATTTCCGCGCCGGCAATCCCTTTGCGGCGCGCCACGGTCCGGGTTTCCGCGGCGTCTACGATTTTTCCGATCTGGCGAAATCGCGCTTCACCATCTCCAGCGGCCAGTCCGGCAATCCCTGGTCGCCCCATTACGGCGATCTGGTGCAGGACTGGCGGGATGTGCGCCACTGGCGGCTGGCGCCGGACGAGGCGGCGGCGCGGCGCGATGCCGTCGGCGTGCTCACCCTGGTTCCCGCAGCCCCGAAGCCGGGGAACGATGCGCAATGACGGTCGCCGCCCAGGACATTCGCGAAGCCGCCCGCCTGCTCGAAGGGCAGACGGTGCGCACGCCGACGCTGCTTTCGCGCACACTCTCGGACATTGCCGGGTGCCGGGTCTGGCTCAAGTTCGAAAATCTGCAATACACCGCATCCTTCAAGGATCGCGGCGCGTATGTGAAGCTGGTTTCGCTCGACGCCGCGGCGCGCCGGGCCGGCGTCATCGCGGCCTCGGCCGGCAACCATGCCCAGGGAGTCGCCTGGCATGCCCGGCGCCTGGATATTCCGGCCACCATCGTCATGCCGGCGCAGACGCCGTTCAACAAGGTCCGGCAGACCGAGCATTTCGGCGCCCGGATCGTGCTGCACGGCGCCGACCTGGCAGAGAGCTTCGACCATGCCGTGGCGATTGCCGAACGCGAGGGCCTTACCATCGTCCATCCCTACGACGATCCGGCCATCGTCGCCGGCCAGGGCACCGTGGCGCTCGAAATGCTCGAGGATGCGCCGGAGATCGATGTCCTGGTCGTGCCGATCGGCGGCGGCGGCCTGATCGCCGGCATGGCGACGATGGCGGCGGACATGCGGCCGGATATCGAGATCGTCGGCGTTGAGGCGGCACTCTATCCGGCGATGAAGCAGGCGCTGTCCGGCCGGGAAATCAGCGTCGGCGGTACGACGATTGCAGAGGGCATCGCGGTCAAGCGGCCGGGCGACATTACGCGGGAAATCGTCCGCCAGCGCGTCTCGGACATCGTGCTGGTCGATGAGGCCGCGCTCGAAAACGCCGTTCTCATGCTGCTCGAGATCGAGAAATCGGTGGCCGAGGGCGCCGGCGCGGCGGCGCTGGCCGCCGTGCTGCAGGAAAAGGCGCGTTTTACCGGGCGCAATGTCGGGATCGTCGTCTCCGGTGGCAATATCGATTCGCGCGTGCTCTCCGCCATTCTGATGCGCGGCCTGGTGCGCGAGGGCCGGCTGGTCCGGCTGCGCATCGATATTCAGGACCAGCCGGGCATTCTGGGCGCGGTGGCCCGCCTGATCGGCGAGGCCGGCGGCAATATCGTCGAAGTCCATCACCAGCGGCTGTTTCACAATGTGCCGCTGAAACGGGCCGAGCTCGATGTGGTGGTGGAAACCCGCGATGCCGGCCATGTCGCTGCCATCGTGCAGGCCCTGTGCGCCGCCGGCCACCCGACCGCGCAGATCAGCAGCAGCACGGGGACGCGGGTCGGCTGACTGCGGGGCCCTCAATCGTCGGCGGGCGGGCGGAAACCTCTGGCGATCAGATAGGTTTCGGCCGAGGCGGCGCGGCTGGCCGGCGGCTTGAAGTGGCGGACGGTGGCGAAATTCGCCTTCGCCCGCTGCAGCAGATCGGCATCGGCGCCGCCGCGGAAGACCTTGGCGACCAGACTTCCACCGGGTTTCAGCACCCGGATGGCGAATTCCAGCGCCTGTTCGGCCAGGGCGACGATGCGCAGATGGTCGGTCGCCCGGTGGCCGGTGGTCGCCGGCGACAGGTCGCTCAGCACGAGGTCGATGGCCGCGACGCCGGCCGTTCGTTCGAGCTCCGCCACTATGGCCGGATCGAGGAAGTCGCCGAGCAGGATTTCGGCGCCGGGGATCGCGTCCATCTCCTGCCGGTCGAGCGCAACGATCCGGCCGCCGCTCTCCGCCGCCGCGGTCCGCTCGAGCGCGACCTGGGTCCAGCCGCCCGGCGCGGCGCCAAGATCGACGACGGTCTGGCCCGGCCGGAACAGCTGCAGCCGGTCGTCGATCTCGATGAGCTTGAAGGCGGCGCGGGAGCGGTAGCCCAGCCGGCGCGCCTCGGCGACATAGGGGTCGTTCAACTGGCGGTCGAGCCACCGGGTCGAGGCGGCGCTGCGGCGGCGCGCGGTCGCCACGCGCACCTTCTTATCCCGGCGACCGCCGCTGCGCCCCGCTTTCCGGCTCATGTTCGCTGCCCGAACCCTGGCGCCGCCCGCCGCACCGGCGCGCCGGCTAGGCCGCCGGCTGCTGGCGGCGCAGCCAGTTGAGCAGGTCGGTCCGCGTCACCAGGCCCCAATAGCGGTCGCCGTCCCGGATCAGCGCCACGAAGCCCTTGTCGAAGGTCGCCCGGACCTCGCCCAGGCTCGCATCCGGCGGCAGGGTCTCCAGCTTCCCGGTCATCGCCGTCGATACCGGATCGCCGAAATCGCCGCCGCCCAGCACTCGGTGGAGCAGGTCCGATTCGTCGATCAGGCCGACGATACGGTCGTCTTCGACCACCGGCAGCTGGGAGACGTTGGCCAGCCGCATCTTGCCGAGCGCGATGGCCAGGGTCGTGTCCGGCGGTACGGTGATGTCCTCGTGCTCGTCGTGCCGGCGGGCGATCAGGTCGCGCAAATCGCCATAGCGCCGGCGTTCGAGGAGGCCCTGGTCGGCCATCCAGCCGTCGTCGTACAGCTTGGAGAGATATTTGTCGCCGCTGTCGGCAACGATGGCGACGACCCGTTTCGGCATGGTCTGCCGGCGGCACCAGGCGAGCGCCGCGGCCACGACGGTGCCGGTCGACGAGCCGCCCATGATGCCCTCGGCCTTCAGCAGCTCCCGCGCCGTGGTGAGACTCTCCCGGTCGTCGACGACGATGGCTTCGTCGATCAGCGACATGTCGCCGACCGGCGGCAGCTCGTTCTCGCCGATCCCCTCGACCAGCCAGGCGCCGGGTTCGCTCAGGGCGCCGGTGCGGACATAGGGCGCGAGGGCGGAGCCGGCCGGATCGGCCAGAATCATCTGAAGGCCGGGGGCGGCCTTGCGGAAATAGCGGCCGAGGCCGGTCATGGTGCCGGCGGTGCCGATGCCGCAGACGATGGCATCGATATCGCCCGCCATCTGCTGCCGGATTTCCGGGCCGGTGACCGTTTCGTGAATGTCGGGATTGTCCGGATTGCTGTGCTGGCGGATATAGAGCGCGCCGGGGGTGCGCGCGGCGATTTCCCGCGCCATGGTCTGATAGTGCTGCGGATGGCCGGGCGGAACGTCGGTCCGGGTGACGATCACCTCGGCGCCCAGCGCCCGGCCGTGCTGGATTTTCTCCTGGCTCATCTTGTCCGGGATGATCAGGATCATCCGGTAGCCCTTGAGGGCGGCGACCAGGGCGAGGCCGATGCCGGTATTGCCCGAGGTCGCCTCGACGATGGTGCCGCCGGGCGCGAGGCGGCCGTCGCGCTCCGCCGCCTCGATCATGCCGAGCGCGATCCGGTCCTTGATCGATCCGCCCGGATTATACTGCTCCAGCTTGGCGAAGAGCCGGCACGGGCCCGTATCGAGATTGCGCAGTTCCACCATCGGCGTGTTGCCGATGGCGGCAAGCGTTGCGGCGCCGGTCCCGGAAGTCACAGGTCGGTTCTCCACTGCCTTCATGTTCTGGCTCCGGCGCCGACGGTAGCAGCCGGCCCGCCGCGCCACAATGCGCCGGCGGCGCGCGTCAGCCGCCCCCGCTGCGCCGGAACGGCTGGAGCAGCAGCCGGTGCAGATGCAGCTCGCCCGTCGCCCGGAACGCATCGAGACCGATCGTCATCTGCTCGTGCCCGTCGCGCGGCTGGGCCCGGTAGGTGCCGAACAGCCGGTCCCACCATGGCAGATTGAAGCCGAAATTGCTGTCGGTCTCCGCAGGAACGATGGAATGGTGTACCCGGTGCATGTCCGGCGTGACGACGATCCAGCGCAAGGCCCGGTCGAGCCGGGCCGGCAGGCGGATATTGCCGTGATTGAACATGGAGGTGCCGTTCAGCAGAACCTCGAAGACGAGCACGGCGGCGGCCGGCGGGCCGAGTGCCATCACCGCGGCCAGCTTGAGCAGAACCGAAAGGACGATCTCGGCCGGATGGAAGCGGGCGCCGGTGGTCACGTCGAAATCGAGGTCGGTGTGATGCATGCGGTGCAGCCGCCACAGCGCCGGCACGGCATGGAACATGACGTGCTGCAGATAGATGATGAGATCGAGAACGAGCACCGCGAGGACGAACTCGATCCAGAAGGGCAGGGCGACCAGGTTGAGGACGCCCCAGCCGTGCTCGGCCGCCACGATGGCGAGCGCCACCGGCGCCAGCGGCACCAGCAGCCGCACGGCCAGCGTATTCAGCGCGACGATGCCGAGATTGCTGTACCAGCGCAGCCAGCGCGGCCGGGTCGGCCGCCGGCGCGGCGCGGCGATCTCCCACAGGGCGACCAGGGCGAAAATGCCGAGGAAGAAGCCGAGCCGGATCGCCGGTTCGTTGGCGTCGATGAAAGCCGACATCGGATCGTCCCGGCGGGCGCGCCGTTGCCGGCGCGGCTCAGGCCGGCGCCGGTTCGGCGGGCTGCGGCGCCGGCGGTGCGGCCAGCACGCGCTCGAATACATCGAGGAATACCGCCGGGTCCTGGGCGCCGGAAACGGCGAACTGCCGGTCGAAAATGAAACAGGGCACGCCCTGAATGCCCATCTGCCGGGCCATCCGGTCTTCCTGGCGGATGCGATCGATATCCGCATCGCTCTCCAGATAGGCGCGGGTTTCGCCGGCATCGAGCCCGGCATCGGCGGCCAGCTCGACCAGGGTTTCGAGATCGCCGATATCCCGGCCTTCCATGAAGCAGGCCCGGAACAGCCGCTCGACCACGGCGTCCTGCAGGCCGTTCGCGGCGCCCGGTCCGCCATCGCCGACGCTCCCGACCCGCGCCGCCCGGTCGATCAGCCGGTGCGAATTCACCGTATTGGGCTGGCGCGCCATGGCGTCGAAATCGAAATCGAGGCCGGTCGCCGCGCCGGCCTCGCGGATGGCGTCGTAAACCTGCTGCGCCCGGCCGCTGCCGCCGAACTTCGCCGCCAGATAGGCCGGCCGGTCCATGCCTTCGGGCGGCATATCGGGGTTGAGCTGGAAGGGCCGCCAGCCGACGCGGACGGCGACATCCGCCGGCCGGCGGGCCAGCGCCGCCTCGAAGCGCCGCTTGCCGACATAGCACCAGGGGCAGACGGTGTCGGAGACGATATCGACGGCGATTTCCCTGGTCATCTTCGTCCCTGGCTCCGGTTGCCGGCAGGCTGCCGTTTTCGACAAATGGGGCGGGCCGCGGCAAAGTCAAAAGGCGCGGGCCGCTGCGCCCGGCTTCAGCCCTCGTCGAGGCGGATGGTCTCGACGCCGCCATTGCGCACGGCGAGGGCGAGCCGGCCCTGTTTCAGGGCGAGGGCATCGTCGCCGAACAGGGTACGCCGCCAGCCGGTGAGCGCCGGCACGTCCGCCGTATCGTCAGCGGCGATGCGCTCCAGATCGGCGACTGAGGCGACCAGCTTCTGCGCCACCCGGCCTTTTTCGCAGCGCTCCTTCAGCAGCACCTTGAGGAAATCGACCACCGGCGCCGCGCCGGCCGGCAGTTCCGGCCGGGCGGGCACGGCCGGCGGCTGCGGGGCGGGCCCCTCCAGGCCGCGCCCGACCGCCTTGAGGATCGCCTGGCCGGCCGGGCCTTCCGCCAGCCCCTTCGAGACACCGCGCATCCGCACGAGCGCGGCGACGGTCCGGGGCGCGTTGGCGGCGATATCGAGCATGGCTTCGTCGCGCAGCACCCGGTTGCGCGGAATATCCCTGTGCTGCGCGAAGGATTCGCGCCACGCCGCGACCTGCTGCAGGATCGCGAGATAGTGCGGCCGGGCCGAGCGCGGCTTGAGCCGCTGCCAGGCCTCGTCCGGCACGACGATGTAGGAAGCGGCGTCCTGCAGGGCGGCCATTTCCCCGGCGATCCAGTCCTCGCGCCGTTCCGAGCGGATGCGCGCCCGCAATTTCCGGTAGGCGGTGCGCAGATGAGTGACGTCGGAGAGGGCGTAGTCGAGCTGCTTGGCGGTCAGCGGCCGGGCCGCCCAGTCGGTGAAGCGCGCGCCCTTGTCGATCCGGGCGCCGGCGAGCTTGCGCACCAGCTGCTCATAGCCGACCTGGTCGCCGAAGCCGCAGACCATGGCGGCGATCTGGGTATCGTAGACCGGCGCCGGCGTCCGGCCGGTCCGATGGACGAAAATCTCGATATCCTGCCGCCCGGCGTGAAACACCTTCACGACCTCGGGATCGTGCATCAGCGCCTCGACCGGGCCGAGGTCCATGTCCGGCGCGAGCGGGTCGATGGCCGCGGCCTCGTTCTCGCCGGCGAGCTGGATCAGGCACAGAACCGGCCAGTAGGTCTTCTCGCGGATGAATTCGGTATCGACGGCGACGAACTCTTCGCTCGCCAGGCGGGCGCACAGGGCGGCGACCTGCGCCGGATCGGTAAGGAGCGTCATGGCGGCGGTATAGCGGATCGCCCGGCGCCGCGGAACGCGCGCTTTGGCCGGTGGCGGCGCTGGGGATCAGCCCTCTCCGCCGCCGGGCGCCTCGCCGTCCCAGACGAAGGCGAGAACGCGCAGCGGCGAGCCGCTGCCCTGCCGGATCTTGAGCGGCGCGGTGACGATGACGCTGCCGGTCGGCGGCAGCAGATCGAGATTGGTCAGGCATTGCAGGCCGTAGCGGCCGGCGCCGTGGATATAATAATGGCACGGATAGGGCGGCCGCAGGTGCTGGGCCTGGCCGGCATCGGTGCCGATACATTCGCTGCCGAAGCCCATGACGTCGCGCTGCTCGACCAGGAAGCGCACCGCATCGGTATCCGGCCCCGGCGTGTGCTGCCCTTCCTCGTCGAAATTCTGGTAGGATTCGGGGTCGCGCCGCTTCGACCAGTCCGTGCGCATCAGCACCCAGGAGCGCGGCGGGATGCGGCCGTGCTCCTCCTCCCAGTTGCGCAGGAAATCGGCCGAGAGCAGGAAGTCGGCATTCTGCTCGACATGCCGGACGCAGTCGACGACGCAGGCCGGCGCCACCATGTTTTCGATAGGCACGGTATCGGTGCTGTTGTTGGGCAGGTTGCGGCCGGAGACCCAGTGGATCGGCGCGTCGAAATGGGTGCCGGTATGCTCGCCGCAGGAGAAATTGTTCCAGTAGGCGGCGGCGCCGCGCTCGTCGTAGCGCGAAACCTCCTCCAGGCGGAACGGCCAGCACTGGCCCATCTCCGGCGGCAGTTCGATCTGGGGGAAATCCGGCGACAGGGTCTGGGTCAGGTCGATCATGCGGATGCGCCGCTCGGCGATGCCCCGGACCAGTTCGATAAGCGGGTTGGCGTTCATATCGGCTCCCGGTTGCACAGCGCTGCCGCGCGGCGGTCTTCCCCTTCGCGAATGCCGCCCCGGCTAGTCGCCGAGGGCGATTTCCCGTTCCAGTACCTTCGGGTCGGTGCGCCAGCGTTCGTACCAGTCCCGGGCGACATCGCCGGGATAGACATCTTCCGCACCGCCCTGCAGGGCGCCGACAATGGCGCGGGCGAGGGCGGCCGGCGTGACCTTGGGCGGGCGCAGCTCCTGGTTCCATTCCACATCCAGCGGCCCCGGAAACAGGTTGACGACGCGCACGCCGGATCGCTGCATGCCGGCGCGCATGGCCTGGGCCAGCGAAAGGGCGGCGGCCTTGGAGGCCGAGAAGGTGCTCTGGTCCGGCTGGTTGGCGAGCGCGAAGATCGAAAGAATGTTGACCCAGGCGACCGCATTGGTCTCGGTATCCGCGCCGCGCGCCTGCATCGCCGGGCCGAATTCCTGGGCCAGGCGCAGCAGGCCGAAATAGTTGATCTCCATTTCGGCGCGGGCATTCTCCGTGCCCCGGCGGTCGCCGATGGCATAGGCCCGGTGCTGCTCCGCCGTATTGACCAGAATATCGACCTTGTGGCCGATCTGACCGGCGCAGTTCCGCACCGAATCCGGGTTGGTCACGTCGAGCTCGACCGGGGTGACTTCCGGCAGCGCCCGGATTTCGTCGAAGCCGGGGATTTTTTTCCACGGCGCGGCCTCGCCGGCCCAGACCAGATCGGAACCGGCCGCGATCATGGCGCGGACGACCGCCTGGCCGACCGGGCTCTTGCCGTCGGTGACCAGGACCTTGCGGAATTTCGGATCGCAGGTCAGCTCGCGCATCTGGGGATCGTCGCTCATATGGGGCGTATCCTTCTCGGGCAGGGCCAGCAGCACCCCCTGTCCGGCGCGGTCGAGCATGGCGCGGATGCGGACGCGGCAGGGCGGCGGCGGGCAATCGCCATGCACATGGACGATCAGGCTCGGCGCTTCGTGCGGGCCGGCGCGGTCCAGCCTGGCGATGCCGAGCCGCCAGGGCAGGCGCTCGCGGAAATAGTTCTCCATCGCATGGCGCAGGGTGGTGTGCGCCACCAGCTCGCCGCCGCCGGGCTGCGGCGTCCAGTCCAGCCGGTCGGACAGGCAGACCCGGCAGGCCTCGCGCGGCGGATACTGGATGGCGTGGCAATCCCGGCAGACCTGAAGCTCGAACGCGCCGCGCGCCGCGCCGGCGGTCAGGCCGAGGGAAATCCGGCTGCGCGGCACGGGCGGCAGCATCGGCACCCGCGTGCGCAGGATCGGATTCTTGCGTTTCGGTTTGGCCAGCGGGGCTGCCACGGCTCAGTCCCCCGCCGCCAGAATGGCCGCCGCCGCGCAGACGCCGCGGTCGTAGCTGATCATGCCGAAGCCGCCGACCAGGCCGATCCCTGCGTCCGGCACCGGCGCGCCCAGCGCCTGGCCGGTGACCTGGCGGATCGCCTCGACCGTGCCGAGAAAACCGCCGGCGCCGCCGGCCTGGCCGACCGAGAGCTGGCCGCCGGAGGTGTTGATCGGGAAGCTGCCCGCCGTCGTGAAGCTGTGGCTGCGGACGAAATCCGGGCCCTCGCCCTTGCCGCAGAAGCCAAGATCCTCGAACTGCAGCAGGTTGATGACCGGATAATCGTCATAGGTCTCGAAAAAGTCGATATCCGCCGGCCCGATTCCGGCCATGGCATAGAGATCTTCGCGGTCCATCGCCCAGCCGCCGCGAAACTGCACTGGATCGTCCGGGAACGCATTGTGGCGCTCGATGGTGCCGAGAATCCGGGCATGGCGCAAGCCGAGGTCGCGGGCCTCTTCCTCGCGCATGACGAGAAAGGCCTCGGCGCCGGCGCAGGGCATGACGCAGTCGAACAGATGCACCGGCTCGGCAATCGGCCGGGCGTTCATATACTGCTCAAGGGTCAGCGGCTGTTTGAACAGGGCGTGGGGATAGGCCAGCGCATTCTCCCGCTGGGCGACGCACAGCTTGCCGAAATCCTCGCGCCGTGCCCCGTAGGCCCGCATGTAATAATCGGTGAGGAAGGCGAAGCTGGCGTTCGGCCCGCCGGTGCCGACGGGATAGACGGCATCGCGGCCGAACTGGCTGAAATTCTCCAGCCCCTGGCGGAAGCTGTCGATATGGTTGGTATCGCCGGCGACGCAGGCCACGATATCGGCGTCGCCGGCCTGGATGGCGCGCGCCGCCCGGCGCAGGGCGACGACCCCGGTCACCCCGCCCATCGGGATATAGTCGAGCCAGCGCGGCGAAAGCCCGTGATGCTGGACGATGCCGACAGCCGTATCCGGCGCCAGCGACATGCTGGTGGCGCAGACGCCGTCGAACCGCTCCTTGGCCAGGCCGGAATCGCGCACCAGCGCCGCCAGCGCCCGGCCGATCCACCAGTGGGCGCCCCTTGTCGAAAAGCGGACATAGGGGATCGAGACCGGCGTGGCGACGGCGATCCCGTCATAGGGCGCCCGGCGGGCCAAGGTCAGGCGGCCTTGCGCGCGCCGTTCAGCACCCGGAAGACGGCGAGCGGGACCGCCGGCATATCGATATGGTCGATCCCGGCCACCGGGCGCAGGGCATCGACCAGGGCGTTGATCGCCGCCGGCGGCGCGCCGATGGCGCCGGCCTCGCCCGCGCCCTTGATGCCGAGCGGGTTGGCGGTGCAGCGCACGTTG
The DNA here is from genome assembly GCA_965221475.1 of Alphaproteobacteria bacterium. Lineage (GTDB taxonomy): Bacteria > Pseudomonadota > Alphaproteobacteria > Bin65 > Bin65 > Bin65. The sequence goes on along the minus strand of OZ244891.1, from coordinate 497,126 downwards.
CGGGTGCTGAAATCGAAGGCGGGGAAGCCGTCCGCCCGCGGCATGTCATAATCCATGAACGATCCGGTTACGAGCTGGCCGCTCGCCGGATCGTACCAGGTGAGCTCGTGCAGCGCCTGGCCCAGGCCCTGCACGATGCCGCCGTGAACCTGCCCTTCCAGCAGTACCGGATTGATAACGGCGCCGAAATCGTCGACCACCGTATAGCGCAGGATTTCGATCCCGCCGGTCTCGCCATCGACCTCGAGTTCGACGATATGGGCGCCGTTGGGGAAGGTGCCGGCCGCCGGGGTGTGGCTGTACGTATCGTCGAGCGGCGCGCCGTCCTGCTTCGCCTTGCGGGCGACGTCGAAAAGCGACACGTCGCGGTCGGTGCCGACGACCCGGTAGGTGCCATCGCCATATTCGATATCTTCGGCGGCGGCTTCGAGCATCCCGGCTGCGGTCTCCCGGCCCTTGTCGATAATCCGGGCGGCCAGGCCGACCATGGCCGAGCCGCCGACCGGGACCGAGCGCGAGCCGCCGGTCATGCCCGGCGGCGCCCGGTCGGTATCGCCCTGGACGATCCGGACGGCCTCGAGATCGATCCCCAGCTCGCCGGACAGAATCTGGCCATAGGAGGTCCGGTGGCCCTGGCCGTTGTCCTGGGTGCCGATGGCGACGGCGAGCGTATCGTCGTCGCCGAAGCTGCCGACCGCGGTTTCCGCACTGCCGCCGCCGCAGCGTTCGATATAGGTGGCGAGGCCGATGCCGCGATAGCAGCCGCGCCGGGCCGATTCGGCGCGCCGGGCCTCGAAGCCGGCCCAGTCGGCCCGGTCCATCGCCCTATCCATCAGCGCCTCGAATTCGCCGGTGTCATAGGTATCGCCGAGGCAGGTCCGGTAGGGCATCTGCTCCGGCCGGATGAAGTTGATCCGGCGGATTTCATCGACCGCCAGGCCCATCTCCCGCGCTGCCTTGTCGATCAGCCGCTCGACGATATAGGCGGCTTCCGGCCGTCCGGCGCCGCGATAGGCATCGACCGGTACGGTATTGGTCAGCACGCCTTTCACGGTCGCATAGATCGCCGGGATGTCGTAGACGCCGGGCAGCATGTCCATGCCGCCATAGGCGATGTAGGGCGCATAGGCCGAGAGAAAGGCGCCTTCGTTGGCGAGCGTATCGGCGCGCAGGGCGAGTATCCGGCCGTTCCGGTCCAGGCCCATCCGGCAATAGCTGACATTGTCCCGCGCCTGCAGGTCGGAAAGGAAGCCCTCGGAGCGTTCGGCGGTCCATTTCACCGGGCGCTTCATCCGCCGCGCCGCCCACACTGCCAGCGCCTGTTCGGGGTGCGGAAAGACCTTCATGCCGAAGCCGCCGCCGACATGGCCGGTGGTGACCCGCAGCTCCGACGGGTCGATGCGGAAGACGGCGCTCGCCAGAATGTCCCGGACGACGCTCGGCCCCTGGGTCGTGGTCGCCAGGGTCGTGCGCCCGGTCGCCTCGTCATGGACGGCCAGCGCGCTGCGCGTCTCCATCGGATTGGCGACCACCCGGTTGTTGATCAGGCGGAGCTCGCAGACATGGTCGGCCGCGGCCAGGGCGGCCTCGACGCCGGCTTCGTCGCCCTTGTGCCAGTCATAGCCCAGATTGGCCGGAATATGGTCGTAGAGCCGCGGCGCGCCTTCGGCCATTGCCGGTTCGGCATCGACGGTCGCCGGCAGTTCCTCATAGTCCACGAGGATCAGTTCGGCGGCATCGCGCGCCTGGGCCAGGGTTTCCGCCACCGCCAGCGCCACCGGATGGCCGACATGGCGCACCCGGTCCGTCGCCAGAATGCCATAGGGCGTATCCGGCCGCTGCGAGCCGTCCCGGTTCGTGACCGGGATCAGGCAGGGCAGGTCGCCCAGGCCGTCGGCCTTCATCTCGGCGCCGGTGAGGATGCCGACGACGCCCGGCGCAGCGGCGGCGTCCGCCGTCTCGATACCCAGAATGCGGGCATGGGCATGGGGCGAGCGCAGGACGAAGGCGTATGTCTGGCCCGGTATGCGGGTGTCGTCGGTATAGGTGCCGGCGCCCGTCACCAGGACCCGGTCCTCAATGCGGGCGGCCGCCTGGCCAACCCCGAATTTGGTCATCGTGCGGTCGCTTCCCTCTGGAATCCCGATGCCCCGCGCTTGCCGGTGGCGGGCCTTGTCGGCGCGCGGCGCGGCCGGGCCGGGGCGGCGACCGAACTTAACCCGCAGGGCCGGGGCGGCAAGCGAATTTCGCGGCCCGCCCGCCGGGGCGGCGACGGCCGGAGCGCGCCGGCGATTTTTTTGCTTTTCACCGGCGGAAAATGGGCGTAGACGCCGCCACCTTCCTGCATCGGCCCGAACGGCGTAAGCGTCGCGGGCCCGGCCGATCGGCACGACCATGAACCAGGATCGCCGCGCCGCCGAGTATGGGCTGGAGCCGCAACCGCTCCTGCAGCGTCTGCTCTCCCACGTCACGACCGAGACCCTGCCGGACCCGGAGCATGTCGACCGGCTGTGCCGCCACGTGCCGGCCGGAACGCGGGTTTTCGTCGCCTCGCTGCCGTCGCGCACGCGGGCCGATACGGTGGCCGCTGCGAAGACGCTGAATGCGCGCGGCTATATCGCCGTTCCGCACATTGCGGCGCGGGCCCTGCCGAGCCATGCCGCGCTGGAGGATTTCCTCTACCGGCTGACCGGCGAGGCCGGCTGCCGGGAAGCGCTGGCCATTGCCGGGGACACGGCCGATGTTGCCGGCCCCTATGCCGAAACCATGGATGTGCTGCTGACCGGCGCGCTGGAACGGCACGGGCTGGAGACGATCCATGTCGGCGCCCACCCGGAGGGCAACCGGATCGTCGGCGACGGGGCGCTGCGCCAGGCGCTGTGCCGGAAGGACGGCTATGCCCGCAGCAGCGATGCCGATTTCGATCTGGTGACCCAGTTCGTGTTCGACGGGGCGGCGGCGGCAGGCTGGACGCGAAGGCTGCGCGGCCTGGGCATCGGCCTGCCGGTGCGCCTCGGCATCGCCGGCCCGGCCGATCTGGCGACGCTGCTGCGCTATGCCAAAATCTGCGGCATCGGCGTCTCGACCCGCTCGCTGATGCGCCGCGGCGCCGGCAGCGTCAAGCTGATCCGCCGGACCGTGAAGCCGGACGAGCTGATCCACGGCCTGGTCGCCGCGGCCGGCGACGATCCGCTGCCGGAAATCATCGGCCTGCATATTTTTCCGTTCGGCGGCATCGGCGGCGCCATGGCGTGGCTGGGCGAGGCGCGCCGGGCCGCCGGCCTGTAGCCCGCCGCCGGCGCTGTCCGCGACAGCAGGCGCCGGACAGTCCGGTTGTCGGTGCCCCGACTGTGGGCTATGACAGGGTTTCGAGGCCGGTGCGCCGCGGGATCGTTCGCCGGCAGACTGGAACCAGGGAGGAAACATCCATGAAACTGCACAGAATCGGCATCCCGGCCCTCGCCGTGGCCGTACTGGCCGGCGGCGCCCTGCCGTCCGCCGTTGGCGCGGCCGAGGTGACGCTGCGCGGCGCCAGCTGCTTTCCCATCGGCGCGCCGCCGGGCCGGCCGTTCGAGGCGGTGGCCAAGGAGATCAACGCCCAAGGCAAGGGCGTCGTCCAGGTCAAGATGCTGGGCGGGGCGCCGGCCATCGGCAGCCCGTTCACCATGACCCAGCGCATGGCCAAGGGCGCCTACGACATCATCGGCTGCACCGAGGCCTATTTCGGCAATGTCCTGCCCGAAGCGCCGGTTCTGCGGCTGCAGGAGAAGACCTTCGCCGAGCTGCGCAAGAACGGCGCCATCGACTATGTCCAGAAGCTGCTCAACGCCAGGGGCATCCACTTTGTCGGCCGGCATCACGATTTCGGCCCGTTCCACCTCTATCTCAGCCGGCCGATCACCGGGCCGGACCTGAAGGGCCTGCATCTGCGCGTGGCGCCGGTCTATACCGCCTTTTTCAGGAAGCTCGGTGCGACCGTGCAGCGGGCGGCCATGCCGCAGATCTATACGCTGATGGAGAACGGCACGGTCCAGGGCTATGGCTGGCCGCTGGGCGGCTATCCGCCGCCATGGCACAAGGTGACGAAATACCGGGTCGATCCCGGCTTCTACAATTCGTCGCTGCACACGCTCGTCAATCTGCGCAAGTGGAAGTCGCTGAGCAAGGCGGCCCAGGATGTCATCACCGCTGTCGTGCTGGCCCGCGAAGGCAAGGTCGAGGGCAGCAGCGCCAGCGCGATGGCGCGGGACGAGAAGCAGCGTGCCTGGCATGCCAAGGGCGGCATCAAGACGATCACCTTCAACGCCGCCGACACGAAGAAATGGTCGGATGCGGCGCGCGAAGCGGCGTGGGCCGAAGTGATCGAGCGCAGCCCTGAGCACGGCGCGAAGCTGAAGGCGCTGTTCACCGCCGGCAACTGACGGGTTCGCCCCGAACGGGCGGGGGCGGCCGGCGCCCGGCGGCCGGCCGCCCCTCATTCCGAAACGGGTTCTCCGGCATGCGGGCGACCTCTTCCATTCTCGACAGGTTCGAGGCGGCGTTCGAGGGCATGAACCGCCTCATCGCGGCCCTGGTGGCGCTGTCCATCGGGGTGTTTGCGCTTCTGATCCCGCTCGATCTGTTTCTGCGCAAGCTCGGCTGGGGCAACCTGCCCTGGCTGCACGAAGGGGCGGAATACGGCCTCTATATCGGCGTTTTCCTGTCGGCGGCGTGGGTGCTGAACAAGGGCGCCCATGTGCGGGTCGATATCGTCATCGCCGCCCTGCCGGCCCGGACCGCCCTGCGGCTGGAGAAGGCGCTCGATATCGTCGGGGCGCTGCTCTGCGCCATCCTCTGCTATTGGGGCCTCGCCGGGGCGCTCGGCGAGTACGAGCTCGGCACGCTGCCGGACAAGGATCTGCGCATCCCCAACTGGTACATGCTGCTGGTGTTCGCCCTGTCCTTCGCGCTGCTGGCGGTGGAATTCCTGCTGCGCTACCGCCGCGCCGTCCGGGACGGGGCGGTGACATCCTCCGAAGCGGGGTTCTGAGCGATGGAATGGTATTTCGCCATGTCCCTGCTGCTCGGGATCGTGTGCTTCTTCCTGTTTCTCGGCCTGCCGGTGGCCTTCGCCTTCATGGCGGCCAACCTGTTCGGCACCGCGATCTTCATCGGCGATCTGGTGCAGGGCGGCGACTGGACGGTCGCCAGCATCGCGCTCGAAAGCATGCCGATGGAGTTCCATCTGGCGGTGCGCTATTCGCTCACCCCCATCGCGCTGTTCCTGCTGATGGGCGAAATCCTGCTGCAGACCGGGGTCGCCTTCAAGGCCATCGGCGCCATCGAGCGCATGATCGCGCGCATTCCCGGCCGCCTGTCCGTCGTCTCCATCGTCGGCGGCACCGTCTTTTCCTCCCTGTCCGGCTCGACCATCGCCAACACGGCGATCCTCGGCAATGTCCTGCTGCCGGACATGATGAACCGCGGCTACAAGCCTTCGATCTCCATGGGGCCGATCATGGCGGTCGGCGGCATCGCCATGCTGATCCCGCCTTCGGCGCTCGCCGTGCTGCTCGCCAGCATCGCCGAACAGTCGGTGGCCCTGCTGCTGGTCGCCGGCATCGTGCCGGGCATGCTGATGGCGATCCTGTTCTTCGTCTATGTCATCGGCCGCTGCGCTCTCGATCCGTCCTTGGCGCCGGGCTACGATCCGGATCAGAGCCATCTGGACGTGCCGCTCAGCGTGACGGTCAACCATCGCGGCCGCGCCCTGTGGTCGGGGACCTATAACGGCCGGGCGCTGCGGACGGTCAACCGCATCCTGCCCTTCATCCTCTATATCCTGCCGCTGTTCGCCATTTTCGTGGTGGTGGTGGGCAGCATTTTCCTCGATTTCGCCTCGCCGACCGAGGCGGCGGCGCTCGGCTGCCTCGCCGCCCTGGGGGCCTGCTATTTCTTCCGCCTGTTCCGCAAGCGGATCGTCATCAGCGGGATCGAGGGGGCGGATTTCGACTGGCGCGCCATTGCCAAAGCGCTGGTCGAGACGGCCAAGATCAACACCATGATCCTGTTCATCATCGCCGGATCGCTGGTGTTCACCCAGTCGCTGGCGGTGTCGGGCGCGACCAGGGGCCTGCTCGAGAGCCTGACGGCGCTGGAGCTCACCCCGCTTGCCATCGTCGTCATGATGATGGTCGTGCTGCTGTTCCTCGGCGCCTTCATGGACCAGGTGAGCATGCTGCTGCTCACCCTGCCGTTCTTCCTGCTCGGCGCGACCTCGCTGCAGGCGACCTACAATATCGATCCGATCTGGCTGATGGTGCTGATCCTGATCGCCATGGAGATCAGCCTGCTGACGCCGCCCTTCGGCCTCCTGCTCTATGTCATGAAGGGCGTGGCGCCGTTCGATGTGTCCATCGGCCAGGTCATCCGCTCGGCCATGCCGTTTATCGTGATCGAGATTCTGGTCCTCATACTGCTGATTTTCGTGCCCGATGTGGCGACCTGGCTGCCGCGACAAATCCGGTGAGACCCGGCTTGCGGCCGGGCCCCGGCGTTGCGGTCAGGCCCGGTCGCGCAGGCGGCGGAAAATCGCCGGCATCGCCAGCACGATCAGCGAAATGCGGACGATGTGGTGCGCGGCGACAAAGGCCGCCTCGATGCCGAGCGCCAGCGCGATCAGGCTCATTTCCGCCAGCCCGCCCGGCGCCAGGGCGAGGACCAGCGCCGGGATCGAGGCATCGACGAAGCCGGCGGCCGCGACCGAGAGCAGGACGCTCAGCGCGATCATCAGGGCGGTCGAGCCGAACGAATGGGCGAGCAGGCGCAGGATGCGCCGGATCGGCACATCGGCGAAGCGGGCGCCCAGGGTCGAGCCGATGACGACCTGCGCCGCCGCGACCAGCAGGCCGGGCGGCGCGGCCGTGCTGGCGCCGACCAGATGGAGCAGGGCGCTGACGATCATCGGTCCCGTCAGCGCGGCGGCGGGGATTTTCAGGGCTTTTGCGCCGAAGAAGCCGGCGATCCCGCCGGCGGTCAGGATGGCGGCCTCGTCCAGCGCGATATCGCCGAGCGCACCGCCGAGCGGCGCCCGGCTGCCCTGGTCGTACAGGCCCAGCACGACGAAGCCGAAGGGCACGATCAGCACCGTCATCAGCACGCGCGAGGCGTGGACGAGGGCGACGGAGAGATAATCGCCGCGCATCTCCTGCGCGACCAGCACCATCTCGTTGAGGCCGCCGGGCGTGGCGGCGCAATAGGCGGTGACCGGGCCGTGCCCGAGGCGCCGGAAATAGACATAGAGCAGGCCGGTGCTGAGCCCGACATAGAGCACGAGTGCGGCGACCGAGGCCCACCATTCCGGCATCCGTGCTGCCATTTCCGGCGTGAACTGGGCGCCGAGCATGACGCCGATGATGGCGATCAGCGGCTGGCGCACCCTTTGCGAGGCGATCACCGGCAGGCCGGCGATGGCGGCGACGGTGGTGAAGACGAGGGCGCCGATCATCCAGGCAAGCGGCACGTTCCCCAGGTCGAACAACCAGCCGCCGGCGGCGCCGATCAGGAAGGTCAGCGCGAGCCGGAGGGCCCGGCGGCGGCGCGGCAGGGCAGCGGCGGCATCCCCGTCGGTGCCGCTCACGGCAGGAACTGTTCGCGCAGGATGCGCTCCTCCAGATTGTGCTCGGGATCGAACAGCAGGGAGAGGGCGATGTCGGCGGCCTGGCGCACGGTCACCGCCGCCACGTCGCGGACTTCGGTCGAGTCCGCCACCGCGCTGACCGGCCGCTTGGCCGGATCGAGGATTTCGAAGGCGACCGCCGCCGTATCCGGCAGCAGGGCGCCGCGCCAGCGCCGCGGCCGGAAAGCGCTGATCGGCGTGAGCGCCAGCAGCCGCGCCCCGATGGGGACGATGGGGCCCTGGGCCGAGAGATTATAGGCCGTGCTGCCGGCCGGCGTGGCCACCAGGGCGCCGTCGCACACCAGCTCCGCCAGCCGCTCGACGCCGTCGATCAGGATGCGCAGCCGGGCGGTCTGACGGGTTTCGCGCAGCAGCGAAACATCGTTGATCGCAACCGCTTCCACCGTTTTTCCGTCCACCGTGCGCGCGCGCATCAGCAGCGGGTGGATATCGACCCGCTGGGCGGCCGCCAGCCGGTCGGCCAGCGCCTCCGGCTCATACGCATTCATCAGGAAGCCGACGCTGCCCAGGTTCATGCCGTAGACGGCGACATCGCGATTCTGCGTCGCGCGCAGCGTCTCCAGCATGAAGCCGTCGCCGCCCAGCGCAACGATCCGCGCCGCCTGCCCGGCCGGAACGGTGGCGTAGCGGGCCTTCAGTTCGGTCAGCGCCGCCTGCGCTTCGGGCGTATCGGCGGCAACGATGGCGAAGGGCGGAACAGCCATGGGCGGTGCGCCTCGGAGGGGCGGGGCAGCGCTGCCGGAAGGGCCGGCCGCGCCGCCGCTGCCGGCGGAACTTGCCGGCAAGACATGGCCAAAATGCCGCCGGCCGTCAAACGGCGCTTCGCCCGCCCCGGTGCGGAACAGGCGGCCGCGGCCGGGCCGGCCTCAGTTTCGTTACGCTGCCAGGCCCGCGCGCTGCCGGCGCCGCCGGCTGGCAATCACCAGGGCGATTGCCGCTACGATCATGATGCCGATCAGCCCGGCGGAATAGGGCCGTTCGATGAAAATCGCCGGATCGCCGCCGGCGGTGCCCAGCGCCTGGCGCAGCCGGCCCTCGAAGATCGGGCCGAGCACGACGCCGAGCACGATCGGCACCGTCGGGATATTGTGGCGCTTGAGGATGAAGCCGATCAGGCCGAAGGCCAGGGCCATCAGCGGGTGGGTGATGTTGTAGCTGGCGGTGTAGGTGCCGACCAGGGTCAGCGCCAGGATGGCGACGCCGATGAAGCGGGTATCGATCCGCGACAGGGCCACGATCAGGCGGGTGGCGAACAGCAGGAAGATCAGGATGACGACATTCATCGCCAGCAGCGACAGGTAGAGGCCGGAGATGAAATCCGGGCGGGTGGCGAACAGCTCCGGGCCCGGGATCACATTGTGCACCATGAAGACGGACAGCATCATGGCGGTCAGCGCCTCGCCGGGAATGCCGAGCGCCAGCAGCGGCACCAGGGCGGCGGCCGGCACCGCATTGTTGGCCGCTTCCGAGGCGATCAGCCCCTCCGGCGCGCCCTTGCCGAACTTCTCCGGCGTCTTCGACGTTTTCTGGGCGAGCGTATAGCTGAAGAACTGGGCGAGAAATTCGCCGACCCCCGGCAGGATGCCCATGAAGACGCCGAAGCCCGACGAGGCGAACAGCGTTTTCGGATAGCGGAAGATTTCGGCCAGGCCCTGGAAGAAGCGGCCGGTCAGGCGCGGCGGCTCGCCGGCCTGGTTGTCGTCCAGCAGCAGGACGAAGGCCTGGGACATGGCGAACAGGCCGAGCACCAGCGGGATCAGCGGGATGCCGCCCTGGAGCCAGACCAGGCCGAAGGTGAAGCGCTGGGTGTTGAAGGCCGTTTCCAGCCCGACCGTGGCGAGGAACAGGCCGAAGGCGAGCGTAATGGCGGCGGCGAGGATCCGGCCGCGATGGGCGATGACGACCAGCACCATCGCCATCAGCGCCGCCATGGCGAACTCCGCCGAGCCGAAATTGGCCGCGATATCCGCCAGCGGCCGGGCCAGCAGGATCAGCACGATCACGCTGACGATACCGCCGACGAAGCTCGCGCTGTAGGCGAGCGACAGCGCCCGCCGGGCCTGCCCGGCCAGGGTCATCGGATAGCCGTCATAGGTTGTCAGCACGTTGACCGGCGTGCCCGGCGTGTTGATCAGGATCGCCGGAATCGCGCCGCCATACCAGGCGCCGGAATAGATGCCGAGCAGCAGGGTGAGCGCGGTCAGCGGGTCCATCGCATAGGTCGCCGGCAGCAGCACGGCGATGGCGACCGCCGGGCCCAGGCCCGGAATGGCGCCGATGATGACGCCGCTGATCGCGCCGGCGAACAGGGCGATCAGAACGTGCCAGTTTCCGAGCTGGTCCAGTCCGGCGAGAAGGGCGTCCATCGTCCTGCCGCCGCGCTAGAAATACCGCTGGAGGAACGCGCCGGCGCCCGACGGCAGAAGCTCATAGAGCGCCGCCGGCGGCACCCAGATTTTCAGCCCGAGGCGGAAGAGCAGCGTCATGGCCAGCGTTGCCGCCAGCGCCGCCAGCAGCCATTTCGGCCCGCGCAGCCCGATGCGGAAGCCGAGACCGGCAATGAAAATGAAGGTCGAAAGGCCATAGCCGATCAGGCCGAGCAGCTGGATATAGGCGACATACCAGAGAAAGAACTCGGCGGTTCTGAGCCAGGCCCACAATTCGCCGGCCAGCGTGCCGCCGCCCTCCGGCGCCTCGGCGTTTATCCTGTCTCGCCAGAGGTTTACGGTATAGAACAGGGAAACTGCGAAGAGCAGGATGAGGGCCAGCAGCGGCATCAGCCAGGGCTGGGTGAACCACCCCTCGTCGCCGGGCGAGGACCGGGTCTGGAACGGCATCAGCGCCAGCCCGGCCGCGCCGAGCATCAGAAAGAACAGGGCCACCACCGCCCGGCCGGCGGCGGCGCCCCCGGCAGCGTCTTCTTCAGATGCGGTCATGACCGGTCATGGAGCCGAAGGAGGCCGGCGGGTGCCGCCGGGCCGCACGCCGGCCGGAATTCCGGCACAGGCGGCGGCCCGGCGAAACGGGCGCTACTTCTTCAGGTCGCCCATTTCCTTCAGCATGTCGCGGACAAGGCCGTAATCCCGATCGATCTGCTTCTTCGATTCGGCCGGGCCCTTCCAGTAGATGATGGCGCCGGTCGTCTTCGCCACCTTTTTTGCAGCCTCGCTGGACAGCGCCTTCTGCGCGGCGGCGGCGATCTTTTCCTTCACCTCCGCGGGCGTGCCCTTGGGCACGAACAGGCCGTTCCACAGCAGCGGCAGGTCCCGCCCTGTCACCTGCTCGGCCAGCGTCGCCACATTCGGCAGGATCGCGATGCGGTTGTCGGCGAACGCCGCCAGAACCTTGATGTCCTTGAGGCACGGCAGCACCAGCTGGGCGGTCGTGTTGATGACATCGGCATCCTTCGATTTCAGCGTCGCGCAGGTCACCGCGTCGAAGGCCGCGTTCGAAGAGAAGGCGAAGCCCATCTGCTTGGCGGCCAGAATGGTCGCGCGGGTCGGCACCAGGCCATAGCCGAAATGGCCCAGCTTCACCTTGTTGTTCTTCGCGTAGGCGGCGAGCTCCGCGATATTGCTGTAGGGCGCATCGCCCCGGGCGGCGAGCAGGAAGGGGTAGGTCACGAAGATGCCGACCGGATCGAAGGTATCGCGCTTCCAAGGCGCGTTGCCCATCAGGACATGGACCGTCGGGATGCCGATCACGAAGCTGCCGACCGTGTAGCCGTCGGGTTTGGCGCGCGCGACCGTCGATGCGCCGACAACGCCGCCGCCGCCGGCCCGGTTCACCACCGCGGCGGGCACGCCATAATCCTTGGAAAACTGTTTGGCGATCAGGCGGGTGAGCACATCCTCCAGATCGCCCGGCGGCCAGGGCACGACGAACTGGACGGGGCGTTCCGGATAGGCGGCCTGGGCCGGGGCTGCCAGCGTGCCGAGGGCAACCAGCGCCGACAGGCCGGCGACAATCGTCTTTTTCATGGATTTCCTCCCGTTTATCGACCGGTCCAGCATCGGGGCAAACGGCAGGCGGCGCAAGAATAAATCCAGCCGCCGGCCGCTCGCGATGCCTCACGGGATAAGGCGGAGAAAGGAGAAGAGCGCCTTGCCGCTGCGCCGCCGGTCCAGCACCCCGAAACCGTCCGGCGCGGCCGGGGGCGGCGCCTTCCGGTCGGTCTCGGCGATGCACAGCGCGCCCGGCGCCAGCCAGCCCGCCTCGGCGAGGGCGGAAAGCGCGGCTGCTGCCAGGCCGCCGGCCGCCGGATCGCCGGTCCAGGGCGGATCGAGAAAGATCAGGGAGCAGGCAGCGGCGGCAGGCGGCGGCGGGTCGGTCGCATCGGCCTGCAGCAGCGTCGCGCGCCAGCCGACGCCGAGCGCCGCCACGTTCCCGCGCGCGCAAGCGAGGGAGGCGGGGTCGCTGTCCATGAAGACGGCCTGCGCCGCGCCGCGCGACAGGGCTTCGAGCCCGAGCGCGCCGGTGCCGCAAAAGGCGTCCAGAACCCGCGCATCGGCGACGCTCGAACGGCCGTCGCCGGAGAAGGCGCCGTGGACCAGGCGGTTGAACAGGGCTTCCCGCGCCCGGTCGGCGGTCGGCCGCACCGGGCTTTTCGGCGGCGCCGCGATGCGCCGGCCGCCCAGGCTACCGCCGACGATGCGCACGGCCGTCCCGGCGCTCGCCCTTCGGGGCGCCGCCCTTCCGGTCGCTGTCCGGCAGGCCGGGCCAGCTGCCCAGCTGTTCGCGCAGCACCCGGTCGGCGACCGGCTCGACCGCGCCGGGTGCCAGCTTGCCGAGCTGGAACGGCCCATAGCCGGTGCGGATCAGCCGGTTCGCCGTCAGGCCGAGATGGGCGCAGAGCTTGCGGATTTCCCGGTTCCGGCCCTCCCGGATGCTCATGGTGAGCCAGGCGTTGGCGCCCTGCTGGCGGTCGAGCCGGGCCTGTACCGGACCGTAGCGGACGCTGTCCACCGTGACGCCGCCGGCGAGGCCGGCCAGCGCCGCCTCGTCGGGCCGGCCGTTCACCCGCACCCGGTAGCGCCGGGCCCAGCCGGTCGAGGGCAGTTCGAGATAGCGGGCGAGCTCGCCGTCATTGGTCAGCAGCAGCAGGCCCTCGGTCGTGAGGTCGAGCCGGCCGATGGTCATGACCCGCGGCAGGTCGGCCGGCAGCCGGTCGAAGATCGTCGGCCGGCCCTGCGGATCGCGGTTGGTCGTCACCAGGCCGGCCGGCTTGTGATAGCGCCACAGGGCCGGCGGCGCCTTGCCGGGCAGGGGCCTGCCATCGACCTCGACCCGATGGCGGGCGAGGACCGCGAACGCCGGCGTATCGAGAATCCGGCCGTCCACCTTCACCCGGCCGGCGGCGATCCAGCGCTCGGCCTCGCGGCGCGAGCACAGGCCGGCGCGCGCCAGACGCTTGGCGATGCGCTCGCCCTTCTCCGGGGAGTCCTCGGCGGGTCCGGCCATGGCGAACGGCTCGCACAGGCCGGCCGCCGAAGCAAGCCGCCGCACCGCCGCGGGCCGCAACGCCGCCCGCTTCCTCGACAAGCTCCAGGCCGAGCGGCATCGACCTCCGGGAGCTGCCGCCCCGATCCCCCGAACTCAACGGCCATGTCGAGGCCAAACTCACAGCAAAAGAGAACCCCCCGTCTCAAACGTTCTGAGCCAGGACATGAACTTGACCTGCGCAGTTTGGTGCCATATGATTCATCGATGCAATGCGACTGGTGATGTGGTTCCTTGTACTCGAAGACACCCTGGCGAAGATCTTCCGTCGAGTTCCGTCGGCTACTTCGCGTCCGTCTGCCCAACCGTGGCGCTGGCCTCTTGGGGGTGCTGTCCGCCGTCGCGGTGCTTCTCACCGCCGTACCGATATCGGCGGACTCTTACTATACCCGGTTCTCGACACTTCGGATTGTCGAAAAACCGGGCAACGATCAATTTGTACTGGTCTCCGACGGCCGCAAGGGAGACAGTCATCACGGCAGAATTGTCCCTGGAACCGCCAATTGGAGGCTCTGGCTAAAGACTAGCATATACTGGCGGCGGGATGCAGATGTAGTTGTGCTTCATCGCCTGGAAAATTCCAATGCTTGCGGAGGGTACTTTCAGCTCGTTCTCGTGCCCGCTACCGGGCATGAGCGCGCAAGCCGGCCTTCCACAACCTGTTCCGACGAAATTTTGGCGATGCGGGTTTCGCATCGGATGATTGAACTCGATACTTCTGTCAGGAGGTATAGCCGGCCGGATCTCTCTCACATCACCCTTCGTTACGACGGTTCGACATTGAAAGAGATTGAAGTTCCCCACGATGTCTCGAACGCCCGTGTAGCTGGAGCCGGTCCGGACGTCATGCGCTGGCTTGGGGCCTATCCGGGGGCCGTTCTCGACGATCCATCGGAACGGCGCCGGTTTGCCACCATCATGCCCCACGAGGCGCTTCTGAATTTGGTACGCAAGACATCGTTGACAGCAGCCCCGGATGGACTCGCCCGACTCGTTGATGGCATCCTTCTTGCCGATGGTTGCGAACCTCACAATTGCGCCCCCACATTGGGCGCGTTCGGGATCGATCTGAAAACCGGCCGGCCCTATGCGTTGATTATGGAAGGGATGGCCTCCGGAAAGAAGAAGATAGATGTCTATGGCGCAGTATATGCCGACCTTCCCGAGCCTATGCGAAAACTGGTTGCGAAATGGATACGGGAAAAGATTGGGTCCCGGAGTTGGCTGGAAGCACTTGAGCGTCTTCCGAAGCGCGAGCCCAAGCTGGACATCGACGCCGGTCAAGTTGGACGGTGACCGCATGGGTGGAGCGAATCGTTCCGGGATGTCTCCCGGACGCGCTTGCTCGATCACGCTCCGACGCCGATCCCTGGACATGCATACCACGATGGGCGATGCGCGGCCGGGCTCGTGATGGCGGAAAAACCCCGGCCGAATACCTTGCCAAAGTCACAGCCAAAGAGAATCCCGCCGCTTCAAACGTCCTGAACCAGGACAGGCGCCTTGCCGCCGCCCTATCGAGCGGCTACCTCAGGCGCCATGGACAGCGCCCGGACCGTTCCTGCCGAAACGCCCGCCGCCCCGCCGATGCCGGCCGGGGCGGCGGAACCGCTGCCGTCCCTGCTCGGCGCCGACCGGGAAGGGCTCGCCGGGCCGGTGCGCGAGCTGGGCCTGCCTTCCTACCGGGTGAAGCAGCTCTGGCACTGGATCTATCACCGCGGCGTGCACGATTTCGGGGCGATGACCAGCATCGCCCGGCCGGTGCGGGCGGCGCTCGCCGAACGCTTCACCCTGGCCCGCCCGGCGATGGCGGCGGAACAGATTTCGAGCGACGGGACGCGCAAATGGCTGCTGCGCTTCGCCGACGGCAGGGAGACGGAGACGGTCTTCATCCCGGAGGAGGAGCGCGGCACGCTCTGCATCTCCTCCCAGGTCGGCTGCACCCTGAACTGCCGCTTCTGCCATACCGGGACGCAGCCCTGGGTGCGCAACCTCGAGGCCGGCGAGATCGTCGGCCAGCTCATGCTGGCGCGCGATGCCCTCGGCGACTGGCCGTCGGCGAAGGCGGAGCGCCGGATCACCAACATCGTCCTGATGGGGATGGGCGAGCCGCTCTATAATTACGACAATGTCGCCCGCGCCGCCGCCATTCTCACCGATGGCGACGGCATCGCCATCTCGCGCCGTAAGCTCACCCTCTCGACCGCCGGCGTCGTGCCGGCGATGCGGCGCTGCGGCGAGGAGCTGGGCGTCAATCTCGCCGTCTCGCTCCACGCGGTGACGGACGAGGTGCGCGACGAGATCGTGCCGCTGAACCGGCGCTGGCCGATTGCCGAACTGCTCGATGCCTGCCGGAACTATCGCGGTATCGACAATGCCCGGCGCATCACCTTCGAATATGTCATGCTGGACGGCGTCAACGACAGCGATGCCGATGCGCGGGAGCTCGTCCGACTGCTGAAGGACATTCCGGCCAAGATCAACCTGATCCCGTTCAACCCGTGGCCCGGCGCGCCCTATGCCTGTTCGAGCGGCAACCGCATCCGCGCCTTCGCGGCGCTCTGCCTGGACGGCGGCCTCACCTGTACCGTGCGCACGCCGCGCGGCCGGGACATCATGGCCGCCTGCGGCCAGCTCAAAAGCGCCAGCCAGCGCCGGCGCTCCAATGCGTCGACGCAGGGCGGTGCCGGTCAGTCCCCTTCCGGGTAGAGGACCATCTGGGTCTGGGTGACCAGGGCGGCGAGCCTGCCGTCCTCGTCGACCAGTCGGGTCTGCCACACCTGGGTCGTGCGCCCCTTGTGCAGCGGCGTCGATTCGCCGGTGAGGCGCGTGCCGACCGGCACGGCGCGGAAGAAATTGGTCTTGCTTTCGAGCGTGGTCGTCCGCGCCCCGCGCGGCATGCTGGCGACCGTGCCGATGGCGCCCAGCGTATCGGCCACCGCCATGATCGCGCCGCCATGCATGGCCAGCGCCGAGGTGCTCAGTTCCTCGCGTGCCATCACCGTGGCGACGACCCTGTCGGGCTCGACATCGACCAGTTCGACGCCGAGCGTCCGCGCCATGGGGACGGCGTGTTCGGCGATCTTCCGGGTCAGCTCAGCGCTCACGCCGCCAGTTCCTGCTCGACCCAGTCGAGCCGGTCCTGGCCCCACCACATCCTGTCGCCGACGAAGAAGGTCGGCGCGCCGAACACGCCCTTTTCCACCGCGGCTTCCGTGTTGGCGATCAGCCCGTCCTTGACCGCCTGTTCCTGGATGCCGGCGACATAGGCTTCGGCGTCGAGGCCGCCTTCCTTCAGGGTCTCGACGATGATTGCGGGGTCGCCCAGATTCTTCGCATCGCGCCAGACGCCGTTAAAGACCGTATCGTTGTAGCGTTCCAGCTCGTCGCGCTGCTGCGCGAGAATGGCGCCTCGCATCAGCGGCAGCGAGCTGAAGATGAAATAGGGGTTGGGCTTGAGCGGCACGCCGTATTTGCGGGCATAATTCGCCATGTCGAAGAACATCCACTTTCCCTTGGCCGGGATATCGACCGGCGTCCGGTTGCCGGTCGCCTTGAACACGCCGCCGAGCAGCATCGGGCGGTAATCGACGGTCGCGCCCGTCCGCTGCGCGATCTCCTTCAGGCGCCAGTAGCCGAGATAGGCGGTCGGGCTCAGCACGTCGTACCAGAATTCGACGGTTCTGCTCATGAGCGGGGCTCTCTCTCGCCGGATGGATTACCAGGGTTCGGCCCAGGGCCGCAGATCGAGTTCGAAAGTCCAGGCCGAGGGCGGCTGGCAATGCAGCTGCCAGTACATTTCGGCGATATGGTCGGGCACGAGCATATTGTCGTCCCAGTCCCGCTCGGCCAGCAGGTGGCGCATCTGGCTGCGGGTCCAGGGCGTGTCGATGGCCCCGTCGATCACGGTGTGGGCGACATGGATGCCTTTCGGCCCCAGTTCCCGCGCCAGGGCCTGGGCCAGCGCGCGCTTGGCCTGCATGGCGCCGGAGAAGGCGGCGAAGCCGGCGGCGCCGCGCACGCTCGCCGTCGCCCCGGTGAAGATCATGGTGCCGCGGCCGCGGGCCAGCATTCGCTGCGAGACCTCGCGGCCGACCAGAAAGGCGCTGAACGCCGCCAGCTCCCACACCTTGTAATAGACCCGCGTCGTCGTCTCGCCGATGGCGAATTTCACATTGGCGCCGATATTGTGGACGCATACATCGATCGGGCCGATGGTGCTCTCCACGGTCTCGACCAGCTCGATAACGGCCTCTTCCTTGCGGGCGTCGGACGCGAAGACATGGGCCGTGCCGCCCGCTGCGGCGATCTCGTCGGCCAGCGCTTTCAGCCCGCCGTCGCGGTCGCGGCGGGTGGCGCAGACGGTGAAGCCCTCGCGCGCGAAGCGCCGGGCGATTGCGCTGCCTGTGGCGACGCCGGCGCCGACGATGAGGGCGACGCCGGCCCCGCCCGATTTCCGTTCAGACATGAAACCTCCGGCGATGCGGGGGGAATGGCGCGGCGGCGGGCAGGGCGCCGCACCGGCCGGATCGACCGGCCGGTGCGGGCCGCTTTACAGGCCGCCCGTGCGCCGGGGCCGGAACGAACCGACCGCTAGTAGGAGAGCGGCTTGGTGATCGTTTTCCAGCGGCCGTTCTCGACCACCGCCAGGCTTGCCTGGTCGGAGCCCTGATGATCGTCCGGGCCGAAGGAGAGCGGCGGCCCGCCCAGCTTCATCCGGAAGTTCTTGATGCTCTCGATTGCCTTGACGAAGCTGTCGGCGGTGAGGTTGCGGCCGGCGCGGCGCAGGGCTTCGAGGAAGACCTCGCCGTTGGAATAGCCGAGCTGGGCAGCGCCGTTATGCGGCTTGCCGGCATGCTTGAGATAGGCCTCGACCCAGGCCTTGTGGACCGGGTCGGTCGTATCCGGATAGATCATCTCGAAGCTTGTCATGGAGTAGTAGCCGTTCATGGCGCCCTTCTTGAAGCCGGAGACGATCAGGTCGTAGGTGGCGACATTGCCGACGAAGGTCGTTTTCCAGCCCAGCTTCTTCGCCGTCAGGAAGGGCGCGATGGTATCGCTGATGATCGTGCCCAGCATGGTCGCCTCGCAGCCGGCCTTGCGCAGCTTGGTGATCGCGCCGACGAAGGAGCGCTCGCGCGGATTGTGCGTCGAAACGGCGGCGATCTTCATATTCGCCGTCTTCAGCTGGTCGCGCACCGCCTCGAAAATCTCGCGGCCATAGTCCGTATCCTGGTACATGGTGCAGATTTTCTTCATGCCCATCGTGCCGACGAAATGCTTCGTCGCCGCGCGCATCTGGTCGTAATAGCTGCCCAGGGTGCCGAATTTCAGCCGGTGGAAGGGCTTGACCATCTGGCGGGCCGCGGTGAAGGGCCCGAAGTTCGGCACGCCGGCCTCGAGCTGGCGCGGCAGCACGGCATTGTTCATCGGCGTGCCCAGGGCGCCGACCATGGCGAAAATCCGGTCGCGGTTGAGCAGCTTGTTGGCCGCCTGGATCGCCTTCGGCACCAGATAGCTGTGATCCTCGACCACATATCTGATCTTGCGGCCGTGAATGCCGCCCTTCGCGTTCGCTTCGTCGAAGGCCATGCGGGTGCCGGCGACCGCGCCGGTGCCCCAGGGCGCGACCGGGCCGGTGAGCGCGGTATGGGTGCCGACGACGATCTCGGTATCGGTGACGCCGCGGGTCTGGGCCGATGCGCCGCCGGATGCGAGCAGCGCGGCGCCGGAAACGCCGGCCAGCAATGCCTTCATGCAAGTCTTCATGGCAAGTCTCCCTTCGGGGCAGGCCTGTTTGTCAGCGCGCGGCAGGGCGGGCGCCGCGCCGGATCGGGCATCAAGGTTACGCCGCCCGGTACATCGAGTCGATCAAATCCTCGTACTTTTTGCTCACGAAGCTGCGCTTCAGCTTCATGGTCGGAGTCAGCTCGTCGTCCTCCGCCGTGAGGACCTGGTCGATCAGCCGGAACGCCTTGATCTGCTCGACGCGGGCGAAATCCCGGTTCACCTTGTCGATCACGCCCTGGATGAGCCGCTGCACCGCCTCTGCCCGGCACAGGCTGGCATAGTTCGAGAACGGGACATTGTTGTCCTGGGCGAACTTCATCACATTGTCCTCGTCCACCATCACCAGGCAGGAGAGGAATTTGCGCCGGTCGCCGATAATCACCGCATCGGCGATATAGGGCGAGAATTTGAGCTGGTTCTCGATCTCGGACGGCGTCACGTTCTTGCCGCCGGCGGTGATGATGATGTCCTTGATGCGGTCGGTGACCCGGAAATAGCCCTCATTGTCGACGCCGCCGACATCGCCGGTGTGCAGCCAGCCATCGACCACCGTCTCGGCCGTCTTCTCGGGGTTGTTCAGATAGCCCTTGAAGACATGCGGGCCGCGGATGAGGATTTCGCCCTTCTCCGAGAGCTTCACTTCCGTATCCGGCAGCGCCCTGCCGACCGAGCCGACCTTCATCGCGTCCGGCGCGTTGCTGGTCGCCACGCCGGTGTTCTCGGTCTGGCCGTAGAGCTCGATCATGTTGATGCCGAGGGCCAGATACCAGCGGATCAGATCGGGCGAGATCGGCGCCGCGCCGGTCGCGGTCCAGCGCGTGCGGCGCAGGCCGATCAGCGTCTTGACATTGTGCAGGACCAGAAAATCGGCGAGCCGGTAGAGCAGCCGGTCGCGCAGCGGCGGCGTCGTGCCCTCGATCCGGTGCTCGGCGATGCGCCGGCCGATGCCGATGGCCCAGCCATACAGGCGCTGGCCGATCCAGGTCGCGTCCTGCATCTGGATGGTGAAGGCGGAATAGAATTTCTCCCACACCCGCGGCACGGCGAAGAGGTAGTGCGGCGCGACCTCGCGCACATTCTCGGCCACCGTTTCCGGACTCTCGGCGAAATTCACCACCGTCTTGTAGGCGATGGACAGGAACATGGAGAAGCCGCGCTCGGCGATATGGCACAGCGGCAGGAAGGCGAGCTGGTCGTCGCCCTCGCGGAAATCCAGCATCGCGTTGCCGTTGCGGACCTGGAAGACGATGTTCCGGTTGCAGATCATCGCGCCCTTGGGCGGGCCGGTCGTACCCGACGTGTAGACCAGGATCGGCGTCTCCTCCGGCGACGAGCCGTCGATCCGCTCGTCCCAGGCGGTCGGGTTCTCCCGCCCATACGCTTCGCCCAGGGCGATCAGATCGTCCCAGCCCATGGTCATCGGATCGTCGAAGTCGCGCAGGCCTTCGAGGTCCATGATGACGATTTTCTTCAGCGTCGGCACCCGGTCGCGGACCTGGAGATATTTGTCGAGCTGCTCCTCGTTCTCGACGAACAGGAAGGAGGACCGGGAATCGTTGACGATATATTCGAGCTGTTTGGCCGAATCGGTGGTGTAGATGCCGCTGCTCGCCGCGCCGGCGCAAATCGCGCCCAGATCGGCGAACATCCATTCCTTGTTGGTTTCGGACAGGATCGAGACGACATCGCCGCGCTCAAGGCCGAGGGCCATCAGCCCCTGGCCGATCTTGCGCGCGATCGCGCCATAGTCCGCCCAGTCGATGGCGCGCCAGATGCCGAGATCCTTCTCGCGCATCGCGACCCTGCCGGCTTCCTCCGTATAGCGCTTGCGGAACAGTTTGGGCAGGGTATCGCAGCCGTCGAACAGGATTTCCTGCGTTGCCGTATGGCCTGTCGAGCCGTCCATATCCACCTCTTGCGCCCGGCCGGGGTCAGCGCCAGGTCTTCTTGCGCCGCCAGCGCTTCTTGCCGCGCACGGCGTCTTTCTTGACCCCGAGATAGAATTCCCTGATGTCCTCGCTCTCCAGCAGGCGGTCGCACGCGTCGTCCATCACGATGCGCCCGATTTCAAGGACATAGCCATAGCTCGCCGTCTGCAGCGCCATGTTGGCATTCTGCTCCACCAGCAGCATGGTGACACCCTGTTCCTCGTTCAGCCGCCGGATGATGCCGAAGATTTCCTTGACCAGAATCGGCGACAGGCCGAGCGAGGGCTCGTCCAGCAGCATCAGCCGGGGCCGGGCCATCAGGGCGCGGGCGATGGCGAGCATCTGCTGCTGGCCGCCGGAGAGATAGCCGGCCTGCTGCTCCGCGCGCTCCTTCAGGATCGGGAAATAGCCATAGACCATGTCCATATCGTCGGCGACCGCGGCCCGGTCGGTGCGGGCGTAGGCGCCCATCTGCAGGTTTTCCCGCACCGTGAGGAAGGGGAAGACCTCCCGGCCCTCCGGCACATGGGCGATGCCGTGCCGGGCCACCCAGTCCGGGTCGCGGCCCTGGATTTCCGCACCCTCGAAGGTGACGCTGCCCTTTTGCGGGTCCATGACGCCGCTGACGGTTTTCAGGATGGTCGTCTTGCCGGCGCCGTTGGCGCCCAGCACGGCGACGATCCGGCCCTTCGGCACATCCAGGCTGACGCCGCGGATCGCCATGATCGGGCCGTAATAGGTCTCGATATTGCGGACGCTGAGCAGGGGTTCGCCCATCCGCCTCACGCTCCCAGATAGGCGCGCAGCACTTCGGGGTGGTTCTGCACCTCGCCCGATGTGCCCTCCGCGATGGTCCGGCCGTCGTTCATCGCCAGCACCCGGTCGGAGACTTCCGTGACCAGCGACATGTCGTGTTCGACCATCAGGATGGTGATCCCCAGATCGTTCTTGATGTCGTCGATCCAGAAGGCGACATTCTCCGTCTCCTCGACATTGAGGCCGGAGGCCGGCTCGTCGAGCAGCAGCAGCTTCGGCTCCGTGCACAGGGCCCGGGCGAGCTCGACGACCTTGCGCACGCCGAAGGGCAGGTTGGCGATATACTGGTCGCGATAGGGCTGGAGATCGAGAAAGTCGATCACCTCCTCGACCTTCTCGCGGTGGGCGTATTCCGCCCGGCGCACCCGCGGCAGGAAGAACAGCTCCTCGAACACGTTGGTCCGGCTCTTGCAGTGCCGCCCGACCAGCAGATTGTGCAGCACCGGGGCGTGCTCGAACAGCTCGATGTTCTGGAAGGTCCGGGCGATGCCGAGGCCGGCGATATCGTGCGCCGGCGTTTCGGTGATGTCCTCGCCGCAGAAGCGGATGCGCCCTTCGGTCGGGTCGTAGATGCGGCTGATGAGATTGAAGATCGTCGTCTTGCCCGCGCCGTTCGGGCCGACGATGGTGAAGACCTCGCGCTCCTGCACGTCGAAGCTGACATTGTCGACCGCGGTCAGCCCGCCGAAGCGGATGGTCAGCGCTTCTGCCGAAAGGACAGCCGTCACCGCATCCGCTCCGTTTTCAGATAGGCCTTCTGCCGCCGGAACGTCGCCTTGCGGTAGACCGGGAAGATATCGAAGAACAGCTTGATCTTGCGCCACCGGCCATAGATGCCGAGCGGCTCGAACAGGATGAAGCCGACCAGCAGCAGGCCGAAAATGCCGGGCTCCAGGCCGGGCTGGTGGCCGATTGCCGGGGGCAGGTAATCCTTCATCACCGTGATCGCCTGGGGCAGCAGGGTGACGACCAGCGCGCCGAGGATGGCGCCCTGCAGCGAGCCCAGGCCGCCGACCACGATCATGAGCAGGAAAGTGATCGAGATGATGAGGTTGAAGCCGTCCGGTGCCAGATATTGCAGCTTGTGGGCGAACAGCGCGCCGCCCAGGCCGGTGATCGCCGTGCTGATGGCGAAGGCGGTGATCTTGGTCCGGGCGATGTCGATGCCCATGCTGCGCGCCGAGACCTCCGAATCGCGCACCGCGACCATGGCGCGGCCGGTCGGGCTGCGCAGCAGGTTGGCGCAGAGCACCAGCACGACAATCAGGATTGCCAGCGCGACATAATAGAAATCCCAGCTGTCGGGATTGAACCGGTGGCCGAACAGGGTCGCCGCGTTCACCGCCATGCCGTCGAAGCCGCCGGTCACCGTCTTCCACGATTTCAGAATCTGCTCCAGCACGATGGACAGGGCGAGCGTGCCGATGGCGAGATAGATCCCGGTCATCCGCAGCAGGGGGATGGCGAGCAGCAGGCCGATGGCGCCGGTGAAGACCGCGGCGATGGGCAGGGCGACGAGGAAGGAAATATCGAGGCTGGCCAGCAGCCAGGCCTGGGCATAGGCGCCGATGCCGAAAAAGGCGGCGTGGCCGAGGCTCACCTGGCCGGTATAGCCGACCAGCAGCATCAGGCCGAGGCCGGCGATGGCGAAGGCGATGGCCTGGGAAAGCTCGGCGATCTCGAAATCGCCCAGCCAGAGCGGCGCGGTCACGGCGGCGACGAACAGGAAGCCGTAGGACCACCAGTAGCCCTCGTGCCGGAAGAAGCGGATATCCTGGTCGTAATCGGTTTTGAAGACGAAGCGCATGGCCGGCTACACCTTCTTGCGCTGGATTTGCGCAAACAGGCCGTCGGGCCGGATCAGCAGCACGATCAGCAGAATGATGAAGCCGGAGATCGGCGCGATGCTGCGCGCATATTCGCCCGGCAGATAGGCCTGCGCCAGCTGTTCGGTGACGCCGATGATGAGGCCGCCGAGAACGGCGCCGGGCAGGCTGCCGAAGCCGCCGATCACCGCGGCCGCGAAGGCCGTGATCGCCAGGAAGCCGACATCCGGGTCGAAGGTCGCGATCTTGGGCGCCAGCAGGATGCCGGCCACGCAGGATACCGCCGCGCTCAGGCCCCAGATCAGCGAAATGACGAACTTGACCGGTATGCCCATATAGCAGGCCGCGAGCTGGTTCTGCGACGAGGCCTGCATCGCCACGCCGATGCGGGTGAAGCGGAAGAAGGCATAGAGCACGCTGACCAGAACGGCGGTGCCCAGAATGATTGCCAGGTCGGCCATGTCGATGACCGTCCGCCCGGTCTCGTTCTCGTCCAGCGTCACGACCATGCTGCCATAGGGGGTCTCGAACGACACCGGATCGGCGCCCCAGACGCCGCCGGCGACCGAACGGAAGACGAAGCCGAGCGCAATCGTCAGGATGACAACGGCGAACTGCGGCTGGCCGATGATCCGGCGCAGCACGGTGGCCTCGAGAACGAAGCCGAAGGCCGCGGTGATGGCAATGCCGAGAAGGCCGCCGAGCCACCAGGGCAGGCCGGCGATCCCGATCAGGGTGAAGGTCGCGAACAGGCCGAGCATCATGATGTCGCCCTGGGCGAAATTCACCTGCTCGGTCGCCTTGTAGATCAGCACGAAACCGAGCGCGATCATGCCATAGACGCAGCCCTGGGCGATTCCGGCGACCAGAACCTGGATCAGTTCCAAACAATGCCTCCTGCGCTGGCCGCCGCGGCCCTGTTCCGTCCGCCGGCCGCGGCGCGCGCAATAAAGCCGAGGCGCCGGGCCCTGTCCAGAGCCTGTTCGGGCCCTTGTCCGGGAAAGTTCCGGCCGTCCTGCCGGGCGGGCCGGGCCGCGGCCGCTACCGCGCCGCGGCCGGCGCCCTGCGATAGCCGGGCCGGTCTTCGAACCGGTGTCCGAAGGCGGCTTCGTACTCGTCTTCGTCCCAGATTCCGATCAGGACATTGCGCGGCTCCTGGCCGGCCATGCGGTCGATCTCGGCATGGCTCCGGGTCGTCCGGCTGTGGAAGCGGGTCGCCCATTCCAGAATCGCATCGGTCATGCGCGCGACGATCCCGGCATGTTCGGGATCGTCGCCCAGATCGATCAGCTCGCGCGGATCGTTCCGCAGGTCGAACAGGATGGGCCGGTGCGCCTTCGACCAGACGAGCTTCCAGCGCGCATCGCACGCCATGACCAGCCGTGTGTCGTCGATATGCTCGCCCAGCGCGAGGCGGGCCGGGCGGGTGGCATAATCGTATTCGGCGAAGGCGAAGCGCCGCCAGCCGTCCGGTTCGCCGCCCGCTGCGCCGTGCAGCAGCGGCGCCAGCGACCGGCCCTCGAAAACATGCGGCGCGGCCGGACCGCCGAAATAATCGACGAAGGTCGGCGCCAGATCGATCGCCTCGACCAGCGCGGCGCTGGCGCTGCCGCGGGTCGCGTCCGCTTCCGGCCGCGGGTCGCAGACGATCAGCGGCGTCCGGATCGAAGGTTCGTGGAACAAATCCTTCTCGCCCATCCAGTGATCGCCCAGATAATCGCCGTGATCGGAGCAGAACACGATCATCGTGCTCTCCATCAGGCCCCGTTCCGTCATCCAGGCGAACAGGCGGCCGAGCTCGTCGTCCAGCTGCTTCACCAGCCCCATATAGGCGGGAACGACCGTCCGCCGGACATCGTCGCGCGCCAGCGTCCGGCAGATGCGCGAATCCTGATAGGCCCGGTAGAGGGCGTGATCGGTCTGCCGCTCGGCATTGGAGCGGATGGCGGGCAGGATATCGTCCGGGCCGTACATGCTGTGATAGGGCGCCGGCGCGATATAGGGCCAGTGCGGCTTGATATAGCTGAGATGGAGCAGCCAGGGCCGGTCCGGCCGGCTCGCCTCCGCTTCGGCCATGAAGTCCATGGCGCGGCCGGTCATATAGGCGGTTTCGGAATGTTCGGCCGGGATGCGCGCCGGCAGGCCGGAATGTTTCAGCAGCCAGCCGGAGAGGATTTCGCCGTCCGGCCCGGCGGCCGAATTGGCCCATTCCTCCCATGGATTGTCGGCCTCGAAACCCTGGCGGCGCAGATAGTCGTTGTAATCCGGTGTCTTGTCGGTCGAGGCGAAGGGGTGCAGGCCGTCGTCGCGCTCGAACGGCTCGAAGCCGCATTCGGCGAGGCGGCGCCCGACCGGCGAATCCGGCCCGATGCCTAACCGCGCCATGCCTTCGAGGTCCGGTATCATGTGGGTCTTGCCGACCAGGGCACAGCGCACATCGAGATCGCGCAGATGGTCGCCGACGGAAAGCTCGCCGATGCGGATGGGAAAGCCGTTCCAGGTCGCGCCGTGGGAGCGGCAATAGCGGCCGGTATAGTAGCTGGCGCGCGACGGCCCGCAGAACGGCGACTGGACATAGGCGCGGTCGAAGCGCACGCCGCGGGCGGCCAGCCCGTCCAGATGCGGCGTTTCCAGGGTCGGGTGCCCGGCGCAGGACAGGTAATCGAAGCGCAGCTGGTCGGCCATGATCCACAGCACGTTTCGCTTTCCGGTCGTGGAGCCTGTCATGGGGCTTTCCTCTGGCAGTCGCGCGGGGACGGCGCCGGCCGGCCGGCGACGGCGGATTTGGGGGGAAGGGCGGCCCGGCAAGGCCTATTTGCGGAACTCGATGCGCTGGACGACGATATCGCGCAAGGGGCCGGTCACGGTCACCTTCAGGGCCCACAGCCCGTACATGTCGAGCCGGACCCGGAAGCGGTAGACGCCCGGTTCGCCGGTCGGCGTCGCGACGACGGCGGCGATATTGTGGGCGCCGGGCATGGTCGGCATGTCCGGCTTGACCGCAACCCGCGCGCCGTCGATGGCCTGCCCGCTCTTCCTGCCGCCGAGATGGAGCCGGCAGTCGTAGACCAGCTTCGTCGCGGTCGGCGTGCATGCGATCTGCACGGCGGCCCGGTCCTTCGCCAGCGCGGGCCCGGCCGCCAGCGCGATGGCGGCGAGGGCTGCAGCGGTTGCTCTCATCCTGTCCTCCCGTTGCCGACGCCGAGATAGGCGGCGTGAAGATGGCGGTTTTCCTTCAGTTCGGCAACCGGGCCGGCGAGCGTGATCCGCCCGCTCTCCAGGATATAGGCCCGGTCGGCGATGGTGAGCGCCTGGCGCAGATTCTGTTCGACCAGGACGATGGTCAGGCCTTCGGCGCGCAGCCGGCGGACGATGGCGAAGATTTCGCCGGCCGTTTTCGGCGCGAGGCCGAGAGTCGGCTCGTCCAGCATGAGCAGGCGGGGACGGGCGATGACTCCGCGGGCGAGCGCCAGCATCTGCGCCTGGCCGCCGGAGAGTTCGGACCCCGGCGCCTCCAGCCGCTCGCGCAGGATCGGAAACAGGGCGAGCGCATCGGCGATGGCGGCATCGGCCTCCGCACCCGGCCGCAGGAAGGCGCCGAGGCGGAGATTGTCGCGCACGCTCAGCGAGGCGAAAATCCGCCGGCCTTCCGGCACGTGGGCGATGCCGGCAGCGACGATGCGGTGGGGCGGCCGGCCGGCAATCTCGCGGCCTTCGAAGCGGATGGCGCCTGCCGCCGGCCGTTCGATGCCTGAAATCGCACGCAGGGTCGAGCTCTTGCCGGCGCCGTTGGCGCCGATCAGGGCGACGATTTCGCCCGCGGCGACATCCAGGTCGATACCCTGGACCGCCCGGATGCGGCCATAGGCGACGGCGAGGTTGCGGACCTCAAGCATCGGCGGCGGCCTCGCGGCCCAGATAGATTTCGAGAACCTGCGGATCGCGCAGGACGCTCTCCGGCGGGCCTTCGGCGATCTTGCGGCCGAAATCGAGCACGCACAGCCGGTCGCAAATATCGGCGATCAGCTCCATCTTGTGCTCGATCACGATGAGCGTCCGCCCCGGCGCGGCGACGGTGCGGATCAGCGCCGCCATCTCGCGGGTCTCCAGCGGCGTCATGCCGCCGGCCGGCTCGTCGAGCAGCAGCAGCCGCGGCCGGCGCACCAGGGCGCGGGCGATCTCCAGCCGGCGCTGGTCGGGCAGGGGCAGGTCGCCGGCAAATATATCGCGCCGGTCGGCCAGCCCGGTCCGTTCGAGCAGCGCATCGACCTCGCGGCGGCGCGCGCGCTCCCGGCGGCCGCCGATGGCGAGAAGTTCGCGCAGGCCCATGCCGGGGCGCCGGTGCTGCGCCAGCCAGACATTGTCGAACGCGCTCATATGCGGGATGAGGCGGAGGTTCTGAAACGTCCGGGCGAGGCCCATCCGCGCGATCCGGCCCGGCGCGAGGCCGCCGACGGGGCGGCCGTCCAGGCGGATGTCGCCGGCGCTCGGCGGATAGATGCCGCTCAGCACGTTGAACAGGGTCGTCTTGCCGGAGCCGTTGGGGCCGATCAGGCCGAAGACCTGGCCCTCGCCGACCTTGAGGTCGATGCCGTCGAGCGCCTCCACGGCGCCGAAGCGCCGGCCGAGGCCGCTAATCTCCAGCAGCGCCATGGCCTCCGGCCCGTCCTTCGCCGCCGGACAGCCGCCGCACCGTCGTTTGCAGCAGATGCACCCGGCGTTCGTCGAGGATGCCGCGCGGCATGACGATCAGCAGCACCGCCACCAGGCCGCCGAAGGCGATCATGCGGTAGCCCTGAATCCACTCGACCGCCTCGAGAAAGCCGACATCGAGCAGCACGCCGAGGATCGGCCCGAAGGCGGTGCCGAGCCCGCCGATCAGGCCGTAGGCGAGGCTGTGCACCCCGAGCATGACATTGAAATTCTCGGGATAGACCGTCGTCTGGATATGGGCATAGAAGGCGCCGCCGATGGCCGCCAGCGCGCCGGCGATGCCGGCCACCAGAATCTTGGTACGGGTCACGTCGATGCCCTGGGTTTCGGCCAGCAGGCGGTCGGCGCCGACGGTCCGCACGATGGAGCCGAGGCGGCTGCGCTCCATCAGGAAGAACAGCAGCAGCACGATCCCCAGCGCGCCATAGATCATCCAGAGGAAATCGACCGGCTCGTATTCATTGTCGAAGCCCCAGCGGATATTGCCCAGGCCCTCCGAACCGTTCGGGCCGACCGGCTCGCCATCGACCTCCACCTGCCAGGTCGTGGCCACCAGGATCAGGCGGATCGTTTCGGCGAAGGCGAGGGTGGCGATGGCGAAATACAGTCCGCGCAGGCGCAGGGTCAGCCCGCCGACCAGCGCGGCCGCCAGCCCGGCGGCGACCATCGCCAGCGGCAGGGCGAGCCAGAAGCTCATGCCGAACATGGCGGTCAGAATGCCCGAAACATAGGCGCCGATGCCGAAAAAGGCCTGCTGGCCGAAGGAAATCTCGCCGCTCAGCAGCAGCAGATAGGCGGAAAGGGCGATGAAGGAAAAGCCGCCGATATTGTTCAGAACCGTGATGACATGATCGTCCATCGCCCGGCCCTATACCCGCCGCAGCGCCGCCAGCTCGCGCGCCGCCGTGCGCTGGGCCAGCAGCCCGCCCGGCCGGGCGACCAGAAACAGGAACAGCAGCAGGAAGGCGGCGATATCGCGCCAGACCGCGCCGGCATACCATTCCGCCTGCTTCTCGACCACGCCGAGCAGCAGCCCGCCGGCGACCGCGCCGGGCACCGATCCCATGCCGCCCAGCATCATCGCGATCAGCCCCTTGAAGGTCGCCTGAAGGCCGAATTTGGGCGTCACGACCTCTTCGGTGGCGACGATGAAGAAGCCGGCGATGCCGCCGATGGCCGAGGCCAGCACGAAGGCCAGAAAAATCGTCCGGCCGGTATTCACGCCCATGAACAGCGCCGCATTCGGGTCTTCGGACACGGCCCGCACCGCCAGCCCGAAGCGGGTGCGAAAGAGCAGCAGATGCAGGGCGGCGACGAGGAGCGCGGCGACGCCCAGCATGATCAGATGTTCCGGGCGGACCGACAGGCCGGCAAGCTCGATGGGCGCGAAATCGGCGAGCGCCGGAAACTCATAGGTGCGTTCGGGAAAGGCGATGGCAACGCCTTCCTCAAGCTGCATCCAGATGGCGAAGCTGGAGACCATGGAGGCGACGGCGGCGCCCTTCTTGATTGCCCAGAAGCACAGCCGCTCGACATAGGCGCCGGCAATCGCCGCGCCGGCGACCGTGGCCGCCAGCACGGCATACCAGCCGGCCTGAAACTGGAGATAGAGAAAGGTGCCGAAGAACACGCCGACCATGATCGACGGGCCATAGGACAGGTTGAGGCGGCGCAGCACGCCGAAGATCAGGGTGAAACCGATCGCCAGAAGCGCGTAGCCCGACCCCACGGTAATGCCGTCGAGGGTGTTCTGGACGAAGTCGAGAATCCGGTTTCTCCCCGTCCGGCCGCCCGCCGTGCCGCTATTGGGCCGTTCCCAGATAGGCCCGCTGGATCACCTCGTCTTCCGCCAGGTCGCCCGGCGCTCCGCCGAAGGTCACGCGCCCCTGTTCGAGCAGGAAGAAGTGATGCGCCACCTTGAGCGCCATATGGACATTCTGTTCGACCAGAAAGATCGAGGTGCCCTCGGCGTTCAGGTCGCGGACGATGCGGAAAATCTCCTCGACGATCATCGGCGCGAGGCCGAGCGAGGGCTCGTCCATCAGGAGCAGCTTCGGGCGGGCCATCAGCGCCCGGGCGACCGCCAGCATCTGCTGCTCGCCGCCGGAGAGCGTTCCGGCATCCTGCTGGCGGCGTTCCTGCAGCCGGGGGAAGCGCTCGAACATGCGCTCGATATCGTCGTCGATCCCGCTGTCGTTGCGGCTGTAGGCGCCGGTGCGCAGATTGTCGTGCACCGTCATCTCCGGGAAGACCAGCCGGTTTTCCGGCACCAGCGCGATGCCGCTGCGCACGATGCGGCCGGGGTCATGCCCGGCGATCTCGGTATCCTGGAAGCGGATGCTGCCCCGGCGCGGCTTGAGCAGGCCGGCGACGGTCATCATCGTCGTCGTCTTGCCGGCGCCGTTCGGGCCGAGCAGGCAGGTGATCCGGCCGGACTCGACGGAGAGGGAGACGCCTTTCAGCGCCTCGATCTTGCCATAGGCGGTGACGACATCCTTGAGCTCAAGCATCGGCGCCGCCATCCCCCGCGCCGAGATAGGCGTCCTTCACCGCCTGGTTCTGCTGCACTTCGCCGGGCGTGCCCTCGGCGATCTTGCGGCCGAAATTGAGCACGGCGATCCGGTCCGTCACCTCCATCACCAGTTCCATCACATGTTCGACCAGCAGGATGGTGATGCCGCGGTCGCGCAGGACGCGCAGGCGCTCGTCGAGCTCGCCGACCTCCTCCAGATTCATCCCCGCGGCCGGTTCGTCGAGCAGCAGCAGCTTCGGCTGCGCCGCCAGCGCCCTGGCGACCTCGAGCCGGCGCTGTTCGCCGAAGGCGAGGTTGCCGGCCAGCTCGTTGCGCTTGTGGGCGAGATTGGAAAATTCGAGATATTCCTCGACCACAGCGGCGGCGCGGCGCGAACCGCCCATCCAGCGGATGAGCGGGTTGCTGCCCCGCTTGTGCGCGGCGGAATTCTGCGCGACCCACAGATTCTCCCAGACCGTCATGTTGTTGAACAGGCGGATGTTCTGGAACGTCCGGGCGATGCCGGCATCGAGCGTGCGGTGCGGCGGCGCATCGGTGATGTCCGTACCGTCGAAGACGATGCGGCCGGCCGTCGGCCCGAAAATGCCGGCGATCAGGTTGACGGTCGTGCTCTTGCCCGATCCGTTCGGGCCGATCAGGCCGAAAATCTCGCCGGCCCGGACCGTGAAATCCAGGCCGTCGACCGCGCGCACGCCGCCGAAATGCTTGGACAGGCCGGCAACCTCAAGCATCGGCCGCCTTCCCCAGCCCGATCCAGCCCTTCAGGCGGCGCACGACCTGGGCGCTGAACAGGCCGCGCGGCATGAAGTTCATCACCAGGATGATCATGGCGCCGAACAGCAGATTGCGCAGGTCGCCGAGCGGGCGCAGCACTTCGAGCAGGAAGACCTGGATGAAGAGCACCGCCAGGATCGTGCCGAACACATTGGAGAGGCCGCCCAGGATCGGATAGGCGATGGCGAAGGTCGCCATGACGATGTCGAAATTCAGATGCTCGATATGGGTGGTGTAATGGGCATAGAGCGCGCCGGCGACCCCGGCGATGAAGCCGCCGGCGGTGAAGGCGGAAACCTTGACCACCGTCAGGTTGATGCCGACGCTCTGGGCCGCCAGCTCGTCCTCGCCGACCGCGCGCAGCACCTTGCCGGCGCGCGACCGGTCCATCCACCACAGCGCGGCCAGGATGATCGCCGCGATCACCCAGACGAACAGCGCGACATCCTGCGTCGTCCAGCCGTTTTCCGGGAAGAAGCGGATCTGCTTGAAGCCCTCGCCGCCCTCCGGCCCGACCATGATGTTGCCCTTGGCGATCTGGTAGTCGAAATTGAACCAGAACAGGCGCACGAATTCGCCGAAGGCGATGGTCGCCACGACCAGCATCAGGCCGCGCACCCGCAGGGCCGGGAAGCCGACGATGCAGGCAATGACCGCCGAGGCAAGGCCGCCGACGACCATTGCCGGCACGATGTGCCACTCGGCCAGCACGGTCAGCATCCCGGCGATATAGGCGCCGATGGCGACGAAGCCGGCCTGGGCCATCGATACCTGGCCGGTCAGCAGCACCACATAGGCCGAAAGGCCCAGGATGGTGTGGACCCCGACGATCTGGACCAGGCCCCAGGTGAAATCGTCCATCGTCTCAGTCCCTCAGCGCCGTCTTGCCGAACAGGCCGCGCGGCCGGAAGGCGAGGAACAGGAACAGCAGCAGCATGACATACATGTCGCGCTCGGTGACGCCGCGCAGCGCGAGGAAGACATTTTCCAGGCCGCCGACCAGCAGGCCGGCGACGATTGCGCCCGGAATGCTGCCCAGGCCGCCGATCACGGTCGCGATCAGCCCCTTGACGGTCAGCGGAATGGCGAGCAGGGGCGAGAGCGTGCCCACGGCCGCGCCGATCATGGCGCCGGCCAGCCCGCCGAGCACGCCGGCGATGATGAAGGTCGTCGCGTTGGTCCGGCTGATGGAGATGCCGCAGAGCTGCGCCGCGGTCGTCTGCTGCGCCACCGCCCGCGTGGCAAGGCCGAGCCGGGTGCGGAACAGCAGCGCCAGCAGCAGAGCCATGGCGATGAGGGCGAGGATGAAGATGGTCAACAGGTCGCCGCGGATGGCGAAGGCGTCGCTGAATTCGATCATCGGATCGTCGAAAATGCCCTGCAGCACTTCGGGAAAGTCCATCGGCTCGCCGGCGGTGGCGTGCACGACGATTTCGTCGATCAGGATCAGGGCGCCGACCGTCGCCATCAGGGTGGCGAGCTCGTAATGGTCGGGCGTGAAGCGGAAGCAGATCAGATAGATCGCCCAGGCGAACAGCCCGGAAGCGACCGCCGAAACCGCGAACATGACCAGCGGCGGCAGGCCGAAATCGCCGCCGGCGCTGATGATCGCCGCCACGCCCAAGCTGGCATAGGCCCCGGCGAACGAGGCCGCCGCATAGGCGAGGTTGATCTTGTTCATCACGCCGAAGATCAGCGTGAAGCCAATGCCGATGAGCGCGTAATACGCGCCCTGCATCACGCCGTCGGTAATCGACTGCAGAAAGTCTACAAGGTCCACGGACCGACCCTCTTGCCGAACGGATCGGGAGCGGTTGGGCTGGGGCCGGAAAAGATACCCGCCGGCGCGCGGCCGGCGGGTATCCGGGCCTTCAGCCTATTTGCGCGGGTCGTGGAGAATCTTCCACTCCTTGCCCTGCGCGTGGACATAGACATAGGGCTTGACCGCCTCGCCCTCCATCGTGCGCTGGATGCCGCCGATCAGGCCGTCGGTCGTCTTCAGCGCGGCCAGCCCGTCGCGGATCTTGCGACGGTCGGCCTGGACCGTGTCGCCCTTCGCCATGACGCCCGTGGATTCGATGACCTTCTTCAGGATCATCATGTTTTCCCAGGCGGCGGCGCTGTGCAGGTCGGCGCTGCCATTGTACTTCGCAGCCAGGTCGGCGGCTTCCTTGGCCGCCGGGGTGACCGGCGCATAGCTGGTCGGGATGATGATGCCCTTGGCCTGGCGCGAACAGCCGTTGAGAGTCTCGAGACTCGACGAGCTGGTGAGGCCGATCAGCATCTTGTACTTGACCCGCTGGCGCTTCATCTCCTTCAGCACGCCGCACAGGGTGAACGGGTGCGAGGAGATGGCGACGACATCGGCCTTCGCCTTCTTCATCTGGCGCACCTGGGTGGTGAAGTTGGTGTCGTTGAGCAGCCATTTCACCCGGCCCAGAACCTTGAAGCCGGCCTCCTGGGCGCGCACGTCCATCACCTTGTACCAGGTGAAGCGCGAGTGGGCGAAATCCTCCTCGACGCCGCCGAACACGCTCTTGAGCTCCGGATTGGTCGTCTTCGCCCATTTGAACAGGGTCTGGTACATCTGGCTTTCGTTCGGCACGTTGCGGAACGCCCAGTCCGAAATCTTGGCCAGACCGCCCTTGATCGCCGTATCGGTGAAGATCGGGAACTGCAGGCCCGAATCGGAGGCGTCGCCGGCCTTCCTCTGCAGGATGCCGAACAGCGGCTCGGCCACGTTCGAGCAGGTCGGGCCGATGGCGACGACAGCGCTGGTCGAGGCGATCCGGCGGACGACGGAAATGCCTTCCTCGGCCTTGCAGCGGTCGTCGTAGAAGGTCACGACCACCTTGCCCTTCTTGCCGTCGCCGAGCTTGACCCCGCCTTCCTTGTTGATCTTCTCCGCGGCGGCGCGCATGACCGCCTCGGTGTTGATGCCGAACGACCGGACGACGCCGGATTTGGCGCCGAAGCCGGCGACCTGGACCTCGCGGTCGAAGTCGGCCGCCGCGGCCGGGCCGTGTATTGCGGCAACCGCGAGCGCGGTCGCGGCAACAGTTGCGATTCGAGTTTTCACAACGTTCCTCCCTTGGTTCCCGTCGCGCCGGCGCGAACCCCGCTTTCGGGCCTCCGGCGCCTCCGGTCCTCCATATGCACTTCAGGCACGGAGACCGGAAGCCGGCCGCCGTGCAACCGACGCAAAGAATAGGTGCGAACGCCCGGCCGGTCAAACACAAGCCGCAGCCCGGCATTTCGAGCGGGGATTCAGGTGCAATGGCAGGCAGCCTGCCCGCCGGGGCGGCGGTTGCCGGAGCGGGCGAGCGGCGCGCGCTGGCTGGGGAACCTGGATTCGAACCAGGACCGACGGAGTCAGAGTCCGCTGTTCTACCGTTAAACTATTCCCCATCGACCGGCGCCGGGCCGCCGGCACCGGTGCCGCATGAGAGCGCCAGATAGCGACGCGGCGGCGGAATCTCAAGCGCCTTGCCGCCGCATGGCGCCCTGCCGCCGATCCGTCACATCGCGTTGGATTTTCCGTGCACATGCGATTAGGGTTCCGGTCTTCGGAGGGATCGGAGAACGACCATGGCAGGCCCGGCGGCCCGGCCCGCGAGTCGCGGCGACGGATACAGGAACGACCGGGCGCGCGAACGCAACGACAATCGCCGGCGGGCGGCGCGCCGGCCCGCGCGGCCGGCCTATGCCGCCGTCGATCTCGGCACCAACAATTGCCGCCTGCTGGTGGCGGAGCCTTCGGCCCGCGGCTTTCGCGTGATCGATTCCTTCTCGCGCATCGTCCGCCTCGGCGAGGGCGTGGCGGCGACCGGCCGGCTGTCCGAACCGGCCATCGACCGGACCATCGACGCCCTGCGCATCTGTGCCGCCAAAATGCGCCGGGCCGATGTCGTCCGGGTCCGCAACGTGGCGACGGCGGCCTGCCGCCAGGCGGCCAATTGCGACCGGTTCGTGGCGCGTGCCCGCACCGAGACCGGCCTAGACTTCGAAATCATCAGTGCGGCCGAGGAGGCGCGCCTGGCATTGACCAGCTGTGCGCCGCTGTTCGATCCCGCCGTGCCCGGCGCCATCGTCTTCGACATCGGCGGCGGCAGCACGGAGATCGTCTGCCGCCCGGACCGGGATGCGCCGGTCGGCGTCCTGTCGCTGCCGCTGGGCGTCGTCAATCTGTCGGAGCGCTATGGCGGCGACCGCATTCCGGCGGATGGCTACCGGCAGATGGTCGAGGAAGCGGCGGCGCTGCTGGCGGCGTTCGAGCGCGACCGGGAGCTGCGGCCGCGCATCGCCGCCGGACAGATGCAGATGGTCGGCTCGTCCGGCACGGTGACGACCCTGGCGAGCATCCATCTCGGCCTGCGCCGCTATGTGCGCTCGCGCATCGATGGCGCCACCGTGCGCTTCGACGATCTGCTCCGCATCGGCCGGATGCTCGCCGGGATGAGCCGGGACGAGCGGGCGGCCATCGCCGGCATCGGCGCCGCGCGGGCCGATCTGGTGGTCGGCGGGGTCGCGATTCTCGAGGCTATCGTCAGCCTGTGGCCGGTCGGCCGGATGCGGATCGCCGACCGCGGCCTGCGCGAGGGCATTCTGCTCGGCCTGATGGCGCAGGACGGCCACCCCGTCTGCGCCCGCATGGTCCACTGAAACGGAGGCCGGCGGAGCCGGATCGGCGCCGCTATCCGTTCAGCCGGCGTGCGGCGTCGCGGGCGAAATAGGTCAGCACCCCGTCGGCCCCGGCCCGCTTGAAGCCCGTGAGCACCTCCAGAATCACCCGGTCGCCGTCGAGCCAGCCCCGGTCGATGGCGCCGCGCAGCATCGCGTATTCGCCGCTCACCTGATAGGCGAAGGTCGGTACGCCGAACCGGTCCTTCACCCGGCGGACGATATCCAGATAGGGCATGCCGGGCTTCACCATCACCATGTCGGCGCCCTCGGCGATATCGAGTTCGACCTCGCGCAGCGCCTCGTCGGTATTGGCCGGATCCATCTGGTAGGTTTTCTTGTCGCCCCGGAGCGCGCTCGACGAGCCGACCGCATCCCGGAACGGGCCGTAGAAGCCGGAAGCGTATTTGGCGGCATAGGACATGATCCCGACGCGCTCGAAGCCCTCGCCGTCGAGCGCGGCGCGGATGGCGCCGACCCGGCCGTCCATCATGTCCGACGGCGCAACGATATCGCAGCCGGCTTGCGCCTGGACCAGCGACTGGCGGCACAGGATTTCCACGCTCTCGTCGTTGGCGACATAGCCGTCGCGGATCACGCCGTCATGGCCGTGGCTGGTGAACGGATCGAGCGCGGCGTCGCAGATCACGCCGAGATCGGGATGCGCGTTCTTCACCGCCCGGATCGCCCGGCAGACCAGATTGTCCGGGTTGGTCGCCTCGGTTCCGTCCTCGTCCTTCTTCTCCGGCGGCGTTTGCGGGAACAGGGCGATGGCCGGGATGCCGAGGGCGAGCGCCTCGCCGGCGGCTTCGGCGACCCGGTCGACCGACAGCCGGTCGACGCCGGGCATGGAAGCGACCGGCTCGGCCCGGTTCCGGCCGTCGCATACGAAGACCGGCCAGATCAGATCGTCCGGCGTCAGCGTGTGCTCCCGCACCAGGCGGCGCGACCAGTCGTACCGCCGGTTGCGGCGCAGGCGGGTGGCGGGGAAGGAGGCGGTCATGGCGGCGGTCCGCATCTTTGGCCGAACGGCCGGCACAGCCTGACGGATCGGGCGCGGGCGGAAAACCGGGAGCGCTGTCGCACGCTTCAGGCCGGCGTGCCGAAAACCATGCCGAAGCCGATGCCGTATTCCAGCGTGTCGGCATAGATCGCCGTCTCCGGGCGGCTGCCGCCGGCCTCGGCATGGGCGGCGGCGGCGGCGATCCAGGTGTGGAGTTCGAGGCTGCCGACGCCCGCTTCGGCCATGACATCGGCCGGCTCCCAGGCGTCGAAGGAATCGAGTTCGCCACACGTCAGGATATTCAGGAAGAAGCGGTCGAAATCCGGGTTGAGGAAGATATCCTCGCGGGTCCGGCTGCCGTCGATCAGCATGGCCGCGCCCTCGAGATGCATGACGCGCAGGCGCTCCAGCCACTCGTCCCGGGTGAAGGAGCCGCCGCCCTCGCCGGCGAGCTGCCAGCGGGTCACCGCATCGTCGCCTTCGCCGACCAGGGGAAAATAGCGGGTCGGATGGTGGGACATGCCGCCGGAGCCCATGAACAGGACCCGCCGGCCCCTGAGCGCGGGCGCGGCGCCGATGGCCCGGCCGAACCGGCGCGAGCGCGCGAAACGCGGCAGCGGCGGCGCCATGACATTGATGAACACCGGGATGACGGGGCGGGCGTCCAGCGCCCCGAGGATGCGATGGGCCGGCTGGGAGAAGCCGTGATCGACCGTCATGCTGTGCGAGACCGCCGGGTCGAAACCGGCGCCGCGCAGATGCTCGATCAGGGCGAGCGCATCCTCGTGCGGCACGTCGAAATGGCCGGGAAATCCGCCGATATCGTTGACCGCCCGGCAGCTCAGCCCGATGCAGGTGGCCGGCATCCGGTCGAGGTGGAAGCCGCTGTAATGGTCGGTGCCGAACAGAACGACCACGTCCGGGTCGAAGGCGCGCACCGCCTCGGCCTGGCGGGCGCAGGCCGCCTGGATTTCCGCGTGCTGCGCCGGCTCCCTAGCATAGCACATGAGAATGGGCGAGTGGGGCAGGCACAGGAGATAGCTGTTCATGCAGAAGCCCCCAGCGGCAGCACCGGCGCGAAGCCGGGGCCGGTAAAGATTTTCGCCACCGAGCGGCTGGCGAACAGCCAGCGGCCGCCGACCCGCCGATAGGTGTCGTCGTAATCCTGGACCAGCGCCGGTATAGCCGGGAGCGGCGGCGGCCCGTCGGCGGCGAACAGGAGCAGGATGCAGCTGCCGGCGGCGCGGTCCGCCTCCTGGCGCTCCAGGCGCAGATTGGTGAACAGATGCCGGGCGGTGCGCACCCCGGCTTCCGCCTGGCGGGCGGCGCGGGCACGGTAGGCGGCGCGGATGGCGTCGCGCCCGATGCTGCGCTCGCCGGTTTCGCGCCCGTACCAGCCGTCCGCCGTGAACAGGTCGGCGACGGTCGCCGGATCGCCGCGGTCGATGCGCCAGGCGAATTCGGCGATCAGGGCCTCGATTTCGCCGCGGATCGGGGCGTCGGTCATCGCGGCAGCCGCCAGTCGGCCGGCGGCGGCGGATCGCGCCGGACGGGGTTGGACAGGCGCCCCAGCCCTTCGATCGCCACCTCGACCGGGCCGTCCAGGCGGCTCAGGTCGGCGGCATGGAGCGGACGCCCGCCCGTTTTCGAGGCGCGGAAGGCGGTGCCCATCGCGATCATGTCCCCGGCCTCCAGGGTCATGAAGCGGGAGAGGAAGGCGATCACCTCCTCGACGCGGTAGGTGTAGTGGCGGGTGTTGTCGTCGGTGAAGACCTCGCCGCCCAGGCTGCAGGAGATGTCGAGATCGTGCGGGTCGGGCACCTCGTCCCTGGTCGCCAGCCAGGGCCCGGCCGGGCCGAACCCGTCCGTGCCCTTGTAGCGCGCGGCGTATGAGAGATGCTGTTCCACCCGGCGCACGGAGTCCGGATTGTCCGGTTCGGGATAGAGCGCCCAGTAGTGGACCCGGTCCCCGGCGCGCATGTCGTTGCCGGTCATGTCGTTGAAGATGGTGTAGCCGAAGACGTGGTCCATCGCCTGCGCCGAATCGATGTCCTTGCCGTCCCGGCCCAGGATCACCGCCAGTTCGGGCTCCGGGTGCAGGCGGCCGTAATGCGGGCGGACCGGGATCGGCTCGCCATGACCGACCAGGCAGGTCGCCGGTTTCATGAAGAAGACGGGGTGGTCCGGCGCCGCGATCTTGCGGTCGTCGGCCGCCGAATTGTTCATCGCCACGCCGACGATCTTGCCCGGTCGCGGTACCGGCGGCCGCCACGCCACGGAAGAGGCCGGGAAGGCCGGCACGCTGCCGGGATTGTCGCGCGCCCGGTCCGCCGCGTGCCGGGCCCGGTCCAGCGCGTCGCTGCCGCCGCGAATCAGCGCCAGCATGGAGCCGAACGCCGGGCTGCCCGCTGCCTCCAGCGCGCGGTCGAGGTCGATCAGCCGGCCGGGGCCGGCCGCCGCCGCGATCCGGTCCTGTCCGTCCCGGTGAATGGTGGCAAGACGCATGGGGGTGAAGCGGCTCTCGCTGCGCAGCCCCTCGATACGCGGCCCTTCGACAAGCTCAGGGCAGGCTCTGCGGCCGCTGATCGGGGCAGGGGATTATTGCGTTTCGAATAATTGCACGACAAACCTTCGCCCTTGTCCCGAACAGCCCCCGGAGGGGACGTATCGGGGCACGGCATTGTGCGTCATCGCCGGGCGCTTCGCAACGCCTTGTCCCCGGCAGGCCCGGCCGACCCCTGGATTGCGTTCCCGCAGGCTGCCCTTATATCCGGCGCATGTCTGCAGGATCGAACAGTCTCGGCTTTGCGAAGGCGCCGGCCCGGACGCGGGTGGCGGTGGCGATGTCCGGCGGTGTCGACAGTTCCGTCGCCGCCGCGATGCTCCATGCCGAGGGCTATGAGGTCGTCGGCCTGACCCTGCAGCTCTACGATTACGGCGCCGCCGCGAACCGGCCGGGCGCCTGCTGCGCCGGCCAGGATATCCACGATGCGCGCCGGGTCGCGGAGCAGGCGGGGTTCGCCCATTATGTGCTCGACCGCGAATCGCGCTTCCGCGAGAGCGTGATCGACGATTTCGCCGACAGCTATCTGCGCGGCGAGACGCCGCTGCCCTGCGTTCGCTGCAACCAGACGGTCAAGTTCACCGACCTGCTGCAGATTGCGCGCAGCCTCGATGCCGATTGCCTCGCGACCGGCCACTATGTGCGCCGGGTGGAAGCGCCGGGCGGGCCGCAATTGCACCGCGCCGCCGACCCGGCCAAGGACCAGAGCCATTTCCTGTTCGCGACGACGCGCGAACAGCTCGATTTCCTGCGCTTCCCCCTCGGCGACCGGCTGAAGGCGGAGACCCGCGGAATCGCCCGGAAGCTCGGCGTCCCCGTCGCCGACAAGCCGGACAGCCAGGACATCTGCTTCGTGCCCGACGGCGACTATGCCCGGCTGGTGGCGAGGCTGCGGCCCGGCGCCTGCGAGCCGGGCCGGATCGTCGATCTCGACGGCACGGTACTCGGCACCCATGACGGCATTGCGCGCTTTACCGTCGGCCAGCGCCGGGGCCTCGGCATCGGCGGCACGGCGGCGCCGCTCCATGTCGTGCGCATCGATGCCGAAACGAACGAGGTCACGGTCGGCCCGCGCTCGGCGCTGGCCCGGCGCCGCATCGCGGTCCGGGAGCTGAACTGGCTCGGCGAGGCGGTGCCGGCCGGCGCAACGGTCCGGGCCGAGGCGCGCATCCGCAATGCCGGCCCGGCCGCACCGTGCCGGATCGGGATCGACGGCGACGGCGGCGGCACGGTCGAATTCGACGAGCCGCAATATGGCGTCGCGGCCGGGCAGGCGGCGGTGTTCTACGACGGCACGCGGATGCTGGGCGGCGGCTGGATATGCCGGGATTCCGAAGCGTTCCCGGAACGCCGCCCCGATGCCGCCGTGCCGGCCGGGGCCGGCTTGACAGCCACCGGTCCTTGATCCAGTTAGCCGGCGTCCCATATGGCGGAGTCGCCGGCGGCGCAGCGATGCGCCGGCCGGCCGCGCGCGACCCTTTCGGGGCGGAGTAGCTCAGCTGGTTAGAGCAGCGGAATCATAATCCGCGTGTCGGGGGTTCAAGTCCCTCCTCCGCTACCATTCTCGCCGGCCGGCCGGTGCCGTCGCGGAAGGCCGCAGCCCGGCCGCGCAGCCGGGAGGCTTGCCGGCCGCCGCCGCCATGCGCCATATCCGGCATTATGGAGTGGACCGACGAGGCCATCGTTCTGTCGGCCCGGCGCCATGGCGAGACCAGCCTGGTCGTGCAGGTGCTGACGCCGGAGCACGGTCGGCATGCCGGCCTCGCCCGCGGCGGTGCGGCCGCGCGCCAGCGGCCGGTCTACCAGCCGGGCAACGGCGTCACGGCGACCTGGCGCGGCCGGCTGGCCGAGAATCTCGGCATTCTGACGGCGGAGGTGCGGACCGGCCGGGCCGGGCGCTGGATCGACGATCCGCTGCGGCTGGCCGGCATCGCCGCGGCCTGCGCCGTTGCCGAAGCGGCGCTGCCCGAACGCGCGCCGGCGCCTGCCGTCTATCGCGGCATGCAGGCGCTGTTCGACGCGCTGGAACGGCCGGACTGGGGCGAGGCCCATGTCGCGTGGGAGATCGCCCTGCTGGCCGAGCTCGGCTTCGGCCTCGATCTCGGACGCTGCGCCGCCACCGGCCGCAACGACCGGCTCGCCTGGGTATCGCCGAAGAGCGGTCGCGCCGTCAGCCTGTCCGCCGGCGAACCCTATGCCGACCGCCTGCTGCGCCTGCCGCCGTTTCTGAACGGCGGCGCCGATGCCGGGGCGGCGGCCGGCGCCGCCTCCTGGGCCGATATCGCCGACGGGCTGAAGCTCGGCGGCTGGTTCCTCGAGCAGCATGTCTTCGCGCCGCACAACCGGCCGCTGCCCGCGGCCCGCCGGCGCTTCGCCGAACGGGTGAACAGGCACGCCGCGGCATAGCCCTGCCGGCGGTGGAAACGGTCGTTCCGGGGTTGCGGCCGGCGCGGTCCGCTGCGCCGGGACGCTCGCTTGACAGGTTTCGGGGGCTGGCCTACATGCCGCGCTCGGCAACGGCGCTCCGGCCGCGAGGCGCGCCTGCTGCGGGGGTGTAGCTCAGTTTGGTTAGAGCGCCGGCCTGTCACGCCGGAGGCCGCGGGTTCGAGTCCCGTCACTCCCGCCATCGCCCCCCGGAAGCCGGCCGAAACCCGATCCTGACCGGACCTGTTCCGAACGATGCCGCGCCGGCAGGGGCGGTGCGTTTCCCGCCGCCACGGCCGGCGCGCCGCCCGCCTGCCCGGCGTGCGGCCAAACGGAACCGCGCTAAGGCTTTGCATTCCCCGGCGCCGGCCGTATAACCGGTCTGTCCGGGTGGGGACCGGGAAGGTTCGGGGCGCGCGCGAACCGCGCCGGCAGGCTGCGGCGCGGCGCCGGGAATCGAGGCAACCCTTGCGGGACTCATGAGCGATATCCTCGCAGAATATCTGCCCATCGCCGTCTTTCTGGGGATCGCCCTCGGGCTGGCGCTGGCCATGGTCGCCGCCTCGTGGGTGCTGGCCCGGCAGAAGCCCTATTCCGAGAAGCTGGCGGCCTATGAGTGCGGGTTCGACGCCTTCGACGATTCGCGCGGCCGGTTCGACGTGCGCTTCTACCTCGTCGCCATCCTGTTCATCATCTTCGACCTCGAAGTCGCGTTCCTGTTCCCGTGGGCGATCACCCTTGGGGAGACACAGCATTTCGGCTTCTGGTCCATGGTCGTCTTCCTGCTCATCCTGACCGTCGGCTTCGTCTATGAGTGGAAGAAGGGGGCGCTGGAATGGGAATAGCAACCGCCGGCGCGCCGGGCGGAAAAGCGGCGGGCGCCGCCCCGGCGCCGCTGCCTGAGCTCGATGCCTTCCTCGACCGGGAATTCCGCTCCCGCGGCTTCGTCGTCTCCAGCCTCGATTCGCTGGTCGGCTGGGCGCAGTCGGGCTCGCTCTGGCCCATGACCTTCGGTCTGGCCTGCTGTGCCGTGGAAATGATGCACACCGGGGCGAGCCGCTACGATCTGGACCGGTTCGGCACCGTCTTCTTTCCCAGCCCGCGCCAGTCCGATGTCATGATCGTGGCCGGGACGCTGACCAACAAGATGGCGCCGGCGCTGCGCCGGGTCTACGACCAGATGGCCGAGCCGCGCTGGGTGATTTCGATGGGGTCGTGCGCCAATGGCGGCGGCTACTACCATTATTCCTATTCGGTGGTGCGCGGCTGCGACCGGATCGTGCCGGTCGATGTGTATGTGCCGGGCTGTCCGCCGACCGCCGAGGCGCTGCTCTACGGCATCCTGCAATTGCAGAAGAAAATCCGCCGCACGGCGCGCTTTGCGCGCTAGACGGGCCGGAGAATCCCGCAAGCCCATGTCCCTGGAAGCGCTCAACGAACTGAAAGAGCATGTCCTCGCCGTCTTGGCGCAGGAGGCGGTCGAGGCGGAGATCGGGCGCGGCGAACTCTGCCTCACCGTCGACCGGCCGGCGATCGTCAGGGTGCTGACCTGGCTGCGCGACGATCCGAACTGCGCCTTCACCTGCCTGGTCGACCTGTGCGGCGTCGACTGGCCGATGCGCGAACAGCGTTTCGACGTGGTCTACAACCTGCTGAGCGTGACGGCGAACCTGCGCTGCCGGGTCAAGGTCCGCACCGATGCGGAAACGCCCGTCCCGTCGGTCGCCGGGGTGTTCAGCGCCG
Organism: Alphaproteobacteria bacterium; assembly: GCA_965221475.1. Taxonomy (GTDB): domain Bacteria; phylum Pseudomonadota; class Alphaproteobacteria; order Bin65; family Bin65; genus Bin65. The sequence continues at coordinate 453,156 of OZ244891.1, read as the reverse complement.
CCGGCTGGTTCGAGCGCGAGGCGTGGGACCTTTACGGCATCTATTTTTCCGACAATCCCGACCTGCGCCGCCTGCTGACCGATTACGGTTTCGACGGCCATCCGCTGCGCAAGGATTTCCCGCTCACCGGCTTCGTCGAGGTGCGCTACGACGAGGAGCAGAAGCGGGTGGTCTACGAGCCTGTGACGCTGCAGCAGGATTACCGGAGCTTCGACTTCCTCTCGCCCTGGGAGGGCATGACGCGCGATCTGCCGCCGGTTGCGGCGGAAGACGGGCCGGGGGACGGGAAGGCTGCAGGCGCCGGCGCGGCCGGCGCGGCGGAGGGCTGAAGCCATGCCGGACGGCAGGGCCGCTTCCGCCGCCCCGGTCGAATCCGGGCCCGGCGATGTCGAGATCCGGAATCTCAATCTGAATTTCGGTCCGCAGCATCCGGCCGCCCATGGCGTGCTGCGCCTGGTGCTGGAAATGGACGGCGAAATCGTCGAGCGCGCCGATCCGCATATCGGCCTGCTGCACCGCGGCACCGAGAAGCTGATCGAACAGAAGACCTATCTGCAGGCCGTGCCCTATTTCGACCGGCTCGACTATGTCGCGCCGATGAATCAGGAACACGCCTTCGCGCTCGCCACCGAGAAGCTGCTGGGCATCGAGGCGCCGCCGCGCGGCCAGGCGATCCGCGTGCTTTATGCCGAGATCGGCCGGGTGCTCAACCATCTGCTGAACGTGCCGGCCTATGCCATGGATGTCGGCGCGCTGACCCCGTTCCTCTGGGCCTTCGAGGAGCGGGAGAAGCTGATGGGCTTCTATGAGCGGGTGTGCGGCGCGCGCCTGCACGCGGCCTATTTCCGGCCCGGCGGCGTCCACCGGGACCTGCCGGCCGGCCTGAGCGACGATATACGGCAATGGCGCCGGGCGTTTCCGAAAATCGTCGACGATATCGAGACGCTGCTGACCGAAAACCGCATCTTCAAGCAGCGCTCGGTCGATATCGGCGTCGTCGATGCCAAAGACGCGCTCGACTGGGGCTTTTCCGGCCCGATGCTGCGTGCCTCCGGCCTCGCCTGGGACCTGCGCAAGGCGCAGCCCTACGACGGCTACGAGGACTATGAGTTCGACATTCCGGTCGGCCGCAACGGCGACTGCTACGACCGCTACCTCGTACGCATGGAGGAGATGCGCCAGAGCCTGCGCATCATCGACGCGGCGCTCGACCGGCTGGACGGGCTCGATGGGCCGGTGGCGGCGGACGACAACAAGGTGACGCCGCCGAAGCGGGCCGAGATGAAGCGCTCGATGGAAGCGCTCATCCATCATTTCAAACTCTATACCGAGGGCTATCACGTGCCGGCGGGCGAGACCTATACGGCGGTCGAGGCGCCGAAGGGCGAGTTCGGCGTCTACCTCGTCTCCGACGGCACCAACCGGCCCTATCGCTGCAAGATCCGGGCGCCGGGTTTCGCCCATCTGCAGGCGACCGATTTCATGTCGCGCGGCCACATGCTGGCCGATGTCTGCGCCATCGTCGGCTCGATGGACGTCGTGTTCGGCGAGGTCGACCGATGAGCGGGCCGGGCGCCGGCGCCGCGGCTGCGCAGCCGGAGAGCTTTGCTTTCGACAGCGAATACGAGCGGGCGGCGGAGGAGGCGATCGGCCGCTATCCGGCAGGCCGGCAGGCGAGCGCGGTGCTGCCGCTGCTCGATCTGGCCCAGCGCCAGCATGGCGGCTGGGTGCCGCAGGCGGCGATCGAGCATATCGCCCGGCGCCTGGGCATGGCGAAAATCCGCGTGATGGAGGTGGCGACCTTCTACACGATGATCAATCTGGCGCCGGTCGGCCGGTTCCACCTGCAGGTGTGCGGCACGACGCCGTGCCTGTTGCGCGGCGCCGACGACGTGTTCCGCGCCATCCGCGACGAGGCCGGCATCGGCCCCGGCGAAACCAGTGCGGACGGGCTGTTCACCTGCAGCGAGGTCGAATGCCTGGGCGCCTGCGTCAACGCCCCGATGGTCCAGGTGAACGACGATTTCGTTGAGGACCTGACCTATGAGAACTTTGCCGGCGTCCTGCGCGGGCTGAAGGAAGGCGGGGCGCTGCCGACCGGATCGATGGCCGGCCGCCGGTCGTCGGAGCCGGCGGACGGCGCACGCACGCTCATCGACGTTCCGCCGCCGAAGCCGTTCGATCCCGGATCGGTCTACGGTATCGGCGGCGCCGGTGCGGGGCAGGCTGCGGACGAGGCCGGAAACTGATGCTCGACGACCGAGACCGCATTTTCACCAACCTCCACGGCTTCGACGACTGGGGCCTGGAGGGTGCGCGCCGCCGGGGCGACTGGGACCAGACGGCCTGGTTCCTCGGCCGGGGTCGCGCATGGCTGTGCCAGCAGGTCAAGGATTCGGGCCTGCGCGGCCGCGGCGGCGCCGGCTTCCCGACCGGCCTCAAATGGTCGTTCATGCCGCCGGACGACAAGCGCGACGGCCGCCCGCACTATCTCGTGGTCAATGCCGACGAATCCGAGCCCGGCACCTGCAAGGACCGGGACATCATGCGCCACGATCCGCACAAGCTGATCGAGGGCTGTCTGATCGCCGGCTTCGCCATGGGCGCGAACACCGCCTACATCTATGTCCGCGGCGAGTTCGTGCGCGAGGCGCAGCGCCTTGAGGCGGCAATCGGGCAGGCGCGCGAAGCCGGGCTGGTCGGCCGCAATGCCTGCGGCACGGGCTGGGATTTCGACATTCATGTCCATCGCGGCGCCGGTGCCTATATCTGCGGCGAGGAGACGGCGTTGCTGGAGAGCCTGGAGGGCCGGAAGGGGCAGCCGCGCCTCAAGCCGCCCTTCCCGGCCAATGCCGGCCTCTACGGCTGTCCGACCACGGTCAATAATGTCGAATCGATTGCGGTCGTGCCGACCGTCCTGCGCCGCGGCCCGTCCTGGTTCGCCGGCATCGGCCGCGACGCGCGCAATACCGGGACCAAGCTGTTCTGCATTTCCGGCCATGTGAATGCGCCGTGCAATGTCGAAGAGGCGATGGGCATTCCGTTCCGCGAGCTGATCGAGAAGCATGCCAGCGGCGTGCGCGGCGGCTGGGACAATCTGCTCGCCGTCATCCCCGGCGGATCGTCGGTGCCGTGCCTGCCGGCCGATATCTGCCAGGACCTGCCGATGGATTTCGACACGCTGGCGAGCCACAAATCCGGCCTCGGCACGGCGGCGGTGATCGTGATGGACCGGTCGACCGATATCGTGAACGCGATCTGCCGCCTGTCGAAATTCTACATGCACGAGAGCTGCGGCCAGTGCACGCCGTGCCGCGAGGGCACCGGCTGGATGTGGCGGGTCATGACCCGGCTGGTGCGCGGCGATGCCGATATCGACGAAATCGACATGCTCGAAGCGGTAACCCGCCAGGTCGAGGGGCACACGATCTGCGCCCTCGGCGACGCGGCGGCGTGGCCGGTCCAGGGCCTGATCCGGCATTTCCGGCCCGAGCTGGAACGCCGCATCCTCGAACGCAAGGTGGCGGCGTAAGCGCGATGGCAAAGATAACCGTCGATGGCGAAGAGCACGAGGTCGATGGGCGGCTGACGCTGTTTCAGGCGCTGCAGTCGATCGGCCGGGAAGTGCCGCATTTCTGCTTTCACGAGCGGCTGTCGATTGCCGGCAACTGCCGCATGTGCCTGGTGGAGGTGGAGCGGGCGCCCAAGCCCGTGGCCTCCTGCGCCCAGCCGGTCATGGACGGCATGGTCGTCCATACCGATTCGGAGAAGACGATCCGGGCCCGCAAGGGCGTGATGGAATTCCTGCTCATCAACCATCCCCTGGACTGCCCGATCTGCGACCAGGGCGGCGAGTGCGATCTGCAGGACCAGGCGATGGCCTATGGCCACGACCGGACGCGCTTCGCCGAAAACAAGCGTGCGGTGCACGACAAGGAAATGGGGCCGCTGGTCAAGACGATCATGACCCGCTGCATCCACTGCACCCGCTGCGTCCGCTTTGCCGAGGAGGTGGCCGGTGTCGAGGAGATCGGCGCGCTCCATCGCGGCGAGCATATGGAGATCACGACCTATCTGGAGCGCTCGCTGACTTCGGAACTGTCGGGCAATGTGATCGATCTGTGCCCGGTCGGCGCGCTGACCTCGAAGCCCTATGCCTTCACGGCCCGGTCCTGGGAATTGCGCAAGACCGAAACCATCGACACGATGGACGCGCTCGGCTCCAACATCCGGGTCGACAGCCGCGGCGCCGAAGTGATGCGCGTCCTGCCGCGCCTCAACGACGATATCAACGAGGAGTGGATTTCCGACAAGACCCGCTTCGCCTGCGACGGGCTCAAGCGGCAGCGGCTGGACCGGCCCTATGTCCGCCGCGATGGAAAGCTGGAGCCGGCGACCTGGGCGGAGGCCTTCGCCGCCATCGCCGGCCGGCTGGCCGGGGAATCCGGCCTGCGCGCCGCCGCGATTGCCGGCGACCAGGCGGACGCCGAGGCGATGGTGGCGCTGAAGGACCTGATGGCCGCCTTCGGCTCGGCCGATATCGATTGCCGCCAGGACGGATCGAAGGTCGATCCGGCGGTCCGCGCCAGCTATCTGTTCAACAGCGGTATCGCCGGCATCGACCGGGCGGATGCGCTGCTGCTGGTCGGGACCGATCCGCGCGTTGAGGCCGCGGTCCTCAACGCCCGCATCCGCCGGCGCTGGCGGGAAGGGGGATTCAGGATCGGCCTGATCGGCGAGGCCGCGGAGCTGACCTACCGTTATGAACATCTGGGCGGCGGCGCCGATACGCTGCGCGCGCTCGCCGGCGGCGACCACAGCTTTGCCGAAGCGCTCGAACGGGCCGAACGGCCGATGCTGATCGCCGGGCCGGGGCTGGCGGCGCGCCCCGACGGTGCGGCGCTGCTCGGCCTGCTGCACCGCACGGCGGAGCGGTTCGGCATGGTGCGGGACGGCTGGAACGGCTTCAACATGCTGCATACGGCGGCGTCGCGGGTCGGCGGGCTCGATCTCGGCTTCGCGCCGGGCGAGGGCGGCCGCGATACCGCCGGGATTCTGGACGGGGCCGGGTCGGGCGAGATCGGGCTGGTCTGGCTGCTCGGCGCCGACGAGATCGACATGGACCGGCTGGGCAGCGCCTTCGTGGTCTATCAGGGCCACCACGGCGATGCCGGCGCCAGCCGGGCCGATGTCATCCTGCCGGGGGCGGCCTATACCGAGAAGAACGCGACCTATGTGAATATCGAGGGCCGGCCGCAGCGCACGGCGCTCAGCATCTTTCCGCCCGGCGAGGCGCGCGAGGACTGGACGATCCTGCGCGCCTTCTCCGAAGCGGCCGGCCGCACCCTGCCGTACGATTCGCTGGCACAGGTCCGGGACCGGCTGGTTCGGGCGAACCCGGTCTTCGGCGCCATTGACGAGATCGCTCCCGCCGCCTGGCAGGCGTTCGGCGAGACCGGCGCGGATGCCGCCTTCGACCCGGAGCCGTTCCGCTCGCCGGTGGGCAATTTCTACATGACCGACCCGATCAGCCGCTGTTCGGAGACCATGGCGCAGTGCACCCGGATGCGGCAGGCGCTGGCCGAAAGCGGCCGGACCGGGACGGACGGATAGCGCGCCATGGGCTTCTGGGAAGGATATGTCCTGCCGGCGCTGATCCTGATCGGCTGGATTCTGGCCATCGTCGTGCCGCTGCTGGTGGGCATGGCCCTGCTGACCTGGTTCGAGCGCAAGGTCCTGGCGGCCATGATGCTGCGCCGGGGCCCGAACGTCGTCGGCCCGTTCGGTCTGCTGCAGCCGATGGCCGACGGCCTCAAGCTGCTGATGAAGGAGACGGTGATCCCGTCCGGCGCCAACCGGGCGGTGTTTCTGTTCGCGCCGGTCCTCACCTTCACGCTTGCCCTGGTCGCCTGGGCGGTGATTCCGCTCGGCCAGAGCGAGAGCGGCGTCTGGGTGCTGTCGAACATCAATGTCGGCGTGCTGTACCTGTTCGCCATCTCGTCGCTCGGCGTCTACGGCATCATCATGGCCGGCTGGGCGAGCAACTCGCGCTATGCCTTTCTCGGCGCCCTGCGCTCGGCGGCCCAGATGGTGTCCTACGAAGTCTCCATCGGCTTCGTGATGATTACCGTGCTGCTGGCGGCCGGGTCGCTCAACCTGGCCGAGATCGTGCTGGCGCAGCAGGGCGGCTTCTGGCGCTGGTACTGGATTCCGCTGGCGCCGATGTTCATCGTGTTCTTCATCTCGGCGCTGGCCGAGACCAACCGCCACCCCTTCGACCTGCCGGAGGCCGAGGCGGAGCTGGTGGCGGGCTATTTCGTCGAATATTCCGCCTTCCCCTTCGCCCTGTTCTTTCTCGGCGAATATATCAACATGATCATGATGAGCGGGATCACGGCCGTCCTGTTCATGGGCGGCTGGCTGCCGCCGCTGGACGTTTCCTGGCTGAACTGGATCCCCGGGCCGGTCTGGCTGGCCCTGAAAGTCTCGTTCCTGCTGTTCGTGTTCGTCTGGGTGCGGGCGACGCTGCCGCGCTACCGCTACGATCAGCTGATGCGGCTGGGGTGGAAGGTCTTTCTGCCCCTGTCGCTCGTCGCCGTCGTCTTCTATGCCGGTGTGCTGCTGTATGCCGGCTGGCTGCCGGCATAGGGAGGCCAGAACCATGCTGCGTGCGGCACGAACCGTTCTGCTCTGGGAAATCGGCGCCGGCCTGTGGAAGACGCTGACCTATTTCTTCAAGCCCAAGGTGACGATCAACTACCCCTATGAGAAGGGGCCGCTCAGCCCGCGCTTCCGCGGCGAACACGCCCTGCGCCGCTATGCCAACGGCGAGGAGCGCTGCATCGCCTGCAAGCTGTGCGAGGCTGTCTGCCCGGCCCAGGCGATCACCATCGAGGCGGAGCCGCGCGCCGACGGCAGCCGGCGGACGACCCGCTACGACATCGACATGACGAAATGCATCTATTGCGGCTTCTGCCAGGAGGCGTGCCCGGTGGATGCCATCGTCGAGGGGCCGAATTTCGAATTTGCCACCGAGACGCGCGAAGAGCTGATGTACAACAAGGAAAAGCTGCTGGCGAACGGCGACCGCTGGGAAAGCGAAATCGCGCAGGCGCTCGGCGCCGATGCGGTCTACCGGTAGCGCCCGATGATCCTGCAGGCCACCGCCTTCTACCTGTTCGCGGCCATCGCCATCGCCGCCGCGGCGATGGTGGTGACGGCGCGCAACCCGGTCCATTCCGTGCTGTTCCTGGTGCTGACCTTCTTCAACGCCGCCGGGCTGTTCGTCCTGACCGGCGCCGAGTTCCTGGCGATGATCCTGGTGATCGTCTATGTCGGCGCGGTCGCGGTGCTCTTCCTGTTCGTCGTGATGATGCTGGACATCAATTTCGTCGAGCTGCGCGAGGGCTTTCAGCGCTATCTGCCGGTCGGCGGCCTGATCGCGGCGATCCTGCTCGGCGAAATCCTGTTCGTCGGCGGCATCTGGGCGGTCGCGCCGGGGGTTGGCGGCGCGCTCGCCGAACCGGTGCCGGCAGACAGCGCGCTCACCAATACCGAGCTGCTCGGCCGGCTGCTCTACACGAAATACATCTATCTGTTCCAGTTCGCCGGCATGGTGCTGTTCGTGGCCATGGTCGGCGCCATCGTGCTCACCCTGCGCCAGCGCCCCGGCGTGCGCCGGCAGAAGATCGGCGAGCAGGTCGCCCGCCGGCCGGAGGAGTCGGTGGAGCTGAAGCAGGTGCGGCCGGGGGAGGGCGTCTGACCCATGCTCGAAATCGGCCTCGCACACTATCTGACGGTCGCCGCAATCCTGTTCACCATCGGGATTTTCGGCATCTTCCTGAACCGCAAGAACGTCATCGTCATCCTGATGTCGGTCGAGCTCATCCTGCTCGCGGTGAACATCAATCTCGTCGCCTTCTCCTGGGCCCTGAAGGATCTGGTCGGCCAGATATTCGCCATGTTCGTGCTCACCGTGGCCGCCGCCGAGGCTGCCATCGGCCTCGCCATCCTCGTCATCTACTTCCGCAATCGCGGCTCCATCGCGGTGGAAGATGTAAACGTGATGAAGGGCTGATCGCGGCATGTACGTCGCCGCCGTCTTTCTGCCGCTGATCGGGGCCATTGTTGCGGGCCTGTTCGGCCGGGCGATCGGGGACCGGGCCTCGATGTATATCGCATCGGGCCTGATGGTCGTCTCCGCAGTCCTGGGCGGAATTATCCTCTACCGGGTCGGCTTCGCCGGCGCCGGCCCGGACGAGCCCGTCCGGCTGTATACCTGGATCGCATCGGGCAGCCTGAAGGTCGATTGGGCGCTGCGCTTCGATACGCTTGCCGCCGTCATGGTGGCGGTGGTGTCGCTGGTCTCCGCCGTCGTCCATGTCTACTCGATCGGCTATATGAGCCACGATCCGCACAAGCCGCGCTTCTTCGCCTATCTGAGCCTGTTCACCTTCGCCATGCTGATGCTGGTGACGGCCGAGAATTTCGTTCAGATGTTCTTCGGCTGGGAGGGCGTCGGCCTGTGCTCCTATCTGCTGATCGGCTTCTGGTACCGGCGCGAGAGTGCGAACGCCGCGGCGATCAAGGCCTTTCTGGTCAACCGGGTGGGCGATTTCGGCTTCGTGCTCGGCGTGTTCGCCGTGTTCGCCATTTTCGGCGCGCTCGACTTCTCGACCGTGCTGCCGGCGGCGCAGCACCTGCCCGGCCGGGAGATCGTCACCGTCGGCGGCTTCCGGATCGACGGCCAGGCCGCCCTCGACTGGACCTGCATCCTGCTGTTCATCGGCGCCATGGGCAAGTCGGCCCAGATTCTGCTGCACACATGGCTGCCCGACGCGATGGAGGGGCCGACCCCCGTCTCCGCGCTGATCCACGCCGCCACCATGGTGACGGCCGGCGTGTTCATGGTCTGCCGCCTGTCGCCGATGTTCGAATTTGCGCCCCTGGCGCTGGCGACGGTGACCGTCGTCGGCGCGCTCACCGCCTTTTTCGCCGCCACGGTCGGCCTGGTGCAGAACGATATCAAGCGGGTCATCGCCTATTCGACCTGCTCGCAGCTCGGCTACATGTTCTTCGCCGCCGGCATCGGCGCCTATCCGGTGGCGATGTTCCATCTGATGACCCACGCCTTCTTCAAGGCGCTGCTGTTCCTCGGCGCCGGCTCGGTCATTCACGGCATGTCGGACGAACAGGACATGCGCCGCATGGGCGGCCTCCGGCGCCGGATGAGGACGACCTGCATATTGATGTGGATCGGCTCGCTGGCGCTGGCCGGGGTCGGCATTCCCTTCGTCTTCGGCTTCGCCGGCTTCTATTCCAAGGACCTGATCCTCGAAGCCGCGTTCGGCGCCCATACCGGCCTCGGCCTGTTCGCTTTCTGGATGGGCATTGCCGCGGCGATCATGACTGCCTTCTATTCCTGGCGCCTCCTCATCATGACATTCGACGGCGAGAGCCGCGCGCCGGCCGAAGTGCAGGCGCATGTCCATGAATCGCCCGCGGTCATGCTCGCGCCGCTGTTCCTGCTCGCGCTCGGCTCGGTCTTCGCCGGGGCGCTCGCCGTCGGCTGGTTCGCCGGCGACGGCTGGGCCGGCTTCTGGGGCGATTCGCTCCATATGCGCGAACAGGGCGCGATCCTGGAGGCGGCGCATCACGTCCCGGCCTGGGTCAAGGTGCTGCCGGTGGTCGCCGGCCTGGCCGGGATCGGGCTCGCCTATCTGTTCTACACCGCGCGGCCGGCCTGGCCCCGGGCGCTGGCCCGGCGCTTCCGCGGCCTCTACTATTTCCTGCTCAGGAAGTGGCTGTTCGACGAGCTGTACGACCGGCTGTTCGTGCGCCCGGCGCTCGCCATCGGCCTCGGCCTGTGGCGCGGCGGCGACGGCGGCACCATCGACCGCTTCGGCCCGGACGGCGCGGCGGTTGCGACCCGGAGCGGCTCCCGGCTCGCCGCCCTGCTGCAGACCGGATATGTCTATCACTACGCCTTTGCCGTGCTGATCGGCGCGTTCGGCTTCGTCTCGCTCTTCGTCTTCGGATTGTGGGGCTAGACGATGGAAAACTGGCCGCTGCTCAGCATCGTCACCTTCGCGCCGCTGGTCGGGGCGCTGCTCATCCTGGTCATGGTCGGCGGCGACCGCGAGGCGACCGACCGCAATGCGCGCTGGCTCGCCCTGTGGGCCTCGCTCGCGACCTTCCTGCTCTCGCTGCTGATCTGGATCAATTTCGAGACCGGAACGGCGGAGTTCCAGTTCGTCGAGCGGGCCGCCTGGTTCACGCTGCCCGGCGGCTACACCCTGAACTACCGCATGGGCGTGGACGGCATCTCGATGATGTTCGTCCTGCTCTCGACCACGCTGACGCCGATCTGCATCCTGTGCAGCTGGGCGGTGACCAGACGGGTGCGCGAATATATGGCGGCCTTCCTGGTGCTCGAAACCTTCATGGTCGGCACCTTCTGCGCCCTCGATCTCGTCACTTTCTACATTTTCTTCGAAGGCGTGCTGCTGCCGATGTTTCTCATCATCGGCGTCTGGGGCGGCGAGCGGCGGGTCTATTCGGCGTTCAAATTCTTCCTCTACACGCTGCTCGGCTCGGTGCTGATGCTGGTCGCCGTCATGGCGGTCTACTTCCTCACCGAGGCGGCCGGGCAGGGCACGACCGACATTGTCGAACTGCTGAAATTCGCCCGCGAGACCGGCTTCGGCGCCGAAGCGCAGAAATGGCTCTGGCTGGCCTTCTTCGCCTCGTTCGCCGTCAAGGTGCCGATGTGGCCGGTCCACACCTGGCTGCCGGACGCCCATGTCGAGGCGCCGACCGCGGGTTCGGTCATCCTTGCCGGCGTGCTGCTGAAGATGGGCGGCTACGGCTTCCTGCGCTTCTCGCTGCCGATGTTCCCGGATGCGTCGATCTATTTCGCGCCGCTGGTCTATGGGCTCAGCATCGTCGCCATCGTCTACACCTCGCTGGTCGCCCTGGCGCAGGAGGATATGAAGAAGCTGATCGCCTATTCCTCGGTCGCCCATATGGGTTTCGTCACCCTCGGGATTTTCGCGGCGACGGCCCAGCACCGGGCCGGCGACCTCATGGGCGAGCAGGCGGTCAGCGGGGCGATCTTCCAGATGCTCTCGCACGGCATCGTCTCGGCCGCGCTGTTCCTGTGCGTCGGCGTGGTCTACGACCGGCTCCACACCCGGCGCATCGACCGCTATGGCGGCCTGGTCGAGCGAATGCCGAAATACGCCGCCGTTTTCATGGTCTTCACGCTGGCCTCGGTCGGCCTGCCGGGGACCAGCGGCTTCGTCGGCGAGTTCCTGGTGCTGTTCGGCGTCTTCCAGGTCAATGTCTGGGCGGCCGCCCTGGCGGCGACCGGGATTATCCTGGGCGCCGCCTATATGCTCTGGCTGTACCGGCGGGTCATTTTCGGCGAACTGGTCCGGCCCGACCTGATGCGGATGAAGGATCTCAACCCGCGCGAGGTCGCGGTCTTCGCGCCGCTCGTCATTCTCGTCCTGTGGCTGGGCATCTGGCCGGAGCCGTTCCTCGACGTGTTCGACGCCTCGGTCAAGAATCTGCTCGCCGGCTTCAAGGCCGGCGCGTGCAGGGTCGATGCCGCCTGTTTCGCGGCACGGTAGGGAGGCGGCGCCATGATCCTGCCCAATCTGGAATATGCCGCTGCCGAACTGTTCGTCGCCATCGCGGCGATGATCCTGCTGATGGTCGGCGTGTTCCGCGGCGACGGCTCGGCCCGCACCGTCTCGGCCCTGTCGGCGGTCGTGCTGGTCGCGGCTGCCGCCATCGCAATCTGGATGTCGCCGGCCGAGCCGCGCACCGCCTTCGCCGGCATGTTCGTGAGCAGCGGCTTCACGACCTTCCTCAAGGTCGGCATCCTGCTCGCCTCGGCCGTCGGCATCGTTCTGTCGGTCGGCTACAATGCGCGCGAGGCCATCGACCGCTTCGAATATCCGGTGCTGATCCTGCTCGCCGCGCTGGGCATGATGGTGATGGTCTCGTCCGGCGACCTGATGTCCCTCTATATCGGCCTGGAGCTGCAGAGCCTGTCGCTGTACGTGATCGCGGCGATCCGGCGCGATTCCGTGAAATCGAGCGAGGCCGGCCTCAAATATTTCGTCCTCGGCGCGCTCGCCTCCGGCATGCTGCTGTTCGGCGCCTCGCTGGTCTACGGCTTCTCCGGCTCGACCGGCTTCGCCACCCTGGCCGAACGACTGACCGCGGATGCCGCCCCGTCGGTCGGCCTGATCGTCGGGCTGGTGTTCGTGATGGTCGGCCTGGCCTTCAAGGTGTCGGCGGTGCCCTTCCACATGTGGACGCCGGATGTCTATGAGGGCGCGCCGACTCCGGTGACCGCCTTCTTCGCCGCGGCGCCCAAGCTGGCGGCGATGGGCCTGCTGCTGAGCGTTCTGGCCGGCCCGTTCGGTGGGCTGGTCGCCCAGTGGAGCCAGATCGTCATCGTGCTGTCGATCGCGTCGATGGTACTCGGTGCCTTCGCCGCGATCGCCCAGACCAATATCAAGCGGCTGATGGCGTACAGCTCCATCGGCCATGTCGGCTACGCGCTGGTCGGTCTCGCCGCCGGCTCCGGCGACGGCTACAGCGCGGTGCTCGTCTATATGGCGATCTATCTGGTGATGACGCTCGGCGCCTTCGCCGTCATCCTGGCCATGCGGCGCAACGGGCGGATGGTGGAGGAAATCGGCGATCTCACCGGCCTGTCCCGGACCAGCCCGGTCATGGCGGCGATGATGCTGATCTTCATGTTCTCCATGGCCGGCATCCCGCCCCTCGCCGGCTTCTATGCCAAGCTCTATGTCTTTCTGGCGGCGGTCGATGCCGGCCTCTATGCCCTCGCCGTGCTCGGCCTGGTGACCAGCGTGGTCGGCGCCTACTATTATCTGCGGATCGTCAAGGTGATGTATTTCGACGAGCCGGAAGAGGCGCTCGATGCCCGGCCCGGCCGCGATCTCGGCGCCGTCCAGTTCGTCGCCGGCATGGCGACCCTGCTGTTCTTCCTGTTTCCCGGTCTGCTGGTCGGGGCGGCCGATGCGGCCGTGCTCAGCCTGACCGGCGGATAGGCCCCGTGCCGCCGCCTGCTTCTGCGCTCCGGCGCCCGGAAACGGACTGCCGCCAGCGCGACGGTCGCGCGGCCGCAGCCCTGCCGGCCGGCTATCGCCTGCACCGCTTCGGCACCGTCGGCAGCACGAACGACGAGGCCCGGCGCCTGGCGCAGCAGGGCGCGCCCGACCGCACGGTCGTCGTCGCCGAGATGCAGACCGCCGGGCGCGGCCGACATGGCCGGGAATGGCAATCGCCGCGCGGCAATCTCCATGCCTCCTTCGTTCTGCGGCCGCCGGTGCCGCCGGACCGGGCCGCCCGGATCGGCTTCGTCGCCGCCCTGGCGGTGCACGATACGGTGGCGGCCTTCGCTGCCGAACCGGCGGCGGTGGCGTGCAAATGGCCGAACGATGTGTTGGTCGGCGATGCCAAGATCGCCGGCATCCTGCCCGAATCCTCCATCGGCGCCGATGGCGCGCTGGAATGGATCGTTCTGGGCATCGGCATCGATGTCGCCAGGCCGGCAACGGGCACCGGCCGGCCGACCGCCGCCCTGGCGGCCCAGGGTGCCGGCGGCGGGCCGGATGCCGATACGGTGCTGGCCGTGCTCGCCCATGCCCTCGATGCGCGGCTGGCGCAATGGCTGGACGGCGGTTTCGCGTGCGTGCGTGCGGCGTGGCTCGACCGGGCATGGGGCATCGGCCGGCGGATCGGCGTCGATCTCTCCGGCCGCCGGGTGGAGGGGCGCTTTCTCGGTCTCGACCGGCAGGGCGCCCTGCTGCTCGATACCGGCAGCAGCGGGCCTTGCATCGTCCATAGCGGCGAAGTCTTCGCCGCCGGAGGGCGCTGATGCTGCTCGCCATCGATTCCGGCAATACCAATGTCGTGTTCGGCATTCACGATGGCGCCGACTGGCGCGGCATCTGGCGCAGTGCCACGAGGGGCGAGCGCACCGCCGACGAACTCGCGGTCTGGATGATGCAGCTCTTCGACATGAAAGGGCTGAGCCGCCGCGCCGTCGATGCGGCCGCCATCGCCAATGTCGTACCGGGCAACGATTTCAGCCTGCGCTCCCTGTGCCGCGACCATTTCGGCGTCGAGCCGCTGGTGGTCGGCGATTCCGGCGTCGAGCCCGGCATCGAGGTGCTGACCGATGCGCCCGAGGAGGTCGGCGCCGACCGCATCGCCAATGCCGTCGGCGCCTTCGCCCGGCATGGCGGGCCCCTGATCGTGATCGATTTCGGCACCGCCACGACCCTGGATGTGGTCGATGAGCGCGGCAATTACTGCGGCGGCGCCATCGCGCCCTCGGCGGCCCATTCCGTCGATGCGCTGCACCGGGCGGCGGCGCAGCTGCCGCGGATCGATGTGCGCCGGCCGCCGGCGGTGGTCGGCACGGCGACCGTTCCGGCCATGCAGTCCGGCGTCTACTGGGGCTATGTCGGCCTGATCGAGGGGCTGGTCCGCCGCATCCGCGACGAGCGCGGCACGCCGATGAGGGTGGTGGCGACCGGCGGCCTCGCCGGGACGTTCTGCGCCGCGACCGATGCCATCGACATTCAGGACCCGGATGTGACCCTGCACGGCCTGCTCGAAATCCACGCGCGGAACCGGGCATGAGCGCGCCCGCCATGCAGCCTGCCGCCCTCCGGTCCGGCCGCCGATGAAAAGCGAAGCCCTCCATTTCCTGCCGCTGGGCGGTGCCGGCGAAATCGGCATGAACCTCAACCTGTTCGGCTTCCGGGATCGCTGGCTGATGGTCGATCTCGGCGTCACCTTCGGCGATCCGCTGATTCCGGGTATCGACGTCATCACGCCGGATCCGAAATTCATTGCCGAGCGGCGGGAACGGCTTGCCGGGCTGGTGCTGACCCATGCGCATGAGGACCATATCGGCGCGGTCCCCCATCTCTGGCCGCGGCTGAAATGCCCGATCTACGCGACCGGATTCACCGCCTCTGTCCTCCGCCGCAAGCTGGCCGAGGCCGATCTGGAGCACGAGGCGCCGATCACCCCGGTCGAGCCCGGCGTGCCGTTCGAGGTCGGGCCGTTCAGCGTCGAGCTGGTGCAGCTGACCCATTCGATCCCGGAGCCGAACGCCCTGCTGATCCGCACGCCGCTGGGCGCCGTCTTCCATACCGGCGACTGGAAGCTGGACCCCGATCCGCTCATCGGTGCACCGGTGGACGAGGCAGCCCTGCGCCGGATCGGCGACGATGGCGTTCTGGCGCTGATCGGCGATTCGACCAACGTGTTCGAGGAAGGCCGGTCCGGCTCGGAGGCCGATGTGCGGCAGAGCCTGATCGAGCTGGTCGCCCGCTACGACCGCCGCGTCGTCATCGCCGCCTTCGCCTCCAATGTCGCCCGGCTCGAGACCGTCGCGGCGGTGGCGCAGGCGACCGGGCGGCACGCGGCCCTGTGCGGCCGTTCGCTCTGGCGCATGAACGATGCCGCCCGCGAAAACGGCTATCTGCGCAAATTTCCGCGCTTTCTGGGCGAGGAGGACGCGGCCAAGCTGCCGCGCGAAAAGCTGCTGCTCGCCTGCACCGGCAGCCAGGGCGAGCCGCGCGCTGCGCTCGCCCGCATCGCCGCCGGCAGCCATCCCCGCATCTCCCTCGACGAGGGCGATGCCGCGATATTCTCCTCGCGCCGGATTCCCGGCAACGAACGCGCCATCGCGCGGCTGCAGGACATGCTGGTCCATCGCGGCGTCGAGGTGGTCGACGATTCGGACCATTTCGTCCATGTCAGCGGGCATCCGGCGCGCGACGAGCTGATCGACATGTACCGCTGGATCCGGCCGCAGATCGCCGTGCCGGTCCATGGCGAGCGCCGCCACCTGCACGAACACCGCCGGCTGGCGCGCCAGTGCCAGGTCCGCCAGGCGGTGGTCGCGACCAATGGCGATGCGGTTCGCCTGGCGCCGGGCCCGGCGGCCGTCGTCGCGACGGTGCCGAGCGGCCGGCTGGCGGTGGAGGGCGAGAATCTGCTGCCGGTCGATGGCCCCGTCCTGCGCGAACGCCGGCGGCTGATGGAAAACGGCGCTGCGGTCGCCACGATTGTCGTCGATGCCAGGGGCGAATTGCTGGAGGATGCGGTGGTGACCCTGGCCGGCCTCGGCGGCGAGGACGAGAAAACGGACGATGCGCTCTACGACGACATGATCGACGCCGTCGACGAGGCGGTGGAGGGCCTGTCGCCATCCGCCCGGCGCGACGATCGCGTGCTTGAACAGACCGTGCGCGCCGCGATACGCCGGGTGATCCGAAGCGCAACCGGCAAGCGGCCGGCGACGGATGTCCACGTCGTCCGCCTCACCCCCGCCCTGATCGAGCGAGCAGAAGCATGATTGGCCGCCTGAACCATGTCGCCATCGTCGTCCCCGATCTGGCCGCGGCCGCGGCGCTCTACCGCGATACGCTGGGCGCGACGGTATCCGAACCCGCCGACATGCCGGCCCACGGCGTCACCACCGTGTTCGTCGAGCTGGACAATACGAAGATCGAGTTGCTGCACCCGCTGGGCGAAGCTTCTCCGGTGGCGAAATTCCTCGCGAGCAACCCGGCCGGCGGCATGCATCACGTCTGCTACGAGGTCGAGGATATCCTCGCCGCGCGCGACCGGCTGCGGGCGGAGGGCGCGCGGGTGCTGGGCGATGGCGAGCCGCGCATCGGCGCGCACGACAAGCCCGTGCTGTTCCTGCATCCCAAGGATTTCTGCGGCACGCTCGTCGAGCTCGAACAGGTCTGACCGGCCGCCGCGCCGTTCCGCCTGCCGCGCATTCCGGGGCGCCCGGCCATGACGATTTTCGGCGCCGTCGTCGTCTTCACCATTGTCTGGTGGCTGTTCTTCTTCATGCTCCTGCCTTGGGGCGTGGAGCGCAACGAAACGCCGGAACGGGGCCACGATGCCGGCGCGCCCGTCCGCCCGCTGCTCGGGCGCAAGGCGCTGGCCGCCACGCTGCTGGCCGCGGCAGCCACCGCGCTCATCGCATGGGCGGTCGAGCGCTGGCTGGCCCAGCCCTGATCGCCATTTCCGCGCCGGGGCGGGGCCGGGCAAAGCGGCGGGCGCGCGCCGTTGCCATGCTCCGGCCGGCACCCTAGAGTCCGGGGCATCCGGCCGGCGCGGCCGGCTCCCCGGCTTTTTTCCAGCGCCGGCCGCCGGCGCATCCCGGCCCCGGCCGAAACCGAACCGAAACCCAGCCGCCATGCGCCTGTCCCGCTTCTTCCTGCCGACGCTGAAGGAAACCCCGGCGGAGGCGCAGATCGTCTCCCATCGCATGATGCTGCGCGCCGGCATGGTGCGCCAGGCCAGCGCCGGCATCTATTCCTGGCTGCCGCTCGGCTTCCGCGTGCTCAAGAAGATCGAGCGGATCGTCCGCGAGGAGCAGGACCGGGCGGGCGCCATCGAGATGCTGATGCCGACGATCCAGTCGGCCGATCTGTGGCGCGTCTCCGGCCGCTACGACGATTACGGCAAGGAGATGCTGCGCATCCGCGACCGCCACGGCCGCGACATGCTCTACGGCCCGACCAACGAGGAGCTGATTACCGACATTTTCCGGTCGTCGATCCGCAGCTATCGCGACCTGCCGAAGAACCTGTACCACATTCAGTGGAAGTTCCGCGACGAGGTGCGGCCGCGCTTCGGCGTCATGCGCGGCCGCGAATTCTATATGAAGGATGCCTATTCCTTCGCCCTCGACCATTCGTCCGCGGTCCACGCCTATAACCAGATGTTCGTCTCCTATCTGCGCACCTTCGCCCGCATGGGGCTGCAGGCGATTCCGATGCGCGCCGATACCGGGCCCATCGGCGGCGATCTGAGCCACGAATTCATCATCCTGGCCGAGACGGGGGAGAGCGCCGTCTATTGCCACCGCGACCTGCTCGATTTCGACATTTTCACCGAAAATGTCGATTACGATGCCGATCTGCAGCCCGTCGTCGACCATTGGACCGGCCTCTATGCGGCCGCCGACGAAAAGCACGATCCGGCCGCCTGCCCGGTGGCGCCGGAGGATCTGGTCGAGGCCCGCGGCATCGAGGTCGGCCATATCTTCCATTTCGGAACCAAATATTCGCAGCCGATGGGGGCGGTGGCGACCGGGCCGGACGGCCGGGAAGTCCCGGTCGAGATGGGCTCCTACGGCATCGGCGTGTCGCGCCTGGTCGGCGCGATCATCGAGGCGAGCCACGACGATGACGGGATCGTCTGGCCGGAAGCGGTCGCGCCCTTCCGGGTCGGTCTCATCAACCTGCGTGCCTCGGATGCGGCCTGCACCGCGGCCTGCGATGCGCTCTACGACCGGCTCATCCCCGCCGGCATCGAATGCCTGTTCGACGACAGCGAGGACAGCGCCGGCGCCAAATTCGCCCGCATGGACCTGATCGGCCTGCCATGGCAGATCGTGGTCGGGCCGCGCGGGGTCAAGGCCGGGACGGTGGAACTGAAGAACCGCCGCTCCGGCGAGCGCGCGGAACTGGCGGCCGAAGCGGCGCTCGCCCGGCTGCTGGCCTGAGGCCGCGCCGCGCCATGGCCCGTGCCGCGTTCCGTCTTTCGCCGTTTTCGCCGGCCGAGCGCATGCTGGCCTTCCGCTATCTGCGGCCGCAGCGCCGCGAAGGCTTCGTTTCCGTCATTGCCGCCTTCGCCTTTCTCGGCATCGCCATCGGCGTGGCGACGCTCATCGTCGTCATGTCGGTGATGAACGGCTTTCGTGCCGAGCTGCTGTCGCGCGTGCTCGGCTTCAACAGCCATGTCGTCGTCCACGGCGTCGGCCGGCCGATCCGCGACCATGACCGGCTGGTCGCGCGCATCCGCGGTATCGAAGGCGTCGTGCGGGCGGCGGCAGTGGTGGACGGGCAGGTCATGGCGTCGGCCGGCAACCGGAGCACCGGCGCCCTCGTGCGCGGCATCCGGCCGGAAGACCTGAACCGGCACCGGCTGCTGCGCGACAATCTTGCCCCCGGCACGTTCGGGCGCTTCCGCGACGGCAGCGTGATCCTCGGCCGGCGCATGGCGAACCATCTGGGCGCGGGGGCGGGGACACGGGTTCGCCTGCTGTCGCCGAAATGTGCGCCGACGCCGGTCGGCTGCGTGCCTGCCATCGCCTCCTTCGATGTTGCCGGCGATTTCGATGTCGGCATGTCGGAATACGACCGGGGCTATCTGTTCATGCCGCTGGCGACCGCCCAGCAATTCTTCCGGGTCGGCAGCGGCGTATCCAATATCGAGATTGCGGTCGAGGATCCGGACCGGGTCGAGGCGGTCGCCGCGCGGGTCCGCGCCCTCGGCATTCCCGGCGCCGCGGTCCGGACCTGGCAGGATATTCACGCGACCTTCTTCGGCGCGCTGCAGGTTGAGCGCAGCGTCATGTTCCTGATCCTTACCCTGATCATTCTGGTGGCGGCCTTCAATATCGTCTCCAGCATGATCATGCTGGTCAGGCAGAAGGCCGGCGCCATCGCCATTCTGGGCACGATGGGCGCCACGCGCGGCAATATCCTGCGCCTGTTTTTCCTCACCGGCTCGACCATCGGGGTCGCCGGGACCGTGTGCGGCGTCCTGCTCGGCCTGGGCGTCGCCGACAATCTCGACCGCCTGAAGCGCGGGATCGAAAACCTGTTCGGAACCGAACTGTTTCCGGCCACAGTCTATTTCCTGTCGCAGCTGCCGTCGCGGGTCGAAGCGCTGGAGGTGGTGCAGATCGTGGCGATGTCGCTGGCGCTCACCTTTCTCGCCACGATCTACCCGGCCTGGCGGGCCTCGCGGCTCGATCCGGTCGTGGCCCTGCGCAATGAATGAGGCCCCGGCCGCCGGGCCCGGCGAGCCGGGCGGCACTGCGCCCCTGCTGACGCTCGAACGGGTGAGCAGAAACTACCGGCAGGGCGACCGGCGGATCGAGGTTCTGCGCGCCGTCGATCTGGCCGTCCGGCCCGGCGAAACGGTCGCCCTGGTCGGCCCGTCGGGTGCCGGCAAATCGACCCTTCTGCACATTGCGGCGCTGCTGGAGCGCCCGAGCGGCGGCCGTATCGTCCTTGGCGGGCAGGATTGCGGCGGCCTGTCCGGCCAGCAGCGGGCGCTGCTGCGCCGGCGGCAGGTCGGCTTCGTCTATCAGTATCACCACCTGCTGCCGGAATTCACCGCCCTGGAGAATGTCATGCTGGCGCCGATGCTTGCCGGAGTCCGCCGGAGCGAGGCGGGCGCCCGCGCGGCAGCGCTGCTCGAAGCCATGGGGCTGGAGGAGCGCCTGCACCACCGGCCGGCGAAACTGAGCGGCGGCGAGCAGCAGCGCGTCGCCATCGCCCGGGCCATGGCCAATCGCCCGGCCCTGCTGCTCGCCGACGAGCCGACCGGCAATCTGGACCTTGCGACCGCCGGGCGCGTCTTCCGGCAGTTCGTCGATCTGGTCCGCGGCCGGGGGGTCGGCGCGCTGGTCGCCACCCATAATCCGGCGCTGGCAGCGCAGATGGACCGGGTGCTGGAGCTTTCCGACGGCCGGCTCGCCGAGCGCCCGGCCGGCCCGGCGCGGTTATCCACCGATCCATCCCCCGGATAATCCCCTGGAATCTGCATTTTCGGCACAGCCGGGCCGGCTGCCGCCGCCGAAACCGGTGTATGGTGCGCTCCGCTATCGACCAGTCAGCGAGCATGCCGGACCGCCGATGAACCACGCCGATTTCGTCCATCTCCGGGTGCATTCCGCCTATTCGCTGTCCGAGGGCGCCCTCAAGATTCCCGATATCGCCGCGCTCTGCCGGGCCAACCGGATGCCGGCGGTCGCGATTACCGACACCAACAATCTGTTCGGCGCGCTCGAATTTTCCGAAACCTGCGCCAGGGCCGGGGTGCAGCCCATCGTCGGCTGCCAGCTCGCGGTCGCCTTCGAAACGCCGGAGCCGGGCCGGCCGGCCGGCAGCGCTTTCGACGAGCTCGTCCTGCTGGCGCAGAACGAGACCGGCTATGGCAATCTGCTCAAGCTGACCTCGCAGGCCTTCCTGGCGGTCGAGGCCGGTGCCTACCCCCATGTTCCGGGCGAGGCGGTGCGCGCCCATGCCGAGGGGCTGATCGCGCTCACCGGGGGCCTGCGCGGGCCGCTCGGCCGCTATCTCGCTGCCGGGCAGGGCGATGCGGCCGAGGCGGCCTGCGACCGGCTCAAGGCCATGTTCGGCGACCGGCTGTATATCGAGATCGGCCGTCAGGACATGCCCGAAGAGGCCGCGACGGAGCCGAAACTGCTGGCGCTGGCCGATGCCATGAACCTGCCCCTGGTCGCGACCAACGAGGCCTATTTCGCCGACGAGAGCATGTATGCCGCCCACGATGCCCTGCTGTGCATCGCCGCCGGCGCATCCGTCCACGACCAGGACCGCCGGCGGCTGACGCCGGAGTTCCGCTTCCGGACCGCGGAAGAGATGCGCTCCCGCTTCGCCGACCTGCCCGAAGCGCTGGACAATACGCTGGTCATCGCCGGCCGCTGCGCCGTCATGGCCGAATCGCGGGCGCCGATCCTGCCGAACTTCGTTTCGGAGGCCGGGCGGTCGGAGATCGACGAGCTGCGCCACCGGGCGGCCGCCGGGCTGGAGAAGCGGCTGGCCGATCACGTCCTGCCGGCCGGCGCTTCGGAGGCGGAAAGCGCGGCGCAGGCCGCCCCCTATCGCGAGCGGCTCGAGACCGAGCTCGGCATCATCGAATCCATGGGCTATCCCGGCTATTTCCTGATCGTTGCCGATTTCATCCAGTGGGCGCGGGCGGAGGGCATTCCGGTCGGGCCGGGGCGCGGTTCCGGCGCCGGCTCCGTGGTCGCCTGGGCGCTGACCGTCACCGATCTCGATCCCCTGCGCTGGGGCCTGCTGTTCGAGCGCTTCCTCAATCCCGAACGCGTCTCGATGCCGGATTTCGATATCGATTTCTGCCAGGAGCGGCGCGACGAGGTGATCCGCTATGTCCAGCGGAAATACGGCGCCGACCGGGTGGCGCAGATCATCACCTTCGGCAAGCTGCAGGCCCGTGCAGTGCTGCGCGATGTCGGCCGGGTCCTGCAGATGCCCTATGGCCAGGTGGACAGGCTGTGCAAGCTGGTGCCGTACAATCCGGCCGATCCGGTGACGCTGCAGGCGGCCATCGAAGCCGAGCCCCAGCTCGAGGAACAGCGGCGGCAGGACGAGAGCGTCGCCCGGCTGATCGATATCGCGCTGCAGCTCGAGGGGCTGTACCGCCACGCCTCGACCCACGCCGCCGGGGTGGTGATCGGCGACCGGCCGCTCGACCGGCTGATTCCGCTCTATCGCGACCCGCGCTCCGACATGCCGGTCAGCCAGTTCAATATGAAGGATGTCGAGAAGGCGGGGCTGGTCAAGTTCGATTTCCTCGGGCTCAAGACCCTTTCGGTACTGCAGAAGGCGGTCGACCTGCTGAAGGCGCGCGATATCGAGGTCGATCTGGAGCGCCTGCCGCTCGACGACGGCCCGACCTACGAGATGATCTCGCGCGCCGATACGACCGGGGTGTTCCAGCTTGAAAGCACCGGCATGCGCGATGTGCTGCGCCGGCTGAAGCCCGACCGTTTCGAGGATATCGTCGCCGTCGTCGCCCTCTATCGCCCCGGCCCGATGGACAACATTCCGTCCTACATCAACCGCAAGCACGGCATGGAGCCCGTGACCTACCAGCATCCCGCGCTGGAGCCGGTCCTGAAGGAGACCTTCGGCATCCCGATCTATCAGGAGCAGGTGCAGCAGATGGCGCGCGACCTGGCCGGCTATACCCTCGCCTCGGCCGACCTGCTGCGCCGCGCCATGGGCAAGAAGATCAAGGCGGAGATGGATGCCCAGGGCGATACCTTCATCCGCGGCTGCGCCGAACACAGCGGCATCGACGCCGGCCTGGCCCGGCGGATTTTCGATACCATGGCGGCCTTTGCCGGCTATGGCTTCAACAAGTCCCACGCCGCCGCCTATGCCATGGTGGCCTATCAGACCGCCTGGCTGAAGGCGCACCATCCGGTTGAGTTCTATGCCGCCTCCATGTCGTTCGACATGGGCAATGCAGACCGGATATTCGCCTTCCGCCGCGAGCTGCAGAGCGAGGGGATCGCCCTGCTGCCGCCGGACGTGAACCGCTCCGGGGCGACCTTCGCGGTCGAGGACGGGGCGATCCGCTATGCCCTGGCGGCGCTCAGGAATGTCGGTGCGGCGGCGATGGAGAGCCTGGTCGGCGAGCGGATGGCGAACGGCCCGTTCGGCGATGTTGCCGATCTGGCCGAACGGCTCGGCTCCGGGGTCGTCAACAAGCGGCAGATGGAATATCTCATCAAGGCCGGCGCGCTCGATTCGCTGGACGCCAACCGCCGGAGGCTGTTCGAAGGGGTGGACGCGATCGTCCGGCTGGCCGCGGTCGCCGCCGACGACCGTTCGAGCAACCAGGTCAGCCTGTTCGGGTCCGACAGCGCCGCCGGCACCGCCCTGCGCCTGCCGGAAGTCGCCGACTGGTCCATGACCGACCGGCTCAGCCATGAATTCGACGCGGTCGGCGGCTACCTGTCGGCCCATCCGCTGGATGGCTATGCCGAGAGCCTCGACCGGCTGAACGTTCTTTCCCATGCGCGGCTGGTGGAGCAGGCGCAGTCCGGCAACCCGCCGTCCGGCGCGAAGCTGGCCGGCACCGTGATCGGCCGCCGGGAGCGCCGCAACGCGCGCGGCAACCGGTATGCCTTCGTCCAGCTGAGCGATGCCAGCGGGATTTACGAGGTCACGGTGTTTTCCGAAGCGCTGGCCGGCAGCCGCGACCTGCTGGACGAGGCGGAGCGGAGCAACGCTCCGGTGGTCGCCCAGGTCGATGTGCGGGTCGAGGGGGGCGATTCGGTCCGCCTGACGGTCCGTTCCTTCGCGCCGCTCGCCGCCGCGGCGGCGCGTTCGGTGAGGGGATTCCGGATTTTTCTCGGCGGGGATGAGGCCATCGATCCGCTCCACGGCCTGCTGACGCGCGAGCGCGGCGGGCACGGCAGTGTCGATCTGGTCGTGCCGTGGGGCGACCGGGAGGCCCGGATCCGGCTCAAATCGGCGGTTCGGACCGAACCGGCGATCCACCAGGCGATCAAGTCGATCCCGGGGGTCGTCCATGTCGAGGAGGCGTGAACGCCGGCCGCGTTCCGCCCGTCCCGCGCGCCCCTTTGATCTCCGCCGTTCCGTCCCCACATGAGCGGGGATGGATGCGACGCTTCCCGCGGCCGGACCGGACGCCGCCGGGCCGCTGGACCGGCAGGCCCTCGGCGATATTTTCGACGATGCGGTGCGCCGCTATCTCGCCGGCCGGCGTGCCCGCATCCCGGCCTTCGTCGCGGAAAATTTCGCCTTCTCCGGCGCCCTCAGGCTGCACCGCCACGCGCTCGGCCTCGATCTGGTGCGCGCGCCCTGGAATGTCGCGGCCGGGGCGGCGACCGTGCTGTGCGATGCCGGCGCCGCCGGGCTGCGCCTGGCCGGCGCGCGGCAGGCGGCCGGCCGCCTGAAAGGCCGCAACCTGTTCTGGAAGACCGCGGTGGCGCGCGAACTGGAGTGGCGCCTGCATCGGGACCTGCTGGAGCTGCCGCTGGACCAGGGGAGCCGCCGGATCGCGCGCGACCGGCTGATCGAGGAGGCTCTCTCAGACCCGCGACTCGCCGCCCGGTTCGAACAGGTACTGACGATGCTCGGCGAACGGGCGGACGATGCCGCCTTTCGCGCCAAGGTCCGCGCCGCGATGCAGGATTATCTCGGCAGCCGCGCCGCCGCGGCGGATATCGCCGCCTCCCTGTTCGCGACCGGCGCCGGCTTCGTCGCCGCCCAGAAATTCACCCCCGGTGCGGCGGCCCTGTCCGGCGTCGTCGCCGGCTCCATCGCACAATCGACGGCCATCGCCGGCTTCTGGGCCGGGCCGTGGCTCGGCGGCCTGTATTACAGCGTGTTCGCCGTCAAGGCCTCGCCCCTGCTCCATGCCGGCATCTTCGCCGGCATGCTGGTGCCGCTGGCGATGCTGACGGCGTTTGCCGGCGTGGTCGCCGATCCCGTCCAGCGGGCGCTCGGCGTGCACGAGCGGCGGCTGAACCGGCTGCTGGATACGTTCGAAGCCAATCTGATCGCCGGGACGGGCGCCGGTTTCGCCACCCGCGACCACTATGTTGCGCGCCTTATGGATGCGCTCGACTGGTCGGCCTCGATCCTGCGTCTGGCGGGCGGGCGATAGGGTCGGAGGCTGCCAGCAGGGCGGCGCCGGCGGCCGGGCGCCCGCCGGACCGGGCAATGCCGGGGCAGGTCCGCTTCAGAAACCGCCAGGAGGAAACGTTCTCGCTCATCGAGCAACGGGCCAGCCGATAGCCGGAGCCGGTTCGGATGCAGGCCAGTTCGCCGGCCTGGTAGGTCTGCCCGGCGTGCCGGCAGGTGCAGGGCGGCGCGGCGGCGGCCGGCCCGGTGGCGAGCAGGGCGCCGGCGAGGAGGATCGGCACGACCGGCCGGGCGATGGCGAAACGCATGATCCTGACAGCGCATCGGTTGCGTCGGCACCACGATACCGCAAAAGGGTGCACCGGAAACAGCCCGGAATGCCGTTCGTGAGACACCTGCGCCCCTGACTTGGGCGCGGCCGCATCCTACATTGGCGCGGAATCGCACTCCGGCCCCCAGCTCCGTTACCGCCATGCCCGAAGGCGCCGCCGTTCCGCCCGGCCATTCCGTCCGTGTCGGCGATATCGAAATCGCCAACCATCTTCCCTTCGTGCTGATCGCGGGGCCGTGCGTGCTCGAATCCCGCGATCATGCCCTGGACATGGCGGCGGCGGTGAAGGAGGCGGCCGGGGGCGCCGGCGTGCAAGCGATCTACAAGACCAGCTTCGACAAGGCCAACCGGACGAGCCTCGGCAGCCCGCGCGGCCCCGGCCTCGACCGCGCGCTCGCCATCTTCGAGGAGGTCCGCGCGGCGACCGGCCTGCCGGTGCTGACCGATGTCCACACCGCAGACCAGTGCGCGGCCGCCGGCGAGGTGGTGGATGTCCTGCAGATTCCGGCCTTTCTGTG
Organism: Alphaproteobacteria bacterium; assembly: GCA_965221475.1. Classification (GTDB taxonomy): domain Bacteria; phylum Pseudomonadota; class Alphaproteobacteria; order Bin65; family Bin65; genus Bin65. The sequence goes on along the minus strand of OZ244891.1, from coordinate 427,039 downwards.
CCGGCAGACCGATCTTCTGCTCGCGGCCGGGCAGACCGGCCGGGCGGTCAATGTCAAGAAGGGCCAGTTCCTCGCCCCGTGGGACATGAAGAACGCGCTCGCCAAGATCGCCAGCACCGGCAACCGCAACATTCTGCAGACCGAGCGCGGCGTGAGTTTCGGTTACAACACGCTGGTATCCGATATGCGCGCGCTGCCGATCCTGGCGCAGAACGGCTATCCGGTGGTGTTCGACGCGACCCATTCGGTGCAGCAGCCGGGCGGGCAGGGCGCTTCCTCCGGCGGCCAGCGCGAATTCGTGCCGGTGCTGGCCCGCGCCGCGGTTGCCGTCGGCGTCGCCGCCCTGTTCATGGAAACCCACCGCGAGCCGGACCGGGCGCCGAGCGACGGCCCGAACATGGTGCCGGTGCGCGACCTGCCGGCGCTTCTGCACACCCTGGCGGCCATCGACCGTCTGGCGAAGGGCGATCCGGTCCGCCTCGCCTGACCGCCGCGCCGCTGCGCTTCCTCCCCCAAAATCCGCGACCCGATCCGCCATGACCGATATCGTCGACATCGTCGCCCGGGAAATTCTCGATTCCCGCGGCAACCCCACCGTGGAGGTGGATGTCTGCCTGGATGGCGGCGCCTTCGGCCGCGCCGCGGTCCCGTCCGGCGCCTCGACCGGCACCCATGAGGCGGTCGAGAAGCGCGATGGCGACAGCAGCCGCTATGGCGGCAAGGGCGTTCTGGCGGCGGTCGGGGCCGTCAATGGCGAAATCTTCGATACGCTCGCCGGCTTCGACGCGCGCGAGCAGGTCCATATCGATACGGTCCTGCGCGAACTCGACGGCACGGACGACAAGAGCCGGCTCGGCGCCAATGCCATTCTCGGCGTCAGCCTCGCCGTCGCCAGGGCGGCGGCCGATGCGGCCGGCGTGCCGCTCTACCGCTATCTGGGCGGGCCGGGCGCGCGCATCCTGCCGGTGCCGCTGATGAATATCGTCAATGGCGGCGCCCATGCCGACAACCCCATCGACATTCAGGAATTCATGATCGCGCCGGTCGGCGCCGCGACGTTCGCCGAAGGCCTGCGCATGGGCGCCGAAATTTTCCACGCCCTGCGCGCCGGGCTGCGCAAGGCCGGGCACAATACCAATGTCGGCGACGAAGGCGGTTTTGCGCCGGCGCTGCGCAGCACCGACGAGGCGCTGGATTTCGTCGCCGAAGCGACGGTCGCCGCCGGCTACGAGCCGGGCGGGGACGTTCTTCTGGCGCTCGATGCGGCGGCAACGGAATTCTTCCGCGACGGCGCCTATCGGCTGGCCGGCGAGGGCAGGGACCTGACGCCGGACGGCATGGTGGCCCGGTGGCAGGAACTGGCCGCCCGCTACCCCATCGCCTCCATCGAGGACGGCATGGCGGAGGACGACTGGGACGGCTGGAAGGCGCTGACCGACGCCCTCGGCAGCACCGTGCAGCTGGTCGGCGACGATCTGTTCGTCACCAATCCGGCGCGCCTGGCCGACGGCATCGGCCGCGGCGTCGCCAACGCCATCCTGGTCAAGCCCAACCAGATCGGCACGCTGACCGAGACGCTCGATACGGTCGGGCAGGCCCACCGGGCCGGCTATGCGGCGGTCATGTCGCACCGCTCCGGCGAAACCGCGGATTCGACGATTGCCGATCTGGCGGTCGCGACCGGCTGCGGCCAGATCAAGACCGGCTCGCTCTCCCGCTCCGACCGTCTGGCGAAGTACAACCGGCTTCTGCGCATCGGCGAGCAGCTCGGCCCGGCCGCCCGCTATCCCGGCCGGGCCGCACTGGCCTGTGGACCGACTGGCTCTTGAGAAGCGCAAGCACGGGCGGGAAATATTGCTGCAAGAGTTCACATCCGAATACTGTTTTCCGTTGACTAACGGCGGATGAAGTGATTCGGTTCGTTTCATGCCGTTCCTGCAAACCGTTCAACAACGATTGCGGGCGCTTGTTTTCCCGTCCATCGTTATGCTGTGCCTGGGCTATCTCGGTTATCATACCGTCCATGGCGACCGCGGCGTGCGCGCCTGGATCGACCTGTCGGACCGGCTGGAACGGCTGAAGCGCGAGGAAGCGGCGATCCGGGCGCAGCACAACTGGCTGCTCCACAGGGCGAGCCTGCTGCAGATGGAAAATCCCGATCCCGACATGCTGGACGAGATGCTGCGCCGCCGCCTCTATCTTGCCCGGCCCGACGAAATCGTCATCCGCTACCGCAGTCCGCTGCCGGACGAATAGGCCGCCGGCGCAGGCGCCGGAAATTTTGGCGCCTGAGCCGATTTTCGCCTTGTCGTCCGGTGCCCGCACGGGCAGTTTCCCGCCTGCGAAACCGAAACTCTGTCCGAAAGCGGACCGGGAGGCGAACGGTGCCCGGCAGCGAAACGAGCGGCGATACGGCGGACGGCGCGTCCGCCCCCGGCGGCGATCTTCTCGCCCATTATCGGGACATGCTGCTGATCCGGCGCTTCGAGGAGAAGGCCGGACAGCTCTATGGCATGGGGCTGATCGGCGGCTTCTGCCACCTCTATATCGGCCAGGAGGCCGTCGTGACCGGGATGCAGGCGGCGATCCGCGACGGCGATTCGGTCATCACCGCCTATCGCGACCACGGCCATATGCTGGCGTGCGGCATGGACCCGAAGGGCGTCATGGCCGAGCTGACCGGCCGCAGCGGCGGCTATTCCGCGGGCAAGGGCGGCTCCATGCACATGTTCAGCCTGGAGCAGCGCTTTTTCGGCGGCCACGGCATTGTCGGTGCCCAGGTGCCGCTCGGCACCGGCATCGCCTTCGCCCACAAATACAGCGACGATGGCGGAGTCTGCCTGACCTATTTCGGCGACGGCGCCGCCAATCAGGGCCAGGTCTATGAGAGCTTCAACATGGCCGCCCTGTGGGGCCTGCCCGTGGTCTATGTGATCGAGAACAACAAGTACGGCATGGGCACGTCGGTCGAGCGGGCCTCCTCCACCACCGATCTGTACCAGCGCGGCGCTGCCCACGGCATCCCCGGCGAAACCGCCGACGGCATGGATGTGCTGGCCGTCCGGGAGGCCGGCGAACGGGCGGTGGCCCATGCGCGCGGCGGCGACGGGCCCTTCATCCTGGAAATGGTGACCTACCGCTATCGCGGCCATTCCATGTCGGACCCGGCGAAATACCGCTCGCGCGAGGAAGTCCAGAAAATGCGCGAGGAGCGCGACCCCATCGAGCGGGCGAAGGCCCAGCTGCTGGCCGGCGGCGCGACGGAGGACGATCTGAAGGCAATCGACCGCGATATCCGTGCCATCGTCAACGACGCGGCGGAGTTTGCCCAGAACAGCCCCGAGCCCGATCCGGCCGAGCTCTATACCGACGTTCTGGCCGCCTGAACGGGCGCGGCCGGCAGACCTGGATTGACCGGGAGGTCCGATGCCCATCGATGTGCTGATGCCGGCCCTGTCGCCGACCATGGAGGAAGGCACGCTGGCGCGCTGGCTGGTGAAGGAAGGCGACAGGGTGGCGCCCGGCGATGTCATTGCCGAGATCGAGACCGACAAGGCGACCATGGAGGTCGAGGCGGTCGAGGAGGGCATTGTCGGCCGGCTCGCCGTCGCCGAGGGCACCGAAGGCGTGAAGGTCAATGCGGTCATCGCCGTGCTGCTGGCCGAGGGCGAGGATGCGGACGCCATCGCCGACGGCGCGGGCGGGCAGGGCGGCGGGCCTGCCGCCGTCGCCGCGCCGGCAACGCCCGAACCGGCTGGCCCCGCACCTGTGCCGACGGTTCCGGCAGCGCCGGCCGCCCCGATCGCGGAGGCGGCCTATACCGGCGAGACTGCGGAGGTGACGGTCCGCGAGGCGCTGCGCGACGCCATGGCGGAGGAAATGCGCCGGGACGAGCGCGTCTTCCTGATGGGTGAGGAAGTCGCCGAATATCAGGGCGCCTACAAGGTGAGCCAGGGCCTGCTCGACGAGTTCGGCGCCCGGCGGGTCATCGATACGCCGATCACGGAGCACGGCTTTGCCGGCCTCGGCACCGGCGCCGCCTTTGCCGGCCTGCGCCCCATCGTCGAGTTCATGACCTTCAATTTCGCCATGCAGGCCATTGACCACATCATCAATTCGGCAGCCAAGACCCGCTACATGTCGGGCGGGCAGATGGCGGCGCCCATCGTCTTCCGCGGGCCCAACGGCGCGGCGGCGCGGGTCGCCGCCCAGCACAGCCAGGAATATTCCAGCTGGTATGCCCACTGCCCCGGCCTCAAGGTCGTCGCGCCCTGGTCGGCGGCGGATGCCAAGGGCCTGCTCAAGGCGGCGATCCGGGACGACGATCCGGTCGTGTTCCTGGAGAATGAAATCCTCTATGGCCGCAGCGGCGCGGCACCGACGGACCCGGACTGGATCGTCCCCATCGGCAAGGCGGCGATCGTCCGGGAAGGGGCGGATGTGACGATCACCGGCTTCTCGCTGACGATGGAGACGGTGCTGGCGGCGGCCGATATCCTGGCGCAGGACGGCATCGCCGCCGAAATTATCGATCTGCGCACCATCAGGCCGCTCGATACCGCGACCGTCGTTGCTTCGGTGAAGAAGACCAACCGGCTGGTTTCGGTCGAGGAGGGCTGGCCCTTCGCCGGCATCGGCGCCGAGCTGTGCGCGGTCGCGATGGAGCAGGCGTTCGACGATCTGGACGCGCCGGTCGTCCGCGTCTGCGGCGCCGATGTGCCGATGCCCTACGCCGCCAATCTCGAAAAGCTGGCCCTGCCGGATGCCGACCGGGTCGTGCAGGCGGCCCGGTCCGTCTGCTACGCCGGCTGAAACGGGCCGAGACCGGGCAAGGGAGCGCCACGCATGCCGATTGCGGTCACGATGCCGGCCCTGTCGCCGACCATGGAAGAGGGCACGCTCGCGCGCTGGCTCAAGCAGGAGGGCGAGCGTGTCGGCCCCGGCGACGTTATTGCCGAGATCGAGACCGACAAGGCGACCATGGAAGTGGAGGCGGTGGACGAAGGCGTCCTCGGCCGCATCGTGGTGCCGGAGGGTACCGAGGGCGTTAAGGTCAACGCCACCATCGCCTGGCTGCTCGAAGAGGGCGAGGATGCCGGCGCGCTGCCTGCCGAAGGCGATTCCGGCGCGGCGCCCGCTGCGGAACCGGCAGCCGCCGCGGTAGAGGAAAGCGCCGCCGCGCCGGCGCCCGCCGCCGCTGCGCCGCCGGCCGAGCCCGGTGCTGCAGGCAAGGAAGGCCGGATCGCCGCCAGCCCGCTCGCCCGGCGCATGGCGCGGCAGGCCGGGCTGGACCTCGCCGCCATCGCCGGCAGCGGCCCGCACGGCCGGATTATCAAAGCGGATATCGAGAAAGCCCTGGAGGCGGGCGCGCCGGCGGCCGATGCCGCGCCCGAAGAAGCGGCACCGGCGGCTCGCCCGCCGGTCGCGGCGGCGCCGGAGGCGCGGGCGGTGCCGCACAGCACCATGCGCAAGGTGATCGCCCGGCGCCTGTCGGAGGCCGACCGGGACGTGCCGCAAATCTACCTGTCGGTCGATCTGGAAATCGACCGGCTGCTCGCCGCCCGGCGGGAGATCAACGAGACGCTGGACGGCGCGGCAAAGGTCTCGGTCAACGACATGGTCATCAAGGCGTCGGCGCTCGCCCTGCGCCAGGTGCCGGAGGTCAACGCCCAGTGGACCGAGACCGCGATTCTGCTGCTCGGTTCGGTCGATATCTCGGTCGCGGTCGCCTTCGAGGGCGGGCTCATCACGCCCATTATCTTCGACGCCGACCGCAAGGGCCTGGCGCAGATCGCCGGCGAGATGAAGGATCTGGCCGGCCGCGCCCGCGAGGGCCGGCTCAGGCCGGAGGAATTCCAGGGCGGCGGCTTCTCGATCTCCAATCTCGGCATGTATGGCATCGGCCAGTTCACCTCCATCGTCAATCCGCCCCAGGCCGCCATTCTGGCGGTCGGCGCCGGCGTGCAGAAGCCGGTCGTGCGCGACGGCGAAATCGGGATCGCCACGATCATGACCTGCACGCTGACCTGCGATCACCGGGCGATCGACGGTGCGCTCGGCGCCCGCTGGCTCCAGGCGTTCCGGGGCTTTGTCGAGCGGCCGCTCAGCATGCTGGCATAGGCAGGGACAGGCTTTTCGGGCACGCCGGCACGGCGGCCGAACCGGAACCGAACAGGATCATGGCCGACACATCCGATACTTCCTTCGATCTCATCGTCGTCGGCGGCGGGCCGGGCGGCTATGTCGCGGCGATCCGGGCGCGCCAGCTCGGCCTGAAGACCGCGCTGGTCGAGCGCGAGCATCTCGGCGGCGTCTGCCTCAACTGGGGCTGCATCCCGACCAAGGCGCTGCTGCGCACGGCGGAAATCTACCATCTGATGCAGCGTGCCGGCGATTTCGGCCTGTCGGCGGACAATGTCTCGTTCGATATCGCCAGGGTGGTGAAGCGCTCGCGCCAGGTCGCCGGCCGCCTCAATGCCGGCGTCAAGCACCTGATGAAGAAGAACGGCGTCGCGGTGTTCGACGGCCATGGCCGGCTGGCCGGCAAGGGCCGGCTCGCCGTTGTCGCCGACGGCCGGGAGACGGCGACGCTGACGGCGCCGCACATCATCCTCGCCACCGGCGCCCGGCCGCGGACGCTGCCCGGCCTTGAGCCCGACGGCCGCGCTATCTGGACCTACAAGGAAGCGATGGTGCCGGAGGCGTTCCCGAAATCGCTGCTGATCGTCGGCAGCGGCGCCATCGGCATCGAGTTCGCGAGCTTCTACCGGACCCTCGGCGCCGAAGTGACCGTCGTCGAAATGCTCGACCGCATCCTGCCGGCCGAGGACGAGGAGATCGGCGCCTTCGTCGCCAGGGCGCTGGAAGGGAAGGGCATGACCCTGCTGACCGGCGCGACCGTCGCCGGGCTGGAAAAGCGCCGGGGCAAGGGTGGCGGCATCGCCGTCGCCGTCAAAACCGGCGAGGAAACCCGGACGCTGACGGTCGAAAAGGTCATCCTCGCCATCGGCATCGCCGGCAATGTCGAGGAGCTCGGCCTGGAGGATACCGCCGTGACGGTGGATCGCGGCCATATCGCCATCGGCCCATGGTGCGAGACCGGCGAGCCCGGCGTCTACGCCATCGGCGATGTCGCCGGCCCGCCCTGGCTGGCGCACAAGGCGAGCCACGAGGGCATTATCTGCGTCGAGAAGATCGCCGGCGTCGAGGGCGTCCACCCGCTCGATACCGGCCGCATTCCCGGCTGCACCTATTGCGAGCCGCAGGTCGCCAGCGTCGGCCTGACCGAGGTGGCGGCGAAGGCGGCGGGCCATGAGGTCCGGGTCGGCCGCTTCCCCTTCGCCGGCAACGGCAAGGCGATTGCGCTCGGCGACGATCAGGGGCTGGTCAAGACCGTGTTCGATGCGAAGACGGGCGAGCTTCTGGGCGCCCACATGGCCGGGCCGGAAGTCACCGAACTGATCCAGGGCTACGGTATCGCCAAGACGCTGGAGACGACGGAGGCGGACCTGATGCACACCGTCTTCCCGCACCCGACGCTCTCGGAAACCATGCACGAGGCCGTCCTCGACGCCTACGGCCGGGTCGTGCATTTCTGAGCGGCGGGGGGCGGCGGGACAGCGGGCTCCGCTTCCGCCGGCGCGCGCCGCTATGCCGGATAGGGCGGTTTGAGCCAGCCGCGCGGCGAGCCGGTGAAGATTTCGCACCCGTCGGCAGTGACGCCGAGGGAATGTTCGAACTGGGCCGACAGTTTCCGGTCGCGGGTGACCGCGGTCCAGCCGTCCTGCAGGATTTTGGTCGCCGGGCCGCCGGCATTGATCATCGGCTCGATGGTGAAGAACATGCCTTCCCGGAGCACCAGGCCGGTCCCCGCTTCGCCGTAATGGAGCACGCTGGGCGCATCGTGGAACACGGTGCCGAGCCCGTGGCCGCAAAAATCGCGGACGACCGAAAAGCCGGCGTCCTCGGCACAGGCCTGTATGGCGGCGCCGATATCGCCCAGCGTCGCGCCCGGCCGGACCGCGGCAATCCCCTTCATCATCGCCGTCCAGGTGATCTCGATCAGCCGCTGCGCCCGTACGCCGACCCGGCCGACCGGGAACATGCGGCTGGTATCGCCGTGCCAGCCGTCCAGGATCGTCGTCACGTCGATGTTCAGCGTATCGCCGTCCTTCAGGATTTTCCGGTCGTCCGGGATGCCGTGGCAGACCACATGGTTGACCGAGGTGCAGATCGACTTCGGAAAGCCCCGATAGCCGAGCGGGGCGGGCACCGCGCCCCGGTCGTGGATAAAGTCGTGGCACAGCCGGTCGAGCTCGCCGGTCGAAATGCCCGGCCGGACATGGGGCGTGATGAAATCCAGGGTTTCGGCCGCGAGCCGGCCGGCCCGGCGCATGCCCTCGAACTCGGCCGCATCGTGCAGCTTCACCGCGGTGCGGGAGCCGTTGGTCCTGTCGGTGAGAATGTCGGTTCGCATGGCGCCGGATCGTGTTGCGCGGGCGGCAACCTAGAACCTCACATCTTGACCGGCAAGTGCCGGGCCGCCGCGATTTCCCGCGTGTCGATGCGGCAGCCGAGGGCGCGAAAGGCGACGCCGGCATCCCGCGCCGCGCGCGCCGCCGCGGCATAGGCCGGATCGATATCGGCGGCGAGGCGGACCGAGCTGCAATCATCGCGCTGCACCAGATAGAGCAGGATCGCCCGGCCGCCGGCTGCGCAGACCGCTGCGAGTTCGCGCAGATGGCGGGCGCCGCGCGCGGTGACCGCATCGGGAAACTCGCCGATATGGGGCGGCGCCGGCGAACGGCGCAGGGTGACGCTCTTGACCTCGAGATGGCAGGGCGGGCCGGCCTCAGGCGTCAGCAGGAAATCGACGCGGGAGCCGCTGCCGTAGCGGACTTCCCGGCGAATCGCGCAGCCGTCGAGGCCGGGATCGATATTCCCGGCCAATCCGGTCTCCAGGGCTTCCCCGACGATGGCGTTCGCGCGCCCGGTGTTGATGCCGACCGGCGCGCCGGTCGCCGCGTCGCGCACGAGCTCCCACGTCCAGCGCAGCTTGCGCTTCGGGTCGGCGGCGGGCGACAGCCAGACTTCGGCACCGGCGTTCGCCAGCCCGGCCATGGAGCCGGGATTGGGGCAGTGGGCGACGACCGTTGCGCCGGAATCCAGCACGACATCGGCCAGGAAGCGCTTGTAGCGCCGGACCAGCCGGCCGCGGCTCAAGGCGGGAAACAGCATGGTGCCGCGGTCTAACGCGGTCGGCCGGCAGCGGCAGGAGGCCGCTCAGCCATTGCGGCGCGGCGTGGACGCGGTATTTTCGGCTTCATCCTCCCACGGGCTTCGACGGGCATTCCATGACCGGTTCCAGCGCCGCATACACGGCCTGCCTGATTATTATCGGCAACGAGATCCTGTCCGGGCGGACGCGCGATGCCAATCTGCAATATCTGGCCGCAAAGCTGAACGGCTGGGGCATCCGGCTGCGCGAGGCGCGGGTCATTCCCGACGATGGCGAGACCATCGTCGAGACGGTGAACCGGTGCCGGCAGGCGTTCGACTATGTCTTCACCACCGGCGGCATCGGGCCGACCCATGACGACATCACCGCGGCGAGCATCGCGCGCGCCTTCGGCGTCGGGCTGGTCAAGGACGCCAGGAGTTTCGACCTGATGGCGGCGCGCTTCGCCGACCCGGCCGATTTCAACGAGGCGCGCCGCAAAATGTGCTTCATCCCCGAAGGTGCGGTGCCCATCGAGAATTCGGTTTCGATCGCGCCGGGCTTCCAGATCGACAATGTGTTCGTGCTCGCCGGCGTGCCCTCGATCATGCGGGCGATGGTGGATACGCTGCAGAACCGGCTGGTCGGCGGCGCGCCGGTCGAATCCCGCGCCATCGGCTGCAATCTGCCGGAAGGCGCCATCGCCCAGGGCCTCGGCGACATTCAGCAGCGCTGGCCGGAGATCGATATCGGCAGCTATCCCTTCTATCGCGAGGGGAAATTCGGCACCAGCCTGGTGCTGCGCGGCACCGATGCGGCCGATCTCGACGCGGCTCGGCTGGCGGTGGAGGACCTGGTGATCCAGCTCGGCGGCGTGCCGGTCGTCGAAGCGGAGTGACGCAGCCCGCACGGGGCACTGCGCGCTCAACGATTGCGCTTCCGCTCCCGCCGCCGCAGCAGGGCGGCGATGGCGAGGCCGATAATCCAGCCGGCCAGCGGCACGGTGAAAATGAAGTCGAACAGATGGTGCCCGGTATCGCCGTCGGTGACGAGCACGATGCCGGCCATCCAGACGGCCGACAGGATATAGCCGATACGCTCGACCGGCTCCCGGCGCCGCCACCAGGGCCGCACCGCCTCTTCCGACTTTGCCATCTCTGCCATCGGCGAACCGCACCGTCTCCTGCAGGGCGCCGGGCGCAACGGCTGCCGGCCGCGCTATTGCGAACCGGTTGCGCCCGGCCGGCCAAAGGCCTTACCTGTCGTTCGCCGGCCGTGCAACAGGCCGCGCGCCTGCCGGCGTTGCCCGCTTGGTGGAACCGGTAGACACGAGGGACTTAAAATCCCTTTCGCGCAAGCGAGTGCGAGTTCGAGTCTCGCAGCGGGCACCATCCTTCCGGCCGCCGCTTCAGGCAGCGGCGATCCGCTCCACGGCGATCTCATGCTCCAGATGGCGCGAGCGGGCGAGATCGAACGCCAGCTGCATCCCGAGCCAGGTCTCCGGCGTCGATCCGAACGCTTTCGACAGGCGCCAGGCCATCTCCATCGAAACCGATGCCTTGCCATTGACCAGCTTCGACAGGCTCTGCCGGCCGACGCCGAGTCGCTTCGCCGCCGCGGTGACCGACAGGCCGAGGGGCTTCAGGCAGTCCTCGCCGACGATCGTGCCCGGATGCACGGGGTCTTTCATCGCCATGAGCCGTATCCTCCTCAACGATGGTTCTCTACGCCGCCAGCATGCCTTCCAGCCGCTGGCGGATCAGCCGTTCGGCCTCGGCCATAATGCCGTCGATCAGTTCCTTGCAGGTCGGGATGTCGTGGATCAGTCCGGCGACCAGGCCGCAGCTCCAGGCGCCGGAATCCATCTCGCCCTCGAGCATGACCCGCGGATAGACGCCCATCACCTCGTCCCTTATGTCGTCGATCCCGATTTTGTCGCCCAGCTCCCGCTCCCGTTCGAGCAGCCGCTCGACGGCGGCGTTGGTCAGCACCCGTTCGGTATTGCGCAGCGGCCGCATGATGAGGCGGGTATCGAGCTCGGTCGCGGCGACGATGGCCTGCTTTACCTTCTCGTGCACCGGCGCTTCCCTTGTGGCGATGAAGCGGGTGCCCATGTTCATACCCTCCGCGCCCATCGCCAGGGCGGCGACCAGGCTGCGCGCATCCGCCATGCCGCCCGAGGCAATGAAGGGGATGCTGAGCTCGTCCGCCGCCCGCGGCAGCAGGATCATGTTGGGGATATCGTCCTCGCCCGGATGGCCGCCGCATTCGAAACCGTCCACCGAGACCGCATCGCAGCCGATGGCCTGCGCCTTGAGCGAATGGCGGACGGAGGTGCATTTGTGGATGATCCGGATGCCGTTCTCCTTCAGCCGCGGGAGATAGGGCTGCGGGTTGCGGCCGGCGGTTTCCACGACGCCGATCCCGCCCTCGACAATCGCCTCGACATATTCCGCATAGGGCGGGTCGCTGAACGAGGGCAGGATGGTCAGGTTCACGCCGAAGGGCTTGTCGGTCATCCCGCGGCAGCGGGCGATCTCCTTCGCCAGGTCTTCCGGCGTCGGCTGGGTCAGCCCGGTGATGATGCCGAAACCGCCGGCGTTCGAGACTGCCGCCGCCAGTTCGGCAAAGCCGACATAGTGCATGCCGCCCTGGACGATGGGGTGCTCGACGCCGAGCATTTCGGTAATGCGGGTCTTCATGATGCGCTTTCCTGCAGGGTTGGCGGGCTGTCCGCCGCCCGTTTAGCCGGCCGCGCCGCCGGCATGAAGCCCCAACTTGCCCCACCCCGTTGGCCCGCCGGGCTCCCATTCGGGCGGGCGCTGCGCGGCGAAGCGGAAAGGGCGCCGGACGGCGTTCTACGCGGCAGCGTCCATAGCCCGGACGTGACCGGCGGCGGCATAGACAAGAATGGCGCGATCGGCCGTGACGAGGGGAACATTGAGATGGCGGGCGGTCGCGACAATGAAGCGGTCGGCCGGGTCCGCGTGGAAACTGCCGGGGAGCTGTACGCTGTCGATTGCAATTGCGGGACTTATCGCGACCATGCCGATGCCCGGTAGCGACAGGGCGACTTCCATCCATGACTGCACATCGCGGCCCAGTTGCAACCGTCCCTTGCTCGCCAGCAAGGCAATTTCCCAGGGGGTGATCGCTGAAACCCCGATGCGGGCCGTGCTCGCTGTATCTTCAATGGCAGCCCTGGTTTCCCTGCCGAGACGCGGATCGTCCGAGACAGTCCAGATCAGGGCGTGAGTGTCCAGGACGATCAACGGGTGGCAGCCCAGTCGGCCGGATCGGCAGCGGGGCCGAACGGATCGTCATAGGCGATAACCGACCCCCGCATCGCACCGATAATCGAGCCGCTCTCCGACCCTTGGGGAAGCGGCGACAATATCGCGACCGGACGGCCGCGCCTGGTAATGGTCACCGGCTCGCGATCCCTGTCCATCTGCCGGATCGCCCGGAGGCACCGGGCCTTGAATTCGGCCGCACTCATCGTCTTCATTCTCCGCCTCCTGCTGCCGATCATGTCCATCTTTCCTGTACATTATATACTTCCTGCCGACCGGAAGTCGAACCCGGTGGCGCCCTTCGCTCAGGCTTCCCAGAGCATCCCGACCGGCATGACGAACAGGCCGGGGGCGATCTGCTGGATGCGCTCGCCATCGTGAAGGACGATGCCGCAGGCGAAACTGTCGCCAACGGCTTCCCTGAGGCGCCGCAGCCCCTTGAAATCTCCGGGGCGTGCCGTTGCACTCGCCTTGACTTCGATGCCGACGATTGCGCCCGGCGAACGCTCGAGAACCAGATCGACCTCGATGCCATCCTTGTCGCGATAGTGGCTGACGCTCGTCAGCCCGTCCGAGAGGGCGATGGCCTTGGCGATCTCCCCGTGGACGAAACATTCCAGAAGCGGCCCCAGCTTCCGGCGGTCCCGCGCAATGTCGGCAGCGTCCGTGCGCAGAAGCGCTGCGAGCAGACCGGAATCGAGGAACTGGAGCTTCGGCGCTCTGACAAGCCGCTTCAGCCGGTTGCCGTGCCAGGCCGGAATGCGGCGGAGCAGGAACATGTGCTCCAGCAGGACAAGCCAGCGGTCCACCGTCTTGCCGTCGACGCCGAGGCGTGCGCCAAGGGCCGACATGTTGAGCAGCTGCCCCGCCGAGACGGCTGCATGATCGATCAGGCGAACCATTTCATCGCGCTTTCCGACGGGAGCGAGGTCGGATACATCGCGCTCGGCGAGCGCCCGCGCATAGGCGCGCAGCCAGGATTGCCGCCGCCCCGGTACGGGGCGGGCCAGTGCCGGTGCATAGCCGCCGGAGGCGACCCGTTCGACCAGTCCGGCCGTCGGCCCCGTGTTCCCGACGGTCGGGAAGTCGCCGGCAAAAGCCCGGTCGAGGAAACGGGACGGGGCGGCCCCGGCGATTTCGGCCTGGGAGAATGGCAGAAGCTCGGCGGTCGCCACGCGGCCGGCGAGGGAATCGGGAGAAATCGAGCTCTTGAACAGATCGACAGAGCCCGCGATCAGATAGCGTCCGGGAACGGGACGTTCGTCGACCTCTTTCTTGAGCGCCAGGATCAGGTCCGGCGCGCGCTGGATTTCGTCGATTGCCGCCCGCGGCAAATCCCGGACGAAGCCGGTTGGATCCTCCCGGGCGAAGCGCCTGAACTGGTCGTCGTCCAGCGAGACGAGCGCGCGGCCGTCGTCGTCGGCGATGCGGCGGGCAAGCGTCGTCTTGCCCGACTGGCGCGGCCCGACGATGGCGACGATACGGGTATCCGTGAGTGCCAGGCGCACCGGCGCCTCGGCATGTCGCGCCACGAAGGTTTTGGCACGGTTCGTCCGGATCGGCATGATGTATCGTCCAATTCGGAATTGTGATCCGTCCAATTCGGAATACATGCCCGTCTATCTCGGAATATAACGATGTGTTGCCCGCTGGCCGCAGTCGAATTGCCGCGGCCGCCGGCTCCGGCGCAGCGGCCAGCAAAATGTCGCGCAGGCGGCGGGCGAAGCGGGCGTTCGCTTGATTTTTCCGGCCGGCTTCCATAGGTCAGGCGCGCCCCGGCGACCCCATCGTCTAGCCAGGTCAGGACGTCACCCTTTCAAGGTGAAAACACGGGTTCGAATCCCGTTGGGGTCACCATTGCGGCCGTTTGCCCGTTCGCCGGCACGGGGCCGGACCGACGGAGCCGCCCCCTTCGGCCGTAGAAGACAAGGGCGCTGCGCCACCGGTGCGGCCGCCCGTGCCGAACCGCCCGCAAACCCCGGACCGTGCTACGATAGCTGCCATGGCTGTGACGTCCGGAACGCAGCCGGCGCGCTGGAACGGCCGGTTTTCGATCACGATCACCCTGGCGACGGCGATCTCCCTGCTCGTCCTCGTCTCGGTCGGCGGCGTTCTCGGCGTCGGCGTCTGGCTCGCCGGCAAGAACACGCTCGCGCTGATGAGCCAGAACGCCAACCGGAGCATCGCCGGCGCGGTCGGCCGGATCGAACGGCATCTCGAGCCGGCCGAACGCCAGGCCCGGTTCATCGCGCGACGCATCGAGAGCGGCGAGATCGATCCCGGCGACCGGCGGGCGTTCGGCCGGCTGCTGACCGGCGCGCTCGCCGGCCTGGGCCAGATTTCGGCCGTCTCCTTCATCGACTCCAGCCTGAGAGCCTTTACCGCCACGCGCGGGGACGGCGACGAGGTCCGCCTGATCGACGCCGACCTTTCCGGCGACGCGCAGGTCCGCAGGGAGTGGGCGGAGGGCCCGGACGAGCCGCAATGGATCGCGCCGCTCTGGCGTTCCGAGCACGGCCGGACCTCCTTCAATCTGGTTCATCCGGTGCAGCGCGGCGGCGCCCTTGTCGGGGTCGTGGTCGCCATCGTCCGCATCCGTGAACTTTCCGCCTTTGTGCGCAGCGCCGGCAGCGCCGATCCCGGCACCCGCTTCATCCTCTATGGCCGCGACCGGGTGCTGGCGCACCGGCTCATGGCGCGCGGCTATCCCGGCCTGTCGGCCGATAATCCGCTGCCCGCGCTGGCCGGCTTTCGCGATCCCGTTCTGGCCGCCATATGGCAGCAGGAGGGCCGGCGCGACCTGCTGTTTGCGCTGGCGCAGGATACGAACGGCCACGCCGTCCGGGTCGGCGGCGAAAACCATGTCTTCATGTTCCGCCGCGTGCACGGCTTCGGGCCGAAGCCGCTCACCGTCGGCGTCCATTTCCCGGTCGCCGATGTCGGCACCGAAATCCGCCGGATGTTCATCGCCTTCTTCGTCGGCATCGCCGCCCTGCTGCTCTCGCTCGTCGCCGCCGTGTTTCTCGGCCGCCGCATTGCCCGGCCCATCGTGCGGTTTTCGGCGGCGGCAAGCCAGGTGCGGGATCTGAATATCGGCGAGATTCCCGACCTTCCCGGCAGCGTCTTCCGCGAGCTCGACCGCCAGGCGCGGGCGTTCAACGCGATGCTGCGCGCCCTGCGCTGGTTCGAGCTCTACATTCCGCGGAAGATCGTCCAGCGCCTGGTGAAGCGGGGCGATATCGGCGATACCATCTCGTCGGCGCGCGAGATCACGGTCATGTTTACCGACATTGCCGGCTTTTCCACGGTGGCCGAGGGCCTTTCGGCCCCGGCGGTCGCCGCCGTCGTGAACCGGCATTTCGAGATCGTCGCCGGCTGTATCGAGGCCGAGGACGGCACGGTCGACAAGTTCATCGGCGATTCGGTCATGGCCTTCTGGGGCGCGCCGGAAGCCCAGGCCGATGCGGCCGAACGGGCCTGTCGGGCCGCACTGGCGATTGCCGATGGCGTGCGGGCGGAAAATGTCCGGCGCCGGTCGGCCGGCGAGGCGCCGCTGGGCATCCGCATCGGCATCCATACCGGCATGGCCACGGTCGGCAATATCGGTGCGCCCGGCCGGATCAACTACACCATCATCGGCGATACGGTGAATATCGGCCAGCGCCTGGAGCAGCTCGGCAAGAGCCTGTTCCCGCCCGGCAGCGAGGCGACAATCCTCCTGAGCGGTGCCACCGCAGCGGCGCTGGGCCCCGGCTTCCGGCCGGTCGCGGCCGGCCGGCAGAGCCTGAAAGGGCGGGCCGGCGAAATCGATGTGTTCCGGCTGGGCGAGTGATCGGCCGGGGCGGAGTCAGGCCGGGGCGGGTGCCACCTTGTCCTGCGTCCCGGTCTCGAAATCGCCGGCGTCGTGGCGCTCGTGCAGCTGGGTCGCCGGATCGCCGGAGGTGCGGTTGACCATGCGGCCGCGCTTGACCGGCGGGCGGGCGGCCACCGCGTCGCTCCAGCGGTTGACGTGGCGGTATTCCCCGACCTGCAGGAACTCTCCGGCGTCGTAGATCCGCCCCTTGGCGAGCGCGCCGTACCACGGCCAGATCGCCATGTCGGCGATGCTGTATTCGTCGCCGGCCATGTATTCGCTCCCGGCCAGATGGCGGTCCAGCACGTCGAGCTGGCGCTTGGCCTCCATCGCATAGCGGTCGATGGCATATTCGATCTTGACCGGGGCATAGCTGTAGAAATGGCCGAAGCCGCCGCCCAGATAGGGCGCGCTGCCCATCTGCCAGAACAGCCAGTTCAGCGCTTCCGTCCGCTTCGCCGGGTCCTCCGGCAGGAAGGCGCCGAACTTCTCGGCCAGATAGAGCAGGATCGCGCCGCTTTCGAAAACGCGGCGCGGCGGCGAGCCCGCCGGCTCCGGAGCGCGGTCGACCAGCGCCGGGATTTTCGAATTCGGATTGGCGGCGACGAAGCCGCTGCCGAACTGGTCGCCGTCGCGGATGCGGATGAGCCAGGCGTCGTATTCCGCGCCGCTGTGGCCGGCGGCCAGCAGCTCCTCCAGCATCACCGTGACTTTCACGCCGTTGGGCGTGCCGAGCGAATAGAGCTGGAGCGGATGTTTGCCGACCGGCAGTTCGCGCTCGTGGGTCGGGCCGGCGACCGGCCGGTTGATATTGGCGAAATTGCCGCCGCTGGGCTTGTTCCAGGTCCACACCCGGGGCGGGGCATAATCGGCAGAAGCATCGGAGGGCATGGCGCAGGACCGGCTGGTTTCGACGTTGCACGCCTTCATTGACCGGACGGGCTGGCCCTGTCCAGCGCGCAGGTCGCCGCGTACCGGCCGCCGCCCGCGCCATCCTTTCCCTGTCCCTCGCCGCGGCGCTGCCCTAAACTCCGCCGCGCTCGCACCGGAGCAACCGAACCGGCCCGGAGGCCTGCCCGCCATGCCCGACGACAGCCGCCCGGCGCTCGCCGCTGCCGAGAAGCGCGCCGCGCTGAACAATCCCGTCCGCTTCGTCACCGCGGCGTCGCTGTTCGACGGCCACGACGCCTCGATCAACATCATGCGGCGCATCATGCAGGCGCAAGGGGCGGAGGTGATCCATCTCGGCCACAACCGTTCGGTCGACGAGATCGTCAAGGCGGCCATCGAGGAAGACGCCCACGGCATCGCCGTCTCGTCCTACCAGGGCGGCCATGTCGAATATTTCAAATATATGGTGGACCGGCTCAAAGCCCTGAAGGCCGGCCATATCAAGGTGTTCGGCGGCGGCGGCGGCACCATCGTGCCCGAGGAGATCCGCGCCCTGCACGAACATGGCGTCGCCCGCATCTACAGCCCCTATGACGGCCAGGATCTCGGCTTGGCGGGCATGATCGCCGACATGCTGACCCTGGCCGATGTCGATCTCGCCGCCCTGCCGCCGCCGAACCTGAAGGCGCTGGATGCCGCCCATACCGGCGTGGTCGCCCGGCTGATCTCCTGCCTGGAGAGCGGGCGCCTGCCGCAGACCATGGCGGCCGAAATCGCCAGGCGGGCGGCGCAGGCCGGCGCGCCGGTCCTCGGCATCACCGGCACAGGCGGCGCGGGCAAGAGCTCGCTGACCGACGAGATCGTCCAGCGCTTCCGCCTCGACCAGCCGGATTTGCGCATCGCGCTGATCGCCATCGACCCGACCCGGCGGCGCACCGGCGGCGCCCTGCTGGGCGACCGCATCCGCATGAACGCCATCGACAGCGACCGCGTCTTCATGCGCTCCATCGCCACCCGCGGCGCCGATGGCGAGGTGCCGCCGGCAACGCCGCGCGCCATCGAGGTGTGCAAGGCCGCCGGGTTCGACCTGATCGTGGTGGAAACGCCGGGCATCGGCCAGGGCGATGCCGGCATCGTGCCCTATGTCGATCTCTCGCTCTATGTCATGACGCCGGAATTCGGCGCCGCCAGCCAGCTCGAAAAGATCGATATGCTCGATTTCGCCGATCTGGTCGCGATCAACAAGTTCGACCGCAAGGGCGGCCGCGACGCGCTGCGCGATGTCGCCAAGCAGGTCCAGCGCAACCGCGAGGCCTTCGACCGGCGGCCGGAGGAGATGCCGGTCTACGGCACCGTCGCCAGCCGCTTCAACGACGACGGGGTGACCGCGCTCTATCGCGGCCTGCTCGACCGGCTGTGCGAGCGGGGCCTCGCCGCCGGGGAGAGCAAATGGCCGGCGACGGCGGCGCGCCATTCCTCGGCCAGCCGCGCCATCATTCCGGCCGAGCGGACGCGCTACCTGTCCGAAGTCGCGACGACGGTGCGCGACTACCGCGCCTGGGCCCGGCAGCAGGCCGAAACCGCCCGGCAGCGCCAGCAGCTCACCGCCGCCCGCACGATGCTGAAGGCAGAGCCGGATGCGGCAGAGGCGCCGGAAGCGCTCGACCGGCTGATCGCCGAACGGGATGCGGCGCTCGATCCGCGGGCACGCCGGCTGCTCGAACTCTGGCCCAGGGTGAAGGCGGATTACGGCGGCGACGAATACCGGGTGAAAATCCGCGGCCGCGAGCTGAGCCATGCCCTGCGCCGCCGCAGCCTGAGCGGCACGCCGGTGCCGCGGGTCGCGCTGCCGAAATGGCAGGACGAGGGCGAAATCCTGCACTGGCTGCTGTGCGAGAACGTGCCGGGCAGCTTTCCCTATACCGCCGGCGTCTTCGCCTTCAAGCGCGAGGGCGAGGACCCGACGCGCATGTTCGCCGGCGAGGGCGATGCCGCGCGCACCAACCGTCGCTTCCACTATCTTTCCGCCAATTCGGAGGCCAAGCGCCTGTCCACCGCCTTCGACAGCGTCACCCTCTACGGCCACGACCCGGCGCTGCGGCCGGATATCTACGGCAAGGTCGGCACGTCCGGCGTTTCCATCGCCACGCTGGACGACATGAAGGTGCTGTATGGCGGCTTCGACCTGTGCGCGCCGGCGACTTCGGTCTCGATGACCATCAACGGCCCGGCGCCGACCATTCTGGCCATGTTCCTCAACACGGCGATCGACCAGCAGCTCGACCGCTTCCGCGAAGACAACGGGCGCGCGCCGACCGATGGCGAGGCCGCCAAGATCCGCGCCTGGACGCTCGCCACCGTGCGCGGCACGGTCCAGGCCGACATTCTGAAGGAGGACCAGGGCCAGAACACCTGCCTGTTCTCGACCGAATTCTCGCTCAAGGTCATGGGCGACATTGCGCAATATTTCGTCCAGCACGATGTGCGCAATTTCTATTCCGTCTCGATCAGCGGCTATCATATCGCCGAGGCCGGCGCGAACCCGATCACCCAGCTCGCGCTGACGCTCTCCAACGGCTTCACCTATGTCGAGAGCTATCTCGCGCGCGGCATGCATATCGACGATTTCGCGCCCAATCTCTCCTTCTTCTTCTCCTATGGCATGGACCCGGAATACAGCGTCATCGGCCGGGTGGCGCGGCGCATCTGGGCGACCGTGATGCGCGAGAAATACGGCGCGGGCGAGCGCAGCCAGAAGCTCAAATTCCACAGCCAGACCTCCGGCCGCTCGCTGCACGCCCAGGAATACAGCTTCAACGACATCCGCACGACGCTGCAGGCGCTGATCTCGACCTACGACAATACCAACAGCCTGCACACCAACGCCTATGACGAGGCGATCACGACGCCGACCGAGGAAAGCGTCCGCCGCGCCATGGCCATCCAGCTCATCATCAACAAGGAATGGGGTCTGGCGACGAACGAGAACCCGAACCAGGGCAGCTTCGTCATCGAGGAGCTGACCGATCTGGTGGAGGAGGCGGTGCTGGCCGAATTCGACCGGATTGGCGAGCGCGGCGGCGTGCTCGGCGCCATGGAGCTGGGCTATCAGCGCGGGCTCATCCAGGAGGAGAGCCTGCATTACGAGACCCTGAAGCATGACGGGACGCTGCCCATCGTCGGCGTCAACACTTTCCGCAATCCGGGCGCGGAAGCGTGGCAGGAGACCACCCTGGAGCTGATGCGCGGCACGGAGGAGGAAAAGCAGGGCGCGCTCGATGCGCTCGCCCGCTTCCACGCCGCCCATGCGGACGAGGCGCCGGCCATGCTGGAGCGCCTGCGCGAGGCGGTGCGCCGGGACGACAATGTCTTCGCCGTGCTGATGGATGCGGTGCGCGTCTGCTCCCTCGGCCAGATCACCCAGGCCCTGTTCGAGGTCGGCGGCAAATATCGCCGGAACATGTAGCGCCCTTTCCGGCGCTGCGCCGCCAGCGGCGTCCGCTCCTCGCAGAGCGGCCTTGCCATGGCGCGGGGGCTTGTATAGGCACGCCCGGCGACGATCCGCGACGCGCGCATCGGGCGCGTGCCATCGGGAGCGGGGGGAGCGACAGGCGGTCATGGCGGCGGCGCCCATTGCAGCGGACCGTCCGGCGCGCGCCGCAAAGCGGGATCGCGGCCGCCGCCGGCGCGGCGGCGCGACGGCCGGGGCGGTTGCAGCCGCGGCACGGCCGGCCCGCCCGGTCGATTACCGCCGGCTGGTCAATCCGTTCGAGCCGGTCCGCCTCTACTCCGACGACCGGGTCGCGGCGATCCACGATACGGCGCTGCGCGTGCTCGAGGAGCTGGGCATGCGCCTGCTGCTGCCCGGGGCGCTGGAGCTTCTGCGCACGAAGGGGCGGGGCGGCGTCTCCATCGATACCGAAGCCCAGCACTGCCGGTTCGGCCGCGAGCTGGTGGCCGAGGCCATCGCCAGCGTGCCGGCGCAATGGACGCTGCACGGCGGCCGGCCGGAAACCTCGCCAATATTCGGCGGCCGCCATGTCGTCTGGTGCCCGGTCGGCGGCGCGCCGCATATCGGCGATCTCGACCGGGGCAAACGGCCGGGCACGCTGGAGGACAGCCGCAACATCATGCGGCTGACCGAGCATTACGACGTGATGCACGTGCAGAGCCCGAACGTCGAAGCCCAGGACATCGAAACGCGCTTCCGCCATCTGGAGATCACCCGCTCCCAGCTCGAACTCTCGACCAAGCCGCCCTTCCTCTACAGCCGCGGCGCCGCCCAGGTCGCCGACGGCATGGAAATGGTGCGCCTCGCCCGCGGCCTGTCGGAGGAGGCGTTTGCGGCCGCGCCCCATGTCTATACCGTCATCAACACCAATTCGCCGCTGGTGCTGGACCGGCCGATGCTGCAGGGGATCATGGATTTCGCCGCCCGCGGCCAGCCGGTCGTCCTGACGCCCTTCACCCTTTCGGGCGCGATGGCGCCGGTCACCATTCCGGGCGCCCTGGTCCAGCAGCATGCGGAGTTTCTCGCCGGGCTCACGGTCAGCCAGCTCGTCCGGCCGGGCGCGCCGGTCTGCTATGGCTGCTTCACCTCCAATGTCGCCATGCGCAGCGGGGCGCCGGCCTTCGGCACGCCGGAGAATGTCCGGGCCGCCTTTGCCAGCGGCCAGCTGGCCCGGCTGGTCGGTGTGCCGTGGCGGTCTTCGGCCGCGAGCACCGCCAATTGCGTCGATGCCCAGTCGGTCTACGAAACCCAGATGGCGCTGTGGGGCGCCACCCTGGGCGGCGCCAATATGGTCATCCACGCCGCCGGCTGGATGGAGAGCGGATTGACCGGATCGATGGAAAAATTCATCGTCGATATCGAGATGCTCCAGCAGATGGCGGAACTGATGCAGCCGGTGCGCGTGGACGAGGCCGATCTGGCGTTCGAGGCGATGCGCGATGTCGGCAGCGGCGGCCATTTTTTCGGCACGCCGCACACGATGGAACGCTACGAAACCGCGTTTTACGAGCCGTTCCTCTCGGACTGGAGCAACTTCAACCGGTGGACCGAGACCGGGGCGGTGCAGACGCCGGAGCGGGCTAACGCGATCTGGAAGCAGGTGCTGCGCGATTTCGAGCCGCCGCCGATGGACGAGGGCGTGCGCGAGGCACTCGACGATTTCGTCGCCCGCCGCCGCGCCGAGGGTGGCGCGCCGCCGCTTGAGTGAGGCGCCGTCCGCCGGGCGCGCACGGCAGACGGAAGACGATTCCCAGCAGGAGAGACCGGGAAGCATGACCGAGACCGCAGACATTGTCGTCATCGGCGCCGGCATTATCGGCACGGCGACGGCGTTCGAACTGGCGAAGGCCGGATACCGGGTGCTCTCGGTCGATGCCAATGGCGATGCCGGCCAGGGCTCGACCGGCGGTTCCTGCGCCATTATCCGGGTGCATTATTCGACCCTCGAAGGCACGGCCTTTGCCTATGAGGGCTATTTCTACTGGCGCGACTGGGCCGATTATCTGGAAACGGCCGACGAGGCCGGGCTGGCGCGCTTCGTTGAGTGCGGCGCCCTGGTCATGGCCGTCGAGGCCAACGGCTATCTGAGGAAGCACAAGGAATTCTGCGACCGGCTCGATATTCCCTATGAGGACTGGGACGCCGCGGCCATCCTGCGCCGCCTGCCGCAGTTCGATCTGGCCTGCCACGCGCCGGCCCGGCGGATGGACGATGCCGGCTTCGGCGAGCCGACCGGCGGCTCGGTCGGGGCGGCGGTCTTCTGGCCGACCGCCGGCTACATCACCGATCCCCAGCTGGCGGCGCACAATCTGCGCCGCGCCGCCGAGGCGAAGGGCGCCGCCTTCCGCTTCAACGCCAGGGTCGTTGAAATCCTGCGCCGCGGCGGGCGCGCCGCCGGCGTCCGGCTGGCGGACGGAAGCGAGATTCACGCGCCGGTTGTCGTCAATGTCGGCGGGCCGGCCTCGTCGAAGATCAACGCCCTGGCCGGCGCGACCGGCGACATGTCCATCGCCACCAGGGCGCTGAAGCAGGAGGTGGTCCACGTCCCGGCGCCGGCGGGCATGGATTTCGAGACCGGCGGCTTCGTCATGTCCGACAGCGACATCGCCGTCTATTCGCGCCCGGAGCACGGCAACCATATCCTGATCGGCAGCGAGGACCCGGAATGCGACCCGCGCGAATGGGTCGATCCCGACGATTACGACACGAATTTCACCGACCAGTGGACGCACCAGGCCCTGCGCTATGCCCAGCGCCTGCCGAGCCTCGGCATTCCCAGCCGGATGAAGGGCGTGGTCGATCTCTACGACGTGTCGGACGACTGGATCCCGATCTACGACAAATCGGCGCTGCCCGGCTTCTATATGGCGTGCGGGACCAGCGGCAACCAGTTCAAGAACGCGGCGATTGCCGGCAAGACGATGGCGGCGCTGATTGCCTATTGCGAAGCCGGCAACGATCACGATACCAGCCCGCTGCAATTCGCCCTGCCGTATATCGGCCGGACCGTGGATGTGGGATTCTACTCCCG
The DNA here is from genome assembly GCA_965221475.1 of Alphaproteobacteria bacterium. Taxonomy (GTDB): domain Bacteria; phylum Pseudomonadota; class Alphaproteobacteria; order Bin65; family Bin65; genus Bin65. Next base: position 403,243 of record OZ244891.1, on the reverse strand, counting down.
CCGGCGCGAGATCAATCCGGAAAGCAGCTTCTCGGTCCTGGGCTAGGGGCCGTTTGGGGGAAGGGGAAGGAACATGGCCGACCTGCCATCGACCGCCCGGGTCGTCGTCATCGGCGGCGGCGCGGTCGGCGCCTCCTGCCTGTATCATCTGGCGCTCAAGGGCTGGACCGACTGCGTCCTGCTGGAGAAGAACGAGCTGACCTCGGGCTCGACCTGGCATGCCGCCGGCAATGTGCCGACCTTCTCGGCCAGCTGGTCGGTGATGAACATGCAGCGCTATTCGACCGAGCTCTACCGCGACCTCGGCGAGCGGGTCGGCTATCCGATGAACTACCACGTCACCGGCTCGCTGCGCCTGGCCCACTCGGACAACCGGATGATGGAGTTCGAGCGGGTCGTCGGCATGGGCCGCTACCAGGGCATGGATGTCGCCATGGTATCGGTCGCCGACCTGAAGGACCGCTATCCTTTCCTCGAAACCCACGATCTGGCCGGCGGCCTCTACGATCCGTGCGACGGCGATATCGACCCGGCGCAGCTGACCCAGGCGCTGGCCAGGGGCGCGCGCGACCTCGGCGCGCGGATCGTGCGCTTCTGCCCGGTGACCGGCGTGCACCGCGATGGCGGCGAATGGGTCGTCGAGACGCCGAAGGGTGCGGTCCGCTGCGCCTTCGTCGTCAATGCCGCCGGCTACCGCGCCCAGGAGGTCGGCGCGATGTTCGGCCGTTTCGTGCCGATGGTGAGCATGTCGCACCAGTATATGCTCACCGATCCGGTCCCCGAGCTCGAAGCCTGGAGCGCCGAGAACGGGCGCAAGCTCCCGCTGCTGCGCGATGTCGACAGTTCCTACTATCTGCGCCAGGAGAAGTTCGGCCTCAATCTCGGCCCCTATGAGCGCAATTGCCGGGCCCACTGGACGACGGCGGACGATCCCATGCCGGCGGACTTCTCCTTCCAGCTCTACCCGGACGATCTGGACCGGCTCGAATGGTATATCGAGGACGCCATGGCGCGGGTGCCGCTGCTCGGCACCGCCGGCGTCAACAAGGTCATCAACGGGCCGATCCCCTATACGCCGGACGGCAACCCGCTGATCGGGCCGATGCCCGGCGTGCCGGACGCCTTCGAGGCCTGCGTCTTCACCTTCGGCATCGCCCAGGCCGGCGGCGCCGGCAAGGTGCTGGCCGAATGGGTCGTCGAGGGCGGCACGGAATGGGACATGTGGAGCTGCGATCCCCGCCGCTTCGCCGCCTGGGCCGACCAGGATCACACCAACAAAAAGGGCATGGAGGTCTATGGCCACGAATATGCCATGCACTTCCCGCACCACACCTGGCCGGCCGGCCGCGACAAGCGCCTGTCGCCGGTCCACGACCGGCTGAAGGGGCTCGGCGCCCAATTCGGCGCCTATGGCGGCTGGGAGCGGGCGAACTGGTTCGCGGCAGCGGGCGACGACATTTCGGAAGCGGCGGCCCGGACCTGGGGGCGCGACGGCCCCTGGTTCCCGCGCATCCGCGAGGAGTGCGAGGCGGTACGCGACGCCGCCGGCATCCTCAATCTGTGCGGCTTCTCCCGCTACCGGGTCGCCGGGCCCGGCGCCGTCGAATGGCTGGAGGGGCTGATCGCCGGCGGCGTGCCGCGGGTCGGGCGCATCGGCCTTGGCTATTTCCCGGACGAGCGCGGCCGCATCGTCACCGAAATGTCGCTGGTCCGCCTGGCCGAGGAGGAGGTGCTGCTCATCACCGCCGCGGCCGCCGAATGGCACGATCTGGAATGGCTGCAGAAACGCCGGCCCGCCGACTCCGGCTCCGGCATCGTCATCGAGAACCGGACCGAAGAATACGATTGCCACATTCTCACCGGCCCGAAGAGCCGGGACATTCTCGCCGGCCTGTGCGCCGCAGACCTCGGCCTGCCCTGGCTCAGCTGGCAGGAGAGCGAAATCGCCGGCCGGCCCGTCCTGCTGCTGCGCGTTTCCTTTGCCGGCGAGCTGGGCTGGGAGGTTCATGCCCGCTTCGGGGATTCCGCCGCCGTGTTCGATGCGATCCTGGAGGCCGGCCGGCCGCACGGCCTGAAGCCGTTCGGCATGTTCGCGCTGAACAGCCTGCGCCTCGAAAAGGGCTATCGGGCCTGGAAGGGCGATCTTTCGACCGATTACACGGTTCTCGAAGGCGGCCTCGACCGCTTCGTGCGCTGGAGCAAGGAGAGCTTCGTCGGCAAGGCGGCGATGGAGGTCGAGCGCCAGGCCGGCCCGGCCAAACGCTTCGTCACCCTGGTGGTCGATGCCGGCGCCTGCGATGCGCCCTACATGTCGACCCTGCGCCACGGCGCCGAGCAGGTCGGCGAGACGACCTCCGGCGGCTGGGGCCACCGGATCGGCAAGTCGATCGCGCTCGGCATGGCGCGCGCCGACCTGGCGGTGGAGGGCACCGAACTGGAGGTCGAAATCTTCGGCGAGCGGCGCCGGGCCGTGGTGCAGGCCGACCGGCCGCTCTACGACCCGGACAATGCCCGGATGAGGGCCTGAGCGATGGCCGCAACACTGCCCGACCGCGCCCGGGCCGTCATCATCGGCGGCGGCGTCTCCGGCTGTTCGGTCGCCTACCACCTCGCCCGGCTCGGCTGGCGCGATATCGTCCTGCTCGAACGCCGGCAGCTGACCTGCGGCACGACCTGGCACGCCGCCGGCCTGATCGGCCAGTTGCGGGCGAGCCAGAATCTGACCCGGCTGGCGAAATATTCCGCCGAACTCTATGCCGGGCTCGAAGAGGAGACCGGCATCGCCACCGGGATGCGCCGCAACGGCTCGATCACCGTGGCGTTGACCGAAGAACGGCGGGAGGAAATCTACCGCCAGGCCTCGCTGGCCCGCGCCTTCGATGTCGAGGTTGCCGAAATCGGGCCGTCGGAGACGAAGGGGCTCTACCCCCATCTCAGGGTCGACGACATGGCCGGCGCCGTGCACCTGCCGGGCGATGGCCAGTGCGATCCGGCGAATATCGCGCTGGCGCTGGCCAGGGGCGCCCGCCGGAACGGCGCGCTGCTCGCCGAGGGCGTGACCGTCACCGGGGTTTCCGCCGCCAATGGCCGGGTGACCGGCGTTTCGTGGGCGCGCGATGGCGAACGGGGCGAAATCGCCAGCGATATCGTCGTCAACTGCGCCGGCATGTGGGCGCGCGAACTGGGCGCGATGAACGGGGTCGCGATCCCGCTCCACGCCTGCGAGCATTTCTATATCGTCACCGAGGCGATCCCGGACCTTGGCCAGCTGCCGTCGCTGCGGGTGCCGGACGAATGCGCCTATTACAAGGAGGATGCCGGCAAGATGCTGCTCGGCGCCTTCGAGCCGGTCGCCAAGCCCTGGGGCATGGACGGCATCCCGGAGGATTTCTGCTTCGACCAGCTGCCGGAGGATTTCGACCATTTCGAGCCGATCCTGGAACAGGCGGTCGAGCGGATGCCGCTGCTCGCCGAGGCCGGCATCCACACCTTCTTCAACGGCCCCGAAAGCTTTACGCCGGACGACCGCTACTATCTGGGCGAGGCGCCGGAGCTGCGCGGCTACTGGGTCGCCGCCGGCTACAATTCCATCGGCATCGTCTCGTCCGGCGGCGCCGGCATGGCGCTGGCCCAGTGGATCGCCGATGGCGAGGCGCCGTTCGACCTGTGGGAAGTCGATATCAGGCGCGTCCAGCCGTTCCAGAAGAACCGCCACTATCTCAAGCACCGGGTGAGCGAAACGCTGGGCCTGCTCTATGCCGACCATTTCCCCTACCGCCAGCCGGCCAGTGCCCGCGGCATCCGCCGTTCGCCCCTGCACGAGCATCTGAAGGCGCGCGGCGCCTGTTTCGGCGAAACAGCGGGCTGGGAGCGGGCCAACTGGTTCGCGCCGGAGGGCGAGGCGCCGGAATACCGCTATACCTGGAAGCGCCAGAACTGGTTCGAACATTCCCGCGCCGAGCATATGGCGGTGCGCGAGGGCGTCGGCCTGTTCGACATGTCGTCCTTCGGCAAGCTCCGGGTCGAGGGGCGGGACGCCGAGGCCGTGCTCAATCGGATTTGCGCCAACGATATCGCCGTGGCACCCGGCCGGCTGGTCTATACCCAGTGGCTGAACGAACGCGGCGGCATCGAGGCGGACCTGACGGTCGCCCGCCTGTCGGAAACCGTCTTTCTCGTCGTCACGCCGGCGGGAACGGTGCAGCGCGATCTGGCCTGGCTGCGCCGCCATATTCCGCCGGATGCCCATATTGCCGTGGCCGACGTGACGGCCGGCGAGGCGGTGCTCTGCGTCATGGGGCCGAAATCCCGCGACGTGCTCGCCGCCTGTTCGCCGGCCGATCTCTCCAGCGATGCCTTCCCCTTCGGCTCCGTGCAGGAGATCGAGCTCGGCATGGGCCTCGCCCGGGCGCACCGGGTCTCCTATGTCGGCGAGCTGGGCTGGGAACTCTATGTCTCCGCCGACATGGCCGCCCATGTCTTCGAGGCGGTGGAGGAGGCCGGCACGGGCCACGGGCTGAAGCTGTGCGGCCTGCACATGATGGACAGTTGCCGGATCGAGAAGGCGTTCCGCCATTTCGGCCACGACATCACCGACGAGGACCATGTGCTGGAGGCCGGCCTCGGCTTTGCCGTGCGTACGCGCAAGCCGGATTTTCTGGGCCGCGATGCGGTGCTGCGCAAGCGCGAGGCGGGCCTGTCGCGCCGGCTGCTCCAGTTCCGTCTGCGCGATCCCGAACCGCTGCTGTTCCACAACGAGCCGATCATGCGCGATGGCGGGATGGTCGGCTATCTCACCTCCGGCAATTACGGCCACGCTCTGGGCGGCGCGGTCGGCCTCGGCTATGTGCCGTGCCCGGACGGGGAAAGCGTGCAGGAACAGCTCGCCTCGGCCTATGAGATCGAGATCGCCGGCACGCGCGTCGCCGCCGATGCCTCGCTCAAGCCGATGTACGATCCGGCATCCGAACGGATGCGGCTGTGACCGGCGCCGGCCGGCAACCGTCAGGGAGGCGGCCATGAGGCCCGAACGGAAGAACCCGGAAGACCGGAAGGAGCGGGCAGGGCGCCGCGCCGGCGGCCGCGAGGCCCGGCGTGCGCTGCGCGCCGCGCCGCTGGCCGAGGACATACGGCCGGTCCGCCCCGGCCTGGAGGGCGGGCGCTATCGCGTGCTGAGCGATGGCGAGGTCCGGCAGATTCACCGGGCGGCGCTGCAGATTCTCGAAGAGATCGGCCTCGCCGACGCGCCGGACTCCGGCGTCGCCGCCATGACGGCGGCCGGCGCCATCCTGGGCGACGACGGGCGCCTGCGCTTCCCGCCGGCGCTGATCGAGGACATGCTCGCCCGCGCGGCGCGGGACATCACCCTGCACGGCCAGGACCCGAAGCACGATATCCGGCCCGGCGGCACGCGGGTCCATTACGGCACGGCCGGCGCCGCCGTCCATGTCTACGATGTCGAGCAGCGCGTGAACCGGGACCCGACGGTGCAGGACCTCTACGACGCCGCCCGCATGGTCGAGGTGCTGGACAATATCCATTTCTTCCAGCGGCCGCTGACGACCCGCGACACCGAAGACCCGACCGACCTCGACATCAACACGCTCTATGTCTCGGTCGCCGGAACGACCAAGCATGTCGGGACGTCCTTCACCTCGCCCGAACGGGCCGCCATGGGGCTGGAAATGCTCCACGCCGTCGCCGGCTCCGAAGCCGCCTGGCGCGCCCGGCCGTTCGTTTCCAACAGCAATTGCTTCGTCGTGCCGCCGCTGCGCTTCGCCACCGAATCCTGCCTGGTCATGGAAAGGCTGATCGAGGGCGGCATGCCGGTCCTGCTGCTGTCGGCCGGGCAGGCCGGGGCGACGGCGCCGGCCGCGCTCGCCGGCGCGGTGACCCAGGCGACCGCCGAGTGCCTGGCCGGCGTGGTCTATGTCAACGCGCTGAAGCCGGGCCACCCGGCGATCTTCGGCACCTGGCCCTTCGTTTCGGACCTGCGCACCGGCGCCATGTCCGGCGGGTCGGGCGAGCAGGCCCTGCTCACCGCCGCCTGCGGACAGATGGCGCGCTTCTACGATCTGCCCGGCGGCTCGGCCTGCGCCATGTCCGACAGCAAGGCGCCGGACATGCAGGCCGGCTACGAGCGCGGCGTCGCCAACGCGATGGCCGGCCTGTCCGGCCTGAACCTGGTCTATGAGAGCGTCGGCATGCACGCCTCGCTGCTCAGCTTCTGTCACGAGAGCCTGCTGATCGACAACGATCTGATCGGCCAGTGCCTGCGCTGCGTGCGCGGCATCGAGGTGAGCGACGAAACCCTGTCCATCGAGGCCATCCGCAGCGTGTGCCTGGAAGGGCCCGGCCATTATCTCGGCCACCCCCAGACCCTGTCGCTGATGCAGTCGGAATATGTCTATCCGGCACTCGGCGACCGCAGCAGCCCGAAGGAATGGCTGGAGCAGGGCAAGCCCGACCTGGTCGGCAAGGCGCTGGCCGAAAAGCGCCGGATTCTGGCGACCGTCTTCCCCGGCCACATTCCCGAACCGGTCGATGCCGCGATCCGCGAACGCTTCAATATCGTCCTGCCGCGCCGCGCCATGCGGGCGGCGGGCTGAGGCCCGAGGCTACGCCGTCGGCGCGCCGCAGCGCTTCCAGACCTGCTCGACCGATTTCGCCGAGTCCGCGCCGGTGCGCAGGATCACCGTATACTCGTCGATCAGCTGCATCGTGACCCGCTCGCCGGCGCCGGGCTCGCCGGCAGGGACGACATAGACGAAGCCGTGGCGGTCGTAGTCGCCGGTCATGGCCCGGCCGCCGGGCGTGACGAGGGTCGGCCCGTCGATGCTGAGCCGCCGCCCGTCCCGATGGCACCAGTGCCCGTCGATGGCGTCGGCGAGAGCGCCGGTCGGGATCGCCAGGCCCAGGAATACGGCGAGAACGCTGGCAGCGGTGCGCACCATGGCCCGGCCTCCATCCGCTCGGCCGGATGCCGGCCGGTTCGCGCGCCGGTCCGGCATCCTCGCGACCGACCATAGCATGTTTGTGCCGCGTGCGGGAAAACCGTGCTAAAGCGGCCCGGATGTCTGCCGAGCCCGCCGATTCCGCCCCGATCACCGCCCCGGCCGGCCTGCCGGGCGTGGACCGGCTGATGCGGGATGCGCGCCTCGCCGATCTGTCGGCCCGGGTCGGCCGGACCTGCGTCGTCGAGGCGGCGCGCGCCGAACTGGCGGAAGGCCGCCGCCGCCTGCTCGCCGGCGGCCGGATCGACCCGGCGCGGCTGGCGGAGCGGATCGCCGACCGGGTCGCCGCCGGCATGGCCGCCTCGCCCCGGCCGGTGCTGAACCTCACCGGCACGGTCATCCACACCAATCTCGGCCGCTCAGCGCTGCCAGAAGCGGCGATTGCCGCGATGGTGCAGGCGGCGCAGCATCCGGTCGATCTGGAATACGATCTGGCGAGCGGCCGGCGCGGCCGCCGGGACAGCCACCTCGAAGGGCGCATCTGCGCGCTGACCGGGGCGGAGGCGGCGACCGCGGTCAACAACAATGCCGCCGCCGTCATGCTGGTGCTGAACACGCTGGCCAACCGCCGCGCCGTGCCGGTCTCGCGCGGCGAGCTGGTCGAGATCGGCGGTTCCTTCCGCCTGCCGGACATCATGCGGCGGGCCGGCGCGCGCCTGGTCGAGGTCGGCGCGACCAACCGGACCCGGCTGGCCGATTTCGAAGCGGCCATGGACCGGCGGCCGGCCCTGGTCCTGAAAGCGCATACCAGCAACTATGCCATGATCGGCTTTACCGAAGCGGTGCCGGAGCGCGCGCTCGCCGCGCTGTGCCGGCGCCACGGCGTGCCCTTCTGCATCGATCTGGGCAGCGGCACGCTGGTCGATCTGGCCCGCTTCGGCCTGCCGCACGAGCCCACGGTGCAGGAGGCGCTGGCGAACGGTGCCGATCTGGTGACCTTCAGCGGCGACAAGCTTCTGGGCGGGCCGCAGGCCGGGGTGATCGCCGGCCGCAAGGACCTCATCGCCCGGATCGCGAAGAACCCGATGCACCGGGCGTTCCGGCTCGACAAGCTGCGCGTGGCGGCGCTGGCGGCGACGCTCGCCCTGTACAGCCGGCCCGAAACGCTGGTTGAGAGCGTGCCGTCGCTGCGCTGGCTGGCCCGGCCCCTGCCGGAAATCCGCGCTGTCGCCGAGGCGGTCGCGGCCGCGCTGGCGCCGGCGGCACCGGCCGGCTGGCAGGTCGCGGTCGCCGATTGTTCGAGCCAGATCGGCAGCGGCGCCCTGCCGGTGGCAGCGCTGCCCAGCGCCGCGGTCCGGCTCGCGCCGACACGCCGCCGCCGGGCCGCCGGCCGGACGCTGCAGGCGCTGGCCGCCGCGTTCCGCGCCCTGCCGGTGCCTGTCATCGGCCGGATCGGCGAGGGCGCCTTCTGGCTCGATATGCGCTGCCTCGATACGCCGGAGTGCCTGCTCGACGGAATCGGCCGGCTCGACTGGCCGGCGGCGCCGTGACCGCGCCTGCATGAACGCATGATTATCGCCACCGCCGGCCATGTCGATCATGGCAAGACCAGCCTGCTGAAGCGCCTGACCGGCGTCGATACCGACCGGCTGCCGGAGGAGAAGCGGCGCGGTCTCACCATCGATCTCGGCTTCGCCTATACCGAAGCCCTGCGGCCGGACGAAACCGTCGGCTTCGTCGATGTGCCGGGCCATGAGAAGTTCATCCGCAACATGCTGGCCGGGGTGACCGCCATCGACGCCGCCCTGCTGGCGGTCGCCGCCGATGACGGGCCGATGCCCCAGACCCGCGAGCATCTGGCGATCCTCGACCTGGTCGGCGTGCGCACCGGGATCGCGGCGGTCACCAAGGCGGACCTGGTCGATGCCGAACGGCTCGATGCGGTCGTCGCCGCGGTTCGCGCCCTGCTGGCGCCGACCGGCCTGGCCGCGGCGCCGGTCGTGCCGATCTCGTCGGCCACCGGGGCGGGGTTCGACCGGCTGATCGAGGCGATCCGGGACATCCGACCCCGGCGCAAGCCGGCGGATGGCGGGTTCCGCATGGCCATCGACCGCAGTTTCATCGTCGGCGGCGCCGGGCTGGTCGTGACCGGGCTGGCGCAGAGCGGCACCCTGGCGGTCGGCGACCGGCTGACGGTGAGCCCGGCGGCCGGCGCGGCCGGCGGCCGGCGGATCGCGGCGCGGGTGCGCGGCCTGAAGGTGCAGGATGCGCCGGCCCGCCAGGCCAGGGCCGGCGACCGCTGCGCGGTCAATCTGGCCGGGCCGGACGTGGAGCGGGCCGCCATCGGCCGCGGCCAGTGGCTGATGGAGCCGGCGCTGCAATCGGTCGGCCGCCGGCTCGATATCGATCTGCGGCTGCTCGATTCGGAAGAGCGGCCGCTGCGGCACTGGACGCCGGTCCATGTCCATGCCGGGACGGCCGATATCCCCGGCCGCGTGGCCCTGCTGGAGCAGGGCGAGCTGGCGCCCGGCGCGCGCGCCGTGGCGCAGCTGGTGCTGGACCGCGGCCTGTGCGTCTGCCGGGGCGATGCGGTCATCCTGCGCGACCAGTCGGCGCGACGCACCGTCGGCGGCGGCATGGTGCTGGATTGCGACGGGCCGCGGCGCGGCCGGGCGACGCCGCAGCGCCTCGCTCTTGTGAAGGCGCAGCGCCGCGACAGCCATACCGAAGCGCTGGAGGCGCAGCTCGAAACGGCGGCCGGTGGCATCGATCTGGCGGCCTTTGCCCGCAACCGCAATATCCCTGAGGCGGCGCTGGCGGATCTCGAAGTGCCGGGCATGGTGCGCGCCGGTGCGGCCGGCCGGCCGGCGGCCATCCTCGAGCGCCATCTGGCGGCGCTCGCCGACTCTGTCCGCACGCTGCTCGCCGGGCAGGCGGAAGGGAAGGGCGGGGCGCCCGGCCTGCCGGTCGCTTCCCTGTCCCGGCTGCTGCCCGGCCGGCCGCTCGCCGCGGTCGTCGATGCCGCCCTGGAGCGGCTGATGCAGGAGGGCATCGTCGAGCGGAGCGGCGAGCGGATCGTCATGGCCGGCCGGCAGGCTGCGCTGGAGCCGCGCGATGCAAAGCTTTGGCACCGGGTCGAGCCGGCGCTGATGGCGGACGGGCGGCCCCGAACGGTCTGGGAAGTGTCGGAAGCCCTCAACCTGGCGCAGGCGGAGGTGGCGCGCCTTCTCAAGCGGGCCCAGGCGGCCGGGCTGGCGCTGCAGATTTCCCGGACCCGCTTCCTGACCCCGGCCGCCCTCGCATCGCTGGCCGCCGCCGCCGAAGCGGGCCTCGCCGCATCCGGCCGGGACCGCTTCACCGTTGCCGATTTCCGCGACTGGTCCGGGCTGGGCCGCAATCTGAGCGTCGAGATGCTGGAATATTTCGACCGGGCCGGCTTCACCCGGCGGGCCGGCAACGAGCGCATCGTCCGCCGGCCGGCCGCTGCGATATTCCGGGAGGGCGGGCGTGCCTGAGCCGGTTCCGAACCCGGCCGATCCGTGCTAGCAACCCGCCATCGACGGAGGAGGATCGGCTCCCGGTGGGCCGCGCGGGCTTCAAACCCGTCGAGACGCGCCAGCGCGTGTCTGGTGGGTTCGACTCCCACCCTCTTCCGCCACCTTCCTGCACGCTGAATCCGGTGCTGTCGTCTTCCCCCATCGAAACCGACATCGTGCTGGTCGGCGGCGGCCATGCCCATGTCGAGGTCGTCCGCCGCTTCGGCATGGCGCCGGAGCCGGGCGTGCGGCTGACCCTGGTCTCGACCGCGGTCGATACGCCCTATTCGGGCATGCTGCCCGGCTATCTCGCCGGCCATTACGGCTTCGACGACTGCACGATCGACCTGCGCCGCCTGTGCCGCTTCGCCGGGGCCCGCCTGATCGTCGACCGGGCGACCGGCATCGACCGGGCCGGGCGGCGCGTCCTGCTCGCCGGCCGGCCGCCGCTGCCCTACGATCTGCTCGGGCTCGATATCGGTTCGGTGCCGGAGAGCGGCGGCATCGCCGGGGCGGAACACGCCATCCCGATCCGGCCGGTGCCGGCCTTCCTCGAACGCTGGGCCGCGGTCGAGGCGCTGGCGCAGGAGCGGGGCGGGGCGGTCGGCATTGTTGTGATCGGCGCCGGTGCCGGCGGAGTCGAAACGATTCTGGCCTTGCGCCACCGCCTCGATAAATTCCTCGAACAGATTGATAAAAAAGAAAAAACAGGAATTTCAAAACCCCAATTTACCCTCCTGTCGCAGACGGCGGAGATCATGCCCGGCCATGCCGCCGGGGTCCGGCGGTGCGTGCTGGCGGCGTTGCGCCGCAACGGTATCGAGGTGGCGGCGGGCGAAACGGCGGCGGCCGTCCGGCCCGGCCAGGTCGCCTGCCGTTCGGGGCGGATTTTCGAACAGGATGCCGCGATTCTCGTCACCCAGGGCGGCGCGGCGCCGTGGCTGCGCGAGACCGGTCTTACGCTCGACGGGGAGGGGTTCGTCAGGGTCGGCGCGAGCCTGCAATCGGCAGCCGACCCGCATATCTTCGCGACCGGCGATTGCGCCGCCCTCGATCCGGCGATGCTGCGCCGTTCGGGTAGCGGGTCCGGCGTCCGGTCCGGCGTTTTCGCGGTGCGCCAGGGGCCGGTGCTCGCGGAGAATTTGCGCCGCGCCGTCCGCGGCCTGCCGCTGCGGCCGTTCCGGCCCCAGCGCCGGGTGCTCGCGCTGGTCTCGCTCGGCCGGAAGCGGGCCGTGGCCTCGCGCGGCATCCTTGCCGTCGAGGGCGCCGGGCTCTGGCGCTGGAAGGACCGGATCGACCGCCGCTGGATGGCGCGCTACGATTCCGACCTGCCGGCGATGACGAACCGGGCCGCCCGGCCGGCCGCCGCCGATGGCGCGCCGGCGGAGATGCGCTGCGGCGGCTGTGGCGCCAAGGTGCCCCAGGCGATCCTGAACGCCGTGCTGGCGCGCCTGCGCGCCGACCCGGCAACCGTGGCATATCTGGCCCTGGACGCGCCGGACGATGCGGCGCCGCTGGCGGCACCGGCGGATGCGCAGCTGTTTCAGACGGTCGACCAGTTCCGCGCCTTTATCGACGATCCGTTTCTGTTCGGCCGCATCGCCGCCAATCACTGCCTGGGCGATATCCATGCCATGGGCGGGGCGCCGCTCTCCGCCCTGGTTTCGCTCACCCTGCCGTTCGCGGCGCCGCACATCGTCGAGCGCGATCTGGAGCTGCTGCTGCGCGGCGTGCTGCGCAGCCTTGGCGCCGCCGGCGCCGTGCTGGCCGGCGGCCATACGGCGGAAGGGGCGGAGATGAGCGTCGGCCTCGCCGTCAACGGCGCGGTGCGCGATGGCGCGCCATGGCGCAAGGGCGGCGCCGCACCGGGCGACCGGCTGGTCCTGACCCAGGCGCTCGGCACCGGCGTTTTGCTCGCCGCGGAGATGGCGCGCGCCGCCCGCGGCCGCCATGTCGAGGCGGCGCTGCGCGGAATGCTGGCGGGCAAGGGCGCGGCCGTCGGCCTTCTGCGGCAGCACGGGGCGCACGCCTGTACCGATGTGACCGGCTTCGGCCTGGGCGGCCACCTGCTGGAGATGCTCGAAGCTTCGGGCTGCGGCGCAACGCTCGACGAGGCCACCCTGCCGCTGCTGCCCGGCGCTGCCGGCCTGCTCGCCGCCGGCCACGCCAGCACCCTGCACCCGGCCAACCGGGCCGCACTCGCCGCGGCGTGCGGCGGCACGGTGCCGGAGATTGTCGCCGATCCGCAGACCGCCGGCGGGCTGCTGGCCGCCCTGCCGGCCGACCGGGCCGAAGCCTGCGTCGAAGCCTTGCGCCAGGCCGGCTACGGCGCTGCCGCCGTCATCGGCACTGTCGTCGCGGCATCGCCGGACGCGCCGCCAATCCGCTTCGGCCGCTAGCGCCGCCCCGGGCGGCTGATCGGGAGGCTATTCCGCGGCCTCGGGCAGGCTGGCCCGGCCGAAACCGTCGATTCCCAGTTCGGCGCGGAAATCGGCCGAGGTCGCGGCCTTGTCCGCCTCCAGCGGGATGCCGATGCTGTCGGCGATCCGGTCGATGGCGTTGAAATTGGCCGCCACCGCCGCCGCATCGACCAGGGCGGCCGCGCCCATTTGATCGATCACGGCCGCCCGCGCCGACGCAGTCGCCGCCTCGTCATGGCCGATCGCCGTCTCGGCCAGCCGGATCAGAACATCGGCGTGCGGAATGCCGGTATCTTTGCCCGAATCGCCCAGAACCGCGCTCAGATCGTAGTCGTCGCCACTGTATTCGCCGCTCGCACGGAGCAGTGCCACATGGCTGGTCGTTCAGTAGACGCACTGGTTGATGGCCGAAACCCGGCCGGCAACCAGCTCGATCTGGGCGTGGTTGATGGCGCGGTATTCGGTCGAGAAATCCCGCATCTGCATGCCGTTCATGTAGAGCACGTTGCACATCTGCCAGAACTGGCGCTGGCTGTCCGGCACCGAGGAGAGCGCCCGGCGGATATGCGCCGCGCTTTGCGGGCCGCCGGGGAAGAATTCCTGCTGCAGCGGGCCGTCCACGAAGGGATCGAGGGTCGGCGCCCAGGCCAGGTCGCGGTCCAGATACGCCTCGTCCACCGCCTCGCGCGAGGGCTCGCCCGCCTGCGGCTCCGGCAGCGGCGGCGGCGCCATGCCGATGCCCCGGCAGAAGGTATCGACCCCGACGGTGCAGGCGACGATGCCGACGATCTCGACATAGGCCGTCTCGGGCAGGCCGCCATCGACCAGCGACCGGTACCAGTGGCCGGCGATCCGGCCGGGATCGGTCATCATCCGGTGGACGAGCTCCACCCGGTCGGCCGGCAGCTCGCCGAGCGAATCGTGCTCGCCGCCGACGGCGTAGGGCGAAAGCGCCGATTTGCGCTCGGCGCACAGGGTGCAATGGCGCGCATTCCGGCTTTCGGCCGCGACGGCCACCCGCTCCTGCGCGCTCAGCCAGGTGCCCGGCCGGCCGATCCGGGCCCAGACCTGCGGCAGGATTTCCGCAATGTCGTCCCGCACCGGCAGCGGCGCGGTATCGAAGCTCAGCTCGTTCATCGCCAGCCCTCCCAAAGATGACAGCAGGGCGGCGAGCGTAGTCGCGCGGCGCCGCGGCCGCAAGCGGCAACGGGGCCGCGCGGCCTGCGCGGAAGCCGTCCGCACTTTCGGCATGACCGGCACGCGGTTTTGGTCTAATCCGGCGCCGCGCGCAGCCTTGCCGCCCGCCGTTCCGGCAGTGCGACGACGGGCCGGCGGCAGAGCAGGAAGGGATACCGATGCCCGCCAGAAGAGAGGGCCGCGGCCGCCGGGGCCGGCGCGGCGCTGCCGAAGCCGCCGCAGCGGAGCCGGAAAACCCGATCCGGCCCCAGCCGCGCCGGCCGTTCGATCCGGTGCCGGCCGTTTCCGACGACGAGCTCGAAGCGATCCACCGGACGGCGCTGACGGTGCTGCAGGAGATCGGCATCGATGTCCTGCACGAAGAGGCCAGGGCGCTGCTGGCCGCGGCCGGCGCCGATGTGGCGGCCGATGGCAACCGGGTCCGCTTCCCGGCCGATCTGGTGGAAGCGCAGATCGGCAAGGCGCCGGAGCGCTTCCGCTATTATTGCCGCAATCCGGAACGGACGCTCGTCTTCGGCGGCGACCGGCTGATCTTCGGCGCGGTCAGCAGCGCGCCCAACGCCTGCGATTTCGAAGGCGGCCGCCGGGTCGGCTGTTTCGCGGACTATCTGAATTTCATGCGCCTGGGGCAGATGCTGCCGGCGGTGCACATGTGGGGCGGCTATCCGGTCGAGCCGACCGATCTGCACCCCAGCATCCGCCATCTGGATGCGCTGCACGCCATGCTCACCATGACCGACAAGGGGATCCAGATCTACAGCCTGGGCCGGGAACGGGTCCGGGACGGTATTGAGATCGCCCGCATCGCCAGAGGCGTCGACGACGAGACCATGGCGCGCGAGCCTTCGACGATCACGGTGATCAATTCGAGCTCGCCCCTGCGGCTCGACCTGCCGATGGTCGAGGGCATCCTGCGCATGGGCGACCGCGGCCAGCCGGTCATCATGACGCCCTTCACCCTGGCCGGCGCGATGGCGCCGGTGACGCTGGCCGGCGCCGTGGCGCAGCAGAATGCCGAATTTCTCGCCGGGATGACCATCCATCAGCTGAACGCGCCCGGCGCCCCGCTGGTCTATGGCGGCTTCACCTCGAATGTCGATATGCGCAGCGGCGCGCCGGCCTTCGGCACGCCGGAATATATGAAGGCGGCGCTGGTCGGCGGCCAGTTCGCCCGGCGCTACCGGGTGCCCTACCGCTCGTCCAACGCCAACGCCGCCAATGCGGTCGATGCCCAGGCGGCCTATGAGAGCGTATTTTCCCTGTGGGGCGCCGTGATGGGCGGCGCCCATCTGCTGAAGCACGCTGCCGGCTGGATGGAGGGCGGCCTGCAGGCCTCGTTCGAGAAAATGGTGCTCGATGCCGATCTGCTGGACATGGTGGCATCGTTCCTCGAGCCGTTCCGGGTCGATGAGGCGGAACTGGCGCTGGAGGCGATGCGCGAAGTCGGCCCCGGCGGCCATTATTTCGGCGCCGCCCACACGCAATCGCGCTACAAGACCGCCTTTTTCGCGCCCATGATCTCGGACTGGCGCAACCATGAGGCCTGGGCGGCGGCCGGCTCGCCCACTGCGGCCGACCGCATGCACAGCCTCTACAAGGAGAAGCTGGCGCAATATCGCGCGCCGCCGATGGATCCGGCGGTGCGGGAGGAGCTCGACGCCTTCGTCGCCCGGCGCAAGGCGGAGGGCGGCGTGCCGACGGACTTTTAGCCGGAACGGAGCAGCGAGGCGATGAAATCTCACCTGCAGGCGGCGGTGATCGGCGGCGGGGTCGTGGGCACCAGCGTGCTCTACCACCTCACCAAGGCCGGCTGGAAGGATGTCGCCCTGTTCGAGCGCAGCGAGCTCACCAGCGGTTCGACCTGGCACGCCGCCGGCGGGATGCACACGCTGAACGGCGATCCGAACGTCTCCGCGCTGCAGCGCTATACCATCGACCTCTACCGCGAGATCGAGGAAATCTCCGGCCAGTCCTGCGGCATCCACCTGACCGGCGGAGTTATGCTGGCCGATACGCCGGAGCGGATGGAATGGCTGAAGACCGCCCATGCGGTCGGCCGCTATCTGGACCGGGATACCAGGCTGGTCACGCCGGGCGAGGCCCATGAGCTGATGCCGCTGATCGATCCCGGCCATTTTGTCGGCGGCATGTACGATCCGATGGAGGGCCATGTCGATCCGTCGGGCGTGACCAACGCCTATGCGAAATCGGCCCGCCTCGGCGGCGCTGAGGTCTATCTCCATACGAAAGTCGAGGATATCCGGCCAAAGCCCGACGGAAGCTGGGAAATCGTTACCGAAAAGGGCACGGTCGAGGCTCAGCATGTCGTCAATGCCGGCGGGCTGTGGGCGCGCGAGGTCGGCCGCATGGTCGGCCTGGAGCTGCCGGTGCTCGCCATGGAGCACATGTATCTGCTGACCGACGAGATTCCCGAAGTCGTGGCCTTCAACGAATCGACCGGGCGCGAGGTGATCCACGCCATCGATTTCGGCGGCGAAATCTATACCCGCCAGGAAGGCCGCGGCATGCTGATCGGCACCTATGAGCGGGCCGGCAAGCCCTGGTCGCCCAAGGCCGCGCCGTGGGATTTCGGCCACGAGCTGCTGCCGCCCGATCTGGACCGGATCGCGCCCTCCCTCGAAGTGGGCTTCGAGCATTTTCCGCCCTACGGCCGGGCCGGCATCAAACAGATCGTCAACGGCCCGTTCACCTTCGCGCCCGATGGCAATCCGCTGGTCGGCCCGGTCCGCGGGCTGCGGAATTTCTGGTGCGCCTGCGGCGTCATGGCCGGTTTCAGCCAGGGCGGCGGCGTCGGCCTGGCGCTCGCCAACTGGATGACGGAGGGCGATCCGGGCTTCGACATTTTCGGCATGGATGTCGCCCGCTACGGCGACTGGGCGACCATGGCCTATACCAACGCCAAGGTGCGGGAAAATTACAGCCGCCGCTTCAGCATCCGCTTCCCGAACGAGGAACTGCCGGCCGGCCGGCCGCTGCGCACGACCCCGGTCTACGACCGGCTGAAGGCGGCCGGCGCCGTTTTCGGCGAAACCTATGGCATGGAAGCGCCGCTCTGGTTCGCCGGCAGCGGCGAGGCGGCAGCGGATATCGTCAGCTTCCGGCGCTCCAACGATTTTGCCGCCGTCGCGCGCGAGGTCGAGGCGGTGCGCAGCCGGGTCGGCCTGTTCGAAGCGTCGGGCTTCGCCAAATACAGCGTGACCGGGCCGGGTGCGGAAATCTGGCTGTCGCGCCTGCTGGCGAACCGGATGCCGCGGCAGGGGCGGCTGGTGCTGAGCCCCATGCTGAACCCGAAGGGCAGGCTGATCGGCGATTTCACCGTGGCCAAGGCCGGCCCTGAGCGCTTCTTTATCTTCGGCTCCGGCCCGGCCGAGAAATACCATATGCGCTGGTTCGAGCAGCATCTGCCGGCCGATGGCTCCGTCGCGGTGCAGGCGCTCGGCCTCGGCCTGGTCGGCCTGATGATCGCCGGGCCGGCGTCGCGGCAGCTGCTGCAGGCGGTCACGGACGCCGACGTTTCGGCCGAAGCCTTCCGCTTCCTTGATTTCCGGGCGATGGAGATCGGCCCGGTGCCGGTCAGGGTCGGCCGCATCTCCTTCACCGGCGATCTGGGCTACGAGCTCTGGATGGCGCCGGAATATCAGGTCGCCGCCTTCGATCTGCTGATGCAGGCCGGCGAACCGCTGGGCCTTGCGCTGTTCGGCAGCCGGGCGCTCAACAGCCTGCGGCTGGAGAAGAATTTCGGCACCTGGGCGCGCGAATACCGGCCGATCTACGGCCCGTTCGAGGCCGGCCTCGGCCGCTTCGTGGATTTCTCGAAGAACGATTTCATCGGCCGGGATGCGGCACTCATGGAAAAGGAGGCCGGCGGCGAGCGGCAGCTCGTCGCCCTGTCGCTTGAAGCGACCGATGCCGACGCCTTCGGCAACGAGCCGATCTGGCACGATGGCGAGGTGGTCGGCTGGGCGACCTCCGGCGGCTATGCCCACGGGGCGCAGCGCTCGGTGGCGCTCGGCTATCTGCCGCGCGCGGTGGCGGCTCGGCCGGGGCGGCTCGAAGTCGAGATTCTCGGCGAGCGCCTGCCGGCACGCATTCTGGCGGAGCCGCTGTTCGACCCGGCCGGTGCGCGCATGCGCGGCTGATCCGGGCCCGCGCCTGCCGGTTGCGGCCCGCTTGTGCGATGATTGGCGCGCTGCCGCCGGCCGGCGCCGCTGCTATCTCCGCCCTGCGGCATCGGGGCGCCAGGGCGCGCGCCGGCGCCGGGCGTGTTTGCCGGAGGCGCCGGAATTGGCCAGTCTTGCCGAATTCTTCGCGATGGGCGGTTATGCGGTCTATGTCTGGCCGGCGCTCGGCCTGACGGCGGCGACGATGATCGGGCTGGCCTGGTTCGCCTGGCGCAGCCTGCGGCGCGAGCAGGCGGCGCTGGCCGCCCTCGAACGGTCCGCGGACGGCGGGGAAGCGGAGGGCGAAGGTGCGGCCTAAACGGCGCCGTATGACGTTTCTTTCGGTCGGCGTCGTTCTGCTGGGCGCCGCGGTTGCGCTGGTTCTGTTGGCGCTGGAGGGTAGCGTCAACTTCCTCCGCACGCCCACCCAGGTTGCTCGTGAAAAGGTGCCCGCCGGGCAGCAGTTCCGCCTCGGCGGCCTGGTCGAGGCCGGCAGCCGCAAAACCCTCGACGACGGGGTGAGCGTGACCTTCCGGGTCACCGACTGCATCCGCAGCCTGTCGGTGGTCTACAAGGGCGTGCTGCCGGACCTGTTCCGGGAGGGGCAGGGCGTGGTCGCCATCGGCCGCCTGGATAGTACCGGCATTTTCCGCGCCGGGACGGTCCTCGCCAAGCATGACGAGAACTACATGCCGAAAGATCTGGCCGACCAGCTGAAGGAGCAGGGCCAGTGGCACCGGGACGGCGGCGGCAAGCCCTGTACCGGGGCGAAATCCTGAGCCGGGGGCTGGCGGCATGGGCGCGGAGATCGGCCATTTCGCATTGATCGTCGCCGCCATTCTGGCGCTCGGCCAGAGCATTTTCCCGATGGTGGGCGCGGCCCGGCGCCATGACGCGCTGATGGCCCTGGGCGGCACGCTGGCGACCGGCCAGTTCGTCTTCGTCGCCATCGCCTTCGCTGCCCTGACCGCGGCATTCGTCGGCTCGGATTTCTCGGTCGCCAACGTGGTGCAGAATTCGCACAGCGCCAAGCCGCTGCTCTACCGGATCACCGGCGTCTGGGGCAATCACGAAGGCTCCATGGTGCTGTGGTGCCTGATCCTCAGCCTGTTCGGCGCCTGCGTCGCCTGGTTCGGCGGCAATGTGGCGCCCGGCCTGCGCGCGCGGGCGATTGCGGTTCAGGGCATGATCGGCGTGGCGTTCCTGGCCTTCGTCCTGCTCACGTCGAACCCGTTCGACCGGGTCGTCCCGATGCCGCCGGACGGGCAGGGCCTGAACCCGATCCTGCAGGACCCCGGCCTCGCCTTCCATCCGCCGCTGCTCTATCTGGGCTATGTCGGCTTTTCGGTGACCTTCTCCTTCGCCATCGCCGCCCTGCTGGAAGGGCGGGTCGATGCCGCGTGGGGGCGCTGGGTGCGGCCTTGGGCGCTCGCCGCCTGGAGCTTTCTCACCCTCGGCATCGCGCTCGGCAGCTGGTGGGCCTATTACGAGCTCGGCTGGGGCGGCTTCTGGTTCTGGGACCCGGTCGAGAACGCGTCCTTCATGCCCTGGCTGGTCGGCACCGCCCTGCTGCACAGCGCCATCGTCGTCGAGAAGCGGGATGCGCTCAGAAGCTGGTCGATCCTGCTGGCGATCCTGACCTTTTCGCTCAGCCTGCTCGGCACCTTTCTGGTCCGCTCCGGCGTGCTTACCTCGGTGCATACCTTCGCCACCGATCCCGAACGCGGCCTGTTCATCCTCGCCATTCTGGCGCTCGCCATCGGCGGCGCGCTGCTGCTCTACGCCTGGCGCGCGCCGACGCTCAAAGGCGGCGGCCTGTTCCGGCCGATCTCGCGGGAAGGCGCGCTGATCGTCAACAATCTGCTGATGACCGTGGCGGCGCTGACCGTTCTGTTCGGCACCCTGTATCCGCTGATCGTGGATGCGCTCGGCCTCGGCAAGATCAGCGTCGGGCCGCCCTATTTCAACGCCACCTTCGTGCCGCTGATGGCGCCGGCGATCCTGGCCATGGGCATCGCGCCCTTCCTGCCGTGGAAGCGGGCCGATCTGGCCGGCGCGCTCGACCGCCTGAAATTCGTCGCCGGCATCGCGGCCGTCGCGGTCGCAGCAATCGTCTTTCTGGAGGACCGGTACAGCTTCGCCGCCGCACTCGGCCTGGGGCTGGCGGCCTGGGCCATCGGCGCGTCGGTGCGCGAGGTCGCCGGGCGCATCCGGCTGTTCCGCGCGCCATTCGGCGAATCCCTGCGCCGGGCCGGCGCCCTGCCGCGCAGCGCCTGGGGCATGACGGTCGCCCACGCCGCCGCCGGGGTGGTCGTCGCCGGCATTACCGCATCCAGCGTCTGGCAGACGGAGGTCGTTCGCGTCATGAAGCCGGGCGACCGGGCCGTCGTCGCCGGTACCGTCATCGGCTTTGCCGGCATCCGCGAGGTCAACGCCGGCAACTATCTCGCCCGTCGCGGCGAGTTCATCGTTTATGAGGGCGGCGCCGCCATCGCCACCCTGCGGCCGGAGAAGCGGGTCTATCTGCCCCAGCGCACGCCGACCACCGAAGCGGCCATCCGCACGACCCTGCTCGCCGATCTCTACGTCGTTCTGGGCGACCCGGACGGCAAGGGCGGATTCGCGGTGCGGCTGTATCACAATCCACTGGTGCCCTGGATCTGGATCGGCGCCATTCTGATGTTCCTGGGCGGCGCGATCTCGCTCACCGACCGGCGCTACCGGGTCGGCGCGCCGCGCCGCACCACGGCGGCCGGGCCGGCGGCGGCGCGCCCGGCGCAAGGCTGATCCCGCCATGCCCGCGCGCCGGCTTCTCTATCTCGCGCCGCTCGCCGTCTTCGCCTTCGTGGCGGCAGCCGCCGCCTGGTATCTGGCGAGCGGACGCGATCCGCGCGTGCTGCCGTCCGCGCTCATCGACAAGCCGGCGCCGACCTTTGTCGCGCCGGCTCTTTCTGTCGATGGAAAGCCTGTTGTGCCAGGGGTTTCCAGCGCGTTTTTCAAAGGCCGCCTCACCGCTCTGAACTTCTTTGCCAGCTGGTGTGCGCCCTGCCTGGTGGAGCATCCGCAGATCGTGGCGCTGTCGAAGGTGCCGGGCGTCAGCCTGGTCGGCATCAACTACAAGGACAAGCCGGCGAAGGCGGCCGCCTGGCTGGCCCGGCACGGCAATCCGTTCGCCCGGATCGGCGTCGATCCGACCGGCGATCTGGCGCCGGAATTCGGCGTCTACGGCGTGCCGGAGACCTATCTGATCGACCGCCGGGGCCGCATCCGCTTCCGGCATGTCGGCCCGATCACCGTGAAGGTGCTGGAGGAGCAGTTCCTGCCGGCGATCCGGGCGTTGAAGCGATGATGCGCGCGCTTCTGCCGGCCCTGCTTCTGCTGGCCGCCCTCGCCGTGCCGCCGTTCCACGCCCGCGCCATCGAGCCGGGCGAGGCTCTGCCGGACTCGGCGCTGGAAGAGCGCGCGCGCGACATCGGCCGCCGGCTGCGCTGCCTGGTCTGCCAGAACCAGTCCATCGACGATTCCGATGCGCCCCTGGCGCGCGACCTGCGCCGGCTGGTGCGCAAGCGGCTGGTCGCCGGCGACAGCGACCGGCAGGCGATTGCCTATATCCACGCCCGCTATGGCGATTTCGTGCTGCTGCGCCCGCCGGTCGATGCGCGGACCTGGCTGCTGTGGTTCGGCCCGGCGGCGGTGCTGCTGGCGGCGCTGCTGGCCATCGCCTGGCGCTGGCGCCGGCGGCCGCGCGCAGCCGCCGGGCAGGCGGAAGCCCTTTCGGCCGAAGACGCCGCCCGGGCCGATGCCCTGCTCGGCGGCGACGGAGACCGGGAGTGATCTGGCTGGTCGTGAGCGCGCTGGGGCTGGCGGCCGGCGCGGCCATCGCCTGGCGCCTCTATCCGCGCGACCGCGCCCCTGCCGTGCCGGTCGCGGACCCGGCGGCGTTCGATCTGGAAGTCTATCGCGACCAGCTGAGCGAGCTCGACCGGGATCTGGCGCGCGGCACCATCGGTGCGGCGGAGGCCGAGGCCGCCCGCAACGAAATCCGCCGCCGCGCGCTCGCCGCGGCCGACCGGTCCGAAGCGGCGCCCGGCCCGCCGCAGCACCTGTCCCGTACCACCGTGCTGGCGCTGGCGCTGGCGGTGCCGGTGTTGAGCGTGGCGCTCTACGCCGTTCTGGGCCGGCCGGAACTGGCCGACCGCAGCATGCTGACGGCCCAACAGGAGCGCCCCGGCCCAGGCCCGGAAGACATTCGCGCGGCCGAACGGATGACGCCGGAGCAGCGCCGCGAGATGATCCGCGGCATGGTCGGGCGCCTCGCCGAACGGCTTGAGGAAAATCCGACCGATCTCAGCGGCTGGCTGCGTCTCGCCAGGGCATATCAGGTGCTCGGCCGGATCGAGGAGTCCGCGGAGGCCTATGCGAGGGCGCGGGCGCTCGCGCCGGACAATGTCCGGGTCCTGACGCTCTATACGATGGCCGTCCTGCGCCTGCGCGACAGCGACGATCCGGTCGATCCGCGCCTGCTGGCGCTGTTCCGGCGCCTCGAAGCCCTCGACCCGCGCCACCCGCTCGCGCTCTACTATCTTGGCCGGCACGCTTTCGATCTGGGGCGCGAGGCCGAGGGCCGGCGCTACTGGCGCCGGCTGCTGCCGCTTCTCGCCGACCGGCCGGAATTCGCCGCCCGCATACGGCGCCGTCTGGAGCGGAAGGAACCGTAGCCGGAAGGGCCCGTGCGGGCCCGAATGCGCTTCTGGAGGGGAAGTCCCGAAACCGCCATGTCCGACAATCTCTACACGCTGCTCGCGGCGAATTTCCCGGCCGATCCCGAAGCCGTCTTTCTGGATGTCGAGAGCGGGCCGCCCGTCCTCTATGGCGAGATCGACCGGCGCGCCGCCCGCATCGCCGCCGCGCTGGCCGCCCATGGCGTGCAGACCGGCGACCGCATCGTCGTCCAGGTCGACAAATCGGCCGATGCCGTGATGCTCTATCTGGCCTGCTTGCGCGCCGGCCTGGTCTTCGTGCCGCTGAATACCGCCTATACGGCGCAGGAAGTCGCCTTCTTCCTGGCGGATGCCGAGCCCGCCATCTTCGTGTGCCGGGACGCGGATCGCGAAGCGGGCGAAGCGGTCGCCGGCGAGGCCGGCGTCGGCGCGGTGCTGACGCTGGGCGAGGGCGGCGGATCGCTCGCCGACGCCGCCCGCGACGCCGCGCTGCCGGCCGGCGATGCCCCGGTGGCGCGCCGGGCCGGCGACCTCGCCGCGATCCTCTATACGTCGGGCACGACCGGGCGGCCGAAGGGCGCGATGCTCACCCACGGCAATCTTTCGTCCAATGCATTCGTCCTGCGCGACCTTTGGGGCTTCGGCGCGGGCGATGTGCTGTTGCATGTCCTGCCGATCTTCCATGTCCACGGCCTGTTCGTGGCGTTGCACTGCGCGCTGGCCAGCGGCGCGCGGGTGATCTTCCAGACGGCGTTTGCCGCCGAACGGGCCATCGCCCGGCTGCCGGAAGCCACGACGATGATGGGCGTGCCGACCTATTATACCCGGCTGCTCGCCGCGCCCGGCTTCTCCGCCGCGGCGGCGCGCCATGTCCGCCTGTTCATTTCCGGCTCCGCGCCGCTGCTCGAAGAAACCTTCGCGTCGTTCGATGCCCGGACCGGCCAGCGCATCCTGGAGCGCTATGGCATGACCGAGGTCGGCATGGCGTGCAGCAATCCGCTGACCGGCGAGCGGGTGGCCGGCACGGTCGGCTTCGCCCTGCCGGGCGTCTCGGTCCGCATCGCCGACGAGGACGGGCAGGAGGTGCCGCGCGGCACGGTCGGCATGCTGGAGATGCGCGGCCCCAACGTGTTCGCCGGCTATTGGCGCCAGCCGGAGAAGACCGCCGCGGAATTCCGGCCGGACGGCTATTTCATTTCCGGCGATCTGGCGCAGATGGATGGCGAGGGCCGCGTGACCATCGTTGGCCGCGCCCGCGACCTCATCATCACCGGCGGGCTGAACGTCTATCCGAAAGAGGTCGAGCGCTGCCTGGATGCTCTGCCGGGCGTGCGGGAATCGGCGGTGTTCGGCGTGGCCCACCCGGATTTCGGCGAAGGCGTGACCGCGGTGGCGGTCGCCGACGGCACGGCGCCGCCGGAGCCGGAGCAGCTGCTGGCCGGCCTTGCCGGGTCGCTCGCCGGGTTCAAAAGGCCCAAGCGCCTCTTCATCGTCGATGAATTGCCGCGCAACGCGACCGGCAAGGTTCAGAAGAAGGCGCTGCGCGACCGTTATGCGAACATCTACACCGGATAGCCGGCCCGGACATTGACGCGCCGCGGCGGCCGCGGCTTCAATGGGCCGGACGGGAAACGCCAAGGCGGGGGAACGACCGATGCGCAATCTGCAGGAAGACACGATCACCGATGCGGTGCTCCAGACCATCGCCGGGACCGAAGATCCGCGGGTCAAGGAGGTGATGGGCAGCCTGGTCCGGCACCTGCACGCCTTTGCCCGGGAAGTCGGCCTGCGCCCGGAGGAATGGATGCGCGGCATCCAGTATCTCTACGATGCCGGCAAGATGTCGACGCCGGAGCGCAACGAATTCATCCTGACCTCCGATATTCTCGGCCTGTCGTCGCTGGTCGACATGATCAAGGGCCGCGACGTGACCGGCGGCACCGAATACAGCGTCCTCGGCCCGTTCTTCGTTGAGAACGCGCCGGAAATTCCCCTCGGCGGCAATCTGGCCGGCGACGATCCCGGCACCGAAGTGGTGCTGACCGGCCGGGTTCTGAACGAGGCGGCCGAGCCGGTGGCCGGCGCGCGCATCGATCTGTGGCAGACCCAGTCGAACGGCCTCTACGATGTGCAGGAGACCCATGAGGGCGCAGTGCCGAACCTGCGCTGCCACCAGTTCACCGGGGCGGACGGCAGGTTCGGCGTGCGCACGGTCAAGCCGGTGCACTACAAGGTGCCGGAGGACGGCCCGGCCGGCGAAATCCTCGAGGCGACCGGGCGCTCCGCCTGGCGCCCGGCGCATTACCATGTCTGGATCGCCGCCGACGGCTACCGGCCGCTGGTGACCGAACTGTTCCCCGGCGACGATCCGAATATCGACAACGATGCGGTGTTCGGCGTGCGCGATTCCCTGCGGGTCGATCTCGACGAAGCCGCCGACGCGGAGGAGGCGGCCGCCTATGGCGTCAGCGTGCCCTACCGGCGGGTCGAGTACGATTTCGTCCTGGTGGCCGGCTGAACCGTCCGAAGCGGCCGAAAGGGGGCTCAGGCGGGATTGCCGCCCCTGCCGGCCCGATAGTCGTCGAACGCGGCCGGCGTATCGAGGTCGCGCAGCACGGCATCGTCGTCCAGCTCCACGGTCACGACCTGCCCGGCATGTTCGCGCAGCATGTCCCGCGCGCCGATATCGCCGGCAAGGCAGGCCAGATCGTCGGCGAAGCGCCGGTCCCACAGCACCGGATGCCCGCGCTGCCCGGCGCTGGCGGCGGCGACGATCGTCCGCCCGGCGGCCGGATCGAAATTGCCGATCAGCGCATCCAGCATCGCCGGCCGGATATCCGGCATATCGCCGAGGCAGACCATGACGGCATCGGGCGGGTCCGGCGCATCGAACGCCGCGCGGGCGCCGGCGGCGACGGACGAGCCCATGCCGCTGCGGTAGTCCGGATTGGCGGCGAAGCGGCAGTCCAGGCCGGCGAGCGCGTCCCGCACCCGGCCGGCCTCATGGCCGGTCACGACGATCAGGCGGCGGATGCCGGCCCCGGCGACCGCCTGGGCCGTGCGCCGGATCAGCGGCTGCCCGCCGACCGGCTCCAGCAGCTTGTTGCGCCCGCCCATCCGCGTGGACTGCCCGGCTGCCAGCAGGATCGCATCGACCGCCGGTTTCGCCCTGGGCGCGGCCGGCGCCTCGCGGTCGCGCGGCATGGGCCGGGAGCGGATTTCCTTCAGCAGGCCGCCGACCCCGAAGCCGGCGATGGCGGCGGCATCGACCGGCAAGCCGGCGGCCAGCCGTTCGAGCAGCCGGTCGGCACCCTGTTCGCGGGGTGAGCGCGCCGAACCGGGCAGGGCGACGACCGTCGCCCGGCCCAGCCGCGCCAGCAGGGTGAGATTGCCGGGATCGACCGGCAGGCCGAGCCGGTCGATAGCGCCGCCGGCGGCGACCACGGCGGCCGGCACGACATCGCGCCGGTCGACGATGGCCGAGGCGCCGATGACGACGATCAGCTCCGCCGCCGCGGCGGCTTCGCCGAGCGCGGCTGCGAGCTCGTCCTCCCGGTGTCCGGTGACTTCGGTTCGGACCACGGCGGCGCCGATCCGGCGCAGCCGTTCGCGCGTCGAGCGTTCGGTCTTGGCGAGCAGGGCATCGGTGGTATGGGGCAGGCGGGTCTGGATCAGGGCGGCGGTCTGCGGCCGGAACGGGGCGACCGCAACGGTGCCGGCGGCGGCGGCGGCGACCTGCTCCACCCGTTCGGCCGGCGCGCCGAAAACGATGATCTTGACTGTGGCGACCAGCTGGCCGGCCTCGACCGGGGCGCAGGCCGGCAGGGTCGCGAGGGTCAGCGCCTCGTCGATCAGGTTGGCGGCGGCGACGCCGGCCGGGTCCATCGTCGCCAGGCCGGCGTGGCGGGCATACAGGTTGCAGCGGCCGTTGGCGGCCGGCCCTGCGCGCAGGCCGGCGGATTCGAGCGCCGCGGCGATCCGCGCCGCCGCTGCGTTCTCGTCCAGATCGGCCGGGCCGAGGCGGGCCACCGTGATGCGCTCGAACCCGGCCGCGCCGATGGCGGCAAGATCGTCGGCGGTGAGGCGCCGGCCCTTGGCCAGGCGCCCGGCCGCCGTCCTGACAGAATGGGCCAGAATCGCGCCTTCGGCCTCGCCGACGGGAACGGGGCCGAACTCCATGGTCAGGATGCGGCTGCCATGGATGGCGGCCGGCGCAGGGTTGCCGTGATCTCGGCCATGATCGCGAGCGCGATTTCCGCCGGCGATCGGGCGCCGATATCCAGGCCGACCGGGCCGTGGATGCGGCCTATGCTGCGCGCGTCGAACCCGGCCTGGCGGAGCCGTTCGACCCGCGCGGCATGGGTCCGCCGGGAGCCGAGGCAGCCGATATAGAAGCAGGCGGAGCGCAGGGCGCTGTGCAGGGCGGGATCGTCCAGCTTCGGATCGTGGGTCAGCGTCACCACGGCGGTGCGGGCGTCCAGCTTCAGGGCCGCGAGCGCCTCGTCGGGCCAGTCGTCGGCCAGCTCGACACCGGGGAAGCGGTCGGCGGTCGCGAACGAACCGCGGGGATCGACGACGGTGACGGCATAGCCGGCGAGTGCCGCCATCGGCGCCAGCGCCTGGGCGATATGGACGGCGCCGACAACGATCAGCCGGAGCGGCGGATTGAAGACATGCAGGAAAAGGCGGCTTCCGTCGGCGGTCTCGACGGTCCGGCTCCTGTCGTCGCGCTGCGCCGCTGCCGCGGCGTCGAGAATGGCGCGATCCAGCGCCGGAACGCCCTCGGCCAGCCCGTTCTCGATCCAGTATTTCGCGCCCGTTTCGAGGTCCGTTGCGATGACGACGCAGCGGTGCCCGGTCCGGGCGGCGGCGAGCCTGTCGATCAGCGCCCGGTCCATCCGCCGGTCTCTAGTCCAGCCGTTCGACGAACACTTCGATCCGTCCGCCACAGGCCAGGCCGACCGCCTGGGCATCCTCGTCGGCAACGCCGAATTCGAGCAGCCGGGGCGCGCCGGTGCGAATGACCTCCTGGGCCTCGGCCACCACCGCACCCTCGATACAGCCGCCGGAGACGGAGCCGATCATCTCCTGCCCGGCGCCGACTGCGAGCTGGCTGCCGACCGGCCGGGGCGACGACCCCCAGGTATTGACGACCGTGGCGATGGCGACGCCCTTGCCGGCATCGCGCCAGGCCGCGGCGCGGTCCAGCACCGCTTCGTTCGAAACCGTCAGGATTTCAGCATCGCCTGCCATCGGGCCGCGCTCCTGTCTCCGCCCTGGGCGAAGACCGCGCCCAGCTGCTCCAGACTCTCCAGATTGTGCACGGTACGGAAGTCGTCAACATGGGGCAACATCGCCCGGATGCCGGCGGACCGGGGCTCGAAACCGTCATAGCGCAGCAGCGGATTGAGCCAGATCAGGCGGCGGCAGCTGCGGTGCAGCCGGTCCATCTCCCGCGTCAGGCCGGCGCCGCCGTCCCGGTCCAGCCCGTCGGTAATCAGCAGCACCATGGCGCCCTGGCCGAGCACGCGGCGCGACCAGCGCCGGTTGAATTCGCCGATGGTGCGGCCGATCCGGGTGCCGCCGTCCCAGTCCTCGGCCACCCGGCCGATCCGGTCGAGCGCTTCGTCCACATCCTTGTAGCGGAGATAGCGGGTGACGTTGGTAAGCCGGGTGCCGAACAGGAAGGTGTGCACCCGGTCGCGGTCGTTGGTCACGGCGTGGAGAAAGTGCAGCAGCATGCGCGAATAGCGGCTCATCGAGCCGGAAATGTCGCACAGGACGACCAGTGGCGGGCGCCGCGTCCGCCGCCGCCGCCGCGCCAGCACGATGGTATCGCCGCCGCTGCGCACGCTGCGCCGCAGCACCCGGCGCATATCGAGCCGCGGGCCGGCGGGATCGGCGCGGAAGCGCCGGGTCGGCGTCCGCTCGAACGGCAGGCGCAGCCGGGCCAGCACCCGCTTTGCCGCCACCACCTCGTCGCCGGACATTTTCTCGAAATCCCGGGTCTTCAATACTTCCCGGTCGGTCCAGGTCATGGCCGCGTCGAGGTCGAGGCGCTCCTGCTCCGGCGCCCGGTCGGCCGCCTCGGCCAGGCCCTGCAGCGCCTCGGCCAGGCGGCGGGACATTTCCTCCTTTTCTTCGTCCGCCGGGGTTTCGATCGTCGGCAGAATGACAGTCATCAGCCGCTCCAGCAGGCGCGGATTGCGCCAGAAGACATGGAAGGCCTGGTCGAACAGGTCGCGCTGGTCGCGCCGGTTGACGAAAACGGCGTGCAGGGTCCAGTAGAAATCCGCGCGCGTGCCGATGCCCACCGCGTCGGCGGCCTCAATGGCCCGGATCACCTGGCCCGGCCCGACCGGCAGGCCGGCGGCGCGCAGGACACGGGCAAAATGCATGATGTTCGCCGGCAGGCGGCCGCCGCCCGCGCCGCGATCCGGCTTCGGCGGTGCCGGCGGATCGTCGAACGGGGCCTCCGGGGGCGGGGCGGCGGGCATGGCGGGCGACGGGCGCTTGCGCGGGTTCGGCCCGGCCGCGTCAGGAGCCGCGCACGCGGCTGAGCGAGGCTTCGGTCCGGATTTCGTCCAGAATACGCATGGCCTCGCTGCCGCGGATGCGCTCGATATCGTCCTGATATTTGAGCAGCGCGCCGAGCGTTGCGTTGAGCGTATCGGGGTCGAGGGCGACGACATCGAGCTGGGCCAGCGCCTGGGCCCAGTCGATGGATTCGGCGACGCCGGGCGCCTTGAACAGATCGACATCGCGCAGCTTCTGGATGAAGGCGACCACATCGCGGCGCAGGGCCTCGCCGGCCTCCGGCGCCTTCCGGCCGAGAATTTCGAGCTCGCGCTCGGCGTCCGGGTAATCGACCCAATAATAGAAGCAGCGCCGTTTCAGCGCGTCGTGAATCTCCCGCGTCCGGTTCGAGGTGACGATGACGACCGGCGGTGCATCGGCCCGGAACACGCCGATTTCGGGGACCGTGATCTGAAAGTCGGACAGCACTTCGAGCAGAAAGGCCTCGAAGGGTTCGTCGGTACGGTCCAGCTCGTCGATCAGCAGGACCGGCGGGCCGCTCTCCCGCTTTTCGAGGGCCTGGAGCAGGGGGCGCTTGATGAGGAATTCCCCGGCGAAGACATCGCGGGCGAGGGCGGCCCGTCCGCCCCGTCCGCCGGCATCGCCGGCCGCTTCGGCCAGCCGGATCTCGATCATCTGCCGGGCATAGTTCCATTCATAGACGGCGCTGGAAACATCCAGCCCCTCATAGCATTGCAGCCGGATCAGATCGCGGCCGAGGCAATCGGCCAGCACCTTGGCGATTTCCGTCTTGCCGACGCCGGCCTCGCCTTCGAGGAACAGCGGCCGGCCGAGCTTCAGCGCCAGGAACAGGGCGGTCGCCAGCGACCGGTCGGCAACATAGGCGCCGGCGGCGAGCAGACGCTCGGTCGCATCGACCGAATCGGGGAGGGGGATCGGTGCCGACATGCCGTCTCCAGAATGAGTGCGACGCGCCCGGCAGCCGGGCCGTTCACCGCCCCGCTACGCCGGCCGAAGCCGCCGGCCTTTCCGGGAACCCGCGGATTTCCGCTCCAAGCTCGGCCTGCTGCGCCGGGCTGCCTCTTATACCTTTTTGAACCGGACCGGTTACCGTTCCGCGCGTGCGACAGATCGGCGACTCTTTCCCGCACATATGGGCTGCGCCTTGGAAGGCGGGGCTTGCCGCCAGCGCCGCGCCGGCGCTACACACCGGCGCTACACTTGGGCACCGACGGCGCTTCAGACTGACAGGAGGTATGATGCGATGACGCTTGCGACTCCCGATTTCTCCCGCCTGGCGCCGCCCGCCGGCTATCGCCTGGCGATTACCGGCGGCTGCGGCGGCATCGGCCGGCGGCTGACCGAAGCGGCCGTTGCCGAAGGGCTGCAGGTGGCGGTGCTCGACCTGCCGGATTCGCTGGGGCGCCACGCACCGCCCGCCGGGGTCGCGGCGCTGCCCTGGGATGTGCGCGACGACGATGGCGCGGCGCAGGCCTTCGCGGCGCTGGCCGGCCTGTGGGACGGCGCGCTCGACGGGCTGGTCCATCTGCCCGGCTACATGTCGCCGCCCCGGCTGGTTGAGGAGCTGTCGGTGGCCGAGATCGACGAGGCGCTGTCGGTCAACCTCCGCTCCGCCTTTCTGGCGGCGAAGGCAGCGCTGCCGATGCTGCGCAAGGGCGCCGGCGAGACGGGCAATGCTTCGGGCCTGTTGTTCGCCGCCTCCGGCCTCGCCACCCTGGTGGAGCGGAACACCGGCACCTACTCGGCGGCCAAGGCCGGCCTGATCGCGCTCGCCAAGGGGCTGGCGAAGGAGAACGCGCCCGCGGTCCGCGCGAACTGCATCGCGCCCGGCGCGGTCGATACCGCCTTTCTGCGCGGCGGCACCGGGCGCGGCGGCGATACGGCGCCGACCGAAGGGCAGGAATTTCCCGCCGGGATGGACAGCGGCGCCATGCTGGCCACCATTCCGCTGGGCCGCATCGCCGTGACCGACGATATCGTCGGCCCGGTCCTGTTCCTGCTCTCCGAGAACGCCCGCTTCATGACCGGCCAGACCCTCTACGTGAATGGCGGCCGCGTGATGGTGTGAGCGGGGCTCCCTCGATACGCCGTCCCTCGATACACCCCGGACTTTGTCCGGGGCTACTCGGGATGAGGGTTTTTATTGTTTATATTCAATATATTATACCGAAAACTGCCACCGCTCTCATCCTGAGCGACCGCCCGCAGAGCCTGCCCTGAGCTTGTCGAAGGGGCCGCGTATCGAGGGAGGGCGGTCAGGGGTTTTCGAGCAGCTCGATCTCGATGAAGGAGAACTCGTAATCGTTGGCGTTGATCACGTCGTGGGCAACGCCGCGCGCCCGGTTATACGGTTTGCCGACCGTCAGTTCGGCCTCGCGCGTGCCGTCGGGCTCGACCAGGCGCAGCTTTCCGGTCGTCATCGGCACCACGACATAATCGTGCTCGTGGACATGCCAGCCGGTTGCCGCGCCGGGCGCGAAGCGCCACTCGGTCACCCGTACCCGCCCGTCCTCGATCATCACGGTCGGTACTGCCTTCGGCGTGCTCATCGGTACCTCCCGGCGCCTGCGGTGCGCCGTCAATCCGTCGCGCGGACCCTGACATAGCGGCCGGGGGCTGGCTCGATGACGGCGAGTTCGCCGTCGCCGGGCTGGCGGGCCGGCACCTTGCCGCCTGTCTTGCGGGCGATCCAGCGGTGCCATTCCGGCCACCACGAACCGGCGTGCTCCGTCGCGCCGGCGAACCATTCGTCGGGGTCCGCCGGATTTTTCGGGTTGGTCCGGTAGCCGTATTTCTCCGAGCCTTCCGGGTTGACCACGCCGGCGATATGGCCGGAGCCGCTCAGGCAGAACTTGACCGGCCCGCCATAGAGCTGCGTCCCCGAATAGGTCGCCTTCCACGGTGCGATATGGTCGTCCTTCGTCGACAGGATGAAGGTCGGCGTCTCGATCGCCCCCAGGTCGAGCGGCGTGCCCAGCAGGTCGATGGCACCCGGTTCGACCAGCAGGTTCTTCTGGTACATGTTGCGCAGATAGAACATGTGCATGGCCGCCGGCATGCGCGTGGCGTCCGAATTCCAGTAGAGGAGATCGAAGGGGAAGGGGTCCTTGCCCAGCAGGTAATTGTTGATGACGAAGGACCAGATCAGATCGTTGGCGCGCAGCATGTTGAACGTGTTGGCCATGTCCCGGCCTTCCAGATAGCCGTGCCGGGCCATCCGCTGCTCGAGGCTCTTCAGCTGTTCGTCGTCGATGAAGACGCACAGATCGCCGGCTTCGGCGAAATCGACCAGGGTGGTGAAATAGGTCACGCTCTTCACCCGGTCGGCCCGGCCGCTGCTGGCCAGATGGGCCATGGCGCAGGCGGTCAGCGTGCCGCCCAGGCAATAGCCGATCATGTTGATCCGGCTTTCGCCGGTGGCCTTCTCGATGGCGTCCATCGCGGCCAGCGGGCCCTCGACCAGATAATCCTCGAACGTCTTGTCCGCGAGGGCCGAATCCGGGTTGACCCAGGAGACGACGAAGACCGTATGGCCCTTCGACACCGCCCAGCGGATGAACGAGTTCGATTCGCGCAGATCGAGGATATAGAACTTGTTGATCCAGGGCGGGACGATCAGCAGCGGCGCCCGGTAGGCCTGCTCGGTCAGCGGGGCGTACTGGATGAGCTGCATCAGATCGTTCTCGAACACGACCGCGCCCTTCGAGGCCGCCACGTTGCCGCCGACGTCGAAGCTGGAATCGTCGGTCATGCGGATCGCGAGGCTGCCCTTGCCGCGCTCCAGATCGGTCAGCAGATTGTTGAGGCCGTTGACCAGGTTCTCGCCCTTCGAATCCAGCGTGGCACGCAGCACCTCCGGGTTGGTCGCGGCGAAATTGGTCGGCGCCATCGCGTCGACCCACTGTTTGGTGAAGAAATCGACCTTGCGGGCGGTGTGGTCGTCCAGCCCTTCGGTCTCCGCGACCGACTGCGTGATGTGCTGCGCCGCCAGCAGATAGGACTGCTTGATGAATTCGAAGGCGGCATTGTCGGTCCAGGCGGCATCCTTGAAGCGCCGGTCGCCGGCCTCGGGCGCGATTTTCGCCGCCGGCACATCCTCGCCCGCCAGACGCCGGGCGGCATCGGTCCAGAGCGCGGCATAGTCGGTCCAGAACCGGGTCTGCATCTGCCACAGCCGGGCCGGATCGGCCATCATGCGCCCGGTCAGCTCGATGAAGGCGTTGCCGATCTTCAGGGGGTCGGGGTCCGGCGGGCCGGCATCCTGCCGGGCGGCGAGAAAGTCCAGGACGATCTTGCGGCTGCGCTCGGCGACCGAGGCGAACTGTTCGGCGGCGGCCGCCATGTCCTCGTTCGCAGGCCGGGGTTGCGTTTCGCTCATGCGCGGCTTCCTCAAAAGGGGCTTGGCGGTGGCAGGAAACCGCCTGTGCGGGTGAACGGTGCGGATCGTTTCCGGGCGGCCAGACTATGCGGGTTTCCGGCCCGGCGGGCCGGTTATCCGCCCGATGGCGACCGGTTGACGCACGGGGCCGCCCGCCCGGCGGTGCATCCGGCCGTTGGCGCGCGGCCGGCAGGATGTGCTAACCAGTGCCCGCCGGCCCGGCGCCGCCCGGTCCGGCCTGTCATCGCCGCGATGTCCTGCGCCAGGAGTTTCGATCATGTCTGCCGTCGAGCCCGGATTGCCCCTTGCCCGCCGGACGACGGTCGCGGCGCTGCTGGTCGCGGCCACCGCGCTGGGCGCCTGTTCGAGCGGCGCGGAGAAGGAGGCGGCGGTTCCCGGCGCCGACAAGCCCCACCCCGGCCTGGCCACGGTGCCGGACCGGACGCCGGATGCCGACGGCCCGCGGCAGCGCATGCAGATCCGGGAAGGGCTGCTCGCCGACCGGCGCAACGCCCGCTATGCCGAGGGCGGCGGCCCCGTCGCCGGCTATGGCAAGGCGCCGGACCGGGTGACGAAGGACGATGTCCGCGCCGAGATCATCCGGCCGGGCAGCGCGCGGGCCGGGAGCGAGGGCAGGGTGCGGACGGTGGACGGCGTCCGGCTCGTCCGTTCCGGCTTCATCGCCGCCGTGACCTTCGCCAGGAATGCCACCGCCCTGCCGCCCGGCAGCGGCCGCAAGATCGTGCGCATCGCCGAGCTTCAGAGCGTGCTCCAGAGCACCCTCACCCTGATCGGCCGGGCGGCGGAGGGGGAGAGCGCGGCAACCGCCCGCGCCCGCGCCCGCGCCGTGGCCAGCGGCCTGGAGACCATGGGCGTGGCCGGCAGCCGGATCCGCGTGCGCACCGGCGACGGGCCGGCGGAAACCGCCGGGCCGGCGTCGCGCGTCGATATCTACATGTCCGGTGGCCGCGTGCCGAAACGATAGGCCGGCCGCCGCGCCGGGGAGAGCGACCCGTGCCGTCCCCCGAACCGTTCCACCGCCTCAGGCGCCTGCCGCCCTATCTGTTCGCCGAAGTGAACGCGATGAAGCATCGCGCGCGCATGGCCGGCGAGGACATCATCGATCTCGGCATGGGCAACCCGGACAGCCCGACGCCGCCGCATATCGTCGACAAGCTGATCGAGACGGTGCGCAACCCCCGGACCCACCGCTATTCGACCTCGCGCGGCATCCCCGGTCTGCGCCGGGCGATCGCCGCCTATTACGAGCGGCGGCACAATGTCGGCCTCGACCCGGAGCGCGAAATCGTCGTCAATCTCGGCTCCAAGGAGGGGCTGGTCAATCTGGCCCAGGCCATCGTGACGCCGGGCGACATGGTCCTGGCGCCGAACCCGACCTATCCGATCCATGCCTACGCCTTCATGATCGCCGGCGCCTCGATCCGGCATCTGCCGATCACCCCGGCGCACGACTATATGAACGAGCTTGAGCGCGCGGTGCGCCATTCGGTGCCGCCGCCGACCGTGCTGATCCTGAACTTCCCCTCGAACCCGACGGCGCAAATCGTCGATCTGGATTTTTACCGGGAAGTGGTCGATTTCTGCCGGCGCAAGGGGCTCTTCATCGTTTCCGATCTCGCCTATGCGGAAATCTATTTCGATTGCCCGCCGCCGCCCTCGATCCTGGAAGTGCCCGGCGCCCGCGAGATCGCGGTCGAGTTCCAGTCGCTGAGCAAGACCTATTCGATGCCGGGCTGGCGGCTCGGCTTCGCCGCCGGCGCCGAGCGGCTGGTGCAGGCGCTCGCCCACGTCAAATCCTATGTCGATTACGGCGCCTTCACGCCGCTTCAGGTCGCGGCGACGGCGGCGCTCAACGGCCCGCAGGATTGCGTGGCCGGCTTCCGGGCGCGCTATCGCGAGCGGCGCGATGCGCTGGTCGAGGGGCTGGCGGCCGCCGGCTGGGAAGTGCCGAGCCCGCCCGCCACCATGTTCGCCTGGGTGCCGCTGCCGCCGCGCTTCGCCAACATGGGGTCGATGGAATTTGCCAAACTGCTGTTGAGCGAGGCAAAAGTGGCGGTATCGCCGGGCATCGGTTTCGGCGAATATGGCGAAGGGCATCTGCGGATCGCGCTGGTCGAGAACCGGCAGCGCATCCGGCAGGCGACCCGCAATATCAAGGCCTTCCTGTCCGGCGATGCGCCCGCCGCCTGACGGCCGGGTGCCGGGGCGGCGCTCCCGGCAATGCCGGTCCGGGCAGGTTGACCGCCGGGGCGGATTCCCCGATGGAGCGGCGTTTCGCAACGAGCGGTCGAGGACCGGGTAGAGCGTGAGCGACGATCTCAGACTTGCCGTCGCCGGCCTCGGAACGGTCGGCGCCGGCGTGGTGGACCTGCTGCAGCGCAATGGCGACCCGGTCGCGGCCAGGGCCGGCCGGCGCCTGCGCATCGCCGCGGTGAGCGCGCGCGACCGGGCGAAGGACCGGGGCATCGATCTCTCCGGCGCGGTCTGGCACGACGATCCGGTGGCGATGGCCCGCGCCGGCGACCACGATGTCTTCGTCGAGCTGATCGGCGGGGCCGGCGGGCCGGCCCGGCAGGCGGTGGAGGCCGCACTCGCCGACGGCCGGCCGGTCGTCACCGCCAACAAGGCGCTGATCGCCGAGCACGGCGCCTCCCTGGCGGCGATGGCCGATGCCGCCGGGGTCGCGCTCTCCTTCGAGGCCGGGGTCGCCGGCGGCATTCCCATCGTCAAGGCGATGCGCGAGGGCCTGGCCGGCAACCGCATCGAAAGCGTCGTCGGCATTCTGAACGGCACCTGCAACCATATCCTCACCGACATGCGCCGGAGCGGCCGACCGTTCGACGAGGCGCTGGCCGAGGCGCAGGCGCTGGGCTATGCCGAGGCCGATCCCCGCTTCGATGTCGACGGGATCGACGCGGCCCACAAGCTCGCCATCCTGACCAGCCTGGCCTTCGGCGTGCGCGTCGATTTCGCCGGCGTGGCGACGACCGGCATCCGCCGGATCGCGCCGCTCGACATCCAATTTGCCGAAGAGCTGGGCTACCGGATCAAGCTGCTCGGCATCGGCCGGGCGACGGCGACCGGCATCGAGCAGCATGTCGAGCCCTGCATGGTCCGGCGCAATTCGCCTATCGGCGCCGTGGACGGGGTCTGCAACGCCATCATGGTCCGGTCGGATGCCGCCGGCGATACCACCTATGAAGGGCGGGGCGCCGGCGCCGGGCCGACCGCCTCGGCGGTCGTCGCCGATCTGGTCGATATCGCCCGCGGCGGCGCCCGGCCGGCTTTCGGCATTCCCGCCGCGGCGCTTGGGCCGTCGGGGCGGGCCGATGCCGAGGCCCGGCGCGGCGCCTTCTATGTCCGGCTGATCGTGCGCGACCGGCCGGGCGTGATGGCCGATATCGCCGCCGCGCTGCGCGACGAGAATGTGTCGCTGGAAACCGTGTTTCAGCGCGGCCGGGCGCCGGACGATGCCGTCCCCGTCATGCTGACCACCCACGAGACCGGCGCTGCGGCGCTCCGGCGCGCGCTGGAGCGGATCGGCGCGCTGGAGACGGTTCTGGAGGAACCCTGCGCGATCCGGATCGAGGATTCCTGATCGCCGGCAAAAGGGAGAAGCGGGCATGGCCACAAAGGGCGTGCTGGAACGCAATCTGGCGCTGGAAGCGGTGCGCGTGACCGAGGCGGCGGCCCTGGCGGCCTCGCGCCTGATGGGGCGCGGCGACGAGCGCGCCGCCGACCGGGCCGCGGTCGATGCCATGCGCGGGGCGCTGAACGGTCTTGCCATCGACGGCCGCGTCGTGATCGGCGAGGGCGAGCGCGACGAGGCGCCGATGCTCTTTATCGGCGAGGAGGTCGGCGCCGGCGGCCCCAGGCTCGATATCGCGCTCGATCCGCTGGAAGGCACGACCATCACCGCCAAGGGGACGGAGAATGCCCTGGCGGTGATCGCGATGGCGGAGGAGGGTGGCTTCCTGCACGCGCCCGATGTCTATATGGACAAGATCGCGGTCGGCGGCGGCCTGCCGGCCGACCTGATCGATATCGACGCCGAACCGGCGGCCAATCTGAAGGCGCTGGCGAAGGCCAGGGGCGTGGAGGTGCAGGACCTGGTCGCCTGCATCCTCGACCGGCCGCGCCATGCCGAGCTGATCGCCCGGGTGCGCGAGGCCGGCGCCCGCATCAAGCTGATTTCCGACGGCGATGTGAGCGGTGTCATCGCCACCTCGAAGCCGGAAAGCGGCACCGACATCTATATCGGCACCGGCGGCGCGCCGGAGGGTGTGCTGGCGGCGGCCGCGCTGCGCTGTATCGGCGGCCAGATGCAGGGGCGCCTGCTGTTCCGCAACGACGACGAGCGACGCCGGGCCGCCCTCGCCGGCATCGAGGACCAGAACCGGGTCTACAGCCTGGAGGACATGGCCGCGGGCGATGTCATGTTCGCTGCGACCGGCGTCACCGACGGCTCGATGGTGCGCGGGGTCCGGCGCTGGGGCGCCGGCGCGGCGACCCATTCCATCGTCATGCGCTCGCGCACCGGCACCGTCCGGGTCATCGAGGCGACCCACAATTTCCGGCGCAAGACGGCGCCCGATCTCCAGGCCGGCTGACGGATTGCGGCCGATGGTCGACGCACCCGCCGTGCCGGCGGTTCTGGGCGTCGAGCGCTCGCTCGGCGGCCGGCGCTGGCAGGCGCGCACCCGCGGCGCGCCGGATGCGGAAGAGCGCATGGGCATGGCGCTGGCCCAGCGGCTCGGCCTGCCGGAGATCGTCGGCCGGCTGCTGGCGAGCCGCGGCATCACGCCGGAGAGCGCCGAAGACTTCCTCCATCCCAGCCTGAAAAGGGCCCTGCCGGACCCGTCCCATCTGCGCGACATGGATGCCGCTGTGGACCGGATCGCGGCGGCGCTGGATGCCGAAGAGCCGATGGCCGTGTTCGGCGACTACGATGTCGACGGCGCGACCTCGGCCGCCCTGCTGCACCGCTATTTCGCCGCCCTCGGCGTGCGGGTCCGCCTCTATGTGCCGGACCGGATCGCGGAGGGCTACGGCCCCAACGAGGCCGCCCTGCTGCGCCTGCACGGCGACGGTATCCGCCTGGTCCTGACCGTCGATTGCGGCATCGCGGCCCACGGGCCGCTGGCGGCGGCACAGGCGGCCGGGCTCGATGTCGTCGTGCTCGACCACCATGTCGCCGGACCGGCGCTGCCGCCGGCGGTCGCCATCGTCAATCCGAACCGGCTCGACGAGGCGAGCCCGCACAAGACGCTCGCCGCCGTCGGCGTGACCTTCCTGCTGCTGGTCGCCCTCAATCGCGCGCTGCGGGAGCGCGGCCGCTTCCAGACCCGGCCGGAGCCGGACCTGATGGCGCTGCTCGATCTGGTGGCGCTGGGCACGGTCTGCGATGTCGTCCCGTTGCAGGGGTTGAACCGGGTACTGGTCGCCCGCGGCCTGGAGGTGATGGCCCGGCGGCGCAATACCGGCCTGGCGGCGCTGGCCGATGTGGCGCGGGTGGCCAGCCGGCCGGGCGCCTGGCATGCCGGCTTTGCGCTCGGGCCGCGGATCAATGCCGGCGGGCGGGTCGGCCGGTCCGATCTCGGCGCCCGCCTGCTGACCGCCGACGATCCGGCAGAAGCGCGGCGGCTGGCCGAAGAGCTCGACCGCTTCAACCGCGAGCGCCGCGAGATCGAGCAGGCGGTGCTGGAGGCCGCGCTGGCGCAGGCCGATGCCCAGGCGGCGGCCGGCCGGCCGCTCATTCTGGCGGCCGGAGAGGGCTGGCATCCCGGCGTCGTCGGCATCGTCGCGTCGCGCCTGGTGGAGCGGACCGGCCGGCCGGTCTGCACGGTCGGCCTCGCCGAAGGGGGTGCCGGCAGGGGCTCCGGCCGCTCGATTGCCGGGGTCGATCTCGGCGCGGCGGTGATCGCTGCCCGCCAGGCCGGCCTGCTGATCGATGGCGGCGGCCACCCGATGGCGGCCGGATTCGCGGTCGAAGCGTCGAAGGTGGCGGCGCTGCAGGATTTCCTGTGCGAACGGCTCGCGCCGGCGGTGGCGGCGGCCGGCACCGTGCGGGCCCTGAGCATGGATGGCGTGCTGACGCCGGCGGCGGCGAGCCGGGCGCTGCAGGAACAGATCGCCCAGGTCGGCCCGTTCGGCGCGGGCAACCCGGAGCCGCGCTTCGCGCTCGCCGGCGCGCGGGTTGCGAAGGCCGATATCGTCGGCGGGGCCCATATCCGCTGCTTCCTCGCCGACGCCGCGGGCGGGCGCCTGAAGGGCATCGCCTTCCGCGCCCTGGGCGAGCCGCTGGGCGACGCCCTGCTCGGCACCGGCGGCGGCGCGCTCCACCTCGCCGGCAAGCTGCGCGCCGACGACTGGCAGGGCCGCGAAGATGTGCAGTTCCAGATCGAGGACGGCGCTCGGCCAGGCTGAAGGCGGAGCAGGGGAGGCGGGTGCTACTGCAGAAGGGTACGCTGCAGGGTTGCGTCCCTCGATACGGCCTCCCTCGATACGCCCCGGTCCCTCGATACGCGGCCTTCGGCCGCTACTCGGGATGAGGGATTTTATTGTTTATATTCAATATATTATCCTAAAAATCACCATTGCCCTCATCCCGAGTAGGCCGCGAAGCGGCCGTATCGAGGGACGCCATATCGAGGGACGGCGAACCTTCAGGCCGGCCGCCGGTCCTGGAAGCGCGGGGCCTTCACGGCGCCTTCGAATTCGCGGGCGAGCGTGCCGCGGTCGAGGCGCACCAGCTCCGGCGTCAGTTCGAAAATGTTCTTGATCCGCCCGGCCAGGTCGCGCTCCAGCGCCGCCTCGTCGGCCGCCCGGCGCGCCTCGAACGATACGCGCAGCACATCGAGGCCGTTCGGGCCGGCCAGCGCCTCGCACTTGAAATCCTGCACGCCGGGCGTGGCGAACATGAAATCCTCGAAATCGGCGTGGGTGATATTGATGCCGCGGACCTTGAAGAAGCCGGCCGTGCGGTGGGCGTGCTTCAGGCGGGGGAAGAGGCGGTAGCCGTCGCCTTCCGGCTCCGTCGAGCGCCAGACCACCAGATCGCCGGAATTCCAGCGCACGAACGGCGTGGCGTTGACGTTCCACAGCGCCGTGGTCACCAGCACGCCCTCCTCGCCGGGGCCGACCGGCTCCAGGCTCTCCGGGTCCAGAACTTCGATATGGAACATGTCGGTCCACATGCGGAAGCCGTCGTGCAGATCGTCCTCCGCGCCCATCATGCTCATTTCGGTCATGCCGAAATTGTCGAAGACGGTGGCGCCCCACAGGCTCTCGATCCTGGCCCGCTTGGCGTCCGACAGCGGCTCGGCCGCGCACAGGATCCGGGTGACGGAGGAAGCGGCCAGATCGAAGCCCTTCGCTTCCGCCAGATTGGCGAGGTGGAGCGCATAGCCCGGCATGCCCATCCAGACCGTCGGCTGCATCTGGTCGATCAGTTCGACCTGAAGCGCCGAGGGGGTGTTGGCGCCGGCGCCGGCCCAGTTCACCCCGACGCCCATCCGCTGGCAGAGCCGCGCGTTGACATGGCCGACCGGATGGATACCGAGCGGGTAGGAGATATGCGCCGTATCGCCGGCCTGTACCCCGGCCAGCTCGAGGCCGCGGCGGAAGCATTCGAACATGAATTCCATATCGCGGAAGGTGCGCGGGTAGAACAGCGGCTTGCCGGTCGAGCCGCCGGAGCGCCAGTATTCCTGAATGTCCCGACGCGGTGCGATGTTGAAATCGGTCATGAACTCCCGCGGCGACAGGGCGCGCAGCTCTTCCTTGTCGAGCACCGGGATGCGCCGCCACTGCTCCGGCTCGTGGATGCGGCCGAGGTCGAGGCCGGCGGGCAGGCGCCGGCGGTGGAACGGCGCGGCGAGCGCCGCCTCCGCCGCGGCGCGCAGGCGCTCCCGGCGGATGGCCTCGATAGCGGCCTGGGAAGTGGCGGGCCCGAGGGTCATTCGAAACGGCCGATCCAGCGCTGCTGCGCCCGGTAGCTTTCCGGCATCGTGCCGGCCGCCTCGGCCTCGGCATAGGCGGCGGCGCGGGCCTGCTTGTCGGCGCTGTCCTCCGGCATCTCGTCCAGCGCGTCGCCGATCATGCGGGCATAATCGTCGCCGACCGGGCAGACATCCTGGCAGCGGCGGCAGCCGGTGATCGCGCCGGCGCCGCGCAGGATCGACTGCCACAGGTTGAAGCTGTCCTCCGAGCGCAGCATCGCCTTCTGCTGCGCCGGCTCGGCCTCCAGCATCCGGTCCATGAAGCCGGCGAGATTGTGAAAGCCGTGGGGCGCCCGGAACCTGTCGCACGCCGCCCAGTCGCGGCCCCAGTGGCCGACCGTATCGCCGGGACAGGTGCGCAGGCAGCGGCCGCAGGACGGGCCCCGGCACAGCGCCTGCTCGATCCGGCGGTCGCACTCGACCGGCACCGAACACAGGACGCCGGCCAGCATGACCCGCGGGCCGAATTCCGGCGTCAGCAGCTGCAAATTCAGGCCGAGGGTGCCGAGGCCCGCCTCGACCGCGCAATGGTCGAGCGAGAGGAGCGGGCGCATCGGCTCGTCCGGGTCGCCCCGGTAGCGCCACGGATCGACATGGGTCGGCGGCACGATCAGGGCCGGCCAGCCCTTGCTCTCCAGCCACAGCACCAGTTCGAGAGCGGCCTCCTCGAGCGCCGTCATCGTCAGCTCGTCATTGTAGTATTTGTGCCGCTCGTCCCAGCGCGGGATGCGGGTGACGCCGGCCGAAAGCCGCCGCGCCAGCACGATCGTCCGGTCGGCGTCGTAATCGGAAATATCGGCCGGGATGCGCGGATCGGCCGGATCGGGCGGATGGGCGTTGATTTCGGCACTGTCGGCGATGCCGACCAGGTCGGCGCCCAGTGCGTGCGCCTTCGCCTTG
Source organism: Alphaproteobacteria bacterium (assembly GCA_965221475.1). Taxonomy (GTDB): domain Bacteria; phylum Pseudomonadota; class Alphaproteobacteria; order Bin65; family Bin65; genus Bin65. The sequence continues at coordinate 360,378 of OZ244891.1, read as the reverse complement.
ATCTCGGCGGCGGTCACGGGCTCCTGGAAAACGGCGACCGTCATGCCTGTTCCTCCGCCCCTTCCGCGGTCGCCTCGCGCGCCCGCTGGGCCTGTTTGAAGGCCTGGACCTGGCGCGCGACCATGCCCTTGTAGCCCTCCGGGCCGACCCAGCGCCGGTTCCACTCGTTCAGCCCGTCGATGGCGGCGCCGTCCCGGCGCGCCTGTTTGAACTCCTTCGCCTTCTCCACCTTTTGCGGCGTCTTCTCCGGGATGAATTTCTGCGCGTCGGCAAGATAGGCGTGATAATCGTTGCCGACCGGGCAGACCGCGAGGCAGCGCGGGCAGTCGCCGAACGAGCCGACGACCCGGAGCAGGCCCTGCCAGAAGCCGAAGACGCCGCGGCTCCGGTTGAAGTCGCGTTTGCGCGCCCGGTCGAGATCGATATAGCGGTCGAAAAAGCCGGTGATCTGGGCGTAGCCGAATTCCTGGGCCTCGGTGGCGCAGTTGCGCTTGTCGATGCCGAAATGGCGTACCGCGTCGGACGGGCAGGCATGAAGGCAGCGCGAGCAGCTCTCGCCGATGCACACCTGTTCGGTCAGGATTTCGTCCGGCTCCAGCTCCGCCTCGGTGAGGATGCCGGTGAGATAGACGCGGGGGCCGTATTCCGGCGTCAGTATGTTGACTTCGAGGCCGAAGGTGCCGAGGCCGGCCTCGATGCCGAGATGGCGGGTGGAAAGGCGGCCATAGCTGGCACGCTTGAGGTTCCAGTCGGTCTCCTGCGCCGCGGTGACGAAGGAGGGATGGCCGGCCTCTTCCAGCATTTCCGCGATGCGGAAGGCGATGCGGTCCATCCGGCGCAGCACCAGCATATCGATATACTGGACGGCGATATTGGTCTTCGCCCGGAAGGCGGCGACCGGGATGTGCTGGACGATGGCGACGACGGACCTGATGTGGGGCGAAACCCGGTCCGGCGTCTGGGGAAAGCGCGGGTCGGGCGGAAAGGCGTTGAGCGTTTCGGCGCTGGCGATGCCGACCAGATCGGCGCCGAGCGCGCGGGCCCGGTCCTTGACCTCCGCCGCGGTCAGCGGCCCGGCGGCATGTTCCGTCCTGCTCATCCCGGCGGCCCGGCCGCTTCGCCTGCCGCGGAAGCGCGGGCGGCGTCCTCGGCAAAGGCGCCGGGATCGTCGATATTCCACATTTCCTGCGGATATTTCGGATAGCGCCAGGCGAAATCCGTCATGATATCGTGGAAGGGCAGATCGCTGTAGATGCCGCGGTCCTGCAGATATTCCATATGCCGGCGGCCGGCCGGGTCGTATTCCTGGAACAGCGCGTCTTCCCGGCCGTCGAACTCCTGCGGCCTGACTTTCGCCTTCTCGCACAGGGTCCGGTTGAACACCGGCGTCGCCTTCACCCAGCGGCCGTCCAGCCAGATATCGGCATAGCCGTGCCAGGCGAAAATGTCGGTTCCCATGGCCGCGCGCAGCTTGGGCGTCGTCAGATGGTTCTTCACATCGGCATAGCCGACCCGGGCCGGAATGCCCAGCGCCCGGCAGCAGGCGGCCATCGCCAGGGATTTCTGCACGCACCAGCCATTGCCGCGCCCGACCAGCGCGCTGGCACGATAGTCGGCCCGGTCGATGGAAATGGAGTAGGGCGTGTAGAGGAAATCGTCCCGGATGGCGTAGAACAGGTTGACGGCCCTGCCGGTATCGTCTTCCGCGTCGCCGGCCCGGCTGCCGGCATAGTCGCGCACGTCGGGATTATCGAAATCCATATACCAGGTCGGCGCCAGAAAGGCCGCCGGATCGGCCTCGGCCATGGGCTCGCCGTCCTGCGGTTCGCGTTCGAAGACGATCGGTTCGCTCACTCTATCGCTCCCTTCGGGCAACCGGTTTCCAGGGAAACCTAACGCCCCGGCGCGCCGGGTCAAACGAAACAGGCGTGCCGCCCCGGCCGGGCGCGCCTCCGTTGCGTGCCGGGCCGCGCTATTCCGCGGCCCGTTCGGCCCGGTGGGCGGCGGCGAAATCGGCCATGGAATGGAAGACGATATCGGGCTGCGGCGCATCGGCGACCGTCATGGTCGCGCCGCTGCCCGTGCGGCCGTGGCGGCGGTAAATCCAGCAGGTCGCCAGGCCGATTTCGCGCGCCGGCCCGTGATCGTGAAACAGGCTCTCGGCGGTATGCAGAATGTCCCCCGGCGCGAGCCCGTGCCGCGCCAGCTGCTCCAGCATATAGTCGAAATTGCGCCGCGCCGGCTTGTAGGAGCCGATATCGCCGGCGGTGTAGACGGCATCGAATTCGACCCCGAGCCGCCGGTTGCTGTGCGCGAAGCTGGCATTGTCGACATTGGACAGGACGAACAGCCGGTAATGCCCTTTGAGATAGCGCAGGGCCTCCGCGCTGTCGTCGAAGGCCGGCCAGTCCTTCACCGTCGCGCCATAGGCGAGGCACTCCTCCCAGGGCGCCGGGACGCCCCATTCCTCGGCCAGCCGCCGGTAGACGGTGGCGAGAATCTCCGGGTAGGGTTTGGCCGGCGCGGTCCGCTGGGCGGTCGATTCGTGAAAAGCGTGCGCTTCGAGGATTTCGTCCCGCTCCAGGGGCCGGGCGGCCCGGTCGGTGAGCGGCTTCAGCCCGGCGATCATGCCGGATTCCCAGTCGATCAGCGTGCCGTAGCAATCGAAGGTGAGGGCCTTGTAGTCGGTGAGGCGCATGGCGGGGCTCGTCGGATTTGCAGGTGCGCCGGCCGTTTCCCCCGCACGGGCCGCGGTTGCAAGCGAAATTGCCAGGCTGTACTGATTTGGCACGCCCTGCGGGAGGAACGATCATGACTCTCTCTGCCGCCGCACCGGCGCGCACCGCGGCCGTCTGCGGCCGTCCGGCGGTCGATCCGGCCGACTGGACCGGCGAGGAACTGGAAGCCCGGACCGACTGGCGCTTCGAGGCGACCGCCGACGAACGCGCCCATCTCATCGCCATGGCGCGCGAAACGGCCGCCCGGCTGGACGGCGAGCCGGACCGGCTGCTCGCCATGTCCCCGTCCGATTTCGATCTCGGCCCGTTCGGCGCGCGGGTCGCCGCCATGCTGGACCAGCTGCGCGACGGCACCGGAGTCGCGCTCTATCGCGGCCTGCCGCTGGACGAGATGACTCCGCTCGAGGCCGCCATCGTCTACTGGGCGACCGGGCTGCACATGGGGGCCGCCCAGTCCAACAATCCCGACGGCGACATGATCGGCCATGTCCTCGATGCCGGCCGCAATTACGACGATCCGAAACATCGCGGTTACCAGACCCGCGCGACGATGGACTATCACTGCGACCAGACGGACGCAGTCGGCCTGCTGTGCATCCGCACGGCGAAATCCGGCGGCCTGTCGAAGATCGTCAGCTCGGTCCGCCTGTACAATGCGGTGCTGGAGCGCCGCCCGGACCTGCTCGACGTGCTGACCGGGCCCTATTGCTGGACCAAGCATGGCGAGACCGATGCCGGCGAGGCGCCCTGGTACGAAAGCCCGGTGTTCAATTTCCGCGACGGCATCCTCTCCGTCGCCTTCGGCCCGCAGCACATGATGAAGGGCCACGCCCTGCCGGAGGCGCCGGACATGACGCCCCGTCAGTACGAGGCGGTGGCCTTCATGTCGGACCTGGCCGAGGAATATCGCGCCACCATGCAATTCCAGCCGGGCGACATCCAGTTCCTCAACAATTATACGGCGCTGCACACCCGCACCGCCTTCGAGGACTGGCCCGACCCGGCGCGCCGGCGCGTGCTGTGGCGCCTGTGGCTGCGAATCCCGGATTTCCGACCGACGACGCCCTATTCGGACCAGTGGTCGCGCGGCGTGCACACCGGCACGACCCGCCGGCGCATCCGGCTGACCTGGCCGGGATAGGCGGCGCTCGTGCGCGCTTCGATCAGCGCACGCGCCGCGTCGAACTCCGGTTCCAGCCGCTCATAGGCCGCGCGATAGCCGGCCTTCCGGCTCCACCGCTTGTGCAGTTCGGCAAGCGTGCTCAATTTCAGGACCTCCCTGGCGGACAGCGGCAGCTTACAGCGCCTGCCCGAAGCACGCTGCCGGTCAAGGTGCCGCTGGCCAGAGGGCGGTGCGGACGATAGGGTCGGCGGCGATTCGATAACGGGGATTTCCGCCAGGGGGCCTGCCCATGCTTCGCGATCCGACGCCGCGCGTTCAGGAACTGAAGGATAATCTGCTCGATTTCATGGACCGCTTCGTCTACCCGAACGAGGCGGTTCACGAGGCGCAGCACCGGGCGGGCGACCGCTGGGACGCGCCGCCGGTCCTGGAGGAGCTCAAGGCCGAGGCGAAGCGGCGCGGCCTGTGGAACCTGTTCCTGCCGGAGAGCGATCTGGGCGCCGGCCTGACCAATCTCGAATACGCCCATCTGTGCGAAATCCTCGGCCGCTCGCCCCATATCGCGCCGGAGGCCTGCAACTGCTCGGCGCCGGATACCGGCAATATGGAGGTCTTCACCCGCTACGGCACCGAGGCGCAGAAGGAGAAATGGCTGAAGCCGCTGCTCGCCGGCGAGATTCGCTCGGCCTTCTGCATGACGGAGCCGGATGTCGCCTCCTCGGACGCGACCAACATCCAGACGGAAATCCGCCGCGACGGCGACGACTATGTCATCAACGGCCGCAAATGGTGGGCTTCGGGCGCCGGCGACCGGCGCACCAAAATCTGGATCGTGATGGGCAAGTCCGATCCCGAAGCGCCGCGCTACAACCAGCAGTCGCAGATTCTGGTCGAGCCGGATACGCCCGGCATCACCATCCACCGCTTCCTGCCGGTCATGGGCTTCGACGATGCGCCGGAGGGCCACTGGGAAGTGACCTTCGACAATGTCCGGGTGCCGGCGGCGAACATGCTGCTCGGCGAGGGCCGCGGCTTCGAGATCGCCCAGGGCCGGCTCGGCCCCGGCCGCATCCATCACTGCATGCGCATGATCGGCATGGCGGAACGCGCGCTGGAGCTGATGATCCGCCGCGCCGCCGGGCGCACCACCTTCGGCACCAGGGTGATCGACCAGGGGCTGATCCGCGACTGGATCGCCGAGAGCCGGATCGATATCGACCAGGCACGGCTGCTCACGCTGAACGCCGCCCACATGATGGATACGGTCGGCAACAAGGCCGCGCGGCTGGAGATCGCCGCCATCAAGGTGGCCGGGCCGAACATGCTGCTGCGCGTCGCCGACCGCGCCATGCAGGTCCACGGCGCCTGCGGCCTGACCGAGGATACCATTCTGCCGAAGCTGTGGACGGCCGGCCGCATCCTGCGCTTCGCCGACGGGCCGGACGAGGTCCACAAGGCGCAGATCGCCCGTATGGAGATCGGCCGGCATCTTTAGGGCCGCGCCCGCAACGGCCGGCCCCCGCCCACCCGCGAAACGGGACTGAAATCATGACTGCATCCACGGAACCGGCGGCCGGTACGGTTGTCCGGACCCACGACCGGCCGGACGGCGTGCGCGTCGTCACCATCGACAATCCGCCGGTCAATGCCATCAGCGCCGAGGTGCGGCGGCAATTGCACGATACGATGCGCGCTACCGATGCCGACGAAGGGGTGAAGGGCATCGTCCTCACCGGGGCCGGCCGTGCCTTCATCGCCGGCGCCGATATCCGCCAGTTCGGCACGCCCGACCCGCCGGGGACGCCGGGCCTGACCGCGACGATCCATGCCATCGAGGATTGCCGCCAAACGGTGGTCGCCGCCATCGCCGGCCCCGCCGCCGGCGGCGGGCTGGAGGTCGCGCTTGGCTGCCACTACCGCATCGCCGGTCCGAAGGCCCGGCTCGGCCTGCCGGAGGTCAATCTCGGCACCATTCCGGGCGCGACCGGCACCCAGCGGCTGCCGCGCGTCGCCGGCGTGCGCGCCGCGCTCGACCTGATCGTGGGCGGCGATCTGGTGCCGGCGGCGCGGGCGCTGGATCTCGGCCTGGTCGATGCGGTGGAGGACGATCCGGTCGAGGCCGCGGCGGCGCTGGCGCTCGCCCGCCTGCCGCGCAAGCTGCGCGAGGACGATTCGCGGATCGGCGACATCCCGGCCGGCCTGTTCGACGAGTACAAGGCGGGCATGGCCCGCAAGTGGCGCGGTTTCACGGCACGGTTCAAGGCCGTCGATGCGGTCGGCAAGATCGTCCTGCCCTATGACGAGGCGGTGGCGGCCGAGCGCGAAGTGTTCCGCCAGTGCCAGGGTACGGCGGAAGCGCGCGCGATGCGCCATGTCTTCTTCGCCGACCGCCAGGTTGCGCGCCACCCCTCGATCCCGAAGGACACGCCGGCGGGCGCCGTCGCCAAAGCCGCCGTCATCGGCTGCGGCACCATGGGCGGCGGCATCGCCATGAACTTCGCCAATGCCGGCATCCCGGTGACGGTGGTCGAGACGAACGGCGAGGCGCTGGAGAAGGGCCTCGGCATCGTCTCCGCCAACTATGCCGCGACCGTCGCCAGGGGGCGGCTGAGCCAGGAAGCGATGGACCGGCGCATGGCGTCGATTACCGGCGCGACCGACTATGACGGCATCGCCGATGCCGACATCGTCATCGAGGCGGTGTTCGAGAACATGGACATCAAGAAGCGGATTTTCGCCACGCTGGACGAGGTCTGCAGGGACGGCGCCGTGCTGGCGACCAATACCTCGACCCTGGATGTGGACGAGATCGCCGCCGCCACCGCCCGGCCGGAAGCCGTGATCGGCACCCATTTCTTCAGCCCGGCCAATGTGATGCGCCTGATCGAGGTGGTGCGCGGCGCGCGAACCTCCAACGAAACGGCGCAGACGGCGATGAAGCTGGCGCCGCGCATCGGCAAGGTCGCCGTCATGTGCGGCGTGTGCGATGGCTTCGTCGGCAACCGCATGCTCTACCAGTACAGCCGCCAGGCCGGCTTCCTGATCGAGGAGGGCGCGCTGCCCCAGGATGTCGATAGGGCGATGTTCGAATTCGGCCTGCCGATGGGGCCGTTCGCCATGAGCGACCTGGCCGGAGTCGATGTCGGCTATCTGGTGCGGCAGGAGCGGGTGAAGAAATACGGTCCGAGCGGCAAGCGCGAATCGACGGTCGCCGATTCGCTCTACCATCTCGGCCGCTACGGCCAGAAGACGGGCAAGGGCTGGTACGATTACGCGCCCGGCAGCCGCACGCCGCAGCCGAGCGCCGAAGTGACCGCGCTGGTCGAGCAGGCCTCGGCCGATCTCGGCTTCGCGCGGCGGGCCGTGAGCGGCGAGGAAATCCTCGAGCGCTGCCTGTATCCGCTGGTCAATGAGGGCGCCCGGCTGCTCGCCGAGGGCATCGCCGCCCGGCCACTCGATATCGACCTGATCTGGATCTACGGCTATGGCTTTCCGCGCTATCGCGGCGGGCCGATGCACTGGGCCGACGAGATCGGCCCGGCCCGCATCCTGGAGCGGCTGGAGCACTACGCTGCGACGCGCGATCCCGACTGGCTGGAGCCGGCGCCGCTGCTGCGCGAGGTGGCCGGGCAGGGGACCACCTTCCGGGAATGGGCCGCGGCGCGCTGACGGCGCGGCCGCCCGCGAACAGGCGGATCGGCGGATGGATTGGGCCGGCGGGCATTTTGTGCTAGACCGGCCGGATGAAGCGGCTTGTCCTGCTCTCCGTCCTCGGCCTTGTGGCGGCGATTGCGCCGGCGAAGGCTGCGGAGAAGGTGGATGTCGAGCTCGTGCTCGCCGCCGACGGATCGGGCTCGATCGACGATATCGAGTTCGCGCTCCAGCGCCGCGGCTATGCGAGGGCGATCTCCCATCCCCTGGTGCTGAACGCGATCCGGGGCGGCGAACACCGCCGGATCGCCGTGCTCTTCGTCGAATGGGGGGCGCCGGAATCGGTTGAGACCATCGTCGACTGGACGGTGATCCGCGACGCCGCCTCGGCCAAGGCCTTCGCCGACCGGCTGGTGGCGGCGCCGCGCCAGGTCTGGGGCTACAATTCGATCAGCGCGGCCATCGCCTATTCGACGAGGCAGATCCGCACGAATGCCTATGAGGGCGGGCAGAAGATCATCGACGTTTCCGGCGACGGGCCGCAGATCAACGGGCCGCCGCTGCCGGTCGTGCGCGCCGCGGCGCTGAAGGCCGGGATCACCATCAACGGCCTGGCGATCAAAACCCGGACCGGCACCAGCTTTCGCGGCAGCTTCGGCCTGCCGCTGGAGGAGCATTACCGGCGATTCGTCATCGGCGGCCCCGGCGCCTTCGTCATGACGGCGGACGAGAACACGCCGTTCGAGGAGGTCATCCTCTCCAAGCTGATCCGGGAGGTGGCGGGGCGTCCGGCGCGGTGGCGGCGCCCATGGCGCCAGGCCGGCCTCAAAGGTCGCGGCGCGCAGCCGCTGCCCTGACCGGCGCGCTCCGGCCGGCCGGCCTCAGGTCTCCCTGGCTCTGGCGCCGAAGAACCAGACGGCGAGCAGAGTTCCGAGAAGGCCGATTGCTGCGACGATCAGCAGGATCGTGCGCGCATCGTCGGCCGCCCGGACCGAGGCGGCATTGGCGGCGGCGGCGCGCTGGCGGACATCCGCGACCAGCCGGTCCACCTCGCCGAAGAGCTGTTCGAGAATTTTCTCGTTGGCGGCGATCTGGCGGGCTTCCGCAGCGCGCAGGCGCAATTTGACGATTGTCCGGTCCCAGATGTTCGCCTCGCCCTCGCCCGCTCCGAAGCTGACGAGCCGCTTCAGCAGGGGGATGGCCTGCGGGTGCAGGTTGGGGGCGCCATTCTCGGTAAGGTAGCGCAAGCTGTCCTCGATACGCTGGGTCGCCGATTCGAAGTCTTCCCGGATGTAGGGAATCATGTGCGGATAGGGCAGAACGGCCGCGCCCCGCAGCTTGATGACCGCCACCCCCCTTGTGCTCATCAGATTGGCGAAATGATAGAGTCGGAGGATTTCCCTGGATATCGGACCGGTTGCGGTTTCGGTCGGCTGCCCGGCTTCGTCATAGCCGGTCATCATGTGATGGATCTGATCGTCCATGCTGGTGATCATGGCCACTTCGAGATCCTTGCTGAACCCGTAGCGAAAGTCCCGGAGGGCGGCCTCGCCCGCTTTCATCAGGCGCAGCAGTTCCGGCCGCCGGCTTTCGGTGCTTTCGGTATTGGCCACCAGGGATTCGACATGGCGCCGGACCCGCGCCGCCCGTTCGGCCGGGGCCTCCGCTTCGAGAATCTTCAGTTGTTCGTTAAGGGCGGCCTTGCTTTTCTCGACGGAAGCCGAAATCCCGGTCAGGCTGTCGGCCGTCATGCGGCTGTTGGTTCGGACCGAGTCCGCCGACACCATCAGGCCGGCGTGCCGGGCAACGCCGAATGCGGCGGACAGCGCCCTGGCGTCCCCGCCGCCGGCGGTTCGGCCGCCCACGCGCTCGATCGAAAGCCAGCCGGTCAGCACGGCGGCGGCAAGAACTGCCAGAGCTGCCCCGGCGGTCAGCAGGAGGCGCGCAGAGATTCGGAATTGAGCCATCATCGTGCACCTTCCATTTTATCGACCGGGTGAAGCTTTCCGTCCTTGCCGATCACCGTCAGCAGCACGGTATCCGATCCCTGGTTGTCGTTCGGCCCGTATTTGAGCCGGAACCCGTTTATGTCGATGGCGTCTGCGCTGCGGATCGAGTTGAGGAAGCAGGCCCGGCTGACTTCGCGGCCGCAGGCTTCCAGCGCGGCGATGGCCAGGCGTCCGGCCAGATACCCTTCAAGCGAAACGAAGCCTGGCGGCGCCTTGGCATCGCGCGCCGCCAGGGCGGCGCGGTAGGCCGCAACGACGGGTATGCTGGCATCTTCCGGCATGGGGACCACCTGGGTCACATAGACGCCGGCGCCGTCCGGCCCGAGGGCATTGGAGAGAGCCCTGCTGCCGACGAAGGAGACCGTCGCGAACACCAGGTTGCCGTCGGCTTTGGCCAGGGAGATCATTTTCGCCACCGGGGTGTAGGCGCCGATCAGGATCAGCGCTTCCGGTTTGGCGGCGGCGATATTGATCAGCGCGAACTTCACCGCCGAGGTATTGCGCCGGTAGTACCCGGTCGCCACCGGCGCCAGCCCGCGCCGCTTCAGCGCCAGCTGCGTTCCGACCAGGCCGGACGCGCCGTAGGAATCGTTCTGGTAGAGCACCGCAACGCGCTTGATCCCCAGGTCTTCGGTCAGGCGGGCGACGATCTCCTCGGTTTCCTGATGGTAGGATGCCCGGAGGTTCAGGACATTCTTCATCTCCGGGCTGCGGAGAAATTCGGCGCCGGTGAACGGCGCGATGAAAGGCACGCCGGCGGCGGCCGCGACCGGGACGCTGGCGCGGGCCGTGGGCGTTCCCACCCCGCCGATCAGCGCGAAGACCCGTTCGGCGGCGATCAGCCGCCGGGTGTTGTTGAACGCCGCCTCCGTTTCATAGGCATCGTCGAGGGTCTTCAGCTCGAGGCGGCGGCCATGGACGCCGCCGCGCTTGTTGGCTTCCGCGAAGGCGGCCTCGATGCCGAGCCGCATCTTGGTGCCGAGCTGCTGCGCCGGGCCGCTGAATGCGGCGGACTGGCCGAACCGGATGCGGTCGTCGAATACGCCCGGGTCTCCCTTGGCGGCCGCCTTGTCCTGCGCCTGGAGGGACCCGGCGCCCAGGGCGAATACGGCCAGTATTGCGGCTGCCGCCAGGGTCGTGGCGCGCGATGCCAGAGTGCCGGATAGTGTCATCGTTGCATCCTCGTCTTTACGACTTCCTGCCGGTTCCCGGATTCGCCCTGCGACGGAGTTCGGCAGGGAGCCGGTTGTCGCTCCGGCGGCGCCACGAACGAAGCCCCGCGAACCGCCGCATGGCCCCATACTGCTAAATCCCCAATCCGAAGCCGACTGCACACCCCCCATACAAGGGCATTGGCAAAAAACATAGCCCATTCCACGCCATGCAAACAAGGATGGGCACCGCCCACTTGCGATCCGGCCCCGTCCGGCTCCGCCTGCCGGGCGGCGTTCCGGGATAGAAGGCGACGGAAGGATGGGACCCGGCGAGGCCACGCCCGGCCACCCCTCGCAGCAAAATTTCGACTATTGTTGCAAGTCTTTAGTCAATATAAGACGCGCGCGAATAATGTTCCCGATAGCAACTGCAGAAAAACTTGCTCCCTGGCTGAATGCAAAAACCTGCATAGCAGGACCGAAGCCCCAGCTTGTATGAAACATCGCACCCATCCTGGAAAATGGACTGGAACCGGAAGGCACAATATCCATCCAAAAAAAGATATAGTAAATACAAATCAAAAATATAGCGATAGCCATGGCGAGATAAAGCCAAAATTTATTGCGATTTGAAGCCATTTTTACTGCAGGTTTTGATGACATATCAGGCGGTACTTTACAGACAAGTATGATTCCCAAAAGCAAAAACAGGAAAAAACAAAGAACCACAAAAATATCGATGACAATCACGATGTCCGAGCTTGGATGAATCTGTAAATCGCCGCGCCCGATCGCCTTGCAATGCGCCACGATCTTCGGAAAGATCCATTCGGACAGGTTCGTTACAGTATTGTCATCGCAGAAATCGTAGGAATCGACGATCGGTGTGACCAGATCCTGATAACGATACAGCAGGGCCGCGAGGATCGAGCAGACGACAGTCGGTACGCAAACCAGCCAGATAACGAGGCGGTTGCGCAGCCTGGCGTCTCCCTGATATTCGGTCGGTCCGCTGTCCATCGCTATCGCCAGTGTCTGCTGACTGTATCGACGCAGCCGGCGGCGAAGCGTCGTTGCGCAAGCGTAATAACCATCCCCCCGATATCGAGCCGGGGATGGAAGATGGCCCCGCCAGAATATGCCATCGGCGGGCAGTGTGGAACCGTTCATGCCGGCCCGGGCCTGGACATCGGCCCCGATCCTCCCGGCACGCCATTCTCTCAGCCTGTATACCGCGCCGCTCTGTCAACGGGGCCGGCAGCGCCGACGACGCTCCAGCCTAGAATTCGCCGCCGATGGTTGCGCCGCCATCGACGACCAGGGTGTGGCCGGTGGTGAAGCTGCCGGCTTTCGAGGCGAGGAAGACGGCGGCGCCGGCGATTTCCCCGACCTCGCCGATGCGGCGCAGGGCATAATGCTTCACCGCCGCAGCGTAGATTTCCTCGTTCTCCCACAGGGCGCGGGCCATGTCGGTCCGGACGATCGCAGGCGCGATGGCGTTCACCCGCACGTTCCGGTCGCCCCATTCGACGGCGAGATTGCGGGCGAGCGCCAGATCGGCCGCCTTGGTGATGCCGTAGATGCCCAGATGCCGGGTGCCTTTCAGACCGCCGATGGAGGAGATGATGATGACGGTGCCGTCGCGCCGTTCCGCCATTTGCGGGATCGCCATCTGGCACAGCCAGATATTGGCGCGCAGGTTGGCCCCGGTGGTCTTCTCATAGGCCTCGTCCGGCAGGTCCTGCATCGTGCCGAAATAGGGGTTGACCGCCGCGTTGCACACCAGAATGTCGATGCGGCCGTAATGGGCGTTGGTCCGGTCGACCAGCTCGCGCAACTGTTCCTTGTGGGAAATGTTGCAGGCGATGGCAACGGCGTCGCCGCCCTCGTCCCGGATCGCCTGCGCCACCTCTTCGCACCGGTCGGCCTTGCGGCTGGAAATGACGACCTGCGCCCCCTGCGCCGCCATCGCCTCCGCAGTCGCCCGGCCGATGCCTTTCGACGAGCCGGTAATGAGGGCCACCTTGTCGTCGAGGCGGAACAAATCGTCATATTTCATCGCTTCGGTCCCATCGGGGGAGTGCCGGGCGCGGCGGCGCCCCTGTTGCGCAGGGTCCGGTTGCCACGGCCCTGCGCTTCCTATAATCCGGGGGCGGACGAATCAACCGGTCCGTTCCGGCCCGCTGCGGGGCCGCGGCCGGCCAGGGAGGCAGGTATGGACCTCGAGACAAGCGCCGAAGACCGGGCGTTCCGCGAGCAGGTGAGGGCGTTCATCGATGCGAACCTGCCGCCGGATACCCGCGAGAAGGTGCGGCGCGGCCTGAAGCTCTCAAAGGAAGACCATATCGGCTGGCACAAAATCCTGCACGCCAATGGCTGGGGCGCGCCGGGCTGGCCGGTCGAATATGGCGGGCCGGACTGGACGCCGATGCAGCGCCATATCTTCGAGGAGGAGACCGGCCGCAACCATTGCCCGCGCCTGATGCCGTTCGGCCTCAAAATGGTCGGCCCGGTCATCCAGGCGTTCGGCAACGAGGAACAGAAGGCCCGGCACCTGCCCGCCATCGTCAGTTCGGAAATCCAGTGGTGCCAGGGCTATTCGGAGCCCGGCGCCGGCTCCGACCTGGCGTCGCTCAAGACAAAAGCGGTGCGCGACGGCGACACTTACATCGTCAACGGGCAGAAGACCTGGACCACGGCGGCGCACTGGGCAGACTGGATTTTCTGCCTGGTGCGGACATCCGAGGCCGGCCGGAAGCAGGAGGGCATCTCCTTCCTGCTGATCGACATGGCGACGCCCGGCATTACGGTCAAGCCGATCTTCACCATGGAGGGCGGCCACGAGGTCAACGAAGTCTTCTTCGACGATGTCGTCGTGCCGGTCGCCAATCTGGTCGGCGAGGAGAACCGGGGCTGGACCATCGCCAAGTTCCTGCTCGGCCACGAGCGGACGAGCATCGCCGAGATCGGCCGCTCGAAAGCCCAGCTCGACAAGCTGCGGGAGATCGCTGCGGCGGAGCGGAAGGACGGCGCGCCGCTGATCGACGATGCCCGCTTCCGCGAGAAGATCGCCCGGGCCGAGATCGACCTGATGGCGCTGGATATGACGCTGATGCGCATCGTATCGGCCGAAAGCGCCGGCCGCGTGCCCGGCCCGGAAGCCTCGCTGCTGAAAATCCGCGCGACCGAGCTGCAGCAGCAGCTGACCGAACTGCTCATGGAGGCAATTGGCTATTACAGCCATCCCGACATGCCGGAAGCCCGCGAATTCGGTTGGAACGAACCCCCGGTCGGGCCCGACTATGCGGCGAGCCTGGCGCCGACCTATTTCAACTGGCGCAAGGCCTCCATCTATGGCGGCTCCAACGAGGTTCAGCGCGGCATCATCGCCAAGATGGTACTGGGTTTCTGAACCGCCCGGTTCCGCCTCCGCGCGCCCGCAAGCGCGGCGCTTCCGGGTACATCGTCCGGGCGCACCGGTGCGCCGCCCGCCATCGATCGAGACAAGCCGACGGAAATCCGCCCATGCCCTTTGCCCCGACCGAGGAACAGAAGCTCCTCCAGGACAGCGTCGACCGTTTCGTCGAGCGCCATTGCAGCTTCGAGGAACGCACCCGGCTGGTCGGGAGCGAGCCCGGCTGGAGCGCAGAAAACTGGGCCCGCTTCGCCGAACTGGGCTGGCTGGGCGTGCCTTTCCCCGCCGCGCTCGGCGGCTATGACGGCGGGCCGGTCGAAGCCGGCCTGATCGCGGAAGCGCTCGGCCGCGGGCTCGCCGTCGAACCCTATCTCTGGACCGTCGTTCTCGGCGGCGGCCTGCTCGCCCGGTCCGGGCGGGCCGATCTGCTCGAGCAGCTGATCGCCGGCGATCTGCAGCTTGCCACCGGCTTTGCCGAACCGCAGGCGCGCTATGCCCTCAACGATGTCGCGACGCAGGCGCAGGCGCGCGATGGCGGGTATATCCTCGGCGGGCGCAAGGCGGTCGTCTTCAATGCCCCGTCGGCCGACCGGCTCATCGTTCCGGCGCGCACTGCCGGCGGCCGCACGGAGCGCGCCGGCATCACCCTGTTCCTCGTACCCGCCGATGCCGACGGCGTCGATCTGCGGCCCTACCGGACGATGGACGACGGCCGGGCGGCCGAGGTGACGCTGACCGATGTGAAGGCCGGCCCCGAGGCGGTGTTGGGCGAGGTCGATAACGGTCTAGCGCTGCTCGAGCCGGCCATCGATGCCGCCACCGCCGTGCTCTGCTGCGAGGCGGCCGGCGTGATGCAGGCCCTGGTCGGCCAGACACGGGAATATCTCGGCACGCGCAAGCAGTTCGGCGTTCCGCTGTCGTCGTTCCAGGTGCTGCAGCACCGCATGGCCGAAATGTTCATCCACAAGGAACAGACCCAGTCGCTGGCCTATATGGCGGCGGTCCGGGCCGCGGCGGGCGACGGGCCGGAGGCCGCCCGCGCGGCCTCGGCGGCCAAGGCCTATGCCAGCGAGAAGGGCCGGCTGGTCGGCCAGGAGGCGATCCAGATGCATGGCGGCATGGGCATGACGAGGGAAATGCCGATCTCCTCCTGGTTCAGGCGCATAACGGCCATCGGCACGCTGTTCGGCGATGCGGACCACCATCTGGACCGGTTTGCCGGCCTCGCCCCGGCCCGGCGGGAGGGATGAAATGTCCCGGCCCGCCGGGTCGCCCATCTCCTTCGGGGGCCTCGACCATATCGTCCTGCGCGTCCGGGACATCGAGGCCATGCTGCATTTCTACGAACGGGTTCTCGGCTGTCCGGTGGAGAAGATTCAGCCCGAACTCGGCCTCTGGCAGTTGCGGGCCGGCGAAGCGCTGATCGATCTGGCGACGATGGACGGGCCGATCGGCCGGGCAGGGGGCGCCGCGCCCGGCCCGCAAGGGCACAATCAGGACCATTTCTGCCTGCTGGTCGATCCGTGGGACGAGGCGGCGATCCGCAGCGCGCTCGAAGCGCATGGCCTGGCGGTCGAGGCGGCGGAAATCCGCTATGGCGCGACCGGCTACGGCCCGTCCATCTATCTGGCGGACCCGGAGGGCAATACGGTCGAGCTGAAGGGCCGTTCGCGCTGAAATGGCCGCGCCCGCCGGACCGGTGACCGGACGGACGATGGTGCCGAACCGGCGCCTGCAATCCGCCCTTTGGATGCTTCTGGCGGTGACGCTGTGGACCGGCGTTGCCGTGTGCGTGCGCAATCTGGAAGGCCGGCTGCCGGTCAGCGATCTCAGCTTCTACCGCGCGCTGCTCACCGTGGCGCTGATGATGCCGCTGGTCCTGCGCGCCCGGCGCATCGGCCACGGCCGGCCCCTGCCGGGCGTGCTGCCTTGGTTCGCCCTGCGCGGCCTCGTCATTTTCGCGGCGCAGACCTGCTATTATTTCGGCCTGACCTGGCTGCCGATTGCCGAGGCGACGGTGCTCAGCTCGACGACGCCGATCTTCCTCGCCGTGCTCGCCGGCATGTTTCTGGGCGAGCGCATCGCGCCGGTCCGCTGGCTGGCCATCGCCATCGGCTTTGCCGGCATCCTTGTGATCCTGCGCCCCGGCACGGCGACGCTCCAGCTGGCAGCGCTGACCGCGCTCGCCTCGGCGGCGCTGTTCGGTGCCGCTTCGGCGCTCAACAAGTTCCTGTCGCGGACCGAGCCGGCCGGCCGCATCGTCGGCTGGACCAACCTCATGGTTGCGCTCTTCGCCGCCCTGCCGTTCCTCTGGGATACCGTGCTGCCGGGCTGGAGCGATCTGCCCTGGATCGCCGGGATCGCGCTGCTCGGCGCCGGCGCGCAATACGGCCTGGCGCGCGGCATCGCCGCTGCCGATGCCAGCTTTGCCGGGCCGTTCGATTTTCTGCGCGTGCCGTTCTCCGCCGTCGCCGGGCTGATCCTGTTCGCCGAATGGCCGGACATCTGGGTCTGGATCGGCACCGGCATCGTTTTTGCCGGTATTTTCGGCCTCACCCGCGAGCGCGCGCCGAAGGGCTGAGCGCGCCGGTGGCGCCTCTGCCTCCACTCAGGAGGGTGCGGCCGCCGCGTCGAACAGCCGGCCGACCAGCCGGATCGCCATCTTCGCCGCCACCCGGCGCCGGTAGTGGCCGGGCGTGAAGGTGGTCTTCATCGACATGAGCTGGTCGCGGCACAGATCGTCGATCCCCTCGAACACGGAATCGTCCAGCGCGCCGCCGGCCAGCGCTGCCGCGCCTTCGAGGAATACCGGGCGCGGATTGGTCCCGGTAATGGCGATGCGCAGATCGGCAAGCCGGTCGCCGTCGCGCGCCACCGCCGCGGCGCAGCCGGCCACCGGATATTCGATGGAGCGCCGGATCCGCACCTTGTCGTAGCCCGAGACCAGCCGGCCCGGCGCGGATGCGCGGATGCGCAGCACGAACTCGCCGGGCGCCAGCGCCATGTAGCGGATGCCGTCGCCGGTCGATCCGTCCTGCCGCGACCGGCCGATATAGAAATCGCGCATGGGAACGGTGCGCGCGCCGTCCGGTCCGATCAGGTCGACCTCGCCGTCGAACAGCAGCATCGCCGGGGCGAGGTCGCCGGAAAAGGTGGCGAAGCAGACGCCCCTGGATTTGGGCGCGACATGGCACATCTGGCCGAGCTCGGTCTTCAGGCAGTGGTCGTTCGCCTCGCGCCACCATTCCGACTGGTTGTAGTAGATGCAGCGGGTATCGAGGCAGATATTGCCGCCGACGGTGCCCATATTGCGCTGGGTCGGCCCGGCGACCGAGCCTGCGGCCTCCGCCACCGCCGGCCAGCGGCGCTGGATTTCCCCGTGCTCCGCCACCTCGCGCAGCAGCACCGACGCGCCGATGACGAGGCCGTCCTCGCCCGCCTCGATTGTCTTGAGATCGGCCAGATCGTTGGTATCGATCAGGACCGGCGGCGTCTCGATCCGGCGCCGGATATTGACCAGCAGGTCGGTGCCGCCGCCGATCATGCGGCTTTCGGGGTGCGCCTTGCGCGCCGCCAGCGCCTCCTCGACCGTGCGCGGGCGGATGACTTCGAAACCGTGCAGCGCGTCCATCAGGCGGCCCTCTTCTTCTCGCCGAAGCGGGCAGCCTTCTCCAGCGCGAGAAAGACCTTGTCCGGCGTGATCGGCGTATCGGGGAAGCGGATACCGATGGCGTGGTGGATGGCGTTGGCGACCGCCGGGATGAAGCCGCTGAGCGAGCCCTCGCCGGCCTCCTTGGCGCCGTAGGGGCCGTGGGGATCGTTGGATTCGACGATCTGGGTGTGGATCGGCGGCGAATCCTGAATCGTCGGGATCCGGTAGTCGAGCAGATTGTTGGCCAGGTTGAGGCCGTTGTGGAAGCCGGTTTCCTCGCTCAGCGCCTGGCCCATGCCCATCCAGACCGAACCCTCGATCTGGCCTTCCACGGTCAGCCGGTTCAGCGCCCGGCCGCAATCGTGGGCGACCCAGACATTGTCCACGCTCACCTCGCCCGTGGTCTCGTCCACCGTCACCTCCACCGCCTGGGCGGCGTAGGAGAAGCCCATCGTTCCGCCGATGGCGGCGCCGCGATATTTCCGGCCGCCCCAGCTTTCCGGGATCGTGTTGTAGGTGCCCTTGGCGACGATGGTGCCGGTATCGCGCAGGGCCTCCATGACGACTTCCCGGAACGGGATGCCGGTATCCTGGCTGCCGGCGCGGTAATATTCGCCCAGAACCTCGATATCGCCGGGATCGGCCTCCAGCTTGCGCGCCGCCGCCTCGACCAGAATCCGGCGCAGGGCGGTCGCCGCTTCCAGCGTCGCGTTGCCGACATAGAAGGTGACGCGGGAGGAGTAGGAGCCATTGTCCTTCGGCGTCACCTCGCTGTCAGCGGCGATGACGCGGATGCGGTCGATGGGCAGGCCGAGCACGTCGGCGGCGATCTGCGCCACCAGGGTGGAGGAGCCCTGGCCGATCTCGGCCGCGCCGGTCAGGACGGTGATCGCCCCGTCCCAGTCCAGTTTGAGATTGACCGTGGCGTGCGGCTCGCCGGTCCAGTTCACCGGCTTCGACGCGCCGGAAATATAGTGGGAGCAGGCAAAGCCGATGCCCTTCCTTTTGCCCGGTCCGGGGTCGGGCAGTCCGCCGGCCCGCTTCTCCTTCCAGCCGCTCGCCTGTTCCACCCGGTCCACGCATTCCGGCAGGCCGTAGGAATTCACCATCAGATCGTTCTGGGTGAAGGTCGGGGCTTCGAGATAGTTGCGCCGCCGCACCTCGATGGGGTCGAGGCCCAGCGCCTCCGCCATTTCGTCGAGCAGCGATTCGAACACGAAGCGCGTGTTGACCGTGCCGTGGCCGCGAAAGGCGCCGCACGGCGGCGTGTTGGTGAGCACGCGCCGGCCGATATATTTGACATTCTGCAGATCGTAGATGGCGTAGAGCAGCGAGCCGGCATAGAGGATGGTCACGATGCCATAGCTGGAATGCGCGCCGCCGCGCTGGTCGTTCTCCAGCTCGACGCCGAGGATCCGGCCGTCCTTCGCCATGCCGATCTTGAGGCGCAGATCGGTCTCCGGCCGGCCGCGATGGGTGATGAAGGTCTCCTCCCGCGTCGTCAGCAGCCGCACCGTGCCGCCGATCTTGCGGGCGAGCAGGGCGGCGATCAGCTCCGGCTGCAGGGTCTCGGTGCGGGCGCCGAAGCCGCCGCCGACATGGGGCTTGACGACCCGGATGCGCCCCTGGTCCATGCCGGTCACCTTGGCCAGCATCAGATGGACATAGTAGGGCACCTGGGTCGAGCACCGGCAGGTCAGCCGGTCGCGGATCGGGTCGTAGGAGACCAGCGCGCTGTGCATCTCCATCTGCGCCTGGCAGACCTCGGCGGCGTGGAACTTGCGCTCCATCACCAGATCGGCCTTGCGGAAGGCGTCCTCGACATCGCCGAGCTCGAAGAAGACATCGCGCTCCAGATTGCCGGGCCGGTGCTCGTGCAGGTCGATGGCACTTTCGGCAAGGGCATCCCGGCAGCGGAAATAGGCCGGCAGCTCCTTCACCTTCAGGCGGATTTTGCGCAGCGCCGCCATGGCGATATGGATATCGTCGGCCGCCACGGCGGCGACCGGCTCGCCCTTGTAGCGCACCCGGTCGCGGGCCAGCGGATATTCGCCGCGGGCGATCGGCAGCACGCCGAAGGTCTGGTCGCAGTCCGCGCCGGTCACGACCCCGCGCACGCCCGCCATAGCCTCGGCATCCGAGGTATCGACCTCGAGGATTTCGGCATGGGCGTACGGGCTGCGGAAGATGGCCGCCTCCAGCGCCCCGCCCTCAATGAAGTCGGCGGTGTAGAGGGCCGCGCCGGAAACCTTCTCCGGCCCATCGACCATCGGGACATAGGCGCCGATGGAGCGCACCGGACCGGCGGCGGTTTCGGGCTTGATCTGCTCGTTCATCGCTTTGCCCTCCGCTTCATGCGGTTCGTGCGGCCGGGGACGGCGCCGGCTCCGGCACGGGCGGCCAGGGCGCCGGCTCCTCGCCGCGCCGGCGGGCGGCGGCGTGATGGACCGCATCGAGGATTTTCACATAGCCGGTGCAGCGGCAGATATTGCTGCCGAGCGCGGCGCGGATTTCGTCGTCTTCCGGCCGGTCGTTGCGGCGCAACAGCGCCTCGGTCGCCATGACGAAGCCCGGCGTGCAGGCGCCGCACTGGGCGCCCAGCTTCATGTGGAAGCCTTCCTGCACCGCCGAGAGCCGGCCGTTGCGCGCCAGGCCCTCCACCGTTTCGACCGATCTGCCGGCGACCTGGCCGACCAGCGTGAGGCAGGAAAGCTGCGCCCGGTCGTCCACCAGCACGGTACAGGCGCCGCATTCGCCGCCGTCGCAGCCCGTCTTGGTGCCGGTCAGGCCCAGCCCCTCGCGCAGATAATCCAGCAGCAGCGTATTGTCCGGCACGACGCCATCGTGCGCCCGGCCGTTCAGGGTGAAACCGATCGTTCGCTTCGCCATGCCGATCCCGCTCCTGCCGATTGCGAAAACGTTTCGAAGTCAGATTATCAGCAATACTGATAATTGGCAATACAAACAATTCGCCGGCCGCCAGTGCCTGGGCTGGCTGTCCGGCGCGGCGACAAGGCTGGTACGGCAGCGCGGGTGCGTGCTATGCCCCTGCCGCATTACCGTACATCGAATCCCCGGAGGGCGCATCGTGTCGACGCATGGAAAATTCCACTGGAACGAGCTGCTGACCGGCGATGTCGCGAAGTCCAGGGCGTTCTATGCCGAAGTCTGCGGCTGGACCTACGAGACGCTGCCGATGCCGGATTTCAGCTACACGGTCGCCAGATCCGGCGACGCCGTTGTCGGCGGGATCATGGACAAGGCGGCGACCGGGAAGCCGGACATGCCGAGCCACTGGGCGGCCTATATTCATGTCGACGATGTCGATGACGCGGTGGCGAAGGTCGCCGGCGCCGGCGGCACGGTGCTGGAGGCGTGCTTCGATGTCGAGGGCGTCGGCCGCATCGCCATCGTCGCCGATCCGGACGGCGCGGTCATCGGCCTGATAACCCCGCCGGCGGCCGGCTGAACGGCTTTCGCCTTGTCCGACGCCGCTGCCAAAGCCGACCGGTTCGTCGGCATCGCCCGCCGCTTCGCCGACGAGGCGGTTGCCCCCCATGCCGCATCGTGGGAGCGCGAGCGCCGGGCGCCGCGCGAGGTTCTGCAGGCGGCGGCGGATGCCGGCCTGATGGGCCTGCTGGTGCCCGAAGCGCTGGGCGGCGCCGGGCTGGACCTGCTCGCCATGGCGCGCATCATGGAGGTGCTGGCCGCGGCCGACCTGCCCTTCGCCTTCAGCCTCGTCGTCCACAACAATCTGGCCGGCAACATCGCGCGCAACGGGGAACCGCACCATCGCGCGGCCCATCTGCCGGACCTGATCGCCGGGCGGCGCATCGGCGCCTTCCTGCTCACCGAGCCGCAGGGCGGCAGCGACGCCGCCGCGGTGCGCACGACCGCGACGCGCACCGGCGACGGCTGGCGCATCGACGGCGAAAAGGCCTGGGTGACCAATGGCTCCCACGCCGACCTGCTCAGCATCTATGCCGCGACGGATGCGGCGGCCGGCCATCGCGGCGTCGCCTGTTTCCTGGCGGCGGCGGATGCGCCCGGCGTCGAGCGCCTGCCGGCCTATGCCATGCTCGGCGGCCACGCGCTCGGCGCGGCCGGCTTCCGCTTCGACGGGCTGGTACTCGACGAGGCCGCCCATTTCATCCCGGCCGGGCGCGGCTTCGCGGCGGCGATGGAGGGGATCGATCTTGCCCGGGTCAATGTCGCTTTCAGCGCCTGTGGCATGCTGCGCGCCGGCCTCGAAGCGGCCATTGCCTTCGCATCGGGCCGGACCCTGTTCGGGACGCGCAATACCGAGAAGCAGGGCGTGCAATGGCTGCTCGCCGATGCCGCCAGCGAGCTCGAAGCCGCCTCGGCGCTGGCCGAAAGGGCCGCCGCAGCGCTGCGCGCCGGCGACCGGGAAGGGACGGTGCTGGCGGCCCATGCCAAGAAATACGCCACCCGCGTCGCGTTCGACCGGCTGAACGACTGCATGCAGGTGATGGGCGCCTGGGGCCTGACCCACGATCATCCGCTGGCCCGCCATCTGGCCGGCGCCAAGATCGCCCAGTATCTGGACGGCGCCAACGAAATCCAGAATGTCGTGATCGCCCGCTCCCTGTTCGGCAGCGCCGCCTGACCGGCCGCCGGAGCCGGCTGCCGGCCCGGCATTCCGCTATCGAAGAATTTCGCTTGACCGGGCGCGCGAAAGGCGCGAGACGGGCCGCCCTTCGGACGCCAGGGCAGGGGAGCTGCTGCCATGTCGGGGATGGATGTGCCTGTCGGCCGGGCATGGCCGCCGACGCCGGATTTCGAAACCTGGACGGTCGGGCCCCTGCCGGTCGCCGCGGCCACGGACGGCCGGATCGTCACCCTCACCTGGGACGATGGCCGGGTGAGCCGCTATCACGCCGTCTGGCTGCGCGACAATGCCGGCGATGCGCAGACCTGCAGCCCGGTCACGCGCGAGCAGGTCGTGCCGCCCTGGGACCTGCCGGAAGACCTCGCCGTCTCGGCGGCCGCGGTGGCCGGCGACGGCAGCCTCGAAGCGACCTTCGCACCGGAGCGCCGGACGGTCGCCTACCATCCCGGCTGGCTGCGCGCGCACGATTATTCCAACGGCGGATTCGCCGACCCGGCCGGCATCGCGCCGACCCTGTGGGACGCCGCCGTTCTCAGGGAGCCGCCCACTTTCGACGGCACGGCGTGGCTGGAGTGCGACGCGACCCTGCTGGAGGCGCTCGAAACGCTGATGGAATTCGGCATCGTTCGCCTGCGCCGGGTGCCGGCCGACGATATGGCGGTCCGGCGGGTGGCGGACCGGATCGGCACCATCCGCAATTCGAATTTCGGCGTGCTGTTCGATGTCGCGACCGCGCCTTCGGGCGCGCGCACCGGCGCGGATTCGAACGCCTACCATGCCGGTGCCCTCGCACCCCACACCGATCTGGGGACCCGCGAATATGCGCCGGGCCTGCAATTGCTGCATTGCCTGGTCAACAGCACGAAGGGCGGGCTCGCCTCCTATGTCGACGGATTTGCCGTGGCCGACTGCATCCAACGGACCGACGCGGCGCTCTGGCGGGCGATCACAGAAATCGAATGGACCTTCACCAACCGCTCGACGGTGACGGATTACCGCTGGCGGACGCCGCTGGTGGTGCTGAACGATGCCGGCGCGCCGTTCGATATCCGCGCCACGACCTTCCTGCGCGGGCCGCTCAATGTCGATTTCGCCGATGTCGAGCCGGCCTATGCCGGCCTGCGCGCCTTCCAGACCCTGGCCGCCAGCGAGCGCTTCGCCCTGCGCTTTGCCTATGAGCCCGGCGATCTCATCGTTTTCGACAACCGGCGGGTTCTGCACGGGCGCACCGCCTTCGACGATGCGAGCGGCCGGCGGGCGCTCAAGGGCTGCTATATGGAGCGCGACGAGGTCATGAGCCGGATCCGGGTGCTGCGCCGGGCCCGGCGCGAAGCCTGAAGCGCTGGATCTTGCCGGTCGCGGTTTTCGGCAGCGCATCGACGAAGCGCCACCAGCGCGGATATTTGTAGGGCGCCAGACCGGCCTTGACGTGATCGTGCAGTTCCTGCTGCAGCGCCGCCTCGCCGCCGGTCGCGCCGTCGGCGCGGACGATCCACGCCTCCGGCTTGATGAGGCCGGCATCGTCCTCGCGGCCGACCACGGCAGCTTCCAGCACTTTGGCGTGGCCGATCAGGCAGGCCTCGATCTCCGCCGGCGAGGTCCAGATGCCGCCGACCTTCATCATGTCGTCCGACCGGCCCTCGTAGACATAACACCCGTCATCGTCGATCCGGTAGGTGTCGCCGGTATCGAGCCAGCCGCCCTCCAGCATGGTTGCGGCGGTCTTTTCCGGCAGGTTCCAGTAGCCGCGCGCCGTCGAGGGGCCGCGAATCTGCAGGGCGCCGGGCGTGCCGGCGGCAACCGGCCGACCGCCTTCGCCGACGATGCGCGCCTCATAGCCGGGGACGAGCGTGCCGCTGCTGCCGGGCTTCTGCATGTCCGGCCGGTTGGAGATGAAAATGTGCAGCGCTTCGGTCGAGCCGATGCCGTCCAGGATCGTCGTCCCGGTGCGCTCGCGCCAGCGGCGGAAAATGTCGGCGGGCAGCGCCTCGCCGGCCGAAACGCACCAGCGCACGCTCGCCATGTCGCAGTCCGCGCCGCCGTCGAGCGCCGCCAGCTGGGCCGCATAGAGGGTGGGCACGCCGAAATAGAGGGTCGGCCGGAAGCGCGCGAAGATATCGAAGGTCATCTCCGGCGTCGGTCGGTCGGCGGCCAGCACCGCCGTTGCGCCGGCCCAGAGCGGGAAGGTCATCGCATTGCCGAGGCCGTAGGCGAAGAACAGCTTGGCGGCGGAGAAGCAGATATCGTCCTCGCGCACGCCGAGCACATCGATGCCGTAGAGCCGGCTGGTGGCGACCATGTCGCGGTGGCGGTGGATCGCGCCCTTCGGGAAGCCGGTGGAGCCGGAGGAATAGAGCCAGAAGCAATCGTCGTCGGCCGCCGCCGGATGGGGCGCCAGGCTCTCCGGCATGTCGGCGGCCAGCCCGGCCGCCCGCTCCTGCGGCAGCAGGTGGGCCGGCCGATGGCTGGCGGCGGCGAGGGCCTCGCGGACCGCCCCGTCATATTCCGGCGACCAGACGATGGCGGCGGCGGCCGAATCGTCGATCATGTAGCGATAGTCCTTCGCCGTCAGCAGCGTGTTCAGCGGCACGGGGACGATACCGGCCTTGATGGCGCCCCAGAAGACGAAGAAGAAATCCGGGCAATCCTTCACCACCATCAGCAGGCGCTCGCCGGGGGCGATGCCCAGCCCGGCGAAGGCGTTGCCATAGCGGTTCACCGCGGCGGCGAGTGCGGCGTAGCTCACCTCTTCGCCGGCCGTCGTGCGGATGGCGGTCTTGCCGCCGCGGCCCTCCGCCTCATGCCGGTCGATGAACGGCACGGCGGCGTTGAACGGCGTTGCGAAGCGCAGGTCGGCGCCGGCATCGGGCGATCCGGCGTTCGGGGCTATCGTGACGGTGTGGGCGGCCATGGCAAATTCCTCGTCCCGGATTTCCGCCGCGGCCGGTGCGCGCGGCGAATCGCACCCCGTGTCCGGCATTCTCCCGTCCGGGTGCGCGGTGCATGTTTCCGATAGCCGTCCTGCCGGTCGCCGGGCAAGACGGCAAGTCCGATCTGCGACCCGCCGTGCCGAACGTACCCATGCCCGCCGTCACGCCCGCACCACCCGGCAGGGATGCCCTGCACCGGTCCGTCCGGCGCTGGCTGCTGCTGGTGGCGGCGATGATCGCCGCCATGGTCGTCCTCGGCGGGCTGACCCGGCTCACCGAATCCGGCCTCTCCATGACCGAGTGGCGGCCGCTATTCGGCTGGCTGCCGCCGCTCGACGGCGAGGCGTGGCAGCGCCTGTTTGCGCTCTACCGGGAGACGCCGCAATACCGTCAGGTCTTCCCCGACCTGACGCTGGACGGTTTCCGCGCGATCTTCTGGCTCGAATATCTGCACCGGCTGCTCGGCCGGCTGGTCGGGCTCGTCTTTCTGGCCGGCTTCGTCATCCTGCTGGTGCGGCGGCGCCTGCCGCGCCGTCTGATCCCGTCGCTGGTCGCCCTGTTCGTGCTCGGCGGGCTGCAGGGCGCGCTGGGCTGGTACATGGTCGCCAGCGGCCTGGTCGACCGGCCGTCGGTCAGCCACTACCGGCTGGCGGCCCACCTGTCGCTCGCGCTCATCCTGTATGCCTGGATCGTCTGGCTGCTCGCGCGGCAGGGCGCGGCGGAACGGCCGGTCGCGGCGGGCGGCGGTCTGCTGCCGCTCGCCGTCTACGGCTCGATCGCGCTGACCGTCCTGTTCGGCGCCTTCGTCGCCGGGCTGGATGCCGGCCGGATCTACAACAGCTTCCCGCTGATGGGCGGGGCGCTGGTGCCGGCCGATTATCTGCGCCCGGGCGGCGGGCTCGGCGAAACCGTCGCCAATCCGGTCGCGGTGCAGTTCAACCACCGGCTTCTGGCCGTGCTGACCGTGCTGCTCGCGGCCGCCCTGTGGCGGCGCGCGCAGCGCCGGGGCACGGCGCAGGAACGGTTGTGCGCCGCCTGGCTGCTCGCCGCCATTGTGCTGCAGGCCGGGCTCGGCATCGCCACGCTGCTGCTCTTCGCCCCGGTCTGGCTGGCGGCGCTGCACCAGGCCGGCGCGCTCGCTGTGGTGACGGCCGCCGTCCTCCACGCCGCCGCGCCGCGCCGCGCCCGGCCGCCGAACTAGAGCAGGCCCAGCGCGCGGAACGAGGAATCGCCCTCCGCCGAGACGATCAGATGATCGAGCACATCGATGCCGATGGGCGCCAGCGCCTCTTTCAGCGTTTTCGTGATCCGGATATCGGCCTTGCTCGGCGTCGTATTGCCCGACGGGTGGTTGTGCACCAGGATGACCGCCGTCGCCCCGTGTTCGAGCGCCCGGTGGGCGACTTCGCGCGGGTAGACCGGGGTGTGATCGACCGTGCCGCGCTGGACCATCTCCTCTTCGATCATCCGGCTCCGCTTGTCGAGATAGAGCACGCGGAACTGCTCCACCGTCTCCCGGCCCATGGCGGCGCGGCAGAAATCGACCACACGCTGGTAATTGTTCAGCACCGGCCGCGCCGACGCCTCCTGCCGCGTCAGGCGGACGGCCGCCGCCGCGGCCGCCTTGATCGCCGCCGCCGCGGCCGTGCCGACCCCGCGGGTCCGCAGCAGGTCCGCCGGGCTGGCGGCGAGCACATTGCCGAGCGAGCCGAATTCCGCAATCAGCCGCTTGGCCGCCGGCTTGACATCGCCGCGCGGGCTGCTGGCGAACAGGATCAATTCGAGCAGCTCGTAATCGGGCAGGGCGGCCTCGCCGCCATCGAGGAAGCGCTGGCGCAGCCGCTCCCGATGCCCGCCGAGGGATTTGTCCTTCGGATCGAAATCCGGCACGGCATCGTGGTGCGGGGCCGGTTCCGTCTCCGTGCCGGTCTGCGGCCATGAATGAGCGAGATCGCGCAGCATCGGTGCATCGTTACAGGAACAAGAAGGGAACTTCAAGGGCCGATTTGCCGGCAGGTGCCGCGCACCATCAGCTCCAGCGGGCAGCAATGCCGGTGGTGGAAGTCCGCCTCCGGCCAGTCGATCATCTCGACCAGCGCATCGGCGGCCAGCTGGCCGATCCGCCGCGCCGGAATGCGCACGGTGGTGAGACCGGGCTCGAAGGCAGCGGAGCCCGGAAAATCGCCGATGCCGACGATGGAAAGATCGTCCGGCACGCCGATGCCGAGCGAGGCGGCGGCGAACATCGCACCCTGGGCGATCACATCGTTGCCGGCGAAGATGGCCGAGGGCCGGTCGCTCTCCTGCAGCTTGCGGGCGATCAGCTCCTTGGACTGGCCGATATCGTAGGGGCAGGCGATGCGCCGCGTCTCCGGCACCGTCAGACCGGCCCGGCGGGCCGCCGCCAGCGCGCCGATGCGCCGGCCGGTCGCCCGGTCGTTGGAGCGCTCGTCGCCGGTCGCGAACAGGATATCGCGATGGCCGAGTCCCAGCAGATGCCCGGCCGCCATCGCGCCGGCCCGCTCATTGTCGAAGCCGATGCACGGCCAGTCCACATCCGGCCGGTAGTTCCACAGCAGGGCGCAGGGAATGTCCTGGCGCTCGATCTGGGCCAGGGTTTCGGGCCGGTGTTCCAGCCCGATCAGCGCCAGCGCATCGACCCGCTGTTCGGCAAGCGAATGGACGAGCACGGCCTCGCGGGCGAGGTCGTAGCCATGGGCGGCGATCAGCATGGTCCGCCCGTGGACGGCGAGGGCGGAGGAGAAGGTCTGCAGCATCTCCGAGAAGATCGCATTGTCGATGGTCGGGATGACCAGGCCGATGGCCCCGGTCGCGCCGCCGACCATGCTGCGCACCGCCCGGTTGCGGACATAGCCGAGCTCCTCGACAGCGAGCCGGATGCGCTCGCGGGTCGGGAACCGCACGATGTCGGGATCGTTGAAATAGCGCGAGACGGTCGCCGGCGAGACCTTCGCCCGCTTCGCGACATCGACGATTCCCGGCAGCCGCCCGCGTTTTCGGTATCGCGCCATGGCCATGGCTCTTTTTTCGATGAAAACGTTTACAAGACTGTTTTCATAAACTAGCCTGCAATCGTGAACGGGTGCAAGTGCCGCTTTCGCGGCCCGCCGGCACCCCGCAACGGCAGCAATTCCCGCAGCGACGGGACGAACGGACGGGCAGGAAGACGGCTTTGGAATTTCTCGACCATTTCGGCGCGGTGTTCACATGGTCCTCCATGCTGATCCTGTGCGCCGGCACGATCGGCGGGCTGCTGCTGGGCGCGAC
Organism: Alphaproteobacteria bacterium; assembly: GCA_965221475.1. Classification (GTDB taxonomy): domain Bacteria; phylum Pseudomonadota; class Alphaproteobacteria; order Bin65; family Bin65; genus Bin65. The sequence continues at coordinate 331,788 of OZ244891.1, read as the reverse complement.
GCCCGGCCTGTCGCCGACCATGGCGGTCGCCCTGCTGATCCCGTTCACCTTCCATATGGACCCGGCCCAGGGGCTGATGCTGCTGGGGGCGGCCTACACATCCACGGTGGCCGGCGGGGCGGTCAGCGCCATCCTGCTCAACATTCCCGGTGCGCCGGCCAATATCGCAACGGCGCTCGACGGCAATGTGATGGCCCGCAAGGGTGCGGGCGCACGGGCGCTGCAAATCTGCTTCATCTCCTCGGCCATCGGCGGCGTCATCGGCATTCTGGTGCTGATCTTCCTCACGCCGCTGCTGGCCAGCTGGGCGCTGAAGTTCGGGCCGTCGCACCTGTTCTGGGTCGCCATTCTGGGCGTGACGATCATCGGCACGCTGGATTCGAAATCCGTGATCAAGGGCCTGCTGGCCGGCTGTATCGGCCTGTGGATCGCCATGATCGGCTCGGACACGATCCAGGGCGTCGAGCGCTTCGTCTTTACCGAAGAGCTGGAGGGCGGCGTCCACATCATCGCCGCCCTGATCGGCCTGTTCGCCATTCCGCAGGTCATCGAGATGATGGAGGGCGGGCGGAAGGACCCGCGGCGCTCGGTGTTCGAAGTCCGGCGCGCCAATGTCTGGCGCTCGGCGCTGGAGACGATCTCGAAGGTGAAAGCGCTGGTCATCGGCGGCATCGTCGGCGTCGTCGTTGGCCTTATCCCCGGCGCCGGCGGCCAGATCGCCGGCCTGGTCGCCTACGACCAGTCGCGGCGCTTCTCGCGCAACAGCCGGAAATACGGCACCGGCGAGAGCGAGGGCGTGGTTGCCGCCGAAAGCGCCAACAATGCCATGGTCGGCCCGTCGCTGGTCCCGCTGCTCACGCTTTCCGTGCCCGGGAGCCCGACGGCGGCGGTCCTGCTCGGCGGGCTGCTGATCCACGGCATCTTTCCGGGGCCCGACCTGTTCCAGAACCACGCCGCCGTCGCCTATTCCTTCATCAACTCGATGCTGATCGGGCAGATCCTGATGCTGGTCTTTGGCCTGGCCATCGCCGGGCTGGCCGCGAAGGTTATCGAGGTCAAGCCGCCCATTCTGGCCGCCGCCATTCTGGTCCTGTCGATCTTCGGCAGCTACAGCGTGCAGAATTCGATGGCCGATGTCGCAATCATGCTCGTGCTCGGCATCGGCATGTATTTCCTCGCGCAATACGGCTTCAGCCCGGCACCGCTGGTGCTCGGCATCATTCTGGGGCCGATTGCCGAGCACAATTACGTCCAGGGCCGGATCATCGGCGAGGCCCAGGACGGCATCGCCGCCTATTTCCTGACCGGCCCGCTCAATCTCCTGCTGATCGCCCTGGTGCTGCTGTCGCTCGGCTACAGCATCGCGGCCGAGGTGCGCAGCCGGAGGCGCAACCGGGCCGAGGCGGCCGCGGAGGCAGCGTCATGACCGACCGGCCTGCCAGCGCAAGCGAACCGGCTGCCGAAGCCGCGGCCCCGCCGCCGGTCGCCGGCCGGCTGCAGCAATCGGCCGCCGCCCTGGCGATTCTGGCGGTCGCCGGCTGGATCGCCGTCATCGGCTTCGATGTCGAGGACCCGCAGCCCTATCTGTTCCCGCAGTTGATCTCCGTCATCATGGTTGCGCTGGCGCTGGCCGCGACGGCGCGCGCGGTGCGCGGCCTCAACCGCACCGGAATCGGCATCGGCCGCGGCAAGTTCCTCAATATCGCGCCCGGTCTCGCCGTCATGCTCGTCCATGTCTTCGTGCTGGCCGACTGGCTCGGCTTCTACGCCGCCGCCTTTCTCGGCATGTTGACGCTCTATGCCCTGTACGATCCGAGCCCGCATCTGGCGCCGCGGACCTGGGCGGTCCGGCTCGCCGTCACGCTGGGCTTCGTCGCCATCGTCTATGCCGTCTTCGCCCTGGGTCTGAAGGTGCAGACCCCGCAGGGCATCCTGTTCTAGCCGGGCTTCCGGGCCCGGCTGCCAACCGGCGCGCGCGCCGACAGCGGAGAATGGAGGAAACCGCAATGAAGAAGTTCATCATCGCCGCGGCGGCGCTGGCCGTCGCCCTGCCGGCGGGGCAGGCTGCCGCCGCCGGCTACCCCGAAAAGCCGGTCAGCCTGATGATCGCCTACAGTCCCGGCGGCGCGACCGACTTCCAGGCCCGGATCGTCACCATGGTGGCGGCCAACAAGAACCTGCTGGGCCAGCCCATCGTGGTCATCAACCGGCCGGGCGCCGGCGGCAAGGTGGGCTGGAACCACTTCGCCTCCCGGGCCTCGACCGACGGCTACCAGCTCGCGGCCTACAACGTGCCGCACTTCATCGCCCAGTCGATCAAGTTCAAGACCAAGTACAATATCGACAATCTTGAGCCGATCGCCAACTGGGGTGCCGATCCGGCCGTGCTCGTCGTCAACAAGAAGAGCCAGTTCAATTCGGTGAAGGACCTGGCGGCCTGGGCGAAGGCCAATCCGGGCAAGCTGACCGTCTCGGGTGCCGGCCTGTTCGTCGGCCACCACATCGCCTTCCTGCAGATTCAGAACGCGCTCGGCGCCAAGCTGCGCTACGTGCCCCACAAGGGCGGCGCGCCGGCGCTCAAATCGGTGCTCGGCGGCCAGGTGATGGCCGGGGTGAACAATCTTTCGGATTCGTACCGCAGCCGCGGCAATCTGAAGATTCTCGGCATCGCCGACCTGGCGCGCGACAAGCAGTTCCTGCCTGATGTACCGACCTTCAAGGAGCAGGGTTACGATGTCGACGATTCCTCGGTCAATTTCCGCGGCATCATGGTCCGCAAGGGCACGCCCCAGGCGGTTATCGACAAGCTGGCCGGCATCATGCCCGCCATGTTCAAGAATGGCCGCGTCGCCAAGCAGATGAAGAATGGCGGCTCGCCGATCCGCATTCTCGACCGCGCGGCGGTGAAGAAAATGTGGGCGGAGCGGCAGAAGTTCCTGACCGGGCTGCTCAAGGGCCTGAAATAGACCGCAAGCGAATGCGGCAGCCGGAGCCCGCCGCGCAGCCTTTGCCCCCGAAGGCCGGGGAGCGCGCGGCGGGCGACGGTCGCCGCCGGACGAACCATCCGGGCGGCCGCCGGTCAGGCGGCCGTGCCGGGTTCAAGTGCCAGGAGAGTGCGCGGTGAACGAACAACTGGCAGGCGCGGGCACCCGGCCGCCGGGCCGGGAGGCCAGTGCCGGGACCGATCCCGGGGCGGTCGTCGCCGGCCTGGTCGAGCGGGCCAGGGCGGCGATGGACGCCTATGAGAACGACGACCAGGCGCGGGTGGACGAGGCGGTCACGGCGCTCGCCTGGTCGGTCTACAAGCCGGAGCACGCCCGTGCTCTGGCGGAACTCGCGGTCGCCGATACCGGCCTCGGCAATGTCGAGAGCAAGATCGTCAAGAACACGCGCAAGACGTTCGGCACGCTGCGCGACCTGATGCGGGCGAAGACGGTCGGCATCATCGAGGAACTGCCGGAGCGCGGCCTGGTGAAATACGGCAAGCCGGTCGGGGTCGTCGGCGCGGTCTGCCCGTCCACCAACCCGGCCGCGACCCCGGTCAACAAGGCCATGATGGCGCTGAAGGGCGGCAATGCCGTGATCGTCGCGCCGTCGCCGGCCGGCCAGAAGACGACGGCGGAAACGGTCCGCCTGATGCGGCGCGAGCTCGCCAGGGCCGGCCACCCGGAGGATCTGGTGCAGATGCTGCCGCCGCCGGTCGACAAGGCGCTGACCCAGGCGCTCATGGAACAGAGCGATCTGGTCGTCGTCACCGGCAGCCAGAACAATGTCCGCCGCGCCATGCAGTCCGGCACGGTCGCCATCGGCGTCGGCCCCGGCAATGTCCCGGTCATCGTCGATTCGAGCGCCGACCTTGCCGATGCGGCGCAGAAAATCTGCGCCTCGAAAATCTTCGACAACGCCACCTCCTGTTCGTCGGAAAACGCCGTCATCCTGCTGGACGATGTTTATGAGGCGGCCATGGCGGCGCTGGTCGCGGCCGGCGGCTATCGTTGCACGCTACGCGAAAAGGCGGCGATTGCCGATACGCTGTGGCAGGGCGGCACACTCAACCGCCGGGTCATCGCGAAGGACGCCGATGTCGCCGCCAGGGTTTTCGGCCTGCCGGAGGCCGCCGGCGCGGCCAAATTCTTCATGGTGGAAGAGGAGGCGGTGGGCGGCAAGCGCTCCTTCGCCGACGAGAAGCTGTCGCTGGTCCTGACCGTCTACCGGGCGCGGGATTTCGCCGATGCCAAACGCATCGCCACCGCGATCCTGCGCGTAACCGGGCTCGGCCATTCGGTCGGCATCCACACGGCAAACATGGAGCACGCGCGCGACCTCGCCGCCTCGACCGATGTCGTCCGGGTGCTGGTCAACCAGGCCCACACCTTCGGCAATGGCGGCAGTTTCGACAATGCCATGCCCTTCACCCTGTCGATGGGCGGCGGCACCTGGGCGGGCAATACCATCTCCGAAAATCTCAACTGGTCGCATTTCATCAACATCACCCATCTCGTCACCACCATTCCGGAAGACCGGCCGGACGAAGAAGCGATGTTCGCCAACCACTGGGCCCGATATGGGCGCTAGGCACTTGCTTCGCGGCGCGGGCAGCGCAGACAGTATCGAACGGGAGCGCGGCAGGGCATGAATTTCGAGGAACATGCCGGCAAGGCCCTGTTGCGGCAGGGCGGGCTGCCGGTGCCGGCCGGCCGGGTCGTCGCCAGCGCCGAAGCGGCGGCCGAGGCGGCGCGCGAACTCGGCGGGCGCTGCATCGTCAAGGCCCAGGCGCCGACCGGCAAGCGCGGCAAGGCCGGCGGCATCCGGCTGGCGGCGAGTGCGGACGAGGCGGGCGCAGCGGCGGCCGACATTCTCGGCATGGCCATCGACGGGCACCGGATCGAGCGCCTGCTGGTCGAGGAGCAGGCAGAGATTGCCGCCGAGCTCTACGCCGCAGTGCTGAGCGATCCGCAGACCGGCGGCCCGGTCGTGCTGTTCTCCGCCCTCGGCGGCATGGAGGTCGAGGAAATGGCGCAGGCCGACCCTGACGCCATGCGCCGGATTCCGGTCGATATCGCCGCCGGGCCCGATGCCGGGCGGCTGGCCGGCGCGCTCGGCGGATCGGCGCTGGCCGGGCTGGACCGCGACCTGCTCGCGCGGGCCGGGGGGGCGGAAGCGGTCGCGCGCTTTCTCGCCGACCTCTATCGCTGCTACCGGACGCTGGATGCCGAGCTTCTGGAGATCAATCCGCTGGCGCTCACCGCCGATGGCCGGCTGGTCTGCCTCGATTGCAAGTTCACGCTCGACGATGCCTCCGCCGACCGTCAGGCGGCGGTTGCGGCGCACGGGTCGCCGGACCGGATGACGGCGCTGGAGGCCGAGGCCCATGCCCATGGCCTTAAATATATCGCGCTGGACGGCAATGTCGGCGTGCTGGCGAACGGCGCCGGGCTGACCATGACCACCATGGACGCAATCGTCCATTTCGGCGGCCGGCCGGCCAATTTTCTCGAGATCGGCGGCGAGGCCTATACGAAGGCCGAGACGGCGCTGACCATCCTGCTCAAGAGCCCGGATATCGGCGCGCTGCTGGTCAATTTCTGCGGCGCCTTCGCCCGCACCGACGTAATGGCCGAAGGGGTCGTCAAGGCCTGGCAGAAGCTCGATCCCGGCATTCCGGTGTTCTTCACCATCCACGGCACCGGCGAGGCCGAGGCGATCGCCCTGGTCGAGCGCGAACTCGGCCACCGCCCGTTCGACCGGATGGACGATGCGGTGCGCGCGGCGGTGGCGGCAGCGGCCGGGGAGACGGTATCGTGATTCTGCGCCGGGAACACCGCATTCTGGTTCAGGGCATGACCGGCCGGCAGGGCACGTTCTGGACCCGGGCGATGATCGAGTATGGCGCCGCCGTCGTCGGCGGGGTCAATCCGCGCAAGGCGGGGACGACCCATCTCGGCCTGCCGGTCTTCGCTTCGGCTGCCGAGGCCGCCGGGCGAACGCCGTTCGAGGTCGCGCTGATGTTCATCCCGCCGGCCATGGCCAAAGCCGCGGCCATTGATGCCTGCGAGGCCGGCGCCCGGCTGCTGGTCTGCTTGACCGAGCATATTCCGCTCCACGACGTGATGGAGATGATGGCGGCGGCGCGGGCCAACGGCACCCGCATCGTCGGCCCCAATACCGCTGGGCTGGTGACGCCGGGCGAGACCTTCGCCGGCATCCTGCCCGCGTTCAACCGGACGGTCTTCCAGCCGGGCAGCGTCGGCGTCATTTCCCGCTCCGGCAGTCTGGGCACGCTCATCAGCCTGGTGCTGACCCAGAACGGCTATGGCCAGTCGGCGATCTATGGCGTCGGCGGCGATCCCATTATCGGCACATCGACGCGCGAAGCGCTGGAAATGCTCGATGCCGACCCGCGGACCGAGGCGGTCGTGATCTGCGGCGAAATCGGCGGTAGCGCCGAAGAGGAAGCTGCGGAATACGGTGCGGGGATGGACAAGCCCGCGGTCGCCTTCGTGGCCGGCCGGGCCTCGCCGCCGGGCCGGAAGATGGGCCATGCCGGCGCCATCGTCTCGGGCGGCAGGGGCGACTACCGCTCGAAACGGCAGGCGCTGGAGGCGGCGGGGATTGCAGTTGCCGACGTGCCGGGCCAGATACCGGAGCTGCTGTCGGCACGCCTGAAGGCCGCGGCCTGAACGACCCGAACGCGACCGCTGGCCGGGCGCACGCTTTGCGAGGATCGACCGATGAAGATGACGACCGAAGAAGCCTTTGTGAAAGTGCTGCAGATGCACGGCATCGAACATGCGTTCGGCATTATCGGCTCTGCCATGATGCCGATCTCGGACCTGTTCCCGAAAGCCGGCATCTCGTTCTGGGACTGCGCCCACGAATGCAACGCCGGCATGATGGCCGACGGCTACACCCGCGCGACCGGCCGGATGAGCATGGCCGTCGCCCAGAACGGGCCGGGCATCACCAATTTCGTCACCCCGATCAAGACGGCCTACTGGAACCACACGCCGATGCTTCTGGTGACGCCCCAGGCGGCGAACCGGACCATCGGGCAGGGCGGCTTTCAGGAGATCGAGCAGATGGCCGTGTTCAAGGACATGGTCTGCTATCAGGAAGAGGTGCGCGACCCGGTGCGCATCGCCGAGGTGCTGAACCGGGTGATCGAGAAGGCATGGCGCGGCAGCGCGCCGGCGCAGATCAACATACCGCGCGACTACTGGACCCAAATCGTCGATATCGATCTGCCGCAGATCGTCCGTCTGGAGCGCTCGCCGGGCGGCCCCGCGGCCATCGAAGCCGCCGCCGCCCTGCTGTCGGAAGCGCGCTTCCCGGTCATCCTCAACGGCGCCGGCGTGGTGCTGAGCGGCGCCATCGACGCCTCGGCGAAGCTGGCCGAGCGCCTGAGCGCGCCGGTCTGCTGCAACTATCAGCACAATGACGCCTTTCCCGGCAGCCATCCGCTGTCGGTCGGGCCGCTCGGCTACAACGGTTCGCGCGCCGCCATGGAGCTGATCGCCAAGGCCGATGTCGTGCTCGCCCTCGGCACCCGGCTCAATCCCTTCTCGACCCTGCCCGGCTATGGCATCGATTACTGGCCGCACGGGGCGAAGCTCATCCAGGTCGATATCAACCCGGACCGGATCGGCCTGACCAAGCCGGTGGCCGTCGGCATTGCCGGCGACGCGAAGCGGGTCGCCGAGCAGATTCTCGAACATCTGCCTGCGGATGCCGGCGACACGGAGCGGGACGCGCGCCAGTCGCTGATCCATCACACCCGTTCCGCCTGGCTCCAGGCGCTGAGCGGCATGGATCACGAGGACGACGATCCGGGCACGACTTGGAACGAGCGCGCGCGCCAGCGCGAGCCGGAAAGGATGAGCCCGCGCATGGCGTGGCGCGCCATTCAGTCGGCGCTGCCGGCCGATGCGATCATCTCTTCGGACATCGGCAACAATTGCGCCATCGGCAACGCCTACCCGACCTTCGAAGAGGGTCGGAAATATCTCGCGCCCGGCCTGTTCGGCCCTTGCGGCTACGGTTTTCCGGCGATTATCGGCGCCAAGATCGGCTGTCCGGACACACCGGTGATCGGTTTTGCCGGCGACGGCGCCTTCGGCATCTCGATGAACGAGATGACCGCCTGCGGCCGCGAGGAATGGCCGGCCATCACCATGGTGATCTTCCGCAACTATCAGTGGGGCGCGGAGAAGCGCAACACCACCCTGTGGTTCGACGACAATTTCGTCGGCACCGAGCTCGACCTTCAGGTGCGCTACGCCGCGATTGCCGAGGCCTGCGGCCTGAAGGGCGTCCAGGTCTCGACGATGGACGAGCTGGGCGCTGCGCTGCGCGAGGCCGTCGATGCCCAGATGAAGGACGGGGTGACGACCTTCATCGAGGTGCTGCTGAACCAGGAGCTCGGCGAGCCCTTCCGCCGCGATGCCATGAAGAAGCCGGTGGCCGTCGCCGGCATCGATCCGGCCGACATGCGCCCGCAACAGGCGGCCTGAACCCTTCCGGCCCGGCCTTTTTCGCCGGCGGCAGCCCCCATGTCGGCGCTCGAAACCCTGGCGGCGCGGGCGCGGGCGCGCCGGCCCCGTCTGGTGCTGCCGGAAGGCGGCGACCGGCGGATCGTCGAGGCGGCCGGCCGGGCCGCGGCCGACGGGCTGGCCCGCATCACGCTGCTCCGCCCGGAGGGCGCCGGGGCCGAAGCGCCGGTGCCGGCGGGGGTCGATGCCATTGTCCCGGCGGACTCGCCGGAGGCCGAGCGGCTCGCCGAAGCCTTTTACCGCTTGCGCCGGCATCGCGGCGCGGACCGGGCGGCGGCGCAGGCGGCCGTGCGCGATCCGCTGACCCTGGCCGCCCTCATGGTCCGGGAGGGGCTGGCCGACGGCACCCTGGGCGGCGCGGTGGCGACGACATCGGAAACGGTGCGCGCCGCGCTGCGCATTATCGGCCGCCATCCCGACAGCGCCCTGGTCTCCAGCTTCTTTCTGATGGTCTGGCCGGAGCGCGAGATGCTGTTCGCCGATTGCGGCCTCGTCGTCGCGCCCGACGAGGCGGAGCTCGCCGCCATCGCTCGCGCCACGGCGCGCAGCTATCGCCAGCTGATCGGCGGCACGCCGCGCGTCGCCATGCTGTCCTTCTCGACCAAGGGCAGCGCCGAACACGCCAGCGTCGCCGCCGTCCGCCGCGCGACCGCGCTGGTCCGGGAACAGGAGCCGGGGCTCGTTATCGACGGCGAACTGCAAGCCGATGCCGCGCTGGTGCCGGCGGTGGCGGAATCGAAAGCGCCGGGCTCGCCGGTCGCCGGCGCGGCCAATGTACTGATCTTCCCCGATCTCAACGCCGGTAATATCGGCTACAAGCTCGCCCAGCGGCTGGGCGGGGCCATGGCCCTCGGCCCGGTCCTGCAGGGCCTCGCCCGGCCGGCCAACGATCTGTCGCGGGGCTGTACAGCCGAAGATGTCTATCGCATGATCGCCGTGACGGCGGCACAGGCGGCGGACGACGAAGCATGATGACCGTGGCGATACTGGCGCAGCGCCTGCGCGCGGCGATGCGCATCCGGCCGGTGCCGGAGGGGGCGGATGCGCTGTGCGCCATTCTGGGCGAAGCGCTGAGGGATGAACAGTTCACCGCCGCCGTCCTGCCCGACCGCGGCGACGGTGCGTCGGTGCGGGAAATCCTCCATGAAGACCCGGAGCTCGGCTTCTGCATCTGCGGCCACGTCAATGCCGGCCCGGCGAGCGGCGGGCCGCACGACCATGGCACCAGCTGGGCGATCTACGGCCAGGCGGCCGGCACGACCGAAATGACCGACTGGCGGATCGTCGAGCGCGGCGGCAATGGCGCGCCGATCCGCGTCGTCCCGGAGCGGACCTATACGTTGCAGCCCGGCGATGCGCATTTCTACGGCGTCGGCGCGGTCCATTCGCCGAAGCGGGAGGGCTCGACCCGGCTGATCCGCATCGAGGGCGCCAATCTCGACCGGATCCCGCGCTCGCGGATCGAGGCGGCGGCCGGCTGATCCCGCCGCCGCTCAGCCGTCCGGATAGTGCCGCGCGACGCTGTCCGGGTAGCTGCGGGCGAAATAGTTCCACAATTGCCCGCCATAGGTGCCGGGGTGCCGCCGGCTCTGCATGTCGCCGACGCCGGCTTCGGTCTCGTCGCGCTGGGCCATGAAGCCGGCCCCGGCGTGGCGCGGGCTGCGGGTGACCGCCTCGGCGAAGCGCGGCGCCAGGTCCAGCGGGTCGAGCGCCATATCGAGCGACGGGCCGTGGAAATAGGCGGCCGAGAGGCGCGGGTCGCGGGTCGTCACCCGGTGCGGCGTGGCGACGAAATAGTTGCCGGTCATCGCTTGCAGGATTTCGCCCAGATTTATCACCAGCGAGCCCGGCACGATCGGCACCGGAATCCAGGCGCCCTCCGCATTCTCGATCTGCAGGCCGGGCGTCGTGCCCGGCGCGAGCACGGTGAGGAAGCCGGCATCGTGATGGGCGTTGACGCCGAAGCTGCCCGGCGGCGTCTGCGGATAGCGGATCATCTTGGTAAGCGACATGCGCTCCGGCCCGAACAGCCGGTCGAAATGGTTTTCGTCCAGCTCCAGGCTCAGCGCGAGCAGGCGCAGCAGATCGTCGGCCAGTGCGCCCATGTCGGCGAACCAGCGTTCCAGCGCCGGCCGGAAGCCCGGTGCCACCGTCTCCGGCGGCCACTGGTTCGGCCCGAGCAGCCGCAGATAGCGGGGCGTTGCATCGCGCGGCCGGGCCGGATGGTCGGTCCACAGGTCGATCTGCTCGCGGATGTCCGGCCGGTTGTTGGTATGTTCGGCGCCCACCGGCTCCCAGCCGCGGAAATGGCGCGAGTTCCGCTTGTCGATGCTGCGCTTGTCGGCCTCGGAGAGCGCGAAGAACCGGGCGCCCTGGTCGAACACATCGTCGATGACCCGCTTCTCGATGCCGTGGCCGGTGACGATGACGAAGCCGACATGGTGGCAGAGCCCGCCCAGCGTCGCGGCGAGGGCCCGGCGCGCGGCGGCGCCTTCGGTCCGTCCGGCGATATCGACGACCGGCACGGCGGAGAAGGTACCCGTATCGTACGCAGCTTCAGCGAGCGCAGCGGCAGTCATGGCTCTGGCCTCCGTTTCTCGCGCCGCCGGCAGGGCGGCGGGCGCAGGGGCAAAGTATAGCGCTTCGCCCCGGCAGGCCAAGCGTGTCGCCCGGCCCCGGACCGGGACGGGCTGGCGGGCCGACCGCAATTTCTTGACGCTGCAGCCGGCTCGGCTACTATATCTGCCCGCTTCGGGAGGGCCCGATGGTCGATACGCCGATAGCCGCGGAAATCCGCGACACGCCGCTCGCCGAGGCGCTGGGGGAGCGCTATCTGTCCTACGCGCTCTCCACCATCGTCTCGCGCTCGCTGCCCGATGTGCGCGACGGGCTGAAGCCGGTCCACCGGCGCCTGCTCCATGCGATGCGGGAATTGCGCCTCGATCCGGCATCCGGCTTCAAGAAATGCGCCCGGATCGTCGGCGACGTGATGGGCAAGTACCATCCGCACGGCGACCAGGCGATCTACGATGCGATGGTGCGTCTGGCGCAGGAATTTGCCGTGCGCTACCCGCTGGTCGACGGGCAGGGCAATTTCGGCAATATCGACGGCGATAACCCGGCGGCGATGCGTTATACCGAGGCGCGGCTGACCGCGGTCGCCGAACTGCTGCTCCAGGGCATCGACGAAGACGCAGTCGATTTCCGCGAGACCTACGATGGCGACGGCCGCGAGCCGGTCGTTCTGCCGGCGAACTTCCCCAATCTGCTCGCCAACGGCGCCAGCGGAATTGCCGTCGGCATGGCGACCAACATCCCGCCGCACAATGTCGCCGAAATCTGCGATGCCCTGAAGCTGCTGCTGCGCCGGGCGCCGGAGAACCGGCACAAGGTGCCGGTCGCCGATCTGGTCGGGCGCATGCCCGGCCCGGATTTCCCGACCGGCGGCGTGCTGGTCGAAACCCGCGAGGCCATCGTCGCGGCTTATGAAACCGGCCGCGGCAGCCTGCGCATCCGGGCGCGCTGGCACGAGGAGACGCACAAGGGCGGCGGCCGGACGGTCGTTGTCACCGAAATTCCCTATGGCGTCCAGAAGGGCCGGCTGATGGAACGGCTCGACGAGCTGCTGGCCGCCCGGAAGCTGCCGCTGGTCGCCGGCATCGTCGACGAATCGGCCGAGGATATCCGCATCGTCCTCCAGCCGCGCAGCCGCAATGTCGAGCCGGCGGTGCTGATGGAATCCCTGTTCCGGGCGACCGATCTGGAAAGCCGCTTCGGGCTGAACATGAACGTGCTGGACGCGGACCGGACGCCGCGGGTGATGAATCTGCGCGAGGTTCTGTGCGCCTTTCTCGATCATCGCCGGTCCGTCCTGCTGCGCCGCACCGGGCACCGGCTGGCGATCGTCGCCCGGCGCATCGAAATTCTGCAGGGCTTCATCGTCGCCTACCTCAATCTCGACGAGGTTATCCGCATCGTCCGCTTCGAGGAGGAGCCGAAAGCGGCGCTGATGAGCCGCTTCGATCTCAGCGAGGTTCAGGCCGAGGCGATCCTGAACATGCGCCTGCGCGCGCTGCACCGGCTGGAGGAGATCGAAATCCGCAACGAGCTGGCGGCGCTGGAAGCGGAGCAGGCGGACCTGACCGGCCTTTCGGCCGACGAGAGCCGGCAATGGAAATGCATCGCCTTCGAGATCGGCCGGGTGCGCGAAACCTTCGGGCCGGAGACCGCCGCCGGCCGGCGGCGGACCGATATCGGCGCGGCGCCGGCGGCGGAGATCGTCGATTTCGATGCCCTGGTCGCCCGCGAGCCGGTGACCGTCCTGTGCTCGGAAAAGGGCTGGATCCGCACGGTCGGCGGCCATGTCGAGGACACCGGCGCCCACCGCTACAAGGAAGGCGACCGCGAACGCTTCGTCCTGCACGCCACGACCGCCGACAAGCTCGTCCTGTTCGGCACCGACGGGCGCTTCTACACCGTGCCGGTCGAAAAGCTGCCGCGCGGCCGGGGCTTCGGCGAGCCGATCCGCCTGTCGGTCGATCTGGGCAACGACAGCGATATCGTCGCCCTGAAGGTGCACGATCCCGAACGCCGGCTGCTCGTCGCCAGCACCGACGGCCGCGGCTTCGTCGTGCCGGAGAAGGCGGTCGTGGCGCAGACACGGGCGGGCCGGCAGGTGCTCAATGTGGCCGGCGATGCCGAGGCCGCGGTCTGCACCGACGGTGCCGGCGATCATGTCGCCGTGCTCGGCGACAACCGTAAGCTGCTGATCTTCGCCGCGTCGGAACTGCCGGAAATGACCCGCGGCAAGGGCGTCATTCTGCAGAAATTCCGCGATGGCGGCCTGGCCGATGCCGTGACCTTCGCGGCGGCGCAGGGGTTGGAGTGCCGGACCGGCTCGCGCACCCGGACCTTCGCCTTCGCCGAACTGGCCGAATGGCTCGGCAGGCGCGCCCAGGCCGGCCGCCTGGTGCCCAAAGGCTTCCCCCGCGGCGGCAGCTTCTGATCCGGCCGCCGGCTCAGGCCGGCGCGAGCACGAAATCGAACCGGCAGTACCAGACGCCGCCGCGGCGCCGGAGGGCCATCAGCAGTTCGTCGCGATAGATGAAATCGCCGGCATTGGCGTCGCGCCGGTCGGGGAAATAGAGCTGTGTCGTCAGCAGGCGCGCCGCCCCGCCGCCGACCTTGACGTGAAAATGCGGGGTTCGCCCCGGATAGCGGCCGGGCCTGACGGTCGCGAACCGGAACGCGCCGGCGGCATCGGCAAACTGGTGGCCGCGATAGCGGAAGCCCCGATTGTCGTAGCGCCCGCGCGCGTCGCAATGCCAGAGGTCGATGACGGCGCCGGCGGCGGGCCGGCAGTCCGGCAGCTGCACCCGGCCCTCAAGGATCAGCGGCTCGCCCTCCGCGCCCGGTTCGCGCAGGTCGCTGCGCAGCGGAGTCGACGGTGTGTAGTAGGGTCCCTCGGTCTGGGCCGGCGTGCCGGGGGTGCACGCCGCCGCCGCGCCCGCACGATGGACGGGCTGGCCAGCGCCGGCGAGGGCGAGCGCTGCCGCGCTGCCGGCCAGCCCGGCCATGGCGTCTCTCCGGCTCGGACCGCGCTTCGACATCTCCCGATCCTGCCCGCGTTGCGGGCTAGAAGTTCAGCGAAATATCCCGGTGGTTGGCCAGGCAGGCGGCGACATCGGCGGCCTGGTCGCTGTTCAGGCGCGGCTGCAGGCGCAGACCGATGGTCTGGGCGATGGCCGCATCGTATTCGGCGAGCGGGCCGGCCAGCCGGGTGGCGGCGGCGGTGCGCCAGGCCATTTCGCCGTCGAACCGGTTGAGCGCCTCGCCCAGGGCCTTCAGCGCCCGGTCGCGCCGCAGCCGGGTCGGGCGCATGTTGCGGCGGGCATTGGCCAGGCGCGAGCGGATCGCGCTCGTACCGGCGACCGCGCGCAGTTCGCGCTCGACCTGGCGCAGCGCGATCTGCGCCCGGGCCGGATCGCCGGATTCGATCAGCGGCCGCAGCGGCGTCAGTCTCGCCTTCTGCGCGCCCAGCGCCGCCGCGCCGGCGATCAGCTTCCGGGTTTCCTGAATCGGCGCATAGGCGCTGTCGACGGTCCGGCGATAGCGCAGCCGGGCCAGCCGGGTCTTTTTGGCAAGATCGAGATACTGCTTGCGCTTCGCCTGCCAGTCGCCGGGCACGATGGCGAGCAGCGCCTTCTTCCTGTCCTGCAGTTCGGCCATGTCCGCCTGCAGGTCGGCGATGGCCTGGCGGTCCGGCGGGTCGGCGGCCTGGAGCCGGCGCAGGTCTTCGGCCAGGTCGCCCAGCCTGCCGTCGACAATCAGGACCTGGCGGTTGGCCGCGCGCACCTTGCGGTGGAGCGGGCGATAGGCCGGCACATAGGCGGCCTCGGCCTGTTCGGCCGTGCGGACATCGGCGATCCGGTCGAAGGTGCTGCGCGCATTGCCGAAGGCCCGCTTGAGCGTGCCCTGCCGTTCGGCCGGCAGATAGGACATGTCGGTTTTCGCCACCTTGGCGATGGCGGCCTCGATGGCAGCCCGGTTCTCCGCCAGCACGACGAAGTTCCGCTCCTCGATGCAGGTCTGAAGCCGCGGGTTGCGCGGCGGCGGTGCATTTTCGCCGCTGAGCGAAATCCGGTTCGGCAGATAGTTCACCAGCGACGGGTAGAGGCCGACAATGACCAGGGCGAACAGCTGCAGGGTGATGAACGGCACCACCCCCTTGTACATCTGGACGGTCTTCACCGAGGCCGGCGCCACGCCGCGCAGATAGAACAGAGCGAAGCCGAAGGGCGGCGTGAGGAACGAGGTCTGGATATTGACGCCGATCATCACGCCGAGCCAGACGGCGGTCACGTTGGCCGACGGATCGGCGAGCAGGATCGGCGCGATGATCGGCACCACCACCACGGCGATCTCGATGAAATCGAGAAAGAAGCCGAGAATGAAGATCACCGCCATGACCAGCGCGAACTTGGCGAGGAAGCCGCCGGGCAGGCCGAACAGGAATTCGCGCACCAGATCCTCGCCGCCGAACGCCCGGAAGGCGGAGGTCAGCATCGCGGCGCCGATCAGGATGATGAAGACCAGCGAGGTCGTCTTAGCCGTCTCGACCATGACGTAGCGCAGGGTGTCGTCGGTCCTGAAAACGCGCCAGCCGCTCCAGGCCAGCGACGTCAGCAGGAAGAAGACGGCGATCGTGGCGAGAACCAGGGCGAGCGCATCGTCGGCAGTGGCGACGTTCTTGACGTTGATGTCGTAGATCGAGAGCAGGACCAGGATGGCAACGATGGACAGGACCGCCATCACGGCGGGATAGAAGGCGCCCCGGCGGCCCTGATACAGCCGGTAGCCGGCCATGATCATGGCGCCGGAGGCGCCGATGGCACCGGCCTGGTTGACGGTCGCGATGCCGCTGAGGATCGAGCCGAGCACCGCGAAGATCAGGGCGAGCGGCGGCACGAGCACGATCAGCACCCGGCGAGCGAAGGCGGCATCGAACCGGCCTTCCCGGGGCACCGGCGGCGCCAGGCGCGGGCGCAGCAGCGCCGTGATCAGGATGAACAGGATATAGAGCCCGACCAGCACCATGCCGGGCAGGAAGGCGCCGAGGAACATGTCGCCGGCGCTCGCCGAGGTCAGGCCGTATTCGCCGGGCATGGCGCCCGACCCGGTGCCGGCCTTGAACTCGGCCTTGCGCAGGGTCAGCGCCTGGTCGGTGGCGTTGGACAGCTGGTCGGCCAGGATGATCAGCACGATCGATGGCGGGATGATCTGGCCGAGCGTGCCGGATGCGCTGATCGTGCCGGTCGCAAGCGCCGGGCTGTAGCGATTGCGCAACATGACCGGCAGGGAGATCAACCCCATCGCGACCACGGTTGCGCCGACGATGCCTGTGGTCGCGGCCAGCAGGGCGCCGACGAAGACGACCGAAATGCCCAGGCCGCCGGGCATGCGGCCGAACAGTTGGGCCATGGTGATGAGCAGGTCTTCCGCGATCTTCGACCGTTCCAGCATGATGCCCATGAAGACGAACAGCGGAATGGCGATCAGCGTATCGCGGTCGGGGTCCCAGTAGACGCCCCGGAAATTGGAAACGCCGGAATTGAGCCACTCGATGGGCCCGCCGGTGTGGAAGAAGCTGCTTTCGTCGGCGGTGAAGATCAGGCCGGCAATCGTCGCCAGCAGGATGGTGAGAATGGCCGAGCCGGGCAGGGCGAAGGCGACGGGATAGCCGGACGCCAGGGCGCCGGCCATCAGCAGGATGAGGAGCAGGAGAAAGAAATATTCCATCAGGCGTCGCCCCGCCGCACAATCCCGGCTCTAGAAGTGCGCATCGTCGGCGCCCGTACTTGCCGGCGCATCCTGTTCCTCCAGCAGGACACCGGCGCTGGACAGCAGCGATGCCATGAATTCCAGAAGCATGGTGATCGCGAAGACCAGCAGAAAGCCGGCCAGCATGTATTTGACATACAGGCCGAACCCGGCCTGGGTCACTTCGAAGGTCAGCAGCGGGCCGCTGATGATGCTGAATTTGTTGGCCAGGCCCATCGTCAGCACGGTCCAGCACACCGGGGCGCCGAGGACGAGCGCGCCCATGGCGTTCACCCAGGCGCGCCGGCGCGGCCCGAAGCCGGAATACAGCACATCGACCCGGACATGCCCTTCGTGCAGCAGGGTGTAGGCGCTCGCGAACAGGAACAGGGCGGCGTACCAGAAGCGGACCAGATCGGCCATGAAGGCCTGTTCGTAGGAATAGAGGAAGCGCAGGATCACGATCTGGAGCTCGGCCACCACCACCAGCAGGGCCAGCCAGGTGAAGCCGATCGACCGCGTGAACAGGGAGATCGCCACCGCCACCGCCATCAGCGGCATGTGCAGCACCTGACTGCGGAACGAGGACCGGCCGAGATCCTGGGCGAGGCTCTTGCCGACCGTCTCTTCGAGAAGGCCCTCGACGCGCAGGAAGGAGACGACGGCATCGGCGAAGCCGACCAGGAGAACGGTCCAGAAGGCGGCCCGGGCGACGAAGGCGCCGATAGCGCTCAACACCTGCGCGTCGGCATGGAGGGTTCGCCGGCGCGTCCGGAAAACGTACACGATGACAGCGGCGACGGCGGCAAAATAGAGCGCGATCTGGAAGGCCGCCAGGATCGCCCGGCCGCCGAGCGGCTCCTTCGGGGCGGCGAAGCCGGGAACGCCGGCAGCGCCGAGCAGGGCGAAGAGGCCGGGCCAGTCGAGCCAGAACACCATGTAGGCATTGGCCAGGTAGACCGCGGCCAGGGCGGTGACGGAAAGGGCGAAGATGCGCAGCAGCGGCTGCATCCGGCCGGATGCCGCAATCGCCGCGCTGGCTCCGGGAAGGGAGCCGGAACCGGTCGCCGTCGCCATGGTCATATCGATCTGCCCGACGGGGTCGGTCGCTCAATCGGCATCCGTCCGCCGCCCGTCATCCTCCCGCCCGGCCCATGCGGCGCCGGGATTTCGGAACGGGGACGCGGAACCGGAACGGCGGGAGCAGCCGGCGACCGTCGCTGGCTGCTCCCTCGTCCGCTTTCCGGATTCGCCCCCAGGAGGACTCGCCGGGGCGGCGATCCGGCTACAGGCCGAGCACGCGGTTGCGCTGGGCCAGATAGGCCTGGATCGAAATCTGCGTCCAGGCGCCGAGATCGGCACGCGCCGCGCGGAAGCTGTCATCGACCTTCTTGGCCAGCGCGCTGTGGGCGCGGGTCTCCTCGAAGACCGCTTCGGCGCCCTTGCCGAAGGCGTCGTAGACATCGTCGTTGAACTGGCGCAGCTTCACGCCGTGGTCGCGGACCAGCTCCTTGAGCGCCTGGCCGGATTTGGCGTCGAACTCCGCCATCATGATGTCGTTTTCGGCGGCGGCGAGCCCTTCGATGATCGTCTGATCGTTCTTGCTCAGCTTGCCCCACCACGACGCGTTCATGCCCAGCGCGAGCATGGCGCCCGGCTCGTGCATGCCCGGATAATAGTAGTAGCTGGCGGCTTCGTAGAACTTCATGAACTTGTCGTTCCACGGGCCGACCCATTCGGTGGCGTCGATGGCGCCGGAGACCAGATTCTCGTAAATCTGACCGCCGGGCAGCGAGACCGGCGATGCGCCCAGCTTGGCCATGACGTCGCCGCCGAGGCCGGGAATACGCATCTTCAGGCCCTTGAGGTCGTCCGCCGACTCGATCTCCTTGCGGAACCAGCCGCCCATCTGGACCCCGGTGCTGCCGGCGCGGACGCATTTGAGGCCGAAATTGCCGGCCACTTCATCCCACAGCTGCTGTCCGCCGCCCCACTGGATCCAGGCGTTGATCTCGGTATAGGTGAGACCGAACGGAACCGACGTGAAATAGGCCCAGCCCGGATGCTTGCCTTTCCAGTAATAGTCGGCGGCGTGATAGAGCTGGGCTTTGCCGGAGGCGACTTCGTCGAACGAGGCGAAGGCGCCAACCTTCTCGCCCGCGGCGTAGTAGGTGATCTTGATCTTGCCGTCGGTGGCATCGTTGATGCGCTTGGCGAGACGCTGCGCGCCGGTGCCGAGACCGGGGAAGTCGCGCGGCCAAGTGGTGACCATGACGGCCTCGACGGCCTTCTGCGCCAGAGCCGGCTTGGGCAGCGCGCTGGCGGCGACCGCTGCGCCGGTGGCGGCGGCGCCGGACAGGAAAATTCGACGTTTCATGAACCGTCCTCTTAGACTTGTGGTTGCTCCCTCGCGCCTGAAGACCATCCCGACCGGGTGCGGCTGCGCACACGATTTCCGGGTGGTCGAGGCGGACGAATAGCCTGTTGCGGCACCCTTCCGCCCGGCAACGTGCAGGCATTATATGCCACCGGCCCCCACTGGCAACAACATGCTTGCCTCAGGGGCGGTCGGTCGATGGAAGCGGCGGTGCGGCCTGTGCCTCGCCGTGGCCGGCGATCCAGTCGCGCAGCGCCCGGTCGATGCGGGTCTGCCAGCCCGGCCCGCCGGCGCGGAAATGGTCGATCACGTCCTGGGACAGCCGGATGGTTGTGGAAACCTTCGGCCGTGCGAGCGGCGGCCGACCCCGGCGGACCGGTGCCCTGGCGAACTTCGCCGGCCAGTCGCCGGTCGACAGATCCGGCGCCGTGTCAGGATCGAAGCCGGGGTCCGTAGAGCTTTCGTTCGCGTTCATTGGCTTTCCTCATGCTTATAATCCGGCAGACCGCACGGCGCGGCGTCCAGACGACGACCACCATCGCATTGTCAAGAAAACCGATGGTGATGTAGCGATTCTCGCCATAATCCCGGCGGTCGTCCGCGGCCGTCAGCGTCGCACCTGCGAATACTTCGGCGGCCCGTTCCATATCCAGTTTGCGGGCTTCGAGCGTAGCCCAGCGTTTAGCCGCGTCGTATTCGATCTGCACCATTTATGTTAGTACGTTTAATTGGGATGTCAAGAAAACGCCGCGACGATCAGGCGGCGATGGGGCTGTCCTCTTCGGCCGGGCGCAGGTCGAGCGGCCGCCAACCCTCCGCCGTCAGCCCTTCCAGCGGCCGGAAGCGCCATTTGTAGGACATTTTCGGGCTGCCTTCGATCCAGTAGCCCAGATAGAGATAGGGCAGGTCGAGCCGCTTCGATTTTTCGATCAGGCGCAGGATGGCGAAGGTGCCGAGGCTGCGCCGGTCGAGGCCCGGATCGAAGAAGCTGTAGACCGCCGAAAGGCCGTCCTCCAGCCGGTCGACCAGCGCACAGGCGCGCAGCCGGCCGTGCCGGTCGCGGAACTCGGTAACGAAGGTGCGCAAGGGGCTGTCCTGCACCATGGCGGCATAGTCGGCGAAGGTCATGCCGGCCATCTCGCCGCCGCCGTGGCGGGAGGTCACGTAGCGCAGGAAGAGCGCATACTGCTCGGCCGTGGCCTGCGCCGGCAGGTCCCGCTCGGCGAGATCGGCATTGCGCCGGGCGATCCGGCGCAGGCCCGGCCCGGCGGCGAAGGACGGCGCGACGACGCGCACCGGCACACAGGCCCGGCAGCCCGGACAGGCCGGCCGGTAGGCGACATTGTGCGAGCGGCGGAAGCCCGCCTGCGTCAGCGAATCGTAGAGGCCGGCGGTATCCGGCCCGGTCAGCTCGGTGAAGATGTTCTGCTCCGTCCGCCCCTGGAGATAGGGGCAGGGGCGCGGCGGCATGCGATAGAAGAAGCGGGGCAGCCTGGCGGTACTGGCAGTCATCGTCGCGATCCGGCCCCGCTGTTCTGTCGGCTCCCGCGCCGCCGGGACGGGCCGGGAAGACAGGCCGACCGCCGGATGATGGCCGGGATGCCGGGCCATTGCAACCCGATCCCGGTCCGGCGGGCAGGACGGGGCGCGCTCAGGCGGCGGCGAGGGCCCGGTCGAGATCGGCGACGATGTCGTCGCAATCCTCGATACCGACGGAGAGGCGCACCAGGCCATCGCTCAGGCCGCGGGCATGGCGCTCGTCGGCCGGCACCTCGGCATGGGTCATGGTCGCCGGGTGGGTGATCATGGTCTCGACCGCGCCCAGGCTCTCGGCCAGCGCGCACAGCTCGACCCCGTTCATCAGCGCCTTGCCGGCGGGGATGCCGCCCTTCAGCTCGAACGAAATCATGCCGGAAAAGCCGTCCATCTGCGCGGCGGCGACATTGTGCTGCCGGTGCGAGGGCAGGCCGGGATAGCGCACCTCGGCAACCTTCGCATGGGCCTCCAGCCAGCGGGCGATCTTCATGGCATTGTCGTTGTGGCGCGCCATGCGCAGATGGAGCGTCTTGAGGCCGAGCAGGACCAGCCAGCAATCCATCGGGCTGGGCACCGCGCCGATGGTCTTCTGGATGAATTTCATCTCGTTCTGGATATCCTCCCGGTCGGTCAGCACGACGCCGCCGATGATCTGGTTGTGGCCGGAGAGATATTTGGTCGTGCTGTGGACGACGATATCGGCGCCCCATTCCAGCGGCCGCAGGAAGACCGGGGTGGCGAAGGTCGAATCGACGCCGAGCAGAAGATCGTGCTCCTTCGCGATTGCCGCCATCGCCTCCATATCGGTCACCTTGAGCAGCGGATTGGTCGGCGTCTCGATCCACAGCATTTTCGTTTCCGGCCGGATGGCGGCGCGCACGGCCTCCGGGTCGGCGGTATCGACATAGGTGAAATCGAGGCCGTAGCGGGCCAGCACCCGGTTGAAATGGCGGGAGACGCCGCCATAGACATCGTCGGAGCAGACCGTGTGGTCGCCGGCCGAGAGCAGCTTCATCACGCTGTCGACGCTCGCCATGCCGCTCGAAAAGCAGGTGGCATGGGCCGCGCCCTCGATGGCGGCGAGATTGGCCTCCAGCACCTGGCGCGTCGGGTTGGACGAGCGGGTATAGTCGAACCCCTTGTCGCGGCCGACCTCTTCGAGGACGAAGGTCGCGGTCTCGTAGATCGGCGGCAGAATGGCGCCGGTGGTCGGGTCCGGCGAAATGCCGGCGCGGACGATGCGGGTATCGAGCTTCAAGGCCATGCCTCCGGTGGAGCGGGAACGCCTCATCGCGCGGCAGGGGCGGCGGGCGGCGCTCTAACTGGCACAGCAGGGCCGCCATGGCCAGTGCGCAACCATGCCGTTTTGACGCCGCCCGGCCGGGCCGCTACGGTGCGGCTTTCACCGGTTCGACAGGAGCGATTCCGTGGCCGCAGCCCCGGACAAGGGAGAATATCGCAAGGCGCTGGGCATGTTCGCGACCGGCGTCGCCGTTATCACCACGACCTCCGGCAGCGGCGCGCCGGTCGGGTTTACCGCCAATTCCTTCACGTCGGTCTCGCTCGATCCGCCGCTGCTGCTGTTCTGCCTCGGGCGCAACAGCGATTCCTTCCGCCATTTCGAGCGGACGCGGCATTTTGCCGTCAACGTGCTGAACGACCGGCAGGAGGCGATCTCCGCCCGGTTCGCCCGCCCGTCGGAAGACAAGTGGCGGCAGGTCCGCTACGAGATGTGCGGCGTCGGCTGTCCGGTCTTCGCCGCGGCGCTGGCAGTGTTCGAATGCCGGACCCATGCGATCCACGATGGCGGCGACCATATCATCGTGGTCGGCGAGGTCGTCCGCTTCAGCCATCGGGCCGAAGGCGGGCCGCTGCTCTATTATCGCGGCGACTATGCCCGGATCGCGGCGGACGACTGAGGCGAAGGCGGCGCCCTAAGCCGTGCGCTGGCGCAGATAGTTCAGCAGGTCGATCCGCGTAATCAGGCCGAGGAAGCGGTCGCCCTCGACCACGATGGCGACCTTGTCTTCGGCGAACAGGGGCGGCAGGACATCGATCGGCCGGCCGGGATCGATGGTCTCCAGCTTCGTCGTCATGGCGTCCCGCACCGGCGCCTCGAAGCGCGCCGGGTCGTCCAGCACCGAAAGCAGAATATCGCTCTCGTCGACGATGCCGACAATGCGGCCGTCGTCCATGACCGGCAGTTGCGAAACGTCGTGCAGCTTCATCCGGCCGAACGCCGCCATCAGGGTCCGGTCGGGCTCGACCGTGACCACCGCCCGTTCGGCGTGCTTGCGCCCGATCAGGTCGCGCAGGTCGCCGGCCGGCTCGGTATCGAGGAAGCCGTGATCGGTCATCCAGTAGTCGTTATAGGCTTTCGACAGATATTTGGCGCCGCTGTCGCAGACCAGGGAGACGATCCGCTTCGGCGCCGTCTGCGCCCGGCAGTGGCGGATGGCCGCCGCGATCAGCGTGCCGGAGGAGGTGCCGGCGAAAATGCCCTCCCGGCGCAGCAGCGTCCGTATGGTGGCGAAGGCCTCGGCATCCGGAATGCGATAGGCGGTGCGCACCGGCCGCAGATCGGCGACCGGCGGGATGAAATCCTCGCCGATGCCCTCGACCAGCCAGGCCGCCGTCGGCTCGCCGGTCCGGCCGGTCTCGATATGGTCAGCCAGGATCGAGCCGACCGGATCGGCGAGCACCATCTCCGTCTTCGGCGAATGCGCGGCCATGAAGCGGCCGATTCCGGTGATCGTCCCGCCCGAGCCGACGCCGCAGACCACGGCGTCCACATCGCCGCCCATCTGCGCCAGAATCTCCGGGCCGGTGCCGGTTTCGTGCGCCCGCGGATTGGCCGGATTGGCGAACTGGTTGGCCCACCAGGCGCCCGGCGTTTGCTGGATCAGGCGCGCCGCGACATCCTGATAATAATCCGGGTGCCCCTTGTTGACATCCGAGCGCGTCAGGCGAACTTCGGCGCCCAGAGCCTTGAGATGAAAGATTTTTTCCTGGCTCATCTTGTCCGGCACGACGAACAGGCAGCAATAGCCCTTGAGTGCGCCGACCAGGGCGAGGCCGAGCCCGGTATTGCCCGAAGTCGCCTCGACGATGGTGCCGCCGGGCTTCAGGTCGCCGGCCTCCTCGGCGGCCCGGATCATGGCGAGCGCGACCCGGTCCTTGATCGAGCCGCCGGGGTTCATGTTCTCCAGCTTGAGGAACAGGCGGCACGGCCCGGTATCGAAACAGGTCGTCTCGACCAGCGGCGTGTTGCCGACCAGATCGAGCACGGACGCGACGGGCACAGGGGTTTCGGACATGGAGGCGGATTCGGATTTTGCGGGGCCGGCCTGCTGTTTAGCAACCGGTGCCGGCCGGGGGAAGCGGGCGGCGGCCGCTCCCCGGCCCTGTGAGGCCGTGTCGCAGCATGGCGCCGGCCGCTTGGTGCTAACTCTCCCGCCGGCACGGCAACGGTTCGGAGATGCCCGGTGAGTGTCGAGGGCGAGCGCATCCATCTGTTCGACACGACGCTCCGGGACGGTGCGCAGACCCGCGGCGTCGACTTTTCGGTGAACGACAAGATCGCGATTGCCGAAGCGCTCGATGCGCTCGGCATCGATTATATCGAGGGCGGCTGGCCCGGCGCCAACCCGACCGACGATGCCTTCTTCGCCGCCCTGCCGGCGCTGAAGACGGCGCAATTCACCGCCTTCGGCATGACCCGTCGGCCCGGCCGCAGCGCGGAGAACGATCCCGGCCTCACCGCCATCCTGACGACCCAGGCGCGCACGGTCTGCATGGTCGGCAAGACATGGGATTTTCACGTCGATATCGCGCTCGAAGCGACGGCGGAGGAAAATATCGCCATGATCGCCGACAGCGTCGCGCTGGCCGTCCGGCGGCTCGACGAGGCGATGTTCGATGCCGAGCATTTTTTCGACGGCTACAAGGCCGATCCCGCCTTCGCGCTCGCCTGCCTGAAAGCGGCGCAGGAGGCCGGGGCGCGCTGGATCGTGCTGTGCGATACCAATGGCGGCACGCTGCCGGACGAGGTCTATCGCATCGTCTCGGAGGTGGCGCGGGAGATTCCCGGCAGCCATCTGGGCATCCACGCCCATAACGATACCGGGAATGCGGTTGCCAATTCGCTCGCCGCGGTCGAGGCCGGGGCCCGGCAGGTCCAGGGCACGATCAACGGGCTGGGCGAGCGCTGCGGCAACGCCAATCTGATGTCGCTGATCCCCGGCCTGGCGCTCAAGACCGGCTATCGGACCGGCGTGTCGCCGGCGCAGCTGGCGCAGCTGACCCCGCTGTCGCGCATGCTCGACGAGCGGCTGAACCGCAGCCCGGACCGCAGCCAGCCCTATGTCGGCGAGGCCGCGTTCAGCCACAAGGGCGGGCTGCACGTTTCCGCGGTGCAGAAGGACCCGCGGACCTACGAGCATATCGATCCGGCCCTGGTCGGCAATCGCCGCCATATCGTCGTGTCGGACCAGGCCGGCCGGTCCAACATTCTGGCCCGCCTCGCCGATGCCGGCATCGAGATCGATGCCGACAACCCGAAGATCGGCCGGCTGGTCGAGGATGTGAAGGCGCGCGAGCATGACGGCTATGCCTATGACGGCGCCGAGGCCAGCTTCGAGCTGCTGGCGCGCAGCCTGCTCCAGGGTCTGCCCAAATTCTTCACCATGGAGAGCTTCCGGGTCGAGACCGAGCGCCGCTACAACGCGCGCGGGCGCCTGACCACCGTCTCCACCGCCGTGACCAAGCTGGATGTGGGCGGGCAGAGCTTTCTCGAGGCCGGCGAGGGCAACGGGCCGGTCGATGCCCTGGACGATGCCATGCGCAAGGCGCTGCTGCGCGCCTTTCCCGAACTCGCCGACATGCGCCTGACCGACTACAAGGTGCGCATCCTGACGCCGCAGGCCGGCACGGCGGCGGTCACGCGGGTGATGATCGAATCGACCGACGACAGCGGCCTGCGCTGGTCCACCGTCGGCATCTCGGCCAACATCATCGAGGCTTCCTACGAGGCCCTGCGCGACGCGATCTACTGGAAGCTGCTGCGCCACGCCGACGGCCGCCCCGCGGATGGACGATAGCGCAGCCCCGGCGGCAGGCCCCGCCGCGGCGCCGGCCATCGTTCTGGTCGAGCCGCAGCTCGGCGACAATATCGGGGCGGCGGCGCGCGCGATGATGAATTGCGGACTGTCCGACCTGCGCCTGGTCGCCCCGCGCGACGGCTGGCCCAATGAGAGGGCGGTCGCCGCGTCGTCCGGCGCCGAAAGCATCCTGGCGGCCGCGCGCCTCTGCGATTCGACCGCCGCGGCGCTCGAAGGGCTGCACCGCGTTTACGCGACGACGGCGCGGGTGCGCGACATGAACAAGCCGGTGCTCGATCCGCGCGCCGCCGCCCGCGCGATGCGCCGCGACGAGGCGGCGGGCGCGCGCAGCGGCATCCTGTTCGGCAAGGAATCGAAGGGCCTGCACAATGACGATATCGCGCTCGCCGGGATCATCGTCGAGGCGCGGCTGAACCCGGCGCATACCTCGCTCAATCTCGCCCAGGCCGTGCTGCTGGTCGGCTGGGAATGGTGGATGGCCGGCACCGCGCCGGCGGCGGCGGGCGCCCGGCGCGGGCGCCGGCGGGGCGATGCGCCGGCACAGCAGGGCGACCTGCTGAACCTGTTCGGCCATCTCGAAGGCGCGCTGGACGAGGCCGGCCATTTCTTCCCGCCGGAAAAGCGCCCGATCATGGTGCGCAACCTGCGCAACATCCTCCACCGCGCGGACCTCACCGATTCCGAAGTCCGCGCCCTGCGCGGCGTGATCGTTTCCCTGACCCGCTGGCGGCGGTAAGGGGGCCTGTGGCCCTCCCTGTACGGCGTCCCTCGATACGCCGCCCTGTCGGGCGGCTACTCGGGATGAGGGTGAAGGTGGTTTTGGACTGTAATCGATTGAATAAAAATAACAAATACCCTCATCCCGAGTAGGCCGCGAAGCGGCCGTATCGAGGGAGGCCGTATCGAGGGAGGCCGTATCGAGGGAGGCATTGTGCATTCCCGCCGGGCGCTTCGCAACGGTTCGGGAATCTCCGCCACCTTCCCCCCGCCCCGGCGCCTTCAGAGGCCCATTTGTTTTGCGGCGAGGTCGCGCATGATTTCTTCCGAACCGCCGCCGATGGCGACGACCTTGACCTCGCGATAGAGGCGTTCGACCGGATTGCCGCGCATATAGCCGGCGCCGCCGAGAATCTGCATCGCCTCGCTGCAGACATATTCCAGCGCCCCGGTCGAAAAGAATTTGGCCTTGGAGATTTCCGCCACCGGCATCCGGCCCTCGTTGACCGACCAGCAGATCGCGTTCAGCCACGCCTCGACCGCATCGATCCGGGCCGACATTTCGGCCAGCTTGTGGCGGATCGCCTGATGCTCGATGAGCAATTTGCCGAAGGTCCGGCGCTGGCGCGCCCAGGCGACCGCTTCGGCGAAGCAGCACTGCATCATGCCGAGCGCCGTGCCGATCAGGCCGACGCGCTCCAGATTGAAATTCTCCATGACCGCGATGAAGCCGCGATCCTCCTCGCCGAGCAGGTTTTCCGCCGGCACGCGGCAGCGGTCGAAATGGAGCGTCGCCTGGTCGGAGCACCACCAGCCCATCTTGCGCTCCAGCGGCGTACGGCTGAAATTCTCGCGGTCGGCCTCGACGAAGAACAGCGAGATGCCGGCCAGGCCCTCGCCGCCGGTGCGCGCCGCGACGACGAAATAGTCGCTGGTCATGCCGCCGGTGATGAAGGTCTTGCTGCCCTCGATGACATAATGGTTGCCGTCCTTCCTGGCGCGGGTCTGCAGATTGGCGACGTCCGAACCGCCGCCCGGCTCGGTGATGGCGAGCGACGAGCCCTTGCGGCCGGAGACGATCTCCGGCAGGGCGCGGGCCTTGATGTCGTCCGAAGCCAGCCTGGCGATCGGGCCGGTCGAGATGTTGCGCCCGCCGACCGCCGCGCCGACGCCGCCGGCGCCGCATTTCGCCAGTTCGACCGCGCCGTCCTTGCGCATGAAGCAGTCGTCGAAGCCGAGGCCGCCATATTTCTCGTCGATGGCGAAGCCGAAAAAGCCGAGCGCGCCGAGCTTCTCGTGGATCGCCCAGGGGATCGCGCCGGCCTCGTCCCACGCATCGACATGGGGTGCGATCTCCGCGGCGACGAATTTCGCCATCGCCTCGCGCCAGGCGACGCGTTCAGGCGTATCGAAGGGATTTTGCATCGGCAGTATCCGGCAGGGTGTTCCGGCGGGCGCGGCGCCGCCAGAACGGTGGCATCGGGCGTCCGCATCGTTATCGCATTTTCCTGC
This sequence comes from Alphaproteobacteria bacterium, assembly GCA_965221475.1. Lineage (GTDB taxonomy): Bacteria > Pseudomonadota > Alphaproteobacteria > Bin65 > Bin65 > Bin65. Next base: position 303,658 of record OZ244891.1, on the reverse strand, counting down.
CCGCGTCCCTCGATACGGCCTCCCTCGATACGGCCGCTTCGCGGCCTACTCGGGATGAGGGTTTTTGTTTAACCAGCGGAAACACAACAATAATCCCCTCATCCCGAGTAGCGGCCGCAGGCCGCGTATCGAGGGACCGGGGCGTATCGAGGGACGGCATCGTATGTCCCCGCCGGGCGTTTCGCAACGGTTCGGGAATCGCCGCCCGGCCGGAATGCTGCGCCGATAGAAGGCGCCGCCTCAGCCGGCCTGGGCGCGGATCAGGTCGCTGGCCTTCTCCGCCATCATGATCGTCGGGGCGTTGGTGTTGCCCGAGGTGATCGCCGGCATGGCCGAGGCATCGACGACGCGCAGGCCCGCGATGCCGTGGACCCGCAATTGCGGATCGACCACCGCCAGCGGGTCGCGGCCCATGCGGCAGGTGCTGGTCGGGTGGTAGATGGTCTGGGAGAGGTTGCGCGCCGCCTCGAGCAGCTCCTCGTCCGACTGCACCTCCGCGCCGGGTAGATGCTCGCGCACCACGAAGCGGGACAGCGCCGCGGCCGCCGCCAGCCGGCGGGTGACCTTCAGCCCGTCGATGGCCGTGCGCCGGTCCACCTCCGTCGAGAGATAGTTGGGCTGGATCGAGGGGTGCGCCGCCGGGTCCGGCGAGACGATGGCGATGCGGCCGCGGCTCTCCGGCCGCAGCTGGCAGACCGACATGGTGATGCCGGAGAAGGGGTGCATCTCCAGGCCCGGCTTGTCGGCGCTGAGCGGCTGGAAGTGGAACTGGATATCCGGCGTCTCCAGCTCCGGCCGGGTGCGGCAGAAGATGCACACCTGGCTGGCGCCCATCGCCATCGGTCCGCGCCGGCTGAGCACATAGCGCAGGCCGATGCCGAGGCGGAGCCGCAGATTGGAAATCTCGTCGTTGAGGGTGGGGACATTGACCTCGTAGACCGAGCGGATCTGTAGATGGTCCTGCAGGCTCTCGCCGACGCCCGGCAGCTCGTGGCGGACCGGAATGTCGAGCGACTGCAGCAGCGCCCCCGGCCCGATGCCGGAAAGCTGGAGCAGCTGCGGCGAGCCGATGGCGCCGGCCGAAAGGATGAGCTCGCCGCCGGCGCGCAGCCGCGCCTCGCGCCGCGTGCCGCGGACCGAGAAGGCGATGCCGGCAGCCCGGCGGGGCTCGTCGGCATCGAACAGCAGGCGCTCGGCGAGCGCGTGCGTCTGCACCGTCAGATTGGGGCGCGAGCGGACCGGCTTCAGATAGCCGGTCGCGGTGGACCAGCGCCGGCCGTTGCGCGCGGTGAGCTGGAAATAGCCGGCGCCTTCCTGTTGGGCGCCGTTGAAATCGTCGTTGGGCGGGATGCCGATTTCGTCGGCGGCGGCGATCAGCGCCTCGCAGACATCGCGCTGGCTGCGCATATCGGTGACGGCGAGCGGCCCGCCGGTGCCGTGAAATTCGTCGGCGCCGCGCTCCTGATCTTCGGAGCGGCGGAAATAGGGCAGCACATCGTCATAGGACCAGCCCTCGTTGCCCATCTGGCGCCAGGTGTCGAAATCCTCCTTCTGGCCGCGGATATAGAGCAGGCCGTTGATCGCGCTCGATCCGCCGAGCACCTTGCCGCGCGGCCAGTCCAGCCGGCGCCCGTTCAGCCCCGGATCGGGGTCCGACCGGTAGCACCAGTCGGTGCGCGGATTGTGCATGGTCTTGAAATAGCCGACCGGCACGTGGAGCCACGGGTTGCGGTCGCGGCCCCCGGCCTCGAGCAGCAGGACGCGCTTCGCCGGATCGGCGGACAGCCGGTTGGCGAGGACGCAGCCGGCCGAGCCCGCCCCGACGACGATATAGTCGTAGCCGCTGCCGCTGTTGCCCGCTTCCGTCATGTGCATATGCCACGAATCTGCAAAATACGCTCCCCGGCGCCACTCGGCGCTTGCATCCCTCCAGAGTACGGGTCAGAATTGAGAATGTCATTCTCAAAAACAAGAAATTCTTCGGGATTCGGGAATGGCCGGTACCAACCCATCCTCTTGAGGGAGAAACGTCGATGCAATCGATCCCCGAAAAACTGAAGGGCGTGTCGCGGCGCGACATGCTGCGCATCTCGGGCCAGTTCGGCCTCTCCTCGACCCTGATCGCGGCCGCCGGCCTGACCGGGATGATCACCGCGCCGCAGCTCGCGGAGGCCGCCAACTCGACCTACAAAAAGCGGTTCGGCAAGAAGGCGCGCTTCAAGCTGAAATTCGGCGCCGCCGGCTTCAACGAGCGCAACCTGCTGATCGAGCGCGCCGGCTGCCTCCAGTTCGTCAACGACCTCGAGGAGCGGACCGACGGCGAGATCCAGGTCGAGTTCATCGGCTCGAACCAGATCTGCGGCCAGCTCAACTGCGTGACCAAGACCCAGCAGGGGATTGTCGACATCTTCGCCGCCTCGACCCAGAACTCGGCCGGCGGCGCGCCCTATCTGAACGTGCTCGACTATGCCTACATGTTCCCGTCCCGGGCGGCGCAGTATTACTTCCTCTACTCGCCCAAGAGCATGAAGGTGCTGCGCGACCCGATGCGCAAGCGCCACGGGCTGGAGTTCCTGTTCTCCCATGCCGAGCTGCGCGGCATCCAGCTCGGCCTGAAATGGAAGGACAGGCCGCTGGTCGAGAGCGTGACCCAGCTGGCGGGCACCAAGAACCGGGTGACCGGCACCCAGCTCGGCCGCATCGCCATGAAGCTGATGAACCTGAACCCGACGCCGATCGCCTGGTCGGAGACCCTCGACGGGCTGAAGCAGGGCCTGATCGACGGGGCCGAGACCTGGGCGGCCGCGGTGGCGTATGCCAACATGTCCCCGGTCGTTTCCCAGTCGGTGAATCTGGAGTTCTTCTGCGGCACCGAGCACACCGCCATGTCCAGCCGCACCTTCGACAAGCTGGGCGGCGACCTGCAGGACGCGGTGATGGAATCGGCCTATCTGACCCAGGTCCACGTCCAGGCGGCGAACGAGGTTTCGCTGGTCAACACGGTCGGCTTCTCCGATCCGCAGCTGCCCAACACCCTGTTCGCCAAGAACAATGTCCGCGTCGCCTGGATGCGCGGCAAGGCGCGCCGGGAAGCCGAGGAAATGTGTTCGCCGGAGTTCCAGCCCAAGCACTGGGAGAGCTGGCGCGAACGGCTGAACGCCTGGTCCGGCGGCCTCGATACCTACAAGTACATCTACGACGTCGCGCGCGAGATTCCGGCCGATACGCTGGCCGAGAATGTCGAGCCGCGGCGCTGGTGGAAGTCGTAGGCCGGGATTAAGGGTTCCCGGCGCCGGGCCGCATCGCCCGGCGCCGGAGCCCGGTTTCCGGAAGCCGGCAAAGGGCAGTGCATTCTCCCGGAAGACCGGGAGCAGGGGCGGGGTTCGGCGCGAGCCCCGCCTCTCGCCCTGCCTGCGCCGGGGTTGACCGGGCCGGCGCCCGGCCGGAAGATCGGGGCCCGGTTCGCGCCCGGTGCCCGGCCGGGGCGGGGAGACGGACGGACGGGAGGGGATCATGTGGCTATTGAGATGGCTGTTGCGGTGGCTCGACGGCAATGTCGAGCGGATCGTCATTCTCGTCGCCTATGTATTGATGGCCGGGATCATTTTCGTCGAGGTCATCCGGCGGTTTCTGTTCAACGAGCAGGTTGCCTGGTCGTCGACGATCCCGATCTACCTGTTTCTCTGGATCGTCTGGATCGCCTGCGCCCATAATGTCCGCATCCGCGCCCATCTCAGCTTCGACGAAATCCGCACCAAGATGTCCCAGTTCGGGCAGCTGCTCTGCCTGCTGCTCGATTCGGCGCTCTGGATCGTCTTTTCCGTCATCGTGATCTACTACACGGCGGAGCAGGTTCTGCTGTCCCGGTCGAATTACGCCATCGTGCAGGGCACGGACGATGTCATGCTCTGGTGGTTCTATATCGGGACGCCGCTGGCGTTCATTCTGCTGATCGTCCGGGTCCTGCAGAATGTCGCCAAGGATATTTCGGATTACCGCAACGGCCGGCCGCTCAAGGTCCAGACCGGCATGCTGGGCGAATAGGAGGCGGCCATGCAGACTTTCTGGATTCTTCTGGTTTCCGGCGTCGTCACCTTCTTCTTCATCGTGGGGGTGCCGATTTTCCTGGTCATCGGCTTCTGGGTCATCGGCGTCAGCCTGGTCATCGATTTCACCCTGGCCAATCTGGGCGTCACCCTGTTCGAAGGGCTGAACTTTTTCGGCCTGCTGGCGCTGCCGCTGTTCATCCTGACCGGCGATCTCATCAAGGGCGCGGGCATCGCCCGGCGCCTGTCGCAATTCGCCTTCTCGATGCTGGGCTGGCTGCGCGGCGGCCTCGGCATGGCGTCGCTGGGCGCCTGCGGCCTGTTCGCGGCGATTTCCGGCTCGAACTCGGCGACCACCGCCACCATCGGCTCGATCATGCACCCGGAGATGACGAAGGGCGGCTACGACCGCAACTTCGCCGCCGCCACGGTCGCCGCCGGGGGCACGGTCGGCATCATCATTCCGCCGTCGATCATCTTCATCGTCTACGGCTTCCTGATGAACCTGTCGATTTCCGACCTGTTCATCGGCGGCCTGCTGCCCGGCCTGCTGATGATTATCGCCATGCAGTTCGTCTGCTGGCTGATCTGCCAGCTGAACGGCTGGGGCCATCTGATCTCCATCGACATACAGCGGATCATCAAGACGGCCATCGGCGCCTGGATCGGCTTCGGCGCCATCCTGCTGGTCATCTGGGGCATCTATTCGGGCAAGTTTTCGCCCACCGAGGCGGCCGGCGTGACGGCCGGCTTCTGCATCATCGTCGGCCTGCTCTTCTATCCGATCTATCGCTGGCTGCACCGGGGCAGGCTCGCCGAGCGGGCCGTTGCCGCGCAGCCGGCTGCAGCGGCGGAGGAGACCCTGGCGGCGGCCGATGCGGCCGGCCAGGGCGATCCGACCGTGGAGGAATATTCCGACAGCACCGGCTATCTCGAGCGCATCGTCATTCCCGGCTTCTCGATCCGGGAACTGCCGGAACTCATCATGCGTTCGGGCCAGATTACCGGCGTGCTGGCGCCGCTGATTGCCATTTCCGTGGTGATGCAGCAAATCCTGACCCTGCTGGGGGCCAAGGAATTCTTCACCGGCTTCGTCGGCGGCATGGGCGGCTACTATGCCGTCCTGTTCGTCTGCATGGGCATCGTTCTGCTCGCCGGGACGGTGCTGGAAAGCCTGCCCAACACGATCATCTTCGCGCCGATCCTGGCGCCGATCGCCGCCCAGTTCGGCATCGATCCGATCCACTTCGCCGTGGTCTTCCTGATCGGCGACGCCATCGGCTTCATCACGCCGCCCTACGGGCTCAATCTCTACGTCGCGAGCGGAATCACGGGCATCCCCTATTTCCGGCTGCTCTACTATACGATGCCCTATTTCATCGCTCTTTCCATCGTCTGGCTGGTCGTCGCCCTGGTGCCGGATGTCTCGACGATACTGCTGGTCCATGAAGGGGCGGGAACTTATCAGCAGTAGCCCGGCGCGATGAGAGCCTTTTGAACGGCCGGCTGCCAGAGGAGGACCGGCTTCCGGTCGGCCTGCGCTCGCTGGCGGTGATCGAAACGCTGGTCCAGGCCGGCACGCCGCTGACGGCCACGTCGATCAACGAGCGCCTCAACCTGCCGACGGCGACGATCCACCGGATCTGCCAGCGGCTGGTGGCCTCCGGCTGGCTGGCGATGGATGCCCGCGACCGGCGGCTGGCGCCGGGCGGTCGCCTGCGCCGCTTCGCCGCCGGGCTCACCGCCTTTGCGACCTTCGCCCACGCCCGCATCGCCATTCTGCGCCGGCTCTCCGAGACCATCGGCGAGACCTGCAACATCACGGTTCCGGACCGCGAGGGCATGGTCTATCTCGACCGGGTCGAGACGCGCTGGCCGCTGCGCATCCAGTTTCCGGTCGGCGTCGTGGTGCCATTCCACTGTTCGGCGAGCGGCAAGCTCTATCTGAGCAGCCTGCGCAAGCGGTCGCGGGAGAAAACGGTGCGCGCGCTGACGCTGGAACAGCGGGCGCCCAACACGATCACCGATCCGGATGCGCTGCTGCACGCCCTGGCGGCGATCCGCGCCGAACGGCTCGGCACCGACAATGAGGAGCTGGTCGAGGGCATGGCCGCCGTCGCCGTGCCGATCCAAGACGAGGCGGCGCGCCTCGTCGCCACGCTCGCGGTCCATGGCCCGACCCGCCGGATGTCCCTCGACGATGCGCGGGCCCATGTCCCGGCGCTGCGCGAGGCGGCGGCCGAACTGCAGGCTGTCTTTCTCGATGCCGGTACGGCCGGGGCCGGCGCAGGCTGAAACCGGGGCGGGTCAGCCGCCGAACCGGGCCTTCAACGCCGCGGCGGTGTTCGGCGGCACGAAGCTCGCGATATCGCCGCCCAGGGCGGCGATTTCCTTGACCAGCCGCGACGCGATGAACTGCTGCTGCTCCGAGGCCATCAGATAGACCATCTCGACATTCGGGTTGAGCCGGGCGTTCATGCCGGCCATCTGGAACTCATAGTCGAAATCGGATACCGCCCGCAGGCCGCGGATAATCATGACCGCCTCGTTCCGCTCGGCGAAATGCATCAGCAGATTGCCGAAAACCATGGCCTCCGCCTCGCCGCGGTCGTTGCGGCCGTTGATCAGGTCGAGCTCGTGATTGACCAGCGCCAGCCGCTCCTCGAGGGTGAACAGCGGGTTCTTGCCGACATTCTCGGCCACGGCAACGATCAGCCGGTCGCAAATCCGCAGGGCGCGCCGGATGATATCGACATGCCCGTTGGTGATCGGGTCGAACGTACCCGGATAGACGCCGATGCGGTCGGCCATGGCGGCGCTCCCCTCGCAGAATGGCGGGGCAAGGCCTAGGCGGCCGCCGGCCGGAATGCAACGGCCAATGCAGCGCGGCCGCGCTCGCCCGTATCAGGCGGAGGGGTCGTGCGCTTCCGCTTCGCCGGCGGGGCGGGGGTCGGCGGCTTCCGGCTCGGCCGGGTCCGGTTCTTCGGCCGCATCGCGCAGCCGGGTGACCGAGACGACCCGCTCGTCGGCGTCGAGCCGGAACAGGGTGACGCCGCGGGTCGCGCGGCCGGCAATGCGGATGTCGCCGACCGGAACCCGGATGATCTGGCCGCCATTGGTGACCAGAATCAGCCCGTCGTCCTGCCGGACCGGAAAGGCGCCGACGATGCGCAGATCGCCGCCATTGCGCTCCAGATCCATCGCCGCCAGCCCGCCGCCGCCGCGCCCGGTAATGCGGTATTCGTAGGCCGAGGTCCGCTTGCCGAAGCCATCGTCCGCAACGGTGAGCACGAATTCCTCGGCCGCGTGCAGGCCGGACCAGGGCGGTTCGACAATCCGGGCGGCGAGCGCCGCATCCTCCGGGTTCGGCGGATTGCCCTGTTCGATACGCAGCCCGGCGCGGCGGTGCGCATTGGCGATGCGGACATATTCGTCGCGCGTTTCCGTTTCCGCATCGACATGGTCGAGGATGGAAAGGGAGATGACCCGGTCGCCCGCCGCCAGCCGGACGCCGCGCACGCCGCGCGAATCCCGCCCACTGAAGCGCCGCACATCGCCGACCGGAAAGCGGATCGCCTTGCCGGCGCCGGTCGCCAGCAGCACATCCTGGCCGGTATCGCAGGTCTCGACGCCGACCAGCGATTCGCCGTCCTCCAGCTTCATGGCGATCTTGCCATTGGCCTTGACGTTGACGAAATCGGCCAGCGAATTGCGCCGCACCGTGCCGCTGCTGGTCGCCAGCATGATGTCGAGGTCCGGCCATTCCGCCTCGTCGGGCAGGGGCAGGATGATCGAAATCGTCTCGCCGGACTGCAGCGGCAGCATGTTGACCATCGCCTTGCCGCGCGCCTGGGGCGTGCCGAGCGGCAGCCGGTAGACCTTCAGCTTGTAGACCATGCCGCTCGACGAGAAGAACAGCACCGGCGTGTGGGTGTTCACCACATCGACCCGGGCGACGAAATCCTCCTCGCCGGTCTTCATCCCGGCGCGGCCCTTGCCGCCCCGCTTCTGCGCCCGGTAGGTCGCCAGCGGAACGCGCTTGATATAGCCGCCATGGGTGAAGGTGAGGACCATGTCCTCGCGCTGGATCAGGTCCTCGATATCCTGGTCGAAGGCGCCGTCCTCGATCGCCGTGCGCCGCGGGTCGGTATAGGCGTCGCGCATTTCCATGAGTTCGGTGCGCAGAATGTCCAGCACCCGCCGGCGCGAGCCGAGAATATCGAGATAATCGCGGATTTCGTCGACGATTGCACGCAGGTCGGCGCCGATCTTGTCCCGCTCCAGGCCGGTCAGGCGATGCAGGCGCAGGTCGAGAATGGCGCGCGCCTGGGCTTCGGAAAGCCGGTAGGCGCCGTCCTCGTCCACCAGGCGGCCGGGCTCGGCGATCAGCGCGATGAGCGGCGCCACGTCCGCGGCCGGCCAGGCGCGCGCCATAAGCCTCTCGCGCGCCGCGGCGGCGTCCGGCGCATGGCGGATCAGGGCGACGATATCGTCGATATTGGCAACCGCGACCGCGAGGCCGGCCAGCGTGTGCGCCTTGCCTCGCGCCTCCTCGAGCAGAAAGGTCGTGCGCCGGACGACGATCTCCTCGCGGAAGGCGATGAAGGCGCGGAGCACCTCCAGCAGCCCCATCTGTTCCGGGCGGCCGCCGTTCAGGGCCAGCATGTTGATGCCGAAGCCGGACTGCAGCTGGGTGAAGCGGAACAGCTGGTTCAGCACGACCTCCGGGTCGGCGTCGCGCTTGACCTCGACGACGAGGCGCACGCCCTCCCGGTCGGATTCGTCGTTGGCGCCGGCGATGCCCTCGATCTGCTTCGAGCGCGCCAGATCGCCGATCTTTTCCAGCACCCGCTCCTTGTTCACCTGGTAGGGGATTTCGGTGAAAACGAGATTATGCCGGCCGTTGCGGCCCGGCTCGACATTGTGGCGCGCGCGCATGACAACCGTGCCGCGCCCGGTGCGGTAGGCCTCATGAATGCCGGCGCGGCCGACGATCAGCGCACCGGTCGGGAAGTCCGGGCCGGGCAGCAGCGCCATGATGTCTTCGAGGGGAGCATCCGGCGTCTCGATCAGCGCGAGGCAGGCATCGACGGTTTCGCCCAGATTGTGCGGCGGGATGTTGGTTGCCATGCCGACGGCGATGCCGCCGGCGCCGTTCACCAGCAGGTTCGGATAGCGCGCCGGCAGAACGACCGGCTCGCGCCGCGATTCGTCGTAATTGTCCTGAAAATCGACCGTATTCCGGTCGATATCGTCGAGCAGCGATTCGGCCGCTTTGGCAAGCCGCGCCTCGGTATAGCGCATGGCTGCCGGCGGATCGCTGTCCATCGAGCCGAAATTGCCCTGGCCGTCGATCAGCGGCAGGCGCATGGAGAAGGGCTGCGCCATGCGCACCAGGGCATCGTAGATCGCCTGATCGCCATGGGGGTGGTACTTGCCCATCACGTCGCCGACGATCAGGGCCGATTTGCGATAGGGCCGCTCGGCGGTATAGCCGCCCTCGCGCATGGCGTGGAGGATGCGCCGGTGGACCGGCTTCAGCCCGTCGCGCACATCGGGAATCGCCCGCGCCACGATCACGCTCATGGCGTAATCGAGATAGGAGCGCCGCATCTCCTCCTCGATGGAAATGGGCGCGATATCGCGTTCGGGCGTCGTCGGCTCGGCCAAGGCGGATCGGCCTCCGGGTCAGGAAGGGATTTCCGGCTGCACCCGGCAACGGAACGGGCGGAAAACCGGCGCGGCCGGAAGCGCCGGCAGCCAGCGGCAAGCGCCGCCGGCCGATGCGCGGCCGACCGCAATACCTAGCATCCGCCGCCGCGCGCGACAACAAGATCGTGTGGTTCGACGCGCCGAATCGCTTCGGAAAATCGATCCGCGCTACAGAGTCCTCACGATATGAAGGGATACCGTTGCCGCAACTATCGTCCTATGCCCGGAAAGACGCCGTAAGGCGTGTAGCATGCACAACGTGCGCCGACCGGAACCTGTCCGAGCCTTGGATTGCTGCGGCAGAATCCGTATTGGGTCATGCAAATAGTCGCCATTCGGGGACGGGCAGGGGGCGGCGGGGCGTTACTGCCTCCCCGACGGGGTCGATTCGGGTCCGGGTCCAGATTTTCGGTAGACCCGTCCCAGCCCTGGCCAGCCGCTGCGACGCGTCGTTGCCATGGCGGGTGAGACGTACCCCCGTCGCCCATTTGACGAAAGACCGCAATGGCTTCGCGCCTGGAGGCGCCGAGAACCCGGAGCTTCGCTCCTGCATAGCGATCCGCATAAAGTTCCTGCTGCCGTCGCTCATGCGGCGGGATGGCTCCCGGATTCTGTCCGGTGTCCAGATTCAGGTGATGAGCAATTTCATGAGCGAGAACTGCAACCGAGGCCCATTTCGTTCCGGCTTTTCGATCCAAATCGCTCATGAACTGCGGATCCCAAATGACCAGCCTCTTGATTTCTCCATCGCCTGCTTCACACAACACCGCTGCAGCATTCCGAAAGCCGGGTTTTTCCATGGCGACAATCCGGTCGCGTCGAATGCCGGCTTGTTTGATCAATGTTTCCAAAGCTTTTCTCCGATTTCCTGAAAAATAATTGCCAAAATTTGTGCCGCCAGAAAGGCAAATTGGCCTCCCGCTTCTCCCAATACGGAAACTGGACAGGGTGCGAGAGGCGCCAAGGTAATCGAACGAACACAGAACATTATTTCTGCCTAATATATCTTCGTTTTGCCGGGTCTTCCTCGAATCTCTGAAGTCGGGCCATCCCTCCTCATTGCCATTTGAAGACTGGCCCTGAAATGGCCACTCGGAAGCCAACGCGCTGCATCGCCAAGTGAATGGCAAAGCAGAAAGTAAAGAAGCAAATGCAACGAAATTTCTACGGTTCATCGGCTTTGCCTCCTGACACGAGCGATTTCAATAGTAAGCGTCGCATGCGTGGAACTTGTCACAACAAGTATCTCCACCCCTGCTTTGGATATTGTCCAATAGAGGATATCTTCCTTCTTTGCATCTTGATTAAACAAAGGCCAGGAACCTTGAATTTTATTCGCCTTGGCGCATGATTGTATCGAATGAACAAACTTTCGAGCTCTTGTTTTAACTTGCTGATATTCTTCTTCAATTTTTTGCTGGCTATTATTTAAATCAGCTTTCAAATATCTATATTCACTTCTTCTTTTATCGCATCTTTCTTTATTATAATATTTTCTGCAATTGGTTCGAGACAGATATCTATAATGGGAACGCATCTTTGATTTTATTTTCGGTATATTAGCAGTTATCTTTCGTATTTCAGCTTTTTGCCAAATACAGGCCCAACTGTCATTAAACAGTTTATAACTTGGTTTTAGCGCTCTGCTAAATCCTGCCTCGAAAAGTGCTTTTTGGCTACCGACCAAACATTGTGCGCCGGGTGCGTCCAAGTAACGAACCGATCCGAATGGAGGCTTTTCCGATGCTGAAGATACAACCTCATTCAAAAAGCCACACAACCCGGATGCGTGCGACGATTGAACGGTAAGTAATAATATAGCAACAGGATAGCACTTGCGAAACATCGATACATATTTCATCGACAAAGTCGGAAAGCTTACAGTATTAAGAATGCCACAGTGGTGTCAAGCGAAAAAGTTTTGTTTGCCGTAGGGTGCGGCTGGTGCACAGCACCGCGCGCGACAACAAGATCGTGTGGCGATGGCCGGGCAGGCCGGCGCTCCCGTCGGTACGTTCAGGCGCGTTTGGCGCGGATATAGGCGGCGATTTTCGGCGCCAGTTCCGGCGGGATGGCGATGCCGGCATCGTCCGCCCGCTCGAACGCCGTATCGAGCTCCCAGTTCTCGCCGATCGCGCACACAGCGAGTGCCATGGCGGCGGCCCGCGCGCCGGATGCGCAGTGGAGCAGGATCGGTGCCGGCAGGTCCTGCAGCCGGCGGCTGAGCGCGTCGGTCGCCTCGACATCGCCGACCCGGGGCGGCGCCACCGGATAGTGCAGCCAGGCCATGCCCGTCGCCTCGACCGCCGCGCCTTCGCCCGCCGGCGTCATCGCCTCGCCGCGCTCGCCGGCCATGCGCAGGCTGACGACGGCGTTGAAGCCCTGGGCCTTCAGGCCCTCGATTCCGGGCGCGTCCGGGGCACCGTCGGCGATGGCGAAACGGCCGGTCAGAAATCGGATGTTCATGGACCCTGTCTTTAAGGAACTGCCTCGACATATGCAGGATTTTGCATATGGGCCGTCTGCGCCGCCGTCAACCGCCGTCCGGGCCGCGGGTGCCGGCCGCCGGGCTAATGGCTCAGCTCCCGGATGGCAGCATCGAGGCCCTGCAGGGTGAGCTCGAACATGCGGTGCTCGAATATGTCGCCGATCATGCCGATGGAGGGCGTGTACTGCCAGTGCCGCCGCGGCACCGGGTTCAGCCAGACGCAATGGGTGAAGGTCTGCACGATGCGGTTGAGCCAGACCTCGCCGGCCTCCTCGTTCCAGTATTCCACCGAGCCGCCGGGCATGGCGATCTCGTAGGGGCTCATCGAGGCGTCGCCGACGAAGATGACCTTGTAGTCGCTGCCGAACGTGTGCAGCACGTCCCATGTCTTCATCGGGTCGCTGTTGCGCCGCCGGTTATCCTCCCAGACATAATCGTAGAGGCAATTGTGGAAGTAATAGTATTGCAGGTGCTTGAACTCGGTCCGGCAGGCCGAGAACAGTTCCTCGCAGACCCGGACATGGGGGCTCATCGAGCCGCCGACATCGAAGAAGATCAGCACCTTCACGGCATTGTGCCGCTCCGGCACCATGCGGATATCGAGCCAGCCCTGGCGGGCGGTCGAGTGGATGGTATCCGGCAGGTCGAGCTCCTCGGCCGCCCCTTCGCGGGCGAAGCGGCGCAGCTTGCGCAGGGCGACCTTGATGTTGCGCGTGCCGAGCTCGACCGAAGCGTCGAGATTGCGAAATTCGCGCCGGTCCCAGACCTTGACGGCAGAGAAATTGCGGTTGCCGTCCTGGCCGATGCGCACGCCCTCGGGATTGTAGCCCCAGGCGCCATACGGGCTCTTGCCGGCGGTGCCGATCCACTTGTTGCCGCCCTGGTGCCGGCCCTTCTGCTCCTCCAGCCGCTTCTTCAGCTCTTCCATGAGCTTTTCCCAGCCGCCCATGGCCTCGATCTCGGCCTTCTCCTCCTCGCTCAGGTGGAGCTCGGCCATCTTGCGCAGCCAGTCCTCCGGGATGTTGGCCGGCTCGAACAGTTCGGACAGCAGCTCCAGCCCCTTGAAGACATGGCCGAAGACCCGGTCGAAGCGGTCCAGATTGCGCTCGTCCTTCACCAGCGCCGAGCGGGACAGGTAGTAGAAATCGTCGACCCGGCACTCGGCCAGCCCCTGCTTCACCGCTTCCAGAAGCAGCAGATATTCCTTCATGCTGACCGGCAGGCGGGCCTTGCGCAATTCGAGGAAGAAGCTGGTGAACATGGTGCAGATCGAGCCTCGGCAGGGGAGGGCGGACAGGGTGGCGTGCACTATAGCCCCACCGCCGCCCGGCCGGACAGGGGCTCCATCGCCGCGCCGCCACCCCCGGCCCGCTGCCCGGCACCGGCGGGGGAATGAGAGGGCGGCCCGCTCCTTTTTCATTTTTGCCCCGGTGTTGTGTACTCCGGGCGGAAGCAAGCGGTCGGGCGGCGGAAGAAGTATCCGGCCGGGAGAGCCGGGGGGCGTTTGTATATGGCGGCGGCATCGGCGCCCGCATGAGACAGGTCAGGGGAGTTCAGAGCATGATCACGGTACCGACGGCTTACGCCGCGACCTATCCCGCGGCGCGCCAGCACGATGCTGAAATGGCGGATAACTACATCCGCATCTGAGCATCGGCGATGCCGATCTGGACCCGATCATGGAAGAGCTCCGGTCGCTTCCTCCGCAGGATCTGCATCGCTTCACGAAAGCGGGTATTGAGCAGGAAGCGGATGTCCTGAAACAGGCGCCCGGAGTGCTCCGGGATTTCTTCGAAAGGGTGGACGACGAAGTGCCGGAGTGGGTCGATTTCGATTCGTTCACTCCGGGCAGCCGGGCATTCTATGCGAATATGACAAATATGCTGATCGCATATGCGATCGGGAGCGCAGTTGAGGGTTTTTCGACACTGGTCAGCAAGTCTTTCTCGATTACGGGGCGCGTGCACAAGCTCGGGCCCGGAGCCATCAGACGCTTGCGTCAGAACAATCTTCACATGGTGGAGATCTACTATCCGGATGGCCTCCGCCGCTCTGGAGACGGTTGGAAAATCTCCATGCGCATTCGATTCATCCATGCCCGAATCAGAAAGTTGCTGGCCGAATCCGACCGATGGGACCACGAGGCCTGGGGCGTCCCGCTGAGCATGGCGCATATCGGCGGCATTTCCCTGTTTACCTTTTCCATTCGCCAGTTCGAACATGCCTTGAGGATGGGCTCATCCATTTCCGAGGAACAAAGGGAAAGCATCGTAAAGATCTGGCGATATGCGGGCCATTTGCTGGGGACTCCCGAATCGATACTTTTCAAGGATGAGGAAGAGGCGAGACAACTGTACAAGATTGCCCATCTGTGCGAACCGCCGCCGGACGACGATGCGTTTGCCGTGGCCAACTCTGTTTTCAAGGCCATCCCCATCATGTCGGGTCTGGAGACGGAAGCGCAGAAAAAATCGCTGGAAATATATGCTTATCGACTTTTGCGAGCGCTCATCGGCAACAGGCTTGCGGACGATTTCGGCTATCCCAATACGATTCGAATTGCCGGTATAGTGCTGTCCTATTATCGGCTCAGGGAATTGCTTAAGAAGCTTCTATTCGGGCGCACAACGGTAAACGGCCACGCCTTTTCCCAAATCTTCGATTCCGCGCAATACGATCATGGCGGAATCAGCTATAATATGCCCGACCATGTCCTGGCCTCCGAATCCAGCCCGTGGTAGCTGATAGCGGTTTCGGCGGTATCGCAGGCGGAATTCGGTCTACCGCCCGCCAGAAGCACATCCGGCTGCAGGGCCATCGCATGACAGGATTGGCATGGACGGATATCTCAACTTCGTATTGAAACGCCGGTGGCTGACGCTGGTCCTGGCGACTCTCATCATGGTCGCCACCGCTGCGGGCGGACGCTATCTCTCCGTATCGGACGATTTGCGTCGGATGTTCAGCGCGGAAGACCCCAATCTGATTGCGTTCGATGCGTTGGAAGATACGTATGCCGCTTCCAACACGGCATTGATTGCGTTGGCGCCTGTCAAGGGCTCCGTCTTCACACGCGAGAGTCTGGCCGCTGTCGAAGGGCTGACCGAAGCGGCCTGGCAGGTGCCGCATTCAAGGCGGGTCACATCGCTCACCAATTATATGCACAGCGAGTCGCGGGATGACGACCTGATCGTCGAACCGCTGGTCGAGGATGCGCTGTCCCTGACCGATGACCAAGTGCGGCGCATCGAACGAATCGCGCAAAATTCTTCCGATCTGGCCGGGCGCCTGGTCTCCCGCGACGGGCGGGTAACCGGCATCGCAATCGATTTCGTAATGCCCGATGACGGCAGCGCCCTGGTCGAGGTTACGGACGCGCTGCACGCCCTGCTGGAGAAGGCGCGGGTCGCCCACCCCGGTATAGTCTATCACGCAACCGGCGAAACCATTGTGAACCGCGCGATTGTCGACGCCGTGGACGAAAGCGTTTCGACACTCGTTCCCCTGGCATTCCTCATCGTCATGGTCGGTGCGGCGCTGCTGCTGCGCTCCGCGTTCAGCATTCTGGCAGTCGTGGCGGCGGTACTTTACTCGATTGTCACGACGCTGGGGATCGCAGGCTGGTTCGGGGCGATTCTCAATCCCACGACCTCCGGCCTGCCGGTCATTGTCATGGTGATTACCGTCGCCCACTCCGTTCATATCATTCTGACGGCGCTCGCGAATATCAGTCGCGGCATGGACAAGCGGACAGCGCTGGCAGAATCGCTGCGCAGCACGCTCTGGCCGATTTTCCTGACCTCCCTGACCACGTCCATCGGGTTTCTCAGTCTGAACGCGTCCGACTCTCCGCCATTCCGGGAACTTGGCAATCTGGTGGCCCTGGGCATTGTGTGTTCGTTCGTCTACTGTCTGACGCTTCTCCCGGCAATGCTGGCTTTGCTGCCGCTCCGCCGGCGTTCGATAGAGACCGGAGCGCCCTCTCTGTTCGAGCGCTTCGGGCGATTCGTGGTCGCCCGGCACAGGCTCCTGCTTTGGGCCGTTCCGATTCTGGTTGTTGCGCTCATTGCCGGTATTCCCCTCAACAAGGTCAGCGACAACTGGACAAAGCTTTTCGACGACAGCTACGAGGTGCGGCGCGCAACCGATTTTATCGACCGGAATCTGACCGGCGTGAACTCCATCGAATTTTCCTTGAGTTCAGGGGAAGAGGGAGGCATTACCGACCCGGAATATCTCCGCCGCGTCGATAAATTCGCCGAATGGCTGCGGCAACAGCCGGAAGTCAGCCATGTCAGGGCTTTCCCGGAAATCATCAAACGGCTTAACCGGAATATGAACGGCGAGGATCCTGCCTTCCAGCGGATTCCGGACAGCCGCGATCTGGTCGCTCAATATCTGTTGCTGTACGAGCTCTCGCTGCCATTCGGGAGCGATCTCAACGACCGGATCGATGTGGGCAAATCGGCGACGCGGTTGACGGCCACCCTGTCGGACGTCGCGGCGTCGGACCTGCTCGAACTCGACCTGCGCGCGCAAGCCTGGTTTCAGGCCAACGCCCCGGACCTGGCAAACCGCGCCACAGGTCTGAACATGGTGTTCGCACATCTTACGAAAAACAACATTGCCAGCATGCTGAGCGGAACGATGATCGGGATGGCGATTATCTCCCTGATTCTGATCGGCATTTTCAGAAGCATACGGATGGGATTGATCAGTCTGGTACCGAACTTCGTACCGGCGCTGATGACGTTCGGCACCTGGGGCTATCTCGTCGGGCAGATCGGCTTGTCCGGCGCCGTGGTGACGGTTGTGGCCTTCGGCATCATCGTGGACGACACGATTCACTTCATGACAAAGTATCGCAAGCTTCGGGCGGAGGGCCAGTCGGCTGCCGATGCCATCGTCGGCACCTTCGGCACGGTCGGCCCTGCATTGGCGGTCACGACCATCGTGTTGTCGGTCGGTTTTCTGACGTTCGCGCTGTCGGGCTACGATGGAAACTCGACGCTGGGCATCATGGTGACGATGACGATTCTGATCGCCCTCGTGACCGATTTCCTGCTGCTGCCGCCGCTGCTCATGGTGCTCGACCGGGGCTCCGCGGGCCCGGCTCACGGTCAGGGGCAGGGCGGGCAGAACCTCGCCGACGGTGCGGGTCGCCAGCCCCGGCACGAAGCCCCTCCCGCCGCTGACGCATGATCCCCTGCATCGCCCGCACCGGAGTCGGTGACGGTGCCGGGCGGTTGGGGTACACTGGTGCGCCAGGGGACAATGGGGAGCGGGCCCGGTGGCGACGCGGATACCGGATTACGCGGCACGCATCCGGTTTCACGATTCCGACGGCATCATGGAAGTCGATTTCAGCGATATCGTCTTCCGCGACCGGCAGGATGTGGACCGGTTCTACGACGAGATCGACCGGCGCCTCGAAGCGTCCGGCCGGCACTGGTTCTTCCTGGTCAATTACAAGAACTGCAAGATCGACCCGGATGCCTGGGTCGCCTTCGCCCGGCGCGGCCGGAAATCGAACCTGGCCTTCTCGCTCGGCACCGCGCGCTACGAGCCGCACGAGGAGACCGGCCGGGAAATCCTCGCCCGGTCGGCGACCGAGGATTTCGATCCCAACCTGTTCGCCAGCCGGGCGGCTGCCATCGCCCATCTGCGCGAGCTGCGTGCCGATGCGGAAAAGCGCATGGCCGCCCGCCCGGCGAACGGCCCCGGCGAACGGCAGAGCCGGCTGCGCAACGGCCGGCGGCCGGATCGGCACTGACGGCGCAGAAACGCCGCAGGAATTGTCCGGTGTCTAGGTTCGCATTCGCGCGCCCGCCGGGTCCCATGGCGAGGGCGGGATGACGGTCGCCGGCCGCTCGACGCCGACGATATGGGCCGTGAGCTCTGTGCCCGGTGCGGCGAAATCCGGCTCGACCAGGGCCATGGCGAGGCTCTCGCCGACGGTGTGGCCGTAGCCGCCGGAGGTGACGAAGCCGACCCGCCGACCCCCGTGCCAGACCGGCTCGAAGCCCGAGGCATCGGCATCCGGCGAATCGACCTCCAGCGTCGCCAGAACCTGCGCGGGCGATCCGCCCTCGCGTTCGGCCAGTGCCGCCGCCCGGCCGGTGAAATCGCCCTTGTCGAAGGCGATCCAGCGGTCCAGACCGGTCATGCCCGGCGTGTAGCCTTGGGTGAATTCGGCCGACCAGACGCCGAAGCTCTTCTCCAGGCGCAGCGAATTGAGCGCGTAGTAGCCATATTCGCGGATTCCGGCCGCCGCCCCGGCCTCGAGCAGCATCGCGCGCAGGGCGCTGTGCGCCACCGCCGGGCAGTTGATCTCATAGCCGAGCTCGCCGGCGACCGAGAGCCGGCCGACCCGTGCCCGGATCAGGCCGACATCCATGAGCCGGCAGCCCATGAAGGGCAGCGCCGCCGGGCCGACATCCTCATGGGTCAGCGCCGCCAGAACCTCGCGCGATTTCGGCCCCGCCAGCGAGAAGCCGACGGTGGCATCGGAAATGTCGCGCACGCGGACATCGCCGTCCCGCGCCGGGTCGAGCCGGTCGTGGAACCAGCGCATATGCCATTCGCGCAGATAGTAGGAGCCCATGATCCACCAGACGCCGTCGTCCCAGCGGAACAGGGTGAGATCGCCCTTGAGGCGGCCGTCCGGCGCCAGCATGGGCGAAAGGCGTACCCGGCCGGGCCGGGGCAGTCGGCCGGCCATGACCCGGTCGAGCCACGCTTCGGCATCCCGGCCGGTCACCTCGTAGCGGGAGAAGCCGGAAATATCGAGCAGCCCGACGCCCTCGCGCACCGCCCGGCACTCGGCGCCGACGAGGCCGAACGCATTGGAGCGCTTGAGCGTCGGCGTTTCCTCGAAGCCCGGCGGCGCGAAGACCAGCGGCACCTCCAGGCCCCAGCTGACGCCCCACAGCGCGCCGGCCGCGGCCATCGCATCGTGCGCCGGCACCCGGTTCAGCGGCCGGCCGGCGGGCAGCTGCTCGTTCGGATAGGTCATGACGAAGCGGCGGGAATAGAACTGCCCGGTCGTCTGGCGGATATATTCCCGGTTCGAGGCGAAGGGCCCGTAGCGCGCGATATCCATCGACCAGGCGTCGGCCTCCGGCTCGCCGTGGATCATCCATTCCGCCAGGGTCTTGCCGACGCCGCCGCCCTGCAGGAAGCCTGCCATCACGCCGCAGGCCAGCCAGTAGTTCGGCAGGCCGCGGACCGGCCCGACCAGGGGATTGCCGTCGGGCGAGAAGGTGAAGGCGCCGTTCACCCAGTTCCTGACCCCGGCCCGCTGGAGCACGGGATAGCGGGCGAAGGCCATTTCCAGCTCGGCGGCGATGCGGTCGGTATCCTCCTGGATCAGGTCGAAGCCGTAATCCCACGGCACGCCGTCGATATTCCAGTGCTGGTGGTCGAGCTCATAGATGCCGACGAGCACGCCCTGCTGGTCCTGGCGCAGATAGGTGAAGCCTTCGAGGTCCACCGTCATCGGCACCTCGAAATCGAGCGCCGCCACTTCGGGGATCGCTTCCGTCACCAGATAATGGTGGGCGAGCGGCGCCACCGGCAGGTCGAGCCCGACCATCCGGCCGACCTGCCGGGCCCACAGGCCGGCGGCGTTGACGACATGTTCGGCGTGGATCGTGCCCTGTTCGGTGACGACGTCCCAGCTCCGGTCCGGGCGCGGCTTCAGTTCGACGACGCGGTTGTGCTCGATCACCGTCGCGCCGCGCTTGCGCGCCGCCCCGGCATAGGCGCGGACGGTGCCGGTGGTATCGACATAGCCCTCGCGATCCGCCCACAGGCCGCCGATCACGCCGCTTACATCCATGATCGGGCAGCGCTCGGCGATCTCGGCCGGGGTCATCAGGTGGCAGTCCTCGATGCCGATGGTCTGAAAGATGCGGTAGGCGCTCTGCAGCCATTCCCAGCGCGCCGGGGCCGAGGCGACGGTGATGCCCCCGGTCATGTGGAGGCCGATATCCTCGCCCGATTCCGGGCCGATCTCGCGCAGCAGGTCGATGGTATAGGCCTGCAGGGCCGCCATGTTCGGATCGGCGTTCAGCGCGTGGATGCCGCCGGCGGCGTGCCAGGACGAGCCGGCGGTCAGCACCGAGCGTTCGACCAGGGCGACATCGGTCCAGCCGGATTTGGCCAGATGGTACAGAACCGAAGCGCCGACCACGCCGCCGCCGATCACCACAACCCGAAACCGGTCCATCGCCGCTCTCCGCTCGCCCCGCTGCCGTTTGCCGGCGCCCGCACCATGCCGGCGCGTCCGCATTGCCGGGCTCAACTAGCGGCAAACGACCGCCCGATCCAGCCTCAACCCGATACCGGGCGGCGCGCGGCGAATTGACTGGACCGGCCCGCCGGCATTTGCGCCCCGACCGCGGCGGCGGCATAGGACGGGGTGTTCGGGAGAGAGCGGCGGGAGAACTGGCGATGCGCGGTCTTGCGGGAAAGGCGGCCCTGGTGACGGGCGGCGGCGCCGGCATCGGCCGGGCGATTGCCCTGCGCTTCGGCGAGGAGGGGGCGACAGTCGGCGTGCTCGACCGCGACGGCCCGGCGGCGTGCGAAACCGCGGCGACGATTGCCGGCGCGGGCGGCCGGGCCGCGGCTTTCGAAGCCGACATTACCGATTACGACGCGGTGGCGGCCGCCGTCGCCGCTTTCGAGGCCGATGCCGGCCCGACCGGCATTCTGGTCAACAATGCCGGAGTCGATGTCGCGAAGCCGTTTCTCGACACCGATGCCGCCCTGTGGCGCCGGATTATCGGGATCAATCTCTACGGGCCGCTCAACCTCCACCATATCGTGGTGCGCGGCATGGCGGAGCGGCGGTCCGGCAAGGTCGTCAACATTTCATCCGATGCCGCGCGGGTCGGCTCATCGGGCGAGTCCGTCTACGCCGCCTGCAAGGGCGGGCTGATCTCCTTTTCCAAGACACTGGCGCGGGAGCTGGCCCGGCACAATGTGCAGGTCAATTGCGTCTGTCCGGGGCCGACCGACACCAATCTGTTCCGCACCTTCGCCGGCGACGGCGAGGCCGGACAGAAGCTGGTCGCGGCCCTCGAGCGCGCCATCCCCATGCGCCGGCTGGGCCAGCCCTCCGACTATCCCGGCCTGGTCGCCTTTCTGGCCAGCAGCGATGCCGACTTCATCACCGGACAGACGATCAGCGTCTCCGGCGGCCTCACCATGGCGGGGTAGGCGGGGCGGCGGTCAGGCCGCGGCGGCTTCGGCGTCGAGCTGCTCTTCCCGGCGTTCGATATAGCCGCGCGTGAGCGGCACGGCATCCTGGCGCCGGGCGATCTGAATCTGGAACACGACCTGGTCCATGCGCCGGAAGGCGAGCTCGCAGCCGGTCAGGTAGAATTCCCACATGCGGCAGAAGCGTTCGTCGTACAGGTCGCGGATTTCGTCGCGATTGGCCTCGAAGCGCCGGCGCCATTCCCGCAGGGTACGGGCATAGTGCAGCCGCAGCACCTCGATATCGGTCACCCACAGGCCCTCCTTCTCGATGGCGGCCATCACCTCCGACAGGGCCGGCGTATAGCCGCCCGGAAAGATGTATTTGGTCAGCCACGGATGGACCGAGGTGGGCGGCCCGGCCCGGCCGATGGTGTGGAGCAGGGCGACCCCGTCCTCCTTCAGCAGCGTGCGCAGCCTGGCGAAGAATTCCCGGTAGTGGTTTACGCCGACATGTTCGAACATGCCGACGGAGACGATCCGGTCGTAGCGCCCCTGCTCGTCGCGGTAGTCCTGCAGGCGGAAGGAGACCCGCCGGGCCAGCCCGGCCTTGCGGGCGCGCTCGCCGGCGACGCCGTGCTGCTCGGCCGACAGGGTGAGCCCGGTCACCTCGGCCTCGGCCTGCTGCGCCAGATAGAGGGCGAGGCCGCCCCAGCCGCAGCCGATATCGAGGATTTTCTGGCCCGGCGCCAGCAGCAGCTTGGCCGCGATGTGCCGCTTCTTGTTGCGCTGCGCCTCGTCCAGGCTGTCGCTCTCGCTGCGGAAATAGGCGCACGAATATTGCTTGTCGTCGTCGAGGAAGAGATCGTAGAGCCGGCCGGAGAGATCGTAGTGATGGGCGGCGTTGCGCCGGGCCCTGGCAGCCGGATTGTACTGGCGCAGGCGGCGGGTCAGCCGGCCCTGAAGGGCGCCGATCCGGCCGATCCATGTCCCGGTCTCGAAGCGCAGGGAGGCATCGGTCAGCAGGTCGAGCAGGTCGTAGAGCGTGCCCTGCTCGATAATCAGGCGGCCGTCCATATACAGTTCGCCGAAGGCCAGTTTCGGGTTGAGGAGCAGCCGCCGCGACACGGCCCGGTCGGCAAGGCGCAGCGTCACGTCCGGCGCGCCGTCGCGCTGTTCGCCGATCTCATGGCGCCTGCCGGCAGCGTCCACAAGGGTCAGACGGCCGGCCGAGACGCATTTTTCCAACAGCCGCGCCAGCAACATCGTCTCGATCCTCCCGAAGCGGAAAACTTAGCGTGCGACCCCATCGCTGCGCAACCGGGCGAACGCTTTGCCGCGTGGAGCCGTGCCGGGCGCGGCGCCTATTTCCGGTGTCGCGGCGTCGACGGCGACAGCGCATTCGGTATCCGCGACGCCCGGTCGCGCGCATCGTCCTCATCGACGCAGCGTTCGAGCCGGAGCAGCGCCTTCGCGGTCCCGGTCAGCTGGAAAGCGTAGCGCCTGTCCCCCTGCAGCAGCTGCAGCCTCAGCCCCTGGCGCAGCCGCTCGCGCGTTTGCCGGTCGCGGCCCAGCGCGAGCCAGAGCCGGCCGGTATCGTATTTGAGCACGGTGCCGGGCGCCGAGCGGATCCGGTTGCCGTCGATTGTCAGGGTCATCGGATAGAGGCTGTCCGGATCGAGCGACCAGTCAGGCGCGGCCACGCCGAT
Source organism: Alphaproteobacteria bacterium (assembly GCA_965221475.1). Taxonomy (GTDB): domain Bacteria; phylum Pseudomonadota; class Alphaproteobacteria; order Bin65; family Bin65; genus Bin65. The sequence continues at coordinate 280,502 of OZ244891.1, read as the reverse complement.
GAACAGATCGCGATTCGGGAACATCAGGAAATGAAGCGAGATACCGCTGTTGTAGCGCGCCGACATCATGCAGTGGCTGAAGCGCCCGCTGCGGTCGATATAGGCATTGCCCTTCCAGTCGCCGGCCGACCAGGGCGCCGCCAGTGCCGGCGTCCAGCCTGCCAGCCCGGCGAGCGCCAGGCCGGCGGACAGCGACAGGATGCGGCGAACGGGACGGAAAACGCTCAAGCAGAGGCTCCTGTTCGGCGGGCGCCGGGCAGTGTCGGGCGGTATCGCGCCGACAACGGCAGGGATTATATTGCCATCGTCGCGCCGGCGTTCAACACTATAGAGGCGGGAGCGCCGGCCGGCGCCGGCGCGCGCCCCTGTCGCGGTTTATCCTGCCCGGCCACGGCCTACAATAATCGCGGCCGAACGGCGGGACGCCGGCCCCGGCGGGAAGATATCGGCAGCACCTCGTCAGGAGCGAATTTCCTTGGCACGCAAGCGCAAACGGGGCGACAGCGGTGCGCCGGCGACGGAGGCGGACCGCGAGCAGGAGCTCTTCATCCAGGAGGTGAACGAGGAGCTCAAGCAGGAACGCTATCTCGAAACCTGGAAGAAATACGGCGGCTATCTGGTCGGCGGGGCGGTCCTGGCGGTCGGCAGCGTCGCCGGCTGGCAATGGTACAAGGACAGCATCCGCGGCGCCCGCGAGGCGCAGAGCGTGGAATTTGCCGCCGCCGCCGCCCTTGCCGAGGAGGGAAAGAGCGGCGAGGCCGGCAGGATTTTCGACCGCCTGGCCCGGGAGACGGAGGGCGGCTATGCCGCGCTGGCCCGGCTGCGGCAGGCGGCGCTGGTCGCCAAATCCGGCGATGCGAAGGCGGCCGCCGCGCTCTATCTGCAGCTCGCCGACGACGACCGGCTGCCGCCGGTGTTTCGCGAGCTCGGCACCACCCTTTGGGGGCTGCACGCCCTCGACAGCGCCGAGCCCGACCGGGCCATCGCCCGGCTGACTCCGCTTGCCGGCCCGGAGGGAACATGGCGCTATACGGCGCTGGAGCTGATCGCGCATTATCATCGCAGGAAAGGCCGCCACGACGAGGCCGCGCGCATTTTCCGCCAGCTGGCCGGCGACGCCGATGCGCCGGCGACGCTGAAGAAGCGGGCCGGCGAGATGCTCGCCATGCCGGCCCGGTCGTGACACGGTCCTGAAGCGGCGAACGAAACGGGCGACGGACGGGAAAGATGAGCAGGTTCAAACTCGCGCTGGCGGTCGCCGCGTCGTGCTGGCTGGCCGGCTGCGATACGGTCCGGGATCTGGTCTCCACGCCGGACCCGCCGCTGCAGGGCCGCCGCCTGGCGGTGCTGCCGAGCGCCGGCGCCCTCACCTCCGATGCCCGGATTTCCGATGTCCGCATCGTGCTGCCCCGGCCAGCGGAAAACGAGGCCTGGCCGCAGCAGGCGGGCTATCCGAACCATGCGATGCATCACCTGGCCCTCGGCCGCGATCCGCGCACCGCATGGACGGTCGGGATCGGCGCCGGTTCGGCGGATGGCGGCCTGCTGTCCTTCTCGCGCAACCGGCGGCTGCTGGCGCAGCCGGTGGTCGGCGACGGGCGGGTCTTCGCCATGGATTCGGCGGGCGTGGTCGGCGCCTTCGACCTGCAGAGCGGCCGCCGGCTGTGGTCGGGCGAGGTTCTGCCGGACCATGAGCGCGAGGGCGATGTCGGCGGCGGCATCGCTTATGACGACGGCCGGCTGATCGCCGCGACCGGCGCGGCCGAGGTGGTCGCGATGGACGCGGCCAGCGGCCGGATCCTGTGGCGCAGCAGCACCGGCGCGCCGGTCCGCTCGGCGCCGGCGGCGAGCGACGGGCGCATCTTCGTCGTGACCGCGGAGAACACGACCATCGCGTACAATGCGAGCGATGGAAAGAAGCTGTGGAGCCATGAGGGCGTTGCGGCGCCCACGGGGATTCTGGGCAATGCCGCGCCGGCGGTGGACGAGGATGTCGTCGTCGCGCCGCGTTCGACCGGCGAGGTGGTCGCGCTCAGGGCCGCGACCGGCCGGCAGGTCTGGACCGAGAATATCGGGGCGACCCGGCGCGTCGGCGGTCTGCGCGCCGTGACCGCCAGCCCGGTGATCGACCGCGGCATCGTCTATGCCGTCAGCAATGCCGGCCGGCTGGCCGCCATCGAGCTGGGTTCCGGGCGCCGCCTGTGGGATATCGAAATGAGCGGCATGCAGACGCCCTGGGCCGCCGGCGACTATCTGTTCGTGCTCACGACCGGGGCCGTTCTGGCGGCGATCCGGCGCAGCGACGGCCGGGTGCGCTGGGCAATCGGGCTCGACCGCTTCACAAACGACGACGATCTGATCGAAGGCCGGCCGTTCTGGACCGGGCCGGTGCTGGCCGGCGACCGTCTGGTCGTCGCCGGGTCCCATGGCGAGGCGCTGGCCGTTTCGCCCTATACCGGCGAGGTCATCGGCTGGATTCCGCTCGACGAAGGGGTTTTCATCCCGCCGGCAATCGCGCAGCGCACGATCCTGTTTCTGGACGACAGCGGTCGCCTGACCGCCATGCGGTGATGGCCGGTCCGGCCGGCAGGGTTGCCATTGTCGGCCGGCCCAATGTCGGGAAATCCACCCTGTTCAACCGGCTGGCCGGCCGGCGCGCCGCCCTGGTCCACGATACGCCCGGCGTTACCCGCGACCGCAAGGAGGCGCCGGCGCGCCTGCACGATCTGCGCTTCGCCGTCATCGACACGGCCGGCCTTGAGGAGGCGGCCGCCGACGCCATCGAAGGCCGGATGGCGCAGCAGGCGCTGCGCGCGCTTGAGGGCGCCGCGGCGGCGTTGTTCCTGATCGACGCCCGCGCCGGCGTGACGCCGGACGACCGCCATTTCGCCGCCCTGCTGCGCCGCACCGGCGTGCCGGTCCTGCTGCTGGCCAACAAGTGCGAGGGCCGGGAGGCGGAGGCCGGCCGGCTCGAAGCGTTCGCCCTGGGCCTGGGCGCGCCGATTGCGATCTCGGCCGAGCACGGCCTGGGCATGGACGATCTGCGCGAGGCGCTCGCGCCCCGGCTGGAAGCGGCGGCGGCGGACGCGACGGAGCGGGAGGAGGCGGACCGGCCGCTCTCCCTCGCCATTGTCGGGCGGCCGAACGCCGGCAAATCGACCCTGTTCAACCGGCTGATCGGCGAGGAGCGCGTGCTGACCGGCCCCGAACCCGGCCTGACCCGCGACGCGATCTCGTTCGACTGGCGGTGGCCGGATGCGCCCGGCGGCCGGCCGATCCGCCTGGTCGATACCGCCGGAGTCCGCCGCCGCGCCCGGATCGCCGCGCCGCTGGAGAAGCTTTCGACGATGGACAGCTGGCGGGCCATCCGCCTCGCCGGGATCGTCGTTCTGCTCATCGATGCGCAGACCGTCCAGTCCTTCGGCCACGGCATCGAAAAGCAGGATCTGACCATCGCGCGCCGGGTCGAGGAGGAAGGCCGCGGTCTGGTGATCGCGGCCAACAAGTGGGACCGCGTTTCGGCACCGCAGAAGGTGCGGCGGGAAATCCGCGACAGCCTCGACAGCTCCCTCAGCCAGCTGCGCGGCGTTCCGCTCGCCTGCATCTGCGCCCTCGACGGCGCGGGCATCGAGCGGCTGATGGAGGCGGTGCTCGATATCGATACGGCATGGAACAGCCGGGTCGGCACCGGCGCGCTCAACCGCTGGCTCGAAGCGATGCAGGAAGCGCACCAGCCGCCCCTGGTCGACGGCCGGCGGATCCGAATTCGCTATGCGACGCAGGTCAAGGCCCGGCCGCCGACCTTCGCCCTGTTCGTCAACCGGCCGGCCGAGCTGCCGGACAGCTACCGGCGCTATCTCGTCAACGGCCTGCGCGAGGCCTTCGGCCTCGACGGCGTGCCGCTGCGCCTCCATCTGCGCAAGGGCCGCAACCCCTATGCCGAAAGCGGCTGAATCCGGTTCCGGCCGGAGGGCTCAGGCGAAAACCGTCTCGCCATGGCGCCGGCAGCCGGCCGAAGCCAGCGCGACGAAGGCGCCGGCGACGCTTTCCGGCGTCGGCAGGGTCGCCGGGTCCTCGCCCGGCATGGCCTCGGCGCGCATGCGGGTGCGGACGATGCCGGGATCGAGCAGGTTGACGCGAATGCCGGTATTGGCGAGCTCGGCCGCCCAGGTGCGGACCAGCGCTTCCAGCGCCGCCTTGCCGGCCGCATAGACGCCCCAATAGGGCAGGGCGCTGCGCGCCGCGCCGCTGGTGACGAAGATCGCCCGGCCGGCCGCGGAGCGGCGGAGCAGCGGCTCGAACGCCCGGATCAGGCGCCAGTTGGCAGCGACGTTCACAGCCATCGCCTCCGTCCAGCGCGCCGGCTCGACATGGGCGAGCGGGGCGAGGCCGCCGAGCGTGGCGGCGTTGCCGACCAGGATATCGATATGCCCGAACCGGCCGGCGACCGCCGCGGCCATCTCGTCGATCCGGTCGTGGTCGGCCAGATCGACCGGGATGAGCGTCGCGGGCCCGCCGCCGGCCGCCATCGCCCGGTCGTCCGCCTCTTCGAGCGCGCCGACCGTGCGCGCGGCGAGGATCAGCCGCGCGCCTTCCGCCGCGAAGCGCTCTGCCACTGCGGCGCCGATGCCGCGCGATGCGCCGGTAATCAGCGCGATGCGTCCCTCCAGGGCGCCCACGATCTCAATTCTCGTCTTCGAGCATGGAAAGCCGGTCGTCGATGGAGCCGGTATCGAGATCGGTGAGGCCGGTCGGATAGTCGCCGGTGAAGCAGGCATCGCAGAATTGCGGCGTCGTCCCGTTGCGGCCGCCGGCTTCGCCCATCGCCCGGTACAGCCCGTCGATGGAGACGAAGGCCAGGGAATCGACGCCGATCAGCTCCGCCATCGCCGCAATATCGTGCCGGGCTGCCAGCAGCTGTCCGCGCTCCGGCGTATCGATGCCATAGAAGCAGGGGTGGCCGGTCGGCGGGCTGGAAATGCGCATATGGACCTCGCGCGCGCCGGCATTGCGCACCATTTCGACGATTTTGGTCGAGGTGGTGCCGCGTACGATGCTGTCGTCCACCAGCACCACGCGCCGGCCGTTCAGCGCGTCCCGGTTGGGATTGTGCTTCAGGCGCACGCCCAGATGGCGGATCTGGTCCGCCGGCTCGATGAAGGTCCGGCCGACATAGTGATTGCGCACGATGCCGAGTTCGAAGGGCAGGCCGGCCGCCTCGGCATAGCCCATGGCCGCCGGCACGCCCGAATCCGGCACCGGCACGACGACATCGGCCGCCACGCCGGCTTCGCGCGCGAGCTCGGCGCCGATGGCCTTGCGCGTGCGGTAGACGCTGCGGCCCTCGACCTCGCTGTCCGGCCGGGCGAAATAGATATATTCGAAAATGCAGAACCGGCCCGGCCGGCGCGGCAGCGGCCGCCGGCTGTCGATCCCGTCGGCGTCCAGCACCGCCATTTCGCCCGGCTCGATATCGCGCACGAAATCGGCGCCGATAATGTCGAGCGCGCAGGTTTCCGACGCCAGCACCGGGCTGTCTTCGAGCCGGCCGAGCACGAGCGGGCGGACGCCGAGCGGATCGCGCACGCCGATCACCTTCTTGCGGCTGATGAGCACCAGGGAATAGGCCCCCTCCAGGCAGCGGACCGCGTCCGCGACCCGGCCGGCCAGCGTGTCGCTGCGGCTCTTGGCGATCAGATGAACGATCACCTCGGTATCGGTGGTGGACTGGAACAGCCGGCCTTCGGCGACCATTTCGGCGCGCAGCGCGCGTGCATTGGTGAGATTGCCGTTCTGCGCCACCGCCAGGCCGCCGAAGGCGAAATCGGCGAACAGCGGCTGGACATTGCGCATGACGCTGTCGCCGGTGGTGGAATAGCGCACATGGCCGATCGCCATGTGCCCCGGCAGCCGGGCGATCACATCCGGCGCGTTCAGCGTGTCGCTGACCTCGCCCTTCGCCCGGTGCATGTGAAAGTGCCGGTCGTCATAGGTGACGATGCCGGCGGCCTCCTGGCCGCGATGCTGCAGGGCGTGCAGGCCCAGGGTTGTCAGCGCGGCGGCGTCCTCATGGCCGAAAATGCCGAAGACGCCGCATTCCTCGCGCAGCCGGTCGTCGTCGAACGGATGGCCGGCGGTCCGGCCGCCCGGCCGGACGCTATTGCGCATCGTCGTTCTTCCCGGCATCGCCCTGCGGCTGGCGCGCACCTTCGATCTGCCGGCCGATCCCGGCGCCGGTGCGCAGATCGCGCGCTGCCCGGCGGCCGCTGCGGACCATCCCTTTCGGCAGCACCCGCTCGGCGATGGCGGCGCCCCGGACCAGATAGGGCGTTGAGATCGCGCCCTCGAGCCACGCGATCCGGCTGTCCTTCGGATAGAAGGCGAGCAGCACGACATAGAAGAGCACGACCAGGACCGCGCCGCGCGCTACGCCGAACAGGCCGCCCAGCGTCCGGTCGAGCGCGCGCAGCCCGCTCTCGCGGATCCGGCCGGTGATCGGCAGGCCGATGAGCGTGACGGCAAACAGCACCGCGATGAAGACGGCGACCGCCGCAATGATGCGGGCGGCCAGCGCGTCATCGACGATTTCCCTCGCATAGGGTTCGGTCCAGGGCAGCGAAAGCCACGCCGCCGCCGCGCCGCCGATCCAGGCCAGCAGGCTGAATATCTCGCGCGTGAAGCCGCGGACGAAGGCCAGCAGCGCCGAGAGCAGCACAACGGCAAGGACGACGATATCCAGCAGGACCGGGTTCACCCGCGGCCTCGCTTTCCGGCCGGCGCGGCCGGCGCCTCGAACAGGGGCAGCAATTCGCGCAGATGGCCGAGCGTTTTCCGGCGCAGGCCGGTGCGGCCGCCGCCGTCCCGGCCGGCCCCGGTCCGCCGCCGCGGCACAATCGCCCGTTCGAAGCCGAGCTTGGCGGCCTCCTTCAGCCGGTTGTCCATCTGACTGACCGCCCTGATCTCGCCCGACAGGCCGATTTCGCCGAATACCACCGCGCGCCGGGGCACCGGCCGGTCGGTCAGCGACGATACCAGCGCTGCGGCGACGGCCAGGTCCGCGGCCGGCTCTGCGACCCGCAACCCGCCGGCCACGCTGAGATAAACGTCGCGTCCGGCGAGGGCAAGGCCGCACCGCGCCTCGAGCACGGCGAGCACCATGTGCAGGCGGGCGGCGTCCCAGCCGATGACCGCCCGGCGCGGCGCGGCGAAGGTGGCCGGCGCAACCAGGGCCTGGATTTCGACCAGCAGCGGCCGCGTCCCTTCCATGCCGGCGAGGACCGCCGAGCCGCTCGCCCGCGCGCCATCCTCGTCCGGCTCGCCCAGAAACAGGGCGGACGGGTTGGGAACTTCGGCGAGGCCACGGCCGGTCATCTCGAACACGCCGATCTCGTCGGTCGGGCCGAACCGGTTCTTGACCCCGCGCAGAATGCGGAACTGGTGGCTGCGCTCGCCTTCGAAATAGAGCACGGTATCGACCATGTGTTCGAGCAGGCGCGGCCCGGCGATGGCGCCTTCCTTGGTGACATGGCCGACGATGAGCAGGATGGTGCCGCGCTGCTTGGCCGCCCGGATCAGTTCCTGGGCGGCGGCGCGGACCTGGGAAACCGTGCCCGGCGCGGCCTCCAGCGTATCGACATGCATGGTCTGGATCGAATCGACTACGATCAGGTCCGGCCCGTCCGCCGCCGCCATGCCGGCGACGATATTGCGGACGCTGGTCGAGGCTGCCAGGCCGACCGGGGCTTCGGCGATCCCCAGGCGGGCGGCGCGCAGGCGGATCTGATCGACCGCCTCCTCGCCCGAAACATAGAAGGCGCGGCCGTCCGTCGCCGTCCGGGCCGCCACTTCGAGCAGCAGGGTGGATTTGCCGATGCCGGGATCGCCGCCGATCAGCACGGTGCTGCCCGGCACCAGCCCGCCGCCGAGCACCCGGTCGAACTCGGCGATGCCGGTGCGGCGGCGCGGCGCCGGCGGCCGCTTCGCCCCGGCCGGATCGCCGGCGAGATCGACCGGCGCGAGGCCGCGGCCCTTCGGCCCGGCGGCGGCGCCGAGGCCGCCCGGCGGGGCGGCGGCTTCCTCGGCAATGCTGTTCCACGCGCCGCATGCCTCGCACTTGCCGGCCCAGCGCGGATAGACCGCGCCGCAGGACTGGCAGACGAAGCGGCTGGCGGGCCGGGCCAAACCCCTATCTCCTCACCGTCATGCCGATGGGGCCTTCGGCACGGCCGTTGATGAACTGGTCGACAAAGGGATTGCCGCTGGCATCGATATCACCGACCGGCCCGTTCCAGACGATCCGGCCCGCGTGCAGCATGGCGATCCGGTCGGCGATCTTGCGCGCGCTCGCCATATTGTGGGTGATCGATATGGCGGTCGCGCCGGTCCGGCGGACGCAATCGACGATCAGGCGGTCGATGATATCGCTGACGATGGGGTCGAGGCCGGTGGTCGGCTCGTCGAAGAACAGGATTTCCGGTTCCGTCGCGATGGCGCGCGCCAGGGCGACGCGCTTCTGCATGCCGCCCGACAGTTCCGACGGCAACAGCGCGCCGACCCCGGCATCGAGGCCGACCTGCGCCAGCTTGTCGATGGCGATGTCGCGGGCCGCCCGCTTCGACACGCCGGCGCGGCCGCGCAGGGCGAAGGAAACGTTATCCTGGACATTCAGGGAATCGAACAGGGCATTGCCCTGAAACAGCATGCCGATCTTCGCGCCATGGGCCTGGCGGGCGCGGCCGGCAAGGCCGGTCACTTCCGCCCCGTCGATGCGGATGGAGCCGGCATCCGGCCATTGCAGGCCGAGAATGCATTTCAGCATCACCGACTTGCCGGTACCCGATCCGCCGATGACGACGACGGATTCGCCCGCGCCGACATTCAGATCGACGCCGTCGAGCACGGTTTTGGCGCCGAACGCCTTGCGCAGGCCGCTCAGCGCGATCTTCGGTCCGGCCCCGGTCCCGTGTGCTGCTGCGCCCATCGATCAGGCGCCGAAGAAGGCGGTCGTGATCATGTAATTGGCCGCCAGGATCAGGATGGAGGAGGAGACCACCGCATTGGTCGCGGCGGCGCCGACGCCCTGGGCGCCGCCGCGGGAATGGAAGCCGTGATAGCAGCCCATCAGTGTGACCAGAAAGCCGAAGACCGCCGCCTTCACAAGGCCGGTGACGACATCGACGGGCTGGAGGAATTCCCAGGTCAGCTTCAGATAGTTGGCGCCGTTGAAGCCGAGCGAATGGACGCTTACCGCATAGCCGCCGAACACGCCGATGATATCGGCGATCAGGACGAGGACCGGCAGGGTCGTCACGCCGGCGATCAGGCGCGGCACGATGAGATATTTGTACGGGTCGGTCGAGAGGGTCGTGAGCGCATCGATCTGCTCGGTCACCCGCATCGTCCCGACCTCGGCGGCGATGGCGGCGCCGACCCGGCCGGCGACCATGAGCCCGGCCAGCACGGGGCCGAGCTCGCGCGTTATCGACAGGACGACGACGGTCGCGATGGCCGATTCGGCGTTCAGCCGGGCGAAGCCGGTATAGGATTGCAGCGCGAGGACCATGCCGGTGAAGATGGCGGTGAGCCCGACCACCGGGAGGGAATAGAAGCCGATCTGGATCATCTGCCGGCCGATGGACCGGCCATGGAAGGGCGGCCGCACGCAATGGCCGGCCGCGACCGCGGCGAAGACGACCAGCCGCCCGGTCGCCACCAGAAAACCGATAAAGGCCCGCCCGACGGGCGCGAGGAGATTCACCGGTCGCTCCCGGCCGGCCGGCCGGCAGCGGATGCGCCGCGCCAGCGGCGGCGCCAGCGGCTGCCGAGGCCGGTCAGGATTTCATAGCCGATGGTGCCGGCCCGCGCCGCGACATGATCGATGGTATGATCGTCGTCGATCAGATCGACGAGCGTCCCCGGCGCGATCTCGCTGCCGGCGCGCCGCGCAGCGGAGACATCGACGGTCAGCAGGTCCATCGAAACCCGCCCGGTGACCGGACAGGCGCAGCCATCGACGAACACGGCTCCGCGATTGCCGAGGGCGCGGAGATAGCCGTCGGCATAGCCGACCGCCAGCGTGGCGATCCAGGCGGGCGGCCCGGTCTGCGCGGTTGCGCCATAACCGACCGTCCGGGGCTGGCGGACTTCGCGCAGCTGGAGCACCGGCGCCTGCAGGCGGACGACCGGCCGCATCGGGTTGGCCGGAGCCGACGGAGTCGGGTTGCCGCCATAGAGCGCATAGCCGGGCCGGCCGAGATCGAAGCGGTAATCTTCGCCCAGAAACAGGCCGGCGGAATTGGCGAGGCTGGCGCGCGCCGCCGGGAAGCGGGTGCGCAGCGCGGCGAAGGCGGCCTGCTGCTGCCGGTTGAGCGGATGGTCCGGCTCGTCGGCGCAGGCCAGATGGCTCATCAGAACCAGTCCGGGCAGGGCGCCGATGGCGGGATCGAGCCGGTCCAGCGCATCCGGGTCGAGGCCGAGCCGGGTCATGCCGGTATCGACCTGCAGGGCGGCCGGCATGGGCCCGGTACGGGCGCAGCGCTCCAGCCAGATGCGCACCTGGTCCGGGTCGTTGAGGCAGGGCGCCAGCCGGTGGCGGGCGCATAGCGCCGCCGCATCCCGCGCCAGCCCGTGCAGGACGAAGATTTCGGCTTCCGGCGTATCCGCCAGCGCCCGGCGCAGCGCCACCCCCTCCTCGACATGGGCGACGAAGAAGATCGTGCAGCCCTCGGCCGCGAGCCGGCGGGCGACCGGCGCGGCGCCGAGGCCGTAGCCATCGGCCTTGACCACGGCGGCGCACGGCCGGCCGGCCATGCGGGCTGCGAGCGTTCGCCAGTTGGCGGCGACCGCATCCAGATCGACGGTCAGAATGCCGGCGGTCCCGCCGGGCGCGGCGCGGGGCCGGGCGGGCGGCGAAGCGGCGATTCCCGAATCAGCGGCCGTCGTCACGAACCTGTTCCAGGTCGCTGAAGCGGGTCCGCGTCGCATCGAAATGCAGCGGGACATTGCCGATCGGGCCGTGGCGCTGTTTGGCGACGATGATATCCGCCTTGTTATAGGCCTTGTCCATCTGTTCCGACCATTTGGTCCATTTCTCGGTATTCTCCGGCGGCTCCTGGCGCCGCAGGTAATATTCTTCCCGGTAGAGGAACATGACGACATCGGCATCCTGTTCGATCGAGCCGGATTCGCGCAGGTCCGCCAGTTGCGGGCGCTTGTCCTCGCGCTCCTCCACCTTGCGCGAAAGCTGGGCGAGGGCCAGTACCGGCACCTCCAGATCCTTGGCCAGCGCCTTCAGCGACCGGGTGATCTCCGACAGTTCCTGCACCCGGTTTTCCGGCCGCTGGCCCGGCGCCGGCCGCAGCAGCTGAAGGTAATCGACGATAATCAGCGACAGGCCGTTCTGGCGATGGAGGCGCCGGGCGCGGGTGCGCAGGGCGGCGATGCTCAAATCCGCGCTGTCGTCGATATAGAGCGGCAGATAGTTCAGCTCCTGCGAGACCTGAACGAAGCGGGAGAAATCGTCGCCGGAAATCTTGCCTTGCCTGATATCGTGGGAAGAAACGTCGGATTGCTCGGCGAGAATCCGGGTGGCCAGCTCCTCGGCCGACATTTCGAGCGAGAAGAAGCCGACCACGGCGCCGGCCGTGCGCGCCGGCCTGCCATCTTCTCCCTGCTCCTCGCGATAGGCCCGAGCGGCGTTGAAGGCGATATTGGTGCCCAGCGAGGTTTTGCCCATCGAAGGGCGGGAGGCCAGAATGACCAGTTCCGAAGGCTGCAGACCGCCGAGATGGCTGTCGAGATCGGTCAGGCCGGTGGCGATGCCGGTGGTCTTCCCGTCCTTCTTGAAGGCCGCCTCGGCCCGCTCGATCGCGCTGCTGAGCGCGGTGGTGAAGTCGCTGAACTCGCGCCGGGTATCGCCGGCCGTGGCAAGCCGGTAAAGCTGCTGCTCGGCCTGTTCGATCTGGGCCGGCGCATCGCGGTCGAGGTCGATATTGTAGGCTTCGTTGACGATGTCGGAGCCGATATCGATCAGCGCCCGGCGCAGATGCCGGTCGAACACCGTCCGGCCATAGTCGCCGGTATTGACGATGGTGACAACAGAGGCGGCGAGGCGGGCGAGATAGTCGGCGCCGCCGATCTCGTCGAGCGAGCCGTCGCTCTCGAACAGGTTTCTGAGCGTGATCGGATCGGCGACCTGGCCCTTGTCGACCAGCGTGCGGATAGCGCCGAAGATGCGGCCGTGGCGGGCGTCGGCGAAATGATCGGCCTGGAGAAAATCGGCGACCCGGTCGAAGGCCCGGTTGTTGGCGAGCAGGGCGCCGAGCAGCGCCATCTCCGCCTCGTAATTGTGCGGCGGAACCCGGAAGGCGCCGTCCGCCCCGTTGCCCGGCGGCTGTCCGTCCTGTCCCGGCTGGCCCGGTCCGGGGCCGCCCCCGTCGGGGCCGTGTGCCGATACCGGACCTTCCATCCAACCCTCCTCCCCGGATGACGGGCCTGCCGCACGGGACCGTCCCGCGCGGGCGATTGAGGACCGTACCAGTATCGCCGGAGAATAGAGATAGAATTCAATCCAATAGTTATTCATTCACATCGTGTTGATGGCGCCGATAACCGGCGGCCGGGGCAGGGCGGCCGCGAAGGAAGCGGGACGCCCGCGCCGGACTCCGCTACACTGGCGGCGGCCGGTCCGCCGCAGCCCGGAGCCCACCCATGTACCGATTCGACCTCGCCGAGTCCTTCATCCCCGCCCAGACCGACGATGTCGTACTGGAGACGACCGTCGGCGGCATATTGCGCGAAGCCGCGCGCCGGGACGGCGGCGCCCTGGCGCTGGTCGAGGTCGATCCGGCAGCCGGTAGCGGGCGGCGCTGGACCTTCGCCGGGCTGCTGGCGGAGAGCGAGCGCCTGGCGGCGGCGCTGGCGACGCGCTTCGCGCCGGGCGAGCGCCTCGTGGTCTGGGCGCCGAATGCGCCGGAATGGGTGCTGATGGAATTTGCCTGCGGCCTGGCCGGCCTGGTGCTGGTGACGGCCAATCCGTCCTATCAGGCTGCAGAACTGCGCTACGTTCTCGAACAATCGGGCGCCTCGGGCCTGTTCCAGGTCGCCGGCCATCGCGGCAACCCGATGGCGGAGATCGCGGCAGCCGCGACCGACGGGCTCGACGACGTGCGCGAGATCGTCGATCTGGAAAGCCCGGATGCCCTGTTCCGCACCGGCGACCGGCCGCCGGCGCTGCCCGATGTGGCGCCGGGCGATGCGGCGCAGATCCAGTATACATCCGGCACCACCGGCTTCCCCAAGGGGGCGGTGCTGTCGCACCGGTCGCTCACCAACAATGCACGCTTCTTCGTCCGCCGCGCCGGCGCCGGACGGGACTCGGTGTGGGCGAATTTCATGCCGATGTTCCACACCAGCGGCTGCGGCATGATCACCCTCGGCGCGCTTCAGGCCGGCTGCCCGATGTTTCTGGTCCGGCAGTTCGATCCGGCCGCCATCCTTCGGCTGATCGAGCGCGAGCGGGCGACCGCGCTGCTCGGCGTGCCGACCATGCTGATCGCCATGATGGAATGTATGGACGGGGAGTCGTTCGACCTGTCGTCGGTCGAGGTCGCGGTCTCCGGCGGCTCCATGGTCGCGCCGGAACTGGTGCGCAACGTCACCGAACGTTTCGGCTGCGCCTTCCAGACCGTCTACGGCCAGACCGAATCCTCGCCGCTCATCACCCAGCACCATCTGGGCGAGAGCCTGGAGACGGTTTGCAACACGGCCGGCCTGCCGATGCCGCAGACCGAGGTTTCGATCCGCAGCCTGGACGGGGACAATCGCGTCGTGCCGGTCGGCGAGACCGGCGAAATCTGCGTCCGCGGCTATTGCGTCATGATCGGCTACCACGACAATCCGGCGGCCACCGCGGCTGCCATCGACGGGGCGGGCTGGCTGCATACCGGCGATCTCGGCGCCCTCGACCGCCGGGGCTATCTGCGCATCACCGGGCGGGTGAAGGAGATGATCATTCGCGGCGGCGAGAACCTGTTTCCGGCCGAGATCGAGAATGTGCTGCTCGAACACCCGGATGTTGCGGAGGTCGCGGTCGTCGGCCTGCCCGACGACAAATGGGGCGAAATCGTCGCCTGTTTCGTGCGCCTCGAGCCGGGCCGGCCGTTCGACCCGCAGGCGCTGCACGGCCATTGCCGCCAGCGCCTTTCGCCCCAGAAGACTCCGGCGGTCTGGCGCGAAGTCCAGGCCTTTCCGCTCACCGGCTCCGGCAAAATCCGCAAATTCGCGCTGGTGGAAGAACATCTGGCGGCGGCCGGCTGATCCGCCGATTTGCCCCATGACAAACCGGGCCGGAGGGGCCAGTTTGCCGCCATGGCCCGCACCGACCGTCACGCCCACCGCCTCGTGGCGCAGAACCGCAAGGCGCGCCGCAACTATTTCATCGACGAATCCCTCGAGGCCGGAATCGTCCTCACCGGGACGGAGGTGAAATCGCTGCGCGCGGGCAAGGGCAATATTGCCGAAAGCTATGCCCGCGACGATGGCGGCGAGCTCTATCTCTTCAACAGCTACATCCCGGAATACGATGCCGGCAGCTACAACAATCACGAGCCGCGCCGGCCGCGCAAGCTGCTGCTGCATCGGCGCGAGATGGCCCGGCTGATTGCGGCGACGCGGGAGAAGGGCATCACGCTGGTGCCGCTCTCGGTCTATTTCAACGCGCGCGGCGTCGCCAAGCTCGACCTCGGCCTGGCGCGCGGCAAGCGCCAGCACGACAAGCGCGAGACCGACAAGAAGCGCGACTGGCAGCGCGAGAAGGCGCGCCTGATCCGCGACAAGGGGTAGGGGAGAGGCCCCGGCAGGCCGGCCTCAATCGAACATCGCGATACAGTCGATTTCGACATTCACGCCGGCGCGGTGCGGCGTGCCGCCAATACAGGTGCGGGTCACCCGCTCGCCCGCCATGAAGGCGGTAAAGGCCTCGTTGAAGCGCGGGAAATCCGCCGTATCGCGCAGGCAGACGCGCATGTTCACCACATTGGCGAAGGTCGCCCCCGCCGCCGTCAGGACGTTCTGCAGGTTGGTCAGAGTCTGCCGGGTCTGCAGCACGATATCGTCGGAGACGACCTGCTTCGTCTCCGGGTCGAGCGGCCCCTGGCCGGAGACGAACAGCATGTTGCCCCAGCGGATGCCCTGGGCGAGCGGCGAGGCGGTTTTGCGGTCGGTGAACCCGGTCGTCGGCGCAGCCGCGGCGGTCACGAATTGCTTGGGCATGGCGCTTCCCCCGGAGCGTCGTCGTCGGGCGCAGGCATGACATGGCCGCAGGCGGCACAGGTGCGGTGCGCCTCGACATCGAAGAAGTTGCGATAGGCGCGCGATACCGGGTCGAGGGCGTAATCGACCACGACGAATTCCTCCTCGTGCAGAAAGGCATCGCAGGCCGGGCAGAACCAGTGGAAGCGGTCGATCTCGCCCGGCCGGCGCTGGCGCTCCTGGACCAGCAGGAAGGCATCGGGCGGGAAGCGCGGCGAATGCGGGATCTGCGGCGCGGTATAGACCGCCTCCCCGGCGTTGAGGACCTGGATGGCCTCCCGGCCGTCAGGATCGCGATAGTGCAGATTCATGACGCCGGAGATCATATACATGACCTCCGCGCTCGGATTGATGTGGAATTCGCTGCGATATTCGCGCCCGCGCGCGACGAAGAGCAGGGTCTCCGGCTGCTGCCACAGCACCCGCACCCGCTCGCCGGTCTCGGCGAGCTCGCGGGAGACGGCGTGCAGATCGGCAATCGGCATGGGCAGCATGGCAGGCCTCCTTGTCCCGTCCGGCCGGTGCGCCGGGGCGGGCGGTTCAGGCCGGGCCGGCCCAGACCGGCGCGGTCGTGCGCCGCTTGCCGTCCGGCGTCAGCTTCACGCCGGGCGAGTCGAGCCCCTCGCGGTCCCAGAGCTTGCAGGTCACCGGCTTGTGCTTCTGGTCCAGCCCTTCGCAATAGTTCGTGTATTCGCACACCCGCACCGCGCTGCCGCAGCCGGCGCGCACCTTGAGGAAGAAATCGGGATCGGCCAGGGCCTGGCGGGCGATGCCGACCAGATCGGCCTTGCCCTCCTGCAGGATCCGCTCGCCCATCTCGAAGCCGTGAACCCCGCCGGTGACGATGACCGGGGTTTCGAAGCCGGCCTCGCGCACCGCCCGGCGGATCGCCCCGGCCGGCTCGACATTGCGCCCGAACGGCCCGCGCTCGTCGGAAATATAGGCCGGCATGCATTCATAGCCCGATTGGCCGGTATAGGGATAGGCCGCCTCGCCGACCGCGGGCTGCTTGGCATCCTCGAACCGGCCGCCGCGCGAGAGCGAGAGGAAATCCATGCCGGCGCGGGCGAAGGCCTCCGCATAGAAGCAGCTGTCGTCGATTTCCGAACCGCCCTCGACGATATCCTCGGTGAGGAAGCGGCAGCCGACCGGATAGTCGCTGCCGACCGTCTCGCGCACCCTGGCGAAGACTTCGAGCGGCAGGCGCACCCGGTTCTCGCGCGAGCCGCCATAGCCGTCGTCCCGGTCGTTGGTCCGCGACAGGAAGGAGGCCATGGTATAGGCGTGGGCATAGTGCAGCTCGACCCCGTCGATCCCGGCTTCCCGGGCGCGCCGGGCGGCATCGGCGAACAGGCCGGGCAGCACCTTCGGCAGATCGCGGATATGCGGCTGGTGGGTATCGCCGACCCGCTCGCGGAAGCCCATGCGCAGCGATTCGAGCTGGCGGGCGTCCAGAATGCCGTCCAGTTCGGCATCCGGCAGCGCCTTCAGCGCCGCCCGGACCTCCGCCTCCGCCGCATCCTCCATGCCCAGCGCCGCCCGGATGGCATCGGTGACGATCAGGAACCGGTCGATGAATTTGGCCGGGTCCGGCCGGCGCCGGATGGCGAGGAAATCGATGCACTGGATGAACAGGCGGGTCTGGCCCTCGCTGGCGCGGGCCACGGTCTGCGCCAGTTCCCGCAGGCCGGGGATATAGCGGTCGTGGCCGATGCGCAGCAGCGGGCCGGAGGGGATGTCGCGGATGCCCGTCGCTTCGACGACCAGGCCGCCGGGCCGGCCGCGCGCGAACTGCTCATACCAGTCCAGCACATCGTCGGTTACCCAGCCTTCCTCGTTCGAGCGCCAGGGCACCATCGCCGGCACCCAGGTGCGCGCGTTGAGGGTGAGCGGGCCGATCTGCACCGGGCTGAACCAGAGGGCGCGCGCGGCCTGTTCGCGAGTCGGCCAGGCGCCCGGCTCCGGGGCATATCGTATCCGTTCCGGCGGCTTCCACATGCGGAGGTGCTTATCCCGGCTGCCGCCGCATCGCGAACCGCACACTGCGCAGGTCGCCGGCCGGCGGCAGCCCGTTGCTGCTTCGGGCATCGACAGTCTGGATATAATCCGGCGCCGCTGCAAGCGCGAAGCGGGCGGCCGCGGCCGCTCGCGCCCGACGGCATTTGTCACCGGCGGCCGGTTGTGGTTGAAACAGGGCCCGGCGCGCGCGGCCGGAAGAGGGGCGGGACCGCTTTGCAAGACCATACCGATGCCGTTATCGACGGCCTGCAATATTGCCGCTGGTCGGAGAAGATATTCCGCGAGCTGCGCGCCGGCGGCGTCGATGCCGTTCACGCCACCATCGTTTATCATGAGGATTATGCCGGAGCGCTCGACCGGCTGCGCGAATGGGACGGGCTGTTCGCCCGCTTCGCCGACTATGCGCTGCCGGGGCGCACGGCGGCCGATATCCGCCAGGCGCAATCGGACGGGCGGACGGCGGTCTTTCTCGGCATGCAGAACTGCCGGCCGGTCGAGGACGATTTGGAGCGGATCGGGGATTTGCACCGCCGCGGCGTTCGCTTCATGCAGCTGTCCTACAATGCGAAGAGCACGCTGGCGACGGGCTGGGCCGAAGCGGCCTCGGACGAGGGCATAACGGCGAAGGGGCGCGCCGCGATTGCCGAGATGAACCGGGTCGGCATGGTCATCGACATGTCCCATTCCGCCGAACGGTCGACTCTGGAAGCCATCGAGCGCTCGGACCGGCCCATCGTTATCTCCCACGCCAATCCGCGCTCGTGGCGCGACACCGGGCGCAACAAGTCCGATACCGTGCTGAGGGCGCTGGGCGAATCGGGCGGCATGCTGGGCTTCAGCCTCTATCCCCATCACATGGCGGACGGTTCGGCCACGACGCTCGGCAGCTTCTGCGCGATGGCGGCGCGCACCGCCGAACTGATGGGCGCGGAGCGCATCGGCATCGGCTCCGACCTGTGCCGGGACCAGCCGGATTCGGTGGTCCGCTGGATGCGCAGCGGCGTATGGGAGGATGCGGATACGCCGCCGCCGGAAAGCGTGAAGCATGTGCGCTTTCCCGAAATGCCGGTCTGGTTCCGCTCCAGCGCGGATTTTCCCGGCATCGCCCGGGCGCTGCGCGATACCGGCTTTTCGGCGCAGGAAACCGCGGGGATCATGGGCAACAACTGGCTGCGCTTCATGACCGATGCCTTCGAGCCGCGGGCGGTCTGAGCTGGACGGGACCGGCGATAGCGCGCCGCGCGCCGAAGCCGGGCCGGGCGCGGATACGGCGCTGACCTTGCGCCTGCGGCCGCCGGCGAAAGTCATGCGCCTCGCCCGCCTCGGCGCCTTCCACCAGACGCGGCTCAGCTTCCTGCGCGCCATGCTCCGCCATGTCGCTTGCGCCGGCTTCCGCTTCGGCTACGACCGGTGGGAGATCGGCGGCGACGGCGTCGGCACCGCCGTCTATGTGGCGCGCGGGCCGGAAACGCCCCTTTCGCTGGTCTGCTTCGCCCACGATCTCGATCCGTCGCTGCGCACCGACCGGGTGATCGCCGAGGCGTGGGACGCCACCTATGTCCTCTATGACGGCATCCCGGACGCGGCCGCGATCGAGCGCCTGCGCGCCCATGTGCCGAAGCAGGAAGCCGGGCGCTACCGGCATAGCGAGCTCATCCTGTCGCGCACCAATCGGAGCGCCCGGCTGTTCGACCATGTCGTCGGGCGCCTGGCGGCGGGGCGGCAGCCGGCGGCGGCGGACCTCGACCGGGTCGGCTATGTCATGCGCACCACGGCGGTCTACGGCAATGGCAAGTTCGGCATCGCCGACCGGGAGCGCTATGCCGGCCGGCCCGGCTTCGGCGCGCCGTTCCGCATGGAGATGCTGACGGTCTGGATGATCCGCCAGTTCGTCGCCGATCTCGTCGAGCACATGGCGCGGGCGCGCGGCGGCGGGCGGGCCGTCCCGCTCGACCGCGGGCTGCGCCGCCGCCTCGGCATCGGCAATTCCACCGGGCTGGGGCTCGGCCCGTTCATCGTCAACCATCCGGCGCTGTTCGCCCGCTGGATCGAGTGCCGGGAACTGGCGCTCGCGAGGGTTCGCGCCCAGGCGAGTGCGAGTGCGGCGAGCCTGGCGGCGTTCCGGGACTGGATCGCCCGCGCCCGCGCCGAGGTCGCCGCCTGGACGGTCGCGGACCCGCTGCAGGCCGGGAAAATCGCCGGGCTGGCCGGCGATCTCGAACGGCTCGCGGCGCGCGCGGCGGAACTCGGCCCGGAAACGGAGTCGCCGTGGGCGCAGATCGGCGACTGGGCGGCGGAGAACCTGTCGCTCGAAGGCCAGGAACTCGCCGTCTCGCTGACGATGGAGCCGCACGGCGCGCTGGTCGACGATCTCGCCGACCGGATGGCGGTGGCCGAGCCCGAACTGCCGCCGGCCGGCCTGCCGGGCGATGCCGGGCAGCTGTGCCGCCGCATCGCGGACGATTTCGGCTGGGCGCTGGAGCCGGATTACGGGGCGGCCGACGGTCAGGCGCGCTTCTGGTACGTTTCGGCCAACAAGCTGGAACCGCGGCTGGGCGAGCGCCAGGAGGAGCCGGGCGCCGAACGCGAGCTTCCGCTGGCGACCGGCCGCGACATCGCCGCCTGCCATGCCGACCTGGCGCGGGCGGCGGCCGGCGAGCCGCTGGCCGATTTCCTGCTCCGCCATCCGCAGCACCGCCACGCCGTCCGGCGCCTGTGCGATCCCCGGCAGGGGCACTATGGCCAGATTCGCGACAATCTGGTCGGCGCGGACCTGCTGCCGCTCGATCTGCTGCGCTGCAAGCTGGCCTTTTTCGGCGCGACGCGCTTCGACCCGAAATCGGACCGGTGGCTGCGCATCAACATGTTCGCCCACGCGCCCTATCCGGACGAGCTGGCTGCCGGGCCGCCGGACGACTGGATCTATCCCCCGGTCGATGGATAGCCCGGTGCTCTGTTCCCTCAACGAAATCCAGACCCTGGCGACAAAAGCCGCGCGCGGCGCCGGCCTGCCCTGGGGCGTGGCGGACGAGGCCGGCCGCACAGCGCGCTGGCTCGAAAGCCGGGGCCTTGGCGGATTGGCGGCGCTGGCGGCCGCGCTCGACAGTCTGGCCGTGCCGGACTGGTCGCGCTTCTTCCCCGTGCCGGCCGGCGCCTGCTGGCGCGGCCGCGACGGCGGGATCGAGGGGCTGCTGGCCGGGATTGCGATTGCCGACCGGGCCGGGCCGGGCCTGCCGTTCGCCGGCGAAGCGGGCGGCGCGCTCGTTCTCGATGCCGTGCACCGGCCGCTGCTGGCGATGCCGTTCCTGGCCGGGACGGCCGAAGCCTGCGGGGTGTCGCTCGGCGTCTCGACGGGGGCCGGGGGCCCGGCGATCCGGCTCGGCCCGCAGGGCATTTCGGCGACCTGCCGCACCGTCGAGGGCCTGGCGCTCGCGCCGGCCCTGCGCATCGAGCGGGATTTATCGCCGGCGGCCCCGGCCGTTCTGCCCCGACTCGATGGCAGCATTCCGGTCGAGGACGCGGTATATGCCTGTCTCGATAAGCGGGCGTGGCAGACCTATGTGCCGGAGAGCGCCGAATCGCAGGCGCGCGGCGCCGGCGGCAGCACGCTGATCGAAACCGATTGACCGGAGCCGGCGGGCAGAAGCCGGCCGACAGGAGAAAGCCTATGGCCGCGGCCGATACCGTCCCGATGACTCTCGACGAAATCGAGGAACTCGCCTTCCGCGCGCTCCGGCAGGCCGGGGCGAGCCCGGCCAATGCGCGCTCGGTCGCCCGATCCACCGCGGCCGCCCATGCCGACGGCGTCGCCTCGCACGGCCTGCCCTATGTGCCGATCTATTGCGAGCATGTCCGCTGCGGCAAGGTGAAGGGCGATGCCGTGCCGGCGGTCAGCGCGCCCCGGCCGGCTGCGCTGGTCGCCGACGCAGCCAACGGCTTCGCCCATCCGGCCATCGATGCCGGCTTCGAGCGGCTGGTGCCGCTCGCCAGGGAACAGGGCATCGCCTGTCTCGCGGTGCGCAATTCCTATAATTGCGGCGTGCTGGGCTGGCATCCGTTCCGGCTCGCCCAGCAGGGCCTGCTCGCCATCGGCTTCACCAATGCGCCGGCCTCGATCGCGCCGGCCGGCGGCGCCCAGCGGGTCGTCGGCACCAATCCGTTCGCCGTGGCGGCGCCGGACGGGGAGGGCGAGGCCCATATCCTGATCGACCAGAGCGCGAGCATCGTCGCGCGCAGCGAGATCATGCAATATGCCCGGCGCGGCGAGGCCATTCCCGAAGGCTGGGCGCTGGACGGGGAGGGCCGGCCGACCGCCGACCCGGAAGCGGCGCTGCAGGGCACGATGCTGCCGAGCGGCGGCTACAAGGGCTTCGGCATCGGCCTCGCGGTGGAGCTGTTCGCCGCGGCGGCGGCCGGCGCCACCCTGGGCATCCATGCCAGCCCGTTCTCCGGGCCGGCCGGCGGGCCGCCGGCGACCGGCCAGTTCTTCATCGCCGTGGATGCCGCGGCGACCTCCGGCGGCGTCTTTGCCGACCGGGTGGCCGATCTGGTCGCCGCCATCGCCGGGCAGGAGGGCGCGCGGGTCCATGGCGAGCGGCGCAGGGCGGCACGGGCCCGCGCCGCCGCCGGGCCGGTCCCGGTCGATGCCGCCATGGCCGAACGCGTCCGCGCGCTGGCGGCCTGACCGCCTTCGAACCGGGGGAACGGAAACGATGAGCGCTTCCAGCATTCGCGATGTCGCCATGAAGGGCGCCGGCTATTATTCCAGGGCGACGGCCGGCGCCAAGGATGTGATCGACAATGCCGCGCCGCTGGTCCTCGAAGCGGCGGAGGCGGTGCCGATTCCGCAGGACGGAAGGCCGGTCACGGTCGCCGACATGGGCTGCGCCGACGGCGGCACCTCGCTGGAGACGATGGGCAGGCTGCTGGAGGCGCTGCGCCGGCGCGCGCCCGGCCATCCGATCCAGATGGTCTATACCGATCTGCCGCGCAACGATTTCAGCCAGCTCTTCCAGACCGTGCACGGGCTGACCGATCTCGCCAGCCCGCTCGCCGACATGCCGGACGTTTATTGCTTTGCCAGCGGGACCTCGTTCCACCGGAGCATTTTTCCGCCCGAAAGCCTCCATCTCGGCTTCTCGGCAACGGCCTCGCACTATATCAGCGAGAAGCCGGGCCCGATCCCGGACCATGTCCACATGGTCGGCGCGCACGGCGAAGTCCGCGCGGCCTGGGAGGCCCAGGGCGCCCGGGACTGGGAGACGATGCTGCTCCAGCGCACCCGCGAGCTCGTGCCGGGCGGGCGGCTCGTCCTGTTCAATTTCGGTATCGACGAAGCGGGCCGCTATCTCGGCCACACCGGTGGCGTCAACATGTTCGATACCTTCAACGCGCTGTGGCGCGACCTGGCGGAGGACGGCACGATCACGGCGGCGGAGTATCGCGATACCAACTTCGCCCAGTGCTATCGGACGGTGGACCGGTTCTGCGCCCCGCTGCGCGATCCCGCCAGCCCGGTCCACCGGGCCGGCCTGCGCCTGAAGCATGTCGAGACCCGCGTCGTCGCCTGCCCGTTTGCGCGCGATTTCGCCGAGCACGGCGATGCCGAAAGGTTTGCCGTCGAATATATTCCGACCCTGCGCTCGTGGAGCGAGCACACCTTCGTCGCCGGCCTGTCGCCGGACCGGCCGGCGGCGGAGAAACAGGCGATTATCGACCGTTTCTACGACAGTTATGCCGACCGGGTGCGCCGGGAGCCGGCCGGCCACGCCATGGATTATGTGCACATCTATCTGGTGTGCGAGAAAGCGGGTGCAGCGGCGCCGATTTGATCGTCAACGCTTGGCGACCTATGATCAGGCGGCGGCGCGCCGGCCGCATCGGCGGGATTCGGGGCGCAACCGATCCGCCGGCCGACAGCGGCCGGCAGCGTGCAGACTGCCGGGGAGCCGCCGGGTGGCCATCGACACCATCGATACCGAAGCCATGGCGCGCAGCGCCGAGGAGGCGGCCCGGTTCCTCAAGACTATCGGCAATCCGAAGCGGATGCTGATCCTGTGCTATCTGGTCAATTGCGAGCGCAATGTGATGGAGCTGGAGCAGCTCCTCGACGTCCGGCAATCCAGCATTTCCCAGGAACTCGCCCAGCTGCGCCGCAACGGCATGGTGACGACGCGGCGGCGGCGCCGAAACGTCTATTACCGGATCAGCGATCCCAGGGTCGAGGCGATCATCGGCGCCGTCCACAGGGCGTTTTGCGCCAAGCATCCCGCCCCGGCGCCAGACCTGCGCGAGCCGGCCAGGCCCGCTGCCTGAAGAAAGCCCGGACAAAGCGCTTTGGCCGACGGCCGTTTCGCCCTATCATGGCGCGATGCTCCGGCAAGCGACCCTGCCGGCCATGAACAGGAGATGGAGGAAGCCCATGAAACGGAGATACCGCCCGGCGGCCGCCGGGGCGATTGCTGCGGCGCTGCTCGCCGCCGCACCGGGGGGCGCACTGGCGGATACGTCCGGGCGCAATCTTGCCCTGTCCTGCTTCAGCTGCCATGGACCGGCCGGCCGGAGCCCGGATGCCATTCCGGCGATCCACGGCAAGAGCCGGGCCTTCATTGCCGAACAGATGCTCTCGTTCCGCGATGGCAAACGGAAGAACACGGTGATGACGCGCATCGCCAAGGGCTACAGCGATGCGGAGATCCGCGCGCTCGCCGGCTATCTTGCCGGCCTGAAATAGGAGTTCGCGACATGACCGGATTGACACGACGCGAATTTGCCGTTGCCGCGGGCGCTTCCGCGGCGACGCTGGCGGCGCCGGCCGTCGCCCAGGGGAAGGGCGGCCGCATCGTTGTGGTCGGCGGCGGCTTCGGCGGCGCCAGTGCCGCGAAATACGCCAAGATGTTCGGCGGCGACGCCGTCGAGGTGACCCTGATCGAGCCGAACAAGACCTTCTACACCTGCCCCTTCAGCAATCTGGTGCTCGGCGGCCTGCGCGACATCGGCTCGATCGGGCACGGCTATGACGCGATGCGCAAGCGGGGCGTCAAGGTCGTCCACGATGCGGTGACCGGCGTCGACCACGCGAAGAAGACGGTGACCGTCGCCGGCGGCGGCACCATCGGCTGGGACCGGCTGATCCTGTCGCCCGGCATCGACATGCGCTGGGGCGCGATCAAGGGCTACGACGCGGCGGCGGCGGAAAAAATCCCGCACGCCTGGAAGGCCGGGCCGCAGACCGTGCTGCTGCGCAAGCAGCTCGAGGCGATGGAGGATGGCGGCGTCGTTGTGCTGGTGCCGCCGGCCAATCCGTTCCGCTGCCCGCCGGGGCCGTACGAGCGGGCCAGCATGATCGCCCACTATCTCAAGACGACCAAGCCGAAGTCGAAAGTCCTGGTCATCGATTCCAAGGACAAGTTCTCCAAGATGCCGCTGTTCATGGAGGGCTGGAAGAAGGTCTACGGCCCGATGATCGAATGGGTGCCGCAGTCGAAGGACGGGCCGGTGACCGAGGTCGATGTCGCCGGCCGGACGGTCGTCACCGAGTTCGGCGCCCGGCACAAGGGCGCGGTCGTCAATCTCATTCCGCCGCAGAAGGCGGGGGCGGTGGCCGATATCGCCGGCGTCACCGACAGTTCCGGCTGGGCGCCCATCGACCGGCGCACCTTCCAGTCGTCGCTGAAGAAGGATGTCTATGTCGTCGGCGATGCCTCCATCGCCTCGCCGATGCCGAAATCCGGCTTTTCGGCGAGCAGCCAGGGCAAGGTCGTCGCCGCCTCGGCGGTCGATGCGCTGGCCGGCAAGCCGGCGGGCGATCCGTCCTTCGCCAACACCTGCTACAGCCTGGTGGCGCCGGAATACGGCATTTCGGTCGCCAAGGTCTATGCCTGGCAGGGCGGCAAGCTGGTCGGCGTCAAGGGCTCCGGCGGCGTCAGCCCGAAGGGCGCGGCCGCCAGCTTCCGCGCCGAGGAAGCGCGCTACGCCCGCGGCTGGTACGCCAGCATCGCGGCCGATATCTGGGGGTAGCGTCCTCTGCACCTGCGTCCGGCAGCTAAAGCCGCTAAGGGCAGGGGCCGCCCGGTTCGGGCGGCCCCTGTTCTTTGCCGGATCGGGTGCGGCCGGGGCCTAGGGCCGGATGTAGGACCAGCCCTGTTCCTGCAGCTCCATCAGGCGGACGACACCGGACGGCACCTTCTTCGCTTCGGCGACCAGCGCGACCGGCTTGCCGGCCTTCGCGCTCATCTTGCGATGGGTGTTGCCGCAGGCCGAGAAGCGCAGATTCGGGTCGGCCAGGCTCATCGCCGACACCCGCTGTTTGACCGGCGAGGTATCGGCGCGCAGCATGTGCAGGCCGGGGCCGTAGGCCACGATCTCGATCATCGCCTTCTCGCCCTTCGCCGCATAATATTTGCGGATGTTCTGCGCGTTGTTGAGCGCCATGTTCATGCGCTGCTTATCCCGGTCGTCGACATGGATGGCCACCTTGTGCACCTTCGTCTGGGCCTGGGCCGGCGCGAGGGAGGGCGGCGCCAGGGCCAGCATCAGGCCGAGCGCCAGGGTTGAAACGACAAATTTCATCGTTGGTCTCCATTGCGGGGGAACGGCCCGGCGGCACGCCGGCGGGCCCTTTGGAAGCTTACTGGAAATCGAGCGAATCCTGAATGGTCGCGATGCCGTCGACGGCGCAATCGTGATCGAGCTTGCCGCCGGGCGCGCCGGAGACGCCGACGCCGCCGACCAGCGAGCCGGCGGCCAGCACCCGTACGCCGCCGCCGACCGCCAGCGCCTGATGGATATGGCGGATGCCGGGATCGAGCTCGCCGTCGGCGATCAGCCGGTAGAGGATCTGGGTATCCGTGCGCAGGGCAACCGCCGTCCAGGCCTTGCGCCGCGCGGTCTCCACCGTATGGACGCCGGCCAGCCGGTCGCGCAGCGCCACCTGCACGCCGCCGAACCGGTCGGTCACGACGACGGCGATCTGATAGCCCGCCTTGCGGCAGGCCGCGAGCGTCGCCTGGGCCAGGGCGAGCGCGGTTTCCGGCGTCATCGCCTTGAACGAGACGAGCGGGTTTTCATCGGCGCGGGCGGGCGCTGCCGGCGCCGTGGCGACCGCACCCGAAAGCGCCAGAAGAACCGCCAGCGCGAGGGCCGTGCGCGTTTTGCCGTAAAGTCTCATGATCTTTCCCCTTGTTCAGCCTATCCCCCGGAGCGGCCGGCGGCACGGCCGGTCCGGTCCGGCAGCTTGCGCAGCAGACGCTCCAGCATCGGCCAGAAGAAATCCTCGCCGGGATAGCCGACGATCCGGCCCGCTTCCCGGCCCTGGTGCCACAGCACGAAGGTCGGCGTGAAGACGACACCGCGCACCGCGCGATAGGGTTGCGGGACCGGGCTGTCGATATCGATCCGGCGCAGCGGCGCGATCCGGCCGTAGCGCGTCTTGCCATAGGCCGGGCCGATCTCCTCGTGCCAGAGTTCGCACCATTCGCAGATTGCGGATTCGAACATCAGCAGCTGCGCTGCGCGCGCCGGGACGGCGGCCGTTGCGGCGGCCAGCATTATGAGGAACAGCACTGTCCGGCGGTTCGGCATGGCGGCCGGCGGTCTCCTGCTGGGCCCGGCGCGGGCGGATTTCGCCGCCCTGCCGGCATTGTCGGCGTATCTTCGATTCGCGCTTGTTATATTGGAATGTTTGAATATGATAGCGCATCCGCGGCCTGGCGGACACCGGTTCGATGATGTTTCCGGCGCCCGGCCGGGCCGCGCATTCACCGGTTTGCCGCATCGGGCATGATGCGGGCGGCACTGTTGGAGGGTTGAGGTTTGAAGCGCCTTCGAGTTGTTCCGGCTATCCTGACGGCGGCCATGCTGGCGGCCGCCCCCCTTGCCGTGCAGCAGGCTGCCGGCCAGGCCAAGGGCCCGCTGGTCAAATACACCATCGTCGACGAAGACAGCATTCCGAAGTCGCTGACCGGCAAGCCGGGCGATCCGGCCAAGGGCCGGCGGTGGTCGATTCATCGCAAGCTCGGCAACTGCCTGGCCTGCCATGTCATGCCGGTCGAGGCGCCCTATATGGGTGAGGTCGGCCCGTCGCTGGTCGGCGTCGGCTCGCGCTACGAGCCGGGCCAGCTGCGGATGCTGATCGTCAACCCGAAAGTGGTGAACGAGGATACGATGATGCCGGCCTTTTACCGGATGAAGGGGCTGCATCGCGTGCACAAGAACTTCGTCGGCAAGACCATCCTGAGCGCCCAGCAGGTCGAGGATATCGTCGCCTATCTGATGACGCTGAAGGACAAGGAATAGCCGTTCCCGCCCGGCCGGCCTGGTTTCGCAGGCGGCCTTTCCACCGCAATTGCAGGACAGGAGCAATGTCACAGACCGAATCGACCGGCGGCGTGCATCGCCGCAGTTTCCTGATCGCCGCCGGTGCCGGCGGCGCGGCCTTCGCCGCCGCTCAGTTCACGCCCGGCATCGCGCTCGCCGACAAGGCGCTGGTCCAGGAGGCCATCCGCAAGGCCATCGGCGACCGCAAGCCGATCGAGGGCCGGGTGACCATCGACGGGCCGGAAATCGCCGAGAACGGCAATACCGTGCCCATCGGCTTCGAAGTCGAGAGCAAGATGTCCGGCGGCGACATGGTGAAAGCCGTGCACGTTTTCGCCGAGGGCAATCCGCGGCCGGAAGTCGCCAATTTCTGGTTCTCGGGTCAGAGCGGCTCGGCCCGCGGCGCATTCCGCATGCGCATGGCCAAGACGCAGAACATCATCGCGCTCGCCGAGATGACCGATGGCAAGGTCTATATGGGCCAGCGCCTGGTGAAGGTGACCATCGGCGGCTGCGGCGGCTGATCGCCTGCCGCCCCGGCCCAGCAGACACCAGGACACGAGGGAAACCGAACCATGTCACGACCCCGCGTACGCGTCCCGCGCAAGATCGGGAAAGGCGAGACGGTCACCATCAAGACCCTGATCGCCCACAAGATGGAAACCGGTGTGCGCCGCAACAAGAAGACCGGCAAGCTGATCCCGCGCAAGATCATCAACAGTTTCGAGGCCCGGATCGACGGCAAGACGGTGTTCAAGGCGGCGCTGCATCCGGCCGTCTCGGCGAACCCCTATCTTTCGTTCACGATCAGCCCGACGAAGAGCGGCGCGATCGAATTCGTCTGGACGGAAGACGGCGGCAAGACCTTCACCAAGACGGCGAAGTTCCAGGTCGCCTGACGGCGCCCGCGCACCCGTCCGACAACGATAACCGGCAGGAAACGTTCATGTTGCTGAGATCCATCGCTGTTGTCTCCCTGGCGCTGTTCGCCGCCGGCCCGGTCGCCGGCGCCATGGCGGAGGACAAGCCGCCCAAGCCCTGGGATCTGAAGGAAAACCAGG
Source organism: Alphaproteobacteria bacterium (assembly GCA_965221475.1). Lineage (GTDB taxonomy): Bacteria > Pseudomonadota > Alphaproteobacteria > Bin65 > Bin65 > Bin65. Next base: position 251,796 of record OZ244891.1, on the reverse strand, counting down.
TCAAGCCGCCGAAGGACAGCCCGCTCGACTTTCTGGTGTCGGGCTACTGGTTCCGGACCAAGAAAACCCAGTCCCTGCAGGACGACGATTTCGAAAATCCGGCCTTTCTCTGGGTCGAGCAGGCCGAGGCGGAGTGGTCCAGGGTCGATGGCAAGGCCGGCAAGTCCTGCGCCAGCTGCCACGAGACCGCCGCGAAGAGCATGAAGGGCGTCACGGCCCGCTATCCGGTCTATTCGCCGCGGGCGAAGAAGCTGATCGCGGTCCAGCATCAGGTCAACCACTGCCGCCAGAGCCGTATGAAGGCCAAGGCATGGAAGTGGGAATCCGACAAGATGCTCGGCATGGCCGCCTATATCGGCCTGCAGTCCCGCGGCATGCCGGTGGCGGTATCCATCGACGGTCCGGCCCGGCCCTTCTTCGAAGCCGGCAAGGAATTCTACTATCAGCGCCGCGGCCAGCTCGATCTGGCCTGCGCGAGCTGCCACCAGCAGAATTTCGGCCAGTATATCCGTGCCGACCTGTTGAGCCAGGGCCATTCCAACGGCTTCCCGACCTACCGGCTGAAATGGCAGAAGCTGGGCTCGCTGCACCGCCGCTTCCGCGGCTGCAACAACAATATCCGGGCCAAGCCCTACAAGCGCGGCTCGCCGGAATACACCAATCTGGAGCTGTATCTGGCGTGGCGCGGGCAGGGCCTGAAGGTCGAGGCGCCTTCGGTCCGCCAGTAGACGCAAACGGTTACAGCGTCGCTTTCGGGGCGGCCGGGCCGGTTGGCCGGCCGCCCCTTTTCGATTGGCGAAGCCGGAACGGTGCAATTCGGGATGACGCAACGGAGCGGGACAGGCTCATGATTACCCGCCGGGACTTCGCGACGGCCGGCGCGGCGGCCGCCCTGCTGGCGGGCTCCGGCGCCGTGGGCCGGCTGGCGGCGCAGCAGGCGCTGAGCCAGGACCGGCTGCTGGCGTTCGAGCCGGTGGGGCAGGTGACCCTGCTCCATTTCACCGATATTCACGCCCAGCTTTCGCCGCTCTATTTCCGCGAGCCGTCGGTCAATCTCGGCGTCGGAGCGGTGAAGGGCCTGCCGCCGCACATCACGGGCGCGGCCCTGCTCGGCCGCTACGGGCTCCGGCCGGGCAGCGCGGAAGCCTATGCCCTTGCCAGCGAGGATTTCGTCCGGCTCGCCCGGTCCTATGGCCGGCTCGGCGGGCTCGACCGCATGGCGACGGCGGTGCGGGCGATCCGCGCCGAACGTCCGGGCCGGACGCTGCTGCTCGATGGCGGCGACACGTGGCAGGGCGACTATATCTCGCTCAAATCCCGCGGCGGCAGCATGGTCGCGGCCATGAACGCGCTCGGCGTCGATGTCATGACGGCGCACTGGGAATTCACCTATGGCGCGGAGCGGGTGCAGGAAATCGTCGAGAGCGATCTGCGCTTCCCCTTCCTGGCCGGCAATGTGCGCGATACCGAGTGGAACGAAGGCGTCTTCGAGAGCACGCGCTATTTCGAGCGCGGCGGCCTCACCGTCGCGGTGATCGGCCAGGCCTTTCCCTTCACGCCCATCGCGAACCCGCGCCACCTGATCGAAAACTGGTCGTTCGGCATCCGCGAGAAGGATGTGCGCAAGGCGGTGGCGGCGGCGCGCGCCAAAGCCGATCTGGTCGTGCTGCTGAGCCATAACGGCTTCGATGTCGACCGCAAGCTGGCGTCGCGGGTGGACGGCATCGACGTGATCCTGACCGGCCATACCCACGATGCGCTGCCGGAGGCGGTCAGGGTGCGCGATACGCTGCTCGTCGCGTCCGGCTCCCACGGCAAGTTCCTGTCGCGGCTCGATCTCGAAGTGAAGAACCGCAAGGTCGCCGCACACCGCTACCGACTGATCCCGCTGTTCAGCGATGCCATCGCGCCGGACCCGGCGATGAAGGCGGTGCTGGACGGGCTGCGCGCGCCCCACCGGGCGGTGACGGAGAAGGTCGTCGGCCGGACGGAGACACTGCTCTACCGGCGCGGCAATTTCAACGGCACGTTCGACGATCTGATCTGCAACGCCCTGCTCGAGGAGCGGGACGCCGAGATTTCGCTCTCGCCCGGCTTCCGCTGGGGCGCGTCGCTGATCCCCGGTCAGGACATTACCCTGAACGATGTCTACAACCAGACCGCGATCACCTATCCGGCGGCCTATCGCACAAACTTCACCGGCCGGTTCCTCAAGACGGTCCTGGAGGATGTCGCCGACAATATCTTCAACCCGGACCCGTACTACCAGCAGGGCGGCGACATGGTGCGCGTCGGCGGGCTGAACTACGATATCGATGTCGGCAAGCCCATCGGCCAGCGCATCTCCAACATGACCCTGATGCGCAATGGTGCGCCCATCGATCCGGCGCGGAACTACACGGTCGCCGGCTGGGCCTCGGTCAATCCCGATACCGAAGGCCCGCCGATCTACGATGTCGTCGCCGGCCATATCGCCCGCAAGCAGGTGATCGGCGCGCCGGCGCGCGGCCGCATCCGGGTCAGCGGCATCTAGGGAAGGCGGCGGTGCTCGAAGACATTTCCTATCCCGGCACCCTGCTCGCCGGCATCCTGACGTTCCTGTCGCCCTGCATTCTGCCCATCGTGCCGCCCTATCTGGCCTATCTCGGCGGCATCACGCTCGACCAGATCGACGACGAGGATGGCCGCACCGACCGGGCGAAGGCGCTCAAGGTCTTCCGCGCCGCGGTCTTCTTCGTGCTCGGCTTCACCACCGTTTTCGTCGCCATGGGGCTGGCGGCTTCGGCAATCGGCCGCTTCGTCGGCGACAATCTCGACCTGCTGGCGACGATTGCCGGCGTTCTGATCGTTATTCTCGGCCTGCATTTCACCGGCCTGTTCCGCATCGGCCTGCTGTTCCGCGAGGCGCGCTTCCAGGTCGACCGCAAACCGGCCGGCGCGGCCGGCGGCTATGTCGTCGGCCTGGCCTTCGCCTTCGGCTGGACGCCGTGCGTCGGCCCGGTATTGACCGGCATTCTCATGATGGCGGCGGCGAAGGATACGGCGCTGGAGGGCGGCCTGCTGCTCGGCACCTATTCGCTCGGCATCGGCGTGCCGTTCATGGCGGCCGCCCTGTTCGCCGGCCCCTTCCTGCGCTTCATGAAGCGGTTCCGCCGCTTCATTCCGTGGGTGGAGCGCGCGCTCGGCGTCTTTCTCATCCTCACCGGCATCCTGTTCATCACCGGATCGCTCAACGAGATCGGATTCTGGATTCAGGAGGCCTTCCCCGGCCTGACGAAGCTGGGTTGAGCCGGCCGGTTCAGCCCAGATAGAGCCAGATCAGCCGGTCGAAGGATTTGAGCTCGCGCAGATTGCTGATCATGCGCGGCGCACTGCGGTCCGCGGCGGCGCGCAGCAGTCGCTCGATCGATTCGAAGCTGCCTTTGAACAGCCGCTCGAACGCCGGATTGCCGCGCTCGCCCTTGCCCGCCTCGCGATAGCAGCGCCGGTACCAGTGCGCCAGCGCGGCCAGGCGCCGGTCCATTTCCGCGACCTGGGCGGCATCGCCGAAGTCCGGCGGCTTGCGCCGGTAATGCCAGGCGCCGTCCATCGCCCGGTTCATGGCGGCGATGCAATCGGCATAGACCCACAGGCCGTTGCGCTTGCGCAAGCCGGCCAGCCGGCCCGCGACCGGTGCCAGATGGCGCACGGCAGCCTCCTGCTCGTCCCCGTCCACCGCGGCGAGGGCGGCAGCGAGGGCGGCGGCCACCGCTTCGAGATCGGCCCTGAAGGCGCCGTCGCGCGCCAGCGGGCCGGGCGGTTTGGCCGCAAATGCCGCCTGGACCCGGCCCCATTTCGCCGTCGCCTCGTCCAGCTCCGTCCCGGCAACCGCCAGATTGCCGGTGCGCAGATAGAACTGGGCGAAGCGGACATGCTTCATCGCCGCGCCGACCATCCGGTGATAGTCCTGCACGGCATCGGCGGCCGCCGGGCCGGCGGCCAGCGTCAGCGCCATGAACAGCAGCAGCTTCTTCATCGGAACCTGTCCTTCAGAAAGGCGGCGACCCGGTCGGCGACATCCTCGGCATAGAAATCGAGGAACATGTGGCCCGCCTCCTCGATAACGGCGAAAGAGACGCGCGGATTCTTCACCGCCGGCATCCGTTCGATCAGGTCGGGCACCACCCGGTCCTGCCGGGCCGCCAGCACCAGCAGCGGCGCGCCGCCATAGTCGGCAAGCAGGCCGGGCGTATCCCGGCCCGGATCGTCGCGGTGATAGTCGACGAAGCTGCTCGCCCGCACCGTGGCGTCCGGGCAGCTCAGAAACGGGTGGTTCTTCAGCAGGGCATCGCCCCGGCCGGCCGCGGCCTTCACATCGGCCAGCCGGTCGCGCTTGAAACGCTGGCGATAGGCGGCATCGGCCCGCGCCGCGCTCCATGTCGCCGGCGCCAGGGCGATCGCCGCGACCAGCCGGCGCGCCGGCGTGCCTGCGCCGAGGGCGCGGGCATAGGAGACCGCCTGATTGCCGCCGCGCGAATGGCCGAGCAGGGCGATCCTGGCGATGCCCTGCCGGGTCAGCCAGTCGTGCCACAGGCCGATTTCGCGGACCGCATTGCTGTGGCGGTGCCGGTGGACGGATGCGCACGGATACATGCCGGTGCGGGCCGATTCGCCGAGCGAGAGCGTGATCGCGAGCGACGGTATCTCGCGGTCGGCGAGGGCCTGCTGAACCCCGGCAATCGTCTCCTGGCCCAGATGGGCCATGGAGCCGTGGACCATCAGCACGACGCCATCGGCCGGCGCGCGTCCGGGCGGGACGGCAAGCCGGCCGAGCAGAATGCGGCCGCCATCCTCAAGGCGCACGGTTTTTGCCGCGGCTTCGTCTGCGCCCGCCGGCACAGGCAGGAACGCCAGCAGCGCTGCCAGCGAAAGCGCCAGAGACCGATGCGGTCGCGGGAAAACGAAAAATCCTTGCATATCGCCCTTCCGAACTGCGGGGTCGGGGTCCATATAAGGCGCCGGACGGGACATGGGGGGACAGGACATGCCCGGCGATCCGGCCCGGCCGGAAGGAATATTACATTCATGCCCGCGAATATGATAGGCTGCGGACAGTCCTGCAGGAGCGGCCTGAAAAAGGGAGATCGAACGATGATCCAGCGGCGGGATTTCCTGATCGGCAGCGCCGGCGGCGCGCTTGCGTTCGGAGCGGCGGCTCTGGGGGCCGGCGGCCTGGCCGGCGCGGCGCGAGCTTCCAACCCGGACTGGGTGCCGAACTACCGGGCGGAACTGTCCGACGACGGGCTGCATACCCAGCCCTGGTTCCATCAAAGCTTTCTCGACCTCAGGGAAGACCTGGAGGAGGCGGCCGGCGCCGGCAAGCGCCTGGCGGTGCTGTGGGAGCAGAAGGGCTGCCCCTACTGCCTCGAGATGCACACCCGCAATTTCGCGCTGAAGGCGATCAACGACTATATCCGGCAGCATTTTGTGGTGCTGCAGCTCAACATGTTCGGCTCGCGCAAGGCGACGGATTTCGACGGCAAGGTCATGGAGGAGAAGGCGCTGGCCCGGCGCTGGCGGGTGAATTTCACCCCGACGATGAATTTCTTCCCGCCGAATGCCGCCGACACGGCCGGCAAATCGGGCCGGGTGGCGGAGGTCGCGCGCATGCCCGGCTATCTGAAGCCGGCGCATTTCCTGACCTATATGGAATTCGTGAAGGACGAGGGCTATCGGCAGGAGAGCTTCCAGCGCTACCTGCACGCCAAGTTCCGCGCCATTCACGACCGCGGCGGCGACGCCTTCCGACTCGACAAGCTGGTGCGGCCGAAATCGTAGGAGGCAGGGCAATGCGCGGACCGATTATCGTTCTGGCGGCGCTGCTGGCGCTGACAGCCCCGGTGCGCGCCGACGAGGTCAAGGTCGGCGGCGACGGGCTTTATCATCAGGAGTGGTTTCTCCAGAGCTTCCTCGATCTGAAAGAGGACCTGCAGGAAGCCGCCGATTCCGGCAAGCGCATGGCGATCCTGTGGGAGCAGAAGGGCTGCCCCTATTGCAAGGAGCTGCATCAGGTCAATTTCATCGATCCGGCGATCCGCCGCTATATCCAGGACAATTTCGTCGTGCTGCAGATGGATATCTGGGGCGCGCGCCAGGTGACGGATTTCGACGGCACGGAAATGACGGAGAAGGAGCTCGCGCGCCGCTATCGCGTCCGCTTCACGCCGACGATCCAGTTCCTGCCGGCCACGGTCGCGGCGACCGGGGGCAAGACGGGCAAGGAACTGGAGGTCGTGCGCATGCCCGGCTATCTCGAGCCCCGGCCGTTTCTGATCATGTTCCGCTATGTCCGCGACCGGGTCTACGACAGGATGCCCTTCCGCAAATATCTGCGGGCCGAACTGAAACGGGCGGGATAGGCCGGCAGGGTTCGGGCATCGCGCCGCCCGGAGCGTCGGCTTTTTTCCTCAATGTCTGCTTGCAAGCCCTTGTAATAGAAGGGCTTCAGACATTCTGTATGAGGAAGCGGTAGACGCCGTCGTCTTCGCCGGACTCGACCAGGGTGCAGCCGGTCTGGCGGCAGAAGGCCTCGAAATCCGCCGTCGCGCCCGGATCGGTCGCATGCACTTCCAGCACCGCGCCCGAAGCCATCTTCTTCAGGGCCTTCTTCGCCTTGAGGATCGGCAGGGGGCAGTTGAGGCCCTTGGTATCGAGCACAGCGTCAGCCATCGGCGGGGAGTCCTTCATAATCCGGTATGCGGGTTGCGGGCGGTCATCTAGGTCGTTCGGTCCGCCCTGTCACCGGGCGGGCGCCGCGACCGCCGGCCGGCCGCATCGGCAAATTGTCCGGGGCCGCGGCGGCGATTGTCATTCATTCAACTTATTGAATATTCTATCGGTCCGTCAACGGGGCGGGCGGGCGCAGGATCGGCCGGCCGCCGGAGGGCCGGGGCATTGAAGCAGGGCACGATCGGGGTGGCATCGGCGGCGCGGCCTGGAGCGGTCTTCGTCGGCCATGACGTCTATCGGCGGGCGGCCTATGGCGGCAATCATCCGCTGGCGATCCCGCGGGTCGAGCTGGCGGTCGATCTGTGCCGGGATCTCGGCTGGATCGATCCGGCGGCGTGGATCGAAAGCCCGGTCGCCGACGCGCAGATGCTCGGCCGGTTCCACGATCCGGTCTATGTCGAGGCGCTGCGCCGGGCCGACGAGCACGGCGAAATCTCCGTGGAGACCCGCCGCCGCTTCAATCTGGGCGGCGCGGAGAATCCGGTCTTTCCCGGCGTCTTCCGGCGCGCCTCGACCGCCGTCGGCGGCTCTATCGAGGCGGCGCGGCAGGCGCTGGCCGGCCGGATCGCCTATCATCCGGCGGGCGGCACCCATCATGGCCGCCCCGGCCGGGCGAGCGGCTTCTGCTATTTCAACGATCCGGTCTTCGCCATCCTGACCGCGCTCGACGCCGGCGTGGAGCGGCTGGTCCATGTCGATCTCGATGCCCATCACGGCGATGGCGTGCAGGACGCCTTCGCCGCCGATCCGCGGGTCTATACCGTCTCGATCCACGAACAGGGCCGCTGGCCCCATACCGGTGCACTCGACGATGCCGGCGGCGGGCGGAGCTGCAACCTGCCGGTGCCGGCCGGATTCGCCGATGCCGATCTGGCGATGGTGCTGGACGGGCTCGTTCTGCCGCTGGTCCGGCAGGCGGCGCCCGGACTGCTGGTCGTCACCTGCGGCGCCGATGCCCTGGCCGGCGATCCGCTGTCCCGCCTGTCCCTGTCGAACCGGGGGCTGTGGTCGGCGGCGGTGGCGCTCGCCGCTGCGGCGCCGGGTTGCGTCGTTCTGGGCGGCGGCGGATACAATCCTTGGACGGTGGCGCGCTGCTGGGCCGGCCTGTGGGGCATGCTGAACGGGTTTGCCCTGCCGGACCGTCTGCCGCCCGCTTCGGTGCGCCGCCTGGAAGGGCTGGAATGCGACCTGGTGGACGAGGAAGACCGCGACCCGCGCTGGCTGACGACGCTCGCCGACGAAGCGCAGGCGCAGCCGGCGCAGGCGGAAACCGCGGCGCTGATCGGCGAGGCCCTGGCGGTGCGCCGGGAAAGCCGCTGGTCGGTCCGCCGGCCGCGTGCCGCCGCGTAGCATGACAGGAGGGGGAGGGCAGAGGCCTTGGAAACGGTAACCCTGATGGGACTCGCCGGTCTGGCGATCGGCTTCGGTTTCGGCTTCGTCATCGAGCGAACGAACTTCTGCACCATGGGCGCGATTTCCGATGCCGCGACCTTCGGCGATTTCCGCCGCTTCCGGGCCTGGATGCTGGCCATGGCGGTGGCGGTGATCGGCGCGCAGGCGCTGCAGGGCGGCGGTCTGATCGATCTCGGCCGGTCGATCTATCTGACGCCGAATTTCGGCTGGCTCGGCGCCATTCTCGGCGGGCTGATGTTCGGTTTCGGCATGACCATCGCCGGCGGCTGCGGCACCCGCAATCTGGTGCGTTTCGGCGCCGGCGACCTGCGCTCGCTGGTGGTGGTCCTGACCATCGGCATCGTCGCCTACATGACGCTGCGCGGCCTCACCGGGCTGGTGCGCGTCGGCCTGGAGGACGCGACCAATATCGATCTGGAGGCGGCGGGGCTCGAATCCCAGGGCATGGGCACCATGCTGGCCGGCGCGTTCGGCCTGCCGGCGCCGGCGACCGGCCTCGTCGTCGCGGCCGTCCTGGCCGTCGGCCTGCTGGCCTGGTGCTTCATGGATTCCGCGTTCCGGCGCTCGCCGCGCAACATTATCGGCGGGCTGGGCGTAGGGCTGGCCATCGTCGCCGGCTGGTATGCGACCGGCGTTCTCGGCTTCGACGATTTCGAGCCGGCGCCGCTCACCTCGCTGACCTATGTCGCGCCGACCGGCAATGCGCTGGTCTATCTGATGACCTTCACCGGCTCGACCATCGATTTCGGCATCGCCAGCGTCGGCGGCGTGATCTTCGGCGCCTTCGTCTCGGCCATCCTGCGCGGCAATTTCCACCTGGCGACTTTCGCCGATGTCCAGGACATGCTGCGCAACCTGGCCGGCGGTGCGCTGATGGGTTTCGGCGGCGTGATGGCGCTGGGCTGTACGATCGGCCAGGGGCTGACCGGAATCTCCACCCTTGCCCTCGGTTCGGCGATTGCCATTCTGGCCATTGTCGCCGGCGGGGTGGCCGGCCTGAAATATATCGAATGGCGCCTGTGAGGAACGGTAGCGCGATGGACGGCATCTGATGGACGGCTCCGCCTTTCCCGCCCGGCCGACCGGCTGGCTCGAGCGCGTGCAGGCCATCGAGCCGCTGGAGGACGCCGAATTCGATCCCGCGCTGGTCGCCGAGATGGAGGCGGCCGCGCCGGCCATGCCCGACCGGCCGATCCGCTTCTCCACCCCGACCTTCAAGGCCTACGAATCGAGCGAGCTCGGCGGCTGCAGCAAGAACAGCTTCCCCGCTTTCTCGATCACCGCCGGCGGCTGCGCGCTGATGTGCGATCATTGCCAGGCCAGCATCCTGGAGCCGATGATCCCGGCGACCGATCCGGCGATGCTGGAGCGCAAGGTGCGCGACCTGGTGCTGCTGCAGGATTTGCAGGGCTTCCTGCTCTCCGGCGGTTCCAACCGGCGCAACGAGATCGCCTATGAGCGCTTCTACCCGACCATCGAACGGCTGAAGCGCGACTTTCCCCACCTGAAGATCGCCATCCATTCCGCCCTGCTCGACGCGCGCCGCGCCCGCCTGATGGAGAGCGCCGGCGTCGATACGGCGATGATGGATGTGATCGGCGCGCAGGAGACGATCCGGCAGGTCTACCATCTGGACCGGCCGGTGGCGGATTTCGAGGCGACGCTGGCGGCGCTGTGCAGCACGTCGATGGAAGTCGTACCGCATATCGTCGCCGGGCTGCATTACGGCCGCCTGCTCGGCGAGACCGCAGCGCTCGATATATGCAGCCGCCACGATATTCACGCCCTGGTGCTGGTCGTCATCATGCCGTTCTACGCCAGAGCCGGGCTGTTCGGGACGCCGGATACCGCCGCCGTCGGCCGCCTGTTTCTCGAAGCGCGGCGCCGGATCGCCGACCGTCAGGTCCTGCTCGGCTGCGCGCGGCCGGCCGGCATGCACAAGCGGGTGACCGATGCCTACGCCGTCATGGCCGGGCTGGACGGCATCGCCTTCCCGGCCGACGGTGCGGTCGCCGTGGCCGAGGCCATCGGGCGCCCGGCCGACCGGCAGCATGCCTGCTGCTCGATCCGGCTGGGCGGCGAAATCGCGACCGTTCCCGCCGGCTGCGGCGCATGAAGAGCAGGGTCGATATCCTGGTCGTCGGCCTCGGGCCGGCCGGCGCCTCGGCGGCGCGGGAGGCGGCGCGCGCCGGCTGCTCGGTGCTGGCGGTGGACCGCCGGCAGGCCGCCGGCGAACCGGTCCAGTGCGCCGAATTCGTGCCCCGGCTGATCGGCCAGCATGTCCCCGGCGTGGCCCCGGCGCGGGTTCAGCCGGTTGAGGCCATGCACACGTTCGTCGAGGCGGCGGCCTGCGACCGGGCGGACGGGTTCACCGGCTCCATGATCGACCGCTGCCGCTTCGATGCCCTGCTGGTGGAGCAGGCGCAGCAGGCCGGCGCCGAGTGCCGCTTCGGCACGGTCTGGCATTCCGGTTTCGATGTGCGGGCAAGGCTCGCCATCGGCGCCGACGGGCCGCGCTCCCGGCTGCGCGCGGCGGCGGGGCTGCCGCAGCCGCGGCTGATCGAAACCCGCCAGATCGCGGTGCCGCTGCACAACCGGCACCGGGCGACCGATATCTTCCTCTCCGCCGGGATCGAGGGCGGCTATGGCTGGCTGTTTCCGAAGGGCGCGACGGCCAATCTCGGCATCGGGGTCGTCCCGGCTGCGCGCCGGCAGCTCAAGCCGATGCTGGAGCGGCTGCGCCGTCGCCTCGTTGCCGAAGGCCGGATCGGCGATGCGATTCTCGGCCATACCGGCGGCGCCATTCCGGTCTCGGGCACGGTCGGGCCAACCGGCCGACTGCCGGACGGCACGTCGGTCCTGCTCGCCGGCGATGCCGCCGGACTGACCAACCCGGTGACCGGCGCCGGGATTCCGGCCGCCGTCATGTCGGGCGCGCTGGCCGGCGAAGCCGCCGCCCGCTGGATCGCCGGTGCGGCGGAGGCGCCGGGCGATTATGCCGACGAGATCGAGGACCTGTTCGGCGCCTCGCTGCGCCGGGCCGTGCGCCGCCGGCAGGAACTGGCGCGCACCGCCGCTGCCGCCGGGGTGCAGCCGGCCGATCTGCGGCGGAGCTGGATCGCCTATCCCGAATACTGGGCTGCCCGGCCGGCCCCGCCGAACGCGATGGAAGCCGCATGACCTGTCTCAAGCCCGAAAGCGCCGTACCGGCCGAATCCGGCCCCGCCGGCGCCGATTTCAACCCGTTCGCCGTCATGCAGCCGCGCCGGCCGGACGCCATCCCGCGCGATTTTCGCAATGGCGGGCGGGTGAGGGCGGCCGATGTCGCGCCGGCCGGCGTCTATCTGCCCAACAACAATGTCCTCACGCCGGCGATGCGCTCGCCGGATTATGTCCAGATGTCCACGGCGGCGGCGATCACGCTCGGCATCATGCCGGGCCGGCTCTACCGCTGCGCCTGCACCCGCTGCCTCAACCTGCTGCTGACCTATCCCGAAGGCTGCCGGGCGAACTGCGCCTATTGCGGCCTCGCCCGGCACCGGGAGGCCGACCGGGACTATGCCGACCGCAACTTCATCCGGGTCGACTGGCCGGCGGTGCCGATGGCGGAGATCGTGGAGAAGGTGGCGGCCGACGGGGCCGACACGCCGTTCCACCGCATGTGCATCAGCATGATCACCCATCCGCGCTCGGACGACGATACCGTGACCGTGCTGAAGCGCTGGACCGACCGGATCGACCCGGCCACCGTGCCGGTCTCGATCCTGTCCAACCCGACGACGATGCAGCGCGCCGACGTGCAGGCGCTGAAGGATCTCGGTGCCGACATTTTCACCGTGGCGCTCGACGCGGCGACGCCGGCCATCTTCGACCGGACCCGCGGCAAGGGCGTGGACAGCCCGCACAGCTGGCGCAAATACTGGGAAATCCTGATGGATGCGCGGGACATTTTCGGCCCGCAGAAATTCGGCGCCCATATCATTATCGGCATGGGCGAGACCGAACACGATGCGCTCGCGCTGGTCCAGCGCCTGGTCGATCTCGGCGGCCACAGCCACATGTTCTGCTTCTTCCCGGAGAAGGGCTCGCTGATGGACCATCTGCCGGCGACCCCGCGCGACCAGTGGCGGCGCGTGCAGCTGGCGCGCTATCTGATCGATTATTGCGGCGTCCGGGTTGAGCAGATGACCTTCGACGAGGCCGGACGGGTGACCGGCTTCGGCCTGCCCCGGCCGGAACTGGACGCTATCGTCGATGCGGGGATCGCGTTCCGCACCTCCGGCTGCCCCGGCAAGTTCGCCGAAGATATCTCGGCCTGCGACCGGCCCTATGGCGATTCGCCGCCCAGCGATATCGCCAGCTATCCGTTCCAGCCGGCGGCGCCGGACCTGCGCCGCATCCGCCACCAGCTCGATATGGAGCGGCCCGGCGAAGCGTACCGGCCGGGCGAGGAATATGACGATCCCGACGACGGCCCGGACGAGGCGCCGGCCGGGGCGGCGGTCTCTTGAGCGCAGCGGCCGGCAGGCCCGGCTTCCGGGTTATCGATACGGGCGTGCGCGACGGCTGCTACCAGATCGCGTTCGACCGGGCGCTGATCGACCTGCGCAAGGAAGGCACGGTGCCCGATACGGTCCGCTTTCTGCGCTTCCCGCCGACGGCGCTGATCGGCCGCCATCAGGATCTGAGCCGCGAACTGAAGCTCGACCATTGCCGGCGCGCCGGCATCGGCATCGTCCGGCGCGTGACCGGCGGCGGGGCGATCTATCTCGACGAGGGCCAGCTCGGCTGGGAGATCGTCTGCGACCGGCGGCGGATCGGCGTTGCAACGCTGCAGGACATGACGATGCGCATCTGTGCTGCGGCGGCAGCCGGCCTGTCCGCGCTCGGCATCGCCGCCGAATACCGCCCGCCGACCGATATCGCAGTAGAAGGGCAGAAAATCTGCGGCACCGGCGGCTATTTCGACGGCGACATCGTCATGTATCAGGGCACGCTCCTGGTCGATCTGAACCTGCCGGCGATGATGCAGGCGATCAATGTCGCCGCGCCGGCGGCCGGCACCCCGCCGCCGCGGCTGACCACCCTGCGCACCCTGCTGCCCGATGCCGATCTTTCCATGGCGCGGCTGCAGGCGGCGCTGATCGAAGGTTTCGAGCGCGGGCTGGGCATCGCCTGCACCCGGGCGGAGGCGGACGAGGCGGAGCGGCAGCTGGCGCAGCGCCTGTGCGACGAGCGCTTCGCCACCGACGAATTCATCGCCGAAATCGACGCGCCGGGCGCCGATGCCTCGGTCCGCCATGGCGAAAGCGGCGCGGTCAACGCCTGGCTGCGGGTTGAGGGCAGCCGCAACGACCGGGTGCGCGAAATCCTGTTCACCGGCGATTTCGCCATCGTGCCGCCGCGCCTGGTGATGGATCTGGAAGGCAGTCTGCGCGGCGTGGCGGCCGGCGATGTGGCGGCGCGCGTCCAGGCCTTTTTCGCCGGGGCGCCGGCCCAGATTGCGACCGCGCCGCCCCAGGCCTTCGCCGAAGCCGCCGCCGCCGCCTTCGCCGCGACATGAAGGCGCTCACGGTCATCCAGCACAGCTCGGCCGAATATCTCGGCCTGATGGAAGACCATTTCGAGGGCCGCGGCATCCGTTTCGCCTATGTCCGGCCGTTCACCGAAGGCGTCGCGCCGCCCCATCCCGATGCGGTCGCCGATGCGCTGGTCCTGCTCGGTGGCGGGCCGTGGGGGTCGGCCGGCGTCCGCGACCTGCCGACCCTGGAGGCGGAAATCGCCATCGCCCGCACCTGCCTGATGCTGGAGAAGCCGGCGATCGGCATCGGCCTGGGCGCGCAGATACTGGCGCTGGCGGCCGGCGGCACGGTGGAGGCAGCGCCGCTGCGCTTCGCGCTGGATACGGCCCACCGCTGCGCAGACGGGGCGCTCAACGGCTATCTGCCCGAAGCCTATCCCGTTGCCGTCTACGGCCGGGACCGGGCCGTGCCGCCGGACTGGGCGCAAATTCTGGCGCGCGACAGCGCCGGCGAGCCGGCGCTCTGGCAGATCGGTGCCAATGCGTTCGGCTTCGCCGGCCATCCGGGCCTCAAGGTCGCGATGATCGAGGACCTGATCATGGAGTTCGAGGAGGCGCCGGCCGATCCGGCGCCGGCCCTGCGCGCACTGCGGGCGGCCCAGCGGCCCATCGAGGACGCGCTGGTGCCGATCATGACCGGCCTGGTCCAGCTGACGGGCCTGATGCAGGGCGGGCGCGAACGGCCGTAAGCCGGCCGGGGGCGCGTAAATTCGCACAGGGGCTTTCGACACATTCAAAAGTTGCTATCTGTCCCGACATTCAATACCGTGCCCGGACGGATCGACGGCGAACGGGCAGGGAGGCGCGTGGTGTCGGGCAAACTGGTCATCGTGATGGCGAACACCGACCCGCGGAACGGCGAGGAGCTCGGCGCGCCGATCTTCCAGGCCACCGTGGCGGCCGCGATGGAATATGAGGTCGATGTCATCTGCACCGCGACCTCGGGCCGCCTGATGAAGGCTGGCGTCGCCGAGAAGCTGGTCGTCAAGGAGGGATCGCCGAAATCGGTCTACGATTTCATCCGGGACGCCCACGAGGCGGGGGTGAAATTCTATTGCTGCTCGCCCAATCTCGACCTGTTCAACATGACCAAGGAAGATCTGATCCCGGAATGCGAGGGCATTGTCGGCGGCGCCCACCTGATCGAAGAGATCATGGAAGACGACGTGAAGGTGCTGACCTACTGAGCAGCGGGATTCCGGGCGACCGGACCCTGTAGCAGCCGGACCGGACGAGACCATGGACCACGGCGCCGCCACCCGCGTACAGGAGCATATCGGCGATCCGGTATCGGAGTCGCCGCCGCTCGGCCGCGACGATCTGGAGGAGATTTTCGCCGATATCCAGGCGGACCTCCGCTACGACCACGAGCTCAACGGCTGCCTGAACTGCGGCATCTGCACGGCAACCTGCCCGGCCGCCCACTATTACGATTTCAGCCCACGCGAGATCGTCCAGCTGCTCTGGACGGAGAATCTCGAAGGCATCTACGATGCGATGCAGGAAAAAATCTGGGCCTGCGCCCAGTGCTATACCTGTGCCGCACGCTGCCCGTTCGGCAACAGCCCCGGCGGCCTGGTGATGTTGATGCGCGAGGTGGCGATCAAGCACAGCATGGAATCGGCGCGCAATGTGCTGCGGCCGTTCAGCCGGGTGATGCTGAAGCTGATCTCGACCGGCAACCAGCTGGCGCCGGACATGATCAACCCGGACCACTTTGCCGACTGGGGCCCGAACATCGCCAAGGTGGATGCGCCGCTCAAGCTGCTGCGCCAGGCGATCCCGATGCCGACGCTGAACACCACGGCGACGGCCTGGGAGGTCAATCTGAAGACCTCCGTCGAGCTCTACACGATCTGGGAAATGACCGGCGTGCTCGACCAGCTCGAAGGGATCGACGAGAACCTGTTCGATGTCATCACCGACATCATGGACGAGAAGCGCGAAGACTGGGAAGATTTTCTGGAAGAGCAGTAAGACGATGACGACGACGATTGAGCCGCCGGCGGCGGCCCCGGCAGGAGGGAAGCGGACATGACGGGCACGACGAACGGCGGCGAGCGCTTTACCGGCCACGGCAGCGAGTGGCGCGATTCCAACCTGTCGGCGCAGGATGCGCGCACCGCAACCGCCTGGGTCGAGGCGAAGATCGACAAGCGCTCCATGCTGACCGGCAAGGATCGCGTCGAGGATGTGCGCGATATCATGTGGCAGCTCGAGAAGGATGGCGAGATCGCCGTCCACCGGCTGCAGGACGGGCACGAGCCGGTCGAGGTCAAGACCCTGTACGGCTGGACCAAGCGCATCCCGACGACGCGGCTGTGGCATCACAAATCGTGCGGCCAGTGCGGCAACATTCCGGGCTATCCGGCCTCGCTGCTGTGGCTGATGAACGAGCTCGGCACGGAATATCTCGACGAGACCGACCAGACTTCCTGCACCGCCTGGAACTATCACGGCTCCGGCATCGGCAATCTGGAGAGCCTGGCCGCCGTCTTCCTGCGCAATTTCCATCAGGCGTATGTCAGCGCCCGGGCGCAGGGCCTGCCCGATGCCTATTATTACCCGCTGGTCCATTGCGGCACCTCGTTCGGCAACTACAAGGAGGTGCGCCACTATCTGCTGCACTCGGCCGAACTGCGCGAGCGGGTGAAGAAAATCCTCGGCAAGCTCGACCGGCTGGTCGACGGCAAGCTGCTGATTCCCGAAGAGATCGTCCACTATTCCGAATGGGTGCATGTCCGGCGGCAGCACATCGCCGAGCGCCAGACCATCGACGCCAGCGGCATCCGCGCGACCATCCATCCGGCCTGCCACGTCTACAAGATGGTGCCGGAGGATGCGATCTACGACGACGATATTCTGGAGGGCAACCGGGTCGCCGTCTCGACCGGTATCATCGGCGCGCTCGGCGCCCAGGTGATCGACTATTCGACCTGGTACGATTGCTGCGGCTTCGGCTTCCGCCACATCATTTCCGAGCGCGAGTTCACCCGGTCCTTCGCCATCGACCGCAAGGTCCGGGTCGCCGTCGAAGAGGCGCGGGCCGATGTCATGATCGGCCACGACACGGGCTGCATCACGACGCTCGACAAGAACCAGTGGATCGGCAAGGCCGCGGGCAAGGAATACGATCTGCCGATTCTGGCGGATTGCCAGTTCGCCGCCCTGGTCTGCGGCGCCCATCCTTTCAAGATCGTCCAGTCCCACTGGCACGCCTCCTCGACCGAGACGCTGATGGAGAAGCTGGGCATCGACTGGCGCGCCGCGAAGGCGGAGTTCGAGGACTATCTCAAGCAGGTCGAGGCCGGCCACCGCGAAAATCTGTACGATCCGCGCCTGGCGATCACCTCGGGCCCCGGTTTCAGGCGGATCGGGTCCGGCGCATGAGCCGGCCGATCCTCGTGGTCGGCGGCGGGCCGGCCGGGCTCGCCGCGGCGGGCGCGCTGTCCGGCATCGGGCGCAAGGCCGTTCTGGTGGAAAAGGAGGACCGGCTGGGCGGTGCGCCGATCCTGTCCGGCTATGCCCGGCTGGTGCCGACCGGCGAATGGGCCCGCGATGCCATCGGCGGCATGGTCGGGCGTGTCGAACAGGACGCGGCCATCGATATCCGCACCGGCCGCACGGTCGCGGAATTTGCCGGCGAGCCGGGCGCGTTTACCGCCACCCTGTCGGATGGCGAGGCCGTGGAGGCCGAAGCGGCGATCCTGTGCACCGGCTTCACCCATTTCGATTCCGTCAACAAGCCGGAATGGGGCTTCGGCTCGTTTCCCGATGTGGTGACCACCACCCAGGTCGAGCAGATGATCTCGTCGGGGCAGGGCGTGCGCTGCCTGTCCGACGGGCGCAAGCCGAAGCGGGTGGCGATCCTGCTGTGCGTCGGCTCGCGCGACCGCCAGATCGGCCGCGAGTGGTGCTCCAAAATCTGCTGCACGGTCAGCGCCAATCTGGCGATGGAAATCCGCGAGGAGCTGCCGGATTGCCATGTCTATATCTACTATATGGATATCCGCACCTTCGGCCTCTACGAAACGGGCTATTACTGGCGCAGCCAGGAGGAATTCAAGGTCAAGTACATCAAGGCGCGGATCGCCGAAGTGACCTCGGACGGCGAGCGCCTGATCGTCAAGGGCGAGGATACGCTGGTCAAGCGGCCGATCACCATTCCGTTCGATATGGTCGTCCACGCCATCGGCATGGACCCGAATGTCGATAATCTGCTGCTTTCCAGCATTTTCGGCGTCGATCTGGAGCCGCATGGCAATATCGCCCGCCAGACCGCCTATGGCGGCATGGGGCGGACCAGCCGGCCGGGCGTGTTCGTCGCCGGTGCCGCAACCGGGCCGGAGACCATCGACGATTCGATTGCCCAGGCCAATGCCGCCGCCGTCGCGGCGCTCGCTGCCGCCCACCGGCCGGCCGACGAAGCGGCCTGAAGCGATGATCGCGCCGGCGCTGCCCGCGATGGCGGAACCGGACCGGCCGGTCCCTGACGACCGGCCGGCGCTGCACCTGTCCGGCCCGCGCCTGCGCCAGGCGCTGGAGAGCCTGATCGCCGGCAGCGAGGGGCAGGGCGGGGTCGAGCGCTATGTCGAGGCGCTGAAGCTGAAATCCGCCTCGTTCCAGCAGGCGTTCGCCGGCGGCGCGGCAGGGCTCGATCCGGCCGCCCTGCACGGTCTGTGCGCGCTCATGCCCTCGGTACGGCGGCGGATCGGCCGCTATCTCGAGGGAAGCAGGTTTGCCGCTCTCCGGGCCGCGGTCGGCGCGCTGCTGGACGGCTTGGCGGATACGACGACGGCCGACGACCGCATCGCCGCCTTCGAGCGCGCCTTCCCGCGCGACCGCGCCCATCGCTGGGTCCGCGACCTGGCGGCGGAACTGCTGCACAATATCGACCCGGAGCGCTATCCCGCGATGCAGCGCTGGGTCTGGGATGCCGGCACCAATACCGGCGTCCTGCGCGAAATCTGGTGGGGCGACAATGTCGATCACATGATGATCGACGTGCCGGACAGCTATGGCACCTTCATCCGGCTGCGCGAGGAACTTTCCGGTTTCCTGACCGACAACGGCGTTTTCCGCGATGTCCTGTACTATGTCGATCTGGTCGCCGCGCACATTTATGCCGGCTATATCGGCGAGCAGGGCGGGCATTATCTGCGGACCGATTTCGCCACGCCGGAGGACCCGATGCTCCATACGAGGCGGATGCTGGGCCTGGACGGCGTCGGCACCCGGGCCGGGCCGGGGGCGGTTGAGGGCACCGCGCAGGCCGTCGCCGTTCCGCTGCTGCCGAACCGGGCCTGACGCGCCATGCCGATCCACGAACAATCCCTGATCCGGCCGGAGAATATCAAGACCCGCGAAGAGCTCGTGATCGACGGCATCGATGTGTCGGGCCACTGGTCGACCTTCATCGAGCCGCGGGTCGTCACCGACTATAACGAGGCCCTGGAGGAGGAGATCGCGGCGCTGCCGGGCGGCGAGCGCATCCACCGCTGCTGGCAGTGCGGCTCCTGCACCAATTCCTGCACGGTGAACGCGGTCAACCCGGACTTCAACCCGCGCTACTGGATCTATCTGATCCGCATGGGCATGGAGTCCGAACTGCTGCGCGACCGGGATATCGTCTGGCAGTGCGTGTCGTGCAACAAATGCACCTATGCCTGCCCGCGCGATGTCGAGCCGGAAGGCGTGATGAAGGCGACGGCGCACTGGCTCGAACTGAAGGGCCACACACCGAAATCGCCGTCGATGCATTTCGACGAAATATTCGCCGAACAGGTGATCGCGCGCGGCAAGATCGAGGAATCGTCCATCATCCGGGCCTTCTTCAAGCGCACCGGCCAGCCGCTGATGCAGGACTGGCTCATTCGGATGGCGCGCAACATCGTTGCCAAATTGCCGGTCGGCCTGATGCGGCGCATGGGGCTCGCCATGGTGTTCCGGCCGCGCACCGCCGGCTGGTCGAAGGCGCGGGCGGCGCTGCAGGATTATGTCGAGGAATGCGAACGCCAACAGCGCCGGGCGCTCGGCCTCGGCGACGGGAAGCACGAATGACCGAAGACCGGAAATACGCGCGGGTTGCCTACTATCCCGGATGCGCGCTCGAAGGCACGGGCCATGCCTACAACCGCTCGACCAGGGCGGTCGGCAAGGCGCTCGGCCTGGAGCTCGACGAGGTGAAGAACTGGAACTGCTGCGGCGCGATGGAGGTCAAGAACATCGACCCGAAGATCCAGACCTATCTGTCGTCCCGGGTCATGTCCATCGCCGCCAACGAGATGGGCCACGATGTGGTGATGGCGCCGTGCAACGGCTGCTATCACAATCTGAAAAAGGCCGAATACGATCTCGACCGCGATGCCGGCTCGCAGCAGGTCGTCGATCGCCTGTCGAACCGGGCGGGGCACGAAACCTATCGGGCCGGCCAGGTCGAAACCATCCATGCGCTCGACTGGATCAAGGACGGGATCGGCGAGGAAAAACTGAGAGAAAAGGTAAAGAACAGCCTGAAGGGCATTAAAATCGCAAATTATTATGGCTGCATGTATACGCGGCCGCGCCACATTTTCCCGGAGAAGGACCGCGGCCCCGGTTCTGAATCGACCTCCGAACCGCATTTCATGGACGATCTGCTGGCGGCGGCCGGCGCGGAGAATGTCGATTTCCCGCTCAAGACCGCCTGCTGCGGCGGCGCCCATACGCTTTCCGACAGCGATATTTCGACGAAGCTCGTCCTGAACATTCTCGAAGCGGCCGAAGCAGCCGGTGCCGACGTGATCGCAACCGAATGCCCGACCTGTCATTCCGGCCTGGAAATGCACCAGATTCGCGCCGAGGAGCGGCTGGGCCGCAAGACCGCGGTCAAAATCCTCTATTTCACCCAGCTGCTCGGCATGGCGCTCGGCCTGAGCCCGCGCAAGGTCGGCGTGCACGAGAATGTCTCCGATTCGCGCGGCTTCCTGAAGGAGAAGGGGCTGGCATGACACCCTTCGCCGGGATCGAAGCGGCGCTCGACGGCGTCGATGCGGCAGCGCCCGCCGCGCCGGGGAGCGATCCGGCCGGACCGCTGCTCGCCCTCGCCGAGGCGGTGCTGGAAAACTGGCTGGAGGGGCGCGGCGAGACGCCGACGCGCGAAGAACGCGAGGGCTTCCGCCTGATCGCCCTGCACCGCCAGGGTGCGCGCGGCGAGCCGAGCTTCAACGCCTGCCGCGAGACCGTGCGCGAAATCGCCTGGCACGCCAATCTGCTGCGCCTCGAGCCGGATCATGCCGAGACCGCGGCGCGCCGGGCGATGGCGGTCATGCTGGTGCGCCACCTGCTGCTGTTCGTTTCGGGCAAAATGCAGGTTGCGGCGCTCGGCGAGTTCTGCTGTTCATCGCGGACGCTGCGGTCGCGCGATGCGGATGAAGATGCGCCCGCCGGCCGGCACGAACTGGAGGAGGTTGCCTGACCCATGCCGACTGTCCGCGGATGCCATCTGCCCGACGATCTGCTCTACGACGTGGCGAACCATATCTGGTTCAGCGAAACCGGCGACGGCAATGTGCGCCTCGGCATGACCAGCATCGCGACGGCCATGGCCGGCAATCTCGTCGCTTTCACGCCGAAGAAGGTCGGCCGTTCGGTCCGGCCCGGCAAATCCTGCGCCACCCTCGAATCCGGCAAATGGGTCGGCCCGGCCAAATCGGCCGCCGGCGGCGAAATCGTCGAGGTGAACACGGCGCTGGAGGAAAATCCGGCCCTCGCCAACGAAGACCCCTATACCGCCTGGATGGTCGTCCTCAGGCCCGACGACTGGGACAGCGTGAAGCCGACGCTCACGCCCGGCGCGGCCGTGACGGCACCCTATGAGGCCAAGATGGACGAGGACGGTTTCGCCGGCTGTGCCTGATGCCGGGAACCCGGTCGCGCGGCCGGGCCGCTGCCGTCAGCTTTCCCGGTCCGCCCGGAGGCCGGCGAGCGGCCGGGTCGAAAGGCAGCCGGCCAGAATATCGAGCCGGTTGCGGTCGAACCGGCGCCACAGATCGAGCAGCTCTCCGGCATCGGCCGCGCCGTACCAGGCGCGCAGGAAGGGATCGAGCCAGGGTTTCAGCTCGCCGGTGCGCAGGTCGCCCGGCGTCCAGCCGGCCAGCCCCGCCGCCTTCAGGAACGCCGCTTCACCGTCCGCCCGGTCGGCCAGCGCCAGCAGGTTTTCAAGGCGCGCCAGATCCTCGCGCAGCAGGGCGGCCCGGAAATAGCCCGGCTCGCTGTCCAGCTCCGCCGTCACGGCGTCGATGACGGATTGTCGGCCCATCGGGCTCTTCCTGCTGCCTGCCCGGATCGATACTCGCCAACCGGGCGGGGATCGTCAATCGCACCGTAGCCGGAATTCGCCCTGCCATGTCCGCACCGCTCCCCGCCCAGGCTTCGGTCGTCGTCATCGGCGGCGGCGTCATGGGCTGTTCGACGCTCTACCATCTGGCGCAGATGGGCGTGTCGGACGCCATCCTGCTGGAGCGCAACCGGCTGACCTCCGGCACGACCTGGCATTCCGCCGCTCAGGTGCGCGCCCTGCGCGAATCGCGCAACCTCACCCGGATGATCCGCACTTCCATCGATCTCTATGCCGGGCTCGAAGCGGCGACCGGGCAGAGCGTCGGCTGGATTCGCAAGGGCTCCCTCTCGATTGCGACGACGCCGGACCGGCTGGTCCATATCCGGCGCCAGGCTGCGCTCGCCCGGGCCTGGGGCATCGCGGCGCAGCCCGTCGGCGCCGGCGAGGCGAAGGAACGCTGGCCGGCGATGAACGCCGGCGATGTGCTCGGCGCCGTCTGGTCGCCGGACGATGGGCGGGTCGGGCCGTCGGATCTGTGCGCCGCGCTGATCCGGGCGGCGCGGCGCGGCGGCGCGCGGGTCTTCGAGCAGACCGGCGTCACCGGGATTCTGACCGCGGGCGGCCGGGTCCGCGCCATTGAAACGGCGCAGGGCACCGTGCGCTGCGACGCGGTCGCGCTGTGCGCCGGCCTGTGGTCGCGCGAGGTCGGCGCCATGGCCGGCGCCAGGGTTCCGCTGCTGGCCTGCGAGCATTTCTATCTGCTGACCGGGCCGGTCGAAGGCGTTTCCGGCAATGTGCCGACCCTGTCGGACCATGACGGCCATCTCTATATCCGCGACGAGGGCGGCGGCCTTCTGGTCGGCTGTTTCGAGCCGAAGGGCAAGCCCATCCCGCCGGGAACCCTGGACGGCAGCTTCGAGTTCGGCCTGCTGCCGGAGGACTGGGACCATTTCGAGCCGATGATGGCGAATGCGCTGCACCGGGTGCCGGCGCTCGCGGCGGCCGGCGTCAAAACGCTGCTGAACGGCCCGGAAAGCTTCACGCCGGACGGCATGTTCATGCTCGGCGAAATCGCGGAGACGCGCGGCCTGTTCCTTGGCTGCGGCATGAATTCGGTCGGCATCGCCTGTGCCGGCGGGGCGGGCATGAACCTTGCCCATGCCATCGTCCACGGGCACACGGCCTACGATCTGTCGGAAGCCGAAGCCAACCGCTTCGCGCCGCAGTTCGACAGTGTCGAACATCTGATGGCAAGGGCACCGGAAGTGCTCGGCCGGCACTATGAGATCGCCTGGCCGGGCCGCCAGCCGCGCACGGCGCGCGGCCTGCGCCTTCTGCCGCTCGACGCCGAGCACCGGGCGGCCGGCGCGCATATGGGCCAGATCGACGGCTGGGAACGCCCGCTCTGGTTCGGCAGGCCGGCGGAACCGCGCCCGACCTTCGGCCGGCCGGACTGGTTCGCCCGCGTGCAGGACGAGGTCATGGCCGCCCACCGGCGCGCCGCCGTCTTCGACAGCTCGGCGCTCGGCAGCATCGCGGTGGCCGGCCGCGAGGCCGCCGCCTTCCTGCAGCATGTCTGCGCCGCCGATATGGACCGGCCGCCCGGCACCGCCATCTACACGCCGCTCCTGAACGAGCGGGGCACTTTCGAGACCGATGCGACCGCGCAGAGGATCGCCGAAGACCGCTATCTCCTGTTCGTCGGCGCCGGCGCGCTGCGCCGCGAACTGGCCCGGCTGCGCCGCCATGCCGAAGCTTTTGCCGTCGCCCTTGCCGACGAGAGTGCGGATCATGCGGTACTCGCCCTGATGGGGCCGGACTCCGCCCGGATCGCGCAACAGGCCGGCGCGGCGGCGCTGAACGATCTCGGCTATTTCCGCTTCGGCAGCGCGCGCATCGCCGGCTGCCCGGTGCGCGGCGTGCGCCTCTCCTATGTCGGCGAAGCGGGCTGGGAGATCGCCTGCCGCGCCGGCGACGCGCCGGCGGTCCATGCCGCCCTCGTCCGGGCGGGCGCCGCTCCGGCCGGGCTGTATGCCCAGACATCGATGCGAATCGAGAAGGGCTTCGCCGCGATGGGCCACGAGCTCGATGGCGACACGGGCCCGGTCGAGGCGGGGCTCGACCGGCTGTGCGCCGCGCACAGGGAATTCATCGGCGCCGCGGCCCTCGCCCGGCAGCGCGAAACCGGCCGGCGGACCCTGGCGACCCTCCTGTTCGACGATATCGATGCGGTGCCGCTCGGCCACGAGCCGATCCATGGCGAGGGCGGTATTCTCGGCTGCACGACATCGGCCGCCTTCGGCTTCCGCATCGGCCGGCCGGTCGCGCTCGGCCATGTCCGCGCCGACGGGATCGACGGGACCGGCGGAATCGGCGATCTCGACGGCCGGCGGGTCGCGGTGGACATTGCCGGCGTGCGCCATTCCGCCCGGCTGCAGACCGCGCCGGCCTTCGACCCGGCGGGGACGCGCATGCGGCGCCGGCCCGCCTGACCGGAAGGCGGTGGCTCGACAGGGCCTGCCCCCGGTGGCAAGGTCGCGCCGCAATCTGACGAAGGGAGCCATGGCCTTGCGCATCGGCGTTTTCGACCATCTCGACCGGGGTGCCGGGGCGCCGGCCGCCTTCTATGAGGACCGGCTGCGCCTGATCGAACTTTACGACCGCGCCGGCCTCCACGCCTATCATCTGGCCGAGCATCACGGCACGCCGCTGGGCATGGCGCCGTCGCCCGGCCTGTTTCTCGCCGCGGTCGCGCAGCGCAGCCGGCGCCTGCGTTTCGGGCCGATGGTCTATTGCCTGCCGATGTATCCGCCGCTGCGCCTGCTGGAAGAAATCTGCATGCTCGACTGTATGAGCGGCGGCCGGCTGGAACTCGGCGTCGGGCGCGGCATTTCCCCGATCGAGGCCGCCTTTTTCGGCCTCGATCCCGAAGAGACCCCGGCCCTGTACCGCGAGGGGCTCGAATTCATCCTGGAAGGGCTGAAGGGCGGCGAGCTCAGCTTCGCCGGCACCCATTACCGGGCGGACGGCGTGCCGATGGTCCTGACCCCGGTGCAGAAGCCCCATCCGCCGCTCTGGTACGGGGTCGGCCGGCCGGAAACCGCGGAATGGGCCGCCGCCCGGCGGATCAACATCATCAGCAACCAGCCGGCCGCCCGCGTGCGCGCCATCACCGACGCCTACCGCACCGAATGGCGCAAGGCCGGCCGGGCGGCGGCGGACCTGCCGCTGCTCGGCATCAGCTTCCACCTCGTCATCGCCGAAACGGAGGGCGAGGCGCTCGCGGTCGCGCAGCGCGGCTACCAGGTCTGGCGCGCCAGCTTCCGCGCCCTGTGGGAGCGTGCCGGCCGCGAGCCGGTCGGCGTCGTCTTCCCGGCGGAATTCGACGAGCTGGCGCAGACCGGCGTCGCCATCGCCGGCACGCCCGAACAGGTGCGCGACCGGCTGGCGGCGCTCGCCGAACAGGCCGGCGTCAACTATCTGGTCTGCCGTATGGCCTTCGGCGATCTCACCTTCGACGAAGCGGCCCGCACCGTCGATCTGCTGACCCGCGAGGTCCTGCCCGCGCTGCCGCTCGCGGCATGACCGGGCGGGCGCCGCTGAAGCAGAAACTGAGAAATCCCCGATAACCCCTTGTACCGACTGGTACGCCCAGCAGGATTCGAACCTGCGACCTACTGATTAAAAGTCAGTTGCTCTACCGGCTGAGCTATGGGCGCCCAGGGCATCGGGCCGCGGCCCCGCAGCGGCGCGGCGGAACATAGGAACCCGCCGATTCCCCGTCAAGCACCTGCCCCCGCCCGGCCGGGCAGCGTGGGCCCGTGCACCGGGCCGGAGCAGGGCAGGGCGGGATTCGCCCGTTGTAACCGGACCGGGCGCAACCTATAAGACCGGGGCGTTTGCAGCGCGCCGGCTGCGGTGCCGGAAACCCGGTGGCCGCCCGTCGGCGCCCGCCGATTCCGGGGCCGAATGACCGATTTCGCCGCCGCCCGGGCGAATATGGTGGAAAGCCAGATTCGCCCCAACAAAGTCACCGATCCGGCGCTGATCCGCGCGCTGGAAACCCTGCCGCGCGAGCAGTTCGTCCCGGCGGAGCGGCGCCCGCTCGCCTATATCGACGAAGACCTGCCGCTCGGCGGCGGCCGCTTTCTGATGGAGCCGATGGTCCTCGCCCGGCTGGTCCAGACGGCCGCGCCGGAAGCGGGGGAGATCGCCCTGGTCGTCGGCTGCGGCACCGGCTATGCCGCCGCCGTGCTGGCCCGGCTGTGCGAAACGGTGATCGGCGTCGAATCGGATGCGGCGCTGGCGGCGCGCGCCGCCGCGACGCTGACCGACCTCGGCATCGACAATGCCCTGATCGTCGAAGGGCCGGCGACCGACGGATATCCGAAACAGGCGCCGTACGATGTGATACTGTTCGACGGCGCCGTGCCCCGCTTCCCGGAATCGCTGGCCGCCCAGTGCGCGGAAGGCGGGCGCATGGTCGGCGTGCTCGGCGGCGGAGGCGGACCGGGCCGCGCCACGGTCGGGCTGACGGTCGGCGGTGTCCTGTCGCAGCGGACGGTGTTCGACGCCAGCGTGCCGCCGCTGCCGGAATTCGCCGCCGCGCCCGCTTTCAGCTTTTGAACCGGCGCAGACCGGCAACCGGCCCGCAAACGGTTCCGGGCCGCGGAGGGAGTGACAGGTAATGCACAGCCACGGCGCGGCGCCGAACGGCGCGCACGGATTTTCGCCACCGGCCCGGCCGTCCCCCCGGCGCCGCTGCCCGATGGCTATTGCAGCACCGGCGGGCGTCGCGGCGGCCGCGGCGATTCTGCTGGCGGCCGCAGCCGGCGTGCCGGAGGTCCGGGCCGAGACCCTGGCGCAGGCGCTGGCCCGTGCCTATGGCAGCAATCCGCAGCTGCGCGCCGCGCGGGCGGCCCTGCGCGCGGTTGACGAGCAGGCGGCGCTGGCGTCCGCCAACCGGCGGCCCAGCCTGTCCATGTCGGCCGATATCGGCGTGACGGAAAGCCGGAACAAGGCCGGCAGCAGCAGCTTTCGCAGCAGCAACCGGACTCCCGCCGGCGCGGCGTTCAACATCGGGCAGAACCTCTATCGCGGCGGCCGCAACCTGCAGCAGCAGCGCCAGGCCGATTTCAGCATCTTCGCCCAGCGCGCCCGGCTGGCCAATGTCGAGCAGACCGTGCTGCTCAATGTCGTGCGGGCCTATATGAACGTGTTCCGCGACCGCGCCGTCCTGCGGCTGAACCGGAACAACGAGCAGGTGCTGGCGCGCCAGCTCCAGGCGACGCGCGACCGTTTCAGCGTCGGCGAGGTGACCCGGACCGACGTTTCCCAGGCGCAGGCGCGCCTGGCGCGGGCCAGGGCCGCGACCATCCAGGCCCAGGGCATCCTTCAGGCGTCGCGCGCCAGCTATGCGAACGTGGTCGGCGAGATGCCCGGCGAGCCGGAGGCGCCGAAGCTCGCGGCTGCGCCGGCCGGCGACCCGGCCGCCATCGTCGGCCAGGCACGGCGCGACAATCCCGTCGTCGTCGCCGCCCGGTGGGACGAGCGCGCGGCGCGGGCGAATGTCGAGCTGGTGCGCGGCGAGCTGCTGCCGACCGTCTCCCTCAACGGCCAGCTGCAGCGGCGCTACAACGCCCAGACGCGCGGTACGACCGGCGATTCCGCCAGCGTCACGGCGAGCATCTCTATCCCGCTCTACCGGTCGGGCAGCGTGGCCGCGCGCGTGCGGGCGGCGAAACAGACCGTGTTCCGGCGGCGCGACGAGCTGCGCCAGGCGCAGCGCACGGCGGTCGAGAACGCGACCCGGGCCAGCGCCGCCCTGCGCACGGCGCGGTCGAGCGTTACCGCCTTCGAAGCCCAGCTCGAAGCCAGCCGGATCGCCCTGAACGGCGTGCGCCAGGAGGCGGCGGCCGGTCTGCGCACGGTGCTCGATACGCTGAACGCCCAGCAGGAATTGCTGAACGCGCAGGTCAATCTGGCGCGCGCCCGGCGCGATCTGGCGGTGGCGACCTACGATCTGCTCGCCGCCGTCGGCCGGATGAATGCGAAGGCGCTCAAGCTCGACGTCAAGTTGCACGATCCGGAGGAGCATTATCGCAAGGTCCGCCACAAGGCGTCCGGCCTGGGCGGGCCGCTCGGCCCCGGACCGGAGGACGCGCGCTAGGCGTCGCGCGATCCGCGCGCAAGGAGCAGCAGGCCATGTCCGAACCCGGCTCCCGACCGCCGGACGATCCCTCGATGGACGAGATTCTGGCGTCGATTCGCCGGATCGTCTTCGAGCAGGACGGCAAGGCCCGGCCCGGCCCGGCGGGCGACGCGGCGCGCGCCGCGCCCGCTGCCGGGGGCAACGACCCCGCCCCTGGCGACGCCGGACCGGCGGAACGGACGGAGGATGCCGGTGCCGATGGCGCCGATGCTGCGCCTGACGCCGCGCCCGAAGCCCCGGCCGGCGGGGCCGGGCCGGGCGGCGCCGGATCGGGCGGCGACGATGCCGTCCTGCTGCTCACCGAGATGATCGCGGCGGACGGATCGGTGGTCCGCATCGATCCCGGCACTGCGCGGGAGCCCGGCGGCTGGCCGGCCGCTTCCGCCGGCACGGCATTCGACCCGCCGGCGCGGCAGGAAGTGGCGGTCATCGTCGACCGGTGGCTCGACCGGCACATGGCCGGCATCGTCAACCAGGCTGTCCGGGACGCCGTTGCCGGTGCCGTCGAACGCGAACTGCGCCAGCAGGCCGGGGAGCAGGGGCCGGGGGCTGCGGAGGAGGATTCCCCGCGATAGCTCCGCCCCGCTCTGCGTCCTGGGGTGCCGTCCCTCGATACGGCCGCTTCGCGGCCTACTCGGGATGAGGGCATTTGTTATTTATATTCAGTATTTTATGCCTAAAACCACCTCCACCCTCATCCCGAGTAGCCGCCCGCAGGGCGGCGTATCGAGGGAGCCACGCTCGAACGCGCGGGACTTCGTGCGCCCCCGCTATGCGCTTGCTTCTTCGCTGGCGCCGGGCGCGACATGCTCGACGAAATTGCCGAAAAACTGGTCGGCCAGCTTGCGGGCGGTGCCGGCGATAAGGCGCGAGCCGATCTGTGCCAGCTTGCCGCCGACCTTCGCCTCGGCATCGTAGGTCAGGACCGTCTGCCCGCCATCCTCGGCGAGGCGCACATGAGCGCCGCCCTTGGCGAAGCCGGCCACGCCGCCCTTGCCCTCGCCGTGAATGCGGTAGCCGGCCGGCGGATCGATATCGTCAAGCTGCACCTCGCCCTTGAAGGTGGCGGAAACCGGCCCGACCTTCGCCTTGACCGTGGCGGCGAAGCCGGCCTCCGAAGTCCGCTCCAGCGCCAGGCAGCCGGGAATGCAGGCGCGCAGCACATCGGGATCGTTGAGGGCCTGCCAGACGGTCTCCCGGCTGGCGGGGATGCGGTATTCGCCGTTCATTTCCATATCGGCAGCGCTCCGGCGTTCCAGGGATCGGATTGCCGCTAACTAGGCGGCCGGCGCGCCTCCAGCAAGCCGCCGGGCGATGCGGCGGAACGGTGCGGCGGCACGGTTCGGCGCAACCGTTTGGCGCAGGTCAATTTTCCGTTTGGCAATTGCCGGCGGTCTGATACACCACCCCGGCAACGGCGCGCGATATGCAGAAGCGCGCCGCAATGTCAGGGGAGCGGGCCCGATACCGGCACGACCGGCCGGCCGCCGCTCTTCAACCAGACCCAGGGAGAAAACGACATGCTCAAAGTCTGCAGCCCGGCGACCGTGCTCGCCGCCGCGACGGCCGCTGCGATGGCCGCCGTACCGGCTTCGGCCAAGGTCGAGGGCGATACCATCGTTCTCGGCTCGGCCCTGTCCGAAACCGGCAAATATTCGACCAACGGCATCCACGCCAAGAACGGCTACAATATCGCGGTCGACCTCATCAACAAGACCGGCGGCGTCAAGGTCGGCGGCAAGTCGTACAAGCTGCGGATCATCTATTACGACGACGAATCGACCCCGGCGCGCGGCGCCCAGCTCGCCGAGCGCCTGATCCGGCAGGACGGCGTGAAATACATGCTCGGCCCGTACAGTTCCGGCCTGACCAAGGCGATCGCGCCGGTGACCGAGAAATACCGCATCCCGATGATCGAGGCGGAGGGCGCCTCGCGCTCCCTGTTCACCAAGGGCTACAAATATCTGTTCGCCGTGCTGTCCACGTCCGAGCAGTATCTGGCCAGCGCCATCCAGCTGGCGGCCGAGATTGCCGACAAGGCGGGCAAGAAGCGCGCTGACGTCAAGATCGCCATGGCGTTCGAGAACGATCCCTTCTCGCTCGATGTGCGCGCCGGCGTGCTGGACGACATCAAGCGCCTCGGCATGACGGTCGTGATCGACGACCGCCTGCCGCGCGACCTGTCGGACATGTCGGCGACGCTCACCAAGGTGCGCGCGCTCAAGCCCGACCTTCTGGTCGTCTCCGGCCACTCCAAGGGCGCGGCGACGGCGGCCCGCCAGATCAAGGAGCTGAAGATCGATACGCCGATGGTCGCCATGACCCACTGCGAATCGGCCAAGGTCGTCTCCAAGTTCGGCGCGGCGGTCAACGGCTTCCTGTGCCCGACCCAGTGGGCCGAAACCCTGTCCTACAAGGACAATTATTTCGGCAGCGCGGCGGATTTCGACAAGAAGTTCAAGGCGACCTTCAGCGGCTACAAGACGGTGCCGTATCAGTCGGCCCAGGCGGCGGCGGCCGTGCTGGTGTGGAAGGATGCCTTCGAGCGCGCCAACAGCTTCGATACCGAGAAGATCCGCACCGCCATCGCGGCCACCGACATGATGACCTTCTACGGGCGGATCAAATTCTCCAAGGCGGGCAACAACATCGCCAAGCCGATGGTGCTGCGCCAGATCCAGGACGGCAAATATGTCGTGGTGGCGCCGTCGAAATGGGCCTCGCACAAGGTCCAGCACCCGCGGATGGCGCAGTAGGCCGATGCGGCGGGCCGGTCTTCCGGGATCGGCCCCCGTGCGCGCAGCGCGCCCGGCTCCCCGGCGGGCCGGGCGTCTGCCGCGCGCGATTTCGGCCTTCCTTCCGCAACGGCTGATGCCATGGCGACCCTGAAAGCGACATCTCCGAAAGCGGGCCGGACCGGCCTCGTGACGCCGGCCTGGCTGAAATCGTCGGGCGACGGCTGGATCCTGTTCCTGATGCTGGCGCTGGTCTGCCTCGTTCTGGTCTCGATCAGCGGCCAGGCGCAGACCAATCTGACCATCCTCGAGGTCGCCTGGCAGCAGAATATCCAGCTGCTGCTCGACGGCCTGTTCATCGGCGCCATCTTCGCCCTCGCGGCCTATGGGCTGGCGCTGGTCTGGGGCGTGATGAACGTCAAGAATCTGTGCCAGGGCGAATATGTCATCATGGGCGGCTACATCGCCTATTACCTGTATGCCAACGACATTCACCCCTTCTATGGCCTGCCGATTGCTATCGTCTTCATGTTCGGCTTCGGCTGGCTGGTCTATGTGCTGATTATCCGGCGCGTGATCGACCGCGACCTGTTCACCTCGCTGCTGGCGACCTTCGGCATCGCCATCGTGCTGCAGCAGAGCCTCAACCTGGTTTTCGGGCCGGAGGTGCAGACCGCGCGCTCCGGCCTGCCGACGGCGACGGTGACGCTCGGCGGCGGCGCCTTCACCTTCGCCTGGATCAAGCTGACCGCCTTCCTGATGTGCGGGGCGCTGGCCCTGGCGATCGTGCTGTTCATGAAGCGCAGCCGCATGGGCCAGGCGATCCGCGCCACGGCGCAGGATGCGCGGGCCGCCCGGGTCATGGGCATCGATACCGACCGGGTCTATGCCTTCACCTATGCGCTGAACGCGGCGATCTGCGGCGCGGCCGGCGTGCTGATCGCCATGATCTGGGTCATCCAGCCCTTCTATGGCATCACCCATTCGATCCGGTCGTTCGTCATCGTCACTGCGGCCGGCTTCGGCAATCTGCCCGGCGTCATCATGGCCGGGCTCGGCCTGGGCGTGGCCGAACAGTACAGCGGCTTCGTGCTCGGCGCCGACTTTCAGCAGGCGACGGTGGTCGGCCTGCTGCTGCTCGTCCTGATCTGGCGCCAGATCGTCGAAAACCGGCACCGCCGGGTGGTGGAGTAGGCGCGGCCATGTCCGGATCCCGCAGGATCGAACTGCCGGGCTACGCCCTGCTCGCCGTGTTCGGCGTTATCGCGCCGCTGGTCTTCCCGGCCTATGTCCAGCAGATCGCGATGCTCTGGATCATGATCGTGTTCGCCCTCACCTGGGACACGATGGGCGGCCAGATGGGCTACAATTCGCTGGGCAACATCTTCTTCTTCGGCGCCGGCATGTATATCGCGGCGGTCTGCCAGATCTGGCCGTGGTACGATGTCGGCGAGTACACCGATCCGTCCGGCGCGCTCACCACCTCGTTCGCCACCGGCGAGTATTTCCTCGGCCTCGGTCTCGGCATCGTCCTGGCGGCGGTCGGCTCGGTGTTCCTCGCCATTATCTTCGGCCTGATCGTCTTCGGCCTGCGCGGGCCCTATTTCGCCATCGGCACGCTGGGCATCGCGATTGCGGCCGGCGAGCTGATCGGCGCCTGGGACTGGATCGGCGGCGGCGGCGGCATCCGCCTGCCGGTGTTCCCCTCCGGCACCGACGCCGATCCGCTGTTCCGCGTGCCGTTCGGCGCCATCGAATCGGCCGATCTGCAGGGCCTGTTCTTCTACTGGTGCTGCTTCGCCCTGGCGGTGCTCACCTTCCTGTTCCTGCGCTGGCTCTACCGCACCCGCTTCGGCCTGATGCTGAACGCCATCCGGGACGACGAGACGAAGGCGGAGGCGCTGGGCGTCCGCACCCAGCTCTACAAGACGGTCGCCTGGTCGATCTCGGCATTCTTCCTCGGCATTTCGGGCGCGCTGTTCGGCAATATCATCGGCTTCATGGAGCCGCTCGAAGTCGCCTTCCCG
This sequence comes from Alphaproteobacteria bacterium, assembly GCA_965221475.1. GTDB lineage: Bacteria > Pseudomonadota > Alphaproteobacteria > Bin65 > Bin65 > Bin65. Next base: position 218,741 of record OZ244891.1, on the reverse strand, counting down.
ACCGTCACCTTCGGCATATTCATGGTGCTGATGGCCCTGCTCGGCGGCAAGGGAACGCTCTGGGGCCCGGTGATCGGCGCCACCCTGTTCCACATCATCAAGGAAGTGACCTGGACCTATCTGCTCGGCTGGCAGTGGGTCGTGCTCGGCCTGCTGATCGTCGTCACCGTCGTCTTCTTCCAGCAGGGCATCGTCGGCTGGCTGCAGGAGCGGCGGCCCGAATGGTTCGGCATCGAGATCGACCGGGGGACGGCCGGCCAGCGCGCCGATGCCGACGCTGCAGAGGGCGCGGACGGCGCCGTCGGGGAGGCCGCCCGATGAGCGCGCTGATCGAGGTGGAGAATGTCAGCAAGTCGTTCGGCGGCGTGGTGGCGAACAACGCCATCGACATGGCGGTGGAGCAGGGCAGCATCACCGGGCTGATCGGCCCCAACGGCTCCGGCAAGACGACGCTGTTCAATTCCATCGTCGGCTTCCACCCGATCGATTCGGGCAGCATCCGCTTCGAGGGCCGGGAGATTTCCCGCCTGCGCGTGCCGCAGATCGCCCGGCTCGGCATGTTGCGCACCTTCCAGCAGACGCGGATTTTCCGCAAGCTGAACTGCGTCGAGAACATGCACGCCGCGCTGTCCCATCGCGACGGCACCTTCCGCAGCATGTTCGCCCGCAAATCCGGCGAGGCGGAGGAACGGGCCGAGGGGCTGCTCGATTTCGTCGGCCTCTACCGCAAGCGCAAGCTGCGCGCCGGCGACCTGTCATTCGGCCAGCAGAAGCTGCTCGAATTCGCCATGGCGCTGATGAACGAGCCCAAGGTGCTGCTGCTCGACGAGCCGACCGCGGGCATCAATCCGACGCTCATCAACGGGCTGATCGACCGGCTGCGCCTGGCCAACGAGCAGTTCGGCGTCACCCTGTTCGTTATCGAGCACAATATGAGGGTCATCATGAACCTGGCCGGGCACATCTATTGTCTGGCCCATGGCGAGCTGCTCGCCGACGGCCCGCCGGACGCGCTGCAGAACGACCAGCGCGTCATCGACGCCTATCTGGGCGCGCACTGATGGCCGGCCGGGAAGATCGGGGCGCAGGGCGGACCGCCGGCTACGGCGCCGGCTCGGTCGATACGGTCATCTCGGTCGAGGATGTCGTCCGCGAGGTCCAGAAGATCGCCGACGAGGGGCCGACGGTGGACGAGCTGGCGGCGCTGGCGAAGGGCGAACCCTGGCTCGCCATCGATACGCTGTGCGCCGGCTATGGCAAGATGGAAATCCTGCACGATTTCCACCTCCAGGTCGGCAAGGGCCAGTCGCTCTGCCTGATCGGGCCGAACGGCGCCGGCAAATCGACGGTGCTCCATTCGATCTTCGGCTTCACCAACATCTTCTCCGGTGCCATCGTCACCGGCGGGCCGGAACGGCGGGACGTGACCCGGCTCGATTCGTGCGAGAAGCTGCGCAGCGCCGGCATCGCCTATATCCTGCAGGACAAGTCCGTGTTCCCGGATATGACGGTGGAAGAGAATCTGTGGATGGGCGGCTATCTGATGCCCGATCCGGCCGACGCCCGGCGCGCCGCCGAACGGGTGTTCGAGAAATACGACCGGCTGGCCGCCCGGCGCCGGCACCCGGCCAGGGTGCTGTCCGGCGGTGAACGGCGGCTGCTGGAGATTTCCCGCGCCCTGGTGATGAACCCGGATATTCTGCTGGTCGACGAGCCCTCGATCGGCCTGGAGCCCCGCTTCATCGACATGGTGTTCGAAATTCTCGACGATCTGCAGCGCGTTGAGGGCAAGACCATCGTCATGGTCGAGCAGAACGCCAAGAAGGGCCTGGAATTCGCCGATATCGGCTATGTCCTGGTCTCCGGCCGGCTCGCCATGGCCGGGCCGGGCCGCACCCTGCTCGAAGACCCGGAGGTCGGGCGCCTGTTCCTCGGCGGGTGACGGCGCGCGCCGCCGGCCGGGCGAGGCCTCAGGCGAGCGCCAGCGCCAGATAGAGCGCCATCACGATCGCGATCAGGCCGACCATGCCGGCGGTCTGCCAGGTCCGCTCCAGCCGGCTTTGCGGCCCGGCGAAGCGGAACAGACGGTCGAGAAAGCCGAAGGCCGTTCGCGCCCCGAGGATGGCGAGGACGCCGCGCAAAGGCGCAGCGGCGCCGGCCAGAAGCCGGCCGGCCGCCGGCACGCCCCGGCGATAGATCCAGTCGATATCGAGATTGACCGAGCGCAGTTGCCGCGGATAGAGGCCGGTTCGTATCAATACGGCGAAGGCGAGCGCCGAGAACATGAGCAGCTGAAGCTGCGTCACGACATGCGTCGTCGTGTAGGGGGCATAGGTCACCGGGTGGGGCAGCAGGGCATAGAGCGGCTCCGGCCACACGCCGACCCCGATGCACAGGACGGCGGTTACGCCCATCGCCAGCAGCATCGGCAGCGGCGCCTCCCGGCAGCGCTTGCCGGAATCGCGCGCGAAGAAGGCGAAGTAGGGGATTTTGATCCCCGAATAGTGGAAGACGACCGCCGAGGCGAAGAGCAGCACGAGCCAGACGACCAGCAGGCTTTCGCCGGCCGCTGCACCCGTGATGAGCGACTTGGAAACGAAGCCGCTGAACAGGGGGACGGCCGAGATCGAGGCGGCGCCGACGATGCAGAAGGCCGCCGTCCATGGCATGGATTTGTAGAGGCCGCCGAGTTCTGAAGCCTTCACCGTGCCGGCCCGGTACAGGACGGCGCCCATCGACATGAACAGCAGGGATTTGTAAAGGATGTGGGTGAAGGCGTGGGCGACCGTGCCGTTCAGGGACAGCTCCGTGCCGATCCCGATGCCGACGACCATGAAGCCGAGCTGATTGATAAGGCTGTAGGCGAGCACGCGCCGCAGATCGTTCTCGATCATGGCGTAGAAAATGGGAAAAACGGTCATCGCGGCGCCGATCCAGATCAGAATGTCCTCGCCGGCATAACCGCGGGCGAGGCCATAGATCGCCAGCTTGGTGGTGAAGGCGCTGAGGAAGACCGTGCCGGTCGGCGACGCTTGCGGGTAGGCGTCCTGCAGCCAGTTGTGCAGGAAGGGGAAGGCGCACTTGATGCCGAAGGCGAGGAAGATGAGCACGCCGGCCAGGCTTTCGAGCCCGGTCTGCCCGAAGAGGATCGAGCCCGTCCCGGCAATCTGCACCAGTATGCCGGCGAACAGCAGCACGCCGGAGACCATCTGGACGACCAGATAGCGCATCCCCGCCCGGTACGCGGCTTCGCTGTTGCCCGACCAGACGATGAAGGCCGAGGCAACGGCGGTGACCTCCCAGTAGAGGAAGAGGGTGATGAGATCGCCAGCGAACAGCGCGCCGATGGCGCTGCCCATATAGATCAGCGCGGAGACCTGCTCGGCCGTCCGGTTGATCGTGACGGCATAGAGAATCCCCAGAAACGCGGCGATGTGGAAAATGTAGCCGAAGGCGAGGCTCAGCTTGTCGACCCGCACCGGCTGCAGTTCGTAGTCGAACAGGGCGATGGCGATGTGCACGCCGTGTTCGAGACCGGTCAAATCGGCGAAGCCGACGACCGGCAGCGCCAGCATCCACGCCCAGCGCAGCCAGCCGCGCAGCAGCGGGACGACGAGCGCGCCGCCGATCAGGATCAGGCCGGGCGGAAGGCTAGCGATCATAATAATCTTCGGAGCGCATCAGCAGCCGGCGCAACAGCCTGGCCGCCAGAACGAGGAAGACGCAGGCGACGAAGCCGAAAATGGCGAAAAAGCCGAACGCGTCCCCGAGCGCGAATTTGGCGTGCCTGTCATAGAACAGGTCGGCCGCGAACAGGCCGGCGCAGACGATCAGGAGCGCCCGGAAGAGCGTTTCGACATTGCGCCGGTCGTCGAGCCGGTAGCGCCGCTCCGGCGGGGTTTCGTGGCGGGGATCGTCTTCGGTCATCGCCGTCCGTCGCTTGTCGAAAGTCCGTCGATCATCGGCGCCAGGAAGGCCTGCAGCTCGCCGGCGAAGACGAACAGCGCAATGCACCCCAGCGCGGTCAGGCACAGGGGGATCAGGCAGAACAGCGGCGCTTCCTTGAGCCCGTTCGCCGCCGCCGGAGCCGCCATTGCGCCGGCCGAACGGGCCGCCGTGCGCGGCCCGAACCAGGCGCGCGCCACGATGGGCATGAAATAGGCGATGTTGAGCAGCGTGCTGAGCATCAGCGCGCCGACGACGATCAGATGCTCCGTCCCGGCAGCGGCCAGCGCGATATACCATTTGCTCCAGGTGCCGCCGCCGGGCGGCAGGCCGGCGACGCTGAGCGCCCCGATGAGGAAGGCGAGCATGGTGACCGGCATGGCCCGGCCGATGCCGCGCATCTCGCTGATTTCCGTCTTGTGCAGCGCGGTATAGATCGCGCCGGCGCAGAAAAAGAGGGTGATTTTGCCGAAGGCGTGCATGGCGATGTGCATGCTGCCGCCGAGAACCCCCCAGCTGGTGGCCAGGGCGCCGGCGAGCACGACATAGGCGAGCTGGCCGACGGTCGAGTAGGCGAGGCGGGCCTTCAGATTATCCTTCGTCAGCGCAACGACAGAGGCGAGCACCAGGGTGATCGTCGCAATCCACACCAGCCATTCGCCGGCGCCGCTGTCGTTCAGCAGGTCGATGCCGAAAATGTAGACGATGACCTTGAGCACGGCGAAGACCCCGGCCTTGACCACCGCAACCGCGTGCAACAGGGCCGAGACCGGAGTGGGCGCGACCATCGCGGCCGGCAGCCAGCGATGGATCGGCATCAGGGCGGCCTTGCCGATACCGAACATGTAGAGGCCGAGCAGCAGCAGGACGATGCCGTCCGACGCTGTGCCGGCGAGAATGCCGCCGACGCGGAAATCGAGCGTGCCGGCGAGCAGCCAGGTCGCGACGATGCCGGTCAGCAGCAGCCCGATCGACGTGCCGAGCAGAATGCCCAGATAGGTCCGCCCGGCGCGGATGGATTTCGCATCGCCGTGATGGGCGACCAGCGGATAGGTGCTGAGCGTCAGCAGTTCGTAGCCGATGAACAGCGTCAGCAGATTGCCGGCGAAGGCGACCGCCATGGTGGCGCCAATGGCGATTGCGAAACAGACATAGTAGCGGGTCTGGTTGCCCTCCCGGTTCGCCCGCATATAGCCGATGGAATAGAAGGAGGTGACGATCCACAGGAAGGAGGCCACGAGCCCGAACAGCATGCCGAGCGGCTCGATGGAGAAGGCGAGGGGAATGCCCTCCACCGGCTCGATGACGCGCAGGGAAGGCGCCTCGCCGGCCAGCACCTCCGCCGCCAGCGCGACGTTGACCGCGAACAGCAGCACGGCTGTGACAATCGTCGCCGTCTCGCGCAGGTTCGGCCGGCCGGCCAGAAGGGCGATAAGCACGGCCCCGGCGAGCGGCACCGCCATGGCGAGCGCGATGAGCAGGCCGCCGCTCATTCGGCCGCGCCCATCAGCGCCAGGGCCGCCGCCTTCGCGACATCGACGCTGCCGCCGGTCTCCAGACCGAACCAGAAATTGGCGGCGACGGCGATCCAGAGCGGAACCAGCATGCTCATCGGCGCCTCGCGGGCCCTGAGCGCCGCACCCGTTGCCTCGCCGAACCACGCCGCCTCGACGACCTTCCAGATATAGACCAGCGCGAGCAGCGAGGTGGCCACGATCAGCACGGCGACCGGCCACCAGCCCTTTTCGAGCGCTGCCAGCACCAGATACCATTTGCTGATAAAGCCCGCGGTCGGCGGCGCGCCGACAAGGCTGAGCCCGCACAGAACGAAGCCCGCCATCGTCCAGGGCATCTGCCGGCCGAGCCCGGCCATCCGGTCCAGCTGGCAGCTGCCGAGGCGCAGGAAGACGCAGCCCATCGCAAGGAACAGCCCGGCCTTCATGAGCGCATGGTTGAAAATGTGTAGCAGCCCCGCCTGCAGGCCGAGCGCCGTGGCGAAGGACAGGCCGAGCAGCATGTAGCCGATCTGCGCCACCGACGACCAGGCGAGGAGCCGTTTGACATCGGCCTGATAGATCGCCACCAGCGAGCAGACGACGATCCCGGCAATGGCGAGGATCAGCAGCGCAAGGCCGAGCGGCTGGCCGGCGAAGCTGAACTCAAAGCCGAAGACGGTGAAGATGAAGCGCAGGACGACATAGAGCGACACCTTGGTCGCCGTGCCGGCGAGGAAGACGCTGACGGCGGACGGCGCATGGGCATAGGCGTTCGGCAGCCACAGATGGAGCGGGAACACCGCCAGCTTCAACCCCATGCCGACGACGATGAAGCCGAAGGCGGCGAGCACGATGCGCGAATCGGCAATCGGCTTCAGCTGAACGGCCAGATCGGCCATGTTGAGCGTGCCGGTCATGGCATAGAGCAGGCCGACGCCGATCAGGAAGAAGGTCGCCCCGATCGTCCCCATGATCAGATACTGATAGGCGGCGTGCAGCGCCTTGCGGTGGCGCCCCATGCTGATCAGCGCATAGGACGACAGGGAGGAGATTTCGAGGAAGACGAAGACGTTGAAGGCGTCGCCGGTAATCGTGATGCCGAGCAGACCGGACAGGCACAGCAGATACATGACATAGAACAGGCCGATCTGCCGGTTCGGCAGTTCGGCGGCCACGCTGCGCAGGGCATAGGGCGCCACGACGGCGCCGATGCCGGACACGATGGCAAGAATGAAGCCGTTCAGCCGGTCGACGACATATTCAATGCCCCAGGGCGCGACCCAGCCGCCGAGCTGATAGCGGATCGTGCCGCCGTCCAGCACCTGGACCAGCAGCACAACCGCCATCGCCAGGCACAGCCAGCTGACCAGGGCGGCGACCAGCCAGCACAGCAGCGCGTGACGGACCAGCAGGCACAGCGGCGCCGCGATCAGGGGCACGATCACCAGCAGGATGGGCAGATGGTCCGCCATCAGCCGGCTTCGTCCATTTCGTTGATCTCATCTTCCTCGATGGTGCCATAGGCCTCCTTGAGGCGGACGACGAGGGCGAGCCCGAGCGCGGTGGTGGCGACGCCGACGACAATGGCCGTGAGGATAAGAACGTGCGGCAAAGGATTGGAATACAACGATCTTCCTTGCTCGATAATCGGCGCCGTACCGTCTTCGACCTTGCCGACGCTGATGTAGAACAGGAAGACCGAGGACTGGAAGATATTGAGGCCGATGAGCTTCTTCACCAGATTGTGGCGCGTCATCACGATATAGAAGCCGGCCATCATCAGGACGATGACGATCCAGTAATTGTAGAGGCCGAGGAAGGTTTCCCACACGGCGCGCGGCCTATCGGTGTGTACTGTCGGTGTCGGCGTCGGCGGTGTCCTCGCGCGCTTCCAGCACGCCGCGCCGGCCGGCGAAGGTGAAGAAGACGGTGATCATCACCGCCGCCACGGTCACGCCGACGCCGAATTCGACGATCAGGATGCCATAGTGCTGGCCGTCTCCGGCATCGGCGGCCAGCACCGAATAGTCGAGAAAGCGGCCGCCCTGCAGCATGGCCGGCACGCCGGCCCCGGCATAGATCAGCACGCCCAGCCCCATTCCCGCCTGGGCGACCGGCGGCGGCGCGATGCGGCGGGCGTTTTCGATGCCGAAAATCAGGGCATAGAGGATGAAGGCGGAGGCGAAGATGACGCCGGCCTGGAACCCGCCGCCGGGGCCGAAATCGCCGTGAAACTGGACATAGAGCCCGAACAGCACGATGAACGGCGCCAGCAGCTTGGCGATCACCCGCAGGACGATATGCTCGATCATGCGCCGGGCCGGTCTTCGGGGCGCCCGCCGGAATCCCCGGCCGGGGCCGAGTCCGGGTCGCTGTCCGCATCGTCGCCGTCATCGCGCCGCCGCCCGCCCGCGCCGCCGGCCAGCAGGATCAGCACGCCGACCCCGGCGGTGAAAATCACCACAACCTCGCCCAGCGTATCGAAGCCGCGATAGCTCGCCAGCGTCGTCGTCACGACATTGGGAATATGGGTCTCGGTCGGCACGTCCCGGCCGACCTGCATCACCGTGTCGGCGAGAAATTCCGGCGCCAGACGGTTTTGCGCCGGTGCACCCGGATCGCCATAGCGCGGCATAAGCGGGTCCAGGGTGGTGTAGACGAGCCCCGAGCCGAGCAGGACGACCAGCAGAAAGGGGCCATGACTGGCGAAGCGGTGGCGGTGCGGTTTCGCCTCGCGGTCGGTCAGCAGCAGGGCGCCGAGGAACAGCACGGTGGTGATGCCGGCGCCGACCGCCGCCTCGGTAAACGCGACATCCACCGCGTCCAGCAGCACGAACACAGTGGCGATCAGCAGGCTGTAGATGCCGGCCAGCATGGTTACGACGAACAGGTTGCGTATGCGTGCAACGGCAACGGCGGTCACGGCCATGAAGGCGAGCAGGACGAGATTGGCAACGGTAATCACGGCCGGGCCTCGCCATCCCGGTCGGCCGGCGCGCCGGCGTCGGGTTCGGCCGCGAGATCGGCGGCAAGCGGCTTCAAGCCGCCGGCCAGCGCGCCCTTGACCAGGGCGTGGGTCGCCGTCGGCCCGGTGAAGAAGAGCAGCAGGCCGATCAGCCCGAGCTTGACCGTGACCAGCGTCCAACCGGCCTGAAGCGCCAGGCCGACGAGGATGAGCAGGGCGCCGCCGGTATCGATGACGCCGGCCGCATGGCAACGGGCGTACACATCCGGAAAGCGGATCATGCCGATGCCGCCGGCGATGCAGAACAGGCTGCCGGCGATGAGACAGGCCCAGCTCGCGATATCGACGGCGAGCGCCATCGCTATTGCCCGTCCCCGCCGGCGTCCGGCGTCCGGCCGGCCGCGCCGAGATCGCCATACTGGAGATATTTCAGCACGGCGATGGTGCCGATGAAATTGATCAGCGCATAGAGCAGGGCGATATCGAGAAATTGCGGCCGGCCCATCAGAAAGCCGAGCACGGCAATCGCCAGCACGGTCACGGTGCCGAACGTGTTCAGCGCCAGCACCCGGTCGAAGACGGTCGGGCCGAGCAGGCCGCGCAGCAGGGCCAGCGCCATCGCCGCCAGCACGCCGGCCATCGCGGCGGCGAACATCATGCCTGCCCCTCCACCCGGGCGACCCGCCGGCCCATTTCGCCGTCCAGAATATCGCGGGCGCCGTCGCGGGTCAGGGCGTGGACCCGGATCTCATGGTCCCAGGTCTGCATCGAGACGGTGCCGGGGGTGAGCGTGATCGAATTGGCGTAGGTGACGACGCCGACGCTGGTTTCCTGTTCCGCCGGCGCCGCGAACACGCACGGGTCGATCCGCCGGCCGGGCAGCACGCACCGTTTCGCCACGTCGAAATTGGCCTTCAGAATCTGCCCGAGCAGCCAGCACCAGTAGAGCGGCAGCCTCGGCTTGAGATACCAGGAAAGGCTTTCGTGATCGATGATGTCCTTGCGCCGGGCGATATAGACCGCCGCGGCGCAGGAGGCGACGCCGAAGCCGACGAACAGGGCCTGATAATGGCCGGACATCAGCAGCCAGAACGCGAACAGGGCGAGATAGAGACGGACCGTCCGCACGGCGTTTCGGCTCCTCCACGGTCGGGATGGATCGCGGCGAACCCTAGTGAGAGCGGACGGGCGTGACAAGCGCGCTGCAGCGTCACTTCAGTTCTGTCGCATAGCGGGCGACGGGCGGAACCGTGCGGATCACCCCCTGGCGTTTCAGGAAAGCGGCGAACCGTTCGTAGCGCCGCGTATCGAGCGCTGCCGGCCGCAGGGCGAAGCGGGGCAGGGTATCGCGCCACGCCCGGCGGTTGAGCTCGGTATCCAGCTCCTTCTCCCGGCCGCGCACGAACAGCCGCCAGCTGCGCTGCGGATAGTTCACCAGATATTGCACGCCGCGCTCCACCGCGCCGATGAAGCGGCGCATCTTCGGATCGCCGACGCGGTCGCGGTGGGCGGTATAGATCAGCTCGTCATAGGGCGGCACACCCTCTTCCTCGACCAGGAAGGCGCGGCCCGGCCGGCCTTCCAGATCCATGTGGTTGAGCTCGAAATTCCGGTAGGCGCCGATGACCGCGCTGACCTTGCCGGACATCAGGCTGCCCGACAGGTCGAAATTCACGTTCACCAGCGTCACATCGTCCACGCCCAGGCCGTGGCGGCCGAGCATGGCGCTGAGCAGGGCGGTCTCGAACCCGCCGACCGAATAGCCGACCTTCCGGCCTTTGAGGTCGGCGATCCCTCGGACCGGGCCGTCGCGCAGCACGACGAGGGAATTGAGCGGCGTCGCGACCAGCGTACCGATGCGGACCAGCGGCAGGCCCTTGCTCGTCTGGATATGCAGTTGCGGCTGATAGGATATGGCGACATCGCCGCGCTTCGCCGCCACCAGGCGCGGCGGATCGTTCGGGTCCGATGGTGCGATCAGCGTCACATCCAGCCCGGCGGCGCGGAAATAGCCGCGCTCCTGCGCCACGAACAGCGGCCCGTGGTCGGGATTGACGAACCAGTCGAGCAGAACGGTGAAGCGGTCGGCGGCAGCGGCCGGGCCGGCAGCGGCGGCGATGGCCGCGGCGAGCAGCACCGGGCGGAAGCGGCGCGGGCACGCGAGCGTCATGGCGGGCATCTCCTTCATCAGGCGGTTTCGGTGCGCCAGGGCACGGCGAGGCGCAGCAGCCGGTCCACGGCGAAGAACAGGCAGACGGCAATCGCCGCAATCACGACCAGCGCGGCGAACATGCGCGGCTCCTCGGACTGCGCCTTGGACTGGTTCATCACATGGGCGAGGCCGGCGCTGGCGCCGATCCATTCGCCGACGATGGCGCCGATGGGCGCGGTCGCCGCGGCGATGCGGATGCCGGAGGCGAGCGACGGCAGGGCGGCCGGCAGCCGGACCAGCCGCAACACGTCGCTGCGCGAGGCACCCATCGACCGGGCGAGATCGATCCATTGCCGGTCGGCCCGGCGCAGGCCGTCGAAGAAGGCGGCCGTGACCGGAAAGTAGATGATGAGGGTCGCCATCACGACCTTGGGCCAGATGCCGAAGCCGAACCACAGCACCAGAACCGGCGCGAGGGCATAGACCGGCACCGCCTGGCTGGCGACCAGGACCGGCAGCATCCAGCGCCGGACCGGCGCGCTGGCCGCCATCAGCAGCGCGGTGGCGCAGCCGATGGAAATCCCGAACAGCATGCCGAGCAGGATTTCGGAGATCGTGGTCAGCGCATTGGCGGCGAGCAGGCCGGCATCGTCGATCAGCGAGGCCAGCACCGCATCCGGCGGCGGCAGGATGAAGGCGGGCGCGCCGGTCAGCAGGATCGCGGCGTACCAGAAGGCGACGACGCCCATCAGGATGGCGCCGACCCGGGCGAGGCGCACCGCCGTTCCCGCCTCGTCGTCTGTTTCGAAAGGGTCCGATGGCGAGGCCGGCGGCGGGCGGAACGCGCTCCGGTCGATCTTCCGGTTCCCGGCCATGTCACTGTTCCCTACGCCGGTGCGAACCGGATCAGGTTCCAGGGGTCGTTCGCCGCCCCGCCCGGCAAACCGGCGGGAGCAGGGAACCTCTCAGCCGTCGCGCCGGCTCCCCCAAGTGATGACATCAGAAATAGGGCAGGCCGCGATCCGATGCAAGCGGCGGCAGGCGCGCCTCAGGCGCCAATCCGGCTCACTCCCAGCTTTCCAGCCTAATTCCCTGAAAGTTCTGGAAATCCCGGATATTGGACGTCACCAGAACCAAATCGTTAACGGCAGCAATCGCTGCAATCTGCCCATCCGTAAGCGGCGGTGTCTGCCCGTCGGCGACGAGCCGGGCCCGCTCCGCGGCGTGCCAGTCCGCTGCCGCACGGTCGTAATCGAGTACGGGAAAGCTCGAGAGCACCACGTCCTCGATATAGCGTTCTATCGCCTCCCGTCGCCGGGATGGAGGAAGTCGGGAACAGCCGAAGCGCAGTTCGTGCCAGACGGGTGCCGGAATTGCCGTTTCGCCATCGTGTGCGAGCAGCTTTCGGAGGATGCCGGCGGCAGGAATGGGTCGCAAAGGTTCCGAAACGATGTTGGTGTCAACCAGGTAGCGCAAGGCCTAGAACCGGAAGTCGCGGCCGGGCATCTGGTCTCGCGCGCCTTCGAGCAGTCGGTCTGGGTCCAGGCCAAGTTCGGCAAGGTCGAATGCCCCGGTGAAGGCCTCATATGCCTCGCCGAAACCGCGCCGGCCTGCAGTCAGCCGCTCGAATGTCCGGCGTCCGAGCAACACGGCGACCGGCTCACCGCGCCGGGTCAGCTCCACCGTCCTGCCGTGTTCGGCTTCGCGAATCAGGCCCGGCAAGTGGCGACGCGCTTCTGCGATGGAACGTCTATGGGTCATCCCGTTCGCCTCTATATGAACATCGATTTGTACATTATCGGCCTTGCCCGCGATCCGTCAAGGAAGCGCGGCCGGTTCGTTCTGCAGGCGGCGGGCGATGAGCAGGCCGTCGCCGACCGGCACGATGGCGGTTTCGAAGCCGGCGCTTTCATGAGCACGCCGCGTCGCCTCGCGGATGGCAAGGGTCGATTTTTCCCGGTTGTCGGGGTCGGCCACCCGGCCGTCCCAGAAGACATTGTCGATCATGACCAGGCCACCCGGCCGGACGAGCCTGCCGCAGAGATCGAAATAGGCCGGGTAATCCTTCTTGTTGGCGTCGATGAAGGCCATGTCGAAACTGTCCGGCCCCGGATCGTGCAGCAGGGCTTCGAGCGTCGCCAGCGCCGGACCGATGCGCAGATCGATCCGGTCCTCCACACCGGCGGCGCGCCAGTGCCGGCGGCCGGCGGCCTCGACGAATTCATCCGTCACGTCGCAGGTCAACACCCTGCCGTCTTCCGGCAGGGCCATTGCCATGCGCAGGCTGCAATAGCCGGTGAACGTGCCGACTTCGAGGAAGCGCCGGGCGCCGATGGCGCCGGCCAGCACGGCCAGGAACTGGACCTGTTCCGGCGAGCTCTGCCAGCCGTCTTCGGCGAGCCGGTGCGTATCCTCGCGCAGCGCCCGCACCGGGCCGGGCTCATCGACGCCCCAGCGCAGCAGATAGGCGTGGAGCGCATCGCTCAGCTGGCCGGTGCGACTGGACATGGGCGCGTTCCCGGTTGTGCACGAAAATCCACCGGGCCCGCCGCCCGGCTCCCCCAGGGGCACCGACAGGGCGCGCCGGCGTGAGGGTTCGACCTTGATATCACAGCCGCGGGGACACAACATCATGGAAGCGGCGCAGCGCTTGCCGCGCGCCGCCGGTTCGGCTATCGGCAGAACGTTTTTCGGGGCGTAGCTCAGCCAGGTAGAGCACCTGCTTTGGGAGCAGGAAGCCGGCGGTTCGAATCCGTCCGCCCCGACCAGGCAGGCATCCACGGCGACCGCGAGGCAGCCCCAATGCGCGCATGCATCACCCGCCCGGCCAGAACGGCCATGCAGGCCGGCCGCGGCAAGGCCCGGGACTGGATCGTCGAATACGAGCCGGAGGCGGCGCAGAAGCACGACCCGCTGACCGGGTGGACCTCCTCGTCGGACACCGGCCAGCAGGTCAGGCTGGTCTTCGCCAGCCGGGAAGAGGCCATCGCCTTCTGCCGGCGCAAGGGGATCGACTATCAGGTCCGGGAACCGCGGGAGCGGCAGGTGCGGCCCAAAAGCTATGCCGACAATTTCCGCGCCGACCGGGTGATCGGCTGAGCCGGCGCATCGCGCGCAATCGCATCTTGATCGCCCGGACTCGAGGGTGCATTTCCGTGCCATGGCGATAACCGAGAGCGCAGCCGTGCCCGCCGGGGAGCGGAACCGATCCGCGACCGACCCGCGTACCGGCGCCCGGCATCCCGAAAAGGCGCACCGGCCGGACAGCCCAATCCGGCGCAAGCCCGACTGGATTCGCGTGAAGGCGCCGGGCGGCGGCGACTATCGCGCCACCAGGGAGCTGCTCCGGGCGCATAATCTCGCCACCGTCTGCGAGGAGGCGGCCTGCCCCAATATCGGCGAATGCTGGGCGAAGAAGCACGCCACCTTCATGATCCTCGGCAGCGTCTGCACGCGCGCCTGCGCCTTCTGCAATGTCGAGACCGGCCGGCCGGACCGGCTGGACCCGCACGAGCCGGAGAATGTCGGCCGGGCCGCCGCCCGGCTCGGCCTGGCGCATATCGTCGTCACCTCGGTGGACCGGGACGATCTGCCGGACGGCGGGGCCGGCCATTTCGTCGCCACTATCGAGGCCATCCGCCGCCACGCCCCGCAGACGACCATCGAGATTCTGACGCCGGACTTTCTGCACAAGGCCGGCGCCATCGAAGCGGTTGCCAGGGCCCGGCCGGATGTCTTCAACCACAATCTGGAGACGGTGCCGCGCCTCTATCCGGCGATCCGGCCCGGCGCGCGCTATTTCCATTCGCTGCGCCTGCTGCAGCGGGTGAAGGAAATCGATCCCGCCATCTTCACCAAATCCGGCCTCATGGTCGGCCTGGGCGAGACGCGGGAGGAGGTCTATCAGACGATGGACGATCTGCGCTCGGCCGATGTCGATTTCCTCACCGTCGGCCAGTATCTGCAGCCGACGCGCAAGCACGCCCCGGTCGACCGTTTCGTCCACCCCGACGAGTTCCGCGCTATCGCGAAAATGGCCCGCGCCAAGGGCTTCCTGATGGTTTCCGCCTCGCCGCTGACCCGCAGTTCCTATCACGCCGGCGACGATTTCGCCCGGCTGAAGGCGGCGCGGGCGGCGGCCGACGGGTAGGGCGATGCCGAAGCATCGACAGGTCTCCGTCCTGCCCTATTCGCCGGAGCAGATGTTCGATCTGGTCGCCGATGTGAAGCGCTATCCGGAGTTTCTGCCCTGGGTCGTCGGCGCGCGCATCCGGCGCCGGTCCGAAAGCCTGATCGTCGCCGATCTCATGGTCGGTTTCGGCATGATCCGCGAGCGCTATACGTCGCGGGTTTCCCTCGACCGGCCGCGGCGCATCGACGTGGCCTATACCGAAGGCCCGTTCCGCCATCTGGAAAACCACTGGGAATTCGCGCCGCACCCGGAAGGCTGCGAAATCCGCTTCTATCTCGATTTCGAGTTCCGGTCGCGCCTGCTGCAGAAGCTGGTCGGCGCCCTGTTCAACGAGGCCGTGCGCAAGATGGTCTCGGCCTTCGAGGCGCGGGCCGGGAAGCTGTATGGCCAGCCGGCGGCGGCCGGGCAGGCGGTGGCGGCCCCGCCGCGCGAAACGCCGGCCTGAAAGCGCGCCGGCGCGCCGGCGCTCACATGCTGCCGAACGCGCTGCGGTCGGATGCCAGGGCGGCCGCCCCGTAGACCAGCATCAGTTGCGCCATGTTGAACGACTGGTGCAGCAGGATGCCGGGCACGATCGACCGGGTCCGTTCGTAGAACCAGGCGAGGCCGCAGCCCATCGCAAAGGCCAGGATCATGATTTCCAGCCGCCAGTGCACCAGCGCGAAGGCGAGCGCGCTGAGCGGAATGGCGCCGGAAGCGGCCAGCCGGTTGCGCAGCCAGGAATAGACCAGGCCGCGGAAGAACACCTCCTCGAAAATCGGCACCAGAATGCCGCCGTAAAGCAGGATGGTGCCGGCGGCGATCCATGAGAAGCCGGGCGGGGCGAACAGATCGGTCGGCGGCGGCTCGAGCTCAAGCGCCCGGCGCAGCAACAGACCGGCCACCAGGGCAAGCGGCGTGGCGGCGATGCCGAGCCCGACGGCCAGCCGCTTCCAGCGGTCGTCCACCGGGCGGAGGCCGAGATCGTGCCAGCCATAGCCGGGGTTGCGCATCAGCAGGGCCGCGATGCCGGCGCCGAACGCCGCCACGTTCGCCGCCAGATAGCCGATCAGGATCAGCTGCCGGCGCGCGGGGGAAAGCGGTTCGGTCCTGAGCAGCGGCACGAATTGCAGCGCGAAGGCATAGACCAGCAGGGCGATCCCGATGGCGATCAGCAGGTCGCGCCCGGCAATCGGCTTCGGCGGCAGCATGGCGCCCGGCGCGGCGCTCACGGGTTCCGCTCCCCATCCGGCCGGGCGCTGCCCGTCGAAGCCCGCTCGATGGCCCGGCCCAGCAGGGCGAGAGCGTGGGCGGTTGCGGCGGCGCGAACCTGCCGGCGGCTGCCGGCGAACTGGCAACGGTCGGCGCCGGTTTCGCCATCGCGGACCGACCAGCCGAAATGGACGAGGCCGACCGGCTTTTCGGCCGAGCCGCCGCCGGGGCCGGCGATTCCGGTCACCGAGACGGCGATATCGGCGCCGGAGCGCGCCACCGCGCCTTCGGCCATCGCCCGGGCGACCGGCTCGCTGACGGCGCCGGGGCCGCCCGGCCCGGTCAGCGCCGGATCGACGCCGAGCAGCTCGGTCTTGGCCCGGTTGGAATAGGTGACGAAGCCGCGCTCGAAAATATCGGACGATCCGGCGATATCGGTCAGCGCCGCCGCGACCATGCCGCCGGTGCAGGATTCGGCGGTCGCCACGGTCAGGCCGGCGGCGCGTGCGGCCTGCAGCAGCCCTGCCGGATCGGCCGGGGCGGTTTCGCCGGTCACAGGGCGGGCTCCAGCGCGACGGCCAGCCAGGTCAGGCCGGCGGCGATGGCGCCGGCCGCGATATCGTCGGCCATCACCCCCCAGCCGCCGCGGAGATGTCGGTCGATCCAGCCGACCGGCCACGGCTTGACGATATCGATCAGCCGGAACAGGGCGAACGCCAGCAGAATCTGCCACCACACCGCCCACGCGACCGGCATCAGGGCGATCCACTGGCCGGCCACCTCGTCGATGACGATCTCCGGCGCGTCGTGCCCGCCGCTCCGTCGGTCGTGCCGCGCCGCCGCCCAGGCGCCGAGCGGCAGCAGGAGCAGCGCGGCCAGGCCGGTCAGCAGCCAGCCCCAGGCGCCGCCGGCCCACAGCAGGGCGATACCGGCCGGCAGCGCCGCCAGCGATCCGGCCGTCCCCGGCGCAACCGGCGACAGGCCGGCGCCGAACCAGACCGCGAGCCAGCCGGCGAGGCCGGCAGGCCGTGCCGCCGCCATCTCAGCCGGCATCCGGCACGGCGACCGAAACGACCGCCTGCGCCGCGATGCCCTCGCCCCGGCCGGTGAAGCCGAGCGCCTCCGTCGTCGTCGCCTTGAGGCCGATGCGCGCCGGCGGCAGGCCTGTCAGCGCGCCGAGGCGGTCCCGCATGGCATCGTAATGCGGCTGCAGCTTCGGCCGTTCGCAGACGATGGTGAGATCGAGATTGACCAGCCGGCCTTCGGCGGCGGCGACGAAATCCAGCGCATGGCGCAGGAAACGGTCCGAAGACGCATTCCGCCATTGCGGATCGGTATCCGGGAAGTGCCGGCCGATATCGCCCTGGCCGAGGGCGCCGAGAATGGCGTCGGTCAGGGCATGGAGCGCAACATCCGCGTCCGAATGGCCCTTCAGGCCCCGGTTGTGCCCGATGCGCACGCCGCACAGGACGACATGGTCGCCCGGCCCGAAGGCGTGCACGTCGAACCCGTGCCCGACCAGCGTCACGCGGGCGGGCCCGGCGGCGCGCGCGATGCGGTCGGCCCGTTCGAGGTCGGCGGCGGTGGTGATCTTGAAATTGGCCTCCGAGCCCTGGCTCATCGCGACGGCGAGGCCGGCGGCTTCGGCAACGCCGGCATCGTCGCTCAGCGCCCGGCCGGCGGCCGCCCGGTGCGCTTCGAGCAGGGCGCGATAGCGGAAGCCCTGGGGCGTCTGCGCCCGCCACAGCTGGTCGCGCGCGACGGTCGCGGTCACCATGCCGTCGCCATCGGTGCGCTTGACCGTATCGGCCACCGGCACGCCGGCGACCGCCGCCCCGTGACGGTGCGCCGCCGCGATGCAGCCATCGATAATGTCGGTGCTGACGAAAGGCCGGGCGGCATCGTGCACCAGAACGAGATCGGGATCCGCATTTTCAAGGAATTTCAATCCACTATAGACCGATTCCTGACGTGTCGCCCCACCGGCGACCAGATCGACCGGCTTGTCGCCGACCGCGCGCCGGGCCAGCGCCTCATCGTCCGGGTGGATCGCCGCGACGATGGCGGAAATCGCCGGATGTCCGGCAAAAACGGCGACCGTACGGCCGAGTACGGAATCGCCGCCGATGCGCGCATACGGCTTCGGCACGCTGCCGCCGGCCCGCACCCCGCGTCCGGCAGCAACGATGACGGCGGCGACGGTTGCGGCCGCCGGTGTGGACGGTCGCTCCCGCGCAGGCATGGCGCGATCCCCGGTCATGGCGCTGCTCATAGCATCGATCCGGCCCGCTTCCCATCCCGCGCCATCGGCCGCACGGCTCGCAACGCGCGTTGCC
Organism: Alphaproteobacteria bacterium; assembly: GCA_965221475.1. Classification (GTDB taxonomy): domain Bacteria; phylum Pseudomonadota; class Alphaproteobacteria; order Bin65; family Bin65; genus Bin65. The sequence continues at coordinate 200,464 of OZ244891.1, read as the reverse complement.
GCCGCGTGCGCCGGCCGGTAGGGTGCGCCGCCGTGCACAGAAAATAGGCGCTGTACGAATAATGGGCACCCCGATCCACGATCCGGCACTGCCGGCCCGATGATGCGCGCGCCCGAAGCCCCGCGGCCGGCGCCGGCCGGCGAGCCGACCCGAACGGACGGAAGGAGCTATCTGAACGCCCTGGCCGATGCCATCCTCGTCGTCGACACAGAACAGCGCATCCGCTTTGCCAATTCGGCGGCGGAAAACCTGTTGCGCTCCAGCCGGTCGGCGATCTGCCGGCGCACCCTGACGCACTATTTCCCCGAAGACAGTCCGGTTCATTCCCTGCTGCGCCAGGCACGGCAGACCGGCAGCACCGTGGCGGACAGCGATACCGCGCTCGAATCGCGCCAGCGGGCGATTCCCCATGTCGCGGTCCACGCCAGCCCGGTCGGCGACGGACGGGATGCGGTCGTGCTCAGCTTTCGCGAACAATCCATCGCCCATCAGATCGACCGGCAGCTCCACCATCGCAGCGCCGCCCGGTCGGTCTCCGCCATGGCCTCGCTGCTGGCGCACGAAATCCGCAATCCGCTGAGCGGCATCAAGGGCGCCGCGCAATTGCTCGAAACCGCGGTGCCGGCGCAGGACCGGCCGCTTGCCGAGCTGATCTGCGCCGAAGTCGACCGTTTGAACGCGCTGGTCGAGCGCTTCGGGGTCTTCGCCGACCGGCCCCTGCTGCGGCGCGAGGCGGTCAATATCCACGAAGTGCTGGACCGGGTGCGCCGCAGCGCCGAGCACGGGTTCGCCCGCGGCTGCCGGATCGTGGAGGATTACGACCCCTCCCTGCCGCCGGTGGCGGGCGACCGGGACCGGCTGATCCAGGCCTTCATGAACCTGGCGCGGAACGCGGCTGAGGCCGCGCCCGACCGCGACGGCGAAATCCGCCTGCGGACCGCCTACCGCTCCGGCGTCCGGCTGGCCGCACCGGGCAATGACGGCTTTATCCGGTTGCCCATCGTTGTATCGGTTGAGGATAATGGGCCCGGCATTCCGCCCGATCTGCGCAACCGCCTGTTCGACGCCTTCGTCACCACCAGGGCGTCCGGCAGCGGATTGGGGCTGGCGCTGGTCGCCAAGATCGTGGAGGAGCTCGGCGGCATCGTGGAGTTCGACCGCGAGGGCGGACGGACGGTCTTCCGGGTGCTGCTCCCGGCACAGGAACGGCTCTGAAACCATGGCCGACGCGACCATATTGCTGGCCGACGACGACCGGAGCATCTGCACGGTGCTGAGCCATGCGCTCGCCCGGGCCGGCTACGATGTCAGGGCGACCGGCAATGCCGCCACCCTGTGGAACTGGATTCAGGACGGCGCCGGCGACATGGTGATTACCGATGTCCTGCTGCCGGATCAGAACGGCCTCGACCTTCTGCCGCGCATCCGCAAGCTCCGGCCGTCGCTGCGCGTCATCGTCATGAGCGCGCAGAACACCCTGGTCACGGCGGTTCGGGCGACCGAGCGCGGGGCGTTCGAATATCTGCCAAAACCGTTCGATATCAATGAGCTGGTGAGCGTCGTTCAACGTGGATTGACGGCCGCTTCGGCGTCCGCTTCCGCAGCCGCTCGCCGGGCCGAACCGGCGGCCGATGGCGAACTGCCCCTGATCGGCCGCTCGCCGGCGATGCAGGATATCTACCGCACGCTCGCCCGCCTGATGCCGACCGACCTGTCGGTGGTCGTAACCGGCGAATCCGGCACCGGCAAGGAGCTGATCGCCCGCGCGCTGCACGATTACGGCAAGCGCCGGAACCGGCCCTTCGTCGCCATCAACATGGCGGCCATTCCGCGCGACCTGATCGAAAGCGAGCTGTTCGGCCACGAGAAGGGCGCGTTCACCGGCGCCGATGCGCGCGTACCGGGCCGTTTCGCCCAGGCCGAGGGCGGCACGCTCTTTCTCGACGAGATCGGCGACATGCCCATCGAGGCGCAGACCCGGCTGCTGCGCGTGCTGCAGCAGGGCGAGTATCTGCCGGTCGGCGGCCGCGCGCCGCAGCGCGCCAATGTCCGCATCGTCGCGGCGACCCATCGCGACCTGCGCAGCCTGATCCGGCAGGGGCTGTTTCGCGAGGATTTGTACTATCGCCTGAACGTCGTCCCGATCCGCGTGCCGCCGCTGCGCGAACGTGCCGGGGACATTCCGGACCTGGTCGAGCATTTTCTCGCCCGCGCCGAGGGCGAGGGGCTGCCGCGCAAGACCATCGACCCGGCGGCGGTCGCCCGGCTTTCGGCGGCCCGCTGGCCGGGCAATGTGCGGGAGCTGGAAAATCTGATCCGCCGCCTCGCCGCGCTCTATTCCGAAGAGACGATCACGACCGGGATCGTCGAGGCCGAACTGGCCGACCGCAGCGACGGACCGGCCGCCGGCAATGGCGGGGAGGGGGAGAGCGACGGCAGCATCGGCGATTCGCTGGAGCGCCACCTGCGCGCCTATTTCAACGCCCATGACGGCAAATTGCCGGCTTCCGGCCTCTATGGCCGGGTGATCCGGGAGGTCGAGCGGCCGCTCATCGAGCTTTCGCTGACCGCGACCAACGGCAATCAGCTGCGCGCAGCCCGGATGCTCGGCCTGAACCGGAACACACTGCGCAAGAAGATCGTCGATCTGGATATCGGCGGGGCCCGCAACAGGCGGGCCGGGCGCCGGCGCGGCGCAGCCGCCGACGGGGAGGGCGGCCGATGACGGACGCGGTGGCGGTGGCGGCGGTACAGGCGGAGCCCGGCCGGCGCTGGACCGGGCGTCTGGCGGCGTGGGCGGCGCGCATCGCGCTTTCCGGCCGCCTTGCCGTCGGCATGGCGATTGCCGCGCTCATCACCGGCGTTCTCACCGCGGTCAATCTGGCCGAATCGCCGCTCGGCGCCGATCCGGCCATCAATCTGACGCTGATTATCATCGATCTGGCAATCGTTCTGCCGCTGGCCATGCTGATCGCCCTCCGGGTGATCCTGCTCTGGTCGGCCCGGCGCCAGGGCAAGGCCGGATCGCGGCTGCACACGCGCCTCGTCCTGCTGTTCAGCCTGATCGCGGTGACGCCGGCGATCATCGTCGCCATATTCTCGGCGGTGATGTTCGAGTTCGGCATCCAGGCCTGGTTCAGCAGCCGGGTCGCGACGGCGCTGCGCGAATCGGTCGGCATGACCGAGAAATATGTCGATGAACACATCGCCGCCCTGCGCAGCGACGTGCGCAATCTGGGCGGCGACATCAACCGCCATGCGCTGGAGCTGATGAGCGATCCGCGGCGGCTGCCCGCCTTCGTCAACCGGCGCGCGCGCGAACGGGGCATTGTCGGCGCATCGATCTTCGACGAGCGCGGCCGCATCCTGGTATCCGATGTCGGCAGCTTCTCGCCCGCCAACGAAAAGCCGGTCAATCTGCGCGCCGCGATTTCGCGCATCCGCAACGACGGCGACATCATCGTGGTGGCGCGCCGGGGCGAGCACAATATCCGCGCCCTGATGCGGCTCACCATCTTCTTCGATTCCAATGTCTTTCTCTATGTCAGCCGGCCGCTCGAGCCGACCCTGCGCTCGCACATGCTTCGCATGCAGGGCGCGGTCGACGAATATCTCAAGCTGGAAGGGCAGCGCTCCGGCGTGCAGATCGGCTTCTTCCTGCTCTACGGCGTGGTCTCCCTGCTCCTGCTGCTTGCCGCGATCTGGCTCGGCCTCCATTTCGCCAACCAGATGGTCCGGCCGATTTCCGAACTGATCGGGGCGTCCGAACGGGTCGGCAAGGGCGATCTGAGCGTCCGCGTCGAGGGATCGGGGCAGGACGAGATTTCGAGCCTTTCCCTTTCCTTCAACGAGATGATCGGCGAACTCGAACGCAATCGCGAAGAGCTGGTCGAGGCCAACCGGCAGGTCGAGGCGCGCCGGGAATTTACCGAAAAGGTGCTGGAAGGCGTCTCCGCCGGCGTGATCGGCCTGGACGCCGAAGGGCGCATCGACCTGCCGAACGGCTCGGCCTCCAACCTTCTCGGCGTGGACCTGGAGGAGCGCCGGGGCGAGCCCGTTGCCGATGTCGTGCCGGAATTCGGCGACCTGATGGACCGGGCGGTGCGCAACCCGGCCCGCCGGCACTGGAGCGAGATCGTCATCAACCGCGACGACCGGGCCCGCACCCTGATGGTCCGCCTGGCCGCCGAGCGCCTGGAGGCGGAGATTGTCGGCTATGTCTTCACCTTCGACGATATCACCGATCTGCAGCAGGCCCAGCGCACCGCCGCCTGGGCCGATGTGGCGCGGCGCATCGCCCACGAGATCAAGAACCCGCTCACTCCGATCCAGCTTTCCGCCGAGCGCTTGCGGCGCAAATATCGCGGGCAGATCGTGACCGACCCGGAAGTGTTCGACACCTGTACCGAAACCATCATCCGGCAGGTCGACGATATCGGCCGGCTGGTCAGCGAATTTTCCAGCTTCGCCCGCATGCCGGCGCCGCGCATGACGCGCAACGACCTGCACGAACTGTGCCGCCAGGCGATTTTCCTGCAGCGGTCGGCGCACCCGACCATCGCCTACGAATATGCCGGGAGCGAAGCGAAGCTGGAGATCGAGTGCGACGGCCGCCAGATCGGCCAGGTGCTGACCAACCTGCTGCAGAACGCCGCCAACGCCATCGAGGAGCAGGGCGGGGCCGGCGAACCGGTGAGCGCCGGCACCGTCGCCCTGACCGTCGACGACCACGATACCGGCGTAGCGATTTCCATTTCCGACAACGGACCGGGGCTGCCGACCGACCTGCTTCACCGCCTTACCGAGCCCTATGTCACGACCCGCGCCAGGGGAACCGGCCTGGGGCTGGCCATCGTCCGCAAGATCATGGAGGATCATGGCGGTGAATTGCGCTTGCGGAACGACTATACGCCGGACAGGAAAATCCGCGGCGCGACCGTCACAATGCTGTTTCCGGCTTCCGTCCGCGCCGGCCAGCCCGCTGCTGCGGGAGGCTGAACCCGTGCCGACCGCGCCTGTTTCGCCCGACCGACCATGACCGCCGAAATCCTGATTGTCGACGACGAAGCGGATATCCGCAGCCTGGTCTCCGGCCTTCTGAACGACGAGGGCTACCAGACCCGGACGGCCGGCGATGCCGAGGCCGCGCTGGCGGCGGTCCGCGCGCGCCGGCCGTCGCTGATCCTGCTCGACATCTGGCTGGAGGGCAGCCGGATGGACGGCATGGCCATTCTCGAAACCGTCCGGCGCGATCATCCGGATCTGCCGGTCATCATGATCAGCGGCCATGGCACGGTCGAAATGGCGGTCAATGCGATCAAGATCGGCGCCTACGATTTCATCGAAAAGCCGTTCAAGAGCGACCGGCTGCTCCTGCTGATCGAACGGGCCATCGAGACGACGCGCCTCCGGCGCGAGAACGAAGCGCTGCTGGAGCGGGCCGGCGGCGCCCTCCAGCTGGTCGGCGCGTCGCCCGCCATGGCGCAGATCGGCCAGGCGATCGACCGGGTGGCCCGGACCGGCAGCCGGGTGCTGGTGACCGGTGCGGCCGGCGTCGGCAAGGAAGTCGTCGCCCGGCTGATCCATCAGCGCAGCGAGCGCGGCAACGGCCCGTTCGTCGTCGTCAACTGCGCGACCGCCGACCCGGAACGCCTGGAGCGCCAGCTGTTCGGCGAGGAGACCGAGGGCCGGACCAGCACCGGCGTTCTCGAACGCTGCCATGGCGGAACCCTGCTGCTCGACGAAGTGGCCGACATGCCGTGGGAAACCCAGGGCAAGTTCGTGCGCGTGCTGCAGGACGGGGGATTCGAGCGCATCGGCGGCCACGCCGCGGTCGAGGTCGATATTCGCGTCGTCGCCTCGACCAGCCGGTCGCTGGAGCCCGAAATCGCCGCCCGGCGCTTCCGGGAAGACCTCTATTACCGGCTCAGGGTCGTGCCCATCGATATCCCGCCCCTGCGCGCCCGGCGCCCGGACATTCCCGCGCTCGCCCGCCATTTCATGGCCCGGGCCGCGGCGCGGGCCGGCCTGCCGGTGCGCCGCCTTTCCGACGATGCGCTTGCCGCCCTGCAGGCCTATGACTGGCCGGGCAATGTCCGGGAGCTCGGCAATGTCATCGACCGTCTGCTCATCATGGCGCAGGCCGGGCCGGACGAGCCCTTGACGGCCAGGATGATGCCGCCGGAAATTCTCGGCGAGGAGACGCTGCTGCCGCGCTTCGAGAAGGGCGGCGAGATCATGGCGCTGCCGCTCAGGGAGGCGCGCGAGACGTTCGAGCGCGAATATCTGGCCGCACAGATCGACCGCTTCGGCGGCAATGTCTCGCGCACCGCCGAGTTCGTCGGCATGGAGCGCTCGGCGCTGCACCGCAAGCTCAAGCTGCTGGGCCTGACCGGCGCCGGGGGCGGCGCCGGCGATTCCGGCGACACCGTCCACTGATCCGCCGCGCGCCGTCGCACGGCCGGGCCGGAGGGGCTTCATGCGGGTTATCGTTTGCGGGGCAGGGCAGGTCGGCCTCAATATCGCCCGCCATCTGGCGACCGAGGACAATGAGGTCACCGTCATCGACCGGTCGGAGGCGCTGATCCGCCGGATCGGCGATGCGCTGGATGTGCGCGCCATCGTCGGCCACGCGCCGCATCCCGATGTGCTGGAACGGGCCGGCGCGGCCAATTGCGACATGATTATCGCGGTCACCCAGGCCGACGAGGTCAACATGGTGGCCTGCCAGGTCGCGCACTCCCTGTTCAACGTGCCGACCAAAATCGCCCGGGTGCGGGCCCAGTCCTATCTGCAGCCGATCTGGGCCGGCCTGTTCAGCGCCGCCAACATGCCCATCGATGTGCGCATCTCGCCGGAGGTCGAGGTGGCGCGTGCCGTCCGCCGGCGCATCCACGTGCCCGGCGCGTTCGACGTGATTCCGCTCGGCCTCGGCCGGGTGCAGGCCATCGGCACCCGGCTGGGCGAGGATTGCCCGGTCTTGGATACGCCGATCCGCCAGCTCACCACCCTGTTCCCCGATCTGGCCACGGTGATCGTGACTGTGCTGCGCGGCGGCCGGACCATCGTGCCGACGCCGGACGACCAGCTGCTCGCCGGCGACGAGATCTATTTCGTCGCCGACAAGGACCATGTGGCGCGCGCCATGGCGGCGTTCGGCCATGAAGAGCCGGAAGCGCACCGGGTTATCATCGTCGGCGGCGGCAATATCGGGCTGTTCCTCGCCCAGGAGATCGAGGAGCAGGACGAGGATGTCACGGTCAAGCTGATCGAAACGAACGAGGAGCGGGCGAAATTCGTCGCCGCCTCGCTGTCCCATACCGTGGTCGTGCACGGCGATGTGCTGGACAACGATATCCTCGAAGAGCTCAACCTGCCGCATACCGACATGCTGATCACCGTGACCGACAATGACGAGGTCAACGTGCTGGCGGCGCTGCTGGCCAAGCGGCTGGGCTGCGCGCGGACGGTGGCGCTGGTCAATCCGGTCCACTATCAGCCGCTGGTCACCTCGCTCGGCGTCGATGTCGCCGTCTCGCCGCGGGCGATCACGGTTTCGACCATCCTGCAGCATCTGCGGCGCGGCCGCATCCGGGCCGTTCATTCCCTGCGCGAAGGGGTGGGGGAGATCATCGAGGCCGAGGCGATGGACACGTCGCGCATCGTCGGCAAGCCGCTCAGCGACGTGAAGCTCGACAAGGGCATCATGGTCGGCGCCATCGTGCGCGGCGATCTCGTCATCATGCCGCGGGGCGAGACCGTGGTTCAGGCCGGCGACCGGGTCATCCTCTACGCCCTGCCGAACGTCGTGCGGAAGGTGGAGAAGCTGTTTTCCGTCAGTCTCGAATTCTTCTAGCGGCCGGGCCCTCGTTCCCCCGCTTCCGTCATCCGCCCCAGCCCCCGGGAGCCGTCATGTCCCGCATTGCCTATGTCAACGGCCGCTATGTCCGGCACCGCGATGCCGCGGTCCATATCGAGGACCGGGGCTATCAGTTCGCCGATGCGGTCTATGAGGTGATCGCAGTCCGTCACGGCCGCTTCGTCGACGAGCAGCCCCATCTCGACCGGCTCGACCGGTCGCTGGCCGCGCTGCGCATGGCGCCGCCGGTCGGCCGGCCCGCGCTGAAGCAGATTCTTCGCGAGACGGTGCGGCGCAACCGGGTGCGCGACGGGATCGTCTATCTGCAGATTTCGCGCGGCGTGGCCCGGCGCGACCACGCCTTTCCGGCCGGGGCGAAGAGCGCGCTGGTCGCGACCGCGCGGACGATGGCGCCGAAATCGGCGGTGCGGATCGCCGGGGTGCGCGTGGTCACTGCCGCGGACATCCGGTGGAAGCGCTGCGATATCAAGACCGTCGGCCTGCTGCCCAACGTGCTCGCCCGGCAGCAGGCGGTCGAGGCCGGCGCCTACGAAACATGGATGATTGCGGAGGACGGCCGGGTCACCGAAGGCACTTCGGCGAATGCCTGGATCGTCACCGCCGAACGGGAAGTCGTCACCCGTCCGCCGACCGGCGCGATCCTCAACGGCGTGACCCGGCAGACCGTCCGCGCCATTGCCGAGGAAGCCGGCTATCGCGTCGTCGAGCGGCCCTTCGCCCTGGAAGAGGCGCTCAACGCCGCCGAAGCCTTCCTCACCAGCACCACGGCCCATGTCATGCCGGTCGTCCGGATCGACGATACGACCGTCGGCACCGGCCGGCCCGGACCGCTCACCGCCGCCCTGCAGGCCCGCTACGACGCCTATGCGGAGGGGTCGTGAAGCGGCTGCCGGCGCCTGCCGCCATCCTGTTCGACTGGGACAACACGCTGGTCGATAACTGGCCGGCGATCGCCCGCGCCCTGAACGCCGCCCGGCGCGCCTTCGGCCGCCCGCCGCTTACCGAGGCCGCGGTGCGCGGCACCGTCCGGCAATCGATGCGCAACAGCTTCCCGGCCCTGTTCGGCGACGACTGGACCGAGGCGCGCGACATTTTCTACGACAGTTTCCGGGCCAGCCATCTGGAGACGCTCAGGCCCCTGGCAGGAGCGGCGGAACTGCTGCGCGCCCTCGCCGGGAGCGGCCTCTATATCGGCGTCGTCAGCAACAAGAATGGTGTCTATCTGCGCCGGGAGATCGACCGTCTGGCCTGGACCGCCCTGTTCGGCCGGGCGGTCGGCGCGGGCGATGCGGCGGAGGACAAGCCGGCGGTCGCGCCGGTCGATCTCGCCCTGCGCGGCTCCGGCATCGCCCGGTCCGGCGCGGTCTGGTTCGTGGGCGATGCGGCCGTCGATATGGAATGCGCGGTGCGGGCCGGCCTGACGCCGGTTCTGCGCGCGACCGGCGACGAACCGGAAGAGGCCTGGCGCGACTGGCCGCCGGCGGCTGTGGCGGCGTCTTCGGAGGACATATTGAAGCTTGTCGAGACCGCCCGGCGGCCCATATGACGGAACGCGGCCCCCCGCCGCCGTCCGAACCCCGCTTGCCCGCGTGCCGATGGCCGGAGTGCCGGAATCGAACGCGCATGAAGTCAGGAGAGAACCCGGCCATGTCCGCGGAAAAACAACAAAACCTGCAGGACGTTTTCCTGAACAACATCCGGAAGAACAAGACGCCGGTGACCATGTTTCTGGTGAACGGGGTCAAGCTGCAGGGCATCGTCACCTGGTTCGACAATTTCTGCGTCCTGCTGCGCCGCGACCAGCATTCCCAGCTGGTCTACAAGCACGCGATTTCGACCATCATGCCGGGGCAGCCGATCCAGCTGTTCGAGCCGGATACGGCAGCGGCCGCCGACCGGGGCTGAACCCCGGCCATCGCCATCCCCGACCCGCGACCGCACGACCAACCGGCGCCCGGCACGCCGCCGCCGGCCGGGGAGGGGGCCCTTGTCGTTCATCCCCGGCTGCGCCGCGCCGCCGGTACGGCGGAACAGGCCGCGGACCGGCTGGAGGAAGCCGTTGGCCTTGCCCGCGCCATCGGCCTCGATGTCCGGGGCACCCGGCTGGCGCCGTGCGCGCGCATTGCACCGGCGACCTGGATCGGCACCGGCGCGGTCGAGACCGTCGGCCATGAGGTCGCGCAGACCGGCGCCGGGCTGGTCGTCATGGATTGCACCCTCAGCCCCGGCCAGCAGCGCAATCTGGAGCGGCGCTGGCGCTGCAAGGTCATCGACCGGACGGCGCTGATCCTGGAAATCTTCGGCGCGCGGGCCCGCACCAGCGAAGGCCGGCTGCAGGTCGAGCTCGCCCATCTGACCTGGCAGCGCAGCCGGCTGGTGCGCAGCTGGACCCATCTGGAGCGGCAGCGCGGCGGTTTCGGCTTCGTCGGCGGCCCCGGCGAATCCCAGATCGAACTGGACCGCCGCCTGATCGACGACCGCATCGCCCGGCTGAAGCGCGAGCTCGAAACGGTGCGCCGGCGCCGGGCCCTGCACCGCCGGGCGCGCGAGCGCTATCCCTATCCGGTGGCCGCACTGGTCGGCTATACCAATGCCGGCAAATCGACGCTGTTCAACCGGCTCACCGCCGCCGGCGTGCCGGCCGAGGACATGCTGTTCGCCACCCTCGACCCGACGATGCGCCGGCTCGAACTGCCGAACGGCCGCCGGATCATCCTGTCCGATACGGTCGGCTTCATTTCCGACCTGCCGACCGAGCTCGTCGCCGCTTTCCGGGCAACCCTGGAGGAGGTCGCCCTGGCCGATGCGATCCTGCATGTCCGCGACATCGCCCGGTCCGATACGGCGGCGCAGGCCGGGAGCGTGCGGCGCATCCTCCAAGGCCTGGTCGGCACGGAAAAGCTGGAGGCGGCGACCATCGAGGTCTGGAACAAGATCGATGCCCTCGACAGCGAAAGCCTGGAGCGTCTGCACAACCGGGCGGCGCGGGCCAACCGCCGGGTCCGGCCCGTCTCGGCCCTGACCGGCGCCGGCGTGGACGGCCTCGGCGCGGAGATCGAGTCGCTGCTGGGCGCGGCGCGCCGGCGGATGGCGATCCGCGTGCCGCACGACAAGGGCGCCGCCCTGGCCTGGCTCTACGATCGCGGCGCCGTGGTCGAGCGGACCGACGATGCCGAGGGCAGCCTGCTCGTCGTCGAGATCGAACAGGCCGACCGGCAGATGCTCGACCGGCGCTACGGGCTGGCGGCCGAATGAGTTTCGGCCCGGCGGCGGGCGGGGACGGGCGCGGTCGCCCGGGCGTGCCGGACTTCGCGACCGTGGACGGCATCCTGCGCGAGGCGGCGCAGACCATCGTGCTGCCCTCGTTCCGCAATCTGGCGGCCGCCGAAGTCCGCACCAAATCCGGCCCCGACGATTTCGTCACCATTGCCGACGAGCGCTGCGAGCGCTTCCTGCGCGAGGCCCTGACGCGGGCGCTGCCCGGCTCGACGACCATCGGCGAGGAAGCGGCGGCGGCCGACCCGGCGGTGCTGGACCGGCTCGGCCGGCCGGGCGATGTCTGGATCATCGATCCCATCGACGGCACCTGGAACTACGCCCATGACGATCCCCGCTTCGCCATGATCGTCGCCCTCGTCCGCGACGGCGTGGCGATGAGCGGCTTTATCCATCTGCCGGTCGCGGGCAAAACCTATGCCGCCGCCCTCGGGCGCGGCGCCCGCGGCAGCGACGGACCGCTGCGCCTGCCGGCTCCGGCCGCGTTCGGCGACATGACCGGAATCCTCTATGTCGGCAAATCGCGGGCACCGGCGCTCTACGACCGGATGCGGGCGCTCAAGGGGCAGTTCGGCCGGCGGCGCTTCAACCGCTGCGCGGCGCTGGAATATGTCGCACTGCTGACGGCGCAGGCGCATTATGCGGTGTTCACCCGCCTGCTGCCCTGGGACCATGCCGCCGGCGTGCTCATGGTCGCCGAAGCCGGCGGCTGCTATGGCTATTTCGACGAGGCGCCGCAGAGCGGGCCGTGGCGGCCGGTCAATCGCGACGTGCCGTTCCTGCTCGCGCCCGATGCCGCGAGCTGGCGGCTGATCCGCGATACGCTGGCCGGCGGCAGCGCCGCGGACGTTCAGCCGGTGCGGTGAAAGGCCGGGCCGCCAAAGGCCTGCATCGTCGGCATCATCTCCAGCACATTGACGTTCACATGGCGGGGCAGGGTGGCGACGTAATAGACGCCGTCGGCAATATCGGCGCCGTCGAGCGCGCGGATTCCCTGGTAGGGGCCGGCGGCCCTGTCGGCATCGCCCTTGAAGCGGACGAGGGAGAATTCCGTCTCCGCCAGGCCGGGATCGACGCAGGTCACCCGCACGTTCCGGCCCAGCAGGTCGGCGCGCAGATTGAGCGAGAACTGCTGCACGAACGACTTGGTGGCGCCGTAGACATTGCCGCCGGGATAGGGGTAGTAGCCGGCGACCGAGCCGATATTGACGATATGGCCACGGTCGCGCGCGACCATGCCGGGCAGGACGGCCCGCGTGCAGTACAGCACGCCCTTCACATTGGTATCGACCATCGTGTCCCAATCGTCGAGACCGGCGGCATGGGCCGGCTCGAGGCCGAGGGCGAGGCCGGCATTGTTCACCAGCACATCGATTTCGGCGAAACCGGCCGGCAGCCCGGCGACCGCCGCCTCGACGGCCGCCCGGTCGCGAACGTCGAGGGCGAGCGGCAGGCACCGCTCGCCCAGTTCGGCAGCGCTTTCCGCCAGGCGTTCGGCGCGCCGGGCCGCCAGAATAACCCGGTGGCCTTCGCCGGCGAAGCGGCGGGCGATGGCCGCGCCGAAGCCCGCAGTCGCGCCGGTGACCAGAACGGTCAGCTCTTCCTGTGCCATGGGTCCCCCGACGATACGGCAGCGGCTCGGCTATTCGCCTGCCTTGGCCGCGTTCCAGTAGCGCTCCAGCGTTTCCATGGGCAGCGCGGCGACGGCGGCGCCGTCCTGGCGCGCCCGGCCCTCCACGGCGCGGAACCGGCGCTCCACCTTGCGGTTGGCCTGGCGCAGCACGTCTTCCGGGTCGATGCCGAGCCGGCGGCCGAGCTGGGCCACGGCGAAGAGCAGATCGCCGAGCTCCGCGGCCATGCGGCCCTCGTCGCCGCGTTCGACCTCGCTGCGCAACTCCGCCAGTTCCTCGTCGATCTTGTCGAGGACGGCCGCCGCATCCGGCCAGTCGAAGCCGCCGCGCGCCATGCGCCGGCCGAGCTTGTGGGCGCGCAGCAGGGCGGGCAGGGCAGCGGGAATATCGTCCAGCAGGCTGGCGCCGGCCGGTGCCGCGCCATCCGACGGCCCGGCTTTTGCCGCCCGCTCCTGCGCCTTTTGCTCCTCCCAGGCAGCACTCTGGGCCGCGGCCGAGCCGATTTCCGTATCGCCGAAGACATGCGGGTGGCGCCGCACCATCTTGTCGGCAATCGACCGGGCGACGCCGGCAAAGTCGAAGGTGCCGGCTTCCTCGGCCATGCGGGCGTGGAAGACCGTCTGGAACAGCAGATCGCCGAGTTCGTCCTGCAGGTCGGCCATGTCGTTGCGGGCGATGGCGTCGGCGACCTCGTAGGCTTCCTCGATGGTGCAGGGCGCGATGCTGGCGAAATCCTGTTCGAGATCCCACGGGCAGCCGCCGTCCGGATCGCGCAGCGCCGCCATGATTTTCAACAGCCGTCCGATCTGCCGGGCCGCTTCGGCGGATTCGGCGTCGGGCTCGTCGCAAGTCGGAGAAAGTGTCGTCGCCATCGTCGTCGGGAGAGCTTCGGGCACGGGAGCCGGACGGGCGCCGGCCCGCCATGCGTTCGGCCGGCACCTTGTCCGAAAGGCGCCGCCGCCGCAAGCGCTCGTGCCGGAGCGTGAGCCAGGCGTGGAAGGCGGGCGGGCGCCGGCCGATTTGCCCGCGGCGACGGCGGCGCTGCTTCCCGCTTTCCCGTATCTATGATTCGCATAATATATATTATGGTAAATAATAGCGGCGTCGATCAAGCGTTTCCCGTCTGAACCGGCCTCGGTATCGTATTGAAAAGGCGATAGAAATTGTCTGTCGTCTCGGCCATCAACTGAGCCGCCGGGATTTCGCGGATGCCGGCAAGGCATTCGGCGGTATGGACGACGAAGGACGGCTCATTGGTCTTGCCGCGATGCGGCACCGGCGCGAGGAACGGCGCGTCGGTCTCGACCAGAATCCGGTCCGCCGGCAGGTCGCGCGCAATCTCGCGCAGGGCGCCGGCGTTGCGGAAGGTGACGATGCCGGAGAACGACACGTAGAGGCCGAGGCCGATCGCCCGTTCGGCGAGCGCGCGCGACCCGGTGAAACAGTGGATGACGCCGGGGAACGCGCCCCGCTCCTTCTCCGCGGTCAGAATGTCCATCGTGTCCGCGTCGGCGTCGCGGGCGTGAACGATCAGCGGCAGCCCGGTCTCCCGCGACGCGGCGATGTGCGCCAGGAAGCTGGTGCGCTGCGCATCCGGGCTGCTGTGGGCATAGAAATAATCCAGCCCGGTCTCGCCGATGCCGACGACATTCGGATCGTCCGTCCGCGCGATCAGGTCGGCGGCATCGCCGACCCCTTCGGCATCGGCATGGTGCGGATGGACGCCGACCGAGCAGAAAATCCGCTCATGCGCCGCCGCGATGGCGGCGATGTCGCCGAACCGGCTGATTTTCGTACAGATCGTCACGATGGTTTCGATCCCGGCCTGCCACGCCCGGCCGAGCACGGCGGCGCGGTCCTCGGCCAACCCGTCGAAATCCAGATGGCAGTGGCTGTCGACCAGCATGGGATCAGGCCGCGTCTTCGGCGACGAAGCGCGGGAACACCGGCGCCGGCGCCGGCAGCGCCGTGCCCGGTACGAGGCGGGTGCCGAGCGCGGCGAAGCTGCGCGCGCCCGCCTCTTCCGGTACCGCGAGCTGCGCCAGCAGGGCGGCCGCCGAGCCGGGCACAACCGGCTGGACGAAGATGGCGAGCTGGCGGATGACATCGGCCAGCACATAGAGCACCGTTGCCATGCGGGCCGGATCCGTCTTGCGCAGCGCCCAGGGCGCCGCGGCATCGACATAGCGGTTGGCCTCGCCGACCACGCGCCAGATCGCCTCGAGCATCCGGTGGATGGCAAGGTCGGCCATGGCGGTTCTCGTCTCCGCCGGCAGCGCGGCAGCGGCGGCGAACAGGGCCTCGTCCTCCGGCGCGAAATCGCCCGGCGCCGGCACCTGGCCGCCGCAATTGCGCGCGATCATGGTGAGGACGCGCTGGGCCAGATTGCCCAGATCGTTGGCCAGATCGCTGTTGATGCGCTGGACGATGGCGTCGGGCGTGAACGAGCCGTCGCTGCCATAGGGCACCTCGCGCATCAGGAAATAGCGCATCTGGTCGAGCCCGTAGGTCGCCTTCATCGCCTCCGGCGTCACCACATTGCCGACCGATTTCGACATTTTCCGGCCTTCGACGGTGAGAAAGCCGTGGCCGAACACCTGGCCGGGCAGCGGCAGGCCGGCCGACATGAGGAAGGCCGGCCAGTAGATGGCGTGGAAGCGCATGATATCCTTGCCGACAATGTGAATGTCGGCCGGCCAGAAGCGCTTGTAAAATGCCGATTCGACATGGGGATAGCCGGCAGCGGTGATGTAGTTCGTCAACGCATCGAGCCAGACGTAGACGATATGCGCATCGTCGCCCGGCACCGGCACGCCCCAGCTGAAGCTGGTGCGCGATACCGACAGATCGGTCAGCCCCTGGCGCATGAAATTGATCAGCTCGTTGCGCCGGTGCGGCGGCGCGACGAAGCCGGGATTGGCCTCGTAATGGGCCATCAGCCTGTCCCGGTAGGCCGACAGGCGGAAGAAATAGCTCGGCTCCTCGATCCACTCGACTTCCGCACCGCCCGGAGTCAGCCAGCGCTCGCCGTCGCGGACCAGCTCGTCCTCGCTGAAATAGGCCTCGTCGCGCACCGAATACCAGCCGGCATAGCTGCCGAGATAGATATCCCCCGCCTCGACCAGCCGCTGCCAGATCGCTTGCGTCGATTCGATGTGGCGCGGCTCGGTCGTGCGGATGAAATCGTCGTTGGAAATATCCAGCGATTCGGTCATGGCGCGGAACTGCGCCGCGATTTCGTCGCAGAACGCCCGCGGCGCCCTGCCCTGGGCGCGGGCCGACGATTCGACCTTCTGGCCGTGTTCGTCCGTCCCGGTCAGGAAGAAGACATCGTAGCCGTCGAGCCGCTTGTAGCGCGCGATCACGTCGGTGGAGATCGCCTCATAGGCATGGCCGAGATGGGGCGCGCCATTGACGTACGAAATGGCCGTCGAAATGTAGAACGGTGGTTTATCGGTCATGCCGGCGGCGCCGTCGGGCGGCGATGGTTGGAGGAAGGCCGGATGCGCCCGGCCACCGGACACATAAGCCATGCCGCCGCGCGGCGCCACAGCGTCCTGTTGCCCCTGCCCTCGCCCACCGCGGTTCTGCGGTGCGCCGGGCGGCGGACCGCCCGTTCAGGCGCCCGACGCCGCGGCTGGCGGCCGGGCGAGGCCGCGCATGTCCCGGCAGGCCCTGAGGACGGTATGGCGGCGGTCGAGATTGAGCTGTTCGGCCTCGCGGAAGCGCGCGCCGATCTCGAACCACAGGGCGGCGGCGGCCTCGCGCGCGGCCGGCTGCGGCGCCGCGCGCGCCAGGGCGGCCGCCCGCCGCGCCAGCAGTTCGCCGACGGTCTCGAAGGCGAGGGTCGCGCCGGCCCGCGCGACCTGTTCGGCCAGGTCGAGCGCCGCCATCGTGCTCCGATCTTCCGGCGCGTCCAGGATCGTGCCGATGCGCGAATCCAGGCCGCCGGCATCGGCCTCGATCAGGCGCAGCGCGCGGCCGGGGCTTCCCTCGGCCAGCGCCGCCGGCAGGCCGTCCGCCGTCGCCGCATCCGCCGGCCAATCCGCGATTGCGGCGCGAAAATCCTCCGGCCCGAGGGGCTGCAGCGCCAGGCTCTGACAGCGCGAACGGATGGTCGGCAGAACCTGGCCGGAAACATGATTGATCAGAAGAAACAGGCACTTGTCCGGCGGTTCCTCAAGCGATTTTAGCAGCGCGTTGGCAGCGTTCCGGTTCAATTCCTCGACCGGATCGACGATCACGATCCGCCAGCCGCCATCCATCGCCGTCCGGGTCAGGAAGCCGGTGGCGGCGCGCACATCGTCGATGACGATCTCGCTGCGCAGCCGGCCGGTATCGGGATTGGTCGCGCGACGCACGACCCGCAGGCCGGGATGGGCGCCGCCGGCGATCAGCCGGGCGGCGGCATCGTCCGGGCCGATATCGGGCAGCCGGTCGGGTCCGGGGTCCGCCGCCGGATCGGGCCCCGCCAGGCCCGGCAGGAGGGCCGGCGGATCAGCCGGGTCCGCCGCCATGGCGCCGGCAAGAAGGGCGCGCGCGAAGCGGAAGGCGAGCGTCGCCTTGCCGATGCCCTCCGCCCCGGTCAGCAGCCAGCCATGGGCCAGCCTGCCGCTGCGCCAGGCGCGGGCGAGCACGGCCTCCGCCGCTTCGTGGCCGTACAGGCGGTACGTCGTTTCCGGCTGCGGGCGCTGCGCATCATCCATCGGCGAACAGCCTTTCTTCGACCGTGGCGGCGATGCGCCGGGCAACTGTCCGCACCGGGGCGCCGGCATCGATGACCGCGCAGCGCTCCGGCTCCCGCCGGGCGATAGCGAGAAAGCCGTTGCGCACCGCCTCGTGGAACGCCCGGTCCCGGTCCTCGAACCGGGTTTCCGCCCCGGCGCGCGAGCCCGCCCGCTTCAGCCCCTCGCCCGCCGGCAGGTCGAGGATGAGGGTGAGGTCCGGGCACAGCGTGCCGAGCGCGAAGCGGGAGAGCGCGGCCAGCCCGTCCGCCGCCACGCCGCCGGCATGGCCCTGATAGGCCGTTGTCGAATCGGCGAAGCGGTCGCACAGCACCCAGGCGCCGCGGCGCAGGGCCGGCCGGATGACCCGTTCGGCATGGTCGCGCCGCGCCGCGGTCATCAGCAGCGCCTCCGTCGCCGCGTCCCACCGCTCCGGCTCGCCGGTCACCAGCAGGGCGCGGATCGCTTCGGCGCCCGGCGTCCCGCCCGGCTCGCGGGTCGTCACGGTCGCCAGCCCGCGCCGGCGCAGACGGGCATCCAGCAGGCGAAGCTGGGTCGATTTGCCGGCCCCCTCCCCACCCTCGAAGGTGATGAAGCGGCCGGTCATTCCCGGCCCGCCGGCCGGGCGAAGCCCCAGCGCAACAGGCGGACCGCCTCGCGCTGCCGGGCAGCCGCGCTGCGCAGGCCGTTGACCACCAGGATCAGCCGCCGCCCGCCCTGTACGGCCGAAGCGACCAGGCCGTAGCCGCCGGCCCGCGTCTGGCCGGTCTTCAACCCGTCCGCGCCGGCGACGCGCCCGAGGACCGGATTCCGGTTGCGCCGGTCGCGGCCGCCGAAGCGAACGGTGCGCCGGCCGAACAGTCGGTAGCGGCCGGGAAAGCGGGCAAGGATCGCGCCGGCCAGGCGGGCGATGTCCCGCGCGGTGGTGCGCTGGCCGGGCGCGGTGAAGCCGGTGGCGTTACGGAAGGCGCTGGCGCGCAGGCCGAGCTGCCGGGCGCGCCGGGTCATGGCGGCGGCGAAGGCCGGCTCGCTGCCCGCCAGGCGTTCCGCCAGGGCGACGGCGGCATCGTTGGCCGAATGGACGATGGCCGCGGCTGCCAGATCGCCGGCCCGGTAGCGCCGGCCGCGCCGCAGGCCGAGCCGCGATCCGCCCTGGCCGGCGGCGTGCCGGCTGACGGCAATGCCCTCGTCTTCGGCAAGCCGTCCGTCCGCCAGCGCCTCGAAAACGAGGAACGCGGTCATCAGCTTGGCCATCGACGAGGGATGCATGGGCCGGTCGGCGTTCTTGGCGAGCAGAACGCGACCGGACGGATGGACGACCAGCAGGGCCTGGTTTGCCGCGGTGGCCGGCGCACCTTCGGCCATGCCCGCGGCGGGCGACAGGATCAGGCTCGTCGGCAGAAGCAGCAGCAGCGAACGCATCGGCACCGGGACCGGTCAGGCGGGGCGAGCGCCATTGTACGGCATTTTCCCCGGCCGGACAGTCCGGGCGCGCCGCGGCGTCCGTCTGCGCCGGTTGACGGCCGGCACCCGCCCCCTAATTTGCCGGGGCGCGGGCGCCGGGCAGCGGATGGGTGGCCGAGCGGTCGAAGGCACCGGTCTTGAAAACCGGCAGGCGTGCTGAGCGTCTCGTGGGTTCGAATCCCACCCCATCCGCCAACCGTTTCAGGCCGGCGCGCCGGGCCGCCGCTACGCCGCCGCCCGCTCGCACGGCAGCAGCAGATCTTCCGGCCGTGCCTCCTCCATCGAGCGCACCGGATAGCCGGCGAGCGACCATTCGACGATCCCGCCGGCTAGCAGGACCACCTCCGCGAACCCGGTATCGCGAAAGCGCGCGAAATGCTCCGCCGTCCGCCGGCCGGACCGGCAATGGAAAATGCCGATCCGGCTGCCGTCGCCGGCCGGCCGGCAGGTATCGAAGGTCGAGAGCGGATAGAGCGCCGCGCCGGGAATATGCTCGTCCTCATATTCGACGAATTCGCGCACATCGATCAGCACCGCCTCGCCCGCTTCGAGCAGCGCCCGCGCCCGGTGGACATCGACGGCCCGGAC
Source organism: Alphaproteobacteria bacterium (assembly GCA_965221475.1). GTDB lineage: Bacteria > Pseudomonadota > Alphaproteobacteria > Bin65 > Bin65 > Bin65. The sequence continues at coordinate 180,902 of OZ244891.1, read as the reverse complement.
CGTGGCGGCATCGCCGCCCTGCAGGGGAATTGCCATCTCTCCCTCCCCTCAGCGGCAGAGGCCGGCCGCGGCGATGGCGCGGTCCAGGTCGCGGATCAGATCGTCCCTGTGCTCCAGCCCGACCGACAGTCGGATCATGTTCTCGCCGATGCCGACGGCGGCGCGGCCCTCGGCGCCGACCCGGTGGTGGGTCGTCGAGGCCGGATGGGTCGCCAGGCTCTTGGCATCGCCCAGATTGTTGGAAATCGGGATCAGGCGCAGGCCGTTCAGCAGGGCGAACGCCTCGCGCCGGCCGCCCTCGACGATGAAGGTCGCGACCGTGCCGCCATCCTTCATCTGGCGCCGCGCCAGGGCGGCCTGGGGATGGGAGTCCAGAAACGGGTAGCGCACCTGCCGGATGCCGGCGCGCTGCTCCAGCCAGCGCGCGATTTCCGCCGCCGTCCGGCACTGGCGTTCGATGCGCACCGCAAGCGTCTCCAGCCCCTTGAGCAGCACCCAGGCGTTGAACGGGCTCATGCTCGGCCCGGTATGGCGCACGAAGGGCGAGAGCGCGCGGCCGCACCACTCCGCCGTGCCGAGTATGGCGCCGCCCAGGCAGCGCCCCTGCCCGTCGATATGCTTGGTGGCCGAATAGACCACGACGTCGGCGCCGAGCTCGAGCGGCCGCTGCAGCAGCGGCGAGGCGAAGACATTGTCGATCACCACCGTGGCGCCGGCGGCGTGCGCCAGGGCGGCCACCGCCTGCAGATCGATAATATCGAGCTGCGGATTGGTCGGCGTTTCGAGGAAGACGGCCTTCGCCGGCTTCGACAGGGCCCGCTCCCAGGCCGAAAGGTCGGTGCCCTCGACCAGCTCGGTCGTCACGCCGAACCGGGGCAGGATATCGGTGCAGATATAGGCGCAGGAGCCGAACAGGGCGCGCGAGGCCACCAGCCGGTCGCCGGCGCCGAGCAGGCCGATCAGGGCGGTGAAGACCGCCGACATGCCGCTCGCCGTCGCCACGCCGGCCTCCGCGCCCTCGATGGCGCACAGCCGGTCGATGAACATGCGCACGGTCGGGTTGCCGTAGCGGCTGTAGACATAGCGGCGGTCGGAATGTTCGAAAGCGTCCGCCGCCTCTTCGGCCGAGCCGTAGACATAGCCGGAGGTCAGGAACAGCGCCTCGGCGGTTTCGTCGAACTGGCTGCGGGCGATGCCGCCGTGCACGGCGGCGGTTTCGGTGCGAAGCGGGCCCGGCCCGGCCCTTCCGGGGGCGGCGGGCGGCTGCACGATCTGATTCACGGTCATCCTCCATGGGTGCCGAATGGCGGGCCCACGGAAGACGATTCCGTGGCGCTTTAGCACTTGGTGACGCGGATGCAAGCTGCCCGATCAAATCCCGCGGATCCGATAAGGGGGATCGGCCCATACAAAAACCCGTCGCGGCCGGCAGACGGGTTCCCACCTCTTTAGCCGCATTTCTTGAAAGCGCCCGCAAGCCGGTCCAAATCGGCGCCGCGCCCTATATGGCGCCGGGGTCGCCGGCGGTCAAGCCGATTTTCTGCAGCCGCCCCCTTCCGCCCATTTTGTGCCAATGTGCCGTTGCGGCGCCCTCCCGGCCCGTCGCGGCCGCCAGCACGCCCCTGGGGAAACGCATCGCGGGAAAGGCTTGCGCATGTTCGGTCAACTGGCCGCCGGTTCGGCCCTCATCATGGTCACCGTCGCGCTGCAGGCCGGCTTCATGGCCTTTGCCGTCCGAACGATCCGCCGATACGGCCCGTGGCTCGGCCGGCCGCCGCATTTTCCCAAGCTCGCCGGCGCCTTCTGCGGCGTCACGCTGTGGCTGCTGGCGGGCATGAGCGCCGGCGTCTGGATCTGGGCGCTGTACCTGTACCGGGCGGGCGCGCTGGCCGATTTCGAAACCGCCCTCTATTTTGCGCTGGTCGCCTTCACCACGCTGGGTTTCGGCGACATCGTGCTGGAGCGGCCGCACCGGCTGCTGTCCGGGCTTCTGGCGGCCGACGGCCTGATCCTGTTCGGCCTGACCACAGCCTTCCTGATCGAATTCATCCGCAGCCTGCACGTCGCCCAGTCGGAGGCGGAAGACGAAGGCTGAAGCCGCCCTCTCCGGCCTACCACGCCATATCGAGGATTTCGCGCACCTGGGCCGGATCGTCGATCGGCCGCGGGTTGGAGCGGACCATCATGTTGCCGACGCTGCCGCGGGCGATGGTATCGAGCTGGTCCCGGCGGATGCCGACCGCGCGCAGCGTGCCGGGCTGGCCCAGCCGCTCGATAAAGCCGTCCAGCACATCGCCGGCGGCCTCCCCCGCCCGGCCGAAGGCGGCGCTCACCTGCGCCTGCTGCGCCGCGTTCACCGGCGCGTTCCAGCGCAATACGCTGGGCAGCATCACGCAGCTCGTATGACCGTGCGGCACGCCGCCGACGGCGCCGAGCTGGTGGCCGATGCCGTGGCTCGCGCCGTATTCGACCCGGCCGAGCCCGAAGGCGGCGAGCCAGACGGCAAGCTGGCAGTCGAGGCGCGCTGCCATGTCGTCGGGCGTCTCCGCGCTTTGCGGCAGCGCTGCCGACAGCATCTTCAGCGCGTGAATCGCGGTGGCGTCGGGCAGCGGCTGGGCCGAGCGCGAACAGATCGTCTCGACCGCATGATCGACCGCGCGCACGCCGGTCGAGAGCCACAGCCAGTCCGGCGTGTGGACGGTTGCCGCCGGATCGAGGATGACGGCGACGGCGGCGCTGTCGCGCGCGATATAGGCATCCTTGATGCCGCGCTCCGGGTCGGTCACGCCGGCGATATTGCTGAATTCGGCGCCGGACAGGGTGGTCGGCACCGCAATCTGGCGGACCGGCGAGGGCCCCACCGCCGGCACGTGCCGGGTGCCGTCCCGGTTCACGCTCACGCGGAAGCGCTTCAGGCTTTCGACATCGTGGATGCCTTCGGCCAGGCACAGCAGGGCGGCCTTCACCGTATCGATCGGCGTGCCGCCGCCGACCGTGACGACGGCATCGGCGCCGGTCTCGCGAATGGCGGCGGCGCAATCGATGACGGTATCGACCGGCGTATGCTCCCGGCAGCCGGTGAAGATGCCGGCCGCGGCGCCGCCCAGCCCGTCCGCGATGGCGTCGATCAGGCCGGTGCGGGTGGCGAGCGTCGTCGAAGCCACGATCAGCGCCCGGCCGGCGCCGAGCGCCGCCATTTCCCGCGCAACGGCCTGCGGCGCCGGCGTGCCCCAGCCGATCCGGTCCTGGGCGAGGAACTGAAACAGGCCTTCCGGCGGCGTCATCCCGTGCTCCCTGCCCGCTCTCGCATTCGCTCCGCCGCAGCGCCTCAGCCGGCGACCGGCTGCGGCTCCAGCTTCAGGGTTCCGGCCAGATCGCCCAGCCGCTTGCGCACGACCTCGCCTTCGAAATGGACGCCGCGCTCCGACGTCTTGAGGGCGAGGCCGGTCTCCGTCCGCTCGAAGCGGCTGCCGGCCAGAATATCGGGCCGCCCGGCGGCAATGGTATAGCCCAGCCGCAGGGCCTGGCCGAGCGCCCTGGCATCGCGGATGCCGTCATCGTCCAGCTCGGTGTCGCGCGCGGTCCGCTCCATATCCTCCTCGATGCCGCCGCTGTAGCGGGCGCTCGCCGCGAGGGCGAGGAAGGCGCGTTCGGCATGGTCCAGCCCCATCAGGGGCGCCGTCAGAATGCGGCCCCAGGCGTGCCGGTTGCGATAGTCGGGATGATCGAACCAGCCGGCATCGGCAATCTCGCAGGCCGCGCGGCGCAGGCGCGCCCTGGCGCGCGTCTCGTCGGGAAAGAGGCCGCCGGTCCACCGGGCGAGCGCCGGGCCGAGATCGGTAAAACGGCAGAAGCGCTGGCCGAAAGCGGCGGCACCGGCGAGCAGCGGATCGGCGCGGCGCGCCCTCGCATCGAGCGCCTCGTAGAGCACGCCTTCGCGCACGCCGCGGGCGGCGAACACCAGCTGCGCCGGCCGGGCGATGCGGATCAGGCGGCGCAGTACGATGGCGGCGGCGCGCACCGATTCGATCCGTTTGGCCGAAATGGCCGGAAGCTCGGCGAGCGCCCGGTCGCTCTGGCGTGCCAGCAGCCTGGCGAACTCCGCGAACCGCTGCGCCTCCACCCGGTAGCCGTCGATCATTCTGAGCGCCCGATCCTCCTGCGCCATGTGCACCTTGGCGAGCGACCGCCACGCGCCGCCGACGACATAGAGCGTCTCGCCGGCGGCATCGGCCAGCCAGCCGACCCCGCCCAGGGTTTTTTTGACCAGCGCACCGACCGTCCCGCCCTCGCTCATGGCCTCGTTCAGGCGCAGCGCGCCGAGCGGCAGGGTCGTCATCTCATGAACCTGTTCCGCGCCGACCCGCACCAGCTCCAGGCTGCCGCCGCCCAGATCGCCAACGATGCCGCGGGCCCGGGGGAAGCCGGCCATGACGCCATAGGCCGAAAGCCGCGCCTCGTCCTCGCCGCTGAGCACCCGGACATCGAGGCCGAGCTTGCGCTTCAACAGCCGGACGAAGTCCGGCCCGTCGGCCGCCTCGCGCACCGCTGCGGTGGCAAAGGCCGAAAGGCCGGTAACCTTCATGGCGGCCGCCGCCCCCATGAAACGGCCGAGATTCTCGCGCGCCTGGACCGCGCCTTCGGGGTGGAGCCGGCCGCTGGACTGCATGCCGCGGCCCAGGCCGCACATCACCTTTTCGTTGAAGATCGGCGTCGGCGCCCGCGGCGCGCCCTCGAACACCACCAGGCGGATCGAATTCGACCCGATATCGATGACAGCCGTCCGGGTGCCGAAATAGTCCGCGCCTCCCGCCGCCGGCCCGTCGGGCACGACCGGCAGAACGGCGACATTGCCGGCTGCCGCCAACCCGGCGGCCGCGGGTTCGGCAAGACCGGCGGCCATTCAGCCCCTTCCCGGCGACGACAGATCGATCGGCGGGCGCTTGCCCTTGCCGCGCAATGCACTGCCCCGGCCCGAAAGACTCGGATTGGTCATGAAATAGGTATGGCAGGAAAAGGCCTTGGACGCACGCCCCGAAGGGCCCTCGTGCGACACCCGGCCATAGCTTCCATCCGGGTTCAGCACCCAGCTCTGCCGGTTGTCGGCGATCTGCGCCGCCATGATCTGATCCAGCATCTGCTCGTGCACGGTCGGGTTTTCGATGGGTACCAGCGTTTCGACCCGCCGGTTCAGGTTGCGCGGCATCCAGTCCGCCGACGAAAGATAGAGAAGTGCATCGCGATCGGGCAGTTCCCGGCCATTGGCGAAGGCGACGATGCGCGAATGCTCGAGAAAACGGCCGACGATGCTCTTGACGCGGATATTATCCGACAGGCCCGGTACGCCCGGCCGCAGGCAGCAGATGCCGCGCACGACCAGATCGATCCGCACCCCGGCGCCGGAGGCGCGATAGAGCGCGTCGATGATCGGCCCATCGACCAGCGAATTCAGCTTGGCCCAGATCTGCGCCGGCCTGCCGGCGCGGGCATTGGCGATTTCCGCCTCGATATGGCGCATCAGGGTGCCGCGCAGGTCGATGGGCGCCACCGCCAGCTTGCGCATCGGTTCGGGCCGGACATAGCCGGTCATGTAGTTGAACAGGTGGGCGGCATCGCGGGTCAGCACCGGATCGCAGGTGAAGAACGACAGATCGGTGTACACCCGCGCCGTGACCGGATGGTAGTTGCCGGTGCCGTAATGGGCATAGCGGGCGAGACCCTCGCCCTCGCGCCGCACGACCAGCGAAACCTTGGCGTGCGTCTTGAGATCGATGAAGCCGTAGACCACCTGGGCGCCGGCACGCTCCAGGTTGCGCGCCCAGCGGATATTGGCCGCCTCGTCGAACCGCGCTTTCAGCTCGACCAGGGCGGTGACGCTCTTGCCCGCCTCGGCCGCTTCGGCGAGCGCCTCGACGATGGGCGAATCCGTGCTGGTCCGGTACAGGGTCTGCTTGATCGCCACCACGGAGGGATCGCGCGCCGCCTGGCGCAGAAACTGCACCACCACATCGAAGCTCTCATAGGGGTGGTGGACCAGAATGTCCTTGGCCCGGATGGCGGCGAAACAGTCGCCGCCGAAATCGCGGATGCGTTCGGGCGAGCGTGGATTGTAGGGCTCGAACAGCAGGTCCGTCCGTTCCGTATCGATCAGCTGGTTCACATCGGCCAGGCCGAGCAGGCCGTCGATCTCGAAAACGTCCTCCTCCGGCACCTCCAGTTCCTTGACGACGAAGCGGCGCAGGCTGGCCGGCATCGCCGCATCGACCGAGAGATGGATGACATGGCCGCGCCGGCGCCGCTTGAGCGCGGTTTCGAACAGGGCGACCAGGTCCTCGGCCTCCTCCTCCACCTCGATATCGCTGTCGCGGATGGCGCGGAACAGCCCGCGCGCCTGGACTTCGAATTCCGGGAACAGCCGGTGCAGCATGACGCCGACCAGGTCTTCCAGCGTGATATAGCGCGCCGCCGCGCCGGGCAGCCGGACGAAGCGGTGCAGCCGGTCGGTCAGCCGCACCAGCGCATAGAGCGACTCGCCGGTATGGGGCCGCGCCAGCTCCAGCGCGATGGCGAGGCCCAGATTGGGGATGAAGGGGAAGGGATGGGCCGGATCGACCGCAATCGGCGTCAGGACCGGAAACACCTCCTCCATGAAATATTCGTCGAGCCAGGCGAGGTCGGCGGCGTCGAGCGCGGCCGGATCGACCATTTCGATGCCGCTGCGGCCGAGGCTCGTCTTCAGCCGCCGCCAGGTCGCGAGCTGCGAAGCGATCAGATCGCCGGCCCGGTCGGCAATCGCCCGCAACTGCCCGGCCGGGGTGAGGCCGTCCTGGCTGGGCCTGGTCACGCCGGCATCCACCTGCCCCTTCAGGCCGGCGACGCGGACCATATGGAATTCATCCAGATTGCTCGCCGAAATGGAGAGGAAACGCAGGCGCTCCAGCAGCGGATGGTCCGGATTGTCGGCCTCTTCCATCACCCGTTCGTTGAAGGCGAGCCAGGAGAGTTCGCGATTGATGAAGCGCCCCGGATCGCTCGACGGGGCGGCGCCGGCGGCAGAATCGTCCGCGCCGGAGTCGATCGCGCTTGCGCTGCCTTCCGGGAGAGGGGAAACCTGTTCTTCCATCGCCGCGCCCTGCTTTCCGCCGTCGGCATACCGACGGGCCAGTATAGCAGCTTCCGGGGAGAACCCGATGGCCGACCCCGACCGCAACCGACATATACTGATCCTGCGCCACGCCAAGTCCGACTGGAGCGCCGGCGCCGGGTCCGATTTCGACCGCCCGCTGAACGGCCGGGGCCGCCGGGCCGCTGCCGCCATGGGCGCCTGGCTGGCCGGCGAATGCCCGGTTCCTGCCCTCGTGCTGTGCTCGGCCGCGCGCCGGGCGGCGGAAACCTGGGATATTATCGCCCGGCACTGGCCCGCGGCGCCGCCGGCGGTCCATGACGAACGCCTGTATCTCGCGGAGACCGCCGACCTGCTCCGGCGGCTGCGCGCGCTGGACGACGGGACGGAGGTCGTCTGTCTGGTCGGCCACCATCCGGGGTTCGACGGTCTGGCGGTGCTGCTGGCAGCCGACCGGACGGCGCCCGCGGTCGCGGCGATGCGGGCCAAGTTTCCCACCGCGGCGCTCGCCGAACTGGCCTTTCGCGGGCCCTGGCCATCCCTCGGGCCCGGCAAGGCGGAGCTGCGGCGCTTCGTGCGCCCCAGGGACATCGCTTAAGAACGTCGCCTAATCGGCTGATATTTTTTGCTTTTTCAGACCGGCAACCGCGAAGCAGCCATAGCCGGCGGCGAGCGCGAACGGCCAGAGGATCAGCCCGATCGCGGTGAGCCAGAGGCCGGCTGCCGCCGCCACCAGAATGCCGCCGCCGCGCAGCCAGCCGCCGGCGGCCAGCAGGCCCAGCCCGCCCCACGCGCCGGCCGCGCCGCAGGCCAGCCACAGCGCCAGCCCGGCCCAGCCCACGGCGCCGCTGCCCGCCCCATGGGGCTCGACCGGCAGGCCGGCGACGGTTGCGGCGGCGAACAGCGCCTCGCCGAACAGCAGAATCCGAAGACCGCGCTGCTGCGCGGGATACGCCCGGCGCAGCAGCATGAGCGTCGCCAGCCGGCACGCCGCGGCCGCCAGGGCGAGCGCCAGCGGCAGGCCGAGCAGCCCCGGCACCACGAAGGAAAGCGGGGTGAGAAGCGCGGCGAGCGCAGCGGCAAGAGCGACAGGCATGGCCGAAAGCACTCCGGCGCCGGGACCGCCGGTCAGCTCCGCTGCATCTCGCCGGCGCCGACGATCAGGCCGATGCCGTGGCAGATCCAGCCGCCGAGCAGGGCCAGGCCGCCCAGCGGCAGGATGAGCAGCAGCAGCGGCCCGCCGCCTGCGGCGATCAGCGCCACGCCGATGACGAGGAAGGCGGTGGCGACGAGATAGACGATGCCGACCGCCTGCCAGAGCTTCGAGCCGACATGGTCGCCGAAGCGGAGCGCGCCGACCGAGAACCAGATCCAGCCCACCATCAGGGCAAGCAGGAGCATCGTCGAAAGAATGTCGGGAATGCCGGAGCCTTCGGCTGCCGCCGCCTCGCTGCCGCCCGGAACCGGGGCGATATTGCCGCCGGATGCCAGCAGAAGGAGCAGATTGACCGGCAGGACGATCATCAGGAGCCGAAGCGGGACATCGGCCCGGCGAAAGCCGAAGGCGTTGAACAGGCCTTTGGTCGTCCAGTACACGAAGACCATGATCGCCACATAGGCGATATTCATCAGAATCAGCGAGGAGCCCAGGCCGGCCGGAAGCGTGGCGCCGGACCCGGCCCGCGGCGGGGGCGTCGTGGCAACGAGGGCGAGGCCCATGATCAGCATCGCCCCGACCAGGGCCAGAAGCATGATTCCGCCCATTCGTACCGTCGCTGCTGCCATCGCACCCTCGCCCGCCGCCAGGCCGCGACCATAGCCCCGGCGCCGGCGCGGCGCAATTCGCCGGCGGCCCTATGGAAGCCCGGAGCCCCGGCGCCGCGCAAGGCCGGCAGCGATCAGCACGGCCGCCATGAAGCCGGCCGCCACGGCGAGGCCATACCCGGCCAGCAGGCCCGGCCAGGCGCGGTCCGGCCCGTACAGCAGGCCGCCGGCGGCGCCCGCGCAATGCAGCAGCAGGCCGGCGCCGGTGCCGAGGAGCAGCCGGCCGATGCCGGCCGCCTCGCCCGCCCGCCAGAGCCGCCGGCCGGCGGTGACGACCAGCGCGGCCCAGCCGGCCCAGCACAGGATCGCGAGGCCGACGAAGATGGCATAGCTGCCGGGATCGCCGGCGCCCGCGGCCGCGATGACGGAGAGCGGCGCGAGCACGACCGGCACCCCTGCAGAAGCCAGCAGCAGAAGCCGGGTCGCCCGGTCGGCCGACAGGCGGCGGACCATGAGCAGGCCGGCCAGCCCGCCGACGACCGCCAGCGGCACCAGGATGGCGAAGCGCACAAGGCCGGCTGCCGGCGCCAGCCCGGCCTGCCCGGCCGCCCAGTCGAGGCCGAGCAGCCCGATCGCCGCCGCGCCGAGGCCGCAGAGCAGCCGGCCGAAAATCGTCATCGCCACGGTTCGGCGGCGCTACAGGGTGGACATGGCTTCGCCGCCGTCGATTGCGATATTCTGCCCGGCGACGAACCCGGCATGGACCGAGCACAGAAAGGCGCACAGGGCGCCGAACTCCGCTGGATCGCCGACCCGGCCGGCGGGATTGCCGTCGAAGCGGCTCTGCATCTCGGCCTCGACGGCGATGCCCTTGCGCTTCGCCATCGCTGCCACATTGCCGCGCAGCCGGTCGGTATCGAACGGGCCGGGCAGCACATTGTTGACGGTGACATTGTGCTTCACCGTTTCGCGCGCCAGGCCAGCGACGAAGCCGGTGAGGCCGGCCCGCGCGCCGTTCGACAGGCCGAGACCGGGCAGCGGCTTCTTCACGGCATAGGATGTGATGTTGAGAATCCGCCCGAAGCGCCGCTCGATCATCGCATCGAGAACCGACCGGATCATCAGGATCGGCGCGATCATGTTGGCGTCGCAGGCGGCGACCCAGCTTTCGCGATCCCATTCCCGGAAGTCGCCGGCCGGCGGCCCGCCGGCATTGTTGATGAGGATATCCGGCGCCGGGCACGCGGCGAGCGCCGCCGCCCTGCCCGCTTCGGTCGCGATGTCGCCGGCCGCCGTCGCCACCGCCGCGCCGGTCGCATCGGCGATGGCGGCGGCGGTGCGGTCGAGATCGGCCGCCGTGCGCGCGGTGACCGTCACCCGCACGCCCTCGCGCGCCAGCGCTTCGGCGCAGGCCCGGCCCAGCCCCCTGCTCGCCGCGCAGACCAGCGCGGTCCTGCCTTCAAGACCGAGGTCCATGCAAATCGCCTCCCTGCCCGGATGGTTCGGCCCGGCCGAACAGTTCGGCGGCCAGATCCCGGTTGATCTTCCGCCGCCGTTCGAGCGCCAGCCGGTCGATGCGCTCGACAAATTCCCTTATCGCGGAAAAGGAGCGCTCGATGCGCGGCAGAACATAGCGGATCAGCTCCGGCTGGACCGGCAGCTGGCGGTCGCCGAACTGCTTGCGCAGGACGGTTTCGAGCAAGCCGTCGTCGGGCAGCGCGATCTCCGCCGCCGGCAGCGCCGCCATCCGCGAGCGCAGGTCCGGCAGATCGACCGGCCAGGCGCGGGGCCGGCTGCGCGCCGTCAGCAGCAGGCTGCCGCCCGAAAGGCAGACCGCGTTGTAGAGATGCAGCAGCGCTTCCTGCCAGGCCGGCACGGCGGCCAGCCGGGCATCGACATCTTCCAGCAGCAAGGCCCCGCCCCGCTCGGCCAGCGCGCGGCCGGCCGTCAGGTCGAGCGCGCCTTCGTCCAGCGCGCCGGCGCCGCTGCCGGCCCGCCAGACCGCCGCGAGATGGGATTTGCCGCTGCCTTCGGCACCGTGAAGGACCAGGCCGGCGCCCGGCCAGTCGGGCCAGCGGTCGATCCAGCCGACGGCGAGCGCGTTGCAATCGGCGACGGCGAAATCCTCGCGCGCCAGGGCCGGGCGGAACGGGAGTTTCAGCGTCAGCTGGCGGGGAGCCCCGGCATCCCGCACCGTCATTCGTCCGGCCCGCCTTCCGGCACGCGTTCGCTCAGGACCCAGGCGCTTCGCCCGGCAACGGCCTCCTCGCGCAGCGACAGGCCGAACGAGGGCAGCCGGCGCGCCAGATCGCCGACGCTGCCGCGATGGGCGAGCGCGACGACCGCCTCGCCGGCGGCAAACTGCACGACCCGGTGGCGGGTCACCGAAGGGGCTGCGACAAGATTGCCGCGCATCCGCACCCAGGCGGCCAGATCGCGGAAGCGGAGGACGACCCGCGTATCGGCGAGCGGCCCGGCCGGCGCGATCACCCGCTCCTTCCAGCGTTCCTCGAGCCGGGCGACCAGGGCGGCGAGCGCGCCTTCCATGGCGGTTTCGCCCGTGCCCTCGACCGGCTCCAGCGCCTCGAAGGCGCCGCTGCGCCGGTTGAACAGGGCGGCGGCAACGGTCAGCCGCCCTTCGATTTCGGCGCTTGCGGCCGCGACCAGCACCTCCCTGGCGTCATAGCGGTCCGCGATTGCCGCGAGCCGTTCGGCATCGCCCGCCTGCGCCTGTTCGCCATCCACAGCCTGCAAATCCTCCAGGCCGCCCTCCGGCAGCATGAGCGGCACCAGGCCGGCTTCGCGTCCGGGCGTCCGCCAGGCATCGCGCCACGGATTCGGATCGTCCCACAGAACGGTGCCGCTGCCCCGGTCGTACCAGATCGGCAGCACCAGCACGGGATCGCTGCGCCGGTCCGACCAGGGGATCTGCTCGGCATCGAGCAGCGCGCCGACCGCCGCGCGGTCGAACAGATAGCTGAATGCGCCGTCGAATGCGCGCGCTCCGGCGGCCGCCCGCCGCGTGGCGCGCACCACTTCGATACCGCGGACCATGGCACGGGCGCGGTCGGCCGGCACCGGCGGCAGGGCTTCGCGGTCCCGCGCCAGCGTCAGGCGGCGCAACAGCCGCTCCAGCGCCGCCGGCGCGCCGTTCAGCGCCGCATCGCTGCGGGCTTCCCGGTCGGTCTCGCCGCTGCCTTTGGCCGGCACGTCCCGCACCATGAACACGGAATCGCCGGTCGCCGCATGGGCCGGCGCCAGCGCCAGCAGGCAGACGGCCGCCGCGAGCGCGCGGAGGCACGGCAGGCGCGGAGGCGACGGGAAGGCGATCATCGGCAAAGAGGCTGCTTGCGGGATTGCGCCGGGGCGGCGAGGCCGCCTAAACCTAGGCCGGAATCCGAACCGGGGAAACCGCCATCATCGCTGCCGAACGCTACAGAAAAGCCGGGGTCGATATCGGGGCCGGGGCCCGGCTGGTCGAGAAGATCGCGCCGCTGGCCGAGGCCACCGGCCGGCCCGGAACCATGGGCGGGATCGGCGGATTCGGCGGCCTGTTCGACCTCGCCGCCGCCGGCTATCGCGATCCGATCCTGGTTTCCGCAGCCGACGGAGTCGGCACCAAGCTGCGCATCGCCATCGAGACCGGCCGGCACCGGACCATCGGCATCGATCTGGTCGCCATGTGCGTCAACGATCTCGTCGTCGCCGGCGCCGAACCGCTGTTCTTCCTCGACTATTTCGCCACCGGAAAGCTGGAGTCGGAGGTGGCGGCGGCGGTCGTTGCCGGGATTGCCGAAGGCTGCCGCCTGGCGAAATGCGCCCTGATCGGCGGCGAAACGGCGGAAATGCCCGGCCTGTACGCCACCGGCGACTACGATCTTGCCGGCTTTGCCGTCGGCGCCGTTGAGCGCGGCGGCGTGCTGGACGGGCGGACGGTCGCCGCCGGCGATACGGTGCTCGGGCTGGCGTCCGCCGGGCTGCACGCCAACGGCTTCTCCCTCGTCCGCCAGATTTGCGCCGAAGACGGGCTCGACTGGAACGGCCCGGCCCCGTTTGCCGAAGCCGCAGCCCTGGAAGGCGGACCGGCCGGGGCCTCGCTTGCCGGACACCTGCTGACGCCGACCCGGATCTATGCGGAAAGCTGCCTGGCGGCGGCGCGCACCGGCGGCGTCAAGGCGATGGCGCACATCACCGGCGGCGGCCTGATGGAGAATATCCCGCGGATGCTGCCGCCCGGCCTCGGCGTCGATCTGGACGGCGACGCCTGGGCCGTGCCGCCGATGTTCCACTGGCTGCAATCCGCCGGCGGGCTCCATGCCGCGGAAATGGCGACGACGTTCAATTGCGGCCTCGGCATGGTGTTTGCGGTTGCGCCGGCCGATGCCGGCCGCGTCGCGACGGTTCTGCGTGCCCGGGGCGAGACGGTCAGCGTAATCGGCGCGGTCGTGCCGCGCGCGCCGGACCGGCCGGCGGTGCGGATTGCCGGGTGGAGCAGGCGATGGCACGACTGAAGGTTGGCGTGCTGATTTCGGGTCGCGGCTCCAACCTCGCGGCGCTGGCGGCAGCCTGCGCCGGGGAAGGTTTTCCTGCCGCCATCGCGCTGGTCCTGTCCAGCGATCCGGCGGCGGCCGGGCTCGGCCACGCCAGGGCGGCCGGCCTCGCCGCCGACGCGGTCGATTACCGCCGCTTCGCCGACCGGGCGGCGTTCGAGGCCGCGCTGACGGACCGGCTCGAGGCGGCGGGCGTCGAGCTGGTCTGCCTCGCCGGCTTCATGCGCCGGCTCACCCCCGGCTTCGTCGCGCGCTGGCACAACCGGGCGATCAATATCCATCCCTCGCTGCTGCCCGCCTTCCGGGGGCTGAACACCCACGAACGGGCGCTCGCCGCCGGGGTGCGGCTGCATGGCTGCACGGTGCATTTCGTGCGGCCCGAGCTGGACGAGGGGCCCATCGTCATGCAGGCGGCGGTGCCGGTCCTGCCGGACGATACGGCGGAGCGCCTGGCGGCGCGGGTGCTGGTGCAGGAACACCGCATCTATCCGGCCGCCCTGCGCCTGATCGCGGAAGGCGCAGTCGCGGTGGAGGGCGAGCGGGTGCGCGGCCGCACCGGCGGCCGGGCGGACGGCGCGCTCGTCAATCCGCCGCTCGCCTGAGGCGGCCGGAACCGGCGCGCCGCCCGGCAGGGCTGCGAGACGTTCGGGGCTTGGCAGACCGGACCCGGCCTGTGTTATACACCGCGCTCCGGCAGGGCCTGATCGACGGGAGATATGGGGCATGGCTGACAATTTCGGCGAAGGCACCGCCTTTTACGAAGAACATCGCAAGGCGTGGCACATTTTCACCCGCTGGGGGCTGCGCCTCACGATCTTCAGCGCGATTATCGTCGCGCTCGCCTTCTGGCTCGAAGCCTGAGCGGGGGCCCGGTCCCTCGATACGCCCCGGTCCCTCGATACGCCCCGGACTTCGTCCGGGGCTACTCGGGATGAGGGATTTTATGTTTATTTTGCAATAGATTATTCAACAAACCTGAACCCTCATCCCGAGTAGGCCGCGCAGCGGCCGTATCGAGGGACGGGTCAGCCGACGATATCGATGGTGCTGAAGAAGAAGCCGATTTCGACGGCGGCGGTCTCCGGCGCGTCCGAACCGTGGACCGAATTGCGCTCGATAGTCTCGGCGAACGCCTTGCGGATCGTCCCTTCTTCGGCCTGGGCCGGGTCGGTCGCGCCCATCACGGCGCGATAGCGCGCAATCGCATCCTCGCCTTCCAGCACCTGGACCACCACCGGCCCGGACGTCATGAAGGCGACCAGATCGTCATAGAACGGCCGGCCGGCATGGACAGCGTAGAAGCCCCGTGCCTGCTCTTCCGTCATGCGAATGCGGCGCTGGGCGACGATGCGCAGGCCGGCATCCTCGATCATGGCGCCGATGCGGCCGGTGAGGTTGCGCGCCGTGGCATCCGGCTTGACGATGGAGAAGGTCCGTTCGAGGGCCATGGCAGGGCGGCTCCGGTGCTGCTTCGGGACGGGTTCGGAATGTGCGGCGGGTACAGGAACCGCCCCCGCCCCGTCCATGCGACGGGATGGCGGGCCTAGCCCTTCTTCTCCCAGCCCCGGTCGTTCTGCTGCCAGTAGGTCAGGCTGTGGCCGGCCTCCTTCCAGGCCTGCCAGCGCCGGCGGGCCTCGGCGACGGCGGCCTCGTCCCGCCCGTCGAACAGGTTGAAGCAGCGGGCATAGTCGCCGATGGCGTCGGAGGTCGCGCCGTCGGTCAGGAACAGGAAGGTCGCGCCGTTCGGGTTCTCGTCGGCGGCGGTGAGCCAGACCGGCTGCTTCTCCGCATTGCCATCGGTCGCCGTGCCATGGGGCAGGAAACCGTCGTTGCGGCGCGCCGGGCCCCAGCGCCACAGGGCATCGTCGAGCTGCTTCACCCGTTCTTCGGAGCCGGTTCTGACCAGCGCCCGCTCGCCGGCCTCCAGAGTCCGCTGCAGCAGTTGCGGCAGCGCATCCTCCAGCGGGGTCCGGAGCAGGTGGTAGAAGCCGATTTCTGTCATGCGCCGGCCCTTCGCCACCCTACCCTTCGTAGTGCCGTTCGACCAGCCGGTCGAGCAGCTGCACGCCGAAGCCGGTGCCGCCCTTGGGCACGGTCGGCTTGTCCTTCTTGCTCCAGGTGACGCCGGCGATATCGAGATGGGCCCACGGCACATCGTTGACGAAGCGCTGCAGGAACTGGGCGGCGGTGACGCTGCCGGCCCCGCGCCCGCCGATATTCTTCATGTCGGCCGCATCGCTGTCGAGCTGCTTGTCGTAGGCGTCGCCCAGCGGCATGGGCCAGGCCGGCTCGCCGACCTCCTTGCCGGCCGCGGCGATGCGCTCCGACAGCTCGGCATTGTTGGAGAACAGGCCGCAATTCTCCGCACCGAGGGCGATGATGATCGCGCCGGTCAGCGTCGCCAGATCGATCATGAATTGCGGCTTGAAGCGATCCTGCGTGTACCAGAGCGCGTCGGCGAGGACGAGCCGGCCCTCGGCATCGGTATTGAGCACCTCGACCGTCTGGCCGGACATGGAGGTGACAATATCGCCCGGCCGCTGAGCGGCGCCCGACGGCATGTTCTCAACCAGCCCGGCGACGCCGACGGCGTTGCATTTCGCCTTGCGCCCGGCGAGCGCCTTCATCAGGCCGATGACCGCGCCGGCCCCGCCCATGTCCCATTTCATGTCTTCCATGCCGGCGGCCGGCTTGATCGAGATGCCGCCGGTATCGAAGGTGACGCCCTTGCCGACGAAGGCGACCGGGCGGGCCGACTCCGCCCCGCCCCGCCACTGCATGACCAGCAGCTTCGATTCGCGCACGCTGCCCTGGCCGACGCCGAGCAGCGCGCCCATGCCGAGGCCCTGCATCTCCGCCTCGCCGAGAATTTCGACCTCGACGCCGAGCTCGCGCAGGGTCTCGCCCTCGGCCGCCAGCGTTTCGGGATAGAGGATATTGGCCGGCTCGGAGACCAGGTTGCGGGTCATGAACACGCCGTCGGCGAGCCGGTCCAGCGGCTCGAAGGCGCGTTGCGCCGCCGCCGGGTCGGGCGTGCCGACGGTCAGCCCGGCGAGCGTCGGCTTGCGCTCGGCCTTCTCCCGCGTCCGGTAGCGGTCGAAGCGGTAGCTGCGCAGCCGGGCGCCGAAACCGGCCCGCGCGGCCGCCGAAGCGGCTTCGATCCCGCCGCCCTCGACCGCATCCAGCAGCAGGGTGGCCTGCTCCGCGCCGGCGCCGTTCAGCGCCGCCACAGCCCGGCCGCCGGCATTCTGCGCCGCGAGCGCATCGAAATCCGCCGCCTTGCCGAGGCCGAGCAGGATCACGCGCTCGAACCGGCCGCCGCCCGGACTTGGCAGAACCAGCGAATCGCTGCTGCCGCCGCGGAAGCGGCTCGCCGCGATGGCGCGGGTCACGGCGCCGTCCAGCGCCTCGTCCACGGCCCTGGCCGAAGCCGTCAGCGCCTTGTTCTTCAGGGCGAACACGACAAGGGAGCCGCCCTCAGGCAGGGCAGGATCGTCGAAGCGGATTTTCATGCGGGCAGACCTGTTGCTGGGGAGAGACCGGGAAGCGCCGGCAACTTAGTCGGCCGGCCGGCGAAGCGCAATCGGCCGGCCGGCGGCAGCCGGAGCGATTCGCCGAACGCACGCACAACGCGCCGATATGCTATTCCTGTCCGACCGCTCCCGGTCCGCCGCCGGCGCCGGGGCAGGCCATGACAGGATTCCTTCGCCATGTTCGATCCGGACCGGCTCGACGCCATCGATATCCATACCCATGCCGAAGAGCCGTGCGGCACCCATGCCGACGACGGATACGAGGCCTTTCAGGCCGGGATGCAGAGCTATTTCCGCACCGGGCGGGACTGGCCGCCGACCATCCCGGAGACCGCGGCCTATTTCCGGGAACGCCGGATCGGCGCGGTCATCTTCGCCGTCGATTGCGAGCGCGAGACCGGCTTCCGCCGCTACAACAATGAGGAAATCGCCGAAGAGGCGGCAAAGCACCGGGATATCCTCATCCCGTTCGCCAGCATCGATCCGGCAAAGGGCAGGATGGGCGCGCGCGAGGCGCGCCGGCTGACCGAACATTTCGGCATGCGCGGCTTCAAGTTCCACCCGACCATGCAGGGTTTCTACCCCAACGACCGCAGCGCCTATGTGCTCTACGAGGCCATCGCCGAAGCCGGCGTGCCGGCGCTGTTCCACACCGGCCAGACCGGGGTCGGCGCCGGGATGCGGGGCGGCATGGGCATGCGCCTGAAATATTCCAACCCGATTTATCTGGACGATGTGGCGGCGGATTTCCCGGACATGACGATCATCCTCGCCCACCCCTCCTTCCCGTGGCAGGAGGAGGCACTCTCGGTCGCGACCCACAAGCCGAACGTCTATATCGACCTCTCCGGCTGGTCGCCGAAATATTTTCCGCCGATCCTGGTGCGTTATGCCAACACGCTGCTGCGCCACAAGGTGCTGTTCGGCTCCGACTGGCCGGCCATAACGCCCGACCGCTGGCTCGCCGACTTTGCAGACATCGATGTAAAGGACGAAGTCAGGCCGTTGATTTTGAAGGAAAATGCGCGCCGGGTTCTGAACCTTTAGACCGCCACCCGACGAGTGCGACCAGCCCATGACCTTCGCCCCGCCCGCCAGCGCCCTGCCCGCCGAAGCGCCGCTGCGCACGCGCTACGATGTCGTCATCGTCGGCGGCGCGATCTACGGTTCCGCCATCGCCTGGTGGCTGACGCGCGAGCAGGATTTCGACGGCACGATCCTGGTCGTCGAGCGCAACCCGTCCTACGAATTCGCCTCGACCTCGCACACCAACAGCTGCATGCGTCAGCAGTTTTCCAGCGCGATCAATATCCGCGTATCGCAGTTCGCGGCCGAATTCGTGAAGAATTTCCGCACCTGGATGGGCGACGATCCGGCAACGCCGGCGCTGGCGCTGGTCAGCACCGGCTACATGTATCTGGCGGATAACGCGGCCTTCGCCGCCGAGCTGCGCCGGGCGCAGGCCCTGCAGGCGTCCTGCGGCGCCGGCACACGGCACATGAGCCCGGACGGCATCGCCGCCGAATATCCGTTCTACCGGCTCGACGATATCGTGGCCGCCAACCACAATCCGGTCGATGAGGGCTATTTCGACGGCGCGACCATGTTCGACTGCTGGCGGCGGGCTGCGCGCCGGCAGGGCGCCGAATATGTCGCCAACGAAGTCGTCGCCATGGCCGTCAACCCGGCGGGCACGGCGGTCGACAGCGTAACGCTCAAATCCGGCGAGACCGTCTCCTGCGGCACGGTCGTCAACGCTTCCGGGCCGCGCGCGGCGCGAACGGCGCACATGGCCGGGATCGACGATCTGCCGGTCGAGCCGCGCAAGCGCTACAGCTTCGTCTTCGCCGCCGAACGGCCGCTCGACCGGCCGCTGCCGCTCACCATCAACCCTTCCGGGGTTCATGTCCGCTCCGACGGGGCCAACTATCTGGCCGGCTGCGCGCCCGAAGAGGACCCGGCGGTGGACCCGGACGATTTCGTCCAGGACCACAGCCTGTGGGAGGCCAGGGTCTGGCCGGCCCTGATGCACCGCATTCCCCGTTTCGATGCGCTCAGGCTGCTCCATTCCTGGGCCGGCCACTATGCCTTCAACACGTTCGACCACAATGCGATTCTCGGCCCGCACACCAGGGTCGCCAATTTCCTCTTCGCCAACGGGTTTTCCGGCCACGGGCTGCAGCAATCGCCGGCGATGGGCCGCGGCATCGCGGAATGGATCGTCCATGGCCGGTTCAGGTCCCTCGACCTCAGCCCGTTCCTCTACCGCCGCATCCCGGAGGGCCGGCCGTTCGTCGAGCGGGCCGTTATCTGACCGGCGGCCGGCCGCTGGACCGCGCCGGCGCGCTGCGCTACCAAGGCAGGGACCGCCGACAAGGGAGGGAATGCCATGAAACCGCCGTTTCGCGCCGATCATGTCGGCAGCCTGCTGCGGCCCGAAAGCCTGCTCGATGCCCGCGAGCAGTGGAAGAGCGGCGCGCTCGACGCCGAAGCGCTGCGCCGGCGCGAGGACGAGGCCATCGCCGCCATCGTCGGGAAGCAGGAGGCGGTCGGCCTCCGGTCGGTGACCGATGGCGAGTTCCGGCGCGAAAGCTTCCATGTCGATTTCATCAGCCGGATCGGCGGGGTCGAGACCAATTTCACCATCGGGCGCGCCTTCCTCCAGGGCGAGCAGACAAAAGCGGGCGGCGAGAAGCAGGCGCCGCTGACGGTCGAAATTCGCGACCGCATGACCCGGCCGGCCGGCGGCATCGAGGTGGAGAATTTCCGCTATCTGCAGACCAGGGCCGGGCCGCAATCGACCGCCAAGGTCACCATGCCGTCGCCGACCATGACCCATTTCCGCGGCGGCCGCGAGGCGATCAGCCGGGAGGCCTATCCCGAAATGGCCGATTTCTTCGACGACCTGGCGCGGCTCTACCGGGAGGAGATCGCCGACCTGGCCGCCGCCGGCTGCCGCTATATCCAGTTCGACGACACCAATCTGGCCTATCTGTGCGACAGCAAGATGCGCGAAGCCGCCCGGGAGCGCGGCGAGGACCCGGACGAGCTGCCCCGCACCTATGCGGCGCTCATCAACGCCGCCATCCGCGACCGGCCGGCCGATATGGCGGCCTGTGTCCATCTGTGCCGCGGCAACGCCCGGAGCCTGTGGTTCGCCGAGGGCGATTACGAGCCCATCGCCGACCATCTGTTCAACCTGACCGAGGTCGATGGCTTCTTCCTCGAATACGATGACGAGCGCTCCGGCGGGTTCGCGCCGCTGCGCTATGTGCCGAAGGGCAACAAGAAGATCGTGCTCGGCCTCGTCACCTCGAAGCGCGGCGAGATGGAAAGCCGGGACGAGCTGAAGCGGCGGATCGAGGAGGCATCGGCCCATGTCGATCTCGACCAGCTCTGCCTGTCGCCCCAGTGCGGCTTCTCCTCCAACGCCATCGGCAATCTGATCGGCGAATCGGAGCAGTTCGACAAGCTGGCGATGATCGTCGATCTGGCCGGGGAAGTCTGGGGCACGGCCTGACCGCCCAGCCGCCGGTTCGCTCCGGCGGGCGCGCCTAGCGCTTGCCTTCGCGCTCCAGACGGCGGCGGATTTTCCGCCATTTGCGCACATCGCGGCGGTGCTCCCGGTAGGTCCGGGAAAAGGCATGACCGCCGGCGCCGTCGGCGACGAAATAGAGTTCGTCGTGCTTCATCGGGCGCACCGCCGCCCGGATCGCCTCGCGGCCGGGATTGGCGATCGGCGTCGGCGGCAGGCCGAAATGGACATAGGTGTTCCATTTGTGCCGCGTCTTCAAATCCTTGCGCAGCAGGCGGCGGCCCAGCGATGTCCGGCCCCCGGTCAGGCCGTAGATCACGGTCGGATCGGTCTCCAGCCGCATCCGCCGGCGCAGGCGGTTGATGAAGACGCCGGCAATGCGCGCCCGCTCTTCGGGTTTCCCGGTCTCCTTCTCGACAATGGAGGCCAGGATCAGCGCCTCGCGCCGCGACCGCAGCGGCAGGCCGGGCGCCCGCGCGGCCCAGCTCCGCTCCAGCGCCTCCTCCATCGCCGCCTGCATCCGCCGGATCAGCCGGTCGCGCGATTCGCCGCGCGCGAACAGATAGGTATCCGGCATCAGCGTGCCTTCGCCGGGCGTAAGCGTGATCCGGCCGCTCAGCCCCGGCGCCGCCCGGACCCGCTCCAGCACCTGCCAGACGGTCAGGCCCTCCGGCACCGTCAGGCGGCGCAGCACCGTCCGGCCGGCGATGACGATGCGCAACGCCTCGCGCTGGCTGACCCGCGGCGGAAAGCGGTATTCGCCGGCCTTGATCCGATGCTCCGCGTCCATGACCCGCGCCCACAGCCGGAACAGAGCCGGCTGGCGGACGATGCCGGCCTGCTCCATCTCGCGGATCGTGCGGTCGAGGCCGGCGCCGCGCGGCACATCGATGGCGACGGTGGAAGGCGTCGGGCCCGGCCTGGTGAACAGATGGTAGGCATAGCCGAGGGTGCCGGCGGCAAGCACGATTGCCAGCGACAGAATCGCGACGGCCCATTTCAGCAAGCGCACCATTCCATCCGTCCTCGCGGCACGGTGCCCCGAAGGCTAGGGCGCGGCAGCGAACAGCAGGGATGCGTTGGTCCCGCCGAAGCCGAACGAATTCGACAGCGCGTGGCGGATCGGCCGCTCCTTCGCCTCATGGGCAGCGAGGTCGATATCGCAGCCTTCGGACGGGTTGTCGAGATTGAGCGTCGGCGGCGCCACCTGGTGCTTCAGGGCGAGGATGGAGTAAATCGCCTCGACGCTGCCGGCCGCGCCGAGCAGATGGCCGATGGCCGATTTGGTCGATGACATGGTCAGCCGGTAGGCGTGATCGCCGAAGAACCGCTTGACCGCACCCAGCTCGATCTCGTCGCCCAGCGGCGTCGAGGTGCCATGGGCGTTGATATAGTCGATATCGTCGGGGTTGAGCCGCGCCCGGCGCACCGCGTTGCGCATGGCGCGATAGCCGCCGTCGCCGTCCTCGGCCGGCGCCGTGATGTGGAAGGCGTCGCCGGACAGGCCGTAGCCGACGATTTCGGCATGGATGGCTGCGCCGCGCCGGCGGGCGTGCTCATATTCCTCGAGCACGACAATGCCGGCGCCCTCGCCCATCACGAAGCCGTCGCGATCCCGGTCCCACGGCCGCGAGGCGCGCGTCGCTTCGTCGTTGAATCCAGTGGACATCGCCCGGGCGGCGCAGAATCCCGCCATGCCCAGCCGACACACCGCGGCCTCGGCGCCGCCGGCGACCATGACATCGGCATCGTCGAGCATGATGAGGCGGGCCGCGTCGCCGATGGCGTGCGCCCCGGTCGAGCAGGCCGTGACCACGGAATGGTTCGGCCCCTTGAAGCCGTACCGGATCGATACGTGGCCGGAGGCCTCGTTGATGAGCGCCGAGGGGATGAAGAAGGGCGACAGGCGCCGCGGCCCGCGCTCGTGGAGCACGATGGAGCCGTCATAGATGCTTTCGAGCCCGCCGATGCCCGAGCCGATCAGCACGCCGGTGCGGTCGCTCTCCTCCTCCGTCCCGGCGGTCCAGCCCGAATCGGCAACGGCCTGCATCGCTGCCGCAATCGCGTAGACGATGAATTCATCGACCTTGCGCAGGTCCTTGCGGACCACGATCTCCTCGGCGCGGAAGGGGCCGACATGGTCCGGCGCGTCCTGCTCCGCCTCACCGAGGTCCGGGCGCGGCAGCTGGCCGGCGATCCGGGACGGGAGGTCCGAGGTTTCGAAGCGGGTGATCGGCCGGATGCCCGAACGGCCGGCGACGAGATTGTGCCAGTTTTCGGCCACGGTCACGCCCAGCGGCGTGGTGAGGCCGAGGCCGGTGACGACGACGCGCCTCACGGTCCGGGGTCTTTCGCGCTTCGCGGGCTGCCGGCCGGCATCGGCCCGGCGCCTGCCGGGGCTGCGCGCGCCATCGTCCGGCAGCTCAGGATTTCAGGTTCGAAATGAAATCGATGGCGTCCTTGACGGTGGCGATGTTCTCGGCCGCATCGTCGGGAATTTCGATCTCGAATTCTTCCTCGAACGCCATGACGAGTTCGACCGTATCGAGGCTGTCGGCGCCGAGATCGTCGATGAAGCTCGCATCCCCGGTCACTTTGGCCTCGTCCACGCCCAGATGCTCGACAACGATCTTCTTCACGCGATCCGCAACGTCGCTCATTGTGATTCTTTCCCTGGTCCCTGATGCAATGGCCCCGGCCGCACCGGCACGATGGCTGCCGCGATGAAAATCCCCGGACGGGCGCCCCCCGACTTGCGCATCGCCGCAATTTCCCGCCATGCGCCTTTTGACGCGGAAAATGAAGGCCCGGCGAGCGCACCGCCGAACGGCGCGGCGCGGCCGCCGGTCCGCCCGGCCGGGCGTGCACGCGGTCCGGCACCGCCCCGCCCGGATAGCACAGGGGCGCTGCGGTTGGCCACCGCCTTGCGCCGGTGCTGCGCGCCGGGCCTGCGGCAATCTGTCCAAAGCAGGGAAATGCCGGCCGGCAGCGAAAACAACACAGTTTTGCCCGATTTCCGGTGCACATACCGATCCCGATGCGTTGTCCACGACCTGCCGTCATCTCCCGACGATGTATCCGACACCGAAACCTGCGCCCCGCCAGCATCCCGGCGGGGCATTTTCTTTCCCCGCGCCCGCCGGCGAGGAGTGGAACCGGATGAATCTTCCCTGCCGCAAATATCTGCGCCGGCGCCGCCCCGGCCTTTCGCCCGCCGGTGGCGGTGGCGTCGCCCTCGCTCTCGCTCTCGCCGCTGCCATCCTGTCCGCCGCCGCCCTGTCGGCGGCCGGCCCCGCCCGCACCCAGGCGCGGAACTTCGATTCCTCCGCCGGCCCGCTGCGGGCGGTCACCGTCGCCCGCGGCCTGGAACACCCGTGGTCGTTGGCCTTCCTGCCGGCCGGCCGGATGCTGGTGAGCGAACGGCCCGGCCGCCTGCGCATCCTCACCCGCAATGGCGGGGTCGGCGCGCCGGTCCGGGGCCTGCCGCCGATCGCGGCGGTCGGCCAGGGCGGCCTGCTCGATGTCGTCGCCGATCCGGATTTCGCCGCCAACCGGACGATCTTCTTCTCGTTCTCGGAACCGGGCGGCAGCGGTTCGGGAACGGCCGTCGCCCGCGCCCGGCTCGAGGGCAACCGCCTCCACGATCTCGAAATTATCTTCCGCATGGTGCCGAAATCGCGCGGCGGCCGGCATTTCGGCTCGCGTATCGTCTTCGGCCGCGACGGGACACTGTTCGTCACCCTCGGCGACCGGGCCGAGCGCCACCGCGTCCAGGACCGCAGCATCCATCGCGGCCAGGTGATCCGCATCGCCAGGGACGGGTCGGTCCCGCAGGACAATCCCTTCGTCGGGCGCGCCGGCGTGCGGCCGGAAATCTGGTCCCTCGGCCATCGCAATCCGCAGGGCGCGGCGCTGCACCCGGCGACCGGCCGGCTCTGGATTCACGAGCATGGCGCGCGCGGCGGCGACGAAATCAACATCCCCCTGCCCGGCCGGAACTATGGCTGGCCGGTCATCGCCTACGGCCGGCACTACTGGGGCGGCCGGATCGGCGAAGGCACGGCGAAACCCGGCCTCGAACAGCCGGTCCACTACTGGGACCCGTCCATCGCGCCGTCGGGCATGGCTTTCGTCACCGGCCCGGTCTTTGCGGCCTGGCGCGGCGATCTGCTGGTCGGTGCCCTGCGCGACCGGATGCTGGTCCGCCTGCGCTTCGACGGCAGCCGGCCGGTCGCCGAGGAACGGCTGCTCACCGGGCTGGGGGAGCGCATCCGCGATGTCAGGATCGGCCCGCGCGGCCATATCTGGCTGCTGACCGACAGCGACGACGGGCGAGTGCTCAGGCTGGAGCCGGCGCGTTGAAGGCGGCGCGCACCGGGCGGCGGGGCCGGCTATGGCGCCCGCGGATCGCCGTAGTTGACGCAGATTTTGGCGCTGTCCCCGGCCGACAGCGGATCGCCGGTCAGGCCGCAGCGATGGACATTCTCGGCAAAATCGTTGCGGCAGAAATGGATGCAGTCGGTACACACGCCATAGTCGAGCCCGCCGCTCTTCGCCTGCAGGCAATCGACGACCCGGTCGAGAAAGCGGCTGGCCTCGTCCATCCGGTCGCCGAGCACGCCGGCGACCGAGGAGACGCAGTGCAGCGGATCGTTGTCCAGCGCCGCCTCGCCCGCCCCGGTCAGCCGCAGCAGGACGGCCCGGCGGTCCCGGTCGCTGCTCTCGCGGCCGATCAGCCCCTTGGCCTCCAGCGCCTTGATGGTCTGCGACATGGTTCCGCGGGTGGTGCCGAGATAGTCGCTGATCGCCGTCGGCGTGCGCGAATAGCGGTTGGCGCGGCCCAGATAGCGCAGAACGGCCCATTGCGCCGGGTTCAGGCCGTCGGCGAACTGAAGGCAGTGCACCGCCCGCGCGAGGCGGTCCACCAGGCTGGTCATGCGGTCGATGGAAGGATCGCCGTTGGCGCTGCCGTTCGCTGCGCCGTCGCGACAGGGATCGCAGCCGTTGCCGGCATGCCCCGCGGGCGCCGGACCGGATCGGGCAAAGGCCTGTGCAGGCGGCATACCGGTCATGCGCGCCAAGTTAGGACTGGCCCGGACAATGTCGAGTCGATAATTTCTTCTTGTAATTATATTTCGCGCGATATATTATCGAGTCGAAATCAAATCGCGATGTGAAGATCGGAAAGGATGCGCGCCCCCCATGGCTTACGCAGACTCTGCCGCGACCGAACGGAGCAACCGGCGCTATATCTCGGCGGCGATGGATGCGCCCGTTCTGGAGCGGGAATACGAAGTGGAACTCGCCCGGCGCTGGAACGACGAGCGCGACGAGCGGGCCATGCACGAAATCGTCGAGGCGCATGCCCGCCTCGTGGTCCGCATTGCGGCCGGCTTCCGGTCGAGCGGCCTGCCGATGGCCGACCTGATGCAGGAAGGCAATATCGGCCTGATGGAAGCGGTGGAGCGCTTCGACCATGAGCGCGAGGTGCGCTTCTCGACCTATGCCTCCTGGTGGATCGTCGCGTCCATCCAGAACTACATCCTGCGCAATTCGTCCATCGTGCGCGCCGCGACGACGCCGAAGCAGCGGCGGCTGTTCTTCAATCTGCGCCGGCTGCGCGCCCAGCTCAGCACCGGGTTCGACGGCCAGCTGACGACCGACGAGCGCCGGATCATCGCCGACAAGCTCGACGTGACGGTCGCCGATGTCGAACGGATGGAGCTGCATCTGACCCGGCCGGACCAGTCGCTCAACGCGCTGATCGGCCTCGACGACGATGGCGTGCAGTTTCAGGACCTGCTGGAGGACAGCGAGCCGGGCCCGGAGGAGATCGCGGCCAGCGCCAGCGGCCGGCGGACCCGCAAGCAGTGGCTGGAATCCGCGCTCGACAAGCTGACGCCGCGCGAACGGCGCATCATCGTCCGCCGCTTTCTGGAAGAGGACAAGAGCACCCTTGCCGAAATCGGCGTCGAATTCGGCGTCAGCAAGGAGCGGATCCGCCAGATCGAGAGCCGGGCGCTGCAGAAAATGCATGCCTCGCTGGCCCAGATGGACGGTTCGCCCAGGGACCTGTTCGACAGTTGAACGGCGCTGGCGGCCGGGCGGCGGAGGCGCCCCCGGCCGACGCGCCGAATTGACGCGAAGCGGCGAATTGGCGACCGGACCGGCATTGCCGCTGGCTATATGCGGCATCCGGTTCTGATTCGGAGGAACGTGATGAGGAAATTCAGAAGCATCGCGCCCGTCGTCGCGCTGCTGGCACTCGGCGGTCTGCTCAGCGCCTGCGATAATCAGGAAGCCATCGACAAGCTGGCCGGCGAGATCGAGGCGGCCAAGAACGAGGTCGCGGCCGCCCGGAGCGAGATCGGGGCAACCGCGAAGGATATCGGCGCCAGGCTCGAAAAGGCGGCGGCCGCAGCGCAATCCGCATCGTCCGCCGCGGCGGCCAATGCCGGCCGGGCCGACAAGCTGGACTCCGCCGCTGCAGCCCTGAGCGCGGATATCGCAAAGGTCCGCTCCCGGATCGAAGCCATCGCCAGCGAAGCGGCGAATTCGAAACAGGTCGGCGATGCGCTGAAGTCGCTGGCCGACCGGCTGGCCGCGGCCGAAAAGACGGCCGCCGATATGGCCGGGCGGGCTGCGGCAAGCGCCGCCGAAACGGCCGAACTGAAAAACCGGCTGGAGGCGCTGCACCGGCGCGTGACGGCCGCCGAGGCCCGGCTGGGCGCAGCTTCCGGCAACTGACCGGGCCGGCTGCGGCGGACCCGGCAGCCGGACAATGCCCGCTACCGGCCCGGCGGCGCCCGACGCGCCGTCGGGCTGGGCCGGCTATTTCGCGGCCACGGCGGCCCGGCCGCCGCGACGGACCGCTCTCGCCGCCATTGCCGCGCTCGGCCGTGCCGGAGGGCCGGACCCGGCGCCCGCCATCGATCTGGGATGCGGCGGCGGCCGCGATACCGCGGCGCTGCTCGATGCCGGCTTGGCCGTGCTGGCGCTCGACCGGGCGCCGGAGGCCGCAACGGCGCTGCGCACCCGGTTCCCCGACGCCTGGGCGAGCGGCCGGCTGACCTGGCGCCAGGCCGATTTCGCGACCGGCGAAGAGGCCCTGCCGGCGGCCTGCCTCGTCAATGCCAGCTTCTGCCTGCCGGCCTGCCCGCCGGCGCGCTTTCCGCACCTCTGGTCGCGCATAGGCCGGGCCATCCGGCCGCAGGGCCTGTTCGCCGGCCATCTCTATGGGCCGAACGACAGCTGGGCCCGGCGCGGCGACGATCTCGCCATCCACAGCCGGCGGGATATCGAGGCGCTGCTCGGCGGCTGGGAGACGCTGCTGCTCGAAGAGGAAGAAACCGATGCGCGCACGCCGCGCGGCCGCGCCAAGCACTGGCACATCTTCCATATCGTCGCCCGGAAACCGGGATAGAATGGGCCTCTGCCCTGCTCCGTCCGGCCCGCTTCCATTGCGTACCCTCCTCGCCCTCCCGCTCGCCCTGCTCTGGTGCCTTGCCCCCGATCCGGCGCAGGCAAAGTGCCGCGAGGGCCAGTGCTGGGGCGCCATCGCCTACAGCCGGCTCACCGGCTACTGGGTCTATTCGATGAACCATCCGGACCGGCGGGCGGCGCGCAGCCGCGCCTGGCGGATGTGCAACCGGCGCTGCACCGATGTCGCGACGGTGAAGAATGGCTGCCTCGCCCTGTTCGTGACGCCGCGCGGGCGCCATACGCTGGCGCAGGGTCCGTCCTCGGAGGCCGCGACGGAAGCGGCCCGCACGCAGTGCGAAAGCCGGTACAAGAAGTGCGGTTTCCGCGTCGCACGGTGCACCGCGGATTTCGGCGAGCTGAAGCGCCGGGCGCGCGAGAAGGCGCGCCAGCGGCCGGAGAAGCGCCCCCATATCGCGCCGGAACGGGCGCCGCCGGCGGCTATCGAGGAACTGAAGCTGTAGACCGGCCCGGCATTCCGGTTTCGGGCCGAACGCAAAACGCCCGCCGGTACAGAACCGGCGGGCGTTGCAGTTCGCGTCCGCCGGCTGCCCGGCGCGGTAGAAGGGCGGTAAGGGGCGTCGTCAGACCTCCTGCAGGTTCACGGCCTTCGGGCCGCGGGTGTCCTGCTGGGTCTCGAACTGGATTTTCTGCCCCTCGGAAAGCTGGCCGAGGCCGGCGCGCTCGACGGCGGTGATGTGGACGAACACGTCCTTGCCGCCACTGTCGGGCTGGATGAAGCCATAGCCCTTGGTGGTGTTGAAGAACTTCACGGTACCGGTTTGCATACTGCATACTCACTTCGTGCGGGTTGCGGCGGCCGCGGACTGCGGCCGAACGATCCTTTCGGCGGGCCGGGGCGATTTCAGCTTGCAGCCCCGGACGGGCCGGCGAAAGGCGGGAACGACTCGGTCAATCTTCCGGAAGGCCTTCGAACGGGACGATTTGGAGCGGCTGGCATGCGCGCCGCAAACCGCCGGTAGAAAAGTCGACCAGCAGGCTGTCTGATGCCGTCTGCCGGGATGTGGGATGCAATCCGGCCGGGGGCAAGCCGCCTGTGCGCGTCTTTTCCGGGCACATTGCCCATGGCGGCGGCATCAGCGCGCGGCGAAAATCCGGTCGATCAGCAGGCTGTCGGCTTTCAGGGCGTTCGCCGGGTCGCGCAGGCGCGCCCAGTCGCAGGGCGCGTCCGTCCGGCGCTGCAGCAGGTCGATGAGATGCTCCCCGGCCTCCGCCGCCTCGCGGCACGCGGCCTTGACCAGGGCCTGCGCCGCGGTGCGCTTCATATGGGCCGACAGGGCATAGCTGGCCGCCTCGGCAAGCACCAGGCCGTTCGAGGCCGCCAGATTCGCCCGCATCCGCTCCGGCCGCACGATCAGGCGGCCGAGCAATTCGTCCGCCGTCCTGAGCGCGCCGCCGGCCGCGGCCAGCATGGAGGGCAGGATCATCCATTCGACGGTCCAGCCCGCCCCGCCCCGCTCATGCTCCTGCGGCGCCGCCTGGTGGACGCCGGCGAGCTGGGCCGCCATCCAGGCCGCCAGCGTCATCAGAATCTCGGCGGCGACCGGATTGGCCTTCTGCGGCAGGGTGCTGGAGCCGCCGCCGGCGCTGTCGGCCAGCTCGCCGACCTCGGACATGGCCATCAGCGCGACATCGCGGCCGATCTTGCCCAGGCTGCCGGCGACCAGCGACAGCCACGACGCCAGTTCGCCGATACCGTCGCGCGCGACATGATCGCTCGCCGGCGCCGGCGCCAGACCGAGCTCGGCCGCCAGCGCATCGGCGACGGCAATGCCTTCGGCGCCGAGGGCCGAGAGATTGCCCGCAGCGCCGCCGAACTGGACACGCAGCACCCGCGCGCGCATTTCCGCCAGCCGCTGGCGATGCCGGATCAGCGGCTCGGCCCAGCGCGCCGCCTTGAGGCCGAAACTGATCGGCAGCGCCTGTTGCGAGCGGGTCCGGCCGGCCATCGGCGTGGCCCGATGCGCTTCGGCAAGGGCCTTCAGCCTGTCCACGATGCCGGCAAGGCGCCGGTCCGCCATGTCGAGGACCGTCCGCGCCTGGAGCAGAAAGCCGGTATCCAGAATATCCTGGCTGGTCGCGCCCCAGTGGACGTACGTGGCGGCATCGCCGCCGACATGGCGGCGCAGCTGCGCGACCAGTTCGACGGTCGGCACGCCGGTCGCGGCCGTATCCGCGCCGATGGCGTCGAGATCGGCGACGAAACCGGGCAGCGCCGCCGCGATGCGCCCGGCGGCATCGGCGGGGACAATGCCCAGCCGCCTCTGCACCGCAGCGAGAGCCCGCTCCACCTCCACCATGGCGGCGACGGCGGCTGCGTCGTCGAGCGCGGCATTGACCGCCGGATCGGACAGCAGCGGCCCGATGAGCCGCGAGGCGAACGGGCCGACGGTCACCGCAGGATGCGCCGGCCCGGCGCCCTAGACATCGAAGAACACGGTTTCGCCGTCGCCCTGCAGGCGGATATCGAAGCGGTAGACGGTGCGGCCGCGACGCTCGCCGCGCCCGGCGATCAGCGTGGCCCGGCGCCCGGCCTCGACCGCGTTCAGCACCGGATCGGCCTCGTTGGCTGCGGCCTCGTCGGAAAAATAAAGCCGGGTAAAGGCGTGGGAAAGCATGCCGCGGGCGAAAACGCAGATCGCGATATGCGGCGCCTGCAGCGCGTTGCCGGGGGCCGGAACCGGCCCCGGCTTGACGGTATCGAAGCGGAACCGCCCCTGCCGGTCGGTCCCCGTGCGGCCGAAGCCGTGGAAGCCGCTGTCGAGCGGGATTTCGTCCCGGCCGTCCTCCTCATGCCGGTAGCGGCCGGCGGCGTTGGCCTGCCAGATTTCGATCATCGCGTCGCTGACCGGCTCGCCGGCACCGTCCAGCACCCTGCCCTCGACCGCGATATGCTCGCCGGCCGTGGTTTCGTCCGCCAGCACATTGCCGGTATGGCCGGCATAGCGGATGCCCGGAATGCTGTCCGGCGTCAGCCCGTAGCTGAAGAACGGGCCGACGGTCTGGGATGCGGTCTGCTTCGCCATCTTGAGGGGCCCCTACATTTCCAGAGGGGTGGCCCGCCGGCCGCGCAGGACGATGTCCCACACATAGCCGAGGGCGTATTCCGGCCGGGTGATATCGAGTGAAAATTCGGCGACCAGGGCCTGCATGACCTCTTCGCTGCGCGCGCCATTGCAGATGGGGTCGAGCGGCAGCAGCGGATCGCCGGGGAAATACATCTGGGTCACCAGCCGGGCGGCGAAGCCCGGCCCGAACAGCGAGAAATGGATATGGGCCGGCCGCCAGGCATTGTGGTGGTTGCCCCACGGATAGGCGCCCGGTTTGATGGTGAGGAAGGTGTAGCGCCCTTCGTCGTCGGTCACGGTGCGGCCGGCGCCGGTGAAGTTCGGATCGAGCGGCGCATCGTGCTGGTCGATCTCGTGGATATAGCGGCCGGCGGCATTGGCCTGCCAGATCTCGACCATCGCGTTCGGCACCGGTCGCTCGTTCTCGTCGAGCACCCGGCCGGTGAGGAGGATGCGCTCGCCCATCGGCTCGCCGTTGATGCGGGCGTTGCGCGTCAGGTCGGCCGCCGCCTCCGGCGCGGCCTCCGGCCCGAAGGACGGCCCGGTGACTTCCGACAGCGTATGCCGGATCGGCACCAGCTTCTGCTGCGGCGCGCGCAGCCGGGTCGATGTGTAGGCCGGATAGTCGTAGGGCGGATGCACCTCCCAATCCCGGGCGCGGTAAGGTATCGGATCGGCCATTATCGCTCTCCCTCGTCCCCGGCCGTTTCGGCCAGCGCCCGCCGGGCGACGGCGAAGGCGCGGTTGGCGGCCGGCACGCCGCCATAGACGGCGACATGCATCAGCGCCTCACGAATATCTTCCGGCGTCGCGCCGGTATTGCGGGTTGCGCGCACATGCAGCGCCAGCTCCTCATGATGGCCGAGCGCCGCCAGCAGCGCGATGGTCAGCAGGCTGCGCGTCCGCCGGTCGAGCTGCGGATCGCTCCATACATCGCCCCAGGCGCGCGCCGTGATATGGCGCTGGAAGCCGGCGTCGAACGCGGTCGCGGCGGCGGCGGCGCGCTCGACATGGGCGGCGCCGAGCACCGCGCGCCGGGTTGCCATCCCGCGTTCGTAGGCGCCGTCGGTGCCGGACTCAGCCATAGGAGTGCTTCCTGACGAACGCCGCGATCGCATCGGCCAGAACGGCCGGCTGTTCGATGCACGGCAGATGGCCGGATTCGGGGATTTCCAGATAGTCCGCGCCCGGAATGGCGGCGGCCAGCTCGCGGTTCATCGCCGGGGTGGTGGCGCCGTCCTCGGCGCCGCAGACGACCAGGGTCGGCACGGCGATGGCGGCGCAGCTGCTGCGCAGATCGCCATCCTTCAGGGCGTGGGAGACGCCGGCATAGCCGGCCGCCGGCGTGTGCACCAGCATGTTGCGCCAGCCGGCGAAGGCCACCGGATCGCGCTTCGGGAAGCCGGCGGAGAACCAGCGCTGCAGAATGGCGGGCGCCATGCCGGCGATGCCGTCCGGGCCGAGCGCGGCGTCGATGCGCGCCTGCCACATCGCATCGTCGCCGATCTTCGCCGCCGTGTCGCACAGGATCAGCCCGGCGACCCGGCCGGGATGGGCCTTGCAGAGCTGCTGCGCGGTGACGCCGCCGACCGACAGGCCGCACACGATGGCGCGGTCGAAACCGGCGGCCGCCATGATCCCGGCCAGATCGTCGCCCAGCCGCTCGATGGAATAGGCGCCCTCCGGGCAGGTGGTGAGCCCGTGGCCGCGGGTATCGTAGCGCAGGATGCGGCAGAAGCCGGACAGGCGGGCCGCAACCGCATCCCAGGTGCGGAAATCCGTGCCGAGGGAATTGGAGAACACCAGTTTCGGCCCGTCGGCCGGCCCCTCGACCCTGTAATGGATGGCGATGTCGTCGACCGTAGCGAACTGCAGCCCGTCTGTCATGCCGTGCGGCCTCCCTGCCCCGTTTCCGGCCCGCGCCGTGCGGCGCCGGTGCACCATAGCGGCTGCGGCCCCCGGCCTTCAACTCGGCAATATCGGGCGATGCGGCGCTTCGGCCTTTGCTCCCGGCCGATTCGCGCCATATCCCCATCCTATCGGAGGAGCCGGCCATGAGCGACCCTGTCATCGACCGCCGCAGCGATGCGCTGATCGTCGTGGACGTACAGAACGATTTCTGCCCCGGCGGCGCGCTGGCGGTCGCGGGCGGCGATGCCATCGTGCCGGCGATCAACGCGCTCTCCGCCCGCTTCGCCCATGTCCTGCTGACCCAGGACTGGCACCCGCGCGACCATACGAGCTTTGCCAGCAACCATCGCGGCGCGGCGCCCTTCGATACCGTCGAAATGCCCTATGGCACGCAGACCCTGTGGCCGGACCATTGCGTCCAGGGGACCGGGGGCGCGGCCTTTCACGACCGGCTCGACGTGACGCGGGCCGAACTGGTCATCCGCAAGGGTTTTCGCAGCGGGATAGACAGTTATTCGGCGTTCTTCGAGAATGACAGGAAGACGCCGACCGGCCTGACCGGCTATCTGCGCGAGCGCGGGCTGACCCGCCTGTTCTTCGCCGGCATCGCGACGGATGTCTGCGTCGCCTATTCGGCGCTGGACAGCCAGGCCCAGGGCTTCGCAACCGTCGTCGTCGAGGATGCCTGCGCCGCCATCGACCGGGACGGCTCGCTCGAATCGGCGCTCCGGCAGATGCGGATGCAGGGCATCGCGCTCTGCGCCGGCGCCGCCATCCGCTAGGCCGCCTCATGGATTTCGCCCTCTCCGCCGACCAGAAGGCCCTCCAGGCGAAGGCGCGGGAGCTCGCCCGGGGCACGTTCGCCGCCAGGGCGGCCGAAATCGACCGGACCGAATCCTATCCCTGGAACAATGTGCGCGATCTGACAGAGGCCGGCTTTTTCGGCATGACGATCCCGCCGGCCCATGGCGGCCAGGGGCGCAGCTATCTCGACACCGTGCTGGCGGTCGAGGAGATGGCCAAAGTCTGCGGCGCCTCCGCCCGCATCGTCGTCGAGGCCAATATGGGCGCCATCGGCGCGATCATGGCCTATGGCAGCGAGGAGCAGAAGAAGCTGGCCGCCGGCCTGGTGCTCGAAGGCGACAAGCCGGCCATCTGCATCACCGAGCCGGAGGCCGGCAGCGCCGCGACCGAGATGACGACAAGGGCGGACCTGAAGGGCAACCGCTATGTCGTCAACGGCATGAAGCACTGGATCACCGGCGGCGGCGTCTCGCGCCTGCATCTGGTGTTCGCGCGGGTGTTCGACGAACGGGGCGAGGACCAGGGCATCGGCGGCTTCATCGCCATCCGCGACGAGACTCCGGGCCTGCGCATCGGCCGCCGGGAACCGGCGATGGGCCTGCGCGGCATTCCGGAGACCGAGCTTCATTTCGAGGATATGGAGATCGCGCCGGACCGGCTGGTGATCCCGCCGCGCGGCCTGCGCAAGGGCTTCGCGGACCTGATGAATGCCTATAACGGCCAGCGCGTCGGCGCCGGAACGGTAGCGCTCGGCCTCGCCGCCGGGGCCTGCGGGCACGCGCTGGACCGGGCCCGGCGCCGCGAACAGTTCGGCCGGCCCATCGCCGAGTTCCAGGGCCTGCAATGGATGCTGGCCGATATGAACATCCGGGTCGATGCCGCCCGCCTCATGCTGTGGCGCGCCGCGGCGAGCGCGCAGGACAGCGGCACCGGCTTCCCCGATCCGATGGCCGCCGCCCAGGCCAAGATCATGGCCGCCGACATGGCTATCCAGGTGACCAACGACGCGCTGCAGCTGTGGGGCGCGGCCGGCTATTCGCGCAACAACCCGCTGGAGCGCCTGGTCCGCGATGCGCGCATGTTCGCCATCGCCGGCGGCACGGCGCAGATTCTGCGCACCGTCGTCGCCTCGCGCCTGCTCGGGCGCAAGCTGCCCCAGACCCGCGACGGCTATCTGAAGCTCGCCGAAGCCGCACCCGGATAGCGGCCGGGCGGCGCACGGCCCGGCGGCGCGGCAGGCTTGATAGAAGCGGGGCGCGCGCCTAGCTTGCGCCCGGACCGGCCGCGGGCCGGGCGACAAGGGATCGCAACTGCACCATGACCATCAGGGACGGCTTTGTCGCCACCATCGGCAATACCCCGCTGATCCGGCTGAAGGGCCCGTCCGAGGCGACCGGCTGCACCATTCTGGGCAAGGCGGAGTTCCTCAATCCCGGCCAGTCGGTGAAGGACCGGGCCGCCCTCGCCATTATCGAGGATGCCGAGCGCTCCGGCGCGCTCAGGCCCGGCGGCACCATCGTCGAGGGCACGGCGGGCAATACCGGCATCGGGCTGGCGCTGGTCGGCAACGCCCGCGGCTACCGGACGGTCATCGTCATCCCGGAGACCCAGTCGCGGGAAAAGAAGGACATGCTGCGCCTGTGCGGCGCGGAACTGATCGAGGTGCCGGCCGTCCCCTATCGGGATCCGAACAATTATGTGAAGGTTTCCGCCCGCAAGGCGGAGGAACTGGCGAAGACGGAGCCCAACGGCGCCGTCTGGGCCAACCAGTTCGACAATGTCGCCAACCGGGATGCGCACTACCGCACCACCGGCCCGGAAATCTGGCAGCAGACCGGCGGCAGGATCGACGGCTTCATCTGCGCCATCGGCTCCGGCGGCACGCTGGCCGGAGTGGCCATGGCGCTGCGCGAGCGCAAGCCGGACATCCGGATCGGGCTGGCCGATCCGATGGGCGCGGCGCTGTGGCACTATTACGTCCATGGCGAGCTGAAGGCCGAAGGATCGTCGATTGCCGAAGGCATCGGCCAGGGCCGGATCACCGCCAATATCGAGGGGCTGGAAATCGATAGTGCATACCGGATACCGGATGCAGAGGCCCTGCCCTGCTGTTTCGACCTGCTGCAGCACGAGGGCCTGTGCCTGGGCGGCAGCAGCGGCATCAATGTGGCCGGCGCGATCCGCCTGGCGAAGGAAATGGGGCCGGGCCACACCATCGTCACCGTGCTCTGCGACTATGGCAGCCGCTATCAGAGCAATCTGTACAACCCCGATTTCCTGCGCGGGAAGGGCCTGCCCGTACCGCCATGGCTCGACAGCCGGACCGCCCCATGACCTATGCCAATCCCTCCGCCCTGGTTTCGACCGAATGGCTCGCCGGCCATCTCGATGCGCCGGATGTGCGAATCGTCGATGCCTCCTGGTATCTGCCGGCGATGAATCGCGATCCGGTGGCCGAATACGCCGCCGCCCACATTCCCGGCGCCGTCTTCTTCGATATCGACGAGATTGCGGATACCGACTCGCCCTATCCGCACATGCTGCCAAGCCCGGAGAAATTCTCCGCCCGGGTGCGCCGGCTGGGGCTGGGCGACGGCAACCGGATCGTCGTCTACGATGGCGCCGGCATTTTCAGCGCGCCCCGGGTGTGGTGGATGTTCCGCCGCTTCGGCCATGACGATGTCGCCGTGCTCGACGGCGGCCTGCCGAAATGGCTGAAGGAGGGCCGGCCGACCGAAGCCGGCCCCCCGGTCCTGCCGCAGGAACGCCATTTCACCCCGCGCATCGACCATACGATGGCGCGCGACCTGCCCCGGATGCAGCGGATCGTGCGCGAGGGAAGACGGCAGATCGTCGATGCGCGCTCGCCCGACCGTTTCGCCGGCAAGGGGGCCGAGCCGCGCCCCGGCCTGCCGTCGGGCCATATTCCCGGCAGCCTCAACCTGCCGTTCCAGAAGCTGCAGGATACCGACAGCGGCACCATGCTGCCGGCCGAGGGCCTGAAAGCGGCCTTTGCCAGCGCGGGAATCGATCTCGCCGGGCCGGTCGTCGCGACCTGCGGTTCCGGCGTCTCGGCCTGCACCCTGGCGCTCGGCCTCCATCTGCTCGGCCATCGGGACGTGGCGGTCTATGACGGCTCGTGGACCGAATGGGCGGTGCAGCCCGATGCGCCCATCGCCACCGGCGCCTAAATGGGCAGCGATCCGGCCGGCGCCCGCATCCGCCCCTGCACCGACGGCGATTTCGACGCACTCGCCGCACTCTGGAACCGGACCGGGCTGAGCCGGCCCTGGAACGACAAGGCGCAGGATTTCGCCCGCTGCCGCGCCACCCCGACGGCGGAGCTGTTCGTCGCCGAACTGGACGGCGCTCTCGTCGGCAGCGTCATGGCCGGCCATGACGGGCATCGCGGCTGGGTCTATTACCTGGCGGTCGAGCCCGCCGTGCAGCGCCACGGCCTCGGCCGGCGCCTGATGCGCCGGGCGGAAACCTGGCTCAAACGCGCCGGCGCGCCGAAGGTCCAGCTGATGGTGCGCACCGGCAATGCGCCGGTGCGCGCGTTCTACGAAACCCTCGGCTATGGCGACTCAAAGGTCGCGACCCTGGAAAAATGGTTCGATGCCGATGCGGCGGCGCAGAAGAACGCCGCCAGCGGCGGGAGCGCCACGCTGGAGATCACCGTCACCTGGCTGGAGATGGCGGCGCGCCCCCGCCCGCGGCCCTCCTTCGCCACCCCGCAGGGCGTCGCCCTGATGCGCGCCAGGGCACCGGGCGTCGGCTTCTACCGCTATCTCTACAACAGCGTCGGCGCGGACTGGCTGTGGTACGAGCGGCGCGCCATGACGGACGAGGCGCTCGCCGCCATCCTTGCGGACGAGCGGGTCGAAATCCACGTGCTCTACCGGCACGGCGCGCCGGCCGGCTATGCCGAGCTGGACCGGCGCGTGCCGGGCACGGTCGAGCTGGCCTATTTCGGCCTGATGCCCGAAGCGATCGGCCAGGGCCTCGGCGTCTGGCTGCTGCACCAGGCCATCGACCTGGCCCGGGCGGGCGGGCCGGAGCGGATCTGGCTGCACACCTGCACCCTGGATCATCCGCGCGCCCTGCCGCTCTATCAGCGCGCCGGCTTCGTCCCGTACCGGCAGGAGAGGAAGACGATCCCGGACCCGCGCCAGTCCGGCCTGTTCGGCACGCCGGCCGGCTGACCGGCCTATTTATCGAGAATCTGGCTGAGGAACAGCCTGGTGCGTTCGTGCTGCGGGCTGTCGAAGAATTCGGCCGGCCGGTTCTGCTCGATGATCTCGCCGCCATCCATGAAGATGACCCGGTCGGCAACCGTGCGGGCGAAGCCCATCTCGTGGCTGACGCACAGCATGGTCATGCCCTCCTCGGCGAGCTCGACCATCACATCCAGCACTTCCTTGATCATTTCGGGATCGAGCGCCGAGGTCGGCTCGTCGAACAGCATGATGCGCGGGCTCATGCACAGCGAACGGGCAATCGCCACCCGCTGCTGCTGACCGCCGGAAAGCTGGCCGGGAAATTTCTGCGCCTGCTCCGGAATCCGCACCCGCTCCAGATAGTGCATGGCGGTCTTCTCCGCCTCTTCCTTCGGCATTTTGCGCACCCAGACCGGCGCCAGAGTGAGGTTCTCCAGCACGGTGAGATGGGGAAAGAGATTGAAGTGCTGGAACACCATGCCGACTTCGCGGCGGATTTCGTCGATCTTGCGGATGTCGCTGGTGAGCTCCGTGCCGTCGACGACGATCCGGCCGTCCTGATGCTCCTCGAGCCGGTTGATGCAGCGGATCAGGGTGGATTTGCCGGAGCCGGACGGCCCGCAGATCACGATGCGCTCGCCGCGATAGACCGTGAGGTCGATATTCTTCAGCACGTGGAATGCGCCGTACCATTTGTGCATCCCGGCGATCTCGATCGCGACCTCGTCGGCGACCGTGGAACCGACGATCCGGGCGGTGGCGGCTTCAGCCATGTCGTTCCTCCCTCATGCCCTTCCCCGCGTCGCGGCAGCGGCCCGGCCGGCCCCTAGTGCCGGTGGCCGGTGGCGAGCTTCTTCTCCAGCCACACGCTGTAGCGCGACATGCCGAAGCAGAAGACGAAATAGACGATGGCGGCGAAGGCATAGGCCGTCATCGGCACGTTGAAGGCCGACCATTTGACGTCCTGGGTGCCGGAATTCACCACCGACAGGAAATCGATCAGGCCGATGATCAGCACCAGCGTCGTATCCTTGAACAGGCCGATGAAGGTGTTGACGATGCCGGGGATGACGATGGTCAGCGCCTGGGGCAGCACGATCAGCCACATGGATTTCCAGTAGCCCAGGCCGAGGGCGGCGGCGGCCTCGTACTGGCCCTTGGGGATCGCCTGAAGGCCGCCGCGGATCACCTCGGCCATATAGGCGGCGGAGAACAGCGCGACCCCGATCAGCGCGCGCAGCAGCTGGTTGATGCTCACCCCTTCGGGCATGAACAGCGGGAACATGACCGAGGCCATGAACAGCACCGTGATCAGCGGCACGCCGCGCCAGAACTCGATGAAAATCACGCACAGGGTGCGGACGATGGGCATGTCGGAGCGCCGCCCCAGCGCCAGCAGCACGCCGAGCGGCAGCGAGGCCGTAATGCCGGTGATCGCGATCACCAGCGTCAGCATCATCCCGCCCCACTGGTTGGTCTCGACGATCGCCAGGCCCGGAATGCCGCCATGGAGCAGCAGGAAGGCGACGACCGGATAGGGCACGAGGAACAGCAGCACGC
Organism: Alphaproteobacteria bacterium; assembly: GCA_965221475.1. Taxonomy (GTDB): domain Bacteria; phylum Pseudomonadota; class Alphaproteobacteria; order Bin65; family Bin65; genus Bin65. The sequence continues at coordinate 141,334 of OZ244891.1, read as the reverse complement.
CCCAGGCGCGCTGCCGGCCGCGGCCGAACAGGACGAGGCCGATCAGCAGGATCGTGAGCACGCCGGTGAGATCGACCCGCCAGCGCTCGGCATCGGGATAAAAGCCGTACATGAACTGGCCGAAGCGGGCGGTGACGAAGCCCCAGCAGGCGCCGTCCGGCGCCTTCAGGCAATCTTCCTTGTCCGCCGCTTTCCAGGCCGCGTCGAAAATCGCCCAGTCGAGCAGCGGCGGCACCGTTACGGCGAGCAGCAGGACGGCCAGCACCGTGAGAGCGGAATTGAAGACGCTGGAGAACAGATTGGTGCGCAGCCAGCCGATAATGCCGACCGTGGCGGGCGGCGCCGGCAGGTCGGGATGCGTGCCCGGCGCGTAGCCGGGCGGGCGGGCATCGGCGGAAGAGCCGGAGGCCATGGCGCGCGCCCTCCCCTACCGCTCGACCAGCGCCACGCGGGCGTTGTACCAGTTCATCGCCAGCGAGGTGAGCAGGCTGAGCAGAAGATAGACCCCCATCGTCATGCCGACGATTTCGACCGCCCGGCCGGTCTGGTTCAGGGTCGTGCCCATGAAGACGGCGACCAGATCGGGATAGGCGATGGCGACCGCCAGCGACGAGTTTTTGGTCAGGTTCAGATACTGGCTGGTCAGCGGCGGAACGATGACGCGCAGCGCCTGGGGAATGACGATGAGGTTCATCGTCGGCCGCGGCCGCAGGCCGAGCGAAAACGCCGCCTCCGACTGGCCGTGGCTGACCGCCTGGATGCCGGAGCGGACATTCTCGGCGATGAAGGCGCCGGTATAGACCGAAAGCGCGATGACCAGCGAGAGCAGCTCGGGCAGTATCTCGATGCCGCCGCCGAAATTGAAGCCGCGCAGGGCCGGAACGTCGAAGTTCAGCGGCGGCCCCACCGCCCCCCACCACAGGAGAAAGACCGCCAGCGGCAGGCCGGCGACCAGGCCGATGCCGATCCACAGCAGGTCGCGCCGCTCGCCGGTCAGCTCCTGGCGTCGTGCCTCGTGCCGGCGCCAGACGATCATGGCGAGGACCGCGCCGGCGAACAGGGCGATAACGATCCAGAACCCGGCCTGCGGCTGCGGCGCCGGCAGATAGACGCCGCGATTGTTGAGGAAGAACAGATCGAACAGCGACAGGCTCTGCCGCGGTCCGGGCAGGGCCTTCAGGACCGCGTGGTACCAGAAGAAAATCTGCAGCAGGAGCGGGATGTTGCGGAACGTCTCGACATAGACCGCCGCGATCCGCGCGATCAGCCAGTTCGACGACAGGCGTGCAACGCCGGCGACGAAGCCGAGGACCGTGGCGAGCACGATGCCGATGACCGCGACGAGCAGCGTATTGAGCAGGGAGACGAAGAAGGCCTGGCCGTAGGACGAGCCGGAAGTATAGGGCACCAGCGACTGGATGATGTCGAAGCCGGCCGGAGTGTCGAGGAAATCGAGGCCGAAGCCGATATTCCTCTTCTCCATATTGGCCCTGGTATTCTCATACAGATACCAGGTGACGACGCAGACCAGCACCAGGCAGGCGGCCTGGAAGATGATCGCGCGCCATTTGGGGTCGCGCAGAAGGGCGACGCGCTCGGACGGGGCGGCAGCGATCCCGGCCATGGCGGCGGGTTCGACCGTCTATAGCGGGAAAAGTCCGGCCCGGACGAAACGCTTCGCCCGGGCCGGGGATTTCCGAATCCTAGCGGAACGGCGGGGCGTACAGGATGCCGCCCTTGTTCCACAGATTGTTGACGCCGCGCGCCAGGCCGAGCGGAGTCACGTTGCGGGCATACATCTCGCCGTAATTGCCGACGGCCTTGATCGCCCGCGCCGCCCACTGGGCATCGAGGCCGATATATTCGCCGTACTTGCCCTTGACGCCCAGCAGACGCTGCGTCTCCGGGTTCTTGCTCGACATCATCGCATCGACGTTCGACGAGGAAACGCCGAGCTCCTCGGCGATGATGAGGGCGTTCAGCACCCAGCGGGCGATATTGCCGAACTGGTCGTCGCCCTGGCGGACGGCCGGGCCGAGCGGCTCCTTCGAGATGATTTCCGGCAGCACCATGTGCTCGTCCGGGTTCTTCATCTTGGTGCGCTGGGCCGCCAGGCCGGAACGGTCGGTGGTGTAGACATCGCACCGGCCGGCATCGTAGGCGGCGACCACCTCGTTCGACTGCTCGAACGCGACGACCTTGTACTGCATGCCGTTCGCCTTGAAATAGTCGGCGACGTTCAGCTCGGTCGTTGTGCCGGTATTGGTGCAGACCGCAGCACCCGAAAGCTCGCGGGCGCTTTTGACGCCCAGCTTCTTGCGCACCATGAAGCCCTGGCCGTCATAGTAGAGGACGCCGGAAAAGTTGATGCCGAGATTGGTATCGCGGGTGAAGGTCCAGGTCGTGTTGCGCGACAGGACATCGACCTCGCCGGACTGCAGGGCGGTAAACCGCACCTTGGCCGAAAGCGGGACGTATTTCACCTTGCTGGCATCGCCCAGGACGGCGGCGGCCAGCGCCTTGCAGTAATCGACATCGATGCCGGTCCAGCTGCCCTTGTCGTCGGGATTCGAGAAGCCCGGCAGGCCCTGGCTCACGCCGCATTTGAGAACGCCGGCTTTCTTGACATCGTCGAGCGTGGCCGCGTGGGCCGCGCCGGCGACAAGAAGCGCCGCGACACCGGCAACGGCCGAATTGAGAAGGGATCTCATGCTACCTCCTGGAGTTGAACTGACTGCGGTCGGATGAGGGTTGCGACCGACGGTTGCGAACGGGGAGCGATCCGCCCGAAAAAGCTGCGCGGCCAAATGCCGGCACCCGGCAGGCGGCCGATCCGTTAGAACACGGCGCAATGCCGTTTGCAAGCGCATCGCAATGCCGCACGCCGCCGGCGCCCGCTTTCGATATCGGAAGAATATCGTTTCAAAATCAAAGGTTCTCCCCCTTTCCTGTCACGGACCGCCATGAAAACCGAAACCACGATCGTCAGCGCCGGCCGCCACCCGGAACGGCATTTCGGCGCCGTCAACCCGCCCGTCTTCCACGCTTCCACGATCACCCGGCAGAGCCTGGCGGAGTGGAAGGAGGTGCGGAACCGACTGTTCGACGATGTGGTCTACGGCCGCTTCGGCACGCCGACCAGCATGGCGTTCGAGGAGGCGGTGGCCGCGCTCGAAGGGGCGGACCGGGCGGTGGCCGTCTCCTCCGGCATGGCGGCCTGCGCCGCCGCCATCCTCTCGGTCGTCAAGGGCGGCGACCATATGCTGGTCAGCGACAGCGCCTATCAGCCGGTCCGCCGCTTCGCCGAAGCTTTCCTGAAGCCGTTCGGCGTCGAGACGAGCTATTACGATCCGCTGGTCGGCGCCGGCATCGCCAGTCTGGTGCAGGACAATACAAGCCTGATCTGGCTCGAATCGCCGGGCTCGCAGACATTCGAAATCCAGGACATTCCGGCGATTACCGCAGTTGCGCGGGAGCGCGGCATCGCGACCGGCATCGACAATACCTGGGCGACGCCCCTGCTGTTCAAACCGCTCGATTTCGGCGTCGATCTCTCGGTCAACGCCGCCACCAAATATCTGGTCGGCCATTCCGATGCCATGCTCGGCGTCGTCAGCATGCACGCCGACCGGTTCCAGAGCGTCAAGCTCGCCGCCAATTTTACCGGCAACTGCCCCGGCTCGGAGGAATGCTATCTCGGCCTGCGCGGCCTGCGCACTCTCGCCGTCCGCCTGCGCCAGCACGAGCGCAACGCGCTGCAGGTCGCGCAATGGTTCGCCGGCCGGCCGGAAGTGAACCGCGTGCTCTGCCCCGCCCTGCCGGACGATCCGGGCCACGAACTGTGGCAGCGCGACTTTGCCGGCGCTTCGGGCCTGTTCGCCATCGTGCTCGAGCCGGCGAGCGAAACGCAGGTCGCCGCCTTCGTGGACGGGCTCGACCATTTCGGCCTCGGCGCGAGCTGGGGCGGTTATGAAAGCCTCGTCCTGCCCTTCGATCCGACGGGCTACCGCACCGCTACCGAATGGCGCGCCGCCGGCCCCTGCCTGCGCTTCCATATCGGCCTGGAAAACCCCGACGACCTGATTGCCGACCTGGAGGCCGGCCTCGCCCGGCTGCGCGCCGCCGGATAGGCCGGACGCCCCCTTTTCCGGCACCGGTTCGCGGCCTAGACTTACAGCCTTCGGACCGGCCGGTCGCCGGTCTCAAGGCCCCGTTCCCGTGCCGGAAGAGAGCCCGCCATGAATATCGCCATGCCGCCCCGGCAGATCGCCAAAGTCCCGCAGAACACCCATCCGCCCTTCCAGTGGGACGATCCGTTCCTGCTCGACAGCCAGTTGAGCGAGGACGAGCGCCTGGTGCAGAAGACAGCGCGGGAATACTGCCAGGAGAAGCTTCAGCCGCGGGTTCTGGAAGCCTTCCGGCACGAGCGCTTCGACCGGGAGATCATGACCGAGTTCGGCGAGCTCGGCCTGCTCGGCGCCACCCTGCCGGAGCGCTATGGCTGCGCCGGCATGAGCTATGTCGTCTATGGCCTGGTGGCGCGCGAGGTCGAGCGGGTGGACAGCGGCTACCGCTCGGCCATGAGCGTCCAGTCCTCGCTGGTCATGCATCCGATCCACGCCTACGGCACCGAGGCGCAGCGGATGAAATATCTGCCGAAGCTGGCGAGCGGCGAATGGGTCGGCTGTTTCGGCCTGACCGAGCCGGACCACGGCTCCGACCCCGGCTCGATGAAGACGCGCGCCGTGGAAGCGCCGGGCGGCGGCTGGCGGCTCACGGGTTCGAAAATGTGGATCACCAATTCGCCCATCGCCGATATTTTCGTCGTCTGGGCGAAGACGGAGGACGGCGCGATCCGCGGCTTCATCCTGGAGAAGGGCATGGCCGGCCTGTCGGCGCCGAAGATCGAGGGCAAGTTCTCGCTGCGCGCCTCGGTGACCGGCGAGATCGTCATGGACGATGTCGCCGTGCCGGAGGAGAATCTGCTGCCCAATGTGGCCGGGCTGGCCGGGCCGTTCGGCTGCCTCAACCGGGCGCGCTACGGTATCGCCTGGGGCGCGATGGGCGCGGCCGAGTTCTGCTGGCACGCCGCCCGCCGCTACACGCTGGAGCGCAAGCAGTTCGGCCGGCCGCTCGCCGCGACCCAGCTGGTCCAGAAGAAGCTCGCCGACATGCAGACGGAGATCGCCATCGGCCTCCAGGCCTGCCTGCGCACCGGCCGCATGTTCGACGATGGCAGCCTGTCGCCGGAGGCGATCTCGCTCGTCAAGCGCAACAATTGCGGCAAGGCCCTGGATATCGCCCGGACCGCCCGCGACATGCATGGCGGCAACGGCATCGCCGACGAATTCCACGTCATCCGCCATCTGGTGAACCTGGAGACGGTGAACACCTACGAAGGCACCCACGATGTCCACGCCCTCATCCTGGGCCGGGCGCAGACCGGCATTCAGGCCTTCTCATAGCCGGGGCGCGCAAGCGGCCCGCACCTGACGGGGCAGCCCATCCACTCGCGGCCGTGCCTGCGGCCGCCAACCGGAGAAAGACCATGAGCGAAGCGCTGCGCGATCTGATCGCCGATACCCAGAACGCCTTCCGCACCGCGCCGGCGTCGGCGCAGGCCACCTTCCGTTCGGAATCCTCCCTTGGCGAGGGGCTGCGCTCGGAAGCGAAGATGCGCGATCACCGTGTGGTCATCGACGAGCCGGAGAGCCTGGGCGGCACCGACAGCGGGCCGAACCCGGTCGAGCTGGTCCTCGCCGCCCTCGGCTCGTGCCAGGAAATCACCTACCGCGCCTATGCCGCCGCCCTCGGCATTCCGCTCGATGGCGTCTCGGTCACCGTCGAGGGCGATATCGACCTGCGGGGCTTCTTCGCCGTCGACGAATCGGTGCGGCCGGGCTACCAGCGCCTGCGCGGCACGGTGCGCCTCGATTCGCCGGCCGACCGCGCGACGCTCGAACGGCTCCAGGCGGCGGTCAACGCCCACTGCCCGGTGCTGGATATCGTCGCCAATCCGGCGCCGGTCGAACTCACGCTGGAGACGACGCACAGCGCCGCCGCCCAGGCGGCGGAGTAGACGCGCCCGCTAGCGGACCGGGAAGCCGACCGCCGCTTCCAGTTCGGCCAGGGCCGCTTCCGGCTCCACGACCTTGATCGTGGTCATGCCGAGCGCCCGGGCCGGCTTCAGATTGACGCCCAGATCGTCCAGATAGACCGCCTCGGCCGGCGCGACGCCCAGCGCCTCGCAGGCCATGAGGTAGATGCGGGGATCGGGCTTGCGCAGGCCCGCCCTGCTGCTTTCGATCACATGGTCGAACAGGGCGAACACGCCGGCGACGGTTTCGGCCGGGCCGGCATCCTCCGGTCCGCCGGCCGGCAGCATCCCCGGCCCCTCCCCGGCCGCGACATTGTTGGTGATGCAGCCGACCTTCAGCCGCGCCTTGCAGGCCCGGAGCGCCGCCACCATGGCGGGGCGCAGGCGCTGGGCCAGCAGCGCAACCACCTCGCGGCCGTTCACCGGATGGCCGAGCGCCGCGCTCTCCTCGCGAAAGGCGGCGTCGAACGCCGCCAGATCGATCTCGTCGCGCTCGAAGCGGGCCCAGGCATTGTCCAGATGGTTGCGCGCGTTGACGCTGCGCAGGAAATCCCGCGGCAGGCCGCGCGCCGCCTCGAAGCGGTTGAAGGCGAGGAAGGGGCTTTCGGTCAGCACGCCGCCGAAATCCCAGATCGCGGCCTTTACGCTCATCGCCGCCCGGCCCGGCTCCGCGCCGCCAGCCGCTCCAGAGAGACTTTGGCGCAGGCTTCGAGAATGGCGTCGGTATCGATACGGTGGCAGCGGTACAGGTCCGGAATATCCGCCGACTGGCCGAAATGCTCGACGCCGAGGCTGTGGGTGCGGTGGCCGTTGACGGCGCCGAGCCAGGCGAGCGTCGCCGGATGGCCGTCCAGCACCGTCACCAGCCCGGCATCCGGTGCCAGCGGCGCCAGCAGGGTCTCGATATGGGAGGGCGTGCCGGGCGGCACCGTCCCGGCCGCCGGCGCCGCCGACTGGCGGGCGCGCTGCGCGGCGTTCCAGCCGGCGTTCAGCCGGTCGGCCGAGGTCACCGCCAGCAGGCCGGCGCCGGGAATGTCGCCGGCCGCTGCCTCCCACGCCGCCATCGCCTCCGGGGCGACGGCACCGGTATAGGCAATGGCCAGTTCCGCCCCTTCGGCCGGCGCCTTCAGCCAGTAGGCACCATCGACCATGTCCTGCCGCAGGCCGGCATCGATGGTGCGCTCCGGCTGGGCGAGCGCGCGGGTCGAGAGCCGCAGATAGACGCTGCCGCCCTGCGCATCGCGCAGCCAGCCGCGCCCGCGCTCCGCCGTGCCGTCGCGCTGCATGTAATCGAAGGACCAACCCATCAGGACGGCGAGCTCGTCGGCGAAGGCCGGCTCGAAGGCGGCCAGCCCGTCCTGCGCCATGCCGATCAGCGGCGTGCCGACGGATTGGTGAGCGCCGCCCTCCGGCGCCAGCGACACGCCGGACGGGGTCGCGACCAGCAGGAAGCGGGCGCCCTGGTAGCAGGCATAGTTCAGCGCATCCAGGCCGCGCTGGATGAACGGGTCGTAGAGCGTCCCGACCGGCAGCAGGCGCGCGCCGAAGGTCTCGTGGGCGAGGCCGAGCGCGGCGAGCAGAATGAAGAGATTGTTCTCCGCAATGCCGAGCTCGATATGCTGGCCTTCGGGCGACTGACGCCATTGCTGGGCGCTGACGACCTTCTCGTCCCGGAACGTATCGCCCCGGCCGCGCCGGTCGAAAATGCCCCGCCGGCTCGCCCATGCGCCGAGGCCGGTGGAGACGGTCACGTCCGGCGAGGTGGTGACGATGCTGTCGGCCAGCGGTTCGGTGCCGCGCGCCAGCACGTCGAGAATGCGGCCGAACGCGGCCTGGCTGGAGAGCGTGCCGCCCTGCCCGGCCGGTTTCGGCGCCTCCAGCACCGGCACCGGTATCGCCGGCGCCGTCGTCCGGCGCGACCGGCGCGCCGCGAACGGCACCGCATCGAGAAAGGCCTGCAGGGCAGCGGGATCGATGTCCAGCCCGGCGAACCGGTCCCACTCGGCGCCGGGCGCGATGCCCAGCTCCTGCCGGAAGCCCTCCATCTGGGCCGGGTTCATCAGGCCGGCATGATTGTCCTTGTGGCCTTCGAAGGGCAGGCCGAAACCCTTGATCGTATAGGCGATGAAGCAGGTCGGCCGGTCGTCGTCGACCGCGCGGAACATCGCCTGCATGCTCGCCATGTCGTGGCCGGCGAGATTGGTCATCAGCCGCTGCAGGCCGGCATCGTCCAGCCCGTCGAGCAGCGCTCTTATGCCGGGCCGGTCGCCCAGATCGGCCAGCAGATGCTCGCGCCAGCCCTTTGTGTGCCCGTCGCCGGCCGCGCCGCGGGCCAGCGCGCTGCCCTTGTAGCACAGAGCGGCGTAGAGCGAGTTCGGGCAATTGTCGATCCACGCGCGCAGGGCGTCGCCGTCCGGCCGGCGGAACGCCGCTTCGAGCAGCGTGCCGTATTTCGCCGTCACGACACGCCAGCCCATGCTTTCGAACAGGGTGTCGAAACGGCTGTAAAGCTGGTCGGCGACGGTCGAATCCAGGCTCTGCCGGTTATAGTCGATCACCCACCAGACATTGCGGATATCGTGCTTCCAGCCCTCCAGCAGCGCTTCATAGACATTGCCTTCGTCCAGTTCGGCATCGCCGACCACCGAGACCATGCGCCCGGCCGGACTCCCGCCGGGCAGCCGGCCCCTGACGCGCAGATAGTCCTGCACCAGCGCGGCGAAGCCGGTCATCGCGGCGCCGAGGCCGACCGAGCCGGTGGAGAAATCGACCTCGTCGCCGTCCTTGGTGCGCGACGGATAGGACTGGGCGCCGCCCAGGGCGCGGAAATTCTTCAGCTTCTCCACGCTCTGGCGGCCGAGCAGATACTGGATGGCGTGGAAGGCGGGGCTGGCGTGCGGCTTGACCGCCACCCGGTCTTCGGCCCGGAGAATATCGAAATAGAGCGCGGTCAGAATGGTCGCGACCGAGGCGCTCGATGCCTGGTGGCCGCCCACTTTCAGCCCGTCCCGGTTCGGCCGGACATGGTTGGCGTTGTGGATCGTCCAGCTCGACAGCCACAGCACCTTGCGCTCCAGGGCGCGCAGCATGTCCAGCCTGTCGGGCGACGGCGCCTCCGCCTGCAGGCGTGCCGGTTCCGCTCCGCTCCTCATCCGCTCCGCTCGCTGTTCCGGTCCACGGCCCCTGCTCGGAGCCGGCGGCAGTCTATGCCGTTCCGGCGCGGTCGTCAGCCGGCATCGCCGCGACCTTGCCGGGAAAAGGCCGCCGCCATGGCGGCCGGCAGCCGGTCCGGCAGATCGTCCGCCATCAGGCCCGGACCGCAGCGCTGCGCGGCCCCGGCATGGCACCAGACGGCGGCGCAGGCAGCCTCGAAAGGCGGCATCCCCTGGGCGCGCAGCCCGGCGACCGTTCCGGCCAGCACATCGCCGGTGCCGGCGGTGGCCAGCGCCGGCGATCCGTTCGGATTGACGACGACCCGGCCGTCCGGCGCGGCGATTGCCGTATCGTAGCCCTTCCAGACAATCGTTGCGCCGGTCCGGGCGGCGGCGCGGCGCGCCCGTTCCACCTTGCCGCCTTCCGGGCCTGCGTCCCCGTCGCTCTCGCCTGCTGCGGCCTCGATGCGGGCGAACTCGCCATCGTGCGGCGTCAGCACCTCTGCCCGGTCCGCCGGCGCGGCCCCCGGCAGGGGGAGCGCATCGGCATCGAACGTGCCGGCGACGGCGATTTCGCGGATTTCGGCCAGCCGGCGCCGCCGGGCGGCGGACCGGCCGAAGCCCTGCCCGGCCAGCAGGGCGCGCACCTTCCGCTCCCCGCAGAACGCCGCCAGCGCCGCGGCATCGGCCATGGGCTGCCGGAGCATGGAGGGCGGCAGGTGCGCATCGAGAACGCGAGCGACCGCCCCGTCCTCGTCGCGGAACCAGCCGACCGTCACCATGCCGGCGCCGGCCCGCGCCGCCGCGCGCGCCGCCAGCACGGAGGCCCCCGGCATCGCGCCCGCCACGACCAGAACATGGCCGCGGGCATATTTGTGGTCGCCGGGCGCCGCCGGCCGCAGCGCGCGGCGCCACAGCGCCGGCGCGTTGAGCGCGGTTCGCGGCGCGAGCGCTGCCGGAAGGCCCGCCAGGATCCGGTCGGGAATGCCGATATCGTGGACCCGTACCAGGCCGCACAAGGGCCGGGCCGGCAACAGATAATGGCCCGGCCGGGCGCGTACGAAGGCAACCGTCAGCCGGGCCGGCGCCACCGGGCCGAGGCAGGCGCCGCTGTTGCCGTCGACACCGCTCGGCACATCGATGGCGACCAGCGGGATGCCGGCCTCCCGCCCGCGCGCCGCGGCCCGGACCAGCAGTTCGGCCGCCAGCCCTTCGACCGGCCGCGCCAGGCCGGCGCCGAACAGGGCATCGACGATCAGTTCGGCCCCGTCCGCCCCGTCGGCCCACCATTCCGCGGTCGTCGCCGACGCGCCGCCGGCCGCGGCGGCGGCCTGCCAGCGCTCGAACGCGGCGCGCGCATCGCCGGGCAGCCGCGCTGGCTGCGGCGCGTGCAGCACCGCCACCGGCCAGCCCGCCTCGTGCAGCAGGCGGGCGACCACGAAGCCGTCGCCGCCATTGTTGCCGGGGCCGCACAGGATGGCGGCCGGGCGCGGCCGCCAGCGCAGGCGGATCTCCCGCGCCACCGCCGCCCCGGCCGCCTCCATCAGGTCGATGCCCGGAATCCCGCCGGCGATGGCGGCGCGGTCCGCCGTCCCGGTCTGTTCCGTCGTCAGCAGGCAATGCGCCTGCCAGGGGTCTGCCGACACGATCCCTGCCCTCCGCGGTCCGGGCGTCTGCCGAAACCGGACAGATCGTCCGGTCCATGCACCGGGCATATCACGTGTTGCCGACAAGCACCGCATTCCCGGCTTGACGCTCCCGCCCCCCTCAATAGACTAGGACCGGAGTGCACCGCGGCCATCCCGGCCGGCACGGGCGCCGCACTCCGGGTGCCCGCCAGGCTGCCGCCGCGCGCTTTGCGAAATCGCTTTCCGGGAGAAACGCCCCATGACTGTATCCGTATCGTTGACGGTCAACGGCGAGGCCGTGTCCGCCGACGTCGAGCCGCGCACCCTGCTGGTGCAGATGCTGCGCGAAAATCTGGGCCTGACCGGCACCCATGTCGGCTGCGATACCAGTCAGTGCGGCGCCTGCGTCGTCCATGTCGATGGCACTTCGGTCAAGGCCTGCACCCTGCTGGCGGTCCAGGCCGAGGGCGCGGATGTCAGAACCATCGAGGGCGTTGCCGACGGCGACACCCTGCATCCGATGCAGCAGGCGTTCCATGAAAATCACGGCCTGCAGTGCGGCTTCTGCACCCCCGGCATGATCATGAGCGCGCTGGACCTGGTGAAGCACAATCCGGCCCCGACGGAGCGGGAAATCCGCGAATGGCTGGAGGGCAATCTGTGCCGCTGCACCGGCTACCACAATATCGTCAAGTCCATCGATGCCGGCGCCGCGGCGATGCGCGGCTGACGCCGGCGCACGGCCAGGCACAAGGGACCGCCCGGACATGAACCGGATCGACCCAAGCCCGATGAGCTCAAGCCCAGCGAGGAATTCATGACCGAACAAGGCATCGGCGCCGCTGTTGCGCGCCGCGAGGATCGCCGTTTCGTGACCGGTCAGGGTCACTATACCGACGACATCAACCGCAGGGGCCAGACCCACGCCTTCTTCGTGCGCTCGCCCCATGCCCATGCGACGCTCAACGGCGTCGATATCGCAGCGGCGCGGGCAATGCCCGGCGTGCGCGGCATCTTCATCGGCGAGGATATGGCCGAGGTCGGGCCGCTGATCTGCGGCTGGGCGATCACCGATGTGAACGGCGAGCCGCACAAGGCGCCGCCCCACCCGGCGCTCGCCATCGGCAAGGTGAACTATGTCGGCGACGCGGTCGCCGTCGTCATCGCCGATACGCTCGACCAGGCGCGGGACGCCGCGGCGGCCGTCGAGGTCGATTACGGCGTCCTCGATCCGGTGGTGGACCCGGCGCAGGCCACCGCCTCGGGCCAGCCGCAGATCCACGAGGCCGCGCCGGACAATCTCTGCTACGAATGGGCAATCGGCGACAAGGCGGCCATCGATGCCGCCTTCGAGGGCGCGGCCCATGTAACGACGCTCGAATTCGCCAACAACCGGCTGGTGCCGAACGCCATGGAGCCGCGGGCCTGCATCGCGGAATACGATAGCGGCAGCGGCGAATACACGCTCCATCTCACGTCGCAGAACCCGCACGTCCACCGGCTGGCCATGTCGGCCTTCCACGGCCTGGCACCGGAGCACAAGCTGCGCGTGGTGGCGCCGGATGTCGGCGGCGGCTTCGGCTCGAAGATTTTCATCTATGCCGAGGAAGTCGTGGTGACCTGGGCGTCGAGCCGCATCCGCCGGCCGATCAAGTGGACGGCGGACCGGTCCGAGAGCTTCATCACCGACGCCCACGGCCGGGACCATGTGACCAGGGCGGAACTGGCGCTCGACGGCGACGGCCGGTTCCTCGCCATGCGGGTCGATACCGTTGCGAATATGGGGGCCTATCTCTCGACCTTCGCCTCGGCGGTACCGACCTATCTCTACGCCACCCTGCTGGCCGGCCAGTACACGACCGGCGGCATCTATTGCAACGTGAAGGCGGTGTTCACCAATACGGTGCCGGTGGATGCCTATCGCGGCGCCGGCCGGCCGGAGGCCGCCTATGTCGTCGAGCGCCTGGTCGAGGCCGCGGCGACGGAGACCGGCCGGGACCCGGCCGAGCTGCGCAAGATCAATTTCGTGCCCGGCGACGCCTTCCCCTACGAGACCCCGGTCGTCATGCAATACGATTGCGGCGACTTCGCCGGCTCGATGGACCGGGCGCTGGAGCTGGCCGGCTATGGCGGCTTCCAGGCGCGCAAGGCGGCTGCGCAGGCGCAAGGGCGGCTGCGCGGCATCGGCTTCTCCTCCTATATCGAGGCGTGCGGCGTCGCACCGTCGGCGGCGGTCGGCTCGCTGGGGGCCGGAGTCGGCCTGTGGGAATCGGCAAATATCCGTTTCAATCCAACGGGTAATGTCCAGCTCTTCACCGGTTGCCACACCCATGGCCAGGGCCACGAAACGGCCTATGCCCAGATCGTCGCCGACCGGCTGGGCGTGCCCTACGAGCAGGTCGAGGTCGTGCATGGCGATACGGCGAAGGTGCCGTTCGGCATGGGCACCTACGGCTCGCGCTCGGCGGCGGTCGGCGGCTCGGCCATCGTCAAGGCGGCCGAGAAGGTGATCGAGAAGGGCCGCAAGATCGCGGCCCACGCGCTGGAGGCCTCGGAGGACGATATCGAGTTCGCCGGCGGCAATTTCACGGTCAAGGGCACCGACAAGGCGATGAACATCGCCGAGGTCGCCTTCACCGCCTATGTGCCGCACAATTACCCCGAAGGCCTCGAGCCGGGGCTGGACGAGACGGCGTTCTACGATCCGCTCAATTTCTCCTTCCCGGCCGGCACGCATATCTGCGAGGTCGAGGTCGATCCGGAGACCGGCAGCGTCTCCATCGAGAAATATGCGGCGGTGGACGATTTCGGCACGATCATCAACCCGCTGATCGTCGAGGGCCAGGTCCATGGCGGCATCGCCCAGGGCGTCGGCCAGGCCGTGCTCGAAAATGCGGTCTACGACAGCAGCGGCCAGCTTCTGAGCGGCTCCTACATGGACTACACCATGCCGCGGGCCGACGATGTGCCGAGCTACGATGTCGGCTTCAACGGCGTGCCCTCGCCGCTCAATCCGCTCGGCGTCAAGGGCTGTGGCGAGGCCGGGGCGATCGCGGCGCCGGCGGCGGTGATGAACGCGGTCCACGATGCGCTGCGCGAGGTCGGCGTCGGCCATATCGAAATGCCGGCCACCCCCTTGCGCGTGTGGCAGGCCATCCAGGCAGCCCGCTAGGCGGCAGGAGAAACAGCGGGCGGAGCGGGCCTGAACGGCGGCTCCCCCGGCAAAGCGGAACGGATCGGGCCCGCGACCGGGCAGGAAGGAACCCAAATCATGTACAATTTCGAATACCGGAAGGCCGGCAGCGTCGATGAAGCGGCCGCCATCGTCGGCGGCGACGACGAGGCGAAGCTGCTCGCCGGCGGCATGACCTACATCCCGACGCTCAAGCAGCGTCTGGCTGCGCCCTCCACCGTCGTCGATCTCAACGGCATCGGCGGCCTGGACGGCATCGAGGTCGCCGGGGATACGGTCAGGATCGGCGCCATGGCCCGGCACGCCGCGGTCGCCGCCTCGGCCGAAGTCGCCGCCGCGATCCCGGCGCTGGCCGATCTGGCGGGCCATATCGGCGATCCGCAGGTGCGCAACCGCGGCACGCTCGGCGGTTCCATCGCCAACAACGATCCGGCGGCGGACTATCCGGCCGCCCTGGTCGGCCTCGGCGCCACGGTGCACACCAACCGGCGGGACATCGCGGCCGACGATTTCTTCACTGGCCTGTTCGAGACCGCCCTGGAGCAGGATGAGATCGTCACCGCAGTCTCGTTCCCCAAAGCGGCGAAGGCCGCCTACATGAAATTCCCGAACCCGGCCTCGCGCTACGCCATTGCCGGCGTCTTCGTCGCCCAGGCGGCCGACGGCGTCCGGGTGGCCGTCACCGGCGCCGGCCCGTGCGTCTTCCGGGTGGCGGCGATGGAAAGCGCCCTTGCGGCCAACTGGTCGGCCGATGCGGTGGCGGGCATCGCGGTCGATGCCGACGGCATGAACGAAGACATCCACGCCAGCGCCGAATACCGCGCCCATCTGGTCACCGTCATGGCCAAGCGCGCCGTGGCCAAGGCGGGATAGCCCCCGGCTCCGACCCATCGTATCCGGCGCGCTGCACAGGCGCCCCCGCCGTCCTGAAACCGTCGCGGCATCCGAATGCGACGCCGGCGTATGGCGCCCCGAACGGCGGCGGGGATTTGCCTGCCGGACGATCCGGCAGCCTGCCGCGCTCTGCCGGAAGCCCGATACGGTGGCCGCCGGCCTACGCTTTCAGCCCCCTTTCACCGGCAGGAGAACCTTTCGTGAGCGGACCGTACAATTACGACTATCTGATTCCCGAAATCAGGATTCCGCTCAACGAGCCGATCTACGAAGAGATCGAGCGCTTCGAGCTCAACGGCACCACGGAATGGCTGCACGGCCATTTCGAGACGCTGAACGCGGACATGAAGAATCCGTGGACCGGCGCCAACTGCTTCACCGACAATTGCTCGATCATTACCGCACTCGCCATCGTCATGCAGTTCTACCGGTTCGACGGCCTGGAAGACCTGCCGAAGGGAACGATCGAGGGCTGGCGCCTGGACTGCGAACGATATGAGGACCTGTTCTGCCGCACGGAGGACGGCACGACCTGCCTGCGCCTCGGGCCGGACTACCAGCCCGAACTCTGGACCCCGGCGGACCGGCTCTCGGCGGCCTGCCACCGGGCGAAGGACCGGCTGATCGAGGGCGATGCGGCGCTGCTCGAAGCCGTCCGCAAAGAGTGCGGCTGGGGCATCCGCGGCATCGACCTGAACGAGTTTCTGCCGCCGGAGGAGGCGACCCCGGAGGTCGAGTACGACGGCAGCCTGTTCATCGAGGAGGACGATCCCGAGCTGGACGACCGGTCGATGGCGCTGGTCGGCGCCAGCGCCTTCGCCACCATCGCCTTCGAGGCCGACCGGCTGCACGCGCAAGGGGCGGGCAAACTGGCGATCCTGGATGCGTCACACGGCATCGGCTTCGCCGCGATGCCGCCGGTCACACCGGAGGGCGCGCCGCTCACCGATGCGGAGCGCCGCGAATTGCTCGGTCACTGGCAGAACGAGCACGCACGCCGGCAGAAGGGCTGGCTGCGCCGCCTGCTCGGCTGGTGAGGGACACGCCGCCGCGCGCCGCTACAGCGAGCGGGCGATCAGCTCCTTCATGATCTCGTTGGTGCCGCCGTAGATTTTCTGCACCCTGGCGTCGGCATACATGCGCGAGATGGGGAATTCGTCCATGAAGCCGTAGCCGCCGAACAGCTGCAGGCACTCGTCGATCACCTCGTTCTGCTTCTGCGCGCACCACCATTTGACCATCGCGGCGGTCGTCACATCGAGTTCGCCGGCGAGGTGGCGCTGCAGGCAGCTATCGACGAAAACCCGGGCGATATGCGCCTCCGTCTTGCATTCGGCGAGCTTGAAGCGCGTGTTCTGGAAATCGAGGATCGACCGGCCGAACGCCTTGCGCTGCTTGACATAGTCCGTCGTCAGGGCGAGCGCGAGGTCCATCGACGCGCAGGCGCCGATGCCGACAATGAGCCGTTCCTGCGGCAGCTGGTTCATGAGCTGGAAAAAGCCCTGCCCTTCCGCATTGCCGAGCAGATTGGCCGTCGGCACCTTCACATCGTCGAAGAACAGTTCGGATGTGTCCTGCGCCTTCAGGCCGAGTTTGTCGAGATTGCGGCCGCGCGTATAGCCCTCGGCGCCTTCGGTCTCGACGACGATCAGCGAGACGCCGCGGGCCTTTGCCGCCGGATCGGTCTTGGCGACGACGATGACGAGATCGGCATGCTGGCCGTTGGTGATGAAGGTCTTCTGGCCGTTTATGACATACTGGTTGCCGGCCAGCTTCGCCGTCGTGCGGACGGCCTGCAGGTCCGATCCGGTGCCCGGCTCGGTCATGGCGATGGCGCCGACCAGTTCGCCGGTCGCCATGCGCGGCAGCCATCTGCGCTTCTGCTCCTCCGAGCCATAGGCCAGGATGTAGTGGGCGACGATGCCGCTGTGCACACCGTTGCCCAGGCTGCGGACATGGGCGCGGCCCTGTTCGTAGAGGATGACCGCCTCGTGGGCGAAGCTGCCGCCGGCGCCGCCATAGTCTTCCGGGATGCCGGCGCACAGCAGGCCGGCCGCGCCGGCCTTGTGCCACATTTCCCGCGGCATGATGCCGGCCTTCGCCCACGCCTCCTCATGGGGGGCGAATTCCCGCTCGAAGAAGCGGCCGGCCGCGTCCTGCAGCAGGGCGAGCTCTTCGGTCATCCAGGGGGAGACATAATCGCCCATGCGCGACTCCTTCCCGTTCCCGGCCGGCGCCGGGATCAGATCAACAGGCCGCCGCCGGCGACGATCACCTGGCCGCTGATATAATCGCTCTCCGGCGTGCAGAAGAGATAGACGGCGTTGGCCGCCTCCTCCGGCGTGCCGCCGCGGCCCAGGGGGATGATGTTCTCCATCATGGCGATGGTCTGCGGCTGGATGCCGACGCGGATATCCCGGCCGCCGATATCGAGGGTCGGCGGCGCCTCGGCATCGATGGGCTGGGTCATACGCGTGCGGATATAGCCGAAGGCGACGCAGTTCACGCAGACCCGGTAGCGCCCCCATTCCTTCGCCATCGTCCGGGTCATGCCGATCATGGCCGATTTCGCGGCCGAATAGTTGATCTGGCCGGCATTGCCGTACAGCCCGGCAATCGACGAAATATTGACCACCTTGCGGACGATTTCGCGGCCTTCCATCGCCTCCCGCTTCGCCGCGATGCGGATCGGCTCGGCGGCGGCGCGCAGAATGCGGAACGGCGCCTTGACATGGACGTCCAGCACCGCGTCCCACTGCTCGTCGCTCATCTTCTGGACGACGCTGTCCCAGGTATATCCGGCATTGTTGACGATGATGTCGATACCGCCCCAGGCATCCATCGCCGCGCCGACGAAGCGGTCGGCGAAATCGTCGGCGGCGACATCGCCGGCGCAGGCGACCGCCTCGCCGCCCAGGGCGCGCACGGCCTCCGCCGCCTCATGGGCGGGGGCGGCGTCCAGATCGTTGACGACGACCCGCGCGCCCTCGCCCGCCAGTTTGAGCGCCAGCGCCCGGCCGATGCCGCGCCCGGAGCCGGAGACCAGGGCGACCTTGCCATCGAGCGTTGCCATACCGTTTCCTGTTTTTCCGTTATTTCAATCGGTTATGCGGCGAGTCTCAACTTCGGTCCGGGTCGGCATCAGCCGACCGCAACCACCGCCTCGCCGGTCAGCTTGACCTCGCCATGTTCGTCGGTCGCGGCGATATCGAGGCGCAGGCGCCGCTCGCCATCCTGCTCGAACTTCCCGGTCACCGTGCCGGTACAGCGGATTTCCGCGCCGACCGGGGTGATGGCGGCGAAACGGACGCCCCAGCTGCGCAGCGCCGATTGCGGCACGAAGCCGGTCAGCGCCCGGCCGAGCCAGGCCATCACCAGCATGCCGTGGGCGAACACATCGCCGACGCCGGCTGTGCGGGTGAAATCGATATCGATATGGATCGGGTTGTGGTCGCCCGACGCGCCGGCATAGAGGGCGAGCGTCCGCCGGGAGACGCGGTCGATCACCAGTTCGGGAATGGCGTCGCCCACGTCGAGGGATGCTGCATCCACCATCGCTTCTCCTCCCCTTGCCGCGCTTAGCCGTGCCGCTGGACGATGACGGCGGTCATGACCGCGCACAGCACGCCGTCCCCGTTCGTCGCCTCGGTCTTCTGGACCATGAATTCCAGCAGACCGCCCTTCTTCTCGTAGATATCCTCGATCCGGGTGCGCAGCGTGACGGTATCGCCGGCGCAGACCGGATGGCGATGGTCGAAATGCTGCTCGCCATGCAGCAGCTTCGCCACGTCGAAGCCCAGCTTCTTGAGCGTGCCGGTCGGCTCCGAATTGAGCGCGCCGAGGCAGAACACGAAGGTCGGCGGCGCGACGATACCGGGATAGCCGGCCGCCCGCGCCGCCGCGGCATCGGTATGGATCGGGTCGGTCGCGCCGATGGCGCGGGCGAACTGCCGGATCGCGCCTTTCTCGACCTCGGCCACGACCGGCTCCAGCACCGTGCCGATCAGCGTCCTGTCCAGTCCGGCCATCCGCGCGCCTCCGCTCCTGCGCACCCGGCGCCGGCGGCGGCGGGCTTGCGAGAGACCGGGCTATCGCCCGCGCCCCGGCCTGTCAACGCTGCAATCGGGCAGGCCGCCGCGGCTTGCATTCCGCCGGCCAGGCGCTACGGTCGCGGCAGACAGGTCCGAGCTACTGGAGCGCCCATGACCGGAACCCTGCCCGCCGCCGAGCCGGGCCGCGACAGCGCCGCCCCTTTCTTCGATCCGCTGTCGGCCGAAGCGATCCGCGATCCCTATACGGCGATGGCGCCGCTGCAGGATGCCGCGCCGGTCTACCGGTCCGACATTCTGGGCGCCTGGGTGGTGACGCGCTATGGCGACATCCGCGCCGCCTTCCGCGATCCGCGCCTGTCGTCGGACCGTATCCGCCCGTTCATCGAGAGCGCGCCGGACGCGCTGCAGGAGACGCTGAAGCCGCTCGGCGACCATCTGAACCTGTGGGCCGTCTTCACCGATCCGCCGGACCATACGCGCCTGCGCGGCCTGATGAACCGGGCCTTCACGACCCGTGCGGTCGAGGCGCTGCGCCCGGATATTACCAATATCGTCAATGGGTTGCTGGACGATATCGATGCCCGGATCGAACGGACGGGGGAGCGCCGCTTCGACCTGATCCGCGAATTCGCCTATCCGCTGCCGGCCATGGTCATCGCCCGGATGCTCGGCGTGCCGCAGCGCGATGTCGATCTGCTCAAGCGCTGGTCGGACCTGCTGGCCAAATTCGTCCTGACCTCGCGCAGCGATCCGCAAAAATACCGGATGGCGTCGGACGGCATCGTCGAGATGGAGGCCTATTTCCGCCGCTTCCTCGACGAACATCGCGCCGCCGACGGCGGCGACGTGACGGCCGGCCTGCTCGACGCGCGCGACCGGGGCGACCGGCTGACCACCGACGAGCTGGTCGCCTGCTGCGTCCTGCTGCTGTTCGCCGGCCACGAGACGACGACCCAGCTGCTCGCCAACGGGGTGCGCGCCCTGCTCGAACATCCGGCGCAGCTGCAGGATCTGCGCGGCCATCTCGACGATATCGATCTGGTGCGCAACGCGGTCGAGGAAATGTTGCGCTACGACGGCCCGTCGATCTCGATGGTGCGCGTCGCCCAGGAGGATTTCGAATGGCACGGCCAGCGCATCGAGCGGGGCGACCGGCTGTTCCTCATGATGTGCGTCGGCAACCGCGACCCGCGGGAGTTTGCCGATCCCCAGCGCTTCGATATCCGCCGGGCCGATGCGAAGAAGAATTTCACCTTCGGCTATGGCATCCATTTCTGCATCGGCGCGCCGCTCGCCCGGCTCGAGGCGGAAATCGCCTTCCCGCTGCTGCTCCGGCGCTGGCCCGATCTGGCCATGGCCGAAGACGATCCGCCCTGGTCGGACAGCATCCTGACCCGCGGCATGCTGCACATGATGGTGACGGTGTGAGCGGCCGGCGGCCCGCGCCGTAGCCGCCCCCGCGCAAGGTGCGAAGGATCAGCGAACGCCGGCAGCCCGGCCTGGCCGGGGCGTGCCGGCCATGGCCCGGATCGCGCGGATCGTGCCGCCCTCGGTCAATATCTGCGGCAGGATCGCCGGCGGCTTCGGCGAACCTTGCGGCGGCCAGATGACATAGAGCGGCACGCCGGAGCGGCCGAATGCGGCCAGATGCTTCGTGATCGCCGGATCGCGGCGGGTCCAGTCGCCTTTCAGCATGGCCATGCCGGCCGCGCGCGCGGCCGCTGCGACGCTGTCCAGGCGCAGCACGACCCGTTCGTTGGCGATGCAGGTGATGCACCAGGCGGCGGTAAAATTGATGAAGACCGGGCGGCCTTCCGCCCGGTGCCGGGCGAGCCGCGCCTCGCTGAACGGCTCCCAGACGATGCTGCCAGTCCGCGCCGCATCGGCGGCCGCCGTGGTATCGGAGGGCGCCGCGGCCGGTCCGGCGCCATCGGCAACGCGCACCATGGCGAGCGCCGCGACGACCGCCGCCGCCGCCAGGCCGAGGCCGAGCGGCCGCCACAGCCGGGCCGCCGACACGCTGGCCTGCCAGAGCCAGATGGCGAAGGCGAGGAGGACCGCACCGGCCAGCGCGGCCAGAACGGCCGCATCGCCGGCCTGCAGCGACAGCACCCAGACCAGCCAGGCCGCGGTCGCGAACATCGGGAAGGCGAGGAACTGCCGGAAGCGGACCGTCCACGGCCCCGGTCGCGGCACCAGGCGCTGCAGTCCCGGCATCAGGCTGAGCAGCAGAAACGGCAGGGCGAAGCCGAGGCCGAGCGCCAGCATCACCGCCAGCGCGACCGCCGCCGGCTGGCCGAGGGCAAAGCCGACCGCAGCGCCCATGAAGGGCGCCGTGCACGGCGTGGCGACGACGACGGCGAGCGCGCCGGTGAAGAAGGAGCCGCTGTGGCCGGCGCGCCCGGCAAGATGGCTGCCGAGCCCGGCGAGGCGGCCGCCGATTTCGAACAGGCCGGCGAAATTCAGCCCGATGACGACCATCAGCCAGGCCATGAGCAGGACGAACACCGGCTCCTGCAGCTGGAAGCCCCAGCCGGCTTCCGCGCCGGCGCCGCGCAGCGCCAGCAGCACCGCGCCGACGATAGCGAAGCTCGCCAGCACGCCGAGGACGTATGCCGCGCCGTGGCCGGCCCGGCTGCGGCCCGGCCCGGCACCGTCGGCGAATGCCAGCGCCTTGACCGCGAGGATCGGCAGAACGCAGGGCATGAGATTGAGGATCAGGCCGCCGAGCAGGGCGAGCAGCGCCGCCTCCCAGAAGCCGATTTCCGGCACCGGCGCGGCCGGCGCCGATGCAGCCGCCGGCTTCAGGCGGAAGGCCAGGGTCGCCATCCCGCCATCCGCCAGCCGCTCCCGAACGACCAGCACGCCGTCGGCATTGCCGGCCGGCGGCGCCCGGCCCCGCCGCGTCTCCAGCCTCAGCCCGCGCGCGCTCACCGTCAGCTTCTGCGCCGCGGCATATTCCACCACGCCATGGCCGTAGGGATAGAACCAGGCCTCGGCGATGGCATCGCGCTTCAGCCCCGGCGCCGCGATATCGAGCCGGAAACGGTCGCCGTCGAAGCGATATTGCGCCGGCCACGGGCTCGCTTTAGGCAGGGCCGCTCGCGCCCTGGCGAAAATCGGACTGGTGCGGCCGTCGGTCGGCGGCGGGCCGGCGGCAACCGGCAG
The DNA here is from genome assembly GCA_965221475.1 of Alphaproteobacteria bacterium. Classification (GTDB taxonomy): domain Bacteria; phylum Pseudomonadota; class Alphaproteobacteria; order Bin65; family Bin65; genus Bin65. The sequence goes on along the minus strand of OZ244891.1, from coordinate 119,150 downwards.
GCTGAGCTTCAGAACGCCCTCTTCCGGGATGCAGACCTGCTCGCAGACCAGCCACGAGGCGTGCGCCGCCAGCGTTGCCGTCCCGCCCGGCCGGGCCTCCTGCGGCACCGCGACCGGCACCAGATGGATCGCCTCATCGCTGTAGCCGTAATTCACCAGCGGCCCGACCGCGATCCGCCCGGGCGGCGGCCAGGCGATATCGCCGGCGGCATAGCCGGCGGGCAGGGTCCAGTCGATCCGCGTCGCCTCGCCGGAATCGCCGGCGTTGCGCCAGTAGGTATGCCACCGGGGCGCGATGCGGAAACGGAGGGCGAGCCAGGCGGTGCTGCCGGGTTGCAGCGTCCGGTGCTCGCTCAGCAGTTCGGCCGTCACATGCCGTGTGCGGAAGACCGGCCCGGCCGGGACGGCCCCCGGCTCCCCGCCCCGCAGGGCGCTGCCGGGGAGATTCATGCGGGGCGAAGCCGGGCGCGGCGTGGTCTGGCGGGGCGAATCGCGGCCGCCGCCCTCAAAGGCGGGCAGGCTGCCGGGCCGCGATGTCTGCGCCGCCGCCGCACCGGCCAGCACCAGCCCTGCGAGCAGGGGCAGGCAGGCAACCCGGCGAACGGCTTTCCCAGTCATTCCGGCCCCGATCGCTCCGGTTCAAGTCGGCGGTTCCGGGAATACGGAACGGGCGACGGCCGGACGAAGATGTATGCCGGCCGCCCGGCTGGCAAGCCCGCCGGCCGGCGCAACCGGTCACAGCCGCCGCCCTCCCTGCGCAGCGGCCGCCGCAACGGGCGAAGGGGCGGCTGGCTACTGGCAATCCGGCGGCGCGCCGGTGTAAACAGGCGTCAACGATTCCAGACCAAGGGGAGCAACTGCACCATGGCCGGTTCCGTCGCCACGATCATGGATTATCCGCTCACGCTCAACCACCTGCTGACGCGGATGAAGCAGGTCTATCCGACCCGCGAAATCGTCTCCCAGCGGCCCGACAAATCGGTACGGCGCCAGACCTATGCCGATATCTGCGACCGCGCGGAGAAACTGGCGCGCGCCCTGGTCGCCGCCGGCATCCGCAAGGGCGACCGGGTGGCGACGCTGGCCTGGAACCATTCCTGGCACCTTGAATGCTATTACGGCATCCCGGCCGCCGGCGCCGTCATGCACACGCTCAACCTGCGGCTCGGCCCGGCCGATATCGGCTATATCGCCAGCCACGCCGGGGACCGGATCGTTATCGTCGACGACGTTCTCCTGCCGCTTTACGAGCAGTTCCGCGACCGGATGCCGGAACACCGGACCATCGTGATCCCCTTCGGCGGCGATGTGCCCGACGGGATGGAGAGCTATGAGGACTTCATCGCGACCGGCACCGCCGATACCGCCCTGCCGGCGGTCGAAGAGACCGATGGCTGCGCCATGTGCTACACGTCGGGTACCACCGGCAACCCGAAGGGCGTGATCTATTCGCATCGCGCCATGGTGCTGCACTCGATGGTCAGCGCCCAGCCGGACATGCTGAATTTCAGCATGAACGACTGCATCCTGCCCGTCGTGCCCATGTTCCACGCCAATGCCTGGGGCATTCCCTATGCCGGCACCATGACCGGCGCGAAGCTGGTCTTTCCGGGGCCGCATCTGGACGCCGAAAGCCTGATCGACCAGTTCGTCGCCGAGAAAGTCACCTTCTCCGGCGGCGTGCCGACGGTCTGGCTCGGCATCATCCAGACCATCGAGAAGGACCCGGCGCGCTACGAGGCGCTGCGCGGGCTGCGCACGGTGGTCGGCGGCTCGGCCGCGCCGCCGGCGGTGATCCGCCGGTTCGAGGAATTCGGCATCACCGTGCTGCACGCCTGGGGCATGACGGAAATGTCGCCGCTCGGCACCGTCGCCAACGTCAAGCCGCATCTCGCCGAACAGGGCGAGGATGTCTATTTCGACTACCGCGCCAGGCAGGGCTATGCCGCGCCCTTCGTCGATCTGCGCCATCGCGACGGCGACGGCAACATCCTGCCCTGGGACGGCGAATCGATGGGCGAGCTCGAAGTCCGCGGGCCGTGGATCGCCAGCTGCTATTTCGAATATCCCGAAGCGGACGACCGCTGGACCGACGATGGCTGGTTCCGCACCGGCGATATTGTGACGATGGACAGCGAAGGCTATGTCCAGATCACGGACCGGTCGAAGGACGTCATCAAGTCCGGCGGCGAATGGATCAGCTCGGTCGATCTGGAAAATGCCATCATGGGCCACCCGGCAGTCAGCGAAGCGGCGGTGATCGCCCTGCCCCACGACAGGTGGGACGAGCGGCCGCTCGCCTGCATCGTGCTCAAGGAGGGCGCGACGCTGACCAAGGCCGAGCTCGACAGCCATCTGCTCGACGGGTTCGCCCGGTGGCAGCTGCCGGACGATATCGTCGTGATCGACGAGGTGCCGAAGACCTCGACCGGCAAATTCCAGAAGCTGACCCTGCGCAACCGCTTCGCCGACTGGCAGTGGGGCGCGGACCGGCGGAAGGCGGGATAGCCATGGCGGGAGCCGGCGACAATGGCGGCAGCGGCGAGGCGCCGCCGACCGCGCTCTTCACCGCCGCCGATATCTCGGCGCGCGTCGATGCGCTGGCGGCGGCGATCGCCCGGGCCGTCGGGCCGGATTTCGTCCTGCTCTGCGTCCTGAACGGCGCCTTCATCTTCACCGCCGACCTCGCCCGCGCGCTGGCCTCGCGCGGCTGCCGGCCGCGCATCGAGTTCGCCAGCTTCAAAAGCTATGGCAGCGCGACGGAGAGCTCCGGCCGGGTGCGGCTGGTCGGCGAATTTCCCGGCGACCTCGCCGGCGCGAAGGTGGTGCTGGTGGACGATATCCTCGACAGCGGCCGGACGCTGCTGACCGCGCGCATGATGGTGGAGGATGCCGGCGCCGAGAGCGTCTCGACCTGTGTCCTGCTCGACAAGCCGGCGCGCCGGGCCGCGCCGGTCGAAGCCGATTATGTCGGCTTTACCATCGACGATGTCTTCGTCGTCGGCTACGGCATCGATTACGCCGAGAAGTTCCGCTACCTGCCGGACCTGGCGCACATTTCCTAATCGCAGCCGCCGGAAGCGGCGTCGGTTCAGGCGCCCATCTGCGCCTGGAGCCCTTCGTCCAGCCGGTCGAGGAAGCCGCCGGTGGTGAGCCATGGCTGGTCCGGCCCGACGAGCAGGGCGAGGTCCTTGGTCATGAAGCCGCTCTCGACGGTTTCGATACAGACCTTCTCCAGCGTTTCGGCAAATTCCACGACCCGGGGCGTCTCGTCCATGCGGCCGCGGAATTTCAGCCCGCGCGTCCAGGCGAAGATCGAGGCGATCGGATTGGTGGAGGTCTCCCGGCCCTGCTGGTGCTGGCGGTAATGGCGGGTCACGGTGCCGTGCGCCGCCTCGGCCTCCACCGTCCGGCCGTCGGCGGTCATCAGCACGGACGTCATCAGGCCGAGCGAACCGAAGCCCTGGGCAACGGTATCGGACTGGACATCGCCATCGTAATTCTTGCACGCCCAGACGAAGCCGCCGGACCATTTCAGCGCCGCCGCCACCATATCGTCGATCAGCCTGTGCTCATAGGTGATGCCGGCTTCGCGGAATCTGTCGGCAAAATCGGCATCGAAGACTTCCTGGAACAGATCCTTGAAGCGGCCGTCATAGGCTTTCATGATCGTGTTCTTGGTCGACAGGTAGACATCGCATTTGCGCTCAAGCCCGTAATTGAACGAGGCATGGGCGAAATCGCGGATCGACGCGTCCAGATTGTACATCGCCATGGCGACGCCGCCGCCGGGAAAGTCGAAGACCTCGCGCTCGATCGTCGTGCCGTCCTCACCGTCGAAGCGGAGCGTCAGCGTGCCCTTGCCGGGCACGACGAAATCGGTCGCCCGGTACTGGTCGCCGAAGGCATGACGGCCGATGATGATCGGTTCGGTCCAGCCCGGCACAAGGCGCGGCACGTTGCGGCAGATGATCGGCTCGCGAAACACGGTGCCGCCCAGAATGTTGCGGATCGTGCCGTTGGGCGACCGCCACATCTGTTTGAGGCCGAATTCCTCGACCCGCGCCTCGTCCGGCGTGATGGTGGCGCATTTCACTCCGACGCCGTGTTCCCGGATCGCATTGGCAGCATCGACGGTGATCCGGTCGTCGGTCTCGTCGCGCCGCTCGATGCCGAGATCGTAATAATGCAGGTCGATATCGAGATAGGGCAGGATCAGCTTGTCCTTGATGAACTGCCAGATGATCCGGGTCATCTCGTCGCCGTCGATCTCGATAACCGGCTTCGCGACCTTGATTTTGCTCATGTCGAACTGTCCAGAAGTGGTGAGTCTGATTGGCTTCGCAGGGTTCGGCGCCCACCCCTGCCCCGGTTCAGTCCTGCGGCGCCACCCAGCGCGACCAGGCGCTGCGGTCGCTGCGCTTGTCCCGCAGGCCGCCGGGGATGCGCTCGCCGCCGTCGCCGGGAAAGACGAACACCGCGCCGAGCAGTATCTGCCCGGCCGGGATGCCGAGATAGTCGAAGGTCGCCGGGTCGCGCAGATAGCCGCCGCTCGACCAGTAGGTGGTCAGGCCCCGTTCGGTCGCCGCCAGCAGGAAGGACTGGACCGCGGCGCCCGCCGCCGCGACGTGTTCCATATTGGCCATCGTCGGCTCGAACAGGCCGCCGGCCGCCGGCTCCGGCCGGGGACCGGCTTCGGCATCGGCCGGCGGCCGTTCCGGCGGGTTGGGCAGCCAGGTCGCCAGGACCAGCGCCTGGGCGGCGGCCAGCATCTGGGGCACGCGGCCGGGCCGTTCCGCGCCGGCCTCGACGAAGCCGATCAGGCGGCGGCAGGTCGCGGCATCGGCGAGGTAGAAGCGCCACGGCTCGATGGTTCGCGTGCCGCGCCAGTGGTCGCGGTGCGCCGGCTTGTGAAACGGCGCCCAGCCGGCCAGCGCGACCAGCGATTCGATGGTGTCCCGGTCCGTCTCCGGCGCCGAAGGGTTGCCGGGATCGAACATGACCTTGGTGGTCCTGCGGGCGGTCAGCGTATCGGCGACGGGAAATTGCGGCATGGCGAAAGCACGGGGCGATGGTCCGGTGGAAGCAATATCGGCCGGCGGGGCCGATTTTGCGCGCGACGGTTCGGCGCGGCTCAGGCCCCGGTGCGCGGCCCGGCACCCTCCAGCGCGGCCAGCGTCTCGTCCACCGATCCGGCGACGGTAAACAGCGACCGGTGCTCCGGATCGACGAATCCGCACGCGATCTGGGCATCCAGCAGATCGAGCAGCGGCTGCCAGTATCCGGCGACATTGGCCAGAACGATGGGCTTGTTGTGAAAGCGCAACTGGCGCCATGTCAGGATTTCGAAGATTTCCTCCAGCGTGCCGAGCCCGCCGGGCAGCGCGACGAAGGCGTCGGACCGCTCGGCCATCATGTGCTTGCGCTCGTGCATCGTCGCGACGATGTGCAGCTCGGAGACAGCCCGGTGGCCGCGTTCGCGGGCATCCAGCTCCCTGGGGATGACGCCGGTCACCCGCCCGCCCGCCGCCAGGGCGGCATCGGCGACAACCCCCATCAGGCCGATGCCGCCGCCGCCGAAAACCACTTCGATTTTGCGCGCGGCAAGGCCGGCGCCGAGGGCGGCGGCCGCCTCCTGCCACACGGCATTTCTGCCGGGGCGGGAGCCGCAATAGACGCAAACGGCGCGCGGAAGCCGGTTCACGGGCATTGTCCTTTCAAGGCCGGGAAGGATCGCGGCACACCGGGCAACCGGCCGCCCCTTCGGCGCGGCGCGCGGATCGTGCGGGAGGGCCGCCCGTACCGTGCCGGATACTTTACTGTCAACAAATGTCCGGCAAACCGTTAGCATCCTTTCGCGGAGCGGACCATCGCCGCTCCGCCACAATTCCAGCGGCCGGCGCCGCCCGGCGCGGCCGAACACCGATCCGGGAGACGATCATGGCGAAACCGTTCAGCGCGAAGCGTCCATTCTTCGGCGCAATCCTGATGGCAGCGATCCTGACCGGCGCGGCCGGCACGGCCCCGGCCCTGGAGCCGGGCGCCTCGATCGATACCCGCAAGGCGGTGATGGCCTCCATCGGCGCCCATATGAACGGCATCCGGGCCGGCATGGGCGCGGGCAACGGCAAGCTGGTTGCCGGCCATGCCGGCGCCATCGCCGCCCTGGCCGCGACCATGCCGGGCCTGTTCCCCAAAGGCTCCGGCCCCGAGGCGGGCGAAACCCGGGCAAAGCCGGAAATCTGGCAGCAATGGGACCGGTTCGTCGCTGCGACCAAGGCCCTGCAGGCGGAGGCCGGCGAGCTGGCGGAGATCGCGGCAGATGGCGACATGGCCATGGCCGGACCGCAATTCGGCGAGATGGCGCGGCGCGGCTGCGGTGGCTGCCACCGCCCGTTCCGCGCGCCGAAAAACTAGCCGGACGCCGCCGCCCGCCGGCGGCGGCTACAGGGTGATGCTCGGATTGCGGATGTTCCGGTCGCAATCGATCAGATTGACCTGCTTGGCGACGATGGAGAAGCCGTCCCCGCCGGTCTGCAGCCAGTGCCCGGCCCAGCCGGACCAGTGGCGCAGATCGCCATTGCGGAATTCGGCGATGTGGAAATTGGACCGCACCATGACGAAACCGGCCCGGTCGGCGGCGAACAGTTCGACATTGGCGACCGACCGCACCGTCCGGCTGGCCGGAACCTGCGACCAGGCATAGCCGGTGCGCAGCCGGTAGATCCTGTCCTCGAGCTGCCGGCGGTCGTGGAAGGCGAAGGCGATCTCGCGCCGCGGATCGCCGCGTTCCGGGGTCGCGGGAATCCAGTAGGCGCATTCGGGGGCATAGAGCGCCAGCCAGTCCTCGTGCCGGCCCTGGTCGAGCAGCCGGGCCTCACGCTCCAGAAAGGCGCGGACCGCGTCGCGCCGGGCCGGATCGAGGATGGCGCGCTCGTCCCGGTCCCAGTCGGCGAACGCCTCGACCAGCGAGCGATAGAAGGCATCGCCGACATACCACGAGCTCTTCGAAGGATCGGCCGCCGCCGCCGCGTCCCGGCTCATGGCAGGACGTCCCGGGTCGGCGCCAGGCGCGGCTCGGTCTGCATCAGCCGGCGATAGACCCGCATATGGTCGCGCATGAACACTTCGTCGGTCGCCGGGCCGACGGTCGTGCCATCGTCCAGCGTGCGGTAGCGTTCGGGCAGGCCGAGGCCGCGATGCATATAGACCCACTCATCCTCGGCCGCGGCGAGCCCGGTCTGAATCTCCTCGAAATTGGCCAGATCGTCGACCTCGCCGAAGATCGGAAACTGCTCCTGGGTGCGCATGCGCAGCGCGTTGACCGGCTCCAGCGCCTCGCCCAGCTCGCCATCCGGATCGACCACCGCGGTGCCGTACCAGGTCGTCGCCGTCTCGGCCACCGACAGGGGCTCGGTCACCTGGATGTGATTGCCCAGAATGTGCAGGTTCGGAAAGACGTTGATATTCACCGGCTCCGACGACGCCAGATCGAGCAGCGCATCGGCCCGGTCGGGAAAGTCGCGGCGCAGCGCCGCCTCGTAATGCTCCATGCCCGGATGCAGCCCCTCGATCGCCCACAGGGCACCGGGGCGACGGGCGACGGCGCCGCGCTTGTCCTTGAAGTGATGGGCGTTGGGGAAGGAATGGAGCTTCACTGGTCCGCGGTCGGGATTGTCCCGGTAATAGGACATGCCCTTGGCATCGGCGTCGGCAAAGCGGTTTTCCATGGCGAGCAGGGAGCGGTGCGAGAAGACGACGTGATAGCCATCGGCCGAATTGTCGTAGGCCAGTTTCCAGTTGCCGTTGAATTTCAGCCGGTTGGCTTCCCGCACTTCGAGCACGCCGCCGGGATGGCGGTCGAGCCATTCGTCGAGCGGCCGCCGCACCGGGCCGAGATAATCGGCCAGGGCAGGCGCGTCGGCGTTCAGGGTGCCGAAGACGAAGCCGCGATAGCTCTCGACCCGCGCCAGCTGCATCAGATTGAATTCCGTGCCCGAAAAGTCGCCGCTGTAGCCTTCGGGCCAGGGCACGCCGGAAAGTCTGCCGGAATTGAGATAGGTCCAGCCGTGATAGGGGCACTGGAAGGCCCTGGCCGAGCCCTTCGCCTCCCGGCACACGGTGGCGCCGCGATGGGTGCAGCGGTTGAACAGCGCGCGCAGAACCCCGTTCGCATCGCGCACCAGGATGAGCGGGCGCAGGCCGAGCCGGACCCGGATGAAATCGTTGGGCTGCGGCACCTGGCTCTCATGGGCCAGATAGACCCAGACCGCACCGAAAACCCGCGTCATCTCCAGGTCGAAGATCGCCGGATCGGTATAGAGCGACCGGTGCACCCGGTCCTCGCGCACCAGCGAATCGAAATCGTGAGCCCCGAAACCGCCGGCCGGGTGCGGCGGCAGCGGCGAGCGCTGGATCGTCATCGGTGCCGGCCCCCCTTGATTCGCCCGGACGCTAGAACGCATCGAAATATTCGTCGATTTCCCACGCGGTGACGCCGGATGCGGGATCGACGCCGGTATCGGCGAGAAAGGCGTCGAAGCGCGCCATCTCCGCCCGCTTCAGGCGCAGATAATAGTCGATATAGGCGTCGCCGAAAGCCTCCCGGTAGAGCGCCGAGCGGTCGAGCGCGACCAGCGCTTCGGGCAGACCGGTGGGCAGCAGCGGCCGGTCGGCCGCATAGGGCGTATCGTCGGCCGGCCAGGGTTCCGCCTCGCGGGCCAGACCGTCCATCCCGGCGGCGATCTGGGCCGCGACGAAGAGATAGGGATTGGCCGCGGGCTCGCCGCTGCGGTTCTCATAGCGGGTCGCCGGATCGTCGGGGCCGCCGAGCAGCCGCATCATCGTGCCGCGATGATCGACGCCCCAGGTCACCCGGTCGGGCGCCAGCGAGTTCGGGCGGAAGCGGCGGTAGCCGTTGACGGTCGGGGTGGCGAACACGATGCCGTCGCGCGCGTGTTCCAGCAGACCGGCGAGGAAATGCCGGCCGGGACGCGAGAGCGGATCGGGGCCGCGCGCGGGCATCAGAGCGTTCGCGCCGTCGCCATCCTGCAGCGACAGATGCAGATGCCAGCCGCTCGGATACAGGCCGGGCTGCCCCGGCGCCGCCATGAAGCTCGCCATGTGGCCGAGCCGCCGGCAGATCTGCCGGGTCGCCGAGCGGAACAGGACATAGTCGTCGGCGGCACGCAGCGCGTTCCTTGCCTCGAAGGTGCATTCCACCTGGCCTGCGCCCCACTCGTTCTCGACCGAGCGCAGGCCCAGATCGAGCGCGCCATAGTCGCTGGCCAGAGCGCTCAGCACCGGCTGCATCAGGTCCATATTGGTTTCGCAATGGTAGGAGAAGCCGGATTCGGGCGGCACGGTCGGCAGCGGTCTGCCACGGCGCCCGAGCGCGCCGATATTCTCCTCGCCGGGCGTATCCCGCAGCAGCCGGAGCAGATACCACTCCGCCTCGATGCCGACAGCCGCGCCCAGGCCGCGCGCCGCCAGCGCCTCCAGCGTGCGGCGCAGGATGCGCCGGGCGGAGAAATGAAACGGCGTGCCGTCGCCGAAATACTCGTCGCACAGAATCCAGCCGACGCCCGGCGCCCAGGGCAGGATGCGGAATGTCGCCGGGTCGGGGACCGCGACCAGATTGGGCGAACCGGTCATCTCCGGCAGGTCCATGCCGCCGCCCGGCGTGAAGGAGGCGAAGACGCGGGCGCCGGAAGCATCCAGCGTCCAGGTCGCGACATTGATATTGTGCCCGTCGGCCAGGGCGGCCTCGAACGCGGGCAGGGTCAGCGCCTTGGCACGGCACTGGCCATGGCTGTCGGCCCAGGCCAGCCGGATCAGGCCGAGCTCTTCCGCCCGCGCCCGGGCCGCGACCTCGGCGGCGCGCTTCGCCTGCTCGCCGGTCCACAGGCCGTGGCGGGCGATGAAGCCACCCTGCGCAACAGGGCCGGTCATCGCCGCCGGCGCCGCGCGAACGGGCCCTCAGGGCGCACCGGTCGAGCTGGAATGGCCTTGCGGAGAGGCGCTGTCATCGTCCCAATCCTCGCTGTCGTTCGGCTCCGGCAGCCAGTCGTCGATGCGCGCGGCCACGACGACCGGCACATCCAGCGGCCGTACGCCATCGGACGGTCGCAATTCGCTGAGCGCGAAGGCGGGCTGGCCGGTGCCGGGCGTGACCGCAAGCGCGGTCAGCCGGATCCAGGCGGCTTCGACCGGCCGCGACAGGACGATCATCTGCTCGCCATTGCGCTCGGCAGGCGCCGCCCGGTCCACCAGGCCGTCCGATGTCTGGATCATCACGAGCTGCAATCGCCCGCTGGCGGCCCACGCCTTCGGCGACCGGCCGTCGCCGTTCCACAGCACCAGATAGCGGAAATTGCGGACCTCGCCGAAACGGAGCTCGATCGCGTTGCCCAGATTCAGCCCGCGCTGGCCCGGCGCCCAGGCGGTTTTCGGATCGCCGTCGGCGACATGGCGCGGATGGAAGAAGACGACCGGATCGCGCGGCTTCGCGCCGAACGCAGGCAGCCGCACCGTGGTGGCGCAGACCGTCCAGCCATTCTGCGGCGCCTGCTGGCACATCGGGTTGCCCGGCCGGCCCTCTGGCAGGACTGCCGCCAGCGCCGGTGCGGCCAGCGCCGCGATCTGCACGATCTGCAGTCCCGACAGAAACAGGCGTCTCATGACCGATTGGCGATAAGCGGAATCGGGTTGCGGCGCAAGGCCGGGCTCAGCGCAGCGGCAGGCCCTTCGGCAGCATCCATTCGGCGAAGATTTCCGGCCCCGGCGTCCACAGGCCGGGCTGCCACGCTTCGGTGAGAAAATCCTCGTCCCAGAAATATTCGGCGAAGCCGCCGCAGGGATTCTGCACATACCAGAAATAGCAGGAGGAAATGCGGTGCCGGCCGGGCCCGACGGCGGTCTTCCAGCCGCAGCGGGTCATGCGCTGGCCGCCGGCGAACATTTCGTGGATATCGCGCACGGCAAAGGCCAGATGGTTGATCCCCGGCCGGCCCGTGGGCGATTGCAGCAGGAAGAGATTGTGGTGGCTGTGGCGCGCCGCGCAGCGCAGGAACACGCTGCCATTGTCATAGGCATCGGACAGATGGAAGCCGAGGATTTCGCGATAGAAGGCGCCGGCCTTTTCGGCGTCCGGCACATTGAGCACGATATGGCCGATCTTCAGCGGCTCGGCCCGCTCGTAGAAGCCGGCGCGGGCATCGATGCGGTTTATGCTGTGCGGCGCGTTGGCCGGCGACGGCGCGATATCGGGCTGCCGGGTGGCGGACACGACGAACTCGAGGGCGAAGCCGGCCGGATCGACCGTGCGCACGCCCGGCCCGTCCGCCAGCACGCCGCGCTCCGCCAGGCGCTGCCGCACCGCCGCGACATCGTCCGCGGTTTCGAGGCCCCAGACGATCCGCCGTACCGAGGACCCTTCCTCGACCGCCGGCGGCAGCGACCGGTCGGACCGGCGCCGGAGGATCACCTGCGATCCGTTCGCAGCGGCGAAAACGGCGAATGCCTTGCCGGCCTCCCGCTCCGCAAGACCGAAATCGGTCCAGAAGCGGCGCGCCTTCGGCAGATCGGTCACCCCGTAGGCGACCGCCTCGATCCCGACAAACCTCACCGCGCGCATCCTTTCTTTCGCCGCTGCGCGAACGCAGCCGCCGGTTTCCCTGCCCGTCCGGCAGCCTTACAGTGGCAGCCATCGGCATCCCGGCAGGCAGGGTTATAGCATGACAGCACGCATCGGCATCATCGGTTACGGCGAGGCCGGCCGCGCATTCGGCGCCGGGCTGGCGAAGGCCGGCGCAGCCGTGGCGGCCTACGATATTCTGGTGCCGACGCCGGACGGCGCGGCCATCCGGGCCAGTGCGGCCGCCGACGGCGTGGCGGTCTGCGACACCGCCGCGGCCGCCATCGGCGATGCCGATATCGTCCTCTCGCTGGTGCCGGCGGATGCCGCCCGCCCGGCCGTGCAGGAAGCGGCCGCCGCGCTGCCGGCCGGCCGGCTGTTCATGGACATGAATTCGGTTTCGCCGCGCGCGAAACAGGCCGGCGCGGCCACGATCGCGGCGGCCGGCGGCCGCTATGTCGAGGCGACGATCATGGCGCCGGTGGCCGCGCACGGCGTCGCGACCGAGGTACTGCTGGCCGGCCCGGCGGCGGCGGACGCGCGGGAAATCCTCAGCCCCTTCGGCATGGCGATGACCGTCGTCGGCGACGATTTCGGCGCCGCGGCGGCGGTCAAGCTGTGCCGCAGCGTGATCGTCAAGGGCATGGAGGCGATCCTGGTGGAGAGCATGCTGGCGGCCCGGCGCTACGGCGCCGACAGCGCCGTGCTCGCCTCGCTGCAGAAGAGCGACCCGGAGATCGACTGGGCGGCGAGGGCCGATTACGTGTTCGAGCGGGTGCTGCGCCACGGCCGCCGGCGCGCCGCCGAGATGCGCTTTGCCGGCGAGGCGGTATCCGACGCCGGCTACCCGCCGCGGCTGAGCGATGCCATCGCCGCCCTGCAGGACGCCATGGCCGACTGTGCGGAGGCCGATCCCGCCCTGTTTGCCCTGGCCGATTATCGGCGGGCCGCCGACCGGATCGGCGCCCGGCTGCCGCTGCCGGATGCCGGTCAGGCGTCGATGCCGTCGGGCAGCAGGTCCGTCTCGCCCAGCACTTCCTGACGCCAGATATCGTTGGTCGAGGCCCAGCGCAGGCGCACCGCCACCTCGCACACCTCAAGGGCGCGCGCCGCCTCTTCCGGCGTGCGGATGTATTTCTGGCACAGATCGAGCTGGCGCGTGGAATGTTCCAGATCGGCCTCGGCATGTTCGACGAAGAAGGCGATGGCCGGATCGTCCCGGTCGAGGCCGTAATGCCTGGCGAAGGACGGGATGGTGATCTCGTTGTTGAGCGCGACCTGCTGGCCCTCCTGGGTCGAGGCCATGGCGAGCGCGACGCCCAGCGGCTCCTCCCGGTTGACGTGGCAATAGTACAGGGTGCGCGCCCACCAGCCGGGAGTCGGCCGGGTCGCCGCGACTTCTTCGTCGGAAAGGCCGGCGTGCCGGCAGAAATCCGTAATCATCTCGAAATGGTCGTGCGGCTCGTGGCCCGGCTTCGGAATGGCCATCAGCCCTTCCTCCTCGGCCATGTTCTCCGCGATCATCCGCCGGATGTCCGACGGTCCGCGCCAGTAGAGAAAGCCGAAGGACGGCACGACATAGTTCACGAATTTCAGATGCTGGGCCATGTGGACGCCGAGCGCGCGCAGCGGCAGCGAACCGTCGAGCATGGCCTGAAAGAACGGGTGCTTCTTGGTGTGCCAACGCTCGCGGATGGCGACGATCCTGTCGGCAATGCCCTCCGGGCTGACGATGACCGATCCTTCCGGCATGGGGTCTCCTCCTCTTGTTTTCGCCGGCAGTAAAGCCGGACCGGCGCCCGGCTTCAAGCGCCGCGGCAGCCGGGCCGGGCGCTATGCCGCCGCCCGGGGCAGCGGATCGGCGACCGGCTCGCGCATCGTCACCAGCTCTTCGGCGGCGGTGGGGTGAATGCCGATGGTGGCGTCGAAATCCTGCTTGGTCGCGCCCATGTTGATCGCGACCGCGAAACCCTGGGTGATTTCGCCGGCGCCCGGCCCGACGACATGCAGGCCGACCACCCGCTGGCTCTCGCGCACCACCACCAGCTTCATCAGCCCGCGCTCGTCGCGGCCGGAAAGGGTGTGCTTCATCGGCCGGAAGCCGGCGCGGTAGATATCGAGCGCGCCGAATTTCGCCCGCGCTTCGGCCTCCGTATAGCCGACCGTACCGACCTCCGGCTGGCTGAACACCGCCGAGGGCACGAATTCGTAGCCGACGGTCTTTCCGGAGGGGTTGAACAGGGCGTCGGCGAGCGCATGGCCTTCCTGGATCGCCACCGGGGTGAGCTGGATCCGGTCGGTCACGTCGCCGATGGCATGGATGTTGTCCACGCTGGTGCGCCAGTCGGCATCGATGGCGACGGCGCCGTTCCGGCCGGTTGCAACGCCGGCGGCGTCGAGGCCGAGGCCGGCGGTATTGGGCACGCGCCCGGTGGCATACATGACCAGATCGGTCTCGACCGCGCTGCCGTCGGCGAGCTCGACCGAGAAGGTTCCGTCCGGGCGGCGCGCCACTCGCCGGACCTCGGCGCCGAAGCGCAGATCGACGCCTTTGCCGGCCATCTCGCGCGCCAGAACCTCGCGGACATCGTCGTCGAAGCCGCGCAGAAAGCGCTCGCCGCGATACAGCTGGGTCACCTGTGCGCCCAGGCCGTTGAAAATGCCGGCAAATTCGACGGCGATATAGCCGCCGCCGACGATAACGATCCGTTCGGGCAGCGCCGGCAGGAAAAACGCGTCGTCCGAGGTGATGACATGCTCGCGGCCCTCGATGGCGGGCACGAAGGGCCGGCCGCCGACGGCGATGAGAATCCTGTCGGCCGAGACCCGCCGGCCGCCGACATCCAGGGTGTGGCGGTCGAGGAAGACCGCCCGGCTATGGAAAATCTGCGCGCCGGGACCGGCGATCAGGCCTTCATAGATGCGGTTCAGCCGCTCGATCTCGCGGTTCTTGTTGGCGATCAGCCGCGGCCAGGCATGGCTGCGCGGCCCGACCGTCCAGCCGAAGCCCTCGGCATCCTCGAAATCCTCGGCGAAATGGGCGGCATAGGTGAACAGCTTCTTGGGCACGCAGCCGACATTGACGCAGGTGCCGCCCAGGTGCCGTTCCTCGGCAACGCCGACGCGCGCGCCGTGCGCAGCCGCGATCCGGGCCGCCCTGGTGCCGCCCGATCCGGCGCCGATGACGAAGAAATCGAAGTCGTGGTCGCTCATGTCCGCCCGCCGTTTTACCGCTCCGAACAGATGGGCCGCCCGCCCCGCCCGATCAACCGGCGCGGCCGGCCGGCGGCGCCGCGGCGATAATCCCGCCCCCGGCGACGCATTGCAGCGATTGAGCGGGGCGGCGCAATCCTGCTACCCTGCCGGCCCCAGGCGACGAACGGGCCGGCGATACGGCAATGCATCCGGTACTCTTGTTGAACGGCCCCAATCTCAATCTGCTCGGCAGCCGCGAGCCGGAACTGTACGGCTCGGCGACCCTGC
This sequence comes from Alphaproteobacteria bacterium, assembly GCA_965221475.1. Classification (GTDB taxonomy): domain Bacteria; phylum Pseudomonadota; class Alphaproteobacteria; order Bin65; family Bin65; genus Bin65. Next base: position 104,032 of record OZ244891.1, on the reverse strand, counting down.
CGGAGATCGAGGCGCTGTGCCGGCGCTGGGGCGCCGATTGCGGGCTTGAGGTCGCGTGCCGCCAGACCAACCACGAGGGCGAGCTGGTCGAGCTGATTCACGGGGCCGCGTCCGGCTATCGCGGCATCGTCATCAATGCCGGCGCCTTCACCCATACCTCGGTCGCGCTGCTGGACGCGATCCGCGGCGTCGGCCTGCCGACCGTGGAAGTGCATCTTTCGAACATCCATGCGCGCGAGCCGTTTCGCCGGCGCTCCTACATCGCCGCCGCTGCCTTGGGCGCGGTCTCCGGCTTCGGTGCCGACAGTTACCGGCTTGCGCTTCAGGGGCTGGCGCTGCACTTATCGGCTGCGGACCGGTCCGGATGAGCCGGTCCGCGCCGCGGACGGGCCGGTCCGGCAGCCGTCGTTCCCCCGCCTCTTCCCTCACGGAGCCACGCCATGTCCAAAACCATCGACAGCGAAAGCGTGCGCCGGCTGGCGGAACTGCTGAACGACAACGGCCTGACCGAAATCGAATACGATACCGGCACGGTGAAAATCCGGGTCGCCCGGCAGCAAGGCGGCGGCGCCCCGATACCGGTCATGGCACCCGCCCCGCCGGCGGCTGCCGCCGCCACGCCGGCGCCGGAGGCGGCACCGGCAGCGGAGGCCGCCATCCCGGCCGATCATCCGGGCGCCGTGACCTCGCCCATGGTCGGCACGGTCTATCTGTCGCCGGAGCCGGGCGCGGCCGCGTTCGTCGGCATCGGCGACCGGGTGAGCGAAGGCCAGACCCTGATGCTGATCGAGGCCATGAAGACATTCAACGAAATCAAGGCGCCGCACGCCGGAACCGTGAAGCAGGTCGTTGTCGAAAACGGCAGCCCGGTGGAATTCGGCGACGTGCTGGCGATCGTCGAATGATGCGGCCGGCCGGCCTTTCCCCCGCCCGCAACCGACCGGAAGCCGTTCCGTGTTCGACAAGGTTCTGATCGCCAACCGCGGCGAAATTGCGCTGCGCATCCATCGCGCCTGCCGCGAGATGGGCATCCACACGGTCGCGGTGCATTCGACGGCCGATGAAAACGCCATGCATGTCCGGCTGGCCGACGAAAGCGTCTGTATCGGCCCGGCGCCCTCGGCCCAGTCCTATCTCAACGTCCCGAACATCGTCAGCGCCGCCATGATCACCGGCGCCGAGGCGATCCATCCCGGCTACGGCTTTCTTTCGGAAAACGCGCATTTCGCCGAGGTCGTGGAGGCCCACGGCATCGCCTTCATCGGCCCGTCGCCGAAACATATCGAGACGATGGGCGACAAGGTCGCCGCCCGGAAGGCGATGGCGGAGGCCGGCGTGCCGGTGGTTCCGGGCAGCGAAGGCGCCGTCGGCGCGGGGGAGGACGCCCGGGAGACCGCCGAGCGCATCGGCTATCCGGTGCTCATCAAGGCTTCGAGCGGCGGCGGCGGCAAGGGCATGAAAGTGGCCGAAAACGCCGACATGCTGGCCGAGCAGATCAATCTCGCGCGGCGCGAGGCCAAGGCGAATTTCGGCGACGACAGCGTCTATCTGGAAAAATATCTGGCGCGGCCCCGCCATATCGAGCTGCAGATCGTCGCCGACGACCGGGGCAATGTCGTCCATCTCGGCGAGCGCGACTGCTCCCTGCAGCGCAAGCACCAGAAAGTGCTGGAGGAAGCGCCCTCCCCGGCCCTCAACGCCGCCGAACGGCAGCGCCTGGGCGAGATCGGCTGCGCGGCTGTGCGCAAGCTCGGCTATCGCAACGCCGGAACGCTCGAATTCCTCTATGAAAACGGCGAGTTCTACTTCATCGAGATGAATACGCGCCTCCAGGTCGAGCACCCGGTATCGGAGGCGATCAGCGGCATCGACATCGTGCGCGAGCAGATCCGCATCGCCGACGGCGCGCCCCTGTCCTTCCGCCAGGAGGATATCGACTTCCAGGGCCATGCGATCGAATGCCGGATCAATGCCGAGGACCCGGCGACCTTCGCGCCCTGGCCGGGGCGGATCGGCGATTATCATCCGCCCGGCGGCCTCGGCGTCCGGGTCGATTCCGGCCTCTATGCCGGCTATTCCGTGCCGCCCCACTACGACAGCATGATCGCAAAGCTGATCGTCCACGGCGCCACGCGCAACGAATGCCTGATGCGCCTGCGCCGGGCGCTGGAGGAGTTCGTCATCACCGGCGTGCGCACGACCATTCCGCTGCACCAGGCGCTGATGGCACAGGACGATTTCATCAACGGCGAATACGATATCCGCTGGCTGGAGAGGTATGTCGCCCGCCGGGCCGAGGGCTGAACCGGGCCGCCATGGAATACCGCCTGACGCCTGAGCTTCTGCTGCGGGCCTATACGGCCGGCCTGTTTCCGATGGGGGAAGCGCGCGGCCAGTCGGATATTGTCTGGGTCGATCCGGAATGGCGCGGCATCATCCCGCTGGACGGCTTCCACCTGCCGCGCCGGCTGCGCCGGACGGTGCGCAACGCCGGATACTCCGTGCGGGTCGACAGCGCGTTCGGCCGGGTCATGCAGGCCTGCGCCGCGCCGCGCCGCGGCCGGCGCGAAACCTGGATCAACGCTGAAATCCTGCGCGCCTATGCCGAGCTGCATCGCTGGGGCTTTGCCCACTCCGTCGAATGCTGGGCCGGCGCCGAGATGGTCGGCGGCCTCTATGGCGTCGCCATTGCCGGCGCATTCTTCGGCGAGAGCATGTTCGCCCGGGCGACCGATGCCAGCAAGATTGCGCTGGTCCATCTCGTCGCCCGGCTGGATTTCGGCGGCTACCGGCTGCTCGACACCCAGTTCCTGACCGATCATCTGGCGCGTTTCGGTGCGATCGAGGTGTCGCGCCAGGAGTATCGGGACCGCCTGGAAGCGGCCCTGTCGGCCGATGCCGAATTTCCCGAAACGCTGCCGGAAGGCGTTTTCGAGCGCTATCTGCAGTCCTTCAGCCAGACATCGTAGATCGGGTGGTCCATCGCCGACAGGGCCGGCCTGGATTTGAACATCCAGCCGCTGAACACCATCGTGCGGTCGCCGCTCTCCGGGTCCGTATCGTGAATCTGCAGGAAGGCCGCCTTTTCCGGCCGCTTGTCCGGCGGCGTGCGCTGGCAGCGGCGGATCGCGATATCCAGGGTGCGGAAGCGCACCGTATCGCCGACCCGGCCGCCGAAGGTCCGTATGCGCGCCGTCTCCTTGTCGAGGCCCTGCAATTCGGCATAGCGGGCATCGGGCTCGAACGGTTCTTCCTTCGTCTCCGCCGGCGCCGGTTCGGATCGTTCAGGCTGCGCCGGCGCCGGTTCGGATGGCGCGCGCTGCGCCGCCGCCGGATCGAACGGCAGGACAAGAAGCAGCGCCAGAAGCAGCGAAAGAGCCGGAATTGGCGGCCGGACGACGGTCATGGCACTCCTTTCGATGCGCTGGCCGGGCGTGCCGGCCCGAGCCCGGTTACGGGCTATTCCGGCCTGTCGGCGGCGAAGCGGAGGCGGACATAATCGGCCGTCCACGCGCCTTCGGCATTGCGCAGCGCCGGTTCGACCTCCCGCGCCACCTCCGCCTTCACCGCCGCGGCATCCTCCGGCGTCAGCGCCGCCAGCCAGCTTTCGGCGAATGTATCGAGCCAGCCGCCCAGGTCGCCGGGCAGCGGCGTCGGCCGGTCGATCAGCCGGATGGTGCGCACGGCAAAGCCGGCACCTTCCAGCCGGGCGCGATATTCGTCCGGCTCCGGAAAATACCAGGGATTGAAGCGGTCGGGATCGATATCCCGGCGCCGGAATGCCGCCTCGATGGCCCGCCGGATGCGGCCGACATTGTCGCCGCCGCCCATTTCGGCGACGAAGCGGCCGCCCGGCCGCAGCAGCTGCCAGACGCCGCGGATGACGGCATCCGGGTCCTCGTCCATCCAGTGCAGCGCCGCGTTGGAAAACACCGCGTCGAAGGCGCCGGCCGGCAGATCGAGCCGCTGCCCGTCCATGACCCGCGCATCGAGGCCGAGCGCGCGGGCGGCCTCGATCTGCGCGGCGCTGGAATCGACGCCGATCACATCCACGCCCATTTCCTGCAATCTGACGGTGAGGGCGCCGTCGCCGCAGCCCAGATCGAGGATTTTCTCGCCCGCCTGCGGCGCGAGCAGATCGACAACCGGCATCCCCAGCTCGGCCACGAAGCGGGCCTGCCGGGCGTAGCGGCCGGGGTCCCAGCCCTGGGCGCCGGGGCGCGAGCCCGAATCCATGGCGCGCCCTGCATCGCTCATCGGCTGCCGCCCTCCTTCGTTCCGCCGCCATCGCCGGTCGGCGGCGATTCGCCGAGCAGGAAGATCGCGCGCGACAGCAATTCCTCCAGGGCCAGCGCGTCGCGTGTCCGGGCGAGCGTCGCGCCGGGGGCGAGGCGCTCCTTCGCCGAGCCGGGCACGAGGCGCAGATATTTGCCGCCCAGCAGCCCGTCGCTCGTCACCGTGGCCTCGGTATCCGCCGGCAGCGCCAGGCCGGCCTGCACCGTAAAGCTGATTTCGGCGCGATAGGTCGCGGGGTCGATGCGCTGCCCGGTCACCGATCCGACCCTGACGCCGCCGATCCTGACATCGCTGCCCGGCGCCAACCCGCCGACCGAGGCGAAGCTGGCCTTGAGCGTATAGCCCTCGACCGGGCGCAGATCGGCGGCGTTCCAGGCGAAGAACAGGAACAGGCCGGCGACCGCCAGGACAACCGCCCCCATCGCCGTCTCGATCGGTCTCTGCCCCATCGCGGCGCCTCCCGGTCCGGCCGCGGCTATTGCGGTTGCCGCCCGGACCGGCGCGCCGCCGCGGCCGCCTGCACGATCCGCTGCAGCAGGTCCTCGACGATCACGGCATCCTGCACCAGGTCGAATTCGCTGCCATTGGCCATCGTATCGTCGCCGGAGCCGGGCTCGATCTTGATCCGCTTGCCGCCCAGTACGCCGTCGCTGACGATCAGGGCGGCGCTCTCTTCCGGGATGGCGATGGCCGGGTCGATCCGCAGGGCGACCCGCGCCCGGAAATTCGCCGGATCGAGCGTCATGCGCTCGACCGTGCCGATCTTCACCCCGGCAAGATGGACCGGCGCGCCGGCCTCGAGCCCGTCGGCCTGCTGAAAGCTCGCATGGATCAGATAGCCGGGCCGCGCCGCCTCCCCGCCCGACAGGCCGACCGCCATGCCGAACAGGATGAGCGCGATGGCAAGGGCCCCGGTCAGGGCATGGAGGGTGCGGTTCTCTCTCATCGAGACGGCCTCCCGACCGGGCCCGGCACGGCTGCCGGAACCGGCGTCAGGACGGGCGCCACGGCTCGTAGTCGCCGGTCGCCGCATCGCGCCGGCCGCCCTCATACTCGCTGCCCGGCGGGTGCCAGGCCGCCGGCGTGCCGGTGAGATTCGGCCGGTGCTCGGCCTGCCAGCTCCGGCGCGCGACCGGCGCCTCCGCCGGGCTCTCATCGACCGTATAGTGCAGCCAGCCATGCCATTCCGGCGGCACGCGCGAGGCTTCGCGCTCGCCATTGTAGAGGACCCAGCGCTTGCGGCGGCGGCCCTTCGGTGCCCGCCGCTCCTGGAAATAGCGGTTGCCCTGATCGTCCCGGCCCACTTCCATGCCGTTCAGCGCGGTGTAGATGCGGGTGCCGATATGCGTGCCCAAGGCGGGCGCTCCTGTCGCCGGTGGCGGAACGGTTCGCACCGGAATATGGCAAGCCGCCGGGCCGCCGTCCAGCACCGTCGTCCCGAAACAATGGGCGCAGGGGGCCCTCCGCCGGAACCGCGGGGCGGGCGGCAAAACGCCTTGCCCGCGCGGCCGCGCCGGGATAGGTGGCGACCATGGTTCCGCCCGCCGCCCCGAAGCGCCGATCCCCGGTCGGCCGCCTGCTCGACGATCTTCTCGAAAGCCGGGCCGCCATCGGCTTTGTGCTGATCCTCGCCTCGACGGTCTGTTTCGCCGCCAACAACAATCTGGCCAAGGAAAGCTACGGGCACGGCGTTTCGGTCGATACCGTCTTGGTCGGACGTTCCTGGTTTCTGGCGGCGGTCCTGGGCCTGTGGTTCGCCGTCCTGCGCCTGCGCCCGGCGATTCCCCCCGGCATGGGCCGCTGGGTCCTGCTGGCGGCCGTGCTGTTCTCGCTCAATGGCTGGGCGCTGATGTCCGCTTTCGAGCGCATGTCGGTCAGCCTGTCGATTCTGATCTTCTATCTGTTCCCGTTCATCGTCGGCCTGCTCGCCGCCTTCCTGGGGATCGAGAGCCTGCGGCCGGCCATGCTGATCGGCCTCGTCGTCGCCTTCGCCGGCCTGTTCCTCGCCCTCGATGTCGAGGGCGAGCTGGATGCCACCGGCGTCGGGCTGGCCGTGGTTTCCGCGTTCGCGATTTCCGGCAACATCCTGGCGAGCGGCAAGCTGTTCCGCGCCGGCATGTCGCCGGTCGCGCTCGCCCTGTGGGTCATGCTGGCCGCGTCCGTCCTGTTCGCCGGCAGCCTGGCGGTATCGGGCGGCTTTCAATGGCCGAACAGCGGCACCGGCTGGGCGGCCTACGCCGGCTCGATCGTCTTTGTCGGCATCGCCTTCCTCACCTTCTACGCCGCGCTCGATTTCCTCGGCGAATCGCGCACCTCCCTGGTCATGAACCTGGAGCCGATCGTCACCATCGCCATGGCGGTCGTTCTGTTCGCCGAGCCGTTCGGCGCGACCCAGTGGGTGGGCGCGATCCTGGTCGTGCTGGCGATCCTCGGCGCGACGCTGGCCGGCCGGAAGGCATAGCCCGCCGGCAGCGCGGCCGGGACGCGCCCGGCCGGCCCCGATATGGCCGTCCCCCTGAAAATATCCACAACATCTTGTGCTCACCTGTTGACACGTGGTGGGCAATTGGAGAATATTTTGCGGTAAGGGGACAGCGATCCCCAACATATAGGGTTGAGGAGCAAGGTGCCGGTTCCGGCGCCGGACGGGTCAGGGGGAGGCATGCCAATGAAATTCCGGCGTCATTTCACCACGGACGGCGGGGATGCCTGGGACGGCATCGCCTTTCGGAAGGCGACGAGCGAGATCCGCAATCCGGACGGCTCGGTCGTGTTCAGGAACGACCGGGTGGAGGCGCCGGAGGACTGGTCACAGGTCGCCATCGACATTCTGGCCCAGAAATATTTCCGCAAGGCCGGCGTCGCCGCGGCCGAAGACCTGGAGCCGGTCGCCGAAGCGGACATCCCCGACTGGCTGGTGCGCCACCGGCCGAAGGACGGGGCGGAGACGGCGGGCGAAACGAGCGCCAAACAGGTGTTCGACCGGCTGGCCGGCACCTGGACCTACTGGGGCTGGAAGGGCGGCTATTTCGACGGCGAGGCGGATGCCCGCACCTATTTCGACGAGATGCGCTTCATGCTGGCGCGCCAGATGGCGGCGCCCAATTCGCCGCAATGGTTCAACACCGGCCTGCACTGGGCCTATGGCATCGACGGGCCGGGCCAGGGCCACCATTATGTCGATCACGAGACCGGCGCGCTGACCGAGGCGGGCTCGGCCTATGAGCATCCCCAGCCCCACGCCTGCTTCATCCAGTCCATCGGCGACGATCTGGTCAACGAAGGCGGCATCATGGACCTGTGGGTGCGCGAGGCGCGCCTGTTCAAATACGGTTCGGGCACCGGCACCAATTTCTCCAACCTGCGCGGCGCGGACGAGCCGCTTTCTGGCGGCGGCCGCTCCAGCGGCCTGATGAGCTTCCTGAAGATCGGCGACCGGGCGGCCGGCGCCATCAAGTCCGGCGGGACGACCCGGCGCGCGGCCAAGATGGTCATCGTCGATATCGACCACCCGGACATTCTGGATTTCGTCGACTGGAAGGTGAAGGAGGAGCAGAAGGTCGCCGCCCTGGTCGCCGGCTCCCGCCTGGCGCGACGGCATCTCAACGAGATCATGCAGGCCTGCCACGGTTTCGACGGCGCCGAGCCCTTCGATCCGCGCGCCAATCCGGCCCTGCGCAAGGCGATTCGCGCCGCCCGCAAGGCGATGCTGCCGCAGAACTATATCCAGCGGGTCATCCAGTTCGCCCGGCAGGGCTTCCGCGAAATCGACTTTGCAACCTACGACACCGACTGGGATTCGGAGGCCTACCTCACCGTCTCCGGCCAGAATTCCAACAATTCGGTGCGGGTCACCAACGAATTTCTCGACGCCGTCATGGCAAACGGCGAATGGACCCTGTTCCGGCGGACCGACGGCGAAGCCGCCGGCACGGTCAACGCGCGCGACCTGTGGAACCGGATCGCCGAAGCGGCCTGGCAATCGGCCGACCCCGGCATCCAGTTCGATACCACGATCAACGAATGGCACACCTGCCCGGCCGGCGGGCGGATCGAGGCGTCGAACCCGTGCTCGGAATACATGTTCCTCGACGACACGGCCTGCAACCTGGCGTCGCTGAACCTGCTGGCGTTCCGGCGCCCGAACGGCTCGTTCGACGTGGCCGGTTTCGAACACGCCGTCCGGCTGTGGACGGTGACGCTGGAAATCTCCGTGCTGATGGCGCAGTTCCCGTCGCGCCGGATCGCCGAACTGTCGTGGCGCTATCGCACCCTCGGGCTCGGCTTTGCCAATCTCGGCGGCTATCTGATGGCTTCGGGCCTGTCCTATGACAGCGAAGCCGGCCGGGCCTTCTGCGGCGCGGTGAGCGCGCTGATGACCGGCGCGGCCTATGAGACCTCGGCCGACATGGCCGCCGCGCTCGGCCCGTTTCCGGGCCATGCCGAAAACGCCGACGCCATGCTGCAGGTGATGCGCAACCATCGCCGCGCCGCCTTCGGCGAAACCGCCGGCTATGAGGGGCTGAGCGTGCCTCCGGTGGCGCTGGACGCCGCCGCCTGCCCCGACGGCGCCCTGCTCGACGCTGCCCGCGCCGCGTGGGACCGGGCGCTCGCCAAAGGCGGCAAGGCGGGCTACCGCAACGCCCAGACCACGGTCGTCGCGCCGACCGGCACGATCGGCCTGGTCATGGACTGCGACACGACCGGGATCGAGCCGGATTTCGCCCTGGTCAAGTTCAAGAAGCTGGCCGGCGGCGGCTATTTCAAGATCATCAACCGGCTGGTGCCGCTTGCCCTGCGCACCCTCGGCTATGGCGAGGCGGAGATCGAGGGCATCGTCCGCCATGCTGTCGGCACCGGCTCGCTCGAACGGTCGCCGGCCCTCGGCCACGCCGCGCTGCGCGAGCGCGGCTTCGACGACGATGCGATCGGACGGATCGAGCAGGCGCTCGCCCAGGCCTTCGACATCCGTTTCGTCTTCAACAAATGGACCCTGGGCGAAGATTTCTGCGTCGACCGGCTCGGCCTGGACCGCGCCGCGCTAAACGACCCGGAATTCGACATGCTGGCCGCCCTCGGCTTCCCGCGCGCCGAAATCGAGGCGGCCAACACCTGGGTGTGCGGGGCGATGACGCTGGAGGGCGCACCGGGCCTCAGGGCCGAACATCTGGCGGTGTTCGACTGCGCCTCGCCGTGCGGCCGGACCGGCCGGCGCTCGCTCAGCTGGGAAAGCCATATCCGCATGATGGCGGCGGCCCAGCCCTTCATTTCGGGCGCGATCTCCAAGACCGTCAACATGCCGAACGACGCCACGGTCGCCGATTGCCGCAAGGCCTATGAACTGTCGTGGAAGCTGGGCGTGAAGGCGAACGCGCTCTACCGCGACGGCTCCAAGCTCAGCCAGCCCCTGTCGGCCACCCTGTTCGACGATCTCGGCGACGAGGATGCGGCCGACGATGCGAAGGAAGCGGTCGTCGAGGCGCCGGCGGCCGAGCGGGCGGCGCAGATCGCCACCCAGGCAGCCCGCAAGGTCGCCGAACAGATGGAGCGCCATACCTGGCGCGAGCGGCTGCCGGACCGGCGCCGCGGCTATACCCAGAAGGCGATGGTCGGCGGCCACAAGGTCTATCTGCGCACCGGCGAATACGAGGACGGCACGCTGGGCGAGATTTTCATCGACATGCACAAGGAAGGCAGCGCCTTCCGCAGCATCATGGACAGTTTCGCCATCGCCGTCTCGATGGGCCTGCAATACGGCGTGCCGCTGGAGGAGTTCGTCGACGCCTTCACCTTCACCCGCTTCGAGCCCCAGGGCATGGTCGAGGGCAACGACGCCATCAAGATGGCAACCTCGGTGGTCGATTACATTTTCCGCGAGCTGGCGGTTTCCTATCTCGGCCGGGACGATCTGGCCCACGCCACCGGCAACGACCTGCTGCCGGACATTATCGGCAACGGCGCCGGCGAGAGCGCCCTGCCCGATAACGAGGCCGCCCAGGCCGCCGCCGCCCGCGTGCTCGGCGAGATGCAGCGGGTGACCAGCAAGGGCTTCATCCGCAGCAAGTTCGCCGTCCTCGAAGGCGGCCTGTCGGCGGCGGCGAACGGCGCGGAAAACGGGGCCGGCAATGGCGCGGGCCACGGGCCGGGCGCCGGCAACGGGTCGGCCGGCGCGGCAGCCGTCGGCGCCGGCTCCCTGCAACCCTCTTCGGTCGGCGGGCGCGCCGGCGTTACCGCCATGTCCTCCGGCGGCAACGGCAGCGGCCTGCAGACTGCGGGCCTTGAGAACGGATCGGCGGTTCTCGAGGTATCTCCCGACATCGCCGCGGCGGTGGACCGCAAGCTGGACCGCATTCGCGAGGCGCGGATGCGGGGCTATGAGGGCGACAATTGCGGCGAATGCGGGAATTTCACCCTGGTGCGCAACGGCACGTGTCTCAAGTGCGACACCTGCGGGGCGACAAGCGGGTGCAGCTGATCGGGCATTTCTGCCTGACCGTTACTCCTCCCTGAACTAAGGGGCGCGCCCACCGGGCCGCCCCGATTTTTTTCGCGGGTACCCATTGACACTGCTTTTGACAATTCTAAATTGTTTTACCTCGCTCCTCGCACTGGCTTGGAAATCATCTCACTCTGCGGATGACGCAAGAACGCTCGAAAGGAAAGAGATAATGGATGAACATAAAGCAAAGGCTACCGTACTAAATTTATTCCGTGACTGGTCCATTAAGCGGGATGCATTGGGTATAAATCCAAATGGCAATGATGCGTTCCAGTACTACTTAAAATTGGAATCAGAAAGGCCGGATGTTTTTTCATTTCAAAATGATGGTGATGCATGGCAAACAGTTCATTCTTGGCTCATTGATGTTAATATAGTTTCCGACCGCGGCTAATTCGCGGCTGTGAATTTGTGTTATTTTCCGGTTATCGGCGCACTATTTCGGAAATATACTGCAGACACAGGATGCGCCTGCCGGCCGTCAAACACGGAGGAGCGACGATGGCCGATCCGCTCGCGAAAGAAAAAGCCTTTCTCCGCCGGAAGCAGAAGACGCTAGCGGAGCGCTATCCCGGCAGATATCTGCTAATCAGGGGCGAAGAGGTGCACGGGGCCTTCGAGACCTACGATGAGGGAGTCACCGCTGGCGTACAAGTGTTCGGCGCCGGCCCCTTCCTGGTCCGCTCGGTGCTGAAGCCGGAGGATGCTGAGGCCCCCAGCATTCCCGCATTATCGGTGGGAGTTCCCTTCATTGCCCACACTTAATACGCGCACCCAAGCAAACACGACCGATCAGCAGGGAAATTCTGTTGCTTTATCGACAGATTTCGCGCTGCAGCAAGCCGATTACTGTGCAGTATGCCGTCCGGATCACCCTTGGCGTAGACGTAGCGAAACCTGCTGTCTTGAGCATCAAAACATTTACAATATTGCAGATGCGATCCGCAAGGGCACTGCCGTCCCTCCTTGGGAGCCAGAGGGGCCGGAAGCAGCCAGAGAACGTTGGCGAAATCGAGCCACGCGCGTTCGCCATGAGAGCAACTATCAGCGCCATTGGCTACATTGCATCGTTGCGCAGGGCGGCAAGTGCGGTGACCCGAAGAAAGACCCCATAGGCAAAGGTTGCGGTCGACGACTTATGACGTTGCCGGCCGGCGCAATTCATGTCGATCACATCGTTCCGCAGAAAGAAGGCGGCCGGGACAATTGGGAGAACTGTCAAGCTCTATGCATCGATTGCAATATCAAGTCTGGAGATGGCAGCCGTGAAGACAGCCCCATCCAAATTGCACAAAGAGTGTGGGAGGTATCCAAATCTCCAGAAATCATACGACAAGCAAGAGAGCAAGATGGGCGGTGTGCGCAGTGCAAAATGTGGATTTGGTCAAAAGAGGCAACAACAGAATGGGTTGTAGGAGAAAATAAATCCCTTCTATGCAATAATTGTGGAAAACGAGAATTTGAGAGACAGAGAAATGCTGATATAGCAAGGAAAGAGCTGGAAATTGAAGATGAATTAGAAAATATAATTGAAGGAAAGAAAGCGACGCTTTCAGGAATTTTTTTGCTTCTTACTCCAATTAATGTTGCAGCGGTTAGTGTAATTTCTTTTTTATTTATCAAGATTTTTCATGTTATGGCTATAGACAATATATCTGAGCTTTCATTTGTGTTGCTCTGCTTTTCAATTGCGGCAGGTTCTCTTTATTTTGTCATGAAAAAATACTGGTCGCATGTAAGGAGGAGAGAAAGAGAACGTCTTCGAGCTCAATATCTAGACTAGAAAAGTTCTGATATTTACTGGAAATGATATTGAATATCCTGCGGCTGAGCGAAGCAATATGCCGATAGATAGGCAACAATACAAAATCACAACCGCAATTCCCGCCGCGGCAGGCGCCGCTGCCGCCGATTCCCTTCCGGTGCACAGCACCCCGGCGCCGTTCCGGGACAGCATCCGCGCTGCCCGAACCCCTGCCATCCGACGCCGCGGGCTGCTTGACCGGCCATGGCCCGGCCCCTATATGTCGCGGCCCGGTGGGTACGATCAGGCGGGTACGATGAAGCGGCAGACGCCGGCATGCGCGGCGCTGGAACGCGGCATCGGGGGCCCGGTGGCAGAGCGGTGATGCAGAGGACTGCAAATCCTTGTACGTCGGTTCGATTCCGGCCCGGGCCTCCATCGCCGCCGCATCGCGACCGCAGCCGGGCCTGACGCCGGCAAGACGGGCGCCCGCAACCGCCGCGCGCGGCGCGCCATGACCGATCCGGAGTAGCTCAGCGGTAGAGCAGGTGGCTGTTAACCACCCTGTCGGGGGTTCGAATCCCTCCTCCGGAGCCAAATCGCCAGAGGCCGGCCTCCTTAGCGGGGCCGGCCTCTTTTACGTTGCCGCGGCCTGTCGCGACCCGGCCGCCGCCCGTCCGGCCATTTCCGGATAGAGGGCGCGCAGCCCTGCCGGGCTGGCCGGGCAGACGCCGCGTTCGGTGACGAGCGCGGTCACCAGCCGGCGCGGCGTCACGTCGAAGGCGGGGTTGGCGGCGGCGCTGCCCTCGGGCGCGATGCGGAAGCGGCCGGTCCGGCCGTCCTCCGCCAGGCCGCGCAGGGTCGTCACCTCTCCGGCAGCGCGCTCTTCGATGGGAATGTCGCGGCCGTCCTCCAGGGTCCAGTCGATGGTCGGGCCGGGCAGCGCGACATAGAAGGGCACGCCATTATCCTGCGCCGCCAGCGCCTTGAGGTAGGTGCCGATCTTGTTGCAGACATCGCCGCCGGCCGTCGTCCGGTCGGTGCCGACGATGCAGAGATCGACCTCGCCGCGCTGCATGAGATGGCCGCCGGCGCTGTCGACGATCACGGTGTGCGGCACGCCGTGGCTGCGCAGCTCCCAGGCGGTGAGCGCGGCGCCCTGGTTGCGCGGCCGGGTCTCGTCGACCCAGACATGGACGGGCAGGCCGGCATCGCTGGCTTCGAAGACCGGCGCCAGGGCGGTACCCCGGTCCACGGTGGCGAGCCAGCCGGCATTGCAGTGGGTGAGGATATTAAGCGGCCCGGCGCGCCCCTTCTCCGCCCGGTGCCGTTCGAACAGGGCGAGGCCGTGCCGGCCGATGGCCCGGTTGATCGCGACATCGTCGTCGCAGATTTGGCCGGCGCGGGCCCAGGCGGCCCCGGCCCGTTCGGCCGGCGGCAGGGCGCCGAGGCAGCCGCGCATGTCGTCGAGCGCCCAGCGCAGATTGACCGCGGTCGGCCGGGTGGTGCGCAGCCGCGCGCAGGCGGCGTCGAGCGCCGCGTCCGAAGCGTCGCGGGCGAGCGCGAGGCACAGGCCGTAGGCCGCCGTGGCGCCGATCAGCGGCGCGCCGCGCACCCGCATGGTTTCGATGGCCTCCGCCGCCGCCTCCAGCGTCCGCAGCGGCCGGATGGCGAATTCGAACGGCAGCAGGGTCTGATCGACAATGCGGACCGTGCCGTCCGCATCGCGCCAGATCGAGCGGAAGGGCGTGCCGTCAACCCGCACCGGCGGCGCCTTTCGTTCCGGCAGGCCTATCGGGATATATTGTCATATTTTCCAACAGGTTCCATTCCAGTTCTGCACCAGATTTGCAACTGGCGAAACGGGCGCCTGGCCCCACAGGCGGTGCGCCAGAATACAGCACGCGCCCCGCCTCTGCAGCCGGCGCCGGCGCGTCGCCCGTTTTCCCACGTTCCGGGAGGCCGGGGGGTCGTTCGATCTCCCTTGACGGCGGGCGCGGGCGCGCGCACCTGTAGGCGTCAGGCCCGGTACGGCCCCGTAGCTCAGCTGGACAGAGCACCGGCCTTCTAAGCCGATGGTCGCAGGTTCGAATCCTGCCGGGGTCGCCATTATGCCGGGCCGCGCCGCTCCGGGGCGGCGCCCTCCCTGCCTGCATCGGATATTCGCCATGGACCGTACCATCGAGATCGAACTGCTCGAGGAACTGGCCGACCTGCGCCGGGCGCGAACCTTTTTCCTCGACGAAACGGTGACCGCCTCGCCGGTCGCGCGCTACACCTGCCCGGACCGGTTCGCGCGCGAGCGCAACGGGCTGTTCCGCACCTGGCCGGCCATCGTTGCCCATGCCAGCGAGCTGGCCGGGCCGGACGCCTTCCTGACCCGCGATCTCGCCGGGCTGCCCGTCCTCCTGACCCGCGATGCCGCCGGCGCCGTCCATGCCTTTCTCAATGTCTGCCGCCATCGCGGGACGCGGCTGGTCGATGCCGAAAGCGGCTGCCAGCGCCGCTTCTCCTGCCCCTATCATGCCTGGACGTGGGACAATCGCGGCGTGCTGAAGGGGATTCCCCACGGCAATGAGGGCTTTCCCGGCATCGACAAGAGCACGCTCGGCCTCAAACGGCTCGGCTGTACGGAAGCGTATGGCTGGATCTGGGTTATCGGAAACGGCGAGGCTGCGCCCGATATCGCCGCCCATCTGGGCGGTCTGGCGGCCGATTTCGCCTGGCTCGATGCCGGCAGCCTCAGGATCGCCCATGACGAGAGCGGACCGCGGGCGGCGAACTGGAAAATCCTCGTCGAGGGCGGGATCGAATCCTACCATTTCCGCATCGCGCACCGGAACTCCATCGGCCCGTACTTCCAGGACAATCTCTCGACCTACCGGGTCTTCGGACCGCACTTCCGCTCCGTTCTGCCGCGCGCCGGCCTGGACGCCGCCATGGACGGCCCGCCGGAGAGCCGGTCGCTGCGCCGTGAGGCGAACCTGGTCTACTCCCTCTTCCCGTCCGCCCAGCTTCTGGTGCAGGAAGACCATATCGTCTGGATTCAGGCCACGCCCCGGGCCGCCGACCTGACCGGGGTGCGGATCGCCACCCTGGTGCCGGCGAGCTCCGACCCGGCGGATGCCGAGGCCGCCCGGCACTGGCGCCGCAATCACGACATCACCGTGCGCACCCTGGCGGAGGATTTCGATATCGGCGAGAGCATCCAGAGCGGCCTGCATTCCGGGGCCAATGAGGCGCTGCGCTTCGGCCGCTTCGAAGGCGCGCTCGACCGCTTCAACCGGATCGTGGAAAGCGAACTCGCCGCACTGTCCTGAGCGGCCGGATTCCGGCGACGGATTCCGGCGCGCCGGCCGTAGAAGGAGTCGACAGCAGCCGGGGAAGTGCCAGCCGTGACCGCCATCAAGCGCCTCCTCTCCCACCCGGTCTTCTTCTGGCTCATCCTGTCGGTGCCGGCCGTGCCGATGCTCTATTCGCTGTCGGCCGGCAGGGCGAGCGCCGAAAGCCTGCTCCATCCCAGCGGCGAATTTGCCGCCCGCTTCCTCATCTTCGCCCTCGCGATCACGCCGCTGCGCCAGCTTTTTCCCGCTGCCGGCTGGCTGAAATGGCTGGCCCGGCGCCGGCGCGCGCTCGGCGTCGCCGCCTTCGGCTACGCCGCGTTCCACACGCTGCTCTATATCGTCGATACGCAAACCCTGCAGGCACTGTGGGCGGAGTTCTTCGCCCTCGGCATCTGGACCGGCTGGGCGGCCTTCGCCATTTTCATCCCGCTGGCCGTCACCAGCAACGATGCCGCCCGGCGCCGGCTGCGCCGCTTCTGGCAGCGCCTGCACCGCTGGGTCTATGCTGCCGCGGTCCTGACCCTGCTGCACTGGATTTTCGTCCAGAACGAACCGGGGCCGGCGCTGGTCCATTTCCTGCCGCTCGCCGGCCTCGAAACCTGGCGCCTGATCCGCCGCTTTCGCCGGCCGGCCAGCGCGACCGGATGATCGACAACCGCTCTCGCCCGGAGACCTTGTCATGCGCCTCGCCGCCCTGCCCCTCCTCTGCGCCGCTGCCCTCGCCGCCTTGTCCTTTGCCGCCGGCCCGGCGCCGGTCCGGGCCTCCGATTCGATCCATTGCAATTCCGGCCCGGTATCGGGCTGGAAATCGATAGAAGCCCTGGTCGCGGTTCTCGCGGCGCGGGGCTGGCAGGTGCGGAAGATCGAGATCGACGACGGCTGCTACGAAGTATACGGCACCGATCCGCAGGGCCGGCGCGTCGAAGCCCTGTTCCATCCGGTATCGCTGGAGCGGATGCGGATCGGCCGGCGCGACCGCGATTAGCCCTCAGGACCGGAGGCCGAGCCGGCGGCGGACGATGGCGGCATATTCTTCCGGCCGCGTCAGATAGGGGAAATGGCCGCCCCAGTCGAAGGTGTGGACGAAGGCGCCCGGATAGCGCTCCACCACCTCCCGCCGGGTTGGCGCCGCGACCAGCTGGTCGTCTTCCGACTGCAGGATCGTCAGGCGCTCCGGCGGCACGGCGGCGACCGGAATTTCCGTTGTCCGCGCCAGCGTCAGCAGGCGGGCCTTGAAGGCGCGGCCGGAGAACCGCTCGCTCAGTTCGTGGGCCAGGTAGCGCTTGGTGGCGGCGAGTTCGGGCACCGGTTCCGGCCATCGGGCGAGGTTCGCCGCAACGGCGGCTTTGAGCGCCGCGCCGGTACTGGCGTGCACCGTCTCTTCGGACGGGAAATCCGCCGCCCGGATCGCCGCCGCACTCGCAATCGAATTGGCGACGAACAAATGGCCGACCCGGTCGGGATGGCGGGCGCCGACGGTCTGGACGATCATGCCGCCGAGCGACGATCCCAGTATATGGGCGCGGCCGGCGTCGAGGCGATCAAGCAGCGCGACGGCGCCGTCGGCGATGCGTTCGAGATCGCCGATCATGGGATAGGTGACGGCGATCACCCGGATATCCGGCGCCAGCGCCTCCATCGCGCGGCAGAAAATATCGGCATTGCCCAGCGTGCCGGGGCAGAGCAGCAGGGTCTGCCCGCCGGTTGCCGGGCCGGTATCGATCGCCCGCCAGACGCTGCCGCGAACCTTGAGCGGCACTGCCGGGCGGCGCCGCCGGCAGGCCGCCGCTTCGGCGATATAGTCCGGTCCGGTCGTCATGCGGCCCCTCCCCCGTTTCGCCCCTGCCTGTCATGGGGCAAGGTGCGGCCCGGCGCAAGCCGTTCCGCCCGGCGGGGTCAGGACAGTTGCGGGTCCGGTTCGGGCACCGACAGCAGGTCGTAGCCGGTTTCGGTGATGACGACCTGTTCTTCCAGCTTGACGCCCTCCCGGCCGCCGACCCGGCCGGTATAGCTTTCGACGCAGACCACCATGCCCGGCTCGAACACGCCGTCATAGCCGGTCCGCTCGAAATCCTGCGGATAGGGGATGGCCGGCCACTCGTCGCACAGGCCGACGCCGTGGACCAGCACCGAATAGCGCCGCGGCAGGCATTCCTCCGGCAGAATCCGGGCCTTCTCGACGAATTCGCGGAAGCCGAGCCCCGGCCGGAGCAGCTCCATATTGTACTGCACCTGCTCCTGCGCGATGGCGTAGAGGGCGCGCTGTTCGTCGTCGCCGCGTTCGTCGCCGCAGCGCCAGGTCCGGGAAATGTCGGCGCAATAGCCGTAAGGGCCGACCAGATCGGTGTCGAAGCCGACAATATCGCCGGCCTGGATGGCATAGCCGCTGCATTCCTGGAACCACGGATTGGTGCGCGGGCCGGCGGCGAGCAGGCAGGTCTCGACCCACTCCGCGCCGCGGCCGACCGAGGCGTTCCAGAAGGCGCCCCACAGTTCCAGTTCGGTCATGCCCGGCTCGAGCGCCGCCCTCGTCTCGTCGAGCGCGTCGAGGCAGGCCGCCATCGACCGCCGCATCGCCTTGATCTCCTCGGCCGACTTGATGGTTCGCGCCATCTCGATCGCCGGCTGGGCATCGACCACCTGAAGATTGCACGCCTGCAGCGCGGCAATCCCGTCCGGCGGGCCGTGGTCCAGCGCCAGCCGGCGGTTGCCGCCGCCATAGGTGTCGATCAGATCGCCGATCTCGGCCGCCCAGCGCCGGTAGATATCGGGCAGCCGCGCGCCGCTGTGGAAGAAATAGAGGCCGGTGGTCGGCCTGATCTCGTCGATCACGACCGAATGGGCGCTCAAATGCTGGCAGTTGTTGTACTCGAACAGGATCACCGGCCCTTCGGTCGCCACAAAGGCATAGCGCGCCGCATTGTGCATGATCCAGACCTGCATGTTGGTCGAATCGGTCAGGTAGCGGACGTTGAGCGGATCGAACACCACCATGCCGGCGATATCGGCCTCGCGCAGCGCGGCGCGCACCCGCTCGACCCGGTAGCGCTGGATCGCCGGCAGGTCCGGCGCCGCCAGGCCCCGCGCCGTCCAGTCGGCCTCGACGGCGTCGCCATAGCCGACGATATAGCGGTTGAGCCGGCCGGCCTCGGCGACCTGCTGCGCATCGCGTTCGGAAAGAGAGAGGGGTTTTCCGGCGGCGGTGCCGGGGCGGCCCGGAAGTCCGGCGGCGGGCAACCGGCGAGTGGCGGATCGGTGCATCTGCGCGCTCCATCGAAAAGGGGCGCGGTTCTTGTCACCCTTCTTCGCTGCGGGCAACCGGAATCTTGCGGCCGCCGGCCGATTTTTCATTGAGCAGGCGCCACAGCCGGTGCGGCGTCGCCGGCATGTCGAAATCGCCCGCCCCGCAGTGCTGCAGGGCATCGGCCACCGCGTTGGCGACCGCGGGCAGCGCGCCGGTCGTGCCGGCCTCGCCGCAGCCTTTGACGCCCAGCGGATTGGTCGCCGTCGGCACGGGATGGTGGTCCACGAGCGTCCGGGCCAGGGGCGGCAGATCCGTCGCGCGCGGAATGCAATAATCCATCAGCGAGCCGCTCAGGCACTGGCCGTCGGCATCGAGCACCACCGCCTCCATCAGGGCCTGGCCGAGCCCCTGGACGGCGCCGCCATGAATCTGGCCCTCGACCAGCATCGGATTGACGATTGTGCCGAAATCGCCGACCGCAACATAGCGGTCCACCTTCAGCGCGCCCGTCTCCGGGTCGAGCTCCACCTCGCAGATATGGCAGCCATTGGGAAAGGCCGAGGGCGGCGTATCGACGATGAGTTCGACATCCAGGCCCTCCGGCCCCGCGTCCGGCGGCGGCTCGGCTTTCGTCCGGGCAGCCAGTTCGGTGAGCGCGATGGCGCGGTCGGTGCCGACGACGCGGAACTGGCCCCGGTCGAACTCGATATCGCCGGCCGCCGCTTCCAGAAAGTGCGCCGCCGCCGCCCGGCCCTTTTCGACGACCGCAGCCGCAGCCTCGACCGCCGCCTTGCCGCTCGCCATGAGCGAACGCGAGCCGCCGGTGCCGCCGCCATGGCGCAGCGCATCGCTGTCGCCCTGCATGATGCCGATCCGGTCGTGGGAAAGGCCGAGCGTCGCGCCGAGTATCTGGGCGAACGCGGTTTCGTGGCCCTGGCCGAAATCCTTGGTGCCGGTGAGGAAAGTCATGCCGCCATCGGCTTCGAAGCGGATGCCGCCCGTCTCCCGGCCCGGCGGGGCGGTCGCCTCGAGATAGCAGGCGAGGCCCCGGCCGCGGACCCGGCCGCGCGCCGCGCTCGCCGCCCGCCGCGCGGCGAGGCCGGCGGTATCGGCCGCCGCCAGCGCCCTGTCGAGCACGGCGGGGAAATCGCCCTCGCCATAGACCTGGCCGGAGACGGCGGTCCACGGCAGCTCGTCCGGCCGCAGCAGGTTCAGGCGGCGCAGAGCCGCCGGGTCCCGGCCGGTTTCGCGCGCCGCCCGGTCGACCAGCCGGTCGGTGAACAGGTTGGCATCGGGCCGGCCGGCGCCGCGATAGGCCGCCACCGGGCTCTGGTTGGTGAGCACGCAGCGCATGTTCACGAAGGCGGCCGGTATCCGGTACAGCGAGGCGCCGTTCTTCAGAATGTTGGTCGAGCCCGGCAGCGGGCCGACGCCGGTGACGAACGCGCCCATATTGGCGACGCCGACCAGGCGCAGGCCGAGAATGCGGCCGTCGCCGTCGAGCGCCAGTTCGCCATCGACATGAATGTCCCGGCCGGCGGCATCGCCGAGGAAGCTCTCCGTCCGGTCGTCGCGCCAGCGCACCGGGCAGCCGGCCAGGCGGGCGGCGACCAGGCAGAGCACATGCTCCGGATAGGCGCCGCCCTTCATGCCGAAGGAGCCGCCGACATCGCCCATCCGCACCCGCACATCGCCGGCCGCAGTGCCGAGCAGTTCCGCCAGCGAACGGGACAGGCCGAAGACGCCCTGCCCGCCGGTGTAGAGCGTGTAGCGGCCGCTGCCGCCATCCCACAGGCCGGTGCCGCTGCGCGGCTCCAGCGTTGTCGGCGCCACCCGCTGGCTGGCGATGCGCAGCCTGGTGACATGGGCGGCGGCGGCAAAGGCCGCTTCGGCCGCCGCCTCGTCGCCGCCTGTCCAGTCGAGGGCGACATTGCCGGGCACGCTGTCGTGGATCGCCGGCGCATCGGCATCGGCCGCGCGCCACGGATCGAGCAGGACCGGCCGGGGCGTAATCTCCAGATCGATCGCCTCGGCAGCGTCGCGCGCCCGGTCCTGGGTATCGGCGACGACGAAGGCGACCGGCTCGCCGGCGAAGCGGACCCGGCCATGGGCCAGCGCATGGCGGGTCGGCACCCTGATCGCTTCGCCGTTGCGCCCCTTGATCGGCAGCTTGCAGGGAAAGGGGCAGCAGCCGAAATCGATCAGGTCCTGCGCCGTGAGAACGAGGCGGACGCCGGGCATCGCCGCCGCGGCGCCGGTTTCGAGCCGGGCGATATCGCCATGGGCTTCGGGCGCGCGCAGCACATGGCCGAAGAGCGCCCCTTCGATGCGCACATCGTCGGCATAGCGCCCGGCACCGGTCAGCAGCCGGCGGTCCTCCTTGCGCGGCGCCCGGTCGCCGATGCCGTAATGCCGCTCTCCCTCACCTTCGTTCCCGGTGCCGTCCATGGTGCCCGCTCCGTTCCGACAAGCGAACGGCGCCCGAAAAGGGGCGCCGCCCGCCGGCTACCATAGGGCGTTCGCCATCGGGCGGCTACACCGGCTTACCGGGGAACGACTTCCGGCAGGGTTTCGGCCGGCGGCGTGTTGCGCGAACGGCCGCAGCGCACGGCGCCATCGACGATGACCATGCCGACGCCCGGCACATCGCCCATGCGGACCGATTCCAGGATCGTCGCGCCGGCGCTGTGCTGGGCCTTGTCCATGATGACGAAGTCGGCCGCCCGCCCCTCCTCGATCAGGCCGACATCGAGGTCGCGCATCCGTGCCGTATTGCCGGTGGCGAAGCAGAAGACGATCTCCGCCGGCACCTCGCCGATGCTCGACAGCATGGCGATCAGGCGCAGGATGCCGAGCGGCTGGACGCCCGAGCCGGCCGGCGAATCGGTGCCGAGGATGATGCGCTCCGCCTGGCCGAGCTCCATCGTCGTCCGCATGGCATAGAGCGCGGCCAGCTCGTTGCCATTGTGGACGATCTCGACAGCGCGGCTGCACTGCTCGCACAGGCAGCGGATCTGGTCGAGCGGCAGGGCGGTATGGCCGCCATTGATATGGCCGATGACATCGGCATCGGCTTCGAGCACGACATCCTTGTCGATCAGGCCGGAGCCGGGGATCGAGGGGCCGCCGGTGTGGATCGTGCTCTGGATGCCGTATTTGCGGGCCCAGGCGACCATCTTCTTCGCCTCCTCGCCCTGCTTGACGCCGCCCAGGCCGACCTCGCCCAGCAGCTTCACGCCGTTGCGCGCCAGTTCGGCGAAATCCTCCTCCTCCATCCCCTGCTCGATCACCGGCGCGCCGGCATGGACCTTCATGCCGGCCGGGCGCATGGCGTCGAAGGCGCGCTGGGCCGTGACCGCCAGCGCCTTGAGGCCGACAATATCCTTCGGCCGGCCGGGCAGATGGACCTCGCCGGCCGAAATCATCGTGGTGACGCCGCCATTCAGGAAGCTGTCGATCCAGTTGAACTGGTTCTGGCGCGGCGTCCAGTCGCCGAAGACCGGATGGACATGGCTGTCGATCAGCCCCGGCGCCAGGGTCGTCCCCCGCGCATCGATGGTCGTATCGGCGCCGGCAGTATTGAGGTCGGCTTCCCGGCCGAAACTGTCGATCCGGCCGTCCACGGCCACGATGCAATCGGCATCCAGGATCGGCCGCGCCAGATCGCCGGAGAGCATCAGGCCGATATTGCGCACGACGGTCCTGCCCTTCGGCGGCGCGGTGGAGACGGTGAGGGACATGGAGCGATCTCCGCTTGCGTTTCCCGTTGCGTTGCCGGGCGGTCAGCGCAGCCCGTCCTCGCCCTTGACCTCGCCGACGGTCAGGCCGCCGACCCGGGGCAGAGGCCGGCCGCTGTCGGTCACCGCCACGGCGACCAGAATCTCGTCGGCCGCCGGCGCGTCCGGGATGCGCACCTCGATGCCGTCGAAATGGCTGCGCACATAGGCGGCATCCTTGTGGCCGAGCGGCACGTCGAGCGGCGTGCCCGGCCCGCCGCGCTTCTTCGACGACGGCACCAGCGCCGCGCCCTTGCCGACCGCCTTGCGCAGCGGCGCGCCGAGCCGCGGATGCAGGATGGCGGCGGCGTGTTCGAGCTCGCCCCGCTCGCCGACCAGGGCGGCCTTGCCATAGCTTTCGGCCGCCGCCGGCGCGATGCCGAGGGCGGCGACCGCCCGCTCGCCGAGCGCGCCGCCCAGCTCCGCGCCGATCTCCATCAGCGGTTCGAGATCTTCGACATAATCGCCGGCAAAGGGGTTGGCGATCACGGCAATCGCCACCGCGCGGCGGGTCGGCGGATCGATGGGCTGGCCCATCTCCTTTCGGGTTTCCTCGACCAGCACCATGGTCTTGCGGATATCGGCTTTCATCGCGGTTCCTCCATCCTCCCGTCGCGGGAGGACATTGCCGGGGTCACACGGTCAGATAGGTGTTGCGCACTTCGGCATCGGCGGCAAGCGCCGCCATCGTGCCCTCATAGCGGATGCGCCCCTTTTCGACGATATAGGCCCGGTCGCTCACGGCGGTGGCGAAATGCAGATTCTGCTCCGACAGCAGGATCGACAGGCCCTCCGCCTTCAGCGCCTGGATGGTCGCCACCATCTGGTCGACGATGACCGGCGCCAGCCCTTCGGACGGCTCGTCGAGCAGCAGCACCTTCGGATTGCCCATCAGGGTGCGCGCAACGGTCAGCATCTGCTGCTCGCCGCCGCTCATCCGGCCAGCCGGCCGGGTGCGCATTTCGGCGAGGTTGGGGAACATGGCGAACAGGCGCTCCGGCGTCCAGGACGGCGCGCCCGGCCGCGGCGGCTGGCGGCCGACCTCGAGATTCTCCATCACTGTGAGATCGGCGAAGATGCGCCGGTCCTCCGGCACATAGCCCATGCCGGCCCGGGCGATGACATGGGGCTCCCGGCCCGCGATTTCGGCGCCTTCGAGGCGGACCGAGCCGGCGCGCATCCGCACCAGCCCCATGACGGATTTCATCGTCGTCGTCTTGCCGGCGCCGTTGCGGCCGAGCAGAACGACGACCTCGCCATCGTTCAGGGCGAAGGACAGGTCGGCGAGGATATGCGCCCCGCCGTAATAGGTGTGCAGGCCGCTGGCTTCGAGGGCGGGGGCGGTCATGGCGTCCCTCCCCCGACCGAACTGCCGAGATAGATTTCGCGCACCCGCTCGTTGGCGCGCACCGCCTCCGGCGCGCCCTCGGCGATCAGCTCGCCGCGGTTCAGCACCATGATCCGGTGGGCATGGGCGAAGACGACATCCATGTCGTGTTCGGTGAAGAGCACGCCGATCCGGCGCTCGGCGACGATCTCGTCGGCGAGCTGCATCAGCTCGATCCGCTCCCTGGGCGCCATGCCGGCGGTCGGCTCGTCCATCAGCAGCAGGTCGGGATCGTTGGCGAGCGCAATCGCCAGCTCGACGCGCTTGAGATCGCCATAGGCGAGCACCGAGCAGGCCCGGTCGCCCTGCTCGGCCATGCCGACCCGTTCGAGCAGGGCATCGGCGCGGTCGCGGTCGGTCCGCGCCGCCGCGCGCCACAGTTCGCGGGTCGCCCGGCGGTGGCTGATGAGTGCCATCTGCACATTCTCGCGCACGGTCATCGAGGTGAAGGTCGCGGTGATCTGGAAGGTGCGGCCGACGCCGAGCCGCCAGATGCGGTGCGGCGGCAGGCCGGCAATGTCGCGGCCCTTCAGCCGGATGGCGCCGCGGTCCGGCCGGATCTGGCCCATCAGCATGTTGAAGCAGGTCGTCTTGCCGGCGCCGTTCGGGCCGATCAGCGCCAGCAGCTCGCCCGGCCCGACCGCGAAGGAGACATCCTGCACCGCCCGCACGCCGCCGAAGGCCTTGGACAGGCGGCTGACTTCGAGCAGCGCGGTCATGCCGGCGTCTCCCGCTCGGCGGCGAGGCCGAGGCGGCGGCCGGCCCGCGTATCGGCGAGGCCGACCAGCCCGTCGGGCAGCAGCAGGACGAGGGCGATAATGGTCGCGCCGAGCAGGAAGCGCCAATAGCTCAGCTCGCTGAACAGATCGTTGAGCCAGGTCAGCGCGGTCGCGCCGACAATCGGGCCGATCAGCGAATGGACTCCGCCGAGCAGCACCATCAGCAGGGCATCGAACGAGCGGGCGATCTCCATCGAGGTCGGGAAGACGCTGCCCTTGGAATAGACGAACAGGGCGCCGGCCAGGCCGGCGAAGGCGCCGGAGACGGTGAAGGCGATCCATTGATGGCGCTTGAGGTCGATGCCGATGGCGGCGGCGCGCAGCGGCGAATCCCGGCCGGCGCGCAGCGTGTAGCCGAAAGGCGCGAACAGCATGCGGCGCAGCGCCAGAATGCCGGCAACGACAAAGCCGACAGTGAGGTAATAGTAGGCGACCCTGCTGCTGGCCCAGTCCGAGGGCCAGGTGCCGAGAATGCCGTCGTCGCCGCCGGTGACCTCGCCCCACTGAAAGACGATGGACCAGGCGATCTGGGCGAACGCCAGGGTCAGCATGGCGAAATAGACGCCGGTCAGGCGAACGCAGAACCAGCCGAACAGGATGGCCAGCAGCGCCGCGCCGGCGGGCGCGGCCCAGAAGGCGATCTCCATCGGCGCGTCGACGAATTTCACCAGCAGCGCGCTGGCATAGGCACCGCCGCCGAAGAATGCGGCATGGCCGAAGGAGACCATGCCGCCCGGCCCCATGATGAAATGAAGCGCCACGGCGAACAGCACGAAAATCATGATCTCGATAACGAGGACGAGGGAAAAGTCGCCCACGACGGAGGGCACGGCCAGATGCGCCGCCGGCAGCAGCAGCAGGAAGGCGAGCAGGAGGGCGGCGGCGATGCGCAGGCCTCGGCCGGCCGGGCGCAGCGGCGCCTCCGGCGCCTCGACCACGCCGTGGCCGGGAATTTCCGGCCGGCCGAGCAGCCCCCAGGGCCGGAAGATCAGCACCACCGCCATCACCAGGAACATCAGGATCAGCGTGCTGTTGGGGAAAATCTGGATGCCGAAGGTCTGCAGCAGGCCGATCAGGATGGCGGCCAGAAAGGCGCCGCCGATACTGCCCATCCCGCCGACCACGACGACGACGAAGGCGGCGGCGATGATATTGAAATCCATCAGCAGATCGGCGCCGCCCTTGGGCAGCTGGATCGCGCCGCCCAGCCCGGCCAGCGCCGAGCCGAGAAACAGCACGCCGGTGAACAGCCAGCGCTGATTGACGCCCAGCGCCGCGACCATCTGGCGGTCGAGGGTGGCGGCGCGCACCAGCGTGCCCCAGCGCGTGCGGTTGAACAGCAGCCACAGGCCGGCCAGCACCAGCGGCGAGACCGCGATGAGCACAAGATCGTATTCCGGCAGCTTCTGGCCGAAAATATCGACCGCGCCGGTGAAGCCGGGCGCGCGCGGCCCGACCAGGTCTTCCGAGCCCCAGACCCACAGGGTGATATCCTGGATCACCAGAATGACGCCGAAAGTGGCGATCAGCTGGAACAGTTCCGGCGCCCGGTAGATGCGGCGCAGCAGCAGGATTTCCATCGCCACGCCGATCAGGCCGACCAGCACGGCGGCGACCAGGATCGCGGTCCAGAAGCCCAGCGCGCCGCCGCCGATCAGCCCGACCGCGCTGACGCCGGCATAGGCGCCGAGCATGTAGAAGGAGCCATGGGCGAAATTCACGATCCGGGTGACGCCGAAAATGATCGACAGGCCGGATGCGACCAGGAACAGCGCCGCGGCGCTGGACAGGCCGGTCAGCAGCGTGACGACGAAATCACCCATTCCGGCATCCTGCATTCAATAATCTGGCCAGGCGGCCGGCCGGCGGCGGCCCGGCACCCCGGATGCCGGCCCACTTCCGCCGCGCCGCCGCACCGTTGGCAGGGCGGCGGGCGGGGCGGCAGGCGCCCCGCTCCGCCATCCCCGCCTTCCGGGCGGCCGGCGGGCGGCGATATGCCGGAACGGCCGGCACTGCGGCTGGAGCGGACTACTGCTTGCGCAGCTTCCGGGTTTCCTCGACCGAGGGCAGATAGTTCGCGCCGTCCAGATACTGCCAGCGCTCCATCGTGCCCTTGCCGTCCTTCAGTACCGTCCAGCCGACATAGGCGCCCATGGTCGATTGATGGTCCACGGCGCGGAAGGTGATCTTGCCGGTCGGGGAATCGAAGGTCAGCCCCTTCATGGCCGCAACCATCTTGTCGGTATCGGTCGAGCCGGCCTTCTTCAGCATGGCGGCGATGGCGAGCATGGTGTTGTAGCCGACGATGGAGCCGATGCGCGGATAGTCCTTCCAGCGCGCCTGGTAGGCGGCGAGGAATTTCTTGTGCTCGGGGGTCCCGATATCCTGCCAGGGATAGCCGGTCACCAGCCAGCCGACCGGCGCCTCGTCCTTCAGCGGATCGATATATTCCGGCTCGCCGGTCAGCAGCCCGACCACCAGCCTGTCCTTGAACAGGCCGCGGGTCCGGCCCTCGCGGACGAACTTGGCGAGATCGGAGCCGAAGGTGACGTTGTAGATTCCGTCCGGCTTCGCCTTGGCGAGCGCCTGGACCTCCGCCCCGGCGTCGATTTTGAACAGGCCCGGCCATTGCGCGCCGACGAAGGTCACGTCCGGGCGCAGCTTCTTCAGCACCTTCTGGAAGGCCGCGACCGCATCCTTGCCATAGGCATAGTTGGGCGCGATGGTCGCCCAGCGCTTGACTTCCTTGCGCTTGGCCGCCTCGGCCGCCAGCATCGCCGCCTGCATGTAGGTCGAGGGCCGCAGGCGGAAGGTGTATTCGTTGCCCTTGGCCCAGACCAGCGCATCGGCCAGCGGCTCGGCCGCCAGATAGAGCGTCTTGCGCTGCTTGGCCCAGGATGCCAGCGCCAGGCCGATATGGGAGAACAGCGAGCCGGAAACCAGCGCCACCTTGTCCCGCGAGCGCATTTCCTCGGCCACCTTGACGGCCTCGCCCGGCTTGCCCTGATCGTCGCGCGAAATCAGCACCAGCTTGCGGCCCAGCACACCGCCGGCCGCGTTGATCTCCTCGATGGCCAGCGTGGCGCCGTGCCGGTAGGGGATCGTGTGCGCCGGCAGCCTGGTATAGCTGTTGATGTCGCCGATCCTGATCTCGTCGGCCGCCAGGGCCGGAAGCGCCGTCGTCGCGGCGCCGGACAGGACGCCGAGTGCGACGCCGGCCGTCAGAACGAATTTCAACTGCATGAGAAGGTCCTCCCTCGTTCGGCGCGCCGCGCGGCCGGCCCGACTGCCGACCGTTCCGCGATGCGCCATCCACATTGAAACTGCACCATCACTCCGCCGCTTCCGCCGCCGCCCGCTCCTCGCGAATCATCCGCTCGACGATGCGCCGGCTGCGGTTCGGACCGTTGTCGATCGCCAGACGGACCGAAGGCTTCGCCCCGGCCTCGTCCTGCGCCTGCTGGACCGCTTCGAGGATCGTCCGGTCTTCCTCGAACGCCATGACGAACTGCTCGGTCATGCGCGCCGAAACCGCCGGACTGTCCGATTCGAAATTGCGCACCTGCATCCAGAAATAATGCGTGCTGTTCGCGGTTTCCGGCGCCAGAAAGTGGCAGGAGAAGATGCGCGTGTAGCGGTCCCGCTCCTCGTCCGAATGGGCCATGCCGACCGGGCCGATGCCGAAATCGACCACATTGATCGAGGGCGGATAGAAGAAATAGTATTGCCAGCGATCGACATGCCCTTCGATCTTCATAAACTGCTCGAAGATCGGCACCGGCGGCCGGTCGAGGGTCCAGCGGTTGACTTCGACGATGTCGCCGATCTGCCTGGTCTCGACCGGAATATCCTCCATTTCGGCGCTGCCGAGCGAGGACCGGTGGACGAAGCTGACATGGGCCGGATCGAGCAGATTGTCGGTCAGCTGCTGGTAATGCGCCGCCACCGGCGTGTACGGGCCGTGGTTGACGCCCCAGGCCGGGTCCCGGTACGGCGGCAGGTCGAACAGCAGCGCCTCGTCGGCCCGGTCGGGCTCGCCGGTCCATACCCAGACCAGGCCGAGCCGCTCGGCCACCGGATAGGCGCGCACGCGGATATTGGCCGGGATCAGCTTCTGGCCCGGAATCCGGCGGCAGGCGCCGTCGCCGCCGAAGCGCAGGCCGTGATAGCCGCATTCGATTTCGTCGCCGCACACCCGGCCCATCGAGAGCGGCAGGAATTTGTGCGCGCAGCGGTCTTCCAGCGCCGCCGCCACGCCCTGCCCGTTGCGGAACGCCACGACCGGCTCGCCGAGCAGGCGCCGCCCCAGCGGCCCCTCGTCCAGCTCGTCCGACCAGGCGATCGGATACCAGGCATTACGCACAAAGTCGGTCATGGTGTGCCGTTTCCGCTGCCGGCCCGCACTTCGATCCTGCCGGAAAGAGCGCGCCCGCTCATGCTGCCTTCGCCCGGCCTTCGGCACAAGGGACCACTCTGTCCTGCCGGCCGACAGTTGCGCTGCGCCCGCCCAGGCTGAGCGAAGCGGCCGCGATCAGGCCCCGCCCGATCATGGCCTGTGCCGCCGCCCGGCCGGCCGCCAGCGCCGCCTCTTCCTCCGCCGCGGTGAGTACGCCGACCTCCACGGTCACCGGCCGGTCGCCCAGATCGCTGTCCGGGTCCAGCGCGCGCGCCGGGGAGCGGACGATGGCCGGGCTGTCGGTATCGACCGCGTTGGCGATCAGCGTCGCCGCAACATCCGCCGCCGCCGCGCAGGGTGCCAGCACGGTCGCCGAATCGGCGATGCCGAGCGAAAGGCTGCGGCCGCGCCAGCCGCTGGTCGCGATGCCGCCGATTCCGTCGGCGCTGCCGATCTCCGCCACGCCGGCGGCGGCCGGCCGCTCGCCCAGCGCGACCATGCCGGTGCGGAACCGTTCGCCCGGCGCCAGATGGAGGGCGATATCGCCGCCATTGTTGACACAGGCACGGGCCAGGCGGCGGCCGGCAATGCCCGCGGCCAGCACCTCGTCGGCGACCGCGCCGGCGACAGCGGCCATCGGCGTGACGAACACCCCGGCATGTGGCGCGCAGGCGGCCGCCATGCGCCGCCCGACCGGCGACCGGATGCCGGAGCTTCGCCCGTCCGGGCGGGCCGGCAGGCCGATGCGCAGCGCCGCCAGCTCGCCGACCAGCTCGCCGAGCACGGTGCGGAAGCGCGCCCACGCCTGCTCGTGGAAGGCGGCGACCTCCCCCGGCGCGCCGAAGGCTTCGAGAATGAGGTCGATGGGGCCGTGCTGAAAGTGCCGGCGCCGCCCGTCCGGCAGGATCGCCCGCACCGCACCCGGCATGGCCTGCGCCCCGCTCATCGGTCGGCCGCCGGCCCGTGCAGCGGCGCGCCGGGCCAGGGCGCCCGCTCGTGCCAGCGCTCGACGCGCAGCCGGTCGGCCTCGACGATCTCGCCGACCCGGCGCACGGCATCCATATGGCCGCCCAGCGCGGCATAATCGTCCAGCCGCAGGGTGAACTCGATGGGCGCCACGATGGCCGGCGTCGGCACGTGGCCGAAACTGTTTTCCGGCATGGTCGTGACATCGACCATGATGGTGATCCCGCCGCCGGGCCAGACATAGACCGGCGCGCCGCCGGCGGTCACGCGGGTGAGCGCGCTGCGCACCGACCGGGTGAGGCGCACCGGATTCTCGGTCACGCCGGCCCGCAGCGAGCCGCCGGCCCCGGCCATGAACAGCACGGTGGCCAGCGCCGGCTCGCAATTCTCGCCGATCCGGTCCACGACCAGCGACAGCGGCGCCGGCATGGCGGCCTTCTGCGGCTGCAAATCGTCGTCGAGCACGAAATATTCGGCATCTTCGCCGGTCGTGCTGACCATCAGCAGGCGCTGGCCCGGCCAGGCCCGTTTCGGGTCGATGGTATCGACGATGGCGAGCGGGTCGGTCACATCCGTCCCGCCCCAGCCGCTGCCCGGCTCGGCGACCTGGAAATAGCGGCCGGGCGTGGACCGGCGGCCGCGCACCCGGATCCCGGCCGGCTTCATGTCGAGAAACCGTCCGGCCTGGTGCTCGGTGAGGACTCCGGTGATGTGGTCGTCCACCACGATCACCTCGTCGGCATGGCCGAACCATTGCTGCGCGAAAATGCCGATGGTCGCGGAGCCGCAGCCGACGCGCATCCGCTCCTCGCGCCGGCCGCCGATCACCGGCGCCGTGCCGGCTTCCAGCGTCAGTTGCTCGCCGCCGTCGATGGTGAAATCGATGGCCTCGCCGTTCGACAGGCGCAGCATGGTATCGCAGGTGACGACGCCTTCCTTCTTCGATCCGCCGGTAAGATGGCGGACACCGCCCAGGGAGAGCATCTGCGAGCCGTATTCCGCCGTCGTGACGTGGCCGACTTGCTCGCCGGCGACGCGCACCGGCGCGGTTTCCGGGCCGATATAGCGGTCGGTATCGATTTTCACCTTCAGGCCGCAATAGCTGAAAATGCCTTCGGAGACGACCGTCACCATATCGACGCCCTCATACTCGCTGGCGACGATGAAGGGCGCCGGCTTGTAATCGGGATAGGTGGTGCCGGAGCCGATGCCGGTGACGAAGGTATCGGCGTTCGGAATCAGCGAGCCGTCCCACTCCCGGTCGTGGAACGGCACCAGATCGCCGTCCCCGCCGAGGCGCTGGGCGACGACGAACGGGTCCATCCGGGTCAGCACGCCGCCGACATTGCCATAGCGGTCGCAGGCGCCGGTCCGCCCCTCGCGAATCCGGCACAGGACCGGGCAGGCATCGCAGGTCACGATGCCGGGGCGGTCCTGTGCCGCCGTTGCCGTTCCGTCAGGCATGGCCGGTCTCCCTGGAAGCGGAATTTCGCGCGGCGAGAAGCGCGGCGCGCACCCGGTGCGGCAGCGCCGGCGCCCGGCGCAGGCGGACGCCGGTCGCATGGTGGACCGCGTTGAAAATCGCCGGTGCGGTCGGGATCAGCGCCTGCTCGCCGATTCCCTTGGCGCCATAGGGGCCGAGCGGTTCCGGGTCTTCGACCAGGATCACGTCCACCGGCGGCATGTCGCCAACCGTCGGGATCAGATAATCGTGCAGATTCTCCGTCCGGCCGGGCACGAACTCCTCCATCAGGGCGAGGCCGATCCCCTGGGCGATGCCGCCGTGAATCTGCCCCTCGACCAGGGTCGGGTTGATGGAGCGGCCGACATCGTGGGCCGCCACGATGCGCCGGAGTGCGACGGTGCCGAGTTCGGTATCGATATCGATGACGGCGAGATGCGCGCCGAAGCCGTAGGTTGCATACGGCACGCCCTGGCCGTTCTCGTCCAGCGGCCGGGTCGGCGGATCGAACGTGCCCTCGCCGGCGAGAACGTCGCCCGCCCCGTCCGGCGTCATGGCGCGAAGATCGAGGGTCCGCTCGGCATCGCCGTCGCGCAGCACGATGCAGCCGTCGCCGACGGCGAGCGCCGCCGCAGGGCCGACATTGGCGAGGCGCAGGATTTTCGCCCGCAGGTCCTCGCCCGCCAGCTGGGCCGCCCGGCCGGAGACGAAGGTCTGGCGCGACGCCGAGGATTTGCCGGCATCGGCCGTGCGGTCGGTATCGCCGGCGACGACGGCGACGGTCCCGACCGGCACGCCGAGCGCATCGGCGGCGATCTGGGGCATGATCGTGTTCGGCCCCTGCCCCATGTCCATCGCACCGTTATAGAGCGTGACCCGGCCGCCGGCCGAGATGCCGATCCGCATGGTGGACGGGTTCGACATCGAAGTGTTGCCGCAGCCATACCACATGCCGGCGACGCCGACGCCGCGGCGCACCGCGCCCCGCCCGGCCGCGCGATTGAACCGGTCGGCCGCCGCCCGCTCCCGCTCCCAGTCCGGCTGCAGCGCCTCCAGGCATTCGGCCAGGCCGGCGCTGTGCTCCAGCACCTGGCCGGAGGAGGTGGCATCGCCCTTGCGCAGGGCGTTGGCGAGCCGGAAGGCGAGCGGATCGAGGCCGCACTGCGCGGCCAGCTCGTCCATCAGCGCCTCGCCGGCAATGGCCGATTGCGGCACGCCGAAGCCGCGGAAGGCGCCGGACGGCGGCGCATTGGTGAGCCAGGCGCAGCTCGTGTTGCGGACATGCGGGACGACATAGGGGCCGGTGGCGTGGACCGGCACCCGGTCGGCGACGGTCGGGCCCCACGAGGCGTAGGCCCCGGTATCGAAATCGCCGTGGAATTCGAACGCGGTGAGCTTGCCTTCGGCGGTGCAGCCGGCGCGGGCGCGGATCGCCGACGGATGCCGCTTGGTCGAGGACGCCATGCTCTCCGGCCGCGTGTAGATACAGCGCACCGGCACCCCGAGCTTCCACGCCGCCAGCGCGACCAGCGGCTGAACCGACAGGTCCAGCTTGCCGCCGAAGCCGCCGCCGCAGGCGGTCGGGACGATGCGCACCTGCGCCGGCTCGATGCCGAGGATCAGGGCGGTCTCGTCCCGGTCCATATAGGGCGACTGGGTCGAGACATGCACCTCGATCCGGTCGCCGGTCCGGCGCGCCCAGCCGGCCTCCGGCTCGATATAGGCGTGCTCGACGAAGCCGGTCTGCCATTCGCCGGCGGCGACATGGCGGGCCTCGTCGAAGCCGCGCGCGATATCGCCTTTGACGACCCGGCCGCGCGCCAGCACATTGTCCTCCCGGCCGGCCTGGACCGGAGCGGCGCCGGCGGCGGACGCCTGCGCGATGCCGCTGACCGGCGCCTCCTCCGCCCAGCGGATCGGCACATCCGCATCCCGCAGCGCCGCGACCGCGCTGCCATTGCCGACAATGGCGAGC
The DNA here is from genome assembly GCA_965221475.1 of Alphaproteobacteria bacterium. Classification (GTDB taxonomy): domain Bacteria; phylum Pseudomonadota; class Alphaproteobacteria; order Bin65; family Bin65; genus Bin65. Next base: position 70,164 of record OZ244891.1, on the reverse strand, counting down.
ACGGCCTCGCCCCGGTAGCGGACGATGCCATCGGCCAGAACGGGCTGGTCCTTGCCGGTCGGATAGACCCCGAACGCGTTGCTGCCCGGTATGTCGGCGGCGGTCAGCACGGCGGCGATGCCCGGCCGGGCGGCCATAAACCCTTCGAGATCGCCGACCTCGAACCGCCCCCTGGCAATGGGCGACCGGATAACACGCAGGTTCAGCGCATCCGGCGGCGCGAAATCGGCGCCGAAAACCTCGTCGCCGTTCACCTTGGCCGTACCGTCCAGCCGTTCGATGCGCGCCCCGACCGCCCGGCCGGCCGCCGGCTCGGCGCCGCCCGGCGTTCCGGCGACATCGAGCACCGCCTCGACGATCTTGCGATAGCCGGTGCAGCGGCACAGCACGCCGCCCAGCGCATCGGCCGCCTGTTCTTCGCTCGGCGACGGCATCCGGTCGAGCAGGTCGCGCGCCGCCATCAGCATTCCCGGCGTGCAGATGCCGCACTGGGCCGCGCCATGGCGCAGAAAGGCCGCCTGGAGGGCGGAAAGCGTGCCGTCCCGCGCCAGCCCCTCCACCGTGGTCACGCGGCGCCCTGCTGCCTGGCCGACCGGCACCATGCAGGCGCAGACCTGCTCGCCGTCGAGCAGCACCGTGCAGGCGCCGCAATCGCCGGCATCGCAGCCGATTTTCGTCCCGGTCAGGCCGAGTTCGCTGCGCAGCGCTTCGGCCAGCCGGCTCGCCGGCGGGCTGCGCAGCGCCGCCGGCCGGCCGTTGACCGTCAGGCGGACCGCTGCGGTCGCGACGTTCATCCGCCTGCTCCCATGCGCCGGCCGAGATCGCTCAGGCCGCGGCGCAGCAGGGTCGCCACGGCATCCAGCCGGTAGCCGGCGGAGCCGCGGACATCGTCGATCGGCGACAGGACGCCAAGCGCGTCTTCCAGGCCGGGCCCCTCGCCCAGCGCGCCGGCCAGCGGCCGGCCCTTCAGCGCCGCCTCCAGCGCCGGCAGCCGCCGGGCGACCGGCGAGCAGGCGCCGACGGCGATGCGGGCATCGCCGACCCGGCCGCCGTCCGGCACCAGAACGATGCCGATCATGGCGATGGAAATGACGAGATAGCGCCGCGCGCCCAGTTTCAGGAACGCGCTCGCCGCCGCATCCGGCAGGGCGGGCACGAGCACGGCGGTGACGATTTCGTCGCCGTCCAGCGCCGTCGTCCGGTTCCCGGTGAGAAATTCGCCGACCGGCAGCCGCCGCACCCGGCCGGCAGCGCTCAGCTCGACTTCGGCCTCCAGCGCCACGAGACCGGGCGCACCGTCGGCGGCCGGCGAGGCGTTGCACAGATTGCCGGCAAGCGTTCCGGCATTCTGGATCTGGACGCCGCCGACCTCGCGGGCGGCGGCCTTCAGCCCGTCGAAGCAGGGCGGCAGTTCCGCCCGGACGATATCGGTCCAGGTCGCCAGCGCGCCGATCCGCCAATGATCGCCCCGGTCGGCGATGCCGCGCAGGGCGGCGATCCCGGTAAGATCGAGCAGATCGTCGTCGAGCGGCTGGCCGACCCGGGCGGGATAATGGTCGGTGCCGCCGGCCAGCACGGTGAGCGGCCGGCGCTGCAGGGCATCGAGCGCCTCCTCCAGACTGTCCGGCCGCAGATATACCGACATCGCCGTTCCTGCCCGCCTTTCGACCCGGTTCGTCCGGCGGCTCCCGCGCCGGTCGAATCGCCGGTCAGATTGTTTGTACACGAACAATAAGGCCGATGATATCCAACCGGCCCCGATGGCGCAAGTGGCGGTGCAGGCAGCGGCGCGGCATAGGCGCGGCGATCAGACGATTTTTTCCAGCAGGCGCACCAGGGCGGCGCGTTCCTGCGGCGAGAGCGGCGCCAGCGTCTCCTCGGTCACGCCGAAACCGTCGCTGCGCGCCCCGGCCAGCAGCGCCGTGCCGGAAGCGGTGAGCCGCCACTGGGTGCGCCGCCGGTCGCGCTCGTCGGCCCGGCCGGCGATCAGGTCGCGCTCGCACAGGCGGCCGATCACCCCCTTCATGGTCGCCGGGTCCATGGCGGTCAGCCGGCCGAGCCGGTTTTGCGAGACCTCGCCCTCTTCGGCGATCCGGGCCAGCGCGGCGAACTGGGTCGGCGTCAGGCCGTGTCCGGCGAAGCGCGCCGCGAAAATCGCGGTCGCCCGCTGATGCGCCCGGCGCAGCAGAAAGCCGATCTGCTCCTCCAGGCGATAATCGTTTGCGCCCGCCCGGCGCGGGCCGGCTTCGGTCGATATGTCGGTCACGGCATCCTGCTTCGGAACGGAATCGCCGGCATCGTGGTGTAGCGGCCGGCCGGGGGCCTGTCCAGAAGCCGCCCTATGAATCATTCGGGCAATGTATCAGACTGCGGGCAACAGCGCTTCGGTCGTTGGCGGACGGGGATAAAAGGCCGGTCCGAACCGACCGACGTTCAGATTACGGACTACCATCGATGATCGGCCCCATTCATCCGGGCGCAACCTTGCGCGAAGATTTCATGCTGCCCTACCGGCTGAGCGCCAACGGCCTGGCAAAACGGCTCGGCATCCCGCAGAATCGCATCAGCGATATCGTGCGCGGGCGGCGCGGCATCACGGCGGACACGGCCCTTCGGCTGGAGCAGGCGTTCGGCGTTTCGGCCGCGTTCTGGCTGAACCTGCAATCCCATTACGAGCTGGAGGTGGCGGAGCGGGAATGCGGTCAGGCGATCCGGGAAAGCGTCAAACGGCTGGACAGGGTCGCCTGAAACGGTCCGTCCGGCGCGGTTTCCGCCGCATCGCCGGCCGGGCGCCTATTCCGCATTCGCCCGCTCGCGCAGTTCGACCCGGCGGATTTTGCCGGAGATGGTCTTGGGCAGTTCCGTCACGAAATCGATCTCGCGCGGATATTTGTAGGGCGCCGTCGTCGCCTTGACGAAATCCTGCAGGGCCTCCGCCATCGCCGCCCCGCCCTCGAAGCCCTCGGCCAGCACGACATAGGCCTTGACGATCTCGCCGCGCAGCGCGTCCTTCTTGCCGACGACCGCCGATTCGGCGACGGCCTCGTGCTCGACGAGAGCGCTTTCGACCTCGAACGGGCTGATCCGGTAGCCGGCCGAGGAGATCAGATCGTCGGCCCGGCCGACGAACCAGATATAGCCTTCGGCATCCCGGCTCGCGGTATCGCCGGTGTAGTACCAGCCGTGGCGGAAACATCTGGCGTTGGCGGCATCGTCCTCATGATAGCCGCGGAACAGGCCGGGCGGCCAGGACGGCCCGTCGGTGCGGATCGCGATATGGCCGGTTTCGCCGTCCGGCAGGCGGTTGCCATCATCGTCGACGATATCGACATCCATGCCCGGCACCGGCCGGCCCATCGAGCCCGGCCGCACTTCGACGCCGGGCACATTGGCGACGATATTGACGGTCTCGGTCTGGCCGTAGCCGTCGTGGACAATGGTGCCGGTCGCCGCCTTCCAGGCGCGGATCGCTTCGGGGTTGAGCGGCTCGCCGGCGCTCACCGTGTGGCGGACCGAAGAGAGGTCGTAGCCCGAAAGGTCCATCTGGGCGAAGGCCCGGAAGATGGTCGGCGGCGCGCACAGGGTGGTGATCCGGTGCTCGCCGAACAGGCGCAGATGCGCATCGGCGTCGAAGCCGGGGCCGGGATTGTAGAGCATCAGCGCGGCGCCGATCTGCCACTGGCCGAACAGCTTGCCCCAGGCGGCCTTGGCCCAGCCGGTATCGCTCAGCGTCCAGTGCAGATCGTCCTCGCGCAGATCCTGCCAGTAGCGGGCGGTCAGCGCGTGGGCGATGGCATAGCCATGGTCGCGCGGCACCATTTTCGGGAAGGCGGTGGTGCCGGAGGTGAAATAGGCCAGCATGGTCTCTTCGCGCCGGGTCGGCGCCACATCGCGCCGGTCGAGCCGGTCGGCCGCCGCCGCGCAGGCCGCCTCGTAATGGACCCAGTCGCCGTGCGGCGCGCCGATCACGACGACATGCTCCAGGCTCGGACAGCGGTCGCGCACCGCCTCGATCTTCGCGGCATGGTCGGCGGTCACGATGGCGAGGCGCGCGCCGGCCTTGTTGATCCGGTATTCGATATCCTTCGGCTGCAGCAGGTTGGTGCCCGGCATGGCGATCGCGCCGAGCTTGATGCAGCCGATAGTCGCCTCATACCAAGCCGGGATGCGCGGGATCATCATGAAGGCGTAATCGCCTTTGGCCGCGCCGAGGCCGCGCAGCACGTTGGCGAAGCGGTTGGACGCCGCCGCCAGGTCGGAAAACCGGTATGTTTCCTGCCGGCCGGTCGCGGCATCGACATGGATGAAGGCGGTCTTGTCGCGCTCGGCGGCCCGGCGGTCGATCAGGTCGAAGCCGAAATTGTAGAATTCCGGCTCCGGCAGAAGCAGGCCGGCGCGCGCGGTCTCATGGTCGGGCAGTTCGATGAAACCGGTCATGGCGGCTCCGCGGTGCGGGGGAAGACGGCGCCGATTCTGCGTCCCCCCGCCCCCGCCCTGTCAAGCCGCGTATCGGCCCGGCCGGGCGCGCGCCGCCCTGCCTCCTGCGGATACCGGTTTGCGCTTCCGGCCGGGCTTCCCCATATCCGAAGGCAGAGAACACCCAAAGTTAAGGGGAGGAAGCGATGTTTCCGGCCTTTCGTCGCGCTGCCAGGCGCCCGGTGCTGTTCCTGGCGATGCTGCCGGTTCTGCTGTCGGCCTCCGGCTGCACGCCGACGCAATTGATCGAATTCAGAGACATGCTCAATCAGCCATCGATTTTCTTCGGCGACTTCATCGACCGGCCGGCGGTCTCGCCGGACGGGAAACTGGTGGCCGTGTCGGTATCGATCCATGGCGATTCGATGCTGACGGTGATCGATGCCGACAGCGGGAAATTGCGCATCTTTGCCGCCCCGGACGACGAGACGTGGAAGGCGCCTGCCTTCGCGCCCGACGGCAGGCGGATTGCGTTCGTGCGCTGCAGCCGGCGCTGCGTCGGCCGCAGCGGCCACCATATTTCGCTGCTCGACCTCGAGACGGGGCGCGATACGACCGTGACGACCGAAGTCCATCGGTACAGGGGGGAGCCGGTATTCTCTCCGGACGGGCGGTTCGTCGTTTACGGGAGCCGGTATCTGGCCCGAAAGGGCCATTGGTACACACTGGAGCGGAGCTATTGGCGGGGCGTCTACACCCGGGAAATCCGGGTTCTGGACCTCGAAACCCGCATCGAGCACACCCTGCCGCTCAGCAAATTCGGCATCGAATGGAGCGGCCCGGTGGTGCCCGAGGGATTTCTCGACGACGGGTCGCTGGTGATCCATGCCGCCTGGCCGGAGCGCGACACCGACCCGGCGTGGCTCGAAAAACTGAAGGCGGCGACCGGCAAGAGTTCACGGCGCCCTGCAACTTACCGGATCGCGTTCGACCGGCCGTTCAGTTCGGCTTCCCCGCCGCCGAGTCCGGTCTCGCTCGATCTTCTGGCCATCGACTGGGTGAAGCCCGGCCCCAGGATCGGAACTTCCTCCGACGCCGGCACGATGTTTGCGCGACACGGAAGGAGGATTCTCGTCGGAAATGCCACGAAGGTCCTGAAGACGACGAAACTGCCGCGCTACATGACCGAGGCGGGCATTTCGAAATCCGGCAACCGGGTGGCGTTCTTCAGTTGGGAAGAACGGCTCGTGCGCAATCTGTGGGTGTACGATGTCACCACCGGCAAGGCTTGGAAGACCGGACTGCGGGAGCGCCTGACCAAGCTCTACATCCCGGACGGCTAGCCTGCCGGTTCGGCGCTTCCGCGCCTTCCAAATCGTCGGAGGAGCCGATGCCGCCTCTTGTCATCGTCGGCCGGGGCTGCTTCCCTGCGTGCTGGCCCTTGGCGCCCGGTGCCGTTTCGGAGGAATCCCGCCATGTCGCTTACCTGCGCCCATCTGGTCGGCAGCCTGCCCTATCCCGATGCCGATACCGCCTTCCGCGAGACGGCCGGGCGGCTCGGCGCGCATCTGAAGCGCTTCCCGGACGGCGAGACCGGCGAGCGGGCGCGCTGGATTTTCTGGCAGCGGGCCAAGCTTGAAAACCATCCGGCGATGGAGCCGGCGACGGACGAGGACAAGGCGCGCATCCATCAGTGGGACGGCACGCTGATCCGCGAATGGGAGCTGTTCCGCTTCCGCCCCGGCATCGATCCGGCGACGGTCGATTTCGATCCCGGCTATGCGCCGGAGGCCATCGCCTCGTGGGACCGGTTTCGCGACCTGCGCGATGCCGGGACGATCCCGGCCGGCGTGCGCTTCCAGGTCTGCCTGCCGACGCCGATGGCGATCGGCTACTGGTTCGTCGCGCCCTCGGCCCGCCCTGCGTTCTTCGCCGCCGCCGAGCGCGCCTTCAAGGCCGACCTCGCCCGGCTCTGCGCCGCCATCCCGCACGACGATCTGGCGATCCAGTGGGATGTCTGCCAGGAGGTGCTGGCCTGGGAGGGCTATTTCCCCAACCGGCCGGACAGCTACCGGGAAGACATCACCGGCATGCTGGCCCGGCTGGGCAGCGCCGTGCCGGCGCGGGCCGAGCTCGGCTACCATCTGTGCTACGGCACGCCGAACGACGAGCATGTCGTGATGCCGGCCGACCTCGCCAACGCGGTCGATATCGTCCACGGCATCCTTGCCGGGCTGACCCGGCCGCTGCAGTTCGTCCATGTCCCGGCGCCGAAACACCGGGACGATGCGGCCTATTACGCGCCGCTCGCCAACCTGCGCCTGCCGGCGGAGTGCGAACTCTATCTCGGCCTGATCCACCATGACGACCGGGAGGGCGACCGGCGCCGCATCGCCGCCGCGGCACAGACCGTGCCGTCCTTCGGCATCGCCACCGAGTGCGGTTGGGGCCGCGGCGATCCGACCCGCGCGCCCGGCCTGCTCGACAGCCACCGGATCGCGCTGGAACGGGGCTGACGGCGGACCGGCCGGCCAGCCGGCGGGCGCCCTACTCCATCGCGTCGAGGTCGGTCGAAATCCGGTACACCAGCCAGATTGCGAACAGGCCGGCGACCACGAACATGACGCTGCCGGCAAGGCCGACGACGATCCCCTGGCGCACGGCTTCAAGGCTCTCGCCGCCCATCCGGCGCGCGGCATAGCGGAAGGCGCCATTGGCCAGCAGCACCAGCAGCCACCAGACGACCACCGGCGCGATGCCGGTCTGGCGCTGCGTCGCCGCGCCCGGCGCGGCCGCCGGATCGTGCGACCGCACGGTCCGGAACAGTTCCGCCATCGCCCGGGCCGGCTGAATCAGGTTGGCGAGCGGAATGAACCACCACAGCACCGCCCAGCCGGGGCTGAATTTCAGTCCGAGCAGGCCGAGCGCGTGGAGATTGGCATGGGCGCGATAGACCCAGACCAGGAAGACGATGGCCGAAACGATCAGAATGCCGATATCGACGAACGGCCGAATACCAGCCTCCCCGAAGGCGAGCAGCAGGCGGTCGAACGCGCCCTCGTCGCCGGCCTCTATGGCATCGACCAGGCCGAGCAGGCGGAAATCGTGGGCCATATCGACGCCTGTGCTGCCCAGACCGAGCGCCAGCAGGGCCATGACCGTCCAGCCCAGAGGCCCGATCCTGGTGAATTTGTAGCGGCGGACCGGCGGTGCCATCATTCTTCCTCCCCGATAAATGCAGATTGTTCGCTTTTTGTATGATATTTGTTCCTTGTGTCAAGCAGAATTTGCACAGCCGGCCCTGCCCCCCGCGTCCGGGCCGGATGTGGCGCCCCGGCGGGCGCGGCGCTAGACCAGACGGCTCTGGTCGATGGCCGCCCGGATGAAGGATTTGAACAGCGGATGGGGCGCGAAGGGCCGGCTTTTCAGCTCCGGATGGAACTGGACGCCGACGAACCAGGGATGGCCGGCCAGCTCGACGATCTCCGGCAGGGCGCCGTCCGGCGACAGGCCGGAGAAGCGCAGGCCCGCCGCCTCCAGCCGTTCGCGATAGTTGATGTTGACCTCGTAGCGATGGCGGTGGCGCTCGCTGATCGCGGCTTCGCCATAGATGTCGCGGACCATGCTGCCCGGCGCCAGCCGGGCCGGATAGGCGCCGAGGCGCATGGTGCCGCCGAGGTCGCCGCCGGCGGCGCGCTTCTCCAGCGCCTCGCCGCGCATCCATTCGGTCATGGCGCCGACCACCGGCTCCCCGGTCGGGCCGAATTCGGTCGAGCCGGCCCCGGCGATGCCGGCCAGCGAGCGGGCGGCCTCGATCACCGCCATCTGCATGCCGAAACAGATGCCGAAATAGGGCACGGCGTGTTCGCGGGCGAAGCGGGCGGCGAGAATTTTGCCCTCGGCGCCGCGCTCGCCGAAACCGCCCGGCACTAGGATGCCGTTGACGCCAGTCAGATGGTGCAGCGGGTCCTCGCGCTCGAAAATCTCCGAATCGATCCAGCGCAGATCGACCCGGGCGTCGTTGGCGATGCCGCCATGGGTGAGCGCTTCCTCGAGCGATTTATAGGCATCGTGCAGGCCGGTATATTTGCCGGCGATGGCAATCGAGACCCGGCCTTCCGGCCGAATCACCCGGTCGACGATGCGCTGCCAGCCGTCCAGCGCCGGCGCGCTGCAATCGAGGCCGAAATAGCGGCAGACCGCGGTATCGAAGCCCTGGCCGTGCAATTGCAGCGGCACATCGTAGATCGTCCCGGCGTCGAGCGCCTGGATCACCCGGTCCGGCGCGATGTTGCAGAACAGGGCGATCTTGCGCCGCGCGCCCTCCGGAATCTCCCGGTCGCAGCGGCACAGCAGGATATCGGGCTGGATGCCGAGGCTGAGCAGCTCCTTCACGCTGTGCTGGGTCGGCTTGGTCTTGAGCTCGCCGGCCGAGGGAATCCAGGGCACCAGCGTCAGGTGGCAGAACATGGAGCGTTCGCGCCCCAGCGCGTTGCCGAGCTGGCGGATCGCTTCCAGAAAGGGCAGGCCCTCGATATCGCCGACCGTGCCGCCGATCTCGCACAGGACGAAATCCACGCCGTCGGTATCGCGCTGCACCATTTCCGCGATCATGTCGGTGACATGGGGAATGACCTGGACGGTCGCGCCGAGATAGTCGCCGCGGCGTTCGCGCGCGAGCACGTCGCGATAGACCTGGCCGGCGGTGAAACTGTCGGTCCGCCGCGCCGGAACGCCGGTAAAGCGCTCATAATGGCCGAGGTCGAGATCGGTCTCGGCGCCGTCGTCGGTGACGAACACCTCGCCATGCTGATACGGGCTCATCGTGCCCGGATCGACATTGAGATAGGGATCGAGCTTGCGCAGGCGGACGGTATGGCCGCGGGCCTGGAGCAGCGCGCCGAGCGCCGCCGAGGCGATCCCCTTGCCGAGCGACGAGGTCACTCCCCCGGTGATGAAGATGAAGCGCGGCTCGGCCATGACGGGGTCACGTCATACTCTTTTCGGCGCCGGCGGCAAAGCGGTCGGGGCCGGGCGCCTGAAAAAAGTTCGGCAGCGGAAGAAGCGCCGGGACGATCGGGGAGAACGGCAAGGCGGCCGAAGCCGGCTTTCAGGAGGCGGCAGGCGCCGCCGCCGTCACTCGGCCGGCTTTGCGGGCGCCGCCGGCTTCTCCGCCCCGGCCTGCGGTACGGCCGGCGCGGGGCTGCCCTGCTGCGTGGCCGGCGCGCCATTGCCGCTGCCGGTCACGACGCTGGTCGGGGCGCGCTTGCTGCCCGACATCATGGCAAGCGTCATGCTGGTCGCGATGAACAGGGCGGCGATGACCGCGGTGGCCCGGGTCAGCAGATTGGCGGTCGCGGCACCGGTCAGAAATCCGCTCATGCCGCCCCCACCGCCGCCGCCGCCGATGCCGAGCGCGCCGCCTTCGCTGCGCTGCAACAGCACCACGCCGATCAGGGCGAGCGCCAGAATCAGGTGAACGATCAGAACGATGAGTTCCATATCCGCCCTGCACGCTGTCGGGGTTGGAGGCAGGCCGCCGGCAATGGCTGCCGGTCAGCCGGATGGCGGCGATATAGGCCCTCGCCGGCGGTAATTCCACAGGGGAAAGGGCCGCACGGAACCGGGCGGTGCAAAGACGGGCCGACGATGCCGGCGACGGGACATCTCACGGCGCCGGGCCGAGCTCGCGCACGATATTCTCCAGCCCGGTCGTGCCCCGGTTGAGGCCCGCCTTCTGCAGAAAGCGGCAATTCTCGCCCAGGCCCCAGATATTGCTGGCGTTGGCCATGATGCCGCCATCGACGACGATGGTCTCGCCGGTGATGAAGCGCGCATCGTCGGAGGCGAGGAAGGCCGCGGTGGCGGCGATATCCTCGGGCCGGCCGCGGTCGGGCCAGGGCTGGCGCTCGCGCATGTCGGGCAGCCGGGCGGGGTCGCCGCCATGGGCGAGCGGCGTATCGATCAGGCCCGGCGCGATGCCGTTCACCCGGATGCGGTCGCCCGCCAGTTCCAGGGCGAGGCTGCGAACCAGATTGGTCACCGCCGCCTTGGCCGCCGAATAGGCATGCGGCCCGCCGCCGCCGGACAGGCCGGCCACGCTGCCGGTCGCGACGATGGCGCCGCCCGGCCCGCCCGGATTGGCCCGCATCGCAGGCACCGAGAATTTGGCGCCGAGAAAGACGCTGCGCACCAGAAAGGCGAAGCTCGCATCCCACTCCTCCACCGTGGTCTCGACGACCGGCCCGATGGCGCCGCCCACCCCGGCATTGAGGAAGGCGATATCGAGCCGGCCCCACCGGGCGGCGGCCTCGGCGAAACAGTCCCTGACCGCCGGCTCCTCGGTCACATCGGCCCGGCAATAGGCGATGCGCTCGCCATGGCCGGCGGCGCGGGCCAGCGCCAGCGTTTCCCCGGCATTGTCGTCGTTCAGGTCGGCGAAGGAGACCCGGGCCCCCTCGTCGAGGAAACGCAGAACGGCCGCCCGGCCGATGCCGCTCGCCCCGCCGGTGACGACCGCCGCCTGCCCCTCGAACCTGCCCGCCATGATCCGCTCCGCCGCTTGCAGAATGTGCCCTCTCCAACCCTGAAAGATGCCGCGGGTCAAGGCTTGCCCTTGCCGGGGCGGTGCGTTCGGGGCCACCTTGCGGCCAACGCCGTCCCTGGAGCGCCCTGCCGCGATGTCCCGTCCCGAACCCCTGCGCTTTTTCAACACGCTCACCCGAAGCATCGAGCCGCTGACGCCGGTCGCGCCGCCGAAGGTCACGCTCTACTGCTGCGGCCCGACGGTCTACAACCATGCCCATATCGGCAATCTGCGGACCTATGTGTTCGAGGACCTGCTCCAGCGCACGATCCGCACGGCCGGCTACGATCTGCACCATGCGATGAACATCACCGATGTCGGCCATCTGGAATCGGATGCCGACGAAGGCGACGACAAGATGATGCTGGCGGCGCAGCGCGAGCGCCGGTCGCCGTGGGAGATCGCGCGCTTCTACGAAGCGGAATTCTTCCGCCACACCGACATGATGAACATCCGCCGGCCGGATACCGTCTGCCGGGCGACGGAGCATATCGCGCAGATGGTCGACATGATCGAACGGCTGGTCGCGCGCGGCCACGCCTATGCGGTCGATGGCAATGTCTATTTCGATACCGCGACCTTCCCGTCCTATGCCGATTTCGCCCGGCTGCACATCGCCGCCCAGGAGGCGACCGACCGGGTGGACCCGGATTTGCGCAAGCGCAATCCGGCGGATTTCGTGCTCTGGTTCAGCCAGTCCAAATATCCCAACCAGATCATGAAATGGGAATCGCCCTGGGGCACCGGCTTTCCCGGCTGGCACATCGAATGCTCCGCCATGGCGACCGCCTATCTGGGCGAAACCATCGATATCCATTGCGGCGGCATCGATCATGTGCCGGTCCACCACACCAACGAGATTGCCCAGTCCGAGTGCTGCTTCGGCCATCGCTGGGTGAATCTCTGGCTGCATGGCGAATTTCTGGTCGTGGACGATGCCAAAATGGCAAAATCCAGCGGCCGGTTCCTCCATCTCGACCGGCTGGTCGAGGCCGGCTACGAGCCGATGGACTATCGCTATCTGCTGCTGACCGGCCATTACCGGGCACGGCTGAATTTCAGTTTCGAGGCCCTGGACAGCGCCCGGCAGTCGCTCAGGACCCTGCGCAACCTGGCCCAGGACTGGAACCATGCGGCGCGGGGCGGCGAAGCGGTACGCGAAGCCGCCCTGGCCGAATGGCGGGCGCGCTTCCGGGCGGCGCTGGCTGAGGATTTGCACGTGCCGAACGCGCTTGCCGTCGCCTGGAAGATGGCGCGGGATCCGGCGCTGACGCCGGCCGAGAAGCTGGACCTGATGCTCGGCTACGATGCCGTGTTCGGGCTCGATCTCACCAAAGCCGTGCAGAGCCGGTCGCTGCCCGACGAGCTGATGGCCCTGATCGCCCGGCGCGAGGCCGCCCGCGCCGACCGGGACTGGGCGACGGCGGACGCCTTGCGCGACGAGCTGCGGGCCCGCGGCGTCGCCATCAAGGACCGGCCCGGCGGCACGGACTGGGAACCGGTCGGCTGACGCCGCTCAACAGTCCACGCCCGAAAGGGGCGCAGAGACTTCCGGCTGGCGGGAGTCACGGCCCTTCGGCTTCGAGCAACGCGGCGAGGCGGGTCGATGCGCCCGCCGCGAAAGGATCGATGAATTCGACACCGTTCAGGCGCCGGCCATCCTGCATGTCCTCGCTGAGAATAGCGGCACAGCCGGCCTGCCGTGCGGCAGCCCAGAGCATTGCATCCCAAAACGACAGACGATGCTCCTCCACTGCATCCATGGCCTCCAGAAGAGACGCCTCGGAGGCCCGGATCACCTCGAACACGGCGAGCCAGTCGCACACAAAGCGGCGCGCAAGGCCGGGATCGAGAAGGTTTTTCCGCGTGGTTGCGTGGAAGAATTCGGCGAGCGCCTGCACGGTGAGCACGCAGTTGCACCGGGCGGCCTGCCTGATGAGCTCGCCGGCCTGCCTGTGGCGCGCACCGGCGTCCCGGTCCACGGCATAGACGAGAATGTTGGTGTCGAGCGAAAAGCGGCCCCTAACGGTCATAGAGTTCGTCCCGCCCGATCCTGAGGCCGCCGAGCGAGGCCCCCTCTTTCAGGCGAGCCATCATCCGCCGGTGCGCCGCCGCCCATTCGGGGTCGGCCGTGCGGTCGGCCGTATGCGGTACCAGCCTGGCGACCGGGCGGCCGCGCCGGGTAATCAGGAAATCCTCGCCGCGCTCCACCTCCCTGACCAGCCGGGAGAACTGTTGATTGGCCGCCATCAGAGAAACGGTACGCATCGATCCCACCCTATAACTAGTATGTACTACATTAATATGATATCCGGTCCGCACCCGTCAAGCCGCCGGGCTCAGGCTCCGGTGAAATTCGCCGGGCGGCGTTCGAGGAAGGCGCGAACGCCCTCGTCGAAATCGCCGCTCTCCTGGGACAGCATGAACTGGTCGCGGTCGATGGCGGCCGCGCTGCGACCGGGCCCGTGGGCGCTGGCGTCGATCAGCGCCTTGATCATGCGCAGCTGCGCCGGCGGCAGGGCAGCCGCCCGGTCGGCCAGCCGGCGCGCCGCCGCCAGCACCGCGCCGTCTTCGGCAATTTCGTCGGCGAGACCCCAGTCGAGCGCCCGGTCGGCGCCGATCCGCTCGGCGAGGATGAGCAGGCGCTTGGCCCGCGCCGGCCCGGTCAGCGCCACCGTGCGCGGCACCGCGCCCCAGCTCATGCTCATGCCGCGCTCGATCTCCGGCGTGTAGAGGGTGGCGCCGCGGCCGACGACCCGGAAGTCGCACGCCACCGCCAGCGCCACGCCGCCGCCGATGCACCAGCCCTCGATGGCGGCGACGGTCAGCGGCTCGATCTCCTGCCATGCCTGGCACATGCGCGGCCCGGCGGCGAGCCGCTGGCGCCGCTCGGCCAGGCCGAGCGTCCGCATCTCCTGCGATTCGGCGTCGCGCAGATCGTAGCCCATGGAGAAGTTTTCGCCGCCGGCGAGAATGACTGCCGATGTCTCATGATCGCTCTCGAAGCTGCGGGCCGCTTCGGTCAGCTCGCGCATCGCCGCCAGCGACAGCGCGTTGGCGCGGTTGCCGCGGTCGAGGGTGACGGTGGCGACCCGGCCGGCGCGCTCGATCCTGACATGCTTCATGACGCGCCTTCCGCCAGCCGCTTCGCTTCGAGCAGGGTCCGCACCCGTTCGGGCATGGGCGCCGCCCGGCGCTCCCGCTTGTCGAAAAAGACCTCGACCAGGTCGGCAGTGGCGTGCACCCGGCCGCTGTGGGTATCGCGCATCCGCTCGCGATAGGTGAAGCTCTTCGTCCCGACGCGGAGGATCGCGCTGTCGACGATCCAGAGCTGGCCGACGCGCATCTCGGCGAGGAAATCGATCTTCATCGACGCAACGACGCCGATCAGGCCGTCCTGCTCCTCGATCTCGCCGATGGGCACGCCGATGGCCGACCAGATATGGAAGCTCGCATCGTCGAACGCCTCGGCATAGAAGCGCACGTTCAGGTGGCCGAAATGATCGCATTTCCAGGGCACCACCACCCCGCGGCCGGTCTCGTACCAGCCGGCTGCCGTATCGCTCACCGTCTCCTCCCTTCCGTGTCTCGATGGCGCCGCCGCAGGCCGGCGTGTCGCAGCAGCACAGGAGGCGATACGCGCCGGGCGGCGGGTCGTTCCTGTGCTACAGGACGGGTTTCGATCCGGCACGCTCCCCCGCCGCGCGGCGCGGGAACGCGCGGGCCGGCGGAGGCGGGGCGATGGCGGCGGACAGGCCGGGCCGGACGGAACTGGTGGACGATGCCGGGACGCGCTTCGCGCCGGCCGGGCCGGCGGCGCGCATCGCCTGCTTCGTGCCGTCCATCACCGAACTGCTGATCGATCTCGGCCTGGCCGGCCGCATGGTCGCGCGCACACGCTATTGCATCCACCCGGCCGACGCCGTGGCGCGCATCCCGGCCATTGGCGGCACGAAGAAGGTCAGCCTGCCGAAGCTCAAGGCGCTGGCGCCGACCCACGCCATCCTGAACATCGACGAGAACACGCGCGAAATGGCCGAAGCGATGCGCGGCTTCGTCCCCCATATCGTCGTCACCCACCCGCTGGCCCCGGACGACAATCTGCGCCTCTACGCGCTGATGGGCGGCCTGTTCGGCCGGGTGGAGGCGGCAGCAGCGCTCGCCCGCCGCTATCGCCGGGCGCGCGAAGCCCTGCCCGCCATCGGCCCGCAGGACCGGCGCAATGTCCTCTATTTCATCTGGAAGGACCCGTGGATGACGGTATCCCGCGATACCTATATCTCCGCCATGCTCGAAACGGTCGGCTGGCGGACGACCCATCACGACCCGGCAAACCGCTACCCGACCGTCGAAATCACGCCGGAAACGGTCGCGGCGACCGATCTCTTCCTGTTCCCGACCGAGCCCTACGCCTTCGGCCGGGCCGAAATCGACGCCTTCCTGCACGACCATGCCTGCCCGCCGGACAAGGCCCTGGCGGTGGATGGCGAATTCTGCAGCTGGTACGGCAGCCGCGCCATTGCCGGCCTGCATTATCTCAACCGTCTGGCGGCCCGGCAGCGCGCCGGACCGCCGTCATGACGGTGGACGGCGTGACGCGCCACAGGCATTCGGCCTCCAGGCCGGCGTCGCGCAGGGCTGCCAGCTCGTCTTCGAGCGCGAAATAGGTGTCCTCGTCGGCCCATTCTTCGAAATGCTGCCACGCGCGCGGCTCCGGGATGCCGCTGGCCACCAGATGGGCGGCCCAGGCCCGGTAATCGGCATCGCGCGCCGCCGGTTCGGCCGGCAGGGTGACATCGGCATTGGCGAAGGCGCCGCCCGGCCGGAGCGCGGCGTGGATGGCGCCATAGAGCGCCCGCTTCTCCTCCAGGGTCGGCACATGGTGCAGGGCGAGGGAAGCGACGACCCCATCGCATTCCGGCAGCGGACCGTGGAACGACCGTTCGAGAAAATCGGTCCGCCCGGCATGGGGCGCGAGCCGTTCCCGTGCCTGTTCCAGCATTTCGGGATCGACATCGATGAGCGAAATCCGGCAATCGTCGCAGCGTTCGAGGACGGCGGCGGCGAGCGCGCCGGTGCCGGCGCCCAGATCGATCACATGGGCCGGCCGCACGGCCGCGACGGCATCGGCGGCGCGCGCGATCATCTCGTCGTATTGCGGCAGGAAGCAGCGGATCTGGCGGTCGTAATCGTCGATCTCGAGGCGCAGATGGCGGCGGACGGAATGTCTTGCCATGGCGTTCGGCCTTGCGGTTGGGGCGCAGTGCGGTGCGCTATCGTTGCCACAGATGCGCCGGCAAAGCGAGCGCAACCGGCGCGGCCCGGCGCCCGGAGCCACCCCGCCGGCCGCCGGTTTCGGCATGGCAGGGGCGCAGCCGGCGGGACGGACGATGGCTGGCCGCCCGGCCGCCGGCGCGGTATGCTGGCGCATCGGGGCCGTCCTCCGGGCCGCGACGGGCCGGAGGCAACGAGCGGAGCGCAGCCATGGCCGGACTTGCCGCCTTCAACCTCATGCAGTGGATCGCCGAGCATGAGGACATTCTCAAGCCGCCGGTCGGCAACGCCCAGATCTGGCAGGATTCGGATTTCATCGTCACCATCGTCGCCGGGCCGAACGAGCGCACGGATTTCCATGTCGATCCGCTGGAAGAGTTCTTCTACCAGCTCAAGGGCGACATGACCCTGCGCATCATCGAGGACAACCGCATCCGCGACGTGCCGATCCGCGAGGGCGATATCCTGCTGCTGCCGCCCTATACCCGTCATTCGCCGCAGCGGCCGGAGCCCGGCTCCTACGGCCTGGTGATCGAGGCGCAGCGGCCGGACGGGCATGTCGATGCCTTCGAATGGTATTGCGACCGGTGCGGCCACCGCATCCACCGCAGCGAAGTCCAGCTCAACAGCATCGTGGACGATCTGCCGCCCGTGTTCCGCAACTATTATGCCAGCGAGGAGCTGCGCACCTGCGGCCAGTGCGGCTGGATCGACCCCGGCCGCCGCCCGCCCTCACCGGCAGAAACCCTGCCGCCGGTGGTGATGGCATAGGCATCGGCGGCGGCAAATCCCTCCCTCGATACACCCCGTCCCTCAATACGCCCCGGTCCCTCGATACGCCCCGGTCCCTCGATACGCCCCGGTCCCTCGATACGCCGCCCTGTCGGGCGGCTACTCGGGATGAGGGTGTTTATTATTTTTATTCAATGAATTATACTTAAAACTACCTCCGCCCTCATCCCGAGTAGGCCGCGTAGCGGCCGTATCGAGGGACGGCATACCAGGAAGCCCGTGTCGAGGATCGACACCGAGCGGCTTTGCGGACTCGACAGGGCTGCGGCGTTCGGGGAAACTGCCGGTTACGATCCTGCGATACCGGCGGCGGGACCGTGGAGAGCGCACGAGCGGCGGGAGGATGAGCGCGGCATGGGGACTCTGATCGATATCGAACAGGCGCGCGCGTCCCGGCGTGCGGCCGGCCAGGGTCCGGCATCCGGGGCGCGCATCTTCCCCCACCCGCGCAATCGCCCCGCAACGCGCCCCGCCTTCTTCAGCCGGTCGGAGCTGGGCCAGCTGCTCACCCTCTACAGCCGTCGGGTCATGAACGGCGAATGGCGCGACTACGCCATCGATCACGACGCGACCGGCGCCACCGTCTCGTTCTACCGCAGCGCCGCGGCGCACCCGGAATACGCCATCACCAAAACGGCGGGCCACAAGGGCCGGCCGGGCCTGTTCGTGCTGCGCTCCGGCCGCCGCAAGCTGAAGCAGTCGCGCTCGGTGGAGGAGGTGATCGGCGTCATCGAGACCCGGCTGCGCCTGGTCTGGTCCTCGACCGCCTGAGCCGGCCATGCCCCGCCGCCCCGCCGAAGATGTCTGGATCGTCGGCGCCGCCTCGACCCGGTTCGAGCGCGCGCCGGAAAAGAGCCATCGCGATCTGGCGCGGGAGGCCTATTGCGGCGCGCTGGCCGATGCCGGCCTGGAGACCGGCGCGGAGATCGGCTTCGGCTGGTTCTCCAATTGCGGCATGTGGGTGGACGGCCAGGCCTCGATCCGCGGCCAGGTGCTGTTCGCGCCGCTGGTGCGCGAGGGCCTGTTCCCGGAGCGTGTGCCGACGATCAATGTCGAGGGCGGCTGCGCCTCGGCCCAGATGGCCCTGCACGGCGCCTGGAAGGACATCCTCTCCGGCCAGAGCGCGCTCAGCCTCGCCATCGGCGTGGAGAAGCTGTTCAACCCGCAGGAACCGGAGAAGACCGCGGCGGTCTATGCCGCCGGGATCGACCGGCTGACGCCGGAGGAGTGGCGCCGCTACTATACCGAGGCCGGCGAGCAGGCCGGCAAGCCCTTCGAGGAGGGGCCGGACCGGACGGTGTTCATGGATACCTATGCCATGCAGGCCTGCTGGCACATGAAGGCCCATGGCACGACGCAGCGCCAGATCGCGACCGGCGCGGCCAAGAACCATCGCAACGGCGCGCTGAACGAAAAGGCGCAATACGGTTTCGACCTGTCGGTCGAGGATGTGCTGAACGACCGGCCGGTGAGCTGGCCGCTCACCCGCGCCATGTGCGCGCCGGTCGGCGACGGCGCCGCGGCGGTTCTGGTCTGCTCGGAGGACTGGCTGCGCGGCCAGCCGCAGGCGGTGCAGGACCGGGCGATCCGCATCCGCGCCTGCGCGCTGGCCGGCGGCAAGTACCGCCGGCTCGACGAGCCCGGCCTGTCGCGCACCGCGGCGGAGCAGGCCTATGCCATGGCCGGCGTCGGGCCGCAGGATATCGACGTTGCCGAGGTGCACGACGCCACGTCGTTCTGCGAAATCTATCAGGCGGAGATGATGGGCTTTGCCGATATCGGCCAGGGCGGCGAACTGGTCGAAAGCGGCGAGACGGCAATCGGCGGGCGTATCCCCATCAACACGTCGGGCGGCCTGGTCGCCAAGGGCCATCCGGTCGGCGCGACCGGGCTTTCGATGATCTACGAACTGGCCCGGCAGCTGCGCGGCGAGGCCGGCGCGCGCCAGGTGGCCGGAGCGACCCTCGCCCTGTCGGAAAACGGCGGCGGCGTCATCGGCTTCGACGAAGCCGCCTGCGCGGTCACGATCCTGGAACGCGCCGCCTAGCGCCCAACGCTCGAAGAGCCGGGCGGGCCGGCCCCGGTCAAGTGCCGTTGCGGGGCCGGGCGGTGAGCACCCGTTCGACGGCGGCGCGCCAGCCGGCCCTGAGGGAACGGCGCCGGTCCGCCGTCATCGACGGGGCGAACACGCGCTCGGCGCGCCAGGTCGCGGCGACCGCCTCTTCGAGCGATCCGTAGAGCCCGGCGCCGGTGCCGGCGAGCAGGGCGCCGCCGAGGGCGGTGGTTTCGGTGACCGCCGGCCGTTCGACCGGCACCTCGGCGATATCGGCGATGAACTGCATCAGCCAGTCATTGGCGGCCATGCCGCCATCGACGCGCAGCCGGCCGCCCCGCTCCCGCTCGGCGCTCCCCCGTTCCGCCCCGGCCATCGCATCGAGCAGGTCGGCCGTCTGATAGCCGCAGGCTTCGAGGGCGGCGCGCGCCAGATGGGCGATGCCGGTATCGCGCGTCAGGCCGAACAGGCCGCCACGCGCCCCGCTGTCCCACCACGGCGCGCCGAGGCCGGTGAAGGCCGGCACCAGCCAGACGCCGCCATTGTCGGGCAGGCCGGCGGCCAGCGCGGCGGTCTCGGCGCCGTGGCCGATGGCGCCCAGTTCGCTGCGCAGCCAGTCGATGGCCGTGCCGGCGTTGAAAATGCTGCCCTCGACGGCATAGACGGGGCGGCCGTCCAGGCGCCAGGCGACGGTCGCCAGAATGCCCTCGCCGGGATGCGGCCGCGCGTGGCCGGCATTGACCAGAACGAAACACCCGGTGCCGTAGGTGCTCTTCGCCATGCCGGGCGTGAGGCAGCCCTGGCCGAGCAGCGCCGCCTGCTGGTCGCCCGCCATGCCGGCGACCGGGATCGCGGCGCCGAAGACCGCCGGGTCGGCGAGACCGAAGGGCCCGGCGCTGTCCCGCACTTCGGGCAGGATAGCGGCCGGCACGCCGAAGGCGTCGCACAGGCCGGCATCCCAGCCCTGGGCCTCGATATCGAACAGCATGGTGCGCGCGGCGTTGCTGGCATCGGTCGCGTGCGCAGCGCCGCCGGTCAGCCGCCACAGCAGGAAGCTGTCCACCGTGCCGAAGGCGAGCTCGCCCCGCCGCGCCGCCGCGCCGGCGCCCTCGACCTCGCCAAGCAGCCATTCGAGCTTGGTGGCGGAGAAATAGGAATCGACCACCAGGCCGGTGCTCCGGCGGATCGCTGGCGCGGCGCCGTCTTCGATCAGGGCGCGGCAGCGGCCGGCGCCGCGCCGGTCCTGCCAGACGATGGCGTTGTGGATCGGCCGGCCGGACCGGCGGTCCCAGACAATTGTGGTTTCGCGCTGGTTGACGATGCCGATGGCGGCAATGGCGAAGCCCCGGTCGCGCGCGGCGGCGACCGCTTCCCGGCCGGTCTCCAGCACGGTGCGCCAGAGCTCCTCCGGGTCCTGCTCGACCAGGCCGTCGCGCGGGAAGTGCTGCGACAGCGGGCGCTGGGCCAGGGCGACGATGCCGCCGGCCGGATCGAAGGCGATGGCCCGGCTGCTCGTCGTGCCCTGGTCGATGGCGAGAAGCGCGGCGCCGGAACGGCCGGGCGAAGGATCGGCAGGCATGTCAGGCCGCGGCGAGGATGCCCTGCACGGCCGGCCAGCTCTGCGCGCCGAAAGTGTTCAGATCGTTGCGCAGATGGTCCGGGATCCATTTGTCGATCGCTTCGGCATAGCTCGGCCGGGCCCGGATGCGGGCGAACCAGTCGGCGACGCGCGGGCGGGAGGCGGTCCACATCGCCTGCATCTGCAGCATATCGAGCCGGGCCACATAGGGCGTCATGGCGCCGTCGGCGAGCGAATAGGCCGGGCCGGCCAGCCACGGGCCGTGCGCCAGATCGGCCTCCATCTTCGCCAGATAGCGGTCGTAGAGCAGCACCATGCGCGCGCCGTCCGGCGCGTCGAAGCCTTGCTCGACATAGTGGCGCTTGCGGACTTTCCAATCCGACGTCACCGAATCCGCCGGCGTGTTCTGCAGGAATTCCTCCAGCTTCTCCGGCTCGAGGCGCTGCAGCGTGTGCCGGTGCGAGGCCATGAAGGTGAGCGGGCCGCAGGCGCGATGCACCTCCTCGTCCACCGCCTTGGTCCAGACGCGCATCTTCGCGCGCCCGGCGGGGTCGGCCGGGATCAGCGACGGCTCCGGGAAGATCTCGTCGAGATATTCGCAGATGACGGTGGATTCGGTGACGACCAGGCCGTCATGGACCAGGGTCGGCACCACCCCCTTGGGGTTTATTTTCAGATAGTCGGGCGCAAACTGGTCGCCCTTCAGAATGTCCAGATAATGGCCGTCCCAGTCCAGCCCCTTCTCGGCCAGCGCCAGCCGCACCTTGGCGGCGCAGACCGAAGAACCGTGATGATAAAGTTGCAGCATCGCAAGCGGCCCCCGCTTCGTCAGTACATCTCGAAATATTCGCGCTGTTCCCAGTCCGTCACCGACGACAGGAAGCGCGCGATCTCGGCCTCTTTCATCGCCGCCCACCAGTCGACGAACAGGTCGCCCAGCGCCTCGCGGTACAGGCTGCTGGCGCGGAATGGCGCCACTGCCTCCATCAGGCTGCGCGGCAGGGCCGGCGCCTCGGCATCCTCATAGGGCGTATCGGTCGGCGGCGGCGGCTCACGCTCGCGGGCCAGGCCGTCCAGCCCGGCCAGCGCCTGGGAAGCGATATAGAAAAAGGGATTGGCCGCCGGATCGCCGATGCGGTTTTCCACCCGCGTCGCCGGGTCGCCGGCGCCGGCGCCGACCACCCGCAGCATGACGCCGCGATTGTCCCGGCTCCAGGCTGCCCGGTCCGGCGCCAGCGAGTTCGGCCGGTAGCGCTTGTAGCCATTGACCGTCGGCGTGGTGAGCAGGGCCGAGGCGGCAGCGTGCTCGATCAGCCCGCCGACCCAGTGCCGGCCGGCCGGCGAGAGCAGATCGCCATCCCGGTCGGGCGCGAACAGGTTGGCGCCGTCGGCCTCCACGACCGACTGGTGCAGGTGCCAGCCGCTGGCGAACAGGTTGGGCAGGCCGGGCTTGCACATGAAGGTGATGTGCAGGCCGTGGCGCCGGCAGATCTGCTTGGCGGCGGTGCGGAACAGGATCGCCCGGTCCGCCGCCACCGTCGCCTCGTCCGGCGCGAAGGTGAATTCGACCTGGCCGGGCCCGAATTCGCATTCCGTCGAGCGCAGCGGCAGCCCCATGCCGAGCAGGGCGTCGCGCAGCAGCGCCACGCCCGCCTCCAGCTCGTCCAGGCGCGTCTCGGTGAGATAGTGGAAGCCGCGCGCCAGCAGGCTGACTTCGGGCGCCGCCGCCGGCTGGGTCGCATCGGCCGGCGCGAGGCGTGGGTCCTCCAGCCGGAACAGATGGAATTCCACCTCCAGCCCGGCGATCAGCCGCCGGCCCGCCTCCGTCAGCGGCGCCAGCGCCCGGCGCAGGACGCGGCGGCTGCAAAACGGCACCGGCCGGCCATTGGTGAAATAGATGTCGCACAGGACCCAGCCGGTGCGCCCGGCCCAGGGCAGCATGGCGAAGGTCGTCGGGTCGGCGACCAGCACAATGTCCGAAGCGCCGGTCAGCTCGTCCAGCCCGAGGCCCGAACCGCGCGCGAAGGCCGGGAACACGGTGGCGTGGGAGGTATCCTTGGTCAGCAGGGTGGAGGGCAGCGAGACGCCGCTCGCCAGCGCCGCCTTCGCCGCCTCGCCGATCAGGGCCTTGCCGCGGGCGATGCCGTGCTGGTCGGCAAAGGAAAAGCGCAGGGTTTCGATCTCGCCGCTGTCGATCCGCCCGGCCAGCTCCGCGCCCGCCGCCGCCTGTTCCGGCGTCCAGAGGCCGTGTCGTTCGACGAACCCGGTCCGGCCGACGCCCTGGCCGGGCCGGCTCATGCCGCCGCCTCGCCCGGCAGCGGTTCGGCGGGCACCTCCGTATCCACCTCCCCTCCGGCCCAGGGGGAGCGGGCGCGCCGCGCCGCCTCGCGCGCGCGCCAGACAGTCTGCCAGTCCGGCGCCGGCCCGATGGTATCGATGGCAAGCGGACGGTCGCCGGCCTCCGCTTCCGTTGCAGCGGCGTCGTCGAACGGCACGGGCCCGCCCCGCTCGGCCGACTTGATCGCCCGGCGCAGCAGGCGGCGGAAGGCCATGATGCCGATATCGGTGGCGCCGAGATTCTCCCGGCTCCGGTCGTGGATGCGGCCGGGCGATTCGACCGCCCACTGGTCGTGGAAATTAATGTCCTCGCCCATGCCGGTATAGGTGCGCCGCGCCTGTTCGGCGGGGTCGTAGCCCCAATTGTCGGCCCGGCCGTGGATCGGGCGGTAGTCCGGCAGGGTGCAGCTGCCGATGCGGTCGGCGCGCATCCGCGCCTTGTCGACCGGCGCAGCGAAATCGGTGAACAGCGCATACCAGTAGCAGCTGCCATCGTCGACGGGGACGTGCCACTGGGTGATGTTCATCGTCGCCGAGATCGGGATGACGATGCCGTGCGGGAAAATCTGGTTGGTCACCCGGACGTGCCGGCGGCCGTCGCCCAGATCGCGCAGCGTCACCAGCCGCAGCCCGTAGCCGGTCGTCTCGACATGGATTTCCGGCCGGTCGAACTCCCGGAACACGCGGGTTTGCGGGACGTCTTCGGTGCGGTCGCGGAACTGCTGGCCGTAGCGGCCCTCATCGTCGTCGAAAAAGCGGTGCAGGAAGGAGGCATGGGCCGGATCGATGCCGACTTCGAGCGCCTGCAGCCAGTTGCACTCCCACCTCCCCTTCCAGGCGAAGCTGTAGGCATCCGGCGCGCGGAAACAGTCGAGGTCCGGCAGCGGCGGCGGGTCGCCCTCGCCCTCGCCGCCGAGCCAGGCGAAGATCATGCCGTTGCGCTCGCGGCACGGGAAGGCCGGCTGCCGCACCCGCGTGTGCAGGTCGCTGCCCGCCGGCTCGGCCGGCTGTTCGAGGCAGGCGCCGGTCGCGTCATAGAGCCAGCCGTGGAACGGGCAGCGCAGCCCGCCATCCTCCAGCCGCCCGAAGGCGAGGTCCGCCCCGCGATGGCAGCACTGGCGCCCGATCAGCCCGAGCCGGCCGCCTTCGTCGCGGAACAGCACGAGATCGTCGCCGAGCACGCGCACCGGCCGGACCGGGCGCGGGCCGTCCAGCTCCTCGGACAGCGCCACCGGCTGCCAGTAGCGCCGCATCAGCGCGCCGCCGGGCGTGCCCGCACCGGTGCGGGTGAGCAATTCGTTCTGCGCCGCCGTCAGCATGGCGCGAGAATGCCGCGTCCGGCCGGTTGCGTCCAGTCTTGCCCGGCGGGCCGGCGCCGGCTACTCAAACGGGGCAGCGGCCGGCCTGCCGCTGCCCGCGCCCGCCCCGGCGGAAATGCGGCCCCGCCGTCCTTCAGCACTGAGGAACCCTGCCATGCCCGGCGCCATCGCTTCCCGCCTCGCCGAACTCGGCATCGCGCTGCCCGAAGCGCCGTCCCCGGCGGCCAACTATGTGCCCTGGGTCGTCACCGGCAATCTGGTCTTCATCGCCGGGCAGGTGCCGTTCCGCGACGGCACGCTGAGCCATGTCGGCAAGCTGGGCGACGCCTTCGCGGTGGAGGACGGCCAGGCCTGCGCCCGCATCGTCGCCATCAACATTCTCGCCCAGCTCAAGGCGGCCTGCGGCGGCGATCTCGACCGGGTCGTCCGCTGCGTGAAGCTGGGCGGCTTCGTCAATTCCACGGCGGATTTCACCGACCAGCCGGCGGTGATCAACGGCGCCAGCAATTTGATCGTCGAGATTTTCGGCGACCGCGGCAAGCACGCCCGCTTCGCCGTCAGCGCCCCCTCCCTCCCCTTCGACGCCGCCGTGGAGATCGACGCGGTATTCGAAATCGCGTGAGGCGGCGGAGCCGGACACAACGCTGCCGAACCGGCGCGGAGAGCCGGCCCGCCCCCGGAAGCGCCGTCCTTTGCTGTTGCCGAGCCGGTTATGCCTGATGCTGCCGAGACCTTCGCCGTTCGCACCGTCGATGCGGTGGCGCGGCTCGACCGGGCGGTGTGGGACTGCTGCGCCGGCGACGGCAACCCCTTCGTATCGTGGGAATTCCTCAATGCGCTGGAGGAAAGCGGCTCGGTCGGGGCGCGGGCCGGCTGGCTGCCGCAGCACGCCGTGCTCGAGGACGGCGCGGGCGCGATCCTCGGCGTCGCGCCGATGTATCTCAAGAACCATTCCCAGGGCGAATATGTCTTCGACTGGGGCTGGGCCGATGCCTATGAGCGCGCCGGCGGGCGCTACTATCCCAAGCTGATCGTCGCAGTGCCGTTCACGCCGATCACCGGCCCGCGCCTGCTGGTGCCGCCGGGGCCGCGCCGGGCGGAGCTGCAGCGCGTCCTGATCGGCGCGCTGGTGCGCATCGCCGGCAAGCTCGGCGTCACCAATCTGCACATCACCTTCCCGACGGCGGAGGAGGCGGCGCTGGCCGACGAGGTCGGCCTGCTGCAGCGCCGGGCCTTCCAGTATCACTGGCACAATCGCGACTATCGCAGCTTCGACGATTTTCTCGCCGCGCTGGCCTCGCGCAAGCGCAAGGCGATCCGCAAGGAGCGAGCCGCCATCGCCGACGCCGGTATCGAGGTCCGCGCGCTGACCGGCGGCGACCTGCGCAGCGACCACTGGGACACGTTCCACCGCTTCTATACCGATACCTACGACCGCAAATGGGGCTATCCCTATCTGACGCGCCGCTTCTTCCGGCTGCTGCACGAGCGCATGGCGGACCGGGTGCTGCTGGTCTGGGCCAGCGCCGACGGCGCGCCGGTCGCCGGCGCGCTCAATTTCATCGGCGAAGATGCCCTGTACGGCCGCAACTGGGGCTGCGCCGCGGACATCCGCTTCCTCCATTTCGAAACCTGCTACTACCGGGCCATCGATTTCGCCATCGCGCATGGCCTGCACCGGGTCGAGGCCGGCACCCAGGGCCCGCACAAGGTGCAGCGCGGCTACCTGCCGGTTGAGACGTGGAGCGCCCACTGGATCGCCGACGACCGGTTCCGCAGCGCCGTCGCCGACTTTCTCGACCGCGAGAGCGCCGCAATCCGGCACGAGATGGCGATCATGGCCCGCCACGCGCCCTATCGGCAGGCGGACGGCCCGGCCTGAGCGCCCTGCCCGGCCGGCAGCGCCCGGCGGCGGCGGGGAATGGCAGCGATAATCCGGGTCAGGCTTCGTCCGGCACGGTTGCGGGCTCGCGGCCGGCGGCCCCGGAGCGGGCAGCCCGCTTGCCGCCGGCACCCTTGCCGCGCCCGGCCCGGCCGGCGATGGCCTTGAAGTCCAGCCTGCCGTCCTTCAGCGAGACCAGGACCGATCCGCCCCGGGCGAGCGCGCCGAACAGCAGCTCGTCGGACAGCGGCTTCTTCAGATGCTCCTGAATCTGGCGCGCCAGCGGCCGGGCGCCCATCTGCGGATCGTAGCCCTTCTCCGCCAGCCAGGCGCGCGCCTCATCGTCCAGCTCGATGGTCACGCCGCGGTCGGCCAGCTGCTCCTCGAGCTGCATGACAAACTTGTCGACGACCCGGCGCACCACCTCCGGCGGCAGGCTGGCGAAACCGATGGTGGCGTCCAGCCGGTTGCGGAATTCCGGCGTGAACATGCGCTCGATGGCCTCCCGGTCGTCGCCTTCGCGGATCGTGCGGCCGAAGCCGATGGCCGGCTTCGCCAGGTCCGAGGCGCCGGCATTGGTCGTCATGATGAGGATGACGTTGCGGAAATCGACCTGCTTGCCGTTATGGTCGGTCAGCTTGCCGTGATCCATGATCTGCAGCAGCACGTTGAACAGATCGGGGTGGGCCTTCTCGATCTCGTCCAGCAGCATGACCGCGTAGGGATTCTGGTCGATGGCGTCGGTCATCAGGCCGCCCTGGTCGAAGCCGACATAGCCCGGCGGCGCGCCGATCAGGCGCGAGACGCTGTGGCGCTCCATATATTCCGACATGTCGAAGCGGATGAGCTCGACGCCCAGGGTCATGGCAAGCTGGCGGGCGACCTCTGTCTTGCCGACGCCGGTCGGGCCGGAGAACAGATAGTTGCCGATCGGCTTCTCCGGCTCGCGCAGCCCGGCGCGCGCCAGCTTGATCGCCGCGACCAGCGCGTCGATGGCCCGGTCCTGGCCGAACACCATGCGCTTGAGGTCGCGCTCCA
The DNA here is from genome assembly GCA_965221475.1 of Alphaproteobacteria bacterium. Classification (GTDB taxonomy): domain Bacteria; phylum Pseudomonadota; class Alphaproteobacteria; order Bin65; family Bin65; genus Bin65. Next base: position 42,888 of record OZ244891.1, on the reverse strand, counting down.
GATTGCGCAGCGTCTCCTTGTCGTCGCGCGAGACGTTGCGCGGCGGAATGCGCGCGATCCGGGCGACGATATCCTCGATATCGCGCACCGTGATCGTTTTCTTGCGCTTCGACGGCGCCACCAGATTCTGCGCCGCGCCGACCTCGTCGATCACGTCGATGGCCTTGTCCGGCAGCTTGCGGTCGTGAATGTAGCGGGCCGACAGATCGACCGCCGCGGTCAGCGCATCGCCGGTATAGCGCACGCTGTGATGCTCCTCGTAGCAGGGCTTGAGGCCGCGCAGGATGCGGACCGCATCCTTGAGCGAGGGCTCCCGTATGTCGATTTTCTGAAAGCGCCGGACCAGCGCCCGGTCCTTCTCGAAATAGTTGCGGAATTCCTTGTAGGTGGTTGAGCCGATACAGCGCAGCGTCCCGCTCTGCAGCGCCGGCTTGAGCAGGTTGGAGGCGTCCATCGAGCCGCCGCTGGTGGCGCCGGCGCCAATCACCGTATGGATTTCGTCGATGAACAGGATCGCCCCCTCGGTCGTCTCCAGCTCTTTCAGGACGGCCTTCAGCCGCTCCTCGAAATCGCCGCGATAGCGGGTGCCGGCGAGCAGCGCGCCCATGTCGAGGGCGTAGATCGTCGAATCGTTCAGGACTTCCGGCACCTCGCCCTTGACGATACGGCGCGCCAGGCCCTCGGCAATCGCCGTCTTGCCGACGCCGGGATCGCCGACATAGAGCGGATTGTTCTTGGTCCGCCGGCAGAGAATTTGGACGGTGCGCTCGACCTCGGCCTCGCGGCCGATCAGCGGGTCGATCCGGCCGTCCGCCGCCTTGGCGTTGAGATCGACGCAATAGGCCGCGAGCGCCTCCGTCCCCTGCTTGACCGTCGGCTCGCCGCCGTCCCGGTCGGCGCCTTCGGGGGTTCGCTGCCCGTCGCCGCCCGGCACCTTGGCGATGCCGTGGGAAATGTAGTTGACCGCGTCGAAGCGCGTCATGTCCTGCTCCTGCAGGAAATAGACGGCGTGGGATTCGCGCTCGGCGAACATGGCGACGATGACGTTGGCGCCCGTCACCTCCTCGCGGCCGGACGACTGGACATGGATGGCGGCGCGCTGCAGCACCCGCTGGAAGCCGGCGGTCGGCTTGGCATCGTCCTCCCGCTCGGACACCAGGCCGCCGAGCTCGTTATCGACATAATCGGAAACCTCGGCGCGCAGCCGGTCGATATCGACATTGCAGGCGCGCAGCACCGAAAGCGCGTCCTGGTCCTCGACCAGCGAGAGCAGGAGATGTTCGAGCGTGGCGAATTCATGGCGCCGCTCGTTGGCCAGCGCCAGGGCCCGATGGAGACTTTGTTCCAGATTTGCCGAGAGCATCGCGCCCGCTTTCCGTTCCTGTCGCTTTCCGGCCGGCCTTGCGGTCCGGGCCGGCGGCCCCCGTTCAGGGCCTCATTCCTTCTCCAGCGTGCATTGCAGCGGATGCTGGTGCTTGCGCGCCAGTTCCATGGTCTGGTTCACCTTCGTCTCGGCGATCTCGTAGGTATAGACGCCGCAGACGCCGACGCCGCGCTGATGGACATGGAGCATGATCCGGGTCGCGTCCTCCCGGCTCTTGCCGAAATAGCGCTCCAGCACATGGACGACGAATTCCATCGGCGTGTAATCGTCGTTCAGCATCAGCACCTTGTAGAGCGCCGGCTTCTTGGTACGCGTCTTCGACCGGACGATGACGCCCGTTTGACCGTCGTCGCTGTTGCGGTCCCTGTCGGTCATTCCGTCTCGTCCGCTCCCCGCTGGCGCTTGCGGCCGGCCGGGCCGGCGCCGCTCCCGCCTTCCAAGGTAGGGAATGATAGGGCAAAGCAAAGTCTCCGGTGAAGGCCGAAATTCGCACCCCCCGCCGGTCCTGCCTCATTTTTGACACAAGGGCCGAATGGCGCTATGTTCCCCCGAAATCCGGCGGGCAGAACAAGCCGGAGGCAGGGGAACCGGGCGGATCGCGCCGAGCGCGCCGCCTTTGTGTTCTTTGCCATATGGTGCGGAGTGCGGAACCTGGCGTCCGTGTCGATCCGCCGCCCGGCGCGGCGGGGGCGAATCTGAGGGTTGGAACCGATCGCTTCCGGGGCCGGAATTTTCTCGATATCGGGTGGGCACGGCGCAGCGGCCGAACGGCGCGCGCGTCCGGCGACGCTTCCGGCCGGGCGTATCCTGGCCGCCTGCCTGGCGGCCGGCCTCGCCCTGGCGGCGGCCGGGCCGGTCGAGGCCCGCTCCCGGTCCTCGATCGCCATCGATGCCCGGTCCGGCCTGGTGCTTCAGTCGCACAATCCGGATGCCCGCCATCCGCCGGCGTCGCTCAGCAAGCTGATGACGCTGTATCTGACCTTCGAAGCCATATCGCGCGGCCGGCTCGGCTGGAACACGCGGGTACGGATTTCGCGCCATGCCGCGCGCCGGCCGCCGTCGAAACTGTATCTGCGCACCGGCCAGCGGGTCCGGGTGCGCGATCTGGTCTATGCGACGGCGATCAAATCCGCCAACGACGCCGCCGCCGCGCTGGCCGAGAAGATTGCCGGCAGCGAACGCCGCTTCGCCCGCCTGATGACCCGGCGCGCCCGCCAGCTCGGCATGCGCCGCACGGTGTTCGGCACAGCTTCCGGCCTGCCTGCCCGCGGCCAGCGGACAACGGCGCGGGACATGGCCATTCTCGCCCGCTCGCTGCTGCACCACTATCCGCAATCGGCCAGCGTGCTCGCGACCCGCCACCGCCGCTTCGGCCGGCGGTCCCTGCGCAATACCAACCGGCTGCTCGGCGCCCACCCCCATGTCGACGGGATGAAGACCGGCTATACCCGCCGGGCGCGCTACAATCTCATCACCAGCGCGCGCAAGGGCGATACCCGCCTGATAACGGTCGTGCTCGGCGCCCGGACCTCGAGCTACCGCTATTCGAAGACGCGCCGGCTGCTCGCCAGCGGCTGGCAGCGCGCGCGCAATTCGAATTATCTGCGCCGGACGCCGCAGGGCTATGTCCGCATCGCGATGCGCAGCCGGCTCGGCGGCCCGGCAGCAAGGGCGGCGCGCGCAACGGTATCGGCGCGGCCGAAGCTGCGGCCGGGCACGCCGCGCCCCGTCCTCTCGCTGGCCTCCGCCGCCGTGGCGGCGCCGCGGCCGGCACCGGCGGCAGCGCCGGGGCCGCGCGCCATCCATGGCGTCCAGGTCGGCGCCTTCTATCGCCAGCGCCACGCGCAGGTGGCGCTCCGGCGCGCGGCGAAGGCGCTGCCGAAGCGCACCCGCCAGCGCGCGCGCAGATCGATTGCGCGCAAAAACGGGCGCGGGCGCACCCTCTATCTCGCCCGGCTGATGGGCCTGGGCTTGGGCGAGGCGCAGCGCGCCTGCCGGGCGGTGCGGCGCAGCGGCATGGATTGCGTGCCCTTATCGGCCCAAATCCCGGTCCGGGTCGCCGGCAGGGCTGCCGGCACCGTCGGGGCGAAGCCGCGCTACGCCATCCAGGTCGGCGCGTTCCGGGAATACCGGCGAGCGCGGCGCGGGCTCGACCAGGCGCAGAAGGTCCTGCCCGACCGGATCGTCGCCAGCGCCGATACGCGCATCGCCCCCCGGCGCACCGGGGCCAACCGGCCGATCTATCGGGCGCGTATCGCCGGCCTGTCCTTCCGCCAGGCGCGGGAGGCCTGCTCGATCCTGAAGCGGCGCAGCCTCAGCTGCATGACCCTCCGCCTGCCGGCGCGCGGCTGAGGCCGGCCGGTTTCGGCCGGCGTAGCGCGCCCCTGCCCCGTCAGCCTGAGATGGCCTCCAGCGGCCGGCCGATGGCGGTGTAGCGGAAGCCGGCATCGGCCATCTCGCGCGGATCGTAGATATTGCGGAAATCGACGAAGACCGGCGCCCTGAGCAGGGATTTCACCCGCGCCAGGTCCAAATTCCGGAACTGGTTCCATTCCGTGAGGATGACCGCCGCATCGGCATCGTCCATGGCGTCATAGGCACCGTCGCACCAGGCCACATCCGGCAGCAGCGGGCCGGCCTCCGCCATGCCGGCCGGATCGTAGGCGCGGATGCGGGCGCCGGCCGCCTGGAGCATCGGCACGATCTCCAGGCTCGGGCTTTCGCGCATGTCGTCGGTATTCGGCTTGAAGGTGACGCCCAGAACGGCGACGGTCCGGCCCGCCACATCGCCGCCGCAGGCATCGATCACGCGCTGCGCCATGCCGCGCTTGCGCCGGGCGTTGATGTCGGAAACCGTCTCGACAATGTGCAGCGGCGCGCCCCTGTCCCGCGCCGTCCGGATCAGGGCGAGCGAATCCTTCGGGAAGCACGATCCGCCATAGCCGGGGCCGGGATGGAGGAATTTCGGGCCGATGCGGCCGTCCAGCCCGATGCCGTGGGCGACCTGGTGCACATCGGCGCCGACCCGGTCGCACAGGTCGGCGATCTCGTTGATGAAGGTGATCTTGGTCGCCAGAAAGGCGTTCGCGGCATATTTGATCAGTTCCGACGTTTCCCGCCGGGTGAACAGGATCGGCGTCTCGATGAGATAGAGCGGGCGGTAGAGCCGGCGCATGACATCGCGGGCCCGCGCGCTGCCGGTGCCGATGACCACCCGGTCCGGCCGCAGGAAATCGGCCACCGCCGAGCCTTCGCGCAGAAATTCCGGGTTCGAGGCGACATCGAAATCGGCGTCGGGCGCGACCTCGCGGACGATGGCCTCGATCTCCCGGCCGGTGCCGACCGGCACGGTCGATTTGGTGACGATGACGGCATAGTCCCGGAGCGCCGCCGCGATTTCGCGCACAGCGGTGTAGACATAGGAGAGGTCGGCATGGCCGTCGCCGCGGCGCGACGGCGTGCCGACGGCGATGAAAATCGCGTCGGCGCCGGCCAGCGCTTCCTCCAGATCGGTAGTGAAGCGGAGGCGGCCGGCCCCGACATTGCGCGCCACCAGATCGTCGAGGCCGGGCTCGTAGATCGGCATGCCGCCATCGCGGAGCATGGCGATCCTGTCCGCATCCTTGTCGACGCAGACGACATCGGTGCCGAACTCGGAGAAGCCGGCGCCGGAGACGAGGCCGACATAGCCGGTCCCGACCATGGCAATCTTCATGCCGCACCTCCGAACCGGCGCAGGCCGGCCGTTTCATCCGGCGGTTCAGAAGCATCCATCACGGCCCGGAGCCGCTCGCGCAGCCCGGCCAGATCCGGCCGCCGCAGCGCGAGGGCGACATTGGCTGCCAGCCAGCCCTGCGGTTCGCCGCAATCGAAGCGAACGCCCTCCACCCGGCAGCCATGGACCGGCTGGCGACCGATCAGGGCCGCGATGGCGTCGGTCAGCTGCAGCTCGCCACCGGCGCCGGGCGCGACGCCGTCCAGGGCGGCGAATATCTCCGGCTGAAGGATGTAGCGGCCGACCACCGCGAGGGTCGAAGGGGCCGCCGCCGGCGCCGGCTTTTCCACCAGGCCCCGCACTTCGGCGAGGCCGTCCGGCCCCTCCCCGCCGGGTCCGGGATCGACGATGCCGTACCGGCCGGTCCGCTCCCGCGCCACATTCTCCACCGCCAGTAGATTGCCGCCGGTTTCGGCATGGCGGGCGGCCATCGCGGCAAGGCAGGGCGGGTCGGCCACGATCAGATCGTCGGGCAGGAGGACGGCGAACGGCTCGTCGCCGACCAGGTCGCGCGCGCACAGGACGGCGTGGCCGAGGCCGAGCGCCGCCGGCTGGCGTACCGCGCTCCAGCGCACGCCGGGGGGCAGGACGGAACCCAGCCGCTCGAGCGCCGCCGTCTTTCCCGCCGCCTGCAAAGCCCGCTCAAGCTCGCCATGGCGGTCGAAACGATCCTCCAGCGCTGTGCTGCCCTGCGCGGTGACGAAAATCATGCGCTCGATGCCGGCCGCCGCCGCCTCGGCGACGGCGTAGTCGATGGCCGGCCGGTCGACGATGGGCAGCATTTCCTTGGGCACCGCCCCGGTCGCCGGCAGAAAGCGCGTGCCGAGGCCGGCGACGGGAAAGACGGCTTTGCGGATCGGTTTCGGCATGGATCGAAGGACGGTCGGGCGGAGGGCGGGAAATTCCGGGGCGCCGGATGGCGGGTGCGGGTGCGGGCGCCCTTGCAGCACGAAAGCCGGACGGCCGGCGACGCGCGAAAACACGCGCCCGCAGCGCCCGGCCGGGCGGCTTGCGGCCCGGTTCACTCGCCGAGCAGAACCTCCCGGGCCTGGTTGAGCTTGGCGGCGAGCCAGTCCGAACCGCCGCGGTCCGGATGATGCCGGCGCATCAGTTCGCGGTGGGCGCGCCGGATATCCGCCTCCGTCGCGGTCTCGTCCAGGCCGAGCACGGCCAGCGCCTCGGCGCGGCTCATCGGGCCGGATCCGCCGCCGTCCGGCCGGTGGAGATTGCGCCATTCCGGCCACATGCGGTCCAAATAGGCTTCGATCAGCCGCGCCGACTGGGCATCGTCGCGCGCGCATTCGCCGAGCAGGATGACGAGATCGTCGCGATCCAGCGATTCGACCCGGGCGCCGGCGAAGCGGCCGGCCAGGACATCGCCGGTGATGCCGCCGGTCGCGTGATCGAGCTGCAGCTTGAGCCACGGCGTCTCGACCTCGGACGTCCCCTTCTCCGGCCTTTTGAAATTCCACGGCATCGTGCCGCCCATCAGATAGACGGTGAGCGCCGCGCCCAGGCCGAGAACGCCCCACAGCAGCTTGCCGGTGAACAGGCCGAACAGGCCGAAGACGGCGGCGCAGGCAATCGCGATGCCGCGCAGCAGCCGGACCAGCTGGCCGACATTCGCCTGGGGCAGCGAAAACAACAGCAGGATGGCCGCGGCGATCAGCGCTATGCCGAGCAGAAACCAGCCCATCTAGCCGCCGCTGCCGCCCATCTGACGGGTAATCTGGAGGACAGGGCCGCCCCGGCCGGCGGAATAATGTTCGAGCGCCGGCCGGCCGCCCGCCGCATAGACCGCGACGGCGGCGAGCAGCTCGCGCAGCTGCCGGGCGCTGCCGGCATCGAAGCGGCAGCAGGCGCCGCCGGTCAGCCGGGCGAACTGGCGGAAGGCCAGCGCGGCATTCGGATTGTCGCCCTCCTGGAACAGGAACGCCCTGGTGCCCATGAGGCCGAGCTGCCCGGCCAGATCGCAGACCGGATCGATGGCCTCTTCGAAGGCGTCGCCGACGATCACCAGCGCGCCGACCGGCCGCGATTCCGCCTCCTTGAGCGCGTGCCGGAACACACGCCCGATCTGCGTGCGCCCGCCGAGGCAGCGCACCTTGACCATGCGGTCGATCAGGGCGGAGGAGGAGGCGAGCCAGCCGGTCGCCCGGCATTCGCCGATCCCGCGATAATAGACGAGCTGGACCTCCAGCCCGCCCAGGGCATCGGTCGCGGCGAACATGTCGGCCTGAATATCGCAGGCGATATCCCAGGTCGGCTCGCGGCTGGCGGTGGCGTCCATGGCGAAGATCAGCCGGCCGCGCCCGGCGCCGGCCGCCGGGGTCCGCGCCATGGATTGCAGGAAGGCGTCGACTTCGCTGGCTGTCCGGGATTCGACCGGCGCCCGGCTGCGCGGCGTGACGAATTTTCCCATGATCGGTCCGCTGATCGAATGCCCTGCCCAGATAGGCTTCGGCCCGCCGGCCGTCCAGTCTCGCGCCGCGGGCATGTGGCCGAGCCGCGGCGCGGATGCTATTGAGCGGCGCAAGCCGCCCCGTCTTGAAGCGGCGGCACCGGCATGGGCGTTGCGACCGATGAAGCTGTTCGACCACCCCGCCTTCGACGGCCACGAGCAGGTCGTCTTCAGCCATGAAGGCGCCACCGGCCTGCGGGCCATTATCGCCATCCACCATACCGGCCGCGGTCCGGCGCTCGGCGGCTGCCGCATGTGGCCCTATGCCGACGAGGCGGCTGCGCTGGAGGATGCGCTGCGCCTGTCGCGCGGTATGACCTACAAGGCGGCCATGGCCGGCCTGGACCTGGGCGGCGGCAAGGCGGTCATTATCGGCGACCCGGCACAGGACAAGAGCGAGGCGCTGATGACCGCGTTCGGCCGCGCGGTCGACCGGCTCAACCGGCGCTATATCACCGCCGAGGATGTCGGCACGTCGGTCGCCGACATGGATGCGATCCGAACGGTGACGAAGCATGTCGTCGGCGTCACCGGCGGTGCCGGCGATCCGTCCAACTCAACGGCGCACGGCGTCCATATCGGCATTCGGGCGGCGGTGCGCCACCGGCTGGGCCGGGAGACGCTGGAAGGCCTGCACGTCGCGGTCCAGGGCGTCGGCCATGTCGGCCGGTTCCTGTGCGAGCGCCTGCACCGGGACGGCGCACGCCTCACCGTCGCCGATATCGACCGGGCGGCCCTGGAGCGGGCGGAGCGCGATTTCGGCGCCACCGTCTTCGGCACCGATGAAATTTTCGCGCTCGATTGCGACGTGTTCGCGCCCTGCGCCCTGGGCGCGGTCGTCAACGACGAGACCCTGCCCCGCCTCAAATGCGCCATCGTCGCCGGCTCGGCCAACAATGTGCTGCACGAGGCGCGCCACGGAGCGGCGCTGCGCCGGGCCGGCATCCTCTATGCGCCCGATTATGTCATCAATGCCGGCGGCCTGATCGATGTCGCGCGCTTCGCCGTCGGCTACGATATCGGCGCCGCCCGGACCATGCTGCACCGTATCGACGACACGCTCGGCGAAATCTTCGCCCGCGCCGATGCCGAGGATCGCCCGACCGGCGAGGTCGCCGATCGCATCGCCGAAGAACGGTTCCGCCCGGCGCGCGGCTAGAGCAGACCGAGCTCGCGCAGCTCCGCCGCCATCTCCGCCGGCGGGCGGTCGGGCGCCGCGGCTTCCGGCGCGTCGGGCGGCGCATCGGCGGGGTCGAGATAGCGCCAGCCCTGGTGCGGCCGGCGGCGCTGCGGCACCGTACGCACCAGTACGGGGTCGAGATGGATGCGGCAGAAGCGGCCGCGCTCGCCGTCGCTCCGCCGCTCCAGCGACACGATACGCTGGCGTACCCGGACCTGGCCGCGGACGACCCAGTAGATCGAGCCGCCATCGGCGATCTCCGGCGCCCGCAGCGGATAATGGCGGGTTTCGTGGAACAGCGCGCCGGTCTGCGCGAGGCGGCGTTGCTGCCAGCTGCCCAGCGCTTCGACCGATTCGCAGCCGACGGCGAGTTTCAGCAGGTGCAGGGCCATCGCGCTTCAGGCCGCCTTCCGGCCGGCGAGGGCGAGCGCGACGCGCGAGGCCGGCGCCCGCTCCAGACAGCCGGTAATGAACGCGCCGGCCGCGGCGACGGCATCCAGATCGACCCCGGTTTCCATGCCAAGACCGTCGAGCATGTAGACCAGATCCTCGGTCGCCAGATTGCCGGCGGCACCGGCGGCATAGGGGCAGCCGCCGAGGCCGGCGACGGACGAATCGACCACCCGGACGCCGCGCTCCAGGCAGGCCAGCGTGTTGGCCAGCGCCTGACCGTAAGTATCGTGGAAATGGATGCCGATGGCGGCGAGCGGCACGGCCTCGGCAACCCGGTCGATCAGGGCGGCGGCACGGGCCGGCGTGCCGACCCCGATGGTATCGCCGAGCGAAATGCGATGGCAGCCCATCGCCAGCAGCCGGGCGGCCAGATCGGCAACCGTGCCGGGATCGACCGCGCCCTCATAGGGGCAGCCGAGGACGGTCGAGATATAGCCCTGCACGGCAACGCCGGCCTGCTGCGCCGCCGCGCAGACCGGCCGGAAACGCGCCAGGCTCTCGTCGATGGAGCAATTGGTGTTGCGCCGGGAAAAGGTCTCGGAAGCGGCGGCGAACACGGCGACCTCGGCGACGCCGACGGCCATAGCGCGCTCGAAGCCCTTCAGATTCGGCGTCAGCGCCGGATAGGTCACGCCGTCCCGGCGCTCGATGCGGCGGAAGACCTCCTCCGAATCCGCCATCTGCGGCACCCAGCGCGGCGAAACGAAGGCGCCGGACTCGACCGCCGGCAGGCCGGCCGCCGCCAGCCGTTCGATCAGATCGACCTTGATTTCGACCGGAACCGTGCCGGGCTCGTTCTGCAGCCCGTCGCGCGGGCCGACTTCCTGAACCCGGACATGGCCGTCCTGCAGCCGGCTCGCCTCCATCGGTCAGCCCTCCGTGCGTTCGAAATCGAGCAGCTGCGCGCCCTCCTCGACCTGGTCGCCGGCGCCGTAGCGGAGCGCGCCGACCTTCCCGTCGCCGGGCGCGACGATGGTGTGTTCCATCTTCATCGCTTCCAGCACCAGCAGCGGCTCGCCGGCCTCGACCTCGCTTCCGGCCGATGCCATCACCCGGATCACCCTGCCGGACATCGGCGCGACCAGCCGGTCGTCCTGCTCTTCCAGGTCCGCCGCGATATCGAGCGGGTCGATCCGGTCGAACGCCGTGCGCACGCCGTCGATCCACACGATGACGGCTGTGGGATCGACATGGGCGCCGGCGACGATCCGGCGCTCGCCGATCCGCACGCCCAGCCGGTCGCCGGCCTTCTCCACCGAACAGCGGACGGGGCCGGACGGCAGGTCCAGCACATAGCCGCCCTGCTCATAGGTCACCGGCACGACATGTTCCGCCCCGCCCCGCGCCAGGCGGATATCGTGCCGGCCGGAATCGTTGAGCCGCCAGCCATTGACCAGATGCCAGGGCGACCAGGGTTCGGACGACGCCGCGGCGGCCGCGGCTGCCCGCTCCTGGCGGTCCAGCTCGATGGCCAGCGCCGCACAGGCCAGCGCCTCCGGGCCGGGCGGCGCTTCGGCCGGCTGGATCGCGGCGCGATGGGTCTCGACAAACCCGGTATCGAAGGTGCCGGAAACGAATGAAGGATGCGATATAACCCGTTGAAGATAATCGCGATTGTTGTCCACCCCGACGATCTCGGTCGCGGCCAGCGCGCGCTCCAGCCGGCGCCGCGCCGCCGCCCGCCCGTCCGGGCTCCAGGCGATCAGCTTGGCGATCATCGGGTCGTAATCGGCCGAAACGCGGTCGCCCTCGCCCACCCCGGTATCGCAGCGGATGCCGTCCCCCACCGGCAGCCGCAGCCGCCTGAGCGTGCCGGTGCGGGGCAGGAAATCCCGGTCCGGGTCCTCGGCGTAGAGGCGCACTTCGATGGCGTGGCCGGCGATGGCGAGCTCGTCCTGGGCCAGGAGCAGCGGCTCGCCGGCGGCGACGCGCAGCTGCCATTCCACCAGGTCCTGCCCGGCGATGGCTTCGGTCACCGGATGCTCGACCTGAAGGCGGGTGTTCATCTCCATGAAATGGAAGCCGCCATCGGCGCCGACGATGAACTCCACCGTGCCCGCCCCCTCATAGCCGATTGCCCGGGCGGCATCGAGCGCGGTCGCGCCCATCGCGGTCCGGCGTTCGGCGGTCATGCCCGGCGCCGGCGCTTCCTCGACGATTTTCTGGTGCCGCCGCTGGATCGAGCAGTCGCGCTCGAACAGATGGACGGCATTGCCGTGCGTGTCGGCGAAGACCTGGATTTCGATATGGCGCGGCGCCTCGACGAATTTCTCGATCAGCATCCGGTCGTCGCCGAAGGCGCCGACGGCTTCGCGGCGGGCCGAATCCAGCGCCGCAGCAAAATCGGCCGCCCGGTCGACCCGGCGCATGCCCTTGCCGCCGCCGCCGGCCGAGGCCTTGATGAGCACCGGAAAGCCGATTTCGGCGGCGCGCGCCGCCAGGCTCCCGGCGTCGGAATCGTCGCCGTGATAGCCGGGAACGACCGGCACATCCGCCTCTTCCATCAGGGCCTTGGCGGCGCTTTTCGATCCCATGGCGCGGATCGCGGCGGCCGGCGGGCCGATGAAAACGATTCCGGCAGCGGCGCACGCTTCGGCGAAATCGGCATTCTCGGAAAGAAAGCCATAGCCCGGATGGATCGCCTGGGCCCCGGTCTGCCGCGCCGCCTCGATGATACGCTCGCCGACCAGATAGCTCTGCGCCGGGGCGGCCGGGCCGATCCGGACCGCGGCATCGGCCTGGCGGACATGCAGCGCCGCGGCATCGGCATCCGAATGGACCGCGACCGTGCCGACACCCAGCCGGCGCGCGGTGCGCATCACCCGGCAGGCGATCTCGCCGCGGTTGGCAATCAGAATCCGGTCGAACATGCCGCCGCCCTCAGCCGCCGGCCTGCCAGGCCGGCGGGCGCTTCTCCAGGAAAGCGCCCGCCCCCTCGCGGCCTTCCTCGCTCGCGCGGATATCGGCGATCAGCCCGGCGGTCCAGTCGATCAGCGCGCTGTCGATGGGGCGGTCGGCGACCCGGGCGATCAGGTCCTTGCTGACCGCCTGGGCGCGGGGCCCGCCGCGCAGCAGCAGATCGACGAATTCCTCGCCCTTCGCCGCCAGCGCCTCCGGCTCCGCAACCTCGTGCACCAGGCCGATTTCCTCCGCCCGCTGCGCACCGAAAATTTCGGCGGTCAGGAAATAGCGCCGGGCATGGCTCTGGCCGATCCGGCGCACGACATAGGGGCCGATGGTCGCCGGTGTCAGGCCGAGCCGGACCTCCGACAGCGAGAATTTCGCCGCCGTGCTGGCGATGGCGATGTCGCAACAGGCGACGAGGCCGAGGCCGCCGCCGAAGGCATGGCCGTTGACCAGGCCGATCACCGGCTTCGGCAGCCCGTTCAGGGCGCTCAGCATGGCGCCGAGCCGGGCGGCGTCGGCACGGTTTTCCGCCGTGGACCAGTCCGCCGTCCGGCGCATCCAGGCGAGATCGGCGCCGGCGCAGAAGCCCTTGCCCCGGCCGGTCAGCACAACGATGCGCACGTGCCCGTCGGCGCCGGCTGCCTCGACCGCCGCGGTCAGATCGCGGATCAGCGCCTCGTCCATCGCATTGCGGACTTCGGGCCGGTTGAGCACGATCCGGGCGACGCCGCGCCCGTCGGTTTCGGTCAGGACGGTCTTCTCTTCTCCCATTTCGCCCCTTCCCCCTACATGCGGAAAATGCCGAAGCGGGTGTCCTCGACCGGCGCGTTGAGCGCGGCGGAGAGCGCGAGCGCCAGGGTCATGCGCGTATCGAGGGGATCGATCACGCCATCGTCCCACAGGCGCGCCGAGGCATAGTAGGGATGGCCCTGCCGTTCGTACTGGGCGCGGATCGGCGCCTTGAAGGCCTCCTCCTCTTCGGCCGGCCAGGCCTCGCCGCGCGCCTCGATGGCGTCGCGCCGGATGGTGGAGAGCACGCTCGCCGCCTGCTCGCCGCCCATGATGGAAATGCGCCCGTTCGGCCACATCCAGAGGAAACGCGGCGAATAGGCCCGGCCGCACATGCCGTAATTTCCGGCGCCATAGCTGCCGCCGACGATGAGGGTGAATTTCGGCACCCGCGCGGTCGCGACCGCGGTCACCATCTTGGCGCCGTCCTTGGCGATGCCGCCCGCCTCGTATTTCTGCCCGACCATGAAGCCGGCGATATTCTGCAGAAAGATGAGCGGAATCCCGCGCTGGCTGCACAGTTCGATGAAATGCGCGGCCTTGAGCGCCTCCTGCGAATAGAGGATGCCGTTATTGGCAACGATGCCGACCGGATAGCCCCGGATGCGGGCGAAGCCGCAGACCAGATGCGTGCCGTAGAGCTGTTTGAATTCGTCGAGCTCGCTGCCGTCGACGATGCGGGCGACGACCTCGCGCACGTCGAACGGCTTTTTCACATCGTCCGGGATGAGGCCGTACAGCTCTTCGGGATCGTAGAGCGGTTCCGCCGGCTCGCGCAGCACGGTCGCCACCGGCTTCGGCAGGTTGAAATCGGCCACGATGCGCCGTGCCATGGCGAGGGCATGGCGGTCGTTGTGGGCATAATAGTCGGTGACGCCGGAGGTGCGGGAATGGACGTCCGCGCCGCCCAGATCCTCGGCGCTGACGATCTCGCCGGTCGCCGCCTTCACCAGCGGCGGGCCGCCGAGAAAGATCGTACCCTGCTCCCGCACGATGATCGCCTGGTCCGACATCGCCGGCTGATAGGCGCCGCCGGCGGTGCACGAACCCATGACGACCGCGAGCTGCGGGATGCCCAGCGCCGACATGTTGGCCTGGTTGTAGAAGATGCGGCCGAAATGGTCCCGGTCGGGAAAGACCTCGTCCTGGGTCGGCAGGTTGCCGCCGCCGGAATCGACCAGATAGACGCAGGGCAGCCGGTTCTGGATGGCGATCTCCTGCGCCCGGACATGCTTCTTGACCGTGACCGGATGGTAGCTGCCGCCCTTCACCGTGGCGTCGTTGCAGACGATGACGCATTCCCGGCCGGAAACCCGGCCGATCCCGGTGATGATGCCGGCCGACGGCACATCGCCGTCATACATGCCGTGCGCAGCGAGCTGGCTGAGCTCCAGAAAGGGCGAGCCCGGATCGGTCAGGGTGCGCACCCGGTCCCGCGACAGCAGCTTGCCGCGCGCCAGATGGCGCTCGCGCGCCCGTTCCGGGCCGCCCTGCTTGATCGCCGCCACCGTGGCGCGCAGATCGGCGACCAGGGCACGGTTATGGGCCGTATTCTCCCGGAAGAGGTCGGTGCGGGTATTCAGGTTGGAGCGGATGACCGCCACGGCACGGGCCTTCCGGGTTGCAGCGCCGGGCCGTTTTAGAACAGCCGCCCGGCGGTGGATAGCGGCGACAAGCCGCCCTTCCGTCGCGCTCTCAGACCCCGACGGCGCTCTCGCGGCGCGACAGCACCATGATCCAGACGGTGGCGGCGAGCACGATCAGCAGCAGCGGCAGCACGCCGATGGCCAGATTCTGCCAGCCATAGAGCTCGAGCGTGACGCCGGAGAAGAAGGTCGCCGTCGCCACGAAGCCGAAGACGAGAAATTCGTTCAGCGCCTGGGTCTTGGCCCGCTCCGCCACCGTATAGGTTTCGGTCAGCAGGGTCGTCGCGCCGGTGTAGAGGAAGTTCCAGCCGACGCCGAGCAGCAGGAGCGAAACCAGGAAATTCTCGAAAGCGATATCCTCGGTCGCCACCACCAGACAGACGATGTTGAGCAGGCCGCCGGCCAGCATGATGCGCTGGGCGCCGAAACGCCGGATCAGATGGCCGGTGAAGAAGGCCGGCACATACATGCCCAGAATGTGCCATTGGATGACATGGGTCGCCTCGCCGAAGCTCAGGCCGCACATTTCCATGGCCTTCGGCGTGACCGACATCAGCAGGACCATGATGCCGTAGCCGATCACGCCGCCGGAGACGGCGAGCATGAATTTCGGCTGCCGGGCGATCTCCTTCAGCGGCCGGCCGCCGCGCAGCGCCATTTTCGGCGGCTTCGGCGTCTGGACGAACAGCAGGAACAGCATGATCGCCGCCTGCAGGCCGATGATGGCGACATAGGCCCCGGCAAAGCTGACCGGTGCGAGCCAGTCGACCGAATGGCGCGCCAGCGTCGGCCCGACGATAGCGGCCACCACCCCGCCGGCCAGCACCAGGGAAATGGCGCGGGTGCGGAAGGATTCCGGCACCACTTCGGCCGCCGCGAAGCGGTAGTACCACTGGAAGCCGGTGGCGAAGCCGACCAGCAGGCTGGCGAGGCAGAACAGGGCGAAACTGCTCTCGTAGATCGATTGCACCGAAAGGCCGGCGCCGGCCGCCATGGCCACCACCGCGAGCAGGAAGCCGTTGCGCCGGCCGACCCGGGCCATGATGAAGGAGGCCGGTATGGTGAACACGGCCGAGCCGTACCACTGGATCGCCAGCGGCAGGGCGAGCAGCGCCTTGTTCTCCGCCAGGCTCGCGCCGACCAGGGCGGTCACCGTCACCACCAGCATCATCGACGTGCTGGTGAGCGCCCAGCAGACGAACAGCAGGCCGATATTGCGCCGGTAGTGCGGGAAGGCGGCGGCGTCTGCGGATTCGGCGGTCGAAGACGGGGCGCTCAAGGAAGGCTCCGGGCGGCAGCGGGACGGGCGTGCTCTATCACGGACAGGGCCGCCATGCCATGCGTCCGGCGCGGCCCTGCCCTGCCCGCTCCGGCGCCGCTACGCTTCCGCGATGGCGCGGCCGATGATGATTTTCTGCACGTCGCTGGTGCCTTCGTATATCTGGCAGACGCGCACGTCGCGCCAGATGCGCTCGACCGGAAAATCCTGCAGATAGCCATAGCCGCCATGGATCTGGATGGCGTCGGAGCACACCCGCTCGGCCATCTCGCTGGCGAACAGCTTGGCCATCGCCGCCTCCTTGAGGCAGGGCAGACCGGCATCCTTCAGGCGGGCGGCGCCGAGCGTCAGCTGGTGCGCCGCCTCGATCTGCGTCGCCATTTCGGCGAGGCGGAAGGAGACGGCCTGGTGCCCGACGATCGGCTGGCCGAAGGCGGCCCGCTCCTTCGCATAGGCGACGGCGTGGTCGAAGGCCGCCCGCGCCATGCCGACGGCCTGCGCCGCGACGCCGATCCGGCCCGCCTCCAGATTGGCGAGCGCGATGCGGTAGCCCTCGCCCTCCGCGCCGAGCAGCAGATCCGGCGTCACCGCCATGTCCTCCAGGATCAGCGCACAGGTATCGGACGAGCGCTGGCCCAGCTTCTCCTCCTTGCGCACGACCCGGTAGCCCGGCGTGTCGGTCGGCACGACGAAGGCGCTGATGCCCTTCTTGCCGGCCGTCGGATCGGTCACCGCGAACATCAGGACGATCTCCGCTGTCGCGCCGGAGGAGATGAACTGCTTGGCGCCGTTCAGCACATATTTGTTGCCCTCTTTCACCGCCCGCGTCTTCAGGTTTGCGGCATCGGAGCCGGCCTGCGGCTCGGTCAGCGCGAAGGCGGCGTTGATGCCGCCGCTCGCCAGCGGCTTGAGAAAGCGGTTCTTCTGTTCGGTCGAGCCATAGCCGTGCAGGGCGGCGGCGACCGGCGAATTGTTGACGCTCATGATGGTCGAGACGCCGCCGTCGCCGCCGGCAATCTCCTCCATCGCCAGCACATAGGCGACATTGTCGGCGCCCGCCCCGCCCCATTCCTCGGGCACGGTCATGCCCATGAAGCCGAGCGCGCCCATCTCGGCGAGCAGGTCGCGCGGCGTTTCGCCGGTCCGGTCGCGCTCGGCAGCGCCCGGACGCAGCCGCTCCAGCGCGAACTGCCGGGCCGTGTCCCGGATCATGATCTGGTCGTCGGTCAGCATGATTGCCCGAATCCCGTCGGCCGCCGCGGAAGCCCGCCCGCTACCACGGAATGGGGCTGCCGTCGTAATTGATGAAACTGCCGGTATCGCCGATCCCGACCCGGTCGATGACGGCCATCAGGCCGGCGACGCTCTCCGCCACCGTCAGCGCGGCCGAAGGCCCGCCCATATCGGTCTGCACCCAGCCCGGATGGACGGCAATCGCGGTAATGCCCCGGTCGGCGAGCTCGAACGAGAGCGCCTTCACCGCCATGTTCAGCGCCGCCTTCGACGTGCGATAGGCACAGACATTGCCGCCGCTCGCCTCGCCGATGGAGCCCATGCGGCTCGAAACGTTGACGATCAGCCGGCGCTCCGACCGCGCGACATTGCCGGCGAGCGCCTTGATGACGCGCACCGGCGCGACCGTGTTGACCCGCAGCGTCGCCTCAAGATCGGCGATCTCCAGCGTATCCAGGGCCGCGTTGCGGCCGTGCAGCACGCCTGCATTGTTGATGAGCACATCGATGGGCGTATCGCCCAGCAGGTCGGCCAGCGCCCCGACATGGGCATCCGACGTGACATCGCAGACATGGACCGTTACCGCCGTGCCGAGCGCCCGCAGGGCATCGGCCCGGCCGAGGTCGCGCACCGTGGCGTGGACATGGGCGCCTGCGGCCGCAAAGCGGCGAGCGAACTCCAGCCCGATACCGCGGCCGGCGCCGGTGACGAGGACATTGGTCATGAGCGGCTGTTCCTTCGCACGGTGACTTCGATCTCGATCTTCATGCGCGGATCGATCAGGCCGGCGATGACCGCGGTCGCCGCCGGGCGCGCCCGGCCGAACCATCGGCCGAGCACCGGAGCCAGGGCCGCCATGTCCGCCCGGTCGGTCAGTGTATACTGTACGCGAACCGTATCGTCGATGGAGGCGCCGGCCTCGGCCAGGACCCGTTCGATATTGCGGAAGGCCCGTTCGGCCTGCTCGGCGACATCGTCCGATATCGCGCCGCTCTCATAGTCCATGCCGGTGGTGCCGGCGACGAACACCCAGTCGCCATCGACCACGGCGCGGGAATAGGCATAGTCGGCCTCGAGCCGGGAGCCGGAGGAGATCGTTCTGCGCATGGCCCCTCCATAGCGGCGAACGGCGCCGGGGGGAACGGGCAAATGGTCTACCGCCCGAGGCCGGCGACGGCGCGCCGCCGCTGCGGCCGCGGCTGCCACTGCCGAACCGGCGCGCGCCAGCGGCCGACCCAGGGCCGGTCGCCGCGCACATCCCGGTCGGTACGGATCCGGATCCGGCCGCCGGACAGATGGATGGCGTGGCTGCCGTTGCGCATCAGGTCCCGCCGGTCGATGGTCCGGCGCACGGCCGGGCAGCGCCGCCGCACATCGAAGGTCGCGACGATCAGGAAGGCGCGGCGGCAATCCTCCGCCAGGGCGGCCGGATCGGCCGGGAAGGCGATCGGGCGCGTATCCGGCCGGTAGATGCAGCCCAGCGCATCGCAGCGTACCCGGCTCAGCCGGTCGCCCCGCCAGTAGCGCTGCCGGCGCTGGCCCTCGCCTTCCAGCCAGACCCGCGCGATGAAGCGGCCGCGCCGCGCCGACGACAGCGCCAGCGCACCGTCGGCCGTGCGGGTGGCGACAAGGGTGCCTTCCGGCGCGACCAGGATATCCGGCCGCTCGGCGAACGGACTGCTGGCCAGGCCGGCGACGATGGCAGCGATACCGGCAAGGCGCCAGCGCCGCTGCCAGATCGTCAGCCACAGCCCGCCGGCGACGATCAGGGCCATGCCCCAGGCGAGCGGCGCCGGCGCCAGGGCGTGCGCGCCCGGCAGACCGGAGATGCCGTGGGCGACCCACAGCATCAGATCGATGCCCAGGGCCATCGCCCGCAGCGGCCACGCCTCCAGGCCGAACGGCATGGCGAACAGCGCCACCAGCCCCATCGGCAGCACGAACAGGGAGACGAGCGGCACCGCCGCCAGATTGGCCGCCAGGCCGTAGAGCGCCAGGCGCTGGAAATGAAACAGGGCGAACGGCGCGGTCGCGGCGCCGGCGATCAGGCTGGTCGCGCCGACGCCGATCAGCCCGCGCAGCGGCCGGGGCAGGCGCGGCGCCCGCGTCCGCAGCCGCCAGTGCGACCACACCTCGTATGCCGCCACCAGGGCGACCACGGCCGCGAAGGACATCTGGAAGCTCGGCGTCGGCAGGCTCTCCGGCGTCAGCAGCAGCAGGAGCGTGGCCGCCACGGCGACCAGCCGCATCGAGATCGCGACCCGGCCGATCAGGACTCCGGCGATCACCGCCGCCAGCATCAGGAAGGCGCGCTGCGTCGGAATCGTCGCGCCGGTCAGCAGCAGATAGGCCGCCGCGACCGCCAGCGCCGCGACGGCAGCGATCCGGCGGGTCGGCCAGCGCAGGGCCGCCCCCGGCACGAGCGCCAGCCCGGACCACAGGGCGAAAAAGACGATGCCGGCGACCATGCCGATATGCAGGCCCGATATCGCCAGCAGATGCGCCAGCCCGGCATTGCGAATCGCCGCCATGGCGTCGGTCGAAATACCGCCGCGATGGCCGGTCAGCAGGGCGCTCGCCACCGCCCCGGTATCGCCGGGCAGCACGGCAGCGATGCGCCGCATGGCAGCGTCGCGCAACCGTTCGATCCGGGCATCGAACCAGCCGCGCTCGGCGTCCGGCAGCGGCTTCGGCGCGGCGATGACATAGCCGCTGGCGCCGATGCGCCCGAACCAGGCGCGGCGCTGGAAATCCGCCGCCCCCGGCGCGACCGGCGGCGGGACCGGCAGCAGCACGGCCCGCACCGCGACGCGCTGGCCGGGGCGCAGGGCGCGCCAGCCGACGCGCACGACCAGGCGCACCCGTGCCGGCGTCTCCGCCGCCGCCAGCCGGTCGATGGAAAGATCGTCCAGAATCATCCGGGCGCCGTGCTGGCGCGGATCGACCGTGACGATCCGGCCGGCGACCGTCACCGGGCCGATCTCGCGGCCGATAACCGGCGCATCGACCGCATGGGTCCGTACCGCACCGGCGGCGTAGCCGACGGCGCAGAACAGCAGCAGCAGGGCCGGGATGCGCAGGCCCGGCCGGCGCCAGGCCGCCAGCGCTGCAAACGCCGCCAGGGCGGGCAGCGCGAGCGCGAGCAGCAGCGGCGGCTCGGCCGTCCCGGCAAAATAGAGATAGACGCCGAGGCCGACGGCGACCGGCGTCCAGAGCAGCCAGCGCTCCCGCTCGTCGGCGAGCAGCGCGAGCGAACTGCGGCCGAAAGCGAGGACGGCCCAGCGCAAGCGGCCGCCCGCCTCTCCCGGCGAGCGGCGCCGGGATTCGATCGACTGCCCGATCCGGCCCGCGATGGGGCGCACTCCTCAACCCGTCTCTTCGCGCCGGGTGCGTGCACGGCGTCTGCGGCTGTGCTATGGCACCCGCCCGGCCGGCCCACTCCCGAAGCAGCGGCCGGCCTGCGGCCCGGCGCCCCGGCTGTTGCCGCGAAACCTACATGAAGCGCCGATGACTGTCGTTACCCGATTTGCCCCCTCGCCGACCGGCTTCCTGCATATCGGCGGCGCCCGAACGGCCCTGTTCAACTGGCTCTACGCGCGGCGGCATGGCGGGAAATTCCTGCTGCGCATCGAGGATACCGACCGGGCGCGGTCGACGGCGGCGGCGACGCAGGCGATCCTGGACGGGCTGCGCTGGCTCGGCCTCGACTGGGACGGCGAACCGGTCTTCCAGTCGGCGCGCACGGCCCGCCATGCCGCGGTCGCCGGGGCACTGCTCGAAGCCGGCCGGGCCTATCGCTGCTATTGCAGCCCGGAAGAGCTGGCAACGATGCGGCAGGCGGCGCGCAAGCGCGGCAGCGCGCGCCTCTATGACGGCACCTGGCGCGACCGCGACCCGGCCGAAGCGCCGCCCGGCGTGGCGCCGGCGGTGCGGCTGAAAGCGCCGCTGGACGGTGAAACGGTCGTGGACGACGCGGTTCAGGGCCGGGTTGCAGTGCGCAACGACCAGCTCGACGACATGATCCTGCTGCGCGCGGACGGCACGCCGACCTATATGCTCTCGGTGGTGGTCGACGATCGCGACATGGCAATCACCCATATCGTGCGCGGCGACGACCATCTGACCAACGCCTTTCGCCAGACCCTGCTCTACCGGGCCATGGGCTGGACGGTGCCGGCCTTCGCCCACATTCCGCTGATCCACGGGCCGGACGGCAAGAAACTGTCGAAGCGGCACGGCGCGCTCGGCCTCGACGCCTGGCGCGAGATGGGCTTTCCGGCCGAGGCGATGTGCAACTATCTCGCCCGGCTGGGCTGGAGCCACGGCGACGACGAAATCTTCACCATGGCCCAGGCCGCCGGCTGGTTCGACCTGGCGGATATCGGCCGGTCGCCCGCCCGCTTCGATCCCGTCAGGCTGACCAGCCTCAGCGCCCGCTACATTGCGGACATGGCGGAGGAGCGGCTCGCCGGCCTGGTCGGGCCGCTGATCGAGGCGCGCCTCGGCACGGCGCTGTCGGCGACCGGGCGGCAGCGGCTGATCGCCGGCCTGCCCGGCCTCAGGCCGCGCGCCCGGACCCTGGTGGAACTGGCCGATTCGGCCCTGTTCTACTGCCGCAGCCGGCCGCTGGCGCCCGATGCGGCAGCGGCGGCGCTGCTCGACGATGCCGGCCGGGCCCGGCTCGCCCTCGCCCGCGCCGCCCTGGCGGCGCTCCCCGACTGGTCGGCCGAAAGTGCGGAGGCCGCGATCCGGGCCGCGGCCGGAACCGCCGGCGAAAAGCTCGGCAAAATCGCCCAGCCGCTGCGCGCCGCACTCACCGGACGCACGGTCTCGCCCGGCATTTTCGAGGTTCTGGATGTGCTCGGCCGGGCCGAGAGCCTCGGCCGGATCGACGACAGTATCGGGCCGGCGGCCGCCTGATCCGCATTCCGGCGGGCAGCCGCAGCGACCGGCCGGCGCGGGAACCGGGGCAGGCGCCAACGCCGCGATTGCCCGAACGGGCCCGACAGTCTATTTTCCGCCCATGTTGCGCTGCACCACGGGCCCGGTCCGCCGGACCCGGCGGACTGCCGAACGGCCCCGGAGCAGCGCCGGGTGCGATGCGTACACAAGAGTTCGGGAGCATCATGAACGACATGTCCAGGACAGCCGACGCCGACGCCCACACCCTCACCGTGATCGACAATGCGACGGGCCGGACGCTCGACCTGCCGGTGCGCAAAGGCACGGAGGGCCCGGGGGTCGCCGATATCCGCCGGCTGTATGGCGAACTGGGCCTTTTCACCTACGATCCGGGCTTTACCGTCACCGGGAGCTGCGAATCCAGGATCACCTTCATCGACGGCGAGAAGGGAATCCTGCTGCACCGGGGCTATGCGATCGAGGATCTGGCCGAACACAGCGATTTCCTCGAAGTCTGCTTCCTGCTGCTCTACGGCCATCTGCCGGACAGGGCGGAGAAGGAGGATTTCGAGCAGACCATCAGCAGGCATACGATGGTCCACGAGCAGATGCGCACCTTCTTCAGCGGTTTCCGCCGCGATGCGCACCCGATGGCGATCATGGTCGGCGTGGTCGGCGCCATGTCCGCCTTCTATCACGACAGCACCGATATCGACGATCCGCACCAGCGCATGGTCGCATCGCACCGGCTGATCGCCAAAATCCCGACCATTGCGGCCATGGCCTACAAATATTCCATCGGCCAGCCCTTCATGTATCCGCGCAACGATCTGCGCTACGCGGAAAATTTCCTGCACATGACCTTCAACGTGCCGTGCGAGGACAAGCCGGTATCGCCGGTCCTCGCCCGCGCCATGGACCAGATTTTCATCCTGCACGCCGACCACGAGCAGAACGCCTCGACCTCGACGGTGCGGCTCGCCGGATCGTCCGGCGCCAATCCGTTCGCCTGCATCGCCGCCGGCATCGCCTCGCTGTGGGGGCCGGCCCATGGCGGCGCCAACGAGGCGGTCCTCGACATGCTGCGGGAAATCGGCAGCAAGGAGAAGATTCCGGCCTTTCTCAAGCGGGCGCGGGACAAGGACGATCCGTTCCGCCTGATGGGCTTCGGCCACCGGGTCTACAAGAATTACGATCCGCGCGCCGCGGTACTCAAGAAATCGGCCCATCTGGTGCTGGACGAGCTCGGTGTGCGCGACCAGCCGCTGTTCGAACTGGCGCTGGAGCTGGAGCGGATCGCCCGCGAAGACGATTATTTCCAGCAGCGCAAGCTGTTCCCGAACGTCGATTTCTATTCCGGCATCCTGCTGCAGGCGCTCGGCTTCCCGACCTCCATGTTCACCGTGCTGTTCGCGCTCGCCCGCACGGTCGGCTGGATCGCCCAGTGGACGGAGATGATCGAGGACCCGGTCCAGAAGATCGGCCGGCCGCGCCAGCTCTATACCGGCGAAGCGCGCCGGCCCTATATCCCGCTCGAACAGCGCTAGCCCGTCCGGCTCAGGGCCGGCGCCGGGCCGGCCTATCGTTCGATCAGCTCGATCCGGTAGCCGTCCGGGTCTTCGATGAAGGCGATGACGGTGGAACTGTGCTTCATCGGGCCCGGCGGGCGCGGAATGGCGATGCCGGCGGCCTCCAGCTTCGCGCAGACCGCATAAATGTCCGGTACGCCGAGGGCGACATGGCCATAGCCGTCGCCCAGGTCGTACGGCTCCTCCTGGTCCCAGTTGTGGGTCAGCTCCAGCACCGTGTTGCTCGCCTCGTCGCCATAGCCGACGAAGGCAAGGGTGAAGCGGCCGCCGGGAAAATCCCGCCGGCGCAGCAGCTCCATGCCCAGATGGCCGGTGTAGAAGGCGAGGGATTTTTCCAGGTCGCGCACCCGCAACATGGTGTGCAACATACGGAAGGCGGGTCTGCCGTCATTCATGGCCGGTCCTGTCCCGGACGATTCTGAGGATGGCGTCGGCCGCAATCGCACCGGGCTTGCGCCCCGGCACGGAGAGCGTCTGCGCCACCGCACGAATACGGTCCGATTGGCCGCGACGCAATGCCGGATCGCGCAGCAGAGGCGCCAGGGCGGCCACGATCTCCGCCGGCCGGGCGCGTTCGAGCACGCATTCCGGCATGATTTCCGCCCCGGCCGCGACATTGACGGCACAGACATGGGGCGTGTTCACGACCAGCCGGGCGAGCGCTCTGTCGTGCCACGGCACCTTGTAGGTCACGACGGTCGGCGTCCCGGCCATCGCCAGTTCGACGGTCACGGTGCCGGAGGCCGCCAGCGCCGCATCCGAGGCCGCAAAGGCGAGATAGCGGGTGTCGTCGGCCGGCAGCAGGGCGAGCGGCGCCGGCCAGTCCGCCGTCAGGGCCGCAACCGCATCCCGGACCGGCGCCACCGCGGGCAGCAGGCAGGCCGGCGCCAGGCCGCTCTTCTGCAGCCGGCCGATGGCGGCCCGGTAGAGCGGCAGCTGGCGGGCGACTTCCCGGCGCCGGCTGCCCGGTAGCAGGCAGAGCACCGGGCCTGCACCCCCGCCGGCATGGCGCCGGCGGAAGGCGGCGACGGCGGCGGCGTCCGGCGGATCGGGCTCGGCCGCCGGATGGCCGACAAAGGTGACCGGCAGGCCGAACCGCTCGAACAGCGGCGCCTCGAACGGGAAGATGGTCAGCAGATGGCTGAGATAGCGGGCGATCTTTCCGGCCCGCCCCGGCCGCCACGCCCACACGGTCGGCGCCACATAGTGCACCACGGGAATGCCGCGCCGGGCCAGCCGCCGGCCGATATGGCCGGAAAGGGTCTGGGCATCGATGGTCACCACGCAGTCCGGCCGGCGGCGGGCGATGTCGCGCTCGAGTTCGCGCATGCGCCGGAGAATGCGGTGCAGGTGCGGCAGATGGTCGAGGCCCATGACCGAGAACAGGTCGATGGAAAACAGGCTGCGCAGCCCGGCCGCGGCCATCGCCGGGCCGCCGATGCCGGCGAAGGCGACCGCACCGGCCGTCCGCTCCCGCAGCGCGCGCATCAGGTGGCCGCCGATCCGGTCGCCGGACGGCTCGCCGGCGACCAGATAGATCAGCGGACCGCCGGACGGGTCAGCAGGCGGCACCGGCGTCCGCCCCGTCATCGTCGGGGCTGAGACCGACCAGGAACAGCTTCGCCCGGTCGGCCGCCGCGACCACGGCATCGCGCCGGGCGATCAGCGTGCCGCCGGCCTCGATGGCGATGCCGCGCAGGCCGGCCGCCGCCGCCTTCTCCACCGTGGCGACGCCGACGGTCGGCAGGTCGATGCGCCGGTCCTGCCGGCTCTTCGCGATCTTGACCAGCACGCCGCCCGGCCCGTCGCGGCCGAGGGCGGCGCAGCGTTCGAGCAGGCCGTCCGTGCCCTCGATGGCCTCGACGCCAAGCACCAGCGTCTGCTGGACGACAACGGCCTGGCCGACATCCAGATCGCCCAGGCGCCGGGCGACTTCGAGGCCGCGGGCGATATCGCGCCGCGCGTCGCCGTCCGGCTTCACCCGGCCCAAAATGCCGGCCGGCGCCAGCAGGCCGGCCACGACATCCTGAATGCCGACCACCCGGAAGCCGAGCCGCTCCAGCTCGCCGGCGACGGCGCGCAGCAGCCCGTCGTCGCCCAGCGCCTTCATCGCAATCCGGGCGAGGAAGGCCGCTGCCTTTGCATCCGGGCGCAGTTCGCGGAGGGCGGGCCGGCGGACCCGGCCGATCATCACCACGTCGCGGACCCCTTCCGCCTGCGCCTTCTTCTGGAACCGGGAGACGGCGCCGAGCCGGAGGATTTCGTGCCGCGCGGCGAAGACGGCGGGGTGATCGGCATGGCCGTCGAGGGCAAAGACGAAACAGGGCCGGCCGGCCTTCTCGCACGCTTCGATGGCCAGGGCGGGCATTTCGCCGCCGCCGGCGATAATGCCGAGCATGCCGAGCGTGCCGGGCGCCGGCTCAGCCACGGGTTGCCGGCGGCTGAGAGATCGGGCGCGTCGGATCGGCCCGGATGAAATCCACGATCTCGCGCACCGCCGCGCTGTCGCCGAACATCATGGCCACATCGTTCGTGCGCTCGGTCAGCGTGCCTTCGGCGGCGAACAGCTGCCGGTAGGCGCGGCGCAATTCATGGATCTGTTCCCGGGTGAAGCCGCGGCGGCGCAGGCCGATCAGGTTCAGGCCCGAAAGCCCCTCGCGCACTCCGATGACCAGACCGTAGGGGATGATATCGGTTTCCGAGGCCGACATGCCGCCCATCATGGCGTGGCGGCCGATCCGGGCGAACTGCTGGATGGCGGAATTGCCGCCGAGAATGGCATAGTCGCCCACGGTGACATGGCCGCCCATCGCCGCATTGTTGGCGAGGATGACATGGTCGCCCACCGTGCAATCGTGCGCGACATGGGCATTGACCATGAACAGGCAATCGTCGCCGACCCTGGTCACGCCATGGCCCTTCGCCGTCCCGGTATGGAGGGTGGCGTGCTCGCGGATGACATTGTTGCGGCCGACGATCAGGCGGGTCGGCTCGCCCCGGTAGCTCAGATCCTGCGGCGGCAGCCCGACGCAGGCATGCGGATAGATCACAGTGCCGGCGCCGACGCTGGTGTGGCCGTCGATCACAGCGTGCTGCATGACCCGGCACCCATCGCCGAGGGCGACATGGGCGCCGACCGTGGCATAGGGGCCGATGCGGACCGTGTCCGCCAGCGTCGCTGACGGATCGACAATCGCGGTCGGGTGGATCTCGGGCATCGTCGCGGCGGCGCTCAGCCCTCGCGGTCGACGATCATCGCCGTATAGGTCGCTTCGGCGGCGATCCCGCCATCGACCTGGCAGGTGCCGGCGAATTTCCAGACCAGCTTGCGGGCGTGGCGCTTCTCGACCCGGATGTGCATCCGGTCGCCGGGCCGGACCGGCTTGCGGAAGCGCGCACCCTCCACCGACATGAAATAGACCAGCTTGCCTTCCATTTCCGGGCCCAGGGTTTCGATCACCAGTATGCCGGCGGTCTGGGCCATGGCCTCGATCATCAGGACGCCGGGCATGACCGGCGCGCCGGGAAAGTGGCCCTGAAAGAAGGGCTCGTTGATCGAGACGTTCTTGATCCCGACAGCGCTTTCGCCGCGCACCACCTCCTCCACCCGGTCCACCATGAGGAACGGGTAGCGGTGCGGCAGCACTTCCAGGATGCGCCGGATATCGAGCGTCGATGGGCTGGATCGGTCGGACACGATTTCGCTACCGGATTGCAGCGCGCCCGGCGCGGGCGCACCGGTTCTGGGGGCCGGCTGGACGGGCGGCGGCTATTTCTTGTCTTTCGCGGCCTTCGCCCGCCGCTTCTCCACTTCCCTGGCGGCGCTGCCGACCGGATCCTTGTAGTCGAGCGCGAGCTTCGGCAGGCGCTTGTTGAGCCGCGCGACGACCGCGTCGGTCACCTCGTATTGCGGCGAGGCATGGATCAGCGTGGCCCGGTTCAGCACCAGAGTGAAGCTTTCCTCGACCGCCATCGCCCTGACGACGAGAACGACCTCCTGACGGAAGCGGGCGAAGACTTTCTCGAACGCCTGGTTCAGCGCCTCGCTGCGCGCCTGGCTCTGGCGCCGCAGCTTCACAACCTCGGCCTGGAGCGCGCGGATCCGGCGATCGTACTCGCCGCGCGACAGTTCCTTGTCCTTGCGCAGCCGGTCGAACTCGGCCTGTATTTCCTTCTCCTTGACCTCCAGGGCCGAACCGTACTTCTTGCGCAGAGCCTGAAGCTCCTCGCGCACGGCGATCATGGCGCGCGACTCGCGCTGCACTTTCTGGACGTCGACGACGGCGATCCGGGTGGGCGGCGCCTTGGTCTGGCCGAGCGCGAGGGAAGACGTGGCCAGGGCCGCAACGACCGCCAGGCCCACCAGTCCGCATCTGATCATGATCTAGAACCTGACTCCGAATCGGAAATTGAACAGCCGGGAACGATCCTCGGACTCGCGCAGAATGGGAAAGCCGAGATCGAAATTCAGCGGGCCGAGGGGCGAGCGCCACGACAGGCCGGCCCCGGCCGAGATGCGCGGCGTCGCCTTGTCGAACAGTTCCGGGCCGCTGGCATCGATGCCGAAGGCGCTGCCGATATCGGTAAAGATGTGCCCCTTCACGCCCAGTTCCTGGGGCAGGCCGAGGGGGAAGCTCAATTCGGCGGAGAGCACCCAGTAATTGTTGGCACCCAGCGCTTCGTCGGTCGTGGTATCGCGCGGGCCGATGCCGCCATATTCGAACCCGCGCATATTGTGGCCGCCGATGAAATAGCGCTCGCCGAGGCTGACATCCTCGCCGAAACCGCCGACATGGCCGGCCTCGCCGAGCAGTGCGAGAACCAGGCCGGGGCTGACCGAGATCCAGTAGCCGGCTTCGGCCGAGAGCTTGTAGAACCGCTCCGTACCGCCGAGGCCGGCGACGACGGCGCCGCCGCCGAGCACGAAGCCGTCGGTCGGCTCGAAACGGTTGTCGCGGGTATCCCAGCTGATGCGGGAGCCGACGGCAGACTTGGTCGAGGAGCCCTCCTGTTCCTGGAGGAAACGGGAACTGGCCGCCGCGACATCCGTCACGCGCCGGTTGGTCAGCTCATAGAACACGCTCTGGCGGATATCCTCCTCCAGCCAGTAGCCGAAGCGGAGCCGGCCGCCCAGCCGCCTGACCCGGAAATCGGACGTTTCGGTGTAGGTCGCCTGGAAGCCGCGCTCGGTCCGGTAGAGATCGACGCCGAAGGAAACGTCGCGGCCGAGGAAATGCTTGTCGGTGAAGCTGGCATCGATCTGCGAGGATTTGGACGACAGCTGGCCCGACAGGCGCACATCGTAGCCCCGGCCGAGAAAATTGGTCTCCTGCACGCCGACCGTGCCGAGCGGGCCGTCCTGGGTGGAAAAGCCGCCGCCGATGGAAAGCTGGCCGGTGGCGCGCTCCGCCACGGTGATCTCCAGCCGCACCTGATCCGGGCTCGAACCTTCCTTGCGCTCGATCTCCACCTTCTCGAAATAGCCGGTATTGACCAGACGCCGCCGGGACTGGCGAATCCGGGCGGAATTGAAGGCATCGCCCTCGGCGATCAGAATTTCGCGGCGAACGACCGAATCCCGGGTCCGGACATTGCCGACAATGTCGATCCGCTCGATGAAGACCCGCCGCCCCCTGGCGATGACGAAGGTCACATCCACCGTGGCCTTGTCGCGGTTGCGGGCGACCCGGGGCCTCACCTCGGCAAAGGCATAGCCATGGCTGCCGGCGACATCGGTCAGCGCAACGACCGAGCTCTGGATTTTGGCGGCGCTGTAGCGCTCGCCGGTCCGTGCCGTGACCGCCGCGCCCAGCTCGGCGGCAGCGACCCGCCGGAGCCGGGAATCGACCGTCAGCTTGCCGAAGCGGTAGCGCGGCCCCTCCTCCAGCGCGATGGTGATGAAAAAGCCCTCCCGGTCGGGCGCCAGTTCGGCCACCGCCGACAGGATCTGGAAATCGGCAAAGCCCCGGTTCAGGTAGAACTGGCGCAGCAGCTCCTTGTCCGCCTCGAGCTTTTGCGGGTCGTAGATGTCGGACCGGCCGAGAAAGCGCCAGAAGGCTGTTTCCTTGGTCAGGATCGCGTCGCGCAGCGTGCCGTCGGAATAGGTCCGGTTGCCGATGAAGGCGATGCGCCGCACCAGGGTCGTGCTGCCCTCCGCGATCTCGAAGACCAGATCGACCCGGTTCTGGGATCGCGGAATGACCTTCGGCGTGACCGTCGCCGCATAGCGGCCGGCGGCGCGATAGGCCGCCAGCATGCGCCGGACCGCCTCCTCCACCCGGGCGCGCGAATAGACGGCGCGCGGGCTGATATTCGCTTCCGCAGCCAGGTCCTCATTGTCCAGCTTGGAATTGCCCTCGAAAGCGATCCGGTTGACGATCGGATTCTCGACCACGCGGATGACGAGGTCCCGGCCGCGCCGGCGGATCGAAACATCGCGGAACAGGCCGCTTTCGTAGAGCGCCTTGAGCGACGCATCGATCCGCGCCCGGTCGAACGGATCGCCGCGCTTGATGGTCAGATAGCCGGCGACCGACTGGGGGGCGATGCGGCGCGATCCCTCAACGACGATATTGCGGATCGTATCGCCACGCGCTTGGGCCATGGCCGGGACGACCGGCGGAGTCGACACGACTCCGGCGAGCAGCGCTGCACCCAGCAGCAACACCGTCAGAATTCGCACGCCAACCCCCCGGTCGAAAGCGAGCGCGACCGCCAAATCCACCGTCGGGCGGTCGCACTGTGCGATAAGTCCTACGAGCCGTGCGCACCGAACAGGCGGAGCAGATCGTTCCAGGTGACGACGACCATCAGGGTTAATACCAAAGCCATGCCGATTCGGAAACCATATTCCTGAGCTTTCGGGCCCAGCGGTTTGCCGCGGATCGCCTCGATTCCGTAGAACAGCAGGTGGCCGCCGTCCAGCATCGGGACCGGCAGCAGGTTGATCAGGCACAGCGACAGCGAAAGCGCCGCCATGAACCAGACGAAGGCGTAGACGCCGATCCGGGCCATATCGCCGGACATTTCGGCGATGCGCAGCGGGCCGCCGAAATCGCGGACGCCGCGCTTGCCGGCGAACATCTGCCCGATGGCGGTGGCGGTGATGACGGTCAGCGACCAGGTCTCGCCGACCGCCGCGCCCAGTGCGGCGATCGGGCCGTGGCGCTTGAGCGGCGGCGGCGCGACGCCGATGCCGATCCGCCCGACCGTCCGGCGCACGCCCGCCGCATCGGCGAGCTCCGCGGCCCGCGGCACGACGGTCAGCGCGACGCTGCCGCCGTCGCGCCGGACCCGCAGCCGGACCGGCGTTTCCGGCCGCGCCATGATCGCAGTGCGCACTTCCTGGAATGTCGATACCGGCCGGCCGTCGATGGCGACGATACGGTCGCCGGTACGCAGTCCGGCCGCCGCCGCGGCCGATCCTTCAAGGACCCGGCCGACCGTCGGCGCCACCATGCGGACCGCGCCCAGCATGCCGTAAACCTCGGTATTGCCGTGCCGGTCGCGGACCGCCTGCGGCTGCGGCGTCAGCATGAGCGCGCGCTCCGCCCCGTCGCGCCGGACGAGGATGGGCAGCGCCTCGCCCGGATGGAGCAGGGCGATCTGCTCGACCTCCTCGAACCGGTCGATGCCGCGGCCGGCAAAGCGGACAACCAGGTCGCCGGTGCGCAGGCCGGCCCGCTCGGCCGCGCCGCCGGCAATGACGGGGCCGACCAGTGCCGGCGTATGGCGCTGGCCGGCGGTCATAAACAGCCCCGCGAGCAGCAGGACGGCAAAGAGATAGTTGACGGCCGGGCCGGCGAACACGATGGCGGCGCGCTGCCCCACCGTCTTGTGATGGAAGCTCGCCGCGCGCTGCTCCGGCGTCAGCGGCCGCAGCGGCGGTTCGGCCGGAAGGTCGTCCCGCGGGTCGCCCCAAAGGTCGCCGGGGCGGCCGTCCGTACGGCCGGGCCGGCTGGCGGGCGGGTTGGGAGGCGGATCGGCAGGCGCATCGCCCTCGCCGAACATTCGGACATAGCCGCCGAGCGGGATGACGCAGAATTTCCACCGCGTCCCCCACCGGTCGTCGCGGCCGAACAGTTCGGGGCCGAAACCGATGGAGAAAATCTCGACCCGCACGCCGTTGCGCCGCGCGACCGCGTAGTGGCCGAGCTCGTGCACGAACACCAGCAGGGTGAACAGAACCAGGAACGGCAGGATGTAGTTCCAGACGATATCGACGATTGCCATGAACCGGGCGCCTCGAACCTCAAAAACCGCCTTACGACCTTCGGCACTCGCGGCACGATATTGCCGCCGGTGCCACCCCGCCCATGTGGGGCCGCGGCGGGCTCAGGGCAAACCGCCAGCGGGGACGGAACGGCGCGGCTGCCGCGTCAATTCTTCCGCGATCCGCCGCGCCTCGCGGTCCACCGCCAGCACATCGTCGATGGAGCCGATGGCGTGCTGCGGCCCGCGCGCCAGGGTTTCTTCGACGATTCGGGCGATTTCAAGGAAGCCGATCCGTTCGTCCAGAAAGGCGGCGACGGCCACCTCGTTGGCCGCGTTGAGCACCGCCGGCGCGGCGCCGCCGGCCTTCAGGGCGGCGAAGGCGAGCGCCATGGCCGGAAAGCGCTCGAGGTCCGGCGCCTCGAAGGTGAGCGGCCCGGCCGCCGTCAGATCGAGCCGGGCCGACGGCGATTCCATCCGCTCCGGCCAGGCCATGGCATAGGCGATGGGGGTGCGCATGTCGGGGGTGCCCAACTGGGCGAGCGTCGAGCCATCGACATAATCGACCATGGAATGGACGACGGATTGCGGATGGACGACGATGGCAATCTGCTCCTGCCGGACGGGGAACAGGTGCCAGGCCTCGATCGCCTCCAGGCCCTTGTTCATCAGCGTCGCCGAATCGACCGAAATCTTGGCGCCCATGTCCCAGTTCGGATGGGCGACCGCCTCGGCCGGCGTCGCCGCCGCCATGCGCGCCCGGTCCCAGCCGAGGAAGGGGCCGCCGGACGCGGTCAGGACGATCCGGGCCA
This sequence comes from Alphaproteobacteria bacterium, assembly GCA_965221475.1. Classification (GTDB taxonomy): domain Bacteria; phylum Pseudomonadota; class Alphaproteobacteria; order Bin65; family Bin65; genus Bin65. Next base: position 10,267 of record OZ244891.1, on the reverse strand, counting down.
CGCGCTCCGGCTGGTCGAAATCGAACACCTGGAAAATCGCGTTATGCTCGGAATCGACCGGCAGCAGCGTTGCGCCGCAGCGGCGGACCTCGCTCTGGACGAAATCGCCGGCGCAGACCAGGCTTTCCTTGTTGGCGAGCGCGACCACCGTCCCCTGGCGGACCGCGCGCAGGGTCGGCTCCAGCCCGGCGGCGCCGACAATGCCGGCCATCGCCCAATCGACCGGCCGGGCCGCCGCTTCGGCGATGGCGTCGGCGCCCGCCGCGGCCTCGGTCCCGGTGCCGGCCAGCCCGTCCTTCAGCGCGCCGTACAGCGCCGCATCCCCGATGGCCGCCATACGCGCCCCGGTCGCCCGCGCCTGCGCGATCAGCAGATCGACATTGCTGTGGGCGGTGAGCGCCTCAACGGCGAAATCGTCCGGCTGGCGGGCCGCCAGATCGAGGGTATTGCGGCCGATGGAGCCGGTCGCGCCCAGCACGGTGATGCGGCGCGGCCCTTTGCCGGCACGGCCCGCACCGTTGCCGCGCCCCGGCCGGCCGGAGGCGCCTAGAGCCACGGCGACTCCAGGCCGCCGCGCAGCGAAGCCAGCAGCGCAACCGCGATCAGGGCCAGCGCGACTCCGTCCACCCGGTCCAGCAGGCCGCCATGCCCGGGAACGAGGCGGCCGGAATCCTTGGCGCCGAACCGGCGCTTCAGCGCCGATTCGAACAGATCGCCGGCCTGCGCCAGCAGGCTGACCAGCAGGGCGGCGACGATGTGGCCGGCCGGCGCCGGCCGGTCCGCGACCAGCGCGAAGACGAGGCCGCCGGCCGCGGCAAACGCAAGCCCGCCGGCCGCTCCCGACCAGGTCTTGCGCGGGCTGAGCCGGGGCGCGAGCCGCGGCCCGCCCAGGGTGCGGCCGGTGAGAAAGGCGCCGATATCGGTCAGCGCCACCACCCAGAACAGCCAGGCGACCGCCCAGACGCCGTCGCCGAACCGGTCGAACAGAACGACCGCCGCCCAGGCCGCGCCGCCGACATAGAGCACGCCGGCGCCGAGCCAGACCGCATCCGAAGGCCGCTGCGGCCGCGCCAGCAGACCGACCGCCGGCGCCCCGGCGATCAGCACCAGGGAGGCCTCTGCATCCATGCCGGCGGACACCAGCGCAACGACGGCGACACAGGCCACGACCAGCGCAACGCCGCCCCGCCCGGCCTTGCCGCGGCCGCACAGCACGGCCCATTCCCGCGCCATCAGCCCGGCAGCAGCCAGGATCAGCAGCTGGAAATACGGCCAGCCGAGCCAGAGGCCGCCGGCGAGCAGCGCCACGAGGACTGCTGCAGACAGAATGCGGGCCGCGACCTCGCGCGGCCGGCTGCCGGCGCCTGCCGCGGCCCGCGGCGGGCCGGCCGCTGCCACCGCCGTGGCCCGGTCAGCCGACGGCCCCATAGCGGCGCTCCCGCCGGCAATATTCCGAGACGGCCGCCCGCAGCGTTTCGGCATCGAAATCGGGCCACAGGCAGTCGGTGAAGACCAGCTCGGCATAGGCCGATTGCCAGAGCAGGAAATTGCTCAGCCGCTGTTCGCCGCTGGTCCGGATCACCAGGTCGGGATCGGGGATGTCGCCGGTCAGCAGATGGCGCGAAAATTCCTCCTGGCCGATGGCCTCGGGATCGAGGTCGCCGCGCGCGGCCCGGGCGGCCATGCGCCGGGCGGCGCCGAGGATTTCGTCGCGGCCGCCATAGCTCAGCGCGATCACCAGGGTGAAGACCGTGTTGCCGGCGGTGCGCCGCTCGGCATTGTCGATCCGCGCGACGATATCGGCCGGTAGCCGCGGCCGGTCGCCGATGAAGCGGAGCCGGACGCCCTGTTCGTCGAGCTCCGCGATCTCGCTCGCCAGATAGTGGCGCAGCAGCGCCATCAGCTCCCCGACCTCCGACGGCGGCCGCCGCCAGTTCTCCGACGAGAAGCCGTAGAGCGTCAGATAGCCGATTCCATTGGCAATCGCCGCCTTGACCGTCCGGCGCACAGCCTCGACGCCGTGCCGGTGGCCGGCCGTGCGCGGCAGGCCGCGCGCCTCGGCCCAGCGGCCGTTGCCGTCCATGATGATCGCGATATGGCGCGGCAGCGCCCGGGGCGCCGGGGATATTGCGCAAGGCGAAACAGCATCCATGGCCGCCCGTCTCTAGACCTGCATGATCTCGCCGCGCTTGCGGGCGAGCAGTTCGTCGATGTCCTCGATATGGCTGTCGGTCGCCTTCTGGATATCTTCGGACCGGGCGCGCTGTTCGTCCTGCGAAATCTCGCCGGCCCGCTCCGCCTTCTTCAGACGCTCCATGCCGTCGCGGCGGACATTGCGTACCGCGACCCGTGCCGCCTCGGCATAATTGCCCGCCACCTTGACGAGCTCCATGCGGCGTTCCTCGGTCAGATCCGGCAGCGGCACCCGGATCGTCTGCCCCTCGGTCTGCGGATTGAGGCCGAGATCGGAGGCGCGGATCGCCTTTTCCACCGCGCCGACCAGATTGGTATCCCACACCTGCACCGTCAGCAGGCGCGCTTCGGGCGCGGAGATGTTGCCGACCTGGTTCAGCGGCATCTGGGTGCCGTAGGCCTCCACGGCAATCGGCTCGAGCAGGCCGGTGGACGCGCGTCCGGTCCGCAGCCCGGCCAGGTCGCCGCGCAGGGATTCCATCGCCCCGTCCATCCGGCGCTTCATGTCTTTGAGAACGGGATCGATCATGGTCCGGCCTCTCGTCCGCTCCTGCCATATCCGAATTTATCAGAATGTTCGGGGCGGGGAATGCCCTTATGGCCGCCGCCCGCTTCCGGCATGGCTATTCGGCGATGATCGTGAAGGCGCCCCGGCCGTGCACGACCTGCGCGATGGTGCCGGCGGTGCGGATCGAGAACACGACGATGGGCAGGCCGTTTTCCCGCGCCAGCGCGATGGCGGTCGCGTCCATGACCCGCAGGTTGCGGCTCAGCACTTCGGTAAAGGTGAGGCTCTCATAGCGTTCGGCGGCCGGGTTGCGCGCCGGGTCGTCGCTGTAGACGCCGTCCACGCCGGTGCCCTTGAGCAGCGCATCGCAGCCCATTTCGGAAGCGCGCAGGGCGGCGGCGGTGTCGGTGGTGAAGAAGGGGTTGCCGGTGCCGGCGGCGAAGATCACCACCCGGCCCTTCTGCAGGTGGCGGACGGCGCGCCGGCGGACATAGGGTTCGGAGACGGTCGACATCGGGATCGCCGACTGGACCCTGGTATCGACGCCGAGCTGCTCCAGCGCGCCCTGGACCGCCAGCGAGTTCATCACCGTCGCCAGCATCCCCATATAATCGCCGGTCGCCCGCTCGATGGCGTGGGCCGCCGACTGGATGCCGCGGAAGATATTGCCGCCGCCGACCACCAGGCAGACCTCGACGCCGAGATCGTGAACCGACTTCACCTCGCCGGCGATACGCTCCAGCGTCGCCGGATCGAGGCCGAAGGCGCGCTCGCCCATCAGGGCCTCGCCGGACAGCTTGAGAAGGACGCGCCGGTATTTCGGTCCGTCCTTCATCGCCCGGCGTTCCGGCTGTACGGGGCCGCGCGCGGTCAGCCGGCAAGCTGGGCGACTTCGGCGGCGAAATCGTCCTCCCGCCGCTCGACGCCCTCGCCGAGCCGGTAGCGCAGGAAGCCGGCGATCCGGATCGGTGCGCCCAGCTCCTTGGCGGCGGCATCGATCACGCTTGCGACCCTGGATTCGCCGTCGATCACCCAGACCTGGTTCAGCAGAACGACTTCCTCATAGAATTTGCGCAGCCGCCCCTCGACCATCTTCTCGACGATGGCCGGCGGCTTGCCGCTGGCCGCCGCCTGTTCGCGCAGGATTTCGCGCTCCTTCTCCACCGTCGCGGCGTCGAGGTCTTCGGCGCTCACCGCCCGCGGCGCGCTCGCGGCAACATGCATGGCGATCTGCTTGCCGAGCTGCCGGAGCGCCTCGGCATCGGCAGCGGATTCGATGCCGACCAGAACGCCGATCTTGCCGAGGCCGGGCGCGGCGGCGCTGTGCATATAGGAGGCGACGACGCCCTCGTTCACGCTCAGCCGCGCCGTCCGGCGCAGCGTCATGTTCTCGCCGATGGTCGCGATCAGGTTGGTAAGCTCGCCCTCCACGGTGCGGTCGCTGCCGGGACAAGCGGCCGCGCGGAGCGCCGCCAGATCGCCATCGAGCGCGAGCGCGACATCGGCCACGGTGCCGACAAAGGCCTGGAAGCTCGCGTTGCGCGAGACGAAATCCGTCTCCGAATTGACCTCGACGAGCGCGCCGGCCCTTTCGTCGGTACGCAATCCGACCAGCCCTTCGGCGGTCACGCGGCCGGATTTCTTCGCCGCCGCCGCCAGGCCCTTCTTGCGCAGCCACTCGCCCGCCGCGGCGATATCGCCGCCGGATTCGACCAGCGCCTTCTTGCAGTCCAGCATGCCGGCGCCGGTGCGCCCGCGCAGCTCCTTCACCATGGCGGCACTGACCTGAACCATATCGTCCTCTCGTTCGTTTTCGTCCGGCAGGCGGCCGGGCGCGGAACCGCCGGGCTACTTGCTCAATGAGCGCAGGCCGGAAGCGGCGCCCGCCCGGTCAGCCGGCGGCAGTCTCCGCCGCTGCCTCTTCTCCCGCTTCCTGCGGGGCCGCCTCGCCGTCGCCGGCCGGGCTTTCCTCAGGGGCCGCTTCGGCCGGGCTTTCTTCAGGGGCGGCCGTGGCCGGATCGTCCGCAGCAGCTTCTTCCGCTGCCGGATCGTTTGCGGCGGCTTCGGCCGGGGCTGCCTCGTCCGCGGCAGCCGCGTCCGCCTGTTCGGGCAACGGTTCGGAGGGCGGTGCATCCGCCTCGCCCAGATCGCCGCCGGAAAGCGCTACTTCCTGCGCCAGACCGTCCAGCACCGCGCCCCAGAACAGATCCATGTAGATTTCGATGGCGCGCAGCGAATCGTCGTTGCCCGGCACCGGAAAGTCGATACCCTTCGGATCGCTGTTGCTGTCGATCACGGCGATGACCGGGATTTTCAGCTTGTTCGCCTCGGCAACGGCGATCGCCTCCTTGTTGGTGTCGATGACCACAAGGATATCCGGCAGCGCCGACATTTCCTTGATCCCGCCCAGCGCCTTTTCCAGATTGTCGCGCTCGCGGGTGAGCTGGAGCAGCTCCTTCTTGGTCAGGCCCTGGGTTTCCTCCTCGTTGCCGAGCTGGGCATCGAGCGCCTTCAGCCGGGCGATGGAACGCTGGATGGTCGCCCAGTTGGTCAGCATGCCGCCGAGCCACCGGTGATCGACATAGAACTGGCCGCAGCGCTCGCCCGACCGGGCGATCAGGCGCGAGGCCTGGCGCTTGGTGCCGACGAAGAGCACCCGGCCGCCGGCCGCCGCCACGTCGCGCACCGCCTGCATCGCACGGTGGAGCAGCGGCACGGTCTGCTGCAGATCGATGATATGGACATTGTTGCGCACGCCGAAGATGAAGGGCGCCATCTTCGGGTTCCAGCGCCGCGTATTGTGTCCGAAATGAACGCCGGCCTCGAGCAGCTGGCGCATGGTGAAGGCGGGCATCGCCATGGCATTATCCTTTACCGGTTCGACCGCCGCGGACGTTCATCCGGGAAGCCCCGCCCGAAGGCGCGCCGCCCGGACACCGGATCGACAGGGCCGGAACGCCCGGCTGCCGCAAATCCGCGTGAGAAGTTGACGGGCGCAGACCTAGGGCAGGCCGGGGCGAAGGGCAACGGCCGCGGGCCGGGATGCGGCAAATCTCCTGCCCGGGCGGCGCGGTCGGGGCGGCCGGCCGTTTCCGGCGGGAATATTACAAAATATTGATGGGCATTTGCCGAAGACACAAAATATTGTTGACAATCGATACCGGCGCGACTAGGCAGGCCGCGCACAGGTGCAAAGACGCGGACATGCCCTGACACAGCAAGCCCGGCCGCATTCCGGTGCGGCCGGGTTCTGTTTCGGCGGGCGGCAGGGTGAGGAGCGGCCTGCCCCGGCGTTGCGAAGCGGGAAGGCGCCGGTGGGCAAAGCCCGCACGCAAAGAAGGCGCCAGGTGCTGCGACGCGGACGTCCCGGCATGGTTCCGAAGAACCCCTGACACCTTCCCTGCGGGACCGCCCCGAAGGGCTTCCCACGGAAGGCCGCCGGCCCGAAGGCCCCGGCCTCCGGAGCGCCCTTGCGGGCGCTCCCGCCGTTCCACGGTCCCGAAGGCCCGCTTCGCGGCGTCCGGCTCTCCGGCCTGCGCATCCTGGGATCCGCTACCGGCTTTCCGGCGGCCGGTTTGCCCGAAGGCGCCCCGGCTCCCGACCTTGACGGCTTGCACCGCCTGGCCGTTCCGCCTTCGATCCGGTCCCGAAGGCCCGTTTCTCCGGCTCATGCGCTGGCCGCCCGAAGGCGGCTGCGCCGCATCGACATGCACCCTTTCGGCTACCTGTCGTGCACCCCGATACTGCGATTGGCGGGCCGGCGGTTCAAGAAAAAATTGCCGGCAATACTGGCCGTTCCGGTGGATAACAAAGTAAAGAACGGATCGTTGACTGAAATTCTGTCCACAATTACAGGCGCTGTTGCCCGCTTTCGGCACATTCCGGCTGTGGATAAAGTTATCCCCAGAAAAATGACGCCGGAACGGGCGGCCCCGCCACCCCGCGCTTACGGTACGGCGCGCAACCGGCCGAACGCCGTCGATGCGATATGGGCGAGCAGGATCGTCCGGTCGCCGGTGCCGAAATAGAGGACCGAGTGGCGGCCGGCGACGACGGTCATGGCCGTGTATTCGCCCCCGATCTTCAGAATGGCGAAGCGCTGGCCGGCGATATCGCGGAACTCGCCCTGCCGGGCCTGCACCATGCCGGGGTCCATGAAGGTCGCCCGGCGCTTCTTCAGCGTCGCCGCCGTCTCGCTGCGCACCTCGATGGAGATGACGGACCGGCCGGCCGAATCCTGGTAGAGGCGCTGGACGCGCACCTGCCCGGTCCCGGCATCGTCTTCCACCCGCTCGTGCGCCGTGTGCCCTTCGAGCGGCGGCGGCAGGGCCCTGGCGAGGCGCTCGCCGCGGGTCTGGCCCGCCTTGTCGCCGGCCGGCGCGCCGGACCGGTTCTGCGCGCCGGCAGGCGCGATCACGCCGACAACGAGCGCGGCGGCAGCGAGATGGAGCAGCAGCAGGCGGACCCGGCGGCGCATTCGGCCCTCCCGGACATGGCGGATCGGGCGCGCGATCCGCCGGCCGATATATCACCGCCCCCGCCCCGGCACCAGCGCGGGACCGACCGGCCCTTGCATTGCCAGCCGGCCGGACTACCCTCGGCACCGGTCGATAACCAACGGCCGGCGCCGGACCGATGCCCGGTCCCGCCGGGCCGGCCTGACAGGGGAGTAGCGAAGAATGCAGCTCATGAAGGGAATGCTGGCGGTCTGCCTCATCGTCTGCACCGCCGGCGTTGCCGCGGCGCAATCCGCCGTACCGGACACGATGGAGAACCGCCGCGCGTTCGCGGAACGCTATTTTGCCGTATCGTATCCGGTCATTATGCGGGATTTCGACAAGGCGGTTACGAATATGATGCCGCCCGGCCCGCAACGCGAAAACACCCGCAAATTGTTCCAGAAAGTCCTGACAACGGAAACCATGCGGAAAATCGCGATTCCCGCCATGGTCAAACATTTCAGCGCCGAAGAACTCAAGGCGCTGGCCGACTTCTATTCCTCGCCGATCGGTCGCTCGATACAGGGAAAGACCTCTGTCTATACGGCCGAGGTCATGCCGGCGATCATGAAGATGGCAATCCAGGAGCTGCAGAAGCAGTGACCATGCGCAACGGTGCGCCGGCGAACGGCCTGCACACCGGCCCCGTCACCGTTCGCCCGCGCCGGGACGGGACGAAATTGCTGCGGCGGGGCCCGGCCGGGCCCTGTACCATCGCCCTCCCCTCCCCGTTTGCGAGCGGCCGATGATCCCGCGCTATACCCGCCCCGCCATGGCCGCCCTCTGGGAGCCGGCCGCCCGCTTCCGCATCTGGTTCGAGATCGAGGCCCATGCCTGCGCGGCGATGGAGGAGCTCGGCGCCATCCCGCCGGGCACGGCCGCCGCGGTGTGGCGCGCGGGCGACCGGCCCTACACGCCGGAGCGCATCGCGCGCATCGACGCCATCGAGGCCGAAGTCCGGCACGATGTCATCGCCTTCCTGACCGAGCTGGCCGAGCAGATCGGCCCGGAAGCCCGCTTCCTGCACCGGGGCATGACCTCGTCGGATGTGCTCGATACCGGCCTCGCCGTCCAGCTCTGCCGGGCGAGCGACCTGCTGCTGGCCGATCTGGACGATCTGCTGGCCGCCCTGAGGCGCCGGGCGGAGGAGCACCGGCTGACGCCGATCATGGGCCGCAGCCACGGCATCCATGCCGAGCCCACGACCTTCGGCCTGAAGCTGGCCGGCCATTATGCCGAGTTCGCCCGCGGCCGGGCCCGGCTCGAGGCGGCGCGGGCGGAGATCGCCACCTGCGCCATCTCCGGCGCCGTCGGCACCTTCGCCACCGTCGATCCGCGAATCGAGGCCCATGTCGCCGCCAAACTCGGCCTGACGCCGGAGCCGGTCTCGACCCAGATCGTGCCGCGCGACCGCCACGCGATGTATTTCGCCGTCCTCGGCGTCGTCGCCGGCGCCATCGAGCGGCTGGCGGTCGAAATCCGCCATCTGCAGCGCACCGAGCTGCGCGAGGCCGAGGAATATTTCGCCGAGGGCCAGAAGGGCTCCTCGGCCATGCCCCACAAGCGCAATCCGGTCCTGACCGAGAATCTGACCGGCCAGGCGAGGTTGATCCGCGGCATGGTCATGCCGGCGCTGGAAAATACCGCGCTGTGGCACGAGCGCGATATCTCGCACAGTTCGGTGGAGCGCCATATCGCGCCGGACGCCACGGTCGCGCTCGATTTCTCGCTCGCCCGGCTGACCGGCGTGATCGACCGGCTGGTCGTCTACCCGGAGCGCATGGCGGCCAATGCCGCCGCCCTGGGCGGCCTGCACAATTCCCAGCGCGTGCTGCTCGCGCTGACCGATGCCGGCATGAGCCGGGAGGACGCCTACCGCGCCGTGCAGCGCAACGCCATGAAGGTCTGGCGCGACGGCGGCGATTTCGCTACCGCGCTCAAGGCCGATGCCGGGATCGCCGCCTGCCTCCCCGCCGGAGCGGTCGATGCCCTGTTCGACCCGGCCTTCCACGCCCGCCATGTCGAGACGATCTTCGCGCGGGTCTTCGGCGAATGAGCGGCGGCGCACGCGGATTTTGCGTGCATTCCCGCCGGTTGCGCCTAGTATCCCGCGCTTCCGCCCGGCGCCGTGCCGCGCGGTAGCGGCCGGCTTCGGCGGGCGGCGAGAATGGGGAGACCCCGCGGATGAAAAACCAGGCCCGGGTCGTCGTGATCGGCGGCGGCGTCGTCGGCGTTTCCACCCTGTACCATCTGGCGCGCAAGGGCTGGACCGATGCCGTGCTGGTCGAGCGCACGGAGCTGACCGCGGGCTCGACCTGGCACGCCGCCGGCCTGCTGCCCCTGTTCAATATGAGCTATTCGGTCGGCCAGCTGCACCAGTATTCGGTCGATCTCTACAAGACGCTGGAGGCCGAGACCGGCCAGGATGTCGGCTTCCACGTCAACGGCAATCTGCGCCTGGCGACCAACCGCGACCGGATGGACGAATACCGCCTCTATCGCTGCACGGCGGAGACCATCGGCGTCGAGTGCGAGATTATCGATGTCGCGCGCATCCGCGAGCTGTGGCCGCTGATCGATACCGACGGCCTGGTCGGCGCCCTGTGGCACCCGACGGACGGCCATATCGCCCCGGTCGACGTCACCATGGCGCTGGCGAAGGGCGCGCGCAGCCGCGGCGCGGAAATTTACCAGCACACCGAAGTCACCGGGATCGAGCGCGAGAACGGCGAATGGATCGTCCGGACCGGCAAGGGCGATATCCGCTGCGAACATGTCGTGAGCGCGACCGGCAATTATGCGCGCGCCACCGCCCGGATGGTCGGCCTGGAGATTCCGGCGATCCCGGTCCAGCACCAGTATATCGTCACCGATGTCGATCCGGTGCTGAAGGCGTATCGCGAGGCCGGCAATTCCGAACTCGCCGTGCTGCGCGAATCCGATGCCTCGTATTATCTGCGCGAGGAACGCATGGGCTGGATTCTCGGCCCCTATGAGCGCCATGCGCCGGCCTGCTTCGTCGATGGCGTGCCGGACAGTTTCGAGAAGGACCTGTTCCCCGGCGAGC